>NZ_CP015748.1:0-71917 GCF_001652565.1 Shinella sp. HZN7 | reverse complement strand
GAGAGCACCTATGTCCCGTGAAAATCCTTTCGCCAAACTGGATATGGCGTCGATCTCGGCAAACCAGACGCCTACAAAACCCGGTTACGGCATGACAGGAGCCGCCAAGACGGTTGTTCGCTCCATTGAAGATATGGCCGAGAACACCAAGAAGCTCATGGAAGGTGAGGTGATCGTGGATCTTGATCCGCGATTGATTGACGTGTCCTTCGTGGCCGACCGCCTTTCAGACGACGGAGAAGAGTTTCAGGACCTGCTCAAGGCAATCAAGGAATCAGGTCAGGCGACACCTATCCTTGTCCGCCCCAGTTCCACGGATGCCAAGCGATACATGGTCGTGTTTCGGTCACCGTCGTCTCAGGGTGGCTCGCGAACTCGGAGTTCCGGTAAAGGCGATCGTAAAGAAGCTCGACGATATCACCGCGGCGATCGTACAGGGACAGGAAAACGCAGCCCGTTCAAACCTGTCTTTCATTGAACGCGCCTACTTCGCTCAGAACCTGATCGCGTCTGGAATGAACAAGGAAACGGTTCGTTCGTCGCTCGCCATCGATGAGGCGATGCTGTCGAAGATGCTTGCTGTCGTCGAGGCGGTGCCAGCGCCAGTCATTCAGGCCTTGGGTGCATCGAAGAAAATTGGGCGCGACCGTTGGCTCAGCCTCCGGCAGTTGCTACTCGCCCCTGCCCTCTCCAAGGTCGCTGTTGAGCACGCAGCTTCGGCCGACTTTCAAAGGCTTCCTGAAGCCGAGCGGTTTGATGAACTTCATGACTACGTGAAGCGATACAAGGCCAAATCGGCTGCAAAAATGCCCAAAGCCGATACCGCAGCAAAAGACTGGATCTCGTCTGATCGCTCGCTGAATTTCGCGATGACCGCCAAAGCGAAGAAGGTTGCCATCGAGCTCACGAATGTAGAAGCCAAGCCTTTCAGCGAATGGCTGTCTTCTCGCATGGATCGCTTGTACGAGGAGTACAAGGGGTCGCAAAACGAAACCAACGGAGACTAAACCGCAAAAGAAAAAGGCCCCCAAACGGCGAACCGTGGAAGCCTCTCTCGTCATCTCTAGCAGGATCGAGAATCGCATTTCCCGGAATCACAGTCAAGAGTCTTGCGCCATTTTGGTGAGCGGATTTCCTTTGCCTGAAGAAAGGTGAGAGAAAAATGCAAACGGGAGATGTGACGACGCCCTTTGGGCGGCGGTCGATGTCGCTTGCCCTGGTCAAAAGACAGATGGCGATCAAGGATCCGGATCACAACACGCGGATTGAAAAAGTGGAAAGTGTTTCGCGATGTCTGCGAGGCGCGAGAAACGCCTTGGAGTTCAGGATCGGGCCTTGGCCGTTCGATGCTCTCCTGACGTTTTACCCCCACGGGGAGCTCGATTCGAGCAGCGGGCTTGTCGTTTTCCCATCCAATGCGCAGCTATCGGTTCGCGCTCATGGGATCACGGAAAGCACACTCAGGCGGCAACTCGCGGCACTTGTCGAGGCCGGGCTCATCTTGCGCCGCGATAGCCCCAACGGGAAGCGGTACGCACATCGCAGTCGTGACGGTGAAGTGGAGCAGGCCTACGGCTTCGATCTGACCCCTCTTCTGGCTCGCGCCCATGAACTCGCGCAAATCGCACAGGATGTCGTTGCGGAGCGAACACGGTTCCGTCGGACAAAAGAAGCTCTTACGATCTGCCGGCGAGACGTGCGCAAGCTCATCTCAGCTGCGGTGGAGGAGGGCGCGCCCGGCAACTGGGGGCAGGTAGAAGCGGTCTACGTCGACATTCTTGCGCGCCTTCCACGCTATCCGAGAGGAGCCAGCTCGAACTCGCACTCGATGAAATGCAGCTGCTCCGGGCAGAAATCCTCAACATTCTGGAAATGCAGCTGAAACCTGAGAATATGCATGGCAATGCCGTCCAGGATGACCGGCACATACAGAATTCAAATACCGAATCTATCTATGAACTTGAACCTAGCTCTGGAAAAGAGCAGGGCGGAAACCCGGAGGATGAACGTCAGGCCAAGAGCGAGGCGAACGGGGGAGCGAAGGCCAAGCCAGAGCCAATAAAGGCCTTCCCACTCGGATGGTACTTCGGGCCTGCCCGCAGATTGCCGACTATGGTCCCGGCGGACGTATAGAAAACTGGCGCGAGCTCATGAAAGCCGCCGTCGTGGTGCGCTCCATGCTCGGCGTCAGTCCGTCAGCCTACGAGGAGGCGTGCAGCGCGATGGGGCCGGAAAATGCCGCGGTGGCTATGGCCTGCATTCTTGAACGGTCGAACTTTATAACATCTGCCGGTGCTATCTTCGGGATCTCACAGGCGCTCGGAACTTGGGGAGTTTTCACTCGGGCCGATGCTTATGCTCTCATGAAAGTGAATGACCCGGGAAATCGAAGGACTGCTTGACGTCAGTGAGGCGAGACGGGCGAAGGAAATCGGCGCACGGGCTCTCTCGGGGCATGCGACTTGTCAGCCGTTTTTTTCCGCGATTTCCTGTTGCAATACAGGGTTTTACGGGTTTTGAAGGCTAAATTCCGACTGCGGATGGTAAGAGTCTTAGGCTTTGGTCAGTCTTGGTGTTGTCTTCCGATTTGCGCCGGAAGCGGTCACGGATGCCTAAGCAATCGGACCTCGCCGCGATCAGGTTCGCTGCGACAGATTTCAAACCCAAACCCCATGGGCATCTTTCAAAGTTTCCGTTAGTCTCCCCAATACCGAGGGGTGCCCTGTCAAAGGGCTGAGATGGGCTTGTCGCAAACTTTCGGGCTTAACCGTATGTTGACCATAGGCATGGAATTTGCCGCTCCGAAAGTTGCGGAGCGAGCCCATGATTCTGAATGCTATTGCCGAGAAGCTGAAGCGCCAATCAAAGGATGACTTCAAAGGCAGCATTTCGAGGCCTGGTTGATTGTACAGGCGGTTGCCTGGTACTTGCGCTACCCGCTCAGCTATCGTGACTTGGAAGAGATGTTTCGCGAGCGGGGCTTTGAGGTCGATCATAGCACGATCAACCGCTGGGTATTGGCCTATGCGCCGATGATCGAAAAAACGGCTTCGGCAGTTTAGGCGCCCCCATTGCGGCTCGGTCAGAATCGATGAGACGTACGTCAAGATCCGCGGCAAATGGCGCTATCTGTACCGAGCCATCGACAAGCATGGCAATCCGGTAGATTTCCTGTTGACCGCTAAGCGCGATCTCGCCGCCGCCAAGCGGTTTTTCCGCAAGATGCTCAAAGACGAACCCTTGTTGTCGCCGACCAGGATCGGGACCGACGGGGCCAACACCTTCCGTCAACGATCAAAATGTCGGTTGATGATGGGCTCCTCCATCCCGATCCCGTCCACTATGTCACCAAGCACCTCCAGCAAGGCATCGAAAGTGACCATTTCCGGGTAAAGAAGAACATGCCAAAGATCGGTGGCTTCCAATCCTTCAACACGGCGCGGCGAACCATCGCGGGTTTCGAGGCAATGCTGTGGTTGAGGAAAGGCTTCAGCTTTTCCGGCGGTTGGACTGTCAACGATCAGAACGATTTCTTGCGCGCCTCTTCGGACTGCAAAAGATTAACAAAGCATGAAAATGAGGACGCTCAGGGATAATCGCGCGCTCCGAAAATGTTTGCGACAGGCCCCGCTGAGTGCTCAGGCGGCCTGACCTGCGGCCTCCGCCGGATGCTTACGGAGAGAGGGGGACAAGCGCTAACCCGGAGGGGGATCACCCACCCGGAGGGCCGAGACGGATTCGTGGAAATGCGGCCGGTGCTGCAGGCCGCAGGCCGAAGCATGGGGAGACCGTTTAGTGCTTGTGGGGAAGAGAGGGCGGAGCGCCTTTCTCCCCTCTCAGTGCGCTGAATAAATTCGCCTTCCGGCGCGAAGGATATATTCCGGCACAGATAGCTGCCAGGCGGCTACGCGCCGTCATTTCCGTCATTCGACAGCGCCAGAACACATCCTGGAAGCAGCCATTCTCCACTATGGAGCTATCGCTGCCTGTATCGGTAGCTCAAGGGTGAAAACGCTACCAATCCCGGACCATCACTCCACACAGATACATCGCCGCCGTGTAACTCCATGAGTTGCTTGACGAGGGCGAGGCCGATCCCAAGTCCCCCATGAGCATGATTCCGATGCTCTTCGACTTGCTCGAACATCGTGAAGATTGCGCCCGCGCCCTCGCACTAAGGCCCAGACCATTGTCAGTTACGCTGACCCGATATGTGCGCGGATGTAATTCCAGCGCTACCTCAATCTGACCGCCCATTGGCGTATATTTTGCGGCATTATTCACGAGGTTTGAAACGCACTGTGTCAGCCGTACCTTGTCCGCGAATACTCTGCACGGCTGATCCGGAACCCTGACAGTCACCGCATGGTTTCGCTCCTCGATCGCCTGTCCGGTCATGTCCAGCGCAGAGTGAATGGCATCTCTCAGGTCAAAGTCAGACTTAACAAGATTGATTTTGCCCTGCGTTATCCGTGACACATCGAGCAGGTCGTCAACGAGCCTGATTATGTGGTCCATCTGTTGGTGCATGAGGCCATGGATCTGCTCCACCTTGCCAGCATCCGGCTTTCTCGAAAGAATTTTCAGCCCGCCATTGAGAGCGGCGAGTGGGTTGCGCAGTTCATGGACGAGAACGCCGATGAACTCGTTCTTTCGCTTGTCGGCGAGCTGAAGCGCGCGAGTCTGCGCCTCGAGAAGGTCGCGCTGTTCGGAAATCATTTGTCGTTGGCGATAGAGCTCGGCAAATATCGCGGCTTTGCTTCGAAGGACCTCAGGCTCGATGGGCTTCTGAATAAAGTCGACGGCGCCGGCTTCATATCCCTGGAACCGCCGCTCGGCTGTATGGGTGCCGGCAGTCACGAAAATGATCGGAACCCGCCGTGTCCGCTCATTGCCTCGCATGAGTTCGGCAAGCTCGAAGCCGTTCAAACCTGGCATCTGAACGTCGATCAGCGCCAGTGCCACATCATGTTGCAGCAGAAGTTCGAGGGCCTCATCGCCGGACCGCGCCTTCAATAGCATCAGCTCGTCGCGTTGTAGCAGAGCTTCCAGAGAAAGCAGGTTCTCTGGAAGGTCGTCAACCAAGAGGAATTTGACGTCAGTGTTCATTTTCGATGTTCTGCAAATAGGTTGAAATCTTGGACAAGGTCAAAACTTGAGCGCCTGGGCATGCGCGGATAGCAGCTTCGGGCATGGCCCGAGTGAAAGCCTCGGTCGGATCCTGAACGATTGCCGTTCCGCCAGAACGAACGACGGCCGAAAGGCCTTGGGAACCGTCATGATTGGCGCCCGTCAGGATAATCGCTGTCAGTTGGCTGCCCCAGGCATCTGCCGCGCTCTCGAATGCCACGTCGATCGAGGGCCGCGAGAAGAGGACCTCTTCTTCGCTGGATAAAGCGACATGCGTTCGCCCTCGAGCGACAAATGATAATTAGGGGGCGCGAAGTAGATGAACCCGGCTTGCACGGGCTCCTTGTCTTCCGCCTCAATCGCGCGAAGCTGACATTTCAGGTCAAAAATCGCGGCGAGCACACTGCGTTTGTTTGGCGGCAAGTGCACCACGACGAAGATGGGATATGGATAAGTCGCAGGTAGTGGCGGCAATAGCACGGACAGCGCTTCGAGCGCCCCAGCAGAGGCGCCGATGATGATCGCACCGTTCGGATTGTCCTTCACGAGCCGATCCTCTGATAGATCTTCTCATCTCGGACGAACTCCCGGAAGCCATCGGCATGCGTTGAAAACCGCAGTGTTTCCTTCGAGCCCAGCCCGAGAAAGCCGTTGCGTGGCAGCGTATCCCGGAAAAGACCGACAGCCCTGTCCTGTAGGTCCCGGTCGAAATAGATCATGACGTTCCGGCAGGAGACCAATTGCATCTCACCAAAGACCTGGTCCGTCACAAGACTATGATCTGAGAACACGACATTGCGCCGCAGGCTTTTGTCCAGGATGCACCGGTTGTAGCCCGTCGTGTAATAGTCAGACAAAGATCCCTTGCCGCCGGAGTCACGATGGTTCTCAGTGAACAATCTGACCCGTTCGATGTCATAGATTCCGGCTTCCGCTTGGGCGAGGGCCTCTGGATTAATATCCGTCGCATAAAAGAGGGTTCGCTCCTCAAGCCCTTCCTCGCGAAAAAGGATGACAAAGGAATAGAGTTCTTCGCCCGAACTGCATCCGGCAATCCAGATCTTCAAGGAGGGGTAAGTGCAAAGATGCGGAACGACCTTCTCCCGGATCGCCGCGAAGTAGGACGGGTCGCGAAACATCTCGCTGACCTGGACCGTAAGGAAGCGGAGCATGTCGTCAAGCATCTCGGGATGATGAAGGACGCGCTCCTGCATGGCTGAGATGGTCGCAAAGCCCAACTGTTCGCGTGCCTGGCGCAACCGCCGCCGGATCGACGACATGGCGTAGCTGCGAAAGTCATAGTGGTAGCGATGATAGAGCGCCTCCAGCAGCAGGCGGATCTCGATGTCTTCGACTTTTTCGAATGTCTCCGTCATTGCGGTATCCAGACGCGCACGAGAGACAGAAGCTTTTCGACGTCAAGCGGCTTTGCCATATAGTCATTGGCGCCGGCTTCAATGCAGCGTTTCTGATCGTCGGGCATTGCCTTGGCGGTCAAGGTAATGATCGGCAACTTCTGCCATGCTGAGTTCTTGCGGATGTGGCGGGTTGCGGTGAGGCCATCCATGACCGGCATCATTACATCCATCAAAACCAGATCGATCCGCCCGTCTGGGTTGCTTATCGATTGCTCCAGTTTTTCCAGCGCCTCCTCGCCGTTTCTGGCGATATCGACGATCACCCCGCGTGGTTCGAGGATGTTGGTCAGGGCGTAGACGTTGCGCACGTCGTCCTCGACGATCAGAATGCGGCGCCCTTCCAGCAGTTCATCGCGATTGCGGGCTTTGCGGATCATTTGCTGCTGCTCGTCCGGCAGCTCAGAGACCACCTGGTGCAGGAACAGTGTGACCTCGTCGAGAAGACGCTCCGGCGATTTTGCACCCTTGATGATGATAGATTTCGAGTAACGGCGAAGCCTCTGTTCTTCTTCGGACGAGAGAACGCGTCCGGTGTAGACGATGACAGGCGGGAAGGAATGCATGCCCGCTTCGCTCAACGTTTCCAGAAGCGCAAAGCCGGATGTATCTGGCAACGACAGATCCAGCACCATGCAGTCGAAGGTCTGTTCGGCCAGCAACGAGATGCACTCTGCCGCAGTCCCAGCCCCCACCGTTTCGACGTCATGCGACGACAGGAGTTTCGACAGAGCGTCCCGCTGAACGGCGTTGTCTTCAACGATCAGCACGCGCCGCAGCGTTTGTTCGGCCTTCGCTCCTAGGGACTCGATCACAGATACCAGATGATCGCGTTGTACGGGCTTCAGCGCATAGCCGACGGCGCCCAACGAGAGAGCCCGGTCGGAATAGTCCTCGGCGGAGAGGATGTGGATCGGAATATGGCGCGTCCGCACGTCACGCTTCAGGCGGTCAAGCACCGAAAGGCCGGATTGGTCCGGAAGACCGACATCGAGCAGGATGGCGTTCGGCAGATACTGATGGGCGAGTTCCAGGGCTTCTTGAGCGGTTCCGGCTACGAGCGCCTGGAACTTCAGCTCACGGGCGAGATCGCGAAGGATAAGTGCAAAAGATTGATCGTCCTCGACAATCAGCAGCTTGCGGGCCGTTGCCTCGGATGCTGCACGGTCGTCATCGACGATTGCAACGGCCTTCGGCTTTTGTGCAATGGTCTCTGCTTCAGCGCGCAAGACGGGTTCCGCAGCGGACGCGACTGGCGGGGCAAAATCCTGTTTCGGAGCCTGTACCAGCGCAGTGTCGAACTCGGCCGGGATGATGACCGTGAACGTGCTGCCCTCGCCAAGCTGGCTTTGAAGCTGGAAGCGGCCTCCAAGCAAGCGCACGAGTTCGCGAGAAATCGACAAACCAAGCCCGGTGCCGCCAAACTTACGGCTGATGGTGCTGTCCGCCTGATGGAAGGCTTCAAAGATCCGCTTTTGCTGCTCGTCCGCAATCCCGATGCCCGTGTCCTTGATCGAAAAGGCGACCTGGCTGTCATCGCGACGGCTAACAGTCAGCGAGACGCCGCCGTTTTCGGTGAACTTCAGCGCATTCGCCAGGAGGTTCTTGAGAACCTGCTCCAGGCGCTGCGGATCGGTCTGGATGACTGCGGGCACGCCCGCCTCGACCGAGACGTTGAACTGCAGGCCCTTGTTGGTTGCGAGCGGTTCAAACATGTGGCGCAGTCCGTTGACGGTTCTCTCGATCGACACTGCTTCAGCATTGATCTCCACATGTCCTGCTTCGATCTTGGACAGGTCCAGGATGTCATTGATCAGGTTAAGCAGATCATTGCCCGATGACTGGATGGTCTGGGCGAACTGGACCTGTTGGGCAGTCAGATTGCCTTCGGAATTGTCAGCCAGGAGTTTCGCAAGGATGAGCGAAGAGTTGAGCGGTGTTCGCAGCTCATGCGACATGTTCGCGAGAAAGTCCGATTTGTAGCGGCTGGCAAGTTCCACTTCCTTCGACTTGGCCTCGATGGCGTCTTTCGACCGTTCAAGATTGTCCCGCTGCCGCTCCAGTTCTTCCGCTTGCTCCTCGAGCTGCGAGTTGGTCTGTTCGAGTTCTGCCTGCTGCTGTTCAAGGCGGGTTTGTTGTTCGCGAAGTGCGCGTCCCTGTTCTTCCAGCTCCTCGTTCGAAACGCGCAGTTCTTCGCCCTGTACCTGCAGTTCCTCCGACTGACGTTGGGTTTCTTCCAAAAGAGCCTGGAGGCGCGTTCTGAACTCCGCCGAACGGATGGCGACAGCGATCAGCTCTGAGACCTGTTCAAGAAGCACCAGAGTCTGGTCGCTGATCGGAGTAAGGAAGCCGAGTTCGAAAACGCCTCTTATGTCCCCTTCAACGATCGCAGGCGCCAAGGCGAGATAACGTGGCTTCTGCTGTCCAAGAGCCGAGCCGAAGCTGATATAGCCGTCAGGAATTTCCCCGACTGCGATCGGCCGGTGATCTTTCAGGACATGGGCAAAAAGGCTGTCATTCTCTTCGAAGCTCATCGGAAGGTTCGCGTTTAACGGTACCCCGTGGACCGCCGTGCGGTGAAACCGGCCCGCGTTTTCGACATAGATCGCTCCGGCGACCGCGCCGAGATAGTTGGTCAGGAAGCCAAGGATATTCTGGCCAAGCTGAGCAAGTGGCTGCTCGCCAGATACCGCCGACCCCAGGCCAAGTTGGGCATCTCTGAGCCATTGCTCTCGCTTCTGCGCAAGGGCAGTTTTGCTGAGCAATGCAGAGATGACCAAAGTGAGGATGATACCAACGCCCCCCGTCGCGATCCCGCTCGTCCATGCGACCACGAATGATCTGTCTCGCTCCCGCAATGCCTGCGCACGGTCTTCGCCCGCCTCAAGTCTCAGTTGCCCGACCGTGTCTCGGATACCATTCATATCGCTACGACCTCGGTCGGTCCTCATGAAGGCCACTGCTGCGGCCTCGCCCTCTTCCCGGTGAAGACGGAGCGTCTCCCTCATGGTGCCGAGTTTGGAAATAGTGAAGGCTCGCAACTCGGATGGCCCGCCTCGTTCTCGCATTTCCGGTGTGGCAATTGACGCGAGGGACTCAATACGGTTCTCGACCTGAGACATCGCACGATTGTAAGGGTCTAGATATCCGTCGTCTCCTGTCAGAAGATAACCTCGCAGGCCAGTCTCTGCGTCCTGCAGGTCAATCAACAGCAGGTCGAGGGCGACAATTAGTGAGTGCGTTTGGGTGACCCGAGCGCTGTTGCCCTGATGTTCTGCACTGTGAAATAAGACAGTGAGGCACTTGCGATGAAGAATACTATTGCCGCTAGCAAACCGAATAGGGCATTGCGACCGAGGCCAAGCAGTCGCTTACCTGTAAGTACGGAGGTCTTTCGGTGCATGCTAAAACTCTAAACGCTGGTTTGACGAATCAATATGGGCCGCTTCGATCATCATTTTCAGCGGGCATTGGCAGGCGGGTAGATCGGCGTTACAAAAACGGAATTTGTTCAAGCGCTTAACACGGCCACATCTGAGCAAGTTTTACGTAGCAATTATTTGCTCCAGAACGCAAGAATGTAGTGAAAATGGAACAAAAAGAATTCCTTGACCTGCGGGGTATATCGCAACCTCCACAGCGTCTGCTGAGAACACATCGTGGCTTCAGCGTGGAATACGTCCGTCCCGAATTAGCCGCTGTTTTCAGCTATGATTGGACCAGTGATCTGCATTTCTGCGCTCACCATGATATCGTTCTCGAGGATGGTGGGATACGTGCTGGGGATGGAGCGGAAGACAGCCGCCGGGATCTGCGACATACCCTTACCTATGTCCCTCGCGGCGCGCGCGTCTCCGGCTGGTCCAGGCTGAGCAGGCGAAACAATTCGTTCACTGCTATCTATTTTGATCCCGTCTCGATCCGAGAAGAGATTGGCGTGCGCTTTGCCGAGTGTGTCTATGAGAAGGTTTATTACCGGAGCGACGAGGTTGAGAGAATTATGCGTCAATGGGCTCGACTAGTGGCGCAACCGCATGCTGACAATTTGTACGAAGAAGCGTTAGGACTCATTACCATCTTGGCGATCCATAGAACGTCGAGGCTCGATCCTGAGGCGGCTCCTCCAATTGGCAAGGCAACTCTCGCCCTCGTTGAAGAGTTCATCGAGGAGAACCTCGGCTCGGATTTGACCCTGTCAGCGCTGGCGGAAATCACTGGGCTGAGCCGGTTTCATTTCAGCAGATCATTTAAGGCGGCTACCGGTGAAAGCCCATATCAATACGTGCTCCGACGCCGTATGGAGCGCGCAAGATTGCTCCTGGCCTCAGGAGAAATGCCCATCGACGAAATCGCCAGCAGGCTGGGCTTTCAGGATAGCGCGTATTTCCAGAGGACTTTCAAATCATGGGTTGGAATGAGTGTGAAGGAGTTCAGGGACCGCATGTAGGTCCTCACTCAATGAGCGCTTCAATTGTCCGGCCAATAAGAGCAGAATGTCTGCCTGCGCCGCGTCATCAGCTAGGAACTCTGCGAACTCTCTCTGGCCAATCGTGGCTATACGAGAATTGAAATGGGTATCTCGCAATTCTGCCTTACCAAACCGCGTGGACCGGCTTGGAACGCTAGCAAACCAGTTGGCGTCAGCCAACCTTCAAAAATCCCAGTTTGGGCAGTCCGAAGCAAGACCTGTTGAAAGGCGTTAGGTTGCTTGCATCAATCTTCGCTAATAGATTGCAAACTAGTCCCGGGGTCCGTATGCGGCGTCCACGCCCCATGGATTTTTCGGTTGCAGCGATCTGACGACGATATCGGCCGTCAAATGAGCTCACCGAATAGTACCTGGCGAGCTCATTGTGAGGCCTTGCCGCGGGCGGCGTAAGCCCAAGGCATCAGAGCATCGATGTCTTTGGCGAGGTGGCCGTTCGCGAGGCGGGTGAAGAGGTCGCACAGGTAGGCGTAGGGCTCGACGCCGTTTATTTTACAAGTGCCGATGAGGCTGGCAAACCGAGCCCAATTGCGGCCCCCTTCATCGTGCCCGGCAAAGAGCGCATTGCGGCGATTCATGGCCGGTCGGCGGATCGCGTTTTCCACGAGGTTGGAGTCGATATCGACGTGGCCATCGTCCAGGAACAGCCGGAAGCCGTCCTGCCGCGTCAGCATATAGGGGGCAGGAACAAGAGCAGTTCAAAATCCTGCGCTAGGACCGAACGAAGCGTGAACCTTCGTCTCGTAGGCGCATGATCGTCTGCCGGCTGGTGACGAATTTCCTGGCGATTGCCGAAACGCTCATTCCCGTCGCCAGATCATCGCGCACACCCTGCTTTTGTTTCTCACTGAGCGTCGAGGGTCGGCCGAGGGCCTTTCCTTCCGATTTGGCGCGCTTGAGACCGGATTGCGTCCGCTCTATCAGCAAGTCCCGTTCGAACTGGGCGACGGCATTGAGCACATTCATGGTCATGGTGCCGGCCGAACTGGTGAGATCGGCCCCGCCAAGCGCAAGGCAATAGACGCGCACGCCCATTTCAGCCAGCGTCCTGACCGTGGTGCTGACATCGATCGCGTCGCGGCCGAGCCTGTCGAGCTTGGTCACGATGAGAATGTCCCCAGCCTCCAATTTGTCCATGAGCCGGGAAAATCCTCGGCGCTGCACGATGGCGGTACTGCCGGAAACCGTCTCGGTGATGATACGGCGCGGCTCGACCTGGAAGCCTGCGGCCTCGATTTCCTGAATCTGGTTCTCGGTGGTCTGTCCCGTCGTGGAAACGCGGACATAGGCGAAGGTGCGCGGCATGGGGGCCAATTTTGTCCGAATAGGCTGTCCGTAATATTTCGCCCGTTCGAAAGCCCGTCAAGGTAATTTGTGGACAGTGCGTTTCTCCCCTGTACGGAAACGGACCTTTCTGGACAGAGGCAAGGTCTTTGGCTCGCAACGCGCAGGAACGGCAATGGCGAAACGGACCCTTCTCAAACCCCAGGATCGACGAGAGCTTTTCGACATCCCAACCGATGAGGAAAGCCTGATCCGCCATTATTCCCTATCGCCTGCCGACCGGCTCGAGATCGAGGTCCGCAGGCGTGAGCATAATCGGCTCGGCTTTGCGATGCAGCTCTGCCTTATGCGTTATCCGGGGCGCGCACTCATGGCCGGCGAGATCCCGCCCAAGGCGATGCTCAACTATGTTGCCGAGCAGATCGGGGCCGATCCGGCGTCATTTGATCTGTACGCTCGCCGGGAAGAGACGCGCATGAACCATGCCGCTCACTTGCTGAGCTATCTGGACATGAGGAGCCCTACGGCCGAGAATCGGCGCGCAGCCTTGTTGGCGGCAATCGAAGCGGCTTCGGGCACTGACAAGGGGGCAATGATTGCAAAGGCCATCATCGCCACTTTCCGGGAGCATCGGGTTCTGCTGCCCGCGCCGAACATGATCGAGCGCATGGGGCTGGCGGGCCGTGCTGTTGCTCGACGGCGTGCCGAACACGCCCTGATCTCGGATCTCGATCCAGAAAAGCTGCGAACCCTAGACCGTCTGTTGGAGGTTGACCCGGCGATCCGTCAGACGCGCTATCATTGGCTGCGCTCGACCCCGGATGCACCGGGAGCCGGCAATCTGGTTGGGTTGACGGAACGCATCGCGTTCCTGCGCACGCTGGGGATCGATCCACGTTTGCAGGCGCGAATCCCGTCCGGGCGATGGGATCAGATGATCCGTGAGGGCGACGCCACGCCAGCCTGGCTGGCCGGCGACTTCAGCGCCAGCCGGCGGCGTGCAACGATCGTAGCGCAGTTGATCAAGCTCGGGCAGAAGCTCACCGACGATGCGGTGATGATGTTCATCAAGCTGATGGGCCGGCTGTTCTCCCAGGCCAACAACCGCAAGAAGCAGCGCCATATGAACGCGCGGCTGGAAACATCGAAGGCGTTGCGGCTGTTTCTCGACACGATCGTGGCTTTGCAGGCCGCCAACGAAGAGGAAGCGGATCCCATGGAGATGCTGGACCAGCGGGTCGGTTGGCATCGGCTGCTCCAGGTCAAACCCGGCCTGGAAGCAATGGTGGAGAATAATGACGTGTCGCCCTTGATGATGGCGGCGGAGCAACATGCGAACGTTCGCAAATATGCCGGCGCCTTTCTCCAGACATTTGCTTTCCAGTCGCGTCGCCGGAATGATCCGCTGCTTGCCGCGATCGAGGTCATTAAAGCGCTCTATGCGGAAGGACGGCGTGTATTGCCTGATCGCGTTCCGGTTGCCCATCTGGCAAAAGCGGATCGCGAACGGATATTCGAGAGCGGGCGGCCGGTTCGATCGCTCTACGAGATCGCCACATTTGCTCTCTTGCGTGATCGGCTCCGTTCGCGGGACATTTGGGTCGAGGGCAGCCGCTCGTTCAGACCGATTGACGAACATCTGATGCCGAAACCGGCCTTCACAGCCCTGAAGGAAGACAACAAGCTCGGCCTTGGCGTCCAGAGCGACGGCGCGGCCTGGCTCGCCGAGGTCCGGCAGATGATGGACTTCAACCTCAAACGGCTGGCCTGGCGTGCCCGCTACGGAAAGCTCGACGGCGTGAGGTTGGAAAACGGCATCCTGATCGTGACGCCGCGCGCCAGCGATGTTCCGGCCGCTGCGGCCGCCCTCAATGCTGAAATCAGCGAGATGTACCCCCTGGTCGACGTCCCCGATTTGCTGCGGGAGGTGCATGACTGGACGGCTTTCGCTGATCAGTTCACGCATGTCCGCACTTCAGATGCGCCGCAGAACATCTCCGCCATGCTGGCCGGCGTGCTCGCCGATGGTACGAATCTCGGCCCGAAGCGAATGGCGGGAGCGTCGAAGGGGATCAGCGCTCATCAGATCGGCTGGATGCGCAGCTTCCATGCCCGCTCCGAAACATACCGAGCCGCGCAGGCTTGCGTGACCGATGCCCATACGCGTCATCCCCATTCGTTGCTCTGGGGTGACGGAACAACGGCATCGTCCGACGGGCAGTTCTTTCGCGCCAGTGATCGGGCCGCCAGGCGCGGCGACATCAATCTGCACTATGGCAGCGAGCCCGGCACGAAATTCTACAGCGGCCTCTCCGATCAATACGGCTACTTCAGCATCCTGCCGATCAGCCCGACCGAGAGCGAGGCCGTCTATGTGCTCGACGGCCTGTTCGACCACGACACGATCCTCGAGATCGAAGAACTGTTCACCGATACCGGCGGCGCCAGCGATCATGTCTTTGCGCTGTTCGCCCTGATCGGCAAACGATTCGCGCCCCGGCTGCGCAACATCAAGGACCGGAAGTTCCACACCTTCGAGAAGGGCGACGCCTACCCGGCGCTGGCCAACCACATCGGCGCGCCGATCAACACTGCGCTAATCCTTGAACATTGGGATGAGCTTCTGCGCCTGGCTGCCTCTATCACAACGCGCACCGTCGCTCCGTCGGCGATCCTCAAAACGCTATCCGCCTCATCGAAATCCAATGATCTGGCCAGGGCGCTGCGCGAGATCGGCCGCATCGAGCGCACGCTGTTCATGATCGAATGGTATTCCAGTCCGGCATTGCGCAAGCGGTGTCAGGCCGGGCTCAACAAGGGCGAAGCTGCCCACAAGCTCAAGCGCGCCGTCTTCTTCCATGAGCGCGGCGAAATCCGCGACCGCTCCTATGACAGCCAGGCATTCCGGGCATCCGGCCTCAATCTCGTCGTCAGCGCAATTGTCTACTGGAACACCGTCTATCTCAGCCGCGCCGTTGCCCACCTGCGGCAACAAGGTCGTCATGTCCCTGACGAATTGCTCAAGCACATCTCGCCGCTCAGTTGGGAACACATAAACCTCACCGGCATCTATTCGTGGGACACCGAGCAGCAGATGCCAGAGGGCTTCAGGCCATTGCGTGTTCCCGGACAGATTCTCCGAGCCGCGTGATGTTCATGCTCCGTTCGAGCTTAGCGCAGGATTTCGAACTGCTCTTGTCCTGACCCCTATAGGCCAAGGCTGTCAATCGGCATCGAAACGGGACCCCCTATCGGCTCCCAAAAGGGACCCCTGCCTCTGGTTGCATCGGGTCAGCGCGCGTAGGCCCGGAGCTCTCCATTTAGCGCAGGGGCCTGCGGGCGCGGGTTGTTTGTCTTTTCGGCTTTAGCTTTGAGAGCGGTTTTTGAAGCGCCAGGATTCGTTCCCGGTTTCCACGATCTCGCAATGGTGGGTTAGTCTGTCGAGCAGAGCGGCGGTCATTTTGGCGTCGCCGAATACGGCGGGCCACTCGCCGAACGCCAGGTTTGTCGTGACGATGATCGAGGTCCGCTCGTAGAGCCTGCTGATCAGATGGAAGAGGAGCTGGCCGCCGGCCTGAGCGAATGGGAGGTAGCCGAGTTCGTCCATGATGACGAAGTCGAGCCTGGTGATGAAGTCGGCCAGCCGCCCCTGCTTTCCGCTACGTGCCTCCGTCTCAAGCCGATTGACGAGGTCGACGACGTTGAAGAAGCGACCGCGTGCTCCGTTGCGGATCAGAGCACGAGCAAGGGCGATGGACAAGTGGGACTTCCCCGTGCCGGTTCCGCCGACCAGAACGATATTGTGCTGCTCGGCGAGGAAGGCTCCTGTCGCAAGCTGGCGCACGAGCCCTTCGTTGACCGGCGTGTCGGTGAAGTCGAAGTCGTCGATGTCCTTGGCCAGCGGCAGCTTGGCGACGGTGATCTGGTATTTGATGGAGCGTGCTTGCTTCTCGGCGATCTCCGACTGTAGCAGGTCACCCACGATGCGCGGCGGTTCGTGCTGCCGCTTGATGCCGGAGGCCATGATCTCGTCATAAGCGCTGCGCATGCCGAACAGCTTCAGCGTGCCCATCATGTCGAGGATTTGGGATCGTTCCATATCAGCTTGCCCTCCTGAGGCTGTCGTAACGCGCGCAATCGGCCAGAGGCTCGTGGGTCAGGCGAAGCGCATCGGGAATGGAAAGGATGGCGGCCGGCTGCGGATCACGCTTGCGGGCCAGGATGTTGATGATGACGGCAGCCGAGAACACGCCCTGATCGAGCGCCTCCTGGCAGGCCGCTTCGACGGCGGGGAGCCCGTCCAGGCCCACACATTCGAGGATCGACACCATCTGCCGGTCGCCGTCATGCATGGACTTCAGCCGGCGGCGCACCTTCTCCATGGCGGCGGGCAAAACCCAGTCGTGGAATGGCGCACCGTTGCGCAGTGCTCCCGGCTTGCGGGTCAGGACCGGCACGTAATGCCAGGGATTATAGATCGTCTCGCCACGGCCGAAGCAGCGATCGTGTTGGCCGATCTCCACGCCATCCTGCCGGATGACGATGCGATCTGCATAGGCATGTATCTCGGCCGGGCGGCCGACTGCCGTGGATAGCACCGAGTATTTGTTGTTGTCGAAACGCACGAGGCAGGTCTTGCCGATCGAGGCCTGCACCGCGTGGAAGCCGTCGAACTTGCCGGGATAGCCGACCAGGTGCGGCCGTTCCCCATCGAACACCTCCCAGATCGTGCGCTCCGTTTGATCGACATGCTTATGGGCGCGGGCATAGCTGATGCACTTGTCCAGCAACCAGCCATTCAGTTCATCGTAGGACTTGAAGCGCAGCCGTGGCGTGAAGAAGCGTTCCCGCACCAGGTTGACCTGGTTCTCGACCTGGCCCTTCTCCCACCCCGACGCCGGCGTGCAGGCCACCGGCTCGATCAGGTAATGGCTACACATCTGCAGGAAGCGGCGATTGTATTGTCGTTCCCTGCCGACGAAGACCGTCTCCACCGCCGTCTTCATGTTATCGTAGATGCCGCGCGTGCAGGCCCCGCCGAAGAACGCAAATGCCCGGTCATGGGCATCGAAGACCATCTCCTGCGTCTCGCGCGGATAGGCTCTCACATACATCATCCGGCTGTGGCAGAGCCGGACATGCGCCACCTTTACCGTCGTCGTCACGCCGTTCAGCACGACGATCTCGTGGCTCCAGTCAAACTGGTAAGCCTCGCCCGGCGCATAATAGAGCGGCACGTAGGCTTCCGCCGTAACCGAGCCGCGTTCCTTCGCCCAGGTTCGGGCGTAACGCCGGACGGTGTCGTAACCGCCCTCGTAGCCGAGGTCGCGCAAGTCCTCGAACAGCCGGATCAGTGTCAGCCGTTCGCGAGAGGATTTGGCCGCATTGGCGAGCAGCATTCCATCGAGCTGATCGCGCCAGGGGCCGAGCTTCGGCTGAGGTTGACGGGTCCGCTCGTACTTGAACTCCGTCTCATCGCTGCGCAGAACCTTCCGCACCACTTTCCGCGATACACCCAACTCCCGGCAGATCGCCTTGATCGTCTTGCCCTGCACACGGGAAAGCCGACGTATCTTCAGAATTGTCTCCACAACAAGCATCCAAATAAAAAGCCTCCAATGAAACCGGAGGCTGTTGTAACCCCATCGCAGATGGGGGTCCCGTTTGGACGCCGATCACCCCATTTGCGGGGTCCTTATTCCATGCCGAAACACAAATCCTTTCCAGGAGCGCAATACTGCATCGCAGCTCAAAGGGGTCTATATTGGCAAATATCTGACTGCGTAGGTCCGCCGCTATGGATTCTACGAGGGCGGCCTGCTCCTCACCATGAGGCGTCAGCACAATAAGGTTAGTGCGGCGGTCCTTTACATCTGCCTGGCGTTTAATAAGGCCGTTTTCCGCCATCCGGTCGAGGAGGCGAACCATTGTCGCCTGTTCTAGCTCAAGAACGCTGGCGAGCTCGCTCTGGGTAATATTTTGCTTCTTTGCAAGGTAGAACAATGTCCGTGCGCGCGGATAGGTCAGCCCATGTGCAGAGACTTGCTGGTTGAATGCCGTGCGAATTTTTTGACTCGCCTTCGTCAGCGATTCCAAAAACTCTGCCGTGACAGTTGATGGGTTCATTGTGCGCCAATCGTTAGTATGCTAATTGAACTTCCAACGGCTAGCATGACTAGCATTAAGTTTCAAGGCGAGGTTGTGTCTGCCTGCAGAAGATTAAACGAAATCAGGAAGCATGCTGCTGCAGTCTTCACTGGCCGTTGATAGGGTCTACTAGATTGCATATCTGGTACTCGTCGAGAGTGCTCCGCCAGGGTCAGCGCATCGATTATTCCAGATTGTCACAATGGGCTTCGCGTCCGCTGATAAATGTCTCTAGGTAAAATGTAATCAGTATCTGCCCTTAAGAAGCACTGATACAGGCCGGAACTCTCTCCAGAAAGTGTCTGCATCGCAGTATGGATCGACCGCTTGAAGTGCACAAAAGCGACGTCAGCACTTCGGCATTCAGACGAATTTATTTGCAGCAAAATTTGCAGTTTTTTGGGGCTGTCAGCCACGTATAAGCAGCAGCGGTCGATGAAAAGCCGAAACCGCCGCATCTTCATGTTGATCGTTGATCTTCCATCCATCGCGGCGCAAGTGACCATGCGCACGGCGGTAGCCATACCGCACGCGTGTCTCACATATTCCTTTATGCGTCTTTCGAGTGGGGCCTGTCCGGTGCGGCGGGACTTGTAGTGGTATGTCGAGGTGTCGAACCTCAGGACCTTGCAGGCCCATCGGATCGATATGCCCAATCCACCAGCATCCCGTCGATCAGAGCAAATGGAACTCGGTCGGGGAGCGCTTCGATCCGCTGAGCAAGGCCGGCGTGTCGAGGCCTTTTTTGAAACCTTGGCGCCCATGGGCGCACCTGATTCAGATGTTCGATTCGACCATTGTTCGCGCGAGTCTCGGCGGCCGGAGCAAAAGGGCGCAAAAAGGCCAGGCGGTGGGACGACACGCGGCGGTTTCACAACCCAAATCCACGGCAATTTGGATCGTTCGGGAGACATTATCGCCTTCGAACTGACCGGCCGCGCAGATGAAACCCACTTCCAGAGGCATCATGGTTTCATCCGAGGAATCCATTCCGAATCAGCGATTCCCTGATATTGCGTTGGAGACAAGAGCAAACGGGGTCGACACAGTGGTGCCGACGGCGTCGAAGACGAAGGCGCCAGCGCGCCTCAAGCCGGAAGGTTGTCCGTTGGCGGCCAACTGACCATAATTCGACGCCAGATTCACGAAACGGCTATGATTTATCCCGTCGCTGGACGGTAGTTCGGAAATATCGACTATTGCAATTTTGAATTCGCGGGCAGCCGCAGCGACTGCCGGATCCCTTACGTCGAGCGAGCCAACGCGGTCGTCACCCGACAGCAGCCTGGAAATTTGCAACGCTCGGTCATCGCTCGAGACGAGAATAGTCATCGGCGTCCGCAGAGTCCCGATCGTTTCGATATTTTTTCGAAAGACATCTATATCAATGTCTGGCGCAGCTAAAATAACCGTGAGACGGTCTAGAACATCTTTCTGGTCCGATAGTTTAAGCTGCCGAAGCGACTCTACTGTTAGCCAGCCGCCCATGCTGTGGCCAAACACAGTCGTGTTTGGAAAACGTTTGCTTGCCAAGTCAGAGAGCAACAATGTAAGAGCATCCCGCGAATATGCTGCAGCCTCCTTGTCGGCTATATAGCCGGTAACGGTCGCACTTGATGGCCAAGAAAATAGTATAGGAACTCCATCAAATTGAGCATCGGCTGACATTTGAGCCAGGCGAAAAAGCGATTCCTGGAAGGAGTAATTGAAGCCGTGCACAAAGACTCCAACATCTTTGTGCCTGTTTGCGGCAATCCCGGCGAGAAATGGCTGACGCTCAATCTCCCGCATCCCAACAACGACGAAGCTGTTTTGCGGATCTGGTTCTATGTCGGGATATTCGATCCTGCCAGGCTTGTGGTTTTGCGGAATCGATATTTTGTATTCCAAATACCGCGTTTTACGCGCTTTCCCGCCGCTGTAACCAAGCCCTTCAGGCTCGGGTGAGCGGGTTGTTGTGACGTAGACCGTTACAGTTCGCCCAGCAGGCCCAGCGACTGCAACCGTCTGCAAAACAGCAGAGCTGGGACGGGTACCGCAAGCCGCAAGCGTCAGCAGCATAACAAGCGATGCCGCTATCGAAAGTGCAGACTTGAACGTTGGCTTGTTTTTGATCAATGTCACCACGCTCATTGGGAACTCATGTTATGCACTGCACTGGTGATAGACGGCCTAGCCTAGAGACTCTAATTCAGACATTTAAATAGGGGCTCTGGAAAAGTAAACTGGCGGGTTTCTTTTTTTTCGAATACGTCGATCAGCACGAGCCTGTATTAAAATTCAGTCGATAGGTATGAACCTGAGTGGTTATAGCGGAGAGCAAGAAATCCAGACGAGGACGCCCGCCGAAATCGGAAGTTGGGACGATTGCGCCGAGAATTCTTGCGGCAGCGTCTGAGGTCTTTCTCCGTGCGGGTTATGAGCAGGCTAATATGTCGGAGGTGGCACAGAAGGCCGGCTGCTCCAAACGCACGCTTTATCTCAGCTTCCCCTCGAAACTTGCCCTGTTCTCCTCGTTTGTGCAGTCTTTCGTCGAAGAGCGTCTTGAACAAATCCGCATTTCCATCGATCCGGCGGCTTCATTGGAGCAGCAACTATGTCTCATCACAGCGATTATTCGGTCCTATGCATCCAGCGAAGAGATGTACCAGCTCCATCGCCTCATCGTCCAGGACGGGCGCAGGTTTCCCGAGCTCCGTTCCGTCATGGAGGAAGCTGCGTGGCAACCCGGTAAAAAGGTTGTAAGAACCCTCCTGGAGGCGCATTTTACCGGCGCGGTAATAGAGGAACTAACATTCCTTTCGGACCAGTTCCTCGGACTAGTGGCACTGAGGGCAATCCACCATAATATCGTGGGCAAACCTGCGCCAACTGAGCCGCCCGAGCAACTCGTCCGTCTGTTTTTACACGGTTGCAGTGGTTTTTATCGTGCGCACGAAAACGTCAAATAATCTCGCATTGGCCACCGGATATGAAGTAAGTGGAATGCTTTGCCCGCTTGAACTGATAACTTAGGCTGACGGAGACTGCGCATCCGAGCAGGGCCGCCTTGTTCGGATGTGCATTATGGAAGAGTACTGGCTATATCGACGTCAATATAGACAGTGTCGCAGCCTTGAATATTCTCAGAGACCGTGAACGGGTCAGCCGCCTGGAGGTTGTAGACAGCGGTCGCCGCCGCCAGTTCAGTGACGAAGCGAAGCTTGCGATTGTCGCAGAGAGCCTCTCCGCTCCTCGGCAGGTCACCGCGACCGCGCAGCGTCACGGGATCACGCGCTGGCAGTTGAATGCCTGGCGCAGGGCGCGCGGTAAGGACGGCTTGTCCACCGCTCGACGAACGAGTTTGTTCCGGCGATCATCGTTGCCGAGCCGGTTGTTGCGACCACGCCGCCCGCGGCGGCTGTGGCCGTGCCACCGCCCATCACCGACGGGGGTCGCATGGAGGTGGTGGTGTGAACGGCCGGTGTGTGATCGTCGGCCAGGATGTCGATGTGGACTCATTGCTTCGGATCATGCGTGGTCTGGAAACGCTGCGATGAACCCGTTTCCGATGGGAAGGGATGTCAAAGTTTGCCCGTCGACCGGAATACTGACATGCGGTGCGGCTTTCCTTCCTTGGCACTTCGGGTGCAGGGAATTTTGAAGCATCCCGCTGGGAGTTCATCTGTTGCGTCCGGGGCCGCCGCGCTGATCTGATAAAATGATCTGGCATGATGGCCAAGGCGCCTGCCTGTTCACGAAAATAGGAGCGCGGTCGGTTTATCTGGCCAAATGTGGAGGGCGGTGCGGTGGCGATCACGCCGGCACGGCTTTCCTGTTTGCTCTACTGCGCATGTTGATGCCCCTCCTGGTAAGGCTCAATGAATCTCAGATCGAGGTGAAGAATGGTGCTGTTGCGAAGGTCGTGAACCGCGCTGACGACCACCGGGGAATTTTGGAACAAATGCTCCGGTTGCCTGCTGGTATATGAGGAGCGCTAATGCAGGTTCAGCTCTCCACAACTGTGGCCGTCGATAACAAACGAAACCTATCAACGCACGATGCGTATCGCCTCCTAGCAAGATCGGGGAAGAGGAGGTGATCTGGAGGATGCCGCGTCTAAGTCTAATTTTTGGCAACTCGGAGTGTGGCGGATTGGCATCGGTGCATAAAATATACTTTTTGGTACCTTTACGAAGCTCGCCAGGAGGATATATCGGTCTTATCGTAAGAGAAGATAGAATTGAATCCAACGCCCTCAAAGATCGCTCGGATAGCGCCGCACCTTAAGTGTCGCCCTCATATGGAAGGAAAATTCCCATGTATATATTTCAGAAATTGGTACTTCTGGGCACCATCTCGGGCGCGCTCGCAACTCCGGTGATGTCAGCGGACCTTCTGCCAAGCGAGCAGCCATTGGTGGCAGCGGAAACTTCGGGCTTCTATTTTGGCTCATTGAGCTCGGTCAATTTCTTGGATGACACAAGTTTTGGTTCCGGTGGAACGTCAATTTCAACCGATTATGACGCGGGCTTCTACAGCGCTTTTCGCGTTGGCTATGATTTTGGTGCGATAGGCTATGTTTCGCCGCGCCTTGAACTTGAGTTGGGCTATGGTACTTCGTCGGTCGACACACACACTGTTTCCGGTGTCGGCGCGGTCGGTGGCATCGATTCGTTTGGAGACATCCGCACACTGCAGGGATACGTAAACGGATATATCGACGTTCCGTTGGCGAGCAGCGGACTTATGAGCGCTGTTACCCCGTACGTTGGAGGTGGTGCGGGCTTTATGAACCTTGAACTCCGCAAGCAAGGCGTAGCGGGGGTCGCTACTCTGATGGACGACAACGACACGAATTTCGCTTACCATCTCGACGCTGGCGTCGGGATCAAGTTGCAGGAGATCGGGATGTTTTCGAATACTTCGCTACTTGAAAATACGACACTCGATATCGGCTACCGTTTCACCGGAGCGGACGACTTCGAATTAACAGCGCGTGATGGTACTCGGTCCTCCACAGATTTCCGGAGCAAAGCGGTCACGATCGGCTTGCGTAAACAGTTTTAGTTTCGATTAGATTTGCGAAAAGAATCTGCTTATCCTATCGCCCTAATTTGCGGCGTTAGGCCATTTATCGGCCATGCAAAATATCGCGTTCCGTTGAAACCGTCTGTGCTTGATGCTTGAAGAGCGTGAGTTCTCAGGTGTTCGGGCGCCACCCAAGTCAACTTCCAAAGGCTCCATAACGCTAAGATCATCGTTGAAAGCCAGCCGTTGCCAAGCTTGAGAAAAATGACACGAAGTCCCAAGCCGGGGGCATCTAAGCTGTTCACTTTATGAAAATCTGCCGACGTGAAAACGTACGACCCCGAAATGAAACGGCGAGTTTTTGTGATGCAATATCATAGGAGGTAAAGTTGAGAAACTGTTCTTTTTTGTTTCTATTTCTTGCAACGCCTGCTTTTGCTCAATCTCAACCAATCGAAGATGCGTGCAAGACTGTTGCCAAAAATTTCTTTTTGACCGAGAAGCTGAACGTCGGGGTGGCCCAATCTTTTCCGGCGCTAATCCCGCCAGGTGTTCGGATGTCTTATTCTCGAAGGCCTGACACGCCAAAAGACGAGATGTCAGATGTTTTCGAATGCGAATTCAAATCGGCGCAACCACCATACGAGCTCTCGCGTTTTTGCGTTTCCCGCACCTGCTACTCGCCAGAAAGCAACGAAGGTGAAGAAAAGCGACGGTTCGAACAAATGCATGACCTTTTAGGACGATCCCAATGATATCTCAATGTATTTGAAGCTAAGCGGCCTAAAAGCGCGGAACAAGCAGTAGAGCCTTAGAGTCGGACTCTCGGCGAGCTGCGCGGTGCGACCTATCTCAGTCGTGCAGACCGGCGTGAAGTCGCCGGGATGGCTGAAGAAGAATACCCAGTCACCACCAACCCATTCGTGAAAATCGAGCGTTCCGGTCGTGGTGTCAGCCGTAAAATTCGGTCCTACGTCGCCAATATGAATACTCATGAGATTATCTCCTGTAAGGATTGCGCCCGACTGGGCCGTTTAGAAAGGCGCGCCGCTGTATGCGAACCAGACCAGCTGCGCCTGAATGGAAATGCAGCGTATCTGGTTCACGCAGGTAAAAATTGGCCTGCGCTGCGGTACAGCATGTAAGCAGCAACCACAAAAATGAGCGTCGCGAAGAGGGTGTTGAGCATACCCTTGCGGGCCGACAACCGTTTGGCGGAATAGGCGCCGACCAGGCCGCCAATGACACCGCCGCCGATAAAAATTGCGGCAAGCAGCAAATCGACATAGCCCGACAGCGCATAGTTGAGCGCCGTCGTCAGTCCAAAGGCCGTCACGGCCACAAGCGACGATCCGATTGCATAGAGGATCGGCATGCCGGTGGAGGCGATCAATCCCGGCACGATCAGGAAGCCCCCACCAATGCCAAAGAAGCCGGAGAAGATGCCCGTGAGGCCACCAAAGCCCGCGACCTTGTGAATGTTTTCGCGCGAACACTGGGCGCCCGGGTTTCCGACAGCGCCGCGCTTGCGGAACATCAGCACGCCGACCACAAGCATCAGCACGGCGAACAGAACGAGCAGTTTTGCCCGTCTATCATCTTGCCGAAGCTCGATCCGATCAGAGCACCGAAAATGCCCGCATCGTCATAATCCGCGTGTGGCTTAAGGGAACCTTAAGGTCGAACCACAAGCCCAAGCTTGAGTGCAGCAGCGCTGCGAGACATTTGGCTTCAAGCGACGCAAAGAGCCAGGAAATAAGGATTTTGAATGGACTGCATCGCCAATCGCCGGAGGCTTTGATGATTTAGGTCGAATTTATCTCCGTCGCGTTTTCACCCAACATGAGCAAAGCAGGAGGAAGGCTTGGGCATATGTGTTTATCGTGAGGCTGCCGAGCAGGATTACAAGGTGTTGTTCCATAATTACGCTTATGCAATCAAAGGTTGCATTAAAGAATGCCTACATATAAAGGGATCACATGATCTGTTCTAACTGATGATCCACAAGGAATTTTAAATGCGACACTGGCTGGACAAGCTGACCGACCTCGCCGCCATTCCTGGCGATGAAAGCATATTGAAGGACGCGCTAGCAAACTTTACCGAACAGATCGGTTTTATAGGCTATGCCTATCTGAACATCAAGCCAGGACGCTCACTCGCAATCTCGAACTATCGTCGTGAGTTTCAATCCGACTACTTCGCGCGAGGCTATCTTGCGGTCGACCCAGTCATTCGACGCGCCAAGTCCCTGAAACGAGCCTTCACCTGGAGCGGTAAACAGGAGAGTCCACGGCTAACCAAAGCGGAACGCTTGTTCTTTGCGCATGCAGCCGATTTCGGAATTCGCTCCGTCATCACGGTGCCCATCAAGGCCGCACACGGTTCCATGGCGATGTTCACGCTTGCCTCGGAGAAGCCGGCAATCGACATGGACCGCGAGATGGACCCTGTCGAAGCTGCATCCGCGGTCGCGCAACTTCATGCCCGCATCAATCTCGCTGATCCGACCCCAAGTGTCGAAGAGCCGATTGGTCTCGATCCCAAAGGGGCCGCCTATCTCAGCTGGATCGCTGTCGGCAAAACGATGGAGGAAGCGGCGGACCTCGAGGGCGTCAAGTACAACAGCGTGCGCGTCAAGATCGCCGAAACAAAGAAACGTTTCGACGTGCACACCCTGACCCACCTGACCGCCGTCGCTATCCGCCGAAAACTGATCTGAGCCTCAGTTCACCGACACTTTCGGAATATGACCAAGAATGGTGACCAGCGTGTTCACCACATACATCTGCGCATGCATCTCCATGCAGGACTGGATGTAAGTGAGGTGCTGCGCGCCGCCCGCCTCCTTACCGGATTTGTAGGTGTCGGGCAGTGCCTGGAACAGCCGATCTGCAGTATCGACCAGACGCCGATGGGTCCTGATAGCATCGACCGTCAAGCTCTCCAGGTCAGACTTGGGCAGACCCTGCGTCAGCCCGTACACGGGACGCATTTCCAGTTTGTCTTCCGATGTCGGCGCGTCCGGTGTCATTCGATCCAATCTCCGGCTTGTCCGCGGTGCGCCCCCGCAAACGTTAATCCCTGATCCCAAGCCGGGGGTTGGAAACTGTACTCGGACAGTCCTGCGACCTTTAGTACCGAGGCACCTGGACATACGTCACAGGCCCCTATGGTGTAGCCGCGCTAACCGCCTCACCCGGCCGAGAAGGCTTTATCATCTCTCACGTAGGCTCATCAAACGGAAGAGAGAACATGAATAGATCATACGATTATTTCGTTGGGCTCGATGTGTCGCAGAGGACGACATCAGTCTGCGTCATCGATGCCGATGGCAAGAAGTTCTGCGAGGGCAAATGTAATTCCCGGCCGGAGGATATCCGAGGCTGGTTGGTCAACCGCGTCGCGGAGGATAAGACGCTGAAGATTGGCCTCGAGGCCGGCAATATGAGCAGTTGGCTCTACAGTGGCCTCGTGAAATTCGGCTTTGATGTCATCTGCATGGAAACATTTCAGGCTCACCGGTTCCTGGCCACTTATCGCAACAAGACCGACAAAAACGATGCCCGCGGTCTGGCGCAGCTCGTTCGTATGGGAGGGGAGGATTTCCTGAAGGTTGTCAGCATCCGCTCCCAGGCTTCGCAAGAGACACGAGTTTTGCTGGCGATGCGCGACCACCTGGTCAGCCAGAAAGTCGGTCTGGAAAACCATATTGCCGGTGTTCTCAAGCCGTTCGGCGTGCTCATCGAGCGTGGGAACGTTACGGCCGACACTTTCTACAAGCGGACCCTCGAAGGCCTAGCCGAGGCCGAGAAGAACGGCGTCCATGTGAGATCATATGTGCTGCCATCACTCAACCTCTACATGGAAGCCGTCGAAGCCATCGCTCCGTTGACCGAGAAAATCCACGCGATTGCCCATAGCATCGAGATGGTCAAACGGTTCATGGACATTCCTGGAATTGGGCCGGTCACAGCTCTTTCCTTCTATGCGGCAGTTGATAATCCCCAGCGCTTCCAGAAATCCTCGGACGTGGCTGCGTACTTTGGGTTGACGCCACGTCAATTCCAATCAGGCGAAACAAACTTCATGGGTGCGATCTCCCGTCGCGGCGATCCGGCAACCCGTCGTGTTCTGGTGATCGCCGCAACCGTCCTGCTTTCCGGCACCCTGGAATGGAACAGTCTGAAGGCCTGGGGCGTGCGGTTGGCAAAGCGCATCGGCTTCTCGAAAGCTCGCATCGCAGTAGCTCGAAAGCTGGCGATGATCATGCACAAGATATGGGTGAACAACGATCGTTTCCGACCAAAGAATTTGAGCGCTCAGGAGCGTATCAAGCTGAAGCAGGAGCTTATCGTCGTCGCCTCGAAATCCGGACGGGTTGCTTCGGCGCCTGTTTGACCGAAACCCCGGTGAGTTCTGAAGCCGGGGGTCTTGCAGCAAGACGGCAGACGGGTGAGCGACGTTTGGTCGGGTGGCTGGTTGGCCGGGATCTTTCCGGACAACGCTGAAGCCGTGGCCCCTATTGGTCCCACCTGTTTGTTCTCATTGAACATCATAATGTAGCCGCCGCAATCGGAAGAAAGCAGCGTGACTACGGAGAGACTGATGATCTTGCGAGCAGGACAACAGACCTGATTTTTGCCATGGCGGAGAGATCCGGCAATGGTCACGTGCGTCCTTCGACAAGCAGCGTGCGAAAGGAAATACCCGCAAAATCAGCGATGTAGCAGAACTGATGGAATAGATTGACACCCGCGCGGCTAGAGACCGGCCAAATGGCCAGAGGATTCTGATGTCGAAACGGCCGACACCAACCACCGAGTAGAGGTTTCCACACCCCGAGGCAGCGCGTACTGCCCTGCCCGCCCTTATAGAGGGCGGACGCTGAATTCGCCAGTGCAAACATGCACATGATCACGTAAGTGGCATAGTGACCTTCGCGAGCATCAATGTCATTTGGCACCGATCCCCGAGAGATCTACACGAATACCCGCCTTGTTGGGATCGTCGCTCCGGGCTCCGTTCGTGACAGGATCGCTCACTTCCTCCCCGGCAGAATCTGCGGACGCGTCGATCGTGGACTCGTCCCCACCAGGTTCAGGGGCCTTCACCTCACCAGGGTCCGGCGCGCGGAATACGGCCATTCCCTCGAAATACCCCGTCTGCCAGGCGATGATCGCATCATCGAATACCTGTGGCAGCACTTCCTTCGCCGTCGGGTCGCCATACCATTTCATGACGATCCGGTAGACCTTGGCGAAGAGCGCCGAGCCCATGCGGAGATTTTCACAAGGATCGACCAGGTCCGGTTTCAGCGCTCCGGCCTCCATGATGCCAAGACCCGCCGGATATTGGGTGACGCCGACACGCACGATGTTGCGGCCGACATGCTGGCGGATCAGTTCCATCGCCTCGCCGGACGTGGCGGGCTTCGGCACCAGAACAATGCGGTTCCCGGATCGAACCGTGATCGCGAGTGGTTCCTGCGACCCCGCCCGCTCGATGAACTGTTCGACAATCGCGGGCTTTAAGCCCGGATCGGCGCATTGCTTGATGAGGGCAGCATCGACCATCTGGCGATCTCCATTATGTGTTGAAGGCCATGACGACGGGCAGGTCGAAGAGCTTAGCCCAGGCGGTCACGCTCGCCTTCTGGATAGCAACGATCGAGGTGCCTTCGGTCCACCAGCCGTTACCCGTTGCGACGATGACGCCAGGGGAATGCAGCATCGACTGCAGGACCGGCCAGAGGATGAGTTGCTCGTAGCAGATGAGCGGCGCAATCCTCGTTGTCCCAACCTCCACGACCGGGTTCGCGAACAGGTGCGCCTTGGCGCCGCCGCCCTGCCCTGTCCATCGCAACCATGGCTGCCACATGGAAACCGGAACCGGCATGCGCTCCTTGTAGAGGATGCCAGCGGCGCCGGAACCAACCGCCACTATGACGTTGTCGTAGCCTTGCGCATCGATGACGGCTGCGCCGGCGACGACCGTGAGGTCGAGCCCGTTCAACCCCTCCCGCCAAAGGCGAGCGACCGTCGGCGTCCAGAAGCCGAGCGCGCTCTCCGGAAAAACGACAACTTGCGCGCCCTTACTTGCGGATATGCGCGCTGTGGCGATCAGGCCACGGTGATGCTCGAGCGACCCGTCCCGGCCAAGGCTTCGTCCCAATTCAAGGTCTACGCCCATCCATCCTTCCGGTAGATTCGGCCCTGTCCACGTGGCAGTGGACCAGAGCCAGAAGCCTGCGAGGCCAATGGCGGCAGCCGACCAAAATCTCGTCACCATGACGAGCAAGCCGGCCGCAGCCGCAGCTAGGCCCCACCATCCCCATCCGGGAAACAGTACGCCGGCTGCGGTCAGCGGATGCGCCCATCCGGTGATGCCGAAGGGCGGTAGCCCCGTCAGCACCGCTGCCGCCAGATAACGCACCGCCCTTCCCTTTCCCGGTCGCCTTGTCCACGCCGCCGCATGCACGGCGACGAAGGAGGCCGAGGCCGCCATCCACAGCAGAAGGCCCGGCCAAAGATCGGATGAATAGAAGTTTGCAACTCCCTGAGGCAAACCGCGCGAGGCGGCCAGAAAATAGCAGGCTGACACGAGCGCCGCGACCCTGCGCGATGGCGACATCGCCCACAGCGCCGGGAAGAGCATCGCAACCGGAAGGGCGAGCACATTGCCGCTCCAGCCGAGTGAGCTGCAAGCGACGGATGCGACGATGAGCAAGGCGGATCGCCAACGATCCGAAATATGATCACGGATCGAAGGTGATGACCGGCCGGGCAAGGCCGAGAAGGCCGCTGTCGGGGACCGACCCGAAGTATCGGGAGTCATAGGAGCTCGCAAAAGAAGAGTAGAGATAGAGATGTCCTGATGGCACGATGCCACCAGGATATGGCGTGATCGTCCTGTCCTCCCCGTCCGTCTTCCGGACGACAGATGCGGCAAGGGAACCGCCGTCGATCACGACGTGATCCGTGATTTCGACATGCTGTCCGGGAAGTGCTGCGATCATCTTGATCAGCGGCGCGAACCCACCGGCGCACAAGCCTCGTCGGAGATACCCTCGCCGTCGTGCCTCCTCGAATATTGCGGTCGGGGCGGGCAGATGAAGACGAGATCTCCGGCCTCGAGCGGACGATTGAGTTTCTCGATGCGCCAGAGCCCGAGCGGCTCGCTCGGCGTCAGGTTCAGTCGATAGCCACCGACGACCGCAGCCGTGACGAGGCCCGCGATAGCAACCAGCGACGTGCTCAACAGCATGATCGCACCGCGTCGCCTCATTGCTTCACAACCGGGCTCTGGCGTTGCGCGAGACGCAATTCCTCGACCTGCCGCAGGGTCTCGGTCGTACGCTCATGGGCGGCGAGCTGCTGGGCCGTGCGCATGACTGGCCAAGCTTCCTTCAGGCGTTCCTTCTCCTGTGGCTGCATTCCCTCGGAGAGCTTGTCGAAGAGTTTGCCCGATGGCTCACGTGCGGCATTGGTCAGCAGGGTGCGTTCGCCAAACCGTTGGGCCACAGCCTTGTTGAACTCGTCAATCTCCAGCTTCGTCTCGCGATTGCTCAGCGCATATGCAAGTGCGGCCGGCAGATCGTTCCTGTCGATCGCGTCGCGTACGCGCTCCAGCACGGCGCGCGCGGCCGGAGACAGCGCCGGTATGTCGATCGAGACACGCTGGCGCAGCGTGTTCTCTTCGGCTTCATGCCGTTGCACCGCGCTCTCGCGCATCTGCAGATAGCGTTCGAGGTCACGCCTGAGCGCCGGCACATTGATCTCGGCGATACGGCGCGCCTCGCGCTCCGCCTTGCTGGCGAGAATGCCGGTCTTGCCCCTGAGAGGACCGATCGACGCCGGCTCGGCCTCAAGCTTCTGAAGCGCCTGTCGCGCCATGTCCTTATCCGCCAGCACGGCGTCAAAGTTCATCGCCCGGAAGGCAGTTTCGGGATCGGCGAACACATAGCGGAACCGGATCGAAACCTCCTCCCAGTGCCTCTTCAATGCGGGATCAACGTCGAGCTTTTGCCCGACCGCGTCCGCAACGGAATTCTCGAACCGAGTTATGCCGGCGACCATGGGTTTCGACTCCTTAGCTGATTGGGTTGGCGGGGATTGCCGCAAGCCGAGCCGTTCGCCGAGAGCGCGAAGGCGGCTCGCGAGATCGGTGAGCTTGCTTTTCTGGCGCAGCGTCCAGTCGAGCCGGTCGCGCAGCAATGTTCGCGCCACCTGCAAGATGCGCAGCCCTCGGTTTTCGGCGAAGGCGAGCGCCTCGCGGTAGAGCGTACCGCGCTCGTAGTCGAGCGTCGTCTCCTTGGCGTTTCGCCGCGATAGGATCTTGGCCAGCCCGCCGTTCATCTCGAAGGAGCGGCGACCGAAATAGACCTGAAGGTCCTCTCGATGGCGCGTCATCGCGACATAGGTCAGGTGGCGATCCAGAGAAAGGGAAGCCAGTACCTTCACCCTATCGACGGTGGCGCCCTGGCTCTTGTGGATCGTGGTGGCATAACCGTGGTCGAGATTGTTGTAGAACCGCTGCTCGACCCTCACCTGCCGGCGCTGATCGCCCTCGCCCACCACCGCGACGATGCGGTTGGGCGCGGCCTCGATCACACGGCCGATCATCCCGTTCTTGACGTCGAGCGAACCCTCGTTCTTCAGGAAAACGATCTGGTCGCCGGCGTCGAACTGGCGGGTGCCGTCGGCGGTCCTGAAGACGTGTCCCTCTCCGACGATACCGCGCTCGACCAGCTTTGCGCGCGCCATCATGTTCAGCATGCGGACGTCGCGGCGCAGATGCGCCAGCATCAGCATCGACCTGGCGGGATCGTAGTCGTGGTTCCAGGCCGAGATGAGGCTCTCGACGGCTTCCGATTTCAGGTTTTCTCCAACGACATGACCGCGAGTGCGATAGGCCAGCAACCCCTGTTCGATGTTGCCGCGCGCGAGATCGAGCGAGGCATGCCGCATCCACTCCTCGCGCTGGCGGTAGATCGTCTCGAGCTCGGCGTAACCGATGCGATCGACGATGGCGCGGAAGGCAGCACCCGCCTCGATCGGCTGCAGTTGCTCGGGATCGCCGACGAGCACGATCTTCGCCCCGCCCTGACGACGGCTTCGACGAATCCCGCCATCTGTTTCGAGGCGACCATGCCGGCCTCGTCCATGACGAAAACGGTCCTGGCATCGAGCGTGTCACGCCCCTGTTGCCACCGCAGCTCCCAGGAGGCGAGTGTGCGGGAGACGATGCCCGCCTCCTTCTCCAGTCCCTCGGCCGCCTTGCCGGCAAGGGCACCACCGACCACGCGATATCCGGCGAGTTCCCACGCCTCACGGGCCGCCTTCATCATGGTGGTCTTGCCAGCACCTGCGCGGCCGACCACGGCCGCGATGCGCGCGGAACCCGCAACATGCTCGATGGCAGTCCGCTGTTCTTCCGACAGACGCGAATGACGGGCGAAGGTGGCCTCCAGCACCTTGTCAGAGACGCCATGCGACGCGCTTGCCGCGAGCCAGCTCGATCGACGCGCCATCTCCGCCTCGAGCCGAATCAGCTCGCGCGTCGTGTAACGGGCCGGCACTCTTTCGCCGGTCGCGAAGTCGATTGTGTCGCGCTGGAGACGCAGCACCTCCGGGCTCTGTATGATCCGAGCCAGAAGCTGCTGGAACACGGCCGGATCGTCGACATACCGGTTCAAAACCTTCGCGACATCCCGGCTGTCGAAGACGCTTTTCTCCCGCGTGATCAGGTCGAGCACGATCGCGGGATTGCGCAGAATACGGCGGGTATTTTCGCTGCGGCGTTTCTCGTTCAGCTCGATCCGTGCCAGCTCCGCCCGGACGCCTTGCCTCTCCGCCTTGCGCTCGATGGCCTTTGCCCCGACGCCGAGATGGATGGTCGGCTCAAGATCGATGCCCTGCTTCTCGTAGGAGCGGCCGTCGACGCGCAGCGAGATCCCGTTCAGCGCCAGGTGATGGTTGAGACGCTCGAACCAGGCGTCACGAAAAGCACTGAAGTCATCCGTCCCGCCGGCCCAGAGCTCGTAGACGATCTTTCCCGCCTTGTTGCGCAACGGTTGCCCGTCTTCGCCGAGAACCGGCATCTTCTTCGCGCCAAATCCGTCCTCGGTGAGCGGCCGCAATGTCGTCATCAGGTGGATATGCGGATTACCGGGGTTGTCATGATAGACCCAGTCCGCGACCATGCCCTTGGCGAGGATATGTTTCTCCACGAAATCCCGTATGAGCGCGATGTTCTGCTCGGGCGTCAGTTCCAGTGGCAGCGCGATGGTCAGGTCCTTGGCGAGTTGCGCATCGGAGCGCTTCTCGAAGGCCTCGACCTTGTTCCAGAAGGCTTCGGAGGCTCCCGGAATCGAGCGATCGGCTAACAGCATCCGCGCCCATTTCGGGGCGTCGACGGGCAAGACAAACTCCTCGTGCAGGAGCCCCTGTTTGCGGGTGTAGTCGATCGTGCGGGCCTCGCGCTCGTATTCCATCCTGGCGCAGTGCCGGTAGGCCGCCGACAGCACGGCGCTGCGGCCGTCGCCGCGGCTGACGATGCTGACGGAGAAGTGGGCAATGGCCACGGCGACAAAAGCTCCTGGTTCGAACCTCGTTCGTCGGAGCTGGCCAGGCCATTCAGAGCCCAACGCAAGGCGTCGCGTCAGCGACGTATAATTGCGCCCTTGGAACCGCTCCTTCGGAACGGCCGGGATCATCCTCCAAAGTGTAGGCCTTGCCGACGTGCAAATCTGCACATTTCCTTCCAAGGGCATCCGGAGGAGTTTTGGCGTCGCGCATGCAACGCCAAGACAGCCAGGGAGTGCCACCGGCATGAAGAAACCGTCATCGAAGATCAGGGAAGAAATCGCCAGGCTCCAGGAGCAGCTCAAAGCAGCAGAAACACGCGAGGCCGAGCGCATCGGCAGAATCGCGCTGAAGGCCGGTCTCGGCGAGATCGAGATCGAGGAAGCCGCACTTCAGGCGGCGTTCGAGGACATCGCCGGACGGTTTCGCGGAGGCAAGGGACAGACGACCGGAAAGAAGAATGCCGGCGACGGCAGGACCGGCGGCGACACGTCCACGGCGGTCGCGTCTGGCGCGGATGCGGGCGGCTCTGGCGAGGCTTGAGCGGATGCGGCGAACGACATCGACCGATGCCCGTAAGAAGGACACGCGCGAAAAAATCGAGCTGGGCGGCCTGATTGTGAAGGCCGGCCTGCGCTACGAAAAACGGGCGCTGCTGCTGGGGCTGCTGATCGATGCTGCCGGGCGTATCCGCGGTGACGAAACGGAGCGCTCGCGCCTGACCGCAATCGGTGCGGAGTCGTTTGGTCATGACGGTGAATAGGCTCCTTCTTGCGACCCTGCCCGCGGCATTGATGATCACCACCATGTTGGCAATGCTGGGCATTGAGACCTGGCTCTCGGAGTTCGGAGCATCGCCTCAGGCGAAACTGATGCTCGGGCGGATCGGTCTCGCCCTGCCCTACGCGGCCGCGGCCGCGATCGGCGTGATTGCCCTGTTCGCGACGGCGGGCGCGGCCAACATCAAGACTGCCGGTTTGAACGTATTGGCTGGTGCTTCCGTCGTCTGCATCGCAGCGATCGCACGCGAGGGGTGGCGGCTGCACGCTCTCGTCGATCGGGTGCCTCACGGCCAGTCGGTGTTCGCCTACACTGATCCATCGGCGATGCTTGGCGCATGCGCGGCCGTCTTCACAGGGATTTTCGCACTGCGCGTCGCGATCAGGGGGAACGGCGCCTTCGCGAAAGCAACGCCGCGGCGGATCGCGGGGAAGCGGGCCGTGCACGGCGAGGCCGACTGGATGAAGATGGCTGACGCCGCCAGGCTGTTTCCCGATGCCGGCGGCATCGTGATCGGTGAACGCTACCGTGTCGACAAGGACAGCGTAGCGGCCATGCCGTTCCGGGCCGATGAGGCGCGGAGCTGGGGCGCCGGCGGCAAGTCTCCACTTTTGTGCTTCGACGGCTCGTTCGGTTCGTCGCACGGTATCGTCTTCGCCGGCTCGGGCGGCTTCAAGACGACATCCGTGACGATCCCGACCGCGCTCAAATGGGGCGGCGGCCTCGTCGTGCTCGACCCGTCGAGCGAGGTTGCGCCGATGGTTGTCGATCACCGGCGCAAGGCTGGACGCAACGTGATCGTGCTCGATCCCGCCACGCCCGCGATCGGTTTCAACGCGCTCGACTGGATCGGCCGTCACGGCAACACGAAGGAAGAGGATATTGTCGCGGTCGCGACCTGGATCATGACCGACAATGCGCGCACCGCGTCGGCCCGCGACGACTTCTTCCGGGCATCCGCCATGCAGCTCTTGACGGCGCTGATCGCCGACGTCTGCCTTTCCGGCCACACGGACGAGAAGGACCAGACGCTGCGCCGAGTCAGGGCCAATCTTTCCGAGCCGGAGCCGAAGCTGCGCGAGCGCCTGACGCGGATCTACGAGCAGTCGGAATCCGAGTTCGTGAAGGAGAACGTTGCCGTGTTCGTCAACATGACACCGGAGACATTTTCCGGCGTCTACGCCAATGCGGTGAAGGAAACACACTGGCTCTCCTATCCGAACTATGCGGCGCTCGTGTCGGGCGACAGTTTCTCGACCGATGATCTCGCCGGAGGCGAAGCGGACCTGTTCATCGCGCTCGATCTCAAGGTGCTGGAGGCACATCCTGGTCTGGCGCGCGTCGTCATCGGCTCGCTGCTGAACGCGATCTACAATAGCAATGGCAAGGTCAAGGGACGCACGCTCTTCCTGCTCGACGAGGTCGCCCGCCTCGGCTATCTGCGCATCCTCGAAACCGCGCGCGACGCCGGCCGGAAATATGGCATCACGCTCACCATGATTTTCCAGTCGATCGGCCAGATGCGCGAAGCCTACGGCGGCCGTGACGCGACCAGCAAATGGTTCGAGTCCGCGTCGTGGATCTCGTTCGCGGCGATCAACGATCCGGACACGGCGGATTATATTTCGAAGCGCTGCGGCGACACCACGGTCGAGGTCGACCAGACAAATCGCTCGATGGGGATGAAGGGATCGTCGCGCTCGCGATCGAAGCAGCTCAGCCGCCGGCCACTGATTATGCCGCACGAGGTCCTGCGCATGCGCAGCGACGAACAGATCGTCTTCACATCAGGCAATCCGCCGCTCAGATGCGGTCGCGCCATCTGGTTCCGGCGCGACGACATGAAGGCCTGTGTCGGGCAGAACAGGTTCCATCGCGAAGAAGAGAGAGGTGGATGAGAGCCGCGCTCGAACGAGCTTTGTCTGATGCCGGCGGAAAGCCGGTCCGCGAGAGGATCGCAACCCGCATGGGACGAAACCGCTTGGCGGGTTCGGTGCGCTCCAGCGCATAGAGCCGTGCGGCAAAGCCGCCTCGCCCACGCCCCTCTTCCTCCGGAAGGGAAAACCATCAGCGAGATGAATCGATCACACCGCACCGATTCATGGAAGTCGTTGGACGCGGGCTCGCAAAGACGCGAGAATCCGGGCATGCAAAACGAGGAAACACGCCTGGTTCATCTTCACCGTATCGACGCTACACAGAATATGCGGCGCTTCTATATGCTCGCGATCCAGCCGACCCTGTTTGGTGGCGCCTCCGTCATCCGCAACTGGGGCCGGATCGGATCTAACGGTCAGACGATGATGGAAACCTTCGACTCTCAAGAAGATGCGGATACAGCGCTGTCGCGCCTCGAACGTACGAAACGAAAGCGGGGTTATCGCAACGTTCGCTGCGCCGAATGACACACCTTCAACATCCCGAGCCTGCTGTTTCCTGTGGTTTTCTCGCATCTGGCAACACTTCCAGCATTCGGACCTCTATCGGCGCCACACCTTCATCGTCATAGCTGAAGGACATCCACAAGCAGAGGAGACTGTCCTTCATGACCACCACCAATGAAATCGCCGACAAGATTGCATCCGAGCAGAACCTGACCAAGGCACAGGCCAAGGCCATCGTCGAAAGCGTGTTTAGCCAGATCGCCGAGGCAGCAAAGAGCGGCGCGGAAACATCCATCCCATCCTTCGGCAAGTTCAAGATCAAAGACACGCCGGAACGCGAGGGCCGCAATCCCGCAACCGGTGCAACGATCAAGATCGCCGCTTCGAAGAAGCTGACGTTCACGCCGGGCAAGGCGGTCAAGGACGCACTGAACGGGTGAGGCGAGTGGGCTGCTGAGATCGGCACCCCTATGGAAGGCTCCTAGAAAGGAGGCTCCCCGCTGATGCGGCCGTCCTGTTCGGCCTCAACGGCGGCAAGCTCGGCCTGGGCCTGTTCCAGCTCCACCGCGATCTGGCGGCGCTCGCTCGCGTCCAGAACGGCCCTGAGTTCAGCTTTCAGTTCCTCGATTTGCATTTCGAGAGAAATCGTCATCGTCGTCTCCTTGACGTTTGTGAAAGACGACGTCGCGCGTCATGGCGGAGCGGAGGAGTCCAGGAGCGCGGAACGCGACCGCCGGAGGCGGCGAGCGGGGGAGCCGAAATGCGCCAGCATTTTGATGATGTGGACGGCCCTCCGAGACCTCAGCGCAAAGGTGCTATTCTCAGCCCGCACAATTCGGACAAGGAACCACGTCATGGCTTTTGAGAAGATAAGTGTTATCGGCCTCGATCTGGCCAAGAATGTTTTCCAGCTACATGCTGTCGACGAAGCCGGCGACATCATTATCCGCCGCCAGCTCCGCCGGAATCAGCTTCTGCAATTCTTCGAGCACCTGCCACGCTGCCTTGTCGGCATGGAGGCATGTTCGACGTCACACTATTGGGCTCGTGAACTCGGCCGCCTGGGCTTCGAGGTCAAGCTGATGCCGCCAGCGTATGTTAAGCCCTACGTCAAGCGCGGCAAGAATGATGCAGCGGATGCCGAGGCGATTTGCGAAGCAGTGACCCGTCCTACGATGCGTTTCGTTCCCGTGAAGAGCTGTGAGCGTCAGGCACTCCTGATGCAGCATAAGACACGGGATCTGCTGGTGCGGCAGCGGACCGCTCTTATCAACGCCTTGCGTGGGCATCTTGCGGAATTCGGGATTGTTACGTCGCAAGGAAGATTAGGCTTGAGAGCGGCAATTGAAGCGCTCAGCGCTGCCCAGGAATTCCTACCAGAGCCCTCCTGGCAACCGTTCGAACACATAAGGAAACAATTGGAGGAACTGACCCACAAGATTGCTGAACTCGATCGCATTATACTGCGGTGGTGCCGCAACGAAGCGGCTGCCCGGCGTTTGATGACCATTCCCGGCGTCGGTTTCCTAACGGCAGCGGCGATCGCTGCTTCGGTCGGCGACGCCACCGAGTTCAAATCTGGCCGTCAGTTCGCAGCTTGGCTTGGATTGACCCCACGACAAAACAGTAGCGGTGGGAAAGAGAGGCTTGGCCGGATCAGCAAACAAGGCGATCGCACAATCCGACGATTGTTGGTAGTCGGCGCCACCGCCGTCGTGCGCAGAGCCCGTCTTGACGCTGCGTCATTTCCCTGGATCGCTCGCTTGTTAGATCGCAAGCCCGCCAAGCTGGTCTCGGTAGCGATCGCAAACAAGACCGCGCGCATTGCATGGGCAATACTCAGGCGGAGGGAAAACTATCGTTTTGCCACCGCCTGAAAAGATCTGTTCGGCCCGCGTGTGGCCGGATGGAGGAGTGGAGGACTTAGTTTGATGGCGAACCGGTTAGACCGGGGACGGAGGAAAGCCGGGGTTCCCCCAGCGCCTCGAGCGCGACAATTTGATTGGCTCTCCGTCTGCGGATCTCATCAGGGCCAGTGGCGTTGATGCCACGATTATAGGCCGGACACATGACTGAACCTAATTGGTCGCTCACAAACAAAAGTCTTGCATTCCACGGGCCGTCCACACATGGGGGTACCGCTCGTGCTGGACGCCGTCGGTCCGCCATGGCATTCTCGGACGAACTGAGCAGACCCCCAGCTCTCCGTATGGCACCGAAAAGCCGGAAGCGGGTTCGAGGCCCGCGACCGGCTTCCTCATCCGGGAGAGGGAGAGCCCCGCCTGCCGGCGGAGCTCCTCGGGTTCGGATCAGGCTTCCCGCTTCGGGCGGTTCCAGATGAGGGCGTATTCCCCTTCCTTCTCGCTCGGCCAAAGCGCCGCGGTGATCGGGGCGTTGAAGCTCGGGTCGTCCAGCTTGACCGAGATATATTCCTCGCCGTCGTTGGAGACCGCCTTCCAGCCCGCGCCGACCTCGACGCCGTTGCCGGCGGTGATGCGGAAGTCCGGGGCGTCGCGCGAGACGCGCTCGATGGGGTTCAGGCGGGCCTTCATGCTGACCGTGAGCGTGCGGACGTTGCCGATAATCGAGTTGTTGCCGTTGGTGGTGAATTCGCCGATGACTGCCATTGTCGTGATCCTTTCCGGTTTGCTCGAGCCGCGCCCACCGCGGCCTCGATGGCGGTGTAAGGACCGATGGCGATCGACGCCGCACCCCGGGGGGCCGGAACGTGAGTGGAGGACGGCCGGGAGCGGCTTTCTTGGTTACCGCGAGGAATGCGAACGCAGTTCGCAGGGGAAGAAAGTTGCGGACGGCCGTTGCGGGATGGCGATCGAGACGAAGTCGTCCTTCGGTCACACCAGATCCATCGAGGTCTGCGTGGGTGTGGCCCGCTTCAATCGAGCAAGGAACACCGATCATGGCCCGGAGTTCATCGGCGATCCCCGACGGCGACCGCGGTGATGGCACCGCTCTCTCACGATGGCTCCCGTCCGCACGGCTCGCCGTGTCCGTCGATCCCTCACCGACGCCCCATCCGCATCATGTCCATGACGAATGCGCTGGTCGGCGCCGATCTTATGGCGGCTCTTCCATCGCGCGCGTATCCTCGGACAAGCGGGCAACCCGGGTTTCACGGCACCTCCCTGGAGGGCGGTCGAGAGGAAGGAATGGGAGCGCTTCGAAACCAACAGGCTCGCGGCATGCCTATATCGACCACACCAGATCCGCCGTCGCGCGGCGGGGCTCGTTCCGCGTGCCTGCCGACTTCGCCCGCCCGATCAGAAGGGCCTACACGTGACGATCGCCGACACTGCACCGCGCCGTTAGACGTCGCTCGGCGAAATGAGCTTCGGCCCTCTCGTCGGGAGTGTCGGCCCGGGAATCTTCCAAGGCCTCCTGCACCTTCGCCCGAAACCAGCCATCATGGCCGGCCGCGTCAGGGTACGGTGTCGACGTCTGTCTGTCTGAACTCATCTGCCGTCGCCAGAATGGGTACGTTATAATATTTGGCGCATGCATAATGCAGGCAGTCACCGAGATTGAGGCCCCGGCGGCCCGCGCGATAGCGATGCGCGGCGGAAAGAGCGATCCGGGTCGTCGCGTCCGCAGGCGGGAGATCGCGGATTTCGATTCCGCGCTCATCGAGGAACTCGATGACGATCGGTTCTACCTCCGCCACGGCGAGGCCGAACTTGTCGGAGCGGGCAAGGCCGAGCACCGCTTCAAGCACGGCAACCGGGGATGTGAAGGCGACCTTCGCGGACGCGATCGCATTGGAGACACGCTCCGCTTCCGGCTCGTCGGAGAGGAGCGCTATGATGGCGCAGGCATCGACGAACATCAGCTTTCCCACAGTTCGTCGTAGGCTTCGTGCGGAAGCGGCTGTCTCGCAGCGGCATCGAGTTTGACGCCATGTTGTTCGCGGAGCCGGGCAGCGGTTTGCAGCGGCGTCTCCTCGTGACGGCGGCGTTCGATCGCCTCTTTCATGGCAATCACGATCGCATCAGTAATGCTGACGCCAGCCATATGCGCGAACTTGCGCGTGAGCGCGTCCGCTTCAGGATTGTTGACGTTGATCGGCATGGGTCACTCCATGTAGATAAATTCAGGAAGTAATGTAGATCGCCTCGCCCATATCTGCAAGGTTTCTCCAACGGGTGACACGAAGGTCGCGCGGCCGACGGGGAAGGCGTCTCGCCCTCCCCGTCGATCTCCGAGGCGGAAAGCATCAGGCGGCCTGCCGCCCGGTCTCCGCATTCGGCTGGAGGTCATGAAGATAGGCGACAGCGCGTTGCGCATGTGCGGCCGCCTGGAAGATTGCCCGGCGGTCACCGTCGAGCAGCTTCAACCACGAGGCCACATAGCTCGCGTGATCCGGCAGCGGCTCCAGTTCCGGGACGATCCCGAGATCGGCGCAGAGGAAACATGCCCCTATGTCGGCACAAAGCTCTTCGCGCGCGCGATCCGTGCGATCCTTATGGTAGCGGCTCAAATCCCGATTCAGCCGGTGGCTTGCGCCGACCCAGTGGGTGACCTCATGTCCGAGGACGGCGTAATAACTCTCGGCATCCCGGAACGTCTCGAAACCCGGCATCTGAATGCTATCGCTGGATGGCTGATAGAAGGCCTGTGACCCACCATGCCGGATCACCGCGCCCGTGTTGGCGAAGAAGCGGTCCGCGTACTCGATGCGCCCGAGCGGCTCTGCGCCCGGTTCCGGGCGGTGATAGTAGTGATCCGGAAGCCCCTCGATTTGATCACAATTGAACACCGTGTACGCCTTGAGGAACGGTATGTCGCGCTCGACTTCACCGCCGTCGGCATCCTTCTCGGTCTTCGTGAAGCGGCTGGCGTAGACGACGGTCGCGCCGCTCTCGCCCTTGCGAACATGGGCGCCAAGTTCGTTCGCCTGGCGCAGCGTCATCCAAGTCGCCGACATGAACCCGCTGGCGATACTCTCGGACCAGAGCAGGAGGACATTCAGCCCCGTATATGGCTGGCCGTTATGGCGCAGCGGCCGGGTGATCCGGCCGGACATGTTGCCGGCACTCCAGGGCTGCACCCACGGGCGCACGCCCTTCTCCAGATCGGCGACAATGCGCTCCGTGATCCGCGCATAGATGTCAATCCTCGGACTTTCTGATTTCCTGCTCATTCTTCTGACCTCCGTGTGAGGCCGCGCCCATCGCGGCCCCGTCGCGGAGGGCCGATGGCAGGAGCGGTGAGGCGGCATGCGCACCGGACCGGCCGGAACGAAGAGAAGGACGGCGTAGCCGTTGCGCCTGCCGTCGGCTCCTGCAGGACCGACAGAAGGGACGGGCCGCGATGGCGCCTGTCTCTCGCCCCGATTTCTTTCTCTCTCACCTCTCCTGATGCGACTTCGCCGCGACGTCGAAACACGAAAAGCCGCCCCCCGTGAGGAGACGGCTTCTTCCTGGATACGATGAAGGCGGAGCCGAAGCTCCACCAGGTCGGCCTCAATCGAAGGCCGACATCTGCGCGGCAGCCGCCTTGCGGTCGAGGGACTGGCCCGGATTATCAACCGGCCGGTCGAAGGGCTTCCATGCTTCGCCAACGATCTGCTCGTAAGCGGAGACGGCACCTTCGGCGGCCGTCCTGAGCGCGTGGGCCTGGATCCCCATGTCGGCGGCGAACTCGCGCTTGCGCTGGGCGGCGCTGTCATAGCCGACTGGACCGTCAAGATCCTCGTCGCGGGCGTCGGCGGCTCCCTTGGCGGTGGCGTCACGCGCCTCGCTGACGGCGCGGGAGTAGAACTGGCCCGCGCCATGAGCGGATCCGACATACGCTCCAACGATGCGCTGCAGATGGATCTGCATCGCCCGTTCGCTTAAGCCCTCGGAGAGTCCTGTGGCGGTTTCGATGATCAGGCGCTCGTGCATGTCGCGGATGCCGTCGCTGTCGAGAATGGCGGTCCCGAAGCTCTCGGCGATCCGGAGCGCCTGCGCTTCATCGGGGCATGTGAGGCGGACCATTTCGATGGTGGCGCCCTTGCGGAGCTGGACGACTCGGGCGGATTGGCGGGACTGGGTTGCGGACTTTGTCATGGTGGTTTCCTTCCGGTTTCCCCGAAGCGGTTCGGCCCCCTTGGCCGATCTGCCCTTCGGTGCGGTCAAGAGGAGCCGGCGCAAGCCGGGCGTTTCAGGGTCCGGTCAGGCCAGATCGAGCGGAGCCGGTGCGCGGGCAAGCGGGTCTTTGAGACCTGCGAGGCCCGCGTTCCTGCTCTGCGACAAGCGGCATGACCGGCCGCCCCGCGGCGCGACAGCGGCCTTGAAACGACCGGCAGCCGGTTCAGACCGCAACGAAAGCGAAGGGCAGATCGGCAAAGGGATAGACATCGGATGCCAGAGCCGAAGAGGAAATCAGGCAAGGCGCGCGCCAAACCAGTTCCCATCTGCCGGAAGAGCTTCGATCACCAGGTTCGGAATGCTTTGCCGCCCTCCTGATGTCCGCTGGTCTGCGAGGCGCTCTCGATGGGAAAGCGGCGGCGGTTTGCTCTCGGCGGCTTTCCGCGATAGATGCGCTCCTGACATGCGGGGCCGTTGCAAGGTCTCCTACGGAAGGGGCACAACAGATGAGCGACCAGAGCAACGACGATTACGTCTATGACGAAGCAACCGGGGAATGGCGGCCGGCCTCCGAACTTGCCGCGGAGAAGGCGAAGGCAGCCGAAGTCCGCGATGCCTCCGGCAATGTTCTCGCCGACGGCGACTCCGTCGTGCTGATCAAGGACCTGAAGGTCAAGGGCGCCGGCCAGACGCTGAAGCAGGGCACCGTCATCAGGTCGATCCGGCTCACCGATAATCCGGAAGAGATCGATTGCCGCCACGACGCGATCAAGGGGCTGGTCCTGCGCACGGAATTCGTGCGCAAGCGTTGACGGGGTGCGCTACCGTTTGGGCAAGCGGTAACGATCAAGCCAGGTGGGGCCGTGCGTGTTGCGAAGTCGGCGTAATATCCCGACATCGTCATGGGGCGCTTCGCCCATCCAGGCGTGGTTCAGGATGCGCTTCCACGAGCGGCCGTGTCTGGCGGCATAATCCTGAAGGGCATTCACCTCTTCCTCGGTCAGAGGTGGAAGCGGCTCGGCGTCAACGCGCCTCATGGCGCGCTCCTCTCACGACGGTGATGACGACATTCTCGTTCCGGGCCCCGGGCGGAAGCATTGAATTCCGGTCGCGCCTGGAAAGCGGCGATGGCCGCCTCCTGGCGCGCGAGCTTGCGGGCAAGAGCATCGATCTCCGGCTGCCGTTCCGCGGTGATCGCCGCCAGACTGGAGCGATAGCGGGCGAGGAAGGCTTCCGGCGCGGGCGGTTTACCCCGCCGGTATCCGCTTCGGCGCCGCCCGAGCGACGGGACGAGAGCCGTCATCTTGGCGGTAATCTGCCGGTCGATCATGTCGAGCTGGCGTTGAGTCTGGCGGCGGGCCTCTTCCATCCGGAAAAGCAACGCCTGACGTTCCGGGGACCGGGTCATGATGTCTCCCTCCCCTGCCAGACGACAAAGCTCGACGGCCCGTCATAGGACCGATGACGATCGACATCGATGACGAAGCCGAAACGGCCCGGTTCGTATTCGGCAGACGGCACGAGAAAACGTCGTTCCCCGGTATTGTGCTCCCGCTTCCCGCCGCGCGTGGCGATCACTTCGGTCATGCCGGGATGATGATCAGAGCGAAGGGCGGAGATGACGATCCAGTCACCGGCATGGGCCGCCTCGAAAGCGCGACGGTCCTTCACATGAGATTCACCGGGCGCCAGGGTCGTGCCGAAGATGGTTTCCCAGGCGTCGGGCCACCAATCCTTGATCGACCGTTCCGCGCAGCGGCGTTCGAACGCGGTGAACAGGAAGGGGAAGGTGATCGCGACGATCGCCCAAGCGGAGTCCTCCTCATAGAAGCCGTCTTTCGACCGCAGCAGCGGGTGAACCTTTCGGTTGCGCTCAGCCGAGAGCTTGAAGCCGCCGTGCCCGGCGGTGGAATGGCACTCGACGCCCTCCGCATAGACGATCGTGCGCTGCGACATTCCCCAGGGCGTATGGACACGGGTGAAGATCTCGCAGCGGCCAAGTGCCTGCCGTTCGCGTTGATGTTCGGCGTTCTCGATCACGCGTGCACGAAACGCCGCCTCGTCGGCGAGTTCGCCGGAATGACCGTAGAAGTCGGATCGCCGCCACTCGGCGAACGGCCGGGCGATCTTCCAGCCAGTGGCAAGATAGTGCCGGCCTTCACGGCTAGGCAACATCGCGAACGCCGTGTCGTGCAAGCGGGCGACCGGAAACCCGTCGGCGGATCGCCCAAAAGAGACCTCCGGATATCGGGAGGTATCATTGGCTTCGGTCATGACAGGGCTGGTGTTCATGCTGCCGCCCTCCCTTCCACGACGGCGGCTGCGACCTCATCCGCAGTGACGACCTCCAGCACGGCATGAGGATAACCATGTCGGGACAGCCATTCCTCTGCGACTTGGCGGTTCGCTGCGAGATGGACGAGCTCGGCATTGTCGCCGGCGCGGTCGAAGACCCGGCAACTGCCGATGGCAGGCCGTTCGACGATCGTGAACGTCAGACTTGTTTCCAGCGAAAAGCTGCGGTGGACGCGGATGGCGATGACGCCACCAGCGCCGTGGTCGGCCTCATGAAGCGTAAAATTAGCTGGCAGGATGATGTTGCCGGCGGCTCGTTCGTCCTGCTTGCGGATCAACCGGCCGCTGCTGTTATTGCTCTGCCATGCAGACAGCTTCCTGCGATGGCGTTCGGGTGGCTGCGGCGTGCCATCCGACCAGGCGATGAAGGAGCCGATGGGTGCCATAAATGCGATATGCGCTGACATGCAAGTTCTCCCTGAGTTTCGAGGGGTTGCGAAAACGAAACCGCCGCCGCTGGAGATCACCGGCGGCGGAACATCATTCGGAAGGAAAGTGGGGCGTGCGGCTATTCCGCCGCGACGCGATAGGCGGCCTGCTCATCGTCGGGATCGGTTGTCGCCGGAGCATCGTCGAAGGTGTCGGGCAGATCGTCCCCGCCTTCGAACGGACCGAGACCGTCACCTTCAGCGGCGGGGCGGCCACCGCCCGGAGCGCCTTCACCAGTATCTCCACCCGTCTCCGTATCGACCGCGGCGCCCTCAACGGGCGCGTCGAGGCCATCCTCTGCGGCGTCAACCTGGGCTTCCTCGTCGTCGAGGGTGTCGGCATGCTTGATCAGATCGGCGACATCATTCGGATCGGGCGCGAAAAGCGCCGACGAATGAACGAAATGACCTTCCTTGAAGTGGTCGACCAGGGCCGCACGGGTTTCCCGCACCTTCTGGCGGGGGAGCACATTGGCCTCCTTCGCCGCCGCTTCCAGTGCCTGCCGCGACAGGCACAACAGGAAATCTTCCGAGCCCATGTTCGTGAGATACCCGTCGGCGCCGATGGCTTCACCGGCGATGCGGGAAACGACACCGCTGTTCGACATGCCGCGCCTGCACGACAGGACGTCGATCAACATGGAGCGGGCGGCGACGCGCACCGTCTCCGTATCGAAGGCGAGCTTTCCGTCCTGGGAAAACAGACGTGCGGCATGGCGCCGGAAACGCTTCGGTCCGAACACGGTGTCGTTGGCGCCGGAGTCGACGCGGACGTTCTGGCCGGCAAGTGAGAGAACCAGCAACGCCATCAGCATGTCGTCCTCGATCGGCGCGCGGCCGAGCGCCTCGTGAAGCGCGTCGGTGCGGAAATCGCCGATCATGTCATGGCCCTTCTGCGTGACGTCGGGGCGCGGCTTCGGCGTGTCGATGATCCTGCCGTCATGGACATCGCCCTGCCCGCCTGTCGTGGAGACGCCGGATTTGCCTTTCGCTTGTCTGTCCTCCGGCATCCGGAAAGCAACCGACTGCACCTTGCCGTCACGGTCGAGATACATGGCTACATGATCGGACTTCGACGGCTTGCCGTAGACGCGTTCCGCCTTCTTCGGCAGTTCCGGCTGACCCCAGTTGTTGACCTCGACGATCGCACCCTTCTTCGGAAGGTTGCTGGTCATCCATTCCTGTTGGGCGCCAAGAAAAGCCTCGACGTTGGTGGTATAGCGCGTGTCTTCGTCAGCCGGCGAAAACAGGTCCTCGACCCACCCGATGCCGTAAGCCGCGGCGAGGTCGTCACCGAAGCTCGCATCCTTCGCATACATGCGGGTTTTCGAGAGCGCACGGGAGATATTGTACCAGTCCGCCCGCTCGTTCTTCTTCGGCTTGTGCGCCTTCCACACCTCTTTCTGTTCGTCGAGCGACGCCGCGGCGACGGTGCGGAGCTGCTGCTCGTTGGGCATGTCGCCGAGCGCCATGTGGTCGAGCATGGCCGGCAGCACGTTGGCGAGTAGCCTGAGTTTCCTGATCTGGCGAACCGGCAGGGCGAGCGCAACGCCGATCCCTTCCTCCGTCCAGCCCAGCGCAACGAGCCGTTCTATGCCGCGCCACTGGTCCACCCCGTTGAGAGGTTCTCTCGCGATGTTCTCGACCATCGAGCGCATGGCGCCGTTATCGTTGGCCGCCTCGCGGACGATCACCTCGATTTCCTCGAGGCCGGCGGCGATTGCCTGCCGGACGCGGCGGTGGCCGGCCTGAATGATATAGCCGTTCCCGCCATCCGTCTGCGGTGACACGACCGGGGGCTGGATGATGCCGACCGCCTTCACCGTCGCCAGAAGCAGTGCGTCAGCCTGCGGCGACGATTTGGACCGGCGCGCATCGTCGGGATTGTCCTTCAGCGCACGGGGATCGAGTTTGAGGATCTGCATGGGATTTGCTCCTTCCGGGGTTTCGGAGCGGTGCTGCCCGCTCTTGTCCGCCTTCAGTTCTTTCCGAAGACATCTCCCGGACCGCAGGGCGGGCAGACTGGCGCAACTGCGCCCGAGCGGCCCTGCCGGTATGGGCGAGCGGGGCAAAGCCTTGCGAGAACGACCGGCAGGGGTGAGGAGGGGGCGGTTGAGCGCAAGCGGCGACGGGTCGACCGGTCTGCGACCGGTTTTCCCTTTTCTTCTTTCCTTTGCCCCTGCCCCGTTTAACCGCCCTATGGCGATGAGTTAAACAAATCGCTTTTATCGCCCACTTTAATGCGGCATTATGGGCGATAAATATGGGATTTATCGCTTATGGCATGGAATTGGGAACTGGCGGAGTGGCCGGATTTCGAATGGAACCCGGAGCTGCTGCGGGTCAGGGAGCAGGCATTCGTCGAGAATGCGGCTATCGCCGTCGGCACCATACGCCATCTGGGGAAAGACGACCGTGAGGAGGTCGTGATCGAGCTGCTCAGCTCCGATGCTTTGAGCACATCGGCAATCGAGGGTGAAGTCCTTGATCGCGACAGTGTGCAAACGTCCCTTCGGCGGCAACTCGGAATGTCCGCTGCAGCTTTCCGCAGCAGGCCGGCCGAAGCTGGCATTGCCGAGATGATGGCGGACCTCTATCGACACCCGCTTGACCCCATCACCGAGGAGCGGCTGTTCGAATGGCACCGAATGGTCATGAACGGCCGCCGCGACATCGCCGATATCGGCAGCTATCGCGGCCATGACGAACCGATGCAGATCGTCTCAGGCGCATTCGGCCGCCAGCGCGTGCACTTCGAAGCACCTCCATCCAATCGCCTGGCGGCCGAGATGGGCAGGCTTCTGGAATGGCTTGAACAGACCTCTCCCGAAGGACCCGACCCGCTTGCCGCTCTCACCCGTGCCGGCATCGCCCATCTGTGGTTCGAGAGCATCCATCCTTTCGAGGACGGGAATGGCCGTATCGGCCGAGCGATCGCCGAAAGCGCGCTTGCACGGGCAATTTCGACGCCAACCTTCAGTGCCTTGTCGAAATCGCTGCTGCGACACCGCAAGGACTATTACGCGATGCTGGAGGCGGCTAGTTCCACACTTGTTATCGATGACTGGCTCTCGTGGTTCGCGGACCGGGCGCTCGAAGCCCAGAAATCCGCGGACGAACTGGTCCGCTTCCTGATCGAAAAGACGCGGTTCATGGACAGGCTGCGTGGTGCACTGAATGAACGACAGGAGAAAGTCCTTCTTCGCATGCTGGCCGAAGGTCCCGAAGGTTTCGCTGGAGGCTTGAGCGCCGGCAACTACGCCACGATCACCGGCGCTCCGCCTTCGACCGTAACCCGCGACCTTGCCGACTTGGTCGACAAGGGCGCATTGCTGCGCACCGGCGAGCGCAAGGCGACGCGCTACCGGCTGTATCTCGAAAACGACACATAGGCGACCTGGTCGAGGACGCCAGTGAGCGGATTAAGCCGCGATACCTTGCTTTTCGTCATCATCGCAAGCGGATTTGGCGAGCACCTCCTCGACCTCACGCAGCTTCTGGCGCTTCTCAGCCAGTTCGTCGGCAAAGGCAAAGGTGCCACCCTGACGCGACTGGTAGGAGGAAAGCCGCCGCTGGTACTCAGCCAACCTCAGGCGATAACGTTCCCGCTCCTCTTCGAACCCGCTGAGTGCATGCTCGAGGCGGGAGATGGCACCAAGCGGCGTGACGGTCACCGGCAGATCGATCTCTTGGGTCCCGCCGGTGCGCTGGAGCAGGGTCTGATAGTGGTAGTTGTCACCCCGGCCGAAGCGCTCGCCTTCATAGACGAGATCGAAGCCGCCGATGCGGGCGAGACGGACTTCACCCTCCTGCTGGAACTGGACGACGGTGAGGATCTCCTTCATCAACGCCCGACCGGCATCCTTCCGCTCCGTGTATGGCTTGCCCATCACGGTCATGGTGAAGGTGTCGCCGGAGGTCGGAACCAGCCGTTCGATGTCCTGGCCGATTTCGCCGATACGGCGGGTTGCCGTCTCGATCTCGCGCTCGGCATCGCGGAGCTGCCGGCGAACAGCAAAGAGATCGTCGTCATGAGCGGCGCGCAGGCGCTCAAGTCGGGCAATATCGGCTTCCAGGCCCGCTTTCTGCATCAGGCGCTCATCGCCACTGGCAATAGCCTTGGCCATGGCGAACTGGTTGGCCTGGCCTTCGTTCAGGTCCTCCAGCCTGCGAATCGAGGTATCGCCGGAGAGTGCCGCTGCTATGAAGCGCGCTTTGCGCTCGTTCTGCTGCCACATCGTCGCGTCGAGGCTTCCCTGCGTGGCGTAAGCATAGATATCGACCTCGTCGTGCTGGTTGCCCTGACGCACGATGCGGCCCTCCCGCTGCTCGATCTGTGACGGAAGCCACGGCACGTCGAGATGGTGCAGGGCCTTCAGGCGAAGCTGGGCGTTGACGCCGGTGCCCATCGTTTCGGAACTGCCGATCAGGAAGCGGACCTTGCCGGCGCGGACGTCGCCGAACAGGCGCTGCTTCGCTTCGGTCTTCTTGTAATCCTGCATGAAGGCGATTTCTGACGGCGGCACGCCCATGCGGATGAGCTCGTCGCGGATCCAGCGGTAGGCTGAGAAGCCGCGGCTCTTCTCGACATTGATCGTCCCGAGATCGGAGAAGATCATCTGCGCCGCACCGGGCAGCTCGTAGACTTTGCCGTCCGGGCGGCGATAGCTGTTCTCCGAAGTTTCCCTCCAGATACGGAAAGCGTTACGGACCAGCAGATTGAGCTTGTTCTCCGGCTCGTCATCTATTGCCGGCATGACCAGGCGCAGATCGATCGCGGCATGGCGGCCATCAGTGATAACGGACAGCAGGATGTCGTCACCGGGTTGCGCCGGCCCCTCGCGCATCTCGATCGCCTTGATGCGGGTTTCGAGGATCTGCTGGTAGGCTTTGAAGGCAGGCGTTGGCGCGGCGGTCAGGATTTGCCGCTTGCCCGTCGCGATCTCCGGCACCCTGACGTGCGCTTTAAGATCCTCCGGCATCACCACGTCGGCGAAGGCCCGAAACATAGCAATCAGTTCGGGGACGTTGACGAAACTGGCGAAGCGGCTGACCGGCTTGTATTTGCCGGATGGCTGAAGCTCCAGTTCGGTGCGTTCATCCCCGAAATTGCTCGCCCAGGCGTCGAACTCGTGAAGCCCGCGCTCACGCAAGGCCTCGTAGCCGAGCAGGCGCTGGATCGAAAACATCTCGCCGAGCGTGTTGGTGATCGGGGTGCCGGAGGCAAGCACGAGCGGCCGGCCCGGATTCTTCGTCTCGATGTAACGGGATTTCACATAGAGGTCCCAGGCCTTCTGCGAACCGTTTGGATCGATGCCCTTCAGCGTCGACATATTGGTTGCGAAGCTGAGTTTTCGGAACTCCTGCGCCTCGTCGACGACGATCTGGTCGACGCCGATTTCAGAGATGGTCAGAAGATCGTCCTTGCGGGTGGAGAGAGATTCCAGCCGCTCCTGCAAGGCCTCTTTCAGCCGCTCGAGCCGCTTGCGGGAGACCCGGTCCTCGTCATCAACTTTGGTCAGCAGGTCCTCGTAGAGCTGCAGCTCGTCGTGGATCATCTGTTGTTCGAAGGCGGATGGCACGCCGATGAACCTGAACGCGGAGTGCGTGATGATGATCGCATCCCAGACAGCCGTCGCAGCCCGCGACAGGAAACGTTGACGCTTGTCTTTGGTGAAGTTGGTCTCATCGGCGACGAGGATGTTCGCCGAGGGATAGAGCGCCAGGAACTCGCGTGCCGCCTGTGCGAGGCAGTGGCCGGGAACGACCAGCATCGCCTTGGCGATCAGGCCCAACCTCCGCTGCTCCATGATGGCGGCTGCCATGGTCATCGTCTTGCCGGCACCCACGGCATGGGCGAGATAGGTGGAGCCGGAGGAGATGATCCGCCAGATGCCGCGTTTCTGATGCCCATAAAGAACGAAGGCGCCAGAGGCGCCGGGTAAATTCAGATGGGAGCCGTCGAATTTGCGCGGCGCGATGTTGTTGAAGCGGTCATTATAGACCCGCGCCAACCGGTCGGTGCGATCCGGGTCTGACCAGACCCAATTCTGGAACGCCTCCTTCATCCGCTGAAGTTTGTCACGGGCGGCTTCCGTGTCGACGACATTCAGCACCCGCCGCTCTCCATCGGCGTCCTTCAAGGTGTCGAATATCTGCGGCACGCGGCTGTTCAGCGCATCCGCCAATAGTTCGCCGGCATGGCGGCGGCTGGTCCCCCATTCCGATGTGCCGGCGGCGCTGTAACCAAGCTGACGAGCCTCGACCGTCCATGAACCAAGCTCGGGCATATGGTGGATCCTGATCTCGGCACCCATCGTTTCCTTGACGAAGGTCACAACGTCGGAGGCCGGAATCCAGGGCGCCCCGAGCCGAGCGGTAATATCCGACGGACGCAGATCGGCGGGCTGGACTTGCCTGAGTGCCACGACATTACGCTGGAAGACGGGATCAAGCGCAGCGGCAGCCTCCGCCGCCGCAAGCTTGGTGCGGACCGGACCGGAGAGATAGGCGTCCGAGGTCTGCCACGAACTGTCGGTCGGATCGCGGAAGATGGCATCACCGAGTTCGGCAATCACCGCCTCGGAGTCGCGGTGCAGGAGTTCGGCGATATGGTCGATATCGACGCGGCCGCACTCGTTGAGCACCACGGCGAGCGCATCCGCCGCGGACGTGATCACCGGGGCCGCGGGAGGTGAGATCACCCTTTCGGAGAAGATCGGACCGGGACGGGCGGTATCGGTTTCGAGATCATAATCCTCGATGGAGGCGACCAACCAGCAATCGGGATCGTCACGGAAGGGCTGAAGGTTCGGCTGCCGATGGGTCTCCCGCACCTCGCCAGTCTCGGTATCCTCCGAGATCGAAACCGTGGTGTGATTGATCGGGCCGAAATCACGGACGAACGAGGACCAGGCGATACGCAGGCGCACCTGAAGATCCTTCCACGGGTGGTCCTGTTCCTGGGCCTTCAGCACCTCCCGCACGGCATCCCGGACCGGGATCAGCTTTCGGATGATACGGACATGCTTTTCCGGAATGCCTTCCGCGGAGCGGCCCTTGCGGACCTTGATCTCGACCGGAGAGCCGTCGACCATCTGCATCAGGCCGTGCCTGGCGTCGATGAAGAAGCTGCCCTCGCGGACCTTCTCGTCCCTGGGGCGGAGATCGACGATCTCGCCAAGCTCGTCCTCCAGGTCGATGTCGATTTCGGTCGACTCGCCGTCGTAACGATCTTCCGGGAGGAGAGAAATGGCGGCATTCAGCGCCGCTTCGAGATCGACGCCAGCGCGACCACGGCACGTATAGGTCTCGCCGAACGGACCGGCCGTCAGCGCGTGGTCACCGAGCACGAAATCCGGATGCTTCGCAAACCAGCGATTGACGCGGATAGCGCCTTCGTCTTCTGTTGCAGGGCGGACTTCATCCACGTCGAGCCAGGTCTGGTCGCCCTCAGCTTCTCCAGCCTTGCGCTTGCGGAAGAACAGGATGTCAACGACGGCGTCCGTGCCGGCATCGCGGCGGAAGCTGCCTTCGGGCAGACGAATGGCCGCGATCAGGTCGGCCGATCTGGCGATATGCTCGCGGGCTGTCGCATCCGCCTTGTCCATCGTGCCGGAACTGGTGACGAAGGCCGCGAAGGCGCCGGGTTTCAGCAGATCAATGGACCTCGCGATGAAGTAGTCGTGCAGTCTGAGACCAAGTGACCGATATTGCCGGTCCGAACGCACGGTACGATCGGAAAACGGTGGATTGCCAATGGCGAGATCGTAGATCGGCGAGAGATCGGTGCGCGCGAAATCCCCTTCGATGATCCGGGCCTTCGGCTGCAGGAGCTTGACGATCCGCACTGTCACCGGATCGAGCTCGACGCCGGTGACATAGCTGCTGTCGCGATACGCCTTCGGCATCAGCGCTGGAAACAGGCCCGTGCCGATGCCGGGTTCCAGCACGCGACCACCGCGCCAGCCCATGCGCTGCAATCCTGACCAGATCGCCCGGATGATGAACTCCGGCGTGAAATGCGCATACTGCGTGCAACGCGACAGGCTGGAATAGTCGCTCTCCGAGACCGCACTTTCGAGCGACGAGCCGAGATCGTCCCAGCCCTCCCGAAAATCCACCTCGCCCGGACGGCGGAACATGCCGTTCGCCAGTTCGGAGGCGCCGAAGCCGGTGAAGCGGATCAACCGCTGCTGATGCTCGCGCGTGACCGGAATGTTGTGCCGCTCGATCTCGTTCGCGGTCAAAATGGCCGCCACACTCAATCTCGCGCGCTCTTTCCACGACGCAGCAAGGCCGCGATCCTCGCCGTCATCGAGGTAGAAGTTCGCACGATCGCCCTGCCGGCGTGGTGCTGACCTCTGGGGCAGCGCGATCGGCAGCGCCGGTGCGGGCGCCGGCGGCGTCGGATCGGGATCGTCGTCATTCGCAGGTTCGGGGGCCGTCTCGGGCGCAAAATCACCGAAGGCCGTGACGCCAAGGCCGACCCCCGACGACAGGGCTGTGTTCCCGAACATGTCGAGGGTGCCAGAAGGATCAAGTGAAAAAGGATCGTTGGGCATGAAAATGCTCTCCTTGGAAAAGGGGCGAGCGCCATCGTTCCGCTGGAGATGAGCCTCTGGGCGGGGCGGTCGCAAAGTTGTTGGAAGGGTGCGGCAAGCGCCGCGTCAGCGGCGGATCAGGCTGATGGATATGGACGTGTCGTCCATCACGATCCGCAGATGCGTCGCGTCGGGCTGAGCCGGGACGAGCTTTTCGAGTTCGACGGCGTCGATGAATTCGACCCCGTCATCGCCCCCGAAATATCGTCGCTTGTAATGCCAGTAATCCGGATTGGTCTTCGGATCGCACTCCTCGGCATAGATGACGAGCGGACGCTGTCCCTCGGCGAGTTGCCCGTTCGAGAGAACATATACGCTCTCGTCACCGACCAGCCACAGGCCGGCTCTGGCCTCGGCTTCAGGGGATATTCCCTGATACGGAAGGCGAAATCCGCCGTTTGCGGCCGCGTCGGCCCGACCGCGGGCGAGCACAGCGCCGATGTCGGTGAGGGAGAAGGTGAACATGCCGCTCTCCCTCACGCTGCGATCGCGTCGGGCAGGTAACGCAGATGGACTGGCAGCTTCGCCGCGACCTCCGCGTCGGTCAGATCCTCCAGCACCTTGAGCGTGGTGCCGCCTGGTCTGGCGAAGAACATCACCGTGCGCTTGCCACGATCATCCTCTGGCCAACGCTCGCCGGCATAGCCGCGATAGTCGTCAGCCGTGCTGCTCCAGATGTGCTCCAGACGCTCCTCGCGCGTCATCGCCCGGACAGGACGGGATTCACGCTCGATGATCGCCGTGCGCATGCGCTGGGGCGAGCCCTTGTCGGCGAGGTCGCAATAACCGTGGAAGTGCCGGATTCGCCCGTCGATCGACAGCGTGAAAAAGATGCTGGTGATCGAGCCGGTGAGGAATTCGCGCATGGCGAACATCTCACCCCGCATCCAGAGGGGCGGCAGGATCTCGAACATGTAATCGTGGCAAGCCTCCCCGATCTCGAACCATTCGCCGCGATAAAGCGCACTGTCGTCGCACTCCCATCGGTTCGGGCGCTGCGCATGACGGTCGAACATGCGGAACATCTGGCGGCGATCGGCGATGCCCTGATAGACTTTACGGATGGGAGAGAGGTTCATGAGCGGGCTCCTTTCAGCCTCGTCGGGCTGAAGCGCGGCTCATCGTTGCGATGACTCCATCTTCTCTTCAGCCCTTCCTGACCCCTCCCCGCGGCCGCCTCTCCGTCCGGTCGGGTCAAGGGCCGGCTTCAGCCGGGCGAAGCTTCACCCTTGACGCGGCCGGCGGGCATGCGGCAGGCCTCCCCTACCCACCCTTCTTTCCTTTTCTTCTCCTTTTCTCTCCTGCAATGCGTCGTTCCAGTCCTCAGCCGGCGGCGTCAGGCGGAACCAGTCGCAGCCGGCATCTTCTGCGATATCGCGCAGGCGGCCGGCAAAGGCCTCGCCCTGACTGTTGGCATCCGTGGCGGCGACGAGCTGCGCGCCGGGGCGCGCGGCGAGCACGCGAACCGCGGCTTCTGTCGTCGGCGACCATCCCCCGCCTGTGCTGAGATAGAGGCTTCCCTCTCGTATTCCTTCGAACGCGGCCAGGCTCATGGCGTCGATCGCCGCCTCGGTGACGCACAGACGCGGAGCATCGAGAGAACCGAGACGGAAGAGCACCTTCGACCCTCCGGTCGAGAATCCACGCCATTCGGGGCCGCGCTCCTCCCAGCCGGTGACACCGCCATCGGCATCGACATGGGCGGCCCACATGCTGCCGTAGGGACCTTCCCGCAGGACGTTGTGACGGATGGCACCGCGGATGATGGCCTCCGACAGATATCTTTCCTCGCGCAGATAGCGCCACGTCATCGATCCCCGCCACGGTTTGCGGCGCTGTTCCCATCGTTCCGGAATGGAACCGTGCGGTGTGGAATCGCGAGTGGGAGGGGTCCAGACCGGCTCTTTCGAGACAAAGCCGACCAATGATGCGATGCGGTGCAGAGCCTCGACGAAGGGTACGTGGTCGAGGCACTCGACAAGGCTGAAGACGTCGCCCTTCGCGTCGGACAGGGGATCGAACCATCCCCGCCCCTCGTGGATGACGATGACGATCTCGGCCCCGCGTCGATACTTGACCGCTTTGCGCGTGCTTTCTTTCACGTCGACCGCAAAGCCGGCCTGCTCAAGCACGACTGTGCAAGGAACACGGTCCCGCATTTCTTCAAGTTCGTTTTTCTCCATTATCCTGCCGGCGCCCTCGCGTCCGCCTTTCTTTCCGGATTCTTCATTTCCCGCAGTTTGCGGGATCGTTTCCGGCGGTCCGCGAAGAGCAAAGGAGGCAAGGGCGCGGCTGGCAACCAGCAGATCTACACCTCGGCACCTGCGGCCGTGCCAGCTGCGGCGAAGCTTCCCTTGCCGCCTGCCGCTCGCAAGCGGCACCTGAAAAGGGGAAGGCCGGCTCAATGAGCCGGCCCGTATTCGAAGGGATCGAATTCGGCGATGGTCTCGACCTCGCCGTCATCGAGTTCGTCGCTCGGAAGAACGCCGAACTCGTTTCCGGACCTGAAGAGCGTGACCGGCACCATGAGGGTGCGGGCAAGTGCGAATGCGTGGCGTTGAGCGAGTGCAAGATCCCGTGCCATGTGAGAAACCTCCGTCCGGAGCGGGCCGATCCCGCTCGATGGCTCCTCGAAGGACCGGGGACGGTCGCGATCACCGCGAAGGCGAAGCCAAGCGGCCGCAGCTTGCTAGCGGACCCTCAACGGGTTGATCGACGGAGATCCGGACCTGGTCCAGGACGCCATCGATGAAGAGCGGGATTGGTTTGCTTCGGAGGGCCAGGCGGTTTTCCGGCACGGGTCGTTCACCTGCACCACAGGTACAGCGTCAACTCGACATTATTTCCGCCACGCACAGTGCAGGTGTTTAGCGGCGACCGGCGCTTTCCTGATCGGCAATCGCCTTGACGACCTCGAAGTCCATCTCGGCATGCGGTTCGATGCGGGCGACTTCGCTGGCAACCTTGGCCCAATGCCAGTATTCACCGACATTACCTTGCGCTCGGCTGCGGGCGGCTCTTCGCTGCGCCTCGTAATAGGCACCAACCGGGTCCGTTGCGGCAAGCCGCCTAGCATCTGCCCGCCAACGGCGGCGGATAGCTCGCCGATGTTCGATCCTGCCGTAAGAATCCAATCACCACCAACTCACCTTTGCATCTTGATGCAGGCTGCTTAGCTCGACACGAAATGCTGTGATGAGTCACGACACCAAAGACGTGTTATGACTCATCATCAAAAACGTTTATTAAATCATCACCTTGAACGTGTATTGAATCGACGTTCAAAACGCGCATATAAACGACATCAAAAACGTGCAATGATGCAGGCATTGCCTTATGAGACGCGGCATTGTGAGTTCGCGCAAGAACACCGAGGTCGTGAGAACCAAAATGGCTACACCAAATGAAAAGTTGGCTGACGCCCTGCAAGCCCTCAAAACATTGCAGGATGGCGGGCGTCGAATATTCAAGTCCGACGAGTTCAGCCGACTACACCGAGAGCGCCTTACACGGAGCGGATTTCTCCAAGAAGTCATCCGCGGATGGCAAATGTCAACGGGACCCCAGTCCCAAGACGGCGACACAACCCTTTGGTACGCTTCATTCTGGGAGTTCTGCTCCCTCTACTGCAACGACCGCTTTGGACGGGAATGGCATCTGTCACCGGAACAATCGATGCTACTCCACGCAGAAGCAACTGCGATTCCGCCCCAGGTGATTGTCAACAGCCCAAAGGCAATGGGCAACAATTTATCACTGCTTTTTGGCACATCCATCTACGATCTCAAGACCAAGCAAATGCCACCGCGCGAGGATCTTGTCGAGAAAAACGGATTGAGGTTCTATACTGCGGACGCCGCCCTGGTAAAAGTTGCTGAAGCGTTTTTCAAAAGATCACCTATCGAAGCCCAGATCGTGCTGAACTCCATGCGCGATGTGTCGGGTGTCCTCGGTCGATTACTCGACGGAGGGCATTCGGCCGTGGCAGGCCGTCTGGCCGGGGCGTTTCGGCGCATAGGAAAAGGCGAGTTCGCCGACGATATCTTGAAAACGATGAAAGGCGCGATGTACGACGTTAGAGAGACCGACCCGTTCGATCAAAACCAGCGAGTATCCACCTTAGCTGTCGGTGGATCTCCCATTGTGGCGCGTCTCAATGCTATATGGGAAAGCCAGCGTCAGGCGGTCCTCGATGTTTTTCCTGCTGCACCCGGACTTCCCTCGGACACCGTCGCTTTCATGAAATCGGTCGAGGACATATACAAGAACGACGCATACCATTCACTTTCGATCGAAGGGTACAGCGTTACTCCGGAACTCATTGATCGCGTGCGCGCTGGTACGTGGGATCCGGATGTGGATCAGCAGGATAGGCAAAACCGGGACGCCCTGGCAGCACGCGGTTATTGGCAGGCATTTCAGAGCGTGAAAGAATCTGTTGCGGAGATTCTCCGCGGTGCACCGGCTGGAGCCGTTATCCGTAAGCAACATAGGGATTGGTACCGCGAACTGTTCGGTCCCTCCGTAGCCGCAGGTATCCTGAAACCCAGCGCCCTCGCGGGCTATCGAAACCACCCTGTATATCTCCGCGGATCATGGCATGTACCACCGCGTTCCGAAGCAGTTCCGGATGGAATGGAGACCCTGTTCGATCTACTGGAGAAGGAAAGCGAGCCGGCGGTTAGGGCAGTCCTTGGCCATTGGTTGATAGGCTATGTTCATCCCTATCCTGACGGCAACGGACGGATGGCGCGCTTCCTGATGAATGCCATGTTCGCCTCGGGTGGTTTTCCATGGGCAGTGGTTAGGGTTGAGGATCGGTCAACTTATTTGGCCGGCCTCGAACAGGCGAGCGTCCATATGAACGTCAAACCGTTCGCGGAATTCATCGCCGAGCGCACCTCTTGGTCGATGAGTAAGGAACTCTAAAATCATCGATCGCCTTGACAGGATTCGAACCACCGACCCGTTCGCCCGCCCCTAAAATCAGCGAACGCTTCGGCTCTTGATTTACTGATTGTCGATAGGTGATCCTTGAGCGCAGCGTTTGGGACGTTTTGCTCGACCCAACGGTTTTGTGAAGACGCTAATCAGGTCGTTTTCAGCGGCGACGCTGGCCGTGGAGCGGGTCGGCTAAAGCGTCCAGCCGCTTGCCGAGGCGCGGCGCATTTTGATAGTCGCCGTGAATGTCTGAACTCGCATAAGGGAACGGTCCTTCCACTTCCGGCCATGGACCACGCACGGCTTGCCGACCGTCGAAGTCTAGGTTCGGTATGTCCCTGGGAATATGATGTCCTGATCTACAAGAACGTTGAACCTGTAGCCGGGCCGAATCTTCAGTGTTGGCTGGACATTGAAATTGCGACTGATTGTTTGCTCCGCGAGGCGACCGAAGCTCTCCGCGAAATTCCGCCTTGCCGCATCTGATGCCGTATCCTGCGTGGCAAGCGTCGAACTTTCGGGTATTGACGCATCGATCCCGGTTCCAATCAGCGCGATCAGCGCCGCTGAGCCGAACGTCCTCCAATAATGGTTGTTCACCTTGTCGTGGAAGCCACCGTACCCTTGCGTGTCCGTGCCCGCCATCCCGCCAATCTGTAGCGTGGATCCATCAGGGAAGATGATATCGGTCCAGACGACGAGAACGCGACTTTGCCCGAACGACACCTTGCTGTCGTAGCGCCCGAAGAGCTTCGCTCCTTGCGGGATCAGCAGGCGATGCCCTGTAGCGCTATCGTAGACATTCTGACTTACCTGGGCTGTGATGCGACCGGGAAGGTCCGAATTGATGCCTGATATGAGCGTCGCCGGAATGACCGAACCGCGCTTGAGTTCATACGGTGATTGCTGAGGCACGACCCGATTGGGGAGATATCCGAGTTCTTTGAGATCGGCGTTGAAAAAGTCCTCTTTGGAGTTCTGCCCGTTCGGATCGACATTCTGCCCGCCGAGACCAGCCCGCAACGCGGCGGCGTAAAGATCTGAGTTGGCGCCGGCGGTTGTCGACGGCGAAGTGTTTGTCGTTGTTCTGGTGGTCTCGTCCGTCCGCGCCGCCAGCGTGCTGCGATCTATCGCGAGCGGTGCGTCGTAGGCCGCATCATTCGCCTGCAGCCGGGCCATGCGTTGTCGATGCCGCTCACGCAGATATTGCTCCCTCTGCTCGCGTTCAAGCCGTGCACGCCAGACCTCCTCGTTTTCCAAATCCTGCCCGCGCTGCTGTTCCTCGTTTTGTCCCGGTTGCGGCGTGAAGGGATTGCTTGACTTTTCCTCGGCCTGCTTCGTCTCGACAGATGTCGGCTGAAACGTGGTTTGCTGCTGTGGCTCACCGATGATGCCATCCGTCACACCACGCTTGATCTGGTCGGCGAAGGTCGATGCCGGATTGCCAGAACTCGTCTCTGGGCCGGTGTCATTGCCAAAGTAGAGTCCGCGGGAAGTGAGCCCATAGAAAATCACGCCAAGGAAAGCGATGACCAGAACGATCACCACGATGATCGGCAGGCGGTTGATCCGCTTGATGCGAGATTCCGCTTCGGCATTTGCTGCGCCGCCAAGTTGCAAGGATTGGACCATGATGCTTCCCTTCAGCCACGTCGCATCAGCGAGAGTGCACTTGCCGGCGCAGCACCGCTTGATGTTACGGTGTAGGCCCGGCCGAGCTCGACGCTGTCAGTCGAAAGACGCGCCAGCACTTGTCCGTCGAAGGGTACGATCACATAGGCGAGTGGGATGATCTTCATTCCGTCGTCCGTCTTCTGGTCGGTGACGACGGCGTAACCCCATCCCTTGAGTGCTGCTTCGAGCGCCTGCCCGAAGGGTGAGGCGTCCGCCTTCAGCGCAACTGTTGCCTTGCCGGGTCCGATCTGCTCGGCAAGACGGCTGACCATATCGCCGGCAATGGCGCTTGCCGCCGGGCCGGAGATTTCCGCCGGCGCGTTGCTGGCGACGAGACCGTCAGTCCCCAACGACTGGCATCCGGAAAGGAGGATGGTGAGGGCGAAGGCTGTGGCAATAGCGCGGATGGGGCGCAAGAGGAGATTGTCGGCAAAGGGTCGCATCATCGCCCTCCCCTTCTGATCGTCACCTTTTCCTGTTTCCATCCGACGCCCGAGACCAGCACCGCGCGATCGATGTGATAATCGACCACCATCATGTCGTTCTTCATTCGGTAGTTGACGATTCGGTTCTGTCCGCCGGACGTCACGAACAGCACCGGCGCATCCTGGCCGGAGATCGAGCGCGGGAACTGGATGTAGGTCTTTTGCCCGTCCGAATAGACCCGTGTCGGCCGCCAGCCGGCCCTGCCTGACACCGAATAGGAGAAGTTCAACTGCTCGGCCGGCACGCCGGCTCCTGGGATCGTACTCGCCTCGAGACGGGCATTGATGTCATCGAGTTTCGCCGAGACGTCTTCCGGATATTCGAAGCCGACGCGGGCCATATATTGGCTCGAATGCGACTTGAGCTGGATATGATAGGTCCGCCGCGACGTCGTCACCACCATCGAGGTGACGAGACCGGGCTCAGACGGTTTGACGATCAGGTGGATCGCCTGGCCACCCGCCGCACCTGATGTCGCAGGTTCGACCTTCCAGCGCACAGTGTCGCCAACGAGTACGTCGCGAACGACCTCGCCTCCCTGAAGCTCGATGTCGCAGACTTGCAGAGGTGAGCAGACGACCGACGGCTGAACCTCGCCGTAAAGAAAGATCACCTTGCCGTCGGCGCCCTTGGTCACGAGACCACGCGATCCGCGCCACTGGCCGGAGATGCTCACGCCCTTCGCCTCATTGGCTGTGACGCCATCGGCCGCAAGGGCATCGAGAGGTGCAAGGGCGGAGAACGCCAGCGCCGCTGATATGATGGCGCCGGCAGTCAGCATGGCCGAATAGTTCTCAAGACGGATGTTCATGTTCGGGCCATGCCTTTCAAAGCTGTGCAGTCCAGTCGAAGTCTCTGACATAGAGACCGATGGGGTTGAGACGGATGACGCCTTCGTCCTGCGGCGGTGTGAGGGTCACAGTTGCGATGCCGCGGAAGCGGCGTGTGGCCGTCTCCTTGCCGCGGCGGTCGCGCTCGAACTCGGTCCAGTCGAGCTGATAGGACTGGTTCGACAGAGCGACGATGTTGTTGACCTCGACCGCCACCGTCGCAGTCTTCGCTTTCTCGAAGGGCGAATTGGAACGGAACCAGGCATTGACCTTCTCTGTCGCCGGATCCGAGGTCCGGAGCAGGCCGTAGGTCCGGTCGATATATTGCTTTTGCACGACCGCATCCGGCGTCACGCTCCGGAAATTCGAGACGAAGCTGCCGAGCGTGGCGCGCACCACGCGCGGATCGGCATATTCGATCTGCTGCGGGAAGCCGGCATTGGAGGCCGTTCCGAGCTTGTCGACCTCGACGATATAGGGAACGAGTTTCACCTGCGTGCTTTGGTAGAGCGCGTAAGTGAAACCGATCACTGCCATCACTATGCCGGTGACGCCGACGATGCGCCAGGCCGCGACCGCCTTCACATAGGAGCCATAGCGCTCGTTCCACTCGTTGCGCGCCGCGAGATAGGGATTGGCGATAGGGGAATTCTCTGGCGGATTGCGTCCGGCCATGGGTGATCATCCTCCAGCTACTTGTTCTCGTTGATGGGTGGTGGCGGCGGCGTTGGTCGGCCTGATTGCCGCGTCTGGTCGAGCTTGGCGTTGGCAAGCCCGAGCAGCGATCCGGCATAGGCGCCGGGTGAGGCGATCGCCTTCTCCTTTGCTGCCGATCCGGCAGCCCATCCAGCACTTCCAATACCGGACGCCATGCCGCGAAGTGCCGCTCCCGCCATCGAAGAGCCCCTGCCCGCGCCGAGCTTGCCGTCTGCGCCCCTTTCGTTGCAGCACTTGCGCCGAGGAACGCCCCGCCGGCTGCAAAGGTCGCGGCCTGGCCGCCGTGGCGGATTGCTTCCATGCCGCCGGCGATGGAGGCGCCTTGGACCACGCCCTGCAGGATCGGCGGGACATACATGGCGATCACGAAGACCACGACCGAGATGCCGGCGATGGCAAGTGTGGTGATGAATTGTTCGGATGTTGCGGTCGGCGCTTCGGCGAGTCCGAGCAGGATGTCGGATCCGATCTTGGCGATCATCACCAGAGCCATCAGCTTCATGCCGACGGAGAAGGCGTAGACCAGATACTTGACCGCGAAATCCTTGGTGAAGGACGAGCCGCCAAGACCGAGCATGATCATGCCTGCGAGCAGGCCGACATACATCTCGACCATCACGGCGACGAAGATCGCCGCGACGAGCGAAAAGGAGACGACGACCACGACCATCGCGAAGACTGCGGCGATCGCCAGCGCATTATCTTCCCACAAACCGAACTTCGCCTGTTCGGACATCTTGGTCGCGACCCGGAGGCCCGCGTCGAAGATGTTTGCGGGCGATGCCGAGCCACCTCCGGCGCCGATCTGGTAGAGGCTGTCGACAACGGCCTTCGCGAAGGACGGTCCCTGGTCGAGAATGAAGGCGAAGAGTCCGATGAACATGATCCGCCGCACGAGCTCGGTAAACCAGCTGTCGAGCGAGGCGGCGTTGATCGCCAGCCATACCGCGGCAATCCCGATCTCGATGCCGGCGAGGATCCAGAACAGCGAACGCGCCGCGTTCATCACAGTCGTCTCCCAGCCTTTCGCGGCCGTGACGACGGAATTTTCCAGTGTGGTCAGAACCGAACCCTGTTGGGCAAGGGCCGGTGTCGTCGCCAGCAGGATGATGCAGATCGAAATGAACGAAAGCTCCAGCTTCCGGGAAGGACGAACGATTACCATCGCGGTTTCATCTCCTGCCCGCCACGGACGTTGCGATCCGGATCACTGCTGAAGAATTTTTCCCGATGTTCACGGCGTTCCACATCGGAGGTGGTTCGCGTAGCGGCTGCGCCGGATCCGGACACGGGGGCCGGGCGGAGTTGGACCATGTTCCAGGTGACGGTGCCGGCGCCGAGTGCGGCCAGCCCCGCCAAGACGAGGATGATAATCAGACGCGGGCTCACCAGCGTGGCTCCATGGTCTGGCCCCCGCGTATGTCACGCTCGGTCCCGTTGAAGAACTGCTCGCGACGCGCCTGGGCCAAGTCCTTCTGTGCCTGCTCGGACTGAAACCACGTTCCCATCATGGTCATCTGCTGTGAGACGAGGCCCCGCAACTTCTGCATCTGCGCAACCTGTTGGGCGGCGATCTGGTGTCCGACCTGCAGCGCCTTCATCTGGCCGTCTGACGACTCCGACATCGAGCGCAGCGACGACATCGTGCTCTCCTCGCTCGAGAACTGGTCGGCGGTCAGGTTCGCTGCCTTCAGCGTTCCGGCGATCGTGTCGCGGTTCGTGTCGGACCAGGTCTGGTAGGTCGTGGAAAAGCTCGCGCCATCTGGCAGATTGCTCTTCATCCCGGCAAAACTCTGGAAGCGCTGCTTCAGCACGTCATCGATATTGCCCATCGAGAAGGCGACGCCCTGTCCTTGCGCGACGACGTTCTGCAGGCTCTTCAGGTCGCTTTCGACCTGCCCCCAGATGTGGTGCGGGAGCTGGGCGGTGTTCTGCAGGAGATTGTTGTAGATGTTGAGCTGGTTCTGGATCTGCTCTGCAAGCTGGGAGATCTGGGTGATCTGATTGTTCACCTGCTCCGCGGACTTGCCGACCAGCGAGACGAGCTCGGCATTGTTGGCGAGCTGCGTCCATTCGGTCGCTTGGCCTGTCACGCCACCGGCCTGAACGGGGAGTGGCAATGTGGCAGAGAGGGCGATCGCCGCGACGAACACGGTGCGGGCTGTCTCAAGAGGTCGGGAAGAGTGTTTCGGCATGGGCGATCCCCCTTTGCTGGAGCCAGTGGAGAGGCCAACCGGCCCCGTATTCGGAATGCAGGGCGCGAATGCGCTTCAGATCTTCTTTGCCGGACGCGCCGACAAACGAGAGCGCGACGGGACCGAGCGCCATGTCGAAGAGCCTGCGGCCCTCGGGCGAGACGACGTAGTATTCGCGCTTTGGAAGCGCCTTCGCGACGATCTCGATCTGCCGTTCGTTGAAGCCGATGCGCTCATAGAACTCGCGCGTGCCGGGCTCGCGGGCAGCTCCATTCGGCAGGCAAATCTTGGTCGGGCAACTCTCCTTCAGCACATCGATGAGGCCGGAGCGCTCCGCATCCGAGATCGACTGGGTGGCCAGAACCACGGCGCAATTGGCCTTGCGCAGAACCTTCAGCCATTCGCGGATCTTGTCGCGGAAGACGGGATGGCCGAGCATGAGCCAGGCCTCATCGAGGATGATCAGGCTGGGTGCGCCGGTCAGGCGTTTCTCGATGCGACGGAACAGGTAGGTCAGCACCGGCACGAGATTGCGCTCGCCCATGTTCATCAGTTCCTCGATCTCGAAGCACTGGAACGCGCCGAGCGCCAGACCATCCTCTTCGGCATCGAGAAGCTGACCCATGGGGCCGTCGACGGTGCAGTGATGCAGCGCGTCCTTGATCTCGCGCATCTGGACGCCGGATACAAAATCGGAGAGCGACCGGCCGCGCGATTCCGCCATCAGCCCGATCTGCCGGGAGATGGCGTTGCGATAGTCTGGTGTGATGGTCACACCCTGCAGCGCCACCAGGGTCTCGATCCATTCCGACGCCCAGGCGCGGTCGCCATCAGTCGAAAGTTCGGCGAGCGGGCAGAAGGCAAGCGCCCTCACTTCGCCTTCTGCCGAAGGACCGATATCGCCGCCGATCTGGTAGTGATCGCCATCGAGCCCCAGCGTCAGCGGAAGCATCGAGCTGCCCTTGTCGAAGGCAAAGACCTGCGCGCCGGCGTAGCGCCGAAACTGCGCGGCGATCAGTGCCAGCAAGGTGGATTTGCCTGAACCGGTCGGCCCGAAGATCAGCGTGTGCCCGACATCATCGACATGCAGGTTCAGCCGGAACGGCGTCGAGCCACTGGCCACCTGCATCAGCGGCGGCGAGCGAGCCGGATAGAAGGGGCAAGGCGCCGTTGGGCTTCCCGACCAGACGCTATTGAGAGGGATGAGATCGGCGAGATTGCGGGTATTAATCAGCGGCTCGCGGATGTTGGCATAGGAAACACCCGGCAGGCTGCCGAGAAAGGCGTCGGTTGCATTCAGCGTTTCGATCCGTGCGCCGAAACCTTCCGCCTGGATCAGCCGGCGGATCGCCTCGCACTTCTCTTGGCAACGAGACTGGTCCTCGTCGAAGAGGACGATGACCGGGGTGTAGTAGCCATAGGCAACGAGTTGTGATGACGCTTCGGCGATCGCGTCCTCGGTCTCCGCCACCATCTGCATGGCGTCCTGATCGACGGAGCGGGATTGGGTCTGGAAGAGCTGATCGAAGAAGGGCCTGACTTTCTGCTGCCATTTCTTGCGGGTGCGTTCCAGCTTCGCCCTCGCCTCCTCGGCATCGAGGAAGACGAAACGCGACGACCAGCGATAGGTGAGCGGCATCAGGTCGAGGCTGTTGAGGATCCCCGGCCAGCTCTCGGCCGGCAGGCCATCGATCGCCACGACGCCGAGAAAACGGTTCTCGACGAGCGGTGTCAGCCCGTGCTGCAACTCGGCCGTCACCAGCCAGTCGAGATACATCGGGATGTCCGGAAGACGGACCGGGTGGTTCTCGCCGGTAATGCAAAAGCGGATGAACTGGAAGAGCTCGTCATAGCGAGCGACCCGGAAGCCGCCGCGTTCTTCGGTCTCGCGCGTCATCATCCGGCGGACCGACACGACATTGGCGAGATATTGTTCGACCTCGCGGATTGAGGCCAGGAAGCTATCGAGCGCCTTATCGGCATAGGTCGCGGAACGGCTGGTCGCATCGGAATAGACATAGCGCGTCAGCCCCGAGCGCCGCGGCTCCGGCGGCCGCCAGGTCAGGATCATTGCGTGCCGGCTCTCGAAATGCCCCCTCTCCTTCTGGAAATGGGCTCGCCGTTCGGCGTCGATCGCCCGCGTGACCGGATCGGGGAAGTGGCAATCGTCCTCGGCCGGATAGTCTCCGGTCGGAACCCTGATGGCCTCAACCTGGATCATCCAGCCGGAGCCGAGCCGTGACAGGATCGCGTTGATCTGCCGCGAGACTTCGTTTCGCTCGGCGTCGGTCGAACTCTCGCTGTCCGGCCCCGCGAAATACCAGCCGGCCATCAGCGAGCCGTCCTTGAGCAGGATCACGCCATTGTCGACCAGGCCGGCATAGGGCACCAGATCGGCAAAGGACGGACCAGAATGACGGAATGACTTGACGGCAACCATCGAGAACCCTCAGAACTTGCGCCAGGGCGAGGACGTTGCTCGATAGAACGCCTTGTAGGAGATATGGCGGACATAGACCCGCCGCATCAAAGGATCGGCCTTTGCCATCATGCGCAGTGCCGCGAGAGCGATCAGCCAGATCGCGAGGCCGAAGAGCGCTGCGTACCAGGTCAGCACAACGAAGATCAGGATGATGGCGGCAAGTGCCGTCAGCAGCACCAGCTCGCGGTCGGCGCCCATCAGCAGGTTCGGACGCGATAGCGCCCTGTGTACAGGCGAGCGGGAAAGGTTGGAGCCGGGCTCAGCCATGCGCTCCCTCCCCTTCTCTTGAAGGTTCGCGCGGCCGCGTAGCGATGTCGGTCGCTGACGGTGTGTCGGCCGCCCCGATCGACGCACCGGTCGCGCCGAACAAGGCGACGATCTGTGTTGAGCCAAGCAGGACCCCGCCGACAAGGGCGATGAAGCAAAGCCGCCGCGCGAAATCATTCAGTTCGCCACCGAAGATCAGCATGCCGCCGGCGATGGCAACGGCTGCCAGGGCAATAAAGCCGGCGACGGGTCCGGTGATCGATTGCTGGATCTGCTGCAGCGGCGACTCCCATGGCAGGCCGCCGCCGCCCGAGGAGGCCAGTGCCGGTTCTGCGAGGGTTAAAGCGATGGTGGCGAGGCCTAGGGTGGCGAGATTTATCCTTGTCTCATGCGGCATGGCTGTCCTCATCAATCTGGGCGTAGTGTTCGGTCCGGTAGCGGGCATTGCTGAACCCCTCGACATGGATCACGTCCCGTACCCGTCTGCCCTTGCCCGTGCGCTCGATGGAAACGACCAGATCGACGGCCTCGCCGATCACCTCCTGCATCGGCTGCTGGCTCGCTTCCGCCGTCAGCTGCTCCAGCCGGCGGAGTGCTGACATCGCCGTATTGGAATGGATCGTGGTGACGCCTCCGGGATGGCCGGTGTTCCAGGCCTTGAGCAGCGTCAGTGCCGCGCCGTCCCGGACCTCGCCGACGATGATGCGGTCGGGTCTGAGACGCATTGTGCTTTTCAGCAGCCGGGCCATATCGACCGTGTCGGTGGTGTGAAGCGACACGGCATTTTCTGCCGAGCACCGGATCTCGGCGGTGTCTTCCAGGATGACCATGCGATCGTCGGGGGCTGTTGCGACAATCTCGGCGATAACGGCATTGGCAAGCGTCGTCTTTCCCGACCCGGTTCCGCCTGAGATGACGATGTTCATGCGCGAGGCGATCGCGCTTCGCAAAACCGAGGCCTGCGCTTCGGTCATCACCTTCGATGTCACGTAGTCGTCCAGCGGAATGAGCCGCGATGCTCGCCGCCGGATGGTAAACGCTGGCGCCGATACCACGGGCGGCAGCAACCCCTCGAACCTGTGACCACCGATCGGTAGTTCGCCTGAAATGATCGGCCGTTCATCGTCTGCTTCCGATTGCAGCGCATGGGCGACGCTGCCGATGACGATTTCGGCCGTGGCAGCGCTCATGGCGCCGGCCGGGGCGACGCCGTGCCCCAACCGTTCGATGAATAGCTTTCCGTCGGGATTGAGCATGATCTCGACGACCGTCGCGTCGTCGAGTGCGATGCAGAGCTGGTCGCCGAGGGCGTCCTGGAGTTTGCGCACGAGGCGGGGATGGGAGCGGAGTTGGGTCACGCGGCGCTCCTGAAGAGGCCGGAACCGTTGCGCACGATTGCCGAGCGGTATCCTGGCGGGCAGACCTGTTCGAAGCTGGCGCGATCAGCCGGCAGACTGCCCGCGACGGCGACGGTGTTCCCGATCGCAACCGGATTGCCGAGGCGGTGCATTGGCCAGCCCGCACGCTTCAGGATCCGTTCAAAACGAAGATCGGTCGCGGTGACGATCTCGCTGTAACCGTTCGCCATCGACCATTCGATGATGCCGGCGAACATGGTGAGCGTGACGTGATGGAGGCTACCTCTCCTCCCCGCTTGAAGCGACGTGTCGACGCAGAAGCGTGAGCTCTCGACCATTGCGGCATGGGGGTCGAGCGAACCGCGCTCCAGCAGTTGCGCGAATGTCTGCTCCAGCATCGTCGGGCCAGATGCAGGCAGCAGGCGCGCGCAGCCGACGACTTTCTGGTCGGTTGAGATCGCCAGAATGTAGGTTGGGTGGAGATCATCGTACTGATCCCGCTCTCCCTGGTCCGTAATCGTGACATCCCATTCCAGGCGGTCGCCAAACACGGCGGCCCGAAGACGGTGCATCTGGTTCAGGTAGTTGTGGTTGCTTGCGTAGTGGTCGGCCGAGACGCTCAGAATCTGCATTGTGATCTCCGCATGAACTGGTCAGGCGAAGGAAAATCATCTCGTGCTGCGTGTGACTATGTGCAGATTTGCATCCGGTGATTCTACCGAATCGGCGCTATACGTCTCAAACGCCGGTTGGGAACCGGGTTCTAGGATGTTGATAAGAGGTGCAGATCTGCATTTCGCTGTCAGTGGCGCCGGCGGACAAAGCTGGGCTAACATGCGGAAGTCTTTGGATGAATCGATATTCTGTCAGCCACTCCTGCAGTTCCGTTAACTACTTGTTAACTTTAAATCTCTTGCGACGATGCCGGAATCGCAGGATAGTTTCGCAAATGATGGCGTTCGAGCCATTTTTTCGAAACTGACGACCTCCGGGAAATAGTTCGCAAAATGAGCAATATGCTGCCCAACAGATTTGATATTGAGATTGCCGAGCAAGGGGCGAAGATCTCAAGCGCGTTGCATATGTTGCGCAGCCAGCAGTACCCGCCTGATGCTCGCAAGGGACTGCGCAAGTTTCAGCTTGCTGAAGTTGCGGACTTCATGGGTGTCACCCAGACGCACCTGAGGCAACTCCATTCTGACGGGAAAGGACCGGAAATCGAGTCCATCGGTGGACGCCGATATTATACGGCTGACCAGATGCTCGAGCTTCGGGATTATCTCGAGGCCAACAAGAAGTCCGACAAGAGATACTACGTGCCTAGGCGGAAGGAAGGAGAGCCGATGCAGGTTGTATCGGTCGTCAACTTCAAGGGCGGAAGCGGCAAGACGACCACTGCCGCGCACCTTGCGCAATATCTCGCCCTCACCGGCCATCGTGTGCTGGCGATCGACCTTGACCCGCAGGCATCACTGACTTCGCTTTTCGGGATCCAGCCGGAGCTTGATGATACTGCCTCTCTTTATGAGGCTCTTCGATTTGACGACGAGCGGAAGTCAATCGCTGACGTCATCCAGCCGACCAACATTCCTGGACTGGATGTCGTGCCCGCTAACCTGGTTCTGCAGGAATACGAATATGACGTGCCACTGGCGATTTCCTCTAAGAAGGGGGAGGATGGCCGACTTTTCTATATGCGGATCGCCAGCGCTCTGAAGCAGGTGGATGACAAGTACGATGTAGTCGTCATCGATTGCCCTCCTCAGTTGGGCTATTTGACGATTACCGCCCTCATGGCTTCTACCGGGATCCTTATCACCATTCATCCTCAGATGCTGGACATCATGTCGATGAGCCAGTTTCTCATGATGCTCGGGGGGATCATGGGGCCGGTAGCGGAGGCCGGGGCCGAAATGCGTGTTCAGTGGTTCCGGTATCTTATCACCCGCTTTGAGCCCACGGATATTCCGCAGGCACAGATGGTCGGGTTCATGCAGTCGATGTTCGCACAGCAAATGCTGAGAAACCACGTTCTGAAGTCCACTGCGATTTCCGATGCTTCGATAAAGAAGCAGACATTGTATGAGGTCGAGCGCGGTGAGTTTGTTCGGGCAACCTACGACAGGGCAATGGAGAGCTTGAATGCCGCTAACGCGGAAATCGTTGAGCTCATCCACGGTGTCTGGGGGAGAAAATGAGGCACTTGTCAGCCGTTTTTTTCCGCGTTTTGCAAATAGATGTCAACGAGTTACCGGTTCTGAAAACAGGTTGGG
>NZ_CP015747.1:0-100630 GCF_001652565.1 Shinella sp. HZN7 | reverse complement strand
GGCGCGCCGGAGAGCTCACGCCGATCTGGACGCCAGATGAAGAGCAGGAAGCCATGCGGGATCTAATCCGAACCCGCAAACAGGCTCTTGAAGCTCTGAAGATTGCCAAGCAGCAACTTCTAAGCTTCCTGCTTCGTCATGGCCTTCGATATGCTCGGTCAGGCGGTGAAAATCCGCGGATGAGAGTATGATAACCATCGGTTCGGACTGCCATCTCCAGCACCGTGCACAGGCTGCATCATTTGACCAACCTCGCGTCGGCGGGTAGCTTAAACGCGTCTGGAAAACCTAAATCGCTCATGAGAGTGTCTAGCCGTCCTTTTTCGGCGCAGCCTCAAAACAGCCCCAGCGTCCGCAGCATGCCTTCGAAGGTCGTCGGCTGCCCGACGTCCTTTCCCCGAGGACCTTCATGTGGGCGGATTTCTGCTCTTGGGCGTATTTATAGACATTACTGGGGCTGTAGCCGAAATGCTGCGTGAAGGCGCGGCTGAAGTTCGCGGGCGAATCGATGCCGATCGCCGCGCCAATCTCGGCGACCTTGCGGGTATCGGACGGATCCGCCAGCATGGCATGGGCCGCCAGCAGACGGCGGCGGCGGATATAGTTCGCAACGCCGCCTGATGTCTCGAACAGCTCGTAGAGCCGGGTCCGGGAGATGGCCAGCTGCTTGCAGAGTGCCTCGGCCGTGAGGTCGGGCGAGGCGATGTTGCCTGTGATGAAGCGCCGTGCCCGCGCCATCAGGCCCATATCCGAAATATGGTCTCCGTCGCCATTGCGCTCCACCAGCGGCGTCACCGCCTCGAATACCATTTCCCGCAGGCGCTCCTTGACGCTGGCGAGATCATCCTGGGTAAAGAAGCGCAGATTGGCCTCGACACTTGCGACATAATCCGCCAGCAGCCTGACGCGGTGGCCGCCAAGCACGACATTGTTGCTGGCAGCGGGCAGGCCTCCGTGGTCGGAGAACAGATCGACGGGGGCGATCAGGCTGACCGATCTGGTTTCCAGCTTCCGCCCGCGGAACGGGCGCCCGAGCGAGCGGATCTCCACCAGCCCCGGCTCGTTTTGCACGACGCGCCCATCGACCTCCGTCCAGCTGTGGCCGGCCTGCAGGAAAATGATATGCCAGTGATCGAGCGGGCTCAGCCGGACCTTCTCGGGCAGGCGCGCATAGCCGAAGGCCGGGCTGCTGTGCTGGATCAGTAGCATGCCGCCGAGGTTCCAAGCGCTCTGCCGGGCGATAAACCCATCCTCTGGATAGACATTTTCGGGCAGATGCACGTCGAGCAAGGGGGCGATATAGTCCTGCCAGGCGAGGAATTGCTGGGATGGCGGCAAGCTGCCGGTTTCGAAATCCAGGGGGACAGGGCGCCATTTTGCGCTTCCTCCACACCCAGTGGGAGGCTGGGTTACGCGTGCAAAACGTCTGCGTTCGACAAAATCCGCCCCGACCGAGTGTCAATCATTGCTCAAGCCCTGTTTACCCCGACATGCTGGAGCGTCCGTCCCCCGACGTTGTCTACAGCGGTTTGCATTCGGCTCCCCGTGCGCTCTGGAACGTCTTTTGCGGAGAGAGCATTGAAATAGCGGCAGACTTTATTCAGTAGCGAGCCAAATGGCTGTGTTTTCTTTCCCGTACAACCATGTGTAGTTTAGAATTTAGAGCCTTTCAATAGTATTATTATTGTGGTTTTCGTTCTCAGCGGGAACGCCTCTCGTCTAACTCCCATTCGATTGCGCTGATTGGCCTCTCTTCATTTGTTTAGTTCTTCCTTAAGTTGATGACGTTCTTGCAATGGAGGCAGAGCGCTTCAGGTTTTCCCGATTCATTCCTGCTTGATTGCAAAATTCATTTGGTTAAATTTGAAGAATATTTCGATGGGGTTCTCAAAAATTTGAGAAGGCGTATCATCTTAAAAGAATGGATAAATTGAAAAGTTTTCGGATTCGGTGATATTGCGCGGCTGTATTTGAATATCATATAACATAAAAAGAGTTAATAAAACATGAAAGTCCTGCAGATACTGTAGTGTATTTGTCTAGGTTGCCCAATTGTATTGGAGTAAGCCGTGGGTAAGCTGCGTAAATCTTTCAGTGTAAACTTAAGTCGAAAGTCAGGTCGTCGTATTCTTGTGGCTGGCGGCGCGGGGTTCCTGGGGGTCGCATCTTTGTGAACGTCTTCTGAGAGACGGGAATACCGTAATCTGCCTGGATAATTTCTTCACAGGCCGCATGGATAATTTGCGTCACCTGCTGCGCTACGATACATTCAGCTTCGTGCGGCACGATATTGTCGAGCCGATTGATGTTGCAGTCGATGAAATCTACAACCTCGCCTGCCCCGCCTCGCCGCCCCCATTATCAGGCCGATCCGGTCCATACGATGATGACCAGCGTGCTGGCGCGCTCAATCTCCTGGAGCTGGCCGCCCATCACAACGCGCGGATATTTCAGGCGTCCACGTCGGAAGTCTACGGCGATCCCCATGTGCACCCGCAACCTGAGAGCTATTGGGGGAACGTCAACTCCTTCGGTCCGCGGGCCTGCTACGATGAGGGCAAACGTTCTGCCGAGACGTTGTTCTACAGCTTCCATGAGCAGTATGGCGTCGATATCCGCATCGTGCGCATCTTCAACACCTATGGGCCGCGTATGCGCGCCGACGATGGCCGGGTCATCTCCAATTTTATCGTCCAGGCGCTGAAGGGCGAGGACATCACCGTCTATGGCGACGGGTCCCAAACCCGCTCCTTCTGCTATGTCGACGATCTGATCGAAGGCTTCTGCCGCCTGATGAACAGCCGGATCCCATCCATACACCGGTCAATATCGGCAATCCGGGTGAATTCACCGTCAGGCAGCTGGCCGAGCAGGTCGTCGCCATGACGGGATCGTCGTCCAAGATCGTGTACCGTCCGTTGCCGATCGACGATCCCCAACAGCGTAAGCCTGACGTTACCATGGCCGAGCGCAGGCTTGGATGGACGCCGACGGTCGCGCTTACGGAAGGTCTGAAGGCGACGATCGCCTATTTCGAGCATCAATTGGCCCCTCCCGCCAAGGAACTCGCCGTCGTCGCGTAGTGCATCCTGTACGCAGGCGGAATCGCCTGGATGCGGAAGGATGCTCTCGAATTTATGGGGCGCCATCGCGCGGCGCTCTTGGAGCTCTTCCGCTGCACCGGACGAGCGTCAGGTATTGTTTTACAGCATGCCCGATGCCGAAGGGATGCCGCTTCGGCCGGGAAATGCTCTTGGCCCGTCCGCGCGGCCGCGGCGGGCAACTGAACCGGAAACAGACACACAGCGCACTATCGCTCCTGCACATGGCGGGAGCAGGTCGATGCGTGTCGTCGAGAAGGCACTGGCAATGGGCAGGAAAAGGGTACTTGTCGTCGGTGGCGCCGGCTTCATCGGAAGCAATACGGCGAAGCTGTTGAGCGTGCAGGGTTTCGAGCCCGTCGTCTACGACAATCTGTCGACGGGGAATCGGAACGCCGTGCGCTGGGGGCGCTTCGTCAAGGGCGACATCCTGGATACGCGGCGGCTCAGTGCGGTGATCGAAGAGGACGAGCCGGTTGCCGTCATCCATTTTGCGGCCTCGGCCTATGTCGGCGAATCGGTGATGAACCCGGCGAAATACTATCGTAACAATGTCAGCGGCACCCTGTCTCTGCTGGAGGCGTGCCGCCTTGCGGGGGTGCGCAACCTCATCTTTTCCTCGAGCTGCGCAACCTACGGGATTCCCGAAAGTCTGCCGATCCGTGAGGAAGCGAACCAGCGTCCGATCAATCCCTATGGGCGCACGAAGCTGATTGCGGAGCAGATGCTGGCCGATTATGCGGCTGCCTACGATCTACACTATGTGGCGCTACGCTATTTCAATGCCTCCGGCGCCGATATCGACGGAGAGCTCGGCGAGGCGCACGACCCTGAAACGCATCTCATCCCGCGCGCCATGATGGCCGCCGCCGGCAGCATCGATGTCCTTGAGGTCTATGGCGACGATTATGACACGCCGGATGGCACCTGCATCCGCGACTATATTCATGTCGGGATCTGGCGCGCGCGCATGTGCTGGCAGTAGAGCACCTGATCGGGGAGGCGGCAATCTGGCCGTCAATCTCGGCACGGGACGCGGCACCTCGATCAGGGAAATCCTGGAATCCATCCGCCGTCTGACGGGGCGCAAGGTACCCATCGTGCTTCGCCCCGCCGCGCGGGCGATCCCCGGCACTTTATGCCGATCCCGCGCTGGCGGCGGAAAAACTGGGATTCCGGACGGTCTATTCCGACCTCGATACCATCATCCGCACGGCGGCTCCGTTCTTCGGTCTGGAGGTGCGGGAATGATAACAGATCGGACGGCGGCTGAGATTGCCCGGAGCACCCCTTTGATGGTTCCCGTCTTTTCCAGCTGGCAACGGGTTGAGTTTCTGTTGGGAGCAGGACTATGGCTTGCAGCACTGGTCTATTTCTGGAGCTGGTGGCTGCAGCCGGTCAATCATATTTACCCGCTGGGCTCGATTTTGATTACGGCCATTTTAGCTTGGGTTACGCTGCTGCCCATCTATTTCATAAGCCTGTTCCTCCGTGCACGTCGGCCAAGCGGCCCTTTGGCATTGCCGGCTGGAAGCCGCATCGCAATGGTTGTGACCAAAGCGCCTTCAGAGCCCTTCGAAGTAGTTGCCGAAACCCTCGGCGCTATGCTTGCCCAGGATGTGCCGCACGATACATGGCTGGCTGATGAGGACCCGTCCTTTGAAACACTTGAATGGTGCCGCCAGAAAGGTGTTTTCGTTTCCACTCGAAAGGGACGCACGGATTACCATCGCCAGGCCTGGCCGCGTCGTACGCGCTGTAAGGAAGGCAATCTGGCCTTCTTCTATGACCAGTACGGATATGATCGCTACGATTTCGTGGTGCAGCTTGACGCAGACCACGTGCCGGAACCCGGTTATCTGTTCCAGATGCTTCGCCCCTTTGCGGATCCACGGGTGGGTTATGTTTCCGCGCCCAGCATTTGTAGTCGCAATGCATCGGGAAGCTGGTCGGCACGCGGCCGGCTTTATGCAGAGGCCAGTATGCATGGATCACTGCAGGCCGGTTATAATGGTAGCTTTGCCCCGCTTTGCATTGGATCGCACTACGCGGTGCGGACACGGGCACTCAAAGAAATAGGCGGACTTGGCCCAGAACTCGCCGAAGATCATTCCACCACGCTGATGATGAATTCCCATGGTTGGCGAGGGGTCCATGCGCTGGATGCCATTGCCCATGGTGATGGGCCTCGTACTTTCGCTGACCTTGTGACCCAGGAATTCCAGTGGTCGCGCAGCTTGGTGATGATCCTGCTTCAATATTCACCGAAACTGGTTGGCTCTCTTCCATTGCGCCTGAAATTCCAGTTTCTGTTCTCGCAGTTCTGGTATCCGCTGTTCTCGCTATTCATGGCGCTGATGTTCATTCTCCCGATCATTGCTCTGTTGATGCGGGATAATTTTGTTGCCGTCACCTATCCAGACTTTCTCAGCCATTACCTCCCGCAAGCCGTCTTGCTGATCCTACTTGCCTATCGGTGGCGCGCCTCCGGTACGTTCCGCCCTCATAACGCGAAGGTGCTGAGCTTCGAGATGACGCTATTCCTTTTCGCACGCTGGCCATGGGCGCTGGCAGGAACATTCGCAGCATTGCGCGACTGGTCGACAGGCTCGTTTGTGGATTTTCGGATTACACCGAAAGGTGTGTCCGATGTTGATCCTTTGCCCTTGCGTGTATTGGCTCCTTACGCGTTCCTAGCGATTGCCTCCATTCTACCAGTTCTGCTCATCCCTGATGCTCCCGACAGTAGCGGGGCAGGAACAAGAGCAGTTCAAAATCCTGCGCTAGGACCGAACGAAGCGTGAACCTTCGTCTCGTAGGCGCATGATCGTCTGCCGGCTGGTGACGAATTTCCTGGCGATTGCCGAAACGCTCATTCCCGTCGCCAGATCATCGCGCACACCCTGCTTTTGTTTCTCACTGAGCGTCGAGGGTCGGCCGAGGGCCTTTCCTTCCGATTTGGCGCGCTTGAGACCGGATTGCGTCCGCTCTATCAGCAAGTCCCGTTCGAACTGGGCGACGGCATTGAGCACATTCATGGTCATGGTGCCGGCCGAACTGGTGAGATCGGCCCCGCCAAGCGCAAGGCAATAGACGCGCACGCCCATTTCAGCCAGCGTCCTGACCGTGGTGCTGACATCGATCGCGTCGCGGCCGAGCCTGTCGAGCTTGGTCACGATGAGAATGTCCCCAGCCTCCAATTTGTCCATGAGCCGGGAAAATCCTCGGCGCTGCACGATGGCGGTACTGCCGGAAACCGTCTCGGTGATGATACGGCGCGGCTCGACCTGGAAGCCTGCGGCCTCGATTTCCTGAATCTGGTTCTCGGTGGTCTGTCCCGTCGTGGAAACGCGGACATAGGCGAAGGTGCGCGGCATGGGGGCCAATTTTGTCCGAATAGGCTGTCCGTAATATTTCGCCCGTTCGAAAGCCCGTCAAGGTAATTTGTGGACAGTGCGTTTCTCCCCTGTACGGAAACGGACCTTTCTGGACAGAGGCAAGGTCTTTGGCTCGCAACGCGCAGGAACGGCAATGGCGAAACGGACCCTTCTCAAACCCCAGGATCGACGAGAGCTTTTCGACATCCCAACCGATGAGGAAAGCCTGATCCGCCATTATTCCCTATCGCCTGCCGACCGGCTCGAGATCGAGGTCCGCAGGCGTGAGCATAATCGGCTCGGCTTTGCGATGCAGCTCTGCCTTATGCGTTATCCGGGGCGCGCACTCATGGCCGGCGAGATCCCGCCCAAGGCGATGCTCAACTATGTTGCCGAGCAGATCGGGGCCGATCCGGCGTCATTTGATCTGTACGCTCGCCGGGAAGAGACGCGCATGAACCATGCCGCTCACTTGCTGAGCTATCTGGACATGAGGAGCCCTACGGCCGAGAATCGGCGCGCAGCCTTGTTGGCGGCAATCGAAGCGGCTTCGGGCACTGACAAGGGGGCAATGATTGCAAAGGCCATCATCGCCACTTTCCGGGAGCATCGGGTTCTGCTGCCCGCGCCGAACATGATCGAGCGCATGGGGCTGGCGGGCCGTGCTGTTGCTCGACGGCGTGCCGAACACGCCCTGATCTCGGATCTCGATCCAGAAAAGCTGCGAACCCTAGACCGTCTGTTGGAGGTTGACCCGGCGATCCGTCAGACGCGCTATCATTGGCTGCGCTCGACCCCGGATGCACCGGGAGCCGGCAATCTGGTTGGGTTGACGGAACGCATCGCGTTCCTGCGCACGCTGGGGATCGATCCACGTTTGCAGGCGCGAATCCCGTCCGGGCGATGGGATCAGATGATCCGTGAGGGCGACGCCACGCCAGCCTGGCTGGCCGGCGACTTCAGCGCCAGCCGGCGGCGTGCAACGATCGTAGCGCAGTTGATCAAGCTCGGGCAGAAGCTCACCGACGATGCGGTGATGATGTTCATCAAGCTGATGGGCCGGCTGTTCTCCCAGGCCAACAACCGCAAGAAGCAGCGCCATATGAACGCGCGGCTGGAAACATCGAAGGCGTTGCGGCTGTTTCTCGACACGATCGTGGCTTTGCAGGCCGCCAACGAAGAGGAAGCGGATCCCATGGAGATGCTGGACCAGCGGGTCGGTTGGCATCGGCTGCTCCAGGTCAAACCCGGCCTGGAAGCAATGGTGGAGAATAATGACGTGTCGCCCTTGATGATGGCGGCGGAGCAACATGCGAACGTTCGCAAATATGCCGGCGCCTTTCTCCAGACATTTGCTTTCCAGTCGCGTCGCCGGAATGATCCGCTGCTTGCCGCGATCGAGGTCATTAAAGCGCTCTATGCGGAAGGACGGCGTGTATTGCCTGATCGCGTTCCGGTTGCCCATCTGGCAAAAGCGGATCGCGAACGGATATTCGAGAGCGGGCGGCCGGTTCGATCGCTCTACGAGATCGCCACATTTGCTCTCTTGCGTGATCGGCTCCGTTCGCGGGACATTTGGGTCGAGGGCAGCCGCTCGTTCAGACCGATTGACGAACATCTGATGCCGAAACCGGCCTTCACAGCCCTGAAGGAAGACAACAAGCTCGGCCTTGGCGTCCAGAGCGACGGCGCGGCCTGGCTCGCCGAGGTCCGGCAGATGATGGACTTCAACCTCAAACGGCTGGCCTGGCGTGCCCGCTACGGAAAGCTCGACGGCGTGAGGTTGGAAAACGGCATCCTGATCGTGACGCCGCGCGCCAGCGATGTTCCGGCCGCTGCGGCCGCCCTCAATGCTGAAATCAGCGAGATGTACCCCCTGGTCGACGTCCCCGATTTGCTGCGGGAGGTGCATGACTGGACGGCTTTCGCTGATCAGTTCACGCATGTCCGCACTTCAGATGCGCCGCAGAACATCTCCGCCATGCTGGCCGGCGTGCTCGCCGATGGTACGAATCTCGGCCCGAAGCGAATGGCGGGAGCGTCGAAGGGGATCAGCGCTCATCAGATCGGCTGGATGCGCAGCTTCCATGCCCGCTCCGAAACATACCGAGCCGCGCAGGCTTGCGTGACCGATGCCCATACGCGTCATCCCCATTCGTTGCTCTGGGGTGACGGAACAACGGCATCGTCCGACGGGCAGTTCTTTCGCGCCAGTGATCGGGCCGCCAGGCGCGGCGACATCAATCTGCACTATGGCAGCGAGCCCGGCACGAAATTCTACAGCGGCCTCTCCGATCAATACGGCTACTTCAGCATCCTGCCGATCAGCCCGACCGAGAGCGAGGCCGTCTATGTGCTCGACGGCCTGTTCGACCACGACACGATCCTCGAGATCGAAGAACTGTTCACCGATACCGGCGGCGCCAGCGATCATGTCTTTGCGCTGTTCGCCCTGATCGGCAAACGATTCGCGCCCCGGCTGCGCAACATCAAGGACCGGAAGTTCCACACCTTCGAGAAGGGCGACGCCTACCCGGCGCTGGCCAACCACATCGGCGCGCCGATCAACACTGCGCTAATCCTTGAACATTGGGATGAGCTTCTGCGCCTGGCTGCCTCTATCACAACGCGCACCGTCGCTCCGTCGGCGATCCTCAAAACGCTATCCGCCTCATCGAAATCCAATGATCTGGCCAGGGCGCTGCGCGAGATCGGCCGCATCGAGCGCACGCTGTTCATGATCGAATGGTATTCCAGTCCGGCATTGCGCAAGCGGTGTCAGGCCGGGCTCAACAAGGGCGAAGCTGCCCACAAGCTCAAGCGCGCCGTCTTCTTCCATGAGCGCGGCGAAATCCGCGACCGCTCCTATGACAGCCAGGCATTCCGGGCATCCGGCCTCAATCTCGTCGTCAGCGCAATTGTCTACTGGAACACCGTCTATCTCAGCCGCGCCGTTGCCCACCTGCGGCAACAAGGTCGTCATGTCCCTGACGAATTGCTCAAGCACATCTCGCCGCTCAGTTGGGAACACATAAACCTCACCGGCATCTATTCGTGGGACACCGAGCAGCAGATGCCAGAGGGCTTCAGGCCATTGCGTGTTCCCGGACAGATTCTCCGAGCCGCGTGATGTTCATGCTCCGTTCGAGCTTAGCGCAGGATTTCGAACTGCTCTTGTCCTGACCCCAGTAGCCGGGGATTCTACATCTTCGCCATCGTTAACGCTGCGCTCTACACGATGCTTCTCCTCGTGATCATCGTGCAGCACGCGCGCGAAAATACAGTCCGCTATCGGGTTCGCTCCTATCGACCGGTGATGACTGCCAGCCTACTCGTGCTCGTCGCCTTGCCTTGTATTGCGGCCGTGGAAAGAGGCCGAGACGGTATTGAAGCGCTCGCATGGGGAACCCGACACTTCTCCATTTTCGAAGAGCGCTATTCCGTTGCCGGTGCTGGCGTCGGTGGGCGTGACCTTCGCAAGGCGATTTTTAATCCGCGCTGGCGCGAGAAATCGCCGGTGATTCTAAAGAGTGACAGGAGACCCAACACATGAAGATTGCAGTTATTGGGACCGGCTATGTCGGGCTCGTCAGCGGCGCCTGTTTTGCCAATTGGGGCCATGAAGTCGTCTGTGTAGACAAGAATGCCCAGAAGATCGCTGCTCTCCAAAACGGCATCGTGCCGATATACGAGCCTGGCCTCGATGAACTCGTTGAGCGCAATTTCGCCGCGGGGCGTTTGTCGTTCACCTGCGATCTGCTCGAGGCGGTCAAGGACGCGGCGATGGTACTCATCGCGGTCGGCACGCCGCCGCGCGCCGCCCATGGCGATGCGGACCTGTCCTTCGTTTATTCTGCGGCGCGCGAATTGGCACCGCTGATCGACGACAATACGGTGGTAGTCGTGAAGTCCACCGTTCCGGTGGGCACGGGCGACATCGTGCAGAAGATCATAGGAACGGTTCGTGAGGCTGGGACGTTTTCCGTCGCATCGAACCCGGAATTCTTGCGCGAGGGCGTTGCCATCAGCGATTTCCTGGAGCCTGACCGCGTCGTAGTCGGGGTCGAGGACGATCGTGCCCGCGACCGCCTAACGGAACTCTACGCCGCGCCGCTGAAGGCGCGCAAGACGCCGATCATCGTCACGCAGCGCCGTACGTCGGAACTGATAAAATACGCCGCCAATGCATTTCTGGCGACCAAAATCACCTTCATCAACGAACTGGCCGACCTTTGCGAGCAGGTTGGCAGCGATGTCGGCCAGCTTGCGGTCGGCATCGGGCTCGACAAGCGGATCGGAACGAGTTTCCTGAATGCCGGGCCAGGCTATGGCGGTTCCTGCTTCCCGAAGGACACGATGGCGCTTCTGCGGACCGCCCAAGACTATGGTGTTCCCCTGCGCATCGTCGAGGAGACCGTGACAGCCAACGAGGCGCGCAAGCGCCGGATGGCCCTCAAAGTTACTGACGCCCTGGATGGTGATGTCGAGGGGCTGACCATCGCGGTTCTGGGCCTGACCTTCAAGCCCGACACGGACGACATGCGCGAGGCGCCCGCCGTGCCGCTGATCGAGACGCTGCAGCGTTTCGGTGCGCATATCCGGGCCTATGATCCGGTTGGAACCGAAAATGCCCGGCGGCTCCTGTCGGATGTCGAGCTCTGCACGAATGCTTATGAGTGCGCGCGCGATGCGGATGCTGTGGTCGTCGTGACGGAGTGGGACGATATCCGCAATCTCGATCTTGCGCGGCTGAGGCGGATCATGCGCCAGGGCGTTCTGGTCGACCTCAGAAACGCCTTCAACCCCGCACGGGCCGAACAGGCCGGCTTCCGGGTCTCGGCCATCGGCCGCCGGGCTACGGCGAACCGCTACGAAACTCACACAGCGACCGGCCAGTCCCATGTGCCAGGCCATGCGGCGTTCGCACGGCGGGCGAAGAGTACTCACCCTGAAAACACAGGAGGCTCTATTGACCATGGATGAATCGACAATGCACCAGAAATCGCGCCGGTTCCGAAGGTTGGCGGTGTTGGCTATGGCGGCATCGCTGCTTGCGGGAGCGGCCCGGGCGGAAAATGTCACTCTTCCTGCGGATGCCCGTGCCATGACGGCGGTGGAGCTCTACACGCTCTACCGCGACAAGAGTTGGAAGTGGGAAAACGGCGCCGGGCTGATGCGAGAGGCAGACCGCCACTTCAGCGCCTGGGTCAGCGGCGGGAAGTGGAAATCCTGGGCCGAAGGACGCTGGGTCATCACAGATACCGGCCTCCTTTGCCTCAAGGCGACATGGCATACGCAGGAAGGGTCGACGCCGGCCAAATCCTGTTTTTCCCATCAGATCGCCGCGGGCACGATCTACCAGAAACGGGAACCCGATGGCAGGTGGTACGTCTTCCGTCATGCCATCCCCCGGAAGAATGATGAGGCCAGCAAGCTGGTTGCCGCCGATCTGGTCTCCCAACAGCGTGATGCCATTCAGGCTGCGCTCGGCGTAGCCCCGTCAACCGAACAGTGAGGGAGGAGACGTTATGGAAAAGTTCTTGAAACTGGCAGTGGTCCTGCTCGGCAGCGTCGCTATATCTGGTAGCGTCCATGCGGTCAGTGGCGTGTCGGGAGCCAGTACCAACACGCGCTTCAACGACAAGCGACCTGTAATCTCGGCGAGTTCGCTGACCCTGGGAGCCTACGATCCCCATGGTGATTTTGCCAATGACTCCAATTCCAGGATCGAGCACCTGTTCCTCCCCTGGGAGGACGTCGATCTGGCGACCCTCGCCGCCGCCGATGACTATGCGCGCGCGCGAGGCCGCTCCCTCTTGATCACCGTCGAACCGTGGTCCTGGGCGCGCGACTGGCGCGTCAGCCCGGACGATCTCCTGAAAGGCATCCTCGCGGGAGAATACGACTCCAACATGGCGGACATCTGTTCTGCCGCGGCGAAGCTGAAAAGCCCTGTGACGATCCGATGGGCGCAGGAAATGGACGACAGGAGCGGTCAGTTCACCTGGGCCTTCTGGAAGCCAGAAGGCTATGTGAAGGCCTATCGACATGTCGTCGACGTCTGCCGCAAGAGCCTGCCGGAGGCGCAGTACATGTGGTCGCCGAAAGGGGATCCGGGGCTGGAAGCCTATTATCCGGGCGACGGTTACGTCGATGTCGTCGGCCTGTCGGTCTTCGCCTATCAGCCCTATGACGCGCTGGAAGTCGGACGTGATACGACGTTCGTCGAGCGGGCGAAGCCCGGCTACGATCGCGCCGCGGGTTTCGGCAAGCCGATCGTCATCGCCGAACTCGGCTATGAGGGCAGCAGTGATTATGTGCGCGCCTGGGCGACGGATGTCGGCAAGCCGCATGAGGAGTTTCCGGCCCTGACCGCGGTCGTCTATTTCAACGACCTCGAAGTCTATCCCTGGCCGCGCAATGTTGGGAGGCCGCAATGGCGCGTTACCGACCATCCCCTGAATTGATCTGGAAATTGCGGGTTTCTCCGCGGGAAATGTTTGTTCGAACGGAGGGAAAAATGTTGTCGATCCGTTTCTTGTGCATGAATGCTGCGCTTTCTGTCCTGCTTGTGGCAGGCCATGCGACTGCTGGACCCAAGCTCCGGGCAGTTGATGAAACGGCCGTCCGTGCCGCCGCTGCGACACCGATGAAGAGCAGCGAGCTCGAAAGACTGTATGCCGGGCGGACGTGGAAATGGAAAACCGGGGGCGGCTATTTTTCCGGCAAGTCCGAAAGACGCTGGTTCCTGCCAGCGGATTCGAAACGGTTTGCCGGCTGGGCGCATGAGGGCAAAGCCCGGTATTACGCCGAAGGCAACTGGTACACGATGGAGGGCGGGAAGGTGTGCCTGAACGCCATTTGGGGCGACAAGCGCATCCGCAGCCGCGCGATCAACTGCTTCCTGCATCGTGAGAAGGACGGGGTCATCTATCAGAAGCCGTCCATCGGCGGGAAGTGGTATGTGTTCCGGAATAATCCCGTGCAAAAAGATGATGAAGTGCAGAAGCTGGTCAGCGGTGATCTGGTGGCCGGGGAGGTCACGCGCATCAAGGACATACGCTGACAGAAACGAAAAAGCCGCCGGACGATCTGCCTGGCAGCGTCTTGTCGTCAGCTCGTGGCCGGCAGTTTGTCCTAGATGGCGCGGCAGCGCGCCTTCTGGCCGAAACCGCTCGGCGTGCAGATATAGAGGCTGTTGTTCCGATAGTCGGCCGTGGAGATTTTCATGACGCGGCCGCCGGGATTCTTGCCGTAGCGGACCTCGTTGCCGACCCAGTATTTCACCAGATAGACTGATTTGGTCTCGGCCTTCGGCTGGCGTACGTCCTCCGCCTGAGCGCATGCACCGAGAACCGTCGACATGGCCATGCCAAGTATCATGGTCGCCACCCATCTCGGGTGAGCCTTCAGGGCATGGGAACGAGTCTCATTGCACATCATCTGTATCTCCGATGCTCCTTTTGAACCGGGGAAAGGTTTAGCGCATTCCGGTTAACATTTCGGATGCGGTGTCTGGGCATTTGGTGAACGAGGAGCGTTTACCAGCTAGAAATGGCGTAAGGCTTATTCGGACAGGGTGCCACAGGTGTTTCCCGCAAAGGCTGAAAACACATGACAACAACCATCTTCATTCTCTTGATGCGTCGGCCCATAAAGCACGCCGAAGGGAAAGTCGAGGGCGGGCTTGGCACAGGCTGCCGAGAGCGGCCGTTATGGACGGAGCCCGAAACCTCATGCCGAACTCCGCTGATCGGAGGCAGATTTTCCCGGATATCCTCGAGTGTCATTTTATGAAGTGAACGATAATGCCGCCTCATTGCGCTTCACTCGTCTGTTCGTCCGTCGGGACGCGCTATTCGGTGCCAGGGCGTTTCATCGAGCTCGCTCCAGAAGTTCCTTGCCGAGCTGGCGCAGCGGCAGCACCTCAATCCTGCCGGTAAGGGGAAAGGCATCAGCGCCCGGATAAACGACGATCCGCCGTTCCGGCTTGAGGTCCTCGCAAGCGTGATGGAAGCCGCGTTCGATCTTCGGGCTCAGGCTTCTTTTCACCTCGATGGCCCACTTCGGCCCGCCGGGCAGGGTGATGACCAGGTCGATTTCGGCGCCGGCCGAGCTTCGGTAAAAATTCGCGTGGCTGCCTTCCGGTAGAACGGAATGCACCGTCTCAATCGCGAAGCCTTCCCAACTGGCGCCGCTGACCGGGTGACCGAGCACGTCGTCGAGCGTTTCGAGGCCGAGGAGCGTATGGACCAGGCCGGAATCGCGAACGTAAATCCGTGGTGATTTCACGAGCCGCTTGCCGGCATTGCTATGCCAGGGTTCGAGACGCCGTACGAGCAGGAGATCCACTAAGAGATCGAGATAGGAGGCAACCGTCTTGCTGTCGACGCCAAGTGATCGGGCGAAATCGGCCGCGTTGAGAAGTCCCGATTGATGGTGTGCCAGCATCGTCCAGAAGCGGCGCAGCGTCTCTGCCGCAATGCGCGGTCCCATCATCGGGATATCGCGCTCCAGATAAGTGCGGATGAAGTCGGCCCGCCACCGTTGGCTTGTGCGATCGTTCTCAGCGAGAAAGCTATCCGGGAAGCCGCCGCGGATCCATAATTTGTCGAGATCGGCGGCCGGTGCCTCCAGCGCGTCGATAGGTCCCAGTTCAGTATAGGCAATCCGGCCTGCAAGGCTTTCGCCTGACTGTTTCAGGAGGTCGATCGATGCCGATCCGAGCAGCAGGAAGCGTCCGGCGCGCAGCCCCTTGCGTCGCCCGCGATCGATTAGTCCGCGTAGGTTCTGGAAAAGGTTTGGCAGGCGATGAACCTCATCGAGAATGACGAGCTTATCTTCGAAGCGGCTGAGATACAGTTCCGGTTCGGCGAGCTTGGCACGGTCGGCATCGGATTCGAGGTCGAGATAGATCGATGGCCGGAGCTCGGCGATATCCATCGCGAGCGTAGTTTTGCCAACCTGACGCGGTCCCAGGAGGGCTACGGCGGGGCTGGTGTCGATCAGTTCCTCGACCTGCTTGGCTTTGCGGCGGTGGATCATTCCTGTAATTATGGAATTGTAATCCTGATTTGCAAGGTTAAAATTCATCGGTCGTCGGGCCAATCTTGCCGATAGAGGGGAGGGGACAATACGAACATCTGGACGAGTGGTACCGCCGCTACGCCACGCTGCCTGACGATGAGCGCATCGCCTGGATCAAGCACGTAGATGGTAGGCGCGTTTGACGCTGATTTCGATGCTTTGCTTGACGAGAGATGCCATCCAAGCGGCCGCTCGGGATCTGCGAGCTCGGTCCGCTCAATGAACGTAGATTCTCATCGATTTGACGCCTGCAGAAGGCTGTCCTGCTAGTGAAAAACGACCGATAAGGCAATCTTATCCGTTGTTATGGAGATGCGATGTACCGTGCGGTTAAGGCCTGAATGAGGGGAGTAAACCGCACAGTTCCATAAGGTGTGTGGTCATGGATTCGCTCGGCACTTCGCCGGTGCTCTCGGCTGCCTTGCGGATGGACCCTCCCGCAGCCGCGCGCCGGACGAGCTTGCCGCCGGCATCGCATTGAAATCGCTGGACGATCTCGTCCGACCCTCGCCCGCCTGGCCGGCTGCTGGCGCGCGCGCCAAGCCCTGAAATGTGCCGCGTCCGCGGCCCGGCCCTTGTTATGGACAATGTCGCCCAAGCGGTGGAGAAAATCCAGGCCGCCGGTCGGAGCGCTCACCACGCTCGACGATATTCCCCATTACCGCGGCTCGGGCGCGCAGTACTTCGATGTCCATTGCGACCCGTTCGTGCGCCGCGGCCCTGCCGCGGTCAAGAGCGCCCTCGTCGCCGCCTGATCCAGAAGTGCTCTATCGCTCCGGTAGTCCGGCGAGGCGTAGGGCGTCGGAAAACCGCTTGAAATCCTCTGGCCGGTGAAGGGGCATCCAGTCCCTGAGGTTAGAGAGAGTCAGCGTCGGATCGAGCGCCCGCAGGCGTTCCATCGCCTTTGCGGCCTCCTGCGCATGGCCGGCGAGCGCATGGCTCCCCGCCTGCAGGGCGACCGCGACGAGTAGGCTGGGCAGGTCGACGAGGGCCTTATCGGTCCACGCGAGGGCGCGATCGTAGCGGCCGGCGAAGAAGCTCGCGAGTGCCATTCCAGCCTGCATCCGGAACATTTCCGGATCCAGCGGACTCAGGCGGAGGGCGTGGGCGATGTCTTCGGTGCCACTGACGAGTTCGCCGCGGAAGATCCGCAGGACGCCGCCCAGGAACCAGGCGAGGGCGAAGTTGGGGTTGAGCAGCCGCGCCCGCTCGATGAGGGCGATGCCGCCGTCGAGGTCGCCGGCAAGGTGCCCGAGCGCATGGCCTCCCCGCGTCAGCGCCACAGCATCGTGCCGGCCGCGCTCCACGGCGAGCCGCGCGAGGCGCGTCCCCTCGGCGATCTCCCGTTGCGGCTCGTCCATCCAACCGTTAAGCTTGCGCCAGAAGTAGCACCAAGCCGCCCCGCCGTGGGCCGCGGCGAAGTCCGGGTCGAGTTCGATCGCCCTGTAGAACAGCGGTAGGGCCGCATCGATGGCGCCAAGCGTTCCCTTATGCAAGTTGGCCATGCCGCGCAGATAATAGTCGTAGGCGTCGAGGCTTTCGGTCGGCTTTCGCTTGGCGCGCTCCATCTCGGCCCGCTCCAGCTGCGGCGCGATGGCCCCCACGACGCTTTCGGCGACCCGGTCCTGCAGCAAGAAGAGGTCGCCAAACGTGCCCTCGAAACGCTCCGCCCACAGATGCGTGCCGGTGATCGCGTCGATGAGCTGCCCGGTGATGCGCACCTTGTCCGCCGCCCGACGCACGCTGCCCTCCAGCACATAGCGCACGCCGAGTTCCCTGCCCACATCCTGCACCGTCACCGCGCGGTCCCTGTAGGTGAAGCTGGAATTGCGGGCGATGACGAACAGCCAGCGCACACGCGACAGGGCGAGGATGATGTCCTCCACCACCCCGTCCGTGAAATATTGCTGCTCCGGGTCACCGCTGAGGTTCTGGAAGGGTAGGACGGTGATGGAGGGCCTGTCGGGAAGGGCGAGCGCCTTGCCGCTCGGTGCCTCGGACGCTCCTTCCGCCTCGTCGAGGCTGACCTCGCCGACGAAGCGGAACCCTTTGCGCGCCACGGTGCGCACTAGGCGCTGCGCCTCGCCATTGTCGCCGATCGCCTTGCGGACGGCGTTGATATGGCTGGTGATCGTCGATTCCGAGACAATCCGGCCGGCCCACACCGCCTGCAGCAATTCGTCCTTACCGGTCACCCGGTCGCGGTTCGCAACGAGATGGTGCAGGAGATCGAAGACCTTCGGGCCGATCGCCACAGCCTGTCCGCGGGCGGTCAGTTCCCGGCGCCCGGGATCGAGCACATAGTCTCCAAAGATGAACCGCACGTCGCCGTCCTCCAGCCGGGCGCGCGCCCCATCACCTGGCCGCCCGCAAAACCTTCCGCGCCTTGATACCCGCAACAGGCTTGGACGGAAAGCCAAGCTTTAGGCAAGGGTAATTCAAGGTGGTGCCAAGGACTTCCCGGCGGTGGCGCGGCACTCTGGCTTCGCGTCGACGGCAATGGTTGCGGTCGGGAAAGTGGAGAGAAGCCATGAAGATCGTCGTGATAGGAAGCACCGGCCTCATCGGCACGAAGCTCGTGACCAACCTGAAACGGCGCGGCCATGCGGTGCTCGCGGCCTCGCCGACCACCGGCGTCAACACCATCACCGGCGAGGGCCTGTCGGCGGCGCTGGATGAGGCCGAGGTCGTCATCGACGTCGCCAACGCCCCCGTCTGGGAGGACCAGGCGGTCCTCAACTTCTTCGAGACCTCCGGCCGCAATCTCCTGGCCGCCGAATCGGCCGCGGGCGTGCGCCACCATGTCGCCCTGTCGATCGTCGGCAGCGAAAGGTTGCCGCACAACGGCTATTTCCGAGCGAAGGTCGCGCAGGAGAACCTTATCAAGGCGTCGGACATCGCCTATACGATCGTGCGCGCTACGCAGTTCTTCGAGTTCGTCGACGGCATCGCCCGGTCGGCGACCATCGGAAACGAGATCCGCCTGTCGCCGGCGCTGATCCAGCCGATGGCTTCCGACGACGTCGCCGCGGCCCTTGCTGACGTGGCGCTGGCCCCGCCCGTCAACGGCACCATCGAGATCGCCGGCCCCGAGGCCCTGCCGCTCGACGAGCTCGTCCGGCGCTTCCTGCAGGAGACCGGGGACCCGCGGACGGTGGTGGCCGACATCCGCGCCCGCTATTTCGGCGGCCTGCTTTCCGATCGCTCGCTCACGCCAGGGGACGGCGCACGCCTCGGCACGGTCGGCTTCGATGCTTGGCTCGCGCGCGAGCGCGCCCGGCTGGCCGCCTCCTAGGGCGACCCTTCCACCAAGATCCAATCTCTCTGGCGATGCCGGCCTTGGGGGGTGGCATCGGCAGGCAACGCGCCCCGGAGGCCATCATGTCACATGTGAACAGGAGAAAGATGATCGGTCTGGCGCTGTGCCTCGGTGCGGTCGTCGTCGTGGGCGCGGGCTGGGCCCGGGCGCATTTCGGCGAGGGGGCGGCGACCGACAACGCCTATGTCCGCGGCGACGTCACCTCTCTCGCCCCGAAGATCGGGGGCTACATCACGGCGGTGGACGTGCAGGACAACCAGGCCGTCGAGGCCGGCGATATCCTGTTCCGCATCGATGATCGGGACTATCGCGCCCGGCTGGCGCAGGCGCTAGCCAATGTCGAGGCGGCAAAGGCGCGCCTTGCCAATGTCGATGCCGAGGTGGACCTGCAGCACGCGCTCATCCGCCAAGCCGAGGCCCAGAAGCGGGCCGCCGAGGCGGAGGTGATCCTAGCCGGCAAGGCCGTCGACCGTCACCGCACCCTCAGCCGTAGCAACGCCGTCAGCCAGGCGAAGCTCGACGAGAGCGAGGCGGCGCGCTCCCGGGCCGAGGCGGGCGTATCCGCCGCGTCCGCCATGCTGGAGGCGCAGGTGCAGCGCATCGCGGTGCTCGCCGCCCAGCGCGACGCGGCGGCCGCCGCCCTGGCGCAGGCCGAGGCCGCCTGCGACCTCGCCGAGATCGATCTCGCCGGAACGCTGGTGCGCGCCCCCGTCCGCGGCGTCGTCGGCAACCGCCAGGCGCGCGTCGGCCGGCTCGTCGCGCCGGGCACGCCGCTCTTGGATATCGTCCCGCTCGACGGCGTCTGGATCGTCGCGAATTTTAAGGAGACGCAGCTTGCGCGCATCAAGCTCGGCCAGGCCGTCCGAATCACCGTCGACAGCTATCCGGACACAGCGTTCGAGGGCGTCGTGGACAGTTTCGCGCCGGGCAGCGGTTCGTCCTTCAGCCTGCTGCCGGCCGACAACGCGACGGGCAATTTTGTGCGCGTCGTCCAGCGCGTTCCGGTGAAGATCCGACTGGCCGGCAATCCCTTGCCCGGCCGCCTAGTGCCTGGCCTGTCGGCGCGGGTGGAGATCGACGCGGAGAGCGGGTCATGACGACGCTCGACAGCCTCGCACCGCCCGCCCGCCCGGCGGCCACCCTCGGTTTCCTCATCCTAGCGGGCATCGTGCTCGCCGCCCTCGCCGAGGCGATAGCCGGCACGGTTCTGTCGCTCGGCCGCAGCGACATCATCGGCGATATCCATGCGACGCCGGACGAGTTCGCCCTGCTGGATGTCGGCTATACCGGCGCCAAGCTCGCGGGGTTCCTGCTCGCGCCCTGGATGACGAGCCGGATCGATGCGCGCGGCGTGCTCGTCGGCTCGACCTTCGCTATGGGCCTTGCCTGCGCTGTGGCCGCCCTGACGACCCGGCTCGACCTCCTGGTGGCGCTGCGGGTGGTGCAGGGGCTTTCGGGCGGCGTCCTGCTCGTCGCCGGGCAGGCCATCGTCTTCCTCGCCTTTCCCCGCTCCCGACAACCGGTGCTGCAGGCCCTGTTCGCGCTGGGGGCCGTCGTCGCCCCCACGACGATCGCGCCGGCGCTCCAGGGATGGCTGCTCGACAGCCAGTCCTGGGCATGGATCTTCTATAGCGTCATCCCGCTGGCGCTTTCGGCCTGCGGCCTTCTCCTCATAGGCGATTGCCCGGCGCCCGCCCGCGGCGCGATGCGCCGGTTCGACTGGGTCGGCTTTCCGCTGGTTTCGATCGCGTTCTTCTGCCTCGCCTATGTCCTCAGCCAGGGCAGCCGGTGGGACTGGTTCGAGGCACCGCGCATCCTGTGGCTGACGACGATCGGCCTTGCCGCCCTGCTCGCCTTTCTCGGCCATCAGGTGGCGGAGCGGAAGGGCGGCCTGCTCGATTTCGCGCTGTTCCGGTCGAGCGATTTCTCCTTCGCCTTCATTGTCAGCTTCGTCGCCGGGGCGGCCCTGTTTGGCAGTGCCTTCCTCATCCCGGCCTTCGCCGTGTCGGCGCTCGCCTTCACGCCCATCGATGCCGGACTTCTTCTCCTGCCGAGTGGCGCTCTGTTCGCCGCCGCGCTGTTCGCCGTCGCCTACCTCATGCAGGCCCGAGGCGTGGCCTCCTTCGCGACCGTGCCCCTCGGCATCCTGATGATCATGGCGGCCATGTGGATGCTGTCCGGCTCGAGCGGCGAAAGCGGCGCCGCGGACATGATGCCGGCGGTGCTCTTGCGCGGCCTCGGCCTCGGCTTCCTGTTCCTGTCGATCACGCTGATCGCGTTCGGCGGGCTTGGCGCCTGCAACCTTGCCGCCGGCATTGGCCTATTCAACGCCGGTCGCCAGCTTGGCGGCCTGATGGGCGTCGCCGCGCTCCAGACGATGATCGACCGCGATATCGTCGGCAATGCCGTGGTGCTGGTCTCCGAAGTAGCGCGGGGTGCGCCGGCGGTGATCGAGCGCCTAGCGACCGTGACCGCCGTGCTCGAGGCGAAGGGAATGGAGGCGGCCGCCGCCGGCCGGGCCGCGGTGGCGCTGATGGCCCGGGCGGTGTCGGGCCAGTCGGCCGTCATCGCCTTCGACACGGCCTTCAACGCCGTCGCGCTGCTCTTCCTCTTCGCCGCGCCCGTTCTCGTCGCCCTCAAGAGGATTCTGTCGCGGCGTGCCAAGGCCGCTGAAGCAGCAGTTCGACTTGTTCGAAACGGGGGAGCCGGAAAACAAAGCCCAATCTTCGTCCAAACATAATGTGTGAGGCATCGTGGATAGTCGACTTCGGAAACCGGCCAAGCCCATGCGTGAGCTAAGTGCATGCTCGAACTAGGCACCATGTTGAGTTAATTGTCCCATTTTAATGGATTGAAAATTGTGGTAGTAGGTGTTAATTGATCCATTTTAAGGGTTAAATGATGCGCCTAACGCTCCAAACCCATTTTGATGGTGAGTGGCACCACGCAGCGACGCTGGAACTCAAGGACGATGCGGCCGGTTTCCAGGGCGCATCCATCATCGATTACGATCTCGACTATTTCGTCACTGTGGCATCGGCGGAGTTTGCGGCCGGAAAGACGGTCCGCGACCATAGAGCCTTGTCCGTCCGTTTTCCTGTTGATCTCGAAAATCGATATAGCTGCAGCTGGCCGCCGTTCCTCTTGGATCTCATGCCCCAGGGACATGCAAGGCGAAAGCTTGCCGAACACCTCGGCCTTGCTGAAGGCTCGCGTGCTTCTGATCTCCCACTGCTTCTGCGATCGGCGACGGGGGGCATTGGCAATATCCGGATCACGGAAGCGGCCGACGCCGAAGCGGATCGGCTGCGAGGTGTCGAGCGCCACGGGGTTACAGAAGCGGAAATACTTGAGCGGTCGGATCGCTTCATGGAAGTCGCCGATCGCTTTGGAATGCTCGCCTCCGGCTCAAGCGGCCTGCAAGGCGAATGGCCGAAGGTCTCGATGACCCAGGCGAATGACGGGCTCTATTATCCTGACAGCTTCGTGACCGATTATGAGGCCGTGCGCCACGTTATCGTCAAGCTGGTACGCAGCAGTGAGCCGGTGGACCGCCTCATACTCGAAGGCGAAGCCCTCTATTCGAGGATCGCTCAAGAGATCGGTCTGAATGTCAGCGAACCTTCGACCTATGCCGAAGGTGTCCTGGTCATTCCCCGTTTCGATCGGAAGAAGAGAGAGGGCGGCGGAACCGTCCGGCTGGGCCAGGAAAGCCTCGTGTCCGCGATCGGCGTTGCCGATTTCGGTCATGTCAGCACGCATGAGGTCTATATCGACATTCTGCGCCAATATTCGGCCGATCCCTTCGCCGACACCGTCGAATATCTGAAGCGCGACATCGCCAACCTGGCGCTCGGCAATCCCGACAATCATGGCCGTAATTCCGCGCTCAGCAAGCACCAGGACGGCACGATCCGGCTGTCTCCGCTCTTTGATTTCGCACCAATGCGGCTCGCAAAAGAAGGAATCGTTCGCTCCACCCGATGGGCGATAATGCGTGACGGGGGTCGCGATTATCTTCCCGATTGGAAGCAGATTTACGCTGAATTGGCGCCTGACCCTGCAGAGCAGAAGGCGCTCACGGCTACGCTTTCCGAGTTTGCCGAACAGCTGCGCCAGGCTCCAGCCATGGCGAGAGATTTGGGGGCGTCTCCGGACATTCTTGAGCGTGCGATGGGACGCTGCATGGCGATAACAGACAGCGTCCTGGCGTCATGCCACTGATGCCGAAGGACAGCTAAATGGCTCGATGGAAGAAACCCACGAAAGAAGAGGTTCTAGAAAACCGGCGAATGCTGGCGGAGCGTGCTCAAACCGGCGACTTGAGGCTGCCTGAAGCGGTTGTTGAAATCCGTAGGGGGCTTGGTTTGACGCAGAATGAATTCGCCAAGATCCTATCGCTCACCAGGCGCCAAGTTGCTGAGATCGAAGCCGGGAGCGCGAACCCAACGCTCGAAACTTTAGTGAAAATTGGCCGATTGTTCGGATTTGCTGTGGGGTTTGTTCCAAAGGCGCAATGATGGCTAAATTTTCAGTTTGCCACATCGATTAAAAGTTGTGCTTTGACGAGTGTGGATTATGGATTCACTGCCGAATTCTTGCCGGGATGGACATTGTCACTACGCAAGGAAGCAACGGCTAGGATTGAAATCAATCGGCTGCTGGAGGCGGCCGCTGACGCTTCTTCGATGACAAGAGCGGTCCCGTGAACGTCGTTCTTGGCTAGGTTTCGATGGGTTTCGGCGCGCTTGGTCACGATGACTTCGATAACGTCAGTTAGACCAGGTGGGATGGCTGAACCAGCCCTGAAAGGGGGATGCTGCGCCATTGTCATATCAGAGAAATGTACTGTTCAGCCCACTTTCTCGTAGGTGATGTTCCTCGCCAGCCAGCAGCCGAGGATGAGGCCACGAATGTTTTTGGCCGCGTCCCTTTGAAGCTGGATGGTCCAGTCTCCGGGGGCGGGGGCATCCATCGATCGCTGGCAGGAGAGGGTGAAGACGTCCTGACCGACCGGGTAGATCGTGTGCATCGGGCCACGGCCCAGCACGCCTTCGAAGCGGCCGGACACTGCGGGGCCGGTCTTGTCGATTTCCAGCCAGGCGTCCAGTTCGCGGGAAAAATACCGTCCTTCCAGTTCTTCGGTGGCATTGCCGGTGATGCGGACCGCATTGGCGCTGAGGTTTTCGCCGGGGCGGCTCAGCCGAATGGCGTCGCCGTCCCGCGCCAGGGTCATCGAGGACGCCTCGGCGGTGTTCTCCGACGTCAGGCGCAGCCGCTCGGATGCGGTGGCGTAGTGCGCATCAAGCATCGCGCCGTCCGCCTTCACGCGAAGCAGAAGGCCGTTCGTTCTGTCCAGGTAGTCGCCGTTCCAGGCGGGATCGGCATGGTTGGCGGCGGCGGGCTCGTCGTCCTGGCCGAGGGCTGCGCGCAGCAGCATGCGGGCCGCTTCATGCGCATCGGCTTCGTGATTGAAGAGGACGACCACCGACAGGCGCTCCGATGCCGCGTGCATGCGCTGGAGGCGGAAGCCGCGCAGCGCGCCGCCGTGCCCGGTCACGGCAACCGCATCCACCTTTTCGTGCACAAGGCCATAGCCGTATCGCGCGGCCGTGCCGTCGCTGAACGACTGGGGCTTGGACAGGCGTCGATAGAGCCCTTCCGCGTCGTCACGGGTCGCATCGATATGGCGTTCCCAGGCGAGCATGTCTTCCAGCGATGCCGAGATGCCGGCATCGCCTGTCCAGTAGATGCGGTTGGTGGCGGGGAAGAAGCCGACGGCGTCATTGCCTTCATAGCCGACGACGCCATCCACGGGCTGACTGGTGTCGGCGGTCAGGAGGGCGGTTTCCATGCCGGCGGGTCCGAACAGCCGCTCGGCATAAAGCTCCGCAAGCGGCCGGTCCGCGAAATCCTCGAGCAGGTCGGACAGGATGCGGAAATTGGCGTTCGAATAGGAATAGCTGCTGCCCGGCTCGAAATGGGTGCTGCGCATCCTTGCGAGAAGCCGCCCGGCGTCTTCCCGGCCGAAGACACCTTCGGGATGGGCGCCCTGCACCACGGTCAGCGCCCAGTAATCGCGCAGGCCCGACTGCATGTTGCAGAAGTCGACGATGCTCGGCTTGCGGCCTTCGAGCCGGGGCAGGAAATCCGCCACGCGTCCGTCGAGGCGGGAAGGGTCTCCCACAAGGTCGAGAAGGACGCCGCAGGTGAACTGCTTGCTGATCGAGCAGATCGGCAGCCGGGTGGTCGTCGTCATGGCCTGGCCGCTCGAAAGGTCGGCATATCCCCAGGCCTGTCGCGCCAGCACCTCGCCGTTCTCCACGACGCCCGCGACGCCACCCGGGCCCCTGAATTTTCCAGGCAGGGCCTCGAGCGCCCGTTTCAGGGATGAAAGATCGACCTTGCTCGCCACGGGAGCCCCCACTCTGTTACGTAACCGGAGCGGAAGTGACGATACCCTGCGGCAGAAGTCAATTTCTTGCGGCTGTGCCCGCATGGGGAGGGGGCGCTTCGGTCGGGCCGAGCAGGCCGTAGCGCACCGCCATCGCGGCCGCCTGGACGCGGTTGCGCGCGCCCAGCTTCCTTGTCGCCGTGCTGAGATGGAGGACGACCGTCGGCACGGAGCGGCCGATGAGGCGCGAAATCTCCTTGGCCGAATAGCCGTCGGCACAGTAGAGCAGGCATTGCTGTTCCCGCGCCGTGAGACGGATCGATGCAGGGCCCGGCACGGTATCGGCATAGGCCGGGTACGCGGCCTCGTGGAAGACCTGGGCGAGGAGACCGAAGTCGGCAATGTTGTGCAATGCATCGGCGGCGGTAGCGCCCTGCGCCAGCGTGCCGGTCACCGTGGCATAGCCGCCATGCGGCATATGGATGGGCACGGTTACGCCGGCCGGCATGTCATTGTCGAGCAGATAGCGCGCCACCGGTTCGGTCTTTGAGGTCACGAAGCGACGAATGCGCGTATCGGCCCCCGGCTCGTAGTTCCAGAAGAAGGGCACCGATGTGCGTGCGGCGAGCAATTGCACCGGATCGATGAGGAAATAGCCGCGGTCGCACCAGTATTCCTGCATGCCGCTGGCGATGTTGCGCAGTTTCATCAGGGACGGGATGGCGATATGGCCATTGGGACCCATGGGAACCGGCGTATAGTCATAGATCATCGCGCCGAAGCCGAGCGCCTTCATGGCCTCGAAGGCATGGTCGATGCGGCCCTCGAGGGTCTGGTGCCGGGCGAACTGGTGCCTGATGATCTCAATCCGGTCGAGCATGGCTGTTGCCAGTCTCCTTCATTCCGAGGGAAGCACCATCGAACCTATCATTTCTTATAGCTGGTGGAAGCATGGCTGACGAATAAACTTGCCTGGGGCGGCGCACGGAAAGCGCGTATGCCGCCGTGGCAGGAGGACGGCATGTGGCGTGAGATCAACCCGGATGAACAGATCGATATCGACATTAACGGGCATCGGGTCAGGGCCTATAGTTTCGGCACGGGCGCGGATACGGTCCTGTGCCTCAATGGCGGGCCGGGCCTGCCGTGCGACTATCTGCGGGAAGCCCATTCCTGCCTGATCGACCATGGATACCGGGTCGTCGCCTTCGACCAGCTGGGAACGGGCGCCTCGGACCGTCCGGACGACGCCTCGCTCTGGACAATCGGCCGCTATGTCGCCGAAACCGAAACCGTGCGGCGTGAGCTCGGCCTCGGAAGGGTGCATATGCTGGGCCATTCCTGGGGCGGGTGGCTTGCCATCGACTATGCGCTGACGCACCCTGAAAACCTTGCCTCGCTCATCCTCGCCGACACGGTCGCGGACATACCGCATCTCGTCTTGGAGCTTGAGCGGCTCCGGGCCGCGCTCGGCTCCGAAACGGTCGCCATGATGCAGAAGCATGAGGCCGCGGGCACGCTGGATCACCCCGAATACATGGCGGCCATCACCCTGCTCAACTATCGCCATGTCTGCCGCCTGCCGGAATGGCCGGCGCCCGTGCGCCGCTCGCTCGACGACTGGAACATGGGGCCGTATGTCACCATGCAGGGGCCGAACGAGTTCCTCTATACCGGCAATCTCAAGGACTGGAATCGGGTGCCGGATCTGCCGATGATCAAGGCGCCGGTGCTCATCATCAATGGCGAGCACGACGAGTTGACACCCGCCTGCGCTTTGCGCATGAAAACGGCTATGCCCGAAGCGGAAGTGAGCATCATGCGCAATTCCAGCCATATGCCGTTCTACGAGAATCCCGAAGACTATTACCGCGTGCTGGTCGATTTCCTGTCGCGCCACCGGGCAAGCGCATGACGCGCCTTAGGCGAGGTTGAGCATGCACCGGTACAAGTTCGTCCTCTATCGCCCCATTCAATTCCTTCCGGTGCTGTTCGGCATCAGCGTCGTTACCTTCGTGCTGGTGCGGCTCATTCCCGGTGATCCCGCCCGGGTTCTGCTCGGCGCGCGGGCGACACCCACGGCCATCGCCAACATCCGGCGCCAATACGGCCTCGATGAGCCGATGTGGCTGCAATATTTCTACTTCGTGAAAAACCTGCTCAACGGTGAGATGGGCAAATCGATCCTCTACAAGATCGACGTGCTGAAGCTCATCTTGACCCGGATCGAGCCGACGCTCGTGCTGGTGCTGGCAAGCGTGGTGCTTTCGGTGCTGATCGCCGTGCCGATGGCAGCGCTTGCCGCCCGCAACCACGGCCGGTTTGCCGATCACGCGGTGCGCGTCATCTCGACCGCCGGCATCGGGTTCCCGCCCTTCTGGCTGGGGCTGATGCTGATCATCCTATTCAGCGTCAATCTGGGCCTCCTGCCGGTTTCCGGCTATGGCGAGACCTTGGGCGCGAAGGTTGCCCACCTGGTCCTGCCCAGCCTGACGATCGCGCTGTCGCTTTCGACCGTGCTGACGCGCAGCCTGCGGGCGGCGATGGTGGAAGGCCTGCGCTCGGACGTCGCGACCGCGGCGCGGGCGCGCGGCATGCCTGAGCGCGTGGTCTTCTGGCGCCATGTCGTTCCCAATTCGATGGTGCCGACCATCAACCTGCTCGCCGTCAATATCGGCTGGCTGATCGGCGGGACGGTGGTCATCGAAAGCGTGTTCGCCATTCCCGGCATCGGCCAGCTCCTGGTGCGGGCGATCTTCTCGCGCGACTACATGGTGGTGCAGGGCGTGGCGATGGTGCTTGCCTGCGCCACCGTGCTCATCAATCTCATCGCCGACATCGTGACCGTCGCCGCCGATCCGCGGGTGAAGCTATGAGCGCGCGGACCATCGGCGGAAAATGGATGGGCTGGCAGGGACGGCTCGGCCGCCAGCCGGCCTTGATGTTCGGCGCGGCGATCCTGGTCGCCTTCGTGCTGATTGCGCTGCTCGCGCCCTATATTTCGCCCTATGATCCGATCCTGCAGAATGCCGAGGTCCGCTTGCAGGCTCCGTCCTGGGCCCATCCGTTCGGAACGGACAATTTCGGCCGCGATGTTCTCTCGCGGGTCATCTGGGGCGTGCGGATCGATCTCCAGATCGCGATCCTGGGTGTCATCTTTCCCTTCGTCATCGGCACGCTGGTTGGCACTGTGGCGGGGTTTTTCGGCGGGATCGTTGATACGCTCTTCATGCGGCTGATCGATATCATCCTGGCGTTTCCCTTCCTCGTGCTGGTCCTGTCGATCATCGCCATTCTCGGGCCGGGCCTCGGCAGCTTCTATATCGCGATGGCGCTGGTGGGGTGGGTCTCCTATGCGCGGCTGATCCGCGCGCAGGTGCTCGTCCTGAAGAGCAGCGACTATGCCGTCGCAGCCGTGAGCCTCGGGTTCAGCCGCACGCGCATCATGTTCCGGCATCTCCTGCCGAACGCGATCGCGGGCTCGGTGGTGTTCTCGATGTCGGACGCCGTGCTCGTCCTGCTCAACGGGGCGGCCATCAGCTATCTGGGGCTTGGCGTCCAGCCGCCGATCGCGGAATGGGGTATCATGGTCGCCGAAGGCCAGCCCTTCATCACGACGGCCTGGTGGATCACGCTTTTCCCGGGCCTGTCCATCGTCATGCTCGCCTTCGGCTTCAGCATGTTCGGCGATGCGCTCGGCGATGCTCTGGGGGTGAAGGAATGAGCGCCCCCGTTCTCAGCGTCAGGGACCTCACGGTCACCTTGAACTTGCCGGGCGCCGGGCCGCGCGTGCTGCTCGACAAGGTTTCGCTCGAGCTCGGCAAGGGCGAGGTGCTCGGGCTGGTCGGCGAAAGCGGTTCGGGAAAGAGCCTGTTCTGCCGCACGCTGGTCCGCCTCCTGCCGTCCCGGAACATGCGGATCACGGACGGCCGCATCCTGCTAGGAGATGAGGATCTGGCCAGGGCGAGCGAGGCGCAGATGCTGGACGTTCGCGGCGGGAGGATCGGGATGATCTTCCAGAATCCGACCAGCCATCTGGATCCGGTGATGACGATCGGCGACCAGCTGACCGAAGGGATCCGGTTTCATCAGGGGCTGGATGCCCGTGCCGCGCGCAAGGCGGCGGTCGCGATCCTGCACCAGATCGGCTTTCTCGAGCCGGAGCGGCAGTTCGACGCCTATCCGCACGAATTTTCCGGCGGCATGCGCCAGCGCGCGATGATCGGCGTCGCGCTGTCGTGCAATCCGGAGATCCTGATCGCCGACGAGCCGACGACCGCACTCGACGTCACCATCCAGGCGCAGATCCTGCAATTGCTGATGGACATACGCCGTGAGCGCGACCTGTCGATCATCCTGATCACCCATGATCTCGGCATCGTGGCACAGACCTGCGACCGCATCGCGGTCATGCGCGAAGGCCGGCTCGTCGAGCAGGGCAGGAAGCGCGACCTGCTGCGCGCGCCCGTCCATCCCTATACGAAGGCGCTCATCGGCAGCCATCCATCGATGCCGTCTCCTTCGGCGGGGCAAGGGGCGGCGGCCCCCAAGGCTATCGGGACGCCGGCGGACAAGCCTCTCCTGGAGGTGGACGATGTCAATGTCCGCTTTCCCGGCACGGGCAGCCTGTTCGGCGGACGGTCCGGCGCGGTCCATGCGGTCGCGGGGGTTTCGCTCCGGATCCTGCCGGGCGAGACGGTCGGCATCGTCGGTGAATCGGGCAGCGGCAAGAGCACCCTGGCGCGGGCGATCCTGGGGCTGACGCCGATCGCTTCGGGCAATGTCGTCTTCGACGGAACGAGCCTGCGCGAGGATCGCGTCGCGTTTCTGGGTCGGCTACGCCGCGAGACGGCGATGGTCTTCCAGGATCCGTACAATGCCTTGAACCCTCGTCTTTCCATCGGCGATATGCTGACCGAGGTGCTGAAGGTTCAGGGCCGCACGCCGGCTGCCGATATTCCGGCGCGGGTCGGCGAATTGCTCGATCTCGTCGATCTCGGCCGCGAATTCGCCGCGCGGCGACCGCGCAGCATGAGCGGCGGCCAGTGCCAGCGGGCCGGGATCGCCCGGGCGCTTGCGGTGAACCCGCGCCTGATCATCGCCGATGAGAGCACGGCGGCCCTCGACGTCACCATCCAGGCGCAGATCCTCGATCTGTTCCGCGTGCTGAAGCGCAAGATGAATCTGACCTTGCTGTTCATCGCCCACGACCTTGCCATCGTGCGCAGCCTCTGCGACCGGGTCGTCGTCATGCATCGCGGGCATATCGTCGAGCAGGGAGCCTCGGCGCAGGTGTTCGAGCATCCCGCGCAGCCCTATACGCAGGCGCTGATCCGCGCCATTCCCGATATCGACCCGGACAAGCCGCTTCTGCCGCAGGCGGCACGGGAGGTTGCATAGGCGAAAGTGACATCCAGACCAATCAGAAGGGAACAGACGATGAAGAACAAATGGATGAAAATGAGCGTGGCGGCCGTGATGGCCGGCCTGTCGTTCGGCGCGGGCATTGCCGAGGCGGCGGGAGTGCTGACCATCGGCCGGCGCGAGGATTCGACGACCTTCGACCCGATCAAGACGGCGCAGAACATCGATTTCTGGGTGTTCTCCAACGTCTATGACGTGCTGATCCGCGTCGACAAGTCCGGCAAGGAGCTGGAGCCGGGCCTGGCGGAAAGCTGGACCGTTTCCGAGGACGGGCTGACCTATACCTTCAAGCTGCGCGACGCCAAGTTCTCCGATGGCTCGCCCATCACCGCGGACGATGCCGCCTACAGCCTCCTGCGCATCCGCGACGACGAGGGCTCGCTGTGGAGCGATTCCTACCAAGTGATCGATACGGCGACGCAGGGCGAAGACGCGCGCACCCTGGTGGTGAAGCTGAAAACCCTTTCGGCGCCGTTCCTCGCCTCGCTTGCCATGCCGGGCGCCTCGATCCTGTCCAAGGCAGGGCTCGAATCCATGGGTGCCGACGCCTATGCCGAAACCCCAATCGCCTCAGGCGCCTTCACGCTGAAGGAATGGCGTCGCGGCGACCGCGTCATCCTGGAGAAGAACCCCAATTTCTGGGAGGCTTCCCGCGTCAGCCTGGATGGCGTCGAATGGATTTCGGTACCCGACGACAATACCCGCATGCTGAACGTGCAGGCGGGGCAGCTAGACGCCGCCCTCTTCGTGCCCTTTTCCCGCGTGGCCGAATTGAAGAAGGATCCGGAGCTGGTCGTCACGCAGGACACCTCGACCCGCGAAGACCATCTTTTGATCAACCACGAGCACGGCCCGCTCGCCAAGAAAGAGGTGCGCGAGGCGCTCGACATGGCGATCGACAAGCAGGCGATCGTCGACACCGTGACGTTCGGCCTGGGCGAGGTCGCCAATTCCTACATCCCCAAGGGCGCCCTCTATCACGACGACAATGCGCTTCAGCGCCCCTATGATCCGGAAAAGGCAAAGCAGATGCTGGCGGATGCCGGCGCTGCCGACCTGACGCTGAACTATGTCGTCAATGCCGGCAACGAGGTGGACGAGCAGATCGCCGTTCTGCTGCAGCAGCAGCTTGCGAAGGCCGGCGTGACCGCGAACCTGCAGAAGGTCGATCCGAGCCAGAGCTGGGACATGCTGATCGCCGGCGATTACGACCTCTCGGTCATGTACTGGACCTATGACGTCATCGACCCGGACCAGAAGACGACCTTCGTGCTCGGCCACGATTCCAACATGAACTACATGACGCGCTATCAGAACGAGAAGGTGAAGGAACTCGTGGCCGATGCGCGCATCGAGATGGATCCGGCCAAGCGCGAGGCGATGTACATGGAAATCCAGAAGACGGCCAAGAGCGACGTCCACTGGATCGATCTGTACTATAGCCCCTTCATCAACGTCACGCGCAAGAACGTCCAGAACTTCTACCAGAACCCTCTCGGGCGCTTCTTCCTGGAAGATACCGTGAAGAACTGAGACCTTACGCCTTGCCGTGCGGTATTACCCCGCACGGCAAGGCGGTAAGCCTGCGAACCATCACCGGATTCGCTCGCAGAGAGGTCGTGTTGCGTAAATTTGCCCAGATACTTTTGATCGCCGTTATCGCCATAGTCGCCGTTGTTCGCCGGCTTGGATGCTGGGGGGGCGAGCGCGCGACCGTCATCTATACCATGATCGAAACATGCCGCATGAATGGCATCGATCCGCAGGCCTACCTGGCCGACATCATCGACCGCATCGCCGATCACCCGGCCAACAAGGTCGATGAACTGCTCCCTTGGGACTGGGTGCCGCAAGTGCGTCAATAAGTGTCCACTTGCCTCTAAGTGGACACTTGGCCTTCGGCGTCGCATCAAAACGCGACCATCACGTCACGCTTACGTTCCGACCCCTAACCGGGACGTTAGAAAAGTCGATTTGCCTGTGCCCGGCCATCCTACAGGGGCTGCTCGAACTAATTTGATATATTATAATATATGAATTTCTCGAATAATACGCTATTGAATATCATTATTGTCAATGCTGGTAGAAGTTCCTATATATTATCCTGTATGAATGGCTACATGTGATACAGGATCATGTTATGTCGTATAAGACCGAGCACATCACCCAGCAGATACGCGCAGTACGCGAGGCTAGGAACATGAGCCAGCGCGAGCTAAGTGCGCGCTCGGGTCTGACGCAAAGCCATATTTCCCAGATAGAGCGGGGCACAATGGAGCCGGGGCTTTCCAGCCTCGTGGATGTCGCGCGCGCGCTCGATCTGGAGATCGTGCTTGCACCGAAAAAGCTCATGCCGGCGATCGGTAATATCCTGGGGAGTGCATCGGTCACCGGCGACATGCTGACTTCACAGCAGCGCAAGTTGGTCAGGCGCCTCGAGCGCTGGCTGGCGAAGGGGAGGGAGCAGTTCACCATCTCCTCGGAGGCAGATACGCTCAAAGACAGCCTCGCGCTCCTGCGCTATCTGCCGCTATCGGCCGACGAGCTGGACAGGCTCAGGGACGTGTCCCTTCAACTGGATCATTGGCAGGATGATCCGCCAACCAGCAAGGCGCTGGGCGAGTTCGCGCGCGCCATAAGACACCTGCGTAATGCGGCAGTGCATCGCGACCGCGATGACGCCGTTCCTCGTTCGGCCTATGCGCTGGATGAGGAGGACGAAGATGCCTAAGGTCACCGTGCTGGATGTCAGGCTGTACGGCGAACTGATTGCGACCCTGACCAACCTGCAGGACGGACGCACCATCTTCGCCTTCAACGAGGCCTATATTGAAGACGAAAGGCGACCCACGCTCAGCCTCTCCTACAAGGATACGTTCGGCGCGCTGGTTACAAAGTTCCGACCGTATAACATGGTTGTGCCACCTTTTTTTTCGAATCTTTTGCCGGAAGGGCCGCTGCGCAGGTATCTCGCTGATCGTGCCGGCGTGAAACCAACGCGAGAATTCTTCCTGCTGTGGATGCTGGGCCGCGACCTGCCGGGTGCTGTGACCGTGCATCCCTCCGAAGGCGATGATACGCCTCCGGACGACGAACTGGACGGGATCGAAGCACGACCGAACGCGTTGCGTTTTTCGCTGGCCGGCGTGCAGCTGAAATTCTCGGCGTTCAAAAACGACGGCAAGGGCGGCGGACTTACCATTCCGGCGGAAGGAACGGGTGGTTCGTGGATCGTGAAACTGCCGTCGCAGCAATATAGCGGCGTACCCGAGAACGAGTTCTCGATGATGACGATCGCCAACCTGATGGGCATGCATGTACCCCAAATCCAGCTGGTCGATCTCAATGCCGTCAGCGGCCTGCCGCAAGGCATTGGCGAGCTGCAGGGGCAAGCGTTGGCGATCAGACGTTTTGACCGCACAGCGGACGGACTGATCCATATCGAGGATTTCGCGCAGATATTCGGTGTGTTTCCCGATCACAAATACGACAAGGGTAATTACCGCATGATCGGTCGCGTCCTGGGAATCGAGACGGGGGCGGCTGATGTCGCCGAGTTCATCCGGCGGCTCGTGTTCAGTACCCTGATCGGTAATGGTGACATGCATCTGAAGAACTGGTCGCTCATCTATCACGATAGGCGAACACCGATGCTTTCCCCCGCTTACGACCTGCTATCGACGATCCCCTATATCGAGGGCGAAGACACGGCGGCGCTGAATTTCTCGCGCACGAAGAAAATGGCGGCGCTATCGATGGATGAGCTGGCGCATCTTGCTGCCAAGGCGGAATTGTCCGAAAATCTGGTGCTCGACACGGCGCGTGAAACGGTGGAGCGTTTCCGCGTGGTCTGGGACGCCGAGAAGAACAATCTGCCGATGGCAGCCAAAGTCCGCGACATGATCGATGCGCACGTGCCATCGATCGAACTCTATCGTGAATGTACGTGACGGAAGGCGACAACCTGCCGCTATGCTTTTTCGCAAAAAGGTAGAACTGAGGTCGGAACCGGGTTCAACGGATTGTTGAATTCGAAAGTAGGGACAGAAGCAGCCCAAAAGGGATTTTGCCTGCAGTAGGATTGTTCCGCTGGTCCGTGGCCGGTTTTTGCATCGCCACTATCAATCGAGATGAAGTGACTTAAGGCGTGGTCGAGTTCTCGGATTGATCTCCAATCACGTCTGCAAATTTTCACATTAACCGCACAAGCTTGTCGATCTCGCTTGGCTCCCAACTTGCAGAGACGGAAAGGGCTATCTTCTCGCGTGCCGCATCAATCTTGCCGGTCATCGCCTTGCCCTTCGCCGCCACTACAACGCCTCTGGACCAAACGTCCCCTAGTCCCGAAGCTGAGCTGAGATTTCGAGTTGCGCGATCGGGATTGCTGTAACTCAGTTCGAACGGCGTACGTCGTCTTGACGCCGAATTCACGGCATCGAGGACGAGAGCAATAACCTGTGAGAATAGAGTGGGCCAATCTTATTATTGGACGGCCTTTTCCGCTCCCCCCATACTGGCAGAGTCGGATGATGATGTCGGTCCTCCCAAGCGTCACTCAATCCGTCCCAAAACGATATGGGGAACATCAATGTTCAAGACACTCGCCTTCTTGCCAATGATTGCAGCCATCGCATTGACCGCTTCCGGTAACGCTGCAACAGCTCAAAGCTTCGATACCTCCTCGATCAAGACCGACGAGGCCCTGGCCGCCCGCGTGCCGGAGAAAATCAAGTCGGCCGGCGTGCTGACGATCGGGTCCGATACGGCATATGCTCCATGGGAATTCCTGAGTGAAAAGGACGGCCAGACACCCGAGGGCATCGACGTCGACATCGCTAACGCGATCGGCAAGAAGCTCGGCGTGAGAATTGATTTCCAGACCTCTGCATTCGAAGCGATATTGCCCGCTCTCGGCACCAAGTTCGATCTCGGTGTTTCGGCCTTCTCCATCACCAATGAACGCATGAAAGCCGTCAATTTCGTCAGCTACGCGGATACGGGCAGCATGTGGGCCGTCAAGGCCGGCAACCCGACGAAGTTTGACCCGAGCGATCTCTGTGGTCGCAAGATTGCCATTCAGTCGGGCAGCTACCACGAAAAGGCGGTCATCGAGGAAAACGACCTCTGCAAGTCTGCCGGCAAAGCAGAGATTGAAATCCTGCCATTCTCCAAGCAGCCCGAAGCCCTCACCCGCGTTGCCGCTGGCGGCGCCGACGCGACGGTCTCCGGCGAAGCCGGTATCGGATACGCCGCCAAGCAGTCGTCAGGTGCATTTGAAACGCTCAAGCCAGGTGACGGCGTTCTCAGCAAACACGGCCCAAACGGTATCGCGGTCGCAAAGTCGGACATGGCTTTGACCGAACTCGTTGCAGATACCATCAATTCTCTTATCGCGGACGGCACTTACAAGGCGCTGCTCGACACTTGGGGCGTCGGCTCGGTGATTGTCGAGAAGGCGATGGTCAACCCCGAAGTCAAGATCTGATGGCTTCCGAAATCGATAACATGGGGATCGGTATCAAGCCGGTCTCCATAGAAAAGCCGGCGGTGACGCGCAATGTCGTCGTCCCGCGGCGTCACCCCGGTCGCTGGCTTGCCATTGCTATCCTGGCGGTCCTGGCTTTGCAGATCGGACAGGCCGTTTCGACCAATCCCAATTTCCATTGGGACATCTACTCGACCTATCTGTTTTCTCCGCAGGTCATTCGCGGCGTAGGCTGGACGCTGCTTTTGACGGTTGTTGCAATGACGGTGGCGATCGTGGTCGCAGCCCTGCTGGTCATCATGCGCGACAGCGACAATCCCATCCTTCGCAGCATTGCCTATGGCTGGGTGTGGTTCTTCCGAGGAACGCCGATCTACACGCAGTTGCTGTTCTGGGGCCTGTTTGCGGTGCTGTTCCCGAACCTCAGCCTCGCCATTCCTTTCGGGCCCGAGATCGTCAGCGTCGAGACGAAACTTATCGTTACGCCGGCCATAGCCGCGATCCTCGGCCTCGGTTTCAACGAGTCGGCCTATCTGACGGAGATATTCCGCGCCGGATTCAATTCGCTCGACAGGGGACAGGCCGAAGCCGCGCAGGCGCTCGGCATGAAGCCGGCGAAAATCTGGTGGCGCATTCTCATGCCGCAGGCAATGCGGGTGATCATTCCGCCCACGGGCAACGAAACCATCGGCATGTTGAAGATGACGTCGCTGGTGCTCGCCGTCCCGTTTACGCTTGATCTGACATTCGCGACCAATGCCATCTCCAATCGGCTCTACCTACCGATCCCGCTCCTGCTGGTGGCCGGCACCTGGTATCTCGCGATCACCAGCCTGCTCATGGTCGGCCAGCATTTCCTCGAGCGCCATTTTGGTAAGGGCGTTTCCGTTCATCCGGCACGGATGGAGTAGGTCATGGACGCACATATTTCCGAGTTTTGCGTCGAGATGCAGAACATCCACAAGTTCTACGGCCATGTGCATGCTCTCAAGGGTGTGGACCTGCGCGTGAGGCGGGGCGAAGTCTGTGTTGCCATCGGCCCTTCGGGATCCGGCAAGTCGACGCTGCTTCGATGCATCAATCAGTTGGAGAGCATTTCGGCGGGCCGTGTCTTCCTTAAGGGCGAGTTGCAGGGCTTTACCGAACGAGACGGCCGCTTTCACCCGTTGTCTAAGGGACAGATCGCAACGCAGCGACGGCTTACCGGAATGGTCTTTCAGCGCTTCCACCTGTTCCCGCACATGACAGCTCTGGAAAACGTGATGGAAGGCCCCTCGCATGTGAAAGGCTGGCCAAGGGAGCAGGCGCGCAGGAAAGCTGATGAGCTCCTCAACCGCGTCGGTCTGGAGGGGTTCGGAAACCGATATCCAGGCCAGCTTTCCGGCGGCCAGCAGCAGCGTGTCGCCATAGCCCGTGCGCTCGCCATGGAGCCGGAGGTGATGCTGTTCGACGAGCCGACATCCGCACTCGATCCCGAACTGGTCGGCGAGGTGCTCGACGTCATCAAGGATCTGGCACGAAGCGGCATCACCATGGTCGTCGTCACCCACGAGATCGGCTTTGCCAGAGAGGTGGGCAGCCACCTTGTGTTCATGGATCAAGGGCAAATCGTCGAAGAGGGACATCCGCGCATGATGCTTGCCAATCCGCAAAATCCGCGAACCGCGGCCTTTCTTTCCAAGGTTCTCTGAGCATGCTCGTGACCGAAGGAAAAGGCTCAGATCGCGTTGCGCAGTTCCCGGATGAAGTCTTCAAGGATCGTGGATGGAAGGCGGTTGGGCGGCGTGATCAAAAGCGTGCGGAAATGAAGCGCCGGCTCGAAAGGCCTGAGCGTCAGACCGTGACCCTGATAAGGCTCGGCGGTGAGCGGGTTGACCAGCCCGATGCCGATGCCAGCAGCAACCATGGCGCAGATCGTCGTCGAGTAAGGCGTTTCTATCACGGTACGAACGGAGACGCCCGCCTCTGCGAAGGCGATCTCAGCTTCACGCCGGGTCGTGTCTTCGGGCGCGAGCGCGACAAAAGCCTGACCGGCGAGGTCGGCGGGACGGATGATCTCGAGCGCCTCGAGCGGATGTCCTTTCGGCAATGCGACAGCCACACGGAACTGGGCGAATTCCTTGACCTCGACGCCCGTGCGGTCGATCTCGTCGGCCACGATACCGAGGTCGAACTGCCCGGTGGCGACGAGATCACGGACATTGGAGGACATGCGTGCCTGGAAGGTGATGGCCACATTCGGGTTGCTCTTCATGAAGGCGTGCAGGGCCCGGGGCACGACATTGGTAGACAGGGCCGAAAGGCAGGCGATCCTGATCTCGCCAGAACCGTAGTCGCGGATGCGGGCGGCCGCGCCGCGCAGATGCGTCAGCCCCAGGAATGCTTGCTCGACCTCCCGGAAGAAGAGCTGACCTTCCTGGGTCGGTTGCAGCCGTCCCTTGATGCGCTTGAAAAGGTCGAAGCCAAGCGAGCGTTCGAGCTCTTGAATCATCTTGCTGATGGCGGGCTGGGAGACATGCAGCACCTCGGCAGCCCGCGCTGTGGTGCCATTCGTCATTACCACCTTGAAGACCTCGACCTGCCTAAGGTTCACCATCCACTCCGTACGAAATTAATAACCTCAAAGAATAGCAGTAGCGCAAGAATGCTCGTTTCGGAATTGGTTTCCGTCAGCGTTCGGCGTTTCTCCGGAAAGGTTCGTCCATGAACGATCTCACCCAATGCGTCCTCACGCCAGACGTCTCGACAGAGGGTTTTGCACCGCTCGGGTAGGCGTGCATCGTGCTTCGACGATCGTCTTTAAGGATGCAGCGGCCTATGAATCCCGCGGCGGGCGCGGCCACGAGGGCTATTCCTACGGCCTTTACGGCACGCCGACGACACGCACCCTTGAGGCCAAGCTGACGAGCCTCGAAGGTGGCGCGTGGAGTTTTCTTGCTCCGTCAGGGCAGGCCGCCAATGCGCTCGCGGTGCTCCCATTCCTAACGGTGGGAGATCATATCCTGATCGCCGATACCGCCTATCCCCCAATGCGAGACCTGGCGGAGACCGATCTGCGCCGTCTCGGCGTCGAGGTTGAATTCTTCGATCCCCAGTCGCCGGAAGACGTCGTCTCGAAGATGCGGAAATCGACGAGGGTCGTCTGGTGCGAAAGCCCCGGCTCCACCACTATGGAGATCCTCGATCTGCCGAGGATTGCGGATATCGCCCATGAACATGGCGCATTGGTTGGTGTCGACAATACCTGGGCGACGCCGCTCAATTTCAAACCCCTCACGCATGGGGCGGATATCGTCACGGAAGCGCTGACCAAATTCGTATCCGGTCATTCCGACGTGCTGATGGGGTCGATCACCATCCGGGATGCCGCATTGATCAAGCCGATCCGTTCGCTGATCGGCCGCATGGGCATTGGCGTTTCGTCCGACGATGCATCGCTCGTCCTGCGCGGCTTCGAAACGCTGGGCGTACGGCTGCGGCATTCCGAACGGGTGGCTCTGGATTTCGCCCGCCGGATCGCGAGCCACCCGGCCGTCGAACAGGTCCTTCATCCGGCCCTTGAAACCTTTCCCGGTCACGCGCTGTGGAAACGGGATTTCCTCGGCTCGAGCGGCGTGTTCAGCGTCGTCTTCAACGAAGAGGTGTCCGCGCATGTCGCAGCCTCACTTGATGCCTTGAGGGTCTTTGCCATCGGAGCCTCTTGGGGCGGCACGCGCAGCCTAGCCGCGCCCATGTCCATCGAGGGCTTCCGCAGCGCGACGGCCTGGGCCGGCCCTCTCGTCATCCTCCGGCTCAGTATCGGGCTCGAGGACGAGGGCGAGCTTTGGGCTGATATCGAGCGACTGCTCGCGACTCTTGATGCCGAGACGCGCAGGGTGGCCAGAGAGATGCCTGCGAAGACGGCCCGCCAGGGCTGATATCGCGAGTATAGATTTCCACAAGATCCGGAAGGATGAAGCGTGCCCAAGACAGAAGACGTGCTCCGCGATATCGACGGAAACTTCGATACCGCGCTCGGCAAGCTCTTGGAACTGGTCTCTATACCATCAATCTCCAGCGAGCCATCGGGGAAAGACGGTATCGCGCAGGCGGCGGAGTGGCTGAAACGTGAGCTCTCAACCATCGGGCTTGTCGCCGAAATTGTCGAGACACAGGGCCATCCGGTCGTGCTGGCTCGCTCCGCTATCGGCACGGCCGTGAACGCCCCACGCCTGCTGTTCTACGGACATTACGATGTCCAGCCGGTCGGCGATCTAGACCAATGGAAACATCCGCCGTTCGCACCGACCATCCTCAAGGAGGATGGCGTTCACCGGTTCTACGGGCGCGGCGCATCCGACAGCAAGAGCCAGCTCTGGACCTTCATCGAGGCGCTGCGGGCGTGGAAGAGCGTGCATGGTGAGTTTCCCGCAGAGGTCATCGTTATGCTCGAAGGTGAGGAGGAGTGCGGATCGCCGAGCCTGCCCGATTTCATCAGGGCGCACAGGCAGGACCTGGCATGCGACGTCGCCTTCATCTGCGATGCAGAGATGTGGTCGGCGACCGAGCCGGCCATTACCACCCAGCTCAAGGGTCTCGTGCATGAGCGGATGACGATTTCCGCGCCGAATCCCGACCTTCATTCCGGGCATTATGGTGCCGTCGCCGCCAATCCGATCCGGGTTCTCGGTACCATTCTGGCAAGCCTGCATGACGACAAGGGACGCGTTGCCATCAAGGGTTTCTATGACGGCGTGCGCGACATTCCGGACTCGGTGCGCCGGCAATGGCAGGCGCTCTCGAAACAGCCGGAGCTGTTTGCCGATGTCGATCTCACCGGTGGGATTGTGGAGGAGGGCTATTCGCCGATCGAGGCCATGTGGGGCCGTCCGACGCTCGACATCAACGGCATCACCGGTGGCAATCAGGGCCCCGGTGAACGCTCGGTTCTGCCGGGAACGGCAACAGCACGCCTTTCCTTCCGCCTTGTCGCCGGGCAATCACCGGAAACGATCCGCCAACGGTTTCGCAACCATGTCGAACGTTTGCTCCCGGACGGCTGCCGGGTGGAGTTCGAGGGTCATGGCGGCAGTTTGGCCGTCGTGCTGTCGCAGGACAGCCCCTTCTTGAAGGCAGCTGCGCGCGGACTGGAAAAGGAATGGGGGACGCCCGCCATCCTGCGCGGCACGGGCGGCGCCATCCCGCTGGTTGAACAGTTCAGCGACGTCCTTAAGACCGAGTGCGTGGTGATCGGCTTCATTCTTCCGAGCGACGCCATCCACGCGCCCGACGAGCGCTATGACGGCGAGCGGCTTCACCGAGGCACCAGAAGCTGGATCCGGATCTTCGAGGAGATCGGGCGCGGATGACCAGTCAGGTGTAACCGGTTCAATGATGTCGAAGGCCCCAACTCCACCAGGAACGTCCGCCCCGTCCGCTCGCCTAGAGGAGGATGCGCTTGGCACGCGACTGATATCCGATGACATCGCCTACGGAATCCAGACCGTGCGTGCCATCGAGAACTTTTCGATCTCCGGCCGCACCATTGCCGATATGGAGGGGTTCGTCCCGGCCATCCTGACGATCAAGCGCGCTGCCGCACGTGCCAACCGGCGCGCGGGCAAGTTAGAGCCACACTTGGCCGATGCGATAGATTTTGCTGCTGCCGCCTGCCTGACGGACATGCGCAGGCAGGATTTCCCCGTGGATATCTATCACGGCGGGGGCGGAACGGCGGCGAACATGAATGTGAACGAGGTGCTGGCAAACCGGGCGAGCGAAGTCTTGACCGGGCGATTGCGGCCGGATCCGGTGCATCCGAACACGCATGTCAACATGAGCCAATCCACCAACGACGTCATCCCTTCCGCCATGAAAATGGCGATCGGTGGAGAGCTGAATGCCCTTGCGGAGGTCCTCACAGGCCTGACGGAGGCCATATCCCGAAAAGAGAGAGAATACGCAGGCGTCGTCAAACTCGCCCGCACCTGTCTTCAGGACGCGCTGCCCATCACCTTCGGCCAGCAGTTCTCGGGATACCGAGCCGCATTCGAGCGGCAGGCGGCCGGACTTCGGATTCTCGAAGATGGTTGCCTGGGTTTGCCGCTCGGGGCCACCGCGGTTGGAACCGGTCTTGGCGCTTCCACGCAGTATCGGGCCTTCATCTTCGACGAATTGCAGGCCCTGACCGGCAAGCGCTATCATGCCGACCCCAACCTCTTCGATGCCTTGCAAAATGCGGATTTCTGGATCCGCGTCTCGGCGTGGCTGAAGACGATTGCGGTCACCCTGTCCAAGCTCGCGTCCGATCTACGGCTTATGGCGTCGGGCCCTCGTGCCGGTCTCAACGAAATCACTCTGCCGGCGGTGCAGCCTGGTTCGTCCATCATGCCTGGGAAGGTCAATCCTGTCCTGCCGGAGATGATCATGCAGGTCGCCTTCCGGGTGATCGGCAACGATGCCACGATTACCCGGGCAGCTGAAGGCGAACTCGATCTCAATGTTTGGGAATCCATCATTCTGGAGGGTCTGAGCGAATCCATCCGGCTGATGCGACATGCGATCCCGCTTTTCGTTTCCGGCTGTGTGACGGGTATCGAGGTCAATTCTGCCCGCGGATCCGCGGACGCATTCTCCTCACTCGCACTCGCGACGGTGCTTGCCGATATTTTTGGCTATCCCGCTGCGTCGCGCGTCGCACGACATGCGAGAAACCTCGGCCTCTCAATCTCCGAATCCGCAGTTGATTGCGGTCTGATAAACCAAAAAGATGCGGACCGTCTGTTCGATAACGTGTCCATCTATGCCAATGTTGAACAGAGCGAAGCTATCATCAGTGAAGTTCGAGCATCGGCTCTGCAAGCTTCGACTTCATCGTCATGAGTGCTTTGCCTCAATCCATTACCATTTTGTCGTCTATGGATTGGCAGTACCTTGCTCGGGCTTTCTACCTGGGTAATACCGTTCGCTTTGAGACTTGTCGCACTCTTCACGCCAATGGCGCTGACACGGTCGTCTCTTGAAGGCGGTCGTCTTTCCGCGGGCTTGGCGCAAAAGCCGGCAGCGTTGATTGTAATTGGATTTTACATTACTATTTGTGCAACAATCCCGCCGGAGGCTAAAATGGCATCGCTTGCAATTACGGCGAAGGGGCAGGTCACGCTGAAACGAGACCTGCTGCGACATCTCGGGTTGAAGCCGGGAGAACGCGTTGAGTTTGAAAAGCTGCCCAACGGTGAGCTGCGGGTGCGGGCGGCGCGTCCCACTGGCACGATTGACGGCTTTCTTCATGCGCTTGATGGCAAGGTGAAGCTGAAAAAGCCGCTGTCGATCGAGGAGATGAATGACATTGCAGCGGCAGGTTGGGCTGGCCGCCTAGGCGAGGAATGAAAATCACCGCGGATACCAACGTTCTTGCGCGTGCGATCCTGCAGGATGATCCTGACCAATGCCATGCCGCTCGCGAACTCCTCAGAAGTGCGTCCTTGATTGCGGTTTCGCTGCCGTCTCTGTGCGAACTGGTTTGGATCTTGCGGCAGGGCGCGAAGCTATCGAAGGACGATGTATCCATTGCGATCCGCAGACTGCTTGATGTGGGTAACGTTGTCATGAACCGCCCGGCCGTCGAGGCCGGGCTGGCGCTTCTGGACGCGGGCGGAGATTTCGCCGACGGCGTCATCGCCTATGAAGGAAAATGGCTCGGTGGCGAAACTTTCGTGTCATTCGACAGGAAAGCCATTGCGCTGTTGTCGAAACAGGGGGAAGCAACACAGCTTCTGTCCTAACGATCTGATGCTCCTTTGAAGACGCTCTCTTAATAGCGTCTTGCGATGACGCGACTGCCAAAGTACCGCAAAACATCGTCGCCGTGACAAGCATCGCAGTGCCGAGAAACGCCGTCATGGCGCCGAACATCACGCCTGCCGTAAGGATGGACGCTGTCTTCCAGAATCATGCGTGGCGATCGAGCAAGTGCGCTCGGGTCGTGGCGTAACCGCACTGGATATCGAACCTGTGGTTCCGGATCTGTTCGAGGATCTCCCGGATGCGAAGAACGGCCCGGCCGTCGAATTCTCCAACCCCGAACGCTCTGGCGGCCCAGCCGAGATCGTAGCCCTTGATGAAGAAGTCAGGCTGGGCGACGGCCTTTTTGATGATCTCGTCAAGTTCAAAGTGGGTGCGCGCGACGGGGATCTTCAATCCGTCCCAGATCTGGTCGAATTCGACATATTTCGCCGTGACGGCAACCTTGCCGGCCAGCGCTGCCTCCAGCAGCATGGTGCTGTTCACGGAGATCAGGATATCGCTGGCGGCGATGGTTTCCTCCGCAGTCAGGAGGTAGAGGCTTGCGTCGTCGATGACGATGGAGCCGCTTGAGCTTACCTCCTGGTAGACCTCCGGATCGAGGATCGAATCCCTTGAGGGCGGCGTGCGGATGATCAGCTGGATGTCGCCCTGCTTTGCGATCGCCGCAAGATGCAGGATGGCCTTGTTCTGGGCCGCCCGCGCCACTTCGGTGTCGTACTGGCTGTCCAGTGGCTGGGCGGCAAAGGTCATGATCGGCCTGCCGGGATCGAGCCCCAGCACCGAGGCTGCGCGCTTCGCATCGGCGGTGGAAATGGTCGCCAGATAGTCGAATTTCGGGGCGCCGACCTTCACGATACGCTCCGGCGGATAACCCCGCGAGATGAAGATGCGCTCCTGCGTATCGCCCCAGGCCAGCACGAGATCGCAAAGGGGAACGTTCATACCCATTCTGGGATGGACGTAATACATGTCCTCCTTGGCAAAGACCGATTCATGCGGCACCAGGATCGTGGGAATGCCGAGCCGCGCCGCGCCGTAGACTAGGCGGCGCATCACGGGAACCCAGTCGAGGGTCACCATAAGCCCGATGGCGGAATTCCGGTAGGGCGCGAGCTTGTGCATTACCATGCGGTCGTAGACCGCCGGTTGCCGTTCCGCATAAAGCAGGGCGTCGACCCGCCGCCTCTTGTTGGCGGGATCGATGAGGATGCCGATATCCTTGAAGGGCAGGCGCTCGCCGTCACTGACCAGATCGATCAGCTTGTCCGTATGCTCCGGAATCCAGGACTGGTACAGAAACGTTGGAGTATTTGAAGCGCGCGCAATGGGGCTGTTGCGCTTGAACCAGCTCGGAGGTTCGGCAAATTCGGGCGGCAGAGGTATCGGCTTCGGCGCGAAAAGTGCGGGGGCGAGCTTCTTCACGAGTTTCGCTATATGCATAATCTTCTTGGTCCTTCCGAGACTCGTGGCAGACAGGGCGCTACCCCCTGAACCCCGGATATGTTCAGGTTTGAGATTTCAGGCACGGCAACTCACGCGGAGAGCGATATCCCATAGCCTTGCGCGGGTGAAGAATAATGTCGTGGTAACCCCCGAAGGCGCACAAATTCGAAGCGACACCAGGCAGGCACGAACGATCATATCCGTCTTCCCCGGTTTGATGTGAGTTTGGGAATGCAGCCAAATATCGTTCAAGCCTGTTCTGGACAACCGTGTCTACATCGGCAAGGAAGATTGCACTTGATGTTGCAAGAGGCAATCGAAAGAACCTGCCGGTTTGGGAGTGAGGATTGTCTGCGAGAGGGGGGCGATTGTGGTTGCAGGAAGAATTCTGGATATCGCAAACGCGCTATATCGATATGCGCTTGTCCCATGGGAAAGATTGAGGCCCGACGACAAACCGCTTCGGATCCTGCTCTCGCGCAAGACTTCCGCCGATATATTGGAAAAGTACTTTCCGGACGAGCGCGTCCTTTCGTTCAAAAGCTCCCTCTCCCGATGGGAATTCCATACGAAATGCGTTCCCTGGATACTGTCCGATCGGCGGGCCGGCATTTTTCATACCGCAAACCAGTTGCCGGACTTCGTCCGGGCCTTCTGCCAGCGCCGGGGCATTCCGATCGAGAATATTGCCCGTACGCGGCCGGCGGCCTATACCGCTGCGGTGCTTGCCCAGGGCAAGCCGGTGTTTCTTTATATGCCCTGGGCGCCAGAGCACGATGATGCGCTGATCGATCGCATCAAGAGCGATGCCTATGAATTGCTTGCCTTCAAAATGCCGAAGGACGCGGGCGGCAAGGAGGTTAGGCACTCCCTGTCGCACCTTGCGATCTCCGATCCCGATCTCTGCCGGAAGAGGATCATGCGAAAGCTCACCCCGCTTCGGCCCATCCTTTCGGGTATCGTCCTGACATCCGATCGGGCACCGGTGATGCGAAGCCTTGTGGAGGCCTGCCGGGACCTTGGCCTTCCGACGTTCCTGCTCCCGCATGAGCCCGCATCCATCGATCCTGCAAGATACTATCGGAATCCGAAAACCGGGACCTCCCTGCCAGTCTGTGACGTCATCCTTGCTTGGAGCCGGCTTCAACAGGAAATCTTTCTGGAGCGCGGCTATCCGGCGGAGCGGCTTGAAATCGTCGGTGCAGGCGCACTCGACAGCAACGCATCCGATCGCATTCGCAGTTATCTGACGGACGTTGCGACCGGCCATACTAGGGTCGAGCCGATGCCTTCCACGCATGAAAAGCTGTCGCAGGGACAGGTGATCGATGTTGCGGCCATTGCCAGCAGCGAGGAGGTCCTTCAGTCGATCCAGTGTTTCTTGCCGCAGCTCCTCAATGTGCGCACGCTGAAAAGCAGCTTGACGCAGGATGTAGAGGAGATGGCGGCCGTCGAGATGTTCTTCCAGTGGGGTGTGAAACGCACCGACGCCAAGGATCATCAACGATCCCTGGCGCGCCGTCTTCGCAAGCCCCTGATGGTCATCGAAGACGGCTTCATCCGCTCTATGAAGATCGGGTTATCGGGGGAGCCGGGGCTCTCAGTCATCGTCGACGATACCACGTCCTATTACGATGCGACGCGCCAATCCGGCCTGGAGCGTGCGCTGGAAGACGGGCGGGCATTGACGGACGTGGAGCGCCAACGGGCCTTGCTCGCCATCCGCCAGATCGTCGACAAGCGTGTATCGAAGTACAATCATGCTCCCACCGCACCCATTACCGTGGGGCGCGGCGGAGAGCCGAAGGTTCTGGTCGTCGACCAGCGGCGTGGGGACCAGTCCATCCGAAGCGGTCTTGCCAATAAGGGAAGCTTCGAAACAATGCTTCTCGATGCGATTTCTACCCATCCGGACCACGACATTCTGGTGAAGGTGCATCCGGATGCCATTATCGGTGGAAAGTCCGGTTATTATACCGAGGACTTGCCCTATATTCCCGAAGGGGAGCGTTCACGGGTTTTCCTCGTCAGCAATGATGTTAACCCGTTTGTGCTGATAGACCTCGTCGATGCGGTTTTCGTGGTCTCATCCGGCATGGGCTTCGAGGCGCTCATGGCGGGCAAGCCCGTGCATTGCTACGGCGTGCCGTTCTATTCGGGATGGGGTGCCACCATCGACCACAAACCCATGGACCGCCGCACACGCAGACGCTCCGTCGAGGAGATTTTCCATTTCGCCTATATCGAGGCGTCCCGATATGTCCACCCCGAAACCGGGAAACGGATCGAGGTGGAAGAGCTTGTCGCCCTGATCGGAGAAAGGGCAGGCAAGACGGCATCCGGAAATTCGGGAGAGGCTTTTCCACCCGCCTGACGAGACAGACACCGGACCACCAGCGCGCAGCGGTTCGGATCGTTCAGGCGAGGAGCAATAAATCCGGCAGGAGATACATCGACAAGGCGAGGCAAAGCGCCCGCCAGGCATCCAGCTTGTCGAGATCGTACCTGGCCTTGCAGTCCCGCTGCCATGTCACGCCGCGTTTGACGACCTTGGCGGGCACGCCGGCAATGACCGTGCCGCTTTCGAGAAACGGCTTGGCGACAAAGGATTTGGCCCCGACCACATTGTCATCGGCGATTTTCACGCCCTTGCCGACCAACACGCCGAGCCCCATCCAGACATGGGCGCCGATTTCGACCGGGCCCGGCAGATTGATACGCTTGCCGGTTTCACGGCTGACCAGGGCATGCGAGTCCGTCGTGCGGATCTCGACCTGTCGGGAAAAAAGACAGTCCCTGCCGATTTTCACAAAGCCGCCCTCTTGGCAAAGGAGACGGACATCGCGCGCTTTTGTACCGGCGCCGATCTCGACGCGCTGCTCCTCGCCCTTGATAAGAATGTGCCCGCCAAGAGTGACGCGGTTGCCGATCGAGATCGTGTTGCTGGCGCCCTCGACGATGATCCGGACATTCATGGTGACGTTGTCGCCAATGATGATCCGATGACCGTTGCCCTTGATGCGGATCGCGCCGCGGATGCGCGATCCGGCGCCGACCGTGATCACATTGTCCTTGCCCTGGACGGCAAGCTTGCTGACGAGCGTCCCAGTCTCGCAAACGTTCAACACGACACCTTCAGGTGGCTTTTCTTCCTGTCGCGGTGGCGCATCGACTGGAGGGGGAGCAGGAGCCGGCCGCGTTACGGCGGGCCGTTTGGCCTTGCGCATTCTGAGGAACTGGAACATTGAGCCTCACTCTAAAGCAGGGCAAGCCTATATGGGCCTTCAATGCTTGGAAAGTGGGGGCGGCAGCCGTTGCCGCCGGCATCAGGGGAAGACATCCGCCTCGGCCAGATGGCGGGCCGCAAGGTCCTTTTCCGATAGCTGGAGGTCCACGGATGCGATCGGCCAGTCGATGGCGATATCCGGATCGTCATAGCGGATCGACCGGTCATGCTCCGGGGAATAGTAGTCCGTCACCTTGTAGACGACCTCGGTATTCTCGGCGAGCGTGACGAAACCGTGGGCAAAACCCTTGGGGACGAGAAGCTGGTTCCATTTTTCGGCCGACAGCTCGACGCCGACCCAACGGGAGAATGTCGGCGATCCGCGACGGATATCGACCGCCACGTCGAAAATGGCGCCGCGCACCACGCGAACAAGCTTGTCCTGCGCGCGGGGGGGAAGCTGGTAGTGCAGCCCGCGCAGCACGCCGCGCCGGCCGGAAAGGGAATGATTGTCCTGAACGAAGACGAGATCGACACCGGCTTCAGCAAGACGCGCCGCATTATAGGTTTCGGAGAAGAAACCGCGCGCATCACCGAAACAGGCGGGCACGATCTCGAGAACGCCTTCGAGGCCGGTTGGGCGGATATCGCTCATGGCGTTCCCATTTCCCCCGCTCGCCGGCGCAGATAGGCGCCATATTCGCTGCGCCCCATCTGTTCGGCGCGCGCCAGCATCTTCTCGATCGGCAGCCAGCCCATTTCCACCGCGATCTCCTCCGGGCAGGCGATCTTGATGCCCTGTCGGTGCTCGATGGTGCGCACGAAGGCCGAGGCCTCGTGCAGGCTGTCGAGGGTTCCCGTGTCGAGCCAGGCATAGCCGCGGCCGAGTTGCTTCACATGCAGCGTGCCGCGCTCCAGATAGATGCTGTTGACGGTGGTGATCTCCAGTTCCCCCCGGGCGGAAGGGGTGATGGAGGCGGCAATGTCGACGACGTCGTTGTCGTAGAAATAAAGCCCGGTCACGGCCCAGCTCGATTTCGGAACAGCGGGCTTTTCCTCGATCGACAGCGCCTTGCCATCCCCATCAAAGGCCACGACGCCGTAGCGTTGCGGGTCGTTGACATAGTAGGCGAAGACGGACGCCCCGCTGTCACGCGTCGCCGCCTGCCGGCAGAGATCCGAGAGGCCTTCGCCAAAGAAGATATTGTCGCCCAGCACCATGGCGACCGGGGAGGAGCCGATGAATTCTCGGCCGATGATGAAGGCCTCGGCGAGCCCGTTCGGTTGCGGCTGCACGGCATAGGAAAGCGCGATGCCGAAATCAGATCCGTCCCCGAGAAGCTCCTGGAAGAGCGGTAAGTCCCGTGGTGTGGAGATGATCAGGATCTCGCGAATGCCGGCGAGCATCAGCACGCTGAGCGGATAATAGATCATCGGCTTGTCGTAGATCGGCAGGATCTGCTTTGAGACCGCGATGGTCAGCGGATAGAGCCGCGTGCCGCTGCCTCCTGCCAGTATAATGCCCTTGAATGCCATGCGATGATCGCTCTCCAATATGCGAAGGTTTGATCGAACTTGCATGGAAGGCGAAGGTGTTGCAACACCCGCGCGAAGACTTCCCCCGAAGGACGATACCCGTCCTTGCCCGCAAGGCGGCGCATCGGCTAAGGTCGCGCCGTCGCAGCCCGGAAAAAATAACGGGCCGAAACAACAGGAAAGCCTTTATGCGTGTAGTCGTTACCGGCGGAGCCGGCTTCATCGGATCGGCCGTGGTCCGGTATCTGGTGCTGGACAAGGGCTATGAGGTCCTGAATATCGACAAGCTTACCTATGCCGGCACGGAGACCTCGCTGACGGCGGTGAGCGACAAGCCCGGCTATCACTTCCTGAAGGCGGATATCTGCGATCGGGAAGCCGTATCGCGAGCGCTTTTCGATTTCCGGCCGGACCGGATCATGCATCTGGCGGCCGAAAGCCATGTCGATCGTTCGATCAACGGCGCGCAGGACTTCATCCATACGAACATCGTCGGCACCTTTATCCTGCTGGAATGCGCCAGGGCCTATTGGAGCGGCCTTGCGCCAGAGCGAAAGGATGCCTTCCGCTTCCTGCATGTCTCGACCGACGAGGTCTACGGCTCGCTCGGCGAACAGGGGCTCTTCACCGAGGAAACGGCCTACGACCCGAGCTCGCCCTATTCGGCCTCCAAGGCGGCCTCCGACCACCTCGCCAAGGCCTGGGAGCGCACCTACGGCCTGCCGGTGGTGGTTTCCAACTGCTCCAACAATTACGGCCCCTATCACTTCCCCGAAAAGCTGATCCCGTTGATCGTGCTCAACGCGCTGGAAGGCAAGGCGCTTCCCGTCTACGGCAACGGCACGAATGTGCGCGACTGGCTCTATGTCGAGGACCATGCCCGGGCGCTGGACCTCATCGCCGAGCGCGGGCGCGTCGGCGAGACCTACAATGTCGGCGGCCGCAACGAGTGGCGCAACATCGATGTCGTGACGCGGATCTGCGACCTGATGGATGGATTGCGGCCGAAAGCGGCCTCGCACCGGGGCCTCATCACCCACGTGACAGATCGGCCGGGGCATGATGTCCGATATGCCATCGATGCCACCCGGCTGGAGACGGAACTCGGTTGGCGGGCGCAGGAAACGTTCGATACCGGCATCGAGAAGACGGTGCGTTGGTATCTCGACAATGAATGGTGGTGGAGGCCCCTGCGGGAGCGCTATTGCGGAGCGCGCCTCGGGCTTCCGGCCAATCCTTGAAGAGGCGGTGAGGAAACCGACATGAGGCGCCTAGTCGTCACTGGCCGAGAAGGGCAGGTCGTCCGCTCGCTCCTGGAGCGAGGGCAAGGGGCATTTGAGATCGTGGCGCTGGGGCGCCCGGACCTCGACCTTTGCCAGCCGGAGCGGATCGAACCGGCGTTGCGACAGGCGCAGCCCGACGTGATCGTCTCGGCGGCGGCCTATACGGCCGTGGACCGTGCGGAAAGCGACGAGGAAACCGCCTATAGGGTCAATGCGGTCGCGCCGGGAGAGATCGCGGCTGCGGCCGCGCGGCTCGATGTGCCCGTCATCCATCTATCCACCGATTACGTTTTCGATGGCAACAAGTTGGCGCCCTATCTGGAAACCGACCCCGTCGGTCCAGCAAGCGCTTATGGTCGCACCAAGCTTGCCGGCGAGCGCGCTGTGGCAGACGCCACGGATAACCATGTTATTCTGCGCACTGCCTGGGTCTATAGCCCCTTCGGCAGGAATTTCCTGAAAACCATGCTGCATCTCGCCGAAAGCCGTGACCACATCAACGTAGTCGACGACCAAACAGGCAATCCGACCTCCGCGCTCGATATCGCCGACGCCATCCTCACGGTCGCCGGCAATGTCCTTGCAAGCGAGGCGGCCCCTCTTCGCGGTCTCTTTCACATGACGGGATCCGGCGAGGCCAGCTGGGCGGATTTCGCGACGGAAATCCTCACCGTCTCCGCCCATCATAACGGCCCGACCGCCACCATCGGCCGCATTCCCTCCAGCGCCTATCCGACCCCGGCCCGCCGGCCGGCAAATTCCCGGCTCGATTGCGAAAAGCTGGAAGAGGCGCATGGTGTCCGTCTGCGCGACTGGAGAAAGGCGACGGCCGAAACGGTGACGCAGCTTGTCAGGGAAAGTGCTGCGGGCAAAAGCTTGTAATGATGGAGGTTCAATGACTGCTCTCGATCAGGACGTGTCCACGCTGATCGGATGCTATTCCAATACGGAGGATCCGGTTTCGACGGATTCCAGCCTCGATGCACATCGAGCCTTCGCCGATCAGATATTGACCTTCGGTGCTGCCACGCGCCGCGGCATCCATATGCCGATGCTGAGGCAATACCTTCTTGAGAACGTGCCGGCTGCCGCATCCGCTGCGATGACACCGCAAAGCCTGACGGAGCTGTTCTGGTTTCTGTTCTCGCAGAAGGCATGGGAGAAGATCGACTGGCTGTCGAGAACGGTAGATCTTGGGGGGCTTCCCGAGCATGTCGCCGATCTGTGCTTCCTGGCTTTCTATCGGATGCAGAAGGACCGCTTGATGAGCGGGAAGGGCGCGCTGGACTTCAAGCGAAATGCCGACGCCATCCGCAAGCGCCTTGCCGATGCCTGGCCGGATGCCCGAATGCGCCATGAAGCCTATGCGGCGATGGCGCTGCATGTCACGGGCGCGACTGACGATGCGCGGAGGATGTTCTCCACGCTCGACGGATCCATCTTCATCGAACCTTTTGCCGGCATAGCGAGCGTCCTGATGCCCACGGATGTGGCCGCCGGTCCGGACGGCGATGCGCTTGAAATCGTTCCGTGCCGCGCGAAGCATGTGACCCTTGTTTCACTGGACAGGACATATTTTGAGAAATTCGCCTTCTTGGCGGCACGCAGATATGCACGGACCAATGCTTCCAACGGGCTCCACTTCCACTGCGTGGGCTTCGATCCTCGCGAGTCGATCGCCGGTTGGAAATTACCAGTCTCGCTCGGCGTGACGATCGACCGGGAAGACATGCATATGCTCGGTCTCCGCCAGCAGCGCGGCTATTTCGCCGGCGCACGTTTCCTGCATCTTTCCCGATATGTCGACCTCTATCAATCGGTGTTCGTCGCCGATGTCGATGGGCATGTCGCAAGGGACGTGGCCATGATGGCCGAGGAACACCGGGACGCGGACATCGTCCTGACGACGAAGCTTCTCGACCGGGGCCGGGACATAACGCGCCTTCCCTGGGAGGCCGTCAGCGCCGGTTCGCTCCTCGTTCGCGCCACTGCCGGTGGTCGGGAATTTGCCCGGCGGTTGGGGACCTATCTGCATGCCGTCGTTCAAAACGGCAAGGCCCTGGGACGCCCGATCTGGTATGCCGATCAGGCGGCCCTGTTCTATTGCTGGCACGATGCGCCCGACGATATCCGTTTCTCGACCTTCACGAAATTCGCCTTCGTCCAACGGGGATCCTGGCAGCTTTTTGAAGGAGAGCGCGAGCGGCTGGAATTCCTGGCCACCGATTGAGCGCTCCGCCGGCGCCCTTGCATAGTGAAATGCGTCAGTCGCGTCGGACGATATAGAGGTCGTGGCGGTTTCCGGTTCGGCCGACGGAGCGGCTTACGATGGAAAGTCCCTCGGGAAGCATCGTCTTCAAATAGTCTGGAGAGACGAACATCAATCCCCAGTGCGCAGTATCGGCATTCTCGATCAGATGCAGGTCCGGCTGATATCCGACCTCCTTGAAGGCCTGGAAATAATAGCCCTTGTCCTGATAGGTCTTCACCAGATCGAGAAGGAAACCGTCCCGGGTCCATTTCTCATGGCCCGTATAGCGATCATAGCGCGGGCTGGGAATGTCGAGGAGGATGCGGGACGCAACATCATGCGGACCATGGGTGGAGAACAAGAAGTGACCGCCCTTCTTCAGGATGCGCTGCATTTCCGCCAACCAGCGGCGGCCGGCAGAGGGCGAGAAATGCGTCCAGATGCTCTTGGCGATGACGATGTCGAATTGCCCGTCGTCGAACGGAAGGGGTGGATTCTGGTTGCTGACGACGGCGCTTGCACCTTTCACATTCGCATTGAGCCAGTCGATCGAAGCCTGCGCGGGATCCGCACCGAACAGCTCAAGCTCCGAGCCGAACGCCCGCCGCAGGACGGCAAGGTTGCGCCCCGAACTGCATCCGAAATCGAGCAATGTTCCCTTGGTCGCGATACCGGCCGCCTGCAGCTCGTCGAGAACCATATCGGTATTCTTGAAGTCATAGAATATCCGGTATTGCCCCGGGACGAAATGGATGTCGGAGGGCGGAATCTCTATCCCGAGGTCGGCCGCAACCCGCTGATCGCGTGATGCCTTCATGACCCACTTGCTCAACCGGCTATGCGGATGGCCGTCGGCATCCGGCTTGACCAGGCGTTCGTCGGCGAGGATTTCGGCAAGGATACGCTCGCAAGCCGGGGAGCGCCGCGGATGCATGTCCCGGCAAAGAGAGCCATCTGCCTCGCGTACGATTTCCGCGGAGTGATCTTTGAGAAATTCTTCGAATGCTGCTTCCACTATCTCTCTCCAGGCATCTCCAAGTGGGTCACCAATAACCGCAGAAAATTGCGATGGCCAGTTGTGTTTGCCTGATGTCTGGAAAACTTGAGCGTGAATATTTTTCTCTTTCAAGGCGGCCGCTCAGTGGACAGAAACGGCAGAGCTGGAAGCTTTCACGATCTGCCCGCCCTGCAGAACAGAAATGTCGACCTGGTAATCGCCAGCGGGAAGTGGGCGTTTGCGGCCGGCAAAGACCGAGAAGGTTGCCTTGTCGCGGTCGAGTGGCTTGCCCGTATTGTCGATGACGACATTGCCCTTTGCATCCTTCAGGACGATCCTGACCGCATCGCCTTTCCGGAGATTGGCGAACCAGGCCCAGGCGACGAACAGGTCGTCGCTCGAGGACAGCGACGGCGGCGGGCCGTCCTGGACGAGGGCCTGGTGATCGACCGGCTTTCCGGCAAGGCCGGAGGAGAGGATTTCCGGCTTTGCCAGATCGAGCTTTTCGACGATGTCGGAGGAAAAGAGCGAGGCGTCCTGCCGGAATTCTGACGTGCAGCCCTCCGAAAGCTTCCGTCCCGTCAAGGGGTCGAGGGGCTCGTCATTTCGGGACACTGTGATGTGGACATGGGGAAACTGGGCAAGGCCAGAGGCGCCGATCTCTCCAAGCCGCTCACCCTTGCGCACATCCGTTCCCGGCCTTACCGCAAGGCTTCCCTTGCGCAGATGGCAATATTGCACTTCGTAGCCATCCTCTATCTGCATGACCAAGCCGTTGCCACATTCCTTCCCGGCAATCCTTGCCCTGTCCTCCTCGCTCTCGACGAGATGGTCGGTCTCTCCATCGCGCACACGCAGGACCTTGCCGTCCCCGACCGCGATCACGGGATAGCCCTTCTCCATGTCTTTCAGGGAAAGGATCCTGAGATCCGTCCCCTTGTGGCCATCATAGGACTGGCTGCCGCAAAGGGGATCGGCAACGCCGCTGCCGGCATCCATGTCCGGATATTGCTGCATGAAGCATGTCTTGCCGAGCTCGCATTCGGCCGGCAGGCCAAGTTCAATCGCCATGGCATGGGGAGCAAGAAAAAGCGGGAGAAGCACGGACGACGCCAAGGAGCAGGGAATGTTTCGCAACGGACTTTCCTGACTGGAAGGATGGATCGGACCCAACCGGCAGGCGGGGCACCGGTTGACTGCCGGGTTGGCGAAGCTCTACCTAGCAGGCGCAAGGAGACAGGCGGATTATGGCCATTTTAGCGTTCGTATTGATAGCGCATGAGCCGGCGGACATCGTCGGAAAATCGATCGACATGCTGCTGGCGGCTGATGACACGTGCTTCGTCACGGTCCATTACGACCTGAATTCTTCCTCCGCCCATTTTGGCGAACTCAAGCGGCGTTACGTGGCAAACGGCCGGGTACTCCTCGTCGAGGACAGGGTTCGCTGCGGCTGGGGCCAGTTCGGTCTGGTCGACGGCACGGTCCGTGCGCTTCGTCTTCTCGCCGCATGCGGCAAGACCTATAGCCATGCCTATCTGGTCAGCTGCTCCTGCTGGCCGATCCGCCCGCTTGCCGAGCTGCGTCAATTTCTCGATCACAACGACACGGTCGATTTCATCGAAAGCCATGACGACGGCTGGATAACGGGCGGCCTGCGGGAGGAGCGCTATACGCTGCGCCACCCCTTCAGCTTCACCCGGCAGCGACGCCTGTTCGAGGCAAGCGTCAACCTTCAGCGCAAGCTGAGAATCAGGCGGCACATTCCGGCGGGGCTCAAGCCGCGCTACGGCTCACAATGGTGGTGCCTGCGCCGCGAAACGGTCGACAAGATCCTCACATGGGTTGCGGGCAATCCGGCCGCCTACCGATTTTATCGGTCGGTCTGGATCCCGGACGAGACCTTCTTCCAGACAGTCCTGCACGCTGTCGGAGGCGGCCCAGCGCCGGGCGGCTATATCCCGACCCTCTACACCTTCAATGTGCACGGCAAGCCGATCGTCTTTTACGACGATCATCTCGAATGGCTTCAGCAGCAGCCCTACTTCTTCGCACGGAAAGTGGCGCATAGTGCAGACCATTGCAGGACCGCGCTACAGGCGCGGGCCGGATCATCCCCCCAATCGGCCGACAGCATGATCACGGCCATTCCGAAAATGGTGCGCGCCATGCCGGCAATCAGAACCAGGCCGCAATACGGTCAGCTCTTCGAGCCCTGCTCCGGCATTCGGAACTGGGCGGTCAATCTTGAGGCGCTCAACCGGCCGAGCGTGATCCTCTACGGCCCGCCAGAGCTGACGCGGCTCGCGGGAGAAATCCTCAGCGCCGCGGAGGGGCTTACCGTGCTGGGCCGGCTGTTCCGGGCGGGACGGATCGAATTCCAGGCCGGAGAGATGGATCTTCTCGGACTGCAGGCCGAGGACGTGACGCTTCGCGATTACGATCGGGCCCTTTTCCTTTCCCGCGTGCTCTCCCGCTGCGCACATCTGCCCGTCTTTGAACTCTGCCCCGGCGACGATGCGGCGCTGGAAAAACTCGCTTTGGAGACCGACGGCCCCTTCATCGTCCTGCCGCTTCTGCCAGGCGGGGCTATGCCGGCCTTTGGGCCGCTCTTCTGGTATCTCGCCCTTCCCGGGTCCTTACGCGCCGGGATCGATGCTGAAATAGAGCGCCCGGACCGCCTGCAATGCGCAAGGGACACGGCGGCCGAGCATTTTGGTCGGAAATATATGGCGGCCGTCGAGAAAAGGCTGTTCAGCGCTGCCGCCCAGGCAGGCAGCATCGTCCTCGCCGGAAAAGAGACGCCGATCGATCCGGATTGGCAGGCTTCGCTCCGCTTCCAGCACGGCGCGCGGATAGACCCCTTGCTTGCGGCGCTCGATGCGGTCGCCAAAGGCTTTGGCAAACAGGATTGGCGACAGCTTGCTCCGGCGCTTTCGGAACAGGCAGGGGCAACGCATGGCTAAGAAAAAGAAGTTCAAGAACCGCATCATCAGCAGCCATGCCTATAATTTCGTGCTGCGCCACTGGCAGAATATCCGGTTCGGCCGCCAGCTCCGTTGCGTCGCCAACCGTCTTCGCCCGGGCGACACTTGCATCCTCTTCAGCTGCATCCGCAACGAGATGCACCGGATCGATTTCTTCTACGCCTATTACAAGGCGCTTGGCGTCGATCATTTCGTCTTCGTCGACAACGGATCGACCGATGGCTTTCTCGAGTGGAGCGCCGGCAAGGCTGATGTCTCGGTCTGGCATACGCAGGCGGGTTACAAGAAGGCCGGCTTCGGCGTCTATTGGTGCAACTACCTTCTGGAGAAATACGGGACGGGGCGCCTGTGCGTGACGGTCGATCCGGACGAGTTCCTCGTCTATCCGCATATCGAAACTCGCACCATCAAGGATCTCGGCCAGCACCTGAAGGAGATCGGTCGTCCTTGCCTCAACGTCCTGATGATCGACGCCTATAGCGACCGGCCGGTCGACGAGACGGTCATGGCGCCCGGCGACAACCCCTTCGCGGTCTGCCCCTATTTCGACCGCGACGGCTATGTGCAGAAGCAGAACTATATGTCGGGCACTTTCGTCCAGGGCGGCCCGCGGCTGAGGGCCTTCAACCGCGACACGCCGAAAGAGGCGCCCGCGCTCAACAAGATGCCGGTCGTCTGGTGGGAGAAGCATTATCGCTACCAGAGCTCGGCGCACAGCATGTGGCCCTGGAAGCTCAATAGGACCATAACGAAGGCCGGCATTCCCGTATCTGGCGCCCTTTTCCATTTCAAGTTCGTCTCCTCCCTGCAGCAGAAGGTGGAGGAAGAAATGACGCGCCGGCAGCATTATGGCGGCAGCCGGGAATACAAGCGCTACCGGGACAATATCCGCAGTCCGCTTTATCTTGTCGGCGTGAGCGTGAAATACGAGAATGCCGACCAGCTCGTGCGGTTGGGCTTGATGAACCTCGGAGAATGGGTTTGATGCCACAGACGGCAAGGCCGGACGAGCTTCCGGACGGAGAGGGTGAGGCGCCTGAAGACCAGGCGTTCGAGCTCGAGGCGTTCGGAAGGAAGAACATCCACCTTCACCGCGTAAAACTCTGGCCGAAAACCCGCCTTCTCGTCGAAAGCCCCGTCTGGCTGGCCGGCAACATCACGATGCGCGGCTCGATCGGCGCCTATACGTTCCTGCGCGACGGCGTGCGGATAGCAGGCCAGGTCGCCCATATCGGCCGGTTCTGCTCCATCGCACCGGGCGTCGTGATCGGTGACAGCAATCATCCGACCGAATGGCTTTCGACCCATTCCTTCCAATGGGGTGCGGATTCCGACGTGAAGCCGGCCGGCATTCCGATCAATATCCGGCCACCGTTCCGATTTGAAGCCGGCCACGATTCCAATCAATTACCGGCCGGATTTCGGCACTAACGATCCCCTCTGGGTCAGCAACTTTGGCATCAAGCCTCCCGGTACACGAGGAGATTTTGATGCCGGCGAAGAGAAGGCTGACCATGAGACAATTACGACAGATGCTCCGGCTTGCCGGAAGTGGAACAAGTAGCCGCGAGATCGCGGTGATGCTCGGCGTTGCACGCAGCACCGTGCAGGATAATCTGAAGCGAGCAGCCATGGCGGGGCTGACCTGGCCATTGCCCGGAGAACTGACCGACGATGCGCTGGAGCATCGGCTTTTCGCCCGCGCCGGGGTCAAGCAGGGCCAACGGCGACGCCAGGAGCCTGATTGGGCTGAGCTCTCCATCGAGCTGAAGAAGCCGGGCGTCACGCTGCTGATCCTCTGGGAGGAATATCGCAGCGTCCATCCCGACGGATACGGCTATAGCCGCTTCTGCGAACTGTTCCGCGGCTTCGAGCAGCGCCTGTCGCCGACGATGCGCCAGGAGCATGCCGCTGGCGACAAGGCCTTCGTGGACTATTCCGGCAAGAGGGTGCCGATCATCGATCGCAAGACCGGCGAGGTTCGCGAGGCGGAACTGTTCGTCGGCGTGCTCGGCGCGTCGAGCTATACGTTCGCCGAGGCGACCTGGACCCAGACGCTCCCGGATTGGATCGGCTCGCACGTGCGCATGTTCGCCTTCTTCGGTGGCGTGCCCCGGCTGATCGTGCCGGACAACCTGAAGTCTGGCGTCAACCGCGCCAGCTTCCATGATCCCGAGATCAACCGCAGCTACGGCATGATGGCGTCCCACTACGGCGTCGGCGTCCTACCGGCCCGGCCACGCCGCCCGAAGGACAAGGCGAAGGTCGAGAACGCCGTGCGCTTTGCCCAGAGCTGCATTCTCGGACGCCTGCGCAAGCAGACCTTCTTCTCGCTCGCCGAGGCCAATGCCGCGATCGCCGAGGTGCTCGCGCGCATCAACGATCATGTCATGCGCCGGCTCGGCGTCAGCCGCCGGCACCTCTTCGAGACGGTCGAACGCCCGGCACTCGCAAGCCTGCCCATCGAAGACTACGAATTCGCCGAATGGCGCTTGGCGCGGGTCTCGACGGATTACCACGTCGAGTGCAAGAGCTTCTTCTATTCCGTCCCGCATGCCCTCATCCGCCAGCAGGTCGATATCCGGGCAACCGCCCGGATGATCGAGATATTCCATCGCGGCAAACGCGTTGCTGTGCATCAGCGCCGCTATGGCGGGCCGCGCTATGGAACAGACCCCGCTCACATGCCGAGCTCTCACCGCCGCTACGCCGAATGGACGCCGGAGCGCTTCCGGCGCTGGGGCGCGTCCATCGGTCCGCAGACCGAAGGGCTGATCATCGCCATCCTCGCCAGCCGGCCGCATCCGGAACAAGGTTTCAGAACATGCCTCGGCATCCTGCGCCTTTATCGCGACATCGGCCATGAGCGCGCCGAGGCCGTTTCGTCGCGCGCCGTCGAGATCGGCGGCCTGACCTGCAAGACCATTGCCTCGCTCATCGCCACCCACAAGGGCGCAAGGCATTCCACCGAACCTACCGCCGTCATGGAACACGCCAATCTGCGTGGCCCCGGCTACTTTCATTGAGGAGACAACTCACAATGCTGACCAACCCCACCATCGACATGCTGCGCGAGCTCGGCCTCTCCGGCATGGCGAGCGCGTATCACGAACTCGAGGCGCAACCGGAGGCGAGACAACTCGAGCACGGTGAATGGCTCACGATCTTGCTCGAACGGGAAACGACCACGCGCCGTCAGAAGCGTTTCGAGGCAAGGGCCCGTGCCGCGAAGCTCCGCCATGACGCCCAGATCGAGAACATCGACTTCCGCGCCGCCCGCGGCCTCGATCGCAACCTGTTCCTGAAGCTCGCCGGCTGTGATTGGATCAGGCAACATCACAGTCTCCTGCTGATCGGGCCCGCCGGCGTCGGCAAGAGCTGGCTGGCCTGCGCGCTCGGACACAAGGCATGCCGCGAGGACTTCTCCGTCGCCTATCATCGCCTGCCCAGGCTGTTCGCCACCCTTGCGCTCGCGCGCGGCGACGGCCGTTATCCCAAAGTTCTCAAGGCGCTCGCCCGAACCGACCTCCTCATCCTCGACGACTGGGGTCCGGAGAAGCTCAACGACGAGCAGCGTCGAGACCTCCTGGAAATCATCGAGGACCGCTACGAGAAGCGATCCACCATCGTCACCAGCCAAGTGCCTGTCGATCACTGGTACGACATGATCGGCAATCCGACGCTCGCCGATGCCATCCTCGACCGCCTCGTCCATAATGCCTACCGTATCGAACTGTCCGGTGAGAGCTTGCGAAAGCAGCGTCAGACACCAGCAGACGCTTGACCGCGCGGCAATCAGGAGCCATCAAACCAACGACCCAAGGGACCATCGACTGGCCGGCTTCAAATCGGAATGCTGGCCGGAATGAAATCGGAACAGGTGGCCGGCTTCGTTTCGGAATCAATGGCCGGCTTCATCGGAATACGCAAATGGGGTGAAGGAAGCTGGATTCCCTCGGAGGCGCTCACTCGATTCAACAGGCCTGTCGAGCGTAAGGGGCAGCGCACACTGATCGGAAACGATGTCTGGATCGGTGCCAACGCCATCATCCTACCGGGTATCGCGATAGGGGACGGAGCAATCATCGCTGCCGGTTCGGTCGTTTCTCGCGATGTGCCGCCCTATGCCATTGTCGGCGGCGTCCCGGCCCGGGTCATTCGGTACCGGTTTGATGAAACGACGATCGACCGTCTTATGAAGATCCGCTGGTGGCGCTTTTCGCTGGAAGGCCTTGCAGACATCCCCTTCAACGACATCCAAGTCACCTTGACGATGTTGGAAGAACGACGCGCCGCCAAGGCCTTGAGGGAGCCGGATCCGGTTCTTTACGTTGTGACCCCAGACGGAATCACGGATCTCGACGACCCCAAGGCCCTCGCCCTTTTCCGACGCAGGATCAAAGGCACCTCCCCCAAAGCGGTACCAGCACCGACGCCGGCGCCGGCGCCGATTGTAGAGAAAGGTATCTGGAAGCCAAAATTCAACTTGGAAAAATTCGGCCTATGGGGAGCCGCATTCCTCTCTGGCTTGCTCGCTAGTGCGCTCTGGGAATACTTATTTTAGCTAGTTCTTAGTTTTACCGCATGATCCGCCGCAAAGCCGCAGTCGCTTTGGTTAGAAATGCTCTTTAGGCGGCCTCCAAAGGCCGGGTGGATTTTGAGTCGAATTCTGGAATATTCTTCAGCTCGCCCGCGAGACCAGCAAGGGCGAGCTTGATATCGTAGCTTGCCTGCATGTTCATCCAGAACTCCGGCGTTGTCCTGAAGAATTTGGCAAGGCGCAGAGCCGTATCCGTGGTGACCGACGACTGCTCGGTTGCCAAGCGCTCGATGCGCGTACGCGGAACACCGAGCTTCTTGGCGAGTGCACCGGCGCTTAGGCCGAGCGGGACCAGGTATTCTTCACGGAGAATTTCGCCGGGATGAATCGGGGGGATAATGCTGGTCATCGTAAATCTCCATAGGCCACGACCGGATCAGTGGTAGTCGACAATCTCGACCTGTTCAGCACCGCCTTCGTTCCAGATGAAGCAGATACGCCACTGATCGTTGATCCGAATTGAATATTGACCCTGGCGATCGCCCTTAAGCGCCTCCAAGCGGTTGCCCGGAGGGCTACGCAGGTCATCCAAGACAATAGCATTCTCGATCATAGTCAACTTGCGAAGCGTTGCTCTGAGAATATCCGCCGGAAAGCCCTTTGGAATCTTCCCTGAGGCTACAGATTTAGTTTTAGCATTCTTATAGGAACGGATCACTGTCTACCTCACCACCAATGTATCATGCGGCGGTACATTGGTGGTGTCAACAGAAATGTATCATGACGTGATACGGCCGCGTGAATGGCGACCCTTTGGCAAGCTACCGCCTTCGCCGAATGGCAACCTCAATAGGAATGGCGGGTCGCCATGACCTTTTCGTAGGCTTTCGGATCGAAGGGAACACCGAGGAATTCCGTCAACTGACGGGCATGTTCGGGCCCCTTGACCAGCTCGTCGTATTCGACGTGGAATGCATTGTCCGCACCGGCAAAGCGATTGTCCCGCAGCCTCTGGTCCATGCCGCGGATCGTGGCATAGGAATGGGCGGTGTCCTTCCACCAACTGCTCCTCGACGTAGCGAGGAGATCGCGATGGTTGAAGATGATCTTCACATCGCCGAAAATTTCCACCACCTCGGCAAGGAAGGCGTCGAGGTCCGGGACCTCGTTCCAGTTGATGCGGATCTCCTTGCAGCCGACGACCCTAGCATCGGCCGGCGGCTTCAGGATCGTCTCGACAAAGGTCTTGCGGACGGCCTCGCGCACCTCGTCGGGCGCAATCAGGTCCGCGCCGTACCAGGGATGAACCGGCAGCATAGACTTCTTGGCGATCTGGCCCCTTGTCTCCTTGGCGGCCCGATAGAAATTGCACAGATGCGCGAGCGCATTGTAGTTCTCACCCCGGATGCAGAAGCCCGGTAGGCTGTTGAGATAGCCCATCAGCAGCGTCGAGCCGGAACGGCCATAGGTGAAAATGAAGACGTAGCGGTAGGAGTCGGTCTTACTTGGGATTTTCTTCCGGGAATTCGAAGCGCCAGCGGCCTTTGGCTTCGATAGTTTGCTGATTAAGCTTCGAAACGGTTTCATAGATCTCAAAGGTCCTTTCAACGCTGGATACATCGCTGATGATCGCGTTTTCGTAATCCCGGTCGTCCTTGATGTAGATTTCCCTGATCGAGAGAAATTTCGAATTGATCGACAAGGCATCCAGTCCATTGGCTCCCATGAGCCGGCCGGTGGCGTAATCCTCCAGCATGTGCTGGTATTGCAGCAGGGGGGTCGCGGCCATGATCCCGACCGCCTTCCGGCTCAGGAAATAGCCGCCTTGACCGTCGAACCACGTTTGCTCAGGATCGATCTCGAAGATCAATCCGGCCAGCTGTTTGTTGAAGACGGCAGGGCTGTGCCAGTCGAAAGCCGTCCGGCCACCGAGATTGACGTCGCTGCCGACATAGTCGAAATCCTCATAGGAGAACTCCAGCAGCTTCTGGACATTGAGCACGCAATCGTCGTCGAGCTTCAGATAGTGATCTGCATCGAGGAGGCGCAGGGCGGCCGAAACGCCATGCCAGATCTTGTGCGACAGATACTCATAGGTGTCGGGAACCGGCAGGATCAACCGATCTTCGACGAGAAGCGCCTCGGACTGTTCCGGGTGGCCCTCGATGAAGCAGAGATCGATATTGGCAAGGCGCGCGTCCCTCGCCCAAGTATCGCGGATCGCCTGTTGCTTGTGCCGGTTTCTCTTGCAGCTCACGACCAGGATGGCGAGCTTGCCACGCCGCGGAATCCGGATCGCTCTCTGCCGGTCATGCAGCGTGACGGGGAAGGCCGGCACCCGGGTCTCGCCGATATCCCATTCCAAGCTTGCCCCTGGTGCAATGGCTGGCGCAAAGATGGAGTGCCTGCCGGCAAGATCTTCCGGCGACAGGCATAGCTTGCGGGCCGTTTCCACGAAATGGGTCTGCTTGCCCATGGAAAAAGCCTGAAGCTGGTCCGGCTGCGCCTCGTCGAACAGCAGGAAATCATCCGTTCGGCTGCGCAGACGCTTGACCGTCACAAGGGAGGCGAGGCAATCGGCGTCCGTTCCTGAATCGAGAAGGACGACATTGCGATGCCGGACATCCGATAGCACCTTGTTCATGAATAGGGCGCCCTTCAGTTTGCGCAGGCTGCCATCGCTCTTGACCGTCGTCTCGACGATCGTCGTGCGCAGATTGAAATAGGTGCTTTGCAGGCCGACGAAGAAACTGTGCCGGAACAGGGTCGAGTTGTGCACGACGACGAGAAGCTCGTCGACCTTCGCGTTGATTTTCTCGATCACTTGGCTGAAAGCCGCTTCATTGCCGTCCCACAGGTAGAGGGCCGACAGGCCGGGCTTCAGGTTCTCGCTCTCTCCAAGCGCCCGCAGCCGCGGGCCGACGCCGGTGCGCAGGCGGAATTCCGGGAAGAAGCGCCAGCGCCGCGAGAGTGCTTGCGTGACCGTTTCGTCATCGCCGAGCGTTATATAGCGGAAGTCGCTGTAGATGCTCCAAACGATGGGCTGGCGAAGGGTTTTGCAGGGAAACTCCAGCCTGAAATCTTTCAGGTTCAGGACGAAGGCCTCTCCTTCAAGGGAGAGCGCTCCCTTGATCGACGGCCCCTTGAAGACGAATTCGTGCTTCTGTGGCTTGCTCCAGACACCGGCATAGCGCTCCTTGACGGAGATCTCTCCTGCTTCCTTGTCGAATTCGACATGAAAGAGAACGTCATCGGCAAGACTGTCGACGAGGCTGATATAGAGCCGAGCATCCTTGTTCAGGGCAGAGACGGAAAAGCGAAGAGGCGTGTCGAACCTCTTGAGGATTTTCACTCTGTCCATTCAAGCCACTCCATTTCCATTATTGCCGCATGCCGGATGTTCAGGCCGAAACCATCTGGCCGTTGGCCACACGTTCGATCAGGTTGAAATATTGTCCGGTGAGTTGCTTCATGTCGTAGCGTTCCAGCATCAGCGCTCGCGCCCGTTCCCGCAAGGGTGCGTAGCGCGGCTGGTCCGCCAGGACATCCGCAAGCCGTACGGCAAGCGCCTCAGGTTCGAAGAAGGGAACGAGAAGGCCGTTTTCGCCATCGGTTATGATCTCGCGCACGGGATCGGTATCCGAGCCAACAATCAGCGCACCGGCGCTCATCGCCTCCATCATCGACCAGGAGAGTACGAAGGGCACGGTGAGATAGACATGGGCGGCGGAGATGCGCAGCACATCGCGCAATATGCTAAGCGGCTGGCGGCCAAGGAAATGAATACGGCCCTCGTCCAGGGTGAGGTTTTCCAGAGCCCATTCCTTGTAGGTCTTGCCGTCCGGGCGTTTGGAACCATAGGCGACCTTATCCTCACCAATGATTATGACCTGGGCTTCCGGTCGGCTTTTTTGCAGGATCGCGACGGCCTCCATGAATTGCGGAAAGCCACGATAGGGCTCCATGCCGCGCGCGATATAGGTGATGATGGGGTCGCCCTTGCGGAAGACGAGATCGCCGATCGAAAAGGTGGCGGCCTCGTTCGGCGAGAAATAGTCCGTATCCACTCCGTCATGCAGGACGGAGATGCGCTCGCGGAAATGGGCCGGAAACTGGCTTTTCTGAAATTCGGTCGGGCACTGGCCCCAGTCCATCGCGGCAAGATCGTGCAGGATCGCCGTGTTCTTCATTCGGATAGTCAATTCTACGTTCGGCTTCTTTGGCGCCCCGTGATCGAGAAAGGAGGAGTCTGAGCCATAGGTATGATAATACCACTCGAAATAAGGCATGTACTTCGCCTGCGGCCAGAGATCCTTCAGAAAAAGACCGTCGCCGAAGCCTGAATGGGCGAGGATGATATCGGGGTTGAACCCTTTCGCCTTTATCGGCATGAAGGCCGTGTAGACGGCTTGGCCGCGGATAACGGAGGTTTCCGTATAGCTGAGTGCTGGGTGGATATCCTTACGTGCTTCGCGATGGGGCGTATAGCCGACGCGCTTGATGGGCGCCGCCTGCTTGTTGGAGGCAAGCGAGCCGGACAGCATGTCGACGTCCCGCCGCCCCTTTAGGTGGCGCACGATGCGGGCATATTGTCCGGGAAAATTGTTGTGAACGAACAGGATGCGCATGCGGCCTCTCTCGCGTTTATCGCCGGGAAAGCCTTTAAAGCAAGCATCGGCCGAAGGGAACCTCCGGCCGACCTGTTCCCTCAGTCGTTGTAGGTCCTAAGAGCGAAGCGGGTCACCGGATCGGCAAGGTGCTGCAGGAGGGTGCGCGCCTCAGTCTTGAAGAACAGCTCGGCAACGTTGCCGGGCAGGATGTTACGGCCGTGGCGCTCCTCATCCATGCGGACGTGGGCGACATAATAGGACACGCGCGGATCCGACGGCATCGCCATGGTGTCGGCCGAGATATAGACGACCTTGCCCTTCAGCGGCGGAGTAACCGTCACTTGGTCGCTCGGGAAGATGATTTCCACATCCTGGTCGACAAAGATTTTGGTGATGTCCTGTGGCAGGATCGGCACCTCGAAGAGGAGCGGCGCATCCCTGGGCAATATCTCAGCGATCTTCTCACCAGGCTTGACGACCGCGCCGATCGACTTGAACGGCATGCTGAGCACGACACCGTCGACAGGAGCAGTGATGTCGGCGCGCCGCAGGCGATCGTCGAGTCGGTTGATCACATCCTCGGTCTGATTGAGCCTTTGCTGCAGCTCCGTGATCTTCTGGCTAGTAATAGCGGCATGTTCGGCAATGAGCCGCTGCTTCTCGTCGTTGAAGGAGCGGACATTGTGGTGGGATTTCTGAACTGCTGCCTGGGTATTGGATTTCTGCGCGTCGATGCGGGACATCTCGCGCTGGAGGGCAAGCACGCGGGCGCGCTGGGTCAGGCCCTTGGCGAGCAGGTCCGCAAGATCCGTCTCCTCCTTGATAATCAGATCCTTCTGCGCGTCGAGGGCGGCAAGCTGGTCTTTCAGATAGATGAGGTCTTCCTCTTCATTGGCGATCTTGCCATCCAGAACCAGCAGTTTCTGTTGAAGCGCCCGGCGAGTATTCCGAAATTCGTCGACTTGGCTTTCATAGGTCTCCACGACCCTGGGATTGTCGGCGACCGGTGCGAGCTTTTCTGGCGCGATCTTGAAGGACTCGGCCGTCTCATCGCGCTCCGCACGCCAGCGCTCCAACTCGACGACGGCGAGCGCCCGTTCGATATGCATGCGGTCGAGTTGCGAGCGGTTGGCCGTTTCGTCCAGCTTGGCGACGATCTCACCGCGTTTGACTGTGTCGCCCTCGCGCACCTCGATCTCCTCCAGAATGCCGCCTTCGAGATGCTGCACGATGCGGTTGTTGCCTTCAGTGATAACACGGCCACTGGCGATCAGTGCACCACCGAGCTTGGCGGTTGCAGCCCAGGCGCCGCCGAAACCGAAAACCACAAAGAGCACGAGACCGGCAAAGAGCATCGGCTTACGGCGGCTAGTCGGAATCGAGTAGCTCCAACTCTGCAAGGCATCGAGTCTGAGACCTGAGAGCGGTGGCGCAGTCGGCCGCATAATCTGCGGTTCAGATGCCCGGATGTCATTCGACATGGATGTTTCCTATCAGGAGGCCTTGTTGGGTACAGGCCGTACGAGCTTGCCGGGAAGGACGTCGGCCGGAGTACCATAGGCATCCACCTGTCCGCCTTTCAGTACCAGAACCTTGTCGACATGATTGAGAAGGGACAGACGCTGGGTGACGACGATGGAGGCGATGCCCGCAGCAGCCGCACTCTTTAACGTACCAAAGAGGACTTGCTCCCCCTCGGTATCGAGGCTGGCATTGGGCTCATCAAGCACGACGAAGGCCGGTCCACCGTAATAGGCCCGCGCCAGGCCCAGTAGCTGCTTCTGTCCGCCGGAGGGCTGAAAACCATTATCCGAGATCACGGTGTCATATCCTTCCGGAAAACGCATGATCATATCATGGATGCCGACGAAACGGGCGGCCTCGATAGCGAGTTCCGGCGGATCGTCGATACGCATGCGGGCGATGTTCTCGCGCACGGTGCCTTCGAAAAAACCGACCTGCTGTGGCAGATAGCCCATATGGATGCCGCGAGTGACCGGGTCCCAAGCCCGCAGGTCCTGCCCATCGAGCAGGACCTGACCGGAAGTTGGCTCGAGGAAGCCGATGAGCACTCGAGCGAAGGTGGATTTCCCCGCCCCGCTCGGCCCGATAATGGCCACATTCTGCCCAGCAAAAATTGTGCCGGTTATACCCTTTAGGATCGGTGGCCTACCAGGTCCCGGCATATAGACAACACGATCTGCCGTTAGGCTATGGTTCGGACGTGGCAGGGGAGTTTGCCGGTCGGGTAAATTAAAGGTAGCAACACGATCATCAAGCTTTTTCAATGCCAGACTTGCTTGCTTCAACTGACGCCAGCCGCCAACAATAGCCTCGACCGGAGCGAGCGCTCGACCCGCGATGATAGACGTGGCAAAAATGATGCCGGGCGTCACATGGTCGGACAGCACCAATAGCGCACCTCCCCCAATTATAGCGATCTGAAGTAGTTGGCGTACCAGTTTGGAGGTGGAGGAAAGCGCGCTCATACGGGCGAGCAGTTGGAGCAATGATGAAAGATGTTTTGCTTGGTCTCGCCCCCAATGAATGACACTTTGCGGGTAGAGGCCTAGAGCTCGGATCGTCTCATGCTGACGCAGATGACTTTCAAGCGTCTTACGCGCGATAAGAGCCGCCTCATCCGTGGTCTTGACTCGATCCCTCGTCAGAAATTCACCAAAAATAGCAAGACCAAGAAGGAGGACTATGCCAATGAGAACGATCCCTCCAAGAAGAGGATGGATCAGGAAGACAAGAAGCAGGAAGACCAGCATAACTGGCAGGTCGAACAGACTGGGAAAAACGCTCGACGCAATCAATTTGCGGATTTCAGAAAGCTGATGGAGACTAGAAGCAGAGGTGTTGCGCGCCAGGGTCAGTTCGCCAGCAAAGAATGCGCCAGAGACACGCGCTTCGAACCGCACTCCAATCCGAGCAAGCAATATTTGACGCAATGTATCGAGAAAGCTAAACGCGATCAGGACGACACATGCTATTATGGTAATGGCAACCAGCGTCTCAAGGCTGCGTGATGCTAAAACACGATCATAAACTTGGAAGAGATAGAGGGGCATTGCTAAGAGACAAAAGCTCGAAAGCATCGATAGCCCTGCAACCCCGATCATGGCCTTCCAAGCCGCTCTTTTCTCAGCAACATAAATGTCGGGCAGCGACATGTCCGTCTTTCACTCCGCAATGGCAGTTTGAACCTCTTAAAGCATCCACTGACAGATACATATAAAAAAAGGGGGCGAAGCCCCCCTTTTTCTCTAGTCAGACTTCATTCATTAAACGAAGTGATCTGCAGTCAGGTTGTCCTGTCCAACGTTATAGACGGTGATGGAGGTCGACGCATCAATCGTGATCACGGCATCGAGATCGCCCGTGCCTGCATCTTCATCGCTGTAGGTGATGTTAAGGTCACCGAATGCGATACCATATGCGGAGAGATCAATCTTGTCATCAGCAAGTGCAAAGTCAAGAATTTCATCGTGACCCGACCCCTTGATGAAGCCGAAGACGTCCTTCCCGGAGCCGCCGGTCAGTTCATCGTCACCGATACCGCCCCAGAGCTGATCGTCGCCATTGCCGCCGAAGAGCTCGTCATCACCAGCGCCGCCGAACAGAACGTCGTTACCAATGCCACCGTCAACGGTGTCATCATCGTCGCCACCATACATGGTGTCGTTGCCGGCACCACCAAGGATGCTATCCTCACCAGCACCGCCACCGACTACGTCGTCGCCAGCGCCACCATCGACAACCACGTCGTTACCAGCACCAGCCCAGATGGTGTCGTTGCCGTCCCCGCCAGTAAGGGCATCTACGCCGTCGCCACCGTACAGGACGTCATTGCCGGCACCGCCGTCGATGGTGTCATTGCCAGCACCGCCGCCGAGCACGTCATTGCCAGCACCGCCGAAAAGGCTGTCGTTGCCAGTATCGCTTTCACCAGCCCACACCGTGTCGTTGCCAGCGCCGCCGTAAACCGTGTCGTTACCACCATGTGCAACGATGTAGTCATCGCCGGCTTCGCCAAAAATGGTGTCGGCTACCGCCGTACCAAACAGCGTATCGTTGCCTACCGTACCGTTAATGTCAGCCATTTTAGAGGCTCCCTCTTCAAAATTGTTCACTGCTGGGTCGCATAGCTGCAGCTATGCTTCGACGTGCATGCCAAGATTATATGGGAAAGTCAACTCGGCTCGCGGGGGAATTACGCCCGTCCTGCGGCGATTATTCTCGCCGCCTCAACCTTTTCCCCTAATTTCCGGCAATTTGATAAATTTGTTGCAGTATCGCAACAGGCTGTAGGAAGGACCGGAAAAGAAAAACGCGGAAGGCCCAGCAAACCTTCCGCGTTCTTGCCTCTAAAGCGCTGATTTCCACGGCACAGCACATTCTGCTTACGCGAAAAGTCGGCGTCGTTCAAGTCGGTATGTAGAAATTATCGAAACAGCGCTAAAAAGCGCCGCTCTTGCTTTGTGCTTGTATCCCGTCTTAAGACGAAACAGCAGGATGGAGGCACCGTGGACAATCCGATAGCGGCACTTCAATCCGCTTGGCAGATGCACGCTGAACAGCGTCGAATTCGGCGCCTTCAGTTATTTACCCCCGGCTGCGTGCGCGTCAGTCACTATTCATCGGTCGGCGGCGGAGCCTTGGTGTTTTTGGCCCAAATCATCGAGTGTTTGACCACATCGCCTTCCCTTACCAGTTCCGCCCGCCTTTCGACGCCCCATCGCGCATTCGTTTCAAAAATCCTGGCGACACCGTCGCCGAGAAAAACGACGTTCGAGAGGCTTCCTTCGCTATTCCGGTGGCATTCGATCTCGGCAGCCGCCCGCTTGCCTCGGACAATCTTACGGCAACGCTCAATGACCTGACGTGTGCTATTCAATCCGGCAAGATCACGCCCTATGCACCCAGGCCTTACATCATCTTCTGCGATGGGGCCGATACAGGGCGAAGTGGCTGGAGACTTGGAAAACGAGGACAACCCTTGACCGATACCATCGAACATTTCGGCATCCGGCTGCGCATCGATCCGGATTTCATGTCCCCCAAGCTGATGGAGGTCATACGGGAAGGACGTTATGAGACGCCGGAGGCGCGCAAGATCGGCAAGATCGTCGAGGAGGGGGATGTCATCCTGGAAATCGGGGCGGGCATCGGCTTCATGACAGCGCTGATGCTGAAGAACCCGGCTGTCGAGCGGGTCGTTTCCTTCGAGGCAAATCCGCTGCTCATTCCCAAGATTCAAAGAACGCTGGCCGATAACGGCCTGGGTGGACAGCGTTTCGAATTGCACAATGCAATCCTCGGCGCCGAAGACTCTGGAACGGTCGATTTCCATATCCACCAGGATTTCTGGGCCTCTTCCCTTCGCAAGACGACGGCGACCATCCGTTCCTTCCCCATACCGCTCGTCAGCTTCGACAAGACCATCCGGTCGTGCCGGCCCACGGTGATCGTCTGCGACATAGAGGGCGGTGAAAAGGCGCTGTTCGCGACGTCCGATCTTGCCGGTGTGCGCAGCGTCTATATCGAACTGCATCAGCGCGTCCTCGGGCCGGCGGGAATGCGGGACGTGTTCCAGGCCTTTCACGATCGCGGTTTCCACTACGACCAGACCCATTCCAGCGGGGCCATCGTCCTGTTTTCCCGAATACCCGATCCGGCCTCGTGACGGTCAGGATCATCGAAGGCAAGGGAGCGTTGGGCTATGCCTGCCTTCCCTTCGATATACGGGCGATTTTCCTTATATATTTTAGCAGTTTAGACAGAATATAAACTTGGGGTTTCGGCGGCTTTGGCGCTTCTGGAAGCAGGAGCTGCGTCTTGGCGACACTTGCCTTATAGATGCCTCGCGCCTTCTTGATGTTTTCCTCCTTCCTGACCCACCACGCCTCATTCTCCTTGCCGATCCTCAAAAGGGGATGATTGATCCTCAAAAGGGTACCTTCCTTCTTTCGCCGTTCGATTTCGACGATAGCGGCATCGGTATCGTGGAATGGAACGCCTTTCAGGGAGCCGGCCGTGTATCGCCACCATCGCAGCTTGAGCAATCGCTGTATGGTCCTGCGCGGAAAGCGGTATCTCAGGATCCTGCCCGGCACCCCGACGACGATCGCGTAAGAGGGAACATCTTTCGTGACGACGGCTCCGGCTCCGATGACGGCCCCGTCCCCCACGACGACCCCACGCATGACAATTGCATTCGCGCCGATCCAGACATCGTTGCCGATGATCGTTGCTTTAGGAGGTGCTTTCCTTGGCAACTCCTTTTCATTCTCTCCCTGCTCCGGATCAAGAGCGAACGGATGGGTCGTCAGCCAGTCGAGCTGGTGCTGGCCATCGCCGAGTACGGCGCCGGGCGCGATCGAGCAGTATCGGCCGATCGAACGGACGCCGCCGCCGAGACGCGAACCATCCCGGACATATGTGTAGGCGCCGATGAAGCCATTCATCGCGATATGCGCGCTGATCCGCGCGGGTGCCTCGACGAACAGTTTTGCAGCCGGTTTCCGCCTGGATGACGGATCGACGAATATTTCAAAATCATCCTGGCGGTAACGCATGAGGCCGCTTCCGTGTCGGAGGCATTTTCAGGGTGATAGCCGATCCCTATGCGGGGAGAACCAGGAGCGGCTTTTCCTTGCGGAACAATCGCTGCCACCAGGGGCGCCGGAGCTCCTTCAGGCGGCGGACAACGGCCCTGTTGCCCGGGTTCAGAGCCAGCGCCTGTTCCAGACACCAGATGGCGTGCGCCTTCGCGCTGTCCTGAACATAACATTCCGCGAGACAGCAGAGATGACGCGGATTCTCCGGTTCGCGATAGCGCAACATCTCGAAGATCCGGCCGGCCTCGACATAGGCCCCGCCGGCAAAGGCTTTTTCCGCCTTTTCCCACATATGTGCGACCGGCATGCGCATCATCTCTTCCAGGAGACCGCCATAACGCTCGACGCCTGCCCTCAGGAGGGAGCCATAGACCGTCTTGTTTTCCGGCTCCCGGGCATGGGCGACGGCGAACAGGTCGATCGCCTCGGCATAATCGCCGCGCTGGCGGGCTTCCCGGGCGTTCTCGACGACTTTCCTGAAGGGCGTTGCGGCCAGTTTCACCGCCGGCCCGCCACCGTAGGAATAGTAGAGCGGGGCGAGTGTTGTCACCCGGCCCGGCGGCGTACCGAGTTCGACGGGACGAGCCGTCAGTCCGCGGAGGACGGAGAACTGGATGCGGGAGGCGAGCCGGCTGTTTCCGCCGCTCTTCTTCGAGCGGCTGACATATTTCGCCTTGCCGAAGGAATAGAACTCCCGCGTGAGATAATGGAAGAAACGCAGCCGTTTTTCCTCGTCGGGTGCCGCAGCCTCCCGGACGGCGGTCACGAGGTCTTCGGGTGAAGCGGCCGTCCGGGCAAGACCGGGGTGGGCATAATAGGCATCGCCGCAACAGACGACGGGCCTGCCGCAGCCGAGTGCGATGAGGCCGACACCGGAATTTATGACCGCCACGGCATGGGAAATCTCGATAAGGTCCTGGATGTGGGTGTCGCCGTCGACGAGCAAAACGTTCGGGATCTCGGGGGCCTCGGCCTCCAGCGGGTGTTTCTTGGCCAGGACGACATAGGCCTGCGGATCGAGCGTCGCCGCCAGATGGGAAAGCCAGCGGTTGAAGCCCTCAGCATCACCGCAGGGGCCGGAAAAATGAAGCGTCGCCGTATCCTTCGGGCGCTGCAGGGCGGCGAAGACGACTTTCCTGTCGCCGAGTTGCAAGCGCTCGCGCAACGCGGTCCCGCCGATCCGTTCGCCATTTTCCTCCAGCGTCTCCCCTTCCCGCTGCCTTTCCAGCCAGTCGAGAACGGTAGCGCGATCCTTCGGCGCGAGCGGCTTGTCCCAGCGCTCCGGCAAATAGGAGGTGCTTTCGGCGAGGAAGCCGTGGGGATCGAAGAACCAGCTGTCGGTCAGGCCGCCGCGGTCCCAGACGACGAAGCGCCGACCCGCGGCCTTGACCCCGTGGTAGAGCGACAGGCGGTGGGCATTCCCATAGGGGTTAAGGAAAAAGACCCGGGTGAAGCCACCCTCGTCCATCGTTCGCAACAGGGCATCGGCGTCGGCGAAGCCGCCTTCCCGCCGGATTTCAAAGCGCCCGAAGGCCGGAAAGGCATGACGGAGCGCCCGGACGGACGGCGCCGTCTCCTCCTTGACCAGCACCAGCGTCCGCTCGGCAGAATGGATATCTTCCAGCGGCGGAACCCAGGACTTGTCCGCGTCGTAATCCGCCATGACCTCGGAAACGCGCTCCTGGTTCTCGTGGCGCGGCGCCAGATAGCTCGCATCCTCCCGTCGCGGATGCCAGAGATGGGCCATCTGCAGGCCGCGCTGGAAGACGTCGATCCCGTAAAGCGCGAAATAGGCACGAAAGCCCTCGTAGCGCTGGATCGTGTTGTTCATCGTGTTGCGGTAGTAGTTCAGCGTCTTCGGCCCGCGCGGGGCATAAGACGCAAGGCGGTGCAGAAGCTCGAAATCCTCCGCGCCATGGCCGACGAAACTCTTGTCGTGGCCGCCGATCGCCAGAAGATGGTAGCGGCTCGCGACAATGGCCGAGATCGCATAGGTGTGGTTCTCGTAGATCGCCTTGTCCCGCCGCATCACACCGTCGTGCAGCAGGACATCCGCGAAAGACGCGTCCCCCGTGGCAAACATCTCCAGGTAGCGGCGCGTGAAATCTTCCGTCAGATAGACACCGGGCAGGGCAAAGAAGGCATAGGCATTGTCCGGCATGCCGCGCAGCCGCGCCTCCTCCAGCACGCGCTCGTAGCTCAGCGGCGACAGAAGGAAATCGATGTCGTGATAGAGGATCAGCGGTGTCTCGGCATGGAGCGTGCCGATATCGCGGGCATGGCCCACGCTGAAGGGCTGGTCGCCCGTTTCCACCCGCACCAGTCGGGTGCCGGTCGAGGCGGCGAGACCTTGCAGCTCCCCTGCCCTTTCTGCGACCGTGCCATAGTCGACGATGAGGGGAACGTAGGAACGGGGCAGCGTCGCAATGATCCGCGCGATACGCTCCGGCTCGTCATACAGCTGATCGGTGGAAAGCCTGACGGGAATGACGGCCGTAATGACCGGATCATGGGACAATGCTGGCCTCCTCCTCAGCTGCGCCAGTCGAAAGGATAGAGAACCTTCCCGACGAAGCGAAGCGGCGATGACCGGTGCTCCCGAAAATAGCGGATCGGGTTGGTCCTGAACCGTTTGGCGCTCTTCCTGTTCCCGAACAGCCGGATCACCGGCGCGAGCGCATAAGTCAGCAGATGGCGCCATCCCAGGAGACCGAACGGCCCCCAGGGCTGCCATACGACCGGTATGTCGATGTCGAACTCATACTTGTATCTCTCCGGATCCCGGAGTCTCGCCTTCAGCCAGTCGACCGCCTGCTCGAAGGAATAACTTTCGCCGGTCTTCGGCTCGAAATAGCGCGGATACAGCAGATAGGCAGCGGCGAAGATCTCTTCCACCGTCCGACGCCGGGTTCTCCGCGCATTGGGCTGGCGGTCGTCGGTCAGGCCCCAGCCCGCATAGAAGGGGCAACCGAGCACCGTCAGGGGAATGTTGCGCAAAAGGGCCTCGAAACCGCCAAGCGAGGTGATGGCATAGGCCTTGTCGATCGTCTCGAAGGATTGCGCCAGGGGCACGTTTTCCCGCAGGACACGGCACAGATGTTCCACATCGGCAGGGTTGGACTGGGCCTCCCGCACACCGTTCAGCACATCCGGGTGCGGCTTGTAGATGATTTCGGCGCCCGGGTTCTCTTCGGCCGCGATCCGCACGAGGTCGTTGTTGGTGATCGCCCGATCGCATCCGTATTGGATGGAGGCATCATCCTCAACCTGCCCGATGACCAGGACACGCGGCTGCGTTTTCGGCCCGAGCAGGCCGGAAAGCGTCAGGCTGGAGGCCATGTTGTATTTGCTGAGCCCGCCCTCGACGATGAGGCGTATGCCCGCCCTCGCCCGTTCCAGGAGCTGCGGGTCGGTCGAAAAATCATGGGTTTCGAGAAGCACTTCCAGATCGGAGGGCCCGCGGCTGTCGAAATAGGGGCGCCGGCTGTCGAGCGCGAGCGACAAAGGCGGCGTCCGGGCCGCGTTCGGCCGGTTCGAGCGCAGAAAACCGTCCTCGATGAAATAGCAGGGTATGCCCTTTTCTCGGACAAAGGTCTCCAGATTGGCCGGGACGTTCTGGCTCCAGATGAAGATTTCGGCACCCGGCGTTTCAGCGATGCGCCCCATCCACTTTTCTGCAAAGACCGCGTCCGTGACGTGCAGGGGCAGATAGGTAAAACGCCGCTCCGGAAAGAACGACTTGAAAACCGCCCTCTTCCAGCCATTGATGTGAAACGCGAAGGTGGGAATTCTTTCTGCGTCGATTGTCATAAATTGTGGCCGCTCTTTCTGCCGTCGCCCCGCCGGCATCTGAAACCCGCCGATTGCCGCGGGTTTTTAGCGGCGGGATTCCGCTCTGTAAAGTTCGCCGCCTGCAGGCCATCCCCGGCCGAGGATTGGCGCTGATAAACTCCCCATCATTCGGCCGTGCCCGATCATGGTCCCATCCGGCTTTCCAAAAGCGCGTCGATCCGCATCGCCAACGCATCGGGATCGGTATGCATGGTTTGAAGATGCAGCTCGGGATTTTCGGGCGCCTCATAGGGCGAGCTGATGCCCGTGAAATTGGCAAGCTCGCCGCGCATCGCCTTCTTGTAGAGCCCCTTTGGATCGCGGCGCGCGCATTCCTCGATGGGGGTATCGACGAAGACCTCGATGAACTCACCGTCGACCATCAGATCGCGTGCGAGTTGCCGCTCGGAGCGGAAGGGTGAGATGAAGGACACCAGCACGATCAGGCCGGCATCGGCCATCAGCCTTGCCACCTCGGCGACCCGGCGGATGTTTTCCACGCGGTCTTCATCGGTGAAGCCGAGATCCTTGTTGAGTCCGTGGCGAACATTGTCACCATCCAGCATATAGGTATGGCGGCCCTTGGAATGCAGGAGCTTTTCCAGCCGGTTGGCGACCGTCGACTTTCCGGAGCCGGAAAGCCCCGTGAACCAGACGACGGCGGCCTGCTGGTGCTTGAGCGCCGCGCGGGCCTTGCGGTCGACCTCCATCGCCTGCCAGTGCACGTTCTCGGCGCGGCGCAACGCGAAATCGATCATGCCCGCGCCGACCGTCCGGTTCGTCATCCGGTCGATCAGGATGAAGTTGCCGGTGATGCGGTTGGCGGCATAGCTGTCGAAGGCGAGCGGCGCCCGGGTCGCGAAATTGCACACCCCGACCCCGTTCATATGCAGCGCCTTGGCGGCGAGATGGGCGAAGGTGTTGACGTCGACCTCGTATTTGAGGGCGGTGACCGTCGTCTCGACGCTGTCCGTCTCGGTGCGCAGGATGTAGTTGCGGCCCGGGATCATCGGATTGGCATCGAACCAGATGACATGCGCCTGGAACTGGTCGGCGACGTTCGGGCGGTCGTCGGGCGCAACCAGCATGTTGCCGCGCGAGACTTCGAGCTGGTCCTCAAGAACCAGTGTCACCGCCTGCCCTTCCACGGCGCGATCGAGCGCTCCATCCTGGGTGACGATCTCCTTGATCCGCGTCGACTGGCCGGACTTGGCGACGGTCACCGTGTCGCCGACGGCGACGGACCCGGACGCGACCTGCCCCGCAAAACCGCGAAAGTCGAGATTCGGACGGGAGACATACTGAACGGGAAAGCGGAAGGGTTTTTCGCGATAGGCCTGTTCGACCGGAACCGTCTCCAGGTGTTCGAGCAGATGAGGCCCGTTGTACCAGGGCGTGTTCTCCGAACGCCGGGTGACATTGTCGCCATGGCGGGCCGACAGTGGGATCGGCTGGATCGTGGCGAATCCGAGATCGCCGGCAAAGGCCCGGAAATCCTCGACGATCGTATCGAATACCGCCCGATCGTAGCCGACGAGGTCGATCTTGTTGACGGCAAGCACGATATGCCGGATGCCGAGCAGAGAGGCGATATAGGAATGGCGGCGGGTCTGGCGCAGGATGCCCTGGCGCGCGTCGACCAGAACGACGGCAAGATCTGCCGTCGAGGCGCCCGTTGCCATGTTGCGGGTATATTCCTCGTGGCCGGGCGTATCGGCGACGATGAACTTGCGCCGGTCGGTGGCGAAGAAACGATAGGCGACATCGATGGTGATGCCCTGCTCGCGCTCGGCCTCCAGCCCGTCGACCAGCAGCGCGAAATCGATGTCGTCGCCGGTCGTGCCGTGCTTGCGGCTGTCCCGCTCGAGGGCCGCGAGCTGGTCCTCGAAGATCAGCTTGGTGTCGTAGAGCAGGCGGCCGATCAGCGTCGACTTGCCGTCGTCAACGGAACCGCATGTGAGAAAACGCAGCAGGGACTTGTTTTCCTGCTCGCGCAGATAATCGACGACGTCCCGGGCGGGCGCATTCGTTGGGATGACGGCCATCAGAAATATCCCTCGCGCTTCTTCTTCTCCATCGAGCCGGCCTCGTCCTTGTCGATCATCCGGCCCTGGCGCTCGGAGGTGCGCGCCGTCAGCATTTCCCGCACGATGTCCTCAAGCGTCGCGGCATCGGATTCGATCGCGCCGGTGAGCGGGTAGCAACCGAGCGTTCGGAAGCGCACCATGCGCTCCTCGACCCTGTCGTCCTTACCGATCGGCATGCGGTCGTCGTCGACCATGACCAGCATACCGTCACGCTCGACGACCGGCCGGGGCGCGGCGAAGTAGAGCGGTACGATCGGGATGCTCTCCTTGAGGATGTACTGCCAGATGTCCAGCTCGGTCCAGTTCGAGAGCGGGAAGACACGGATCGATTCCCCCGGCGCCACGCGGGTATTGTAGGTCTTCCACATTTCCGGGCGCTGGTTTTTAGGGTCCCAGGCATGAGCGACGTTGCGGAAGGAGAAGATGCGTTCCTTGGCGCGCGACTTCTCCTCGTCGCGCCGGGCACCGCCGAAGGCCGCGTCGAAACCGTATTTGTCGAGGGCCTGGCGCAGGGCCACCGTCTTCATCACATGGGTGTGGACGCTGGAACCGTGCACGAAGGGCGAGATGGCCTGCTCGATGCCATCAGGATTGACATGGACGACGAGATCGAAACCGCGCTCGGCCGCCATGCGGTCGCGAAAGGCGATCATGTCCCTGAATTTCCACGTCGTGTCGACATGCAGGAACGGAAAGGGTGGCTTGGCCGGGTAGAAGGCCTTCATCGCCAGGTGCAGCATGACCGAGGAATCCTTGCCCACCGAATAGAGCATGACGGGCTTGGAGAAGGTCGCCGCCACCTCCCGGAAGATATGGATCGCCTCGGCTTCCAGCCGCTGGAGATGTGTGAGAGACGTCAACGCGCACTCCGCTCGTCCATTGAAGATGCCGCTCTCTTCGCACAACGTTCCGGTGATAGCAAAATGCTTTCTGCGCGCACCGGCTGGCAGGAAAGGCCTTCTGCTGCTTATATCCGATCATGATGCGCGCCTTCCTTCCCGGCGCAGGCACGACACCGGAAAAAAGACAGGACCTACCCGGAAATGAAGGCACCCCCCTTTTCCATGATGCCGCGGGCCGATTTCAGCGCCCTGTCGCTCCATGAGAAGAACACCTATCTGCAAACGCTCGCCGACCAATATGCGGACCAGCACGAGCGCGAACGCGTACGGCTCGACAAGGACGGGCTGAGCCGGCTGCGGCGTTATTACAGCCGGCGGGTATGGGCCGACCTGAAGCTCGACAGCCTGAGCGACAGCAGGACGGACATGCTGCTTGCCCGGCTCGGCGAGGCGATCCGCAACGAGTCCATCAAGGCGGATGTCACGGCCGCCCTCATGCAGGAGACGACACCCAAGCGTATTCTCCGCACGGCGCCGCAGGACGACGCCCAGCTGATGTTCTTCGTGCCGACGATCTATGACGCCCCCCTGAAGGACGACGTCCATCTCATGGATGTCGCCCCCTTCTCGCTCAGCAAGAAGGCGAACAAGGGGATCATCAAGTATGAGCTGAAGGACAGTCTCATCACCATCGAGGGTGGGGCAGAAACGGGGCTCGCCACGGTCTTCGACTATGACATCTTCCTCAACATGGTGTCCTATCTCGCTGACGAGGTGAAGAACTACCGCAACAGCGAGGCAAAGGGGCTGCGGCCGAGCCTTCCGCCCAAGACCTATCGGCCGAGCGCCTCGCATATCCTGAAATTCTGCCGGCGATCGGACGGCGGCAAGGCCTACGAGGATCTGGAAGCGGCGCTCGACCGGCTTGCCAACACCACCATCAAGGTCGTCAACCTGTCCAGCGGCAAGCGCCGCCAGGTCGACAGCCGCCCGATGATCAGCGGCTACAGCGTCGTCAGCCGCACCGGCGCCAACCGGATCGAGACCATCGAGATCAACATTCCGGACTGGGTCTATACCAGCATCGTCCGCAACGAGAGGACGCTTCCCCTGCTGACCCTGCACCAGGATTACTTCCTGATCAGCTCGGGCCTTGGCCGCTTCATCTATCGCTTGGCGCGCAAGGCGGCCGGCAAGATGGAGGCGACCTACAGCCTGAAGGAACTGCACAAGCGCAGCGGCTCGACCCAGGAACTGCGCAAGTTCTCCTATGATCTGCGGGAGTTCGTCACCCGGACGCTCGCCTTCCCCATGCCTGAATACGATCTTTCCCTCGAGGAGGGAAAGGACGGGGCCGTTCTGCGGATGCGCTATCGCGATGAGACCGGCTTCCCTCTTTCCACCCTGGTCGCCGAAATCTGATTTTTGTCGTGGCTCCGTATTTTACCGACGACAAAAATCGGACAAGCCTCCGTACATTACCGACGACAAATTTTCTTGCGCACCGTACATCGCCGACGACAAGTTCACGGCAGAATGGAAGGGCCAAAAATGTCTTGATTTTTGTCGAAAACCGTATTTTGCCGACTTTTTTCCGTACATCGCCGACGACAAACCGTACATTACCGACGACAAACCGTACATCGCCGACATCTAATAGAAATAAGTCATTGTAATAAAAAGGGAAAATTGGATTTTTGAGCTCTAAAACTTATTAAAACTATTAAAACGAGTCAAAACGAGGCCAAGGCCTCTTTTCAACGACATTTTGAAGATGATTTTTTGTCCACCAGACGGGGCACAAAGAGGGGGAACCATTCAGGTTTGAACGACAAAAATGAGTTTGTCGTATGTCCGGAGAAAACCGGAACTTTTACGTGTCGCCATTCAATCGCCGCCTTCAGCCGGAAAGCAGGGGGCATCCCATTATACCCAAATGGGACGGAACGCGTTAACAAGATACCGAAAGCAGGGACAACGTTGATACGAGATCGGCAATGAACAGGCCAGAGAGTGAAGCCACGGTACCCGAGTGGCGCTTCCTATGGGAGATGAAGGTCGCAGCGCAATCGGCGTCGGACGTATATGTCAGCGCATCCCTCCTTGGAGGGCACTATATCCGCATTGCGCCGAAGGATTTCCTCGAAGCGATCAACGACATGCAGACCCTTGGCGAAACTCATAGACATCCCAAACGATTCCGCTTCACGATGGAAAACGGCATTCTATGGGTGCATGACTCGCAAATGCCACGAAGAATGGCTGCGCCTCCCAAAGAGAATGCGCCATGAAAACGGTGCGGTGTCCGCGGCTTCTCGGGCTTCTGTCGCTTTTCACAGTGCTGTTACCGCTTTCTGCCTGGGCAGAGCGTGCACCGGCATGCAAAACGGAACAGTTCGAGACTTTCTCGAAGAACAATCGTCCTGGAAAACAGATTTCAGTCGATTGCAGCCTGACGCTACCAAAGAATTTTGAGATTTTCGCCAATATCGTTTTCGAGGGGTCCAAGGCCAACGGCGCCGTCCTCGACTGCAATGGCGGCACGATCGACGTGTCCCGCGCAAAGTCTCGTGTCGGCCGGACGGCGATCATCGTCCGCTCCGTGCAACGGAAAGACGGCACGTGGGATGCACCGGAAGACGTTGCCATTCGCAACTGTGTCATCAAGGGCTTCCTGCGGGTCTACGGCCTCGATGAGAATGCCAATGGCCCGAACATGAAGGCCTCATCGCGCAATCCGGATCATACGAAATTCGCCCAGGCCGCGGCTCCCAAACGAACGACATTCGAAAACCTCACCATCGTCGCACCCCACGGTATTTCCCTTTATGTCGGGCCAGGCGCGATGTGGACGAAACTGCTGAGTTCACGCATCGAAGGCGATTCCGGAGCGACGGCCGTCTATCTCGATGCCGAGTCCGGACGAAGCCTGATCAAGGACAATGTCTTCGGGATCAGGACCGAGAGCCGGGAGTTGATCGCCATCGATGGATCGACGCGAAACCGGATCATCGGGAATACGTTCCAGGATCCCGTCAACGGCGGGATCTTCGTCTACAGGAATTGCGGCGAAGGCGGAGTGATCCGCCACCAGACACCCAACTTCAACATCATCTCGGACAACAGCTTCGTCTACAGAAACGGTATGGGCAAGAAACCTGCCGTCTGGCTCAATTCGCGGAACGGAAACCAGCGCTATTGCTTCATCGACCGCCGCTATGATTTCGGCAGCAGCAAGAGCCCGCTCGACTTTGCCAAGAAGAACGTCGTCAGCATGAACAGGATCGTTGGCGGAGATCTTGAGCTTATCCGCAACAATGATGCGACCAATCAGGTATATGGCAATGTCACCGAATAGGTGAGCCGTGGAGACCGTAATACCAGCTTGATAGGTGTTATCAGAAGAAACGCCGCGCCTATATGAAGGCGCGGCGTTCCGGATCAGAGATCACCCGATCAAAGGATGAAGTAATCCTTCAGAAGCGTTGTGTTTCCCGCCACCAGGATCGCAAAGTCCGCGGTTCCATCGCCATCGACGTCGCCATAGACGAACGTGTCGGATGCGGTCTTCTCGAAGCGAAGCTCGCCGGCTTTTCCGGAGAACGTGTCCGAGCCGATGAAGGAGAAGGACTGGTTGCCGGATGCCCCGGTGTTGGCGTCGATCCCGGACAGGTCGATGCGGTCGCCCGCCTTGCCGTTGAAATCGAGGATCGTGTCCCGGCTGGAGGTCTTCAGCGTCGAATCGGTAAGCGTGTTGAAGATGAACATATCCTTGCCGCTACCGCCTGAAAGCAGGTCGGCGCCCTTGCCGCCAACGATCCTGTCATTGCCGGCGCCGCCCGAAATTTCATCGTTGCCATCGCCGCCACGCAGGGTGTCGTTGCCCACGCCGCCTGCCAGGATGTCCTTTCCGGTTCCGCCATTGAGCTCGTCATTGCCGGCGCCGCCGTAAAGTTCGTCGTTGCCGGTCCCGCCGTAAAGGACATCCCTGCCTTCGCCGCCGTAAAGGACATCCTTTCCAACGCCACCATAGAGCTGGTCATTGCCGGCGCCGCCATAGAGTTCGTCGTTGCCGGTCCCGCCGTAGAGCACGTCTCTGCCTTCACCGCCGTAAAGCTGATCGTTACCGGTTCCGCCGTAAAGGATATCATTGCCCGCGCCGCCGTTCAGCACGTCATGACCACCCTTGCCGTAGAGTTGGTCGTTGCCTTCATGGCCGAGAATCCGGTCGGAACGGCTCGTGCCGGGGAGGAAATCGTTGCCGGCCGTTCCCTCGATGATATCGGATACTTCCGGCGCACCGATCGTCACGGTCTCGTCGGCAAACTTCAGTTTTTCGATGCCCTTGATCGTGTCGACACCATCATTGCTGCCGGTGCGCTTGTCGGTGACCGTCCAGGTTCCATCCTTGTTTTCGACCCAAGTGTAGTCGGCCTTGTTGCCGTTCAGGACGAAGGTGTCTTCGCCAAGACCGCCGTCGATCGTGTCGTTGCCGCCGTTACCCTTGACGGTATCGTTGAACCGGGTGCCGGTATAGGTATCGGCGCCGTTCGAGCCAATGACGTTCTGGGCATATTGCTTCAAGTGCTGGAGATAGAGGGCCAGGCGTGTTGCATCGCCGCTCGACCCATACATATGAGCGGAGGTGAAGTTGTGCACTTCACCGGTTGCCGAATCCGCGTTCGCGTCATTGGCAAGGTCAAGGCCGGTAATGCGAAGGAGGGTGTTGCCGCCCGTGAAGGAGCCGCTGCCGTTGAACGACCCCGTCCCGCGCGTGCCGTACTCGATCGTATCGATCTTGCCGGCAATGCGGTGCGTGCTTATGTCGTATCCGAACGATCCGCGCGCGGTTATATATTTCGACGTCGCGACGGTGCCATAGTTGAAATATGCCTCGGTCCCGCTGAAGCCGCTGCCATTGTCGAAGCTCGGGAAGCCGGTGCTGGTCGTCCCAGTGAGGAAGCCCCCCTTGAGAAAAGCATCATAGTCGATGCCATTGGAGCCGGAAGCATCCAACGTGATTGTCCCGCGGGACGTGTCCGTCGTGTCTGCCACGTCGCCGACATTGACGGTGAAGGTCTTCTTGACCTCGTTGACGCCATCGGAAACCTTGACCTCGACCTGATGGCTGGTGGCCGTCTCGTAATCAAGTGCCCCATTGACGAACAGTTTCCACTTGCCGTCGGTGTCCTGGGCGACCTTGAATTTGCCGCCGGCATCATTGGTCAGCGTATAGCTCAGCGGCTGGCCTTCCGGATCGGTTGCCGACAGTTCTCCCACCACCGTGCCGGTTGCGGCATCCTCGTCGACGCTCGACTTTGAAAGCGCCAGGTTTGTCGGCAGTTCGTTGACATCCGTCACTGTGATCGCGATCGACTGATCGTCGAACAGGCCGCCTGTATCTGTGGCACGGACCACAACGTCATAGACATTGTTCGCACCGCTGTCGGTTGGGTGCTCGAAATCTGGCGCCGTCTTGAAGGAAAGCGCGCCCGTTGTGGTGTTGATCTGGAACAGGGAAGCATCGTCCCCGCCGGAGATCGAATAGGTGATGGTGTCACCGGCATCCGCATCGCTCGCCGCAACCGTCGTGACGGCCGTCGTGTTCTCGGCGACCTCGATCGTTGCCGTTGCTCCCCCGCCGTTGGAGTTGATGACTGGCGGCGTGTTCTCGTCCACCACGCCCTCCAGCGTGATGCCGAAGGTACCGTTGACATAGTCCTTGATGACCACGGTCTGCGGGCTGCCGTCACGCACCATCGTCAGGTCGCCGCCCGCCCAGGTCAGCGTCAGGTTGACGGTCGCGTTGGTGTCCGTCGTGACGGCAAGGTTCCAAACGCCCTCGTCCACCTGCGTCGCCGTACCGGCGATGCCGTAGCCGCTGGTCGGGTTCGGCGTCGAGGTCCACGAGGCCGGGTAGGGCGCAGGCCGGAACGTGCCATGGAACAGCGTGCCGTCATTGTCAGTGATCGTCGTCACGCCCACATCCGAGAAGCGGACCACGTAGGTGTCGTCGCCCGCGCCGCCTTTCACCGTATCATTGCCGCCGCGTGCGTGGATCACGTCGTTGCCGGCCCCGCCTTCGATATAGTCGTCGCCGCCGCCGGTGAAGATCAGGTCGTCGCCGTCGTCGCCGTAGACACTGTCGGGAAGCGACTTGCTGTTGCTGGTGACGATGTAGTCGTCGCCGTCGCCGCCATGGACCTCGATGCCCGAGGACCACAGCTGCAGTGAATCGCCCGAGAACACGTCGTCGCCATCGGTCAGGATGTGCGCGCCCGTCACGTCCAGGGTCACGGAGGCCACGTTCGACACGTTGCCGTCATTGTCCTTCACCGTGTAGGTGAAGCTGTCGGCGCCCACATAGCCGGTCGTCGGCTTGTAGGTGATCGCGCCGGTGGTCGTGTTGACCGTCAGCGTGCCGTGCGCCGGCCCGTTCACGATCGTCACGCTCGCAGGATCCAGCGTGCCGTCGGCGTCCGTGTCGTTGGCTAGGACGTTGATCACCTTCGACAGATCCTTCACCGTCGAGGCGGAATCGTCGCCCGCAACCGGCGCCGTGTCTTCTTCCTCGCCCAGCGCCACCGTCCCGTCGGTGAACTGCAGGAGCTCGACATCTGTCAGCGTGTCAGTTCCGTCGTTTTCCGCGCCGGTGCGGTTGTCGGTGACGGTCCAGACACCGCTGCCAGCGTCGGTGATCGTGTAGTTGGTGCTGGCACTGGTATAGACCACCGTGTCCACACCCGCGCCGCCGTCGATCGTGTCGTCATGCTCTGTGCCAGCATACGTATCGTTGCCGTCAGAACCGATGAAGTTCTGCGCATATTCCGACAGAAAATTATAGACCGCGGTCGTATTTACGGTCTCGCTGGTATTGAACAGCTTGTAGAAACTATGAATGGCGTTCGTGGAACCCGTCCCCGGCGCTGCTTCCAGATCCAATCCCGTGATCTTGAGAAATTCGGCAAGACCTTGCAGCTTCCCGCTCGCCCCGGTTCCCGGCGAGCCGCTGGTTCCCGATACCCAGTCCCCGAATGTCAGTGCGTCGATCCGGCCGGAGAACGCATGAACCGGTGGATTCGTCATGTTGTGATAGATGTAGTCATAGGCGATGTCGCCTTCGATCATGATCCGCTGTGCGGTGTCGATGCCGGCGTTCTTGTACTGCAATACAAGCTGCTCACCATTGGCATCTGCAGGCTCGCCACCGTAAAATGCGTAGCTGGCCCCATTGAGGCCCTGTATGTAGTCTGCAATGAATGTATTGAAATTGATGCCTGCCGAGCCGGATCCGCTCGCATCGATTGTAATTGTCTTTGTGGTCGCCACCTGATCGCCCTCTAACGCTAGACGCGCACCCTCCCCTCACACGGGATGTGCGGTTCCAAATGAACTTGAGCTTTGCTTGCTGGGTATTCGCCGTCAGCCCGCTCGACAGTGGGTGTCGGCAGGAGCAGGCGTGGGGCGATGGCGGACGGTACTCATGACTTCCTGCATATAATCCGCACCCTTGGGTAATCGCACAACAGGCCGCACAACGCATCGAGATGCCGGTTTGGCGGCGTTGCGGTGCAGACGGCATAAAAGTTGAATTCCATTGTCAGCATTCTGGGAACGGATAAATATTATGAATTAAATAGTCAACATTAATATCGGCTGTTAACCCATGAGAAACCACAGGGCGGCCGCGTAGAATCCGGACAAGATCCATGCAAACCGCTTGCTGATATCGAATGGCTCATAAGCCTTCGCCGCGGACTTCCCTCGCTTCGTCAAATGATCAGGAAGGGACTTGGCTTGCCCGCAGCTTGCGGGATTTTCCCATGCTCCACTGCATAATAGGGGCGAATGGCGGCCGGATGAAGTCTAGATTCCTGCCTTTCGCATCAGATCGTCCAGCGCTTCGCCGTAGGACATGCCGGTTTCATTGCAATAGTGCTTGAAGCGGTTGATCACGTCGATCGGGGCACGCACGAAGGCCTGGTCGAGAGGTTCGCTCGTTCTGCGAACGCGCTTGACGCGCTGGATCGGCTCGCGGCTTTGAAAGCCGACGCGTTCCGCTGCGCGATCGGAGGCTTCCTGTTCTTGCTGGGACGCAGCCTTTTCCGCTGCACGAGGAGCAAAGCCCGACAGGTCGAGCTTCTTCGTTTTGCCGAAGCCAAGGTCGCTGGACATCAGGCTGCCCTCTCTGCTGCGGCGCCACGAAGAAGCTCGAGCACCTCTCCTGTCAATTGGACGGCGTTGTCGACCGCGGCTTCGAGACCATTCACCTGCCGGGGATCGAGCTCGAAAAGGCTGAGGCGTTCCATGAACATCGCGTTGTAGGCTTCTCGTCGATAGAGATGCGTGCTCAACACGGGCAGATCATTGCTCCGCATCTGGTCGGCGATCTCCCGCTCGATGCGGCGCGTGAATGGCGGCGGACTTGTCCGGTTGAAGGCCAGGGTGAAGTTCAGCTTTCGGCCGATATCCTCCTCGCTTTCCCGGACCAACCCGACCGCACGCGCGGCCTGCTTGGCATCGAGGGCGCTTCCCCCCAGGGGAATGAGAGTGAGGTCGGCGCGAATGATCGCCCGCGAGGCAAGACGGCTCGCGGTGCCTTCCAGGTCGACGAAAACGAATTGCGCTTCGGACGCGGCCGTGTTGATCAGGTCGCGGATATTGCCTTCCGTTGCATCGCTTATGACCTGGATCGGAAGCGTGCTCTTTCCCGTCCGCCAGTCGGTGATCGGCTTGTTGGGGTCCGCATCGATGATGGTGACCGATCCGCCTTGCTGGGCAAGGGTCGATGCTATGGCGAGGATGGTGGTCGATTTGCCCGCACCGCCCTTGGGATTGGCTGCGCACACTACAGGCATGGCTGTCCTCCTATGCTATCAGGAATGATTTCTAACAAGCATTCATGAAATCTTTCTAAATGCTATCTGAAAGATTGCTATCTATCAGATAGCATTTAGATATCAACCTAGATAGCAATCTGATTGCTATCTAGGTTGATATCGTAATCGATATCGTCGTTGATAAGCGAAGCTGTGGGCGCCTGTGTGGAGTCCGAAACGAAGGACAGTGCCACCAAACGGCAGGCGATTGGAGGGTCAACGGTTGGTTTAGCGAGTGCGTCCTGCAAGCAGACCATCCTTCTTTCGAGGAATGGTCTGATAGTCGGTATGATTACTGCGCGGCCTCCTCGATCAGATTGGCCACGGCCTGCGGCTGCGAGACCATCACGACGTGAGATGCTCCCTTGACGAGGACGGTGTGCCTGGAACCGGCGCGTTCAGCCATGAAGCCGAGCGCCTGTGCCGGGATATTCTTGTCGCCATCGCCATAGATGAAGTAGGAGGGCAGCGCCTTCCAGGCCGGCTCGCCCGATTTCTCCGTCAACGCAGCTTCGGTGATCGGCCGCTGGCCTGCGGCCATAAGGGTCGTTTCCTCCTCGGGGACATCATGGGCAAACTGAGCGCGGAACTTTGCCCGGTCGATGGAGAGATCGACCCCGCCATCGGCAAGCTTGACCGGAGCGGCGAGAGCTTGACCGAGGGTGCCGCCGGGAAACTTGCCTGCGAGCTCTGCTACCGCTTCACCGGCGTCGGGGGCAAAGGCCGCGACATAGACCAGAGACTTCACGTTGTCGCGGCCCTTGGCGGCGTTCGTGATGACCTGGCCCCCATAGGAGTGCCCGACCAGCACCACCGGCCCCTCGATGCTTCCGACGATGGCGGATACATAGGCGGCATCACCTGACACAGTGCGCAGCGGATTGGAGGCGGCAACGACCGTATAGCCATCCTTCTGCAGTATCCGGGTGACGCCGTTCCAGCTCGAGGAGTCAGCAAATGCGCCGTGAACCAGGACGACGGTGGGTTTGGCGGGTTGGGCAAGCGCGGCCCCCGAGAGGAGGGCACCGGCAATGGCAACGGCGGCAGCAAGCTTGGACATGATGAATTCCTTTCGCAAGTTCGTGATGGGGCAATGGATTGATTGAACTGAGGCGCCGCTTGGTGGAAGTGATGCCCTTTCAGCCTCGGATGAAGGCAAGCACATCGGCGTTGAAGCGGTCGGCCTCGGTCTCGGCCAGCCCGTGCGAACCGCCGGCATAGATCGTCAGAGTGGCATCCGGAACGATCTCGGCGGCGCGATGGGCCGATGCTGCGATCGGTACGATCTGGTCGTCATCGCCATGGATGATCAGGGTCGGGCGGTCGATCCGCTGAAGGTCCTGCGTATAGTCGACCTCCGAAAATTCGCGGATGCAGTCATACTGTCCCTTGATGCCGCCCTGCAGGCCGATCCGGCGGAAGTTTTCCCGCAAGCCCTCATTGCTTGCGACACCGTCTCGGTTGAAGCCGTAGAAGGGAACGGTCAGGTCGAAGAAGAACTGCGACCGGTTCTTGGCGGTGCCTTCACGGATGCCGTCGAACACCTCCATCGGCGTGCCGTTGGGATTGGCATCCGTCTTCAGCATTAGGGGCGGTACGGCCCCGACCAGAACCACCTTGGCAACACGTGCCGTGCCATGGCGGCCGATATAGTGCGAAACTTCGCCGCCGCCGGTGGAATGGCCGACCAGGATCAGGTCGCGCAGATCGAGCGCCTCGATCAGTTCTGCCAAATCGTCGGCATATTGATCCATGTTGTTTCCGTCGAAGGTCTGGTCCGAGCGACCGTGGCTGCGGCGGTCATGGGCGATGACCCGAAAGCCGTTTTGGCTGAAGAACAGCATCTGCTGGTCCCAGGCATCGGACGACAACGGCCAGCCATGGGCAAACAGGATCGGCTGGCCGGCACCCCAGTCCTTATAGAAGAGGCGGGTACCGTCGGTGGTGGTGAAGGTCGACATGCTAATCTCCTGAGGTTGGTGCGGCTTCTTTGTTTCGTACACAATTATTTTGTACGCGATCTATATGTCATTAATTCCATCTGTCGTCAATCGCTTGCAAATAGATGGCGCACAAATTATTTTGTGGCAAAGGAGATCGCTATGTCCGACACATCATTCAATCCCGATACCGCCCTGCCTGACGTTACCGGGATGCTCTGTTTTTCCCTTTATTCCGCCGGCCATGCATTCACGCAGCTCTACCGGCCATTGCTCGACAAGCTCGGCCTCACCTATCCGCAATATCTGGTCATGGTGACGCTGTGGAATCGTGACGGGCAGAATGTAAAGGAGCTGGGTAGAACGCTCTTCCTCGATTCCAGTACGCTGACGCCTTTGTTGAAGCGGCTGGAGACGGCAGGATTGATCACCCGGACGCGCAATCCGAAAGACGAGCGCGAGGTGCTGTTGAATCTCACCGAAGCGGGGCGGGTACTGAAAAGCCAAGCCGCCAATATCATGCGTTGTGTCGAGGATGCGCTCGGACTCGACGCTGAAACGATCAGTGCAATTAAGGCATCAGTCGATAGGATCCGCGACAAGCTTCGGGAATAGGAGCGGCGTGAATAGACTGTTTGCGACGAGGGTTTTATCCTACTTTGGTTCTCAATGCAGGATTTTGAACAGATCTTGTTCCAATCTCCCTGGGCGAGGCGGTTCGCCAGGGACGGAGTATTGTCAGCCCTTGTCGGAACGATCGTGGTGATTTTTCGGGTAAATGGCGGCCATCGCATTCCGCCCTCTCGAAGGCCTTGAGAGAGTGGGATGAGATCTTATTCGACCTATGGATTGACGCGTTCCCTTGGAATGTCTTCGCTTCGAGGTTAGGCCGCTCTCTAGATATTCGCAGCACCGCACTTATGGTCTGGTCGACATTGATCCGCGTACCAGCGTGGTCTTTCCGGTTCCGCCCTTCGGATTGGCGATGGTGACGATCATGATGGCTCCTCCGTTTCGATAAACTATAGTTAGTTGAATCGCCCTCTCTCCGCAACGAACTCATTGCCCATTGTTCATTCACCATTGATGATTGACGATTGATGATTGCCCACAGACAACGGGCAATGGTGAATGGGCAATCACCCATTGACCGTTGATGATGAATAGTTGTCCGTTGGTAACTGCCCGTTGTTAACGGGTAATTGCCAGTTGATCGCGATATCGCTGACAATGAACGCATTAATAACGAGCAATTGTTCGTAACGAGGAGCCTGGGGTTGGATGTCCGTCGTTGCGGTCGGGTCGAGAGCGTCTGTTTGTCTGGTGCTGCTTTATCGAGTTAAATATAGTTTAGTTTGTTGTGGCAGGATAGTCAAGTTTGTGGTACAAACTCGACGTCGCCCCGCCTGCGGCAGGGCTGCGGTTCGCGCCTCTGGCGCTCTAGGTCGCCTCCGGCAACTGGGCAAGCGGGAAGGAAACGATGCGAAGCGAGGTGGTCAGGGTCCGTCTTCGGTCGGAGGAGCGAGAAGCGCTCACGGCGCTGTGCGTGGAAGGGCGCACCGCCAGCGACGTGATCCGGCTGCTGTTTCGCGACCGGGCCGGTCTTCCGCTCCCGGTCGGACCGGCCGAGGCAGATGCCCTGCGCGGCACGAACGAGGCGCTGCGGCGCATCGGCATCAATCTCAACCAGGCGGTTCGGGCGATGAACGAGGGGCGTGTCGGCTATGAACCGCATCTCGACGCAGCGCTCCGCTCTCTTCTCGACGGCGTGTTCCGGCTGCGGGCCGACATCGACCTGATGCTGCGGATCAGCCGTCAGGAGCGCAGGAGGACCGGCCGTGGCGCATGACTGGTCCGGGCTGCGCGGCGCGATCGAGGCCTGTTTTGCCCGTAGAGCCTCGTCGTTGACGAATGAGGAGAAGGAACCAGGCCGGCGGCGCACGATCGGTATCGCGATGACGGGGCAGGTGCCGCAGGCGCGCTTCGTACCGACCGGGATTGCGAGCAAGGTACGTCGAGGTCCGGTATCGTTGCATGAGCCAACGATCGCGTCGATCCTGCAGCTGCCACGGTCGTCCTCGCAGCAAGGCGTCATCGCGCTGGTGGGGGCGCTGGGTGCTGACCGCAATCGGGATGACGACGATGAACTGAACAGGCCGACTGGCAGGGGAGGGGGCGGCGGTGCTGCTATGCCTGCACCGCATATGGCGCCACCGATCGCCACCGGACGTACAACAACGGATCGATCCTCAGAGCAAGCCGCAAGCCGCGCGGCGATCGCCGCCGGGGCGCAGCCCGTCGTGATCAAGGTGACGTCGACGGTATCGAGCCGCGCATTTGCCGCGGGCCTGATGACCTATCTTGGAACGCGGGACATCGAGAAGGACAACGGCGAGAAGGGCAAGGTCGATATCCCCATCTATGACCAGGACGGCCTGGTGATCGCCAGCCGCGAGGAGCGGGCCGCGGTACTGGCCGAATGGGCCTCGGAGTTCCGCGAGGCCTATGCGGTCAACGCGCTGGCTACGTTCTCCCTTACCCTTGCCGATCCGGTTGACGATGCTGCGCTTCACGACGCCCTGAACGCCGCCTTCGGCTCGAAGCCCTTCCTCTCTTCCCGGCATCCGGACGGCACGGTCTCGGTCTATGCGGTGACGGACCTGCCGGCGAGGAAGATCGCGGGCGCACTGAAGGCCCGTGAGAAGGGGGAAGGTCCGGCGCGCGCCGCCGAGAATGCGGAAGCCGATTTTGCCCGCCGGCTGGCCGACGCGGGTGTTGCCGCCGAAGTGCGCATTCTCGGCGCGGCCGTCTCGGAAACATCCGGCCACTACTTCCTCGAAAAGTTCCTGCGCACCGAGAAGGGCGTCACCACCAGTGCCGGTGATCCGGTCAAGGGTGGTCCGACGGTGAAGGAGAGAGCCGACGGCGTCTGGCGCGCCTGGTCGTCTCACATCCGGACCGTCGAGCCGCGCAACGCCTTCCACGTCATCTTCTCGGCGCGGGCCGGGACCGACCGGTACGCGATGCAGCGCGCCGTCCGGGACTTTCTGAGCGAGCAGGTCACCGGCCATCGTTGGATCACTGCGCATCACCCGGAAACCGGCCATGTGCATGTCCATGCGATGATCTCGGCGCGTGACGACGTCGGCAAGGCGCTGCGCCTCACCAAGCCGGAACTTTACGAATGGCGCGCGCGGTTTGCGGCCAGGGCGCGTGCGCATGGCATCGCCATGGTCGCCACCCGGCGGGCGGATGTGGCGGCCACGCGGCCGTATAGCCAGGCGCAGGCCGGCGCCCATGAGCGCGGCAAGAGCGATCCTCGCTATCTCAAGAAACCTGATGTCGCCGACCGTGTCGAGCGCAAGCGCGCCGGCGTCGTCGATCGTGCCTCGCTCACCAATGGGAACCTTGCCCTTGCCCCGAAATGGCAGGCGACGGCGAGCGCGCTGAAGAAAGCCGGCGCGGAGCCTTCGGTGATCGCGGCGGCCGAGCGGTTCGCAGCCGCGGCGACGGCACAGGCCGCGCAGCCTGTGCCACTGGCAGCACTCAGGATTCTCATCGCCACCATCCAACAGCAGAAGGAAAAGGCCATGCCCTTATCGCTGGAACAGTTCGACGAGCGCGTGTCGCGGGCGAACACATCGATGGACCGCCTGGAGACGATGGTCGACAGCAGCGCAGAGCGCCAGGCCGTCGAGGAGGTGCGCAAGGAGATCTCCGCGCTCTTCGCCGAGCAGCGCCGTGACATCCAGATGCAGCAGATGCGCTCGGTCGCGGAGGCTTCGGGGGCAGGGGGAGCGCCGCCGCCTGCCCGGGCCGACGAGGCCCGCGCTCAGGACCGGCCAGCGCCGGCAACCATCGATCCCGCGATCGCCGCCCAGCAGCAGGCGATCGCCGCCGGTCGCGCCGCACGGGCTGCACGGGAGCAGGCGGGCGCGGCCAAGGGCGCCCAGGACGAGCAGCGCCAGCAGATCCTCCGGCAGGCGGCGCAAGAGCGTCAGCGCGGCAACGACTGTGATGGGGCGGAGCGTTGATCGGGGCTTAATCTTGTGGCACCAGGCCATCGAAGACGTCGAGCAGCGCATCGACGATGGCCTGTCCCAACGCATTCGCCGTTTCCGCGATCTGCTCATCGCCTTGGCCGCGGGCCGCCAGCGCAAGGTTGCCGCCCTGATCGGCGACGATCGCCTTGGCGCGTTCGATGGCCCATTGCGCGAAATCGCTGCGGTTCGATATCGTCATCGCCTCGGCGATCTCATCCATGACGTTCGCTTTCGATTGATACAGCACGACTGCTGTCAGTTTGCCTTATTGTGAGATCCAGCCATAACGTCTCGCACATTTGGATTCCTGGAGCGGCTCATGCAGGCGTCTCCCAAGGATTGATCACGGCGGCGCCCGTGTCCTCGAAATCCTTGACGTTGCGCGTTACGAGGATCAGGTCGTGAACGATTGCAGTCGCGGCGATCAGGCCATCGACATCGCCACGCGGCCGGATTGCCGCGATGCGGCCCCATTCAACCGAAATCTGGTCGGTCACCGGTAGGATGCGATCGCCATGGTCGCGGCGCAGCTTGCGCAGCCACTCGGCGAGGTGTGCCGCAGCCTTCGGATCCGACTTCTGTTTCAGCGTAATGCCGCGCATGATCTCGCCGAGGGTCAGCGCACTCAAATGTACGCTAAGCGGATCGATAGAGCGCAGCCAGGACACGGCCTGCGGCGCGCCGCGACGTGCTTCCGAGACGATGTTGGTGTCAACGAGATACATCAGAAAGCTATGTCGCGGCTGGGGGTCTTGGCGCGCACTTCGACCGTATCGGCGAGCGTGTCGTCCCAGGCAGGGCCGCCGAGCAGGTCGTCGACCAGCGTTGGCCGGCCCGCGCGCAGAGTGTCGTAATCGTGGGCCGATAGTACCACGGCCGTGCGCTCGCCGCGAAGGGTAACAATTTGCGGTCCCTCGTGGCGCGCTTTCTGTACCACCTTCGAGAACTGATTCTTGGCGTCCTGTAGCTGCCATTCCATTGTTTCGCTCCAAGCTAGCTAGGCTGTCTAGCTATATAATCTTCTTCGGCGACGAAGAAAAGCGCAACTCCGCTGATCGAATGCAGATTTTCCCGAACGATAATGCAAATTCCGGACCTTTTGGACGAGGGTGGAGGCGCCAAGCGTCTCGATCCATTCCGTGATGCCGGACTTGGTGTTCTCGATCCTCGACGTCGTTCGTCCGGTATTGATGCAGACGTCGATGAAGGCTCGGGAAAGATCGCAGGCCGACGATGATCTGTGGCATGGTAGAGCTCCTGTCCATGTCGTGCGGGCCCAAGCAACTGTTCAGGTTGATGACCAGGCGGAGGAGACCCTTGCTCTCAAACGGGATCGGTACCCTTGGAGAGATGGGTTCCCCTCCGCACCGGCACAATGCCACATCAACAGACCGGAGAGGGGATGGCTTCGGGCAAAAATGATCTCACCGGCCCTTATCATCCGCTATGGAGTTTAACTCCAGATTTGTAGGGAAAAATCCCAGCTCGATCAGTCGGTTCCCGGTGCGTCGTAGAATCGCCTGGCATCCTCCGTCATCTGCCGCCGGGAAGCCGGATCGACGTAGAACATGTGCCCGCCGCGATAGAGGCGCAATTCGGTGCGCCCTTCCGCGAGGGCCGGCGGAAGGCGGTCGAGCACATAACGGCTCAGCCCGTAGGGGGTCAGCGCATCGCTATAGCCATGATAGATCGCCAGCCGGAACCGCGGAATGGTGGACAGGAGGTCGCGCAGGTCGCCGGAAGCGCTGGCATTGGCGCGCCCGTCTCCGCCGCGGCCGTCATTCCACTTCCAGCGGCGGTTCACGCCGGTATTGAGCAGAGAATAAGTGACCTGGCTGCGAAAGCCGAGCGTGTCGCTGGCATAGGCCGCGAAGGCGGCGCCATAGGCGCGGGTGAAGCCGTCGAGGATCGGGTCGTCATTGCGGCTCGTGGCCGCTTCCGGATAGGCGTCGGGTGCCGAATACGCGGCATCATAGGGGCTGACGACCCGGCCGCTTTCGCCGGACAGCCTGGCGTAGAGACCATCCAGGAAACCCCGTGCCCTTGCCACATCCTCCTTCGCGATCCCGGTGAGGCCGGCGATCCGCTGGTAGAAGGCATCCGCTTGCGAACCGGTGGGAGAGGGGCCGGCAAGCGTGACGAGGTAGTCCGTCATGGCGAAACGCTCGGCCTCACGAAGCCTTTCAACATCGAAAATGCCGCGCCGTTCCATCTCGGCAGCGGCAAGCGCTGGAAGCTGGAGGGCGGCGGTCAGCGGATCGTTCGCCGCACCGAAGAGAAAGCGGCCTTCGACGAGCGGCGAGACCATGAGGATGCCGGAGATGAGAATGCCCTGCGTCTCCTTCAGCGCCGATGCGACTTTCGCCGCCCGGAACCCGCCATAACTTTCGCCGAGCAGATAGGCGGGGGAGGCGAGGCGCCCGTTCTCGTGCGTATAGAGCGCAATGACCTTGGCGATGCTTTCGGCATCCTGCCGCACGCCGTAGAATGAGCCGGCCGCATCGTCGTTCGCCGCACGGCTCCAGCCCGTGCCCACAGGATCGATCAGAACGAGATCGGTGAAAGCGAGCCAACTGTCCCTATTGTCCTTGAGGGACGGGCGCGTACCGTCGTCGCGGCTGCTGCCGAATTCCAGCACTTTCGGGCCGACGAGGCCGAGATGCAGATAGGCCGATGCGGCGCCCGGCCCGCCGTTGAAGACGAAGGTGATCGGGCGCGCCGGATCACCTTTGCCGGCGATATAGGCGGTGTAGAAGACTTTCGCCGTCCGGTTGCCATCCTGGCCGTAAAGGTCGAGCGTGCCGGCTGTGGCAGTGTAGGAAAGCGGCCCGTCCTGTGTCTGCAGGATATGCTCGGTGACGGAATTGCGGGGAATGAGGCCGAAGATACCCGTTTCGGATGTCAACGGTTTTTCCGCCTCCGGCATCTGGGCGGCGGCGGGTGCCATGAAGATGGCAAGGCATAGGAAGAGCCCGACGACGAACCGGTTATTGGGCAAGAGCTTTCTCCCCTGTGAAGCCGTGTGTGAACCACGGGGCGGCGACATTGCGGACGTCGGTGCTGCGCTTCCTCAAGACAAGAACGTCTGCGATCCGGATGATGGCTTTGCCTAGGCCGTGTGGACGAATTGACTCAGGTATAGGTTTTGGGGTTCCGGGGACGAATCCGGTCTGATTCATAGGTTGCCGACTGATTTGGAGGTCGGCGATGTCCACGAAGATGACGGATACGGATTGGGCGAACGCGCTGGAGGTGTTCCGGGCCTGCCTGCCCCGGCGGGGCCGCAAGGCCACGGACGACCGGCTGTTTCTGGAAGCGATGCACTTCTTCACGGTGGAGAATGTGCGCTGGCGGGCGCTGCCGGAGCGCTTCGGCCATTGGAACTCGGTGTGGAAGCGTTTTGACCGGCTGAGCAAGGCCGGCGTGTTCGAAGCCTTTTTCGACACGCTGGCCGAGATGAGCGCATCGGCCCATTTGATCCAGATGTTCGATTCTACCATTGTCCGCGCCCATGTCTCGGCGGCCGGAGCAAAGGGGGGCAGCAAGGCCAGGCGCTCGGACGCTCGCGTGGCGGGTTCACGACCAAAATCCACGCCAAGGCGGACAATTCGGGCGACATCATCGCGTTCGATCTGACCGGCGGCCAGGTTGCCGACACAACCCGCTTCGAGACCCTGCTCGACATAGGGCCGGACATCACCCCACGCGCCGCACTGGGCGACAAAGGCTATTCCAGCAAGGCCAATCGCGCCGCCGCCCGGGCTCGCGGCATCGCCCCGGTGATCCCGCACAAGGCCAACGAGAAGAACGCGCCGGCCTTCTTCGCCAAGACGCTCTACAAGGCGCGCGCTCGGATCGAGCAAGGCTTCGGGCGGCTCAAGCGCTTCAAGCGCGTCGCTTTGCGATGCGAAAAGACCGCACGGAATTTCCGCTCGATCGTCAGCTTCGCCGCCGGCGTATGCTTGCTCAAATTCGTCCACACGCCCTAGAATGTACGATGCCATGACCCGCTCCGCTGCAAACGACTGTTCAATTTCCCTTGATTGGAATTTCGGCGCTGGCGTGGCCGAGCTCGCTTGTCGATCTCGGCTGACAAGACAAGTCCGGTGCCTGCAGCAGGAAGAAGACAGTAAACCTTAAGTATCTGTAATGCATAATTTAGGGATGTTTTAACTGTCTTGATTCCGAGGTTGTATACGCTTCCGTGCCACGCTGCTGCCGGTAAATCCCGGATTCCCGGGGTCCTGGCCTCGCGAGGAGCAAGTGCAGCGCGCTGTAAGTGACTGGATGGAAAGAAGCGGATTGTTCCGCCTCGATAAACGTCCGTTTCTGGAAGACAATTTTATCTTTCGAAGCAGCCGGGAGGAGGCGTGGCATTCCGAATTTCAGGAAGGGTCGCTCGATCATGCCGCGGCGAAGGTCGGTGGTGCCTCGGTGTCTTTGAAAAATCCCCGCAAGGTCGGCATCGGTACGTGGGAAATCGATTCCCATGGAAGTGCCTTCAGCGACCTCGATACCTTCGATTTTGGCTGGTACACGAACTGGCGGCCTGATCCATTGTTCATCCCGCAGGGCAAGGGGCACGCGGCGCAGGGGCTTGCCGATGCCCGGTTCGTGCCGATGATCTGGGGCAAGGCGGACCTCACCGCCGCAAACATCAAGCCATAAAGCTGTGGCCAAAGCTAATGAAGACCGGGCTTACGCTCGGCTCACCTGCCTGCACAACGTCCGAGACCCTGGGCAAGAATTCCTGGCTCGGCAAGTTCATGAACCTGGCGGAAAAGAAAGGGTATGATGTCGATTTCGTTGCCGTCCACTATTACTCGGACAATCCGAGTATCGGGGAGTTCAAAAAATTCCTGAAGAATGTCCAGAAAGCATATGACAAGCCAATCTGGGTGACCGAATGGGCCTTGGTGGACTGGGACAATCCCGACCGTTTCAGCACGAAGCAGATCGCCGCTTTTGCCGACAACGCGACGCGCATGATGGACAGTCTCAGCTTCGTCAAGCGCCATGCCTGGTTCGGGGCCTATGACGGCGGTGACGGCTGGCACATCAACACGCAGCTGTTGGATGCGCAGGGTGACCTTACCAAGGTCGGTCAGGCTTTCTACGATCTGCTGCTCTAAGACCAGATGAGCGATTTGCGGCGGCGAAGCCGCTAGGTTTTCCTTGTCGAACCAATATTGGTCGGAAAGGAAAAGTGTCATGGAAAGAGATGTTTACGTCGGGCTCGATGTTCATGCCGATACCATAGCCGTTGCAATGGCTGAGGATGGCAGAGATGGCGAGGTTCGCTTTCAAGGTGTCATTGAGAATAGCGCCGATTCGGTTTTGCGGCTGACAAAACGGCTGGCGGCGACCGGCGCCACACCTGTCTTTTGCTACGAGGCTAGTCCTTGTGGGTATGGCCTTCATCGTCTGCTTACAAAGCTCGGGTTTGATTGCGCCGTCGTCTCTCCGGCGATGATCCCACGCCGTGCAGGAGACCGGATCAAGACCGACAGACGAGACGCCGAGATGCTGGCCAGGCTATG
>NZ_CP015746.1:0-112708 GCF_001652565.1 Shinella sp. HZN7 | reverse complement strand
GCGCTATGCCGCCTGCGCGACCGGCTCGGCGGTGGCGCGGGCTTCGGCGGCCAATGCTTCCTCGACCTCCTCCAGTTCCGGCGCTTTGCGGCAAGTTCGTCGGCGAAGGCGAAGGTGCCCGTTTCGTGCGCGCGATACGAGGCGAGCCGGCGGTTGGCGTCTTCCAAATGCTGGCGCTGGCGGTAACGCTCGCCCGCGAAATCGTCGAGCGCATGTTCGAGACGGGAGATTGCTCCGAGCGGCGTGACGGTGACCGGCAGATCGACCTCGTAGTCGGCGCCGGTGCGTTGCAGGACGGTGCGGTAGTGATACGCGTCCTTGCCGAAGCGCTCTCCCTCGTAGATGACGTCGAAGCCGCCGATCGACCCGAGCTGTGCGTCGCCTCGTGCTGAAGCTGGACGAGCGTTAGGACCTCCTTCATCACCGCGCGCCCGGCGTCCTTGCGCTCAACGTGCGCTCCCCGAGAACGGTCATCGTGAATGCCTCGCCTGATGTCGGCACCAACCGCGCGATGTCCTTGCCGATCTCGTCGATGCGGCGCGTAGCAATCTCGATATCGCGTTCGGCTTCCCGCAGCCGCCGGCGGACCGAGAACAGGTCGTCGTCATGGGCGGCGCGCAGGCGCTCGAGGCGGGCGATATCGGCCTCCAGACCGGCCTTTTTCATCAGCCGTTCGTCGCCTGACGCGATCGCCTTGGCCATCGCAAACTGGTTGGCGGCACCCTCACCGAGATCTTCCAGCCGGCGGATCGACGTATCGCCGGAGAGTGCGGCGGCGATAAACCGGGCCTTGCGCTCGTTGTTCTGCCACATGCTGGCGTCGAGACTGCCTTGCGTCGCATAGGCGAAGATGTCGACGATATCGTGCTGGTTGCCTTGGCGGACGATGCGGCCCTCGCGCTGCTCGATCTGCGACGGCAGCCACGGCACGTCGAGGTGATGAAGCGCCTTGAGCCTGAGCTGGGCGTTGACCCCGGTGCCCATCATCTCGGAGGAGCCGATCAGGAAGCGGACGCGCCCGGCACGGACGTCGCCGAACAGCCGTTGCTTCGCCTCGGACTTTTTATAGTCTTGTATATAGGCGATTTCGCTGGCGGGCACGCCGAGCCGGACCAGTTCGTCGCGAATCCAGCGGTAGGCCGAAAAGCCCCGCGTCTTTTCCACGTTGATCGTACCAAGGTCGGAAAAGACCATCTGCGCGGCGCCGGGCAGGTCGTAAGGCTTCCCATCAGGACGCAGGAAGACCTGATCCGCTGTTTCCTGCCAGATCCGGAAGGCATTCCTGACAAGCAGATTGAGCTTGTTGTCCGGCTCGTTGTCGTTGGCCGGCATGACGAGGCGCAGGTCGATCGCCGCATGGCGGCCATCGGTGATGACCGAGAGCAGGATATCGTCGCCCGGCTGCGCCGGTCCCTCGCGCATCTCGATCGCCTTGATGCGGCTGTCGAGGATCTGCTGGTACATCTTGAACGCCGCGGTGGGTGTCGCGGTGACGATCTGCCGTCCGCCGGTGGAAATGGCCGGAACACGGACATATTCCCGGAGATCGGCGGGCATCACGACGTCCGCAAAGGAGCGGAACATCGAGATCAGTTCCGGGACGTTGACGAAGCTGGCAAAGCGCGAGACCGGCTTGTATTTGCCCGAAGGCTGGATCTCCAATTCGGTGGTCGTCTCACCGAAGGTGCTCGCCCAGGCGTCGAACTCATGCAGGCCGCGTTCATGGAGAGCGTCGTAGCCGAGCAGGCGCTGGACGGAGAACATCTCGCCGAGCGTGTTGGTGATCGGCGTGCCGGAGGCGAGAACGAGCGCGCGGCCGGGGTTCTTCGTTTCGATATAGCGCGACTTTACGTAGAGATCCCAGGCGCGCTGCGAGCCGTTCGGGTCGATGCCCTTCAGCGTCGACATATTGGTTGCAAAGCTGAGCTTGCGGAATTCCTGCGCCTCGTCGACGACAATCTGGTCGACGCCGATTTCCGAGATGGTCAGCAGATCGTCCTTGCGGGTGGATAGCGCTGTCAGCCGCTCCTCCAGCCCTTCCTTCAATCTCTCTAGCCGCTTGCGCGACACGCGGTCGTCGGCCTCGACCCGGGTCAGCAGTTCCTCGTAGAGCTGCAACTCGTCCTGGATCATGCTCTGCTCGAAGGCGGAGGGACGGCGATGAACCTGAAGGCGGAGTGGGTGATGATGATCGCGTCCCAGGTGGCCGTCGCCGCCCGGCTGAGGAAACGCGCGCGCTTGTCCTTGGTGAAGTTGCTCTCGTCGGCGACGAGAATGCGGGCGGATGGATAGAGCGCCAGGAATTCGCGCGCCGCCTGTGCGAGGCAATGGCCGGGTACGACCAGCATCGCCTTGGCGATCAGGCCGAGACGGCGCTGTTCCATGATGGCGGCCGCCATGGTCATCGTCTTGCCGGCGCCGACGGCATGGGCGAGATAGGTCGCGCCATCTGCAATGATCCGCCAGATGCCGCGCTTCTGGTGAGCATAGAGCGTGAACGCAGCGGAGGCGCCGGGCAGCTGGAGATGCGAGCCGTCGAACTTGCGCGGCGCAAGGTTGTTGAAGCGCTCGTTATAGACGCCGGCCAGTCGGTCGGTCCGCTCGGGTCCGTCCAGACCCAGCGCTCGAATTCCGTCTTGATCTTCTGCAGCTTCTCGCGCGCGGCTTCGGTATCGACGACGTTCAGTACCCGCCGTTCGCCGCCGGCGTCCTTGAAGGTGTCGAAGATCTGCGGCACGCGGCTGTTGAGCGCATCGGCGAGCAGTTCGCCGGCGTGTCGGCGGCTGGTGCCCCATTCCGACGTGCCGGCGGCGCGATAGCCGAGCTGGCGCGCTTCGACGGTCCAGGAACCGAGTTCCGGCATATGGTGGATCTTGATCTCGACGTCCATCGTCTGCTTGACGAAGGCGACGACATCGGCGGCCGGGATCCATGGCGCGCCAAGACGCGCGGTAATATCCGAGGGACGCAGAGGCGAAGGCTGGACAGCCACCAGCGCGCGGACATTGCGCTCAAAGGTCGGATCGAGCGCCGCAGCGACTTCAGCGGCCGCAAGCTTGGTGCGGACCGGGCCGGAGAGATAGGCGTCAGCGGTCTGCCACGCGCCGTCCGCCGGGTTCTGGAACACGGTGTCACCGAGCTGGTCGACCACCTTGTCACGGTCGCAATGGAGTAGCTCGGCGATGTGGTCGAGGTCGACGCGGCCGCGCTCGTTGAGCACGACGGCAAGCGCGTCGCCGGCATTCGTCACCACCGGCGGGGCAGGGGGCGCGATCACCCGCTGCGAGAAGATCGGACCGGGTTTGGCCGTGTCGGTGTCGAGGTCGTAGTCCTCGATGGAGGCTACCAGCCAGCAGTCGGGATCGTCACGAAATGGCTGGAGGTTCGGCTGGCGATGCGTCTCGCGGTCTCGCCGGAGTCCACATCCTCGGTAATGCTGACGGTCGTGTGGTTGATCGGCCCGAAATCCCTGACGAAGCTCGACCAGGCGATGCGCAGCCGCACCTGCAGGTCGCGCCACGGCCGGCCGGTCTCCTGCGCCTTCAGCACCTCGCGCACGGCGTCGCGGACAGCTATCAGCTTCTGTACGATACGGACGTGCTTTTCCGTCAGACCGTCACCGACACGGCCCTTCCTGACCTTAATCACGACGGGCTGGCCGTCGACGATCTGCATCAGGCCCTGCCTGTTGTCGACGAAGTAGCTGCCTTCGCGAACATTGGCATTGCCGGGCCGCAGGTCGACAATTTCCGTCAGCTCCTCCTCAAGATCGAGATCGATTTCGGTCGGCTCGCCGTCATAGATGTCTTCCGGCAGACGGCAGATGGCAGCGTCCAGCACCTCGGCGGGATCCTCGCCCGCCCGCGCCCGGCAGGTGTAGGTCTCGCCGAACGGACCGGAGGTCAGCGCATGGGTACCGAGAACCATGCCGGGATTGTCTGCGAACCAGCGATTGACGCGGATGGCGCCTTCGTCCTCCGTGGCGGGGCAGACTTCCTCGATATCGAGCCACGACGTATCGCCCTCCGGCTCGCCGGCTTTGCGCTTGCGGAAGAAGAGGATATCGACGACGGTGTCCGTGCCGGCGTCGCGGCGGAAGCTGCCTTCAGTCAGGCGGATAGCCGCGATCAGGTTGGCCGATTTGGCGATATGCACCCGCGCCGTGGCGTCCGCTTTGTCCATGGTACCGCTGCTCGTCACGAAAGCCGCCAGCCCACCGGGTTTCAAAAGGTCGATAGAGCGGGCGATGAAGTAGTCGTGCAGACGAAGCGCAAGCGGTCGATAATGATGGTCGGAGCGAACCGTCCTGTCGGAGAAGGGCGGATTGCCAATCGCGAGATCGTAGACGACGCCGAGATCGGTGCGGGCGAAGTCGCCGTTGACGATGCGCGCCTTCGGCTGCAGCAGCCGCACGATGCGGGCCGTGACCGGATCGAGTTCGATGCCCGTGACATGGCTGGTGGCGCGATAGGTCGGTGGCATCAGCGCGGGGAACAGCCCCGTGCCGATGCCCGGCTCCAGCACGCGGCCGCCGCGCCAGCCGAGACGCTGCAGCCCGGCCCACATCGCCCGCACGATGAATTCGGGTGTGAAATGCGCATATTGGGTGCAGCGGGCGAGCGAGGCATAGTCCGCCTCGTTGACGGCCGTCTCCAGAAGGCTGCCGAGATCGTCCCAACCCTCGCGGAACTCCACCTCGCCCGGACGGCGGAACATGCCGTTGGCAAGCTCCGACGCGCCGAAGCCGGTGAAGCGAATGAGTTTCTGCTGTTCCTCCCGTGTCGCCGGCCGGTCCTGTTTTTCAATTTCGCCGGCGATGAGGATGGCGCCGACGTTCGCCTTCGCCCGTTCCTTCCAGCCGGCGGCGAGACCGCGGCCCTCGTCGTCGAGGAAGAAATTGCTGCGCGCGCCCTGTTTGCGCGGTGCCGGCTTACGCGCCGCGGCGATCGGTAGAGCCGGGGCAGGGGCGGGCGGCGTCGGGTCCGGATCGTCGTCATTGGCGGCGAAGGGATCGTGGCCGCTGAACCCGGTCATGCCGAGGCCGAGGCCCAGGCCGGACGTCAGCGCGGTGTTGCCGAACATGTCGAGCGTGAAAGGATCGTTGCTCATCGAGATCTCCTTGTGAGCAGGCGTGCGCCATCGTCCGCGGGAAGGGGTTCCGGCAGGTGAGGGGCGCTTGTGATGGGACGAGGGGGGTGATGCGGTCGGAAGCGGAGCGATGTCCTTCCTTCTTCAGACCTTGTCTTGCACGATCCGGAGCCCGCATCGCGGGCAGCCGGTCAAGGGCCGCTTCAGCGGCAACGCCTGCCCTTGACGGGCCGGACGCGCATGCGGGAAAGGCGCTTCTCCTTTCCTTTTCTTCTCCTTTTTTCACCGGCCGGCGGTCAGGAGCTGGCAGGCGACGTCCGAGGAATGACTAGGGTGATGCCTGCTTCCGCCTGTGCTCCTCCAGAATCTTTTCCGAGGCGGCTTTCGCGCGTGCCCGTGATTGCGCGGCGCGTGCGGGCAGGTCGCGGGTCTTGACGTCCTTCAATTCCTCGACGTCTCTCATCACGGTTTCCCTGGCGATGTAGCTCCAGATGTTGGCGGCCAGTTTCGGGTTCTTGAGCGAGCGCCGGTAAACGGCCACAGCGACCTCCGTGGCATCGTCCATCTCGAAGCAGGTATCGAAATGTCGGGTATGGCCACCTTTCCGGGAAATGACCGTCGCGGCATAGTTGACACGTCCGGCGAAGTTGTCGGTGCGGTAAACGCTGGGCATGGATATGCTCCTCAGTGTGGGGGAAAATGGTCTGTCGGAGTGAATGGGCGAGGCTCACGCGTCGCGCTTCGCCGCGAGCCAGTCCTCGTAGCCGCGTCGAGTGTCGCCGTTCGCAACCTCGTACTGCCAGTCCTCGATGGGGAACTGGCGTTCCGGTTCCGATCCGTCCGGATCGAGGTTCGATAGAGCGTCCTCGGCGTCGGTGAACGTCATCATTTCCATGATGGCGACAGCTTGCATCCAGGCCTTGCGGCTTCGGGGATCCCGTTCCTCGTAGAATTTCCAGGTGTCGGGCACCTGGTAGCCTGTGCCGATCAGCTCGGCCAAGAGGTAGCGGGCAAGCGCGTTCGTTTCCTCGACGATCTGGCTATCGCTACGCCCCTGCAGGGCGGTTAGGATAGCCGCGAGAAGCTGATCGACACCCTCCTGCAGCTCGTCACCCTCGAAACCGGCAATGAAGCGCTCCGCGCGATCGAGCGCCTGAAGGAGGAGAGGCGAAGGCGATGCGATCCGCGGGCATCGGACCTCCTCCAGATCGACGACGGTGACGACACCGTCCGGCGCCTCGACATTGTAGACGTTGGCTGAACTGGCCGGGCGCCGAACGATCTCGTGCGCCTTGCACGCCGCGTCGATCGGCGATGCGGCGTCATCGATGTCGATGTCCCATGAAACACGGTAGGTCATTGGCGCTTCTCCCGATAATCCGCCAGCTTCCCCAAAACCTTGACCGCGGCCTCCTCGGTCGATCCTGGAAGCGCTGGGCCGCGGTCCGTCCAAGCCAGAACCTCGATGACCGCCGGCACGAAATCGTGGTCGAACGGCGTCGGCGGTCCGACCAGGCGCTCGCGCAAATGATTGTGGATCTTGAGTGCCAGACCCGCGACCTGGATGGCCCGCCGGCGCATTCCAAGCGGTCCCACCAATGCCCAGACTTCGACCATCTTATGCACGCTTTGCGAAATCGGCTCATCATTCATGAACCGATCGTTGAAGTCGAGCATGGCTTCCCAGCAGGCGAGCGTCGTCTCCAATCGCCGTTCATCCTTGTCGACTTCGACAGGAACAGGTGCGCCGAAGGACTCGACGAAGCGGCGAATCCTGGTCAGAGAATTGTGCCCGCGCGGGTCCAGGATGAAGTTCTCGCTCGGGAACTTGCCGTCCCGCTGCAGGTCGATGACGTCGCGCATCCGCTTGACGGCCGGTTCGGCGCCGGCAAGATCGGGAACGCCCGGCGATCGCCTGATACCCTCGGCCGGTCGCTGGATCTCGGTCTCGGCGCGCATCTCCTCGAAAAAGTCGTCGCTGTTCCTGCCGGCAATCTCATTCGCCGTCACCAGCATGATGTTCATGCCGAAACTGTCCGGGTTCTGCGAGGGATGCCGATACCACTCCAGCACCCTGATCTCTGCCAGGGCCGTGGAGCGTGCAACGATATCTTTCAGGATGAACTCCCAAGATGTTTCGCTCAGGTCGACCGCAACCGTTTTTCCCGGCTCGTCCTCTTCGCACCAGGATTTCCAGACCCGCGCGATGATCCGGTTGATCTCGCTATGCGCAACAGCGCGCGACATCATATAGGCATTGGTGAGTTCGTGTGCCGGGATGCGCAAGTGGCTCGCCACGCCGCGGTCGCTATAGAGCAGCAGACCGCTGTCGGTCTCGCCGGCGTCGAAGACATGCGAGAGCACGAGGCGTTCAAGCAGGGTCATGTCGTCGAGCGGGATCGCCGGCGTGATGACGACGGTCGTTTCAAGGTCATTCATGGGTTTCTCCTTCCGGAAATGGAAAACCCGGCGCTATTGCCGGGCTAGTCGATGGTTTCGAGATGCAGTTGGGACGCCTATTCGGCTTCACCTGCCGGTTATGTCGCGTTCACGCGGCGGCCACGTCCGGCAGGTAGCGCAGATGCACCGGGAGCTTGGCGGCGATCTCCTCGTCGGTCATGGCTTCGAGCAGTTTCGGGACGCTGCCCAGTTTGCCACCGAAGAAGTGAACAGTGCGCCGGCCGCGCGATGCATGAGGCCAGCGATAGTCGGCGTAGCCGCGATAGAGTTCCGCAGTGCTGCTCCAGATGTGCTCGAGACGTTCCTCCCGCGTCATCGCCTGCACCGGCCGGCTCTCGCGTTCGATGATGGCGAGACGCATCCGCTCGACGGAGACATCGTCGGAAAGATCGCAGTAGCCATGGAAGTAGCGGATGGCATCATCGATGCGCAGCGCGAAAAACACTGATGTCACCGATCCGGTGAGGAATTGCCAGAGCGCGAACATCGAGCCACGGATCCAGAGGGGCGGCTCCACAGCGAACATATAGTCGTGCTCGGCCTCGCCGATCTCGAACCATTCCCCGGCATAGAGCACTGTTGCGTCATCAGCGCGGCGGTGGACGCGCCCGGCATGGCGGTCGAACATGCGATACATCTGGCGGCGGTCAGCAATGCCCTGGAAAACCTTGCGGATTGCGGGTGCTGTGGTCATGTACGGCTCCTTCGGGGTTGTCGGACCGAAGCGCGGCGCAGCCTTCTCGACCTCGCCTTTTCCTTCAGTCCTCTGTTACCCCTTCTCGACCGCCGGCATCGCGATCGGCCGGGTCAAGGGCCGGCTCGCCGGGCAAAGCCTCCCCTTGACGCGGACGGCGCGCATGCGGCAAGCCTCCCCTTCTTCCTTTCAATCCTTTCTTCGCTGCTCTTTTCCTTGAGCACCTCGTTCCAGTCCTCGGCCAACGGCCGCAGCCGTTGCCACCTGCACCCAGACACCTCGGCGAGCGCCCGCAGGCGCTCCGAGAAGGTCTCACCTTGCGCGTTGGCATCCGTCGCCGCAACCAGAAGCGCACCCGGTCGTGTGGCAAGGTTGCGGAGAGCGGCGTCGGTTTGGGGCGACCAGCCACCACCCGTGCTGACATAGACCGTCCCGTCCCGGATGCCTTCGATCGCCGCAAGGCTCATTGCATCAATCGCGGCTTCGGCCACGCAGAGGCGCAACGCCGTTGGCGGGCCAAACCGGAAGAGCGTCTTCGTTCCGCCGCTGGAAAAACCTCGCCATTCAGGACCGCGCTCCTCCCATCCGCAAACGACACCTCGCCCATCGACGTGCGCCGCCCACATGCTCCCGCAGGGGCCCTCGCGAAGGAGATCCGCCGAGACCACGGCTGCAATGATATTGACGGGGAGATATCGTTGATCGGAGAGATAGCGCCAGGTGTACGAACCGGGCCATGGCCGCCGACGTGCCACCCATCGCTGCGGCACGGACACGTCCGGCAACCGAGGACGCAGACTCTCACGCCAGGTCGGCGCCTCCGACTGAAATCCGACCAGGGCGGCGGCCCGAGCATAGCCTTCGGCGAAGCCAACGCGATCCAGGCGTTCGATCAGGGAGAACACATCGCCCTTATCGTCGCTGAGTGGATCGAACCACCCTAGTCCGCCATGAGTGACGATGACGATCTCGCCGCCGCGGCGGAATTTGACCGCGCGGCGCGTACTCTCCCTGAGGTCGATGGCGAAGCCGGCGCTTTCGAGCACCGCACCACAGCTCACCTTTTCTTTGACTGCCTCGATTTCGGATTTTTTCATTCTTTCTCGGCCGCGCTAGCGGCCCCTCCTTTTTTCCTTCCGGCGAACCTCTCGCCACTCTCACCAAAGGCCGCGAAGAGAAGACCCCTGCAAGGGCGCGGCTGGCTACTGCCGAAACTTGCAGTCAAGCCAGCCGGCCGCGGCGGAGCCTCCCTTGCGGGGGGCAGCTCGCTCGCGGCAACCGAGACGGCAAGGCCGGCTCAATGAGCCGGCCAGAGGAAGAATTCATGGATGACGTCAAGATTGTCATCAGCGTCGATTTCGCCGGAGGGGACGACGCCGTATTCTCCGCCGATCTGTAAGACCGTGACCGGGTCCAAAAGGTCGCGAGAGCGCTGGAATGCGTGGTATTATGCGAGTGAAAGGTCGTGTAACATCGTTTTGGCTCGATCAGAGAGCGGGCCAATTCCCGCTCGATGGCGCCTTGACGGATCGGGACGGGTCGCGATCACCGTGAAGGCCCCGATCGAAGGGACCCAAGCTTGCCAGCTGACCACGAAGCGGGTTCGGGTTGATCGCCTGAGACCCGAGCTTGGCTAGAACGTCATCCCAATAGAGCGGGATTGGTTCACCGAGTGGCAACGCTGGAGGCCATGCTGTTTACGACCATCATAACACCGCAAACCTGGATCGAGGAAACGTCGGCTGCGGCTGCAAGACCATCTTGAGTCGAGCGGAGTTCTGCTAGTCCACGGTGGGTCTTGGTGGATGAGTTAGATCACCTCACGCATCTTGGCGTTCTCGATCGCTTCCACAAGTGTCGATGCGCCTAATTTTGTCAAAGCGCTTGAAAAAAGAGAGGCGACCATCTCGACGGGCACGGCTTCGAGCACCGCTATGTCTCGGGAGCCTTTTCCTTCAGCTGCCCATCGAAGGCAGATTGCCTCGCAGACCGAAATCTTCATTTACCCACCATCGGCACGAAAACTAATCTGATAGACGGGCGTGCTCTGTCGGAATCAATCTGATATTTAACCGCCATTCGCTCCATCACGAATTCAGCACCTTGCTTGTCAATTGCCCTGTGCGCCAAATCGATCGCTTCGACACAATGGCAGCGCGTAGCTCTTGCCAATGACATCAAACGCGGTTTCGCTTGTCTGGGCGTAGTCTTTGATTGTTCATCGTGTTCCAGCGTTGGAATCGCGGGCGGCAAGCGCCTTCAACTCTGCAATCGTTCCCGCATCATCCCACTCCTTGGGACCGATCCAGCGCTTGAGCTCAACGCCGTCCGCACCGATGAGGATCGTCGTTGGCAGGCCTGTCACCATCAAACCTCGCATCCCGGCGCTGTCGGGATCGACGTAGATTCCGAGATTTCGTATGCCGATCTCCTCGTAGAACGGTCTTACGCGTTGCACTCCACCAAGGTCGATCGACAACGCCACCACTTCAAATCCATTCGTGCTGGCTGATGCCTGTAACCGATCGAGCGAGGGCATCTCTTTGCGACACGGCGTGCACCACGTCGCCCAGACGTTAAGGAGGATGGGCTTGCCCCCGAAATCGCCAAAGCCCCTCTCGCGGCCGGCTTGATCGGTGAATGTCAGCGAGACAGGCTCTGCGACCCCGTGGTCGACCATGCCGCTGCCAAGAGCCCACATCCCCCCGATAACGGTACCAGCTAGGAGGGCGACTGCCACGCCCCCAATTTTCATCGTGTATTTCACTATTCCGACATCTCTCGCCAAGCGGTCACATCACGCCGTACGCCCTCTACCAACTAGAGGGTCAAGACGAATCATTCTGTGCCCGTTGACCCTGAAGCCGCTTCAGCCTTTAGAAGACCAGCCAGATCGCAAGAAAGTGGAGCGTTTTGCATGGCATCGAAGACTTTGAGGATCGTGAGAAGGGTCACATGGGCGACGATCACGATCCTTGCTGTTGTGCTCGCCGTGCTGACCTGGACGCTGCAATCCGACAAGGACCGCCTCTCGCAGCAATCCTTCCCCCTGAACGGTCCATTCTCGATGGAAACCCATACGGGGGAAACGTTCAATTCGACGTCGTTGGCCGGAACGGCATACCTCGCGTTCTTCGGCTTTACGCACTGCCCCGATATTTGCCCTACGACCCTTTTCGAACTGACCGACATGATGAAGGAACTCGGGCCCGCGGCAGACAACCTCAAGGTGCTGCTGATTTCCGTCGATCCGAAGCGCGACAGTCAGGAACTGCTCTCTCAATACATGACGGCATTCGATCCGCGCTTTGTCGCCTTGCGCGGCACGCGCCAGCAGACCGACGACGTCGTCAAATCCTTTGCCGCCTTCGCAAAGAAAGTTCCCCTGGACGGCGGCCAGTACACGATGGAGCACACGGCTGGCGTCTACGTAATTGACGCGGATGGCCGCTTCGTCAGGTTGTTGCGGATGGAGGAACCTCGTGAAGAGCGGATGAGGCTCCTAAAGGATGTCACCTCGTAAAAGACTGCCTTTTTCGATATCCCGGCCTGCGCCAAAGAAGAGTGCTGCATTTCGCGGTCATGAGCGTTCTGGTAGCCGCATAGCGACTTGCCTACCGAGTCAGATAAGATTGATAAACACCACGAAAAGTGCCGCTATCATGAGGCCTGTCGCGCAGAGAGCGATGCGGACGCGTTTGATCAGATGAGGCGACGCGTGCCTCTTTCGATTGGTCCGCACCACGCTTCGGAAATGCGGATCCTGCCTATAGATCTTCTTCTTGCCGCCCACTTGATTTCTCCGACCGGCGCGAAGGATAGGTCTGGTAAAGCGCTATGAGAGGAGATTGACCGCCGCAAGTTAGCGGCGGTCCTGTGTGGTCTTCGGCACTACTTCTGCCGGATCAAGCGTGAAGAATTCGCAAGAATCCCGATGTCCGGTATCGACTGCATCGCGGCGGCGAAGATCGGCGGAATGACCCCGAACGCTGCAAGCGAAAGACCGACAAGATTGTAAAGCGCGGTAAAGGCGATGTTCATCCTGACCACCCCCATCGTGCGTCGCGCGATGCGGAAGGAGTCGGCGACGAGCGTCCAGTTCTCCCGCATGAGCACGATATGGGCCGCCTCCATCGCGACATCCGTTCCACCGCCCATGGCGATGCCCACATCGGCCTGCGCGAGCGCCGGCGCGTCGTTGACGCCATCCCCAACCATTACGACCCGATGGCCCTTCTCCTGCAGCTCCTTCACGACGCGGATTTTGTCCTCGGGGAGCAGGTTCGCCTGGAAACCGATCCCGAGCGGGCTCGCGATGGCAGCGGCCGTGCGCTCGTTGTCCCCTGTCAGAAGCTCGATCCGCGCAATACCAAGCTTGCGGATTTCCGTGATCGCATCGGAGACTTCCGGTCGCACCGTATCCATCGCCGCAAAGATTCCGGCCGGGCGGCCATCGACAGCCATGATCAGAAGTGTCTTCCCCTCATCTTCCAAGCGAGCGACATCATCAAAGCGCTCGTCCACATCCACCAGCCGCCGGTTCCCAATCTCAACAACCTGCCCATCGACGGTGGCGCGAATACCCTTGCCCGGAATTGCCTCGAAACGCTCTGGCTCACCACCCTTGACGCCTCGATCCTTAGCGTGATTGCGAACGGCCTCGGCCAGGGATGTTCGGAATGGCGCTCGGCGATGGCCGCAAGCTGCAGAAGTGCTTGCTCCGGCGTGCCATCCAGCGACACGACATCCGTCACACGTGGCTTTCCCGTCGTCAAAGTGCCCGTCTTGTCCATAAGGACGACATCCGCGACCTTGATGGCTTCGACATACTTGCCGCCCTTGATGAGCAGGCCACGCTTCGCTGCTGCGCCGATCGAGGCCATCATCGCGATAGGTGTGGCGAGTGCAAACGAGCAGGAGCACGCGACGACCAGGACGGCAACAACCGAGAGGACGTTCCCACTCAGCAGGTAGGTAAGAATCGCGATCGTCGCGACGACCGGCAGATAGTATCCACTGAACTTGTCGGCGACCCGCTGCACCTCGCCGCGGTTGGCTTCCGCCTCCTCGACGAGCTTGATCGTGCGACCGAAGGTCGTGTCACGACCGATCCGTTCGGCCTCGAGCTTGAGATGTCCCAGTTTGGCGAGCGTGGCCGCAAAAACCTTGTCTCCGGCTTCCGCTTCTACGGGCATGCTCTCGCCCGTGATGGCCGCCTGATCGAGGGTCGCCTGCCCTTCGATCACGATACCGTCGACAGGAACGCGCTCGCCCGGGCGCACGATAACCGTGTCGCCGACCGCAACCGCTTCGATCGTCACCTCGATCTCCTCTCCACCACGCAGCACGCGCGCCTTTTGCGGCGCGAGCGCGGTCAACCCCTTCAGAAGCTGCCGTGCCTTTTCGCTGGTGAAGCGCTCGGCGAACACACCAATGCGCATGAAGAAGACGACGATCGCCGCCGTCGCCCATTGGCCGGTGACCAGGGCCGCGACGGCACCTACGGACATAAGCGTGTGGCTCGTCACCTCCAGGCGAAGGGCCGAGCGACCAACATCGAGGAAGATCGGCGCACCAAACGCGAGGACCACCGCCGTCCCAAGCCAGAGAGGGACGCGATCCGTAACCACGTCGAACAGACCAAGGCCTTCCCCAATAACGACGAGAAACAGGATGACGCCGAACAGCACGCCAAGCAGCGTAAAGAGCTGCCGTTGCAGCAGATTGCCTTGAATCATATAGGCTGTATCGGCCGCCTGAGGCGCCGGGACGGTGAAGCCGACCTTTTCCACCGTCGCCTGTAATGCCTCGCGCGTCACGAGTTTCGGGTCATGGTCGATGACGGCCTTTTCAGCACTCAGGAGCACCTCGACATTTACGACGCCGGGGAGCTTCTTCAGGGCCCGCTGGACTTTCTTGGCACAGGCGGCGCAATCCATGCCGCCAATGGGAAGCTCAAGCGTGATCATCGCGGAACGTCATACCCTGCGTCCTCGACAGCTTCGACGATCGCATCCTGCGACGTAAGGGCAGCATCAAAGCTGATTATCGCGTTGTTATCGGAAAGGGAGACCTTGACCTCCTCGATGCCCGGCAGGGCATGAACCGCCTTCTCGACTGTACTGATGCAATGGCCGCAATCCATGCCTTCGATCTTGAGATCGATGGTGGTGAGGGAAGAGGTCATATTCTGCTCCTTTGGAAAATACGCTCGAAGTGCACCGATGGAATGTGCGCTCTGTAGTCGCTACAGGGTCAAGAGCCGTCTTTCAGCTTTCGATCGTTGGGCGGTAAAGTGAAATTGACTGGCGCGCCGGGACGATTGCCCCTATCTAAAGACTGTAGTCAGTACAGGGATGAAGCTATGGCAAACCGCCCGCTGACCATCGGGGCGCTGGCGCAAATGACCGGCACGAAGGTCGAAACTATACGGTTCTACGAGAAAAGCGGCCTTCTACCCGCACCAGCGCGTACGGGCGGCAATTACCGGTCCTACGAGCGCTCGCACCTCAATCGCCTAAGCTTCGTCCGGCGTGCACGCGATCTCGGCTTCTCGCTCGATCAGATTCGAACACTGCTCGATCTTTCAGACGACAAGAGCCGGCCGTGCGGAGCGGTCGATGCGATCGCCAAGGAACATCTGCTGGAGGTCGAGCGGAAGATCGCCGATCTGAACGCATTGCGGAGCGAGCTCGATCGGATGCTGTCTCAATGCTCGAGCGGCACGGTGGGCGACTGCCGCATCATCGAATCATTGTCCCCATCCCACGAGAACATGACATGACGCTTTCAAAGCGGAAGCGCGGTGACGCCGTCGCCATCATTTCGAACAACAAGAGTTGAGTTTGCGATCATCCTCGCCCGGGCTAGGCTTGGATGGAGGTGAAACATGGCCAAGGCGATCAGGTCGTCCGCTCTCTTTCTTGGTCTTGCACTGCTCGGCATTCTGGGTGTCAAGCTGGCAATGCTCTTCGTTTGCTGGGCGACTGCTCACACGACTCTCGAAGGCCTGTTCGGCGTTGTTGCGCCTCTCGTCATCGGTCCTCTCATCGGAGCCGAAGGCTTCTTCTGGTTCCGAATACTCCATGGCGATTGAACTCTTATAACAGACTTTGGAAAAACGACATGTTGACGATTGGTGATCTTTCGAAGACCTCCGGCGTGAAAATCCCGACAATCCGCTACTATGAGCAAATGGGTCTTCTTCCCCACGCGGAGCGCTCCGAAGGCAATCAGCGCCGCTATACCAAGGAGGAGATGGATCGCCTGACCTTCATAAAGCACTCCCGTGATCTGGGCCTTTCGATAGATGCCATACGATCCCTTATCGAACTCAGCCATCACCCTGACAAACCCTGCGCGGATGCCGACCGAATTGCCCTTGAGCAACTTGCCTCCGTTCGCGACAAGATCGCCAAGCTCCGGAAGCTTGAAATCGAACTAGAGCGCATAACCTCTCACCAGCACAACAATCATGTGCGGGATTGTTATGTGATCCGGGCGCTCGCTTCACACGACCTATGCTGCTCGGATCACGATTGATCCGCGTCATCAGGGGCAGACCAGCAGACGACAGAAAGCCGCAGGCGTCCGGGGTCGATTGACCCTAAAGCTGCTAGAGGGTGTAGAGCGGGGTCGCGGGCCAAGGTCCGGATCGCGCTCCTTACTCAGAGGCTGACATGAAACGTCTTTTCACCCCTGTTCTTATGTTCACGCTTTCCCTCGCAGCAGGGCCCGCCGCATTTGCGCATGATTATAGCGCTGGTGATCTGCAGATCGATCATCCCTGGTCGCGTGCAACGCCGATGGTCGCTCCCGTTGCCGGCGGCTATCTGAAGATCACGAATACCGGCGCCGAATCTGACACATTCCTTGGCGGCAGCTCTCCGATCGCAACGGCGGTTGAAGTGCACGAGTCGACTCTTCAAGATGGCGTCGCCCGCATGCGACTACTGACCGCAGGGGTGACGATCAAACCGGGTGAAACGGTCGAGCTTGCGCCAGGCGCTACCCACCTCATGTTCATCAAGCCCACGAAGGTTTTCAAGGAAGGCGAAAAGGTCGAGGCGACACTCCGTTTCGAAAAGGCCGGCGAGATCAAGGTTGAATTCGCGGTTCAGGGCATGGGCGCGAAACAGCCGGCTGAAAACGAAGACCATCAGGGCCATGGCGCAACCCCATGACGTCGATTTACAGCCGACGTGCGCTCTTCGGATCCGCAATCGCCGCCCTGTTGGTTGGCGGCCTCGTCTCCGGAGCTCTGGTTCTTGCGAATATGGCCGAAACCGAGCCCACCGGCGGGATCGGCGGCCCGTTTGAACTGACGTCCCATCGCGGCGAGGCCGTGTCGGATAGAAGCCTACGCGGCAGGCCCTACCTCGCATTCTTCGGCTTTACGCACTGCCCGGACATCTGCCCGACCACGCTGTTCGAACTGACGGATCTCATGAAGGAACTCGGTCCGCAGGCCGATGCGTTCAACGCGCTTCTCATATCCGTCGATCCGGAACGTGACACGCAGAACCTGCTTTCGCTGTACATGGAAGCATTCGATCCGAGGATCATCGCGGTGCGCGGCACGCGGAAGCAAACGGATCAGGCGCTGTCAGCGTTCCGGGCAACAGCCAAAAGGGTCGATACCGAGGGCGGCAGCTATACAATGGACCACACAGCGGGCATCTTTCTCATGGATGCGGATGGTCGGTTCCAAGGTATGCTGGACATGCACGAGCCGCGAGAAACCCGTCTGAAGAAACTGCGCAATCTCGCGGAAGTGCGTATTCCGATGATGCCGGACGGTTATTCCGACGCGAAGCCGGACAGGCATTCCAATTTGATGCCGGACACTGTTCCGATCTGAAGCCGGACGCGGCAAGTTGCCTTTGGGTCTGATTGATGATTGCCGTTGAGGCAGTGGTGGGTCAAGCGACGGTTGTGTCGGATATGGACACGGCGCGCTGTTTGCGCAGGCTCTCCCCAGATAATTCGATGCGATAGGCATTGTGCACGAGGCGGTCGAGAATGGCGTCGGCGATGGTGGCGTTGCCGATCATGTCATACCAGTGGTCGACGGGAATCTGGCTGGTGATGATGGTTGAGCGCCGCTCGTATCGATCCTCGACGATCTCCAGAAGATCACGGCGCTGTTCGTCGTTGAGCTTCTCCGGCCCCCAGTCATCGAGGATGAGCAGATCGGTTCTGGCCAGCGACTTGATCAGTCTGGTGTATCGTCCGTCCCCGCGGGCCAGCGCGAGGGCGGCGAAGAGCCGGGGAACGCGGTGGTAGGCGACGGAAAGATCCTCGCGGCAGGCCTTATGCCCGAGAGCACAGGCCAGCCAACTCTTCCCGACGCCGGCCGGCCCGATGAGGAGCAGGCTATGGTGCTGCCTGATCCAGTCGCAACCGGACAGCTTGAGGAAGAGATTGCGGTCGAGGCCGCGGGCAGCGCGGAAGTCGATGTTCTCGACCTGGGCGTCATGGCGCAATTTTGCGGCGCGCGCCCTGGCCTCGAAGCGCTTCTGGCGGCGCGTCGTCATCTCCCGCTCGAGCAGAAGGGTGAGCCACTCTCCATGCTGGAGGCTTTGGGCCTCCGGCTGCTGATCGAGTTCCTGGAAAGCGGACGCCATACCGGAAAGGCCGAGGGCGCGCAGGGTGTCGAGGGTGGGATTGGTCAGCATGGTCGATTGTCTCCTTAGTGAAAGTAGCCGGGGCCGCGAAGATTGGCGTGTTCGCCGACGGCGGCCGGTTCAGCGGAATGGCGGGGTGTTTTGTAGCTTTTGATGAGCGCGCCGATGCTTTTGCAGGTCAGCCCGCCGATCTCGACGGCGCGGGCCGAGACGGCCTCGGCCTGGGCGGCGCTGATGGCGCGGTAGAGCCCGAGAACCCCGAGGCAGGTTCGGAACCCCTGTTCTGGATGCGGCCGGCTGGCAAGGATCGCGACGATCAGGCCCTCGGTGTGCGGGCCGATCGATGCGGCCCAGCGTCGGAAGCGTTCCGGCGACCATTCGGCATATCGGCGATGCGAACTGGGCATGTGATCCGGATCGGTCCCGAAGCGTGAACCGCCGTATCGGCGCTGATGAGCCGCAATCCGCTGGCCTTTGAGGAATATCTCGATGGTGCGGCTCGTGGCCCTGACATCCACCTGCTGGCGGATAAGATGGTGGGGCACGGAATAGAAGTAACGCTCGAACTCGACATGGTAGTCCGTCGAGACCCGCGCCAGACGCCATTCGGCGAACTCGTAATCCTGCGCCGGAAGTGCTGCCAGCGCGGTGCGCTCCATCGCCTCGAACATGTCCCGGCGGCTTTGGCCGAGCCGGCGCATGACATGGGTGTTGATCCGCTCGACGGCTCCGACGATGGCGGCATTGGCCTCGGCCAGCGAGAAGAAGGTCTGGTTGCGCAAGCGGCCGAGAATGCAGGTTTGGGCGAAACGCACGCCACTTTCGACCTTTGCCTTGTCTTTGGGGCGCTTCGGGCGGGCAGGCAGAACGCCGACGCCATAATGCGCCGCCATCATGCCGTAGGTGCGGTTGATCTCGGGATCGTAGAAGCTGGCCTTGTTCACGCCGGACTTCAGATTGTCGGGAACGAGGAGCCGCGGGACGCCGCCGAAGAAGCGGAACATGCGCACATGCGAGCCGATCCAGTCCGGCAGGGCCTGGCTCCAGGTTACCTCCGCGAAGGTGTAGCTCGACGCACCCAGCACGCCGAGGAAGATCTCCGCCTCGCGGATCTCGCCGGTCTTGCCGTCGACGATCGGCAGCGTCTTGCCGGAATAGTCGACGAACACCTTGTCGCCGGCAACATGTTCCTGGCGCATCGTGGGCGAAAGCCGCTGCTCGAAACTGCGGAACAGCTCGCAGAACCGGCTGTAGCCGTAGCCATCAGGATGAATCGCGCGATATTCCTCCCAAAGGATCTGTAGGGTCACGGCCGGCTTCTTCAGCTCGACCGCCAGCGCGCTCCAATCGGGTTCCACCCGCCGGCGCAGGCCCTGCTTGACGCCCTGTCGGGAGAATAGCCGGCGCTCGATGACGTCGTCCGTCAGGTCTCCGGACAAGGGCCAGCTCAGTCCGGCCGCTCTCGCACGCTCAAGGTTATCCTGCACCGTGCTGCGGGCAAGCCCCAGCATCATGGCAATATCGCGCACGCTCACGTCGTCCGAGCAAAGCCGAAGCATTTGTCGTAGTTGTCTCATGGTCAGCCTTCTCTTCGCCGGCATCAGCATCTCCTCGTTCGTCACGAGGAAACACATGCCAAGGTTGCTGACCCAAAGGCATCGGTGGACCGCCTAAACTGTCCGGTTATTTATCGGAATCGCGTCCGGCTTCATGTCGGAATGGCGTCCGGTTTTTGATCGGAACACCGTCCGGTTAATTCCCGGAATCCGCAGCGGAAGTGGGCGGGGCGTGACCTTCAAACTTTCTCGGCCAAGGCAGTTGCTCACCCTATCGACCTCCAAGCATTGGTGAGGGACATCGAACCTACCACCAGCCGTGAAGCGCCCTACAGGCGGACAAGCCGCGATTTCTTGCAAGAGCGCTGTCAACTCGTCTTGTCGACTTCGCCTTTCACCAGATCGATCAAGCCCTGCGGGCTGAAATTGACCAGCAGCTTGCCGTTGACGAAGAACGTAGGCGTCTGCTCGACATTGTTCGCCTTGACGTCCGCTAGATCGGTCTGAAGCACCTGATCAACTTCCGGCTTCACGCTGTCGAGACGGGCGCCCATGAGTTCCAGACCCGCCTCACCGGCAATGTTCCAGGCCCGCTTCATGTCAGGCTCCCCGTGAGTAGCCCACTCGGGCTGCTTGTCCACAAGCGCCGCAAGGACCGGCTCGAACTTGTCCTGTTTGCGTGCCGCCTCGAGGATGCGCACGGCTTCGTCGGAGCCCTTGTGGAATGTGGTATAGCGGATCACCACACGCACATCATCCGGATAGGTCGCCAGGATATTCTTCACAAGCGGAAAGAAGGCGCGGCAGGCCTCGCATGAGGGGTCGAAGAACTCCACGATCGTGACGGGTGCGTCTTCCTTACCCAGAATCGGCGAATGCGCGCGCACGAGCGTATCCGCCGACGCTGTGACAGAAGCCGCATGTTCTTTCTGCTGCGCAGTGTAGTAGTAGGCACCTCCTCCAAAAACAGCGAGCGCGGCAAGCGCGGTGAGAGTGATGACGAGCGCTCGGTTCATCGGGCATGCTCCCTTCGGTCGATGAGGAGGAGGAATGAAATCGCGGCGAATGCCAGAAGTGACAGCACCGGCAGCGGGATCACCTCGAAAATGGTCATCTTCGCATCAGTACAGGAAGGCCCCTTCCCACAAGGAACGACTGCCTCCGGAATGAAGCCGTAATATAGCAGGACGTGGTATGTCGCGATCAACAGACCTGCTCCACTCAGCGGCAACGCATAGCGCCATACGCCACGGTCCATGCGAAAGGCGGAAACCGCCAGGACTAGCGCCAGCGGAAACATGAACGCGCGCTGATACCAACATAAGATGCACGGCGTCTGGCCCATGACTTCGCCGATGAAGAGAGCCCCGAGCGAAGCGATAAGCGCAACCATCCATGCGAGGAACAGCGTCAGCCACCCATCGTCTTCCGATCTCTTGTCCCGAACGCTCATGCAATGTCCGATATCGCCTTGATTCCCGAATTATGGACCCTCAAGCAGCTAGAGGGTCAAGCAGCGTGACTCCGATCAGAGCGCGCCACTCTCGTCATACAGCAGGGACTGTGGGCAAAATTGTCGTGGGATCGGATCTGCGAAAGCGAACTTCAATGCCACGAACGCTCCATCGTTGGATGAAGCGCCGCGCCCCCTGCCGTAGGCACATCACGGTCAGGATAGGTCAAGCGCGGCCGGGCGGCCCCGCCTTGTCGAGGAAAGCCTTGAAGACGGCAAGCGTCTCGTCGCTGACATGGTGCTCGATGCCTTCGGCGTCGATGCGCGCGGCCTCTTCTCCGACCCCGACGGCGCGCAGGAACCCTTCGACGATCCGATGTCGCTCTCGGCTCCTGGCCGCCAGTGCCTTGCCGGCTTCGGTCAGGAAGATGCCGCGATAGCGCTTCTGCTGAATGAAGCCGTCGCTGGCGAGACGCTTGAGCATCTTTGCGACGGTCGGCTGCGCAACGCCCAGCCTCTGTACGATATCGACCTGCCGCGCCTCTCCGCCATGGAGGATGAGGTCATCGATCAGTTCGACATAATCCTCGATGAGTTCGTTGCGCCGGTTGGAGCGCGTCTGGCGGAAGCTTTCGACATGGGTATCGGCGTCAACGAGCGAGTGTTTGTTTGCCGATTTGCTGCGACTTGCTGTCATCATGCCTTTCCCGAGATTTTATCCAGTTTATTGCGAATTCATAGCCTGCGCTATGATTTTTCCGCGATCGTCATCTTTTCCGGAGGCGACCGAAGCATCAGCAGTTCCGAACATAGCTATTGCTATAACTAAGAGCATGTGCTGTTATTGCTATTAAGAACCATTATCAAAAGGACGGGACAATGCGAAACTGGCTGCCATTCGACCTCGGACGCCGAAAGCTGCTCGGTGCGGGCCTGGCGGCGGCCGGCGGCGCAGCCCTCGCCGCCCGTTCAGCGCTGAGCCAGGATGCCGCCGCCCAGCATCAGGGCCACCAGATCTCCGCGGCGTCTGACGGCAAAGCCGGCACAAGGGATGCCGCGCCGCCGCATATGCAGGCACATGGAGCGATGATCACCGTCGGCGACGTCGATAACGAGCGCAACGGCTTCGATCCGACGTCGATGCTGACCGACTGGGATCTCGGGAGCGTCTCCACCCTCCCCGACGGCCGTCGGCTGCGTACGTTCGAAGTCGAGGTCGAGGACAAGGAGATCGAGATCGCGCCCGGCGTCATGTTCCCCGCCTGGACCTTCAACGGTCGCGTGCCCGGGCCGTCGCTCCGCGCGATGGAAGGGGAGCGGCTGCGCATCATTCTGCGCAATTACGGTTCTCATCCGCACTCCATGCATTTTCACGGCATTCATGCCGCGCGCATGGACGGGATTCCTGGCGCGGGCGTCATCAACCCAGGCGAGGAGTTCGTCTACGAGTTCGACGCCCGCCCCTTCGGCTGTCACCTCTACCACTGCCATGCCCTGCCGCTCGCGCGGCATATCCACAAGGGCATGTACGGTCTCTTCGTCATCGATCCCGATCCGGAACTTCGACCAGAATTCCGCGAGGTGGCGCTCAGCCGGCTGCACGGCTCGCCCGAGAATGCGAGATGGCAGGAACTCGCCATGGTGATGAATGCCTTCGACACCAATTTCGACGGCGAGAACGAGTTCTATGCCTGCAACACCATCGCTCACTGCTACGCCAAGAAACCGATCCGCATCGAGAAGAGCCGTCCGGTGCGCATCTACCTCGCGAACCTCACCGAGTTCGATCCAATCAACTCCTTCCACATCCACGGCAACTTCTTCGACTATTTCGACCAAGGGACCACCCTGACGCCGACTCTGAAGACCGTCGACCTCATCATGCAGTGCCAGGCGCAGCGCGGCATTCTGGAGTTCACCTTCGGCGAACATGCGGACCATGAACCGGGCCTCTACATGTTCCACGCGCACCAGTCGGAGTTCACGGAGCTCGGCTGGATGGGAATGTTCGAAGTCGTGGAGGAAGTGGCATGACCGACGAAACCGCTTCGAGCCAGGCCGCATCACCTAGCCGGCGCGCCGCTCTCCTCTGGACCGTCATCCCTTTCCTGGTTTTGGCGGCGGCCATTGCCTGGCTCTTCGGTACCAATCCGCTCCGAAGCTTCGAAAACGGCGCGCCGCCCGTCGAGAACCTCACCTATGAGCGCACAACGCTCGACGGCGGCGGGGTACGGCTTCTTGTACGCGCCGGCGGCTCGGAGCCGCTGAAGATCGCACAGGTCCAGGTCGATGCCGCCTATTGGCAATTCACGCTCGACCCGCCCGGCCCGCTTCCCCGCGGGCAGTCGGCCTGGATTTCCATTCCCTTCCCCTGGGTTCTCGGCGAGGCGCACCGTGTCACCGTCGTCACCAGCACCGGCGCAACGTTCGAGCACGAGATCCCGGTCGCGGTTCCCACGCCGGAGGTGACCTCGAACGGTCTCCGGTCGCAAGCCATCCTCGGCGCCTTCGTCGGCATTCTGCCCGTCGCCATCGGCCTGATGTTCTATCCGGCGCTACGCGGCGCGGGACTGAGCGCCATGCGGTTCCTGCTCGCGGTGACAGTCGGCCTCCTCGCGTTCCTCTTAGTGGACGCCGTAGCGGAGGCCTTCGAGCTTGCCGGCGCATCCGCACCCGTCTTCCAGGGTGGCGCAATGGTGGTCTTTGCCGCCGCCGCGTCCTTCCTGTTACTAATGGCCGTCTCGCGGCGGGGCGGACGGCCGAGCGGCGTGGCGCTCGCCACCTACATCGCAATCGGCATAGGCCTGCACAACATGGGCGAGGGCCTTGCCATCGGAGGCGCCTTCGCGGCCGGCTCCGCAGGCCTCGGCACCTTCCTCGTCATGGGCTTCACGCTGCACAACATCACCGAAGGCATAGGCATCGCCGCACCGCTCCTCAAGATCAGACCCACCTTCCGCCAGTTCGTACTGTTGACGCTGATCGCCGGCGGCCCGGCCGTGCTCGGCATGTGGATCGGCAGCCTCGCCTACGCCCCCCATTGGTCGGCACTTGCGCTCGCGATCGGTGCCGGCGCCATTCTCCAGGTCATCATCGAGGTGACGCTGTTCATGCTCCGCAACGACGAGGACCGTACGGACATCCTGTTCTCGAAGGAGGTCCTGGGCGGCTTCGCCCTCGGCATCGCACTCATGTACGTGACCGCGATGCTGGTGAAGATCTGATTGGTCTATGCGCTCGCAGTGAGGAACAGGTCCCGGCGCGCTTTCTCGGCAACACTATCTGGCCGATAAACGCCCGGTGCAACGCTGGCTGTAGGCGCGGCGCAATCACGAATGTGACGCCGTGCCCACAATTGCAATATCCTATCCAGGGGGATAGGTTATGCATATGAGCGAGCACAGGCACAAGACCCATCCCGAGATCGTCAAGCGGCTGAAGCGGGCCGAGGGACATCTGAAGAGCATCATCGCGATGATCGAGGACGGGCGCCCCTGCCTCGATCTCGCACAACAGCTTCATGCCGTCGAAAAGGCGGTCACCAATGCCAAGCGCGCGCTGATCCAGGACCATCTCGACCATTGCCTCGAGGATGTGGTCGGCCCCCTGCCCGCCGACCAGCGAAGCGCCATGGCCGAGTTCAAGGCGATCACCAAATATCTCTGACCGATCGGAAACAGCATGCTCGGCGTCCTCCAGAACCGAACCTATCGCCACCTCTTTCTGGCGCAGGTCGTCGCGCTGGTCGGGACAGGTCTGGCGACGGTCGCCCTCGGCCTGCTCGCCTACGAGATCGCCGGACCTGACGCCGGCGCGGTGCTGGGTACGGCACTCGCCATCAAGATGATCGCCTATGTCGGCATCGCACCGATCGCGGGCGCCTTCGCGGAAGTGCTTCCACGGCGGCCGCTGCTGGTCGCACTCGACCTCGTACGCGCCGCCGTCGCCCTCTGCCTGCCCTTCGTCACCGAGGTCTGGCAGGTCTACGTCCTGATCTTCGTCCTGCAATCGGCCTCGGCCGCCTTCACCCCGGCCTTCCAGGCGACGATCCCCGAGGTGCTGCCGGACGAAAAGGACTATACGCGAGCGCTATCGCTCTCCCGGCTCGCCTATGACCTCGAAAGCCTCATCAGCCCCGCCTTGGCTGCAGCGCTCCTGACGATCATCTCTTTCCATTCGCTGTTCGGCGGCACGGTCATCGGCTTTCTCGTATCCTCGGCGCTCGTCGTCTCCGTCGTGCTTCCCGCGCCTTCGAAGACCGAGCGTCGCAGTGTCTACGAACGGACCACGCGGGGCCTTCGTCTCTATCTGGCAACGCCGCGGCTGCGCGGCCTTCTCGCGATTTGCCTTTCGGTCTCGGCCGCCGGCTCGATGGTGATCGTCAACACGGTCGTGATCGTGCAGTCCACCTTCGGCCTGACCCAGGAAAGCACGGCCCTTGCGCTCGCCGCGTTCGGCGGCGGCTCGATGCTGGCGGCGCTCTTCCTTCCAAAACTCCTCGACACTATTCCCGACCGCCCGGTCATGCTGGCTGGAGCGGCGGTCCTGATTGCCGGGCTTCTGGCAGCCTCGGCCGTCGACGGCATCCGCACGCTCTTGCCGCTCTGGTGTCTCCTCGGCATCGGCTATTCGATCGCCCAGACGCCCTCCGGCCGGCTGTTGCGGCGATCCGCGCATGCGGAAGACCGACCGGCCCTGTTTGCGGCGCATTTCGCGCTCTCCCACGCCGCCTGGCTCGTCACCTATCCGCTCGCCGGTTGGCTCGGCGCAACGATCGGCCTGTCCGCAGCCGCCCTTTGCCTCGCGCTCCTCGCGACGTCCGGCTTCGCCGTCGCGATGGCGCTGTGGCCAGCGAACGACAACGTGGAGATCGAGCACGACCACGACGACCTGCCTGTCGATCACCCGCACCTCGCCGAAGGAGTGCGGCGCGGCGGGCATAGCCATGCCCATGCCGTTGTCATTGATCGGCTGCATCCCGAGTGGCCCTCAAGGCCGTAAGCTGTCGAACCGGTGGCTCCGGCCGCCTCGCTTTCATGATGATTGGCTCGTTGCAGTGTCTCTGTGGAAAGAAGCAACAACGATCATGAGGCCCGCACCAGCCACGATGGCCACATCGGCAAGGTTGAACGATGGCCAATGCCACTGTCCCGCATAGAAATCCAGATAGTCGGTGACCTGGCCGTCGGCATACCGGTCGACGAGATTGCCCATCGCTCCTCCCGCGACCATGCACAGTGCCAGCCGCTCAACCATCCGGCGCGAAAGAGCGGCCCACGACAGGAGCCCGGCAACGATGCATGCTTTCAGAACGGCAAAAAGCTGTGGCGCCGCCGATATCCATTCGGCGAACATTCCGAAGCTGACGCCGGGATTGTAGACGAGCACGAGATTGAAGAACGGTGTGACGGGAATGATCCGCGGCGGGTTCATCACCGCCGTGACCATGAAGTGCTTGAGAGCGATGTCCACGAGGAAGATTGCGGCGCCGAACGCAAACAAGGCGGCGAGCTCGCCTTTTCTTTCAACTACCAACCGCATGATCTACGTGCGTACGACAATGCGTGCCTTGGAAGGCACGCGGGTGTAGAGGTCGATGACATCCTGATTGACCAACCGCACGCAGCCGGAGGACACGGATTTTCCGATAGAGTTCCACTCACGTGTTCCGTGCAGACGGTAAAGCGTGTCCTCGCCATTCTGGAAGATGTAGAGCGCGCGGGCGCCGAGCGCATTGTCCGGCCCTGGCTCCTGTCCACCGTTCTCGACAGAGAATTTCGCAAGCTCGGGTTGGCGCGCGATCATTTCCGCCGGCGGCTTCCAGCGCGGCCACTTCTGGCGCCACTGGATAACCCCCTCGCCTTCCCAGGCAAATCCCGCGCGGCCAAGCCCAACCCCGTAGCGCATCGCGGTGCCGCCGGGCTCCGCGACATAGAGAAACTTCGAACCGGTATCGACCACCACAGTGCCGGCTGGCTCGCCCGTCGTATTGAAAACACGCTGGCGGTAGAATTTTGGATCAATTTGCCGGAAGGGAACGGCCGGCAGCTGATGACCGCCATCCTCCATCGCGGCATAGCGAGCGGCCAGTTCCTCCTCGCTCGGCACGCCCATCGGACGTCGTGCTACGCTGGGCACGGCGGAGGGGGATGTCGTGGAACAGGCCGCCAGCGCCATGGAAAGCGTCCCGAGAAGAAATCCGCGGCGCGCGACGGTGTTGGTGTCTTCAAGCATGTTGGTCCCTTTTCTCGACGCCGACTATTTACCGGTTTCAGCAGCAGCTGCCGACGGTGTCGACGTCTTCATTTCGCTGCGAATGTGAAAAGCGCTGTAGGCAATGACAGAGACTACGAAGCCCAGCAGAACAAAAAGCATGACGCGGTTCTTCCGCCGGATCATGCGCGCACGCTGTCGAACGTCACTTGGATCAGTCATCCGACGCCCCGCTGACAGCAGACGTGCCCGAATAGGGATCGGCAAGCGCAGCCTCCGGCCGACTGACCGGATATTTTATGATCGAGATATCCTCCGCCAGCTTCGAGGCCCCCTGTTTCTTCAAAAGAGCCCGGAAGCTTGGATGCATTCCGCCGTCCACATAAGCGAGCGCCGCGGCCGACTTTTCGGCGGCAAGCGCCGCGTCCACCTTGCCACGCTCCGTCGCCACCATTGACAGGAGGTCGGCCGAAGCCCCGCTGGACGATACCGGACAGGCGGCGAGCGGATTGCGCGGATCGCCCCCCTCGAACTCCCTGTTGAACACATAGCGCCGTTCGCAGGCCGCGACCTTCGGCTGGCGCTTCGAAAAAGCGAATTGGTCGTAGCCCTCCTTGAGGGTGAGCCAGAACGGCATGTTCGAATCCCCTCGATGCTTGGCGAGGTTCTCCGCGGTCATGCGAAACGGATAGGCTTGGACCTGAAAGCTGTCCTGACCGCTTTGCAGCGCCTTCTGAGCGATGGCATAGATCTCACCGACGCCCTGATCGGTCATGGCGTAGCAACCCGACGACGAGCAGGCGCCATGGACCATCAGCGCCTCACCGGTGTAGCCGAGCGCAGCTTCAAGACGGTTGGGATAACCGAGATTGAACGAGACATAGTACTGCGACTGCGGATTCAGCATCCCGGCCGAGACATGATAGAAGCCTTCCGGCGCCTGGCGATCGCCTTCTTTCGTCTTGGGGCCGAGTTTGCCGGACCAGCGGCACATCGGATAGGTCTTGAAGAGCTTGTAACGGCCTGATGCATCCGCCTTCCACACCTCCAGCTCACTCTCCTGCTTGAATATCCGCACAAGGACAGGATCTTCAGGCCGCATACCCTTCTTCGCCATCGCGGCCACGACGGCGGCGGAAAGCTTCGGCGGCTCGCTGGAGAGTTCGGCGAGCTCCATGGCAACGCATCCCGATAGCATGATCGCGATGAGAGAGACGGCGAGGAATTTTGGCAGCAGAGAATGGAGCGACCGCATGAGATGCCGGGACACGAGAATAATCAGAACAAGGGAACGGGATTGCACGAAAGAAACGATAGAGTTGCGCTATTCCCCGCCCTCGGCACCATGCTCGTGTCCGTCATCCGATCCCTCAGGCATCGCAACATCGGGCACGAGCTTCTCTATCCGCGCGGCCGCCTTGAGGTCAGCGACGATCTTGCTCACCGCCTGGGCTTCCATGCCACGGCGCAACTCCGTCGACACAACCTCGAATGCCGGTGGTTCACGCTTGCGCCGCTCTTCAAGTTTTACGACATGAAAGCCGAAGGGCGTCTCCACGGGCTTTGCGGCAATCTCACCGGTCTTCATCGTTACGATCGCCTCTCCCAGCTCCGGCGGGAGTTGTTCCATTGTCAGAAAGCCAAGATCACCGCCGCTCTTCTTCGACGTCTCATCCAGCGAAACGCTCCCGGCCACCTCTTCAAAGGACTTGCCCGCGGCTATATCCCTCATCGCCGCCTCAGCGCCAGCCCTGTCCTTCAGCAGGATGTGCCGGACGCGAACCTCTTCGACCGACGGCATGGCGGCGACCCGTTCGTTATAGACCTTGCGCAGTGCGTCCTCGGTTACAGCGGCGGCGGCAGCCTTGGCGAGATAGGCCTGCCGAAGCGCCTGTTGCCTCAGGAACACCATCTGCCGCTTGAACGTCTCGTCGTTCTCCAGCCCGTCCTTGATCGCGGCGTCAGAGACCACCTTGAGGTCGATCAGCGCATCGACGACCGCGGACTTGCGTGCCTCGGGTGTTGCCTTGGGATTAGGATCGCCGAGGAACGAGGTTGCGAACGATACGTCGGATTCCAGAATCTCGGAATCTCCGACGCGAGCTGCTACCTGATCCGCCCGTTCCTCGGCGAAGGCTGGAACAGCGACCAGAAAGAGCGCGGAAAGAAAGACGTTCCTGATTTTCAGCAGCATCACTTCTTTGCTCCCGCGACAATCGGTTCGATGACGGCGCGCAATTGCTCGATCGGCATTACGCCGGTGTATTTTTCGCCGTTGATAAAGAAGGTCGGCGTCGAATCGACGCCAAGTTCCTGACCTCTGGCCGCGACCGCATTGACTTTGTCGAGCAGCGCCTGGTCGCTAAGGCAAGCCTCAAGATCGGCCTCCTTGAGACCGGTCATCGACAGGACCGAGAGGAACCCTTCCTTGCCGTCCTGAGCACGCGCCCAGCGCGGCTGGTTACGGAAGAGGAGGTCGACCGTCGGATACCATCTGTCGTCACCCGTGCAGCGGGCGAGCATGAAGGCGGCGGTCGCGCGCGGATCAAACGGGAACTCGCGGAGAATGAAGCGGACCTTACCCGTATCGATGAACTCTGCCTTGAAGGCTGGCCAGATATTCAAGTGAAAGTTGGCGCAATGCCCGCATGTCATCGACGCATATTCGATAACGGTAACCGGTGCGTCGTCGCGCCCCAGAATCCGCTCGGGCAACGGCCCCGGCTGCAAGAGGTCCGTCGCCGAGCCTGTGGCGGCCGTCTGCGCAACAACGCGGTTTGCGGCCAGCAAGGTGAAAGCTGCCGCGGTCGATCCCAGAAATTGTCGCCTGAACATCTCGTCTCCAAATCAAAGGAGCCGGATCATAAAACCTCTAGGTACTTGAGGTGCAAGAGGCGTAAACGCGCGCCACGATTTTTACGACGGATTCAAACGAAGGGTCGGATTCAAGCCCGCCGGGGCCTATGCCGATCCATCAGTATGCCAGAATTGACGTCGTCAGCATCACGTTTGCCAGACCCGCGTGATCAAGTGCGCCAACGCGATCACGAACGCCGCGATGCTGGGGAGCGCAGTCAGGGCCATTCCAAACGCACGGCCACCGGCCCCTTTTGAGTACCCGACTAAGAAGCAAACGCGGCCGACACCGAACAGGACCACAGAAGCCGCGATAAACGGCATCATCGCCGCGCCTTCCAGCATCACGAGCGCGGATAACGTCACGGACGCGATGACGAATTGTTCGAGCGTGTTCTGAAGAAAAGCGGCTGCAACGGCAATTCTAGAGCTCGGGCGAGAGTACGCCGATCCGCCGATATCTTCCGCAGAATGACGTCGGCCTCGTGCCACCATGGCGACGCCTATGATGACCCAAACGACGAGAAGCAAGTTCGCGGCGGCTATGAAGAATAGCCGCGATTCCAGATTTTCGTCGGGGAAAACCTTGGCGCCGCGTAGAAGGTATTGCGTGCCACCGAGGGCCAGCATGCACACCATGGCAGCCGCACCGCTTCTCAAGAGGATTTTGCGCTGCTCTTTCCGAAGTTCAGCTTTGGACGCCGGGACGATTACCATATCAACACTCCGCACCGTATGAGCCTGAACGTAAAGCTCTTACTGTCAGGACCGCTCGATCGCGGGTGCCAGAGCTTTAAGTTCCGCTCGGCATGGTTTGGATGACCAGCAATTCGGCGGCTGCTGCGATTGTCGCCGTGCTCGTGTCGCAGTTTGGTCGAGACGAAAAAAGCTCTGCAGACGAAACCTCCTCGACCCCGAACTTCAGTGAACGGAACCGACCAGCGGAGCGTCGCCGTCTCGAATGGACACCCAGCGCCCCGTATGGTCGACCGCCTGTCGCTTCAGGTAAGTGTAGCCAGTTTCGTCCCAGTTCAAGACGGCATCTGTCAGATTATCAAGAATGACGTCTCCGATGTCGGTTCTCACCGTCAGAACGGCGTGCCCCTCACCGTTCGGTCGACGCAATACCGTAATGAGCACCGTTGACGACGGGATACCATCCTCGATCAAAACACGACGTTTTGCGAGCACATAGTCCTCGCAATCGCCTCCATCGACTGGATAGGTCCAGTATTCTTCCACTCCGTATAGATCAAAATCACTTATGGGCTTGATTGCCTTGTTCACTGAAACATTCAATTGTTGCAACTGCGCAAGGAACTCGCTCGACATTGGCAATGGCGCCGTTTTCCTGGAACGTAACGTGCATTCTGACGCGTTTCGCTTGCAGAACTCAAAATGACCGATTGGTTGAGACGTGAAATTTCCCGTGACCATCGCGGACGGATGAGCCCATGCGCCGTTGCCGACAAAAGACCAGAGAGCCGATAGGCTCGCACCTGCGATCAACCGTCCGAAATTCATCACCACTCCGATTCATTCCTGATCAACGTGTCCAGATTATTAATGATTCCCGTCTCGCGCGTCCATGCGCCTGACACTCGGAGAGCCGAAGACACCGCTCAAAGTGGTTCGAGCGTTCCAAACCATGCAACCAGCGCAACGGCCAATAGCCCAAGCGCGATCTCGAGTCTGGTTGCTCTCGCGAGCGCCGACAATGCGTCGGGCCTGTCCCGAAGACGCGGCACCAGGAAGTAACGATTGCACACCGCAAGTCCGACCATGGCCATTGTCACGAACACCTTCAAAGCCCAAAGCAGCTGATAGCGAATGCTCCAGTCAAGCGGTATTCCTTCGAAGATCCAAAGAGTAGCAATCAACCCGGTCACGAGCAGAAGCGAAACCCAAAAATGGCCCTCGCCTGAATAACGGATAAGAATCATCTTCGCGTCAAGCTTTTCCACGTCCGGCAGAAGCCGCAAGACATACGGCAGCGCACCCAACCAAGCTCCCGCAGCGATCTGGTGAAGCACGTCATTCGCCTGCCGCACATACCCGAATACGCCTTCGGATGCTGCGGCATGTCCGGTCATCGATTGGGCAATGAACACGATCACTATCGACAGCACGGTGGCCCTTGTCCATTGCATGACAAATGCAAACGCAGCCACCGTGATCGCCGCCGCCTGGAGAGCCCACGACCTTCCGGGCGTGGTGAAAACTATGACATCCCGAAGAAGGCCCGGTTCAAAAATATCGCCCCACCCGTCAGAAACCCGGGCCGCCTGTGCCGGCAGGAGAATAATGACCGCGACAACCAAGCACAGAATCATCCAGCCCTCGAAACGCATCCTCTCTGCATGAGGCTGGAGGCGCCAGCGAAACAATGACGCCCCCCAGATCATAAGGGCTGCTCCGAATATTGCGCCCCGGCACAGGATGAGGACAATTACCGGGTCCGCCATTCACGGCACCTCATTTGACGAGAAAGCTGAAATTGCCGTTTATCTTATGACCATCCTTGGAAAGAGCATCCCATTTGACATCATACCTGCCTGAAGGCAGCGGCTCCGGAAGGGGCGCAAGAAGCGTATGACCATCCTGCGAATTGATAGGCTTGCCCACTCGCACCGCCGCACCATCAGGCCCGATGAGTTCGATATTGCTGAAGCGCAGGTTGACGGTTTCGGAGAACGTGAGCTCAAGTGACCTTGGTGCTTCCACGGTTGTATCGGCACTTGGCGACGAATTCTTGAGCACGGAGTGCGCCGTTGCCGGGGCGGCTGTCAGAACTGTCATTGCAAACGACGTTAAGAATAAAGCTTTGAATTTGTTCATGTCGCTGCACGGTCCTGAATATCGGGTCGCCGTCATCAACGATGACAGCGGGTTGATAGGATGATTGGGGCGGCGGAGCGCCACGCCGCACGGCTACACGCTCTTCTCGCCTCAATCCGCGATGATTGCCTATCCTGCGCACAAAGTCGCCGAGCCGGACGACGTGTACCGTTGCGCACAGATGCATAACGGTCATGGCATGACAAGAAGCCGGCTCGTGTGTGGCGTTGCTTCAAGAACTCACGTCGTCGGCACCTGCGCCAGCAGTTCCTCGAACACCTTCTTTGCCTTGCCTATATGTTTCACCGTCCTGGCCTGTTCCAGGTTGACCGGCTGCCCCACCGCGATGAGCGCCACCATCCCCATTCCATAGTGCGGAAGGCATTTTACACCATAGATGCCTTCCTGCTCGACGGTTACCGTGATCTGCTCGTTGATTTTGCCTTTGAACGCGTTCGCTCCATCCGGGATCAATCCCTTGATGGTCTCGGCATTGTGGCCCTTGTCGACGGGCACAAAGGTCACTGTATCGCCAGGCGCGGCCAAAATGAAATCGGGCTCGAAGACCATCGCGCCCTTCTTGCCTTTGTTGAGCATCATCACCTGATGGTCTTTCGTTGCCGCTCTGACAGGCAGCGCCGTCAACGCTATGGTGCCAATCGCTGCACCCAGCAATACGTCTCGTCGTTTAAGCATGTGGTTTCTCCTTCACAATCTTGCACGATTGCAGGATATCGCCTGCCTGTTCGGAACACTTTGGTCAATCGTAACCGGCAAAGCGAGATGTCGCGCGGCGAACTGCCGCTCCCCAGCCGCCCATCATCGCCTCCATCGCCGGCGGTGTTCAATCCGCGGTTGGACCGTCTGTGAACGATCGACCTAAGTGCCCGACTATCTGGCTGAGAAACGCGCGCGCGCGCGGGTTTCGCGGCGACTTGAAAAACTCCGCCGGCCGGTTTTCTTCGATCACTTTTCCGCCATCCATGAAAACGATGCGGTCGGCAACCGCCTGCGCAAAACCCATCTCATGCGTGACGCACAGCATGGTCATACCGTCGTTGGCGAGTTCGATCATTGTGTCGAGCACCTCCTTGATCATCTCCGGGTCCAGCGCCGATGTCGGTTCGTCGAACAGCATAATGCGAGGTTTCATGCACAGCGCCCGCGCGATCGCCACACGCTGCTGCTGACCGCCCGAGAGCTGCCCGGGATACTTATCGGCCTGCTCCGGAATGCGGACCTTTCGGAGGAACTCCATCGCAATCTCCTGCGCGTGTTGGCGCGGCATTTTGCGAACCCAGATTGGCGCGAGGGTGCAGTTTTCCAGTATGGTCAAGTGCGGGAAGAGATTGAAGTGCTGAAAAACCATTCCAACTTCCGATCGGACTTTCTCGATCCCCTTCAGGTCACCGGTCAATTCGATCCCGTCAACGATGATCCTGCCGCGCTGATGCTCCTCGAGCCGATTGATCGTGCGGATCAGCGTCGACTTGCCAGAGCCGGAGGGTCCACAGATAACAATCTTCTCGCCTTGCGCGACAGAGAGGTTGACGCTCTTCAAGACCTCGAAATCGCCATAGGACTTCCCAAGATTCTCGATACTTATCGCGAGTGTTGCAATGGGAGTGGCAGCCATCAAAGCATCTCCTTACCGCGGCGTTCCAGGAAGTCGGCAAAACGAGCAAAGGAAAAGGCGAGAATGAAGTAGATCAGACCGATGAACAGGAAGGTCTCTGTCGATGGTGCTGGCCAGTCCGGATCGGACAGTGCCGCCTTGCCGGAACTGATGAGATCGAAGAGGCCCACCACCAGAACCAGGCTGGTGTTCTTCACCATCACGATGATGGTGTTGGTCAGCGCCGGGATGACGATGCGGATCGCCTGCGGCAAGATGATCAGTCGCTGGGTGTTCCAATATCCGAGGCCCAGCGCTCCTGCCGCTTCCGCCTGGCCCGCAGAGATCGACTGGAGCCCACCCCGTATCACCTCCGCGAGGTAAGCCGCCGCAAAAACCGTGAGCGCAAGAAGCGCACGGACGAATTTGTCCGGGAGGAGCCAATCCGGAAGAAAGAGCGGCAGCAGGATCGAGGCGACGAAAAGAAGGCTCAGAAGCGGAAGACCGCGGATCGTCTCGATGACCAGGATACTCAATGTTCGCACAACAGGCATATGCGACCTGCGGCCGAGAGCCAGAAGCACTGCCGCCGGAAATCCGAGGCCGATGGCGAAGACGGTGAGGATAAGCGTCACCGGCAGGCCGCCCCAGGCGCTTGTGGGCACGTAGGGCAGACCGAAACCGCCGCTCATGAGCCACAGCACGACGATCATCATGCCCGGCCAGGCCAGGGCGAGCCAAGGCCGCCATGACGACGGCCTTGCGGAAACCACCAGTGTCGCGAGGATTAATCCGCACACCAGTGCGGCGCGCCACCGTTCCGAGGGCGGATAGATGCCGAAGAGGATCTGCCCATACTTGGCGAGGAGAAAACTCCAGCAGGCGCCTGTCGCCGCCTGGCAGGTCTGGGGCTCGGCGGGAAGCACGGCTGCTTCGAAGATCGCCCAATCCGCAAGCGGCCACCCGATACGGACCAAAAGCGCGACCAGCGCTATCGTCAAGACAGCATTGAGCGGCGTGCCGAAAAACGGCGCCAACCGTCTCGTGAGAGGGCGACTGGTAAGCGCCGGTACGTTGTAGGCGATTTCGACCATTTTCAACGCTCCACGATGGCGATGCGCCGGTTGTACGCGTTGAGCAGCGCGGACAGGGCGAGGTTGACGAGGAGAAAGACGCCGAGGATCATCGCGACGCCTTCGATCGCGTGGCTGGTCTTGTTGATCATAGTGCTCATGACCGTCATGAAATCCTGGTAGCCGACCACGATCGCGAGGGTCGAATTCTTGATGACGTTGATGTACTGGCTATTCATCGGAGGGACGATGCTGCGCAGGGCAAGCGGCAAGACGACCAGCCGGTAGGTCTGCGCCCGAGTTAAACCCAACGCAGTGGCGGCTTCCCACTGTCCCCTGCGTACCGCGACGATCCCCCCGCGAACGATTTCCCCGACGAAACCCGCGGTATAGAATGTAAGGCCGATCAGGATGGAGGTCAGTTCGGGCGTCAGCGACCAGCCGCCGACAAAGTTTGCACGGCGGAATTCGGGCAACTCGATCGATAACGCATTGCGATAGAGCATGAGAAGCAGGGCCACGCCCGATGCCACGGCAATCCATGCCCATAAGACATAAGGCGGGCGCCGGCCCGTACGAGACTGCCGCCTGTGGGCGGCGCGGGATGCCGTGAACACGCCCAGGAGGCCGGCGCCAACGAATGCCAGCGGCATTACCCCCGATGCCGACCAGTGAAGCGCCGGCATGGAAAGTCCCCGCACCGAAAGATGCGTGCCGGGGCCCAGCTTCCACGCTTGCGAAGCGAGAGGCAAAACCTCCCACCAAAGCGCGTAGGTGAAAATGAGTAGGACGACGAGCGGCGTGTTGCGGGCGATCTCAACCCAACCACGGCAAAGGCCGCTCATCAGGGGGTTGTTGCTCAGGCGCCCGATGCCGATGAAGAGGCCAATGACGCTGGCGATGACGATCACGAGGACTGAAATGAACAGGCTGTTGGCGAGGCCGACGACCGCCGCCCACCAGTTCGGATCGGAGGACGAATAGGGAAGGATCGTCTCCGCGATCTGAAAATTCGCCGGTTTCCAGAGAAAGCCAAAACCGACGGGTATGCCCCGAAGCTGAAGGTTTTGCGCCGTGGCGGAGACCAAGGCGATCCCGAAGGTCGCAACGCCAGCCAACAACATCAGCTGAACGGCAGCCGCACGAAAGCGGGCATCCTGCAGCATGATCTGAATCTCCTCTGCATGCATTGCCCGGCCGCTGCGACCGGGCAATGGTCCGGTTCGGTTACTTGAACGCAATCGGGAATAGGATGCCGCCATCGCGCGGGAGGGCGTTGAGACGGCGCTCGGCCTTGAGCGCGCTCTGTGCCCCAAGATTGCGGTCAAAGACTTCGCCGTAGTTTCCGACCTGCTTGATGACATTGTAGATCCAAGCGTCGTCCAAACCGAGCGGCTCGCCGATGCCGGGTTCGGCCCCCAGCGCCTTGCGCGTTTCTGCATCGCCGCTCGTCGTTTTGATTTCATCGACATTCTGCGAGGTGATGCCGCGATCTTCGGCCCAGACCATGGCGTTGAACGCATAGCGCACGATGTCCAACCAGCGGTCGTCACCACGGGGGATGGCTAGAGCGAGCGGCTCGGTGGTCGCGCCGCTATAGAAGATGGCATGCTCCTCCGGATTGCCAGCGACAGACGCACGCTGGCCGGCAATGGCGAAGCCGTCGCTCATATAGCCGTCGCAACGTCCGCCGAAATAGGCATCCCGCGCCAGGATGGTCGAATCGAAATAGACGCGTTGGACCTTGACGGCATTGTCCTGCTCGATCGTGTCGAGCGCGTTCTCGACCAGGCTGCCACCGCCCTGCAGGCAGATCGTCAACCCATCGAGGTCAGCCGCTTTCTGGACGTTCAACGCCTTGCTCAACATGATGGCGTCGCCGTCGACGAGGTTGATCGCCACGAAGCGGACCGCGGTGTCGCGTGTGTAGGTCCATGTCGTCGTCCGCGACAGGACATCGATCTCGCCCGTCTGAAGGGCAGGCAGGCGCTGGGCCGCGTTCAGTGGAACGAACCGTGCCTTTTTGCTGTCCGCGAACACCGCGGCGGCAACGGCTCGGCAACTGTCGACGTCGAAACCGGTCCACTCTCCCTTTTCGTCGGGGCGTGACAGGCCGGGCACCCCCTGGCTGGCGCCGCAGCTCACATATCCCCGTTCCCGGACCTTGTCGACGATGGATTGGGCGTGAACCGGCTCGCCGGAAAGTATAGCAGCAGCGATGGCGCTGGTCAGCAGAATTGCGTACTTCATCGTTCTCTTCCTCTTGTTGTGATTGTTCCCTCTTCATCAATCCAGTGCTCGTGCACCACATCCGCGACCAAGGCATTCAGGGCCGCCTCGATATCCGCCTGCAGGTCCTCGACCGGCTCTAGACCGACCGAGAAACGGACGATCCTGTTGCTGCCCGGAACAGGCAATGCCTGGTTCGCGGATACATCCAGTTGAGGCGTGACGATGCTTTGCGTGCTTCCCCAGCTTGCACCGATACGGAAGACCTTGAGCGAGTCCACGAAAGCGGAGACATTGGCTTGGAACGGTGGTGCCAGCCTCACCGAGAAAAGGCCGCTGGCACCCTGGAAATCACGCCGCCAGATCGAATGGCCCGGGTGGTTCGGCAGGGCAGGATGCAGCACATCGCCGATCTCTGAACGGCACTGGAGCCAGCGCGCGAGCGTCAAGGCGGATATCCCCTCCCGCTCCAACCGCAGCGGCATCGTCTGAAGCCCGCGCAGCGCGAGGCTGGCGTCATCGGCCGAGATGCCGAGACCCATGGTCCTGCCGGTGTCTTTCAGCCGCCGGTACAATCCTTCATCGCGTGTGACCAGGGCACCGAGCAGAAGATCCGCATGCCCACCCACATGTTTTGACAAGGCTTCCATGACAAGATCCGCACCGAGATCAAGCGGGTTGCAGTTTAGCGCAGACGCCCATGTGTTGTCGGCGAGCACGCAGGCTCCGGCCGCACGGGCGGCGCCTGCGATCGCCGGTATGTCCTGTATCTCGATAGTGTTGGAACCGGGCGATTCCACCACGATCACCCGCGTGCGCTCGTCGATCAGGCGAGCGACGCCTGCTCCGGCGGCTGGCTTGTAGAGAACCGTTTCGACACCGAACCGTGAAAGCGTGTCATGGCAGAAGCTGCGTGTCGAACCATATGCGGCGGATGTGACGAGAACGCGGTCGCCTGCTTTCAAAAGGGAGGTCAATGCGAGCGCGGTCGCCGATTGGCCCGACGGCAGGCAAAGGCAGTGGTCCGCGTCGTACAACTCGGCGAGCCGTGCCTCAAGCGTACGGGTCGTCGGCGTGCCGTACAGGCCATAGGTATAACCGTCATAGAACCGGTCGTAGCGGCGCTCGAACGCGTCGGAAGACGGAAAGACGATGGTGGAGGCACGCGTGACCGGCGCGGAAAGGCTCCTGAACCCTTCATCGCTTATCGGTCCGGCATGCAGCAGTTTGGTTTCTCGGTTCACGGCTAAACTCCCTGAACGAGATATAGCGTATCGCCACTATGTGCGATAATGTCTCAGCCATAGGCACTTTATGCGCGGATGTTATAATGCACCTGGGAGAACTCGAGGCCTTCGACGCGGTGATGCGTATGGGAAGCACATCGCGAGCCGCTGAGTTCCTGGGCATCAGCCAGCCGGCCGTCAGCCGGGCGGTTGCCCGCCTTGCCCGCTCGACGCGACTGACCCTATTCCGCCAGGTCGGCGGCAGGCTCGTACCAACGCCAGAGGCAATTGCCTTGCACGAGGAGGTCGAGCGGGCTTTCATCGGGATGGACCAGCTGCGCGCGCGTGCGGCGATGATCCGGGAGTTCGGCGCCAGCGGACTCCGCCTGGCATGTTACCCTGCGCTCGGGCTTTCGTTCGCGCCGAAGGCTATCCAACGCTATCGCAGCAGGGACCGAACCGGCCATGTCACACTTCTGATTGCCGGCTCGAATGCCGTGCGCGATATGGTCGCTTCCGGCCAGGCGGATGTCGGTCTTACCGCCGACGAAATCGACACGTCTCGCGTCTCCGTGCAACCCTTCATGTCCGCGCCGGCCGTTTGCGTCATGGCGGCCAGTCATCGGCTGGCAGGAAGGGAAAACGTAACGCCCGCGGACTTGGAGGGCGAACCGTTCATCGCGCTGTCTCCGGACGACACGGTGCGCAGACGGATTGAACGGACCCTTGAAGAGGCGCAACTGCAAACCCGCACTGTCGTCGAAACGCAATATTCCGAGGTCGTCTGCAATCTGGCCCTGGAGGGCGTCGGAATCGGCATCGCCAATGCAATGACCTACAAGGCCAGCCAGTTTGAGAGCCGTGGCCTTGTCGCTCGCCCCTTCATCCCTGCGATCCCGTTCCGCGCCCTCATCCTCACGAGCAAGGATCGACTTAAATCCACAAGGGCCGAGACGCTTATTGCCGCGCTGCACGACGCCCGCAACGACATCGGCATCAAGGTCGGCACTATCGAGACAGCGGTCAGTATGTAGAACCTTTGCCGAGTGCGACCCGCCGCAAAACGCCGAACGCGGGATGCCATCGTGATTGGCACCTGCCGATGTCATGACATCAAACGCGCGGGATCAAAATCACTTGCGATTTCAACGGGTCGTGCGCGAAGGCAGGAATTTCGCCTCCACGCTGCACACACCGGTAATCGCCTGTTAAGCATAATGCCGTGAGATAGGTCTTCGAAAATGCAGCGATCCGGGCATTACGCACATGCACCGCGCCCTCATGAAGTTGATCATTGTCTTCCTTATGTCGCTCGTCGTCGGAGCAAGCACCGCGGCGTCGGTGGCGGCGCGCAGCCACGCGCTGTCCGACCCGTTACAGAGCAGCGTGAGCCTTTTGGCGATAGACACTGATGATTCAGAGCTTGACCATCCGGCGAGCCTAGAGACCTGTCACGAAGCCTGCAGCTGGCTGGTCGCGTGGTTCTGGCCGGTGGCCGCACCGGTCCGCCGGATTCGCCCCAATCAAGCTTTCGACACGCAATCGTCAGTTCCAGCCCGGCTGATTCTGCCTCCCCCTCGCTCGGCTTGAACCAACCGGGGACGCACGCGTGCGCGATGCGGTCTCCGGTGACGCGACCGCGGCATACGCTCGGCCGCTCACCCACCATTCCCATTTCAAAGCCGATTGCAGACCGCCAAGCGACCCCTGCCCGTGCCAAGGAACACTTCCATGAGACGACTTTCAAACCACGATACCGAACAATCCCCAACAGCGGAGCGGCCGGCTTCCCCGGTTCTGGATCGACGGACCTTCGGCCTTGCCGCCGTCGCTCTCCTTGCCTCACCCGCGCTCGCCTTCGCGCAAGGCAGGAAACGCACGATCGACATCGATGAGAGATTTCTGCCGCAACTGGTGACATCTCCCTATCCGGAGACGGCCGGTACCATCATCGTCGTACCGAGGGATCGCTTTCTCTATCTCATCGAAGAAGGGGGCCTTGCCCGCCGCTATGGCGTAGGTGTCGGGCGCGCGGGCCTGGCGTTCTCCGGCACGGCGACTGTCGGCCGGAAGGCGAAATGGCCAAGCTGGCGCCCGACCGACAACATGATACGGCGTGATCCGAAGAAATATGCACGCTATGCCGACGGCGTTCCCGGCGGGCCGAAGAACCCGCTGGGCTCGAGGGCTCTCTATTTGTTTCGAGACGGCAGAGACACCCTCTATCGCATCCATGGCACGACCGAGCCCTGGACGATCGGCAAGGCGGTTTCGAATGGTTGCATACGGATGGTCAACGGTCACGTCGAAGACCTCTATGAGCGCGTCCCGGTAGGAACACGCGTCGTGGTGGTTTCGTGACGGCGCGGCAGGTGCTTGTCATCGGAGCCGGCCAGGCTGGCCTTGCCGCAGGGTACTACCTGCGCAGGGCCGGTCTGCCTTTCCTGATCGTCGACGCCCATCCGCGCGTCGGCGACAGCTGGCGCAGCCGCTACGCTTCGCTGACCCTGTTCACTCCACGCCAGTTCAGCGCCCTTCCAGGCCTGCCCCTTGCCGGCAACCGGGAGCAATATCCGAGCCGCGACGAATTTGCTGTCTACCTGGAAGACTACGCCGCGCGTTTCAGCCTGCCGGTGCGATCGGGAACACGGGTCGCGCGCTTGTCGCGTGCGAACCGGGTCTTCCTCGCAGAAACGGACTCGGGCGAGAAAATCGAAGCGAGTGAAGTGATTGTCGCGACCGGGGGTTTTCAGAAACCGATAGTCCCGTCCATCTCTAGCGGCTTCGGATCTGAGGTGCTGCAGTTGACGCCGCAAACCTATCAGAACCCTGCGGGTGTGCCCGATGGACCGGTCCTCGTCGTTGGAGACGGCGCAAGCGGTCGTGACATCGCACTTGAATGCCGGACCCTGCAACCTGTGATGCTTTCCCACGGCAAGCCTCGAAAACTGTTCCCCGAAGGGCTGTTCGGGAAGTCGATCTGGTGGTGGCTCCGCTTGCTCGGCATTCTGAACGCCTCGCCGGAGTCATGGATCGGCCGCAAGGTGCGCGCTGCCGATGCCTTTCCCGACCGAGGGCAAGGCGACAAACACCTGGCGCAGGCAGGTGTTCGGCTTGTGCCACGCCTTGTCGCCGCCTCAGGCGAGACGGCCACGTTTTCCGACGGCAGCTCCGCCACCGTGCGAACGGTAATCTGGGCGACCGGCTATCGCGATGAGACGGGTTGGGTGGAGATTCCGTCGGCCGTAGGACCGGATCGTGCGTTCTCGCACACCAACGGCGTTTCCGCTGTGCCTGGGCTCTACTTCGTGGGCCGGCCGTGGCAACGAAACAGGGCATCCGCTCTCGTCATGGGTGCCGGGCCGGATGCCGAGCGCATCGTCGAGGAGATTGTCCGCCGGCAACACCGTCAAGGGGCCAAGCGATGACCACCAGGCATCAACGGCTTCTTAAATCTTTGTTGACCATAATCCTCGCCAGCAATCTGCGGCGAGACGTCTCTGCCGCCCCGTGAAGTATCTCGTTTGGATCGGAACTGCTGTGTCTGAGTATCCTGTGACTGCGTTTCTGGCGCGCCTGTTCCACGCTGCTGCCGACAAGGGAATCGAGACGATTGCGCGCTGGGTTGCGCAAGCCTCCACCATCACGGCCGCCGCCGCCTCTGTCGTCGCACTGACCGCTGCCACGGCTGCCGCGGAAGATCGATCGCTGAAACTGTTCTTCACCCACACCGGCGAGCGGGCGACGATCACCTTCAAGCGCGACGGCAGGTTCGACCCGAAGGGTCTCGCGCAGGTCAACCGCTTCCTGCGCGACTGGCGCCGGAACGAACCTGCTCGCATGGACCCTCGCCTGCTCGACCTCGTCTGGGAAGTCTATCAGCGCAGCGGCGCGAAGGATTACATCCACATCGTCTCCGCCTACCGCTCCCCCGCCACCAACAATATGCTGCGCGGTCGTTCGCGCAGTTCGGGCGTCGCCAAGAACAGCCAGCACACGCTCGGCAAGGCGATGGACTTCTTCATCCCTGGCGTGAAGCTGGCAAAGCTCAGGGCCACCGCCATGCAAATGCAGGTTGGCGGCGTCGGCTACTATCCGAAATCGGGCTCGCCCTTCGTGCATCTCGATGTCGGCAATGTGCGCGCCTGGCCACGGATGTCGCGTCAAGAGCTTGTGCGCATCTTCCCGAACGGCAAGACACTGCACGTTCCCGCCGATGGTCGCCCCCTGCCCGGCTACAACGTGGCCATGGCGGACTACAAGCGACGCGTCGGCTCGAAATCGATCATGGCCGCGAGCTCCGCCGGCGCTGCACTGTCCGAAGATGACACCTCGCCGAACAGTCTCGTGACCGCGTTGCTGCCGACACGCAAAAGCCGCGCGGAAAAGGCGCTCGAGATGCAGGCCGCGGGCGAAATGACCGTCGAACAACCGGCGTTCTTCGACCTGGCGACCATCAGCGCTCCGCTCCCCACGTTTCGAGCAGCTGAAATCGAACGCGTTGTGAGTGTAAACACCTCCGCTTTCATTCCCTCCTCAACGTTCAAGGCCATGGGAGGCCTCGGCATCACGGGGCGGGTATTGCGCCAGCCCGCTGTCGCCGAATCCGGCCTTCTTGACCTTCACCAGGCAAGCGCATGGACGGTTTCCGACAAGGCGATGCTCGATTGGGCGCTTGCACCGGCCGAGGCGCTTCAACGGCTGACGCTTCCGGCTAGCCTGCGGCGTGCCGTCGCAAGCGTCGACGATACGCGACGCGGTTCGCAAACAACACGGGCACTTGATGCGTCGAGCACCTTCAACCTAGACCGCTTCGGATCAGACGGCTGATTGAAGGGCACGATCACGCGTGCCGGGCGAGAAGCGCGCCCCGCGGGTCCACCTGGACCGTGACATGATCGATGCCGTGCCCTTCCTTGAGAAAGGACGCGACGACCGACGGCAGGGTCAATGGGTCGATCCCCTCCTTAGGGCTGACGTGGACGGTCGCGACGATGCTTTCGTCCGTCAAGGTCCATGCATGGAAGTGGCCCGCCTCGGCGATGCCCGGCAGATTCAGCAGGCCCGCTTCGATTTCATGGGCAACAATGCCTTTCGGCGTGGCCTGCAGGAGCACGCGGATGGAATCGGAAACCAACCCCCAGGCCGAGCGGATGACGAGGCCGGCGACCAGCACCGAGAGAAATGGGTCAAGGATGCTCCATCCGGTGAGCATGATGCCGATGGCCGCAGCAATGGCGCCGACCGATCCGAGAAGGTCGCCGACGACGTGAAGGAGCGCGCCGCGCAGGTTGCTGTCACCGCTGTCGCCGGACCACAGCGCATAGGCGCCGATAAGGTTCACGACGAGACCGATGGTCGCGACAACGAGCATCGGACCGGCGAGGATCTCCGCGGGCTGGTTGATGCGCTGCACGGCTTCCCAGGCGATCCATGCGACAAGCAGCAGCAGGGTCGCGCCATTGGCGAGAGCAGCCAGGACCCGGACACGGTGAAAGCCGTAGGTCCGCTGCGCATCTATCGGCCAGCGCGCCACACGATAGGCCACCAGCGCAAGCAGCAAGGCTGCCGAATCCGAGACCATGTGTCCGGCGTCCGCGATCAGCGCAAGAGAACCTGCAAGCCAGCCACCAATTGCCTGCACCAGCGCATAACCGGCGGTCAGGATGAACACGAGCCTGATCCGGCGCTCGTTCGATTGCGTCACCTCGGCTCCGTGTTGGTGGTCGTGATCTCCATCGGAATGCGCATGCCCCGGCTCGCTGCTCATCATCTTGCGCCCTCGCTACCAGCTTTATCGCGACTGCTTGGAAACTGGTGCGGTAGCGGGCGAACGTCAATCATCCATGTAGATGGTCCGGTGTCCATATGCCGCATTTGTGAAGGACAGTGCGTCATTATTCCGGCGAGAATTCTGGTAAGACAACATCCGGATCAAAAGTCGGAGAACCTGGGCCATGCGCATGATCGCCTGCGCTGCGACAATGTTTGCAACCACGCTGCCGGCTTTCGCCGCCGGCGCTTCGGACGATTTGTCTCTCCATGATAATCCGCCTCGCGCCTTGCTGGTCGAGCACGCCGAACTCCTCGTTGTGGATCAACAAAGCGGTCAGACCAAGGGGTTCCTCACGATCTGGAACGGGACGGACGGCGAGATGCGTCTGTCGTCTGTCGCAAGCGAGACCTTTCGATCGGTTTCGACGCTGTCGTCACAACCCGCCGATGATGTTTCCGAGCAGCGCCGCTTCGAGGATTTCGTTCCGATCCCCGCTCATGCCGAGTTGAGAATGCAGCCAAATGGCATTCGGCTCCTTCTTGGGGATCCAGTCTCCGACATGACGGGGCGCCAGGCCGACCGCTTGACGCTGACCTTCGACGACGGCACGAAACTGGAGGTGATCGCCAAGATCGTCAGCTCCCGTGGCGAACTCGTCAGGCACCATCACGGTCAGGTCGAAGCCGATCCGGGTTGAATCGTCTTGTTGGCGGCAGCAGAGTCGAGAAGGAGCAAACACCCGTTGAGCCAACAGAGTTGCTGCATTGTCGGCGCCGGCCCTGCCGGTCTCATGCTGGGGCTGCTTCTGGCGCGCGCCGGCGTTCCCGTGACGGTGATCGAAAAGCATGACGATTTCCTCCGGGATTTCCGTGGCGACACCATCCATCCCTCGACCCTCGAGGTCATGGCCGAACTCGGGCTGCTCGACGAATTCCTTGCCCTGCCGCATCAGCAGGCCCCCGCCCTCTACGCCGAGATCGACGGCCGGACGGCAAAGATCGCCGATTTCTCCCGGCTGCCGACCCGCTGCAAGTTCATTGCCTTCATGCCGCAGTGGGATTTTCTCGACTTCCTCGCCCGCAAGGCCGCCGCCTATCCCGGCTTTTGCCTTCTCATGGGTTGCCAGGTCATGGGCCTCGTGGAAGAGCACGGTGCGGTGCAGGGTGTCCGGATCATCGAGAAGGGGAACGAGAAGACGATCCGCGCGTCGTTGACCGTCGGTGCCGATGGACGGGAATCGATCGTCCGGCGCGAGGCCGGCCTTGAGATCGAGGACCTCGGCTCGAATGTCGATGTGCTGTGGATGCGGGTTTCCCGCCGGCCGGACGATCCGGCGATGCCGACGGGCCATGCCGGCCCTTCCCAAGGGCTCGTCATGATCGACCGCGGCGACTACTGGCAGATCGGCTTCGTCATCGGCAAGGGACGCTCCGAAGACGTGAAAGGCGACGGGCTTTCGGAACTGCGGAAACGGCTGGCGGCTGTTGCGCCCCTCCCCTCGAACGGTTCGAGGAGATCGCCGGCTGGCCGGACGTTCACCTGCTGCGGGTTCGCATGGACCGCGCGAGGCGCTGGTGGAAGCCGGGCCTGCTCTGCATCGGCGATGCCGCCCACGCGATGTCGCCGATCGGCGGCGTCGGGGTCAACCTCGCGGTGCAGGACGCCGTCGCCGCCGCAAACATCCTTGCCGGGCCGCTGAAGGACGGGACGTGCTCCTCTGGGCATCTTGCCGCGGTTCAGAAGCGTCGCGCATTCCCGACGAAGGCGACGCAGAAGGTCCAGCTGATGATGCGTCGCAAGCGCGGTCCCGCGGCCGACGCGTCCCAGCCAAAACGGCCGCCGGCCTTCCTGCGGTTCATCGCACGCTCCCGGGTCCTGCCGCATCTGACGGGACGGCTGATCGGGATCGGGTTTCGTCCCGAACATATTCGCAGCTGAGCGCAATCAACGATCATCGACTCCGATGGCATCGGCTAGATTGAATTTCGGCGTCGACCGCCCGTCCCGAGGTCTCTTAGGCCGCGCACACTTCTCCCAGATTGGTCGGGTTCATCGATGCACGAGAGCGCGTCGAGAGCACACAAGTTTTGCACGAAACGCGCGTCAGGGTGTCTTGTCCCACAGTGTTCATCATCAAAGCTTGGCGCGACTAGCGTCCAATGAGAAGCCGGCTAGAACAACTCCATCGGGTTCCAGACCGCCAGGACGCCGATCACACTGAACACCACTGAGATGCCCACCAACGCGAAAAGTACGGCAAAAATAAATCTTCTCAGCACAACACCCAAGAACCGAATTGCGATTATGGTAGGCTTGGCGATCAAGCCAACAAGCTTCATTATCTACTCTAAGGATGGCGGCGTGACCACCTCCGCCTTCACATGGCGAACCTGTTTTCTCACCCAGATATCGGCTGGCACTCCCATATCTCCCCGCTCGAACGTGAGTTCACCTAGTCAAGATGACCCGGCATATCTTTCCGTCTATCCACGGAGAACAGAGGACTCAAGCTTCCAAAATGACAAGCGACCCAGCAGAACTGACAGCTGCGGAGTTATCGAGACAGATCTCGTCGGGAGAGCTGTCATCCGCAGAGGCTGTAGATGCGTTTCTTTCTCGGATCGCATCGCTGGATGGAAAGTTGCACGCGTTCGTAGATGTTTATGGAGATGAGGCGCGAAAGGTAGCTGCTTCTGCTGATCGCGCCATTCGTCAGGGGCGTGCGATAGGCCCATGGCACGGCGTGCCTATCGCGTTAAAGGATTTAATCGAGATCGAAGGAAGGATCACAACGGGAGGTTCTGCTGAGTGGCGGAACAGACGTTCAGACCGAACGGCGACCATTGCACGCCGCCTTCTAAACAGAGGCATGATCTTCCTTGGCAAGACCCAAACGGTGGAGTTTGCAATGGGTGGCTGGGGCACAAACCAGCACATGGGTACGCCTTGGAATCCTTGGGATCAAGCGACAGCAAGAACGCCGGGGGGATCGAGTAGCGGTTCCGGTGTCGCGGTTGCGGCGCGTATGTCGCCTTGGGCGATTGGAACCGACACGGGCGGCTCGGTCAGGCTTCCAGCGGCATTCTGTGGCATCACGGGTTTGAAGGTGACGTCTGGGCGCATCAGCTCGTATGGAGTTATGCCGCTGAGCCCGACGCTCGACACAGCGGGACCAATGGCCCGGACTGCTGAGGACACCGCCCTGCTGTACTCCCTTCTCGAGGGGATCGACCCGCTTGATCGTGCAACGTGGGGCACCCCTAGAAGCGATGTGCTGGCTGGCCTCAAGGGAGGGGTTGAGGGTCTTCGGCTTGCCCGCATAGATCGAGATGAAAGAGAGGGCGTCGACGAAGAGGTTCTCGCTGCATACGATGCATCGTTGGAGTGCCTTGCGAAGCTTGGCGCCGATATCATCGACCTACCGTTGCCATTCCGATTCAACGCCTGCTTTTCCCCTCAAGCTGCAATCACAAAAGCCGAGGCATATGCGTTGTTCGGTCATCTTGCAAATGACCCAACCACAGCGCTCGGTGACCTTGTTCGTGAACGAATCCTGTCGGGGCGAAATCTCTCTGCCCAGGACTATCTCGTGGCAATGTGTCAACGAGAAAAACTGGGGCAGGAAATGCAAGCAGCGATGATTGACGTGGACGCGCTTTTGACGCCGACGACCGAGACGCCGGCACGCACACTTCACGACCTTGACGAATCCTACGCAGCGTCACGGTTCACCAAGTTTGTGAATACGTTCGATATGTGCGCGTTAGCAGTTCCGAACGGATACACCCGTAATGGACTTCCGACATCGCTACAAATCGTCTGCAAGAGCTTTGCCGAAGATCTGGCCCTCAGAATCGGCCATGCATTCCAGTTGGTGACGGGTTGGCACCATAAGGCGCCCATGGTCGACACAGTTCGGGCGCGATCTACCTAGGACAAAGGGAACGCTGCTCGTCTCGACGGCGCCAGCAGCACTGACATCTCTCGCGGGATCTTGGCCCCAGGTGGGCTCGCCGCGGCGAAAAGCCACACGCCCGTTTCCGCACGGCCGGGCGCTGCTGGATCACTTGGACTGATCACTCAACTCATCTTTTTGGCAGTTTCAGGAACATGAGACCGCCGGTAAGAAGAAGGCTTGATCGTATTCAGGCGGCCCAGGCGCGGCTAGGACGAAGAGGAGTGCGCATTTCGAATGGATGATCGCTCGTACCTATCGCTCACGCTCGGAGAGCTACAGACCCTGTCGGAACCTGGCGAGCTATCCGGTGCACTCCATGCGGTCAGAACTCGCTATGGTTTGTCGCACATGACATTCCTTGTCGTCCGGAGAGGCGCTGGCCCGTCGGCGGCTCCCTACTACTGCAGCACCTATCCAGAGGAATGGATCGCGACCTATTTCGCCAACGACTACCTTGCAATAGATCCTGTTATCGATATTGCGCGCTGGGGACTGCTCCCGGTGGACTGGTCGACGCTCGACCAAAGAGCCTCACGGGTCCGCCGGCTGTTCGACGAAGCTCGGGCCTATGGGATAGGCCCGAACGGCCTCACCGTCCCGATCCGTGGCGCAAACGGAGAGCGCTGCCTGTTTTCGGTTACTTCCGACTGGTCAGGTAGCGACTGGTTGGCCCTCTGCGCTGCAAACCTCCACGACCTGCATATTCTCTCCCACTACCTCCACGAGAAAGTGCTCACCCTCTCGGGGCTGCGCCGCCCCGTTCTTGTCCGAGAATTATCGAGGAGAGAACGCCAATGTCTCCAACTTCTTGCGTCCGGCAAGATCTATAAACAGATTGCCGTCATCCTGGGCATCTCGGAGAGTGCGGTTCACCTCTATATGCGGTCGGCCAGGCGGAAGCTAGGCGCCACGACTAGCTACCATGCCGTGGCCAAGGCGAGCTACTTGGAACTGGTCGACGTCTAGGCACATCGCAGCGTTTTAGGCCAATCATCACCTTGACGATCTTCTCGTCACTCTCTGGCAATCTGGCGATTTCGATAGATTGCGCCCCCCTCCTCGTATCCCTCCGCCGAAGGCCGTCTGCCCTGACTTGCTGATTGGCGTTAAGTCCATGGCTTATGTCATGCGCTACAATCATTTCCCCGATTGAGGTTTTGTCCGCCGATGATCTTGGCCGCCGGCGGGATTGGTCGGACGAGGAGAAGGTCCGGATCGTCGAGGAGAGCCTGCAAGGTTTTCGGCAGGGCTCGGTGACGGCACGGCGATATGGACTGTCGCGGTCATTGTTGACCCGCTGGCGTCGGGAATACCGTAGTGGCCTTCTGAGCGGTTCCGCTCCAACGGGCTTCGTGCCACTTTCGATTTCGCCGCCAGCGGCGGCATCTTGCGAGGTAGCCCCACCTCTCCGATCTGAGGACAACAAGACGATCGAGATCGCGCTGCCGAACGGGCGACGGGTGACGATTCCGGCCTCGCTTGATCCGACGATCCTCGCGCGCCTGCTGCCGGTTCTGGACACGCCATGATCGCCTTTCCGGCCGGGGTGAAGGTGTGGATCGCGGGCGGCGTGACGGATATGCGTTGCGGTATGAACAGCCTGGCGCTGAAGGTTCAGCAAGGTCTTGGCCGCGATCCTCATGGCGGCGAAGTCTTCTGCTTCCGAGGTCGCAAGGGTGACCTGATCAAGGTCCTGTGGCATGACGGCGTCGGCATGTCGCTCTACATAAAGCGCCTTGAGGCGGGCAAGTTCATCTGGCCGGTCAGCGAGAATGGCTCCGCCGTTCCGGTCTCGGCGGCACAGTTGGGATATCTCCTGGAAGGGATCGATTGGCGCAATCCTCGCTGGACGCAACGGCCTGCGGCGGCAGGCTGATCGTAATCATTCCTCTGTTTTTGTTGGGCTTTCAGCATGTGACATGGTAGCTTTCGGCCATGGATGATGCTGCTTCGGAGATAGCCAGATTACGCGCCGCGCTTGTAGCATCGGAAGCGCGTGCCGCCTCCGCCGAGGCCGATCTCGCGCAGGTGCGCGCCGTTGTGACGACCTCCGAGGCGATGATCCGGCACCTCAAGCTTGAGATCGCCAAAATGCGCCGCGAGCAGTACGGCCAGAGTTCGGAACGGCGCGCCCGGCTGATCGACCAGATGGAATTGCAGCTCGAAGAACTCGAGGCCGACGCCACCGAGGACGAGATCGCCGCGGAACGCGTGGCAGCGAAGATCACAAATGTCTCCGCCTTCGAACGCCGCCGGCCAGCCCGTAAGCCGTTTCCCGAGCACTTGCCGCGCGAACGCGTGATCATCGAGGCTCCGGCGCACTGCGCCTGTTGCGGCTCGGCCCGGATCGTGAAGATGGGCGAAGACATCACTGAGACGTTGGAGGCGATTCCGCGCCAGTGGAAGGTGATCCAGACGGTGCGCGAGAAGTTCACCTGCCGGGACTGCGAGAAGATCAGCCAGCCACCGGCACCTTTCCATGCGACCCCGCGTGGATGGGCGGGACCGAACTTGCTGGCAACGATCCTGTTCGAGAAGTTTGGCCAGCATCAGCCCTTGAACCGCCAGGCTGAACGCTACGCCAGGGAAGGCGTCGATCTCAGCCTCTCCACGCTGGCCGATCAGGTCGGAGCCTGCGCGACGGTGCTACAGCCGATTCATGATCTGATCCGCGCCCATGTGCTGGCCGCCGGCCGGCTGCATGGCGACGACACAACCGTGCCGCTGCTGGCCAAAGGTGCAACGCGGCAGGCACGATTATGGACTTATGTGCGCGATGACCGCCCCTTCGCCGGCGGTGCCCCTCCCGCGGCGCTCTTCCACTTCTCTCCCGATCGCGAGAAAATCCATCCCAACACGCATCTCGCTGGGTGGCATGGCACACTGCAAGCCGATGCCTATGGTGGCTACAACGACCTTTATCGTGCGGACCGAGGCCCTGCACCGGTAATCAGTGCGCTCTGCTGGAGTCATGCGCGCCGCAAGTTCTTCGAGCTGGCCGACATCGCCGGCAACGTGCGCAAGGGCAAACCCGCTCATGAGATATCGCCGGTCGCACTCGAGGCCGTGGCCCGCATCGACGCTCTCTTCGATATCGAACGCGACATAAACGGATTGCCTGTCGAGGACCGGCTCGCAGCACGCCAACAACATGCTCGTCCGCTCGTCGAGGAACTGCACGACTGGCTGATGGCGCAGCGCACCCAGATGTCCAAGCACAATCCCGTCGCCAAGGCGATCAACTACATGTTCGAGAAGGAGGGGCGCTGGGAAGCCTTCACCCGGTTCCTCGATGACGGCAGGCTTTGCCTTTCGAACAATGCGGCCGAGCGCGCTCTGCGTGGGATCGCTCTGGGAAGAAAGGCATGGCTGTTCGCCGGTTCCCAGCGTGGGGGCGAGCGCGCTGCCTTCATGTATTCCCTGATCGTCACGGCAAAGATGAACGATATCGATCCGCAGGCTTGGTTGGCGGATGTCCTCGCCCGCATGCCCAACCTTCCCGTGTCACGACTGCCGGAACTGTTGCCGTGGAACTGGACCGCCGCCGGCAGCGCACGGCAGATGGCGGCCTGATGGCGCGACCGACCCATGTCTACACGATCGAATACGTCGCCATGCTGATCGGCGAGAACCTCGAACTCGTCCAGGAAATTGCCAGCAACTCAGACAACATCGACTACGGCGAGATGATCCATGCCTATGACGGCAGCGAAGAGGGCATCACGACCTTCACCGACCGGGGCATCGAAAGTCTAAAGGAATTCCTCGCCGATATCCGCACCTGGGATGGCGGTGTCCGACAGTTCCTTGTGGACGAGCAATGCGATTCTGCAAGGATCGAACGCATCATGGCAGACGAGCCGAAATCATAAACCCCGCGGCCTTCGCCGGATGGATACCCCTCCTCTCGCCCCGAAGATTGTCGTTCCGCAACAGCATCGACCCTCGTGTAGCGAGCGGGCAAAGGCGGTTCAACTCTCGCCTGGTTGGTTCGCGTCGGCGGTCGATCAATGGGAGGCGATGATGACGGTGGATCCGGAAACAATAGAGCGCTGGCGAAACGCCCCGCGGCTGACGTCCTTCGCCCCCTTCTTCGAAAGAACGGCCAGTGGTCGAGGTGGGGCGCCGGATCTTGCACAGCCACAGCCTGACTTGAGCCTGATGGATTTCGATCTCGACTGCGCTGTCTTTGCGGACACGCATACGCGCTTGTTCGGAATTTTCGACCAGCACTATTACGCCAGCATTCCTTACCGGCTCGAAGAAGAATGCCGTCTCGGGGCGGCTGTCCTTTCGTTCGCACTGCAGAACTGGGCTCGAGCCATGATGCCCACGACGATCTATACGCTCGGCACTGGCACAGGTTGCCTTGCACGAAGCCTTGCGGCGCTTGGCGGAGGGCGCATCAAGACGCTCTGTTGCAGTCCAACGCCCGCCAACCGCGAAGCTTTTCTCGCGAGACGGGGAAGCGAGCACGCACATTTCTTTCTCGGGCCGTTTTTCGAACTCGATGACGATCGCTACGCGAGCGATTCAGATCTCTCCCCCTTCCGGGACGGCTTTGATGTCTTGTTCGAAGATACAACCTTTCAGATGTACGATCAGGATCGCGTAAAGCAGCTCGAGTTCGTCGTCCCTCATATCCGGCAGGGCGGCGTCCTGGTGCAAGTGCAGAAACTCGCCCATGAAGATGATGCCGTATACGCTGAGCGGGAGCGCCAAAAGGATGAGCTGTTCAAGGCCCGATATTTTTCGCAGGAGCATATCTCCGAAAAGAAGGCCGAGATTCTGAACACCATGACGGCCTGTCAGGTGGACCTCTCGACCACGACTGCGGCGCTCAGGGCGTTCTTCCGCTATTCCGTGGTGACCTGGAACAGCGGCAATTTCTACATGATCGCTTCCTCCAACTCGCGGGCCTCGTTGTTGGAACTCATCTCGCTGATGCTGAAACCGGCTATGCCGCCTGCGTTCTGCTACGAGCCTCTTCCTCTCGTTGTGATCGACACGGAATCCGATCCGCTCGGCCCGGAACTCTCTTGGCGTAGTTGTTGGTTTCCACGCAGAACTGAGCCGGTTTTTCCACCGAGAAGTGAGCCACCTCTGAGTATGGTTTTCTGATCAGGGTTTGGTCAAGGGATTGGCCTTTTCTCCTCTCTTCTGTGCTGCTGCGGCCGAGCTGGCCTTGAAGCGGAAGCTGTCGTTACCGGTTTCCAGGATGTGGCAACGGTGGGTCAGGCGATCGAGCAAAGCTGTCGTCATCTTGGCGTCGCCGAAGACGGTTGCCCATTCGCTGAAGCTGAGGTTGGTGGTGATGACGACGCTGGTGCGCTCATAGAGCTTGCTCAACAGGTGGAAGAGCAGCGCTCCGCCGGAAGCACTGAACGGAAGGTATCCTAGTTCATCGAGGATCAGCAGATCGAGACGGACCAGCGTCTCGGCGATCTGACCTGCCTTGCCCTTTGCCTTCTCCTGCTCGAGCGCATTGACCAATTCGATGGTCGAGAAGAAGCGGACCTTCCGGCGGTGATGCTCGATCGCCTGGACCCCAAGGGCAGTCGCGACATGTGTTTTTCCTGTGCCCGGCCCACCGACGAGCACGATATTCTGCGCCCCGTCCATGAACTCGCATCGGTGCAGTTGGCGCACCGTCGCTTCGTTGATTTCGCTGGCGGCGAAGTCGAACCCGGAGATGTCCTTATAGGCTGGGAAGCGAGCAGCCTTCATGTGATAGGCAATCGAGCGAACCTCACGTTCGGCCATCTCGGCTTTCAGCAACTGGGACAGGATCGGCACGGCCGCATCAAAAGCTGGAGCCCCTTGCTCAATCAGGTCTGTGACGGCTTGGGCCATGCCATACATCTTCAGGCTCCGCAGCATGATGACGACGGCGGCACTTGCGGGATCATGACGCATGGCGACCTCCCACGATCCGGACACGCAAGCCATCGTAGCGTTCGACGTTGGCCTTGGGTTCACGCAACAAGGTCAGCGCCTGTGGCGTGTCGATGTCGGGGCCGTCAGTCGTCTTCCCATCGATCAGACGATGCAGCAGGTTCAGCACATGCGTCTTGGTCGCGACGCCTTGATCCAGAGCCAGCTCCACAGCCCTGACGACGACCTGTTCGTCGTGATGAAGCACCAGAGCAAGGATATCGGCCATCTCACGATCGCCGCCCAGGCGACGCAGCATCTGGTCCTGCAACTGTCGAAAGGCCAGCGGCAATTCCAGGAAAGGCGCACCATTGCGCAAGGCACCGGGCTTGCGCTGAATGACGGCAAGGTAGTGTCGCCAGTCGTAAATCGTCCGCGGCGGTTTGTCGTGGCTGCGCTCAATCACCCTCGGATGTTCGCATAGGACATTACCCTCGGCCGCAACGACCAGTCGCTCGGGATAGATTCGCAAGCTGACAGGCCGGTTCGCAAACGATGCAGGCACGCTATAGCGGTTCCGCTCGAAGGTGATCAGGCATGTCGGAGAGACACGTTTGCCCTGCTCGACGAAGCCGTCAAACGCAGCGGGGAGCGCCATCAATGCTGGCTGTTCCGCGGACCAGACGTCCGCGATCGTGCCGGGCAAGGTGCCGTGTGCTGTGTCGCGCCACAGGTCCTGGCAATGCTGTTCCAGCCAGGCATTCAATGCCGCCAGATCAGGAAAGTCCGGCATCTGTTGCCACAGTCGCGGCCGGGCATCCTGGACATTCTTCTCGACCTGGCCCTTCTCCCAGCCCGCGGCAGGATTGCAAAACTCAGGCGCAAAGACGTAGTGGTTCGTCATCGCGAGGAAACGGATATTGACCTGTCGCTCCTTGCCACGACCGACGCGATCGACCGCGGTTTTCATGTTATCGTAAATGCCGCGAGCAGGGACGCCGCCGAACACACGGAAGCCGTGCCAATGGGCGTCAAACAGCATCTCGTGCGTCTGCAGCAGATACGCCCTGACCAAAAACGCGCGACTGTGCGATAGCTTGATATGCGCGACCTGCAGCTTTGTGCGCTCGCCGCCAATGACGGCATAGTCCTCACTCCAATCGAATTGGAATGCTTCGCCTGGGCGGAAAGACAGCGGAACAAATATGCCGCGGCCCGTCGTCTGCTGCTCACGTTGTCGTTCCGCTCGCCAATCACGGGCGAAGGCGGCAACCCGACCATAGGAGCCGGTAAAGCCGAGAGCCACCAGGTCGGCATGAACCTGCTTCAGTGTTCGTCGCTGTTTGCGCGACTTCCCGGCCTCGGTCTTCAGCCAGGCCGCCAGCTTGTCGGCAAACGGATCAAGCTTGCTCGGTCGTTCCGGTACGGTGAATGTTGGTTCGATTGTACCAGCGTTCAGATACTTCGCGATCGTGTTCCGCGACAGCCCTGTTCGCCGGCTGATCTCGCGGATCGACTGCTTCTCACGCAGCGCCATCCGACGAATGATATTTAAAAGTCCCATGTGGATCACTCCGTTGCCCCCGTCGCTCTCCGCGTTGGGGGAAGGTTCACATGGCTCAATTCTCAATGGAAATTATGCGCCTAACCGGCTCAGTTCTGCGTGGAAACCAACAGACTGACGCTTCAGATATCGGTACTCGGTGTCCGACCAGAGCAGGATCTTGTTGCGCATATTGTCGAGCACGAAATCGCCGCGATCGGTACGAAGGGTCAGCACCGCGTGGCCCTGTCCGCTCGGCTGAACAACGACGGTGATCAGCAAGTTGGAAGGCGAGATCCCGGCCTCGATAAGCTTCTTACGCTTAATCAGAACGTAATCCTCGCAGTCGGCGGCACTTTGCGGGTAGGTCCAGAGTTCTTCAACGCCGTAGATTTCCATGTCCGTCAGTGGCAGATAATCCACGTTCGCGTTATAGTTCACGTTGACGATAGTCTTCCAGTTTTCCTGTGTTAGAGCCATCGGGCCCTTGTCCTCGCCGTTGGGCTGGCATTCTTCGGTATATTTCTTGCAGAATGTATAGTGGCCGATCGGCTGGCTAGTCTTGCCAGCGAGTTCCATCGCCGCGGGAAGGGCCATGGCCTGTGCGGCGACCATGGAGAAAAGAAATGCGAGTGCACTGACCTTGATTGTTTTTGTCATTGTTCTGTCCTCGTTCAATAATGGGACAATGACATTGATACTTTGATCTTGCGCAAAAATTAGAAGAATAATTTAGTTTAAATCAAGGTAGAACATGCACTAAATGAAAATAAAACATCAATCAAATTTAATCAGTATTTGAATTACTTTTGATTCAAATTTTAGGAAAATTCTCGATGTGCTAGACGAAGCCAGCTGACATTTATATAACTGAATTTAAAAAGCTTTTTCCAAATCGGACAACATCGCTATTTCCCAGAAGACAGAGCCCTTGCTCCAAAGGAAGGCAACCCGTCAGCGCATAGGTGGATACCTCACGCTCGGCAGATTTGATGGTCGCTGTGAACGTGAGGCTCCACAGCCAACGATGGACCCCGAATTTTCAATACCTCATCGGCCATGTGCCACATTGAAACGCGATACGTCCGTCGCAAGGTGGTCGCCTAGTTTGCGCCAGGACGTGGTCCGCGGCCCAGCCGGTCGAACAGCCGGGGTCGCCGCCCAGCGCGAGAGATTGCTGCCAGGCGCCGAGGCGGCGACGGCGTCCTGATCGAGAAGCGCTTGGATGACGGCGCCGGCGCCCCTCGTGCGAACCTTTGACGCCGCGGTGCGCAGCGTCCCGGCCCGCCGAGCAATCTCGCCGGCGGTGCGCAGGGCCGATCCTATCCCTTCAACGAGGGCAAGGCAGACGGCCCGGGCAAAGGCAGCTTCCCCCGGACGGACACGCCCCCTGCCCCCAAGCGTCTTGAAGGCCGGCCCATAGCGCTCGGCCATCAGCAGCGGCATGGCACAATCCCATTTCAGCTGCGCCGCGATCAGCAGATCGGCCAGCATCCAGCCGAGCGGTTCGGCATCCGGCCGCACGGCATGTAGGGCCGTGACCGAGTCCGCCGCGGCAAGAGGCGCCGGGCGGCCCGATTGCAGCGCATCGTCGGCATGGTCGACCACCGCGGTGAGCCGATCGTCCCAGGCAAGCCCCAATAGATCGGCAAGCTCGGCCACCGCTTTCGAGGAAAAGGCGGGTTTTCGGGTGGAAAGCCTTTTGGTGGCCAAAAACACCTTTCCGGCCGGGCCGGGATCGTCGCCGGCGGTCGTCAACAAACGGCGTCGCGCAAGGCGGACTCGTCCTCGCTGCGCCCCATCAGCCGGACCGCGACGGCAGCACATTTGAGGGCCTGGCGCGCGCGCCAGCAGCCGGCCCAGACGGGTTCGGAGCGAATGAGATCATCCAGCGATTTCAAGGCGATGCCGGCGGAGAAAGCGGCGGCAAGTTCGTCCGGCTCGCGGCCGCGCGGCAGGGTCCAGCTAGGCAAGGCAGCCGTGAACGTCGGGGCGGAAACGGGCGAATCCATGACCGGCATCCTAGGCCAATTGTGCGGATTATACCAGACTTTTGCGCATTAACCGCACGGCTTGTCTTGCGCACAAAATGATGGATAACGTTGCCTTATCGTTCATTTTGCTCATTATAGAGAAATGTCCCAAATCATCGACGAAAACAGCGAAATTCACTCTCCGGAAAGCTCTGCTCCGCCGCACAGCACGCCGGCGGCCGACGGCATTTCCACCGCCGTCGCCGCAACACCCACCTCCCCTCTTCCGGCGAGCGCCGGCCTGCCGGCCCAGCTGCAGGATCTCACCGACCGCGCCCGCGGCTACGTCGAGGCCGCCAGCTCCGCCAACACGCGCAAAGCCTATGCGTCCGACTGGAAGCATTTTACCGCCTGGTGCCGGCGGCAGAGCCTGTCGCCTCTCCCCCGGAATCGCAGGTCGTCGGGCTCTACATCACGGCCTGTGCTTCCGGGACGGCTGAGCGTGGGATGAAAGCGAACACAGTCTCGACTATTGAGCGGCGCCTTGCCGCCATCGGCTGGAACTATGCCCAGCGCGGCGCGCAAAAACTCGATCGCAAGGATCGCGCTATCGCCACCGTCATGGCCGGCATTCGCAACAAACACGCCACCCCGCCGCGCCAGAAAGAAGCGATCCTGCCGGAAGACCTGATCGCCATGCTCGAGACACTCGAGAGGAGAACCCTGCGTGGCATGCGCGATCGGGCGATGCTGCTCCTCGGCTTTGCCGGCGGCCTGCGCCGTTCGGAAATCACCGGACTCGACCTTGGGCGCGACCAGACGGACGACGGGCGCGGTTGGGTCGAAATCTTCGACAAAGGCGCGCTGCTGACGTTGCGTGGCAAGACAGGCTGGCGCGAAGTCGAGATCGGCCGCGGCTCTTCCGACGCGACCTGCCCCGTCGCCGCTTTAGAGGCCTGGGTAAAATTCGCGAGGCTCGCGAAAGGCCCCCTCTTCCGCCGCGTAACCGGGAAAGGCAAGGATGTCGGGCCGGACCGTCTGAACGACCAGGAGGTGGCACGCCTCGTCAAGAAAACCGCGCTGGCTGCTGGCGTGCGCGGCGATCTCTCCGAGGCTGAGCGCGGCCAGATGTTTGCCGGCCATTCGCTGCGCGCCGGCCTCGCCTCCTCGGCGGAGGTCGACGAGCGCCACGTGCAAAAACAGCTCGGCCATGCCTCGGCAGAAATGACCCGCCGCTACCAGCGCCGGCGCGACCGGTTCCGCGTCAACCTCACCAAGGCCGCGGGGCTCTGACAAGCCCTTTCCCTCCTCGGCGTGAAACTGTTAGGTCAAGTTTTGTCGTCGTTTTTTCACTTAGCGGCTCAATTGAAATCGGGACGCAAAAACCACAATCGGTCAGCTGTCAGTAGACCAATCGCGCTCGTATCGTTCCGGGAATTTCGCGTAAGGCCTGTAGGATGTCGTCGGCCTTTGCACAAATTCCTTCCGCCTCGATCACCACGTAGCCCGTGTCGCCATGGGTCTGAAGGAACTCAGCGACGATGTTCAGCCCCCGTGACGAGAAGATTTCGTTGAGCTGGATGAGCATGCCGGGGCGGTTTTCATGCACGTGAATGAAACGCGTGCCGTTCGGGCGCTCGGGCAGTTGTACCTGCGGAAAGTTGACGGCGCCCATCGTTGAGCCGATGTCGGAGTATTCGACCAGCTTCCTCGAAACCTCCCCGCCAATACGCTCTTGGGCTTCCTCAGTGGAGCCGCCGATATGCGGCGTCAGAATGACATTGCTCAAGCCTTGCAACGGCGTCTCGAAACGCTCGTTGTTCGATGCCGGCTCCTTAGGGAACACGTCCACGGCGGCACCCGCGAGATGGCCGTCTTTCAGGACTTTCGTAAGCGCATCGAGGTCAACCACCGTGCCGCGAGAATTGTTGATGAAGATGGCGCCCTTCTTCATACGGCGCAGTTCCGTTTCAGTGATCATATTATGCGTCGAGGGCGTTTCGGGAACGTGCATCGTCACATAGTCAGAGATTTCGAGAAGGTCGCCCAGCGAAGCCATCGACTCCGAGTTGCCGCGACGAAGCCGATCGGATAGATCGAAGTAGCGCACGACCATGCCCATGCTTTCGGCAAGCGCGCTGAGCTGCGATCCGATATTGCCGTAACCGACAATGCCGAGCGTTTTGCCGCGGACCTCCCGGCTGCCGACAGCGGACTTCTCCCACCCTCCTTGATGCGCGGAAGCCGAGCGCGGAAAAATCTGCCGGGTCAGCATAATAATCTCGCCGATCACAAGCTCGGCCACCGATCGCGTGTTCGAATACGGTGCATTGAACACCGGGATGCCGCGCCGCCGCGCTGCATCCAGATCGACCTGGTTCGTACCGACGGAAAAACAGCCAATCGCGATCAACTTCTTCGCGGATTCGAGGATCTCGTCCGTCAGCTGAGTGCGGGAGCGAATGCCGATGATGTGGGCGTCGGCGATGTGGCTCTTAAGATCCTTGTCGTCGAGCGCCTTCGGCAAGTGAATGAGATTGGTGTAGCCGGAGGAAGAAAAGTAGTCCACGGCGGTCTGGCTAATGCCTTCCAGCAGAAGCACGGAAATTCGGTCGCGTGGAAGTGAAAGTTCGCGGGTCATAAATGTTGCTCCGATTTCCGAAAGACCGATGTGGCATCGACGCTTATGAATTGTTTAAGCGCCCTGGCAGCCTAATATCAACACTTGGATACCGCGAACAGATCTCCGTCATCGCCCACATACTGAAAGCGATTGAACGGCAGAGCGCCTCCGCAGCGGACGCCGCTCGGCGAGACAAAATAGTCGCTCTCCTCCGTCAGGAACCTGCTCGGTAGCGCGGAAAAATGGTCTGTTCGAAACGCTACAGGGCCGTGACCGCAGGGTGAAACGCACACCAGCCAGTATGCTGAGAACAGAAAAGCCTGCCGCGGGAGGAGGTGCGGCAGGCTTTCCAAACTGTGATCGGCAACTGGGAGGAGGAGCGCCGCCGATCCGGTGCGAGCGATCAAGGGAGGAGAAGATCACTCGCTATATGAAGTTCGTGGGAGGAGGTACGAACGTCATGCAGACAATATGGTCCCGTCCGGCTTCGCCGAGAAGCCCGGATGGCTGCATGACAGCGTTGCAGGCCGCGTACGTCAATCGAAGTGCCCCACTGTCGGCCGGAACATAGTCGCTTGAATGCGTCCATCGCTCTCTTCGATCGCACATTCCTCAGAAGAGAAAGGCCGGGATACACTGGGCCACAGACCGTACCTTCCCACCCGCTATGCAGACCGTCGCTCGTCGCCGGCGCCGCTTCGCATTAGGGCCATGATCATCGGCCCGAGCGAGAATTCGCCCCGTTCGGCTCGTCTGGTGAGATCCCGTAGATAGCCACCGGGTGAATTGATGTGTCCTTCCCTTTCAAGGATGCAGGCAACCGCTGTCGCGGCGTTTTCCGCCCCCATCGTGTCGCACGCATCCTGATAGGCCGATGGGCTGATGCCGAGCATCGTTCTCACGACAACGGCGGCGCTCATTAGATCCCGCCAGCCGGAAATCGCTCCTCCTTGCGGCACATAGGCGGTGATTTCCGGGCAAGCACGCAGGATCATAGTCAACGGGAGCGATCCCATCGGCTTGACAATCCGTTTCGGTTCTTTCTCCAACGGCGCCCCCTGCTCTTTTCGAGAGCGAGGTTCAAGTTCACTAAGGGATTCGGGATTTGAATTCTGTATGTGGCATCCGATTTGGACAGCATTGCTATCCATTTTTTCTGCTTTTTGTTGCATATTCAGGATGTTGAGCACTTCATCGCGCAGAAGGCCCATTTCTACGAGGATCGCATCGACTTCAGTACGGCTTGGAGAGCGCGGAATCCGTCCGACAAGTGCGACAAACATAGCCTCAATCGTTTCCCAATCCCCATCCGCGCCCTCCTCGACCGCGGCCGTAATCAGCTTGCGAACATCCCTGCGGCAAATCGTAAGGGCTTCCTTCGCCCGCTTGAGCAACCGGCGTTCCTCTACGACCTGCTGGGCAAGAATCGCGAATTCCTCGACACGAGCCAGGAGTGGCGCGAGGCTGAAGCCATACGCTTGCTCGATCTCTCCGCCCTTCGCGCGGTGAGCGTACCGCTTACCGTTCGGACTATCGCGCCGGAAGATGATCCCTGCGTCGACAAGAACTGCCAGATGACGGCGCAACGTGGTGCCGGCAATGCCGTGGGCTCGATGGGAGAGCTGCTCGTTAGAGGGGAAGACCACCAGGCCGTGCTCCTCCGAAAGGTCGCTTTTGGGGTAGAAGCTCAAAAGCGCGTCCAGAACGGTGATCGCGCGATCCTGAAGGCCGAGTAGTCCGCGTGCCTCGCTCACGTCGCGGAACACCTTCCACTTGTCGATGGACTTGCCTGCCTTGATATCAGCCGCTTGAACCTGCCGATTCACGAGCGCAATCGACATCCGCCGCGGCCCAAAGGGCGCGGTTACATTTCCGACTTGCATTTTCCTTCACCTTTCAAAAGGCAAAAGACGTCCGCTCACCAAAACGGTGCCAAAATGTCCTCACCAGACTCTTGACGGGGATTCTCGGAAATGCGATTCTCTGGGTGCTAACTCGAGAAGGGCTTCCGGAATGTTTCGGGGGCCTTTTTCTTTTGCGGTTTCGAATCTCTCCTACGTTTCGCTACGCTCCTGGAACTCCCTGTAAAGACGCTCCAGATTGTCCGAAAGGTATGCTCCAAATCCGGAAGCATCCTTTGATTTCACGGCGATCGTAAACGACCGACCAGCATCTTTCGTAGCGACCTTCACCGCGTTTTCCGCCAATGCCCAGGTCCGCTCTGTCGGCCGGCTGGATGCCGGCTTCTTCTGCTTTTTTTTCGACAGTGCGTCCACGACTGCGGAGAATCGCTCTTCGATCGGCACATCGTCGAGCAGCCCTTCTCCAATCAAGGAAACAGCTTCGGCCGCCTTGGTAGGATGAAGAACGATCTTCTTGAGGTGTTCCCAGCGATCTCGGCCAATACCTCGTGCGGCGCCGATTGCCTCAAGAACTTCCCCAGGAATTTGTTCTGCTACAGCGAGCATGCGCGACAGAAGGGTGTCGTCGACCGTCAGGGCTGTTTTGATGTCTTCTTTTGAAATGCCTGCGGTCTGAAGCGTCTTCGCGAAAAGAGACTTCTCGATGAACGTCAGCCCGGCGCGTGCCGTGTTCTCTTGCCCTTGGGAGATAACGTAGTTGATCTCCTCCAACGGCTTAATTATCGCCCTTACGGTCGTCCCAAGTTCCTTCGCAACCTTCGTTCGACGGTGTCCAAAGACGATGATGTGTCGACCTTCGACTTCGGGGTTTGGCCTAACGAGAATTGGGGACGACTGGCCAGCCCTTTTGATCGCGTTCCGGAGCGCCTGATACTGCTCATCATCTTCGCCAATACGATCGCGAAACGGTGACGGATCAAGCGAGTCCGGATCGAGCTGGACGATGGATTCTCCCTCGAGGAAGCGGATCGAGTTCTCAGCCATCTCGTCGAGTGACTGCATCATAGACCGCGATGCACCGCGCCGCGCATATTCTGCTCGCGCTTCAGATGGTGCAGCGACCGATGCCTCTTCAGGGCGCATGCCGCCAATATTGGAGAGGAGATGCTTTCTAGCCATCGCTTTTCCTCAAATCTCTCATCATCTTGCTGTTTTTTATGTCTTTTTTTGCATTCTGCACGGCTGTCAAATCCAAGCCTACTTCCGCCCCCACGCCTGATGTACCAAAGAAGTGATCTCGCTATTCACCGCGTTCAACGACTCTATGGCGCGGTCATAGGTCGAACGAATGAACTGGTTCCGGTCCACCTCGTAGAGCGTCTGTTTCGTGATCCCGGCATCGGAAACCGCCGTAGACTTGAGCATTTGATTGCTGAGCATTCGTCGATTGAACATCGCTTGCATGAAGCCAACCATCTGGGCTTGAGGCCCATCAGTCGGCTCATACCGTGTGACGAGATATCTGAACCATTTAAGGCGCACCTTTGCCCCAGCGCTCTTGATGGACTGGAGTATCCCCCCAAGCATCAGCAAGAACTGGCTCATCGACATGATGTCCAACATCTGCGGATGCACTGTGATCAGAACCGACGTCGACGCAGTAAGCGCCGTCAGCGTGAGATAGCCGAGTTGCGGAGGGCAATCGATCACCACGACGTCGTACTTGTCGTCTACTTCTTTCAGCGCCTGACTAATGCGCGTGAAGAACATCCTGCCTTCAGGAGAATTCTTGTTCGATGCGGCTAACGGTGTTTCGTACTCGTATTCCTGCAGCTCAAGATTGGCCGGGACAATGTCCAGACCCGGAAAATTCGTGCTTTGGATAATCTCTGTGATCGAGCGGCGCTGCTTGTCGTAGCGGAGCGCCTCGAACAAGGACGGGTTCTTGTCCAACTCGGGCTGAATACCATGCAGAGCCGTGAGGGAAGCCTGGGGGTCGAGATCAATTGCAAGGACACGATGCCCCGTCAAAGCAAGGTATTGGGCCAGATGGGCAGTCGTCGTTGTCTTCCCACTACCCCCCTTGAAATTCACAACAGAGATGACCTGGAGACCCTCACCCTTGCGTCGATGGGGAACGTACTTCTTGAAGTCGCTGCGACCATACTTATCCAGAAACTGCCGAAGCTCGAGCATCTGCTCAGCTGTGTATGAACGCCGGCCCGATGAAGAGACTTGAGGCTGCGGCCCCTTTCCGTCAAGGTGCAACTTCTTGATATGGTTCTGGGTCACACCAAGGAACTCGGCGACCTCGGACAAAGAGAAAAGGCGGAGCCCCTTCTCGGCATTCGGTGGATACTGTTCGAGGCGCAGCATGTTGAGCTTGTCTGAGATGAGTTCCCCTTGTTCGAGAATCTCCTCATCAAAATCCAAGTCCAAGTCCGCTGCCAAGGTACGCTCAGTTTCCACTCGTGCCACCACTTTTTGAGAATAACGCTTTTCTCACCACGAATGCCGAGAAAGCGTGATTAGTATGGGCGATTCTCCAGTGGCCGCAAGGCGTTTTTGGTTAACGAAAGGTTAACGCCAAATGCCAGAAATTGTCGGCTAAATAAATTTCACAAGCGAATATAGTCACTTAAGGGACAACCACGCGACGGCACGCCGACGCGCTACTAACACTTTTGTTAGTAAAAATAGCTGAAAAAGGTGACCCAGCACCTGCCGATGCCCATCTCGGCACCAGAATCACCACTAACACTTCTGCGAGTAGATCTCCGCGCCGATTGGCAGCAAACCACCCTGCGTCTCAAACGCCAGGGAGATTTGTTCGATGCGAGTCACTGCTATTGCGAAGGCCCGAACCGCCTCAGAAATGAAGATCCTCGACGACATGCACCGTCTCAGGGCGCGCATTTTCCAGGGTCGCCTGTCCTGGAATGTCCGCTGCACCGACGGCCGCGAGTATGACGAGTTCGATGATCTGGCGCCGACCTACATCATCGCGCTCTCCAACCGCGATGCGGTCATAGGCTGCGCGCGTCTCCTGCCCGCGGTCGGAACGACGATGCTTGGTGCCGTCTTTCCGCAGCTTCTCAGGCGCGGCCAGCTCCCCGCTCATCCCCGGATGATCGAAAGTTCCCGGTTCTGCGTCGACACCGCATGCGAGGAGGGGAGGGCCGACGGTTCTCTGCATGGCGCGACGCTCACCATGTTCGCCGGCATCGTCGAGTGGTGCCTGACGAATGGCTACAACGAGATCGCGACCGCGACGGACGTGCGCTTCGAGCGCATCCTGAAACGTGCTGGCTGGCCGATGCAGCGTCTCGGCGATCCGAGCATGATCAACGAGACGCGCAGCGTCGCCGGGATCCTCCCCGCCGATGCCGCGAGCTTCAAGCGTTTGCGCCCTGCCGGTTATCACTCGGCGATCCCCACCCTCGGTAAGAAGGCGGCTTGAGCGATGACGTCCCATCACCACCACTCGCTTCCCCGCCTGATCTCCAAGCTGGAAAACGCGCTCGGCGACCATCTCTGCATCGCTCTCGATGATCCGAGTGTCGTCGAAATCATGCTCAACCCGGATGGAAAGCTCTTCATCGAGCGCCTCGGCCACGGCATCGCCGCCGCCGGCGAGATGACGCGCGCTGCCGCCGAGACGGTCATCGGGAGTGTTGCGCATGTCCTGAAATCGGAAGTGGACGAGGACAACCCTATTGTCTCGGGCGAGCTTCCCATCGGTGGGCACCGTTTCGAGGGGCTATTGCCGCCGGTGGTGGTGGGACCATCCTTCACCATCCGCCGGCGCGCATCGCAGCTCATCCCACTGGATGACTACATCCGGTCGAAGACCATGACGCCGATGCAGGCGTCGGTGATCCGGAATGCCGTCGAGTCGAAGCTCAACATCGTGGTGGCGGGCGGAACCGGCTCGGGCAAGACGACGCTGACGAACGCGATCCTTGCGGAGATCGTCGAGCATGCGCCCGAAGATCGGCTCGTCATTCTCGAAGACACGGCCGAGATTCAATGCGCGGCGGTGAACGCCGTGTGCCTGCACACCAGCGATACCGTCGATATGTCGCGTTTGCTGAAGAGCACAATGCGCCTCCGACCGGATCGCATCATCGTCGGCGAGGTGCGTGACGGCGCGGCGCTGACATTGCTGAAGGCGTGGAACACCGGACATCCGGGCGGCATCGCCACGATACACGCTAATTCGGCGCGTTCGGCGCTGCAACGCCTGGAGCAGCTCACGGCCGAAGCCAGCCAGCAGCCGATGCAAGCCGTCATCGGCGATGCGGTCGACCTCATCATCTTCATCGAGCGCGTCCCGAAAGGCAGGCGCGTGACGGAAATCCTTCATGTCAGCCGCTTCGCCGGCGGCCAATACCACACCGAACCATATGCAGAGGAAGAGCGCGATGCAGCGTAACCGGAACCCCTTTACCCTTGGCTGCTTCATCGCAATCGGCGCGATGGTGCTCGCTACGCCGGCACTTGCCGGCTCCGGCGGCGGTGGCCTGCCCTGGGAGGGACCGCTCGAACAGATTCAGGAATCGATCACTGGACCTGTCGCCGGCTATATCGCTCTCGCCGCGGTCGCCATCGCCGGAGGTATGCTGATCTTCGGCGGCGAGTTGAACGATTTCGCGCGGCGGCTGGTGTACGTCGTCCTCGTTGCCGGCCTTCTTCTCGGGGCGACACAGATCGTCGGCCTGTTCGGAGCGACCGGCGCCTCGATCGGACCAATCGAGGCTTGTTTGGACGTGAGCCCGGTTTCCGGAGGAGGGGAGGGGGCTCATGGCTGAGTCCTTTTCCGGCCTGCAGCGCAATCGCATTCATCGCGCCCTGTCCCGGCCGAACCTTCTGATGGGTGCGGACCGGGAGCTGGTGCTGATCACCGGGCTCGCGGCCGTCATCCTGATTTTCGTCGTCCTGACGGTCTATTCGGCGCTGTTCGGCATCGCCGTCTGGGTCGTCATCGTCGGAATCCTGCGCATGATGGCCAAGGCTGACCCGATGATGCGGAAGGTCTATATCCGCCATGTCTCCTACAGGCACACCTACAAGGCGACGACCTCGCCCTGGCGCCGGTACTAGGGAGGAGATGATGGTTGCTCTCCGCCGCTTCCGCGCCACCGGCCCATCCTTCGCGGATCTCGTTCCCTACGCCGGCCTAGTCGACAATGGGGTGCTCCTCCTGAAGGATGGCAGCCTCATGGCCGGCTGGTACTTTGCAGGTCCGGACGCCGAAAGCGCGACGGATCTCGAACGCAACGAGCTGTCGCGCCAGATCAACGCCATCCTGTCGCGGCTCGGCACGGGTTGGATGATCCAGGTCGAGGCCGTTCGCATCCCGACCGTCGACTACCCGTCACAGACCCGCTGCTTCTTCCCGGACCCAGTCACCCGCGCCATCGATGCAGAACGCCGCGCGCATTTCGAGCGGGAGCAAGGGCATTTCGAGAGCCGCCATGCACTCGTGCTGACTTATCGTCCGCTCGAATCGAAGAAGAGCGCGCTTAGCAAATACGTCTATTCGGATGAAGAGAGCCGCAAGAAATCCTATGCGGACACGGTCCTCTTCATCTTCAAGAACGCGATTCGGGAGATCGAGCAATATCTCGGCAACACTCTTTCGATCCGGCGCATGGAGACGCGCGAGACCGTCGAGCGGGGAGGGGAGCGCGTCGCGCGATATGACGAGTTGCTCCAGTTCGTGCGCTTCTGCATCACCGGCGAGAACCATCCGATCCGTCTACCGGATGTGCCGATGTATCTCGACTGGATCGCAACGGCCGAACTTCAACACGGCCTGACCCCGAAAGTCGAAAACACATTCCTCGGCGTCGTCGCGATCGACGGCCTGCCGGCCGAGAGCTGGCCGGGCATCCTCAACAGCCTTGACCTGATGCCGCTGACCTATCGCTGGTCGTCGCGTTTCATTTTCCTCGATGCAGAGGAGGCGCGCCAAAAGCTCGAGCGGACCAGGAAGAAGTGGCAGCAGAAGGTCCGTCCGTTCTTCGACCAGCTATTTCAGACGCAAAGCCGGTCAGTCGACCAGGATGCGCTGACCATGGTGGCCGAGACCGAGGACGCGATCGCACAGGCATCGTCCCAGCTGGTCGCCTATGGCTACTATACGCCGGTCGTGATCCTCTTCGATCATGACCGCGAAGCGCTTCAGGAGAAGGCCGAAGCGATCCGCCGTCTCGTGCAGGCCGAGGGCTTCGGCGCCCGCATCGAGGGCCTTAACGCCACCGACGCCTATCTCGGCAGCCTGCCGGGCAACTGGTTCTGCAATGTCCGCGAGCCGCTGATCAATACCAGCAATCTCGCGGACCTCGTCCCGCTCAACTCGGTCTGGTCCGGAAGCCCGGTGGCGCCTTGCCCGTTCTATCAGGAAGGCTCGCCGCCGTTGATGCAGGTTGCCAGCGGTTCCACACCGTTCCGCCTCAATCTCCATGTCGACGACGTCGGGCACACGCTGATCTTCGGCCCGACCGGCTCCGGCAAGTCAACCTTGCTCGCGCTGATCGCGGCGCAGTTCCGCCGCTACGAGCGCGCGCAAATCTTCGCGTTCGACAAGGGCAATTCACTCTATCCGCTGACGCTTGCCGCCGGGGGCGATCATTACGAGATCGGGGGCGACGCTGAGGAGGGGAGGGCGCTCGCGTTCTGCCCGCTCTCGGACCTCGCGACGGACGGAGACCGGGCCTGGGCAAGCGAGTGGATCGAAACGCTCGTCGCCCTGCAAGGCGTGACGATCACACCGGACCACCGCAATGCGATTTCGCGACAGATCGGGCTGATGGCCAATGCTCCCGGCCGCTCACTCTCCGACTTCGTGTCGGGCGTTCAGATGCGGGAGATCAAGGATGCTCTGCACCACTACACGGTGGACGGACCGATGGGGCAACTCCTCGATGCCGAGCGGGACGGGCTTACGCTCGGTGGGTTCCAGTGCTTCGAGATCGAGCAGCTCATGAATATGGGCGAACGCAGCCTGGTCCCGGTGCTGACTTATCTCTTCCGCCGCATCGAGAAGCGTCTCGATGGTGCGCCGAGCCTTATTGTTCTGGACGAAGCATGGCTGATGCTCGGCCATCCGGTCTTCCGGTCAAAGATCCGCGAATGGCTCAAGGTGCTGCGCAAGGCCAACTGCGCCGTGGTCCTGGCCACGCAGTCGATCTCGGACGCGGAGCGTTCCGGCATCATCGATGTGCTGAAGGAATCCTGCCCAACCAAGATCTGCTTGCCGAACGGCGCGGCGCGCGAGCCGGGCACGCGGGAATTCTACGAGCGGATCGGCTTCAACGAGCGGCAGATCGAAATCGTCTCCACCGCCATCCCGAAGCGCGAATACTACGTCGCCACCCCGGACGGCCGCAGGCTGTTCGATATGTCGCTCGGACCTGTCGCGCTGAGTTTCGTCGGCGCCTCCGGCAAGGATGACCTGAAGCGTATCCGCGCCCTGAAATCCGAGCATGGCCAGGAATGGCCGGCCCATTGGCTTCAATCGAGAGGAGTTTCCGATGCCATCGACGTCCCCAGCAAAACGTAAGCTCGCCCGCGCGCTCGTCGCCGCCGCAATCACCTTCGGCACAGCCACACCGGCGCTTTCCGGCGCGGCCACCGGCGAGGCGACGGAGTTGACCCAGCTCGCCAACAACGCGGAACTGATCAAGCTGCTGGAAAGCTCGGGCGTGCAGGTCGAGAACCAGCTGACGCAGATCAGCCAGCTCGCCGAGCAGATCCAGAACCAGTTGAAGATGTACGACAACATGCTGCAGAACACCGCGCAGCTTCCGGACCACATCTGGGGACAGGTGGAGCAGGATCTAGGACAGCTCCGCGATGTCGTCAGGCAGGGGGAGGGCATCGCCTTCTCGATGGGCAATGCCGACGACGTCCTCCAGCAGCGTTTCAAGAGCTATGCCGACCTGAAGGACAATCTCCCGAACAAGGAAAGCTTCGCCACGGCCTACCAGAACTGGTCCGACACGAACCGCGGCACCATCGCCGGCACGCTCAGTGCTGCCAGCCTGACCGCCGACCAGTTCGACAGCGAGGAAAGCACGATGAAGGAGCTGCGCGGCATGTCCGAGAGCGCCGACGGCCAGATGAAGGCCCTGCAGGTCGGCCATCAGATCGCGGCGCAGCAGGTCGATCAGATGCAGAAGCTGCGTGGCCTCGTTTCCCAGCAGATGACGATGATGGGCACCTGGCTTCAGACCGAGCAGTCCGACAAGGATCTCGCGCAGGTACGACGTGACCGGTTCTTCAACGCCGAGGTCAAGTCCATTCCAGAAGGTCAGAAGATGGAGCCGCGCTGGTGAACCGGTCCCTCGTCATATTCATCGGCTCTGTGGCGGCGGCCGCAGCTCTATCGGTCGCAGCTACGGTTCTCATCCTCAAGACCGGCGACACGAGCAAGCCAGCGATGTCGGAGGAGCAGCGGGCCGCACGCGAAAAATTCTTCGGTTCCGGCAAGGAATTGCCGCCGATCGAAAAAGGGCAGGAGATGCGTCCGCGATGGTGAAAGCCGATCTTGAGCGCACCGCCGTCATCACGGCCCTGTTGTGCTTCGCGCTTGCCGCGCCGGCCTTTGCACAACAGGGCCAGGTGCTGACCGAGCTGGAAAACCAGGTCTCATCGGCTGCAAAGGGGTGGGAGACCACGATCATGGATGCGGCGCGATCCCTGTTCTGGATCTTGGCCGGAATCGAGATTGGCATCGCCGCGGTGTGGCTCGCGATCCAGGCGGCGTCGCTCGACAGCTGGTTTGCCGAACTGGTCCGCCGCATCATGTTCATTGGCTTCTTCGCGTTCGTTCTCGATCAGGGACCGACGTTCGCGCGCGCTGTTGTGGACAGCCTTTTCCAGATTGGCTCCGGCGGTGGCTCGGCCTCGCCGGCGGAAGTGTTCGACGCCGGCATCCGGGTTGCATCGCAGATGTCGCAGCAGGCCCAATTCGGTGTCTTCGAAGACAATGCGCTCGCGATCGCCGCTGTGCTTGCCATGGGCATCGTCGTCATCTGCTTCTCGCTGGTGGCGGCGATCTTCGTCAGCGTCATGGTGGAAATGTATGTCGGCCTGCTCGCCGGCATGATCATGCTGGGTCTTGGCGGGTCATCGTTCACGAAGGACTTCGCCATTCGCTATCTCGTCTACGCCTTCGGGGTCGGGATGAAGCTGATGGCGCTCGTGATGATCTCGCGGATCGGCTCGGAGGTTCTCATCGGATTGGCGCAGGCGCCAACCGCCGAGAGCGATCAGTTCATCACGACGCTCGCGATCGCGGGCATTTCGGTCGTGGTGTTCATCATCGCAATGTACGTGCCGAACATCATGCAGGGCGTCGTGCAGGGCGCCTCGGTGACGGGAGGAATGGAAACCATCCGCCACGGAGGGCAGGCCGCGTCCTTCGCCGCCGGTGCAGGATTCCTCGCAGCCGGTGCGGCTGGCGCAGGCTTTGCGGCGGCCCAGGCCGCCCGCGCCGCAGGCTCGTCCATCGCCGGCGCAGCAGCTCGTGGCGTCGGCGCTGGTATCGGTTCGGGCGCGAAAGCTGCCGGCTCGGCCGCCAAGGAAAAGGCGATTGGTTCGCCTGGCGCCTATGCCGGCTCGATCCTCGGCCTTGCGAACGCCAAGCTCGACGAGAAACGTGGCGGCAGCAGCGGCACAAAACCGTTCCCCGAACGCAACGACAAACCATAAGAAGAAGAGATTGATCGATGGCAGCAGATCGCGCCCCTGAAAACCCTTATCTCGCCGCGCGTCAGGAATGGTCCGAGCGATACGGCTCCTACGTCCAGTCGGCGCGGGCCTGGCGCATCGTCGGCATTCTCGGCCTGACCATGGCCGTGATCGGCTTCAGCTATGCCATGTATCTGAGCACTCAGGTCAAGTTGGTGCCCTATATCGTCGAGGTCGACAAACTCGGCACCTCCGTCACGGTCGGCTTTCCCGAGCAGATCGAATACGCCGATGCCCGCGTCGTGCGCGCGACGCTCGGCAACTTCGTGACCAGCTTCCGATCCATCACGCCGGATGCCGTCGTGCAGAAGCAATATATCGACCGGACCTATGCGCTGCTTCGGACATCCGACCCCTCGACCCAGAAGATCAATTCCTGGTTTCGGGGAAACTCGCCGTTCGAGAAAGCGAAGACCTCGACGGTCGCGATCGAGGTCAACAACATCGTGGCGCTCTCCAACCAGACCTATCAGGTCGACTGGACGGAATATGAGCGCGACCGGAAGGGCAAGGAAACCGGAACACGGCGTTTCCGCGGCATTGCCACGGTCTCGCTAACGGCGCCCCAGGACGAGTCGACCATCCGGCTCAACCCCATCGGTCTCTACGTCCAAGACTTCGACTGGACAGCACAGCTTTAAGGGCAGGGAACATCAAATGCACAGATCAGGATCGATCGCGGCCGCCGGCTGCATGGCCGCACTCGTGTTCGCCTCCGGCGCACTCGCGCAAAACATGACGACGAACGAGGTGAGGGGAACCAACATTTCGGGCAAATGGCGTGGAACGCCCGGTCTCGTCGCCAAGGGCGCGGATGGCAAGGTCATCTTCCTCTACGGGGAAACCCAGCCGTCGGTCGTCTGCTCCCCGCTTCAGGTCTGCGACATCGAATTGCAAGGTGGCGAGATCGTGCGCGACGTCCTTGTGGGCGACACTGTGCGGTGGAAGGTCGAGCCAGCCACCTCGGGCGCAGCTGGGGGACAGGCGATCCACCTGATCGTGAAACCTTCGGAAGCCGGGCTTGTCACGTCGATGGTCATCACGACGTCGCGGCGGACCTATCACATGCAGCTCAAGTCCCATCCGAGCCAGTACATGGCCCGTGTCGGTTTTGAGTATCCGGAGGACGTCTCCACGAAGCTTGCGGACATCAATGCCCGGCTGGAGACGGGCGGCATCCCTGGCACCGCGCCCGACAAGCTGAACTTCTCCTACTCTGTCAGCGGCAGCGCGGCATGGAAGCCGAAGCGGGTCTATTCGGACGGCACGAAGACCTACATCCAGTTCCCCCGTTCGATCGGTGGGCAAGACGCGCCGGTGCTGTTCGTCGTCAGCGGCGGCCAGAACCGGATCGTCAACTACAGAATGAAGAATGACATGATGATCGTCGACTATGCGGTCGACAAGGCGATCCTCGTTTCCGGGGTCGGCTGGCGACAGCAGAAGATCACCATCCGGCGGGGAGGATAACGATGAAGCGATTGCTTCCCCTCATTCTCGCCGCCGGCCTGCTCTCCGCCTGCCAGACGGCCGACGACGGCCTCTCAACCAACTCGGCGCCGGCCGTCATCTCAGGTCCTGCCGCCAGCGCCATCGCCGGCGATATGGCGAGCCGCCTTGCCGAGCAGATCGGGCCGGCCGGAAGCACGACGCTCAAGATGGACAAGGGCACGTCCGAATTCGCCGTCGCGCTCGAGGCGGCGTTGAAAGGCTGGGGTTTCACCGTCGTCACCGACAGCCAGGTCGAGAAGGGCACAAGACCCATCAAACTCGAATACGGGATCGACAGCATGGACGGACAGGTGCTCGCCCGCCTGTCCACGCCGACAGTCGCGCTCGGCCGCGCCTATGCGGCGACTCCGGGCGGCGCCACGCCGGCGAGCCCGCTTTCGATCATGCAGCGGAACTGAGGAGAAGATCATGGTTCAGTCGCTTCAGCTCGGAACGGCCACTCAGGACGACGACCAAAAGGGCATGCGTCGTCTCAATCGGTTGCCGATCGTCGCGGCGATCATCTTCATCGTGCTGTTCATTGGCGTGGTGGTGATCGGCCTCTCCTGGCGCGGCCTGCCTTTCGGGCGCAACAACGATCTCGACAGCGCCTCGAACACATCGGCCTCGACCTATGGCGACAAGCTCAAGCAAGGCGTATCCGACGGGATTATCGGCGAGCCGGAACAGCGCGAGGTTTTCCAGCCGACGCCTGCGGCCGAACGGCAGGCGGAGGAGAAAAGCGTTCCTGCGGAGTTGCCTCGTCGGACCGAACGGGAAGAGCGTCGGCCGAAGCTGGAATCGCGGGAGGAGTGGCTGGCGCGCCTGGAGCGCGAGCAGGAAGAGCAATATATCCGTGAGAAGTATCGCCAGAGTATGGCACGCTTGCAGGCCCGCGCCGGTGCGCTGGACTCGCCGGTGAAGGTCGACATCTCCGATCTCGGACGCACCAGCACCGATACGGCCACAACAAATGGGCAGCGGCTGGCCACTGCGCCGAGCGGCACATCCGACCTCTACGCGGCGGCGATGAAGTCCGGGCTGCTTGGGCAGAACGTCGACCAGAACGGCCAGACTTCGAAGGAAGAATTCTTCAATCAGGACATCAAGGATCTTGGCTATTTGCCCAACCGCGTCGTTCCACAATTCTCGCCCTACGAGCTGAAACGCGGCTCGGTCATACCCGCGACGCTTATCACCGGCCTGAACTCGGACCTACCCGGACGCATCACCGCGCAGGTCAGCCAGAATGTCTATGACAGCGCCACGGGCTACCGGCTTCTCGTTCCGCAGGGCGCCAAGCTGTTCGGGCGCTACGACTCGAAGGTGTCCTTTGGCCAAAGCCGCGTTCTCGTCGTGTGGACCGACCTGATCTTCCCGAACGGCTCAACGCTGCAAATCGGCGGTATGGCCGGCACGGACGCGGAAGGCTATGGCGGGTTCAAGGACAAGGTGGATCGCCACCTCTGGCGGACATTCGGCTCGGCCGCGCTCGTCGCGATCATCGGGACCGGGATCGATATGTCCTTGCCCGAGAGTTCGACGCTCGCGACGCAGGACACCGCGTCAGATGCAGCAAGGCGCAACTTCGCGGAATCCTTCGGCCGCGTGGCGGAGCAGACGATTTCGAAGAACCTCAACGTGCAGCCGACCATCCGCATCCGTCCCGGCTATAAGTTCAACGTCCTCGTCGATCAGGACATTATCTTTCCCGCCGCTTACGCATCGCGATAGTACGGAAACTGCACACATTCCATACAGTTCGTGAGGTTTGCGTAACCTTCAACCCTGCCGCAACGAAAGCGTCATGGAAATGTCTTCTTTTTTCGCCTATCGATTTCTAACGCCCGCAAGTTGTTGTAGCATCCGCTAATCGCGACACGCGCGTACTAGCCGCACCAGCTTTGTTGCGGCGTTTCGAGCGATGGAGGTATCGATTGAATCAGTGGTTCGTGCGGCTCACCGAGCAGATGTCGCTTGCGCATGATGATGCCGCGGTGGCGGATGTCCTCCAGAAGATGACCAGCGATGCGGGTTTCAGCTACTTCGCCTATCTCAACCTGCAGGCGGAGACCCAGACCGCGATCTCGACCTATCCCAAAGAATGGCAGGTACGGTACTTCGAGAAGAAGTTTGCACACATTGATCCGGTGGTGCTCAACGCGAAATCCCGCCCTGAAGCATTTGCCTGGTCGAATACGGTGACGCCGGGAATGACCAAGGAGCGCCGCGCGTTCTACGGCGAGGCGTCGGAGTTCGGTATCCGCTCCGGTATCTCCGTTCCGATCAACACGGGCTTCGGTCGCATGGCGATGCTGACTTTGGCATCGGATGAACCGAATGCAGGGGAGGGGCTCGACTTCAGCCCGGTCATGGCCGCCGCTTCATTTGGCCAGGTGCATTCGCGAATGGAAGTCATGCGCGTGCGCCCGACGCGTGTCACCCGCATTCGGATGAAAGCGAACGAGTTGACCTGCCTTCGCTGGTGCTCGGAGGGTAAGACGGCGAGGGACATCGCCGACATTGAGAACACGACCTATGGCAACGTCCGCTTCTTCATTCGCAATGCGAAAAACGCGCTCGGCGTAACGTCGTTGGCCCAAGCGACGGCTTTAGCCAAGGAACTCGGCCTGATCTAACCTTCAGTGAGGCTTTTTCGTCAGCGTCTCGGGTATGTATCCAAGAATGTCAAGAAGCGTCGAAACGACCGTCTGTTGCGCATGGACGGCGATCATCGCCGAGATAAAGGCACGGTTGGTGTCGACGCCCGCGCCCGACGGTTGCGATTCCAGGATCGTCTCGAGTCGTATCGCCTCGTCGCGCAGACGGCGGTGCTTTTCCAGTTCCTCAATGACGAACTGCTCGATCTCCTGTGGCTCCAAGCCATTCATGAGGCCGATCAGCGGCCGCAGCACTAACTTGTTTCCCGACACGGTATCATCGTCAGACACATCCACCACATTCACCCACAAAATGGCGTCCGCGGTGCGTCCCCGCCAACTATCCCTTGACCCCAGACCGGGGGTTAGAAAACCGAACACAGTCGGCCCCTGAGACCTTTAGCGACGAGCGCCTGGACATGCGTCACAGGCCCCCGGCCAAATAGCCAGAGGATCCGATATCGTTTCGGCCGATATCCGCCGCTGTGTTCGAGGTTTCTAAGCCTCGAGGCGGTACGGTGCCGCCTTGGAGTTTGTATAGAAAATCTGCTCGCCCAGCGCCAGTCCCGTTTCGGGACTGTCTGGTAACATGGTTTCCAACCGATCGGCCGGGACCTCGCTCGTCGATGGGTTGCCGCATCTGTATTTTCGTCGAAAAATGAACTATATGTGGCTGATCCATTTGAGAGAGACGATGCTGCACCTCACACACGACACCGAACAGCTTGCCCGCAAGGTTGCGGCTCGCGCTGGCCGCAGGCCTGAAGACCTCATTCGCGCTGCGCTCGAGCGCGAAGCGAGAGAACTCGGCGTGTACACTGACCAACCAGCACGGCGCCGGATGACCGTTGAACAGATGATGGCTGTGGGAAAAAAGGTATCTTCGCTGCCACTGCTTGATCCGCGCTCTCCGAAAGAAATTCTGGATGATCTGAACGAGCAATGATCGTCGTCGATTCTTCTGCAGTGATCGCCATTCTCGAAAACGAGGATGATGCAATCGTTTTTGCCCGAGCGATCCAACAGGCCGACAATCTTACGATGTCAGCGGTCAATGCGCACGAATGCGCCGTGGTTCTCCGCGGCCGGCGCGGTCCCGAAGGGGAGCAGATCGCATGGACGTTCTTGGCTGACAACGACGTTAGTATCTCGTCATTCGATGAGATCCAGGCCCGTGGAGCATCCGAGGCGTTCGGAAGATACGGAAAGGGTATTGATCCGAGGGCCAGGCTGAATCTAGCTGACTGCGCCGCCTATACGCTTGCAAAAAGCCTGTCAGCGCCTCTGCTGTTCAAAGGGGAAGACTTCATCCATACGGATGTAACCGTCGCCGTTCGATAAAAAGCAAACTGCTGAATCAAGTGGTTCGAGCGGGATTTGCTTGGCGTATAGATACTCTGAATTTCGGTTGGGATGCGGACTGACATGTTTCGGGCGTCTATGCCACGGAGGCTGTCTTTTACCGGGCCAACGAGCTTCGGCGGTGAAACCAATGCCGCGTGTCAACTTTAGGACAGCCAATCGCATGGCAATTAGTGTCTATCCCCATTGCCGAATCCAGCCTTCTGCTGAAGGCGTTCGTAAATAGTGATAAACGTCAGGAGTGCCCCGAGCCAAGCTACCGGGTAGCCCAGTGCTCGGCTGAGTCCTCGCCAAACAAAACTTCGATTATAGTCCTCAACATCAATGTTTCGGGCGTTCCGCTCGACATTGCGCGATTGTCGTGCCTGCAGTTCCGCGATTGTTCCGGCCGGCATACCGCCGGAATTGCTCATGAAATCATCGAAATTGTCGTACTGCTGAACGGTAAAATTCGGTTCATAGTCTTCATACTGCTTTGGAGAAAACAAGACGATCTCGAAAATCAGTACATAGAGAATCCAGACAACAGAGCCGGCGATCGAAAGCATCCAAAACTGCCTCTCCACCTTGCTCCAAGACTGCGAACCATACAGCATCTTCTCCATGCCATTATCCTCAGAAAGCCTTTCGCTCTAGGGTGCAATACCATCAGGATTACGATGCCGCTTCAAGGGCAACTGTGTTTGAACTTATAGCCTGATCGGCCGGTTGCTCCGGATCATGGCGTTGAGGATGACGAGGAGTTGTCGTCCAGCAGCGATGAGGATGGTTTTGGGGGCCTTGCCGGCGGCACGCATTCGATCCCGCATGGCAATGAGGGTAGGGACGCGCCGGGTTGCGGTTAGGGCTGCAATGTACAGAGCCTCGCGAACCTTTCTCCGCCCACCCCAGATGCGCCTTGTGCCCTTCCATGTTCCGCTTTCACGCGCATGCGGCGCGAGTCCTGCAAGAGAGGCGATACGTCTTCGATCGAGAGTGCCGAGTTCGGGCAATTCTCCAAGCAGGGTTGCCAGCACGGTGGGGCCGATACCGGGCACAGCAGACAGGAGATGGGCCTGCGCCGCAAGGTCACGGCTTTCGCCGATGATGGCCGCGATCTGCTTGTCCAGTTTCTCGATCCTGCGGTCGAAGATGGCGATCATGCTGTCGATGTCGTGAAGCAATTCCGGTTGCCCGGCGCTATGCCGGCGCAGCTTCTCGGCCTTTCGGGCTTCGACCAACTGCTTGCGTCGCCTGAGGAAATCGGCGAGCCGTTTCCTTTGTGGCTCCTGCGGCTTGGTGATGGTCAGGGGAAGGCGCTGCCCCATCTGGGCCAGCACCCTGGCATCGACCTTGTCGGTCTTGGCAAGCACGCCGAGCGCGCGGGCGAACTCGCGTGCCTGCCGTGGGTTGACGCGGGCATAGGTGACGCCGTGCTCCGCAAGGACTTGCATGAGGACAGCATCGCATCCGCTGGTGGCCTCGAAGACGACAAGAGCGGAGGTCTCAAGCGTTACGATCCATTGCGTGATGCCGGACTTGGTGTTCTCGATCCTCGACGTCCTGCGCCCGGCATTGATGCAGACGTCGATGAAGGCGCGGGAAAGATCGCAGCCGACGATGATCTGTGGCATGGTAAAGCTCCTGTCCATGTCGTGCGGGCTCGTGGCAGGCCCAAGCAACTGTTCAGGTTGACGACCAAGCGAAGGGGACCCTTGCTCTCAGACGGGATGGGACCCATGGGGGGACGGGTTCCCCTCCGCTCAAACACAATGCCACATCTCAAACAGACAGGGGGGGGGGCGGCACGCACAAATCAATACCTGCTTTTAAAGAGGTAGACTGGAGCAGGATCGGGCGACGCAAATCTGAAGTCAGCTTTTCCCGCATTGACACCCGAAGCCTGCCTGTCCAGTTCCAACCCAACCCGACGTGAGGTTTCGAGTGGTGACATGCGCACATCGAACGGCGACAATGAAGGTCGCACGCTGCCCGGCCACTTCGAGGCGGGTAACCGACCGTCTGCTTTCGGGCGGCTTTTTGCGAAAGCGGACTATTGATCTGGCATGATGGGTCAGGAGTGGGCGGCTAACTGTAGGCTGCGAGCTATCGAAATCCGGTCAGGTCAATCATTCGCCTCCTTTTCGGCGTTTTCGGGCGTCTCCAATTTCATCAGCCCGCTGTCGATCAGGATCTTCTTCGCGATCACTAACAGCTTCAACTCGTCCTCATGAAACTCCTCGCCTGTGAGGCCACGGTGAACCTCGTCGGCCAGTTGGGCGATCATGGTGATGTAGCTTACGTGCAGCGCGTAGAGATTCTGCGAAAGGTCCTTGTGGTAGATGGGCAGTAGAGATGGTCCTCGTTTTTCGCCCATCTCCATAATCACGATGTCCTTTAGGAGCTGCGCCTGTGATACGTGGGCCGCGCCGCTCAGGTCGCCGTAGACCTGCCCCATGTTCTTGAGGACGCCGATCGTCGCGAATGGTGTTTTAGCGTCCTTGCGGCGCCCAGCAGAATACTCCTCCACGGCGGCAACGATTTCATGCTCCTGACGCAGCAACGTCGCTGCCTGCGGATAGAGACCCTCGACGATGGCGGTCTCAACGAATTGGATGCCCTGCACGAAATGGGCGATCAATGTCATTTGGCCGTGGATGTCTACCCTGTCCTCAGGGATGGACTTACCAGCAATGCGGGACAGGAAGTTCACCAACGCACTGATCGCCGAAGCGTGCGCCTGACTTATATCGGGGAAGAGCTTCTCGGCCTTGAACTTCTTGCGGTTTTTCTCGCACTGCTCCATGACCATGCCGCCATAGATGGTCACGGGACCCAGCGTCTTCTCGCCAATGTTTCCCATCTTCGCCATCCAGTCGCTGCCGAATTTCCAGTCGCTCATAGCTGCTCCTTTTCGATAGAGCCTAGCCCACTGCGCCGACGTTCGGCACGCATGCCATTCGCAACCGACTCACGTGTCCGGCCTCGGCCCAAACCACAGATACTCATTCATCGACTTCCTCAAGTTACGCTCTATAACAAGGCGGCCTCTCGACGCTATCGATACCGACAGCTATATCTGGGGAATGGTTCCGCATCCGTCACTCAGCGCACCGAAGATAAGGCCCGATCTCATTCGGCCCGTCGAGACGATGGGCCCTTACGATTTATGCTGGTGCCGCTCGGGAAAGAAATACAAGTGGTGCCATTTTCGGCGCGAACAGCAGAAGCCGATCAACATCTTTGAAATCGAAGCAGGAATGATCGCCGAGTTCCGCGACGGCTACTGCTCTCATCCAGATCCCGTGGCTGATCCTTGCAGCGCGACGATGACCAAGGCCCATACCGTGCAGAAGAAAGGCGGCCTCGCCGCGATCGCCGAAGTAGGCCACGTCCTCACCGTGAAGCCTACGATGAAGGAGATGATCGAAACCGAAGGCAACCCACAGCCGCGCAAAATCGGCGTCAACAACGCATCGGTCTTTCCCGGCTTCTGCAGCCGGCACGACACGACGCTCTTTAAGCCGATCGAGGGCAAGTCGCTGGCCCTAACTAAGGACACCGCCTTCCTCTTTTCTTACCGCGCCATAGCCTATGAGCGCTTTGCGAAGGAAGCGCAGCTCCGAAGCACTGACATCCAGCGCGAGGCTGACCGCGGCCATCCATTCTGGAAACAGGCCGCGATTCAAATGCACCTGGCGACTGTCATCGCCGGGATCAGGATTGGCATGCGTGATATGGACCTTTGGAAAGATCAGTTCGACGCACGCCTGCTGTCCGGCGCGCGCGATGACTTCCACTTCGTTGCCGTTCGTTTCGACCAGGTTCTACCTGTCGTCGCGTGTGGCGCCCTTCATCCGGAATTTGACTTCCAGGGCAAACCACTCCAACAGCTCGGCCGGGACGGCGTAGACTTCGACCATATCACGCTGACGGTGACCACGTTCGAGGCGCAGACGATCCTAGTGTTCGGCTGGATCGGTTCCGAGGACGGTCCGGCCAAGGCACTTGCCGAGTCGTTTGTTGCGCTCGACGATACTCGGAAGGCCGATGCATTGGTTCGGCTCTTGTTCATCCACACGGACAATCTTTTTCTTCGGCCGAGTTGGTGGGAGGCGCTGCCTGAGACCGATAGGCGGACGTTAAACGAAATGACGCGGAGCGGCACGACCATGCGGATGCGTACCGGCGACGAGATGGCCAATGACGCGACTTCGTTGCTCTCCGCATTGGTTATTGAGGTCGTCAGCGGCTGACCCGCTTTTACAGAAAGCCATAGCCGTTGGCAGCGGCAGCTTTTGGAGCCGCGGCGACGGCTGGTAAATGTCCCCACAGGTGTCGAAATCAGCCGCCGTTGATCCGCGACAGATCTACCCGAATTCCAGCGTTCCCGGTATCCGCCTCGTCCGCTGGCGCGCTCGGCGTTGCGCCCTCAAGCGAGTCATCCTCATCGCCGTCCTGTTGAGGTCCACTTGTCTGATGTTCCTCGTCCTGCTTACTCTCGGCCGGCATATTCCAGCTCGTCCCTGGCTCCTCCGCCTGAAACACGCTCACTCCCTCGAATTCCCCGGTCTTCCAAGAGAAGACGGCATCCTCGAATATCTGGGGGAGCACGTCCTTGCTGGTCGGGTTTCCATACCATTTCGCAACAATCCGCAGGATCTTGGCGAACATCTTCGTGCCCATGCGCAGGTTTTCGCAGGCGTCAACGACATCTGGCTTCAGCTCGGCGGCATCCTTCACGCCGACACCTGCAGGGAACTGCGTCAGCCCCACACGAACGACAGCCCGGCCGACATGCTCGCGGACGATCGCCATGGCTTCGTCCGGCGTCGTCGGCTTCGGCACGAGAATGAGCCTCCCGCCCGACTTCACGGTGATGGCGAGCGGATCGGGCGCTCCGGCGGTCTCGACGAATTGCCGGACGATCGCAGGTGTCAGGGAAGGATCGGCGCATTTTTCGATCAGGGCAGCATCCAGCATGGAGGGCTCCAGGGTCAGATATTGAAGGAGAGCACGAGAGGCGTGGCGAAGAGAGCCGCCCAGGCCGTAGCGCTGGCGCGCTGGATCCCGACGATGGAACTGCCCTCGGTCCACCAGCCGTTGCCGACGGCGACGGCGACATCGGGCGCGTGGGCCATCGACTGCAGAATGGGCCAGACGATGAGCTGCTCGTAGCAGATGAGCGGCGCGACCCTCGTCGGTCCGACCACGACGACGGGATTGGCGAAGAGATGGGCGCGCGCGCCACCATTCATGCCGAACCAGGGCCGCCATGGCTGCCACATCGAACCGGGGACAGGCATACGCTCGCGATAGAGGACACGGCCGCCGTCGCCGTCGATTGCAACGAGAACGTTATCGTAGCCGCCGGCGTCGACCACGGCCGCGCCGGCGACGATCGTGGCGTCACCGGCTCTCACGGCGCGTTCCCAAAGTCGGGCGACCGTCGGCGTCCAGAAACCGAGCGCGCTCTCCGGCAACACGATCACCCGCGCGCCGGCCTTGGCCACTGCCCGCGTCGTGGCAATCAGGTCACGCTGACGGGAAAGTCCGGTATCCCGCCCCAATGATGCACCCATGGCGAGATCGACGCCGCGCCACGATTCAGGTACTTTCGGATCGGTCCAGAAAACGGCGGACCAAAGCCAAGAGGCTGACAAGACGACAGCGACAGCCGGCCCCCTTCGGGAAGCGAGGCCCAGGAGACCGGCTGAAGCTGCGACGAGCCCAAGCCATCCCCATCCCGGAAAGAGGACACCCGCGGCGGTGATCGGATGCGCCCAGCCGGTGATGCCGAAAGGCGGGATCGCCATCAGGATCGCAGCGAGGACATAGCGGATCGGGCGCCAGGTTCCGGACCGCGACCATAGCGCGGCATGGACGGCCGCGAAGCCGGCCGCCGGCACGAACCAGAGCGCGACGCCCGGCCAGATATCCGACGCATAGAATGTGGCGACCCCAAGCGGCAGACCTCTGGACGCCGCCAGGAAATATCCAAGGGAGACCAGCACCGCCGTCGTGCGGTTTGGCGCCATCGACCAGAGCATTGGAAAGGCAAGCGCCACCGGCAACAGGAGCACATGCCCGCTCCATGCGATCCAGCCGGTGGCCACACCAGCGAGAATGAGGATTCCGGCGCGAGCAGCATCAGGGCGCATAGGTCAGCACCTCCTCAGCGAGGCCGAGAATGCCGGCGGCGGGGATCGAACCGAAGTAGCGCGAATCCCATGAAGCCTTGAACGGGGAATAAAGAAACACCTGGCCCGCCGGTACGATTCCCCCGGCATCGCCATGGAGCGGACGCCCTCTCCCGTCCGCCGGCACGATGGTTGTTTGCGGAATGTGCAACCCGTCGATCCGAACATCGGCTCCGATCTCGATGCGCTGCCCTTCGCTGGCGATGACCATCTTGATCAGCGGCGCGTCGCCCGTCGGACAGACACCGCTGCGCAGATAGCCGCGCACCCGCGCCTCGGAAAACGCCACGGTCTCCGGCGGGCAGATGAAGATAAGATCACCGACCGCTGGAGGACGCTTGAGCGGACGAATGCGCCAGATCCCAAGCGGCTCGCTCGCCGTCATGTTGAGCCGATAGCCGGCCGCCGCACCGGCGACGAGCACGGTAATGGCAACGACCAGGCCGGTGGCGATGACGATCACCACCATCCATTGCTGGCGCGCTCGGTACGCGGTGCGAGATCGGGCATCGGTCATTTGAGCGACAGGCCTTTCGCCTGGGTCTGGCGCAACGCCTCTGCCTGCTTGATGCCGACGACCACGCGTTCATGCGCAGCGAGCTGCTGCACCGCCCGCATTGAATTCCACGCCGTTTGCACCTCCGCCTTCTGCGGATCGGTCATGCCGCGCGTGACCGTTTTGAACGCCTCGCCGCCGGCCTCCTTCGCCGACACGCCGAGAAAGGTTCGCTCGCCGAACCGCTCTGTCACCGCCTTGGCGAAACCTTCCAATTCCGCCTTCACCATCTTGTCGGCAAGCGCATATTCGAGACCGGCCGGAAGATCGTTCCGGTCGATGGCGTCGCGTATCCGCTCGAGCGTCTGCTTCGCATTGGGCGACAGCGCCGGGATATCGACCGAGACCTTGATGCGCGCAGCGCGCTCCTCGGTCTCATGCTTGCGCTCGGCCTCGGCCCGACCGCGCAGATATCGTTCCAGATTGCGGGCGAGCGCAGGCGCGTTGACGAGGGCGGTATCGCGCTCCTGCTTGTCGGCGCGGCTGGCGAACATGCCCGTCTTGCCCTTGAGCGTGCCGAAGGTCTCCGGCTCGGCCGAGATCTTCGCTATCGTCGCGGTGGCGCGCGCCTGATCCTTTATCATCGCATCAACATTGATCGCCGCGAATGCCGCCTCCGGCTGCGCATAGACCATTTGGAAACGCGTGGAGACATCTTTCCACTGCTGCTTCAGCGCCGGATCGTTGGAGAGTTTGTCCTCGACGCTCTGCTCGAGCGATTTGGCGAATGTGGTAATGCCGGCAACCATGGGTCTTGCCTCCTTGACGATGGTCGGAACGGATTGTTTGTCGCTGCCGCGGGCAAGGCCGAGTGCCGCGCCGACAGCTTTCAGCCTTGCGGCGAGATCGACGAGCTTCTGCTTTTGCCGAACGGTCCAGGCGAGCCGGTCGCGGGAAATGGTCCGAGCGACATTCATGAGGTGCATGCCGCGCGCTTCGGCGAAACGGAGGGCGGCGCGATAGGAGGATGCACCCTCATAGTCGAGTGTCGTTTCCTTGGACGCATCGCGGGAAAGGCGTTCCTTCAGCCGCTCCATCGCCAGTTCCTTGACCGGCACGATCTTCCACGTGTTGCGCTTGGCCATCGTGCCATCGGGCAGTCTCACCGACTCCGAGCCCTCGTGGCGAAGACCGATCCGGTCGCCGACATGTGCATCCGCTTCATCAATCGCGCGGGCGAGATCGACGCCCCAGATCGTGCGCTCCTGTCCGTCACCATAGGTGAGCGTGACGAAGTAGCTGTCGCGGTTTCCGGGCTTGTGTTCGTAGGGCGCCTCACCGTGATCGACGAGAACACCACCACGCCGGTTGGTGAACTCTTCCATGCCGACGTAGAGTTCGGCCGCCTCGCGGTGGCGCGTCATCGCGACATAGGTCAGATGACGATCAAGCGTGTTGGAGGCGAGAACTTTGACGCGATCGACAGTGGCGCCCTGGGACTTGTGGATCGTGGTGGCATAGCCGTGATCGACGTTACTGTAGAAGCGCTGTTCGACGGTGACCTGCCTGCGGCTGTCTCCCTCGCCAATCTCTGCGACGATACGGCCTGGCGCAGCTTCAACGACCTTGGCCAGCATCCCGTTCTTGACGCCAAGGCTGCCCTCGTTCTTCAGGAAGACGATCTGGTCGCCGGCGGCGAAACGACGAGCACCGTCCTCGGTCCGGAACACAGAGCCCTCGCCGACAATACCGCGCTCGACAAGCTTGGCGCGGGCCAGCTCGTTCAGTTCGCGGACATCGCGGCGGCGGTGGGCGAGGATGAGCGTGGTCTTCGTCGGATCGAAATCGTAGTTCCAGTTGTCGATCAGTCCCTCGATCGCGTCCTGCCGCGTCCAGCCGGTTTGCACCAGGTCAGCCGCGTCATAGGCGCTCAGCGCGGCCGCCACGTTGCCGCGCGCAAGATCCAGCGACGCATCGCGCATCCATTGCTCACGCTGGCGGTAGATGGTCTCCAGTTCGGCGTATCCGATGCGATCGGCAATAGCGCGAAACGCGGCACCCGCCTCGATCGGCTGGAGCTGATCCGGATCGCCGACAAGCACGAGTTTCGCGCCCGCCTTCGTGACGGCCTCGACGAAGAGTGCAAGCTGGCGAGAAGACACCATGCCTGCCTCGTCCAAGACGAAGACCGTCTTGTCGTCAAGCTGGCTCCGCCCGTCGTTCCAGCGAAGCTCCCACGACGAAAGCGTGCGCGAGACGATCCCGGCTTCGGTCTCCAAGCCCTCGGCCGCCTTGCCCGCCAACGCACCGCCGACGACACGATAGCCGGCCGCCTCCCAGGCTTCGCGCGCCGCCTTCATCATCGTGGTCTTGCCGGCGCCGGCGCGACCGACGACCGCAGCGATCCGATGGCTGCCGGCGACATGGGCGATCGCCGTCTTCTGCTCCTTCGACAGGCGGGAATACCGCGCGAACGTCTCCTGCAGGATTGCGTTTTCGACGCGGTGTGAGGAACGGCCGGCAAGGAAGACCGCCCTGCTGGCCATCTCCGCCTCGGTGCGGATCAGGTCGCGGGTAGTCAGTTTCGCCGGCACCCGCGCGCCACTGGCGAAGTCCACATGCTCACGCTCCAGCCGAACAACGTCAGGGCTTTGCAAAACACGCGCCATCAACGACTGGAAGAGACCAGCGTCATCGACATAGCGATGCAAGATCTTCGCGACGTCGCGCTCGTCGAAGACGCTCTTCTCCCGCGCGATCATATCGATGACGACGGCGGGGCGGTCCTCGATGCGGCGCGCGTTCTCGGCTCGCCGTTCCTCCTGCAGCTCGATGCGTTCCAGCGTGATCGGCTCGGACGCCTCGGCCGACTTCTGCTTGATGGCGTTCGCGCCGACGCCGAGATGGATGGTCGGCTCAAGGGCGATGCCCTGCTTCTCATAGGAGCGGCCATCGACGCGGATGTCGAGACCGGCGAGTGCCAGATGCCGGTTCTGACAGACGAACCAGCCGTCGCGGAAGGCGTTGAAATCCCCGACGCCTCCCGCCCATAGCTCATAGACGATCTTGCCGGAATCGTTGCGCAGCGACTTGCCGTCTGCACCGAGCACCGCGACCTTCTTCGCGCCGAAACCGTCGTCGGTCAGCGGACGCAAGGTAGTCATGAGATGCACATGCGGGTTGCCCGGCGCATCGTGATAGACCCAGTCTGCGACCATTCCCTTGGCGGTGATATGGCTCGCCACGAACTCGCGAACGAGAGCAATGTTCTGATCCGCCGACAGCTCGATCGGCAGGGCCATGGTGACATCCTTGGCGAGCTGCGCATCCGAGCGCTTCTCGAAACCCTCGACAGCGTTCCAGAAAGCCTCCGACGCGGCCGCGACCGAGCGATCGGCGATCATCGACCGCAGCCAGTCCGGAGCGTCCTCCGGAATAACGAATTCCTCATGAAGGAGGCCCTGCTTACGGGTGTAGTCGATGGTCCGCGCCTCGCGCTCGAACTCCATTTTCACGCAGTGCCGGTAGGCCGCCGACAGCACGGCGCTGCGGCCGGAGCCGCGGGCGACGACGCTGACGGAGAAATGAGGGACGGCCACGGCGGAATGCTCTCCCGATTGCAAACGAAATCAACGGGTTCGTCGGGAACGGCAGGCCCGCAAGGGCAGAAAAGCAAGGCGTCGCGTCAGCGACGTATAATTGCGCCCTTGGAAGCCGCTCCTTCGGAACGGCCGGGATGATGCTCAAAGGCGTTGGCTACGCCAACTCGCATTTCTGCGAGTAGATCGGCACGCCGATCTCGGAAATGGTCATGCCGTCAAAGACCTTGAACGGCATGAAAGGACCAGTCGGAGATGAAAAAGCCTTCCTCCAAAATCCGCGAAGAGATCGCCAAGCTCCAGGAGCAGTTGAAGCACGCCGAGACACGCGAGGCCGAACGTATCGGCCGCATTGCGCTCAAGGCCGGTCTTGGCGAGATCGAGATCGACGAGATGGAGCTTCAGGCGGCATTCGAAGAACTGACGAAGCGGTTTCGCGGAGGTAAGGCTGCTGCAAGCGGAGGGAAGAAAGTCGGTGAGGGAGGCAGCGGTGCGGCAACGACCGCGCCGGACACACCTGGCGCGGCTGCGGGCTGCGCTGGCGAGGCTTGAGCGGATGAACCGGACGACGACATCCGACGCGCGCAAGAAGGATACGCGCGAGAAGATCGAGCTGGGCGGCCTGATCGTCAAGGCCGGCTTGCGGTATGAAAAGCGGGCTCTGCTGCTCGGCGCACTGATCGAGCTGCGCCAGCGGCTCGAGCGTGACGCCGGCGAGCGGCCGCGGCTCACCGCCCTTGGCGCGGAGGGCTTCGGCAATGAAGGCGAATAGGGTGGCGCTCGTCGTCGCGCCGATCGCGCTGATGATCCTCGTCACCATCTCCATGGTTGGGATCGAGCATTGGTTATCCGCCTTCGGGAAAACAGATGCCGCGCGCCTCACGCTGGGGCGCGCCGGCATCACCTTCCCCTACGTCGCGGCTGCGGCCATAGGCATCCTCTTTCTGTTTGCCGCCGCAGGATCGGCCGACATCAAGTTTGCCGGCGGCGGCGTCACCGCCGGGAACGTGGTGACGATCATGATCGCGTTTGTGCGCGAGGCGATCCGCCTTGCGGCGATCTCGGCCGACGTAACGCAAGGCAAATCGGTGCTTTCCTATCTCGATCCCGCCACCATGCTCGGCGCGGGCGCGGCGACGATCGCGGCGGGGTTCGGATTGCGCGTCATGCTGAAGGGCAATGCCGCGTTTGCCCGAGCCATGCCGCGCCGCATTCGCGGGAAACGCGCCCTTCATGGCGAAGCCGAATGGATGAAGATGCCGGACGCACAAAAGCTCTTTCCCGATGTCGGTGGCATCGTCATCGGCGAACGCTATCGTGTCGATACGGACACCGTCGCCGCGCAAGCGTTCCGCGCGGATCGGCAGGAAACCTGGGGCTCGGGCGGCAAGTCACCGCTGCTCTGCTTCGACGGTTCTTTCGGCTCCAGCCACGGCATCGTCTTCGCCGGTTCGGGCGGCTACAAGACGACGTCCGTCACGATCCCGACCGCGCTCAAGTGGGGGAGCACGCTCATCGTGCTCGACCCGTCGAACGAGGTCGCGCCGATGGTCCTCGACCATCGCGCCAGGTCCGGGCGCGATGTCCACATTCTCGATCCGAAACGCCCGGAGATCGGCGTCAATGTCCTCGACTGGATCGGCCGGCACGGCGGGACGAAGGAGGAGGACATAGCCTCTGTCGCGTCATGGATCATGAGCGATAGCGGCCGGGCAAGCGGCGTGCGCGACGACTTCTTCCGGGCGTCGGGCCTGCAACTGCTGACCGCGCTGATTGCCGACGTCTGCCTGTCCGGTCATACCGAAGAGAAGGACCAGACCTTGCGCCAGGTTCGCAAGAACCTCGCCGAGCCGGAGCCACGGCTTCGCGAACGCCTCCAGACGATCCACGAAAACTCGAAATCCGACTTCGTGAAGGAGAACGTCGCCGCGTTCGTCAACATGACGCCGGAGACCTTTTCGGGCGTCTATGCGAATGCGGTGAAGGAAACGCACTGGCTTTCCTATCCGAACTATGCGGCGTTGGTGTCCGGCTCCAGCTTCACGACGGACGATCTGGCCGCCGGCACGGTCGACGTCTTCATCAACATCGACCTGAAGACGCTGGAGACGCATTCCGGTCTGGCACGGGTGATTATCGGCTCCTTCCTCAACGCGATCTACAATCGCGATGGGAATGTCGGCGGGAGGGCGCTGTTCCTCCTCGATGAGGTAGCACGTCTCGGCTATATGCGGATCCTCGAAACCGCGCGGGACGCAGGTCGCAAGTATGGCGTCACGCTCACGATGATCTACCAGTCGATCGGCCAGATGCGCGAGACCTATGGCGGCCGCGACGCGGCGAGCAAATGGTTCGAGAGCGCGAGCTGGATTTCCTTTGCGGCGATCAACGACCCCGAGACGGCCGACTACATCTCGAAGCGATGCGGCACGACGACGGTGGAAATCGACCAGATGAGCCGCAGCTCGGCGGCGAAGGGAACGTCGCGCACGCGCTCGAAGCAGCTGGCCGCCCGCGCCTTGATCCAGCCGCATGAAGTGCTGCGGATGCGCGGCGACGAGCAGATCGTCTTCACCGCCGGCAATCCGCCGCTGCGATGCGGCAGGGCGATCTGGTTCCGACGCGCCGACATGAAGACCTGCGTCGGCCAGAACCGATTCCATGGAGCTGCGAAACCATGAGAAACATTGGAACGCCGCTTGCAGTCGCCGCCGCGCTCGCCGCGGGCGTTGGCTGGGTCATGACCGGCGAAGGGCTCGGTCGATCGGATCGTCCGGCATCGTCCGTTCAGTCGTCTTCCGTCGTCGCCAGCGAACAGGATGACCTTTATGCGCAGTTCACGCTTTGCGGACATTCCGCCCGCGTGAACTGCGTGGTGGATGGCGATACGTTCTGGTTCCGCGGCGAGAAGATCCGTATTGCCGATATCGACGCGCCGGAAACTTCCGAACCGCGTTGCAACGCCGAGCGACAGGTCGGCCAAGTTGCCCGCGATCGACTGCTCGACATGCTCAATGACGGTGCATTCTCATTCTCCACGGTCGGCCGTGACAAAGATCGGTACGGTCGCATGCTGCGAACCGTGTGGCGATCGAACATCTCCTTCGGCGAGCAACTCGTCGTGGACGGACTTGCCGCGCGCTGGAACGCGCCGCGGCGCAATTGGTGCGCGCACGATTGATTGCGCGGATGCGTCGCAAGGACGCCTGCATCGGCGCCAACGCGAAGACGTCCAGCTCGGCGGCCCCGAGCTGGACGTCTTGCTCGATCGGCTCAGTGGGCCGAACGCCGATCATGGGGATTGTATTCGTGGATGATATAGAGATCGTCACCATCGTCGATCTCGTCGCTCGGAACGACGCCGTACTCGCCGCCGGCGCGGAAGAGGGTGACGGGAACCATCAAGGTCCGGGAGAGGTCGAAGGCGTGGTTCTGGGCGAGGGAAAGATCGTGCGACATTTTTGAGGCTCCATCCGGAGCGGGCCAATTCCCGCTGATGGCTCCTCGAAGGTCCGACCACGGTCGCGATCACCGTGAAGGCTTGCCGGAGCGGCCGCACGCTGGCGTAGCGGACCCTTTATGGGTTGATCGTAGAAGATCCGGGGATGGATCAGGACGCCATCACCAGAAAGCGGGATTGGGTCGCCTCTGGATCGAGCAAGGTTTCGCGCGATCGTTCTTCCTCATCGACGAGCCCCTCGCTCCTCGACCCCAGAGTTCCCGTCACCCTCTTCCGCGGCGGCATCGAGTGCGCCAAACCCATCGGCTCGATGCTGACCCGCCGCCTGACGTCAGCGGCCTACGCCCCGAATACTCGGCCTGATACAAGGACGACGATCGCATGTCAGCCCCACCTCTCCCCGTCCTTGAGCTCAGCGCGTGATGCGCATGGGAGAGGGATAGGGGTTAGCGCGCGCGGATGCCAGGAATGTTATCAGATCGGCGACCTCATCGGGTTTTGCCGGTCAATGCAAGCCTACGCGATGGCCGATCGCCTGCGGAATCCCGTCGCGTCGCCCCTCAAGCAGCGCCGCGAGTACAACCGACCAAATGAAGTCCATTCAATGGAGCCCGATATCAAACAAGCCGTCGTCCGACGACCACGTGAGATCCGGCATCAACGTTCCTGTGGCACCCCACCGCGCATCTCGCACTTGAGAAATGCCCAATCGATCAATGTCTCGATGGATGGACCGAGTGCTAGGCCGAGCTCGGTCAGCGCATATTCCACTTTGGGAGGCACCTGCGGATAGACCGTCCGGGTAACGATCCCGTCTTTCTCCAGCTCCTTGAGCTGCTGGATCAGCATTTTCTGGTTCACGCCCACGACGCGCTTTTCGAGTTCCGAGAAGCGAACCGGTGCCTTGGCTGCGAAGAGCTGGACGATGATGACGATCTTCCACTTTCCTTCCAGCACCCGCAGGGTTTCGCTCGTCGCGGCAGCCCATAGAAGCTGCTTTTCGTGATCGTCAGACTGCCAGTCTCGTTTCATAACTTACCTTTTGGTGAGTACCACACCAAAAGGTGTGTTCTTGTTATCCCGATAGGCTACCGCTATTTTCGGGTCCAGTAAATAGCCAGTGAAATCCGTGCTCGGCCAACACATCCGTTGGTCTCGGGTTTGGAATAGCTGTGCCGATCGAAAGGACGATTGAGACGATGAAGGCCATACGATGGACGGCTGGTGACAAGCCAGGCCTGTTGCTACACGACGAAGCCATGCCAGACCCCGGCCCGCACGAGGTTGTCGTAAAGGTTCATGCGGCGTCCTTGAACTTCCGCGACCAGGCAATCCTCGACGGTGCGTATGGCGGTCCGACGAAGCCGAATGGCGTGCCTTTGTCAGACGGGGCCGGTGAGGTGATCGCGGTCGGCCGCGAGGTCAAGCGCACAAAGGTCGGCGATCGCGTGTCGGCATCCTGCTGCCAGCACTGGATCGGTGGACCTGCGCGTCCGGAGTATCAGGCCGACAGCCTGGGCATGACGACGGACGGATGGCTGGCGGAGACCATTCTGCTGCACGAGAACGCCATCGTGCACCTGCCGGACTACATGTCCTATGCGGAGGCGGCGTCGCTTCCGTGCGCCGCCGTCACAGCCTGGACGGGGCTTAACCTGTCGTCGCCCCTTCAGGCGGGCGAGACGGTGCTGGTTCAGGGCACCGGCGGCGTGGCGCTGTTCGCGCTGCAGGTCGCGAAGATGTTCGGCGCGAAGGTTCTCGCGATTACCTCGTCGGACGAGAAGGCGGAACGGCTTAAGACGCTGGGTGCCGCCGCCGTCGTCAACTACCGGTCCCATCCGGAATGGGACAAGGAGATCCTGGCCCTGACGGACGGGCGAGGCGTCGACAAGACCATCGACATCGCAGGCGAGAAGACGATCGTGCAGTCGGCGGCCGCGACCCGAAACGGGGGCGACATCTCGCTCGTCGGGTTCACCAGCGGCTTCGGTGGCGGTTTGCCGCCGATCGACATCCTCGCCAAGTCGCTTCACGTCGCCGGCACATCGATCGGGTCGCGGGCGAGCTTCGAGGCACTCTTGCGAGCCATGGCCTTGCACGAGGTGCACCCCGTCCTGGATCAGGTCTTTGCGTTCGCGGACTACCAGTCCGCCTATCAGCGCCTGAAAAGCGGCAACCACATCGGCAAGGTTGTGATCGATGTCACGCGTTGAAGCGATCGTATGCCTCGGCGGGGCGGCTGCACTCGCCGGCCGCGCTTCCGAGAGGAACCCTACACGATGATCCGACTGTCCATCCTCGAACTCGGACGCGTCCGGCAAGGGTCCGATCGTCGCACGGCGCTTGATAACGCGCGCACGCTTGCCCAGCATGCCGAGCGCTTGGGTTTCCAGCGTTTCTGGGTAGCCGAGCATCACAACTCACCGGCGGTCACCACGGCAGCGACGTCGGTTGTCGTGTCTCATATCGCGGCAGGTACGACGACGATCCGCGTTGGTGCCGGCGGCGTCATGCTGCCCAACCACGCGCCTTATGTCATCGCGGAACAATTCGGAACTCTGGAAACTCTCCATCCGGGCCGTATCGACCTGGGGCTCGGTCGCGCCCCCGGCACCGACCAGACGACCTTGCGTGCGCTGCGGCGGGACCCCGGCAACGCGGAAAACTTTCCCCAGGACGTACTTGAGCTGCAGGCGTTTCTCGCCCCCAAGGGCGAAGCGCAGCGGATAGAGGCGGTTCCGGGCTCCGGAACCAACGTGCCGTTGTGGATATTGGGTTCAAGCCTTTACGGGGCGCAACTCGCCGCCGTGCTCGGTCTTCCTTATGCCTTCGGGTCGCAGTTTTCCCCTCATTCACTTCATCAGGCGCTTGAACTCTACCGGGGTAATTTCCAGCCCTCGGAGCAACTGCAGAAGCCCTATGCGATGATCGGGGTCAATGTGATCGCGGCGGAAACGGATGACGAGGCCCGCATTCTCGCAACGTCCCAGCAAATGACATTCGCCGATATGTTCCGGGGCATGCCAAGCCTGCTCAAGCCACCCGTGGACGATATCGAAGCCTACTGGACGCCGCGGGAGAAGGCGCAAACCGAACAGATGCTGAGCTGCAGCGTGGTGGGCAGCGCCGAAACCGTCCGCGCGGGGCTCAAGCAGCTTGTCGCCGACACCGGCGCCGATGAGTTGATGATCGTCTCCGACATCTTTGACTTCGGCAAGCGCGTGCGCTCGCTCGACATAACAGCCCAGGCTGCAACCTAACGAAGGACCTTCATGATGTACGCGCAAATCACGCAATTCACCAAAATGCTCCACACCCTTTCCCGTCTTCTTGATAAGGCGGACAAGCACGCCGAGGCACATAATTTTGCGCCGGAAGTTCTTCTGAACGCGCGTCTTTTACCAGATATGCTGCCACTCACAAGCCAGGTTCAGATGGCATGTGATACGGCGAGGCTCGCCACCTCAGTCTTGGCCGGCAAACAGATTCCGATTTTCGACGACAGTGAGAAAACGATCCCGGAACTCAAGGCTCTGATCGAGAAGACGATCGCGTATGTCTCTTCAATGAAAGAAAGCGATTTTTCCGGTTGGGAAGAAAGAAGAGTTGCTCCTCCGGGCTGGGCCGGAGCTTTCCTCGGAAAGGATTATTTCTACCAGCATGGCGTTCCAAATTTTTATTTTCACATGGTTACGGCATACGCGATCCTTCGGCACAAAGGCGTTCGGATCGGAAAGATGGACTACATCGGTCAGCTACCTTTCCTGAGGCAATAGCTGCACCTTCACGGTCCCATGATCCTTCAAGATTCCGGAGGCGCTACCTCCGGAGCTCCGTCACCTCGTCCCTGAGTAAGAGTCGATCACGGCAGTGCGTTCTCGTCATCGCCGTCGTACTGCAGAGAAGTCCCTCGTCATCCGATTACAGGTCAACGCTTCTTCACGTGCTGGTAGCGCCATCGATAGGAGACCTCAGCGTTTGGTTCTTTTCGAACAATTCCACGGCAGAATCTCCTTGATCCGGCCGGATTCCTCTTGCGAGATATGGGCGTCACCCGGATGGGAGGAGACCGCTTGCGGGCTCCGGGAGCGCAGCGAATAGCACACGGTCGCCGAAGGCGGCTCGCCCTTGTCAATCATCGGCGTCAGGCGATTTCGATGTCGGTTCTGGAGAAGTCGTCGCCCTTGAACAGGAGAGGCAAGCGGTATTCCCTGGCGCAGGCATAGACGAAGCAGTCTCCCATGTTCAAACGCGCCGGATGGGCAACGAATTTGCCGAAGGTGCGCGCCGCTTCCACGGCCTTGCGATGCGTTGTGCCGCTGATGGTCAACTCTCTGACCCGCAGCGCCTCCAGCAGGGCATCGACATGGCGCTGGGCCTCGTCAATGATCGCGGGCGGAATGGGTGCCTGATTGCCGTGCTGCTCGTTGGCGATCCGCCGCGCGAGGCTTATGACCGCCTCGAACACCGTCATCGACGAGCAATAGATCGGCTTGGTCGCGCGTTCGAGCTTGGCGACAAGATAGCCGGCTTCGTCTTCCTTAGTGAGGATCGAGATGATTGCCGAGGCGTCGAGATACATCAGGCGTCCCACATGTCGTCGCTGAAAGCCTTCATGTCGAAGGGCTTCGGATTAGGGCCGAGCTGCGCCGCGACCTCGTCCTGAATCTTGCGAATGCGCTCTACCAGGGGTATGGTTTCCTTCGCACGCGCAAGCTCGTTTTCGAGAGCGCGGCGGACGGCCTCGGTCTTGTTGGGGGCATTGGTCAGCTTCTGGACCTTCTTCGCCAGCTCGTCGACATCGCTGTCTCGGATATAGAGGGAAGACATCGGACTTTCCTTCTTCGTATATTCCTCACTGAATATACGAATATTCTATATGGAATATACAGTCACTTCAAGCTGCGAGATGTGGGCGTCACCCGCATGGGCGGAGACCGTATACGGGCTTCGGGAGTGCAGAGACTAGCACGCGGTCGCCGAAGGCGGCTCGCCCGGATCATCCCATAGGCATCCATCAAAGGAATGAATCATAGGAGACCGACCGATTCAGAACTGTCGTTGGACACCGATACCGTGGTCGGCGACGATTCCGCCATGATCACCCAGCCCTACCAGCTTTATGTCGAGCGCACCGAGCCATCGAAGAACATGGCGCGATATTACTCCATGACCATCGAGCCGACGCTGTTCGGAACGGCCTGCCTGACACGGCGATGGGGACGTATCGGCAAAATGGGCCAGGAAAAGGTGCATCATTTCCAGCGGGAAGAAGATGCCGTCCATCTTTTCCTCGACGTCCTGCGCCAGAAGCGGGCACGCGGCTACCGACCGGCGGGGACAAACCGAGCGATCCGTACTGCATGAAGACGGCAAAGAGGCACGCGCAGGCGGGCCTCGCCGGACGCCTCATCGGCGTCGGTTCCAGTCGGTCTCGAAGGCGACTTCGATCTCGACGAAGAACGGGATCTTGATCGCGATCTTCAGGCCGAGCTTGCCCTTGCGGAAGAAATGGGCGGCGACCTTGCCCAGGGCTCGGAGGCGGCGACCGGTGGCGGTGAGGAATTTGGCGAGTTGGCGCATGATCTCTACTCCTTTCGATAAGCTGTCATTGCGGGGAAAGGCGGCAGCCCGGAGAGGCGCGCTGCACCGGGACGGCCGCAGCGGACGCGGAGGACCAGGCGGCGCCTGAATTTTGTCGCGCGAGGAGCCGCAGGCGGGGAAAATTCTGGAGGCGGCGGGTTGCGGCGCGCCGGGAGGGCTGCAACATCCCCGATGCTGATGACAGGGCATCGAAAGGAAGGAGCGGCAACCGGCTTTCCCTCCTCCGATCGCTTCCCTCCCGCCTGGAAAGGCGGAGCAGAGCTTCGCGCCGGTTGCGCCGGTCGATCCGGCGCGGCTGGCCCATCGACACGGCAGAAACCGCCCTAGAAGGGCGGCTCGGCGCTGATGCGGCCGTCCTGTTCGGCCAGGATCGTTTCTCGTTCGGCCCGCGCCAGGCCGAGTTCGGCCTCGATCTGGCGGCGCTCCGCGGGATCGGCGTTGCGGACTTCGGCTTCGAGTTCCAGGATCGTGCGGTCGAGGTCGTAGGTCATCGTCGTCTCCTTGACGTTTTGTGAAAGACGACGCGCGCGGTCATGGTGGCAGGCAGGGGTCAAGGATCGCGGAACGCGACCGGCGGAGCCGGCGAGTGGGGGAGCCGAATTTCTGCGCGGCCCGCAAGGGACGGGACTGAAATTTGATGATGTGGACGGCCCTCCGAGACCTCAGCGCAAAGGTGCTATTCTCAGCCCGCACAATTCGGACAAGGAACCACGTCATGGCTTTTGAGAAGATAAGTGTTATCGGCCTCGATCTGGCCAAGAATGTTTTCCAGCTACATGCTGTCGACGAAGCCGGCGACATCATTATCCGCCGCCAGCTCCGCCGGAATCAGCTTCTGCAATTCTTCGAGCACCTGCCACGCTGCCTTGTCGGCATGGAGGCATGTTCGACGTCACACTATTGGGCTCGTGAACTCGGCCGCCTGGGCTTCGAGGTCAAGCTGATGCCGCCAGCGTATGTTAAGCCCTACGTCAAGCGCGGCAAGAATGATGCAGCGGATGCCGAGGCGATTTGCGAAGCAGTGACCCGTCCTACGATGCGTTTCGTTCCCGTGAAGAGCTGTGAGCGTCAGGCACTCCTGATGCAGCATAAGACACGGGATCTGCTGGTGCGGCAGCGGACCGCTCTTATCAACGCCTTGCGTGGGCATCTTGCGGAATTCGGGATTGTTACGTCGCAAGGAAGATTAGGCTTGAGAGCGGCAATTGAAGCGCTCAGCGCTGCCCAGGAATTCCTACCAGAGCCCTCCTGGCAACCGTTCGAACACATAAGGAAACAATTGGAGGAACTGACCCACAAGATTGCTGAACTCGATCGCATTATACTGCGGTGGTGCCGCAACGAAGCGGCTGCCCGGCGTTTGATGACCATTCCCGGCGTCGGTTTCCTAACGGCAGCGGCGATCGCTGCTTCGGTCGGCGACGCCACCGAGTTCAAATCTGGCCGTCAGTTCGCAGCTTGGCTTGGATTGACCCCACGACAAAACAGTAGCGGTGGGAAAGAGAGGCTTGGCCGGATCAGCAAACAAGGCGATCGCACAATCCGACGATTGTTGGTAGTCGGCGCCACCGCCGTCGTGCGCAGAGCCCGTCTTGACGCTGCGTCATTTCCCTGGATCGCTCGCTTGTTAGATCGCAAGCCCGCCAAGCTGGTCTCGGTAGCGATCGCAAACAAGACCGCGCGCATTGCATGGGCAATACTCAGGCGGAGGGAAAACTATCGTTTTGCCACCGCCTGAAAAGATCTGTTCGGCCCGCGTGTGGCCGGATGGAGGAGTGGAGGACTTAGTTTGATGGCGAACCGGTTAGACCGGGGACGGAGGAAAGCCGGGGTTCCCCCAGCGCCTCGAGCGCGACAATTTGATTGGCTCTCCGTCTGCGGATCTCATCAGGGCCAGTGGCGTTGATGCCACGATTATAGGCCGGACACATGACTGAACCTAATTGGTCGCTCACAAACAAAAGTCTTGCATTCCACGGGCCGTCCACACATGGGGGAACCGCTCGTCCTTGAGGCCTGCCTGCCGCCATGGCACCCTCGGACAGACTGAGCAGACTTTTCCTCTCCGTATGGCACCCACCAACCCGCGAGCGGGCTCGACGCTGCTCGCGGGTTCGGTTTCAGCCGGCGACTATCGCCAATCGGGATCATCGGCGATGCCGACCTCGCGAAGACGCCGCTCATCGTCGTAGCCGATGACCTCGTAGTCGTCCGATTTCCAGGTGTAGTCGCCGCGCCAGATGTCTTCGATCTGCGCCCAGGAGCCATCGGGCCATATGGCAAAATCCTTCGGGTTCAGCTGGCGTCTTTCTTCGATGCGTGTGGTCATAACCGCTCCTTGTTTCTTGGAGAGAAAGCCTCGCCTTTCGGCGAGGCAGTTCCGGTGTCAGGCGTCGCGCTTCGGGCGGTTCCAGACCAGGTCGTAGTCGCCGTCGGCCTGGCTCGGCCACAAGGCAGCATTGATCGGGAAGGCGAAGCTCGGGTCGTCGAGCTTGACCGAGATGTAGGGTTCGCCGTCGGTGGAGGTAGCGTTCCAGCCTGCGCCGACCTCGGCCATGCCCGCCATCACGCGGAAGTCGGGAGCGTCGCGGGAGGTGCGCTGGATCGGGACCAGGCGGGCTTTCATCTGGACGGTGAGCGTGCGGACCTGACCGGTGATGGTATTGCCGTTGGTGGAGAAGTTGCCGATGATAGCCATTTTCGAGATCCTTTCGGGTTGCTCGGGTCGCGTCCATCGCGACCTCGATGGCTGTCGAAAGGATCGGGGACGATCGGACCGCACCCCTTGGGCCGGAACGCAGTGGAGGGCGGCCGGAGGCGGCTTTCTTGTTTCGCGAGGAATGGCGGCGCAGCCGACAGGGGAAGAAAGTCGGGGGAGGCCGTTGCGGGAAGACGATCGAGGCGCAGCCGGTTTCCGATCAGACATGCCACATCGAGGACGTGGTGGCCGCGCCAGGGTTGACCAAACCGGAAGGGTCTCGGAAATGGCGGGCCGTCATCGTCAGCACCACTTCGCTGCCGACGACAACCTCGTCGGCTCCAATGGGCTGCAGCTATGGGTTCGGTGTGCCCGCCGCAGACGATTGAGCCCACTGCCTCCGATATCGCTCCCTCCGCGTTGCCTGCCGGAGGGTTTTCCTCGAATGCCGGTAGGACGACGACGCCCTCGACGGCACGGAATCCTCCTCTTCCGCAGGCATAGGGGCACCGCTTCCATGCACTCCGCGCATCTAATGCCATGGCAGCGCCCTGCCGCCGGGTTCACCTGGGCTGGAGCCGTCGAACAGATGACTGATGCCCAGCCCGCCTGCCAAGGCGGGGCGCTCCCGGTCTTCCGGGTGCCCCGCCATCCACCATGAGCAAGCGCGATCATTCGCACCCATCTGGAGAAGACAGCGCAGCCGGGGCAACACTAGGGGCGGCGAAGCGCCGACCCGGACAAGTCGATCGTCACCGGCATCGGCGGAGACGGCCGAAGGCTGGCTGCGTGCCGGAGGCATAGAGCGCGGTCGCCGCAGGCGATGGCCAGAACCAAGATGCGGCGAGAGCCTGCCGGTCCCGACGATCCGCGTGGCTCCGTGGATCGACCTACGGCGCGACCTTTGCCTTCGCGCCGCACAGGATGAGCTGCCTGATGTGCGCGCGGACCTCGCGTTCCGTTCCGTAAAATCGATCCTGCCCTTCGGGATAGGCGATCATCCAGGGTTCATCGGCTCCCATCATGGTCGCCTCGAAGAGGTCGCCATTGCCCGCGGTGACGGAAATAGCGCGGATCGGCGATGCCGAAGATTGATCCCGCACCAGTGAAAATGACACCAACCAGCCCGGGCCATGGGAATTTCGCAGCGCCTGCATGACGCCTGTGGTTCGCGCATTCATCCAGTCATCGCGCAGACTGGCTTTCCAGTACCGCCCATGCTCGATGGCATAGGCTCTGATGGCATTGTGCTCGGCTCGGGTGAGCGGACGCAGCTTAGTCATGGGCTTTCCTTTCAGAGGGAGGGACGAAATGGGTGGGTCCGGAGCGGCCGGGCGTCGATCGCGCCGCAGAGCCGCGAAGCGGGCAAGGCGGGATCTGAAGAGATGAAGAGCATCGGAGAAATGAGCATCGCGACGGCCGCTGGCCGGCATTTCGGGAATTCTCGACGCGCCGGCGCGGGAAGCAGGGCAGCCGCAGGAGCCTCAGCGTAGCGCCTCGAAGAGGAGGCGGGATCGACTGCCCCCCGCGGCGGCGCTCCGTGCTCTGTTGAGGACGGCTCCCTACCGCAAGCACCGGCTGATGCCGGAGACGTTGGAATTTCATGGCAGGATTTCGATATTCTGGTACTTTCATGAAAGTCGCAGTCATCGCCAGTGGCTAAGAATTCGACTGCTCCCGGTTCGTTGCAAGGCCGGGAGTGGTCAGAGAGTGGGGTCGTCGCGTCTGGGGGCGTACCAGGAGCGGCGGCCCCGATCTTCCGGGGGCCGTCAGACACCGCACATGCCCTCGCACTCGTTCGGCCAGAGGTCGAGCTGACCGCGATCAGAGGCCGTCGATAGATCGGCCTCGTCCAGCGGCACGCACGAACGATGCAAAAAGACCTCGCCGCGGATACCGCTCATGCCATTGCGTAGCGCCTGGTCGACCTCGATGGCGTCGGCCCATGCCGCGAGATCGTGGTCACGCATGAAGCGCCAGCGTGCATTGTCGTGAAACGGGCAACCCACGCAAGCGCTCTTTGGCGGATCGGGATAGCCGTGGCGGCGCAGCCAGCAGAGGCACTCGTACCGGCTCATGCGCTTTTCGATCAGCGGAAAGCGCTTGACCTGCCAGGGCTCGAAGCTGGGCTTCGCCCGCACGATCTCGTCGCAGCTGATGCCGATCCATTGCTCCACGACAGCATGATCGGGCGAGCGCTTGCGGGTGAGGCCGGCGAGTGCCCGGACCTTTCTCCGGATCGGGACTATTTTATAGTCCGTCGTGCATTGCCTGCGGATCATGCCGATCGACACGGTCTCGCGGGCTGTCGCGCGCGTGCCGATTTCGATCAGCTCGCCGTCATGGTCTTCGTCGTAGACGGGGACGACCACACCAGCGGGCGTGACCGTCTTGGCGAAGGCCGGGATGGACGCCCAGCGTTTGCCGTCGCCGGCGCCGATCAAGTCGTCACGAATGTTCCCGGCGGACACAATATGAACCGGGAACGGCAGCACATTGCCCGACATCAGCCATTCGAGATGGTCATAAACAGCCTGCGGCTCCCAGCCCGTGTCCGCGAAGATGGCACAATCAGGCATCGGGCCGATCTCGCCGTGAGCGGCCATCAACGCCAGCGTCGTGGATTGCACGCCCGCACCGAGGCTGAGCGCGCGAAGGCGAATGGCGGAAGATCCTTCCTCCGCCGGATTGAGACCAAGCGGAGAGAAGAGCATCAATGTCCCTCCACGAATTCACGGTCCAGCCAGCGGCGAAGATCGCGACGCATGATACCGATGGGACCATTGACCTCGGTGATCCGCGCGTCGCCGACGATATGACCGCGTTCGCGGAACAGGTCGACGAGGTGGCGCATGACATCGAGATAGAGATGGCCACCGACGAGGGCGACATCCGAGAAGGGAACGCGTCCATAGCCCGTCAGCGTCGCGATGTGCATTCCGGGATGCTCGCCTGAGGCCATGCCGCGGCGCCTGGTCTTCTGCTTCGGCCATCTCGTTCCGAGATCGCCAGCCTTCATCTCGGCCGCGATCGCCGGCGTCATGCGCGCGTCATACATTTCGATCGGCGTGGCTGCGGCCCGGAACCCCAGGCGGGCGGAGAGGAAGGCGACCTTCGCCTTCTCTCCACGCGGGTCGACCGATCGCAGGGTCTGCCACAGGGGGCCGTCATAGCGTTCGATGGCCGGCATGTAGGCCGGGCCGTCGCGCTTCGTTGCCGAGCAGGCAAGGATCAGGAGACGGTTTGCGGGATGAGGAGCCATCATGCTGCCTCCCGCTCTTCAGCCGTGGCCGGCTGCAGTCCGTGAAGATAGGCGACGGCGCGCTGCGCGTGCGCGGCGGCGGCGAAGATCGCCCGCTTGTCGTCGCACAGCACCTGCAACCACGACTGAAGGTATGAAGCATGATCCGAGCGCGGCTCCAGCTCCGGCGCGATGCCGAGATCGGCGCAGAGGAAGCAACTGCCGAGTTCGGCGATCAGTTCTTCGCGGGCGCGCTCGCTGCGATCCTTGCTGTAGCGGCTGAGATCGCGGCCGACGCGATGCGCTGGCGCCGTCCAGTGCGTGGCCTCATGGCTGAGCGTTGCCACGTAGGAGGCCGCGTCCCTGAAGCTCTCGACGAATGGCATCTGTATGTGGTCGGTCGCAGGGCTGAAGAACGCCCGGTCGCCACCATGGCGTATATGCGCGCCGGTGTTCCGGAAGAAGCGATCGGCATGCTCGATCCGCTCGACGGGATCAGTAACAGGCGCTGCGGATTGATAGTAGCGGTCCGGCAGCCCGTCGATCTGCGCAACGTTGAAGACGGTATAAGCCTTCAGGAAGGGGATCTCGCGCTCGATCTCTCCGCCATGTCCGTCGGACTCGGACTTGTTGAAGCGGCTGGCGAAGACCACGGTCGCGCCGGACTCGCCCTTACGCACGGCTGCGCCAAGCTCCAACGCCTGCTTGAACGTCATCCACATCGGCGAGGAGAACCCGCGCGCAATGGTCTCCGACCACAGGAGAAGGACGTTCATCCCGCTATAGGGAAGGCCGTTGTGCCGCAAAGGTCGGGTGATCCGGCCTTCCATGTTGGACGCGCGCCACGGCTGGACCCATGGGCGGACACCGTTCGAGAGGTCCTCGACGATCCTGTCGGTGATGCGCGTGTAGATGTCCACGCGTTGCGCTTCGGTCTTTTTCCTCATTTTCCTTACCTCCGTTCCAGAGGTCGCGCCTATCGCGACCCCGTCACGGCGGTCCGGAAGCCGGAACCATAGGGGGACGGTGCACGCGAAGCGCCGGAACGAAGTGGAGGAGGGCGAAGCCCTTGCGCTGAATCCCGGTTCCGGCAGGACCGAAGCCGGACGGGTCGCGACGGCGAGCGCTCCGCGCTTTGGCCGCGACATAGAAATGCCCACCAACGAGGTGGGCATCCAAGCCGCTCACTCGGCGGGATTTATGCGGGTAGGTCCGCCTCCAGATCTTTCTCGATCCGGCGCGTTCGTCCCATCCAAGGCTCCGGGCGAATGGCCTTCACCCAGTCCGCAAACGACGGGATGAGGCCGAGATCCTCGACGACATGCTGCTCGCCAACCCATCGGGTCGGAATGATCCGGCCAGTCGAGAGCCTGATCGTTGGGCCGAAGATCGTCTCAGCCATGAATATGCCTTCTGCGTGGTGCCGCAGCGCACGGTGACGAAAATCGGCGGTGATCTCCTTACTGGCATCGAACCAGGAGTGGATCGGCATGTAGTCGTCAACTACACCGCCCCATTTCTTCACAGAGGAGAGGGAATGGTGATATGGATGCGCCATTGCCATACTCCTTAAAACTCATGAGAAGACTGTGCGCTCTCGATAAAGCGCTCGTTAAGATCAAGCAAAATGGTTCGCTTCGCGACATCGAACACGAACTCCCCGTAAGCACCTTCCCCGTCCTGCCACCCGCCGTGACTCTCGCCGAGGAGATCATAGATCATCGTTTCGATCGCGCTTTCCAAGGACTCGCTGGACTTCCTGCAGTTGGCATCGACGAGCACGACCGTTGCATCAGGCAGCTCAACTGGCTCGTCAGCTATTCTCCCCTCCATCTCCGTGATCTGGCCACTGTCCCCATATCCGTCAAATGTCACGACGACATGGGTCAGCCCCTGTTCCAACAGAGCTGCGAAAACGGCACTCTTGTTTCGAGAATGAATGTCTTCACCGTTCATTTGAGATTCCTTTTCTCCTCGGAAGCCGCGTCCATCGCGACCCCGTCACGGCGGTCCGCAAGCCGGAACCATAGGGGGAAGGCGCACGCGAAGCGCCGGAACGAAGTGGAGGAGGGCAAGGGCCTTGCGCTGAATCCCGGTTCCGGCAGGACCAAAGCCGGACGGGTCGCCTGGCACTCGCCTTTCTACCTTTTCCTTTCATGTCCTGATCTGGCGCCGGAACGACGAAGCTGCTATATATCTGACCATCTGACTAGGTGAAGCGAATGGGCAAGCAGACACAGCTTTCTGGAACGAACCGGCCGGTGAACCCGACAGTGAGCGGGCGGTGGAAACTTGAGGACGCGAAAGCACGCTTCAGCGAGGTCGTCCGGCATGCTCGTGAGGACGGTCCGCAACGCATAACCGTTCGGGGACATGACGCTGTCGTCATCATGAGCGTCGAGGAGTTCGAGCGCCTGTCACCTGCTGCGCCTCGTGTACCGTTCGTCAACTTCATGGAGGCATTGCATCTCGGCGGACTGGATCTCGACCGCGAAGCCGACCACGGTCGGGATGTCGAGCTGTGAGAGGCTGGCTACTCGATACCAATGTGGTGGCCGCGCTGATCAACCCGCAGGGCGCTCCCTCGGTCAAAGCATGGGCAGCAAGCCAGGACGAGGAGACGTTCCATCTCAGCATCCTGACACTCGCCGAATACGACAAGGGCATATGTAACCTGCCGAACGACCATCCCGATCGCTCGCGCTATATCGCATCGAGGGATGCTCTCGCGGATCGGTTTGGCGATCGCGTGCTTTCCCTGCGCGACGAGGCCGTGCGGCTCTGGGGACGCATATCGGGAGAGGTCAAGAAAGCCACCGGGCATCCGCCGCCCGTGATCGATACGCTCTTGGCGGCGACCGCAATCGAGACTGACCTTTATCTCGTCACGCGGAATGTGAAGGACACCCGCCATTCAGGCGCGGTCGTCTTCGATCCATGGGCCGACGATCCGGCGGAGTTTCCGCTGAGTCAAAAGTCCAGAAAACCACGATAGCGAGAAACCGCTGACCGGGGTTTTCGACCGACTATTGCGGTACATCCAAGCCTCGGCGACCAACTCTGCGGCGGTCAATGGGTGCATGAAGGAAAAAGGCGGGGCCGAAGCCCCGCCTGATCGCTCAACCCAGCGCGTCCATCTGCGCTTCGGCCGCCTTGCGGTCGAGCGTCTGGCCGGGATTGTCGACCGGACGATCGAACGGCTTCCAGCTTTCCCCGACGGCGTATTCGTAGGCTGCAACCGCACCTTCGGCGGCCATGCGGAGCGAGAATGCCTGGACACCCATGTCGGCGGCGAATTCCCGCTTGCGCTGGGCGGAACTGTCGTAACCGACAATGCCGTCCCGGTCGTCGTCGCGGGCGTCGCTGGCGGCCTTGGCCGTAGCGTCGCGGGCTTCCGTCACGGCGCGCGAGTAGAACTGGCCGGCGCCATGGGCGGATCCGACGTAGGCTCCGACGATGCGCTGCAGGTGGATCTGCATCGCGCGCTCTCCGAGGCCTTCGGACAGAGCGTCGACGGTTTCGAGGATGAGACGCTCGTGCGTGTCGCGCACGCCGTCGCCGTCGACGACGGCCGTCCCGAAGCTTTCGGCGATCCGCATCGCCTGGGCGGCATCAGGGCAGGTCAGCCGGACCATTTCGAGGGTTGCACCCTTGCGGAGCTGGACGACGCGGGCGGACGGGCGGGAGGTTGCTGACTTGGCCATTTTCGATTTCCTTCTGGTTTTCTCCGAAGGCTTGCGCCGGCCCCTTGCCGGAGCGCCCTTCGGTGCGGTCGAGAAAAGCCGGTGGTCAGACGGTCGCTTTCACAGGTCCGGGGCGCCTGAGCGAGAAAGGCGGGCTTGCGGTCAAGCGGGGGCACAGCCCCTGCGCGGGACGCGGGCTCGCCTTGCGAAGGGAGGGTGAACCGGCCGCAACGCGGCGCGCAGCGGCCTTGAAACGACCGGCCGCCGGATTACGACCGTGCAGAACCGAAGGGTGCTCCGGCAAGGGGTTGGCTCATCGCCCGAACCGAAAGGAAATCGATGGTCGCGAACGTCCTCACCCTGACGCCTCCCGCGCCGATCAGCGACTCATGGTCTAACCCGGTCCGGCCGAACCAGATGCCGCTGGCGATCAGTCCTGATCGCAATGCGAGGGGCAGACGTCCTGTCGACTAGCATTGGCGGCGCGTGGCCACGCTCGACTGCCTCGTCCTGAGAGTCCCCGACAAGGCCGAAGGTATCCTGAAGGTGCGCTTGCAGCATCCCGACCGATCGCACCGGCCTTCGCCAGGACCATCATGGCGCGGGGCACTCAGGTCCTGAGTTCCTACTCCGAGATGCCCATGGCTGCGCGGGCTCCTGCAGCAGCGCGACGAGTTCCTCGAACAGCTCGGCCTTGTGATAGGCCATTTCGCTGAACACCTCGGGAGCGTCGCCCGCCGGCCCGGAATAGGCAGCATCTGCGCGTTCCCATGCCTTGATGACGTAGGTTTCGCCGGCATTGTCGGAATCGGGAAGCGCGCCGGTCCAGTCCTCGTCGGCGATGGCCAGACGGCAGGCGTCCTCTACGGTGTCCGCAGAGTGCGTCCCCTGGCGATAGTTCGGCCCGCGGTACATCGTTTCTATCGTACAGGTCTTCATGGTCTCCTCCGTGGAAACTCGCAATGATGATGGGGATGGACGCCGGCACTGGGGGCGGCGCTATAAGTCGAGGATGAACTGCCCGCCCTTCGGCGGCGCTGGAGCGCCAACCGGACCAGGACATTTGCGAAGAACACCGGCGGCGAGTGCGGCATGCTCACGATCGATATGCAGCTCGGTGGCGCGATGCCCGGACGGCCGGAGGCACCATCTCCCGACGCCCACCCTGCAGGTAGGGCAGGGGACGCGGGTGACGGGATGGTCCGGCCAGGTTTCGCCGCAGCGGTCGCAGGAGAAGATCATGACGGTCTCCGCCCGGCAGGTCGCTCGCGCAGAGCCTCGATTGCCCGGTCCTGCCGGGCGAGCTTGCGCGATAGCGCATCGATCTCCTGCTGCCGCTCGGCCGTGATCGCGGTGAGGTTGGCGCGATAGCGGGCAAGGAAGGCGCCCGCCTCCAGCGGCTGGCCTCGCCGATAGGAGCGCCGGCGCGGATGCAGGTGCGGAATGACCGCTGTCATCCTGCGAATAATCTGCCGGTCGATCAGGTCGAGCTGGTGCTGGGTCTGCCGGCGTGCCTCTTCCATGCGGGACAGCAGCGAGCGGCAATCGGAAAGCGAGTTCATGACGCTTTCCTCCGCTCCCATCCGACGAAGGACGACGGGCCATTATCGGTGGCATGACACCCTTCATCGATAACGAAGCCGAAGGGCCCGCGTCCTTGGTATTCTGCCTTCGGCGCCAGAAACCGCCGCTCCACGACATTGGCGCCACGTCGACCGCCGAGGACGGCGACCACTTCGATCATGCCCGGATGATGGCCGGAGGTGATCGCCGACGCGACGATCCAGTCGCCGGCATGACGGCGCTCGAAGGCGTGGCGGTCCTTGCCGCTCGATTCTCCCGGCTGAAGCGGACGTCCGAAGATCGCCTCCCATTCGTCCGGCCATTTGTCCTTGATCATGCGCTCCGCGAGCTTGCGCTCGTAGGTGGTGAACAGGTCGGGGAAGTTGAAGGTGACAATCGCCCAGGCTTCATCCTCTTCGTACCAGCCCGAACTGATCCGAAGGGACCGGACGATCCGCTTGTTTCGCTCGGCGGAGAGGCGAAAGCCGCCATGGCCGGCGGTCATGTGGGCGACAATGCCCTCGGCATAGATCGTTGCAAGCTGGGATGGCCCCCATGGCGTGCTGCAGACCATCCGGGTCTGGAGACGCTGAAGTCTCGACAGTTCGCGCTGGTGCTGCACGGTTTCAAAAACACGCGACCGGAAAGCGACCTCATCGGCAAGTTCGCCATCATGTCCATAGAAGTGCTCGCGCCGCAACGTCGACAGCGGCTGCGCCAGGCGCCAAGCGCTGGCGAGGAAACCGCCACCGGCGGCGCGTGGCAGCATAGCGAGCAAGAGATCGCCCAACCGGGCGACCGGAAAGCCTTCGCTGCTGGAGCCGAACTCGACCCGTGTATCCTCAAGGGTCGAGGTAGCATCGTCGGGAAGATCGGACGCGTTCATGCTGCTGTTCTCCCCTCTACATGGTCGGCCGCCAGCTCGTCGGCGGTGACTTCGACCGTGAAGGCATCGGAAAACGCAGTGTTGTCAGCGAGCCAGGAGCAGGCAGCAGCCCGGTCATCGGCGAGATGAAGGATCAGTGCGGCGGGATCGTTCCGCTCGAAGATCCGCACCGATCCGATCTTCGGGCGCGAGGCAATTCGGAAACGATAGGCAAGGCCGGTGGAAAACGTACGAAGGTCGTTTTCGCAACGGAGCATAAAGAACGGCGCAGCGCCGGGGCAGTCCTGGCCCGTCTCGCCGAACTTGCGAACGAGAAGGCCGGCGCCGTTGTTGCGCTTCCAGTGATAGAGCGTCGCCACATGGTGTTCCGGGGGACGGGGGTTTCCATCGGACCATTCGACGACGGAACCGATGGGCGCGAGCGGGATGATCAGGTCCGCATTCATAGCGTTCTCCTGCAGGATCGTGGTTGCCGGACACACCTCCGCCACCGGTGATGCCGGCAGCGAAGGTGTCGAGCGGGAAAGGGAAGCGCGGCGGCCTATTCGGCGGCGATCGAGTAGGCGGTTTCTTCCTCGATGACGGTCTCCTCCGCCGGGGTGTCACCATCCGCATGGGCAGCGCCGGCATCGATCACCGCGGGGGCGGCTTCAGCGGTGGAATCGCCGTCTCCGTCGCCCTCGGATTCGTCCTCATCTCGGGACTCGCCTTCACCCATGGCTAGATCGCGAGCCTTGAGGAGGTAGGAAAGCTCGCCCAGTTCCGGTGCAAAGCGGGCTGCAGGATGGACGAACACCCCCTCCTTGTAATGCTCGACAAGCGCGGTGCGCGTTTCGCGGACACGCTTGCCCGGAAGGATCGACACTGCGGCGCAGGATGATTCCAACGCCGGGCGCGACAAGCATTCCACGAACGCTTCCGTCGCCATGTTCGCGATGAAACTGTCAGCACCGATGGCATCGCCGGCGATGCGCGCGACGACACCGCTACTGGTGTGGCCCCTACGGCAAGACAGGGTGTCGATCAGCGCGGAACGGGCGGCGACGCGCAGGGTGTCCACGTCGAAGTCGAGCTTGCCGTTTTCATCGAGCAGCATCGCGGCATGCCGGTTGAAGCGGCTCGTCCCGATAAGACCGTCGGAGGAAGGCGACTGGACGTTCACATTGGCGCCGGCGAAGGCGAGAATGAGCAGCGCCATCAGCGTGTCGTCCTCGATCGGAGCACGGCCGAGCGCCTCGCGGAGCGCATCTGTGCGGAAATCGCCGATGATCTTGTACCCATCCTGCGTCACGTCGGGGCGCGGTTTGGTAACAATCACCTCGTCGGCGCCTGAGACCGCGCCGGAGCCGTCTTTGCCGGCCTTGGCTTTCGCCTTCTTCTTCTCGTCGGGCATCCGGTAATGCACGGTCTGCACCTTGCCGGTGCGGTCGAGATACATGGCGGTATGGTCGGATTTCTGCGGCTTGGTGTAGACCTTCTCCGCCTTCTTCGGAAGTTCCGGCTCGCCGTAGCTGTTGACTTCTACAATCGCGCCCCGCTTCGGCAGATTGCTCGTCATCCATTCATGCTGGGCGCCAAGGTAGGCCTCGACATTGGTGGTGTAGCGGTTGTCTTCGTTGCCCGGCGCAAACAGGTCTTCGGCCCATTCGATGCCGTACGCCGCGGCGAGATCGTCACCGAAGCTGGCATCGCGCGCGAACATGCGCCGCTTGTTGAGCGCGCTGGCGATGTACGGCCAATGTGCCCTCTCGCCCTTTCTCGGCTTGTTGGCCTTCCAGACCTCGCCCTGCTCTTCGAGGCTCGCCGCCGCAATGAAACGCAGCTGCTGCTCGTTCGGCATATCGCCGAGCGTCATCTGTTCGAGCATCGCGGGCAGGACGTTGGCGAGCAGCCGCAGCTTGCGGACCTGGCGGACAGGCAATGCCAGCGCCATGGCGATCGCTTCCTCGCTCCAGCCTTCCGCGACCAGGCGCTCGATGCCACGCCACTGGTCGACCGCGTTCAGGTCTTCGCGTGCATAGTTCTCGACCATGCTGCTCATGGCGCCGTTGTCGTTGGCCGCTTCCTTGACCAGAACCTCGATTTCGGCAAGACCGGCGGCAATCGCCCCGTCCCTGCGGCGGTGGCCGTTTTCGATCATGAGACCGTTTCCACCGTCCGGCCCGGTAAATACGATCGGCGGCTGGATGATGCCGACCGCCTTGATGGTCGCGGTCATCAGAGCGTCGGCCTGGGGCGACGACTTGGTGCGGCGGGCCGTGTTCGGGTTGTCCAACAGATCGCGCGGATCGACCTTCATGATTTGCATGGGATGTTCCTTTCCGGGGGTACGGACGCGGCCCTCTTGCCGGTCCTTCTCGTGTCTTCTTTTTTCCGAAGACACCTCCCGGACCGCGGGGCGGCCGGACCGGTGCAACTGCGGCCGAGCGTCCCTGCAGCGATGGACAAGCGGGGCCGACGGCCCTGCGAAGGACGAGTTGCCGGGATGCGCAGGCGGCGGTTGAGCGAAGCGCCGCTGGGAGGACCGATCTGCGATCGGGTTTCCCTTTTCTGTCCCTTTCCTTTCTTCTGTCCTGCCCTGGCAGATCGCTTGTTCGCCGGGAAAGTCAGACGACCTGTCTTGACACGACCATGGTGGCGGAGCAGGGAGCACCTTGCGCGTCTTCAGCACCGGCGCCGCGCAGTTCGAAGCGGACGCTCAATAGGTTCTGGTTCTTTGACTAGTCATCTTGCGATCCCGCTATCAAGAGGGTTCGATGAAGAAGACAGCAGACATCAAGGCGCCGAACGCGATCGACATCGAGGTTGGCCGGCGCATACGCCAGCGCCGACAGATGCTTGGCTTTAGCCAGAGTATCCTTGCCGAGAATCTCGGCGTCACGTTCCAACAGGTGCAGAAATATGAAAAAGGCACAAATCGCGTTGGTTCGAGCCGACTTCAGAATATCGCGCGCTTCTTAACTTGTCCGGTCGCCTATTTCTTCGAGGGAACAGACCAGATCGCACGGGAGGATGGGAATGTTGAGGGGAGCAACGTGACCGATTTCGTGATGTCGAGCGAGGGGCTCCAGCTCAACCGCGCCTTCCTATCGATATCGAACGGAAAAGTCCGACGACGGTTCGTCGCCTTGGTCAAGACCCTCGCGAACGATCAGGACGCCGCAGACGCTAGCGACGCTCTCGATCCGTAATTGCCGTAGTGATCGATGACTGCGTAGGAGCCAACCTCTACCGACGCATTCGCGAAAAGCTGGACCGATAAGCGGCGATAGCTATCGGCAAAAAAAATGGGCCTGCGAAACCGCGGCCCATTGAAGTGTGAAGGTCAAAACCTCCAGAGGGGAACAGCTGACGCGGCGGCACTGGGAGGAGAAAGACCGCCATGTGCATCAACTGCAAGCATAATGCCCGTTTCTTGACCATCTGGAAAACATTTATTGTGCAACGCAGCTATGCGGCGGCTGCGTTGCTCCCGTCGTGATCGTCGCCGG
>NZ_CP015745.1:0-127666 GCF_001652565.1 Shinella sp. HZN7 | reverse complement strand
CCGTTACCTTGGCGACGCTGCGGTCGGTGTTGACCCGGTAGAGACCCATGCCGCCGACGCAGACGAAAAGCGTCCCCTGCGTCATCGCCATGCGAGCGGCTGGCCACCGATATGCGCATAGACCTCCTGCCTTTTGTAGTCGGGCGCAAGGAACCGGATGATGTCGCCATGGCGGTTGCCGCAGTAAAGGTTGTCGTGGCTATCGAGCACGACATCCTCGGAGCCTCGACTTCACCCAGGCCGATGGTCTCGACTGCGCGCAACTTGTCGTTGAGCGCGTAGGGTGAGCCGCTATCGCGCCCTGTCGCCTGCGGCGGCGGCAGTTCCATATAGCCGGGGCTGACATAGAGTTCCTGTACGGCTTTGTGGCGGTTCTTGAACCAGCGGATATCGAGGAGCGCGGCCAGAAGCAGGATGGAGGCAAGGATCACCCGCGAGGCGCCCGCCGACATCGCCATCCGCAGCATGCCGTTGGTCAAGAGCAGGACGATCATCAGCGTGCCGAGCATCGCCTTCATGACCGATCCCTTGCCACCGCCCAGACGAATGCCTCCGAGGATCGCGGCCGTCAGCACGACGATCTCCATACCCTTGCCCGTATCGGCACCCGGCGAGGCAAGACGCGAAGCATAGAAGATGGCCGCCGCAGCGGTGAAGACACCGATGCGACATAGGAAAGCGCAACCACCGCTTCACGGGCAGGCCGGTATTGTAAGCCGAGCGGCGATTGCCGCCGATGGCGAGGACATGCCAGCCAGCCCTGAGACGTGTGAGGAGATATGCCCGGCAATGGCCACCACGCCGAAGACCCAGACGATGATCGGAACATTCAGAACGTTCCCATGCCGAGGAAATCCCAGGCGGCGCGTCGGGAAAATTCGCCGAGATCTCCACGCCGATCTTTGCATTCAGCATGTCGTTGGCGGCCTTGTAGACGATCAGCGTGACCATCGTCGTCAGGAAGGCTCGCATGCGGAAGTAGCCGATCAGGACACCGTTGACCGCGCCGAGCAATCCGCCCGCAACAAGCGTGATTGCCACTGTAGGCACCATGCCGAGGCCCAGCACGTTCACACAGTAGAGCGCAAGCAGGTTGCACAGCGCATAGATCGAGCCGACGCTGAGATCGATGCCGCCCACAATCAGCACGATCGACATGCCGAGGACGACGAAGCCGAGCTCGCAGGCCTGCCGCAACGTGTCGGACATGCTTGCAACGGAGATGAAATTGTCAATCCGCGTGCTGAAGAAGGCGATGACGCCCAGAAGCACGAGCAGCGGCACCGCTGTTTCCATCCAGGGGCTTCTGTAGCAGCTCGCCGAAAACCTTGTCCGGCCAGAAGCGATAGCGCAGTTTTACGAGTGTATTCATGATCCGATGCCTCTGGCCTTTACGCTTGTGCGACGTCCGTCGCGCCTCCCCCTACCGCTGCGGGGGGGGGAGGTGATTGCGGATTGACACTGCTTTAACGCAGGGTATCCAGCGACCAGCAGCGCTCGTCGCCGAGCGTCTCGGGCGTGTAGGTCACGAGCGGCGTGTAGATGACGGTCTTGGTCGAGCCGACCTCGTTCTTGTCCTGGAGTGCTGCGAGGATCAGGGCGTTCAGATCGCGGCCCTGCCCCGGCACGTCGTAGCTGACATAGTACTGCCAGAGGCCTTCACGCAGGCCCTTGCAGGCGAGTTCGCCGCCGCCGCCGGAGGTTGTCACGAGGATGTCGCCCGGCTTCTTGCCCGCTTCCTGCAGCGCGGCGGCCGTGCCTACGTCGGCATTGTCCCATACGCCGAGGATGGCGCAGAGATCCGGATGCTGCTGCAGCACCACCTGGGTAATCGACTTGGCCTTGGAGGATTCATAATCGCCGGTCGACTGGACCGAAACGATCTGGATCTTGTCATTGCCGTTGAGGACGTTCTCGTAGCCCTTCAGCATGTAGGCGGAGAAAGGGCTGGTCGGCGGGCCGGCCAGAACAAGAACCTTGCCGGGCTGATCGCCGGCACCGCACTTGGCGACAGCCGCTTCGGCCTGCTTCTCGCCAATCAGCTCCACGTCAGCGCCGACGAAGCCGGTCGTCTGGTAGTTGGTCTTCATGTTCAGCTGGATCACGCGGATGCCGGCCTTCTCAGCCTGCTGAAGCAGCTTGGCGTAGGACTGGACATCGGGGTTCTGCACGACGATGACGTCGGGCTCCTCGCTGATGAGCGAGGTGATCGTCTGTGCGCCGGCGGCAGTGTTGAAGTTCGAGTTGCGGACTTCATAGTTGTAGCCGAGCTCCTTGGCCTGGCGGGCCATGATCTTCGACCAGCCTTCGGTCAGGTCGAGCCCCATGAAGACCGGCACGAAGACCACCTTGCGGTCCTTGACATTCGAGTAGTAGGTTTCGCGCAGGGGATCGCCCATGCTGGTCTGCGCGACGGCAGCCGATCCCGCCCCGATCAGGGTCGCCATGGCGAGGCCAAAGGCAGTTTTGGCAAGCTTGTTCATTCCATTCCTCCCGTTGATTAGGTTGTCTGCCTGGCCGATCCTCCACCGGCCAGGCAAGTGTCAGATATCGCCTTGCTGCGAAGTCTCTTCGTTGCGCGGATTGATCAGGCTGTCGGCCAGAACCGCCACCAGCAGCACGAGGCCGCGCACCAGGTTCTGCATCTCGAACGACACGTTCATGATGGTCAGTCCGTTCATGATCGTGCCGATCAGCAGGGTGCCGATGATCACGTTGGTAACGCCGCGCGCCCGCCCGAAAGGCCAATGCCCCCGAGAACGACCACGAGGATCACGTCGTAGATCCAGGTCAGGTTGAAAATCCGCGTATCCATGCTAGCCGACGAGGCGGCCAGAACCATGCCGCGAAGAAGGCGACGCAAGACGATATGACGTATTGCATCACCAGCACGGGACGCAGCGAAATACCGGTCAGCCGTGTCGCGCCCGGGTTATCGCCTGAGGCATAAACGAACATGCCGGGACGCGTGCGGCGCAGGAAGATGCCGATGACGCCGGCCATCGCTGCGAAAGCCAGGACGGAATAGGGAATGCCGAATACGCTGCCCCGGCCGATCCAGGCGATGACGTCAAGCTCAGGTGGCCAGGAGACGATTTCAAAGTCGAAAAGACCGATCTGGCCGATGCCGGCAACGCCAATAACCGACCGCAAGTGTGGCGAAGAGCGAGGGAATTTCGGCATAGGCCACAAGGACGCGTTGAGGATGCCAATGGCGATGGCCATCAGCAGGCCGGCCCCAGAGCGGGCACAACGCCGTAACCTTTCGCCGCGAGCATCAGCACCAGCGCCGAGGGTACCGCCAAGGCTGCGATCATGGAAAGATCGATCCCTCGCCCGATCACGACGATTGCCATGCCGAGCCCGAGAATGCCGAGAACGGCGACGGTGCGCATCAGCGTGAGCAGATTGCCGATGCTGAAGAAGCCCGGCAGGATCAGGGAGTACGCTACGAAAATCACCAGAAACAGAAGGGCAACGATCTTCAGTTGGTCGAGGCGGATCTTGCCCGCGCCACCAAAAAGACCGGCGACAGACGCCGAACGAGCGGCCGCTTGACCCTCGACAGGGCTTTGCATGTGCTTTCCTCCCTAAAGGCCGCGAGGCCACAACCACAGCCCGGTTGTGGTCGGGCAGTGTCTCTTTCGGCTGTCGGCCGTGCCGGCGATGCGCAGGGACACGCCGTCTCCCCTTTTTCGGCGCAGCCCTCTCCCAAACCGAACAGACATCTTAATGATTTCTGAGTCAATAATCATTTTATCAGATTTGCGCGCTTTTTGTTCCGCCAGAGGTTGATTTCCTCCGCGTCGAAAAGGACGACCTGGCGGATCGCCTCACCGCGGTCCAGCCGGTCGAATCCCTCGTTGATTTCTTCCAGCGGCAGGACATCGGTCAGAAGGCGATCCACGGGCAGTTTTCCGGCACGGTATAGGTTGATGAAGCGCGGGATATCCCGCTGGGGCACGCACGACCCCATGTAACTGCCCTTTACCGTGCGCTCGTCGGCGACGATATTTACGGCCGGGATCTTGAACTCCGCCACTGGCGAGGCCAACCCGGCCGAAACCGTTTGCCCACCACGGCGCGTGATGCGGTAGGCGATATCGAACGCCGAAACGACGCCGGCCACTTCCACGGCATGATCGACGCCACCGTCAGTATCGGCACGCACCCGCTCGATCACATCCTTGTCCGCCGCGTTATAGACGCGCGTCGCTCCGAGACTGCGGGCGATGGCGAGCTTTTCCTCGAAAGGATCGATGGCGACCACTTCAGTCGCCCCGGCCGCAACAGCGCCCAGCAGCGCGGCCAGACCAACTCCACCGAGCCCGACGATCGCCACGCTTTGCCCGGGCTGCACTCGGCAAGTGTTGACGACCGCGCCCACTCCCGTCTGCACCGCGCAACCGAAAAGCGCGAGTTCGGCAAACGGCACATCCGGCGAATCGACCTTGACCACCGAGTGGCGGGAAACGACGGCATGATCCGCATAGCCTGAAATGCCGCAATGATGATGGATATCTCCATCATCGCAGGAATAGTGCAGGCGCACCCCACCGGCCATCAGCACGCCCTTGCCGTTCGCTTCCGCTCCGGGAATACAAAGGGCAGCGCGCCCTTCGGCGCAGGGTAGACAATGGCCGCAACTGGGCTGGAAGGTCATCACCACTAGGTCGCCCGGCGCAAAATCGCGAATTGCCGAGCCGACCTCGACCACTGTTCCCGCAGCCTCGTGCCCGAGGATCATGGGCGTCTGTCGCGGCCGGTTGCCGTTGATCACCGACAGGTCGGAATGGCAAAGACCAGCCGCGCTAATGCGGACCAGAAGCTCCTCCGGACCAGGCGGGTCGAGTTCGACTTCCTCGATCGACAGCGGCCTGCTTTGCGCGAAAGGCGGGGCGGCCGGCGATTGCTTCAAGATTGCGGCACGGATTTTCATGGTCACGGTCCTGGGGAAAAAGGGCGCCCCTCAGGGGAGGCGCCCAGTCGGGGGGTCAAACAGTCCGGCCGCCATCGACCGGCAGCAGCACGCCGGTGATGAACTCGGCGTCGTCCGAAGCGAGATACAGCGTTGCGCGTGCGATGTCGTCCGGGCGCGACATGCGGCCCAACGGGATTGTCGCGACGAAGCGGGCGCGGTTCTCGGGCGTATCCGGCACGCCCATGAACGCCTCCAGAAGCCCCGTTTCGCCCATGACCGGGCAGATCGCGTTGACGCGGATTTTATCGGGTGCCAGTTCCACAGCCATCGACTGCGACAGGATGTTCACCGCACCCTTCGTCGAATTGTACCAGGTCAGTCCGGGACGCGGCCGGATGCCGGCGACCGACCCGATGTTGACGATGGAGCCACCGCCGATCCCACGCATCAGCGGCACGATGATGTTCGTAATGTGGTAGATCGACTTCACGTTGATCGCATAAACGCGGTCGAACTCCTCCTCGGTCACCTCGAGCATCGGCTTGTTACGATGGGTCCAGCCAGCGTTGTTGACAAAGACGTTCGGCGTGCCGAACGTGTCGACGACTTTCTGAACGGCGGCCTCCATCTGGCTGCGCGACGTGACATCGGCGGTGAGCGCAAGCGCGTCAGGCCCGATCTCCCCGGCAACCCGCTCGGCAGCATCGCCGCGCAGGTCAAGAACGCCCACCTTCGCACCCTCGGCAGCGAAGAGCTTGGCGATGCCCTCGCCGAATCCACCACCCGCACCTGTTACGATGGCGATCTTTCCTGCCAGACGGCCTCTTTCTCCAGTCATGGCTTCTTCTCCTAATCGTGTTTGATAACAATGGTCTTGAGCGCGGAAAACTCGTAGAGAGCTTCCATTCCCTTCTCACGCCCATGACCGGATTTCTTGACGCCGCCGAAGGGCAGCTCGATGCCGCCGCCGGCGCCATATGCGTTCACGTAGACCTGGCCGACCCGCAGACGCCGCGCCATTCGGATCGCACGGCTCGTGTCACGGGTCCAGACGCCGGCGACCAACCCATAGTCCGTGCTGTTGGCGAGTGCGAGCGCATCGGCCTCGTCGTCAAATGGAATGGCCGCGAGAACCGGACCGAAAACCTCGTCGAAGGCGAGCGCGTTGTCGCGGGGTACCGGGCCAAAAATGACCGGCGGCACATAGAAACCGCCGGCCGGAGCCTTAGGATGGAGACCGCCCTCGGCGATGACCGGAACGCCCTGTTCCTTCGCCCGCGCGATGAACCCCTCGACCCGCTCCTTCTGCTTTGCGCTGATGATCGGCCCGAGGTCTGGATCGTCGTCCGGCAGCCCGGCCCGGAGCGCGTTGAACCGCTCGGCGATGGGGCAATCGCCTTCTCCCAGATCGAGCGCTGCACCAGAACGCGCGCGCCGGCCGAACAGGTCTGTCCGGCGTTCTGGACGATGGCCGCCACGACGACCGGAACAGCGGCATCGAGATCGGCATCCTCAAACAGGATCTGCGGGCTCTTTCCGCCCAGTTCGAGCACGCAACCGATGTGATTTTTCGCGGCCGCCGTCTGGATCAGCGTACCGACCTGCGGTGAACCGGTGAAGGAAATGAAGTCTAAACCGCGATGCTCAGCAAGGGCAGCGCCCGCCTCGTGGCCGAGACCGGGGACGACGTTGACCGATCCTTCAGGAAAACCTGCCTCGGCAGCGAGTTCGGCGATGCGCAGAATGGTCAGACAGGCATCCTCGGCCGGCTTAAGCACGGTCGCGTTGCCCATGGCCAATGCGGGACCAAGGGTGCGGCCTGTCATCTGCGCCGGATAATTCCAGGGAATCACATGCCCGGTAACGCCGAGCGGCTCGCGTTCGCCGGTGACGTAGTAGCCGTTCATGAAGGGAATCTGTTCGCCATGAAACTTGTCTGCGGCACCGCCGTAGAACTCGAAGTAGCGCGCTGTTGCCTGAATGTCGGCACGAGCGGCGCGAATCGGCTTGCCGCAATCGCGTGCCTCGATCACTGCCAGTTCCTCGGCATTGTCCAGAACCAGCTGCGCCAGCCGCATCAGAAGGCGACCGCGCTCGGTAGCGGTAAGGCGCCCCCAGGTGCCGGTTTCGAAGGCTGCACGCGCCGCAGTCACGGCGCGATCGATATCGCTGGCGTTTCCGGCTGCGATCTCGGCAAAGACCACACCTTCCGCAGGCGCCACCACCGGCAGCGAGCGTCCCGACGCCGAAGGTTCCCAGCGGTTGTTGATGAAGCAGCCTTTTGCGGGCTGCAGTCCGGCCTCACGCGGATAGTTTTCAGCCACGCGGCTGCCCTCCTCCATGTGCCATGCGTCCATGATCGCGCGCAAACCGCGCGGCGGATTTTCACAAGGCAACGATCTCCTCCGCACCGCCGCCACGGTCAGCCGTGGCGGGGTGAATGAGGCGATAGTGACAGCTAACTCGGCGGAAGGACAAATTCAGAAATTCGTCACCCCCCATATTCAAATGTTCTGGCGCGGGCTTTGGTGCTCCGCGCTAAATTATACGGTTTGCGGTGGAGAGATCAGGCTTCCCCGGCTCTGTCCGGCAGGTCGGTTGCGCCGGCCCAATTGCCGTTTCGTGCGAGTTCGCGCAGCAGTTCCTCGACCAGGTCGCGGATGGCGGCAACCGCATTGGTCATCGGCCGCTCGATCGCCGATGCCAGATGCACCGAACGGCGAATCGGCGGGTCCGCGATAACCCAGCTCCGCAGGCTGCCCGCCTGCACTTCCCGCGACACGGCATTGAGCGGCAGCACCGAGCAACCGAACCCGGACGCGACCAATTCCTTGATGTTGGAGTAAGAATCGACCTCGATACTGACGTTCAGGTCGACCTTGGCGGCCTTTGCATGCTGATCCAGGAGTGAGCGAAGGCCGTGGTCCTGACCAGGCAGGATCAAAGGAAGTCCGGCCACATCGGAAAGTCCAAGGCGCCTGCCGGGTTCGGGAAGACCAATGCCTTCCCCCAGCCCCTTCTCGGGCGCGAAGAAGACAAGTTCCTCCTCAAGAAGCTCGACCGTTGCCAGACCCGCATCGGAAACCTTGCGATAGATCACCGCCAGATCGATGCGCGATTCGCGCATCCAGTCCAGGACGAAACCGCTCATCGCTTCTGCAATGCGCAGCTGGATCTTGGGATAACGCCGGCGCGCTTCGATGATCAGCGGGACCGAGAGGATTTCGCTGATCGTGCCCGGCAATCCCAATCGCACGACACCGGCAGGGTCGCTCTTGTGCCCACGTATCTCCTCCTCGGTCACCACCAGCTGATCGAGAATGATGCGGGCATTGCGCAGAAGAATTTCCCCCGCCTCCGTCGGCACAACGCCCTGGGGACTGCGAAACAGAAGGGGGGTCCCGAGGTCCGCCTCTATGTTGCGCACATGCAGCGATAGCGCAGGCTGCGCGATATGCAGGACGGCCGCCGCCCGCGAAAACGAGCCCTGCTCAACGATGGCGATGAAGTACCGAAGTTGCCGAATATCCATTGCGGAAGGACTATACTAACAACATCGGTCGCGCATCCGTATTGTGCAGTCGGTCCGCCTTGGCCCGCGCAAGGATCCAGCAAAGGATTGGTTGAATAAGAACGGCCTTGCCGTCGCGGATCAGGAGCTCGTCGCGCCAGACCCGCTCGAGTTCATTGCGCTGCAGTTCGACCGCCGCCGCCCGATCGGGATCGACATCTAACAGATAGTCGATAAATCCCTGCAAGCCGCCGAACCGGCTTTCCCGGTCCCAGCTCAGCAGATCGCGCAGCACCGCCCCGCCACCTGCCACGAACGAATCGATCGCTGCGATGGCAAGGGCGCGCACTTCAGTCTCGTCATCGATGGGCTGCATGCAGCGGAAGAAGCTGCCGTCGGCAACGGGCTCGATCACAAGAAGCTCCGCACCGGGGCGCAACAGGGAAAGTACTCGGGACAGGGCATTCTGCATCTCGGCAGGCGCCACATGATGCAGGGCATTGACCATGCAGGCCGCATCGAAGGGACCGATGCCCTCCGGCAAAGTCTCGGCGGCGGCCTGTATGAAGGACACATCCGGCGCGAGCCGCCGCGCGGCCGATATTGCCTCCGCACGCGGATCGGCGCCGGTTACGTCGAACCCCGCAGCGGCCAACCGCACAGCCAAGCCCCCACTGCCGCAGCCAATATCGAGAATCCGCTTCGCATTCCGCTTTTGGAATGCTTCGGCCAGGACGCTCAGATTGTCCGATTTCGCCGCGCCGGCAGGGGGAAGGATCGTTGTTCCGGACACCATCTCATGGACCTCAATCCGCCGAGGCGGCCCGGCCAAACTCCGCCATGATCTCGCGGGTGTGGGCCCCCAGAGCAGGGACCGCGCCCAACTCGGCCACTTGCCCGTCCACCACGGTTCCAGGAGCCAGCATCCGTACCTGTCCTGAAGGCGTTTCGACCTCGACGTAGCGGTTCTGCGGATGGGCGGCGAGATCCTGAAGGGTCGACACGCGCCCATAGGCGATACGCGCCTTCTCCAACCGCTCAACGATATGATCGCGGCTAAGGCTCCCGAAGGCGGCCTCGATAATGGCGTTCAGGGCCGGGCGATTGGCCACTCGGGCCGAGTTATCGGAAAATCGCTCATCTGTGGCAAGCTCGGGCAGATCGAGTACATTCGAGCAGAACTGCGCCCATTCCCTCTCGTTCTGGATCGAGAACAATACCCGCCGCCCGTCGCGGTCGGCATAGGCGCCATAGGGCGCGATGGTCGGATGTGTGAGCCCATTGCGGGGCAGGACCTGCCCGCCGTAGACGTATTGCAGATAGGGCACATTCATCCAGTCGGTCAGCGCATGGAAAAGCGAGACTGCAATATGTCGCCCCTTTCCGGTCCGCTCCCGTGCGTAAAGGGCTTGCAGCACCGCCTGATGGGCTGTCGCACCCGCGGCGATGTCGCAGATCGAGATGCCCACGCGGGTCATGCCCTCGGGCGTCCCGGTGATCGAGGAAAGCCCGCTCTCGGCCTGAACCAGCAGGTCATAGGCCTTGAGGTCCTTGTACGGTCCGTCCTCGCCATAGCCGGAGATCGACAGCGTAATGAGGCGCGGATACCGCTCACGCAGCACGTCGGGCGCAAAGCCCAGCCGGTCGATGGCGCCGGGCGCCAGGTTCTGAATGAAGACGTCGGCCCGCGCGATCATCCGCGTCAGGATTGCTCTTTCCCTCTCCTCGCGCAGGTCAAGGCAGACGGACTGCTTGCCGCGATTCAACCAGACGAAATAGGCACTTTCACCGTGGACCAGCCGGTCATAGTTCCGGGCGAAATCCCCTTCCGGCCGCTCGACCTTGATGACCCGCGCACCCGCCTCGGCCAGCCGCGACGAGACCAGTGGCGCGGCGACGGCCTGTTCGACGGAAACCACAAGAAGGCCGGCAAGGTCGGTATTCGTCATGACTGGCATCCCTTCGCAATACTGGATGCCCAAAAGTGCACCCTTGGATTTGCGGCAGGATTGACGAAACCAGCCATCACATCAAATAACGGCTTTCTCCATCCGGCATAACGAAAACAGATAGCTGGCCATGTCGTTGCAATACATTTGCGCTATGGATCTGAGATAAAAAATATATTTCCATTTATACCCCCGGCTCCGCATGATCCGCCTGCACAAGAGGAGAGCCGGGTAAGCCGATGCATAGGGAAATCGCCAATATGACGCTTCCCCTGTTCGTGCCCGCCGACCGGGCCGACAGGTTCGCAAAGGCCGCCTTCGCCGGCCCGGATGCCGTGATCATCGATCTGGAAGATGCCGTCGCTCCGCAGGTTAAAGAGCGAGCACGCGAGCAGTTGCCGGAAGGATTGTCCTTCGTGCCACCCGACATGCCTGTCCTGCTGCGGATCAACGCGGCTGGCACGGAGTGGCATGAAGCGGATATGGCAGCCGCGGCGCAGCTGCGGCTGCCGGCCGTGCTTCTCCCGAAGGCGGAAAGCGCTGAAGAGCTCCGCCGTGTCGAGGATCACTGCGGATGTCCGGTAATTGCCCTGGTGGAAACGGCAGTCGGGCTTCATCGGGCGGTCGAGATTGCCGAAGCATCGGCCCGGATCGCCTTCGGCTCCATCGATTTTGCCGCTGACCTCGCGATGGCCCACACGCGGCAGTCACTTCTGGCAGCGCGCTCGGCCCTTGTCATGGCCGCCCGCCTGGCGGGGCGGCCCGCGCCGATAGACGGCGTGACCACCGCCATCCACGATGCCGATCTGATCGCCGACGACTGCGCCCATGCTGCCGAATTGGGCTTTTCCGGCAAATTGCTGATTCATCCGGCTCAGATTGTCCCGGCGCGCCGCGGCTTCTGTCCGTCTGAGGCTGAGCTGAACTGGGCTGCGAGAATTCTGGCCGCGGCGACTGGCGGAACGGCGGCGCGGGTCGACGGCGCCATGGTCGATGCACCGGTGATCCGCCGGGCCGAGCAGATCATGGCTCGCCACCTGGCGCAGGCCAAAAGGAGTGACGCATGTCCCTGACCATGACCCTCGCCGGCTTTGCCTGCGGTATCGATACACGCGAAATTCCGGACGAGGTCATGGCGCGCGCCCTGGCGCTCGTGACCGATTTTACCGGCTCGATCCTGCGGGCAGCGCATGAGGCGGATTCCACCCCTGCGGTCCTCGCCATGCTGGAGCGTCTCGGCATGGAGGGCGACGGCCCCTGCACCGTTTTCGGCCTAAACCGGCACTACGGCGCGGCCGCCGCGGCTCTTCTGAACGGTACGTTCGGTCATAGCCTCGACTTCGACGACACCCACGCGGACAGCTCGCTTCACCCCAGCGCGCCGGTGGTTCCAGCCGCTCTTGCGGCAGCCGAACTGACCGGCGCATCCGGCGCCGATTTCCTTGCGGCGGTCGTCATGGGCTTCGAGGTGTGCTGCCGCCTTGGCATGGCGCTCGACCCGACGGAACACTACGCTCGCGGCTTTCATCCTACGGCGACTGCCGGCACCTTTGGCGCTGCGGTGGCCGCCGGGCGTCTTCTCGGGCTGGATGCGAAGGCCATGTCGGCTGCTCTCGGCGTTGCCGCGAGCCAGGCCTCCGGCTCTCTGCAGTTCCTCGTCAACGGCGCCTGGAACAAGCGCTATCAGGTGGGCGAGGCATCGATGAAGGGTCTCATGGCGGCAACGCTTGCTGCTTCGGACTTCGTCGGCGCAGAAGATGCTATCGACGGCAAACATGGCTTCCTGCGTGGTTACAGCGACGGCGCCGACCCCGAGCGGGCGGTGGCGGGCCTCGGAACGGTGTGGGAAACGTTGCGCATCGGCATCAAACCCTACCCCGCCTGCCGCTACACCCACGCCGCGGTGGATGGTCTTCTTGCGCTGAGACGGGACCTCAACCTTGCACCGGACGAGGTGGAGGCCATTACCGTAGGCCTGCATCGCAACGGCATTACCCTGGTCGGTGCTCCGATTGCGGAAAAGCGCCGGGCCCGCAGCGTTGTCGAAGGCCAGTTCTCCATGCCCTTCGCCGCTGCCGCCGCACTTTTGCGGGGCCGCTTCGGCTGGGACGATTATGATCTCCTCGGCAAACCCGAAACCGAGGCCTTGGCCGCCCGGGTGGACGTGGTCCGCGACGAAAGCCTCGAGAACCTGCGCCATCCCTTCGGCGCTACGCTCACCCTTCGGGCAAGGAATATCGATTACCGCCTGCGCATCTCCGACCCTTCGGGCGAGCCGGAAACCTTTCCCGACGCGCAGGCCATTGCCGCCAAGTTCCGCACGCTGGCCGGCCCCGTGTTGAACGCCGACGCCGACACCCTTCTCAACCGCCTGCACGCCCTGCCGCAGGCCCTCTCCATGCGCGACTGGTTCAGCTGATAGCAGCCGAACCCTGCATACTGACGGAGCCACCCTTTGAAAGACATCAACAGCCAGCACGAAACCCACGCGGAACTGCGCGAGGGCATCCGCGCGCTCTGCGCAAGTTTTCCGGCGGAGTATCACCGCAAAGTGGATGAAGCCCGCGCCTATCCGGAGGAGTTCGTCGACGCGCTGACGAAGGAAGGCTGGATGTCTGCCTTGATTCCCGAGGAATACGGCGGGTCGGGCCTTGGCCTGACGGAAGCGGCGATCATCATGGAAGAGATCAACCGTGCCGGCGGCAATTCCGGCGCCTGCCATGGACAGATGTACAACATGAATACGCTGATCCGGCACGGCTCGGAAGAACAGCGACGAACATACCTGCCGCGGATCGCCAGCGGAGAGCTGCGCCTGCAGAGCATGGGTGTGACCGAGCCAACCACCGGCACCGACACGACGCAACTAAAGACCACCGCAACCCGCAAGGGTGACCGCTGGGTCATCAGGGGTCAGAAAACCTGGATCAGCCGGGTGCAGCATTCCGACCTGATGATCTTGCTCGCCCGCACGACGCCCCTCGACAAGGTGCGGAAGAAGTCCGAAGGCCTTTCGATCTTCCTCGTCGATGTGAAGGAGGCCATGAAGAAGGGGATGGAGGCGCGCCCCATCCTCAACATGGTCAATCATGAGACCAACGAGCTGTTCTTCGATGACCTGGAGATCCCCGTAGAGAACCTGATCGGCGAAGAAGGACAGGGGTTCAAATACATCCTTACCGGCCTCAATGCAGAACGCACGCTGATCGCAGCGGAATGCATCGGCGACGGCTACTGGTTCACCGACAAGATCATCGAATACACGTCGAGCCGCGTGGTTTTCGGTCGCCCTATTGGCCAGAACCAGGGTGTACAGTTCCCGATCGCCGAAGCCTATATCGAGATCGAGGCCGCCAACCTCATGCGCAACGAGGCCTGCCGCAAGTTCGATGCGGGCCTCCCCTGTGGGGCCGAGGCGAACATGGCGAAATACCTGGCCGCCAAGGCCAGCTGGGAGGCCGCAAACGCCTGCCTGCAATTCCACGGAGGATTCGGTTTCGCCTGCGAGTACGATGTGGAGCGCAAGTTCCGTGAGACACGTCTCTATCAGGTCGCGCCGATATCGACCAATCTGATCCTGTCCTATGTCGCCGAGCACATCCTCGGCATGCCGCGTTCTTTCTAGGAGACTTCCGTGGATCTGGATATCGAGCACCTGAAGACATGGATCGGTAAGACACGTGAAAGCCGGGATGTGATTTCGCCGCGCCTTGCCAACAGCCTTGCAGCCGTTCTGGACGAAGCGCCGGCTCTCGACGAAGGCGACCTGCCACCGGCCGGCATCCACTGGTGCCTCTCGCCGGATATAGCACCGATGTCGAGCTTGGGCCCTGACGGCCATCCCGCCCGGGGCGACTTCCTCCCGCCCGTCCCCCTGCCCCGGCGCATGTGGGCCGGCGGAGCGCTTGTGTTCTCAGGTGAGTTCCGTGTGGGAGACGAGGTGATACGCCGCTCCCGCATCGCCGATATAGCGCTGAAGACCGGGCGAAGCGGCACCTTGTGTTTCGTCACCGTCACCCACGACTATCTCGGCCCCCGCGGTCTTGTTCTCAACGAACGGCACGATATCGTCTATCGCCCACTCGAAACCGCCGCCGGCGGACCATCGGAAAAAACCCTGCTTCCAGTCCCGGAAAGGACAAGTTACGTAGAGGCCAGCCCGATTCTTCTAGCCCGCTACTCCGCTGCCACCTTCAACGGACATAGGATTCACTACGATCGTGACTACTGCCAGAAGGAAGAAGGTTACCCCGGCCTGCTTGTGCACGGCCCGCTGCAAGCAACCCTACTCCTGCGGCTCGCCTCACAGATGAACCAAGGCCGCCCGCTGGCCTCCTTCAAATTCCGCGGAGTCTTCCCTCTGTTCGACGGTGGTCGCTTTTCCATTAATGCGGCTAAAGCCGAAACAGGGTTCAATCTCTGGGTCCGTTCGCAGACCGGCAATGCTACGATGCAAGCGAAAGCACACTGATATTACTTTGAAAGCTTGAGTAAGCGCGGTCGGGTTTTGGGAGGCATCGGGGTTAATGTTTTCGGGCACTTCAGGGCTGTGATAGTGACGCGATGCACCACCTGCTGGATCGGTCAGGCGGTTAAGCGCGCTCGTCGCCTTCCGCAACACATGGAAATTCACGGCTCTTGAAAGGAAGCGAACCGATGGTCCGGGGTCCGAGGGCCCTCCGCTTTGTTGGGTTGAACGGAATGCTCCGCTAGAGCGTTTCACTATTTTTCTGAATCGTGTTGGATTGAACGAAGCCGCTGACGCGGCATTTGGGGCATCTGATTTGCATGGTGTGCCCCTGTTTTGAAGGATTGGGCTGTTTGGCCCAACCTTTGAACAGGAGAGTACCATGAGTGAGATGAGCCCGCTGCGGCGACGGATGATCGAGGACATGACGATCCGCAATCTGTCGCCGGCGACGCAACGATCGTATCTGCATGCGGTGACGAAGTTTTCGCGCTATTTCGGTCGGTCGCCGGACCGGTTGGGGCTGGAGGATGTGCGTGCCTTTCAGAGGGCATAGCGCTGATTTCCCGCTAAACAACGGCAAGGGTGAACGGAACGGAAACAGGGATCAGCTTTGCCGACTGACCCCGAGCCGTCGCAACTCGCGATAGACAGTTGAGCGGCCGAGACCGAGTTGTCTGGCAGCTTCGGAGGGTGACGTTTTTGCTTCGACCAGCTTGATGGCGGCCTCAACCTTTTTCATGTCGAGAGGCTGGCGGCCGGGTTTCTTTCCCTTCGCACGCGCAGCGGCGATACCATCCTTTGTTCGCTCGGAGATCAGCCGCCGTTCGAAATGCGCAATGGCACCGAACACATGGAAGATCAGCTCGCCGGCTGCCGAAGACGTGTCGATCTTCTCCTCGAGGCTGAGAAGGTCGATTTGTCGCTCCCGCAGCATCTTCACCGTTTCCAGCAACTCCGCGAGGGACCGACCAAGCCGATCGAGCCGCACGACGGCGAGCGTATCACCGGCGCGGGCGTAGGCGAGCAGTTCGGCCAAACCCAGTCGATCCATGCTTTTTCCAGATTGGATGTCAGAGAAGACCTTGATGGCACCAGCTTGTTCAAGCCGCATGGTTTGGCCGGCGACGTCCTGATCCCCGGTTGAGACACGCGCGTATCCGAGAATACCTCCCATCTTCCTGTCTCCTAAACGGACGTTCTGTGGACGGATTCTGCGTGACCTGTGGCATGAAACGAAATCCGTCCACAGAATATGTCTCTTTACTGAGCGTTGTCCATGGAATGCAATGGCCTTTTGTGGACGGCCGGAGAGGGCAAAAATGGCGAAACACGAGTTGCTGAGCGACGCCGAGCGGGAGCAGTTGCTGGGTATCCCGCCGGAGCGGGATGACCTCGCCCGACTCTATAGTTTCGAACCAGCAGATATCGATCTGATCCGTCTCCGGCGGGAAGACCGCAATCGCCTTGGCATCGGCCTGCAACTGGCCCTGTTTCGCCACCCCGGCACGACGCTGGCGCAGGTCCTCAATCGCACCACCAGCATACCCGAAGGACTACTTTCCTTCGTTTCCGAGCAACTTGGCATCCCGGCCGAAGCGATTGCGGACTATGCGGCCCGTGAGCAGACGATGACGGACCATGCCCGCGAACTCGCCAACACCCTTGGTCTACGCGTTCCGGCCAGGACCGATATTCCTTTCATGATCGAGATGGCGGCCACTGTGGCATGGTCAACCGACAAGGGCGTCGTGATTGCCGCTGGCGTCATCGATGCCTTGCGTCAGGCGAAGATCCTCCTGCCGTCGATCTCGACGATTGAACGTGCCGGCATTGCCGGTCGCGCGAGGGCGCGAAAGCAGGCCACGCACGCTCTTTTGGCCGGCCTGGGAACGGACCAGCTGGCGGCCCTCGACGCCCTGTTCGTCACCGATCCCGTCACGGGCATCACTCCACTTGCTTGGCTGAAAGCCATACCCGCGGCGGCAAAGCCGGACCATGTCCGCGAGATTCTGGACCGGCTTCGATTTGTGAGGAGGATCGGCATTCCGGCAAAAGCCGGCACCGCCATCCACCCCGACCGCTATCGTCAATTTGTGCGTGAGGGCCGGGCATCGCCCGCTTATCTGATCGAGCGTTATACCGGGTCGCGCCGGCGTGCAACGCTGGTCGCTTTCCTGATCGACCTGGAGGAGCGCCTGACCGACGCGGTGATCGAAATGGCCGACAAGCTGATCGGCAACATGTTCACCCGGGCCAAGAACACGCAGGCCCAGCGCTATGTCGCGACATCGAAGGACGTGTCACGTCTCATGCGGCTGTTTCGCGGCACGATCGACGCGCTCTCCGCGGCGCAGGAAAATGATGTCGACCCGATTGAGGCAATCGATGAATCCGTCGGATGGGCGACCTTGCTCAAGGTCAGGCACGAAGGAGCTATGGTCGGAAATGGGTGACGAGGCCAATCAGGCGGCGCGATGGTCTGGCGCCAGCGAGTCAGCGACGCCGTCGGTGAATTTGACGCCGGCGATGACCCTTGGCAACTGATTTTCGCCCTTCAGCCGGCGCCAGGTTTTGGCAGCGCTCATGACGAGCTTGAAGACCATGAGGCGCGCCGTGTTGTGCGACAGGCTTCCTTTGGTGCGCACCGTGCGGTGCCTGACGGTGGCGAAGACACTTTCGATTGGATTCGAGGTGCGCAGATGGTCCCAGTGTTCGGCCGGGAAGTCGAAGAAGGTCAGTAGCCTCTCACGGTCCTTCGTCAGGCAGTCGACGGCCTTCGGATACTTGGCCTCGTATTTGTCGACGAAGACGGCCATTGCGACCTCGGCAGTCGCCCGATTCGGGGCATCGCGGATCTCCCTGAGATCGGCCTTCATGTTCGGCTGCACCGACTTCGGCACCTTGTTGAGGATGTTGACGAGCTTGTGCTGCCAGCAACGTTGATGGCGGGTCGAAGGGAATATCTCCTCGAGCGCCTTCCAGAAGCCGAGCGCGCCGTCGCCGACGGCAATTTCTGGTGCAATCGAAAGTCCGCGGGCCTTCAGCCCGACGAGCAGTTCGTGCCAGCTCTGGGTGCTTTCGCGCACACCGACCTGAAAGCCGACAAGTTCCTTCTTGCCTTCCGGCGTCGCGCCGATGACGACCAGCATGCAGGCGGCATCGTCCTCCATGCGCGCCTGGAGATAGACCCCGTCGGCCCAGATGTAGACGTAGCGGCGCGCCGACAGGTCGCGGCGCTGCCAGCGATCATAGTCGGCCTGCCACGCCTCCTTCAGCCGCCCGATCACCGAGGGCGACAGGTTCGGCGCCTCCTTGCCGAGCAGTGCGGCAAGCGCCTCCTGGAAGTCGCCGGTGGAGATGCCGCGCAGGTAAAGGACCGGCAGCAGGGCGTCGAGGCTCTTTGTCCGCCGCGCCCATTTCGGCAGGATCGCCGAGGTAAACGTGATGCGCTCCTCGGCCGAGACTTCCAAAGCTCGGTCGCGCAGCTTGGCGCGCTTGACCGCAACCGGGCCGATCCCCGTCTGGATCACCCGTTCCGGCCCATGGCCGTGCCGCAACATTCGGGCCCGTCCATCGGCAAGGCGCTCGTCGGCCATGGCGGCAAGAAACGCCTCGGCTTCCGCCTCCACCGCCTGCGCCAGAAGCCGGCGCGCGCCATCACGCAGAACCGATGTCAGGGGATCGTCGAGCGTGTCGGGGTGCGGAAAGGAAACAACTCTGCTATCTGTCGTCATGGCGTATCGCTCCTCGTGAGGTTCTGGCAGGCTTTGTCACCCGCCTCGATACGCCGCCTTTCTCAGTCCGTCATCACCCAGTTTCCCTCATAGCTCCGGGCGCTGGCGGGCGGATTGTCGGAGGGCCAAAAGCTCGACCTGGACAAACTTCTCGACCCGCGTGAGGGGACGAGCGTCACCGTCCTCGCTTGGGCCAGGACACCGGCATTGTCGCCAGCCGCCGTCAACCTCGACAGGATAGCCGAGCGCATTCGCTTTCTTCGGTCCCTGAATCTACCGGCGACGCTGATGGAGCGCATTCCGGCCGAGGTCTTTGATGAATTCGCCGCGGAGGGGATGCGAATGAGTGCCCAACATCTGCGCGACCTCAACCCCGAACGCCGGCATGCCGTGCTGGCGGCGACGGTACTGTATCTTTCCCGCCACCTGACCGACGGCGCCATCGACATGTTCAAGAAACTCATGGGTATGTTGACGCGGCGGGCCGACAGTCAGGCGGCCGCCCGCGTCACCCGCTCCGTGCGGGAAGTGCAGAAGCCACTGAAGGACGTTTCGAAAGTTTGCCATGCGATCATCAAGGCCAAGGAGAAAGGCGAGGATATCGCCAAGGCGCTCGAACAGGTCGTTCAATGGCCAGCCTTTGCCGCCAGTGTCGAGGCGGTCGACACGCTGATCGCGCCGGATGTCATCGACGGTAAAATCGAAATGCTCCAGCGCTATCCGACGATCCGGAAACTGGCGCCGCAATTCCTCTCGACACTCGTGTTCCGCGGTCACGCCGTAGCGGCGAATCTTTTGCGCGCGCTCTCCGTGATTGCCGATCTCTATCGTACAGGGAAACGAGCAATACCGGACAACGCTCCCATATCCTTCGCGCCGAAAGGCTGGATGCCGCTCGTCCTTCAGGATGGCAGAATCGATCGCAGAGCTTATGAACTCTGCGTGTTCACCGAGCTGAAACGCCGGCTTGATGCCGGCGATGTCTGGGTGGAGGGGGCGAAGCGCTTCCAGTCATTCGAAAGCTTTCTCATTCCCACGCCGACATTCGAGCTGATGCGCGAGGAAGGTCCGCTTCCGGTCGCCGTCGATACCGACGTGGAAACCTATCTCAGCCAGCAGCGCCAGATTCTGAATGATGGATTGGCTGACCTCTCCCGTCTTGCGGCCGCCGGCGAGCTCGATGATGTCGAACTGACCGGGGCTGGTTTCAGCGTCACGCCGCACAAAGCGATGTTTCCGGACATCGCCAAGTCGCTAAAGCCGAGGGTGGAAAGCCGTCTGCCTGCGATCCGCATCACCGATCTTTTGCTCGAGGTGGATGCCCGCACGGGATTTTCCAACGCCTTCACACATCTGCGCACAGGTCGAGGGGCCGACGACAAGCTCGCTTTGCTCACCGCAATTCTGGCGGACGGCATCAATCTTGGCCTGACGAGAATGGCCGATGTTTCGCCCGGATTGACGATGCGTCAGCTCGCCTGGGCACATGACTGGCACATTCGCGAGGAAGGCTACACCGCCGCCCACGCCATCCTCGTCAACGCCCAGAGGCAATTGCCTCTCGCGAAGCTGTGGGGAGACGGAACCACGTCATCTTCTGATGGCCAGTATTTTCCGGCGGGAGGGCATGCCGAGGCGATCGGCGATCTCAACGCGCGGTACGGGCCTAACCCCGGCGCCAAATTCTACCGCTTCACCTCCGACCAGTACGGCGCCTTCTATATCATCGCCATGAACGCCAATGCGAGCGAGGCCATCTATGTTCTCGACGGTTTGCTCTACCACGGCAGCGATCTCGCTATCGAAACGCACTACGTCGATACCGGCGGGGTCAGCGACATCAGTTTTGCGCTTTGCCACCTTGTTGGTTTCCAACTTGTGCCTCGGCTGCGTGGCCTCAAGGATCGCAAGCTGTATCTCTTCCCGGGTGACACGCCTCCCCAAAATTGAGAGCGGCGGTGCAAAATTAGACCACGGTAGCGGCGGGATTGTCCCGCTTCGGGCGGCGTAAAAGTCGGCCACCTATTTTCCTTCTGCAATGAGCGCAGGAGGGCCTGGGGATCTATACCGTGGAACTATATCTGAAGGTTCGACTGGCTTGCTCGGAAGGCATGAGCCGGCGTCAGGCTGCAAAGCATTTCAACATATCGCGCGACAGCGTTTCCAAGATGCTGTCCTATTCGACGCCACCTGGCTATCAGCGACAATCACCGATCCGGCGGCCCAAGCTGGATGCGTTTGTCTCGACGATCGATCACTGGCTGGACGAAGACAGACAAGTGCCGCGCAAGCAGCGCCATACGGCCAAGCGGGTGTTTGACCGGCTTCGAGACGAATGCGGGTTCACTGGCGGCTATACGATCATCAAGGATTACATGCGCGAGCGGGATCAGCGCTGCCAGGAAGTGTTCGTGCCGCTGTCGCATCCGCCCGGCCATGCGCAGGCCGATTTCGGTGAGGCGATGGTGGTCATCGGCGGTGTCGAGCAGAAGGCGCATTTCTTCGTGCTCGACCTTCCGCACAGCGACGGCTGCTACGTGCGGGCCTATCCGGCGGCAGTGGCCGAGGCCTGGGTCGATGGCCATGTCCATGCGTTCGCTTTCTTCGGCGCCGTGCCGCAATCGATCGTCTACGACAACGACCGTTGCCTGGTGGCGAAGATTTTGCCTGACGGCACCCGCAAGCGCGCGACGTTGTTCAGCGGCTTCCTGTCCCACTACCTTATCCGGGATCGCTATGGCCGTCCCGGCAAGGGCAACGACAAGGGGAACGTCGAGGGTCTCGTCGGCTATGCCCGACGCAACTTCATGGTGCCGATCCCGCAGTTTGCGACATGGGAGGCGTTCAACACCTTTCTGGAGGAGCAGTGCCGGAAGCGCCAGCGCGACAGGCTGCGCGGCGAGAGCGAGACGATCGGCGAGCGCTTGCGGCGCGATCTGGCTGCCATGCGCGCCTTGCCAGCCTCGCCATTTGATGCCTGCGACCAGGCAAGTGCCAAGGTGACGGCGCAGTCGCTGGTGCGCTACAAGACCAACGACTATTCCGTCCCGGTCGCCTATGGCCATCAGGATGTGTGGGTGCGCGGCTATGTCAACGAAGTGGTCATCGGTTGCCGTGGCGAGATCATCGCCCGCCATCCTCGGTGCTGGGAACGGGAAGACGTCGTCTTCGATCCTGTCCATTACCTGCCGCTGATCGAGCAGAAGATCAATTCTCTGGATCAGGCAGCGCCCCTCCAGGGCTGGGACTTGCCGCAAGAGTTCGCTACGCTGCGCCGGTTGATGGAAGGCCGCATGGCCAAGCACGGCCGGCGTGAGTACGTGCAGGTCCTCCGCCTGCTGGAGAGCTTCGAACTCGCCGATCTGCATGCGGCGGTGAAGCGGGCCCTGCAACTCGGAGCCATCGGCTTCGACGCGGTCAAGCATCTGATCCTGTGCCGGGTGGAACGCCGGCCGCCCAGACTGGACCTGTCCATCTACCCCTACCTGCCGAGGGCGACGGTCGAGACGACATCGGCGAAGGCGTATATGCGTCTCCTGTCGTCGGATGCGGGAGAAGCCGCATGAACACCGAAGCACCCGAGATCCTTCTCACCCATTATCTCAAAACCCTGAAGCTGCCGAGTTTCCAGCGCGAGTACCAGAAGCTGGCCCGGCTGTGCGCCACCGAAGGCGTCGATCATGTCGGATACCTCACCCGGCTTGCCGAGCGGGAGATGATCGAACGGGACCGTCGCAAGGTCGAGCGTCGCATCAAGGCGGCCAGGTTCCCGGTCGTCAAAAGCCTCGACAGTTTCGACTTCGCCGCCATCCCAAAGCTGAACAAGATGCAGGTGCTGGAACTGGCGCGCTGCGAATGGATCGAGCGCAGGGAGAACGTTATCGCTCTCGGCCCCAGCGGCACGGGCAAGACCCATGTGGCGCTCGGCCTCGGCCTGGCCGCCTGCCAGAAGGGCCTGTCCGTTGGGTTCACGACAGCGGCCGCACTGGTCAGCGAGATGATGGAGGCGCGCGACGAGCGGCGTCTCATCCGGTTCCAGAAGCAGATGGCCGCCTACCAGCTGTTGATCATCGATGAACTGGGCTTCGTGCCGCTGTCAAAGACCGGCGCGGAATTGCTGTTCGAGCTGATCTCGCAACGATACGAGCGAGGCGCGACCCTGATCACCAGCAACCTTCCTTTTGACGAATGGACGGATACCTTGGGGTCCGAGCGCCTGACCGGCGCTTTGCTCGACCGCATCACCCATCACGTCAGCATCCTCGAGATGAACGGCGACAGCTATCGTCTCGCCCAAAGCCGCGCCCGAAAGGCCGGCTGACACCCTTCGAAAATCGCAACGCGCGCATGAGACCCCCGCTCGGGCCTAAGCCCTCCCGGCGGTCTCATGCGCGCGCCACAAGTGGCCGACTTTTGCGCCGCCGCGTGGCAGGATTTTACTCCGCCGTTGACACCCCAAAATCTCGCGTCCCTCGTCGGCGACCCCATCAATGTCGAGCGAATCAAGGCAAACTGGAATGATATCCTCCGCCTCGTTACGACGATCCGCTCTGGCCAAGTCCGGCCTTCGACCTTGCTGGCGAAGCTGTCCGCCTTTCCGCGTCAAAACGGACTGGCGCTCGCGCTTCGCGATATCGGACGCATCAACAGGTCCATCTTCCTGCCGCAGTGGTGGCAGAACCCCGAAATGCGCCGAAACGCTACCGCTGGCCTCAACAAGAGCGAAGCCCAGAACACCCTGGCCCGCGCGCTGTTCTTCAATCGCCTTGGAGAACTGCGGGACAGGACCTTCGAGAGCCAGTTCTATCGGGCGTCCGGGCTGAACCTGCTCATCAATGCCATCGTCTACTGGAATACGCTCTATCTCGAACCGGCTTTCGCCGAGCTCAATCGTGAAGGCATCGCCACGCCTCCGGATGTGATCAAACATATCACCCCGCTCGGCTGGCAGCATATCAGCCTGACCGGAGATTACATCTGGACCCCGACGGACAGCCCCGATCTCAGGCCGCTCCGGCGAGAAACATCCATCCTCGCTGCATGATCACCATATGTTCTCAAATGTCGGACAGATCCACCACTTTCGTGTCGTGACGCCTATACTGGCATCCAAGTCCCTGATGGACGGCTCTTTCATGTCTGCCAAGAGGCGGTTAGAAAGGGGCGCAATTTTCAGAGAGGGTCGTCATGGCTGCCGAGGCGGGCGAGGACGAAAAAGAGCGTGCACCGCGCAGCCAGACATTGGTGCGAGGGCTCGAGATCATCGACGCCGTGGCCGATCGCGCGCGCTCAATCGCCGAGATCGCGGCAATGACGGGGCTTACCTACAGCACGGTGCATCGAATAGTGTCGGTATTGCTGGAGCGACGCTATCTCAAGGCCGATAACACGCGCGAGTTCTGCCTAGGGCCGCGTCTGATCGAACTCGGTTTTGCCGCCTATTCCCAGACCGACCTTGTGCGCATTGCACGGCCGTGGCTCGAAAATCTGTCACGCGAGACGCGCGACACGGTGCATCTTGCGCAACTCGACGGCTGGGAGGTCGCCTATCTGGACAAGTTGCGCGGCGCCCGCCCGGTCGAGATCAGTTCGCGGATCGGCGGACGCAAGCCGGTTATCTCCACCGGCGTGGGCAAGGCGCTGATGCTGGACGAACCCGAGGCGACGTTGTCGCGGCTCTATCAGCGCGACCACCACCTCCTGCCTGGCGGCACGACCGAAGCGGACTGGCTGCAGTTGATGGCATCATACCGCACCGGTGGCTACTCCTACGACCTGGGCGAGGACGAGCCGTCAATTCGCTGCGTGGCCGCCCCTATCCGTGATGCCACCGGGCGGATCATTGCAGCAGTCTCGGTCTCCTCGACGCTGGAATACATGTCGCCGGAGCGAATGCGCAATCTGGTGCCGGAAGTGCAGCGCGTGGCCCAGGCCATCTCCACCGATCTCGGCGCGCGGCCGCGATGAGCCCCGCCCTCTTTCATCAGGCTCTCGAGCCTCGGACCGGTGAGGCTCAGAGCACCTTGCCGGGGTTGAGGATACCCTTGGGATCGAGGCTCTTCTTCAAATGACGTAGCATCGCCAGCTCGTTTTCCGAGCGGCTTTGGGCGAGCCAGGGCTTCTTGTGCAGCCCGATTCCGTGCTCGGCAGAGACGGAGCCACCATAGGTCCGGATGATCTCGTAGACCGTCTTTTCGATGCCGTGGCCGGTCGGATCGATATCAGAGATAGGACCGGCAACAAGATGGATGTTGCTGTCGCCGGCATGGCCGAAGAAGATGACCTGAAGCGCGGGAAAGGCCGCCTCCAGGGCGGCGCGGATTTCGTCAACGCAGTCACCGATGCGGGCGAGCGGTACCGAGACGTCGAAATTGATCGTCGGCGCCCTACGGGACAGGATCTCGGCAACGCCGTCGCGCAGCGACCAGAATGCCTCAACCTCACGCTGCGACTGCGCCACGGCGGCGTCGATCACAAGCTCGGCCTCGAAGGCCGTCTCCAGCATCGCCTCGAAACCCGGTCGTTCGGCATCGGCATTGGCGCCCTGCATCTCGATCAGGGCATAGAGGGCATGGTCGGGTGCGACCGGCGCCCGCTGTCCCGTTTCTGCGAGAACGGCACGATAGTAGTCGTTCCACATCAGCTCAAAGGCGGTCACCCGGCCGGACAGTTCCCGCTGCGCATGGCGCAGCAGTCCTGCCGCGGCCTCGAAATCGGCAACCGCCACCAGCGCGGCATTGGCGCCGCCGACGCCCGGATGAAGCTTGAGCACGGCGCGGGTGATCACGCCCAGCGTGCCTTCCGAGCCGATAAAGAGATGCTTCAGGTCCAGCGCCGCATTGTTTTTCGGCATTCGGTTCATCATCGGCAGGATTGTGCCGTCAGCGAGCACGACCTCCAGCCCCAGGACTAGTTCGCGCGTCATGCCATAGCGTATGACGCGGTTGCCACCGGCATTGGTGGCGATATTGCCGCCGATCTGGCAGGAGCCGCGCGCGCCGAGATCGAGCGGAAAGGATAAGCCCGCGTCAAGGGCCGCCTCCTGAATGCGCTGCAGGATGCAGCCCGCGCCGACGACCATCAAGCCGGAAGCGACATCGATTTCCTCGATGCGATCCAGTCCGGCAAGCGAAAGCAGCACGGCCCCTTCGGAAGGAACCGCGCCGCCGGCAAGCCCCGAGCGGCCACCCTGCGGCACAACAGGCGTGTCGTAGCCCTGGCAGAGCCGCATGACCGCGGCCACAGCATCGGTATCGCGCGGCGTCACCAGCGCAAGCGGCGTTCCGCCGAGTTCGTCGCTCCAATCGCGTAAGGCCACGTCGGGGATGTCATTGCCAACCTTCAGTTGGCTTGCACCCACCGCTCGTTCCAGCGCGGTGACGAGGCCTGCCGTTGATCTCTCGCGTTGCATAGGTCCCTCCCGGTCTATCCGTTCGCTCATATCTCGCGCCAAATTGCACATATTGCAAATTGATTTTACTATTTGACAAAGATTTGCGCCTCTGATTATTTCAGCCGCGCTGGGGGAGGAGCGGAGGCACGCGCCTTGCGCCCGGGTCCACGACAAAGCCCGCCAGGAGCCAGAACGAAGACCGGCAACGGTTTTTGCATCACAGGGAGGACAGACATGTCGCTTACAAAAGCCGCGCACACGCTGCGCGCAGGTTTCGTTGCCGCATTCGCATCGGCCGCACTCTTCAGCACCACCGTTTCCGCAGAACCGGAGATCACCTTCCGCGCAGCCCATTCCTCGACACCTTCGTCGACCGGTCACAAGGCGTTCGAGTTCCTCGACAAGGAGCTGCGCGAGAAGTCCGGCGGCCGCATCGGTCTCGAAATCTTCCCGAACTCGCAGCTCGGCGGCGAGCGCGAACTGGTCGAAAACATCCAGTTCGGCAATGTCGACCTGACCTTCGTGTCGTCGGCACCGGTCGCATCCTTCGCCCCGCAGTTCTTCGCCTTCGACATTCCGTTCCTGTTCAAGGATCGCGAGCAGGCTTACAAGGTGCTCGACGGTGACGTCGGCAAGGAAATCCTCGCTTCGCTGAACGACAAGGGCATGGTCGGTCTGGCCTATTGGGAAAACGGCTTCCGCCAGCTGACCAACAACAAGAAGGAAATCCGCTCACCGGACGACCTCGCCGGCATGAAGATGCGCACCATGGAAAACGAGGTGCACATCGCCGCCTGGCGTGCCGAGGGCGCGAACCCGGCGCCGCTCGCCTTCAACGAGCTGTTCACCGCCCTTCAGCAGGGCACGTTCGACGCGCAGGAAGGCCCGATCAATCTCTTCTACGACATGAAGTTCAACGAGGTGCAGAAGTTCATCTCGAAGACGAACCACATCTATTCGCCCTGGCCGCTGCTGGCCAATCCGGACAAGCTCGCCAGCCTCTCCGATGAAGACCGCGCGATCTTCGATGCCGCCGTGAAGGCTGCCACCGACTACCAGCGTGGCCTTGCCAAGGCCGCCGACGACAAGGCCGAGGCCGCCATGACCGACGTGAAATTCACGACGCTCACCCCGGAAGAGCTGAAGGCCTTCTCCGACAAGGTCGCCCCGATCGTCGACCTCGTGAAGCAGAAGGCTGGTGCCGATCTCGTCGATCGCCTTCTGGCTGCCGCCGGCAAGTAAGACCGAGATTGCTGACCCGGCGGAGCCTTCCGCCGGGTTATGCCGTCTTCCAATCAGCCCCATTTACATTTCTAACTGGCGCCCGCAGGCCGACGCGGCGGGACGCGGGAGGAGCTCATGCTCAAACTCGTCGATGAGCATGTCGAGGAAGCGATCGTCGTTGGTCTTATGGCCATGATGTCCGCGCTGATCGGCGTGCAGATCTTCATGCGCTACGTGATGGGCGCTTCCTTGTCATGGTCGGAAGAGCTGTCCCGCTACTTCTTCATCTGGGCCACCTATGTGGGGATCGCCTACGCGGTGCGCAAGGACGCCCATATCCGCGTGACCATGGCCACGGATCTCCTGTCTCCGCGCGGGCAGGCCGTGATGCGCATCGTCAGCCACATCATCTTCGGCGCCTTCGCGATCTTCGTCATGTACCAGGGCTGGTTCATGGTCGAGAAGACCTTCCGCTTCGGCCAGAAGTCCGCCTCGCTCGGTGTCCCCATGGGAATCATCTATCTCGCACCATTTACCGGCTTCCTGCTCGTCGTTCTGCGGCTGATCCAGGCGATCGTCATCGATCTGCGCGCCGCCGGCCAGGGGGGGGCCGATGATCTCGCTCATTCTATTCGGCCTGCTGGCGCTTCTTCTGCTGCTTTCTGTTCCGATCGCCATCTCCCTGGGTATCGCCTCGACGGTGGCGCTGATCGTGTCCGGCAAGGTGTCCGGATCCTATGTGCCGCAGGGGCTGGTCACCTCGATCGACAGCTTCCCCCTGATGGCGGTCCCCTTCTTCATCCTCGCCGGTGACCTGATGGGCCAGGGCGGCCTGTCGCAGCGCCTTATCAATGTCGGCCGCATGTTCTTCGGTCGCTATACCGGCGGCATGGCGATCATCGCCGTTGTCACCTGCATCTTCTTCGCCGCCATTTCCGGCTCCGGACCGGCGACGGTTGCCGCCGTCGGCGCCATTCTGCTGCCAGCCATGGCCAGGGACGGCTACAGGCCCAGCTTCTCCTCCGGCCTGGTGGCCTGCTCCGGGTCGCTCGGCGTCATCATTCCGCCGTCGATCCCGATGGTGATCTATGCGACCTCGGCCAACGTCTCGGTGTCGAAGATGTTCATGGGCGGCGTGGTTCCCGGTCTGCTGATCGGATTTGCGCTGATCGCCTATGCGTGGCTACAGTCCAGGAAGGACGGCCAGAAGCCGGGTGACTATCGCCCGACGGGCCGCGAAATGCTCGCCGTTCTCAATGATGCAAAATGGGCGCTGATGGTTCCCGTCATCATTCTCGGCGGTATCTATGGCGGTATCTTCACGCCGACCGAGGCTGCGGCTGTCGGCGTCATTTATGGGTTCATCGTCGGCACCTTCGTCTATCGCGAACTGAAGCTGAAGGATCTCTACAAGATCTTCGCGGGGTCTGCGCTGACATCCGCGACCATCATGCTGATCGTCGGCACCGCGACCATCTTCGGCCGGGCGCTGGCGATCGAGGGTGTCCCGGTCATGCTGGCCAACGCCATCACGTCCGCCGTGGACCAGGCCTGGCTGCTTCTGCTCGCGATCAACGTCATCCTGCTGATTGTCGGCACCTTCATGGAAACGATCGCCGCGATCATCATCCTGACGCCGATCCTCCTGCCGCTGGTGACCGCGCTGGGCGTCAGCGCCGAGCACTTCGGTATCGTCATGATCGTCAACCTTGCCATCGGCATGATCACCCCGCCCGTCGGCGTCAATCTCTTCGTCGCCTCGCGCGTGTCTGGCCTGTCGCTGGAGACGGTCGTCAAGGGTGCGATCACGCCGATGCTCGTCATGATCGCCGTGCTCCTCATCATCACCTATGTGCCCGCGCTCTCGCTGGCGCTGCCCGCCTTCTTCGGAATGTAAGTCAAAGGAATCCAACATGAGCAGCAAACTCAAGGCGGTCATCATCGGCCCCGGCAATATCGGTACCGATCTCCTGATGAAGATGAAGCGTTCCGAATGGGTGGAGCCGGTCTGGATGGTCGGCATCGACCCGAGCTCGGAGGGGCTGAAGCGGGCCATCGACATGGGCGTGAAGGCCTGTGCCGCCGGCGTGGACGGCATCCTGGAACACGTCATCTCCGACGATATCCGCGTCGCCTTCGATGCCACCTCGGCCTATGCGCATGCGGAAAACTCGCGCAAACTCAACGAGCTCGGCGTCATCATGGTGGACCTGACGCCGGCGGCGATCGGCCCCTTCTGCATTCCGCCGGTCAATCTCGCGGATCACGCCAAGAAGCTCGAGATGAACGTCAACATGGTCACCTGCGGCGGCCAGGCGACGATTCCGATGGTGGCAGCGGTGTCGCGCGTACAGCCGGTCGAATATGGCGAGATCGTCGCAGCGGTCTCATCCCGTTCCGTCGGCCCAGGTACGCGCAAGAACATCGACGAATTCACCCGCACGACCGCCTCGGCCATCGAGAAGGTCGGTGGCGCAAAGCGCGGCAAGGCTATCATCATCGTCAATCCCGCCGAGCCGCCGCTTCTGATGCGCGACACGGTGCATGTGCTGACCGAAGGCGAGCCGGACCAGGCCGCGATCACCGAAAGCGTGAAGGCCATGGTGGCCGAGGTGCAGAAGTATGTACCCGGCTACAAGCTGGTGAACGGTCCGGTGTTCGACGGCCGCCGCGTCTCCATCTACCTCGAGGTCGAGGGCCTTGGCGACTTCCTGCCGAAATATGCCGGCAATCTCGACATCATGACGGCGGCCGCGCTTCGCACCGCCGAGCTTTTTGCCCAGGAGGCGGCCAATGGCGTCGTCACCCTGCCGGCCCGCGGCTGAGGAGAAGAACCATGAGCATTGAAGGTCGCAAGATCACCCTTCACGAAATGAGCCTGCGCGACGGCATGCACGCCAAGCGCCACCAGATTTCCCTCGAGCAAATGGTCGCCATCGCCACGGCCGCCGACGAGGCGGGCATGCCGTGGATCGAGGTAACCCATGGCGACGGCCTCGGCGGCGCCTCGGTCAACTATGGCTTCGCTGCCCACACGAATGCGGACTATCTGCGCGCCGTCGTGCCGAACCTGAAGCAAGCGAAGGTCTCCGCGCTTCTTCTCCCGGGCATCGGCACCGTGGACATGCTGAAGGAAGCCATCGACTGCGGCATTTCCGGCGTGCGGGTCGCCACCCACTGCACCGAGGCCGATTGCGCCGAACAGCACATCACCTATGCCGCCAAGACCGGTCTCGACACCGTCGGCTTCCTGATGATGTCGCACCGCGCCGGCCCGGAGAAGTTGGTCGAGCAGGCCCTGCTGATGGAAAGCTACGGCGCCAACTGCGTCTATTGCACCGATTCCGCCGGGCATATGCTGCCGGACGACGTGACGGCCCGCATCTCCGCGATCCGCGGCGCACTGAAGCCTGAGACCGAGCTCGGCTTCCACGGTCACCACAATCTCGGCATGGGCATCGCCAATTCGGTCGCCGCGGTTGCCGCCGGTGCAAACCGTATCGACGGGGCGATCGCCGGACTCGGCGCCGGTGCCGGCAATGCCGCGACCGAACTGCTGGTCGCCGTGTTCGAGCGCATGGGGGCTCAGACGGGCGTCGATCTGTTCAAGATCATGGACGTCGCAGAGGATCTTGTCGTTCCGATGATGGACCGGCCGATCCGCGTCGATCGCGGATCACTGGTGCTCGGCTATGCCGGCGTCTATTCCTCGTTCCTGCTGTTTGCCGAACGCGCCGAGAAACGCTACGGCGTGCCGGCCCGTGATCTGCTGCTTGAACTCGGACGTCGCGGCATGGTCGGTGGTCAGGAAGACATGATCGAGGACCTGGCACTGACGATGTCGCGGCAGAAAACCGCCTGACAGGTCGACCGCCCCGATCGCCGGGACAGTTTCCGCCGGCGATTGATTGCCGGCGGACAAGGCGTCCTCGGCGCACCGTGAATGACACCGAAATGCTCGTCCGGTATGGCGGGCAGTTCTGGAGGGTGGGAAGATCGGGCGGGGGAACGGCAAGTGAACCCGCCTATGGGATCGCTAACGAGGGAAAAACCGGCCGTTCGCCTGGCCGCGATGTCGCACCGTGCTCTAAGTCTTGAGGCTGGCTGTGCCCCACGGTGCGATCGCGCTCCAGCTATCTCGCAAGGAAGCCGCCATCTACCGGCAGCGTATGCCCGGTGATCATCGCGCTTTGCGCGGACAGTCACAACCCGTAAATGCGGAACGAAGGTCGACCTGAGAGCTCGCGCACGGCGCCAAATCTTTCCAGCCGTTCGAACAGTCGCGTGGCGGCCCAGCGGGAGAGATTGCCGCCGGGCGCCGTGGCCGGCACGGCATCCTCCTCAAACAGTCTTGCGATGACCGCGCCGGCGCCCTTGGTGCGCACCTTCGGCGCGGTGGCGAGAAGAGCGTCCGCGCGTCGGGCGATTTCGCCGGCCGAGCGCAGCGCAGCACCTGCGCCTTCGACCAGTGCGACGCAGACGGCACGCGGGAAGGCGGACTCGCTCGGCCGCACACGCCCCCTTCCCCCAAGCATGCGAAACGCCGTGCCGTAACGTTCCGCCATCAGCAGAGGAACCGGACACTTCCATTTCAACATCGCGGCGATCAGCATGTCGGCGAGCGCCCAGGCCAGCGGCTCGGCATCCGGGCGATCGCTGCAGATCGCCGAAACGAGGTCCGCCGCGGCGAAGGGCGCCAGCCGGCCCGACTGCAATGCGCCGTCGGCATGGTCGACCGCGGCGGCAAGAGCGTCGTCCCAGGCCAGCCCCAACAGATCGGCAAGCTCAGCCACCGCTTTCGACGAGAAGGCGGGGTTTCGGGTGGAAAGCCTTTTGGTGGCCAAAAACACTCGCCCGGCCGGGCCGGGATCGCCGCCTGCGGCCGTCAGCAGAACCGCGTCGCGCAGAGCTGCCTCATCCTCGCCGCGGCCCATCAGCCGGACGGCAACCGCGGCGCATTTCAAGGCCTGGCGCGCGCGCCAGCAGCCGGCCCAGATAGGCCTAATCGGCCCGAAGCTGCGATTTTGGCCAACTCACGGAACAATCAGAGAACTTCACGGCTTTTTCGCCTTTGCTTGCAGAAGCATAGCGACATTTTCGGCGGTGAACTTGAAGCCGCGCCTGTCGGGAATGCGCTCGGCGGAGATGGGGTATTTCGGTCGCTTCGGGTCGATGCCAGTTATCCGGAACCTGTCGCTTCCGGTGGTGAACTCGCGTCCGAAGTCGGAAGCCGCCAGGCCGTAATGTTCGGCCAGATAGGCGAACATGTCCTTTTCCAGGTTGAACGCTGTGCCGTCGGATGCGGGAATGCTGACGCGGAACGCGGGTTCAAAGGCAAAGCCTGCGTCCATGCCGTGCCATCCGGCGCTTTCGACAACCAGGCCATGATCGGCGGCGACCTTCCGGCAGGCTTCGAGCATGCGGGCCTGAATCTCTTCACATGTCGCTGGCGTCAGCCGAGTGATGCGCCTTTGTTTTGTCATCTGTCCTTCCGCACCTGATAAACGGTTCCGCGCAAGATGCCGAGATCACGGGCGATTTGCGTCGGGCCATGACCTTGCTTCAGCCTTTGGAGGATCTCGGTCGATTTTCGGAGGACGGCCCTTGTAGGTGCCGCGCTTTCTGGCTGCCGCGATCCCCTCGGCTTGGCGTTCCCGCCGCAGGTTGGTCTCGAACTCGGCGAAGACACCGAGCATGTCGAAGAATGCCTTGCCGGCGGCGGTCGAGGTGTCGATGGGCTGCTCGGTTGCGTAGAGATGCGCGCCTTTGGGGGTCGGAACAAGATCTGCTCGAAATCGTACGCGGCCTTTATCAACCAAAGACAGCGACCGAAGACTTAATGATGATACCGCCGTCATGGCTACGGCGCATTTGGCGGCCGATAGCAGCACGGAACACCTGCTGCAATTGTAGTGCAGGCGGTACACGTGACCAGAGAGTTTTCGTCGTTTCCTTGCCGCTCCGGCTTTTCCGCACCACCTGGCTGACCGCAATGCGTTGTGACCAACGGAAGCCGATTTCGTGAAAGTAGAGATCGGCAAGTTCCGGGCTGATGTGATGAAAAACGCCCGCAATGGTTCGGCGAACACGCGCATTGAATCCTTCAGCGGAATTAACGTGTACGGCATTCCGGACATATTCACCGCTGGAATGGTTGACGGTCTCGTGCATGGAAAAGCTTTCGCCAATAGCAACGAATGCCTTTGCCTCGTCGCTCATCAAATGTGCATCCAACTCAACTTGTGTCTCTACTGCTCGGACTGCGGCGCGCAATGAAAGGCCAGACACGACAGCAGCGCGCGCATCGCCCGCATTTGAGCCGGGAGTGATGTCTGCCGGGCGCTGAACGATTGCCATGACCGGCGTCTTCTCTGTTTTCACCTTTCCTTTGCGGCCTCGGCCGGGCGGCGGATTGTCGGGATGCTTTCTGGGATTGCCCCCGAGATAGAAATGGTCAATTTCGACCGTGCCGTCGAGCATGTGCTCACGCGCCACCATGAGGCGCAACGCATGGCCCATCCGCCAGGCCGTTGGCTGACTTACCCCGAGCACCTCGGCGAGACGAACCGAGGATAAGCCTTTATCCGACTGCAACAACAGCCACATCGCCTTCAGCCAGATGTGCAAGGGTAGCTTCGTCGCATGCAAGGGCGTGTGGGTTGTCACGGTGAACTGGAAGCGGCAATCACCGTTGGAACATTGGTAGAGACCCGGGCGGGCTCGGCGCTTGCCCGTATCCCGACCAGCAATCGCGATTGAACGTTTGTAACCGCAAGCAGGGCAAATCCTGCCATTTCGCCAAACCATGCTTTCCAGAATGCGCCGGCATTGCTCTTCATCGCCGAACGCGACAACCATGTCGTCAAGTGTTCGAATCTCAGAAAGGGCCGCGAGCATGGTTTCGGACATCGTCATCCTCCTTCGGAACACCCAAAGAATCGCACAGTGAATGCTTGATTACAAGGATTTCGCTGTCTTTGGTTGATAAAGACCGCGTACGATTTTCTGCAAATCTTGTTCCGACCCCACCAAGGCGGCGAGTTGTTGAGTTGGCGATGAGCGAACAGGAGATCGAAACGTTGACGGCTCTTTCGCGGTCTCGAAGCGAGCCGGCGAGCCGGGTATCGCGGGCAGCCATGCTGCTGGCCTACCGCGAGAACCCGTCGTTCTTTGCCGTGGGACGAAAACTTGGGGTGCATCATCAGACGGTCCAGCGCTGTGTTGAGCGGGCCGAGAGCCATGGCCCGCTTTCGGCACTCGACGACCGGCCGCGGCCGGGCAAGGAGCCGGTGATCACGCCGGAGGCCAAGGCCTGGCTGGTGTCTTTGGCGTGTGACAAGGCCAAGGACCATGGCTATCCGCACGAACTGTGGACGACGCGGCTGCTGGCCCGCCATGCGCGTGAGCACGGACCGGGGGCCGGGCATCCGTGTCTGGCCCGTCTGGTTCAGGGCACGGTGAGCAAGCTTCTTGGCCAGGAGGAGATCAAGCCGCACAAGATGCGCTATTATCTGGAACGTCGCGATGCCGAGTTCGAGCAGAAGATGGCACAGGTCTTGTGTGTCTATCGCGAGGTCCAAGTTCTGAAAAAGGCCGCCGCCAGGTCGAACAGATCGGGCAAGCGGGTTGCGATCGTCTCTTATGACGAGAAGCTGGGACTGTCGGATTTTTTGTGCCTGAGGCCCGTTTCCGTCAGTTGCTGACGAACCTTTCGCCGAATGCGACGGCGAATTGCGTCTTGGCCTCGAACCACTCTCGCGGCGGCCGTTTCCATTGCTCGGCCGCGTGATTGAGCACCAGATATAGCAGCTTCATTGCCGCTTCGTCACTGGGGAAGTGTCCGCGGGTGCGTACGGCCCGCCTCAGCTTGGAGTTCAGCGCTTCAATCGCACTCGTAACCGGTATGAGATTCCTGGTGCCGAAGTCCGGCTGCGGTGAATCAATTCGCAGCGTATGGTGCGACCATCCGGGACAGAGGCACCGGGAGCACGAAGGTGCGGGCAGGCCGATGCACACGATGAGCTGCGAGCTCGTATTAGTAGCTGGCCGCCTCTGCGACTCGCCCGGTTGCGCCGCGAGCGCGAATCCGTAGTTGTCGTGTCGCCCGCCGCTCCCGTCGTCAACCTGATGGACAGGAGGCGCGCATGCGACGCGTTATCGGAATGGATATCCACCGAACCTTCGGCGAGGTGGTTTTCTGTGAGAGCGGCGGTGCAAAAGTCGGCCACGGTAGCGGCGGCATAATGCTGCTGCGGGCGGAGTAAAATCCGGCCACCTATCTTCCTTCTGCAATGATCGCAGGAGGGACAGGGGATCTACACCGTGGAACTATATCTGAAGGTTCGTCTGGCTGTTTCGGAAGGGATGACGCAGCGTCAGGCGGCGAAGCATTTCAACATATCGCGCGACAGCGTGGCGAAGATGGTGTCGTATTCGACGCCACCCGGTTACCAGCGGCGATCACCGATCCGGCGCCCGAAGCTGGATGCGTTTGTTTCGACGATCGAGCATTGGCTCGACGAGGACCTGAAGGTGCCGCGCAAGCAGCGCCATACCGCCAGGCGGGTATTTGACCGCCTGCGCGACGAGTGCGGGTTCACCGGCGGCTACACGATCATCAAGGACTACATGCGCGAGCGGGATCAGCGCCGGCAGGAAGTGTTCGTGCCACTTGCCCATCCGCCGGGCCACGCGCAGGCCGATTTCGGCGAGGCGATGGTGGTGATCGGTGGTATAGAGCAGAAGGCCCGCTTCTTCGTGCTGGATCTTCCGCATAGTGATGGCTGCTATGTTCGGGCCTATCCGGCGGCGGTGGCCGAGGCCTGGGTGGACGGTCACATCCATGCATTCGCCTTCTTCGGGGGCGTGCCGCAATCGATCGTCTATGACAACGATCGCTGCCTTGTTGCCAAGATCCTGCCCGACGGCACCCGCAAGCGGGCGGCGTTGTTCAGCGGCTTCCTGTCCCACTACCTGATCCGCGATCGATATGGCCGTCCCGGAAAGGGCAATGACAAAGGGAATGTCGAGGGCCTTGTGGGCTACGCCCGGCGCAACTTCATGGTGCCGATCCCGCAGTTTGCGACATGGGATGCGTTCAACGCCTTTCTGGAGGAGCAGTGCCGCAAACGCCAGCGCGACAGGCTGCGCGGCGAGAGCGAGACGATCGGCGAGCGCCTGCAGCGGGATTTGGCGGCCATGCGTCCATTGCCGGCATCACCCTTCGATGCCTGCGATCAGGCCAGCACAAGCGTAACGGCCCAGTCTCTGGTACGCTACAAGACCAACGACTATTCCGTGCCTGTCGCCTACGGTCATCAGGACGTCTGGGTGCGGGGCTATGTCGACGAGGTGGTGATCGGCTGCCGTGGCGAGATCATTGCTCGCCATCCGCGATGCTGGGATCGGGAAGACGTCGTCTTCGACCCTATCCACTACCTGCCGCTGATCGAGCAGAAGATCAATTCTCTGGATCAGGCTGCACCTCTCCAAGGCTGGGACCTGCCCGGAGAGTTCGCCACACTGCGTCGCCTGATGGAAGGTCGCATGGCCAAGCATGGGCGGCGGGAATACGTGCAGGTTCTGCGCCTGCTGGAAAGCTTCGAACTCGCCGATCTGCATGCGGCCGTTAAGCAGGCCATTCAACTCGGCGCGATCGGTTTCGATGCGGTGAAGCATCTGATCCTGTGCCGGGTCGAGCGCCGGCCACCGCGGTTGGATTTGGCGATCTATCCTTACCTGCCACGGGCGACGGTCGAGAAGACCTCGGCAAAGGCGTATATGCGCCTCCTGTCGCCTGATGCGGGAGAAGCGGCATGAGCACTGAAGCACCCGAGATCCTGCTCGCGCACTATCTCAAGGCCCTGAAGCTGCCGACCTTCCAGCGCGAGCACCAGAAGCTGGCCCGGCTATGCGCAACCGAGGGCGTCGATCACGTCGGCTACCTGTTCCGGCTTGCCGAACGGGAAACGATCGAGCGGGATCGCCGCAAGGTCGAACGCCGGATCAAGGCGGCCAAATTCCCTGTCGTCAAAAGCCTCGACAGTTTCAACTTCGCCGCCATCCCCAAGCTCAACAAGATGCAGGTGCTGGAACTGGCGCGCTGCGAATGGATCGATCGGCGCGAGAACGTCATCGCTCTCGGTCCCAGCGGCACGGGCAAGACGCATGTGGCTCTCGGCCTCGGCCTGGCCGCCTGCCAGAAGGGCTTGTCCGTCGGCTTCACCACGGCCGCCGCCCTGGTCAGTGAGATGATGGAGGCGCGTGATGAGCGGCGTCTTCTCCGCTTCCAGAAGCAAATGGCGGCCTACAAGCTACTGATCATCGACGAGCTGGGCTTCGTCCCGCTATCAAAGACCGGCGCGGAGTTGCTGTTCGAGCTGATCTCGCAACGCTATGAGCGCGGTGCCACCCTGATCACCAGCAATCTGCCTTTCGACGAATGGACCGAAACCCTGGGATCCGAGCGTCTGACCGGCGCCCTGCTCGATCGCATCACCCACCACGTCAACATCCTCGAGATGAACGGCGACAGCTACCGTCTCGCCCAAAGCCGCGCCCGAAAGGCCGGCTGAAGCCTTCTCTGAAAATCGCCGCGCGCGCCTGAGACCCCCGCTCGGGCTACGCCCTCCCGGCGGTCTCAGGCGCGCGCCAAGGTGGCCGACTTTTGCTCCGCCCCGTGGCCGGTTTTTACTCCGCCGTTGACAAAGGTCGGAATTGAGACCGGTGATCAATGTGGCGGGAATAACCGAGCCGCGTTTCAGCTCGTAAGGCGAAAACTGGGGTGCGACCTTGTTCGGCAGATAGCCGAGGTCCTTGATGTCCTGGTTGAAGAAGTCCTCCTTAGAGGTCTGGGCGTTCGGATCAACGTTCTGGCCCATCAGGCCTGATTTCATGGCAGCGGCGTAGAGGTCCGAGGCATTGTTGGCTGTTGCAGTCGCCGTCTGCCGGCCCGTGTCCGCGGAATTGTTGGCAGCCTTCTCGACGTCGGAAATATCCACCTTCAATGGCGAGTCCAAAGCCGTTGCCCGCGCCTGCAGCCGGGCCATGCGCTGGCGCTGCGCCTCGCGGATATATTGCTCATCCTGCTCACGCTTCAAACGGGCTCTCCATTCCTCTTCGGATTCGAGCTTCGGGCGTCGTTGTTCTCTTTCCGTCGGCCGGCGGTCGACAACAGGTGTTTCCTTCTCGATCTTCTGCTCGACAGTGGGCGTCGGTTGAAACACCTCGCGGTCCACCGGCTCGCCAATGATGCCGTCGGTGACGCCGCGCTTGAGTTGGTCTCCGAAGTTCGTCGCCGGCGTATTCGAGGCGCTGTCGATATCGTTGTTGCGATTAAAGGGGAGCCCGCGCCACGACAGGCCGATCACGACCACGCCGACGAACAGTGCGATGATGACGATGGCGATGATGATCGGCAGCCGATTGAGGCGGCGCATGCCCTTCTGATCGTCAGCCTGATTGGAGGCGCCGAGCTGGAGCGATTGGACCATTCTCACCTCCCCTCAGTTGCGCTGCATGATGGAGAGCGGGCTTGCCGGCGTGGCGCCGTCCGCCGTCGCGGTGTACGCCCGGCCGAGGGCAATAGACGGCGTCGAGAGCCGCGCAAGCAACTGACCGTCGACGCCATCGACCGAATAGGCGAGCTCGACTGGTTTGACATCCTTGGCAACCTTGCCGTCGGTGATGACCGTGTAGCCCCATCCTTTCAGCGCGGCCTCGAGCGCTGTCGCGAAGTCGGAGGAGTCTTTGTCCATTTTGAGCGTCGTCGCGCCTGCCGGACCGATCTGCTCGGCGAGCCGGCTCGCCATGTCGCCGGCGATGGCGCTTGCGGCTGGGCCGGTGACGGCGACCGGGGTGGAACTGGTGGTCAATCCGTCCTCGGCCGTCTGGCAGCCTGAAATCAGCGTGGCGGTGATGACGGTGACGAGAAGCTTGCGCATGGCTCAGCCTCCCCGCCGGATGGTGATTTTCTGCTGGCGCCAGCCGACGCCGGAGACGAGGATCGCTTTGTCGATCGCATAGTCGACGATCATCATGTCGTTCTTCATCCGGTAGTTGACGATGCGGTTCTGGCCGCCGCTGACGACGAAGAGCACCGGTGCGTCCTGGCTCGAGACCGATTTCGAGAATTGAATGTATGTTTTCACGCCATCCGAATAGACGCGCTTCGGCTTCCATGACGCGCTCCCGCTCACCGAGTAGGAGAAGTTCAGTTTGTCGGGTGCCGTCCCAGGAATGCCGCCGGTCTCAAGCCGGGAATTGATGTCGGCGAGCTTGGTCGAGACGTCCTCCGGATATTCGAAGCCGACGCGAGCCATGTACTGGCTCGGATGGGACTTTAGCTGAATATGATAGGTGCGGCGCGATGTCGTGACCACCATCGAAGTAATGAGACCAGGCTCCGATGGCTTGACGATCAGGTGGATCGCCTGCCCGCCAGTGGCGCCCGAGGTCGCGGGCTCGACCTTCCATCGCACGGTGTCCCCAACCAGGACATCCCGGACAATCTCGCCGCCCTGGAGTTCGATGTCGCAGACTTGCAGGGGTGAGCAGACGACGGACGGCTGCGTTTCGCCAAAGAGGAAGATGACCTTGCCATCGGGGCCGGTCGTCACCAGTCCTGATGTGCCACGCCACTTCCTGGAAATGTTCGTGCCTTTCATCTCGTTCGTCGTCATGCTCTGCGCCTCAGCGCCGCCCACAAAGACGAGTCCGGCTAGGCAGCCGGCGGCCGCGATCAATCCTGTTCTGTGCATTGAGAAATTCCCTGCCCCTAAAGCTGTGCCGTCCAGTCAAAATCCCGGACATAAAGGCCGATCGGATTGAGGCGGATGGTGGCCTCGTCCTGCGGCGCGGTGAGCGTAACCGTCGCGATCCCGCGGAACCGGCGCGTGCCGGTTTCCTTGCCCTTCCGGTCCCTTTCGTATTCGGTCCAGTCGATCTGATAGGTCTGGTTCGACAGCGCCACGATGTTGTTCACCTCGATGGCGACAGTCGACGATTTCGCCTTCTCGAATGGCGAATTGCCGCGGAACCAGGCGTTGATCTTCTCAGTCGATGGATCAGACGTCCTGAGGAGTGCGTAGGTTCGGTCGATATATTGTTTCTGCACGACGGCATCCGGTGTGATCGAACGGAAGCTCGTGACGAAATTACCGAGCGTGGCGCGCACTACCCGAACGTCGGCATATTCGATCTGTTGAGGGTAGCCGGCGGTCACTGCGGTCCCGAGTTTGTCGACCTCGACGATGTAAGGAACCAGTCTCACCTGGGTGCTCAGGTACATCGCGTACCCGAAGCCGATTACGGCCATAGTCAGGCCGAGGATACCGACGATCCGCCATGCGGCGGCGGACTGCACATAGGAACCGTATCGCTCGCTCCATTCCTGGCGTGCGGCAAGATACGGGTTTTCGGGGGCGCGGTTCGCTGCCATCGATCGATCACTTTCCGGTTGCTGTTAGTCTTTGCGTTCGGGAGACGGCTTTGGTCCGCTGTGGCCGCTACGAGCCTCGTCCAGCTTGGCGTTGGCAAGCCCGAGGATCGATCCAGCGTACGCTCCTGGCGAACCGATGGCCTTTTCCTTGGCCGCGGAGCCTGCGGCCTTCCCGGCAGACCCGATCCCAGCACCGAAACCTCGAAGAGCCGCACCAGCGACCGATGAACCTGCGGCTCGGGCAGCCTGACCCGCCGCGAAGCCTGCCCCTGCGGCGCCCGCCGCAAGGAACCCGGCGCCGGTGGCGAATGATGCCGCCTGCCCGCCATGTCTGATCGCCTCCATCCCGCCCGAGACGGACGCGCCCTGAACGACACCCTGCATGATGTTCGGCACGTAGATAGCGACAATGAAGACGACGACCGCGATACCGGCGATCGCGAGTGCCGTCTGGAATTGGTCCCCGATGTCAGGTTCGTTTGCCAATCCAATCAGCACTTCCGATCCGATACGGGAAATCATGACAAGTGCCATGAGCTTCATGCCGACCGAGAATGCGTAGACCAGATATCGGACCGCAAAGTCCTTCGTATAGGACGAGCCGCCAAGCCCCAACATGATCATACCGGCAAGCAGTCCGATATACATTTCCACCATGACAGACACGAAAATCGCGGCGACGAGCGAGAACGAGATAACCACGACGACCATGGCAAAAGCAGCCGAGATCGCCAGCGCATTGTCCTCGAATAGACCGAACTGAATCTTCTCCGACATCTTCATTGCAACCGCGAGCCCGGCATTGAAGACGTCGGCTGGCGACGCAGTGCCGCCTCCGGCGCCAATCTGGAATAGGCTGTCGACCACCGCCTTGGCGAAGGTGGGGCCCTGTGCCAACACGAAAGCGAAGAAGCCGACGAACATGATCCGCCGGACAAGCTCGGCGAACCAGCTGTCGAGCGATGCGGCTTGGATGGCGAGCCAGACTGCGGCCAGGCCAATCTCAATCGTTGCCAGGATCCAGAACAGCGACTTTGCCGCATCCATGACGGTCGATTCCCAACCCTTTGCGGCCGTTGTGATCTGGCTTTGCAACGAGGTCAGCACCGAACCTTCCTGCGCGAGTGCTGGCTGCGCCGCCAGCACGCAGACGGTGGTGAGCAGCATGACCGATCGAAGCCGCTGAAGAGATATCGCTGTCATGCCCCTACCACTCGACTTTCATCTTTTCGCCGCCAGAGGTCGGATACTCCTTCGATGAGCCGGAGAACTTTTCACGGCGCTCCTGCGCAGCCTGCTTTTCGGAGATGAAGAACCAGATGCCGGCGCTTCCGGCTGCCAGTAAGATCGCGATAGCGACGAGGATCAGTTTTGTTCTCACCATTCCACCTTCATCTTTTCGCCGCCGGATGTGGAAGGTGCGGTCCCACTGAAGAATTTCTCGCGCCGAGTCTGGGCAAGATCCTTGTCGGTTTGCTCGGTCTGAAGCCAGGTTCCCATCATTGTCATCTGTTGGGAGACAAGGCCGCGAAGCTTCTGCATCTGAGCGACCTGTTGCGCCGCGATCTCATGACCAACTTGCAATGCCTTCATCTGCCCGTCGGCGGTCTCGGACATCGACCGCAACGAGGACATCGTGCCTTCCTCGCTATCGAATTGCTCGGCCGTTAGGCTCGCCGCCTTCAGGGTGCTGGCGATCGTGTCCCGGTTGGTGTCCGACCACGTCTGGTAGGTCGACGAAAAACTAGTCGCGTCCGGCAGGTTGGTCTTGAGGCTTGAGTAGCTTTGGAAGCGTTGCTGCAGCACGTCATCGGCATTGCCCATCGAAAACGAGATGCTCTGGCCCTGAGCGATGATGCTGCGGAGCTGATTGAGATCGCTTTCGACCTGCCCCCACATATGTGACGGAAGCGTTGCGGTGTTCTGCAGCAGGTTCTGGTAGATATTGAGCTGCGTTTCGATCTGTTGCGCGAGCTGGCTGATCTGGGTGAGTTGGTTCTGGATTTGCTCGCCGGATTGGCCAACAAGCGATACGAGCTCGCCATTGTTGAGGACCTGCGTCCATTCTGTCGCCGCCCCGGTGGCCGTGCCGGCGTCCGCGGGCATGACAGCGCCGATCGTCAATACGACCGCCGCCATACCAGCGACCAATCTATTCGAAGTTGAGCAGCGATGCGGCATCGTGAACTCCTCTCGTTCGAAGCCAGTGGATCGGCCAGTCGCGGCCGTGTTCGGAACTGAGCGTGCGGATGCGCTTCAAGTCTTCCTTGCCGGATGCGCCGACGAAGCTCAGCGCCACGGGCCCGAGCGCCATATCGAACAAGCGTCGGCCTTCAGGCGTGACGGCGTAGTATTCGCGCTTGGGGATCGCGTTCGAAACGATCTCGATCTGTCGTTCGTTGAAGCCGATCCGTTCGTAGAACTCGCGGGTCCCAGGCTCCCGGGCAGCACCATTCGGCAAGCAGATTTTGGTCGGGCAAGATTCCTTCAGCACGTCAATGATCCCGGAGCGCTCGGCGTCCGAGATCGATTGCGTGGCAAGCACGACGGCGCAGTTGGCCTTGCGCAGCACCTTCAGCCATTCGCGGATCTTGCTGCGAAACACGGGATGGCCCAGCATCAACCAGGCTTCGTCGAGGACGATCAGGCTCGGTGAGCCATCAAGCCTCTTCTCGATCCGCCTGAACAGATAGGTCAGCACGGGCACGAGATTGCGCTCGCCCATGTTCATAAGGTGCTCGATCTCGAAGGTCTGGAGCGCACCGAGTGAAAGGCCGTCCTGTTCCGCGTCGAGAAGCTGACCCATCGGGCCGTCGACCGTGTAGTGATGAAGCGCGTCCTTGATCTCGCGCATTTGCACGCCACTGACGAAGTCCGACAGCGACCGTCCGGCTGCGCTGGCCATCAATCCGATCTGGCGCGAGATCGCGTTGCGATGATCGGGGGTGATGGCAACGCCTTGCAGGGCGACCAGCATTTCGATCCATTCCGTTGCCCATGCGCGATCTGCATCGCTTGTGAGGTCCGATAGCGGGCAGAAGGCCAGCACCCTTGCTTCGTCTTGAGCGTCGCCACCGATCTCGTAGTGATCGCCGCCGCCGGCGAGCGTCAGGGGAAGGAGCGAGTTCCCCTTGTCGAAGGCGAAGATCTGGGCGCGTTCGTAGCGCCGGAATTGCGCTGCGATCAATGCCAATAGCGTCGACTTGCCCGAGCCGGTCGGCCCGAAGATCAGGGTGTGACCGACGTCATCGACATGGAGATTGAGCCGGAATGGCGTCGAGCCGCTCGCCACCTGCATCAGTGGTGGCGAGTTCGGCGGGTAGAACGGGCAAGGCGCCGCCGGTCTGCCGGACCAGACCGAGTTGAGCGGCATCAAATCCGCGAGATTGCTCGTGTTGATCAGCGGTTCGCGGATGTTGCAGTACCAATTTCCGGGCAGGCTGCCGAGAAAGGCGTCGGTGGCGTTGAGGGTTTCGATCCGCGCGCCGAAACCCTCCGCCTGGATCAGCCGACGAATTGCTTCCGCCTTTTCCTGCAGTGCTTCGCGGTCGTGATCGAAGAGAACAATGACGGGCGTGTAGTAGCCGTAGGCGACAAGCTGCGACGACGCTTGCGCAATGGCGTCCTCGGTCTCGGCCACCATGGTCATGGCATCCTGATCCACCGAACGGCTTTGCGTCTGAAAGAGCTGATCGAAGAACGGCCGTACCTTCTGCTGCCACTTCTTGCGGGTGCGTTCCAGTTTCTGCCGTGCCTCTTCCGCATCGAGAAAGATGAAGCGCGATGACCAGCGATAGGTGAGCGGCATCAGGTCCAGGCTGTTGAGAATCCCCGGCCAGCTCTCCGCTGGCAGGCCGTCGATTGCCACAACTGCGAGAAAGCGATTTTCGACCTTTGGCGTCAGGCCATGTTCGAGCTCGGCCGTCGCAATCCAGTCGAGATACATTGGGGCATCCGGCAACCGGATCGGATGGTTTTCGCCGGTGACGCAGAAGCGAACGAATTGCAGCAACTCGTCATAGCGCGCGAGCCGCTCCCCTCCCCTCTCACCGACCTCGCGTGTTTCCATGCGCCGGATCGACAGGGTGTTGGCAAAATACTGCTCAATCTCGCGAATGGCGTTCTTGAAGATGAAGAGGACCGTGTCGGCATAGGTCTTCTTGCGGCTGTCCTCGTCCGAATAGATGTATTTGCTGAGCGCTGTCTTCTTGGACTCGAGCGGCCGATAGGTCAGGACGAGCGCGTGCTTGCTTTCGAAATGCCCCTGCTCGCGCGCGAAATGCGCCCGCCGTTCGGCGTCGATAGCGCGGGTGACCGCATCGGGAAAGTGGCAGCGATCATCCGACGGATAGTCGAATGTCGGGATGCGAACGGCTTCGACCTGGATCATCCATCCGCTTCCGAGCCGCGACAGGATCGTATTGATCTGCCGCGAGAGCTCGTTGCGCTCGAGGTCGGTGGCGCTTTCGGAGTCCGGCCCGGCAAAATACCAGCCGGCCATCAGGCTCCCGTCTTTCAACAGAAGAACGCCATTGTCGACGAGGCCGGCATAGGGGACGAGATCCGCAAAGGAAGGGCCGGTGGCCCGGAAACGTTTGAGAGCAACCATGCCTGCCCCTCAATACCGGCGCCAGGGTGAGGAAGTCGCCTTGTAGTAATGTTTGTAGGAGATATGGCGGATATAGACCTGCCGCATCAGGGGATCCGCCTTTGCCATCATTCTCAGGAGCCCGACGATGACGATCCAGACGGCAACACCGAAGAGCGCGGAATAGATCGTGAGAACGACGAAGATGAGGATGACTGCAGCAAGACCGGTGATCAGCACCAGTTCCCGGTCCGCGCCCATCAGGAGGTTCGGACGCGATAGCGCTCGATGGATGCGGTTGCGTCGAAGCCCGGATAGGGACTCAGCCATGAGCCCCCTCCCCTTCTCCGCCTTGATGGATGGAGGTGGTCTGCTCGTTGGGTAGTCCGATCGAGGAACCGGTTGCGCCGAAAAGACCGACGATATTGGTGGCGCCGAGCAGGATGCCCGCGACGAGCACGATATACATTAGCCGTCGCGCGAAATCGTTCAGCTCGCCACCGAATATCAGCATGCCGCCGGCGATCGCGACTGCCGCAAGTGCGATGGCGCCGGCGACCGGCCCCGTGATCGACTCCTGAATTTGCTGCAGCGGCCCTTCCCACGGAAGACTGCCGCCGGAACTGGCGAGCGCCGGCGCGACCGAGGCAAAGAAGATGGGCGCCACAAGCAGTGTAACGGCGACGAGTGCGTTTCTACGCGACATGGCGCGCCTCCTGTTCTTCCGTAAGCTGGTCGGATTCGATTTCGTATTGGCCGCCCGCAAAGCGCTCGACCTGGATGACGTCGCGCACGCGCCGCCCGCGCGGCGTCCGCTCGATCGAGACGACGAGATCTACCGCTTCTCCGATTACCTCGTGCATGGGCTGTTGGCTGGCTTCGGCGGTCAGTTGCTCGAGGCGGCGAAGCGCCGACATGGCCGTGTTGGAGTGGATAGTGGCGACGCCACCCGGATGGCCGGTGTTCCAAGCCTTGAGCAATGTAAGGGCAGCGCCGTCGCGGACCTCGCCGACGACAATCCGGTCCGGCCGCAGCCGCATCGTGCTCTTCAACAGGCGCGCCATGTCGACGGTATCGCTGGTGTGGAGAAGAACGGCGTTATCGGCCGCGCACTGAATCTCGGCGGTATCTTCCAGGATGACGAGGCGGTCTTCTGGCGCAGACTTGACGATTTCATCTATGACGGCATTTGCGAGCGTCGTCTTGCCCGACCCGGTGCCCCCGGAGATGATGATGTTGAGCCGGGACGAAATCGCGCTGCGGATGGTCGAGGCCTGGTGTTCGGTCATCACGCCGGAGTGCACATAGACATCGAGTGGGATCAGACGCGAGGCACGACGGCGAATGGTGAAGGCCGGCTTGGCGACGACTGGAGGCAACAATCCTTCGAAGCGGTGACCGCCGATCGGTAGTTCCCCTGAGATTATTGGTTGCTCGGTATCGACCTCGGATTGGAGCGCATGCGCCACCGTTCCGATTACCATCTCGGCGGCGGCTGGCGACATCTCGCCGGCGGGTGCCACGCCATGACCGAGCCGTTCGATGAAGAGCTTGCCATCGGGATTCAGCATGATTTCAACGACGGTCGAGTCGTCCAGGGCGACGCACAGCTGGTCGCCTAGCGCTTCCTGGAGTTTGCGGACAAGTCGAGGATGAGAGCGAAGCTGGTTCACGGCGTTTCTTCCTTACGCTGCTTGGCTGACGGTGATGAGTTCGGAACGGTAGTTGGTTGGCCGGAGCCGCAGGAATGTCTCGGTATTCGCGGGCAGGATCCCGGCTACCGCCACGGTCACGCCGATCTTCTTTGGTTCTGCCAAGCGCTGCAGAGGCCAGCCGACACGCGCGAGGATCCGTTCGAAGCGCAGGTCAGTGACGGTGACGATTTCGGTGGTGCCGTTCACCAAGCACCACTCGATGATGCCCGCCATCATGGTCAGCGTTGCCTCGTGCACCGAGCCGTGTTCCCTGCCCTCCCCGAGCATCGTGTCGACGCAGAAGCGGGAACTCTCGATCATCGCGGAGTGCGCGTTCAGGCGGCCATTCGGAAGCAGCGAGTCAAAGACGTCGGCCACCATTGTCGGGCCAATGGCCGGAAGCAGCCTTGCGCATCCTGCCACTTGGCCGCTGTCGGAAATCGCGAGGATGTAGGTCGGCATAAGAGCGTCAAAGGCGTCCGCCTCTTGACCGTCGACAACGTTGACTTCCCAGCCCAGGCGCTCGGAGAAAACGCGTGCTCGTAGCTGATGGTGGCGGTGGAGAAGCTGAGCTTCGTGGACATTTCGCGGTGTGGAGATCGCGAGAACCTGCATGAATTTCTCCGTCGATATTGATCGGCGGGGAAATCAGCACGGAACAGATTCGGGCGGTAGTTGTAGGATCCTACAAGCCCGGTTGGAGTGAGTCGCGGCGCAACCGTCCCCATTTCCGCAAAAGCAGTCTTGTTCCCGCAACAATTCGGTTGGGCCGGTTGTAGGATTCACAGTAAAACAGACCATGAATCCGCGGGAGTGACGCGCTTGCTAAGACGATGTTTCTACAGCTAAAAATTGGTTGCGTTGGACGCGTTCTTTCTTGAGCGTTAATCTTTCGTTAACCAAAAAGCTCTTGCTCAAAATTCAGAATCGACGCTTATTGCCAGTGGCGGAACTTTTGAAGTTTCGCGAAAAATATCGCCACTGGCAAGAAATGGGTTTTGAGATGGCGAAGACCGCCGCGAAAACAGCGCCCGTATTTGAAGGGTTGACCGCATTGATGGAGCGTCATGCAGACGCCCTCTCCAGCCAACTTCAAGCACATCATCTCAAGGTCTTCCCTCCGACCTCCGAGAAGGGCATTCGAACATTTGCGCCATCGGAGGCGTCCAAGCTGCTTGGCGTCGGTGAGTCTTATTTAAGGCAGACTGCTTCGGAAATGCCAGAGCTGAACTTGACCATGAGCCCAGGTGGTCGGCGGACTTTCTCGATCGAAGACATCCATGCAATCCGCAAGCATATGGACCAGGTCGGCCGCGGGAACAGACGCTACCTGCCGCATCGCCGAGACGGCGAGCAGCTTCAGGTTATTTCAGTGATGAATTTTAAAGGCGGGTCGGGCAAGACGACCACCGCCGCGCATCTCGCACAGTATCTAGCCATGCGTGGGTACCGGATTCTGGCAATCGATCTAGATCCTCAGGCAAGCCTTTCCGCCCTCTTCGGTAGTCAGCCAGAAACAGACGTAGGTCCGAACGAAACTCTTTACGGCGCCATCAGGTACGATGAGGAGCAGGTACCGGTCGAGCAAGTGGTCCGAGGGACCTATATTCCCGATCTCCACCTCATCCCCGGTAATCTCGAACTGATGGAATTCGAGCACGACACGCCGCGTGCGCTGATGAAGCGAAAGGAAGGCGATACGCTCTTCTACGGTCGGATCAGTCAAGTCATTGAAGACATCGCGGATAACTATGACGTTGTCGTTATCGATTGCCCTCCCCAGCTAGGCTATCTCACGCTGTCGGCATTGACGGCGGCAACCTCCATCTTGGTCACTGTGCATCCGCAGATGCTGGACGTGATGTCCATGAACCAGTTCCTAGCCATGACATCGAACCTGCTACGCGAAATTGAGAACGCCGGGGCCGAGTTCAAGTTCAATTGGATGCGCTACCTGATAACGCGTTTCGAACCAAGCGATGGACCGCAAAACCAGATGGTAGGTTATCTTCGGTCGATCTTTGGTGAAAATGTTCTCAATTTCCCGATGCTTAAGACGACGGCGGTTTCGGACGCCGGCCTGACCAACCAGACCCTTTTCGAAGTCGAGCGCAGCCAGTTCACGCGCTCGACCTATGATCGAGCCTTGGAAGCCATGAACGCGGTCAACGACGAAATCGAAGGCCTGATTAAAAAAGCATGGGGTAGACCGACATGAGCCGCAAGCACATCCTCGGGGTCTCGACAGACGCACCCGAAACGCCCGCAGCAGAGAGCCGGACGGCAAAGAGCCGCTCCATGCCGCTTCTCGGGGTGGTGAGAAAAGAGCGCGACCCGTCAACGAAGCTGACCGCAAACATTGGCAACGCGCTACGCGAGCAGAACGATCGACTTGGCCGCGCGGAGGAGATTGAGCGGCGGCTTGCTGAGGGCCACGCCGTGGTGGAACTGGACGCTTCGTCCATCGAGCCCTCCTTTGTGCGGGATCGCATGCAGGGGGACATCGACGGACTCCTTGATTCAATCCGCGAGCAAGGGCAGCAGGTCCCGATCCTGGTGAGACCTCATCCCGACCAGCCAGGCCGATATCAGGTGGCCTTTGGCCACCGCCGACTGCGCGCGGTTCTAGATCTTGGCCTTCCTGTAAAGGCAATCGTTCGTGACCTGACGGACGAGCAACTCGTCGTCGCGCAGGGCCAGGAGAACAATGAGCGTGAGGATCTCACCTTCATCGAAAAGGCGCGCTTCGCGCATCGACTGAATAAGCAGTTCTCGCGAGAGATCGTCATTGCCGCAATGTCGATCGATAAAAGCAATCTGTCGAAGATGCTCCTTCTTGTCGACGCCCTCCCCTCCGAACTGATCGATGCCATTGGGGCCGCTCCAGGAGTTGGACGACCCAGCTGGCAACAACTGGCAGAACTGGTCGAGAAGGCAGCTTCGCCGTCGGACGCGATAAAATTTGCGGCCTCAGCAGAGGTGCAGACGCTGCCATCGGCAGACCGCTTCAAGGCGCTGATAGGCCATCTCAAGCCGCGTCGCATCGCGCGCGGGCTTCCGGACGTCATGTCGACCCCCGATGGCGACAGACTTGCGCAGGTGACACAGAGCAAGAGCAAGCTGGAGATTACGATCGACAGGAAAGCCACGCCAGACTTTGCCGCCTTCGTACTCGAACATTTGCCGGCGCTTTATCAGGCACACCGTGCAAAGCATCCACAGAAACAGGGAGACTAACCCGCAAAAGAAAAGAGCCCCCTCAACGTTGCCGTCGTGGAAGCCCTTCTGTCTCTTTAGCACGAACAGAATCGCATTTCCTCGAATCTTCGTCAAGAGTCTTTGGCACCGTTTTGGTGAGCTGATTTCTTTTGCCTGCTGAAAGGTGAAAGACGATGCAGACAGGAAGTGTGACGACGCCATTCGGGCGGCGGCCGATGACGCTTGCGCTCGTGCGGCGCCAGTCGGCTTCGGCCGATATCAAACAAGGCAAGGCAGCGGATAAGTGGAAAGTCTTCAGAGACGCCTCCGCCGCCATGGAACTACTCGGGATTCAGTCCAATAGCCTCGCGGTTCTTGACGCGCTTTTGAGCTTTTATCCTGAGAATGAGTTGCGCCAAGACGCCCAACTGATTGTCTTCCCCTCGAATGCTCAGCTTGCTTTACGAGCGCATGCGATGGCGGGCGCGACTTTGCGCAGACATATCGCCATCCTGGTGGAAGCAGGCCTAATCGTCCGCAAGGATAGCGCCAATGGAAAGCGCTACGCCCGTAAGGACGGCGAGGGACGCATCGAGAGCGCCTTCGGTTTCGATCTGTCGCCGCTCTTGGCACGGTCCGAAGAGTTGGCGATGAAGGCGCAGCAGGTGATGGCCAACAGAGCGGCGTTCAGGAAGGCCAAGGAGAGCCTGACGATCTGCCGACGCGATGTCCGCAAGCTAATTACGGCCGCGATGGAGGAAGGCGCCGAAGGTGACTGGAAAGCGATCGAGGACATCTATGTAGCGCTTGTGGGCAGAATCCCGCGCGCTCCGACGCTCGCCGATGTAACGACGATCCTTGAAGAAATGGAGATGCTGCGCGAGGAGATAGTCAATCGGCTGGAATTTCACGAAAATTCCGAAAATAATAGCACCAATGATGCTCACAATGAGCAGCACATACAGAATTCAAATCCCGAATCCATCCGTGAACTTGAACCTAGCTCTCGAAAAGAGCAGGGGGCGAAGCCGAGCGAAATCCGCCGGCCGAAGAGCGAGCCGCTTAAGGCGTTCCCGTTGGGTGTGGTGTTGAAAGCATGCCCGGCGATATCGGACTACGGGCCGGGTGGCGCAATCGGAAACTGGCGAGACTTGATGTCAGCGGCGGTGGTCGTTCGATCGATGCTGAAGGTGAGCCCCTCGGCCTATCAGGAAGCCTGCGATGCCATGGGGCCGGAAAATGCGGCCGCGGCTGTCGCTTGCATCCTGGAGCGCGCAAACTTCATCAACTCGGCTGGCGGCTATCTGCGGGATCTGACAAGGCGCACGGAACGAGGAGAGTTTTCGCTTGGTCCTATGATAATGGCGTTGTTGAGGGCCAACGGGCAGGGGAGTTTGCAAGCTGGGTAGGTTTCAATGAGCCCGAACTCGAAAATTAGATGCGGGTGGAGCGGCCAAGAAAGCATCTGGGCAATTTTCTTGGTGGTCAGCTGACCACAGTCCTAAGCAGCTGAAAATGAACGTATGTTATGGGGGCAGGGTCGTTCCAGCTCTCTGGGTTGGGGGCTGTGGGACGCGTGTGCTGTGTTGAGAACAGGGGGCGGCGCGCCCAATTGGAAGCAGCGGATTGAGAGGACCACGGCGCCGGGAAGGGCTCGACGGCGCACCCGGCGGTGCGATCTGGCCGGAGATCGGCGGTGGAATGCATGCGGCTGTCCGCGACCTCTTGGCCGAGTTCAGGGATGGCTGCGCCGCTCCAATAGGGCGCCGCTGTTGAAAGGTTTCGTAGATCCATCTGCCCTTGCCAGGCGACGATGGCGCCCCTTTCGCCTTCAGCGATGACATCGGCATGGGGGGCGGTGATGGTGCTTCCTGAAGAAGTCAGCCTCACAGCCGTGCCCCTCAGGGCACAGGGCGCCGAGGGCATCTTTTTTAGTGGTCAGCTGACCACAGCCTTAAACAACTGAAAAACAATCGTTTTTCGAACGTGATTCTGGAAAGAGAGTTTCTTATCTCATGATCCGCGGATCACGTACTTCCGCAAAAAGCCAGCCACGTGAAGCGGTCCATGCAACCCAAATTCCGCTACTGATCGAATTGCTTGGCAAGCCTACGAACCTTGGCAGCAAGGTCCGTCTCGGGGTTTTCCCCTTCAAGACCCTGCGCTTTGTCGAAACTATCGACCTGCAGTTCATGCAAGGCGAAGAAGTCATGGGTGTAGATTGCCTTCTCACTCCCGGCCGTCTTCACGAACACAACGATGTTCTTGGTGTCAACCTGCGCTTCGAGCCGTATCAGGTGCTCGCTGTAGGCGTCGAAATTTGGGTGCACAAAGCGATAGTTAATGCTGTCTTGAAACTTGGTTGAATCGTCCGCGTCTACGACAAAGCCGTCTCCGCTACGCTTGAACTGCATGTTGCACCGCTTGCATGCGGCCGCGAGATTCCAGATCGCATAGCTGAATGGTTTGTAGACCGGCTTTCCCTTGGGAAGGATGTGCTCGCGATCGGTCATGTACGGGCCCGCACCATTTAGGTTCAGGCGGCAATAACAGCAATTTCCGCCATGGCGCGCGAGGTGATAGGCGAGGATCTTGTCCTTCGCGCTTTTGAGCGCCTGCATTTCGTTCTGGTCCTCGGGCTTCCAGTCCCAGGGCTTCTCTGTTTCCAAGGCCTTCCCGACCGCCGCAGCTTCCTCCACACTCAGCTGAAAATCGTCAAGCGCCGGCAAATAGCGGTCAACCATCGCTCTTGTTGTCCCCGCGCCGCTGTGCATCGACCTGCTCGATCAAGTCTTCAACCGCTTGAAAAACTTCCGCTGTTTTTCGTCGAAGCTCTTGATCGCCATATCGTTGACGAGTGCAATCGCGCTGTCGCGGGTAATTTCACCGCGTTCTACCCGCGCAACGACACCTACCATCTCCTCGCTCACGAAATGGCTTGCTGGCGTGATCACATCAAAAGCGCGCCAAAGGACGCCTTCCACGTTCGCTGCTGAGTCCTTGGCCTCCTGCAGATCGAGTACGGACGGTTCGCCATCTTGAACTTGAAACACAGAGACAATATCGGGCAAGGCTCCAAGAGCACCAACGACGATCAAAGGCGCGTGGGTCGCGACGACGATCGTGGCGTTGCGGTAAAGGCTGCCGCCACAATCTTCTCGAGATACTCCCGCTGCCAGCGGGGATGTAGGCTGTTCTCTGGCTCGTCAATCAGGATAACCGGTTCCTGGCCGATGGAGCTGATCAAGAACACGAGGGAGGAAATCAGTGCGAGTTCACCCGAACTGGCATTCAGTAGCTCAATGACTTCGCCATCGTGCCTTTCGGGGGTCAGGACAAGAGCAGTTCGAAATCCTGCGCTAAGCTCGAACGGAGCATGAACATCACGCGGCTCGGAGAATCTGTCCGGGAACACGCAATGGCCTGAAGCCCTCTGGCATCTGCTGCTCGGTGTCCCACGAATAGATGCCGGTGAGGTTTATGTGTTCCCAACTGAGCGGCGAGATGTGCTTGAGCAATTCGTCAGGGACATGACGACCTTGTTGCCGCAGGTGGGCAACGGCGCGGCTGAGATAGACGGTGTTCCAGTAGACAATTGCGCTGACGACGAGATTGAGGCCGGATGCCCGGAATGCCTGGCTGTCATAGGAGCGGTCGCGGATTTCGCCGCGCTCATGGAAGAAGACGGCGCGCTTGAGCTTGTGGGCAGCTTCGCCCTTGTTGAGCCCGGCCTGACACCGCTTGCGCAATGCCGGACTGGAATACCATTCGATCATGAACAGCGTGCGCTCGATGCGGCCGATCTCGCGCAGCGCCCTGGCCAGATCATTGGATTTCGATGAGGCGGATAGCGTTTTGAGGATCGCCGACGGAGCGACGGTGCGCGTTGTGATAGAGGCAGCCAGGCGCAGAAGCTCATCCCAATGTTCAAGGATTAGCGCAGTGTTGATCGGCGCGCCGATGTGGTTGGCCAGCGCCGGGTAGGCGTCGCCCTTCTCGAAGGTGTGGAACTTCCGGTCCTTGATGTTGCGCAGCCGGGGCGCGAATCGTTTGCCGATCAGGGCGAACAGCGCAAAGACATGATCGCTGGCGCCGCCGGTATCGGTGAACAGTTCTTCGATCTCGAGGATCGTGTCGTGGTCGAACAGGCCGTCGAGCACATAGACGGCCTCGCTCTCGGTCGGGCTGATCGGCAGGATGCTGAAGTAGCCGTATTGATCGGAGAGGCCGCTGTAGAATTTCGTGCCGGGCTCGCTGCCATAGTGCAGATTGATGTCGCCGCGCCTGGCGGCCCGATCACTGGCGCGAAAGAACTGCCCGTCGGACGATGCCGTTGTTCCGTCACCCCAGAGCAACGAATGGGGATGACGCGTATGGGCATCGGTCACGCAAGCCTGCGCGGCTCGGTATGTTTCGGAGCGGGCATGGAAGCTGCGCATCCAGCCGATCTGATGAGCGCTGATCCCCTTCGACGCTCCCGCCATTCGCTTCGGGCCGAGATTCGTACCATCGGCGAGCACGCCGGCCAGCATGGCGGAGATGTTCTGCGGCGCATCTGAAGTGCGGACATGCGTGAACTGATCAGCGAAAGCCGTCCAGTCATGCACCTCCCGCAGCAAATCGGGGACGTCGACCAGGGGGTACATCTCGCTGATTTCAGCATTGAGGGCGGCCGCAGCGGCCGGAACATCGCTGGCGCGCGGCGTCACGATCAGGATGCCGTTTTCCAACCTCACGCCGTCGAGCTTTCCGTAGCGGGCACGCCAGGCCAGCCGTTTGAGGTTGAAGTCCATCATCTGCCGGACCTCGGCGAGCCAGGCCGCGCCGTCGCTCTGGACGCCAAGGCCGAGCTTGTTGTCTTCCTTCAGGGCTGTGAAGGCCGGTTTCGGCATCAGATGTTCGTCAATCGGTCTGAACGAGCGGCTGCCCTCGACCCAAATGTCCCGCGAACGGAGCCGATCACGCAAGAGAGCAAATGTGGCGATCTCGTAGAGCGATCGAACCGGCCGCCCGCTCTCGAATATCCGTTCGCGATCCGCTTTTGCCAGATGGGCAACCGGAACGCGATCAGGCAATACACGCCGTCCTTCCGCATAGAGCGCTTTAATGACCTCGATCGCGGCAAGCAGCGGATCATTCCGGCGACGCGACTGGAAAGCAAATGTCTGGAGAAAGGCGCCGGCATATTTGCGAACGTTCGCATGTTGCTCCGCCGCCATCATCAAGGGCGACACGTCATTATTCTCCACCATTGCTTCCAGGCCGGGTTTGACCTGGAGCAGCCGATGCCAACCGACCCGCTGGTCCAGCATCTCCATGGGATCCGCTTCCTCTTCGTTGGCGGCCTGCAAAGCCACGATCGTGTCGAGAAACAGCCGCAACGCCTTCGATGTTTCCAGCCGCGCGTTCATATGGCGCTGCTTCTTGCGGTTGTTGGCCTGGGAGAACAGCCGGCCCATCAGCTTGATGAACATCATCACCGCATCGTCGGTGAGCTTCTGCCCGAGCTTGATCAACTGCGCTACGATCGTTGCACGCCGCCGGCTGGCGCTGAAGTCGCCGGCCAGCCAGGCTGGCGTGGCGTCGCCCTCACGGATCATCTGATCCCATCGCCCGGACGGGATTCGCGCCTGCAAACGTGGATCGATCCCCAGCGTGCGCAGGAACGCGATGCGTTCCGTCAACCCAACCAGATTGCCGGCTCCCGGTGCATCCGGGGTCGAGCGCAGCCAATGATAGCGCGTCTGACGGATCGCCGGGTCAACCTCCAACAGACGGTCTAGGGTTCGCAGCTTTTCTGGATCGAGATCCGAGATCAGGGCGTGTTCGGCACGCCGTCGAGCAACAGCACGGCCCGCCAGCCCCATGCGCTCGATCATGTTCGGCGCGGGCAGCAGAACCCGATGCTCCCGGAAAGTGGCGATGATGGCCTTTGCAATCATTGCCCCCTTGTCAGTGCCCGAAGCCGCTTCGATTGCCGCCAACAAGGCTGCGCGCCGATTCTCGGCCGTAGGGCTCCTCATGTCCAGATAGCTCAGCAAGTGAGCGGCATGGTTCATGCGCGTCTCTTCCCGGCGAGCGTACAGATCAAATGACGCCGGATCGGCCCCGATCTGCTCGGCAACATAGTTGAGCATCGCCTTGGGCGGGATCTCGCCGGCCATGAGTGCGCGCCCCGGATAACGCATAAGGCAGAGCTGCATCGCAAAGCCGAGCCGATTATGCTCACGCCTGCGGACCTCGATCTCGAGCCGGTCGGCAGGCGATAGGGAATAATGGCGGATCAGGCTTTCCTCATCGGTTGGGATGTCGAAAAGCTCTCGTCGATCCTGGGGTTTGAGAAGGGTCCGTTTCGCCATTGCCGTTCCTGCGCGTTGCGAGCCAAAGACCTTGCCTCTGTCCAGAAAGGTCCGTTTCCGTACAGGGGAGAAACGCACTGTCCACAAATTACCTTGACGGGCTTTCGAACGGGCGAAATATTACGGACAGCCTATTCGGACAAAATTGGCCCCCATGCCGCGCACCTTCGCCTATGTCCGCGTTTCCACGACGGGACAGACCACCGAGAACCAGATTCAGGAAATCGAGGCCGCAGGCTTCCAGGTCGAGCCGCGCCGTATCATCACCGAGACGGTTTCCGGCAGTACCGCCATCGTGCAGCGCCGAGGATTTTCCCGGCTCATGGACAAATTGGAGGCTGGGGACATTCTCATCGTGACCAAGCTCGACAGGCTCGGCCGCGACGCGATCGATGTCAGCACCACGGTCAGGACGCTGGCTGAAATGGGCGTGCGCGTCTATTGCCTTGCGCTTGGCGGGGCCGATCTCACCAGTTCGGCCGGCACCATGACCATGAATGTGCTCAATGCCGTCGCCCAGTTCGAACGGGACTTGCTGATAGAGCGGACGCAATCCGGTCTCAAGCGCGCCAAATCGGAAGGAAAGGCCCTCGGCCGACCCTCGACGCTCAGTGAGAAACAAAAGCAGGGTGTGCGCGATGATCTGGCGACGGGAATGAGCGTTTCGGCAATCGCCAGGAAATTCGTCACCAGCCGGCAGACGATCATGCGCCTACGAGACGAAGGTTCACGCTTCGTTCGGTCCTAGCGCAGGATTTTGAACTGCTCTTGTTCCTGCCCCTGATAGCTCAACACACTGGCATCGGCCGCCTGCGCCAACGCATTTCCCGAGACGGTCTCGACGACAGCCAAAAGAGTCACCCCGGCGCCTGTGATCTGGGCAAGCCGCGCCCCTTCACGCAGTGCCAATCGCCCCTCACGTGATCCGTCGTAGCAGAGGAGGATGTTGGTATACATCAGGGTACTCCCGTCGTCGAAATGGTGCTTGCCAGATAATGTGCCCTACATTAATTAGATAGCTAGTTATTTTCAAGCTATCTTGTAGTGAGGACCGATGGCTGATGCCCCGGATCTGAATGAGTCCTTCACCCGCTCCCTGGCGACGGTGTTGCGCCAGTGGACGAGGCATGTCGATCTGCAGTTTCGTGAACTCGGCTTGTCACAGGCTCGCTGGAGAGTGCTTTTTGAACTCTCCAGCCGTCAGGATGTGACGCAGATTGAATTGGCTCATTCGCTCGGGATCGAAGGGGCCACCTTGGTGCGTCTGCTGGACAGGCTGGAGGCCGACGGACTTGTGGAGCGACATCCGTGTGAAGACGACCGGCGGGCCAAAAAGCTGCACCTGACCGACGGCACCAAGCCACTGATCGACAAAATGAAGAAGATTGCAGCCGCCAGCCGGGCTGAACTCCTCGCGGACGTGCCTCCCGACGACCTGCGAACCGCCACCCGGGTCCTGAGCCAGATTGAGGCCCGGCTTGAACTGTTGAGAAGTGACCAGAATGGATAACTTGAAGGCGATTACTCCTGATATTGGCAATACTCCCTCCGAAAGGGCAGAAGATTTCTCCCCACCCAGGCGCAGCCGGGTGAAATGGTTCAAACTGCTTATCATCGGGGTTCTGGTTGGAGGCACCGTCTGGCTGGGTGCACCTTGGCTACGCGCGCGGTTCACGCAGATCCACATCGATGACGCCCGGATCGCGGCCAACATCGTGACGGTATCGAGCGAGGTTGCCGGACGTGTGACGGCCTTTCCGGTCGTTGTCGGCGACTCTGTCGCTGCAGGCGACATGCTCGCCAGCATCGATCGGGAATCGTCAGAGCCGCAACTATCGGCGGTTCTTTCAAAGCTTTCCGCCACAGATGCACAGTTGGCCGAGACCAAAACGCGCAAGGTGATGCTTGAGAAGCAACTCGCCGCGCGGCGCAAAGCCGCCGCAGCGAGCATTGCGGCGGCCAACGCGAACCATGAAGCCGCATTGGCCGCTCTCAGGAACGCGCAGAGCCGACACGACCGGGTGACGAAACTGGCAGGGCAAAACGTCTCATCGCAGCAGAATCTGGAAGACGCGCGTGCGGCCCTGGACGCGTCCGTACAACAGGAACGTGCGGCCCACGCCGCGATCGAGAGCGCAAGAGCCGATCTGGCCATCGTTGAGGCGGACGCGGCGCAGATGGATGTACTGGACTCCCAGATCGCTTCGGTTCTGGCCGGGCGGACGGGAACCGAGGCGGAGCGCAGTCTCAAGGAGATCGACCTCGCTCATCGGACCATCAGCGCGGCCTTCTCTGGAATTATCGACGCCACTTTCGCTGATGTCGGCGAATATGTGACACCGGGAACGCGACTGGTCATGTATCATGCCCCCGATGAGGTCTGGATCGACGCCAACGTGAAAGAGACCAATTTTGGCAGTATCCGGGTGGGATCGAAGGCGCGCATCACCGTCGATGCCTTCCCTGGCCGGAATTTCGAGGGCGAGGTGATTGCAATGGGCGGGGCGGCGACCAGCCAGTTGGCGCTTCTGCCAAGCCCAAATCCATCGGGTAACTTCACGAAGGTCACCCAGCGCCTGCCGCTCCGGATATCCATCAATCCCGACGGGGTGCAACTGCGTCCCGGCATGATGGTCGAAGTCTATGTCGATGTCGCAGATTGACCGCTATTTCGAACGCCATGGTCCTGCCTACAAATGGTATGCGACGGGGACAATCATGGTTGCTACCATTTCCGTGGTGCTCTCCACTACGATCGTAAATGTCGCTATCCCTGCTGTCATGGGCGCATTCGGGATCAGCTCGGTTCAGGCACAATGGATATCGACCGGCTTCCTCGCAGCTATGACGGCGACGATGCTTCTTGCGGACTGGGCCGATCGGGCATTTGGCATGCGGCTGACCATGAACGCGTCGATGGCAGTCTTCCTTCTCGGCTCGATTGTCGGAGGATTGGCGCCGAATGAGACCATTCTAACCCTTGCACGCGTCGTGCAGGGCGCCGCGGCCGGCATCGTGCAGCCCCTGGCGATGATCATGCTGTTCAAGGTTTTCCCTCCCGACAAACGCGGAGCCGCGATGGGGATCTACGGCGTGGGCGTCGTTCTTGCCCCGGCGCTCGGGCCGTGGATCGGCGGCGTACTTATGGACGCCTTCAACTGGCGGTTCGTCTTTTATCTGGGCCTGCCCTTTGCGGGCATCGCCATACTCCTTTCGAACCTCTTTCTTCCCGGCCGGGAGGAAAAAGGCCCCTTGCCGGCCTTCGATTTCGTCGGCGTCACAATCTTGTCCGTTTTTCTCGCAGTTCTGCTCAGCACGCTGTCGAACGCGCAGCGTCTGGGGTGGGATTCGAATACGATTCTGCTTGGGTTCGTCCTTTCAATCGCCGCAGCACTGGCTTTTGTCTCATGGGAGATGCACACGGAAAAGCCCATGCTGGACATGCGGCTCTTCGCCAATTTCGCCTTTTCCTCGGCCTCGCTCGTCTCCTTCATCATGGGAGCGGGCCTCTTCGGCTCGACCTACCTCCTGCCGGTCTTTGTGCAGCAGATCCAGGGAATGACCCCGACGCAGGCAGGCCTTCTGCTGATGCCGTCAGGGTTTGCCATGCTCTTCGTCTTCCCGGTTGCCGGCCGATTGTCCGACAGGGTGGCGCCTGCGATCATGATCGGTGTCGGGATGGCGATCTTCGCCTGGTCCTCGTGGCTCATGTCCGCATCGGATGTCAACACGGCCTTCTGGACGCTGGCATGGTGGACGGTTATCTCGCGCGTCGGATTGGGCCTCGTGTTCCCGGCGATCTCGTCCGGGTCGTTGAAAGTCCTGCCGCGCCATCTTCTCGGCCAGGGATCAGGGACGGTCAACTTTATCCGGCAGCTCGGTGGCGCCTTCGGCGTGAACCTGCTGACAGTGTTTATCGAGCGGCGCACGATCATGCACGCCGATGCGTTCGCAGCGACGCAGACCAGCGACAATTCTACCACCATGGAATTCCTACGTCAGGTGGCTGGTCTCGTGCAGGCATCCGGACTACCGGAGAGCCAGCTTTTGCCTACGGCGGCCTCTTTTCTGGGGCAGAGCGTGGTGGCTCAGGCAACGAATGCCGCATTCCAGGACGGTTTCCTTGTTGTGTTTGGGATATTCCTTCTCGCGTTGATACCTACCTGGTTCATGTGGCGCGCCAGATCACCTGCGTCATAGGTACCATAACGGAAAAAAGGTCGTTCCGGGACCTCGAACTTCATCCGCATCGTCCAGACGCAGGTATTTACGGATGGTGTTCCGGGACAGGCCGGTCCTGCGGACAATCTCCCGGATCGATAGATGCTCTCGACGATGCCAGCGTCGGATCACGCTGAAAACACGCGAGGAAAGGTTGGAACCGGCTCAGTTCTGCGTGGAAACCAACACTGCTACACCGAAGACGGCAGGATGCCGATCGACAACAACCTTCTTGAGCGTGACATCAGGATTTTTGCGATGTCTGATTCATTGTACGCCTCCTTCTCAAGTATTTGGAAACATTGGGATTTGATTTTGCGTTTCGAGGTGACACGGGCCACCGTTACGCCCCATCGCACGAACGACGGCGTCAGAATTAAGATCGGCCGCGAGGATTTGGTAAGGAGCGCCGGGAACGACCTGCTCTGCGGGAAGGATTTTAGCCTCGATCAAGCGCCGGATCCGATGGCTTGTGACCCCGCAGTGTTGTGCGGCCTCACGCAGAGTGAGCCACGTGCCGTCCTTTTCCGCCGAGCGATAGGCGTGGATATCGCGTACGCGCCTTATGGAACTCACGCGTTTGGCTGTCCAAGTCTTGCCTTGTGCTGTCGGCATTCGCATTCTGTTCAGCGTTGCGGCGATGTCCTCGTCCGACCATCGAGTAGCCATGCTGGTAATCACGGCGATGGCGTCATCGGAAGTGCGGCATTCATGTTCTCCGGAACTGGGTTTGTGCAGTCGAACCTCCGAGTGCTGACCGCCCTTCCAATGGATAGTCAGAACAATCTCATGGGCAACGTCATCAATATTGGCCGTGATCTCGTTGACCAGCGAGCGAAGCAACTGCTGGCGGGTGCGCATCGTCACTTGCGGATTTGCCCAAGCCGCTTGCAGATCGTCGGCGAGACCGGCAAAATCCGGAACGGTCTTATCGGCGTTGGTGGCCTCCGCTGCGCTCAGCCGGGCTTCGCACTCTTGAACGCGGCGTAGGGTCGCCTCCCAGTTCTTCTCGAGCGTCGCGGCGATCAGACGGTTATCTGGGTCGCAGGCTGCATAACGGCGCTCCGCCAAAGAGGCATCATAACGGGCTTGCTGAAGCTCCAGCTCGATCATCCGCTGTTGCTCTGCCTGACCTTCCATGTACATCCTCTCCGCCTTAAGCGCCGCTTCGACCGCCATGGGCTCGACGGCACGGATGAGCTGCGAAGCGATTGCTCTATCGGTACGTTGCCCTGCAAAACTCATACAGCGCGCCGAGTTGTAGACATCCGCGCCGAAGCATTGGTAGATGGGGTAAGGATAGCGCCCCCTATACCCAACCTTCAAGCGGCGTCCGCATCGACCGCAAGCCATTAATCCAATCAATAAAGACCGCCCACCTCTCCCGGACTTCGGCCCGCCCCGGCGGCCGAAATCGTTGAGGGAAAGCTGCTTCTGGTTGCGTTCGTACTCGGACCAGTCGATGTAGCCCTCGTGGTGGCCTTTTAGAAGAATCTCGCAATCACTCAGCGCGCGAGGATGTTTATAGGTTTTGTGGGCGCGACCATCGATAATCTCAGTACGTTTCTCAGTCTTACCGTACGCATAGGCTCCCGCATAAAATGGGTTCTTCAAAACCGAGATGACGTTACGATAGCGGATTGGCGTCCAATCAAACGACACTGATCGCTTGCCGTCGGATGGGCGGGGGAAGTGAACGTGTTCCGCGCTGAGGGCGCGGTAGACCTGGCGACCACTTCCCAGTTGGCGAAAGCGCTCGAATATCTGACGAACGGCTTCTTGAACCCGAAGGTCAGGGTCAAAACCGAGGCCAATTTCCCGGTGCCAGATGTAGCCGATTGGCACCGGAATACGCAGTTCACCGCGGCGCGCCTTGGATCGGGCGGCATCGAGCATCCTTGATCGCAAGATACCAAGCTCAAACTCGCTGATGCTGCCCTTCATTCCCAAAAGCAGCCTATCGTTCGGGCGGCAAGGATTATACACGCCTTCAAGGTCAATGACCCTTGCCTCAACCAGCCCGCAGAGCTCAAGTAAATGGTGCCAGTCGCGCCCATTGCGGGCCAAACGCGACGCATCCAGGCAGAGAACGGCGCCCACATTGCCGGCACATAGTCCAGCGACGAGTTTATCAAATCCTGGGCGAGCGACCGTTCCGCTTGCGGAACGGCCAAGGTCATCATCGATAACTTCAACGTCTCGGAATCCGCGCCGGCGGGCCTCATCGACCAGCTCATACTGCCGCCGCTGGCTCTCAAGGTTGTGCTGGACCTGGGCTTGAGACGATTGGCGAACATAAACCACGGCCTTGCGCTTTAATATTGAAGGCGGCAAAATATCGACGTCAGTCATTGCCGTTCTCCACCGTTATCGCGCCGGCGGCTTCCATGAGAAGCCGCGCCAACCTTATGGTGACCGCGCTTCGTTCGGTGGCCTTGATCCCCTTCAACTCGGGCGGGTCCAGTAGAATGCAGAGCTGGCGCGGCGGGCGGGGCGTTAAGATCAGGTCGAATGACTTCCTCATGACGGTCCTCCTGGACGACGTTGCTATCGTCTGAGAAACTTCGCCTGAGTCTGTGCCTCTCAAGCAATAGACATAGATCTGCAAGGCCCTCAATGTTTACGTAGGGCTCCCCGATCTGCATTGCCGCACAAATTATCGGATCGAAGATCCAAGCCGGAAAGCAAAGCGCCACCCCAGGCTCCACTTCACCGACGATCGTCTCCATTCCCCGCCGCGTCTCATCGTAAAACCGCCGCACACGGCGCCCGTAAAGCGCGTGCCAGCGATAATGGACTACGAGCTCTTGCTCGATATGGGCAGAATGTCCACCCGACCGCCACTGGAAGGAAAAGCTGGCTATTTTGCGACACTGTCGACGGGGCCAAGGCGAGCGCCGTCATCTACAGCACTATGCTGACCTGTCGCGCCTGTGGCGTCGAGCCATTCGCCTGGTTGCGACACGTCCATCGAGCCCATGGGATTGGTGACAAAACCATAAAGCTCAACCACCGCAGGCCGCTGGCCTTGACGAAGTGGCCATGGCTGGAGCGCACCGGATCCCGATAGATGCCACGAGCGGCGATGTTTTGGCCCCAACGGCGTTCGATTGTATCGTCCATTCCGATCACGACAGGGCCTTCGGGCACGAACCTTTCAACGATGATCGACAGAAGGCGGGCCGACAACAGGCGCGGGTTCCAGCGGGCACGGTTGAGGAGTTGATGGTAGGCAGCGAAATTGCTGGCCTCCGCTCGACCGGTGATCCGCAGGCAGGCCGTTACCGTTCGCTTGCCGTGAGAAAGGATCGCACCCATCACCAAGACCAAAAGATGGTCCCAACTCGGCGCGGTAAACCAGACACGAAATGGCAAAAGCCATTGGCGAAGAATGTGGGGAACCGCATCGCCCCGGTCATTGCCACGATCAGGAGATTTGCTCATCAACCGGTTGGAATCCGATCGGGCCTATGAAGCAAGGCACGCAAACTGCGGCGAATTGATTCACCCCTTCCCGCTCAGCACACGCAGAAATCAGTACCAATTTTGTACAAAGTCAAGCTAAACATCGGAGCGACAGGTTCCCGCGTTCCACACGAAAGCCTGGTGAAGAGTCACGCCGCCTTCATGCCGGATGCCGCCTGGGCAGAAATCAGGTCGCCCTCCAGACTTGTCCCGGGCTAACGAATTCTTCCCGGTTTCGACATCATCTTGCACTTTTCGACACGTCATCAGCGGTTCGCTTGCGCTCGTCTCTCTAAACCTCACATGACGGACTAAAGCCCGCCTTTTCTGCAACGCTCACGACCACGGCTCTTTACCGTCGCAGCTTGCAGTGATTTGAAACCTACCCCTGACGGTCGGCTTCGAGGGGCCATACCCTCATCTTCCGTGCAGCTCGGCTCCCACATTGCGGTGGGTGCCTCGCGGCACACCTTCATCCATGTGCCACTTGTCTCGCGGCCTGGGCCTATCGCGGCGAATGCAAGCGGCAAAATGACAGCCGAACCGGTTGACCCAATGTCTCACCGTTTCACGGCTGACGATGACACCCCGCTCGGCAAGAAGGTCCTCGACATCGGCAGCACTCACGGCAAATCGATAGTAGGCCCAAACCGCATAGCTGATGATTTCGCGAGGGTGACGGAACCCCTTCAGGGGCGGAAGCGGTGCTGATTTCCTCATCCCAATCACCTACAGGCCAGCGCACCGAGATTCAACTTGGCAATACCGTCGGTCGAGATCGGAGAAGTTACCCTACAGCACGAGCGTTTCCGGTGCCCGCAGGACACTGATATGACACCAGCCGTGTGCGCCACCGCTGCAAAGGCCCAATCCGATCCGTGCCATGCGCCGCCCTATTTCCGCCCGTTGCGCCAGATCGACCACAAGAGGACGAAACCGCCGATCACCGCCCCGAAGAACCCCAACATCGCGAAGGTGGCAAGCCCGAATGGCAATTCCGCCCCCGAAGCCGCCGTCACGATCGAGGAGCCGACGGTCAACGCCGCCACGATCACCGCCAGCGTCAGATGCGTGACCGACTGGCGCATCTTCTCGACGATCCTCTCGACCTCAGCCAGTTCCACCCGCACCCCCAGCCGACCGCGCCGTGCTGCGTCCAGAAGTTGCGTCAGATCGCCCGGCAGGCGCGCGGCCAGCCGGGCGCTTTCGCTGAGGCTGTCCCGGGCGGCGCGCGCCATCGCCTCGGGTCCGTGGCGCTGCCAGACCAGCTGCTCCAAGATCGGCCGGGCGGCGGCGACCATGTCGAAGCCGGGGTCGAGCTGCCGCCCCATCCCGTCGAGCGAGACGAAGGCCTTGACCAGCAGCGTCAGGTCCGGCGGCAGGGCAAGGTCGTGCTCGCGCATCAGGGCGGTCAGGTCGAAGACGAGTTCGGAGAGGTTCAACGCACCGATCGGCAGCCCGTGTACCCGGTCGATGAACGCCTCAAGCCGCCCCTCCAGCGACGGATCGTCCTGTCCATCGGCCCCGGCCCAGTCGCGCAAGGTTCGCGCCACCCGATCGGGTCGCCGCTCCACGATCCCGTAGAGCAGATCGACCAGTTCGTCGCGGCGCCGGCGCGACAGGTGCCCGACCATGCCGAAGTCGATGAACACGAGTTCATCGCCGGGCAGAAAGAACACATTGCCCGCATGGGGATCGGCGTGAAAGAAGCGTTCCGCCAGGATCATGTGCAGCACCGCATTCGCCCCGCGTGCGGCGATGCGCTTCAGGTCCAGCCCGGCGGCGCGCGCGGCGGTCAGGTCGCCGCCCGGAATGCCTTTTATCCGCGCCTGCACATTCATGACCTCGCAGGTCCAGTCCCAGAACACGGGCGGCACATGGATTCCGGCCCCGTCGCGGAACCCGGCGGCCACACGTTCGGCATTGCGGCATTCACTGGCCAGATCCAGCTCGGCGCGGATCGAGCGGGCGAATTCGTCCAGAATCTCGTGCGGGCGATAGCGCGCAAGCTCGGGCCATTCGGCAAGTGCCACGCCGACGGCATGGCGCAGCAGCCGCAGGTCGGCCTCGATCACCCGGCAGATGCCGGGGCGGCGGATCTTCAGGATGACCTCTTCGCCCGAGGGCAGCCGCGCGCCATGCACCTGCGCGATGGACCCGGCGGCCAGGGGTTCGGTGTCGATCCGGGCGAAGATCGCCGATAACGGTTGACCCAGTTCGGCCTCGACCTCGGCGGCGAGTTCCGCAAATGGCACGGTGGGCACCTGGTCTCGCAGGCGTTCCAGCTCTGCGATGACGTCGGGCTCGAAGAGGTCGATCCGGGTGGACAGGATTTGCCCCAGCTTGACGAATGTCGGCCCCATCTCTTCCAACGCGCGGCGCAGCCGCTGGGCCGAGGTCAGGCCGTCGCTGCCTGCGTCACCGCCCTGCGGCAGGCCTGGCTTGCGCTTCCGGCGCGACAGGCCGGCGCGCTCCAGCATCTCGGAAAAGCCGTATCGCGCCAGAACCGCGACCAGATCGCCCAGCCGCCGCAGATCGGGCGTAACATCCTGTGCAGCGGTCATGCTCAGGCATCCTCTTCGGGCCGCTCCGTCCGGTCCTTGTCGTGCCCGGCCCCCAGCGCATCGGCGAGCCCCGCGAGGATACCGCTGCCGATCGCGGCAATGGTTGCAGCCCCGGTCTGGGCGCTGCGTGCGACCTCCGTTGGGCGCGGCGGGATATGCGGGTGATGAGGCCGCTCCAGGGTTGCCAGCGCCGCGCGCACCGCAGCGCCGGTCCGCGTACCGGTGCGCCGCAGATGGTCGGCCAGATCGCCGACAATGCGCGCCGAGACTTTTGTCCCGCTTTTCATCACCGAGGCGAGCGTATCGAAATAGAGCCGGTCCAGTGTGGCAAGATCATCAAGGGCACGCCTCAGATCCTGTTCGGAAAACGCGGCCGCGCCGCTGCGCGCTTCCTCGATCGCCAGCTTCGAGGCCATGGCGGCGCGTTCCAGCGCATCGTCGATCCCGGCCACTGTCTGCCGGAGCGCCTCAACATTTTCGGCCCTGTCTCCTGGCACGGCCTCCGCGGCCCCTTCAAGGACAGAGCGCACGACATCGCGGATCTGGCCCTCTTCCAGAGACCGGTTCGACAGTGCGCGCATCACCACATCGCGCACCGCCTCGCGGGTGGCCTGAGGCCCCTCGACCGCCTCGCGCGCTTGTCGCCGGAGATCGGGGGCACCGGGGTGCGGCCCCTTTTCGACGTCCTCTGTCATCAATCTCTCCTTCCCGTCTGCATTGCGGGTTGATATTATACAGCCTATGTATAACCGATAAAACGAGGACCTTCCTATTCGGTTTTGATTTTCAATGCGAACCAATCGAACTTTAACCCTGCCAACCGTCGCCAGATTCGTTGCGCCGCGCCAGCGCGGACAACACGTCACGTGCGGTACGACGCAAACGGACTACAGGCGGGACTCGGCCTGAACACCGTGACCGAGACCAAGGTCGACAAAATCAGATGGGCGTATCTGGCACTGCCGAGCGGTGCGACCAATCCCCGCGTATTTGGCCGAAAGAGATGGCCGGAGAGGCAGCGGAATGAGGTTCTCACGATAGCAGTTTCCGGGCATGATCACGATTCTGGCCATCCTGGCGGGCGTCATGGCTGCGGGCTGGTGGTTGCTGCGACCGACCGCGCTGCCGTACGGAGTCGCCTCGGCCAATGGTCGCATTAAGGCGGTCGATATCGCCCGCAGCGGCGTCGCCCAAAGCGAGGCCCAGGCCACCATCGCCCGGATTGAGGCGGGGCTTGTCGACGCGGCGCTGCCCCCCGGCGGTACGGTGGTGAACATGGTCGATCTGGCCGACGTACACATGAACTTCTTCCTGCCCACCGCCGAGGCCGGGCGGCTGGCACTCGGGGACGAGGTGCGGGTGATCCTTGATGCGGCGCCCGAATTCGTGGTTCCGGCCCGGGTGTCCTTCGTGGCCAGCGTCGCGCAGTTCACCCCGCGCGCGGTCGAGACCGAAGCCGAGCGCAAGAAGCCGATGTTCCGCATCCGCGCCCGGATCGCCCCGGACCTGCTCCGCCAGCATGAGGCACTGGTCAAGACCGGCCTGCCGGGCACCGCCTATGTCCGTATCGACCCGGCGGCGGATTGGCCCGCCGACCTCGCGCCAAGACTGCCGCAATGACCACCGGCGATCCGGTGATCCGGTTCGAGGGCGTTGGCTTACGCTACGGCAAGGTCCATGCGCTCAGCGATGTCAACCTCGAGGTTCCGTCCGGCTGCATGGCCGGCCTGATCGGCCCCGACGGCGTCGGCAAGTCCAGCCTGCTGGCGTTGGCCGCCGGGGTGCGCCGGATGCAGACCGGGCGCATCGAGGTGCTGGGCTGCGCCATGTTCCGCCCCGGATATCGCGCCAAGGTCGGGCCCCGCATCGCCTACATGCCGCAGGGACTGGGTCGAAACCTCTGTCCGACATTGTCGGTGCGCGAGAATATCGACTTCGTCGGCCGTCTGTTCGGCCATGACGCGACTGAACCCGCCCCGCGGATCGAGGTGCTGACCAGAGCAACGGGGCTCTATCCTTTCCTCGACCGTCCCACGGGCAAGCTGTCGGGCGGGATGAAGCAGAAGCTGGGGTTGTGTTCGGCACTGATCCACGACCCGGACCTGCTGATCCTCGATGAACTCACGACCGGCGTCGATCCGCGCGGCGCGCGAGGGCATGAGCGTGCTGGTCGCCACCGCCTACATGGAGGAAACGGCGCGCTTCGATTGGCTCGCGGCGATGGACGGAGGCCGGATCCTCGCCACCGACAGCCGAAGGGCCTTTTGCGGGCGACCGGGGCCGAGACGCTCGATACGGCCTTCCTCTGCCTCCTCCCCGAGGAAAAGTGCCGCTCCCATCGCCCCGTCGAGATCGTCCCGCGCAACGGGCACGACGGCGAGCCCGCGATCGAGGCGCACGACCTGACCATGCGTTTCGGCGACTTCACCGCCGTGAGCCGGGTGCAGCTGAGCGTGAAGCGGGGCGAGATCTTCGGCTTTCTCGGCTCGAACGGCTGCGGCAAGACCACGATGATGAAGATGATGACCCGGCGGCGGGTCGGCTACATGTCGCAAAGCTTTTCGCTTTCCGGGGAACTGACGGTCGCGCAGAACCTCACGCTCCATGCGCGCCTCTTCGCGAGGCCGGAACCCCAGATCGCGCCTCGGGTCGAGGAGATGCTGTCGCGCTTCGATCTTGCCGAGGTGCGCGGCAAGCTGCCCGACCGCCTGCCGCTAGGGGTGCGCCAGCGCCTGTCGCTGGCCGTTGCGCTGATACACACCGGCCTGAGATGCTGATCCTCGACGAGCCGACCTCGGGCGTCGATCCGGTGGCGCGCGACGAGTTCTGGCGCATCCTGATCGAGTTGTCGCGGGGCGAGGGTGTGACCATCTTCATCTCGACCCATTTCATGAACGAGGCCGAACGCTGCGACCGCGTCTCGCTGATGTATGACGGCAAGGTGCTGGCAACCGGCGTGCTGATGCCGGTCCGGTCGCAATGGCGGCAAGCATATTTGAACCGAACATTCTGGAGGACCTTTGCCTTCACCTCGATATGAAGCTGCTCGGTGACGGCCTCTCCCATGCGATGCATCTGGTGACGGCAGCAGGGACAAGCCTTCTGATCGTCGGCAAGGTCATATTCGACGCGCTCGCGCGGCAGGTTTTCCGGCAGCGGCTTGCGCCCGCGTTTCTTTCCCGTCTCGCCTTTGGTGAGTGGCAAGCCGGTGTCCGGAAGCTCCACGACATCACAGTCCTCACGGTCGCCGTCATCCTCGGCGGCAGCCTCCTCGGCTTCATTGAAGAGGCGATCGACGTGCTTTTCGCTCTTCGGCGCAAAACGATGCAGCCGTGCAAGCGCCAGCTCTTCCTCGAGTTTGACGACGCGTTCGGCGAGCTGACGGTTTTCCGCCTGCAGCGCGGCAATGCGCGCGATCAACTCCTCAACAGTCGGTTCGCCGGGTCCGATCATCAGATTCTTGAATCTTCTGTGGTTGCCGCCCGTGATGCAAGAAGTCTTTGAACCGAATGTCATGTGATCGAGTGCGGTCTTCTGTGAGGCCTGTAGATACGGCGTTTACAGAAGCCGCTGGCCGGTATGGTGATCTGCGGGTCGGGTCCAAATCTGAATCCCGAGCTCTTCTGCTCATGATTCAAGGCTGGTTTTCCCGATCCAGATCTTTTCGATCATTTGCCCATTCGGGTCGTCGCCTTCTTACACCTCCACTTTCCGGCACAGGCTGGCTACAGCATTGTCATCATGTAGCCATCGCCTGCGTCGGAATGCTGTAGTCCTCATGTTTTGTCAGCAATGCCCAGACCGTGCGCGCCATCTTGTTGGCCAGTGCGATCGCGACCAACATTCGGGGCTTTCGCGCGAGCATGCGCGCCAACCACGATCCTTCGGGTATGGATTTCCGGCCCAGCCAGTTCAGGCGTGTCATTGCCCCGATAATCAGCAGCCTGCGGATATCAGACTGCCCTGACTTGGAAATGCGTCCCAGCCGTTGTTTGCCGCCCGACGAGAACTGACGTGGCACAAGGCCGAGCCATGCGGCGAAGTCACGGCCACGCCGGAAGTTCTCCATTTGCGGGGCAAAGGCTTCGATCGCCAAGGCTGTCAAAGGGCCAACGCCAGGAATGGTCTGCAAGCGCCGCGCCGTGTCAGCTTCAGCCGACAATGCCTTGATCTTCTGTGGTTGCCGCCCGTGATGCAAGAAGTCTTTGAACCGAATGTCATGTGATCGAGTGCGGTCTTCTGTGAGGCCTGTAGATACGGCGTTTACAGAAGCCGCTGGCCGGTATGGTGATCTGCGGGTCGGGTCCAAATCTGAATCCCGAGCTCTTCTGCTCATGATTCAAGGCTGGTTTTCCCGATCCAGATCTTTTCGATCATTTGCCCATTCGGGTCGTCGCCTTCTTACACCTCCACTTTCCGGCACAGGCTGGCTACAGCATTGTCATCATGTAGCCATCGCCTGCGTCGGAATGCTGTAGTCCTCATGTTTTGTCAGCAATGCCCAGACCGTGCGCGCCATCTTGTTGGCCAGTGCGATCGCGACCAACATTCGGGGCTTTCGCGCGAGCATGCGCGCCAACCACGATCCTTCGGGTATGGATTTCCGGCCCAGCCAGTTCAGGCGTGTCATTGCCCCGATAATCAGCAGCCTGCGGATATCAGACTGCCCTGACTTGGAAATGCGTCCCAGCCGTTGTTTGCCGCCCGACGAGAACTGACGTGGCACAAGGCCGAGCCATGCGGCGAAGTCACGGCCACGCCGGAAGTTCTCCATTTGCGGGGCAAAGGCTTCGATCGCCAAGGCTGTCAAAGGGCCAACGCCAGGAATGGTCTGCAAGCGCCGCGCCGTGTCAGCTTCAGCCGACAATGCCTTGATCTTCTGTGGTTGCCGCCCGTGATGCAAGAAGTCTTTGAACCGAATGTCATGTGATCGAGTGCGGTCTTCTGTGAGGCCTGTAGATACGGCGTTTACAGAAGCCGCTGGCCGGTATGGTGATCTGCGGGTCGGGTCCAAATCTGAATCCCGAGCTCTTCTGCTCATGATTCAAGGCTGGTTTTCCCGATCCAGATCTTTTCGATCATTTGCCCATTCGGGTCGTCGCCTTCTTACACCTCCACTTTCCGGCACAGGCTGGCTACAGCATTGTCATCATGTAGCCATCGCCTGCGTCGGAATGCTGTAGTCCTCATGTTTTGTCAGCAATGCCCAGACCGTGCGCGCCATCTTGTTGGCCAGTGCGATCGCGACCAACATTCGGGGCTTTCGCGCGAGCATGCGCGCCAACCACGATCCTTCGGGTATGGATTTCCGGCCCAGCCAGTTCAGGCGTGTCATTGCCCCGATAATCAGCAGCCTGCGGATATCAGACTGCCCTGACTTGGAAATGCGTCCCAGCCGTTGTTTGCCGCCCGACGAGAACTGACGTGGCACAAGGCCGAGCCATGCGGCGAAGTCACGGCCACGCCGGAAGTTCTCCATTTGCGGGGCAAAGGCTTCGATCGCCAAGGCTGTCAAAGGGCCAACGCCAGGAATGGTCTGCAAGCGCCGCGCCGTGTCAGCTTCAGCCGACAATGCCTTGATCTTCTGTGGTTGCCGCCCGTGATGCAAGAAGTCTTTGAACCGAATGTCATGTGATCGAGTGCGGTCTTCTGTGAGGCCTGTAGATACGGCGTTTACAGAAGCCGCTGGCCGGTATGGTGATCTGCGGGTCGGGTCCAAATCTGAATCCCGAGCTCTTCTGCTCATGATTCAAGGCTGGTTTTCCCGATCCAGATCTTTTCGATCATTTGCCCATTCGGGTCGTCGCCTTCTTACACCTCCACTTTCCGGCACAGGCTGGCTACAGCATTGTCATCATGTAGCCATCGCCTGCGTCGGAATGCTGTAGTCCTCATGTTTTGTCAGCAATGCCCAGACCGTGCGCGCCATCTTGTTGGCCAGTGCGATCGCGACCAACATTCGGGGCTTTCGCGCGAGCATGCGCGCCAACCACGATCCTTCGGGTATGGATTTCCGGCCCAGCCAGTTCAGGCGTGTCATTGCCCCGATAATCAGCAGCCTGCGGATATCAGACTGCCCTGACTTGGAAATGCGTCCCAGCCGTTGTTTGCCGCCCGACGAGAACTGACGTGGCACAAGGCCGAGCCATGCGGCGAAGTCACGGCCACGCCGGAAGTTCTCCATTTGCGGGGCAAAGGCTTCGATCGCCAAGGCTGTCAAAGGGCCAACGCCAGGAATGGTCTGCAAGCGCCGCGCCGTGTCAGCTTCAGCCGACAATGCCTTGATCTTCTGTGGTTGCCGCCCGTGATGCAAGAAGTCTTTGAACCGAATGTCATGTGATCGAGTGCGGTCTTCTGTGAGGCCTGTAGATACGGCGTTTACAGAAGCCGCTGGCCGGTATGGTGATCTGCGGGTCGGGTCCAAATCTGAATCCCGAGCTCTTCTGCTCATGATTCAAGGCTGGTTTTCCCGATCCAGATCTTTTCGATCATTTGCCCATTCGGGTCGTCGCCTTCTTACACCTCCACTTTCCGGCACAGGCTGGCTACAGCATTGTCATCATGTAGCCATCGCCTGCGTCGGAATGCTGTAGTCCTCATGTTTTGTCAGCAATGCCCAGACCGTGCGCGCCATCTTGTTGGCCAGTGCGATCGCGACCAACATTCGGGGCTTTCGCGCGAGCATGCGCGCCAACCACGATCCTTCGGGTATGGATTTCCGGCCCAGCCAGTTCAGGCGTGTCATTGCCCCGATAATCAGCAGCCTGCGGATATCAGACTGCCCTGACTTGGAAATGCGTCCCAGCCGTTGTTTGCCGCCCGACGAGAACTGACGTGGCACAAGGCCGAGCCATGCGGCGAAGTCACGGCCACGCCGGAAGTTCTCCATTTGCGGGGCAAAGGCTTCGATCGCCAAGGCTGTCAAAGGGCCAACGCCAGGAATGGTCTGCAAGCGCCGCGCCGTGTCAGCTTCAGCCGACAATGCCTTGATCTTTGCGGTCCGCGCGTCGATGCGAGCCGTCTTCTCAGCGATCTGTTTCAACAAGTCGCGGCATTCTTCAAGCATCAACGCAGGCAAGTCGCTGTTTAGCCCGTCCAAAATCTCTTCAATACGCTTGAAGTGGTTACGACCTTGAGGAACAACATGGCCATACTCATAAAGGCAGGCTCTCAGCGCGTTGACCAGTTCTGTGCGCTGATGGACGAGTCGTTCTCGAGCCCGAAACAGGATCGCCCGGCTCTGCTGATCCGCGGATTTTGGCTCCACGAAGCGCATTTCCGGTCTCTGGGCCGCAATTACGATAGCCTCCGCGTCTGTCGCATCGTTTTTCTGCCGCTTGACGAACGGCCGTACATATTGCGCCGCGATCAGCTTCACTTCGTGGCCAAGCCTAACCATCTCACGTGCCCAGTAATGCGCGCTGCCACAGGCCTCCAGACGTGCCTTCGATACCGGATCAAACCCACGTCGCCCACTCGGATGCACAACCGTCACCCGCAGCGCCTTCCCATCATCTTCCATCACTTGGTGTCCACCTCATTTCTGGTGGACGCCTCATGCATCACAGCACGCAACGGCAAAAGGTGCGGAGAAATTCGAGCTTACGCATCAGTGTCAACGGCGGAGTAAAATCCTGCCACGCGGCGGCGCAAAAGTCGGCCACTTGTGGCGCGCGCATGAGACCGCCGGGAGGGCTTAGGCCCGAGCGGGGGTCTCATGCGCGCGTTGCGATTTTCGAAGGGTGTCAGCCGGCCTTTCGGGCGCGGCTTTGGGCGAGACGATAGCTGTCGCCGTTCATCTCGAGGATGCTGACGTGATGGGTGATGCGGTCGAGCAAAGCGCCGGTCAGGCGCTCGGACCCCAAGGTATCCGTCCATTCGTCAAAAGGAAGGTTGCTGGTGATCAGGGTCGCGCCTCGCTCGTATCGTTGCGAGATCAGCTCGAACAGCAATTCCGCGCCGGTCTTTGACAGCGGCACGAAGCCCAGTTCATCGATGATCAACAGCTGGTAGGCGGCCATCTGCTTCTGGAACCGGATGAGACGCCGCTCGTCGCGCGCCTCCATCATCTCGCTGACCAGTGCGGCCGCTGTCGTGAACCCAACGGACAGGCCCTTCTGGCAGGCGGCCAGGCCGAGGCCGAGCGCCACATGGGTCTTGCCCGTGCCGCTGGGGCCGAGAGCGATAACGTTCTCCCTGCGCTCGATCCATTCGCAGCGCGCCAGTTCCAGCACCTGCATCTTGTTCAGCTTTGGGATGGCGGCGAAGTCGAAACTGTCGAGGCTTTTGACGACCGGGAACCTGGCCGCCTTGATGCGACGCTCGACCTTGCGACGGTCCCGTTCGATCATCTCCCGCTCGGCAAGCCGGGTGAGGTATCCGACATGATCGACGCCTTCGGTGGCGCACAGCCGGGCCAGCTTCTGGTACTCGCGCTGGAAACTCGGCAGCTTCAGGGTTTTGAGATAATGGGTGAGAAGGATCTCGGGTGCTTCGGTGTTCATGCGGCTTCTCCCGCATCCGACGACAGGAGACGCATATACGCCTTCGCCGATGTCGTCTCGACCGTCGCCCTCGGCAGGTAGGGGTAGATGGACAGGTCCAGTCTGGGCGGCCGGCGTTCCACCCGGCACAGGATCAGATGCTTGACCGCGTCGAAGCCGATGGCTCCGAGTTGCAGGGCCCGCTTCACCGCCGCATGCAGATCGGCGAGTTCGAAGCTCTCCAGCAGGCGGAGGACCTGCACGTACTCACGCCGGCCGTGCTTGGCCATGCGGCCTTCCATCAACCGGCGCAGCGTAGCGAACTCTTGCGGCAAGTCCCAGCCCTGGAGGGGCGCTGCCTGATCCAGAGAATTGATCTTCTGCTCGATCAGCGGCAGGTAATGGACAGGATCGAAGACGACGTCTTCCCGTTCCCAGCACCGAGGATGGCGGGCGATGATCTCGCCACGGCAACCGATGACCACTTCGTTGACATAGCCGCGCACCCACACATCCTGATGGCCATAGGCGACCGGGACGGAATAGTCGTTGGTCTTGTAGCGCACCAGCGACTGCGCCGTCACCTTGGCACTTGCCTGGTCGCAGGCATCAAATGGCGAGGCTGGCAAGGCGCGCATGGCAGCCAGATCGCGCCGCAAGCGCTCGCCGATCGTCTCGCTCTCGCCGCGCAGCCTGTCGCGCTGGCGCTTCCGGCACTGCTCCTCCAGAAAGGTGTTGAACGCCTCCCATGTCGCAAACTGCGGGATCGGCACCATGAAGTTGCGTCGGGCATAGCCGACGAGACCCTCGACGTTCCCCTTGTCGTTGCCCTTGCCGGGACGGCCATAGCGATCCCGGATAAGGTAGTGGGACAGGAAGCCGCTGAACAACGTCGCGCGCTTGCGGGTGCCGTCAGGCAAAATCTTCGCCACCAGGCAACGGTCGTTGTCGTAGACGATCGATTGCGGCACGGCGCCGAAGAAAGCGAACGCATGGACATGGCCATCGACCCAGGCCTCGGCCACTGCCGCCGGATAGGCCCGCACGTAGCAGCCGTCGCTGTGCGGAAGGTCGAGCACGAAGAAATGCGCCTTCTGCTCGACACCGCCGATGACCACCATCGCCTCACCGAAATCGGCCTGCGCATGGCCGGGCGGATGCGACAGCGGCACGAACACTTCCTGGCAGCGCTGATCCCGCTCGCGCATGTAATCCTTGATGATCGTATAGCCGCCAGTGAACCCGCATTCGTCTCGAAGCCGGTCAAACACCCGCTTGGCCGTATGGCGCTGCTTGCGCGGCACTTGTCTGTCTTCGTCCAGCCAGTGATCGATCGTCGAGACAAACGCATCCAGCTTGGGCCGCCGGATCGGTGATTGTCGCTGATAGCCAGGTGGCGTCGAATAGGACAGCATCTTGGAAACGCTGTCGCGCGATATGTTGAAATGCTTTGCAGCCTGACGCCGGCTCATGCCTTCCGAGCAAGCCAGTCGAACCTTCAGATATAATTCCACGGTATAGATCCCCAGGCCCTCCTGCGCTCATTGCAGAAGGAAAATAGGTGGCCGACTTTTACGCCGCCCGAAGCGGGACAATCCCGCCGCTACCGTGGTCTAATTTTGCACCGCCGCTCTCAACGCTTCCTTCGGCATCGAACAGAACCGCGGATTCCGCTCGCTTCTCTCGGTCTCGGAGGTCTCTGCATCGTTCATCCGCTTTTCCTCGAAACTCATTCCTTCACCACTTGAAACGATGCTTTGGTGCCGCACTGCGCGGCCCGCGCTACACCCTATCATACGATCAACATTGCGAGGCAGTCGAAGATCGCTTGCCGCCCAATATCACAGGCCATGTCGAATCGGAACTATAGTTCCTAGAACAATAGTTCCGATTCAGGTTCGGCTGACGTCATGGATCTCAACGAGGTCATGGCGGCCAACTTGCGTCGAATACGTCATGGCAAGAAACTGACGCAGGAGGAACTTGCACACCGCACGGGCCTGAGCGCACGCCATATCGGTGCCATCGAACGCGCAGAGATGTCTGCAACCCTCACGGTTCTTGGCCAGATTTCAGAAGCACTGGGCGTCGAACCCGCCGAGCTTGTGACCAAATCGCACTGATCTGCAATCGCGCCCGTGGTCGACTGATTTTTAGGTTCGGAGGCGGCTTCCGCTTCGAAGCCAATGCGCATCGACTAGGTTGGGACAGCTCGACCATGAGATCCAGCAGGGGTCACGCCTTTACACGAGCGGCGGGCCGCATTATATATTCTCCACAAGGAGAATGATTATGGCCAGCACATCACACGCCTACACGCCCGCCGAGGCGGCGGCTGTCAGCGAGATCGCTGTGAAGTCGGTGCACAATGCGATCGACAAGCGCATCATCGAGACTCATCTCGTCGGCAGCAGAGGGCGGGCACTCACCGATGAGGATCTGCTTCGGTTGAAGCTCTGGTATGGCGTCGGATCGATCTTGTCTGCCGAGCGGCGCAAGCGCCTCTTCGATACGATCGACCAGAACCCCGATGCCGAAACCGTAAGGGCAGACGACTATCTCATTATCGACGTTGCGCGGGCACGAGAACAACTGGCTGCACGGGCCGAGGCTCTTCGAGAAGCCGAACGTATGATTGAAAGCGTGAAAGGCGTCGTGGGGGGCGAGCCGGTTTTCAAGCGAACCCGTGTTCCCGTGCGAACGATTGCCGCGATGAAGACTCAAGGCGCAAGTACAGCGGAAATCGTCGAGGGCTATCCTTCGCTCACCGAGCGCATGGTGGAACTTGCCGAGATCTGGGTTGCCGCCCATCCCGCCAGAGGACGTCCGAAGAAGCTGTCGGAGCAGGGCCTGAAGGTGAAATCCGTGAAACACCTGAGCCTTCGCAACGAGAACGCCTCCAAACCGTCTGGCTCGACCTCGTGAGGTTTCTTATCGATGAATGCCTTCACACGTCTCTCGTGGCCGTGGCTCAAGAGCACGGCCACGATTGTTTCCATGTGAACTGGCTGGGACTGAGCGGCGAAACCGACTGGGACCTGATGCCTCGGATCATCGAGGAGGATTTCACCTTCGTGACGAATAATGCCCGCGACTTCCGGAAGCTCTACGCCAAGGAAGAGCTGCATGCGGGTCTGGTGATTATCGTCCCGCAGGTGCTGCCTGTGCTGCAACGAGACTTGTTTGCCCTCATACTGCAGGATTTGGCAGACACGCAAGATATGGTCAACGAAGTCATCGAAGTGACCCTCGATGGCGAAGACGCTGTTCTCACGCGCTATTCGCTTCCGGAGGCATAGCGCCTTCCCAAGGGGATCATTTTCCTCCAATCCTCGACAGATCGATCCGCATCTCGGCCGATCCAACGCTTTCGCTTTTCTCGACGCTTTCAGCGTCTGTACCCGCAGGCAGTATGTCCACGCCGGCCTTGTCCTGGTCTGCCGGCAACACGTTGTCGATCATGACGCTTTTTCCGGGATCGTCCGCCTGGAAAACATTCACGCCCTCGAACTCACCGGTCTTCCAGGCATAGACCGCATCCCAGAAAATCTGCGGGAAGACATCGTCGCTCTTCGGATTGCCGTACCACTTGGCGACAATTCGAAGGACCTTGGCAAACATGGTCGTCCCCTTGCGGAGGTTTTCGCAAGCATCGACGAGGTCAGGTTTCAGTTCGGACGCGTCCTTGACGCCGACACCCGCCGGGAACTGCGTCAGGCCAACACGAACCACTGCCTGGCCGGCATACTGGCGGACGATCGCCATTGCCTCGTCCGGCGTCGTCGCTTTCGGGACGAGGATCAATCTGCCACCCGATTTGACCGCGACGGCAAGCGGATCGTTCGAGCCCGCGGCGGTCACGAACTGTTCGACGATCGCCGGCTTCAATGAGGGGTCGGCGCATTGTTGGATTACGGCAGCATCGAGCATCGCGGGCTCCTTGGCATTCAGGTGTTGAAGGAAATCAGGAGGGGTTTGGCGAACAAACGCGCCCAGGCTTGCGCACTGGCGCGTTGGATGGCGACGATGGATGTACCCTTGGTCCACCAGCCGTTACCGACGGCGACAATGACGTCCGGCCGCCGTAGCATGGATTGGAGAACGGGCCAGACGATCAGCTGCTCGTAGCAGATCAGCGGTGCGATCCGACCGTCGGCGACGGTCGCGACCGGGTTTTCGAAGAAGTGCGCCCTCGCGCCGCCGCTTGCCCCAAATAAGGAGCGCCACGGCTGCCACATGGAACCTGGGACCGGCATCCGCTCGCGATAGAGGATTTGGGCGGCGGCGGCCGAGATGGCGACCAGCACATTGTCGTATCCGCCTGCATCGACGACCGCAGCGCCGGCGATGACGGTGGTGTCAGTTCCCTGCAGGGATCGTACCCAGAGCCGCTCGACCGTCGGCGTCCAGAAGCCCAGCGCGCTCTCGGGAAGAACAATGGTCAGGGCGCCGCCGGATGCTCGATCCTTCACCGTGGCAATCAGATCACGGTGGCGCTCAATGCTGGGGTCGCGGCCCAGCGAAGCGCCCATTTCGAGATCGATCCCCTGCCAGGAATCCGGTAGTTTCGGTTCGTCCCAGGTTGCGGCGGACCAGATCCAAAAGCCTGCCAGGACAACCGCGACAGCTGGCCGCATGGTTACGAGGCCCATGAGGCCGCCTGTCGCGGCAAGCAATCCCCACCATCCCCATCCCGGAAACAGCACGCCCGCGGCCGTGATCGGATGTGCCCAACCGGTGATACCGAATGGCGGAATGGCCATGAGCAGGACTGCCGCGAAATAGCGAAACGGCCGCGTCGGTTCGCATCGTGTCCAGAGCATAGCGTGAACGCCGACAAACCCGAGCGATGCGCTGAGCCAGAGCAGCAACCCCGACCACAGATCCGACGAATAGAAAGTTGCAACGCCCTGCGGCAGACCGCGTGACGCAGCGAGGAAATAACCGGCCGAAACAAACACCGCCGTCCGTCTCGATCGCGCAAGCGCCCAGAGGATCGGAAACGAGAACGCGGTCGGAAGAAGAAGGACGTGGCCACTCCACGCGACCGTTCCGGCGATGATGGAAGCTGCAATCAACAATGCCGGTCGAAGGTATTCACGGCGCATAGGTTAGCACCGGTTGCGCCAGGCCGAGAATGCCGGATACGGGCAGGGGACCGAAATAGCGGGAGTCATAGGAGCCCCTGAACGATGAATGGAGGAAGACGCTTTCTGCCGGCACGACACCGCCTGAATAGGGCGCCATAGGCCGCCCCCTGCCGTCCCGCTCGACCAAATCGGAAAACGGGAGCGGGCGCCCATCGATCGTCACGCCGGCGCCGATTTCGACATGCTGCCCGGCAACTGCGACAACCGTCTTGATGAGCGGCGCGACCCCAGTCGGGCAGATGCCGGCCCGGAGATAGCCACGCTCTCGCGCCTCTCGCATGACAGGCGCCTCAGGCGGACAAATGAAGACGAGATCGCCGGCCGATACCGGACGATCGAGCGCAAAGATGCGCCAGAGGCCGAGGGGTTCGCTTGGCGTCAGGTTGATACGATAGCCGCCGATGATGGCCGCAGCGACACCGCCCCCAAAGACGGATGCCGCCACCAGCAAGAGCGTGACGGCATTGGATCGTTGTGCACTTCCCAACCAACGTACAGAGACTTGGGCCGTCATTTGAGAGAGAGCCCCTGCCTCTTCGTCTGACGCAGGGTTTCGGCCTGTTTCAACGCCTCGGTCGTCCGCTCATGCGCAGCCAGCTGCTGCACTGTCCGCATCGCATTCCACGCCGATTGCACCTCGGCCTTCTGTGCGGCCGTCATCCCTGCGGTGACAGTGCTGAACGTCTGTCCATTGGCGTCCTTGGCGGCCAAAGGCAGGAAGGTTCGCTCGCCGAAACGCTCCGCTACGGCTCGCGCAAATCCGTCCAGTTCCACCTTCACCATCTTGTCGGCAAGCGCATATTCGAGACCGGCTGGCAGGTCGTTGCGGTCGATCGCATCACGCACACGTTCGAGAGTCTGTTTTGCGTTGACCGAGAGCGCCGGAATATCGATCGACACCTTCAGACGGACGGCACGTTCCTCGACCTCATATTTGCGTTCCGCGTCCGCCCGCTGCCGCAGATAGCGCTCGAGATTACGCGCGAGCGCAGGCGCATTGGTCTCAGCCTTCTCGCGCTCTCGGCTGTCGGTGCGGCTCGCGAACATCCCGGTCTTGCCCTTCAGCCCACCGAAGTGTTCAGGGTTCGATCCGATCGTCGCCAGCGTGGATTTCGCGACAGTCTCGTCCTTCAGCATCGCTTCGACGTCGATTGCCTTGAAGGCGCTTTCCGGCTTCGCGTAGACCAGGTGGAAGCGGGTCGAGACCTCCTCCCACTGCTTCTTCAATCCTGGATCGGCGGCGACCTTGTCCTCGACCGCTTGTTCGAATGATTTGGCGAAAGTCGTGACGCCCGAGACCATGGGCTTTGCCTCCTTGGTGGTTTTTTGGGTTGGAGAATGGCTGGCGCCACGGACGAGACCGAGCTTGCCGGCAATGGCGGCAAGGCGCGCACCAAGATTGGCGAGCTTGTCCTTCTGTCTGACTGTCCATTCCAGGCGATCGTGAAGCAACGTGCGGGCGACGCTGACGATGTTGAGACCGCGCGCTTCGGCAAAGCGAAGTGCCTGGCGGTAGAAGGCGCCCTTCTCATAGTCGAGCGTCGTGTCCTTCGCATTGCGTCGCGACAGGATCTGGATCAGCCCACCGTTCTTAGCGAAGGATCTGCGGCCATAGTAGACGGCCAGGTCCTCACTATGACGCGTCATGGCAACGTAGGTCAGATGCCGATCAAGCGACAGCGACGCCAGGACCTTGACCCGATCGACGGTCGCGCCCTGGCTCTTGTGAATGGTGGTCGCATAGCCGTAGTCGAGGTTGTTGTAGAAGCGTTGCTCGACCAGCACCTGGCGGACATGCTCGCCATCGCCGACCTGCGCCGTGATGCGTCCCGCTCCCGTCTCGACGACCTTGGCCAGCATGCCGTTCTTGACGCCGAGCGACCCTTCATTCTTGAGGAATACGATCTGGTCGCCGACAGCGAAGTTGCGATCGCCATCCGCCGTCTTGAACATGGTTCCTTTGTCGAGAACCCCGCGTTCGATCAGCTTGATGCGCGCCATCTGGTTCAGCATGTGAACGTCCCGACGCAAATGGGCAAGGATCAGCGACGTCTTCGTCGGATCGTAATCGCGGTCCCAAGCGGCGATGAGATTGTCGACGGCGTCGGCCTTCAAATCCCAGCCGATCACCTTGCCATTGGCACGGTAGGCGTCGACCGCCTTGCCGACCTTGCCGCGCGCCAAATCAAGCGAGGCATCGCGCATCCATTGCTCGCGCTGGCGATAGATGGTTTCGAGTTCCGCATAGCCGATGCGGTCTGCGATGGCGCGGAAGGCGGCGCCGGCTTCGATCGGTTGAAGCTGTTCGGGATCGCCGATGAGAACGAGCTTGGCGCCGGCCTTCGTCACCGCTTCGACGAACAGGGCCATCTGCCGCGACGACACCATGCCGGCTTCGTCGAGAACAAACATCGTCTTGCTATCGAGCTGATCGCGGCCTTGGTTCCAACGGATTTCCCAGGACGAGAGCGTCCGAGAGACAATCCCGGCTTCCTTCTCCAGGCCCTCGGCCGCCTTGCCGGCAAGTGCGCCACCGACAACACGATAGCCAGCCGCTTCCCAGGCTTCGCGCGCGGCCCTCATCATCGTCGTCTTACCGGCGCCGGCGCGGCCGACAACGGCCGCGATCCGCTCGGCTCCCGCTACATGCTCGATCGCGGTTCTCTGCTCATCCGACAGCCGGTCGTGGCGCTTGAACGTTGCGGCGAGTGCCGCGTCCCGCACGCTGTGCGACGAACGCTGAGACAGCCAGATGGCGCGATTGGCCATCTCGGCTTCGAGGCGGATCATGTCGCGGGTCGTGTATTTGGCGGGTAACCTAACCCCGGTGGCAAATTCGATCCGCTCGCGCTCGAGGCGGAACGTGTCGGGGTGCAGGATGATCCGGACCATGAGGCTTTGGAACAGGGCGGGATCGTCAATGTAGCGGTGAAGGATCTTGGCGACATCGCGCTCGTCGAAGACGCTCTTCTCACGCGTGATCAGGTCGAGCACGAGCTTCGGATTACGGTCGATTCGTCTCGCGTTCTCAGCCCTGCGAGCGTCCTGCAATTCGACGCGCTCGAGCTCCAACGGCTTGGAGGCGCGATCGGCTTTGCGCTCGATTGCCTTCGTGCCAACGCCGAGATGGATGGTCGGTTCGAGATCGATCCCCTGTTTTTCGAAGGAGCGGCCATCCACTCGGATATCGAGACCGGCGAGCGCCAAGTGCCGGTTCTGGCAGGCAAACCAACCATCGCGGAAACTGTTGAAGTCGTCGGTGCTGCCGGCCCAGAGTTCATAGACGATCTTGCCGGCATCGTTGCGAACGGCATTGCCGTCCGGCCCGACCACCGCAACCTTCTTGGCACCGAAACCGTCCTCGGTCAGCGGCCGCAACGTCGTCATGAGATGAACGTGCGGATTGCCTGGGGCGTCATGATAGACCCAGTCAGCCACCATGCCCTTCGACCTGATATGCCGATCCACGAAATCCCGCATCAGCGCGATGTTCTGCTGGGCAGTCAGCTCGAGCGGCAAGGCGATGGTGACATCCTTGGCGAGTTGCGCATCGGATCGTTTCTCGAATGCCTCCACCTTGTTCCAGAAGGCTTCCGACGCGCCGGCGACCGAACGATCGGCGATCATACTGCGGAGCCACTCCGGCGCATCGGCAGGGATTACGAATTCCTCATGCAGGAGGCCCTGCTTGCGGGTGTAGTCGATGGTCCGTGCCTCACGCTCGAACGCCATCTTCGCGCAATGCCGGTAGGCCGCCGACAGCACGGCGCTGCGGCCGGAGCCGCGGGCGACGACGCTGACGGAGAAATGGGGGACGGCCACGGCGGAATTCTTTCCCGGTTGCAAACGAAATCAATTAGTTCGTTGGGAGCGGCAGGCTCGGCCCAAGGGCCTCAAGCAAGGGCGTCGCGCCAGTGACGTATAATTGCGCCCTTCGGATCCGCTCCTTCGGAACGGCCGGGATCATTCACCAAAGCTCGCGCTTTGGCGATTGTAGGATTCACAGTAGTGCGTTCCGCACTCACCTCCTTAGAACTGGGTTCGAAAGGCAACCTTTCTCACCCAAGGGAGACAAACGGAATGAAGAAACCATCCTCCAAGATCCGCGACGAAATCGCCAAACTCCAGGAACAGCTCAAAGCCGCGGAAACCCGTGAGGCCGAGCGCATCGGCCGTATCGCTCTCAAGGCAGGTCTCGGCGAGATTGAAGTCGACGAGGCCGAGTTGCAGGCGGCCTTCGAGGACCTGGCGAAACGGTTTCGCGGAGGAAAGGCGGCTACGACCGGAGGGAAGAAGGGAGGTAACGCCGGCGAAAGCAGCGCACCGTCCGCGCAGAACGCGGCTGGCGCGGCTGCGAGCGGGACTGCTGAGGCTTGAGCGGATGGCGCGCACGACCACTGCCGACGCCCGCAAAAAGGACACGCGGGAAAAGATCGAACTCGGCGGCCTGATCGTCAAAGCGGGTCTTCGCTACGAGAAGCGGGCGCTTTTACTGGGCGCCCTCATCGATGTGAGCCGGCGCCTGAAAAGCGACGACACGGAAAAATCGCGGCTGCTGGCGATCGGCGCGGAGGCCTTCGGGAAAAGCGATGAATAGGATCATGCTCTTCATCGCGCCCGTCGCATTGATGATCCTGGCCGCCGTCGCCATCACGGGGGTCGAGCACTGGCTGTCTGCCTTCGGGAAGACGGAGGCAGCGCGACAGGCGCTCGACCGAACCGGCATCGCTGTGCCCTATCTGACCGCGGCGTTCATCGGCATCGTCTTCCTGTTCGCGAGCGCCGGCGCGATCAGGGTCAAGACCGCAGGGTGGGGCGTCGTCGCCGGCGGCGTGGCGACGATCCTGATTGCCGCGTTTCGCGAAACGATCCGGTTGTCGGCACTCACGGACCAGGTGCCAGTGGGCAAGTCCATTATCGCCTATGTCGATCCCGCCACGTTGATCGGAGCAGGGGCCGCGGCAATGGCGGCCTGCTTTGCGCTACGCGTTGCGCTCGTCGGCAACGCGGCGTTCGCCAGTGCCGAGCCAAGGCGTATTCGTGGCAAGCGAGCGCTGCACGGCGAGGCGGATTGGATGAAGCTTGCCGATGCCGCAAAGCTGCTTTCGGACGCCGGCGGTATCGTGATCGGCGAACAATACCGTGTAGACAGGGACAGCGTCGCGGAACGCTCGTTTCGGGCCGACAGTCCCGAAACATGGGGCGCCGGCGGCACGTCACCGTTGCTCTGCTTCGACGGCTCGTTCGGTTCGTCGCATGGTATCGTGTTCGCCGGTTCCGGCGGTTTCAAGACGACGTCGGTGACAATCCCGACCGCTTTGAAATGGGGCGGCTCGCTGATCGTTCTCGATCCGTCGAACGAGGTGGCGCCGATGGTCACTGCCCATCGTGCCGGCGCGGACCGCGACGTCTTCGTGGTCGATCCCAAAAAGCCGGAGATTGGCTTCAACGCGCTGGACTGGATCGGGCAATTCGGCGGCACCAAGGAGGAGGATATCGCATCCGTTGCGTCCTGGATCATGAGTGACAGCGGCGGGACACGCGGCGTCCGCGACGACTTCTTCCGCGCCTCGGCATTGCAATTGCTCACTGCGATGATCGCGGACGTTTGCCTGTCCGGTCATACGGAGAAGGAGAGCCAGACGCTTCGCCAGGTGCGCGCCAATCTCTCCGAGCCGGAACCGCAATTGCGTCAACGCCTGCAGGAGATCTACGACAATTCGGGCTCGGATTTCGTGAAGGAAAATGTCGCGGCTTTCGTAAACATGACCCCGGAGACCTTCTCCGGCGTCTATGCCAATGCGATCAAGGAGACCCACTGGCTTTCCTACCCGAACTATGCCGCGCTGGTATCGGGGAAGACGTTTTCGACAAGCGACCTTGCAGCGGGAAACACCGACGCCTTCATCAACATCGATCTCAAGACCCTGGAGACGCATGCGGGCCTCGCACGCGTCATCATCGGCTCGTTCCTCAATGCGATTTATAACCGCGATGGTTCGATGAAGGGCAGAGCACTGTTCCTCCTCGATGAGGTTGCCCGCCTTGGCTACATGCGGATCCTGGAGACCGCGCGCGACGCCGGCCGGAAGTATGGCATCACGCTTCTCATGATCTACCAGTCGATCGGCCAGATGCGGGAAACCTACGGCGGCCGCGATGCGGCGAGCAAGTGGTTCGAGAGCGCCAGCTGGATCAGTTTCGCGGCGATCAACGATACGGAAACCGCGGACTACATCTCGCGTCGCTGCGGCATGACGACGGTCGAGATCGACCAGGTCAGCCGAAGTTCGCAGATGAAAGGATCGTCGCGGACGCGGTCGAAGCAGTTGGCCGCACGACCCTTGATCCTACCGCACGAAGTCCTTCGCATGCGCGCTGACGAACAGATCGTCTTCACGGCGGGGAACGCGCCGCTTCGATGCGGCCGCGCGATCTGGTTTCGGCGCGACGACATGAAAGCTTGCGTTGGCACGAACAGGTTTCACAAGCTTGGAAGCCCACCCGAAGCCTCTCTGGTCGAGCCGGCGCGCAGCGCAGCGAGCAAGGTCGATCCAGAAAAATGAAGAGTATCGGAGAAATCAGCGTGAGCGCCGCACAAAAAGGGCGGGATTTCGGGAATTCTCGTCGTGCGAGAGCGGGAAACGGCGCAGCCGCAGGAGCCTCAACATAGTGGCCCGGAGGGGAGGCGGGACCGACTGCGCCCCGCTCCCGCACACCGTCTGATAGCACGCTTGCTCATAAGCGCGGATGAAACCGAAGCCGATAAGTTGGGGCAAGCAGGAGAGGACCGAGGTGACGAAATCGAATGTGGTTCCGTTCAGAAAGCCGCGGAAGTCCGGCAGCAGGAACGATCGACATCGCTGGCAGGGGAAGTCACCCCGATCAGGACCGAGCCGCCCGCGCAAACCCCTGATCGCGATCCTCTGCGCCATGGTCATTGCTGCGGGAGGCTGGCTTGCCTTCGGGGGTATTAATAATCTTTCAGGGCTTGTGGCTGTGGCCAGGACACCGACAGCGGATTCATCGTCAGCGGCATTTTCATTCTGCGGTGCAGATCGCCATGTGAACTGCATCGTCGACGGCGATACGTTCTGGTTCGAGGGCGAGAAAATCCGCATCGCGGATATCGACACGCCGGAACTCAGCCCGCCGCGCTGCGAGGCGGAAAGGATCAAGGGCGAGACCGCGAAAGCACGCCTGCTGGCGCTGCTGAATGGCGGCAAGTTTTCGCTTTCGGCCGGGTTGCGCGACGAAGACAAGTATGGCCGCAAGCTCCGTAGCGTAACGCGGGCAGGGCGCTCGCTCGGAGACACTCTCGTCAACGAGGGCCTCGCCCGGCGCTGGGACGGTGCCAGACACGGATGGTGCGGCTGAGGACCCGCGAGAGGATCGTTACCGGCTGGCCGAAACCGCCCCGCGGGTTCGGGGAGCGTGAGCGAGTAGAGCCGTGCGCCGAAGGCGTGGCGCCCAAGCCTGTCATGACATTTCCGATATCATCACCGATGTGAATCGATCCACCCCGACCGATTCATAAGTGTCGTTGGACGCGATTCCCGCGATCGGCGATTCTGATCTCATGATCACGCAACCCTACCATCTCTATGTCGAACGCACGGACGTGGCGAAGAACATGGCACGCTACTACGCCATGTCGATCGAACCGAACCTCTTTGGCGATGTTTGCCTGCTCAGGAAGTGGGGCCGCATTGGCGCGAAGGGTCAAATGATGGTCCATCATTTCGGGCGGGAAGAGGAAGCTGTCGAACTGTTTCTCGATCTGCTTCGACAAAAGCGCAAACGCGGTTACCGCCCGCGCGCCTCTGCGGCAAGTTGGGAAAGGCCCGCCGAAGCGGGCCAAGAGGGCGCTTCATCGACGCCGGTCCCAGTCGGTCTCGAGGGACACTTCGATCTTGACGAAGAAGGGGATCTTGATCACGAGCTTCAAGCCGAGCTTGCCCTTGCGGAAGAAGTGGCTGATCACCTTGCAGAGAGTACGGAGCCGACGGCCGGTGGCGGCGAGGAATTGAGCGAGCTGTTGCATGTTGTTTCTCCTTTCGAATTGCGGTCATCGCGGTGATAGTCGGCAGACCGGAAAGGAGGGACGCACCCCGGGGTCCCCGTTGCGTGAGCGCAATGGGGTGGCGCCTAGGGCCGAAACGAATGTGGAGGACTTGCCGGCGACTGAATTTTGATCCGCGAGGAGCAGCAGTGCTGTGGGGAAAATTCTGGCGGCGGCAGGTTGCGTCGTGACGAACGGACTGCAACATCCCCGATGAGAGATGACAGCAGGATCGAAAGGAAGAGGCTCAACTGGTCGCCATCGCTACGATCGCGATGCCTCCTCGACATCCCTATTGAGAGGCGGCTCTCGCCGCCCCTCGGATGAAACTGCACCGCAAGATTGATTATGATTCTGCGTGATCGTCGTAGCTGATACGGGACGCATTTACCGGGATGCCGGTTTCCCGCGTGATCGCCGTGATGATCGGCGCAAGTGAGCCGAGTTCGTCGTCAGTGAGCGCGATCAGCTCCGGATAGTCGATATCAACGCCGGTATAGTCCGCCGTCAAAGCGATGGCCCAATCGCCGCCGTTGATGCGATATTCATGCGTGTCGAAATCGAATTCGAGATCGTCCAGCAAGTTGATAGTAAAGCGCCCGAATATCTCGGCCTCCCCCTCCAACTGATAGTCGGCGAACTCCTCGCCTCCGGTGAGAACGCTCCGCTCCAGCGCCATGATGATCCGCACGCAGCCAATTGCTGCCTCCAGTCCTTTGATCAGGCGATCGTGGAGCGCTCGCGAGAATTCGCTGTCGCAACCGATGCGGTTTGCGAGGACGACGAGACGGAAGCCTGAAAGCTTGGCGTAGAGCATGATGTTCTGATCGGTTGTCATGATGTGATCTCCTTCGTTGATGACGGAGATCGGCCACTCTGTAGCAAAGAGGGGTCAAGGACCGCGGGACGCGGCTCGCAAGCGGGGGAACCGATTTTTCCAGAGCCTGGCGGCGGAAAAATTGGGGGAGACCGCGCCGTCCTTGACGCCGGATTTGCTGGAGTAGAATGGGAGGTCATAGAGAGAAGAGACCCGCGGACCCGTAGGGGACGCGACCGTCTCCGGCGGGAGCCGGGGGGAGCGTTGAGGGGTGAAATCCCTGACAGCCGGGAGGCCGGTCGAGCCGGCGGACCGGCTCAAATAACAGGAGGAACGAGCCGCTCAGAATGGCGGCTCGGCTTCGACGGCGCCCTCCTGTTCGGCAAGCATGACGGCCAGATCGGCCTCGGCGAGTTGGAGCTCCGCCTCGATTTGACGCCGCTCGGCCGCGTCCCATGCGTTCCTCAGTTCGGTCCGCAGTTCCTCGATGTGCTGTTCGATCGTCATCGTCTCATCTCCTTGAGTTCGTGAAAGACGACGACGCGGGGCGGGACGGGATGGCGGGGTCAGGGATCGCGAACGCGACCGCCAGCGGCGGCGAGTGGGGGAGCCGATTTTGTTGGAGCGCCGGGAACCGGAGCGGAGGCAAAATTGGGGGTTGACCGCTCGTCCTTGACGCCGTCAGGCCGGCCCGGCAGGCACCCTCGCTCGATCTGAGCGGCTATCCTCGGTTTCCGTATGGCACCGATAAGGCCGGAACCAGGCTCAACGCCTGGTGCCGGCTTCTCCTGTTGTCGGGAGGAGGCCCCGCCCGGTGGGCGGAGCCTCGAGGACCTCAGTCGCGGTTGGGGCGGGACCAGATGAGCTGGAGGCCGTCTTCGCCTTCGACTTCGGAGAGCGTTGCGTAGATCGGAGCGGGGAAGCTCGGATCGTCCAGCTTGACCGAGAGGTAGTCGCGGCCCTGTTCGGAGGTCTTCTGCCAGGCAGCACCGAGCTCGACATTGCCGGCGTAGATGCGGAAATGCGGGCCCTTGTCGGAGGGGTTCTCGATGCGGGCGATGCGGGCCTTGACGTTGAGGGCAAGCGTGCGGATCGAGCCGTTGAAGCCGGTTTCGGTGGAGGTGAAGGTGCCGATCGTTGACATTGTGGTGTTCCTTTCGTTGGTTTCGGGCCGCGCCCTTCGCGGCCTCGATGGCTGTCGAAAGGACCGGGGACGATCGGACCGCACCCCCGGGGTCCCCATTGCGCATCGCGCCATGGGGTGGCTTGCCGGGCCGCAATGAAATGGAGGGCGGCCGGGAGGAACTTTGTTGCTGCGCGAGGAATGCGGCACGCCGGGGTCCCCGCTCGGCCTGTCGAGTGGGGTTGCGTTCGCAGGGGAAGAAAGTTTCGGATGGCCGTTGCGGGAGGACGATCGAGGCGAAGCCGGTCTCCGGTCAGACATGCCTCATCGAGCCCGCGAATGGAGCCCCGCTATATCAGGCAAAGGCAAGTGGCAATGGCGGCTGCGCACAATTGGACCATAGCACCGATTTCGGCTGATCGGCGGACGCTGCGCTCCGGCGTCAGCTTAAGCCGTACCAGGTCCCACGACCGGCTCCGTGGAGGGTCAGATGTTCCTGCTCGGTCAGCGCCCGAAGATGATCCTTGACGGTGTTGCGGCTCGCGCCTGTCGCTTTGGCCACATCCATCACCGTGACGCGCCCGCGTTCACGCGCCAGTTCGAGGATCGCGACGGACAACTCCGGCAGGTCGCCGAGGAGGATGCGCTCACGCTCGATCTTGCGCTCGAGACGCTGCTTCTGGCGTTGCAGGCTCCGCAGGAAAAACTCGACCCACGGATTCCAGTCCTGTTGGTCCGTTCGTATCGTGCCCTGCGTTCGGCGAAGCGCGAGATAATAGGCTTCCTTGTTCTGCTCGATAACACTTTCCAGTGAGCTGTACGGCACATAGGAATAACCCGCCCGAAGAAGCAGCAAAGTGGTCAGAGCGCGCGACAGTCGGCCATTGCCATCCTGGAAAGGATGGATTTCCAGAAAGACGACGACGAAGACAGCGACGACGAGCAGAGGGTGAAACGTGCCATCCTTCTCCTGAGCTTGTTGCCAGGCCACGAGTTCCGACATTCGGCCCGGCGTATCGAAAGGGGAGGCTGTCGCGAAGACGACGCCCAGACTTCGTCCATCCTCGTCGAAGGCTTCGACGTTGTTGGCAAGGGTTTTCCAGTTTCCCCTATGTCGTTCATCTTTGACCGAGTGCGCGAGCAGATCCCGATGCAGTTGGCGGATGTGGTTTTCGTTAAGCGGGATTGCGTCGAAGGCGGAGAAGATCGTCTCCATCACCTCGGCATAGCCGGCAACCTCCTGTTCGTCTCGGCTGGAGAACGAGCCGATACGGAGGTTCGAGAGCAGCCTTTCGACCTCGCGGTCGCTTAATTTCGCGCCCTCGATACGTGTCGACGATCCGATGCTTTCGATCGTCGCAACCCGCCGCAAGCTGGACAGACGATCGGGTGCGATGCGACCAAGCGCTCGCCACGCGCCTTTGAATTCGTCAATCTCGGCGATCAACGACAGGATCTCAGGCGTGATACGCAATTTGGAGAGATCGAGCGCCGTCATCCATTATCCCATCCGTTTCCATCCAAATGGGGTATGGCATAGCGAGATCCATTTTTCCATCCATTTTCATCCAATATGGAAGGACGGACGGGAAAAAGCCGCGGCACGAAGGAGGCCGCCCTTTTGTCGGGAGAGGCCCCGCCCGGTGGGCGGAGCCTCGAGGACCTCAGTCGCGGTTGGGGCGGGACCAGATGAGCTGGAGGCCGTCTTCGCCTTCGACTTCGGTGAGGGTTGCGTAGATCGGAGCGGGGAAGCTCGGATCGTCCAGCTTGACCGAGAGGTAGTCGCGGCCCTGTTCGGAGGTCTTCTGCCAGGCAGCACCGAGCTCGACATTGCCGGCGTAGATGCGGAAGTGCGGGCCCTTGTCGGAGGGGTTCTCGATGCGGGAGATGCGGGCCTTGACGTTGAGAGCCAGCGTGCGGATCGAGCCGGAGAAGCCGTTTTCGGTGGAGGTGAAGGTGCCGATCGTTGCCATTTTCGTGTTCCTTTCGTTGGTTTCGAGCCGCGCCCTTCGCGGCCCCGATGGCTGTCGCAAGGATCGGAGACGATCGGACCGCACCTGATAAGGCCGGAATGGAATGCAGGACGGCCGGGAGAAACTTTGTTGTTCGCGAGGAATGAGCGCCTCAGCGCTCAGGGAAGAAAGTTTCGATGGCCGTTGCGGGAAGACGATCGAGGCGAAGCCGCTCTCCGATCAGACATGCCTCATCGAGCCCGCAAAGGACGTGGCCTATGCCGACGGGTCAAAAGGAACACGCTGATGGCAACCTGCCACCGCCTCACCGAACGGAACATTGCTGTGGTCGAACCGTTCCTCTGTCGCAATGCCAGAGCAAATTCAGTGGCGACGAACCGGCCAGAGTGGGAGTTGCCTCCAGTAATCAACCCGGTATCGTGTGCTCGCGATTCGTCGCCTGGAGGATACATGCGTCAGCAGACAAAGCCGTTTACCGTCGAAATCAAGCAATCCCGAAAGCTCAAACCGACTGACCGCAAAACCTCGATCTGGGGCAAGCTGGACCTGACACCAGATCAGGCCGCGCTCAAGCAGAGAGAGCCGAGAGAGGTGTCGGCCGTTGGCGGCGACAACGACCGACGCTGATTTCTAAGCCGCGACTTTCTCCTCAGTTGCATCAGGCTGCAGATCGTGCAGGAAGGTGACTGCCCTCTGCGCATGAGCGGCCGCCTGAAAAATCGCCCGCCTGTCTTCGGAAAGCACCGCGAGCCATGAGGCAAGGTACGATGCGTGATCGGGCCGTGGCTCGAGCTCCGGTACGATTCCAAGGTCGGCGCAAAGAAAGCAACTTCCGAGCTCGGCAATGAGTTCCTCGCGGGCGCGCTCGCTCTTGTCCTTGGCATAACGGCAGAGATCGCGGCCCACGCGCCGCGGGTTCGCGGTCCAGTGCGTTGCCTCATGACTCAGCGTTGCCGTATAGGAAGCCGCATCGCGGAAGGTCTGGAACGGCGGCATCTGGATGTGGTCGGTCACCGGCGAATAGTATGCTTGCGACCCGCCATGGCGGATAACGGCGCCGGTATTGCGGAAGAAGCGATCGGCATTCTCTATCCGCTCGACCGGATCGAGAGCCGGTTCCGGACGATGGTAGTGATGGTCCGGCAGACCGTCGATCTGGTCCACATTGAACACAGAGTACGCCTTCAGGAAAGGGATCTCCCGGTCGACCTCCTTGCCATTGCCGTCGGTTTCCGACTTGGTGAAGCGGCTCGCGAACACCACAGTCGAGCCGGTTTCGCCCTTGCGAACCACGGCTCCGAGCTCCCGCGCTTGCTTGAAGGTCATCCACATCGGAGAGGCGAAACCTCTCGCCATCCCCTCGGACCATAGAAGGAGAACGTTCATGCCCGAATAGGGCTGCCCGTTGTGCCGTAGCGGCCGCGTAATCCTGCCTTGAGTGTTGGCTACGTTCCACGGCTTCATCCAGGGACGAACCCCTTTTTCCAGATCGGCAACGATCCGGTCGGTGATCCTCGTGTAGATATCGCCGCGCTCGCCTTCGGTTTTCCTGTTCATGTCTCAAACCTCCTATTCCGAGCCGCGCCTATCGCGGCCCGTCGCGGAGGTCCGAGGGCAGGAGCGGAAGGGCTTGGAGCGCACCGGAACGGCCGAAACAGCGTGGAGGACGGCGAAGCCGTTGCACCTCACAAGCCGGGCTCCTGCAGGACCGCAGAAAGGGACGGGCCGCGATAGGCCGGTTCCTCATTTCCTTGCCTGTTTTTCCCCTGGGGCAGCGCGACATGCGGAAAGGCCGGCCCCTCTTGGGAGCCGGCCGATGGAAGCTGGAAAGATGAGGGTAGGGCGGCACGTGGGCGCCGCCCGGGCCGCTTTACCCGAGGGCGGCCATTTGCGCTTCGGCCGCCTTGCGGTCGAGATTGGCGCCGAGGTTTTCGACCGGGCGATCGAAGGGCTTCCAGGTCTCGCCGACGACCTGCTCGTAGGCCGCGACGGCGCCCTCGGCCGCCATCCTGAGCGCATGAGCCTGGATGCCCATGTCGGCCGCGAACTCGCGCTTGCGCTGGGCGGCGCTGTCGTAGCCAACGGGACCATCGAGATCCTCGTCGCGGGCATCGTTGGATGCCTTGGCCGTGGCGTCGCGGGCCTCGGTGACGGCGCGGCTATAAAACTGCCCGGCGCCATGCGCCGATCCGACATAGGCGCCGACGACACGCTGGAGATGGATCTGCATCGCCCGTTCGCCGAGACCTTCAGCCAGGCTGTCGGCGGTCTCATTGATCAGTCGCTCATGCAGGCCGCGGATGCCGTCGCTGTCGACCAGTGCAGTTCCGAAGCTTTCGGCGATCTTGAGCGCCTGGGCGCTGTCGGGGCAGGTGAGGCGGACCATTTCGAGGGTCGCACCCTTGCGGAGTTGCACGACGCGGGCGGAAGAGCGGTTGGGGGTCGCGGGCTTGGCCATATCGGTTTCCTTTTCGTTTCCTCCGAAGCGGTTCCGGCCCCGTGCCGGTCTGCCCTTCGGTGCGGTCAAAAGGGACCGGCGAGGGACGGGCGATTTCAGAGGTCCGGAGCGGCTGAGCGAGCGGAGCGGGCTTGCGACCAAGCGGGGGCACCCTGCGCGGGACGCGGGTTCGCTTTGCGCAGCGAGGCTGTTTCGGCCGCCCCGCGGCGCGACAGCGGCCTTGAAACGACCGGCCGCCGGTTCAGACCGCAACGAACACGAAGGGCAGGCGGGCACGGGGCTGAGATTCTCCCCGAGGCCGAATTTGGGAAACGATGGCCATCCTCGCAAAGCCCCTCATCGAACACGCGGGCGCACTCCGCCAATGCGCTACCGTCGACCGCCTCTCACGCGGCCTCTCGCCAAGCAGAATTGCCGAGTTTCAGCCGTAACATGGTGTGGCGCGGTCCTGACGCTCCAGCTTTCGGGTGAGCGCCTCGAGTTCGCTACGCCGCTCGAACGACAGGCGATCGACGTGATCTTGAAACAGCATCTCATCGGAACGGGTCCATCGTGAGCCGGAGCGCTTGTGCGTGCGGTTTCTGGCTTTCGCCTTTTCGGTCACAGCCAGGCGCTCAGCGCGTGTGGCAATCTGCCGATGGATGAGATCGAGGTGATGGCGCGTTTCGCGCCGCGCCACCTCCATGCGGGCAAGGAGCACCCACGGACTGATCGGGTTCATGTCCCGGTCCTCCGCCGCCGCCAGCCGATGAAGTCCGAAGGACCGTCATAGACGGCGTGACGCTCATCATCGATGACGAAGCCGAACGGCCCACGGGTTCCATATTCGGCGCTCGGAACAAGAAAGCGCCGCTCGTCGGCACGTTGGTCCCGCATGCCTCCGCGCGTGGCGACCACCTCCGTCATATCGGCATGGTGGCTCGAGTAGATCGCCGAGACGACGACCCAGTCGCCGGCATGCCTGCGCTCGAAGGCTTGCCGGTCCTTCATCCAGGATTGGCCGGACCCGAGTTCGCGCCCGTGGATCTCTTCCCATGCGCTCGGCCAGCTGTTGCGGAATGTCTCGTCCGCACATTTGCGCTCGTATGAGGTGAAGAGCTCCGGGAAGGTGAGGGCGACGATGGCCCATTCGGCATCCTCCTCGTACCAGGGCGAGCATTTTCGCAGCAACGGGGAGACGCGAAGATTCCGTTCGGCCGACAGATGAAACCCGCCATGGCCAGCCGTCATATGGGACACGATCCCCTCCGCGTAGACGGTCGCAAGCTGCGACGGTCCCCAGGGTGTACTGGCCGTCATGCGGGTCTGGATCCGCCTCAGGGCGGATAACTCGCGCTTGTGCTGGGCCGTCTCGAAGACCCGGGCGCAAAAAGCCGCCTCATCCTCGAGGCGGCCATCGTGACCGTAGAAATCTGCGCGCGTCAGCTCGGAAAGCGGACGGTTAAGCCGCCAGGCGCTCGCGAGGAAGCTCGCGCCATCGCGCGCCGGCACCATTGCCAGATGCGTATCGCCGATCCGGGCGACCGGAAATCCGTCGGCGCTGACGCCGAATTCTACGCCCAAATCCTCTAAAGCCAATATCGGCTCATGCTGAAGTTCTGAGGTCCTCATGCGGCGGCCCTACCTTCGACCTGAGCAGCAGCAACCTCGTCGGCGGTCACCTCTTCGAGCACGGCGTTGGGATAGCCGTGTACTTGCAGCCAGACCGCGGCCGCCTCGCGATTGTCCGCGAAATGGACAAGTTCCGCGTTCGAACCCGCGCGATCGAAGACGCGGATCGAACCGAGGGCGGGGCGCTCGAGCACCTTGAAGGTGAGATCGGAGTCGAGGCCGAAGGTTCGGTGAATGCGCATGACGATGGTGTTTTTCCCGCCGAAATCCGCCTCATGCAGTGTGAAATATCCCGGCGAGGTGTAGTTTCCGGATTGGCGCGGACCCTCCTTGCGGATCAGCCGGCCCTTGCTATTGCGCGTCTGCCAGGCCGCGAGCTTCTTCTTGAAGCGCTCGGGCGGGCGGGGTGTGCCGTCGGACCAGGCAACGATGGAGCCGATCGGGGCGAGGTCGTAAATCAGGGACGCAGACATTGGACATCTCCTCGAAATTCTGCGGTTCATGGAAACGAAACCGCCGCCGGTGAGGGCCGGCGGCGGGGGTCGATCGGAAAAGTTGGAAGAGCGGCGGCTATTCTGCCGCGATGCCGTAGGCGGTTTCGTCCTCGTCGGCGGCGCGGTCATCGGCCTCCGGATCAGCGACATCAAGATCGGGCGCCTCGTCGGCGAGGCTGCCATCGGCAAGCTCGCCTTCAAGACCATCTGCTGTTTCCCCAGGGGCGGCAGCGGCGTCATCCTCCACCGCCTCGCCTTCCTTGATCAGCTCGGCGAGATCCCTCGGATCGGGGGCGAACAGGGCCGCCGCATGGACGAAGTGCCCGTCCTTGAAGTGCTCGACCAGTGCGGCACGGGTCTCGCGGACCTTCGGGCGCGGGAGAACCGAGGTGCCTTTGCACGAGGCTTCAAGCGCCTGCCGCGACAGGCAAAGCAGGAAATCCTCCGTGCCCATGTTCGGGAGATATCCGTCCGCACCGATGGCATCGCCGGCTATGCGCGAGACGATACCGCTGTTCGACATGCCGCGGCGGCACGACAGCACATCGACCAGCATCGAGCGGGCGGCAATCCGCAAGGTGTCGCGGTCGAAGGCGAGCTTGCCGTCAGCGTCGAGCAACCGAGCCACATGGCGGGCGAACCGCTTCGCGCCGAAAACGTGGTCGTTCGCCCCGGAGTCGACCCGGACATTCATGCCGGCAAAGGCGAGGACAAGGAGGGCCGTCAGCGTGTCGTCCTCGATCGGTGCGCGGGCGAGCGCCTCGTGGAGTGCATCGGTCCTGAGGTCACCGATCATGTCGTGGCCCTTTTGCGTGACATCAGGACGCTGCTTCGGTGCGTCGATCACATCCTCGCCACCGGTGGCGCCACCTTCGACGACCGCTCCCTTGCCTCTGGTTTTCTTCTCCTCGGGCATCCGGTAGTGCACGGTCTGCACCTTGCCGTTCCGATCCAGATACATGGCGGTGTGGTCGCCCTTGCCGGGCTTGCCATAGACGCGGCTTGCCTTCTGCGGCAGCTTGGCCTCGCCCCATTGAGAAACCTCGGCGATAATTCCCTTCTTGGGCAGATTGTTCGTCATCCACTCCTGCTGGGCGCCGAGATAGGCTTCGACATTGGGGGTGTAGCGGCTGTCCTCGTCCGCGGGAGCGAACAGATCCTCGATCCATTCGATGCCGTAGGCTTCTCTGAGATCGTCACCGAAGCTCGCATCCTTGGCATACATGCGGGTCTTGCTCAGCGCGTTGGCAATCTGCCACCATGCGGCGGGCTGGCCTTTCTTCGGCTTCTGCGCCTTCCAGACCTCCTTCTGCTCATCGAGGTGTGCTGCCGCGATGGTGCGGAGCTGCTGCTCATTCGGCATGTCGCCGAACGCCATCTGGTCGAGCATCGCCGGTAGGACGTTGGCGAGCAGGCGCAGCTTGCGGATTTGCCGGACGGGCAGGGCGAGTGCCACCGCAATTGCTTCCTCGGTCCAGTCGAGTGCGACCAGGCGTTCGATGCCGCGCCACTGGTCGACCGGGTTCAGCGGTTCGCGCGCAATGTTCTCGACCATTGACCGCATGGCGCCATTGTCGTTTGCGGCTTCGACGACGAGCACCTCGATTTCCTCGAGGCCTGCGGCGATGGCCATGCGGGTGCGACGATGACCGGCTTCAATGACGTAGCCGTTCCCACCACCAACTTCGGGAAAAATGACGGGCGGCTGGATGATGCCGACGGCCTTGATGGTGGCGAGCAGCAGCGCATCGGCCTGCGGGGTGGATTTGGATTGCCGGGTATTGTCCGGATTGTCCTTCAACGAGCGCGGATCGACCTTCATGATATGCATGGGATTTTCCTCTTCCGGGATGCGGGGACGCGGCCTCTTGCCGGTCCTTCCTGTCTTCATTTTTTCCGAAGACATCTCCCGGACCGCAGGGACGAGCGGACCGGCGCAACTGCGGCCGAGCGTCCCTGCTGCGAAGGACAAGCGGGGTGCCTCGCGCCCTGCGCCGGACGAGTGGCCGGGATGCGGAGGCGGCGGTTGAGCGTAAGCGGCGACGGGACGACCGATCTGCGACCGGTTCTTCCCTTGTCCTTCTCCTCCCTTCTTCACTCACACTTTTGATAGTTCCCTGCGATCGGGCGGAGCCGTAGACAGGCCGCAGATCAGGGAGATTTACGATGCACGCTGCAAGAGTGATATTTGCCTTTCAGGTCGTTCCGGGAACGGACGAAATCCTGGGGTTCGCCGAGACCTTGGGGATCACCCGCCAGGAGGCGTCACAGCATTTCGAGGGGCTGAGGACCATGGAGGCGAATATCGATGCCGGAATTGCGATCTACAGGGTCGGCCTGAAGGAACCGAGCCCTTCCGACGTCGTAGCTCTCCTGAACACCCGAAGGATGCGACCGACCGGGGACGGTTTCATGCGCGCGGCGAAGCCGCGGGCTGACATGATCGTCATGAACGATGCCGACAGACGGAAACCAGGACAAAAAAAGGGCCACGAGAAACTCGGACCCTATAGGTATGAAGGCAATTTAAACCTCCAGAGGGGAACAGCTGCTGCGGCGCCACTGGGAGGAAAACCGCCATGTGCATCAGCTGTGTGCATTATGATCGCTTTTTGATCAGGTGGAAATGATTTTTTGTGCAATGCAGCTATGCAGAATGCTGCGCTGCATCCAAACAGCACTGCCGATCAAGCAGCTTCTGCCGGACCGTCAGCGCCCGCGACGGCCGCGGCAGCGAGCGCGTCGTCGACATCGCGGAGCTGTCTGCGCTTCTCGGCAAGTTCGTCGGCAAAAGCGAAAGCGCCGCCCTCACGCGAGCGATAGGAGGCAAGCCGCCGACGCGCTTCCTCCAAGCGGTGGCGATACCGTTCGCGCTCCTCGTCGAATCCGTCGAGCGCGTGCTCGAGGCGGGACACGGCGCCGAGCGGCGTCACCGTTACCGCAAGATCGATCTCGTAATCCGCGCCGGTGCGCTGGAGCGTGGTGAGGTAACGATAGCCATCACCCTTTCCGAAGCGCTCGCCCTCATAGACAAGATCGAAACCACCGATGCTCGCCAGATGAACGTCACCCTCCTGCTGCAGTTGGAGAAGAGTGAGGATTTCCTTCATCAGCGCGCGGCCGGCGTCCTTGCGCTCCTGGTAGGCTTTGCCGAGAACAGTCATCGCGAACGCGTCGCCGGTAGTCGGCACCAGCCGGTCTATATCCTGGCCGACCTCCGCGATGCGGCGGGTCGAGACCTCGATGTCGCGCTCCGCATCGCGCATTTGCCGGCGGACCGCATATTGGTCGTCGTCATGGGCGGCGCGCAGCCGTTCCAGCCTGGCGATATCGGCCTCCAGACCTGCCTTCTGCATCAGCCGTTCGTCACCGGAAGCGATAGCCTTGGCCATGGCGAACTGGTTGGCCTGCCCTTCACCGAGATCCTCAAGCCGGCGGATCGATGTATCACCGCTGAGCGCTGCCGCGATGAAGCGGGCCTTGCGCTCGTTGTTCTGCCACATGGAGGCGTCGAGTGACCCTTCCGTGGCATAGGCGAAGATATCGACTTCGTCATGCTGATTGCCCTGCCGGACAATGCGGCCCTCGCGCTGCTCGATGTGAGACGGCAGCCACGGCACATCGAGATGGTGCAGTGCTTTCAGGCGGAGTTGCGCATTGACGCCCGTTCCCATCGTCTCGGAACTGCCGATCAAGAAACGAACCCGGCCGGCGCGCACATCACCGAAGAGCCGCTGCTTGGCCTCGGTTTTCTTGAAGTCCTGCATGAAAGCGATTTCGCAAGCGGGAACACCGAGCCGCACGAGCTCGTCGCGGATCCAACGGTAAGCCGAAAAGCCGCGGGTCTTCTCGACGTTGATGGTGCCGAGGTCGGAAAAGATCATCTGCGCCGCACCCGGCAGCTCGTAAGCCTTGCCGTCCGGGCGAAGGTATGTGGCCGCGCTTGTCTCCTGCCAGATCCGGAAGGCGTTGCGGACGAGGAGGTTGAGCTTGTTGTCCTCCTCGTTGTCGTTGGCCGGCATGACGAGGCGGAGATCAATCGCTGCATGGCGGCCGTCGGTGATGACGGAGAGCAGGATATCGTCGCCGGGCTGTGCCGGTCCCTCGCGCATCTCGATCGCCTTGATGCGGGCATCGAGGATCTGCTGATAGGCCTTGAAGGCAGGCGTCGGTTTGGCGGTGAGGATCTGCCGCCGGCCAGTGGAGATATCAGGCACCCTGATGAATTCGCGAAGATCCTCCGGCATGACGACATCGGCGAAGGCGCGGAACATCGCGATCAGTTCCGGAACATTGACGAAGCTCGCGAACCGGCTGACCGGTTTGTATTTGCCGGAGGGCTGGATTTCGAGCTCGGTCGTCGTGTCGCCGAAGCACGATGCCCAGGCATCGAATTCGTGCAGACCGCGCTCGGCAAGCGCTTCGTGTCCGAGCAGGCGTTGGATCGAGAACATCTCGCCAAGCGTGTTGGTGATCGGCGTGCCGGAAGCGAGCACCAGCGCCCGGCCGGGATTCTTGGTTTCGATGAAGCGGGATTTGACGTAGAGGTCCCAGGCGCGCTGCGAGCCGTTCGGATCGATACCCTTCAACGTCGACATGTTGGTCGCGAATGAAAGCTTCCGGAACTCCTGCGCCTCGTCGACAATGATCTGGTCGACACCGATTTCCGAGATTGTGAGAAGATCGTCCTTGCGAGTCGCGAGGCCCTCCAGGCGTTCCTGCAGACCCTCTTTCAGTCGTTCGAGGCGCTTGCGCGAGACGCGATCCTCGCTGTCGACCTTGGTCAGCAGATCCTCATAGAGTTCGAGCTCGTCGTGGATCATCTGCTGTTCAAAGGCCGACGGCACAGCGATGAACCTGAACGCCGAGTGCGTGATGATGATCGCATCCCAGGTGGCGGTCGCCGCCCGGCTCAAGAATCGCGCCCGCTTGTCCTTGGTGAAGTTGGTCTCGTCCGCTACCAGGATGTGGGCATTGGGATAGAGCGCGAGAAACTCGCGCGCAGCCTGCGCCAGGCAATGGCCGGGGACGACCAGCATTGCCTTGGCGATCAGCCCGAGCCGGCGTTGCTCCATGATGGCGGCCGCCATGGTCATCGTCTTGCCGGCGCCTACGGCGTGCGCAAGATAGGTCGAGCCCGAGGAGATGATCCGCCAGATGCCGCGCTTCTGGTGTCCATAAAGAACAAAAGCGCCTGAGGCGCCCGGAAGTTTGAGATGAGAGCCGTCGAAGCATCGCGGCGCGAGGTTGTTGAACCGGTCGTTATAGACCCGCGCCAATCGGTCGGTTCGATCGGGATCGGTCCACACCCAGGCTTGGAAAGCCTGCTTGATCTTCTGCAGCTTGTCGCGCGCGGCTTCAGTGTCGACGACGTTCAGGACGCGCCGCTCGCCGCCGGCGTCCTTGAAGACGTCGAAGATCTGCGGAACGCGGCTGTTCAGTGCGTCGGCGAGCAGTTCCCCGGCATCGCGTCGGCTGGTGCCCCATTCGGATGTGCCGGCGGCGCTGTAGCCGAGCTGCCGTGCCTCGACGGTCCAGCTCCCGAGCTCCGGCATATGGTGGATCCTGATGTCGGCGCCCATCATCTCCTTGACGAAGGCCACGACATCGCTCGCCGGGATCCACGGCGCGCCGAGACGTGCGGTGATATCAGAAGGGCGAAGGTCGGCGGGTTGGACGGCCTGAAGCGCGCGAACGTTGCGCTCGTAAGCTGGATCCAGTCCTGCGGCCGCTTCGGCGACGGTGAGCTTGGTGCGGACTGGGCCGGCGAGATAGGCATCCGCTGTCTGCCACGAGCCGCCGGCAGGATCCCGGAAGATTGCATCGCCCAGTTCATCGACCACCACATCGACATGTCTGTGCAGCAGTTCGGCGATATGCTCGATATCGACGCGACCGCGTTCGTTGAGCACCACGGCCAGTGCGTCCGCGGCGCTGGTGATGACAGGCGGGGCAGGCGGCGAGATGACCCGTTGGGAAAAGATCGGACCGGGCTTGGCCGTATCGGTGTCGAGGTCATAGTCCTCGATCGAGGCGACCAGCCAGCAATCGGGGTCGTCAAGAAAGGGCTGCAGGTTCGGGCGGCGATGCGTCTCACGGACCTCGCCGGTTTCTTCATCCTCGCTGATCGAGACCGTGGTGTGGTTGATCGGACCGAAGTCGCGCACGAAGCTCGACCAGGCGATCCTCAGTCGCACTTGGAGGTCGCGCCATGGCCGATCCTGTTCCTGGGCCTTCAGAACATCGCGCACGGCATCGCGGACCGGGATCAGCTTCTTGATGATGCGGACGTGCTTTTCCGGCGTGCCGTCGCCGGTGCGGCCCTTGCGCACCTGGACTTCGACCGGCGCACCGCCGACCATCTGCATCAGACCACGTCTGATGTCGATGAAGAAGCTACCCTCCCGGACCTGTCGACTGTCGGGGCGAAGGTCGACGATCTCGCCGAGCTCGGTCTCGAGGTCGATGTCGATCTCGGTCGGCTCACCGTCATAGCGGCTTTCGGGAAGCAGGAGGATGACCTGCCGCAGAGCTGCCGCGAGGTCCTCGCCAACACGTGGTCGACAGGTGTAGGTCTCACCGAAGGGACCGGAAGTCAGGGCATGATCGCCAAGCACGAAATCAGGATGCCGCGCAAACCAGCGGTTCACCCGAATTGCGCCGTCGTCTTGCGTCGCCGGTCGCACCTCCTCAAGGTCGAGCCAGGAGAGGTCTCCCTCGGCCTCCCCGGTCTTGCGCTTGCGGAAGAAGAGCAGGTCGACCACGACATCCGTGCCGGCGTCGCGGCGGAAACTACCCTCCGGCAGGCGGATCGCGGCGATCAGGTCGGCGGTTTTGGCGATGTGCTCGCGTGCTGTCGCATCCGCCTTGTCCATCGTGCCGGCGCTGGTGACGAAAGTGGCGAGCGCGCCGGGTTTCAGGAGATCGATCGAACGGACGATGAAATAGTCGTGCAGCCGCAAGCCCAGCGAGCGATTGGCCCGGTCGGATCGGACGGTCCGGTCGGAGAAGGGCGGATTGCCGATGGCGAGATCGTAAATCGGCGCCAGATCGGCGCGCGCAAAGTCGCCGTTGATGATCCGCGCCTTCGGCTGCAGCAGGCGGACGATCCTGGCGGTGACAGGGTCAAGCTCGATACCGGTGAAGAAACTCCGATCGCGCAATGGTTCTGGCATCAGCGCGGGGAACAGGCCGGTACCGATGCCAGGCTCGAGCACGCGGCCGCCACGCCAGCCCAGGCGCTGCAAGCTCGCCCATATGGCGCGGATGATGAACTCCGGTGTGAAATGTGCATATTGGGTGCATCGGGCAAGGGACGCGTAGTCTGCGTCCGAAACAGCGCTTTCCAGCGAGCTTCCAAGCTCTTCCCAGCCATCGCGGAAGTCGGGCTCGCCCGGACGACGGAATATCGTGTTCGCAAGTTCAGAGGCGCCAAAGCCTGTAAAGCGGATCAACCGCTGCTGCTCTTCGCGAGATGCCGGCCGGTCCTGTTTCTCGATCGCACCGGCGACCAGGATCGCGGCGATGTTGATGCGCGCCCTGTCCTTCCACGTCGCCGCAAGATCGCGATCGGCATCATCGAGGTAGAAGTTGGACCGGCGGCCCTGTCGCCGGGGCGCCGGACGCTTTGCCGTCGCGACAGGCAAGGCCGGGGCAGAAGAGGGCGGTGTCGGTTCGGGGTCGTCGTCATTGGCCGCGACGGCATCGAAACCGCCAAAGGCTGTGACCCCGAGGCCAAGCCCGGATGACAGCGCGCTGCTGCCGAACATGTCGAGAGTGAAGGGATCGTTGCTCATGAAGTTCTCCTCGGGAAACGGCGAGCGTCATCACCCCGCGGGAAATCTTGCGGGATTGAGGAAGCTCAGGGTTCAGGGATTGGTGGCCTTAAGGGGCCGGTGGTCGCAGTGATCAGGACTTCGCGATGACCGTGAGCTGCATCGATTCCTGATGGAACACGATGCAAAGGTGCGTGGCCTTCGGAGCCGCCGCCATCATCGGTTCCAGTTGTTCCGCGTCGATGAAATCGACGCCATCGTCGCCGCCGAATGTCCGGCGTTTGACGTCGAACCAGTCGTCATTGGTGCTGGGGTCGCACTCCTCGGCATAGACGACCAAGGGCTTGGCACCATCGAGCAGCTGGCCATTGGACATCAGATAAACGCCGTGATCGCCGACGAGCCAGAGGCCCGGCTTCTGGTCCTTGCCAGGGCGCAGGCCGTAATAGGGATCACGAAAGCCACCATTGGCCTCCGCGTCGGTGCGACCGCGGGCAATCGCGTCGCGAACGGATGTGAGAGGAAAGGAAAGCATGGCACGGCCTCCTTCATGCGGCGATCGACGAGGGAAGGTGGCGCAGCTGTACCGGGAGCTTGGCTGCTATTTCGTCGTCGGTCAGATCATCGAGCAATTTCAGGGTGCTGCCTGTCTTGCTGCCATAAAGCATGATCGTACGCTTGCCGCGCGACTCCTCCGGCCAGCGATCGCCTGCATAGCCACGATAGTCATCGGCCGTGATGCTCCAGATATGCTCCAGGCGTTCTTCGCGTGTCATGGCGCGCACCGGCCGGCTCTCCCGCTCGATGATTTCGACCCGCATGCGTTCGACGGCCTGGCTGTCTGAAAGATCGCAATAGCCATGGAAATGCCGGATGACGCCGTCGATCCGCAGCGCGAAGAACACCGATGTCACCGATCCGGTCAGAAACTCGCGCATCGCGAACATCGATCCGCGGATCCAGAGCGGCGGCAGGATTTCGAACATGTAGTCATGCTCAATCTCGGCGATCTCGAACCATTCGCCGGCATAGAACGGGGCAGCGTCATCCTCCCAGCGGTTCGGACGCCGGGCGTGGCGATCGAACATCCGGAACATTTGCTGGCGTGAGGCGACGCCCTGGAAGACCTTGCGGATTGCGGAAGAGGGGTTCATCTGCGGCTCCTTCGGAGTGGTCCGGACCGAAGCGCGGCACTGTCCTTCCGACCTTGCCATCCTCTTCAGTCCTTCATGACATCTCCCGGGCCGCCGGCATCGCGACCGGCCGGGTCAAGGGCCGGCTCTGCCGGGCGAAGCTTCCCTTGACGCGGGCGGCGGGAATGCGGCACGCCGCCTTCTTTCCTCTCCCTCCCTTCTTTGTCCCTGATTTTCAGGGCCTCGTTCCAATCGTCCGCCGGCGGGCGAAGGCGAGACCAGTTGCAGCCGACGTCGTCAGCCAGCGCCCGTAACCGCTCGGCAAACATCTCGCCTTGCGGATTGGCGTCTGTCGCCGCAACCAGCAGAGCCTCGGGCCGCGATGCCATCTGCCGCAGCGCCGCCTCCGTCGACGGCGACCATCCGCCACCGGTACTGAGATAGAGCGTTCCATCCCGCAACCCCTCGATGGCGGCGAGGCTCATGGCGTCGATCGCAGCTTCCGTGACAGCCAGGCGCAACGCCGTGTCCTGCCCCAGGCGGAAGAGAACCTTCGTCCCTCCGGAGGCAAAACCGCGATACTCGGGACCCCGCGCCTCCCAACCGGTGACGGCTCCGGCGCTGTCGGTATGCGCTGCCCACATGCTGGCATATGGCCCCTCGCGCAGACGATCTTGCCGGATCGCGGCGCGAAGCAAGGATGCCGGCAGGAAACGCTCACCGTTAAGATAAGCCCAGGTCGATGAACCGGCCCACGGCCGGCGGCGCTCCTGCCAACGCTCGAATAACGAGAGGTCGGAGTCTTGCTCTATCTTTGGAGACCGCCATTCCGGCTCCGTGATTGCAAAACCGACGAGTGCGGCGACGCGTCCGGCGCCTTCGAGAAAGTCGACATTGTCGAGATGCTCGACAAGACCGAATACGTCGCCCTTCGCATCGCTGAGCGGATCGAACCATCCGCGTCCCTCATGGGTGACGATGACGATCTCGCTCCCCCGTCGAAACTTCACCGCCCGCCGCGTACTTTCCTTCATATCAATGGCGAAGCCCGCCTGCTCGAGAACGGCGGCACAACTCACCCGTTCGCGCAGCGTCTCTATTTCTTTTCTGTCCATGCCTCTTCTTCCTCGCATTTCCTTGCCCGTCTCTTCTCGGGCACGCTTCCACCAGCCGCGAAGAGCAAAGGCCGCAAGGGCGCGGCTGACAATTGTCGGATCATGCAATGCCCGCTCGGCCGCGGCGAAGCCTCCCTTGCGGCCTGCCGCGCGCAAGCGGCAATTAGGAACGGCGGCTCAATGAGCCGCCCATGGGAAAAATTCGTGTACGATCTCCAGATCGTCGTCGGCGTCGATTTCGTCGGACGGAAGGACGCCGTATTCGCCGTCGACCGTGAACAGAGTGACCGGGACCATCAGGTCGCGGGAAAGCTGGAAGGCGTGGGACTGGGCGAGAGAAAGATCGTGCGACATTTGAAGTGGCTCCATCGGGAGCGGGCCAATTCCCGCTCGATGGCTCCTCACAAGGCCCGGGGACGGGCGCGATCACCGCGAGGCGAAGCCGGAGCGGTCGCAGCTTGCTAGCGGACCCCCTGTGGGTTGATCGTGGAAGATCCGGCACCGGGCCAGGACGCCATCCAAAAGAGCGGGATTGGTTTGCTCCAGCTGGAACGCTCTGTCGGGTACGGCATTCGCATGTGAGCCAGATGCTTCCCGCGGCTCTCGGCAACAAGATCGCTTCCGTTTTCAAATCAAGTCTGGGCGTCGGGAGTGATTTGCTCGTTAATCGGGCTGAGGGAGGTTCGCCTTCTGGAGCGCCTCCGCGATCGATTTTGCCCCAAGCGTGCGCAAAGCACTTCGCAAGCAGCTTTCGATATCAACAACGCTCTTGCCTTCGAGGGATGCGATCTCGGCGACGGTTCTGCCCCGAGAAATCCAACGGATGCAGCTCTTTTCAAGCGGCGAAAGTATCCATTCCTTCATGACAAAAATCGCGGTTGGTTGCGTCGTGGTCGGCGGAGAGTGTGGCACCGAGTGCCCTCATGGAAACATCGGTGGGAGGCCGACGCCCCAAGAAAAAGGGCTGCCGCCGGGACCTGGTCGACGGCAGCCAGTTGCCTCCTTGTGTAATGTTATAACAAATCAGATAATGCGATTTATGGAACTTGCACCTGATGTGTAAAGTTAAAACCTTAACCAACGCGCCTTTTCCAGTTCCGGCAGGGCTTCGAAGAGGTCGGCGACCAGGCCGTAGTCGGCGACCTGGAAGATCGGTGCCTCCTCGTCCTTGTTGATCGCGACGATGACCTTGGAATCCTTTATGCCGGCGAGGTGCTGGATGGCGCCGGAAATACCGGCCGCGATGTAGAGCTGCGGGGCGACGACCTTGCCGGTCTGGCCGACCTGCCAGTCGTTCGGGGCGTAGCCTGCATCGACGGCAGCGCGCGATGCGCCGACGGCGGCGCCGAGCTTGTCGGCGACCGGCAGGATGACTTCCTTGAACTTCTCGGCGGACCCGAGCGCACGGCCGCCCGAGATGATGATCTTGGCCGAGGTCAGTTCCGGGCGGTCGGAGCTCGACAGCGCGTCGTTGACGAAGGACGAGACATCAGGATTGGCTGCGGCGCCGACGGTCTCGACGGCAGCCGAGCCACCTTCGCCGGCAGCGGCGAACGAGGCGGTGCGCACGGTGATGACCTTCTTCGCGTCGCTCGACTGCACCGTCTGGATGGCGTTGCCGGCATAGATCGGGCGCTTGAAGGTGTCGGCCGAGACGACCTCGGTAATCTCCGAGACCTGCATCACGTCGAGCAGGGCGGCCACGCGCGGCATGACGTTCTTGGCCGAGGAGGTGGCGGGCGCAATGATCGTGTCGTAGCCGCCGGCCAGGCCGACGATCAGAGCCGCGAGCGGCTCCGCGAGGTTGTTGGCAAGGCTCGCATCGTCGGCGAGCAGCACCTTGGATACGCCCGAAAGCTTGGCGGCGGCGTCGGCGGCAGCCTTGGCTCCGGAGCCGGCAACCAGCACGTGAACGTCGCCGCCAATCTTGGTGGCGGCCGTCAGCGCCTTGGCGGTCTGGTCGGACAGGGTTGCGTTGTCGTGTTCTGCCAGAAGAAGAATGGCCATATCTCTAGTCTCCTATCCCGGTCCGATTACAGCACGCCGGCTTCGTTCTTCAGCTTGTCGACCAGTTCGGCCACCGTCTTGACCTTGACGCCAGCCTTGCGGCCGCCTGGTTCCTCGGTCTTGAGCACCTTCAGGCGCGGTGCGGTATCGACGCCAAAATCGGCGGGGGTCTTCTTGTCGAGGGGCTTTTTCTTTGCCTTCATGATGTTTGGCAGCGAAGCATACCGAGGCTCGTTGAGGCGAAGGTCGGTGGTGACCACCGCTGGGAGCTTGACGTCAATGGTCTGAAGCCCGCCATCGACTTCGCGGGTGACGGTCGCCTTGTCGGCTCCGAGCTCGACCTTGGAGGCGAAGGTTGCCTGTGGCCAGCCAAGCAAGGCCGCGAGCATCTGGCCAGTCTGATTCGAATCATCGTCGATCGCCTGTTTGCCGGTGATGACCAGGCCCGGCTGTTCGGCTTCGATCACGCCCTTGAGGATCTTGGCGACTGCAAGCGGCTCGACGGCGTCGTCGGTTTCGACCAGGATGGCGCGGTCGGCGCCCATGGCAAGGCCGGTGCGGAGCGTTTCTTCCGCCTTTGCGGGACCGATGGAGACGACAACGACTTCCGAGGCCTTGCCTGCTTCCTTCAGTCGCAGTGCTTCTTCAACGGAGATTTCGTCGAACGGGTTCATCGACATCTTCACATTGGCAAGCTCGACGCCTGAACCATCGGGCTTCACGCGAATCTTGACGTTGTAGTCTACGACCCGCTTAACGGTCACGAGTATCTTCATTGATTCCTTCCCCCGGTCAACTCGGCGCAGGATACACGCCGAAGCAGTCAGTGATGAATTGAGCCGCGAGCGACATTAAATGATAAGCCCCATCGGCGAGTTACTGTGTTCTCAGCGCGGTTCACTTGTCCAGCAGGCTGCGCCCAATCAAGAACCGGTAGGTCTCGGCCGCAGCGTTCCGAATCACATGCTTTTCAGCGAAATCCTTTGCAAAATGGATTTGCATCGCCGCGTAAGCTCTCATGCCCAATAGCTGATAAATAAGGCATTCCACTTGCTGCGGACCAAGCCGACGCATGCGGTTCTCATCCATGGCCCGGTGAAAAGTGCGTTTATACCCATTGACGATATTGTCCATGTGGACGCGATGCGCACCAGGGGCGAATATCTCTGCCTCGTAGAGAACCCGGTAAAAGCCCTCGTTTTCGATCACATAGTTCAGAAATGCCTCGAAGCGGATGAATTCACGCTCCATGCCCGCCGGCGCACTGCGGGCAGTCTCCTCGATGCGTTCGCGCATTCTTAATCCTTCATAGGGAAGAAGTTCATCGAACAGCGTCTGGCGATCATCGAAGTAATTATAGAAGGTGCCATGGGCCACCCCGGCCAGATCAGCGATCTTGGCGATCGAGGCTGCAGCATAGCCTTCAGCCGCGACGACCTTGCAGCCGGCGTTGAGAAGACTGTCACGGGTCACCCGCGCCTTTTCCTCTCGGCTCAGGCGCCGGCGCTGGGGTTTGCGAATAGATCCAGGATTGGCTTCACGCACTCTGGTTCACCCTATCCAGTACGGCCAAGGAGCCGGCTGCATCGAGCTCACGCAGAATACGCTTTAGCACCTTGCCGGACGGATTGCGCGGCAGTTGCGCCAGAACGACCATATCCTTAGGGCATTTGAACCCGGCCAGACGCGCCCGGCAATGAACAAGCAATTGTTGATAGGTCATAGTCTGCCCCTCCGCAAGAACAACGGCAGCAACTACCGCTTCTCCCCAGCGCGGGTGCGAACGCGCATACACAGCGGCTTCCTTGACGGCAGGATGTTCGTAGATCACCCGCTCGACCTCGGACGAGGCGATGTTCTCTCCGCCGGAAATGATCATGTCCTTTTGTCGATCCGTGATGAACAGGAAACCGTCGGCATCCATGTAACCCACATCGCCCGAGCGCATAAAACCGTCGGGAAAGAAGGCTTCTGCAGTCTTCTCTGGATCGCGCCAATACCCCCGCATGACCTTCGGTCCGCGCATGCAGATCTCACCCTCTTCGCCTGGAAGCAGGCGTTCTCCATCCTCCCCCGGATCTCAATCTCGACGAAGCGCAGGGGGCGCCCGACAGAGCCGATCTTGTCGAATTCTCGCCCCGGCTCCATGAGGGTGTCGCCAGAGACCGTTTCGGTCATTCCGTAAGCATCGATGTAGCGGGCTTGCGGAAAGCGGTCGAAAAAGGCGCGGATTCGCGATTCGGGCGTGCGTTCGCCACCTGCGATGCACCAGCGCAGCGAGGAGACATCGGGCAGGCCTTCGGCGGGCAGGTTGACAATGTCGTTCGCCATCACCGGAGCGAGCCAGATGCCGTCTATCCTCTCCCGCTCGACCGTCTCGAGCACGCTACGCGGCTCATAATCACGCAGCAACACGATCGTGCCACCTGCCAGGTGCACGCCGAGGCCCGGCAGGTCGCTTCCCCCCACATGGTAGAGCGGACCAACGACCAGAAGCCGCGTCCGCTCGTTTAGCCCCAGCGAAAGCGTGTGATCAAAGCATTTCCAATAGAAATTGTCGTAGCTGTGCACCACGCCCTTCGGCCGCGAGGTAGTGCCGGACGTGTACATCAGCCGGAATATATCATCTCGCCCGCGCGGCGCGGCCTCCATCCGCTGTCGGCCACCCGAAATATCGAGAAGCGTCGCCCCGATATCGATCTGGCCCGCCTCATCCAGCACGATGAGCGGCAGCCCGGCCCCCGCCGCCTGCACCTGGAAAACGTCATCGGCAACGATCAAGACCGCCCCGGCATGGTTGGCGATATAGCCGACTTCCTCCGACGAAAGACGGAAGTTCAGCGGCAGAATAACCGCACCCAGGTGACTGATTGCGTAGATGAGCTCGATGAAGGCTGGACTGTTCTTCATCATGACGGCAACGATATCGTCCTTGCCGATACCGAGCCCGGCAAGGGCAGCGGCCAGATGCTGGACCCGGGCCTCCAGAGTTAGCCAATCCAGACGCAGTTCCCCATACACCAGCGCCTCCCCGGCCGGCCTCTGGCCGGCGTTGACCGCCAGGCAACGGGACAGATTGAACATTTGCACTCCTCCTCTAGCTCAGTACGATCTTGGCAGACCCAGATTTACTGTCGAGATGTAATTGAGGATCATTTCTTCAGAAACCGGGGCAAAACGGAAGAGGCGAGCGTCGCGCCACAGTCTTTCGGCGTGGAACTCCTTGGAATATCCCATGCCACCCATGACTTGCATCGACTGTTCCGCCGCCGCCGAGGCCGCTTGAGAGGCAATCAGCTTCGCGGCATTGCTTTCCGAACCGAACGGCAGGTTTCTGTCGAAATTCGAAGCGGCCTTGAGGTTCAGAAGGCGTGCCGCCTCCAACTCCGCCCATTGTTGGGCCAGCGGGAATTGCAGGCCCTGATAACTGCCGATCGGACGCCCGTTGAAGACCTTGCGCTCCCGCGCGTAATCTACCGCCAATTTGAGGGCGAGTGCTCCGGTACCCACAAGCCCAGCGGTGGTGACGATCCGCTCGCAATTGAGGATGTCGAGAAGCTCGGGCCAGCCGCCATCGACGGTTCCGATCACCTCGTTGTCGGAGGCGAAGACCTTGTCGAGATAAACGATAGAGGACGGCAGGGTATTCGTGCCGAGCTTGTCAATCTCGGTATGGCTGATGCCTTCCCGATCGGTATCGACCATGAACAGGGTGATGCCGTGGGTCTTCTTGAGACCGTCCTGCGGCTGGGTGGTGCGCGCAACGACCAGCATCTTCTTCGAGGCCGCGACACCGGTGATCCAGATCTTCTGGCCCGAAATCGCCCAGCCGCCATCAACGCGCTCCGCCCGTGTCTTCATGCCCAGCGAATTCGTTCCGGCATCGGGTTCTGTGAGAGCCATGCTGAAGGTCACGCTGCCGTCGCAGAGGCCTGGCAGCAGTTCGCGCTTCATGGCCTCGTTGCCATAAAGGACGAGCGACACCCCGCCGAATACCGGATTAAGCATGAACATCTGGGAGAGGGTTGATCCCGCACCGCCTTTGCAGAGCTCCTCGATGCAGAGTGCAAGTTCGACCAGTCCGAGGCCGAGACCACCATAGCTATCAGGTACCATCATACCGGCGATCCCCGCCTCGCAGATCGCCTGCCAGACTTCATGGGGGTATTCCTTGGCCGCGTCCTTCTGCCGCCAGTAATCGAGCCCGAAACGCTCGCCGATCTGGCGTGCGGTCTCGATCATCATCGTCTGTTCCTCGGTGAGGTCAAAGTTCATCTATATTTCCTCGGTATCATTGGCCCGAACGGACGCACGAGCGCAGAAGTGTAAGCGGTTCTTCGAGAAGGCGGACAAGGGTGGCGAGAAAGCGGGCGGCATCCGCGCCGTCGATCAGGCGGTGATCGGCAGCAAGGGTGAGCACAAGTTCCTCGACCAGTTCGGGCCGGCCTTCGGCATCAGGACGGAAAAGGCGCTGTTCGGCCCCCACGCCGAGGATCATGGCCTGCGGAGGGCTGATGATCGGGGTCAACGTGTCCGCCCCGAACATGCCGACATTGGAAATCGAAATTGCACCGCCCGAGACATCGGCAGACGTCAGAGTTCCGGCCCTGGCGCGGCCGAAAAGGCCCGCGCAGATTTCAGCGAGATCATCGAGCGGTACGCTGTCCACTCGATCGGCAATCGGAATGCGCAGGCCCTGCGGCGTCTCGGTGACAATGCCGACGCCTATACTCTCCAGCGATAGGATGCCATCCGGGAGCCAGACCCGGTTGAGAGCGGGATGGCCGGCAAGAGCCAGGCCCGCGGCCTTCACCAGAAAATGCGTCACCGACAGCTTCAAGCGTCCGACAGTGTCTGCATTCAGATCGGCGCGCAGTCGGTTCAGCGCACGCATGTCCACATGCCGCGTCAGGTAGAAATGCGGGATATCGCGCTTGGCCGCCTGCACACGGCGGGCCGTGGCGGCGCGTATGGGATCGGGTTGCACAGGGCCGTTGGCGGAGGACGAAAGAGCTGGCGCTATCCGCTTCGCGGTCTCGACGTCCGCTGCCTTGATCCGGCCTTGCGGCCCAGAGCCCGACACGCCCGCCAGGTCGATACCCTCCTGACGGGCAATGCGGCGCGCCAGCGGCGTGGCGACGACACGAAGCACGTCCGCCTTCATGACGCGCCCGCCACGCCCGGTTCCTTCCACGCTATCGCGGTCGATACCGTGCTCGGCCATGAGTTTGCGGGCGGACGGGGCATCCCTCCCCGCTGCCGCGGGAATGGACGCAGATACCGTCCCCGACGCTCCGTCCGACAGCCGTGCGATCGGAAGCCCGACCGCGACTACCGAACCTTCAGCGAAGAGAATTTCCTCCAGAACGCCATCGACGGAGGCTTCGACCTCGTTCGTGACCTTTTCCGTCTCCACCTCGAAAAGCAGATCCCCGGCCTTCACCGTATCGCCTGGTTTGCGGTGCCAGGCGGTAATCAGGCCCTCTGTCATCGTCAGCCCGAATTTGGGCATCACGATCTCGGACATCTCATTCTCCCCGGAAATCGGCCGGACGCTTCTCGATGAAGGCTGCACAGCCCTCATGTGCATCGTGGCTGTCGAGGACGAGGCCGATCATCGCCTGCTCGTGGCGCAGCGCCGCTGAGAGCGGCATGTCACCTCCATCGATCAATGTGCGCTTGAGGAGCTTCAGGATCAGCGGCGACTTGGTGGCAAGTTGCGCGGCCATCGTCCGCGCCGCCTCCATCAGGCTGTCATGCGGAACGACCCGGTTGGCAAGGCCGATCCGCACGGCCTCGTCGGGCGTTATCATCTCGCCCAGATACATGATCTCCCGCGCCCTGCATGAAGGCACCTGCCGCAGGATGCGCTGCGTACCGCCCGCACCGGGAAAGAGGCCGAGATTGATCTCCGGGAGGCCAAGCTTGGCCTTGTCGGACAGGAGCCTGATATCGAAGGTCAGGAGGAGCTCCGTTCCCCCACCAAGCGCAAAGCCGTTGATCGCGCCGATCGTCGGCTTGTCCAGGACCTCGATACGACGCAGCGTCCGGTGGATCGCCTCCGCGAACTCGTTATAATGCGCCAGGGCGCCACGCGAACCGAGATCGGCAATGTCGCCCCCGGCCACGAAGGCGCGTCCCACACCGGTGAAGATAACGGCGCGAAGGGCGGGATCACGCTCGATCCGGTCAAGGATCGCATCAAGTTCGGCGAGAACGCCCATATCCAGCGCGTTAAGCTTTTCCGGCCGGTCAAATGTCACGACCGCCACTGCGTCTTCAATTTCCAGCCGCACGCAGCCTGCTTTGTGTTCGGTGTTCATCGAATACTCCTCTCAGGCCATCAGACGGCGCAGCGCCGCAAGGATATTGGTTTCGTTGACTCGCCATTCGCCCTCCAGCGCGGGGCTGAACGGGACGGGAGAAAAGGGCCCGGCGACCCGGAGAATCGGCGCATCGAGTTCGTCGAAGCCGATATCGGCCATGCGTGCAGCAATCTCGGCACCGACCCCGAATGCCTCGACAGCCTCATGGGCGACAAGGAGACGGTGTGTCCTGGAAAGGCTTGCCAGAACAGCCGCCTCGTCCCAGGGCTGGATAGAACGCAGGTCGACGACCTCGACGGAAATACCCTCCGAGATTGCCGTTTCCGCCGCCCGCAGCGCGGTCCAAAGCGTCGCGCCATAGGTGACCAGGGTCACATCCGTGCCCTCCCGACGCACTGCCGCCTCGCCGATACGGGCCGGCGCTGGCGTATCCGGTAGATCTCCCTTCAGGGCGTAGAGCGCCTTGTTCTCCACCACGATCACCGGATCGGGATCGTCTATGGCTGCACGCAGAAGGCTGTAGGCATCCTCGACCGTGGCGGGCACCACCACCTTCAAGCCCGGAATGTGTGCAAACCATGCCTCCAGGCATTGCGAATGCTGCGGTCCGGCCGAAAGTCCGCCTCCATGCGGCGTGCGCAGCACCATGGGCACCGAGCACTGCCCGCCAAACATGTAGCGCGCCTTGGCCGCCTGGTTCACCAGCATGTCCATCGACAGTGTCACGAAATCCATGAACATGATTTCGGCAACCGGGCGCAATCCAGAGAGCGCAGCCCCTACGGCAATGCCCGTTATCGCCGCTTCGGCGATGGGCGCATCATAGACCCGGGTAGGCCCGAATGACTCCAGCAGTCCACGGGTCGCCTTGAATGAACCACCCGCGGCAGCGATATCCTCACCGATCAGGATGACGGAGGGGTCGGCTGCCATGGCATCCGTGAGGGCACGGGCGACGGCCTTGACGTAACGGCTCTCACCCATGGCGGGCCTCCCCTGCAGTGTAGACATCGGCGACAAGACCGGCGACATCCGGCAGCGGCGCAGCGAGCGCAGCCTCGAGCGCGGCGGCATTGGCTGCCTTCACCTCGGCCTCGGCACTTTCCATCCATCCTTGGGTGACGCCGAATTCTGCAAGGCGGCGGCGAGCAATTACAAGCGGGTCGCGAGCCGACATCTCGTCGGCCTCCCCGTCAGGGCGATAATCCTGCTTGTCCCCCTCGTAGTGACCACGCACGCGGGTGGTACGGCATTCGAGGATTTGGGGGGTGCCTTCGCCGCGCATGCGGCCGATGACATCGCGAGCGGCCTCATGCATTGCCAGCACATCGTTGCCGTCCGCCTCGGTGTAGGCGATGCCGAACGCACCGGCGAGGTCCTTCAGCTTTACGGCGAGCTGCCTTTCCGTTGGGCTGAACTCGGACCAGCCATTGTTCTCACAGCAGAAGAGAACCGGTAACGACCAGAGCTTCGCGATGTTCAGGCACTCGTGCACCAATCCCTCCGCCAATGCCCCGTCGCCGAAATAGACAACGGCAATCTCACCCTTGCCGCGCGTCTTCAGAGCGAGAGCCGAACCGGTCGTGATCGGCAGCCCTGCGCCAACGATGCCGTTCGCCCCAAGCATGCCCAGCCTCAGGTCGGCCACATGCATGGACCCGCCCCGTCCGCCGCAAATGCCGGTGGCGCGGCCGAGGATTTCGGCAAAGAAGCCGGTGAGGTCGACGCCCTTGGCCAAGGTGTGGCCATGGCCGCGATGGTTCGAGGAGACCGTGTCGCCCGGCGTCAGGAATTCGGAAACAGCCGAGGCGACCGCCTCCTGCCCGATCGAAAGATGCAGGAAGCCCGGCACCTTGCCGTCGACGAACAGCTGTTGCAGCGTCTTTTCCGCCTCGCGGATGATCATGGCACGGCGGTAGATGCTTTTCAGCGCCTCTGCCGGATTGTTGGGGGCGGCCTCGCGGCTCATGGCGTAACCTTTTTGGTCTTGGTTCTGTTCATGGCTGTTCCGTCAGATGGCCAGGTATCGGCTCGTGATGTCCTTGTCCGTCTTCAGCGCCTCTATGGTGCCTCGATAGACAATCTGGCCCTTGTCGATGATGACGGCGTCCTCCGAGATTCCGAGGCAGAAATGCATGTTCTGCTCAGCAAGGACGATCGTTACGCCAGTGTTGCGCAGGCGCCGGATAAGGCGGCCGATCTCCTGCACGATGATCGGCGCGAGCCCTTCGGAGGGCTCATCCAGCAGGATCAGATCGGGATTGCCCATCAGGCACCGCGCCATCGAGAGAAGCTGTTGCTCCCCGCCTGACATCATGCCGGCCATGCGGCTGCGCATCTTCGCGAGGATGGGAAACGCATCGTAGATGTTATCCATCGTCCAGTTGCTTTGCCCGCTGGCGCCAGGCTTCGCCGCGATACGCAGGTTGTCGTCGACCGAATGGCGCGGAAAGATCTGCCTGTCTTCAGGCACGAGACCGATGCCGCGGCGTGCGATGGCATGTGGCACCTGCCCATCGATGCGGCTTCCCGCATAGCGGACTTCGCCCGAACGGATCGGCGCCACGCCCATGATCGCCTTCATGGTCGTGGACTTTCCAGCGCCGTTGCGGCCGAGAACCGCAAGCGTGCGTCCCTTTCTCACCTCCAGCGCCATGTCGAAGAGGATGTGGGAAGCGCCGTAGAAGACGTTGACACCCTTCATGTCGAGAATGACATCGCTCATGCCGGCTCCTCCTCAGTTTCACGGCCGAGATACGCCTCGATCACATCGGGATGGCCGCGAATCTCGTCGGGCGTACCCGAGGCGAGCACCGCGCCGTAGCGCAGGACGTGGATGACCTCCGCCGTGCGGAACACCAGCTCTATGTCGTGCTCGATGAAAATCAGCGTCATGTTTGCGCTTTTCCAGAGGCGCTGGACGGTGGCCATCATCTGCCAGCGCTCCTCCGGCCCCATGCCGGCAGCCGGTTCGTCCAGAAGGAGAACCTTGGGCTCAAGTGCCAGCGCAAGGCCCACGTCCAGCAGCTTCTGGTCGCCATGCGAAATCTCGCCCGAAATGCGATCGGCCACTTTGTCCATGCCGAGCAGATGCAGGAGTTCGTCCGCCCGATCCGCCACATCCCGGCGAGGAAAAGCGCTCGTCAGCCCGAAGGCGGATCGACGATGGGCCGTCACGGCAGCGGCAAGCGATTCACGAACCGTCATAGACGGAAAGATGCTGGCGATCTGGAAGGCCCTGCCGATACCCCGGCGCACGATGGCTACCGGTTTGAGACCAGTGATATCCTCATCCCCAAGCCAGATCTTGCCGCTGGTGGGTACGAGATGGCCGGTGATCTGGTTGAACAGCGTGGTCTTGCCGGCACCGTTCGGACCGATGATTGCCGAGAGCGAACCGGCGGGGAAGTTCAGGGAAACGTCATCGGTCGCGACGAGCCCGCCAAACCGCTTCACGAGATTTTCAAGGCGCAGCATGATCTTGCTCCTTCATGGAGAGGGTCGCACGGCGCGCCTTGCGCCAGTCGGTCAGCCAATCGAGGATGCCGCGTTTCAGAACAAGCACGACGAAGAGGATCGCAAGGCCCTTCGCCAGCTCGGTATGGGTGGTGTAGAGCAGCGTCACATCGTTGATGAGACGCATGACCACGACGCCGACGAGCGGCCCCCAGAAGCTGTGCAGCCCACCGAGCATGATCATGAAGATCGCTTCGCCGGAAACCGACCAGCTGGCCCATTCCGGGTAGGCGGCGGAGGTGAAGACCGCAAGGACGACACCGCCGAGAGAGGCAATCGATCCGGCAGCGGTGAAGGCCAGAACTTTGACCGCGTAGGTGTTCACGCCGAGGAATGCCGCACGACGCTCATTGTCCCGCACCATGCGCAAGCTCGCGCCAAACGAGGACAGGGTGATCAACCGCACCGCCAGCACACCGACGACGAAGAGGAAGGCGGAGAAGGCATAACGATGTTGCGCCTGGACCAGATCGAGACCCAGGAAGACGGGGCGCGGAATGCCGCCCGTCAGCCCCTGGTCGCCGCCGGTGTACTCCACCAGGCCCTGGATGATCGAAACGAAGAGCATCTGGAAGGCGAGCGTCAGGAAGGCGAAGTAGATTTCCGACAGCCGCGCGCAGATCGAACCGACGACGAGCGCAAAAAGACCGGTTCCGCAGAATGCAAGCAGCGTAGCGAGCGGCACCGACCAGGCTCCACAGGCCGCGATGAAGGCCGGCGTCTGCAGGACCATGCCGAAGATGTAGCCGCCGCTGGCATAATAGGCCGCATGGCCGAAGGAGATCAGGCCGGTATAGCCGATCAGAAGATGGAGCGACATCACGAGAAGGCCTGCGGCGAACAAGCCGGTTAGCGTGTCGAGCATCCATGTGCCGGGGCTGATGATGCCCACGAGCACGAAACCGCATAGGGCAGCGAGCGCCAGAAGGCCCGCGTGGGAAAAGGGATGCATTCGGCTCATCGCAGCGGCCTCTCTCCGAGCAGCCCCTGTGGGCGGAAGACGAGGATCGCGACCATCATGATGAACATCACGCCATCGACGAAAAGCGGAAAGCCGAGGCTGCCGAAGGAGCGCGTCACACCCAGCATGATCGCGGCGAGTAGCGCGCCCGGGATCGATCCCATGCCGCCGATGACGGTAACGATGAAACTGTCGATCAGGATCGAGAGCCCCATGCCCGGTGTCATGGAACGAACCGGCGCGGCAAGCGCTCCCGCCATGCCTGCGAGCGCACAGCCGAGGCCGAACAGCGCAGCGAAATAGACAGGCACGCGGATGCCCAGCACCGAGACCATGTTGGCGTTATGCGCCGCCGCCCGCACGATCTTGCCGAAGCGGCTGTAGCGGATGAGCAGGAGGCAGGCCACGGCCACTGCCAGCGAGGTGGCGACGAGGAAGACGTAGAAAGGCGGGACCACGCCACCGGCGAAACGGTATGGCGGCACGCGGAACTCGGCCGGAATACCCATCGCGAGATATTCCGCACCCCAGATCATCTTCACCGCATCGTCAGCGATGAGCACGAACGCGTAGCAGACGAGGAGCTGCATCAGCAGGTTTTCCTTGTACACCCTGCTGATCGCCAGACGCTCGAAGAGAACGCCGATGACCGCTGCGGAAGCCGCGCCTGCCAGCACGGCCAGATAGTAGCTGCCCGTCGCGTTGTATGCCGACCAGGCCGTGTAGGCGCCGATCATGTAGAAAGCGCCATGGGCGAAATTCACCACATGCAGCACGCCGAAGATGAGCGTCACACCAGACGCGACGAGAAAGAGCAGCATCCCGATGATGATGCCGGTGGAGGTCTGCGTGACCAGGCAGGAGGTCGCGCTGAAACAGTTCAGCAATGCGTCAAGATCGAGCATCGTCGGCGGCTTTCCTTCAAGATGGGACCGCGCGGCAAAGACGCCGCGCGGCAGGGGAGGATCAGATGAAGCCCTTGCGCTTCTTCCACTCCATCTCGTGCTCGAGGATCACATCCCAGGCCGTTGGCTTGAAATCGGTGAGGTACGGCGCCTCGGAGATCGTCTTGCCGTGGCCGATTGCGTAATCGACCAGCGTGTTGTCGCTCTCACGCATGGTGACGGTGCCGTTAACGCCGTGCGGGCTGTCGATGGTGCGGCCCTTGGTTGCTTCCGCAAGCTTGTCGCGATCGGTTCCACCATTCGTCGCCTTCAGCGCCTCGATCACGAAGCGCGCTCCCGTATAGGCCTGCCAGCCCCAGTTCGTCGGCAGCTTGCCAGACTTGCGGTACTCGGCGTTCCAGGTCTCGTTAGCATCGCTGTCTGGAATATCCTTATGGTAGCGATTGCCGGAATGGATGCCGGCCGGCAGGTTCTTGATCGCCTCGAGAACCGGCGCATCACCCATGTTGACGGCCACCGTCTGGAACTGATCGAAAAGGCCGTAGAGGCTTGCCTGATCGAAGAACGCCACCAGATCGCCGCCCCAAAGGCAGGTATAGAGGGCCTCCGGCGCAAGGTTCAGCAGGTTGGTGATGTTCTCGGTGTAGTCGGGCTGGAAGGCCTTGGGCCAGGTTTCGCCGACCAATTTCACATCCGGCGCGAAGATCGCCAGGAACTCCATGAACTCCGCCGTCGTGTCGCGCCCATAGGCGTAATCGGGCGAACATGTGGCCCAGCGCGTCACGCCCGATTTCGCCAGCTCGGACGCATAGAGCCCGCCCGCAATGGCGTCATGGATACCCTGCCGGCCCGACCGGAAGATCCAGTGCGCCGTATTCGCGGGGTCCGCAGTCAGCGAAGAGGTTTCCGAAATGGAATGCACGCAATAGGTTCCGGTGTCACGCACCACCTCGTGCACGGCGAACGCCCCGCCCGAGGCCTCGGCATCAAGGATAACCTGGCAGCCATCCGTGCTGATCAGTTCGCGGGTGACGCGTGCCGCCTCATCCGGCTTGCCCTTGGTGTCGCGAATGATCAGTTCGATCATGCGCCCGTCGATACCACCGGCGGCATTGACGGCGTCCACCGCCATCTTGGCGCCGACCGAGGCCGTTTCTCCAAGGATGGCAACACGACCCGACAGAATGGTAGGAACCCCGACCTTGATCGCGGCACCTTGCGCGCGAAGGATGGACGGGCAGGCAAGCGTCGCGGCGCCAATGGCACCCGCAGTCGACAAAAAGGCACGACGGGACATTCCGCCCCGATGGGATACGGTCATTCACTCCTCCTCTTATTGAGAGCCGCCCTCTCCCCGGGCGGCTGGTCCGGCTATTGCCGAATTTCAGTATTCCCGGACCCCACCATAGGGCGCCCACGAGCCCACCTGATAGAAACCCGCATCCACCGCCATCGACACACCAGTGACGGCCGAGGCGTCATCAGAGAGCAGAAAGGCAGCAACCGTGCCGATTTCCGACGGCTCGACCATGCGGCCGAGCGTGGAATTCGCATTCATGAGGGCAACGTCGCGGTGGCCGAGATCGATTTGCGCCTGAAGCGCCGGCGTACGGGTGTAACCTGGCTCGATGGCGTTCACGCGGATGCCTGCACGGCCCCACTCCCCTGAAAGCCCCTCGACCAGGTTGGTGACGGCAGCCTTGCCCGGTCCGTAAGCATGAAGCGGCGTCGAGCGACGCGCGGTGATCGAACTCAGGGCGACCAGGCTGCCCGAGCGCCGCGGGATCATGTGGCGCGCGAACTCCCGCAACGACAGGAACGTACCGCGGAAATTGACCTCGTAGATGCGGTCAAACACCGCCATGTCCATTTCGGCCGGCGGCTTCGGCGTCTGGACAATGCCGGCCGAAGTAATACCGCCCGCGATCGGCCCCATTTCGCGCTCCACCGCGGCGATGGCGTCGACGACGCTCTGCTCCTCGGTCACATCGATATGAAAAGCCTTGCCGCCGATGCGCTCGGCGACGGCACGGGCCTGATCGAAGTTACGGTCCAGCACCGCGACCTTCGCGCCACGCGCGGCTGCAACTTCCGCGCAGGCTGCGCCAATGCCGCTTGCGCCGCCCGTAATGGCGATAACCCGACCTGCAAGCTGCGCCTGCTGCGACATGATTTCCTCCCTCGTTTCCGGGCAAAACGTAACATAAATGAATTCTGAGTCAACTATCATTTTATTGACATCATGGGCCTTCCCGCCATAGCTTGTCGTGAGGCTTTCAGAGGGAGGAAACCATGACAATCGCGCAGCATCTCGCGCATTTTACCTCGACGTTGACGCGCGAGACCATTCCGGGACCGGTGTGGGAGAAGGCCCATGCCTGCCTGTTGAACGGCTACGGGATCGCCATAGCGGGCCTCGCAACGCCGTATGAACCGGTCGCCCGGGCGGCCGCGGTCGCGATGTATGGCGGACCGGGCGAGGCAACCTTCCTCGGCAGCGGCGGAATGGGAAGCGTGACTGGCGCAGTCATGGCCAACGGCGCCCTCTTCCATGGCCGGGGGCAGGAAGATACCTGCGGGGCGGCACACCTTGGCGCGGTGATGATCCCGCTCTTGATGGCGCTCATCGAGAGCGGCCGAGCCAACATGGCGGACCTGATCCCGGCGATGATTGCCGGTTATGAAGTGGGCGGGCTATTCGAGGAATTGCTGGCCGGCGACACGACCCCGAGAGGTTTTCGCGCGACCACGCTTTTTGGCACTGGGGCGGCTGCCGCCGCCGTCGCGCGGCTCTACCGGATGGACGCGGAACGAACCTGCGCAGCCCTCGGCAATGCTGTCTCCTTTTCCGGTGGACTCTTGCAGACCTTCGCGGAGGGAACCGACGAATGGCGCTATCAGGTGGGCGCGACGGCCCAGGCCGGCTGGACAGCGGCGGAACTCGCCCGGTCCGGATCAGTCAGCCTGCGCGAAGCTTATGAGGGGGCCAAGGGCCTCGCGCGCGCTTTTGCGGGCCGATCCCTTGATGTGGCGGACACGGTTGCGAAGATCGGTCGGGACTGGCAGACGCTGCGCGTCGCCTTCAAGCCCTTCCCGGTCTGCGCCTTCAACCAAACCCCGGTCACAGCCACCCTTTCCTTGCGGGAGAAGCTCGGCGGGCGGACGATCGAACGCGTCGTGGTGCGGATGAACCCTTATGAATGCGGTTATGCCGGAATGGACAGCAAGGGGCCGTTCTCGACCATCGGCGGCACGCTGATGAGCATTCCCTTCTGCATCGCCCAGACGCTACTACGAGGCGCGCCCTCGATGGCCATGATGACCCAATATCACGACGGCGAGATCAATGCGCTGGTGGAGCGCGTGGATCTGCTTGCAGACGAAGGGGTTCCGACCCTTTGCTGCCGAATCGAGCTGCAACTCACCGGCGGCGAAATCCTGACCGAGATCTGCAACATGACCGCATCGGACTACGCCTGGAGTTTCGAGGAACTGCAGGAACGTCTGGTGCGGACCGCAGGACAAGAAGGGCTTCCGGCCGGCTGCATCACCGATCTCGGCGCCTTCTGCCGGGATCCCCAAGGCACGGGAGTGGCTGCGCTGAATGCAGCTTTTGCCGCGGCCCGGCCGTTGATCCGCCGCTGATATCCGCCAGGTCAAAGAGAAGGCCCGCGCCGGGAGGCGCGGGCCTTTTCCTGCAAGCTTTCAAAGCCGAAGGTCGGGCCTAGTGGACGGCCGCGTACATCAGGTTTTCCTCCGTCGCGTCGAGTGGCGAGAATTCCTCGACCACTCTGCCCTGCCGCGCGACCAGCAGCCGGTCGGAGAGCTGCATCACCTCGGGCAGGTAAGAGGAAATCACCACCACCGCCTTGCCCTCGTCCGCCAGGCGGTTGATCATCTGGTGGATTTCGGCAATCGCGCCCACATCGACGCCCCGCGTGGGCTCATCGAAGATGATGAGGTCGGGGTCCTGTATGAGCGACTTGGCGATAACCACCTTCTGCTGGTTGCCGCCGGACAGCTCGATCACCTTGGCGTCCTTGCTGACGGCGCGGATGTGCAGCGACTTGCCCCATTCGTCGCCGATCCGGTTCATCTCAGACCGGCGCAGCCAGAACTTCCGCCAACCAGCCTTTGCAAGTTTGCCCATAAAGATATTGGCCTTGATCGACATGGTTTCGAAGAAGCCCTCGACCTTACGATCCTCGGTGATGTAGGCGATCTTCTCGCGCAGGCTTTGCGCGGGAACGCGGTAGCGCACCCGCTTGCCGCGGATGAAAACCTCGCCGCCGTTGAGATAGTTGCGCTTGATCGCACCGGAAACCACCTTGAAGGTTTCGGTCCGGCCCGACCCGACGAGACCGAACACGCCCGTCACCTGCCCAGCAAAGACCGACAGCGAATTGTTGCGCACCATGTTGCCGACCCGCAGGTTGGAAACCTGCAGGATGCGTTCGCCCGGTGGACGCACGAAGTCCTTCCGCTTGCCATAGAGTTCTTCCGACAGGCCGCGGCCCACCATGGACTGCACGATGCGCGCCCGGTCGAAATTGGCGGTCGCGTCGGTCACCACATGCTGGCCGTCGCGCAGGATGGTGATACGGTCCGAGATCGCCAGCGCCTCTTCCAGAGCGTGGCTGATGAAAATGATGGCGACGCCCCGGCCCTTGAGCGTGCGCACCAGATCGAAGAAGTGCTTTTTTTCCTCAGGGGTCAGCGTTGCGGTCGGCTCATCGAAAACGATCACACGCGCATTCGAGAGCATCGCACGGGCGATTTCGATCATCTGTTTCTTCGCGGCGCCGAGCGTCTGAACCATAGCCGTCGGATCGACCTGAAAATTCAGCGCCTGCATGAACTGCTGCGCGGCGATGTTTATGCCGCGCAGGCGGTTGAAGAACCGTTCGTTGCCCATGAAGAGATTCTGCGCCACGGTCATCGAGGGAACGAGGCTCGTTTCCTGGAACACCATGGCGATGCCGGCTTCGAGCGCCTCCGCCGGAGTGCGAAGATGAATGGGGGTTCCATCCAGCAGGATGTCCCCCGCCGTGGGCTCCACAACGCCAGCGATCATCTTGGTGAGGGTGGATTTCCCCGCTCCGTTTTCGCCCAGAAGGGCGTGAACCTCACCGGGCATCAGGCTGAAATTGATGTTCTCCACAGCCGGGACACGGGCGTAGAGTTTGGTCAGGCCTCGCAATTCCAGAATGGGGGTCATGCCACGCCTCCCGTGATGCCGTTCGTGATGCGGATCGCCTCAAGGTCCATGCGCAGGATCCGGCCTGCTCCCTTGGAGAGAGCCAGGACCTCGTTTCCGCGCTCCAGCGTCGTGACGATCCCGTGATGTGTGCCCCCGACGCGGCTGTGAACCGACATCAGAGGAATGCGGTTCGCATCGCACCGCACGGCAAGTCCGTAGGAACGCGGTGGGGCCCAGGGTTTCAGGATGCCCATGTGCTTGACGCCGCCGCTCTGCAACGGCTCCAGGAAATCCACGCCCGAGGAGAGGGCCGGCGAGATCCAGTATTTCGGGTCGATCGTCTCCATCATCTCGCGGCGGAAGGCATTCTCCTGCAGGACGAATTCAACGATCTGCGCCCGGCCCGAAAAGAGCGAGAGCCAGAACCCTCCGTCTGCCGTCGGCGTGATGCGGGCGGGATAACCCGGCAGCTCTGCCGTGGCATCGCCCTTGCCGGCAAACCGAAGGCGATGGCGCCAACTCTCCGAGATCAGCACACCACTTCTGCATTCCAGCGCGCCGCAAGCCCAGGCCAGATCGTTCTGCAATAGTTCGGCCCTGAGGCTGCTCGGCTCCAATGCCAAGAGGCGTCCGGACCGGCCCTTGGTCATCAGATCATACTGCCATTGCTCGCCCTCATAACGGGCAGAGGCATCGCAGATAAGGATACGGCCGTCGGCCATGGCCGAAAGCGCAGTGATCGCCTTGAAGTGTCGTCCGCCGGCTTCGCGGACCGGGATCGCGCGGCCTTCGATCACGATCCGGTCACCCAGCGCCACCACGCGGCTGCCATCCCGAAGGATGGTCAATGCCGTGATCCTGTCAGCATGGCGCTCCACCAGCCGCGCTGCGCCACCCTCGATAGCGAGCACCTCCGCGCCCGCTGCCACGAACAGAGTTCCGTCGGGCGCAAGTGCCATGTCCTCGAGGTCATGCCTCTCAAGCAAAACCTCCGCTTCCTCGAGAAGATTGTTCGGCTTGAACGCCCCGTCGAGGATCGGCACGGAAAGGCTCGAACCTCCGCGCCCCAGCAGGCTACCGATTTTCTGTCCGACAAAATCAAGCATGGGTCACCTTCAGGTCGACGAAATCGGGAGCGACGTTTTCCAGTCTCAGCCGGCCGATGCGGTTGTTGTGGATACCGCCGATATAGAGATGGCCGCGATGCTCCCGCATGGAGGTGATCATCGGATGGTTTTCCCCGCCCAGATCCCACATCACGTCGAGAACCTCGCCCTTCTCGCTGATCTTGACGATACAGCCGGTATTGAGGTTGGGCGCCAGCCATTCGTCGCCCGGCAGTTTCTTGGACATGCGGCGGCGGAATGCAGGGCGTTTCATCGCCAGGTCGAAGACCGGACTGCGCACGCCCATGATGGCCAGCCAGTAGTTGCCGTCGGAGGCGCGGTTGAGGTTGTCGGGGTAGCCCGGAAGGTCGTCGATGACGACCTCGACCGTGCCCTTCTTCGGCCCGTCAAACCAGAAGCGGCTGATGCGGCAGGCCCAGCTTTCCGCAAAGAGCAGCGACTGCCCGTCCGATGCCATGACGATGCCGTTCGGGAAGACGAGGTTGCGCAGAACCGTGCTTGTCTTGCGGGTGCGCGGATCGTAGCAGATGATTCGGCCGTTGCCCCGCGCCTCAAGGCTGTCCGTCGGCCACTCGTGCATCTCGTAGCGCACGGTTGCCTCGGAGAAGAAGATGCGGCCGTCGGGCGCGATATCGAGGTCGTCGGCCAGACGCAGGCGACTGTCGTCGATGATCGAAAGCAGCGAGCGATTGGTCTCGTC
>NZ_CP015744.1:0-128968 GCF_001652565.1 Shinella sp. HZN7 | reverse complement strand
GCCTCACCGGCTATTATATGACCGCGCCCGGCTATTTCGCCGGCAATGTCGATTATACCGGCTTCTTCCTGCACCATTGCGTGCACTACATGGACCTCGTCTCCTTCCTCGTCTCGCCGGTCACCAGGCTGACGGCCCGCAAGGTGGAGAAGGATCGCGGCAAGGTGCTCTTCCATGTGCATTTCGATTTCGAATGCGGCGCGATCGGCACGATCGCCATGGGCACGGCGCAATCGCGCGGCGCCGGTCGAGCGCCTGGAGATCATGGGCGACCATCAGCGCATCGAGGTCGACAACGTCATTGAAGTGCGCTGGAACCGCAACCCGCCCTTCAAGGTCGACGATCCGGCGGCAACGCTCGACGATGCGGTCGACACGCTGACCTGGAAACCCAACTTCACCGCCGCCGCCAACGAGGACCCGAAGGGCTATCATTCGCTGCTCGCCGACGTTGTCCCCGCGCTCACGGGCAGGCAAACGCCGGCACCGACCATCCGTGACGGCGTCGTTGCCATGGAGCGGCTGGAAACCCTGCGGCGCGAACTCGCGCTTTGACGATCGGATCGCACCATGAAGACGCCCGTCATCCAGTTCGGAACCAGCCGGTTCCTGCAGGCCCATGCCGATCTCTTCCTGTCGGAGGGAGAGCCGGAGCGGGCGATCACCGTCGTACAGACTTCTGGCGACGCGGCCCGCAGCCACCGGCTTGCCGCGCTCGCCGCACCGGAGGGATATCCGGTGCGGGTCCGGGGGCTCAAGGACGGCCGCCCCGTCGATGAGGTGACGACCGTCACCTCCGTCAGGCGCGGACTTTCCGCCGCGCGTGACTGGCTGGAGGTGGTGCGGGTCTTCGTCGAGGAGGCGGTGTTCGTTCTCTCCAATACCGGCGATGCCGGCTACCAGGGCCGGCCGGAGGACGCATCGGCCACCTATCATCCATCGATGAGCTTCCCGCGAAACTCTTCCACCTGCTCGCCGCCCGTCATGCCGCGGGCGGTGCATCGATCGTCATCCTGCCGATGGAGCTTGTCGTCGACAACGGCAAGGTGTTGAAGGCCGCCGTGCTGGCGGTGGCGCGCCGGCAGACGGGCGATGTTGGGCTGCTGTCCTATGTCGAAAACGATTGTGGTCTGGGCGAACAGTCTCGTCGATCGCATCGTGTCCGAGCCCATCGAACCGGCCGGGGCGGTCGCGGAACCATACGCGCTCTGGGCGATCGAGAAGGGGCCGGGCGTCGTCGCACCGTGCCGGCATCCGGCCATCCAGCTGGTCGACGATCTGAAGCAGATCGAGCGACTGAAGCTGCATATCCTCAATCTCGGCCACACGGTTTCTCGTCGATATCTGGCAGCAACAGGGGGCGGCGGCGATTCCGGTCGTGCGCGAATTCATCGCCCGGCCGCGGTCGAGGAGGCTTTGACGGCGATCTACCGGCAGGAGGTGCTGCCGGTCTTTGCCCGGCTGCCGGGGGGTGACGGGGCGGAGGATTACCTTGCCATCACGCTCGAGCGTTTCGCCAATCCCTTCCTGAACCACAGGCTTGCCGATATCGCGCAGAACCACGTCCAGAAGGTGGAGCGCCGCATCGGTGCGTTCCTCGATCTTGCCAAGCCCTTCGGTCTGCCGCAGCCGCGCCTTGCGGCGATCGTGGCCGGGGCAGGCTGATCGGGGCCGGTCCTGCCGGTGTTGCGTGTGGGAATGCCGGAAACGACGATCCCGGCAGGCGGCGAACTCACGTCCGGTAATAGCGACAGTCAAAGAGACGGAAAAAATTCCCGTATGCCGGGGATTGGACGCGAACAATATCTCCGCGGGCAGAGATTTATGGCAATCTATTGCCTATAAAATCTATATATTATGTCATCTAATGATCCTGTTGGCTTGCCAGGAGGATACCATGCCGAAAACCGAATCCAACCCCATCACGCTTGGAACCCGCGCGCCGGACTTCGTTCTGTCTGATGCGAACGGCGCCGAGTTCAGCCTCAAGGACTTCGCGGACAGTCCGGCGTTGCTTGTTGCCTTCATCTCGAACCGCTGCCCCTTCGTGGTGCTGATCCGCGAGGCGCTGGCGCAGTTCGCGCGCGACTATGCGGGGCAGGGACTTGCCGTCGTCGCGATCAACAGCAACGACGCGGAGGCCCATCCGGAAGAAACGCTCGAACGGCTCGGCATCGAGGCGAAGACCTACGGCTACGATTTCCCCTATCTGAAGGACGAAACGCAGAACGTTGCCAAGGCCTATGGCGCGGCCTGCACACCGGACTTCTTCCTTTACGACGGCGAGCGCCGGCTGGCCTATCACGGTCAGTTCGACGATGCCCGTCCGGGCAACGGCAAGGACGTGACCGGCGCGGACCTGCGCGCGGCCGTCGAGGCGGTGTTGAAGGGAAGCCCGCGGCTGCGGCGCAGGTTCCCTCCATCGGCTGCAACATCAAGTGGACCGCCGGCAACGAGCCTTCCTGGTTCTCGACCGCCGCCTGAGCCGATACCCGCATCCCTCGCACGAAACCGGAGCATCATGGCATCGCATCGCAAGGAACGGCCCGCCGAAGAGGGGCGTCTTATCGAGACGGACGTGCTTGTCGTCGGCGGCGGTCCCGCCGCCGGCTGGGCGGCGCTGTCGGCCGCCGAGGCCGGCGCCCGCGTCGTCCTGGCCGACAAGGGCTATCATGGCACGAGCGGTGCCACGGCGCCGTCGAACACGGGGACCTGGTGCGTTCCGCCGGGCGAGGGGCGGGCGGCTTCCGTCGAGCAGCGTTTCAAGCGCACGGCCGGCCTTGCCGACCGCCGCTGGATGCTGCGCGCCGCCGACCAGGCCTACGAGAACCTCCAGAAGCTGGTGGAATGGGGCTATCCCTTCCCAAGCGAGGAGGACGGCAGCCTCTATATCGCCAATCTGCGCGGGCCGGACTACATGCGCTTCCTGCGCCAGCGCGTGCAGAAGGCCGGCGTCACGATCCTCGATCATCATCCCATCCTCGAACTGCTCGGCGACGACGACCGGGTCGCCGGCGCCGCAGGGCTTGCGCGCCGCAACGGGGCGAGCTTCCAGGTCCTGGCGGGGGCCGTGGTTCTGGCCACGGGCGGCTGCGCCTTTTTCGAACGCATCCTCGGCGGCACGGGGCTGACGGGCGATGGCTACCTCTTCGCCGCGGAGGCCGGCGCGTCGCTGTCCGGCATGGAGTTCACCGGCAAGTATACGCTCGCTCCCCATGGCTCGTCGCTGAACAAGGGCCTGCCCTTCCGCTGGGCCACCTTCTACGGCGCGGACGGCGAGGTGCTGCGCAACGCCCGCGGCGAGCCGGTGACGAACGGCATCGGCGGCGGCGAGCGGCAGGTGGCGGAAGCGCTGCTGGCCGGCCCGGTCTATGCCCGGCTCGACCTTGCCGAACCCGCCATGCAGGACTGGCTGCGACGCGGCCAGCCGAACTGCTTCCAGCCCTATGAGCGCATGGGCATCAATCCCTTCACGGACCTCTTCCGTGTCGATCTCAAATATGAGGGCACGGTGCGCGGCACCGGCGGCATCCGCATCGTCTCCTCCGATTGCGGCACCGGCATTGCCGGCCTCTATGCGCCGGTGACGCGGCGAGCCGCGAGAACGTGACCGGCGGCATTTCCGGCGGCGGCGCGATCAACGCCTCCTGGGCGATCGCCAGCGGCTGGTGGGCCGGCCACGGCGCGGCCCGGCACGCCCACCGCCGGCAGGGGCGCGATGGAAGCCGCCTGCGCCCGCTCGGCACGACGGGTCTTCGCGGCACGGCCGGGCCCGCCGTCGACCTTGCCGCCGCCGCCCGCACGGTGCACGACGAGATCGCCCCGCTCGACAAGAGTTATTGGCGCACGTCGGCAACGCTTGAAGCGAGTGGTAGGACGCTGGAAGACCTCTGGTCCCGGCTGAACGAGGCGCCGACCGCCACCGGCATCGAGCGCCTGCAGGCCCGCGAGGTCGCCGCCGTCACCGCCAGCGCCCGCTGGACGGTCGCCGCTGCGGCGCTGCGCACCGAAAGCCGCGGCGTGCATCGCCGGCGCGATTTCCCGGGCGAGAGCGACGCGCAGGCGAGCCGCATCATCGTTTCCGGCCTCGACCGGGTGACGGCGGTGCGCGAGACCCTTGCCCTCGAAACGGCGCAGGAGGGCTAAGCATGATCGAAGTCATCTCGGCCGACCGCTGCATCCGCTGCGACATCTGCGAGCGCATCTGTCCGGCCTTCGTCTTCGACCGGGACGAGACGGGGCTTCCCGTCATTGCCCGACAGGACGACTGCCAGACCTGTTTCCTCTGCGAAATCTACTGCCCGACCGATGCGCTCTACGTCGCCGAACAGGCGGATGGCCCGACCGCATCACCGAGCCCGACGTCCTCGAGCGCGACCTCTTCGGTGCCTATGCCCGCGCACTCGGCTGGAACCGCGGCCGCGCCGGGGAACACGGAATGACCCGACCCGCCACATCCGCGTGGCGCAGGTCTGAAAAGGAGATATCCATGGAACGCATCGCCGTCAGCGCCGTGCGCAAGTCGTTCAACCTGAAGCCCGGCCAGACCGTGACCGTCGACGGCGTCACGTCCAGCCGTATCGCGGTGCTGGACGGCGTCGACCTCACCATTGACAGCGGCGAGTTCATCACGCTGGTCGGCCCGTCGGGCAGCGGCAAGTCGGTGCTGCTCGACGTGATCGCCGGGCTGACCGAGGCGACCTCGGGTGTCGCCCGCATCGACGGCGTCGAGGTCGTGAAACCTCATGCCCGCACGGCCTATGTCTTCCAGCAATATGCGCTCTTTCCCTGGCGCACAGCCCTGCAGAATGTCGAATACGCGCTGGAAGTGCGGGGCGTTCCCGCGGCCGAGCGGCGCGAGCGGGCGAAGGATTTCCTGCATCTCTTCGGCCTCAAGGGCTTCGAGGACCGTTTCCCTTCGCAGCTTTCGGGCGGCATGCAGCAGCGCGTGGCGATCGCCCGGGCGCTTTCCACCGATCCGCAGGTCCTCCTGATGGATGAGCCCTTTGCCGCGCTCGACGCGCAGACGCGCGACATCCTGCAGAGCGAGCTCCTGCGCATCTGGGAGCAGATCAAGACGACGGTGGTCTTCGTCACCCACTCCATCGACGAGGCGATCTATCTTGCCGACCGCGTGGTGGTGATGACCGCCCGGCCGGCGAGCGTGAAGGAGATCGTCAAGATCGACCTGCCGCGCCCGCGCGATCTCGAAATCCGCAACAGCGAGGCCTTCAACGCCTATCGCGGCCGCGTCTGGGAAAGCCTGCGCGACGAAGTCGGCAAGGCCCAGCGCGACTGGACCCTTGCTTCCACCTACGCCAATTGAGGGAGGATCCGATGAGCCTCATCGTCGACCGCAACCTGCCGCTCCGCAACACCTTTTCATTGCGCCGCAAGCGCACCCCTTCCAAGGCGCCGAGCGCTTTCAGCGAGACCGTCTCCACCATCACGCTCGGTCTGCCGGCGCTCGTCGCCTTCGCGCTGCTCTGGGAGATCGCGCCGCGCGCCGGCTGGATAAACGCGCTGTTCTTCCCGCCGCTGAGCCAGGTGCTCGCGGTGCTCTGGGAGATGATCGTCTCCGGCCAGCTTGCCGACCATATCGGCATCAGCCTGCAGCGGGCCGCGATCGGCTTCCTGCTTGCCGTCGTCACCGCCGTGCCGCTCGGCTTCCTGATGGGGCGCTATTCGCTGTTCGAGAAGGCCTCCGACTTCCTCGTCCAGACGCTGCGCAACACCTCGCAGTTCGCGCTGCTGCCGGTCTTCATCCTGGTGCTCGGCATCGGCGAGGCCTCCAAGATCGCCATCACCTTCTATGCCGCGGTGTTCTTCCTGCTGATCAACACGATCGTCGGGGTGAAGTCCGTCGATCCGCTGCTCGTCAAGGCGGCGCGTTCCATGGGCACCTCGGACTGGGATCTTTTCAAGAAGGTGATCTTCCCCTCCGCCATTCCCTCGATCGTCGCCGGCGCCCGGCTCGGGGTGAAGACCTCGCTCTTCTCGGTGATCGCCGCCGAGATGCTCGCCGCCCAGTCCGGCATCGGCTACCTCATCCAGAATTCGTCGCTGATGCTGGAAACCGACCGCATGTATGCGGGCATCCTGACGCTGACGATCATCGGCCTCCTGCTCAACTACCTGCTCGTCGCCGGCGAACGGCGCGCGACGCACTGGCGCGGCAGCGGCGAAAGCGGCCCGAACTGATCCGATCGCATTGCTTCCTCAATCAACGGCCTATTCCGAAAGGACCCATCCATGACATCGTTCTCCACCCGTCCGCTGCGCCGGACGCTCCTGAAAATCGCGCTCGCGCTGTCGATCCTGCCCGTCGCGGGTCTTGCGCCGGCCTCTGCCGACGAGGCGAAGCCCGACGTCATCCGCATCGGCTCCACCGCGCCGGGCCACCTGAAGTTCATCCTCTACCGCAACAAGAAGCTGCTGGAGGACGAGTTCGCCAAGAACGGCATCAAGATCGAGCTGACCACCTTCGACGGCGGCTCGTCGGCGACCGTCGCCCTCGGCTCCGGCGCCATCGACTTCACCTATATCGGCAACAACCCTTCGCTGCGCCTTGCGGCTACCGGCGCCGATGTGAAGCTCGTCGGCCTGTCGAGCTGGAACCGTTCCAACGAGACGCAGATCGTCGTGAAGCCGGATTCGCCGATCCAGAAGATCGAGGACCTCAGGGGCAAGAAGGTCGCCTATCTCGCCGGCACGGTGCGCCACTCGACCTTCGCCAAGGCGCTGAAGACGGTGGGCCTCTCGATCAATGACGTGGAAAGCCTCAACCTCGGCATCGAGAGCTCCGGCCCGGCCCTTTCGCGCGGCGATGTCGATGCGGTGGTCGAAAGCACCGGCCCCGTGCAGAAGCTGGTCGAGGAAGGCGAGGCCCGGGTGATCTTCGATGCCGGCGTTTCCGGCAGCCCGGAATGGGCCGTGCCGCATCTCCTCAGCGTCAACGGCGATTTCGCCCGCAAATATCCCGACATCGTGACGCGTCTGCTGGCCGTCGATATCGCGGCGGCGCGCTGGACCGATGCCAATCCGGAGGAGACGATCGCGATCTTCGTCAAGGAAACCGGCAACAGCGACAATGCGGTGCGCGCGACCTATCCGGACGGCAAGTTCTTCCAGGATCCGCAGATCACCGATGAGGCGGTGCGTGCGCTTCAGGGCGAGGAGGCCTTCATGGCCGATGCCGGCCTCCTGAAGGGCAAGGTGAACTACGACACCTGGATCGACCGCTCCTTCTACGACGCGGCCATCAAAAAGGTGGATGCCAGCAACTGATTTTCGGGCGTTTCCGCTTTCTCCGGATCGCGGAAACGCTCTGTCCTTTCATCTCAGCGTAAATCCGGCAAAACCGCTTCGCGCTTTTGCCGGATTTGCTCTATAGGACGGGACGGCGGCGTTCGAACGTCGTCGCCCGTTTTGCGATTGCGATGTCTTCCATTCCCTCTCCGCCGATACCGCTTCACCGTACCCGCATCGTCCCGGCCGTCGTTGCCGTGGCCTTCTTCATGCAGATGCTGGACAGCACGATCATCGCGACGTCGCTGCCGGCGATGGCGCAGGCCTTCTCGACGGATGTCGTGGCGCTCAACATCGGCTTCACGGCCTATCTGCTCGCCATGGCCGTGTTCATACCGCCGGCCGGCTGGCTTGCCGACCGGTTCGGCGCACGCGAGGTCTTCCTGACGGCGATCGTGCTCTTCACGTTTTCCTCCGTCGCTTGCGGCTTTTCCGGCTCGCTTGCCGAGTTCACCGCGGCGCGGCTCCTCCAGGGCGCATCCGCCGCGCTGATGACGCCCGTCGGGCGCCAGCTCGTGCTGCGCGGCGCGCCGAAGGCGGAGCTGGTGCGCGCGATCGCCACCATCACCTGGCCGGCGCTGATCGCGCCGGTGGTCGGGCCGCTGATCGGCGCCTGGGTCACCACCCATGCCGGCTGGGAATGGAATTTCTTCATCAACCTGCCGCTCGGCCTGGTCGGCGTGCTGCTCGTCCTGTTCTTCGTGCCGCAGGCGCCGGCCGAGGGGGCTCGACCCTTCGACCTGAAGGGGTTCCTCTTGACGGGAAGCGCGCTCGCGCTGACGCTTGCCGGCCTGGAACTCTCCAGCGCGCCGACGGGCGGCGCCGGAACGCTCGCCGTCCTTGCCCTCGGCCTTGCCGCCGGCTGGGTCGCCATCCGCCATCTGAGGCGCGCGCCGCATGCCCTGCTCGACATGGCCGTGCTCAAGGTGCCGACCTTTGCCTTCGCGACGCTTTCGGCCGGCACCGCCGGTCGGCTTGCGGTCAATGCCACGCCCTTCCTGCTGCCGCTCCTGTTCCAGGTCGGCCTCGGCCTCGATGCCGTCGAGACCGGCTCGCTCGTCCTCGTCTATTTCCTCGGCAACCTGATGATGAAGAGCGTGACGACACCGGCACTCCGCCTGTTCGGCTTCCGCACGCTGCTCGTCGTCAACGGCATTGTCGCCGCGCTGACGATCGGCGCCTTCGCCCTTGTCGACGGCGATACGCCGCGTCTCCTGCTCTTCGTGCTGCTGATCGCCTGCGGATTGTCCCGCTCGATGCAGTTCACCGCGCTGACGACGATCGCCTTTGCCGATGTCACGCCCGCCCAGCGAAGCGCGGCGACGACGATCTCGGCCATGCTGCAGCAGCTCGCGCAGCTTCTCGGCGTCGCCGTGGCCGCCGCCGTCATCCGCTTCTCGGCCGCCCTTTTTCCCGAGGCCGCCGGCGGCAGCATGCTGACGGACATCCGCGCCGCCTTCCTGTGCATCGCCGCCATCGGCCTCGTCTCGGCCCTGCGCTTTCTCGCGCTACCCGCCGGCGCCGGGGCGGAAGTTTCGGGACACCGGCGCTTCCCCTCTTGATTCTCTTCAATATTGCGGTAGCCTGCGCGCGTTCGACAAGACTGCATGGGAGAGATCGGCCAGAAGGCCGGCGCCGACGGAGCAACCCCCCAGGAAACTCTCAGGCACCAGTGACCGTGCAGTTGAACGATCTGGAGAGAGGCGCTGCGAGCGTCCACCGAAGGGGAAAGCCGCCGCGGCCGGGCCGTGACGGGTAAACTCTCAGGTACCGTGACAGATTGGGGAAAACGCGGGCTCCGGCCCGTACCCTGATGTCATACGGAGCGAGAGACTTATATGCCCCATATCGCCGTTATCGGCGCCGGTATCACCGGCGTCACCACTGCCTATGCCCTCCTGGAACGCGGCTTCGACGTGACCGTGCTGGAAAGCCAGCGTTACGCCGCCATGGAAACCTCCTTTGCCAATGGCGGCCAGCTTTCCGCCAGCAATGCCGAGGTCTGGAACCATTGGTCCACCCTGTTCAAGGGCGTCAAATGGATGATGCGGAACGACGCACCGCTGCTGATGAACCCGCGGCCGACCTGGCACAAATATTCCTGGCTCGCCGAGTTCGTCTCGAACATCATGCGCTATCGCGACAACACGGTGGAGACGACGCGGCTGGCGATCGCTGCCCGGCAGCATCTCTTCTCCATCGCCGAGCGCGAGAACATCGATTTCGACCATGTGCGCCGCGGCATCCTGCACATCTACTGGGACAAGGCGAGCTTCGACCATGCCGCGAAGGTCAATGCCCTGCTGACCGAGGGCGGGCTCGACCGCCGGGCGGTGACGGCCGAGGAGGTCAAGTCGATCGAGCCGACGTTGCACGGAGCCTTCCACGGCGGCTTCTATACGCCTTCGGATTCGACCGGCGACATCCACAAGTTCACCTCGGGCCTTGCGAAGGCCTGCCAGCGCCGGGGCGCCCGATTCCTCTTCGATGCCCGCGTCACGGCCGTCGGCAGGAACGGCGCGTTCCGCATCGGCTATGCGACGGGCGAGGGTGCGGAACACCAGGTCGAGGCGGATGGCGTCGTCGTCTGTGCCGGCACGGCCAGCCGCCAGATCGCCGCCATGCTCGGCGACCGGGTCAACATTTATCCCGTGAAGGGCTATTCGATCACCGTCCATCTCGATGACGAGCGCAGCCAGGCGGCGGCGCCCTGGGTGAGCCTGCTCGACGACCGGGCGAAGATCGTGACCAGCCGCCTCGGGCCGGGCCGCTTCCGCGTCGCCGGCACGGCCGAGTTCAACGGCATGAACCGCGACATCCGCCACGATCGCGTCAAGCCGCTCGTCGACTGGACGCGCATGCTGTTTCCCGAGGTGGATACCAATCGTGTCGTGCCCTGGGCGGGTCTGCGCCCGATGATGCCCAACATGATGCCGCGGGTCGGCAGGGGGCGCCAGCCCGGCGTGTTCTACAATACCGGGCACGGCCATCTCGGCTGGACGCTTTCGGCGGCGACCGCGCAGATGGTAACGGACACGATTGCCGGCGAGATGGCAGCAGACCGCGCCATCGCCGCCTGATAGAAGAACGACGAACCTTTCGACACTTCAGGTCCCGGCGGCAGGCCGCCGGGACCTTATGGAAAACCGCAACCCTACGAGGACAGACATGGCCGAACTCACCCTTGCCGCCGCCAACAGCATCATCGCCGCCGCCCTGGAGGCTGGCGCTGAAGCCGGCTTCAAGCCGCTCACCGTGGCGGTGCTCGATGCCGGAGGGCACCTGAAGGCCTTCCAGAAGCAGGACGGCGCCTCCATGCTGCGCTACGAGATCGCCTTCGGCAAAGCCTACGGCTCGCTCGCCGTCGGCATGGGCTCGCGCTGGCTGGACAAGAACGCGAAGGAACGTCCGCATTTCATCGAGGGCCTGACCGCCGTTTCGGGCGGCAGGATCGTCGCCGTTCCCGGCGGGGTGTTGATCCGCGATGCGGCCGGAACGCTGCTCGGCGCGGTCGGCGTCACCGGGGATACTTCCGACAATGACGAGATCTGCGCGGTCGCCGGTATCAAGGCCGCAGGTCTCGTCGCTCAGGTCGACTGAGGGCCGACGTCCGTCGGCCTCGTGCCGGTCGAGGGAGAAAACCGCGCGCGGATTCCTGTCGGCCGGCCGAGGCGTTGCCTGATGGTCAAGCGCGACGGCGCGGGCTCAGTTTCCAATAGAGCGTGAAGGCGACCGCAATCAGCATCGCCACGGCGGCGCTGACGACGCCGACGAAGGCGTGGTCGAAGGCGGACTGGGCGAGGGCGATCACCTGTTGCGCCTGGTCCGGCTTGAGGCCATCGGCAAGGATCAGCGCCTCGTCGAGGCTGTCGCGGGCCTCGTCGGCGAGCACCACGCCCTGCGGCACGATCATCGCCTGCGAATAGAGGGCGGACATCAGGCTCCCGAGCAGGGCGATGCCCAGTGCTCCGCCCAGTTCGAACGAGACCTCCTCCACCGAGGCGGCCATGCCGGCCTGCTCTTCGGGCGACGAAAGCATGATGACGGTCGATGCCGCCGTCATGGAGGCGCCGGCGCCGAAGCCCATCGCCGCGAGCGCCGCGATCCAGTAGACTGTCGGGCCCTGGTGGGTGGCGAGGAAGGCGGCGAGCGCAAGGCCGGACAGCAGCAGCGCGGCCCAGAGCACCCGTTCGCCGCCAAGGCGCGGCAAGGCGAGCCCGGTGAGCGGCCCGGCGAAGAAGGCGGCCGCAGGGATCGGCAGGATGAGCACGCCGGCCTCCAGCGGGGAATAGCCGAGCACGAGCTGCAGCCGCTGGCTGAAGACCAGCTCCACGCCGATAAGGGCGGCGGAGGCGACGAGCGCTGTGGCGACGCCCGCGGTAAAGCGTGGATCGGCAAAGAGCGCGAAATCGATCAACGGCGCCGCGCTGCGGCGCTGGCGGCGAATGAACACCGCCATAGCCGCAAGGCCGATGACAAGCGCGATGACCGCGCTTTCCCAGGAGGGATCGCGCTTTCCCGCTTCCTTTACGGCATAGGTGAGGCCAACGAGGCCGAACATCACCTGCACGGAACCGAGGAGATCCCAGGGGCGGCTGCGGTCTCCCGCGCGGCGGGTGAGCAGCACGGCGCTTGCCGCCAGCGCGACGAGCACGACCGGAACGTTGATCAGGAAGACGGAGCCCCACCAGAAATATTCAAGCAGCAGCCCGCCGACGACCGGGCCGAGCGCCGCCCCGCCCGAAGCGACCGCGGCCCAGATGCCGATCGCAAAGGCCCGTTCCTTCTCATCCGTGAAGGTGAGGCGGATGAGCGACAGCGTGGCAGGCATCATCATCGCCGCCCCGGCGGCCAGGGCGACGCGCGCGGCAATCAGCAAGGCGGGCGAGGGGGCGAAGGCCGCGCCGAGGGAGGCGAGGCCGAACACGATGAGGCCGGCCATGAACATCTGCTTGTGGCCCAGCCGGTCGCCCAGCGTGCCGAGGCCCGGCAGGAGGCCGGCGACGACGAGGGGATAGGCGTTGACGATCCAGAGCTTCTCGGCCGCGGTGGCGGAAAGCGCGTGCGTCAGTTTGGGCAGGGCCGTATAGAGCACCGTCATGTCGATGACGATCAGGAAGAGGGCGCTGGAGACGACGGCGAGGACGAGCCAGCGTTTACCACGGGACATCGGTATGATCCTTGGGCATGGTGTTTCGCAGTTGCATGCGCGTGGGGCGCTATATAAATACATTCGTATTGAAATGGAAGAGGTGAGATGGCAGGACGACCGCGCAGCATAGATCGCGACCGCGTTCTGGACGCCGCCGAGGCCATCGTGGCCGCCGACGGCGCGGCGGGCCTGACCTTCGATGCCGTTGCGCGCGCCGCCGGCATCACGAAGGGCGGCGTGCAATATTGCTTCGGCACGAAGGAGAACCTGATCCGCTCGATGATCGAGCGCTGGGGCAGCACGTTCGAGGCGGAAGTGATGGCGCATGCGGGAAACGACCGCTCGCCGCAATCCGTCATCCGCGGGCACCTGCTGGCGACCCGCGACAGCGACGAGGCGGAATATTCACGCTCCGCCGTGATGATGACGGCGCTCTTGCAAAGCCCCGAACAGGTTGCGGCGAGCCGCGTCTGGTACACGCACCGCCTGGCGGGGCTGGACATGGGCAAGGCGGAGGACAGGCAGGCCGCGCTCGCCTTCCTCGCCGGCGAAGGCGCCTTCCTGCTGAAGGCCTTCGGCCTCATCGACATCACCGAGGCCCAGTGGACGGCCCTGTTCGCCGACATGCTCACCCTTGCGGGCGAGCATGAGGACGGAAAAAGGGACGGGGAAAAGGGTTAGGGCAGGTCCGGCGCCGACGCGATTCCACTTCGGCCGAAAACATTCCGGATGCGAGGGAGGCGGGGCTCAGAGCCTGTATTCGCTGGCGAGCGTCACATGGTGGTGGATGCGGCCTTCGAAGAATTCGGCCAGAACCGACTCGGTCGCCGCGCGGGCTTCGGCGCGCACCGGGCTTGCCAACGCCTCCTCGACGGCCGCAAGGCTCGGATAGTTGATGGCGAGGATCATCGGCAGTTCCGGCGCACCCTCGTCGCGGGCCTCGGCAAACGAGACGCGCACGTCGGTGGCGTGTGGAAACTGCCGCCATTTCGGCAGGATGCGCTCGATGACGGCCTTGCGGAAGGCGTCGGTCCGGCCCTCCTTCACCTTGCCCTCGAACAGCGCGTAGCGGGTGATCATTCGAAGTTCTCCTTGTTCGGCCCCCGGAAGAATTCCATCAGCGCCGCCTGGTCCTCGCCGCCGAGGCCGGCGGCCGTCAGCATGCGGTGGATCTCGGCGCAGGCCGCCGTCAGCGGCATGGCGGTGTTGGTGCGGCGGGCAAGGTCCTGTGCGCCGGAAAGGTCCTTCACCATGTTGTCGATGCGGCCCGTGCGGCGGTAGTCCTTCGCCACGAAGCGCGGCATGTATTCCTGCAGGATGGCGCTGTCGGCCCGCCCGCCCTTCAGCGCCTGCGGGATCTTTGCCGCGTCCACGCCGGCATCGAGCGCCAGTTGCGTCGCCTCGGCGACGGCAAGGAAGCCGAGGCCGCACAGGACCTGGTTGATCAGCTTGGTCGTCTGGCCGGCGCCGACCGGGCCCATATGGGTGTAGTTGCTGGCGAGGTGTCGCAGGACCGTGTGCGCATCCGCCACGTCGTCCGCCGTTCCGCCGGCCATCAGCGTGAGTTGGCCGATCCGCGCCTTCGGTGCCCCGCCGGATAGTGGGCTGTCCACCCAGCGCAGGCCCTTTTCCGCCGCATCGGCGGCAAGCTGCTTCGTGGCGTCCGGGTCGATCGAGGACATGTCGATGATGAGCGTGCCGGCCCGTGCACCGGCGGCGATGCCGGCCTCGCCGAAGACGGCGCGGCGCACGATGGCCGGCGAATTGAGGCTGAGGATCACATAGTCGCTGGCGGCAGCGGCCGCAGCGGCCGTGGGCGCCGCAGTCGCGCCCCTGTCGACAAGCACCTGCACCTTTTCCGGGTTCGGATCGAAGACGGTCAGGCGGTTGCCGGTTTCGGCAAGCCGCGTGCCGATGGCGCCGCCCATGGCGCCCGCGCCGATCAGCGCGACGGTGTTCGTCATGATGGGGTCTCCTCCAGTTTCGCGGCGATACGGTCGACGATGCTTTCGAGCGTGTCGTCGATATCGACGGTCATGGCATTCTCGTCTTGCGCCGGCGGCTCGAGGGCGGCGAACTGGCTGTCGATGAGGCTTGTCGGCATGAAGTGGCCGGCGCGTGCGGCCATGCGGGCGGCGATCAGCTCCTTCGTGCCGGAGAGGTGGACGAAGGTGACGGGGCCTCGTGCCTCGCGGGCGATGTGGTCGCGGTAGCGGCGCTTGAGGGCCGAGCAGCCGATGATCAGGGTGCCGCCCGGCTGCGCGAGCGTGCGGCCGACCAGGGTCAGCCAGGGCCAGCGGTCATCGTCGGTCAGCGGCTCGCCGCGGCTCATCTTCTCGATGTTTTCCGCAGGGTGCAGGTCGTCGCCGTCGAGATAGTTCGCGCCGATACGGGCGGCGAGCGCCGCGCCGACGGCGGACTTGCCGCAGCCGGCAACGCCCATCAGGACGATACGCCTGTTTTCCTCAGAGCGAGGCCGTGATGCCGCCGTCGACATAGAGCGTGTGTCCGTTCACGAAGGAGGAAGCGTCGGAGGAAAGGAAGATGCAGGCGCCAACCAGCTCCTCCACCTTGCCCCAGCGGCCGGCCGGCGTGCGCTTTTCCAGCCAGGCGGAGAAGGCGGGATCGGCGACGAGCGCGGCGTTCAGCGGCGTGTCGAAATAGCCGGGCGCGATGGCGTTGCATTGCAGGCCGTATTTCGCCCAGTCCGTCGCCATGCCCTTGGTGAGGTTGCCGACCGCGCCCTTGGTGGCGGTATAGGGGGCGATGCCCGGGCGGGCGAGCGCCGTCTGCACGCTGGCGATGTTGATGATCTTGCCCGCGCCGCGGCGGATCATGTGGCGGGCGACGGCTTGGCCGACATTGAAGACGGTGGAGACGTTGGTCTTCAGGAGCTGCTCGAAGGCGTCGGCGGGAAAGTCCTCCAGCGGCGTACGGTGCTGCATGCCGGCATTGTTGACGAGGATGTCGATGGCGCCGACCTCCGTCTCGAAGGCATCGATTACCGCGCGCACGGCCGCGTGATCGGTGGCGTCGAAGGCGAGCGTGTGTTTCGCGCCGAGCTCCTTTGCCGCGGCCGCCAGCTTGGCTGCGTCGCGGCCATTGAGGATGACCTCTGCGCCGGCATCGGCAAGGCCTTTGGCGAGCGCAAGGCCGATGCCCTGCGAGGAGCCGGTGACGAGGGCGCGCTTGCCAGTAAGGTCGAAGAGTTGCGTGCTCATGGATCCTTTGTCTCTTTGTTCCCGCAAGGGTGGATGAAAGCCGTCTTACGCTTTCCTGCCATTGCCGTCAGGCAAAAGCGATCTGCGTCTTCATCGATTGCCCCTTGTCCGAGGCGATCTCGAAGGCCTTCAGGGCGTCGGCGAGCGGCAGCGTATGGGTGATCAGCGGCTTCACGTCGATCAGCCCGCCCTGCATGAGCTTCACCGCCACGGCGAATTCCTCATGGAAGCGGAAAGAGCCGCGCAGGTCCAGTTCCTTGGCCGTGATCGCCATCATCGGCAGGCTCATTTCGCCGCCGAGGCCGAGCTGCACGATGACGCCGCGCGGGCGCAGCGCCTGGATGCCCGCGACGAGTGCCGGCTGCGCGCCGGAGCATTCGTAGAGCACGTCGAAATATCCTTTGTTCTCGCTGAACGGAACAAGGCCGTCGCGGTCTTCCGACAGGTTGACCGTACGGTCCGAGCCGACCGCGCGGGCAAAGCCGAGCGCCCGTTCGGAGAGGTCGGCGGCGACGATCTCGGCCGCGCCGGCCCGCCTTGCCGCGAGGATCGACAAGGTGCCGATCGGCCCGCAGCCGGTGACGAGCACGCGCTTGCCCAGCATTTCGCCGGCCCGGCGCGTGGCGTGCAGCGTGACCGAAAGCGGTTCGGCCATCGCGGCCTCCCCGGCGGAGAGGCCGTCGGCCTTCACGCACTGGCTGGCCTTGGCGACCAGCCGCTCGCGGAAAGCGCCCTGGATATGCGGGAAGGGCATGGCCGAGCCGTAGAAGCGCATGTTGAAGCAATGGTTCGGCAGGCCCTTGAGGCAATAGTCGCAAGCCCCGCAGGGCCGCGAGGGCGAGACGGCGACGAGATCGCCGATGGCAAGGCCGGAGACACCCTCGCCGAGCGCGGCGACATGGCCGGCCACTTCATGGCCGAGGATCATCGGCTCTTTCAGCCGCACCGTGCCGAAACCGCCGTGGTTGTAGTAGTGCAGGTCCGAGCCGCAGATGCCGCCGGCGGCAAGACGGACCTCCACCTCGCCGGGGCCGGGCGCCTCAACGGCGCTCTCCTCGATGCGCAGGTCCTTCGCCGCGTGGATGACGATCGCTTTCATGGTCTCTTCCTCACAGGACCGGGGTCGGTAGCGGGCGGCCGTCGAAATGGGCCGACAGGTTGTCGAAGACGAGCTGGCCCATCGCCTTGCGCGTCTCGACCGTGCCGGAGGCCATGTGCGGCTGGAGCAGGACGTTGTCGAGCGCAAGGAAGCGCGGATCGAGGTTCGGCTCGCCCTCGAAGACGTCGAGCGCAGCCGAGCCGAGCGCCTTGCTTTCGAGCGCGTCGAGAAGGGCGTCCTCGTCGATGTTGGAGGCGCGGGAGATGTTGATCAGCATGCCCTCCGGCCCGAGTGCCGCGATGACCTTGCGGCCGACGATGTGGCGCGTCTCGGCGGAGGCGGCCAGCGTGACGAAGAGGAAGTCGGAGCGGGCGGCCAGTTCCACCGGATCGGCGATGAAGGTCCAGTCCCCGGCAAAATCCTTCGGGCCGGTGTCGCTGTAGGCGATGCCCATGTCGAAGCCGGCAAGGCGCTTGGCGACCTCGTAGCCGATGCGGCCGAGGCCGAGAATGCCGGCGCGCTTGCCGTGCACGCGGCGCTTCAGCGGGTAGAGGCCTTTTTTCGCCCAGTCGCCGCTTTTGACCCATGTCTCGCCACCGATGACGCCGCGCGCCTCGGCGAGCATCATCGCCACGCCGAGGTCGGCGACGTCCTTGGTCAGCACGTCGGGCGTGTTGGTGACGCGGATGCCGCGCTCGCGGGCGGCGGCAAGATCCACCGCATCATAGCCGACGCCGTAGACGGAGATGACCTCCAGCTTCGGCAGCGCCTCGATCATCGCCCGGTTCGCGCCAAGCTCGCCGCGCGTGGCGATGCCGCGGATGTTCGCCCCATGCGCGGCCAGGAACGCCGCCTTGTCGGCCGCCTCGAAATAGCGGTGCATGGTGAAGTTGGCGTTCAGGCGCTCTTCGTCCCACGCTGGGTACGGCCCAACCTGCAACAGCTCGATCTTGCTCACGGGATTCCTCCGACATGCGTTTTGTTATCGATAACATATCGAGCTGAAGGGAATTGTCCAGCCCCATTTCGAAAAGCTATGGGGGGAGTCGAAGAGGCTTATGCAGTGCCCTTGACAGCTATGTTATCGATACCATACGATCATCCCATCGGCTTTGGGAGGAGCAGGTGGAAACGCAGAAACTTCTGGAATTTCGCGCCGTTTCGAAGGAATTCGGTGGCACGAAAGCGCTGACGAACGTGTCGCTCGACCTCAGGAGCGGCGAGATCCTCGCGCTTCTCGGCGAAAACGGCGCCGGCAAGTCGACCCTCATCAAGACGCTCGCCGGCATCTACCGGCCGGACGGCGGGGACATCCTGTTTCGCGGCGAGCCCTATCACCATCGCCCGCCGAGGCCGAACGAGCGCCAATCGGTCGCCTTCATCCACCAGGACCTCGGCCTCATCGAATGGATGACGGTGGCCGAGAATGTCGGCCTGGCGCAGGGCTTTTCGCTGCGCCGCAAGCTGATCGACTGGAACGCCACGGCGCGGCGCACCGCCGAGGCGCTGAAGCTGGTCGGCTGCGATTTCGATCCCTCCACCCGCGTGCAGAGCCTGACGCGCACCGAAAAGTCGCTGGTCGCCATCGCCCGGGCGCTCGCCGTCGAGGCGGACGTGCTCGTTCTCGACGAACCGACCGCGAGCCTTCCGGCCGACGAGGTGGAGCGCCTGTTCGATGCGATCCGGCCGCTCAAGGACCGCGGCGTGGCGATGATCTACGTCTCGCACCGCCTCGACGAGATCTTCCGCATCGCCGACCGCGTCGCCGTGCTGCGCGATGGGCATCTCGTCGGCGAGACGGCCGTCGCCGACACCAATCCGGACGAGCTGATCCGCATGATCGTCGGCCGCAAGGCGGACCAGCTCTTTGCCAAGGCCCATTCGACACCCGGTCCGGTGCTGGTGTCGGTCGGCGATCTTGCCTGCCGTGGTGCCGGCCCCGTCTCCTTCGAGCTCAGGCAGGGCGAGCTTCTCGGCCTTGTCGGCCTGCGCGGCGCGGGGCAGGAGCTGATCGGCCGCGCCCTCTTCGGCGCCGAACCCGCGACGGGCACGGTGACCATCCGCGGTGCGGCGCCCGATCTTTCCAGCCCGGAAACGGCGATCGCCTCCGGCATCGGGCTGATCGCCCGCGACCGGACGGAGGAATCGGTCGCCATGTCGCTGTCGCTGCGCGAAAACACTTTCCTCAATCCCGGCGCCTCCGGCCGCAGGCTCGCCGGCTTCCTGTCGCCGGCCCGCGAGGCCTGCATGGCCGCGGCCATCGGCGAGAAGGTGGGGCTGCGCCCCAACGACCAGGCGCTCGTCATCGAGGCGCTGTCGGGCGGCAACCAGCAGAAGGTGGTGGTCGGGCGCTGGCTTGCGACCGGCCGCAGGCTGCTGATCGCCGAGGACCCGACGGCCGGCGTCGATGTCGGTGCCAAGGCCGACATCTACCGCCTTATCGCGGCGGCGGTGGAGGAGGGGCTCGCCGTCCTCGTGATCTCCACCGACTTCGAGGAGATCGCGCATATCTGCCATCGGGCGCTCGTGTTCTCGCGCGGACGCATCGTTCGCGAACTGTCCGGCGCCGACCTCACCACCTCCGCCGTCATCGCAGCGGCCTCCGCCTCCGAGGCGGCCTGATTTCCGGGAGAAAGACGATGCAATCCATCCAGTCCAACGCGCTCGAGCCGACGCCCGCCGAACTGAAGGGGCTGTCGACCGGCGAGAGGCTGAAGCGCCTCCTGCCGGTCTATGGCCTCGTCATTCTGACGGTCCTGCTCATCCTCGTCTTCTCGGTCCTGCTGTCCGATACGTTCCCGACGCTGCTCAACCTGCGCTCGATCATCGCCAACAAGACGATCATCGCCATCCTGTCGCTGGCCGCGATGATCCCCATGGCCTGCGGACGCATCGACCTGACCATCGGCTACGGCATCGTGCTCTGGCATATCCTGGCGATCAGCCTGCAGACCATGCTGGGCCTGCCCTGGCCGCTGGCGGTCGCCGTCGTGCTGGTGCTCGGCGCGTTGACCGGCCTTCTGAACGGCCTGCTGGTCGAGGTGGCCAGGATCGACAGCTTCATCGCGACCCTCGGCACCGGCACGGTCATCTATGCCATCGCGCTCTGGCATACGGGCGGCCGGCAGGTGGTCGGCGTCTTGCCGGACGGGTTTCTCGCGCTGAACGGCACCATGCTCTTCGGCCTGCCGATCACCGGCTTCTACGTGCTGGCGCTGGCGATCGTGCTCTGGATCGTGCTCGAATACCTGCCGATCGGCCGCTATGTCTATGCCATCGGCGCCAATCCGAAGGCGGCCGCGCTGAACGGCATTCCGGTCCGCCGTTTCGTCATCGGCGCCTTCATCGCCTCGGGCGTCCTCTCGGCCGTCGCCGGCGTGCTGCTCGCCTCGCGGCTGCGCATCGGCCAGGCGAGCGTCGGCCTCGAATACCTGCTGCCGGCGCTCGTCGGCGCCTTCCTCGGCTCCACCACCATCAAGCCGGGCCGCGTCAATGTCTGGGGCACGATGATCGGCGTCATCATCCTTGCCGTCGGCATTGCCGGCATCCAGCAGTTCGGCGGCTCCTTCTTCGTCGAGCCGCTGTTCAACGGCGTCACGCTGCTCGTCGCCATCGGCATTGCCGGCTATGCCCAGCGCCGCCGCGGCGCGGCGGGCGCCATCAAGCCGAAGGGCGCGCCGGGGAAGGGGCCGGCAAGCCATCCTGAACCTTCGTTCCATCGTCGCATGTCTCACGTCCAAAGGGAGGACACTATCGTGAAACGCAGAGATTTCCTGGCCACCACGGCCGCCGCCGCCTTCGGCCTGATGCTCGCAAGCCCGGCCTTCGCGGATGCCATGGCGGATGCGAAGGCCGTCGTCGAGAAATATGCCAGCAAGGTCGAGAAATGGGACGGCCCGACGAGCGGTCCGAAGGCGGCGGAGGGCAAGACCGTCGTCGTGGTCGCTGCCGACATGAAGAACGGCGGCATCCTCGGCGTCGTCAACGGCATCGAGGAGGCAGCGGCCGCTATCGGCTGGAAGGTGACGGTGCTCGACAGCGCCGGCTCGATCGAGGGCCGCACCGCCTCCTTCGGCCAGGCGCTGACGCTGAAGCCGGGCGGCATCATCATCACCGGGTTCGATGCCATCGAGCAGCGCCCTTCCATGGAAGAGGCCAAGAAGGCAGGCATCCCGATGGTCGCCTGGCATGCCGCCCCGGCGGTCGGCCCCGTCGAGGATGTCGGCGTTTTCGCCAATGTGACGACGGATGCCATGGAAGTCTCCAAGGCGGCGGCCGACTATGCCTTCGTCGATGCCGGCGGCAAGCCCGGCGTGATCATCTTCACCGATTCGACCTATGCCATCGCTATCGCCAAGGCCGACAAGATGAAGGAGGAGATCGAAGCGCTCGGCGGCACCGTGCTGGAGTATGTCGATACGCCGATCGCCGAAACCTCGCAGCGCATGCCGCAGCTTACCACCTCGCTGCTCCAGCGCCATGGCGATCAGTGGACGCATGCGCTGGCGATCAACGACATCTATTTCGATTTCATGGGCCCGTCGCTCGCCGCGGCCGGCATTGCGGGTGATGGCGCGCCGAAGAGCGTTGCGGCCGGCGACGGTTCGGAAAGCGCCTATCAGCGCATCCGCGCCAGGCAGCACCAGTCCGTCACCGTGGCCGAGCCGCTCAACCTGCAGGGCTGGCAGCTCGTCGACGAGCTGAACCGCGCCTTTGCGGGCGAGCAATGGTCGGGCTACGTCTCGCCGCTCCATGTCGTGACGGTGGACAATGTCGAGTTCGATGGCGGGCCGAAGAACAGCTTCGACCCCGACAACGGCTATCGCGACGAATACAAGAAGATCTGGGGCAAATAGGCCTCCTTCCGGCGCCTGGGGGCGGGAAGACCCGCCCCCAGGCGAGATCAAAGCCCGGTCTCCATCGCCCTTGCCCGGGGCGGCATGATCGGTATCTTGCGCGGACGTGTATTGTGAAGGAAGAGGAGCGCCATGTCGTTTTTCGAGGCCGAGGATGCGCTGTTCTCAACCTTCGTGCTGGGAAATGCACCGCTGAAGACGCTGGCCGGCGGGTTCGACTGGGTCGAGGGCCCGGTCTGGTTCGGCGATCATGATTGCCTGCTGTTCTCCGACATTCCCAACAACCGCATCCTGCGCTGGAGCCCGACGCTCGGTATAAGCACGTTCCGCGAACCCGCCAATTTCTCCAACGGCAACACGCGTGACCGGGAAGGCCGGCTCGTCACCTGCGAGCACGGCACGCGCCGCGTCACCCGTACCGAGCATGACGGCTCGATCACCGTCATCGCCGACCGTTACGAGGGAAAACGGCTGAACTCGCCGAACGATGTCGTCGTCGCCTCGGACGGTGCCGTGTGGTTCACCGATCCGCATTACGGCATCGCCTCCGACTACGAGGGCACGCGCGCCGAGCAGGAGCTGCCCTGCAATGTCTACCGGGTCGATCCGCATTCGGGGGAGATCCGGGCGGTGCTCACCGATTTCCAGGGCCCGAACGGCCTTGCCTTCAGTCCGGACGAGACGCGGCTTTACGTTGCCGATACGGGCCGCATGTTCTCCAGCGATCCGCGCCATATCCGCGTCTTCGATGTCGGCAAGGGCTGGTCGCTCACCGGGGGCGACGTCTTCCACGTCGTCGGTCCCGGCTGCGCGGACGGCATGCGCGTCGATGCGGCCGGCAATCTGTGGACCTCGGCCGGCGACGGGGTGCACTGCATCGCGCCGGACGGCCGCCGGCTCGGGAAAATTCTCGTGCCGGAGACCGTCTCGAACATCTGCTTCGGCGGCCGGCATGGTCACCGGCTCTTCATCACCGCCTCCACCTCCCTCTATGCCGTCTCGCTCGCCATCCGCGGCGCGGTCCGGACCTCGCAATAGGAACGACAGACATGCCATTCACGGAAACGACCGCGAAGCTGACGGACGAGGGCGTGCTTGCCATGCTGAAGGGCGCCATCGAGGCCGCGAAGGCCTCGGGCCAGCCGCAATGCATCGTCATCGTCGACCAGAGCGGTGTGGTGCTCGGCTCCTTCCGCATGAACGGCTCGCGTTATCTCTCGCTGAAGAGCGCGACGGCCAAGGCCCGCACCGCCGCCTCCATCGGCGCCCCGAGCCACAGCCTGCCCGACCATGCGAAGCTGCCGCTTGCGGCGGCCACCCAGGGCGAGGTGACGGGCCTGCGCGGCGGCTTGCCGATCCGCTCGGCCGGCGTGCTTCTCGGCGGCATCGGCGTCGGTTCGGGGTCGGGGGAGCAGGACGAGGACGTCGCTCGCGCGGCACTGGCGGCGATCGGCGCGGACGCGGCGTGACCGGCCTTTGCGCGCGTGGGGATAACGGAACGCTCCGCTGTCGCCCGGCTTGCGGCATGGAAGGCCGGCGCGCTACGGTGTGGTAACGATAACGGAGCACGGGGAATGCGCAACGACAAGGCACCGACCATGGCGGACATCGCCCGCAAGACGGGTGTCTCCCCGATGACGGTATCGCGCGCGTTCAAGTCCGGCAGCCTGATCAGCAAGGACACGCGCGACGCGATCCTGAAGGCGGCGGAAGAGCTCGGCTATGTCTTCGATTCCACCGCCTCGAACCTGCGCTCGCAGAAGACGGATTTCATCGCCGTCACCATCCCGTCGATCAACAATGCGAACTTCGCCGATACGGTCGGCGGCCTTTCCGAAACGCTGAGTGCCCGCGGCTTCCAGATCCTGCTCGGCTATACGAACTACGATGTCGAGGAAGAGGAGCGGCTGATCGAGCAGCTCTTGCGCCGCAAGCCGCAGGCCATCGTCGTGACCGGCGGAAAACACACGCCGCGGGCGCGGAGGCTGCTGGAGAACGCCAGCGTGCCCGTCATCGAGACGTGGGACGTGCCGGCCGAGCCGATCGGTCATTTCGTCGGCTTTTCCAATGCCGACGCCGTGCGCAGCATGGTCGATCATTTCGTGGCGGCCGGCTATCGCCGCATCGCCTTCATCGGCGGTGATGCGAGCCGCGACACCCGCGGCAGCGACCGCCGCCTCGGCTTCATCGCCGCGCTCGCCAACCACGGCCTCGACGCCTCGCGCCTCATCGATGCCGGCGTGCCGCCGATCTCGATGCGGGAAGGCGCCAATGCCATGGCGCGGCTGCTGGCGGAATTCCCCGATACGGAGGCGGTGATCTGCGTGTCCGACCTTTCGGCCTTCGGGGCGCTGACGGAGTGCCAGCGCCGCGGCGTGCCCGTGCCCGGCCGCATCGCCATCGGCGGCTTCGGCGACTACGAGATCGGCGGCATCTGCGTGCCGGCGCTGACGACCATCGACGCCCAGGCGCGGCAGATCGGCGAGCGCACCGGCCGCCTCATCCTCGACCTGCTCGACGACCGGCCGGACGTGCCGCATGTCACCATCGAGCCGCGGCTGATCGTGCGCGATAGTAGCCGCTAGGCCTTCAGCTGTGCCCGGAGCCTGCCGGCGGCAAGATCCATGAAGGCCTGGATGCGCGGCGTGCGGCGCAGGTCCGGATGGACGAGGAGCCAGACTTCCGATTCCAGCGCGCCGATGAAATCGCCCTGCCGGTCGAGATCGAACGACCGGTGGAGATAATCCGGCAGAAGCGCTCTTCCGAGGCCGGCTGCGGCGGCCTGGGCGGCGGCCCACATGCTGTTCACCCGCAGCACGATCTCCTCCTGCGCCACATGGGCGGCCAGCCAGCGCGCGGCGGGAATGGTTGAAAGACTGTCGTCGAGCGCAATCCATGGCAGGTCTTCCCTGGTTCCGCTTTTCGCATAGATCGCATAGCGGAATGCGCCCGCCCGCTGGCCGACCAGCGTTTCCGGCGGGGAGCGGGTGGGGCGAATGGCCACTTCGGCCTCGTAGCGCGCCATGTCGGCAAAGGTGTTGGAGACCACGAGATCGAAGCGGATGCCGGCATGTTTCCGGCGTACCGGCGGGAGCAGCGTGGAAACCAGCGGGACCAGGGAATCGGGCGTCGTGAGGGTGATGCGGCCCGCAAGCCGCTGCTCACCGCCCGCCAGTTGTCGCCGCGCCTCGGCAAGGTTTGCCTCCATGGCTGTCGCGGCGCGGACGAGTTCGCTGCCGAGCGGGGTCGGGACGTATTGCCCGCCGAGCCGCTGAAACAGCGGCGCCCCGGCCTCCTGCTCCAATTCCTTCAGCCGGCGATAGACGGTCGCAAGATGCACGTTGAGACGGGTCGCCGCGGGGACGGGCTTTCCGCTGCGTGCCAGGGCTGCGATCAGAAGAAGGTCGTCGGTCGACAGCATTTTCGCACCTTTGCGAATTGGTTTCGCAATTCATGCAGAAGAATTCGCGACGGTGCAAATTTATATGTCGATCCAGCAAAGGAGATCGACATGACCGAACTGTTGCACATCAAGGCTTCGCCCCGTGCGGACCTCTCCCATTCCGGCAAGGCGGCGGCGGGTTTCATCGCCGCGCTTGAAAAGCATCGCCCCGGCCTCCGGGTCCGCGAGATCGACGTCTGGAAGGCGGACCTGCCGGCTTTTGACGGTCCCCTGCTTGCGGCGAAATATGCGCGTCTTACCGGCCGCCCCTTCACGCCGCAGGAGGCCGAAAGCTGGGCGGCGATCGAGGAACTGGTGCAAAGGCTCGACGCGGCGGAGGCCATCCTCATTTCCACGCCGATGTGGAACCTCTCCATTCCCTACCGGCTCAAGCATTATATCGACCTCGTGACCCAGCCGGGTCTCAGCTTCCGCTTCGATCCGCAGACCGGCTACACGCCACTTCTGCGGCCGCGCCCGGTCGTTGCGATCCTCGCAAGCTCCGGCGATTTTTCCGAGGGCCCGTCCTGGGGCCGGCCCGATCTTGCGACGCCGTATCTGCGGCAGGCCCTGAAGTTCATCGGCCTTCGCGATGTGGACATCGTCCCCGTCGGCCCGACTGTCGGCAAGCCGGATGACGTGCTGGCTGCGGCGGAAAAGGCACAGGCGCAACTGGCCGCCCTTGCGGCACGGCTTGCGCGGGTGCACGCATGAGCGCCGCGACGGGGTGGGTCTTCCTGGTCCTGTCCGGCGTGCTGGATGTCTTCTGGGCCCTGGCGACCAAGAAATCGAACGGCATGACCCATTGGGGCTGGAGTCTCCTTTCCCTCCTCCTGCTGGCGGCTTTCGTGTTTTCGCTCGCCAGGGCCCTGTCCGTCCTGCCGCTCGGCATGGCCTATGCGGTCTGGACGGGCATCGGCGCGGTCGGTTCGGTCCTCGTCGGCGCCATCATGTTCGACGAACCGCTGGGCGCCCAGCGCATCGCCTATGTGGCGATCATCGTGATCGCGATCGTCGGTCTGCATCTCGGCACAGGGCGGGAGGGTGCTGGCTGAGCAGGGTGGGGCCGGACCGTGCCTCGCGACGGGACCGTCCGGCAAACTTGCACGTATGCCCCGGCCGGGCATCGTCTATGTCGGTGTCTCCCGGCGAAAACCGGCCGGGCTCTTCGCCGTCCATTTGCGGAAGGCGCGGTGGAAGGCGCTGGGCTCGGAGAAGCCGAGCCGGGTGGCGATCTCCCCGACCCCGAGCGTCGTTGTCTGCAGCATCTCGATGGCGAGATCCCGCCGGATTTCATCGCGGATGGTCGCGTAGTTCTGGCCTTCTGCATGGAGGCGATGCCGGAGGGTCGAGGGGGACATGCGCATCTGCGCGGCGAGATCGTCGAAGGCGCCCCACGAGGTGGGGGGCACCTGACGAAGCCGCTTGCGGACGTTCGCCGCTAGGCCGGCATCGTAGCGGTAGCGCACCAGGATGTTGGCGGGGGCATTGCGCAGAAACTGTTTCAAGGCTTGCTCGCTGCGGGCGACCGGCAGCTTCAGCACGGAGGCGTCGAAGGCGAGCCGGCTGACCGGTTGCAGGAAGCGTACGGGGGCGCCGAAGAACAGCCGGTAGTCGGCGCCGTGATCCGGTTCGGCACAACAAAAATCGACCATGCGCAGCGGAATGCGTCGTCCGACGAGCCAGCACGTGATGCCGTGCAACAGGATCCAGTACGTCCGGTAGGCGAAGGCGGAGCGCGGGCCTGCAAGATCTTGGAGCACGATCTGGGCAAGCCCGTCGGAAATGTCGAGATGGCCTTGCGGGTCCTCCAGCATGGCGTTCAGGAAGCGCAGCGCGCGCCGCAATGCCTGGTCGAGGGTCTTGGCATGCAGGATGCAATGGCACAGCAGGGTGAAGCTGCCGCTGCGCATCGGCCTGCCGCCCATGCCGAAGAACTCGTCGTCCATTTCGGCCGCGATCGCCAGCCACAGGGCACCATAGCTTTCGGCGGAGATCGGTGCGTCGATCCGGGCGGGCAGGCCGACGGAGGCCAGCACCTTTCCAGGCGCCTTTCCCTGCCGTTTCAGGCAGTCGATCGCCTCTTCCACGAAGAAGGGTGATATCATCCGCCGTCCGGTTTCCGTCATCGTCATGCCCTGCGGAATATGGTAAAACTGGCCGAAAGTTCGAGACGCTTTGGTCATCGCATGCAATACCGCGCCATCGTAGAGTGAGGCAAGATGGATGGGCGGGCGCCTGTCGAAGCTGTGCGGCTCTGCAAGGCTCACGACACTTCGCGCCGGCCCTACGGACATGAACTGTGCTGAGGGAGAGCAGCCATGTTGATCCGCGCAAAGACCTTCGTCGTCACCGGCGGCGGTTCGGGCCTCGGTGCCGCCGTGGCGCGCATGCTGGTGGACGAGGGTGCGAATGTCGTGATCGCCGATGTCAATGCGGAGGCCGGCGCGGCCACAGTCGACGCGTTGGGAGGCAGCACCGCTTTCATCCGGACGGACGTGACGCAGGAGAAGGATGCGGAGGCCGCTATCGACCTCGCGCTGGCCCGCTTCGGCCATCTGCACGGGCTGGTGAACTGCGCCGGCGTCGCGCCCGGCGAGAAGGTGATCGGCCGCGACGGGCCGCACCGGCTCGACAGCTTCGCCCGCACCGTCGGCATCAATCTCATCGGCACGTTCAACATGATCCGGCTCGCCGCCGCGGCCATCGCCCGGCAGGAGCCGGCGGCGGACGGCGAGCGCGGCGTCATCGTCAACACGGCCTCGGTCGCCGCCTTCGACGGGCAGGTCGGCCAGGCAGCCTATGCGGCCTCCAAGGGGGGCGTCGCGGCCATGACGCTGCCGATCGCCCGGGAACTGGCGCGCTCCGGCATACGGGTGGTCTCCATCGCGCCGGGCATTTTCGAGACGCCGATGATGGCGGGCATGCCGCAGGAGGTGCAGGATTCGCTAGGGCGCAGCGTGCCCTTTCCGCCGCGTCTCGGCAAGCCGGTGGAATTCGCGGCCCTGGTGCGCCACATCTTGGAGAACGTCATGCTGAATGGCGAGGTCATCCGCCTCGACGGCGCGTTGCGCATGGCGCCGCGCTGAGGCTGGTTCGGGAGGTTTATGATGTTGCAGGATCCCATCGTCATCGTCGGCTCCGCCCGCACCCCTATGGGCGGCTTCCAGGGCGACCTCAAGGATGCCACCGCGCCGGAACTCGGCGCTGCCGCGATCCGCGCGGCGCTGGAGCGCAGCGGCGTCAGCCCTGAGATCGTCGAGGAGACGGTGTTCGGCTGCGTGCTGCCGGCGGGCCAGGGGCAGGCGCCTGCCCGCCAGGCCGCCATCGGCGCGGGCCTGCCCTTCGCCGCCGGGGCCACCACCGTCAACAAGATGTGCGGCTCGGGCATGAAGGCCGTCATGCTGGCGCATGACCTCATCGCCGCCGGCAGCGCCTCGATTGCCGTCGCCGGCGGCATGGAGAGCATGACCAATGCACCCTACCTGCTCGACCGGGCGCGCGGCGGCTACCGGCTCGGCCATGGCCGGGTCATCGACCACATGTTCCTCGACGGGCTGGAAGACGCCTATGACAAGGGCCGCCTGATGGGCACCTTTGCCGAGGATTGCGCCGAGGCCTACCAGTTCACCCGCCCCGCCCAGGACGATTACGCCGTCACCTCGCTCACCCGCGCCCGAAATGCCATCGAGAGCGGCGCCTTCGACGCCGAGATCGTTCCGGTGACCGTGAAGGCAGGGCGGTCGGAAACGGTCGTCAGCCGAGACGAGCAGCCCGGCAAGGCGAAGCTGGAGAAGATCCCGACGCTGAAGCCGGCCTTCCGCGAGAGCGGCACGGTGACGGCGGCGAACGCCTCCTCCATCTCCGACGGTGCGGCGGCGCTGGTGCTGATGCGCCGCTCCCAGGCGGAGCGCGAGGGTTTTCGCCCGCTCGCCACCATTGTCGGCCATGCCACGCATGCGCAGGCGCCCAATCTCTTCGCGACCGCGCCGATCGGGGCGCTCAAAAAGCTCGGCGAACGCACCGGCTGGGCACTTGGCGATGTAGACCTGTTCGAGATCAACGAGGCTTTCGCCGTCGTCGCCATGGCGGCGATGCGCGACCTCGACCTGCCGCATGACAAGGTGAATGTGCATGGCGGCGCCTGCGCGCTCGGCCATCCCATCGGTGCTTCCGGTGCGCGCGTGCTCGTCACGCTGCTGGCCGCGCTGGAGCGCTACGATCTGAAGCGCGGCATGGCGACGCTCTGCATCGGCGGCGGCGAGGCGACGGCGGTGGCGATCGAACGGCACTGAGCGGTTTCGGGAGGAGGCCGGACATGATCCTGACGGAACAGCAGACCCAGATCCGCGACATGGCGCGCGATTTCGCCCGCGAGCGGCTGGCGCCGGGCGCGGCCGGGCGTGACGCGGAGAGCCGCTTCCCGCGCGAGGAACTGAAGGAGATGGGTGAACTCGGCTTCCTCGGCATGCTGGTGCCGGAAACCTATGGTGGCTCGGAGACGGGCGCGGTCGCCTATGCCGTGGCGTTGGAAGAGATCGCTGCGGGCGACGGCCCCTGTTCGACCATCATGAGCGTGCACAGTTCCGTCGGCTGCGTGCCCATCCTGAAATACGGCACGGAGGAGCAGAAAGAACGCTTCCTGCCGAAGCTGGCCTCCGGGGGATGGATCGGCGGCTTTGCGCTGACCGAGCCGCAGGCCGGCTCCGATGCTTCGAACCTGAAAACCCGCGCCCGCCGCGACGGCGATCATTATGTCATCGACGGCGCAAAACAGTTCATCACCTCGGGCAAGAACGGCAACCTCATCATCGTCTTCGCCGTCACCGATCCCGATGCCGGCAAGAAGGGCATTTCCGCCTTTCTCGTGCCGACCGATACGCCCGGCTACGAGGTCGTGCGCGTGGAAGAGAAGATGGGCCTGCATTCCTCCGACACGTGCCAGATCGCCTTCAACGCCATGCGCATTCCGGTGGAGAACAGGCTCGGCGCGGAGGGCGAAGGCTACCGGATCGCGCTTTCGAACCTCGAAGGCGGGCGTATCGGCATCGCATCGCAATCCGTCGGCATGGCGCGGGCGGCCTTCGAGGCGGCGCGTGACTATGCCCGCGAGCGCACCGCCTTCGGTGTGCCGATCATCGACCATCAGGCCGTCGCCTTCCGCCTTGCCGACATGGCGACGCAGATCGAGGTGGCCCGCCAGATGGTGCTGCACGCTGCCCAGTTGAAGGAGGAGGGCCTGCCCTGCCTCACCGAAGCCTCGATGGCAAAGCTGTTCGCATCGGAAATGGCGGAAAAGGTCTGCTCCGACGCGATCCAGATCCATGGCGGCTATGGCTACATGTCGGATTATCCGGTCGAACGCATCTACCGCGATGTGCGCATCTGCCAGATTTACGAGGGAACGAGCGACGTCCAGCGCATCGTCATCGCGCGCAATCTGTAGTGTTTGGGCCGTGCCCGCCGCGGGGAGAGCGGTTGGTATGGCCGATAGGGAGGTATGACAGGGCATGACCGAGGTTCCGCATCTGAGCCTGCACGTCCCCGAGCCGGCGGTCCGGCCGGGCGGCGAGCCGGATTTCTCCAACGTCAAGATCGCCAAGGCCGGGTCGGTGCCGCGCCCGCCGGTCGACGCGGCGCCGGAGGACATCCGCGATCTCGCCTATTCGATCATCCGCGTGCTCAACCGCGACGGCGAGGCGGTCGGTCCCTGGGCCGGGCTGCTTTCCGACGAGGAGCTGCTGACGGGCCTGCGCAACATGATGAAGCTGCGCGCCTTCGACGCCCGCATGCTGATGGCGCAGCGGCAGGGAAAGACCTCCTTCTACATGCAGCATCTCGGCGAGGAGGCGGTCTCCTCCGCCTTCCGCAAGGCGCTTGACAAGGGCGACATGAACTTCCCGACCTACCGGCAGGCGGGGCTGCTCATCGCCGACGACTACCCGATGGTCGAGATGATGAACCAGATCTACTCGAACGAGGCCGATCCGCTGCGCGGCCGGCAATTGCCGATCATGTATTCCTCCAAGGCGCACGGCTTCTTCACCATCTCCGGCAACCTCGCCACGCAATATGTGCAGGCCGTCGGCTGGGCCATGGCGTCCGCCATCAAGAAGGACACGAAGATCGCGGCCGCCTGGATCGGTGACGGCTCGACCGCCGAATCCGACTTCCACTCCGCTCTCGTCTTCGCCTCCACCTACAAGGCCCCCGTCATCCTCAACATCGTCAATAACCAGTGGGCCATCTCGACCTTCCAGGGCATCGCCCGCGGCGGCTCGGGCACCTTTGCCGCCCGCGGCCTCGGCTTCGGAATTCCGGCACTACGCGTCGACGGCAACGATTACCTCGCGGTCTACGCCGTCGCCAAATGGGCGGCCGAGCGGGCGCGGCGCAATCTCGGCCCGACGCTGATCGAATATGTCACCTACCGCGTCGGCGCCCATTCCACCTCGGACGATCCGAGCGCCTATCGCCCGAAGACCGAATCCGAAGCCTGGCCGCTCGGCGATCCCGTCCTCAGGCTGAAGAAGCACCTGATCGTGCGCGGCGTCTGGTCGGAGGAGCGCCATACCCAGGCCGAGGCGGAGATCCTCGACGAGGTGATCCAGGCGCAGAAGCAGGCCGAAAGCCACGGCACGCTGCATGCCGGCGGAAAACCCTCGGTGCGCGATATCTTCGAGGGCGTCTATGCAGAGATGCCCGCCCATATCCGCCGCCAGAGGCAGAAGGCAGGATACTGACATGGCAAGAATGACGATGATCGAGGCCGTGCGTAGCGCCATGGATGTCTCGATGGGACGCGACGAAGATGTCGTCGTCTTCGGCGAGGATGTCGGCTATTTCGGCGGCGTTTTCCGCGCGACGCAGGGGTTGCAGGCGAAATACGGCAAGACGCGCTGCTTCGACGCGCCGATCAACGAATCCGGCATCCTCGGCACGGCCATCGGCATGGCGGCCTATGGCCTGAAACCCTGCGTCGAGATCCAGTTCGCCGACTATATGTATCCGGCCTATGACCAGATCACCCAGGAGGCGGCGCGTATCCGCTACCGCTCCAACGGCGATTTCACCTGCCCCATCGTCGTGCGCATGCCGACCGGCGGCGGCATTTTCGGTGGCCAGACCCACAGCCAGAGCCCGGAAGCGCTCTTCACCCATGTCTGCGGGCTGAAGGTGGTCGTGCCCTCCAACCCCTATGACGCCAAGGGCCTGCTGATCGCGGCCATCGAGGATCCGGACCCGGTGATGTTCCTCGAACCGAAACGCCTCTACAACGGTCCCTTCGACGGCCATCACGAAAGGCCGGTCACGCCCTGGTCGAAGCACGACCTCGGCGAGGTGCCGGAGGGGCACTACACGATCCCCATCGGCAAGGCCGAGATCCGCCGGTCCGGCAGTGCCGTCACCGTCGTCGCCTATGGCACGATGGTGCATGTGGCGCTCGCGGCGGCCGAGGAGACGGGGATCGACGCCGAGGTGATCGACCTGCGCAGCCTGTTGCCGCTCGATCTCGACACCATCGTCCAGTCGGTGAAGAAGACCGGCCGCTGCGTCGTCGTGCACGAGGCGACGCTGACCTCCGGCTTCGGCGCGGAGGTCGTGTCGCTGGTGCAGGAGCACTGCTTTTACAGCCTGGAAGCGCCGGTGGTGCGCGTGACGGGCTGGGACACGCCCTATCCGCATGCGCAGGAATGGGACTATTTTCCGGGACCCGCCCGCGTCGGCCGGGCGCTGAAAGAAGTGATGGAGGGCTGAGGGATGGGCGAGTTCGTCATCAAGATGCCCGATGTGGGCGAGGGTGTGGCCGAGGCCGAGCTGGTCGAATGGCACGTCAAGCCGGGCGATCCGGTGCGCGAGGACATGGTGCTCGCCGCCGTGATGACTGACAAGGCGACGGTGGAGATTCCCTCGCCGGTCAACGGTACCGTGCTCTGGCTCGGCGCCGAGATCGGCGATACGGTGGCTGTGAAAGCGCCGCTGCTGCGCATCGAAGTTGCGGGTGAGGGTGGGGGCGACAATGAGAGCGTGACGGAGGAGGGGCGGCAGCCTCTCCCTTCCCTCCAGCGGGGAGAAGGTCTCGCCGGAGGCGAGCCTGAGGACAGGCTTCGGGCGGATGAGGGGGTTTCTCCGCCCTCTCGGAAGGAGCCGCCCGCACCGAAGGAGCCATCCCCCTCATCCGGCCCTTCAGGCCACCTTCTCCCGAGAGGGAGAAGGGGAAAGCCTCGACGGCGGAGACAAGACCGCTTGCCTCGCCTGCCGTGCGGCTGCGCGCGCAGGAGGCGGGCGTCGATCTCAGGCAGGTGGCGGGCAGCGGCCCGGCCGGCCGTATCACCCATGACGACCTTGACCAGTTCATTGCGCGGGGCGCCCAGCCCGTCGCCGTTGCGGCGGGCCTTGCCCGCAAGACCGCCACGGAGGAGATCAAGGTCACGGGCCTGCGCCGTCGCATCGCGGAAAAGATGCGGCTCGCCGCCACGCGCATTCCCCACATCACCTATGTCGAGGAGGTGGATGTCACCGATCTCGAAGACCTGCGCGCGACGATGAATGCCGGCCGCAAGCCCGACCAGCCGAAACTGACCATCCTGCCCTTCCTGATGCGGGCGCTGGTCAAGACGCTCGGTGAGCAGCCCGGCGTCAACGCCACCTTCGATGACGATGCCGGCATCGTCACCCGCCACAGCGCCGTCCATATCGGCATTGCCACGCAGACGCCGGCCGGCCTGACGGTGCCGGTCGTGCGGCATGCCGAGGCGCGCTCGATCTGGGACAGCGCCGCCGAACTCACGCGCCTCGCCGATGCCGCCCGCAACGGCACGGCCGCGCGTGAAGAACTTTCCGGCTCCACCATCACCATCACCTCGCTCGGCGCGCTCGGCGGCATCGTCACGACGCCGATCATCAACCATCCGGAAGTGGCGATCGTCGGCGTCAACAAGATCATGACGCGGCCGGTCTGGGACGGCACCCAGTTCATCCCGCGCAAGATGATGAACCTGTCGTCGAGCTTCGACCACCGGATCGTCGACGGCTGGGATGCGGCGGTGTTTGTCCAGCGCATCAAGGCCCTGCTCGAAACTCCCGCCCTGATCTTCATCGAAGGCTGATGACATGAAAGAGATCGTCTGCAAGCTCCTCGTCATCGGTGCCGGTCCCGGCGGCTACATTTGTGCCATCCGCGCCGGACAGCTCGGCGTCGATACGGTCATCGTCGAGAAGGCAAAGGCCGGCGGCACCTGCCTCAATGTCGGCTGCATCCCCTCCAAGGCGCTGATCCATGCCGCGGAGGAGTTCGACACGGTGCGCCACATGACAGGCCCCAACGCGCTCGGCATCACGGTCGAGGCGCCAAAACTGGACCTTGCCCAGACCATCCGCTGGAAGGACGGCATCGTCGGCCGGCTGAACAGCGGCGTGCTCGGCCTCTTGCGCAAGGCCAAGGTGAAGATCGTGCATGGCGATGCGCGGTTCCGCGACGGCAAGACCGTGGAGGTGGAGACGGAGACCGGCACCCAGCTCATCCGCGCCGAGACGGTCGTCATCGCCACCGGCTCCGAGCCCGTCGAACTGCCGGTGCTGCCCTTCGGCGGCGCGATCCTCTCCTCCACCGGGGCGTTGTCGCTGCAAAGCGTGCCGCAAAGGCTCGCCGTCGTGGGCGGCGGCTATATCGGCCTCGAACTCGGCACGGCCTTCGCCAAGCTTGGCTCTGAAGTGACCGTGGTCGAGGCCATGTCGCAGATCCTGCCGCAATACGATGCCGAGCTCGTCAAGCCGGTCGCAAAGCGCCTCGCCGACCTTGGCGTCAGCGTGCTGACCGGCGTCAGGGCGAAGGGCTATTCCGGCGAAGCGCTGGTGATCGAGACCGCGTCCGGCGCGGAAAAGCGCATTGCCGCGGACAAGGTGCTCGTCACCGTCGGCCGCAGGCCGCGCACCGAGGGCTGGGGCCTTGAAGAGCTCGACCTCGACCGTGCCGGCCGCTTCATCCGCATCGACGAGCGCTGCCGTACCTCCATGCGCGGTGTCTACGCCATCGGCGACGTCACCGGCGAGCCGATGCTGGCGCATCGCGCCATGGCGCAGGGCGAGATGGTCGCGGAGATCGTCGCCGGCCGCAAGCGCACCTGGGACAAGCGCGCCATTCCCGCCGTCTGCTTCACCGATCCCGAGATCGTCACCGCCGGCCTATCGCCGGACGAGGCCCGGGCGCACGGCTACGAGATCCGCGTCGGCCTCTTCCCCTTCAATGCCAACGGCCGCGCCATGACGACCCAGTCGGAAGACGGCTTTGTCCGCGCCGTGGCGCGCGCGGATACGAACCTGGTGCTTGGCCTGCAGGCGGTCGGGGCCGGTGTGTCGGAGCTTTCCAGCGCCTTCTCGCTGGCGCTCGAAATGGGCGCGCGGCTGGAGGACATCGCCGGCACCATCCACGCCCACCCGACCCGCAGCGAAGGCTTGCAGGAAGCCGCATTGAAAGCCCTCGGCCATGCCCTCCACATCTGACCCGCAGACCCTGATTGACCGCACCGGCACGCTCGGCCGCATCCGGCTCAACCGGCCGAAGGCGCTCAACAGCCTGACGCTCTCGATGGTCCGCGACATCGAGGAGGCGCTGGACACGTTCGAAGCCGATCCCGGGATCGCCGCGGTGCTTATCACCGGCGAGGGCGAACGCGGGCTTTGCGCCGGTGGCGATATCCGCATGATCTATGACGGCGGCAAGGCGGGCTCCCGGGAGCCCGTCGATTTCTGGCGCGAGGAATACCGCCTGAACGCACGCCTGAACCGGCTGCAAAAACCCTTCGTCGCCTTCATGGACGGCATCGTCATGGGCGGCGGCGTCGGCGTTTCGGTCTATGCCAGCCACCGCATCGTCACCGAACGCACGCGGCTTGCCATGCCCGAGACGGGCATCGGCTTCTTCCCGGATGTCGGTGCGTCGTGGTTCCTCACGCGCCGGAACAACGAACTCGGCACCTATGCCGGATTGACGGGCGAACCGCTTGCGGCCGCCGACGCCATCGCCTTCGGCCTTGCCGACAGCCATGTGCCTTCGGATCGAATGGCGGACCTGGCCGAAAGGCTGTCCCGCCTGCCGGCTTCCGCCACGCGGGCCGATGTCTCGGCGGCGGTTGGCGCCTTTGCGGTTGCGCCGCCACCGGCGCAGGTGGCGGGACAAAAGCCATTAATCGACCGCCTCTTCGCCTTCGACACGATCGAGGAAGTTCTGGATGCGCTCGCGCAGGATGGGTCGGAGTTCGCCGAGAGGACACGCGGTGTTCTGCGGACGAAATCGCCGCTCAGCCTGAAGGTGACATTGCGCCTGCTCCGTCTCGGACGCGCGGAGGCGTCGCTCGAAGCCTGCCTGGAACGGGAGTTCGCCGCCACGGCGGCCGTGCTGCGCAGCCATGATTTCTACGAGGGTGTCCGGGCCGCGGTCGTCGACAAGGATCGCAATCCGCAATGGCGCCCGGCGCGGCTGGACGAGGTCACCGCCGAGGATGTCGCCGTCTTCTTCGAGCCGTCGGCAGGCCCGCTCTTTGCCGCGGATGCAGGGAAAGGAGAACGCTTATGAGCCCCGTCGCATTCATCGGCCTTGGCCATATGGGCGGCCCGATGGCCGCAAACCTCGTGAAAGCTGGCTACAGCGTGCGCGGGTTCGACCTTGCGCCCGCCTCGCTGGAACTGGCCCGGCAGAACGGGGTCTCGACCGCGGCCTCGGTCGCGGAGACCGTTTCCGGCGCGGGCATCGTAATCACCATGCTGCCGGCCGGCACCCATGTGCTTTCCGTCTGGCAGGAACTGGTCGCCATCGTTCCCTCGGGCACGCTGCTCATCGACTGCTCGACGATCGACATGGCCAGCGCCCGCAAGGCGCATGCGCTGGCCGAGGCACATGGCTGCCCGGCGCTCGACGCGCCCGTCTCCGGCGGGACGGGCGGCGCTTCGGCCGGTACGCTCACCTTCATGGTGGGCGGCGATGCCGATGTCTTTGCCGGTGCGAAAGCCGTCTTTGAAGCGATGGGCAGGAAGATCATCCATTGCGGCGGCGCCTCCGCCGGCCAGGCGGCGAAGATCTGCAACAACATGATCCTCGGCATCAGCATGATCGCCGTGGGCGAGGCCTTCGTGCTCGGCGAACGGCTCGGCCTCACGCATCAGGCGCTGTTCGACGTCGCCTCCGTCTCGTCGGGCCAATGCTGGTCGCTGACGACCTATTGCCCGGTGCCGGGGCCTGTCCCGACCTCGCCGGCCAATCACGAATACGAACCCGGCTTCGCCGCGGCGCTGATGCTGAAGGACCTGAAGCTTTCGCAGGCCGCGGCGGCGGATGCCGGCGCGATGACGCCGCTCGGCGCCAGGGCGGCAGCGCTCTATCAGCGCTTTGCCGACGACGGGTTCGGCGACAAGGATTTTTCCGCCATCATCACCATGTTACGGAACAAGACGGACACGGAATAGCCGGCATGGCATCGATCATCGAGGGAGTGGCTGCGGTGGAACAACCTGTTATCGTCGAGCGGCAGGGCCGCGTCGTCATCGTCACGCTGAACCGGCCGGCGGCTCGCAACGCGCTGAATTCCGAAATCATGCTGGCCTTGGCCGATGACCTTGCCGTGCTCGACCGCGACCCCGGCGTCGGCTGCTTCGTCGTCCGCGGCTCGGAAAAGGCCTTTGCCGCCGGTGCCGACATCAAGGAGATGGCGGACAAGACCTTTGCCGAGATGTACAGCGAGGACTTCTTCGCCGCCTGGGAGCGTTTCGCCGCGCTGCGCACGCCGAAGATCGCCGCGGTCTCCGGTTATGCGCTCGGCGGCGGCTGCGAGCTTGCCATGATGTGCGACATGATCTTCGCTGCCGACACCGCCATGTTCGGTCAGCCCGAGATCAAGCTCGGCGTGATCCCCGGCATGGGCGGCACGCAGCGGCTGACGAAGCTCGTCGGCAAGGCGAAGGCGATGGATCTCATCCTCACCGGCCGGATGATGGATGCGGCGGAAGCGGAACGCGCGGGCCTCGTTTCCCGCGTGATCGCGGCCGACAGGCTGATGGAGGAGACGCTCGCCGCCGCCGCGACGATCGCCACCTATGGAAAGGCGGCGGTGATAGCCGCCCGCGAGGCCGTGGACCGCGCGCTCGAAACGGGCCTGCGCGACGGGATCGCCTTCGAGCGGCGGCTCTTCCACGCCCTGTTCGCAACGGCGGACCAGAAGGAGGGCATGGCCGCCTTCATCGAGAAACGCACGCCGACCTTCACCGGAAAATAAGCGGATCGCCGCCAGCCTGAACGTATATTCGCTCCCAACTCGACGGGTGCGCCGGAACACGCGCCCGTGAACTTTCGGCCGCGCCCGATTGCCGCAGCGAGCGATTTCCCCTATGTTGACCAAGTGGTAAAAAAAGACGCTTTTCAATGAATTGCGCGATAAGCCAGAGGGGAATCGAATGCATCGCAATCCGTTCAATTTCGGCATTTCCAGAAGAACCCTGATCAAGGCCGCCGGCGCGTCTGCTGCGGTCGCTGCCGCGGGCCTGCCGGGCCGCGTGCTCGCCGCCGACCCGCTCAAGGTCGCGGCCATCTATACCGTGCCGGTCGAGCAGCAGTGGGTCAGCCGCATCCACAAGGCGGCCAATGCCGCCAAGGAGCGCGGGGACATCGAATATGTCTATTCGGAGAACACCGCCAACAACGACTACGAGCGCGTCATGCGCGAATATTGCGAGGCCGGCCACAAGCTGATCCTGGGAGAGGTCTTCGGCGTGGAGGACGCCGCCCGTGCCGTCGCCAAGGATTATCCCGACGTCGCCTTCCTGATGGGCTCGAGCTTCAAGCCCGATGCCGCCGTGCCGAACTTCTCGGTCTTCGACAACTATATCCAGGATGCCTCCTATCTTTCCGGCCTCGTCGCCGGCGCGATGACCAAGTCGAAGAATATCGGCATGGTCGGCGGCTATCCGATCCCGGAGGTCAACCGCCTGATGAACGCCTTCATGGCCGGCGTGAAGGAAGTGTCCCCGGACGCCAGGTTCCAGATCGCCTTCATCGGCTCGTGGTTCGATCCGCCCAAGGCCAAGGAAACCGCCTTCGCCCAGATCGATGGCGGTGCGGACCTGCTCTATGCCGAACGTTTCGGCGTGTCCGATGCGGCGAAGGAAAAGAACGTCCTGGCCATCGGCAATGTCATCGATACCCAGGCGGACTATCCGGAGACCGTGGTCGCCTCCGCGCTGTGGCATTTCGAGCCGACGCTGGACAAGGCGATCGCGGAAGTGAAGGCCGGCGCCTTCAAGGCGGACGACTATGGCGTCTATTCCTTCATGAAGAACGGCGGCTGTTCGCTCGCGCCGCTCGGCACCTTCGACAGCAAGGTTCCCGACGACGTGAAGGCCAGGATCGCCGAGAAGGAAAAGGCGATCAAGGACGGTTCGTTCACCGTCGAGATCAACGACGCAGAGCCGAAATCGAGCTAGCCTTCCACGTTCTGACGATCGCGGGGAGAAATGGCTGGCGGCATGAGGATATTTCCCTTGCTGCGGCCACTTCTCCCTGCGAGCAGAGCAACCCTGCCCTCAAAGTCCTTTCCCGGTCGCCAACGTGTCCGATACACCCGTCCTCCGTCTTTCCGGTATCAGCAAGCGTTTCGGTCCGCTGAGGGCCAACGACGACATTTCCTTCGACCTGAAGCGCGGCGAGGTCATTGCGCTGCTCGGAGAGAACGGCGCCGGCAAGACGACGCTGATGAACATTCTCTTCGGCCACTATGTCGCCGACGCGGGAACCGTGGAGGCCTTTGGCGAGCCGCTGCCGCCGGGCGATCCGCGTGCCGCGCTCGATGCCGGCATCGGCATGGTGCACCAGCATTTCACCCTGGCCGACAACATGACGGTGCAGGAGAACATCGCGCTGGGCACGCAAAGCCTCTGGCGTGCCCGGCTCGACAGAACGCTGGCGCGGCAGCGCATCGCGCAGCTCTCCGCCGACTTCGGCCTGGCCGTCGATCCCGCGGCCACCGTCTCCACGCTTTCGGTCGGCGAACGCCAGCGTGTCGAGATCCTCAAGGCGCTCTATCGCGACGCCCGCATCCTGATCCTCGACGAGCCGACCGCCGTTCTGACCCCGGCCGAGACCGATGCGCTGTTTCGAACGTTGAAGCTGCTTGTCGCCAAGGGCCTGTCGATCATCTTCATCTCCCACAAGCTGCACGAGGTGATGGCCGTCAGCGATCGCGTGCTGGTGCTGCGTGCGGGCCGGCTTGCCGGCGAACGCGAAACGGCATCGACCGATCGCAAGGAACTGGCCGCCCTCATGGTCGGCCAGGAGGTGAAGCCGGCGGAGGTCAGTCCGGCCACTGTCGGGGCGCCGCTCTTGGAGCTCGAAGGCGTCTCCACCGCGCCCTATAACGGGGCTGCACTCGACGACGTGTCGCTCACCCTCAGGGCCGGCGAGATCACCGGCCTTGCGGGTGTTTCCGGCAATGGCCAGGCGGCCCTTGCCGCGCTTATCGCCGGCACCCAGCGCGCCACCGGCGGCCGCATTTCCGTCGCCGGGCGGGAGGTTGCCGGCTGGTCGCCACGCGTCGCGCTCGACCACGGCGTGGCGCGCATACCGGAAGACCGCCATGCCGTCGGCACCATCGGCGACATGAGCGTCACCGAGAATGTGATCGCCGAGCGCTACGGCAGCCCGCGCTTCAGCCGCATGGGTTTTCTCGACTGGAAGGCCGCCCGTCGCTTCGCCGAGAAGATCATCGCCGACTATGATGTGAAGTGTCCCTCGCCCGAGGCGCGCATACGCCTGTTGTCGGGCGGCAACATGCAGAAGCTCATCCTGGGCCGTGCGCTTGATCCGGAGCCGGCGGTCATTCTCGCCAGCCAGCCGACGCGCGGCCTCGATGTCGGCGCCGTCGCCTACGTCCATCGCATGCTGCTCGCAGCGCGGGAACGGGGCGCGGCCGTGCTGCTGATTTCGGAAGACCTTGAGGAAATCCTGGCCTTGTCCGACCGCATCATCGTCATGTCCAAGGGACGCCTGTCGACCCCCTCCGCACGCGGCGAACGCAGCATTCGCGAACTGGGGGAACTGATGGCCGGCCACAGCGGGGAGCGCAGCGATGCGGCTTGAGCCGAAACCCGCGCCGACGCTGGCGGTCACCCTCCTGTTCCCGCTGGCGGCCGTCGTCGCCACGCTGCTGTTGGTCTCGCTTCTGGTCCTGGCCGCCGGCGCCTCGCCGCTCTCGGTGTTCTATCTCGTCGCCAAGGGTGCGGCCGGCTCGCAATTCGCGCTCTTGGAAACCCTGACCCGCGCGACGCCACTGATCTTCACGGGCCTTGCCGTCGCCGTCGCCTTCCGCGCCAAGCTCTGGAACATCGGCGCCGAGGCGCAGCTCTATATCGGCGGCGTGGTCACCGTGGTGCTCGGAACCGGTGCCCTGCCCCTGCCCTCGGTCATCCTGATCCCCGTGCTCATGGCCGCGGCGATGGCGGCCGGCGCGCTGCTGCTGCTCGGCCCCGCCGTGCTGAAGACGCGCTTCGGCGTCGACGAGGTGGTCACCACGCTGCTCTTGAACTTCATCGTCCTGCTCTTCGTGTCGATGCTGCTGGAGGGCGTGCTGAAGGATCCGATGGGGCTGGGCTGGCCGCAATCCCAGAAGGTCGTCGCGGAGGCGCAACTGCCGCGCCTCATCCAGGGCAAGCGCCTGCATCTCGGCTTCGTCATCGCAATCATCGCGGCCATCGTGGTGTGGATCATCACGAAGAAGACCAAGCTCGGCTACGAGATGCGCGCCGTCGGCCACAATCCCGAAGGCGCGCGTTTCGTCGGCATCCCGGTCAACCTCGTGCTGATGAAGACGGCGTTGCTCTCCGGCGGGCTGGCCGCGCTTGCGGGCTTTTCCGAAGTGTCCGGCCTCAAGGGTAACCTGACGCTCGATCTGTCGGCCGGTTATGGCTATACCGGCATCGTCGTCGCCATGCTGGCGATGCTCAATCCGCTCGGCGTCATCGCCTCGGCCATCTTCGTCGCGGGCATCTTCGTCGGCGCCGATGCGATGAGCCGCGCCGCCAAGGTTCCGAGCTACATCGCCGACGTCATGGTGGCCACCTCGCTTTTGACCATGGTGGTGGCGATCCTTCTGACGCGCTACAGGATCAGGTGGAGGTGATGATGGACGCGTTTGAAATCCTCTTCACCGCCTCCTTCTGGGTCGCCGTCATCCGCATCGCCTCGCCGCTGATCTTCGCGACCATGGGTGAACTGATCTGCGAGCGGGCCGGCGTGCTCAATCTCGGCATCGAGGGCATCATGACCGTCGGCGCCTTCGCCGGCTGGTTCACCGTCTATAGCGGCGGCGACCTGTGGGCCGGCGTGCTGGTGGCCGCCCTTGCCGGCGCCCTGTTCGGCCTGCTGCACGCCACGCTTACCGTGCCGCTCGGCCTGTCGCAGCATGTCGTCGGTATCGGCGTCACGCTGCTGGCGACCAGCTTCACCTATTTCACCTATCGCCTAGTGCTGCCGGAAGTGACGTCGCCGCCGAAGATCGAGCCGTTCCAGCCGCTGGCGATCCCGGGCCTCTCGAATATCCCCGTGCTCGGCGAGGCGCTGTTCACGCAGACGCCGCTGACCTACCTTGCCTTCCTGGCCGTTATCCTGGTCACCTGGGTGCTCTATCGCACGCCCGTCGGCCTTGCCGTGCGCGCGGCGGGCGAAAACCCGTCCGCCGTGGAAGCGCAGGGCATCTCGGTCACCGGCATCCGCATGGGCGCCGTCGTCGTCGGCAGTGCGCTGATGGCGGTCGGTGGCGCCTTCCTCACCATGTCGGCATTCAACTCGTTCTTCTTCCAGATGATCAATGGTCGCGGCTGGATCTGCATCGCGCTCGTCGTCTTCGGTTCGTGGCGGCCGGGCAAGGCGCTGGTCGGCGCTATCCTGTTCGCCGCCTTCGACGCCTATCAGATCCGCCTGCAGCAGATATCGGGCGGCATCGTGCCCTACCAGGTCTTCCTGATGATGCCCTATGCGCTGTCGATCCTGGCGCTGATCCTGGTGGCGCGCCGCGCCAGCTATCCCAAGGCTTTGATGATACCGTACCAGAAAGGCGAAAGATGAGCTTCGACCTGATCGTCAAGGGCGGCACGCTGCCCGATGGAACCGTCGCCGATATCGGCATCAAGGGCGAGACGATCGCCGCGATCGAGCCGCGGCTCGACGCCGCCGCCGGCCGTGTCGTCGACGCGTCGGGCAACCTTGTCAGCCAGCCCTTCGTCGACCCGCATTTTCATATGGATGCGACGCTCTCCTACGGCCTGCCGCGCATCAACGCCTCGGGCACGCTGCTCGAAGGCATTGCGCTCTGGGGCGAGCTCAAGCCGCTCCTGACGCACGAGGCCGTCAGGGAGCGCGCGCTTGCCTATTGCGACTGGGCGGTTTCCATGGGTCTGCTCGCCATCCGCACCCATGTCGATACCTGCGACGATCGCCTGCTGGCGGTGGAAGCCCTGCTCGAGGTGAAGAAGGAGATCGCCCCCTATATCGACCTCCAGCTCGTCGCCTTCCCGCAGGATGGCCTCTACCGCTCGCCCAATGCCCGCGAGAACACCATTCGTGCCCTCGACATGGGTGTCGATGTCGTCGGCGGCATCCCGCATTTCGAGCGCACCATGGCGGACGGCACGCGGTCGGTCACCGAGCTTTGCGAGATCGCGGCCGAGCGCGGCCTGATGGTGGACCTGCACTGCGACGAGACGGACGATCCGCTGTCCCGCCATATCGAGCAACTGGCCTACGAGGCCCAGCGGCTCGGCCTGCAGGGCCGGGTGGCGGGCTCGCATCTCACCTCGATGCATTCGATGGACAATTACTACGTCTCCAAGCTGCTGCCGCTGATTGCCGAGGCGGGCGTGTCGGCGATCCCTAACCCGCTCATCAACATCATGCTGCAGGGTCGCCACGACACCTATCCGAAGCGCCGCGGCATGACGCGCGTGCCCGAGATGCTGAAGGCCGGCATCCGTGTCGGCTGGGGCCAGGACTGCGTGCTCGACCCCTGGTACTCGCTCGGCACCGCCGACATGCTGGATGTCGCCTTCATGGGGCTGCACGTCGCCCAGATGTCCTCGCCCGCGGACATGCGCGCCTGCTTCGACATGGTGACGCGGGTCAATGCCGAGATCATGGGCCTCGACCATCTCGGCCTCGCCGTCGGCAAATCGGCAAGCCTCGTCGTGCTCGATGCGGGCAATCCCATCGAGGCAGTGCGCCTGCGCGCCGAACGACTCTGCGTCGTCTCGAAGGGCAAGGTCGTGGCCGAGCGCGAAAAGCGCGAGACCGCTCTCTCGATCGAGGGCCGCCCGGCAAGCATCAACCGCCGCCACGTCGTGCCGCCACAGGCGCGCTAAGCCTGCTCCCGCCACGACCCGCAGCAAGAGGCGGACAAGGGCCGCGGCGGATGGTTGCCGGGTGGCTGCCCGATCCCTCGCGGACATTCGCGGCGATCTGCCGTCTGGTGGCCATGGCCGCTGGTGTCGGTCCTCTTCCGGAGATCGCGGCCCGGCGCTGCCGGCCAACTGCATTCGGCTGCGCACGCTCTGGTGATACGCCGCCTGCTGCTCCACTCAACGATCCCGGTCGCTCGATCCCTCGCCTGCCGCCTGCTGGAGCATATCGTGGCCGGATGAGACCTGCGGGCATAACTCAAGCGGCCGCTGGACTGGCAGGAGCCTTCCTGATGCCGCCACGGACACTGGACAATCGGAATGTAACGCTATAACAAAACTATGTTACGTTATTACATTAATAGGAGATCATATGCCCCGCTCCGGTTCCGGCGTCCTTCTCGCCACCACCGTCCTCGCGACCCTCGCCCTTCCAATGGCCGTCCATGCGGACGAGGAGCCGCGCGCGACATGGCGGCTGTTCGTCGCCGATCACACGCAGCCCGTGGTTCGCGCCATCGATCTGGGCACGGATAAGGAAATCGGCCGCTTTGACCTGAAGGGCTATGCGGCCCTTTCCCTGAGTGAGACGGGACGCACCGTCTTCGCTGTCCAGGGCGATCAGAATGTGATCCACGCGATCGACACCGGCATTGTGCTTTCGGACCACGGCGAACATCGCGATATCGAGGTCAGGGAGCCAAGACTCCTTGCCACGACCATCAGCGGCGAGAAGCCCGGCCATGTGGTGGCCCATGGCGATGATCTCGCGATCTTCTACGACCGCGGCGGCAAGTTTGATCTCGTCAAGGAAAGTGCGCTTCTGGAAGGCAAGGCGGACCTGAAACCCTATGACACGATAGCAGCGCACCACGGCGTCGCCGTCCCGATGGGCAATCATCTGCTCGTTTCCGTGCCGGACATGGAAGCGGCGGTGAAGGAGGGCGAACTGCCGCCCCGTCTTGGCCTGCGCGTGCTGGACGGGGACGGAAAGCAGGTGGGCGACGTCGCGACCTGCACGGGGCTGCACGGCGAAGCGACCTCGGCGCGGCTGGTGGCTTTCGGCTGCGCGGAGGGCGTGCTTGTCGCCCGCCCGGGCGGCCTGGACGGTCCGAAGCTCGACATGCTCGCCTATGGCGACACGCTGCCGGAGGGCAAGGTCTCCACCCTGCTCGGCGGCACGTCCATGCAGTTCTTCCTGGGGAACTACGGCGAAGACAAGGTCGTGCTCATCGATGCGGACGCCAGGGAGCCCTACCGCCTGGTCGAACTGCCGCTGCGGCGGGTCGATTTCATCCTCGATCCCGCCAGGCCGCGCAACGGCTATATCCTGACCGAAGACGGCAAGCTCCATCTGCTGGACGTCGTGGACGGCGCGATCACCAAGTCCGAAACCGTCACCGAACCCTACAGCAAGGACGGGCATTGGCGCGACCCGCGCCCGCGTCTGGCGGTTGCCGGCGATCACATTGCCGTCACCGACCCGCGCAAGGGTCTCGTGCGTCTCGTCGATCCGGAGACGCTGAAGGAGACGCGCACCATCGCCGTCGAGGGCCAGCCCTTTGCGATCGTTGCCGCCGGCGGATCGGGCGCCACCCACTGAGGCCGTTTCGCCGAGGAATGCCGGCTTGCCGGCATTCCCTTCTCCGCCTGGACCTGCTCGGCAGGGGGCTGTCGAAAGCCGGCGCGGCGGAGGCGGACCACCCGGGCGAGCTTTGGGACGGCGCCTTCAGGAAAGGCTTCGCCTTCCCGCTGGGCGGCCTCGCCCCGAGAGGATGAGCGGCCGGCGCCACAGATCAGGCCCGCAGGATCTTTTCCATCGCCTTGCCTTTCGCAAGTTCGTCGACCAGCTTGTCGAGGTAGCGGATCTCCCGCATGGTCGGCTCCTCGATCTCCTCGACGCGGACGCCGCAGACCGTGCCCTTTATCGCGGATCGCGCCGGATTCATTGCGGGTGCCCGGGCAAAAAAATCCTCGAAGCTGGTTTTCCGTGCCAGTTGATCGTTGAAAGCCGCGAGGCTGTATCCGGTCAACCAGCAGATGATCTCGTCGACCTCCGCCTTCGTGCGGCCTTTCTTCTCCGCCTTCGCGACATAGTGGGGATAAACGCTGGCGACGCTGATGGAATAAATGCGATGTCCTGCCATGGTGTCCTCCTGATCGAGTCCGCTCCGGTCTCCACTGGCAGTGGGGCGGGAATGCGAGGGCCGTCAGGCCGCGCGCAACTTGCGGAGCCGGCGGCTCAGCCAGCGCCAGCCCGGCGCAACGGCCATGCTGACGACGGGGATCAAAACGGCGCCGACGACAAGCCCGATGATCCCAGAGCCGGCGGCCTGAACCAGCCAGGAGACGAGGCCACCGAGGGTGGGAACGGCGTGCGCGGCGGCCTCGCCGACGTCGTGCAGCATGTGGCCGGGTGCAGAGAAGCCGAATATCTCCGCGCCGTGCACCAGGATGCCGCCGCCGACCCAGATCATCGCCGCCGTACCGACCGCGCCGAGCAGTTTCAGGAGATAGGGCATGCCCTTGACGAGACCATGGCCGAGGAGGCGAAGGGCTGTATCGACCGGCGAGCGCGAGGGGCGGCCGGCAAGCCAGAGGCCCACATCGTCCGCCTTCACGATCAGCGCGACGACGCCATAGACGCCGGCGGTGATGACGATGCCGACAAGGGCGAGGATCAGCGCCTGCATGACGGGGCCGGAATCGGGCACCGAGGCGAGCGTGATCGCCATGATCTCGGCGGAGAGGATGAAATCGGTGCGGATGGCACCGGCGACTTTGCCGTCCTCGAAGGCTTTCGCATCGGCGCCTGCCGGATCGAGCTGCTCCTCATGGTGATGGGCGCCATGGGGCGAGATGAGTTCGTAGATCTTTTCGGCGCCTTCGTAGCAAAGGAAGAGGCCGCCGGCCATCAGCAGCGGCGTGATCGCCTGGGGCGCGACGAGGCTGAGCGCGATGGCGGCGGGCAGCAGGAAGAGAAGCTTGTTCTTCAGCGAGCCGAGCGCGATCTTGCCGATGATCGGCAGTTCCCGCGCGGGTGAAAAACCGGTGACGTAGCGCGGCGTCACGGCCGCATCGTCGATGACGACGCCCGCCGCCTTGGCGCCGGCCTTGCCGGCCTGCGCGGCGACGTCATCCAGCGAGGCCGCCGCCGCCTTGGCAAGCGCCGCGACATCATCGAGAAGGGCAATCAGGCCGACGCTCACGAAAAACCTCCATCTTCGACGGGACTGGTCGGATCGAGCAATAGCGCCTTCGCGGGGCCGGAAAAAGCACAAATACGCCGACGGTCGCAGGCGCGGCGCGACCGTCGGCTTGCCCATGGCATCGATCCCGTCGATCAGGGGGCTGTTCCGCTTCCCATGCTATTCGGCTTTGCTGGGGTCGCCTGAAGCCGGACGTTCTTCAAGGAAAGCGCGGCCAGCAGGCCCAGCGCGATCATGCCGGCCATGCTGAGGAACACGGGCCGGAAGGCGTCCGTATAGACGGCCGCAACCAGCGCGCGGACCTGTTCGGGCAGTGCGGCGAGTTCCGCCGGGGTCAGCCCTTCGATGCTGGTGACGCCGGGAATGCTGTGCCCCTGTCCGGAGACGAAGGCGGCGAGCATGGCGCCGTAGATGCTGATGGCGATCGAGGCTCCTGCCATGCGGGTCAGCGTGACGGCGCCGGTGGCGGCGCCGAGATCGGCCGCATTGGCGGCATTCTGCACCCCGATCACCGGGACCTGCTGGCCGAAACCGACGCTGAGGCCCTGCAGGAGCATCAAGAGGCCGATCAGGTAGACCGGCGTGCCGGGATGGACGGTGGCGAACAGGAGGAAGGTCACCAGCCCGCCGGCCGTGCTGACGACGGAAAAGACCTTGTATCGGCCCGTCAGCGAGATCAGCCGCCCGGCTGTCAGGGAGCCGGCTGCGATGCCGGCCGTCAGCGCCATGAACAGGAGGCCGGCCTGCGAAGGGGAAAGGCCGGTGGTGGTCTGCAGGAAGAGGGCGATATAGTTGATCGAACCGATGCCGATCGCTCCGCTTACCAGCGAGACGACCAGGAGAAGGTTGACGGTCTGGTTGCGGAACAGGCCGAGCGGAACGATCGGCTCGGGAACGCGGCGCTCGACACGGACCCACGCAACCAGGCAGACCGCGCCGAAAGCGACGACGGCAAGGCTTCCGGCGGAGACGAGCGAACCGAAGATCTCCCGGCTGTCGGCCCACAGCACCACGCTCGACACCACGGCGGCAAGCAGGATTGCCCCGGTAAAATCGATCTTCGGCCGGCGGCTCGGCTTGCGATAGGGCAGGATCAGGGCAAGGCCCGTGAGCACGACGATGCCGATGGGCAGGTTGACGAGAAAGATCGAGCGCCAGCCGAAGAGGTCGGAGAGCACGCCGCCCAGCGTGGGGCCGACCGCGCCGGCCGCCATCAGCATCAGGCTCGAATAGCTCTGGTAGCGCGCCCGCACGCGCGGTTCGAAAAGATCGGCATTGATCGAGAAAATCGAGACCATGATGCCGCCGCCGCCGAGCCCCTGCAGCACGCGGGCGACGATGAGCGTATTCATCGAAACGGCAAGGCCGCAGGCCAGCGAGCCCAGCGCGAAGATGAAGATCGCGGTCATCATTACATATTTGCGGCCGAAGAGGTCGCCCAGCTTGCCATAGACCGGCATCACGGCGCTGGTCGCCAGCAGATAGGCCGAGCCCACCCAGCCGAACCGCTCCAGCTCGCCGAATTCGCCGACGATGGTCGGCAGTGCGGTCGAGACGATCTGGTTGTCCAGCGCCGCCATGAAGATGCCCGTCATCAGCAGGCAGACGACCAGCATCCGGCGGCGCGGGTCGGGTACGAGCGATGCATAGCCTGTTTCGTTGTCTTTGTCGGGGCGCGGACGGGCATCCATGGCGGCAACTCGGTCTCTGTCTTTCCTGGGGTGACGGGTTTGTGTGCCTTTATCACATATATGTCAATCGCACATATGTGATAAAGGCACAAATATGTTTTGACGCCGGCGGAAATCTGCTAACCCATGGACATGAGCAGCGATGACGAACAGAAGACCGCCGCCGCCGGCACCAGCGCTTTCGCCCGCATCGGCGCGGCAATGGGACGGATGCGGATCATGACCGGCCGGCGCTATATCGGGCGCCTTGCCATTTCGCGCGTCGGCGCGGGATTGGAGCTTTCGCATCTCGACGCCCTGTCCCTGGTCCGGCGCCTCGGCCTCGAGCAGGAGGTCACGGTCGGTGCGCTCGCCGAGCAATTGCGGATCGACCATTCGCGCGCGAGCCGCATCGTCGCGGATCTCGTCAAGCGCGGCGTCGTGCGCCGCGCGGCGTCCCAGGAGGACGGGCGGCGTACCATCGTCACGCTGACGAAGGCCGGCATGCACTGGCTCGACCAGGTGAACGGCGTCAAGGAAGAGGTGTTGTCAAAGGTCCTGTGCGACTGGACGGAGGAGGAGATGGCGACCTTCGCAGATCTCTATACCCGCTTCATCGAGCGGCTCGAAGCACAGGCGAAGGATTTCGACACCGGGAGCGCCGGCAAATAGAGCCGGCCCCGGCAACGCCATTCGGGGACAAGGTTTTCCCGAAACGCGAAGCGTAGGAGATGTGCCGCGATGACGGAGAGAAACGTCTCAGTCCCTTGGGCACGGCCAGCTTGCCGGCGCCGCGAGGCCCTCCGGAAGCCTGGTCTTCGCATCGCCGCAGGCCATGTCGATCTGGGACTGGTCGAGACCGGTCGCGCGGGAAAGATCGAGCCCTTCGATCCGCGTCAACAGCATGAAGGCCCTTTCGAGGCCGATCGTTCCCGCGACGCTTGCCTTGCTCAGATCGGCGCGGGAAAGATTCGCATAGGCAAAGCTTGCGCCCGAAAGCACCGTCTCGTCGAAGGACGCGCGGCTGAGATCGGCCTTCTCGAAGCTCGCATAACTGAGGTCGGCGCCGTCGAATGCGGCGCGCTGGAGTTCGGCGGATGCAAACGAGGCCCCTTTGGCAACGACCTTCTGAAAGCTGGAGCGATAGGCTTCCACCCGTGCGAAATTCGCCTTTTCCATACGCGCGCCGGTGAACCAGGTCCGGATCATCGTCGCCTTTTCCAGGACGGCCGCCGTCAGGTTCGTCTCGCGCATGTCTGTGTAGCTGAGGTCGGCATCCCGGAAATTCGCACCGGTGAAATTGCTGCCGCCCAGCATCAGGTTCTTCTTGCTGCAGGCGCTCCAATCCACTTCGGGCTCGGGGTCCGCCCGGCAATCTGCGGCATCGGCTTGGTGGAAGGGAAGACCTGCGGCCATCACCAGGCATGCCGCGAAGAAGCCAAGAAGCATACCCTTCTGCAGTCCGCTCACTGATGTAACTCCCGTTGCAAAGGCCGTGTCCAATCCGACAATACCTTAAATATGGCAATCGGGAGCCGAATGTCATCAGCTAACCGTATATCCGCGCGCCAAATCGGCCACCCGCTTGTGACGGATCGTCAAGCATCTCCAGGCCGGCTGCGTGCGGCGCATAGCGGCGGAGGCATCGATGATGTCGATGGCGGGGCTATTCCGCCGCGACGATATGGAATTGGCGCGCGCCGTCGCATTTTCCCGCGCCGGCCATGATGTAGATGAGACAGCTCGTCCTCAACAGCGAGGCGAAATTCGACACCGAGCCGTTGATCTCAAGCGCCTCGTCATAGAGTGTCGAGAGGAAGCGGGACGTCGACAGGCCCTGGCCTGCGGCCATCTCGTCGATCAGGTCCCAGAACGCGGCTTCGATCTGGATACTGGTCGAATGTCCGCCGATCCGCACGGAACGGTTGACAGGCCGATAGCGTTGCGGGTCCTGGCCCGCAAAGACCTCACACATGGTTTATCCTCCAGTCTTGTTCTTATGGCCGTGATTATGCGGCGGCCCCCGGCTTTGGTCAAATCATCCCAGTGGTGCCGGATCGGCGAAAAATCCTTCGCATGAAACTCCGGAAATGAAAATCTGCGTGCGGTAACGGGCTGCTACCCATGGCCGTGATTCCGGGCGCAAAATCTCCTCACAACACGAATTGCAGACAGGAGAAGAACAGCGTGGCGAAGTCGATCCACTCCATGATCCGGGTTCTGGACGAGGACCGGTCCGTGGATTTCTACAACAAGGCGTTTGGGCTCGACGTGGCCGACCGGCTCGACTTCGAGACCTTCACGCTCGTCTATATGAGCAATACCGAAAGCGAATTCGAGCTCGAGCTGACGATCAACAAGGGCCGCAGCGAAGCCTATAATCTGGGCGACGGCTACGGCCATTTCGCCGTCTCCGTCTCCGACCTCGACGGCGAGCACGCCCGCATATCGGCGCTCGGCTTCACGACGGGCAAGATCGTCGAGTTCAACCGAGACGGCGGCCTGCTCGCCCGCTTCTTCTTCGTCACCGATCCTGACGGCTACAAGATCGAGGTCCTGCAACGGCACGGCCGCTTCAAATGAACGGACGGGCGGCCGGAGGAGGGCCGCCCGTTCCAGATGCAACGGGAGGAATGCGACATGACGACCATCTACGAGCAGCGCCCCGGGCTCTCCCGGCGCGAGCTTCTCAAGCGCGGCACGATCGGCGCTGCGCTCATCATCACCGGCAATGCGGTGATCAGTCCCGACAAGGCCTGGGGCCTGGAGACGACGGCGCTGAAGCCGGACACCATGGCGACCCTCATCAAGCTCGCCCGTGACATCTATCCGCACGATTCCATCGCCGACCGGTTCTATGCCATCGCCGTGAAAGGCCATGACACGAAGGCCGGCAGGGATGGCGCGCACAAGGAACTGATCGAGGCGGGCATCGCCGACCTCGATACGCGCGCCGGCGCGGGCGGCTATCGTGGCCTCGGCTGGGAGGACGACCGCGTCGATATTCTCAAGCAGATCGAGGCGACGCCCTTCTTCCAGGCGGTGCGCGGCGACCTCGTGGTCTCCCTGTATAACCAGAAGGAGCTCTGGCCGCATTTCGGTTACGAGGGCGAATCCTATTCCAAGGGCGGCTACATCGCCCGCGGTTTCGACGACATCGAATGGCTTTGACGGCGATCCGGCAGCCGGCGCCGGAGGAGGCGCGGCTGCAAGGCGTGTAACGCCGATCGCCCATGTTTCGGGAGGAAACCATGGCAGCTCCTTATGATCTCAACGACGACAGCGTGGTCGTCATCATCGGTTCGGGTGCCGGCGGTGGCACGCTCGGCAACGAACTGGCGCAGAAGGGCATCGACGTCGTCGTGCTCGAAGCCGGCGCGCGCATTGAACACGAGGACTTCATCAACGACGAATGGGACAGCTTCGCCCAGCTCGCCTGGCTGGATCACCGCACGACCGGCGGCGGCTGGCGCGTCTCGAAGGACTTTCCCAACCTGCCGGCCTGGATCGTCAAGGCAGTCGGCGGCACGACGACGCACTGGGCAGGCGCCTCGCTGCGCTTCCAGGAGCACGAGTTCAAGACGCTGACGCACTACGGCAAGGTCGAGGGCGCCAACCTGCTCGACTGGCCGCTGACGCTGGCCGAGCTGGAGCCCTATTATGCCAAGGCCGAGGACAAGATGGGCGTGACCCGCACCAACGGCATCGAGGGCCTGCCCGGCAACAACAATTTCAAGATCCTCAAGGCCGGCGCGGACAAGCTCGGCTACAAGGACTGTCACACCGGCAACATGGCGATCAACTCGGCCGATCGCGACGACCGCATGAGCTGTCAGCAGACCGGCTTCTGTTTCCAGGGCTGCAAATGGGGCGCCAAATGGTCGACGCTCTATACCGAGATCCCGAAGGGCGAGGCGACCGGCAAGCTGGAGGTGCGGCCGAATTCCCACGTCGTCAAGATCGAGCATGACGACAGCGGCAAGGTCACGGCCGTCGTCTACGCCGACAAGGACGGCACGCTGCAAAGCCAGAAGGCGCGCATCGTCTGCGTCGCCGGCAATTCCATCGAAAGCCCACGCCTGCTGCTCAATTCCGCGTCGAGCAAATATCCGGACGGGCTTGCCAACTCCTCCGGCCAGGTCGGCAAGAACTACATGCGCCATACGACCGGTTCGGTCTATGCCGTGTTCGAAAAGCCCGTTCATTTCTACCGCGGCACGACCATGGCCGGCATCATCCGCGACGAGGCCAAACACGATCCGTCGCGCGGCTTCGTCGGCGGCTACGAGCTGGAGACGCTGGCACTCGGCGTGCCGTTCATGGCGGCCTTCCTCGATCCCGGCGGCTGGGGCCGTTCCTTCGCCTCCGCCATGGACAGCTACGCCAACATGGCGGGTCTATGGATCGTCGGCGAGGACATGCCGCAGGAACAGAATGCCGTGAAGCTGCATGGCGAATTGAAGGACAAATACGGCATGCCGATCCCCGACGTCTGGTTCACCGACCATGCGAACGATATCGCCATGCGCAACCATGCCTACCAGCAGGGGCAGGCGATCTATGCCGCCGTCGGCGCGACGCGCAGCTTCCCGACGCCGCCCTATCCCTCGACGCACAATCTCGGCACCAACCGCATGAGCGAGAAGCCGCAGGACGGCGTCGTCAACAAATGGGGCCAGGCGCACGACATCAAGAACCTGTTCGTCTCCGATGGCAGCCAGTTCACCACGGGGGCAGCGGAAAACCCGACGCTGACGATCGTCACGCTCGCCATCCGCCAGGCCGACTACATCGCCAGGGAAATGGGCGCCGGCACGATCTGAGCAAAACCGCGATCCTCCCCGGTCGCCCAAGGGCGGCCGGTGATCGCGTGCGGCTGGTGAAGCCGCGCCACCTTTGGCCGGCTTCAGCCGGCCGCTTTTTGCCGTCAACGCGGAGCAAGCATGAAAAGTCTCGCCGTTCTCACCATTCTGGTGCTCCCCGTCGCCGCAAATGCCGCCGATGGCTCGGCGGAAGCCGGCGCCGCCGTCTTCAAGAAATGCACCGCCTGCCACAATGCCGAGCAGCCCGTGAACAAGGTCGGCCCCCATCTGGTCGGCATCATCGACCGCCCGGCCGCCTCCCTCGGTGACTATGGAAAATACTCCGAGGCGATGAAGGCGGAAGGCGGGAAGGGTCTCAGATGGGACGAGGCGACGCTGGCCGCCTATCTGGCCGGGCCGAAGAAAATGATCCCGAAAACACGCATGGCGTTTTCCGGCCTGAAACCCGACGACGCCGATGACGTCATCGCCTATCTCCGCTCCCTTGCCTCGGCCCGATAGAAGGCCGTGCTCGCCATGCACTGGGCAAACAGGCCCGGTGTGTTGCCGGGCCTGTTCGTTGCAGAGAACGCATCCTCGAAGGATGGCGCCGCGGACGTGCGCCATCCGACCGGCATTACTGTGCGATCGGCGCGTAGTTGCCGTTGCTCCAGCGGTTGATGTCGTAGCTGGCGTTCTTCAGGTCGCCCTTTTCGTCGAAGGTGACGGTTCCGACGACGGTGTCGATCGGCTGGCCGTTCTTCAGGGCTTCGGCCACCTTGGTCGGATCGTCCGAGCCGGCGCGCTCGATACCCTGGGCGAAGGCCTGGATCACGGCGTAGGAGAAGAGGGTGAAGCCTTCCGGCTTGAAGCCGCCGGCCTGGATCTTCTCGACGGCTTCCTTCGCTTCGGGCTTGGCCTGCGGATCGGACGGGAAGACGAACATCGTGCCTTCGCCGGCCGGGCCTGCGACCTGCCAGAATTCGGGCGAGGCGATGGAGTCCGGCATGATCAGTTGGAACGAGTAGCCCTGCTCGGCGGCCTGGCGCAGGATGAGGCCGGCTTCCGGGTGGTAGCCGCCGAAGTAGACGACATCGATCTTGGCATCCTTCAGCTTGGTCACCAGCGCGTTGTAGTCCTTCTCGCCGGCATTGATGCCTTCGGCAAGGATCTCCTTGAGGCCGTTTTCATTCATCGTGGCGCGCACGGCATCCGCAACGCCCTGGCCGTAGGCCGTCTTGTCGTGCAGGACCGCGACGTTCTTGCCGGCATATTGCTTGGCGATCCAGGGGCCGATGAAGGCGCCCTGGGCGTCGTCGCGGGTATAGAGGCGCATGATGTTGGTCCAGCCCTTGGCGGCGGCATCGTCCGTCATGACCGGGTTCGAGGAGGCCGGGCTCATCATCAGCGTGCCGTTCTCGGCATAGACCGCCGATGCCGGAATGCTGGAGCCCGAGCAGGCATGGCCATCGACGAACTGGATGCCGCTGGCGGCGATGCGGTTTGCAACCGAAACCGCCTGCTTCGGGTCGCACTGGTCGTCCTCGAACTGCAGCTTGATCTGGCGGCCCAGCACGCCGCCCTTGGCGTTGATGGCGTCGGCGGCGGCCTGCGCACCCTGCTTGAACTGGTCGCCGATCGTGGCGAGCGGCCCGGTCAGCGGGCCGGCAACGGCGAATGTCAGGTCCTCCGCCCGGGCGGCGGTGCTCATGAGCAGGCCGAGGGCCGTGCCGATAATCAGAATGTTTCTCACTGTCTCAACTCCCTTTTTCGCCCGCACCAGCGCGGGTCGTTCCTTCCACAACGAAACGTCATCTTGGGGCGGGTTCACCGATCCCGCCCAGAAGAGGCTGACATTCGAGCCACTCCCACAGATAGGAAGCAAGCCCCCGGTCGACATGAATCCGCAGGGTCCCGGCCTCGGCATGCCTGTAGATCGTCGCCATCATCCCGGCAAACGACATGGCGGCGCAAGGCCCGGGATTGTCCGGGTCCAGCGCCGTTCCCCGTGCCAGGAGATCGCGGATGCCTTCTCCCCTCGCTTCGACGACGCGAAGGGCGGCGCTGACGGTCGTCACGGCCCAGCCCTCGTCGTGCCACCCGTCCGCCAGCTCTGCAGGGGAAATCCCGACGACCAGCAGCCGATCGCGGGCAACGCGCACCGCATAGCGCTCGCCAAGGGCAAGGCCCAGCGCGCCGACATCCCTGCCGAGATCGTATCGGGCAAGAAAGCGGTCGACATCACCGCTGACGAGGCGCTGTGTGAGACCGGTGACGAGGCAGATCGCGATGCCGGGGCCGGAGAGGCGGGCAAGCGCCCAGTCCGGCTCGGGCCGCCATTTCGAGGAAACGTCAAGCATGGAGGCGGCTTCCTTCCTCGTCGAAGGCGCAGGCGGATACGATGCGGGCGCGCCTGATCTCCCGAAGGTGCTGCAGCTCGATGATGTCGCCCATGCGGGAAAGGCCGCGCTCGATCAGCCCCAGCGCGATCGGCTTCTGCAGCGCCGGGCTGAAATAGCTGGAGGTGACATAGCCGGCGCTGCGCACGCCACGCCCCTCGCGTGCGATGCCGTGCGCACCGGTCGGCAATACGCCCTTGCCGTCGACGGCTTCGAGGCCCACGAACTGCCGCCGGTCCGCGCGTGTAGCATCTTCCGTGATCAGCGACCGGCGACCGATGAACTCGGCCTTCTTGCGCTCCAGCGGCGCGGTGAGGCCGAAATCCATCGGGCGGCTGGTGCCGTCGGTGTCCTTGCCGATGACGATATAGCCTTTTTCGGCGCGCAGGATCATGAGGGCTTCGAGGCCGAGCAACGTCGCACCGAAAACCTCGCCTTCCCGTCGCAGCCGCGCCCAGAGTGCCGCGGCCCGGTCGGCGGGTACCGAGATCTCGTAGGAGCGGTCGCCGGTAAAGCTGATGCGGGCGATCCGCACCGCGATGCCTTCGAACGTGCCGGCAGCGACGGCCATGTGCGGCAGGGCCGCGTCGTCCAGCGGGATATCGAAGCCGACGGCCTCCATCAGCGCCCGTGCCCGTGGGCCGGTGACGGTCAGCGTCGCCATCTCGGCCGTCGCGTTGTGGATGAAAATGCGCCGCCGGTCGAAGCGGTCCTGCCGCCACTCCTCCAGAAGGGCGTGCACGCCCGCCACATGCGAGGAGGAGCACGAAACGACGAAGCGGTTCTCGTCGAGCCGGACCAGCACGCCGTCATCATAGACGTTGCCGCCCTCCGTGAGGATGAAACCGTAGCGGCAGCGGCCGGACGGAAGCGTCGACATGGTGTTGTAGTAGATGAAGTCGAGAAACCCTGCGGCATCCGGGCCGATGACCTCGATCTTGCCGAGCGGCGAGCCGTCGAAGAGTGCGACGCCCTCGCGCGCCGCGCGGGCTTCCGCCTGAATGCGTGTGTCCGCGGGGCCGGCGCCATAATAGGCGGGGCGCAGCCAGCCGCCATAGTCGCGGAACACGGCGCCATCGGCGCGATGTTGCTTTTCCAGCGGCAGACGGCGGAGCGGGTTCATGCGCGTGCCGGAGCGGGCACCTGCGAAGGAGGCGAGCGGGACCGGCGTGAAGGGCGGGCGGTAGGTCGTCGTGCCGACCTCGGGAATGCGGCGGCCGGTGAGTTCCGCCATCAGCGCCAGGCCGTTGACGTTGGAGGTCTTGCCCTGGTCCGTCGCCATGCCGAGCGTCGTATAGCGCTTCAGGTGCTCGACGGAGACGAAGTTTTCCCGCACGGCGAGTTCCACGTCCTTGGCGGTGACGTCGTTCTGGAGGTCGATCCAGACCCGCTGCCTAGTGCCCGGTTCCGGCCAGGCCGCGACGATGCCGAGCGCCCGGCCGGCGCGCTCCGCAAGTTCCGCCGGAAGGCCGAAATCGCCGGCAGCGGCACCCACCACCGTGACGCCCTCGACTGGCCGGCCGGGCACGAAGGCGAGAATATCGTCGCGCCAGTCGAGCTTGCCCTGCGCCTGGCAATAAAGATGCACGGTCGGCGTGAAGCCGCCGGAGGCAAGCACGGCGTCGGCCTCGAGCACGCTGCCGTCGGAAAGCCTGACGGTATGGACGGCACCGCGGCCGCTGGCGGAGAGGATGGTGCGTCCCGCGAGCACGCGAAGGCCGGCGGGCGACGGCGCATCGGCGCGATAATCGACGACGGTGACATGCGCCCCGGCCGCGGCCAGGGCCTCCGCCGTCTCATAGGCAAGGCCGTTGTTCGTCGCGACCACGACCTTGCGCCCCGCGGCGACGCCGAAGCGGCGGAGATAGACGAGCGCGGCTTCCGCCGACATGATGCCCGGCAGGTCATTGTTGCCGAAGGGCAGCGGCCGTTCGATGGCGCCGGTGGCAAGCACGATCGACCCGGCGCGGATCCGCCAGAGGCGATCCGGCGCGCCGTCCCCGCCCTTCTGGCTGAGGCCGGCCAGGTGATGGTCGTAGATGCCGAAGGCCGTCGTGCCGGCCAGGACGAGAGCTCCGCCCCCCGCCAGTTTCGCGGCCACGTCCGCCGCCCATTCCGGGCCGGTTTTGCCCTCGATGGTCGCGGCGCGGAAGAGCAGGCTGCCGCCGGCCTGCCGGCCGTCGTCGCAGAGAACCACGCGCTTACCGGCGCGCAGCGCCTTGCGGGCGGCAAGCAGGCCCGCCGGTCCCGCGCCGACCACCAGCACGTCGCAATGGTGGTTCACCTGCTCGACGAAGGCGGGGCCTTGCGCCGCCGCGTCAAGCGTCCCGAGGCCTGCCATCTGCCGAATGCGCGGCTCGAAGAGATGCCAGTCCGGAAACATGAAGGTCTTGTAGTAGAAGGCGGCCGGAATGAAGCGTGAGAAGGCATCGAGGAAGGCGTGGCGGTCCTTCTGCGCGCTCGGTTCGGCATTCACGCTGCGCACCGCCATGCCGTCGGCGGCGAGCGCCTGCGTGGCCCGGGTGTTCGGCATGCCGCCGGCGATATCGACAAGGGCGTTCGGCTCTTCGACGCCCGCGCCCCAGAGGCCCCGCGGGCGATGATACTTGAAGCTGCGGCCGAGGACGGAGATGCCGCTGGCCAGGAGCGCCGAGGCTACCGTATCGCCGGCAAAGCCCTCGACCTCGCGCCCGTCGAAGGAAAAGCGCAGCGGCCGCGAACGGTCGATGGCGGAGCCGCCCTCAGTGCGCCATGCCGTCATGACCGTCTCCCTCTCCCGGTGCGAAGGACCGTGCCACGCGATGATGCACGGTATCCCGTTCCATGCGGAAGACCTCGCCGCAGGTCATGTGCATCCAGATTTCGTTTGCCGCCCCGCGCGGATTGTTGCGTGCATGGAGGTAATTGCTCCATTCGCCATCCGTCACGGCGCGAAACCCTTCCGGGCGATGGTTGCCGGCATCTCCGCCGAAATGGAATTCGCTCTCGCTTCGCGGGCCGCAGAAGGGGCAGGGAAAGAGCTGCATGGGTGCCTCCTAGTGCGCGATGCCGGAGCCGGCGGCTTCATCGATCAAGCGGCCGCGTGCGAAGCGGTCGAGATCGAAGGGGCGGCTGATGTCGTGGTGCGTGCCCGTCGCCAGCAGGTGGGCGAGCAGCGTGCCGCCGGCCGGAATGGCCTTGAAGCCGCCCGTTCCCCAGCCGCAGTTCAGGAAGAGACCCGGCAGCGGGCTCTCCCCGAGGATGGGCGATGAATCCGGGGTCACGTCGACGATGCCGGCCCATTGCCGCATCAGCCGGAGCTGGCGGAACGACGGGAACATTTCGAGAAGGCCCGAGACGACATCTTCCAGCACCGGCAGGTTGCCGCGTTGCCCGTAGGAGGGAACCCGGTCGAGGGCACCGCCGATGACGAGTTCGCCCTTGTCCGACTGGCTGGCATAGGTGCCGGTTCCGGGGGACAGCACGACCGTGTCGAGCACCGGCTTGATCGGCTCGGAAACGCAGGCCTGCAAGGCATAGGAGGTGATCGGCAGGCGGAAGCCGGCCTTGGCCGCAAGATGCGAGGAATGGCCGGCGACGACCATGCCCGTCCGTTCGGCGCGGATCTCGCCGCGGCTCGTCCTGACGCCCCGGCAGCGCCCGCCCTCGACCAGGAATTCCTCCACTTCGCAGGACTGGATGATGTCGACGCCCAGCCTGTCGGCGGCGCGGGCATAGCCCCACGCGACCGCATCGTGGCGCGCCGTCCCTGCCCTGCCCTGCCAGACACCGCCGAAAACCGGATAGCGCGCCTGCGGCGAGACGTTGAGCAGCGGCAGCACGCGCCGCACGTCTTCCGCATCGAAGAGTTCGGCATCCGTGCCGTTGATCTGCATGGCGTTGACGGTCCGCGCCGCCATTTCCATCTCCGCCTCGCTATGGGCAAGGGTGATGATGCCGCGCTGGGAGAGCATGATGTTGTAGTTGATATCCCGGCCGAGCGTTTCATAGAGGCGCAGCGCAAGGTCGTAGAGCGCCGTGCTTTCCGGAAAGAAATAGTTCGAGCGCACGACGGTCGTGTTGCGGCCGGTATTGCCGCCGCCCAGCCAGCCCTTCTCGATGACAGCGACATTGCGGATATTGTGCACTCTGGCGAGGTAATAGGCCGTCGCAAGGCCATGTCCGCCGCCGCCGATGATCAGGATGTCGTAGCGCGGCTTCGGCTGTGGCGAGCGCCAGGCCTGCTGCCAGCCCTTCTGGCCCCTGAGGCCCTCCTTGAAGAGCGAGAAGGCGGAGTAATGCCGTGTCATCGCGCGCCGTTGCTCCTTGCGCGGCCGCACGATGGCAAGGCTGAGTGCTGCTTCATGTGCCGCCCCATGGCTGAAGACCATCCCCTCCGAGCCGTTTCCGCTCGGCAGGCATTATGCGTATTCTCTCTGGACACTAATGTCCAGAAGATTGCGGCACAATACATGGGAAAACGGATCGCTGGCCGAACACCGCCTCAAGAACCAAAAACCTGAAGCGTACAAACATGTCCATCGGTCAGCCGTCCGGCTGAACGCGCCGCATCAATGTCTCGAAAGCCTCGACCTCGTCGTCCGATGCCGTGCGGCCCGTGAAACTGAGGAGATAGGGCCGCAGGAAGCGCAGCCGCATTTCGCGGTCGTCGCGCATGCCGAGCGTGTAGTGGCCGATCTGCGTGAAGTAGAGGACGCGCGCGCGGATGAAGGCCTCGTCGTCCGGATAGCCGTAGCGCTGGAACATGCGCGTGACGGCGTCCACGCGCTGATCGTCCGCCTGGTCGACGACGTCGCGCACCAACGCGTCCACCTGCGCCCAGGAGCGGACCGCCGCATCGAGGCGGGGGCTGAAGAGGCTTGGATCCACCCAGCATTCGAAGATGTGGCACACGGCCTTCGTGACCGTCGGCGCGGGGCGGAGCGCCCGTTCGATGATCGGGCTGGTGTTCTTGCGCAGCCAGTGTTCGAGCAGCTCCCCATGCAGTTCCTGCAAATCGGCGAAGAACCAGTAGAAGCTCGAGCGCGACACGGCGAGTGTCTTCGCCATGACCTGGATCTTCACATTGGCGATACCCTCCTCGACAAGCGCCGCAATGCCCGCCTCGATCCAGGCCTCCCGCGTCATGCGGCCGGCTGCCTGTTTTCCGGCAGACGCTTTCGCCCTCGGGGGTCGCGTAGCGCTCACGATGTCTCCTCCTGGCAGGCCTGTCCGACACCCGATGGACGGGCGCCACGTTGAGCAAGGCACGAGGGATATCAAGTTCGGGACAAGAATCCACCCTGACATCGTGCGCGGGCGATGCCGGGTGGCGATGGCGCCGAAGGTTCTCCCGGCATTCGTGTGTCGGTGGACTGTTCAGCGCCAGAATTTCTTTGCGTCGAGCAGGTCGTCCAACGCGGCCTGCGAGCGCTCGATCAGTTTCGTTTTGTTGCGGGGACTGCGCCCCTGCTCCGACCCTTCCAGGTCGTCCAGACCATATTTCGCTGCGACGTCCGGGCCGGTGACGAGGTCGTTCAAGACGCCGAGCCGGTCCTGCAACTTTTCCATCGCGTCAGAGAAAAGCGCGAAGCGGCGCGCCCCGCGTTTCTCTTCGAACAGCGAGCAGAAGAACTCGGCCGCATAGCGCAGCTTCTTGGCGTCCTTGCGGATCTGGTGCCGTTCGCCGTCGGGCAGCCCGGCGAGGTCCTTGCCGTTCTTCTTCAGCCTCTTGCGCTGTCTGTCGAGGGCATGCGCGGCAAAATCGACCGCGGGCTTGCCGAGGGCGGGTTCTCGACGGTAGCTCCCCGACTGGAGCCACTCGTTGAAATCGATCATGAGAGCCCGGGCCTGGGGTGACGACAGCGCAGCAAGGGCGGCTTCGTGGGCGGTCCTTCGCGCCTCCTGAAGGTTTCCGTGTGCCGCAGGCGACGCCGTCTTTGCCACCAGCACATCGAGATCACGGGCGTCCCCCAGCAGCCCGGCAAGCCAGCGGAACGCATCGGACAATCGTTTTGCCTCATCCCCGAGATGGGCCTTGAACACCGAGAGTGCGGAGCGAAGCCGCCGCAGGGCGACCCGCGCCTGGTGGAGGGCCTCCTCCGCGTTTTGCCGACGAAGCAGGATCGCTTCGTTGAGCCGGAACTGGCGAAAGCAGGATCCGGCGATCACGCGAAACGCATGCCCTGCGGTATCGTCCATGTCGAGGTAGATAGGCTCGGCCTTGATGGCCACGGGCGCTGCGTCGAGAAGGCGGTAACCGCGTTCCGCCCTGGATTGGACGCCGATCGTCACCGGAGCGATCGCTTCGATCTTTCGCGCCAGCCGGAAAACATCGACCAGCTCGCCGTCCTTCAATACGAGTTCCAGTTCGCAAACGGCAAGCCGCCTTTCCCCCGCGATGAGCTCGCCGCGGTCGGCCGAAACCTCGATGCGGGATGTGTTCTCGACCATGGTCCAGGTCTGGCGGAGAACATTGACCTCGAACAGGGGCGAAAGCGCAGGGGCGATGTCTCCAAACCTGGACGCCAAGGGGGTCGTTCCGTCGATGACGGGCTGCTCCGACGTCACGGGCATTTCCCACTGCGGCCGGGCAAAGCGGGTCGCCGCCGGACCGGTTGCCTTGACGGTCTGAACGAGCGCGGCACCAGAGCGGCATATGCAGAGCGAAAAGCCCGCCCTCTCGAGGCTGTTCTCAGGGGTGTCGAAATAGGTCGCGTGCTGTTCGAGGGTGCCGGCCGGTTCACTGAACAGTTCCGACGCCGCGAGGGCCTCCAGATCATCGGGTGTGATATCCAGCTTCAGTTCGGTCTCCGACATCCTGGTTCTCCCGCTGTTGCTCGAAATCGGCCGGTGGAAGGCTCACCGCTTCGAAACGGCCCGTGGATCCGGTGGCGCGGAGCAAAGGCACATCAGGATACGGCCACGCGCTCAAGAGGCAAGTCGGTGAAATGGAAAGGGATACGGATGCACCCCCGCGACCTGCGTCGCGGGGGTGCATTCTGGCCAGCAATATGGGCCGGCCTGAACAATCCGGTTTGTCGATGGGAGTCGAATCCTTCCTCCCGTCGGCAGCGCCAAAGTAGCGGCGCGTCAGCCCTTGCGGGTCACCAGCCGGGTATCGAGATAGGCCTGCAGCGCTTCGGATCCTCCCTCCGTGCCGTGGCCCGAATCCTTGATGCCGCCGAAGGGAACTTCGGGCAGGGCCAGGCCCAGATGGTTGATGGAGACCATTCCGGCCTCCACCTCGTTGCCGAGCCGCGTCGCGGTGGCGCTGCTGCGCGTGAAGGCGAAGGCGGCAAGGCCGTAGGGCAGGCGGTTCGCCTCGCTGATCGCCTCGCCGAGATCGCCGAAGCGGTTGACGACCGCGACGGGGCCGAAGGGCTCCTCGTTCATGATGCGTGCCGCCACCGGCACGTCGGCCAGCACGGTCGGCTCGAAGAACCACCCTTCATTGCCGATGCGGCGGCCGCCCGTCTTCAGCGTCGCCCCATGCTCGACGGCGTCGCCGATCAGGCTTTCCAGCGCAGGAATGCGGCGGTCGTTTGCCAGCGGTCCCATCTCGATGTCGGCATCGAGGCCATTGCCCACCCGAACCGCCTTCGCCCCGGCCGTGAACCGCTCGGTGAAGGCATCGGCGAGCTTCTCCTGCACGAGGAAGCGCGTGGGTGAGACGCAGACCTGCCCGGCATTGCGGAACTTGTTGCCGACCATCAGGTTCACGGCGAGGTCGAGGTCCGCATCCTCGGCGACGATGACCGGCGCATGGCCGCCGAGCTCCATCGTGGCGCGCTTCATATGCGCGCCGGCGAGCGCGGCAAGCTGCTTGCCGACCGGTGTCGATCCGGTGAAGCTGATCTTGCGGATGACCGGGTGCGGGATGAGATATTCCGAAATCTCGGCCGGAACGCCATAGACGAGATTGATGACGCCGGCCGGGATACCCGCATCGGCGAAGGCTTGGATGAGGGCTGCGGGCGATGCCGGAGTTTCCTCCGGGGCCTTGACGATGATCGTGCAGCCGGCGGCAAGCGCTGCGGAAAGCTTGCGGACGACCTGGTTGATGGGGAAGTTCCACGGCGTGAAGGCGGCAACCGGCCCGACGGGACGCTTCAGGGTGATCTGCAGCACATCCGGCGCACGGGAGGGGATGACCTGCCCGTAGGCGCGCTGCGCTTCGCCGGCGAACCACTCGATGACATCGGCGCCGGCGAGCGTCTCCATCCGCGCCTGCGACATCGGCTTGCCCTGTTCCAGCGTCATCATGACGGCGATCTCGTCCGCCCGCTCGCGCAGGATATCGGCGGCGCGGCGCATCAGCCTCGCGCGCTCATGGGCCGATGTCGCGCTCCACTGCGGGAAGGTACGGTCGACGGCCGCCAGCGCTTCGTCGAGATCGGCACGATCCGCCCAGGCGACGGTGCCGATCGGCTGGGCCGTTGCCGGGTTGAGGACGGGAATGGTCCGGCCGCCGGAGGCCGGGCGCCACACACCGTCGATGAAAAGCAATGTGTCGGGATAGGTCGTCATCGTAAAATCCTCGCTCGTATCATATGGGCTTTGCTTCGGCGCGGCCCATCTGGAACATCGGCCCGCCGCGCGTCCGTGGAAAACCGTAGCCGTGGACCTCGACGAGGTCGATATCGGCAGCGTTTGCCGCAATGCCTTCCTTCAGGATCGCCTGCCCTTCCTGTGCCATCGCGGCCATCAATCTGGCAACGATTGCCTCGCCCGCCATCTCCGTTCGTGGTCCCACGAGCGGCGCGATGATCCGCTCCGTTTCGGCGGAGGGCCGGGGACGGCGGTCACTGGGGGCATAGTCATACCAGCCGCCACCGGTCTTCTGCCCCTTGCGCCCCGCGCGCACGAGAAGGTCGCCAGGCAGAACCGGCACGGGCTCGCCCCGCGCGCGGGCCGCCTCGCGATGGAGGAACGCGATGTCGAGGCCCGCCATGTCCTGCATTTCGAACGGCCCCATGGCAAAGCCGAAGCCGCGCATCGCCGCATCCACGGCGGCAATGGGAACGCCACCACGGACCAGCGCCTCCGCTTCCGCCCGGAACCGGCGGAGGATGCGGTTGCCGATGAACCCGTCGCAGATGCCAGCGCGTACAGGAATCTTGCCGAGGCGGCGGGCAAGGTCGAAGCCCGTCGCCAGCACGTCCGGCGCCGTTTCCGGCGTCGGCACGATCTCCAGGAGTTTCATGATCTGCGCCGGGCTGAAGAAATGCAGGCCCAGAAAACGCTCCGGTCCCGGCAGGCCTTCCGCGATCAGCCGCGGATCGATGTAGGAGGTGTTGGTGGCAAGAATCGCATCCGGCCGGCAGATGTGCCCCAGCGCGGCGAAGACGGCGCGCTTGACCGCGAGATCCTCGAACACGGCTTCGATCACGAGATCGCACCGCTCCACGCCGTCATAGCCGATGCTCGTTTCGAGACGGTTCAACCGCTCCGCCGCCTCTTCGCCCGTTATCTGCCCCCGGCGCCGGGACGCCTCGAAGAGGCCCGCGATCGCGTCGCGTGCCCGCGAAACGCCGGCCGTGTCCTGCTCGACAAGCACGACGGAAAGACCGGCATTGAGAAGCACCGCGGTGATGCCGCTACCCATCGTCCCGCCACCGACGACGCCCGCCGTCGCGACAAGCCTCGGTGCTATCCCGCGGATGTCTGCCGGCCGGAGTGCCGCGCGTTCGGCGAAGAACAGGTGACGCAGGGCGGCCGCCTCCTCGCTCCCGCGCAGCGAAAGGAAAGTCGACCGCTCGCGCGCAAGGCCAGCCTCGGTATCCTGCTCGATCCCGTATTTCAGGGCCTCCAGGGCCTGCAGGGGTGCTGACGCTCCCTTCGTGCGCGATGCGATCCTCCTTTCCGCCTCCGTCCAGACCTCTTGCGCGGGGGCGGATGGCGGGCGATCGAGGCTTGGCGGGGGCAAGGTCTTTTCGAGCGCTTCGCGCGCGAAGGCGATGGCGCCCCGCAGCAGCGGTTCCCCGATCAGCGCATCGACCAGCCCGAGCCGTACCGCCTCCGCGGCGTCCATCGTGTGGTTCTCCGCAACAACCCGGATCGCCTCGGCGACACCGATCACCCGCGGCAGGCGCTGCGTGCCGCCGGCACCCGGAATGATGCCGAGATTGACCTCCGGCAGGGCGAAACGGGCGGTTCCGGTCGCCACCCGCAGGCGGCATCCGAGCGCAAGTTCCAGGCCGCCGCCGAGCGCCGCACCGCGGATCGCCGCGATCCACGGCTTTTCCGCCCGCTCGATGCGCGCGATGACGTCGGGAAGGAACGGCGGTTCCACCGGCCGGTCGAATTCGGTGATATCGGCTCCCGCGACGAAGAGGGTACCGGCGCCGGTCAGGACGACGGCCCGGATGGCCGGGTTGCCGTCGAACTCCTGCGCCAGGGCCAGCAGCCGCTCCCGCACGGTCTTGTTGATGGCATTGACCGGCGGATTTGCGATCGTGACGATCGCGATCCCGCCGTCGATATCGACACTGACGGTCATCTCGTTCCCCGATGTTGCGGGCTCCTATCGTGCAGCCACACGCCTATGCGATCGCGCTTTGGACGGGTTGCGGCGAAGGTGCGCTTCTGACGTCTCGGCAGGCGATGACGCCGGCAAGGGCCAGGCTCTCGATCCGCGCCTCCTCGAAACCCAGCACATCGCGCAGCACACCGCGTGTATCCTCGCCGAGGAGTGGCGGCGCCTTCGCATCGGCACTTGCCTGTGCAGCAAGCCCGTGGGCGGGGCGGATCAGCGCAACGACGCCGAGCTCCGGGTGTTCAAGACGCTGCACGACGCCCCGTTCCGTCACGCTCGGGCTCTGCAGCGCCTCCGAGACGGACTTCACCTGTCCAGCCGGCACGCTCGCCGCAAGGCAGGCGGCAAGCCAGTGCTCGCAGGTCTCGCCGCCGATGATCGCCGCAAGGAGCGGCAGCAGCTCGTCCCTGTGCAGGGCGCGCTGGTGGGAGGTAACGAACCGCGGGTCGTGGGCAAGGTCGGGCCGGCCGATGACCTTTTCGCAGAAATCGACGAACATGCGGTCGTTGCCGACGGCAAGCGCGAAGGTGCCGTCGCTTGCCTTGAAGATCTGGTAGGGCACGACCGTCGGATGCGCGTTGCCGTAGCGTACCGGCTCCACGCCGGCGTTGAGATATCCCGTTCCGACATTGATCAGGAGGTTGAGCGTGGCATCGAGCAGGGCCACATCGATATACTGCCCCTCGCCCGTATCCCGGCGCTGGTAGAGCGCAGCGAGGATCGACTGGGTGGCGACCATGCCCGCCACCACATCGGTGAAGGCGACGCCGAGCCGGTTGGGTGGGCCGTCCTCCTCGCCCGTGATGGACATCAGGCCGCTTTCCGCCTGCATAATGAAATCGTAGCCCGGCCTGTCGCGCTCTGGACCCGTCTGGCCGTATCCGGAAATCGCGCAGTAGACGATGCCCGGATTGATCTTCCGGATATCCGCGTAGCCGATGCCCAGCCGGTCGACCGTGCCGGCACGGAAATTCTCCACCACGACATCGGCCCTGGCCGCGAGATCAAGCACGATCTGCCGGCCCTGCGGCGTCTTCAGGTCGAGCGCGATGCTCTGCTTGCCGCGGTTGGCGCACAGATAATAGGTGCTGACCCCCTTGAAGTTCGGCACGGACCAGGCGCGCGTATCGTCGCCGCCTTTGATGTTCTCGATCTTCCAGACCTCGGCGCCAAGATCCCCGAGGCTCATGGTCGTCCATGGCCCCGCAAGAACGCGCGTCAGGTCGAGGACGCGAATGCCCTCGAGCGGCAATTTCAATTGCGTCATTCCATTCCTCCAGGCCCGCTCTTCTGACGGGCCGACAAACCGGTCTCCATGGCATTCGGAAAGTGGCAGGCGACCGAATGGCCTTCCTCTCGTTCGTTCAGCGGCGGCTCCACCTCCGCGCAGAGCTTCTGGGCGATGGGGCAGCGCGTGCGGAAGCGACACCCGGACGGCGGATTGAGCGGGCTCGGCAGGTCGCCCTTCAGCACGATGCGCGAGCGGCTGCGCTCGAGCGCGGGATCGGCCAGCGGCACGGCGGACATCAGGGCCTGGGTATAGGGATGCATCGGTGCCCGGTAGAGCCGGTGCTTTTCGGCGATCTCGACGATCTTGCCGAGATACATGACGGCCACCCGGTGCGAGATGTGCTGCACGACGGACAGGTCATGCGCGATGAAGACATAGGCGGTGCCGAAATCCCGCTGAATATCCTTGAGGAGGTTGAGCACGCCCGCCTGCACGGAGACGTCGAGCGCGGAGACCGGCTCGTCGAGCACGAGCAGCTCCGGCTTCAGTGCGAGGGCCCGGGCGATCACCACGCGCTGGCGCTGGCCGCCGGACAGTTCGTGCGGATAGCGCTGGCCGTGCTCCGGGTTGAGGCGGACGAGATCGAGCATCTCGGCGACCCGTTCCTTGCGCTGAACATGCGAAAGGTCGCTGATGCGCAACGGCTCGGCGATGTTCTCGGCCACCCGCATGCGCGGATGCAGCGATGCATAGGGATCCTGGAAGACCAGCTGGATCTTGCGGCGCAGGGCACGCATCTCCGCGGGGCTCGCCGCGTTGATATCGCGGCCGCGGAACAGGGTCTGCCCGCTGGAGGGCTCGATCAGCCGCAGGATGCAGCGGCCGAGGGTGGACTTGCCGCAGCCGGATTCGCCGACCAGCCCCAGCGTTTCGCCGGGCTTGACGTCGAAGGACACGCCGGTCACCGCGTTGACCTCGGCAATCTCGCGCTCGAAGATCAGGCCGCCGGTGACGGAGAAACGCTTCGAGAGGTCCCTGACGGAGAGGATGGGTTCCGGCCCGGTCATGCAGCGCTCCCGACAGGAAGGGTGGCGAAATGGCAGGCCGCCCGATGATCGCCGTCCGAGCGGACCGGCGGCGGCACATGCCGGCAGATATCCTGCGCCTGCGGACAGCGGGGATGGAAGGCGCATCCGCCGGGCAGCTTGCCAAGGGGCGGCGGCGCGCCGTCGATCGAGAAGAGCCGTTCCTTCTCCTCTGCCATGTTGGGGATCGAGGCGATGAGGCCTCGCGTATAGGGATGGGCCGGCCGCGCGAAGAGATCATCGACGCCGGCCTGTTCGACGACCTCGCCCGAATAGACGACCGCGACCCTGTCGGCATGCCCGGCAAGCACGCCGAGATCGTGGGTGATCAGGATGAGCCCCAGGTTCAGCCGCCGTCGCAGATCCGTCAGGACATCCATGATCTGCGCCTGCACGGTCACGTCGAGGGCGGTCGTCGGCTCGTCGGCGATCAGGAGATCGGGATCGTTGGCGACGGCCATGGCGATCATCACGCGCTGGCGCATGCCGCCGGAAAATTCATGCGGGAACTGGTGGATCCGCCGGTCCGGCTGGGGAATGGCGACGAGGGCGAGCAGTTCGGCGGCGCGGTCCATCGCCGCCCGCTTCGAGACGCCCGCATTGTGCAGCCGGATCGTTTCGGCGATCTGCGCGCCGACCGTCATGACCGGATTGAGCGAGGACAGCGGGTCCTGGAAGATCATGGCGATGCGCGATCCGCGCAGGGCGCGCAGCTGCGCCATGGGCATGCCGACGAGCTCGCGCCCGTTGAACCGGGCCGATCCGCTGACGGAGGCGGTCTTCGGCTGGAGGCCGAGGGCGGAGAGCATGCCGACCGACTTGCCGGAGCCGGATTCACCGACGATGCCCAGCACTTCGCCGTGGTCGACATGCAGGCTGATGCCGCGCACGGCCTCGAAGGATTGCCCGCGGCGGGTGAAGGAGACGCGAAGGTCGCGAACGGCAAAGAGCGGTTCCTGTTGCATGGTGCGCCTCATTTCGACTTCGGATCGAAGTAGTCGTGCAGGCCGTCGCCGATGAAGTTGAAGCCGAGCACGATGGTCAGGATGGCAAGGCCCGGCCCGAGGGCGACCCACCAGGAATAGAACTGCGCCGCGCCGTCTGAGATCATCGAGCCCCATTCCGGTGTCGGCGGCGTGGCGCCGAGGCCGATGAAGCTGAGCGATGCGGCAAGAAGGATCACCTGGCCGAGATCCATCGTCGCGCTGATCAGCACCGGCGTCCAACAGAGCGGCAGGATATGCTTGAAGAGGATGCGCCCCTTGCCGGCGCCCGCCGCGACCGCGGCCTCGACATGCTCGCGCTCGCGGATTTCCAGAACCTGAGCGCGCATGAGGCGGGCATAAACGGGCCACCAGACGATCACCATGGCGACGGTCGCATTCTCAAGGCCGGGACCCAGCGAGGCCGCGACGGCCATGGCGAGGAGCATCGGGGGAAAGGAGAGGGTGACGTCGACGAGCCGCATGATCGCCGAACCGAGCAGACCGCCGGCATAACCGGAAATCGCGCCCAGCATGGCCCCGATCGTGACGGAGAGGGCGACCACGACGATGGCGATCGGGATCGAGTGCTGCGCGCCATAGAGGGTTCGGCTGAGGACGTCCCGCCCCAGCGCGTCGGTCCCCAGCCAATGGCTCCAGCTCGGCGCCTGAAGCCGCCGTCCGACCATGTCGAGCGGCGCATAGGGGCTCATCAGCGGCGCGAGCACCGTGACGGCGAGCCAGAAGACCACGATCGCGATCCCGATGGCCAGGGGAATCGACAGCCATACCGGCCGGCGGAAGGGAACGAGGGTCGTCGCGATCATGTTCTTACCCCAGACGGACGCGCGGATTGGCAATGACATAGGCAATGTCGGTGATGAGGTTGGTCAGCAGGAAGACGACGCCCCCGACGATGGTGACCCCGATGATGGCGGGAAAATCGAGGCCGCGCGCCGCCTCCACCGCATAGGACCCCATGCCCGGCCAGGAGAAGATCGTCTCGGTCAGGACGGCCCCCGTGAGCAGGTAGGCGAAGGAATAGCCGATGACGGTCAGTGTCGGCACGAGCGTGTTGCGCAGCGCATGGCGCACCACGACACGAAGCTCCCCCGCCCCCTTCGCGCGCGCCGTCAGGATGAATTCCCGGTCCAGCACCTCCAGCATATTGGCGCGCACCAGGCGGGATATGGTGCCGGCGACGGCCCAGCCGAGCACGAAGGCGGGCAGGATCAGGTGCCAGAGCGCATCCAGAAAGAGCTTCAAGTTCCCGGCGATCAGGGTGTCGATGGTCATGAAGCCGGTGACGGACGGCGGCGGGGGCGCCCGCGGATCCAGCCGGCCGGGGCCGGGCAGGATGCCCCATTTGACCGAGAAGACGTAAAGCAGCGCCAGTCCCAGCCAGAAGACCGGAATGGACGACCCGAACAGGGCGAAGAAACGCGCCGCATGGTCGATGACCGTGTTGCGGAAATAGGCCGCCAGCACGCCCAGCGTGATGCCGATCGTCGAGCCGACGAGCATCGCGGCAAGGACGAGCTCCATCGTGGCCGGCAGACGGAAGAACACGTCCTGCGCGACGGGCCGGCGCGTGATGAAGGAAGTGCCCATGTCGCCGGTCAGAAGGTTGCCGACATAGATGACGTAGCGTTCCGGCAGGCTGCGATCGAGCCCCCAGCGCGCCTTCGCGGCGGCCACCGCCACCGGGTCGTTCATCTGCCGGTCCGACACGATCGCCGTCAGCGGGTCACCCTTGGTCACGGTCGTGAGCAGGAAGGCGAGCGTCACGATGCCGAGAACCAGGAAGGGCATCGCGACCAGGCGTCGCAGAATGTATCGTGTCACAAATCGCGTCCTTTAACCCGTGTGCCATCCCGTGCCGACCGGCGAATGGGAGATCGATGCAGGCATTATTGACAACAGGCGCAGCGGACGTCAACATAAATGAAATTATATTCCATTTACGACGGATCGACAGATCGCGAAAATCCGCTATGGCTCCAGCAGCGCTGAAACGAAAGGCAAGACATGCGTAAACGGACCAAACCGGCAGACGGCAGCGAAGGCGCGGAGGGCGGCAATTCCGCCGCTTCGCTGACGCGCGGCCTGGAAATCCTGCGGGCCTTCACCGCCGACGACGCCACGCTCGGCAACCAGGATCTCATCGAACGGACGGGCCTGCCGAAAGCAACCGTCTCGCGCCTGACCTCGACGCTCGTCGGCCTCGGTTATCTCCATTACGACGACATGCTCGGCCGCTACAGCATCGGGCCGGCGACGGTTTCGCTCGGCTATTCGGCGCTCAGCTCCAGCGCCGTCATCCATATGGCGAGGCCCCTGATGCAGGAACTGGCGGACCAGACGGGCGCTGCCGTCGCTCTCGGCACGCGCGACGCGCTGGAGATGGTCTATCTCGCCAATTGCCGCTCGATGAGCCCGGTTTCGCTGCGCCTCAATGTCGGATCGCGCCTGCCGATCTACCGCACGGCCATGGGCCTTGCCTATCTTGCGGAAATGCAGCCGGACATTCGTCAATCCGTGATCGAGCAACTGGTCGCGGCCGAGCCTGAAAGGGCCGAGGAACTCGATCGTCTCGTTACGCACGCCATCGAGGATTACCGGCGGGACGGCTTCATCAGCGCCTTCGGTAGCTGGCACAGCTATATCAATGCCGTCGGCGTCGCCTTTCGGCCGACGGATGGTTCGCCCCTCGTCGCGCTCACCTGCGGCGGGATCGTCGACATCCTCTCGCGCAACCATTGCCGGGAATCCGTCGGTCCCGGGCTGCTCCGGCTCACGCGCCGCCTGCGCGCGCGGCTTGCCGGGGAGCCCGATCCGTTCCCGACGTCACAACGACCACCCACCTGGAAAACCTCGGCCGAATAGGCTCAAGCCTCAAGGGATCCCCCATGCCCACCCATGTCGTCTATCCGAAGGTCAGCCTCGAAATGTCGAGCGGCCGCATCGCCCGCTGGCTCGTTTCCGAGGGTGAGACCGTCCGGCAGGGGCAGGTCCTTTTCGAGATCGACAACGACAAGGCCGCCGTCGAGGTCGAATCCCCGGCGACCGGTGTCATTCATGCCTTGGTCGACAGCGAGGTCGAGGTGGATGTCGGGGCGGATGTCGCACGCATCTATGGAGCCGGGGAAACCTACGGTGAGACGGAGCCGCAGGAGACTGCGGCCGGGGAGCCTGCGAATGAAGCAACCCGCGCCATTCTCGTGCCAGGCGTGCGCCGAAGCGGGCGCGGCCCCAATCCCACTCCCCTCGCCCGCCGCATCGCTCGCGAGCATGGCATCGCGCTGGACGGCCTCACCGGCACCGGCCCGGGCGGGCGGATCCAGAAGACCGACGTCGTTGCGAGGATCGGTGACGCCGGCCCGGCCCGCCGGCCCGCAGCAGTCGAAAACCCTGCCGTGCTGCCTGCGGCGCGAAAGGAAAGCAGCCCCGCAACGCTGAATGCGGTCTGGCTGCGCAAGGGCGAAGGCCTGCCTGTCGTGCTCCTCCATGGTTTCAGTGCGGACCTCAACAACTGGCGCGGCATGCTCGCTGCCGCGCGCGCGGACTGGCCGGCGCTGGCCATCGACCTTCCCGCGCACGGGCGCTCGCCGCATGCGGTTCCCGAAGACCTCGACCGGATGGCCGGAAGCATCGAGGCGACCGTTGCCGCGCAACACGATGGTCCGCTCGTTCTGGCCGGCCATTCCTTCGGCGGCGCGCTGGCGGCGCGGCTGGCAAGCCGCGGGCAACTGGATATCCGTGGCCTCTGCCTCGTCTCCCCTGCGGGCCTCGGGCCCCAGATCAACGGCGCCTTTGTCGAGGGCGTGTTGCGCGCACGGCAGCGGGAGAGCCTGAAACCCTGGCTCGACCTCCTGGTTCACGATGCCGCCGTCATCTCGCCCGCCTTCCTGCAGGCGGTGGTGCAGCAGCGCGACGACACGGACCTGACGGCGGCGATGCGTGCCTTTGCCGAGCGGTTCTTCCCGGACGATACGCAGGCGATCTCCATCCGTGACGACCTTGCCCGCCTGTCCCAGCCGGTGCGGATCGTCTTCGGCCGGCAGGACCGTATCCTGCCGTTCAGCGCCACGGCCGGCCTGCCCGGCAATGTCGGGCTGCATGCCCTCGACGCGTGCGGGCACATGCCGCATCTCGAATATCCGGCGCTGGTGATGAGGATCCTCGGCGAGGTGTGTCGCAGCGGCTGACGGTCAGCGTTTCGCCTGCTGGCCGTAGGTGCCGTAGCGGGCGCGCACATCGGCAAGTTCCGCTTGCGTCAGGAGAACGGGCTCGCCGATCGAACGGGCGAGCAGGTATTGCCGCGCCAGCGTTTCCAGCTTCTCCGCGCGTGCCAGCGCCGTCCCGACATCGGGCCCGATGGTGACCGCGCCGTGATTGGCCATCAGGCAGGCGGAATGGGTCGTGCCCATGGCGGCGACCACCGTTTCCGCAAGCGCGGCGCTCCCGAAACAGGCATAGTCCGCACAGGGGATCTCGCTGCCGCCGAAGCCGGCGACCATGTAGTGGAACAGCGGGATCGGCCGGCGCAGCGCGGCAAGGGCGACGCAGTGGTCGGGGTGGGTATGGACGACGGCGCCGGCATTCGTCGTGGCGTAGAGCCGGGCGTGAATGGCCCATTCCGAGGACGGCCGCCAGCCGCCGATCCAGGCGCCGTCGAGATCCATCGCGACGATCTGTTCGGGCGCGAGGGCATCGGGGGCGATGCCCGTCGGCGTGATCAGCATGCCCTCGCCGTGCCGCAGGCTGAAATTGCCGACCGTTCCGCTGTTGAGGCCGAGTGCCACCGATCGCCGGCTCGCCTCGACCAGGGCCGTCCTCGCCGCCGTTTCGTCCATTATCGTCCACTCCATTGGTTCATCGCCTCGACGGCGCTCAGCAGGATGTCGTCGGCGCCCAGCTTGCCGGGTTTGAGATATAGCGAAAGGGGCGTCGGCCCGCAGGATATGCAGAAGCCGGTTCCGAGCGGGCCTTCCGGCAGGGCCCGAACGGCCGCGATGCCGAGCGCATCGACGACCGCGCCCGACGTCTCGCCGCCCGCAACGATAAATCGTCGAACCCCGCGATCGCGCAAACCCCTCGCTATGGCGCCGAGGATGAGCTCCGCGCGGCGGGCCGCCTCTACACGGCCGAAGGCTGCCTGCACGGCGGCGACACCTTCCGGTCCTGTCGCCGTCGAAATGGCGAGGGGTGCTGCGCCGAGCCGTCGCGAGGCCCAGTCGAGCGCGGCGGAAACCAGCCCCTCCTCCCCGGCGGGATCGAGCAGATCCAGCGTCAATAGGGGATGATTGGCCGAGAAAGCAGCAAGCTGCGCCAGGACGACCGGCCCGACGCTTCCGGCAATGACGGCCGTGGGGCCGTCGACATGCTGCGGTGAGGGCACCGGATCCGGCTGCATGGCGTGGCCGAGGCGGGTCGCGTAGGCGATGATCAGGGGATCGCTGGCGACGACGACGCGGTTCATCGCCGCCGCGATCTTGGCCGCGGTCTCGACGTCGCCGTCATCGGTGGTGTCCAGGAAGACGTGGCCCACTCCTTCGTCCGCGAAGGCCTCGATGGCAGCAAGGGCCGCGTCGGCGCCGCTGCGAAGGGTGGCATGGTTCAGGAGCGCGATCCGGTGCGGCGTCTGCCGCCCCAGGAAACGGACGAGATCGGGATCGGACATCGGGGTCAGCGGGTCGAAACGCTTGATCGATTCGGAAACGAGGCGGCCGCGATAGAACATGTAGCCCTGGTGGACCGTGGTGCCGAAACGGGGAAAGCCGGCGCTCATCAGCACCGGCCGCATGCCCGCGCGATCGGCGAGATAATCGGCGGCCGGGCCGATATTGCCGTCTTCGGTGGAATCGAACGTGGCGCAGGCCTTGTAGGCGATCCGCCTGCAGCCGGCCCGCAGAAAGGCGTCGGTGAAACGGCCGAGCTCGGCAAGCGCCTGTGCAACGGGCACCGTGCGCGTCCGGGTGCCGGCCATTACCACGGCCGCAGGCGGGATCTTTGCCTCGGGACGGAAGAGCACGGGACAGTGGATGCCGGCGCTCTCCAGATAGCCGGCGACCATGAGGGCGCCGGTAAAGTCATCCGCGACGATTCCAAGAGCTCGCTGCATCGGTCCGGCCTCAGGCGTTCAGCATTTCGCGGGCGATGATGAGCTGCTGGATCTGCGATGTGCCCTCGTAGAGCCGGAACAGCCGGACATCGCGGTAGAAATGCTCGACCGGATAGTCCTGCATGTAGCCGGCGCCGCCATGGATCTGCACCGCGCGGTCGGCGACACGGCCGACCATCTCCGAGCAGAACAGTTTTGCGCTCGCCGCCTGCTGGATGACACGATCGCCCGCATCGAACCGCCGCGCGGCCTCCAGAACCATGGCGCGTCCGGCAAAGGCCTCGGTCGAGCTGTCGGCGAGCATGGCCTGGATGAGCTGGTGCTCCGCGATCGGCTTGCCGAACTGTACCCGCTCGCGCGCGAAGCGCACGGCCTCGTCGCACAGCCGCTCCGCGGCGCCGACGCAGACCGCCGAGATATGCAGTCGGCCGCGGTTGAGCACCTTCATCGCGGTCTTGAAGCCGACGCCCTCCACGCCGCCGATGACGCTGTCGGCCGGGATGCGGCAATTGTCGAAGATGACGTCCGAGGTGCGGGTGCCGCGCTGCCCCATCTTCCTGTCGATCGGGCCAAGGCTGAGGCCGGGGCTGTCCTTCGGCACCAGGAAGGCGGTCACGCCCGCAGGCCCCGGACCGCCGGTGCGCGCCATGACGGTGAAGACGTCGGCCACCGGGGCATTGGTGATGTAGCGTTTCGTGCCGTTGAGGACATAGTGGTCACCGTCTCTCCGCGCCGTGGTCTTCACGGCGCCCGCATCCGAGCCGACGTCGGGCTCGGTCAGGGCGAAGGAGCCGATGACCTCGCCCGTCGCCATGCGTGGCAACCAGTATTGCTTCTGCGCCTCGGTACCATCGACGATGATGCCCTGCGAGCCGATGCCGTTGTTCGTGCCGATGACGGAGCGGAAGGCGGGAGAGGCGTAACCGAGCTCGAAGGCGACGCGCACCTCCTCCTCCATCGTCAGGTCGAGCCCGCCATGCTCCTCCGGGATGGACAGGCCGAAAAGACCGAGCGTGCGCATCTCCGCGATGATTTCGGGCGGGATGGCGTTTTCGTCCTCCACCCGGGCCTCCGCCGGCAGCAGCCGCTCGCGCACGAACCGGCGCACAATCTCAACCAGGGCGTTCAGCACGTCGGCGTCGCGGATCATCGCATGTCTTCCTCTTTGGCGGCGCGTGAAAATTTCTGTTGCATCCAAAGGCTGGCACAGCTTAGTGTGCCATTCAACAGAAATCGGAATTTATTTCCATAAACGAGAACAGAGCCCGACGCGGCTCCCCTGCGACCCGAGGATACGAATGGCACGCCAGATACCGCTCGCCCCTTCCGCGCCCTGGTTCCGGCTGGAGCTGGACGAAGCGGACTGGAGCGGGGAGCAGGCACGAGACCTCGTCCACTGGTACGGCCAGATGCTGCTCATCCGCCGGTTCGAGGAAAAGCTGCTCGATCTGGAGAAGGCGGGCCTCATCCACGGCCCGGCCCATGCCAGCATCGGCCAGGAGGCAGGCGCGGTCGGCGCCATGGCCGCGCTCGGTACAGACGACAAGATCAACGGCACGCACCGCGCCCACCACCAGGTGCTGCTGAAGCTGCTCAATCCCTCGGTTCCCGAAGGCTTCGACATCCGCAAGGATGCCTTCACGCCCGGCATGGACGAGGCGATCTACCGTTTCATGGCCGAGATCATGGGCCTGACCCCCGGCTATTGCGGCGGCCGGGGCGGCTCCATGCACATGCGTTTCGCCGGCGCGGGCGTCGTCGGCACCTCGGCGATCGTCGGCGGCAATCCGCCCCATGCGGCGGGTTATGCGCTCGCCGACAAGATGCTCGGCCGCGACCACATCTCCGTCGCCTTCTTCGGCGACGGCGCGGCCCAGAACGGCGCGAGCTACGAAGCGATGAACATCGCCGCCGCGCAAGGCCTGCCGGTGATCTTCTTCATCGAGAACAACCTCTACGGCGTCTCCACGCACATTTCCGACGTGACGCGCGAGACGCGGCTGTCGTCCCGCGGCGCGATGCTCGGTATCGTCGCGATCGAATGCGACGGCATGGATGTCGTCGCCGTGCATCGGGCCATGGTGGAGGCCCGCCGCATCATCCGCGAGACGGGCGGTCCCGTCGTGATCGAGGCCCTCTGCTACCGCCATTTCCATCAATCCGGATCCCGCAGCGGCAGCGATTTCGGCTATCGCACGAAGGAAGAGGAAGCTGCATGGCGTGAGCGCGACCCCATCGCGCTCGCCGAAGCGCGCCTGACGGCGCTCGGCCTGCTCTCCCCGGAAGAGTTCGCGCAGATCGACGCGCTGGTCACGGACCGGGTCGCGGCCGCGGCCGGAAAGCTGACCGAGCCGGTCCCCGGCGGCAACACGTTGCGTATTCCCGACAGCCTCTGGCCGGATCCGGCGACGCGCGACCATGGCATTCTGGGCGACCTTTCCGAGCTTGCCGACAAGCGTTTCCTCGACCACGACGACATGCGCCCCGACGCCGTCGAGAAGGTGAAGTTCGTCACCGCCGCCTCCGAGGCGCTGGCCGCCGCGATGGCGCGCGATCCGCGCATCATCGTCATGGGCGAGGACGCCCACCAGATGCGCGGCGGCGTCAGCGGCTTCACCAAGGGCGCCCTGGAACGCTGGCCCGAGCGCGTCCTGCCCATGTCGATCGCCGAGAACGGGTTCACGGGCGTCGCCCTCGGAGCGGCGCTCAACGGCTTGCGGCCGGTGGTCGAGATCATGTTCGGCGATTTCTGTTTCACCGCGGCCGACCAGATCGCCAACGGCGTCGGCAAGGTGCGCCACATGTTCGGCGACGGCTTTCCCGTTCCGATCGTCATGCGCGTGCGCATCTCGCCCCATACCGGCTACGGCTCGCAGCATTCCGGCGATCCGTCGGCCCTTTTCGGCCTGTTTCCCGGCTGGCGCATCGTCACGCCGTCGAACGCCTTCGACTATATCGGCCTCATGAATTCGGCGCTTGCCTGCGACGACCCCGTCGTGGTCTTCGAGCATACCGAACTCTACCAGAAGGAATTCGAGGTGCCGGCCGGCGACCGGGACTTCTTCATCCCCTTCGGCTCGGCGCGCATCGTGCGGCCCGGAAGCGCCTGCACGGTCCTGGCGACCTCCGTCATGGTCCAGAACGCGATAAGGGCGGCGGCGGAGGCGGGCATCGATGCCGAGGTCATCGACCTGCGCAACATCGACCACCACGGCATCGACTGGCAGCTCATCGGCCAATCCATCGACAAGACCGGCCGGGTCGTCATTGCCGAGCAGACCGCCCGCAGCCTGTCGATGGGCGGCACCTGGGCCGCCGAGATCCAGGAACGCTTCTTCGACTGTCTCGACCACGAAATCCTGCGCGTGACCGGCGGGCTTGCCGCCCCCACGGTCTCGGCCGCCCTCAATCGCGCAGCGCTTGCGACGGTTGCCGACGTGCGGGACGCCTTGCTTCGAATTGCGGAAAAATAGTGGAACAGGGCATCCGCAGCCCGTCAAACTGGAGGTATCCAACCGATGAAACGACTTCTTCCATCGAAATCCAGACTGGCCTTTCTTTCGCTCGCCCTCTCCGCCACGATGCTGGGCGGGGCCATCCAGCCGGCATCGGCCGAAGAGCGCGCGCTGGTGATCGCCCGTGACATGGACGTCAATTCGCTCGATCCGGCCCGCGCCTGGTGCGACACCTGCCAGATCTACAACACCTCCGTCTACGAGCAGCTCGTGACGCTCGACAAGGACAACAAGGTCCAGCCGCTGATCGCCTCGAGCTGGGAGATCAATCCGGAGCAGACCGAGCTGACCTTCAAGCTCGACCCGGCGGCAAAGTTCTCCGACGGTTCGCCGGTCGAGGCGAAGGATGTGAAATGGTCGTTCGAGCGGTTGAAGAACATCAAGGGTAACGGCGCCTTCATCGCCGACCCCATCAGTTCGATCGACATTCCCGACGCGCAGACGGTCGTCATCAAGCTCTCCGCGCCGAATTCGGAATTCCTCAACCAGGCGTCCGCGGGCTTCCTCGGCATCATCAACAGCGATGTCGCCGCCGCCAACGGCGCGCTGTCGGATGCGACGGCCGTCGACAAGGACACGTCGGAAAACTGGTTCCTGAGCAATTCTGCCGGCAGCGGGCCTTTCGTCCTCGAATCCTACGAGCCGAACGCGGAGCTGCGCCTGAAGCGCAACGAAAACTACTGGCGCAAGGCCCCTGTCATCCCGCAGGTCGTCTTCCGCCAGGTGAAGGATGCCGTGGCGCAGGCGCAGATGCTGCAGTCCGGCGCGGCCGACATCGCCATGCAGATCGATGCGGAAACCGCCAAGACGCTCGAAGGCAGCAATGTGGTGGTGGACAAGGTGCCGTCCTACAATTTCGTCTATATCGCGCTGTCGCCGGGCGCCAAGGCCAACACCGTCAAATTGACGCCAGAGGTGCGTGAAGCCATCTCGATCGCCATCGACCGGACATCTCTGATCGACTTCACCGTCGGCGGCGCCGGCCGCGCGATCGCAACGCCGATCCCGCTCGGCTTCCCGGGTGGCGACAACCACGAGATCCCCGCCTACGACCCGGACCGTGCCAAGGAGCTGCTGGCGGCGGCCGGCGTCGGCGACGGCTTCACGCTGAAGTCGATCTATCCGGACATGAACGTCTACGGCGTCGATTTCTCGCTGATGATGCAGAAGATCCAGCAGGACCTGGCCAAGGTGGGCATCACGGTCGAGCTCTCGCCGGTTCCCTTCGCCAACTGGCGCGAAGCGGCCAATGGCGACCACATTCCGCTGACCGCCGTCTTCTTCGCGCCCGACTTCTTCGGCACCTCGCAATATGTCGACGTCTTCGGCCTGTCGGAAGGCTCTGTCTGGGCCAAGCGCGCGGGGGGCGAAACCGATCCCTCGATCATCAGCACGGAAACCGGCAAGCTGCGCGAACAGGCGCTCGCCGCGCCGGTGGAGGAAGCCGAGAAGCTCTGGTTCGAGGCCGGCGAGCTGATGGCCAAGGCCCGGATCATCATCCCGATGGTCAGCCCCGACCTCATCCTGGCGCACAGCCCGGACGTCAAGGGCGTTCGCTACAGTGCCTGCTGCAACCTGCCGCTGGCCGAAATCACGAACTGACCAAGCCATCGGGAGAGGCGGTGCGCCTCTCCCGCCAAGGAGAACACGCAAGATGACAGCGAAACTGCTGAACAGCCGCGACACGGAACTCGTCGAGCGCGCCCGGCGCGTCGTGCCGAACGGCATGTGGGGCCACATGGCGACCCGGGCGATCGCGCCGGGCTATCCGCAATTTTTCTCGCGCTCGGACGGTTGCCGCGTCTGGGATGCGGACGGCAACGAATATATCGACTTCATGTGTGCCTGGGGGCCGAACGTGCTCGGCTATCGCCACCCCGAGGTGGACGCCGCCGCCCTCGCCCGGATCGATGCGGGCGACGTCGGAAACGGGCCGACGGAAAGCATGGTGGAGCTTGCCGAACTGCTCGTCGATACGCTCGATCATGCCGACTGGACGCTCATCCAGAAGAACGGCACGGATGCGACGACGGCCTGCGTCACCATCGCGCGCGCGGCCACCGGACGCCGCAAGATCCTCGTCGCCCGTGGCGCCTATCACGGCGCCGTTCCATGGTGCTCGCCGTCGCTGCTCGGTGTGACGGCGGAGGATCGTGCCCATATCATCGTCTTCGACTACAACGATGCCGCCAGCCTCGATGCCGCGGTCGATGCCGCCGGCGACGATCTCGCGGGCGTCCTGCTGACCGCCTTCCAGCACGATGTCGGCAAGGACCAGCACCTGCCGCAGGCCGCCTTCCTCGCCCATGCGCGCAAGATCTGCGACCGCAAGGGCGCCGCCCTCATTCTCGACGACGTGCGCGCGGGCTTCCGCCTCGACGTCCGGGGAAGCTGGGCGCGCTACGGCGTCAAGCCCGACCTTGCGGCCTATTCGAAGGCCATCGCCAATGGCTGGCCGCTTGCTGCCGTGGCGGGCTCGGAACGCTTCCGGGAGGGCGCCGGCAAGGTCTTCGTCACCGGCTCCTTCTGGTACGGCTCGGCCGCCATGGCGGCCGCGGTCAAGACCGTCCGGATCCTCCGCGACAGCGACGCCCTTGCGCATACGGAAACCATGGGCGAGCGTTTCCGGGACGGCCTTTCGGCGATCTCCGCCCGGCACGGCTTCAGGCTGCGGCAGACGGGGCCGGCGCAGATGCCGATGGTGCTCTTCGACGGCGACGAGGAGCTGAAGATCGCCAATGCCTTCTGTCTGGCGGCCCTTCGGCGCGGCATCTACCTGCATCCCAAGCACAACATGTTCCTGTGCGCCGCCCATACGCCCGAGGATATCGACCGGGCGCTCGAGGCCGCGGACGGTGCTTTCGGCGACATCGTCTCGGCGGGCATCCTCGCCGCCTGACGATCGCCGTTCTACACCCTGCGCGCCGTCTTGCAGGCGGCGCGCAACGGCGTGTCATGACATCCCTTTTTGGAGGCAGGCATCATGTCCTATACGGACCACATCTTCACGGAGTATCGCCGGCGCGTGAAAGAGCTCGAAGCCAGCGACAATCCGTTCGCCAGGGGCATCGCCTATATTGCGGGGGAATATGTGCCGCTGCACGAGGCGCGCATCCCGATCCTCGACCAGGGTTTCCTGCATTCGGACTTGACCTATGACGTGCCGGCCGTCTGGAACGGGCGGTTCTTCCGGCTGGAGGACCATCTCGACCGCTTCGAGAAGAGCTGCGCCCAGTTGCGCCTCAAGAGCCCGCTGCCGCGGCAGGAAATCCGCGACCGGCTCGTCGAGATGACGGTCAAGAGCGGCATCCGCGATGCCTATGTCATGATGATCGTGACGCGCGGCCTGCGCTTCGTGCGCCAGTATGCGCCCGAGGAGTGCGACAATGTCTGCTATCTCATGGTCATGCCCTATCTCTGGGTCATGGACGAGGCGACGCAGAAGACCGGCGGCAGCGCCGTCATCACCCGCACGGTGCGCCGCGTGCCGCCGGGCGCCATCGATCCGACCGTCAAGAACCTGCAATGGGGCGATTTCACCCGCGGCCTGATGGAGGCGCGCGATCGCGGCGCGATGTATCCGATCCTGACCGATGGCGACGCCAACCTCACGGAAGGCTCCGGCTTCAACGTCATCCTGATCAAGGACGGCAAGCTCTATACACCGAGAAAGGGCGTGCTGGAGGGCGTGACGCGCAAGTCGGTGCTCGCCGTCGCCGAAAAGCTCGGTTATCCCTACACGATCGACGATGTGCCGGTGGAACTCGCCTACCAGTGCGACGAGATCCTCTTCGTGACGACTGCCGGCGGCGTCATGCCGATCACCACGCTCGACGGGCAGCCAGTCGGCGACGGCAAGGTCGGCCCCATCAGCAAGGCCCTCTGGAAGGGCTACTGGGACGCCCATGCCGACCCGGAGCTGAGCTTCGCGGTCGAAGACTATCGCGCCGGCGGCCGCTGATCCTGCCGTGCCGGGATCCCGGAAGGGCCTGCAGGGCTCACACCGTCCTGAACGGCATGGTGAGCGATGCCCGGAACCGCCCGGGCGCGACATGGCCCGCGGTCAGGGCGGCGCCGGCGGGGAAATGGGTTTTGACGCGATGGGCGACATTGGCAAGGCCGATGCCGAGGCCCTGGCCGGCTTTGCCTGATGCGGCCGTTGCGACGTCGTTTTCCACAGACACGCAGAGCGTTGGCCCGGTCCTGACCGCGCTGACATGAATTTCGGCCCTGCCGGTCGAGGGGCCGACGCCGTGTTTTACGGCGTTTTCGATCAGGGGCTGCAAGATCAGGCTTGGCACCAGCGCGTCTTGGAGTTCGGCAGGAATGTCGATGCGAACGATCATCCTGTCTGAAAACCGCTCCTTCTCGATGTCCAGATATTCCTTCTGCAGGGCCATCTCGTCGGCAAGCCGCAGTTCGCGCAAGGGATCGAGCTGCAATGTCGCGCGCAGGAAGGCCGAGAGCGACATGATCATCCGCTCGGCCCGCTGCGATGCGCCTTCCTCGACGAGGCCGGTAATCGAGTTCAGGGTGTTGAAGAGAAAATGCGGGTTTATCTGGTAGTGCAGGGCGCGCATCTGTGCGGCGAGGGCTTCTTCCCGCGAGGCCATCAGCTTCAGGTCCCGGTCGCGCACGTCGATGTGGTTGAGCAGCGCGACGAAGAGAAACGACCAGCCGAAGAAGATCGACATGCGGTAGCAGACCGCATAGCCGTATTCCGTGAGATCGAGCGGTATGACGGCCGGCAGCATGATCAGGCTGTAGAGGTAGTAATCGAGCAGCGACATGCCCAGGGAACTGCAGAGGGAAAGGAGCAGGCAGGCGAGAAGCTGCACGCTGTAGGGTTGCTGCCTGATACGGCTGAGCAGGCAGGCGAAGAGGATTGCCAGGAGAACGAAAACCACCTCGAGGACAAGCTTGCCCATGAATGGCTTGATCGGATTGTCCCCGATGGAGAACCATGTGGGGCTGCTGATCACGAATTCGGCCGCCGCGTAGATGAGGGCCAGGCGCAAGGTCGTCTCGGGCAGCCGGGCGCCATCCAGAATGCCGATGGAGGGGACGGTGATCTCTTTCATGCGCTACCCTGTCGTTCAGCCCGTGGGCCTGTCCGGCTCAGGTTTAATCGGCCGGAAGGGTTCGGGCGAGCGATTTCGGGTGCCGGCCCTTTTCAGGGCGCTTGCCGTCGTGCAGTCGCCGGCGCCTGCCTGTGCCGGGCGGTGTCGTAGCGCTCCAGCAGCCGGTCGGCCCTTGCGGGCGCGAAAAGATCGTCCAGCAGCAGATATGCTGCGCCGAAAAGCGCGCCGTCCTCGCGCACGGTGGAGAGCACGATGGAAAGATCGCGCGTGGCGAGCGGCAGACAGCGCTGGTAGACGAGTTCGCGGATGCCCGAGAGCATGAGGTCGCCGCCGCGCGCAAGGGTGCCGCCAATGACGATAAGGCTCGGATTGATGATGCTGACGACGTCGGAGATGACTTCGCCGATCGTGCGGCCGGCGGCGCGCAGCAACATCAGCGCCTCGGGCTTGCGCTGTTCGACGAGGTCGATCACGTCGCGCGCGGTCTCGGCGCGAAAGCCGCGGGCGGAGAGGTCGCGGGCAATCGCCCAGCCGGCGGCGCGCGCTTCCACGCAGCCGAACTTGCCGCAGCGGCAGAGCGGGGCGTCGTCGGAAAGGAACTGGATATGGCCGATATCGCCCGCCGCGCCCTGCGCCCCGCGAAACAGTCGCCCGCCGGCGATCATGCCGCTGCCCATGCCCGTGCCGACCTTCACGAAAAGCATGTCGTCGACCGCCGGGAAGCGACGCTTGTGCTCGCAGATCGTCATCAGGTTCACGTCGTTCTCGACATAGACGGGCACGTCGAAACGCGCCTTGAGGCGGCCGATGATGTCGAACTCGTCCCAGCCTGGCAGGACCGAAGGACCGACGACGCAGCCGCGCTTGAAATCGACGGGTGTCGGCAGGCTGAGGCTGATGCCGAGGAAGAAGCCATGGGTCCTTTCGGCTTCCGCCGCCAGGGCGTCGAAGGCGTCGCCGATCTGTGTCAGCGTGGCTTCGGGGCCGCTTGCAACGGAAAAGGGCAGCGTCGTCTGGGCAAGGATCGCCGGTGTCAGGTCCATGGCGGCGAGGTGGATGTGCGTCTCGCCGATATTGGCGACGAGGAGAAAGCCGCTCGCCGCGTTGATCGCCAGCACCCGGGTCGGCCGGCCGCCGCTCGGCAGGGTCTTTTCCGTCTCGCGCACCAGGCCGCTGGCGAGCAGCGCGTTGAGCCGCTGTGTCACCGTCACGCGCGAGAGGCCCGAGGCGGCGAGCAGTTCGGCCCGCGAGGCGGCCTCGCCGCCCGCGATCAGCGACAGGATGCCGCCCGCGCCGTCAAGCGTTGTTTTCTCGTGCCCCTCGTCCGCGCGCGCCATGCAAAACTCCCGTTTCCGCACCGGTTTAGCGACAAAGGCGGATGAGATAAAGCGTGGAGTTTTGTGGCGACAAATACTTATGTATGATAATATACATAAGATTGCTATTTATGTATGGATTTGTGTATATGGCGCATGACCCCCTGCGGAGAGGCGCCCAGTGACCACCTATCTCATCGGACTGGACTACGGATCGGAATCGGCGCGGGGCGTGCTGGTCGAGGTCGAGAGCGGGCGGCAGGTGGCGCATCATGTCCATCCCTACCGGTACGGGATCATGACCCGGTCGCTTCCGCACGGAACGCCGCTGCCGCCGGATTTCGCGCTGCAGAACGCCGAGGACTATACGGAGGCGGCCTTCGAGATTCTTTCGCGGCTGGGGCGCGGGCGGACCGTCGAGGGGATCGGCCTCGGCTTCACCGCAAGTTCGCCCCTGCCCGCCCGGGTCGATGGCGTGCCGCTCTCGCGTCTTTATCCCGAAGCGCCGCATGCCTATGTCAAGCTGTGGAAGCACAACGCCCAGGCCTATGCCGACACGATCAATGCGCGACCCGGCCCGTTCCTCGCCAATTTCGGTGGGCGGGTTTCCGGGGAATGGCTGCTGGCGAAGGCCGCGCAGATCGCCGCGGAGGCGCCAGCGCTCTGGGCGGAGACGGACCGCTTCATCGAGGGTGGCGACTGGCTCGCCTGGCAGTTGACGGGGCGGGAGGCGCGTGGCCTCGGCTTTGCCGCCTACAAGGCGCAGTTTTCCGCGGCGACCGGTTATCCGCAGGGCGTCGTGGCGGATCTCGACCGGCGGCTGGCGACGCCGCTCCCCGTCGGCTCGCCCGCCGGGGCGCTGTCGCCGCAATGGCGCGACCTGACGGGGATCGAGGGAGAGGCGATCGTCGCCGTCGCGGTCATCGATTCCCATGTCATGCTGCCGGCGATCGGCGGCGTGACACCGGGCGCCTTCGTCGGCGCGCTCGGCACGTCGGCAGCCTATCTCTATCTCAGCGACGTCTATCGGCCGCTGCCGCCGGGTATCGAGGGCGTCGCCTTCGACGGCTCCATGCGCCAGCTCTGGTGTTATGAGGCCGGCCAGCCGAGTTTCGGCGACACGCTCGCCTGGTTCGTGCGCGCCTTTCCGCGCGGGGCGGATAGGGACGGGAGTTTTCGCGCCTATAACGCCGAGGCGGCGGAACGTGCGCCCGCGGCGGGGCGGCTCGTCGCGCTCGACTGGCTCGGCGGCAACCGCGTGCCCTATGCGGACGGCGCGCTTTCCGGGCTCCTCGCAGGCCTGACGCGGGAAACGACGGCAGCGGAAATCTACCTTGCCTTGATGGAAAGCCTCTGTTTCGGCGCGCGGGCGATCCATGATCTCTTTCCTGCCGGCGGGCTGCCGGCCGAGCGCGTGCTGATGGCGAGCGGCCTTGCCCGCGCCAATCCGCTGCTGATCCAGATCATGGCCGATGTGCTCGACCATCCCGTGGAGGTGCCTGAAATCGCCAACGCCACCGCGGTGGGCGCGGCGATCCACGGTGCGGTGGCGGCCGGAACCGTCGCCACCTACGCCGAAGGCGCGGAGCGGTTCGGTGCGAGGAGCGTCGGGCAGGTCACGCCGCGTGCCGCACACGCACGGCGCTACCAGGTGGCCTATGACATCTATCGCGACCTTGCGGGTAGGGAACATGTGCGCGCCGCCCTTCGCGCGCTGCGCGGGCTGGAAACCGGTCCCGTCGTGTGACGACAATATTTTTGGATAAAAATATACAAAAGACATGTAATCGCCATTTGACTTTATCCAAAAGAGATGACCTAATCCCCTTGGCCTTTGAGGAGAGGCCGTGCCCGCCAAAAGAGCCGGAGGGGCTCCGCGGCGCCGTTGGATCTGGGAGGATTTCATGTCGCTTCATCGCATTCGCGCATCCGCATATTCCGCCGTCGGGCTCGCGCTCGGTCTTGCGCTTGGCGCAGGCTCTGCCAGCGCCCAGGAGGTCATCGTCGGCCTAGTCACGAAAACCGAGGTCAACCCGTTCTTCGTCAAGATGCGCCAGGCCGCCGAGGCCCGCGCCGCGGAGAAGGGCGTCAAGCTGATCGCCCGTGCCGGCAAGTTCGACGGCGACAACGAAGGCCAGGTCGCCGCCATCGAGGACCTGATCAGCGCCGGTGCCAAGGGCATCCTCGTCACGCCGAACAATTCGTCGGGCATGCTCGACGTCATCAAGAAGGCTCGCGAGGCCGGCGTTCTCGTCATCGCGCTCGATACGGCGACGGACCCGGCAGACGCCGTCGACGCCACCTTTGCCACGGACAATTTCGAGGCCGGCGTGCAGCAGGGCGCCTATGCCCGCAAGGCGATGGGCGACAAGCAGGCGGTCGTCGCCATGCTGGACGGCACGCCCGGCGGCACGGTCGACACCTTCCGCCACGATGGTTACCTCAAGGGCTTCGGCATCGCCGAGGGCGATCCGTCGATCGCGGGCGCGGCCATCACCAACGGCGCGCAGGACAAGGGCCAGGTCGGCATGGAGAACCTGCTCTCCAAGAACGGCGATATCAACGCTGTCTACACGATCAACGAACCGGCCGCGGCCGGCGCCTATGCGGCGCTGAAATCCTTCGGCAAGGAAGCCGATGTGATGCTCACCTCGATCGACGGCGGCTGCGCCGGCGTGCGCGACGTGAAGGACGGCAAGATCGCCGCGACCGTCATGCAGTTCCCCTACAAGATGGCCTCCATGGGTGTCGACGCTGTCGTGGAATATGCAGCCTCCGGCACGAAGCCGAGCGGCTTCGTCAACACCGGCTCCTTCCTGATCACCGACAAGCCCGTCGAGGGCCTGGAATCGAAGGACACCGCCTGGGGTCTCGAAAACTGCTGGGGTGACTGATCCTCTTTCTCCCGGCGGGATCGTGCGCGGCCTTGCGTCGCCGCGGTCCCGACCGGGTGATCGGCCGCGCAAAACCTGATGCACGGGATGCCCATGAACACAGCCACCGTTTCCGACGCCGAGACGCCGCGGAGCCTCACGGCCCGCATCCTGGGAACGCCCTCGGTGGGCCCGCTCCTGGTCCTTCTCGGCTTCTGCGTGATCTTCGCGCTGACCAATCCCCGTTTTCTCGCGACCCACAACCTGTCGATCATTTTGCAGCAGACGGTCATCATCGGCGTTCTGGCGATCGGCCAGACGCTGGTGATCCTGACGGCCGGCATCGACCTTGCCGTCGGGGCGATCTGCGTGCTCGGCACCATCGTCGCCGGCAAGCTGGTCAATCTCGGTTACGACCCCGTGCTCTCCATGGGCTTTGCCATCCTGCTCTGCACGGCTGCGGGCCTTGCGGCAGGCGGCCTCGTTTCCGGCCTCAGGCTCCCGCCCTTCATCGTCACGCTCGGCATTCTCGGCATCCTGACCGCCGCGCTGCGGCTGATCTCCGAAGGGGGCGCCTTTCCGGTGCGCGACCCCTTCCTCGCCTGGACGGGCAACACGATGAAGCTCGGCGGCTTCGTGCTGACCTATGGCGTGCTGATCATGTTCACGCTCTATGCCATTGTCTGGTATCTCCTGAACCAGACGAAATGGGGCCGCCACGTCTACGCCATCGGCAACAATGCCGAGGCCGCCCGCCTCGTCGGCATCCCGGTGCGCCGCCACCTGCTCTCGGTCTACGTGCTCGCCGGCCTCATCTACGGCATCGCGGCCTGGCTCGCGCTCGGGCGCATCCCGAATGCGGACCCGAATGCCATGCAGAGCGCCAATCTCGATTCCATCACCGCCGTGGTGATCGGCGGCACCAGCCTGTTCGGCGGGCGCGGCGGCCTCATCGGCACGCTGATCGGCGCGCTCATCGTCGGCGTTTTGCGCAACGGCCTGACGCTCGCCGGCATCGATCCGCTCTGGCAGGACCTCGTGACCGGCATCCTCGTCATCATCGCCGTGGCGCTTGACCAGATGTCCCGGAGGAAGAGCTGATGGCCGACCATTCCCCGCATGTGGTTCTCGAAGCGCGCAATGTGGTGAAGACCTACGGCCATGTCACCGCGCTCGACGGCGTCGATTTCGAGCTGCGCGCCGGCGAGATCCTCGCCGTCGTCGGCGACAACGGCGCCGGCAAGTCGACACTCATCAAGACGTTGACTGGGGCCGTGCATCCGACCAGCGGCGACATCCTGCTCGATGGCGCGCCGGTGCATTTCAAGGGCCCGCTCGACGCGCGCCACGCCGGCATCGAGACGGTCTACCAGGACCTCGCCGTCGCGCCCGCGCTCGACATTGCCGCCAACCTCTTCCTCGGCCGCGAATTGCGCGCACCGGGCCTGCTCGGCAGCCTCTTCCGCCGCCTTGACAAGAAGCGCATGCGCGAGGAGGCGCGCCGGGCCATGGGCGAACTGAAGTTCCGCCTGCCGGCGATCGACAATCCGGTGGAGTCGTTGTCGGGCGGCCAGCGGCAGGGCGTCGCGGTGGCGCGCGCTGCGCTCTTCGCCCGCAAGCTCGTCATCATGGACGAGCCGACGGCGGCGCTGGGCGTCCGTGAGACCGGCCAGGTGCTGGAGCTGATCCGCTCGATCCGCGACCGCGGCCTGCCGGTCGTCCTGATCAGCCACAACATGCCGAACGTCTTCGACATCGCCGACCGCATCCATATCATGCGCCTCGGCCGGCGCGCGGCCGTGGTCACCCCCAAGACCCATTCCATGAACGACGTCGTCGCCATCATGACCGGCGCGGCGACCGCCTGACCCTGTCCCGAACGGAGCAAGACATGTACCGCCTTGACCAGAAGCTCGCGCGCATCCGCGCCGGAAACTACACCCGCAGCGATTTCATCATCGCCGACGCCAAGGACGGCGACATGGGCCCGTCCATCACCTCCTGCGGCCCGAAGCGGGCGAAGGACGGCAGCTGGTCGCGCCATTACACCCGCCCGGAATTCCTGCAGAACATCCGCGCCGTCGTCGAACAGGACATCGTCGACATCATGCTCACCTCGGCCTCCAACATGGAGGCGCTGACGGATATGGGCGTCTTCCGGGGAAGCGCCGTCAAGCCGGCGATCCGCGCCAACGACACGACCGACGTCTGGGTCTGCCGCGGCGCGACCTATTCGAAACAGCCCTCGCGTCCCTTCCGCACGGCGTCCCTCTCGCGCGTCGCCACCGGCACGATCGACCCCGCGCCCGGCGCGCCGATCACGGGCACGGATCTCGGCCTCTACTCCATCACCTTCAACAACGACCTCGACCGCGACTACGAGGCGCTGGAGGCGTTCCATTGGTTCCGCGAGGATGCGGCACGCAACAATTTCAAGTATTTCCTCGAGGTCTTCAATCCCAATGTGGAGTGTGGAATCGACCCCGAGCTGGTTCCCCACTACGTCAACGACGTGATGATGCGATGCCTTGCCGGCGTCACCAAGGCGGACCGGCCGCAGTTCCTGAAAATCCCGTTCAACGGCGCAAAGGCGCTGGACGAACTCGCCTCCTACGATCCGAGCGTCATCGTCGGCGTTCTCGGCGGCGGCGCGGGCACGACGCGCGACTGCTTCGAGCTTCTTCACCAGGCCGAGCGGTTTGGCGCGCGCGTCGCGCTGTTCGGGCGCAAGATCAATCTCGCAGAAGACCCGCTGGCGATGGTGCGCTTCATGCGTGAGGTCGCGTCCGGGTCGATCTCCCCGTCGGAGGCGGTGAAGGCCTATCACGCGAGCCTTTCCGGGGACGGGATCAAGCCGCTGCGCGAGCTCTCCGACGACAACGTCGTCACGGAAGCCGTGCTCAAGCCGGAAGAGAGCAGATGACTGGCGGACGGCGAGGCGTTCTCACGGGCGGGACCTGGTGCGCGGACTACAACCGCACGGTCAGCCACTGGCCGGGCGAGGACGGCCTCGCCGAGCTCTTCGAGGAGGAGCGCCATGGCGGTGGTTCGAGCTGCAATCTGGCGCTCGACATCAAGCGCCTCGACCCGTCGATCCCTGTCGAGACGATCGGCCTTGTCGGGGATGACGACGACGGGCGCTACCTGAGGGATACGGCCATTGCCGCCGGCATCGACGCGCGCCAGATGACGGTGACGCCGGACGCCGCCACACAGTTTTGCGACGCCTATGTCTCGCTGCGCTCGCATCGGCGCACCCATATCTTCCATGCCGGAACGGGCGCGCTTTTGACGCCCGATCATTTCGACTTTTCCGAAACGCGCATGCGCTACCTGCATCTCGGCCTGCCGGGCGTGCACCGCATTCTCGACGCGCCCTGGCGGGACGAGCCGAACGGCTGGGTGGCGGTGCTGAAGAAGGCGCGCGCGGCGGGCCTTCAGACAAACCTGGAACTGGCGAGCATCGATCGCGGCCTGATGGCCCGGCTCGTCGCGCCCTGCCTGCCGCATCTCGATTTCCTTATTGTCAACGACATGGAGATCGGCGCGATCGCCGGCGTCGAGACCATCGTGGACGGTGCGTCCGACAAGGATGCCTGCCTGCGCGCCGCGCGCGCGGTCTTGGAGCGCGGCGCGCTGAAGCTGGTCACCGTGCATTGCCCCGCCTTCGCCATCGCCATCACCCGTGCGGGAGAAAGCGCGATCCTGCCGTCCATCGCCATTCCCGAGGCGGAGATCAAGGGCGCGAACGGGGCGGGCGACGCCTTCGCTGCCGGCATGCTCTACGGCCTTCACGAGGGATGGCCCCTCGCCCAGTGCCTCGAACTCGCCCATGCCGCCGCCGCCGTCTCGTTGCGCAGCGTGTCGACGACCGGTGCCATGCTGTTCTGGTGCGACTGCCTTTCGCTCGCCCGGCAATGGGGACCGCGTAGCGGTGTTTGATCTCCAGGATTGCCTGCACTCCAGGCAGGATCTCTATCGCTGCGGACCGCTTTGTCGAGGTGATCCACGGGAGGGTGGACATTCCGTATGCCAAGGCCGCGCAGGGTTGCCATTTCGTGTCGGAGAGCGGCTGCGGTCAAGTTTGGACGCATTTGGATTTAAAAATGGACGGGAATAGACTTTAAATCAGACGGATTATCCGTTAAGAATGGCCGCATGACTTCGCCCCCCCTGCCCCGCCTCCATATCGAACGCAAGGTTCGCCAGAACGTCGAAACCGCCTTGGCCGATACGCGCGTGGTGCTGATCGCCGGTCCTCGCCAGGCCGGCAAGACGACATTGGCACGCATGTTTGCCAGTGACGACCGACCGTTCATGACATTGGACGACGCCGGCACGCTCAGTGCCGCGAAGTCCGATCCGATCGGCTTCATACGCGGCATCAGGCGGGCTGTCATCGATGAGGTGCAGCGCGCGCCCGACCTGATGCTGGCGATCAAGGAGAGTGTCGACCGGGATGAGGAACCGGGCCGGTTCCTGCTGACGGGCTCGGCCAATCTGGCGACGATGCCGGCTATTGCCGATTCCCTGGCCGGGCGCATGGCCGTCATCTCCCTTTTCCCGTTCGCCCAGTCCGAAATCCTCTCCACCCCCGGCCGCTTGCTCGATCGTCTCTTTGATGGCGAGGAGCCGGCCACCGGCGATGGGGCCGTCTTTGGCGGTGGCCTGGTGGACGTGGTCTTGAAGGGCGGCTTTCCGGAGGTTCTGCGTCGGTCGACCGCACCGCGCCGAACCGCGTGGCTTGAGGACTATGTGACCCTTATCCTGGATCGCGACGTGCGCGATATCGCAAATATCGATCAACTCGATCGACTGCCGCGCCTTTTGAACGTGCTCGCCGAGCATGCCGGGCAACTGGTCAACCATAGCAGCTTCGGCGCGGCGCTCGGCCTGTCGAGTGTCACGGCCCAGAAATATGTCGCGATTCTCGAGCGGCTGTTTCTCGTAAGAACGCTTTCGCCCTGGTCGAACAATCGCCTCAGCCGGCTGATCAAGACGCCGAAACTGCATTTCGTCGATACCGGGCTGCTCGCGGCACTGCGGGAAGACGAGGCGGAGCGGCTTGCCCGGGACCGGACGCGGTTCGGCCCCCTGCTCGAAAGCTTCGTCGTCTCGGAGATCCTGAAACTTGCCTCCTGGTCCGAGCGGCGCCTTGCATTCTCGCATTATCGAACCAAGGACCAGGATGAGGTCGATGTGATCATCGAGGATCGTCGGGGCCGCATTATCGGCATCGAGGTGAAGGCTTCCGCGACGGTGAAGCCGGACGATTTCCGTGGATTGCGCCAGCTCCAGGACGCCGTGGGCGACCGGTTCGTCCGCGGGCTGGTCCTGCACGATCATGATCGCATCACCCCCTTCGGGGAGAAATTGCAGGCCGCACCGATTTCGGTCCTGTGGACCATGTAGATCTGGCCGCACGAAGAAAGATCGCCGGCGGCTGCATGCAATTGAAAATGCCGGCTTTTGCCCTGCTGTTCGGCACGGAAACTGCCGCGAGATCATCAGCGCGGCATTGGAAAACGGCGTGGTTGCGGATGTCCGGCTGTTCCTATTAACCTTTTGTTAACCCTAAACTTCTGGACGGTCCGGGAGAATCGTGTTCTATCTTTGGCGGGCAATGGCCGGCAAACCGGCTTAAGGCCGCCAAGAGGAAGACATGGCGATAGCAAATCGAGTAGACCCAATTGTCGGCACCAAGGAAGACGCAGGCGGCAAGATCATGCGCCATGCGGGGCTTCTGTCGGCGCAATTGCAGCAGCTCAGAACGCGCATGTATCCTCCGAAATCGGAGAAGACCCTTCGTTCGTTTTTGACCAACGAGGTGTCGAAGCTCACCTCCATACCCGATTCCACCTTGAAGCTCATGTCCATCGAAGGACGCGGACCGGTCCCGAGCAGGCTGGAGAACAACCATCGCGTCTATACGCTGGCCCAGATCAATGAGCTTCGCGCGCTGTTCGCAAAGCAGAAGCCGGCCGAGGCCTTGCGGTTTCTTCCCCGCCGCCGCGCCGGCGAGCATCTCCAGGTCATCGCGATCGCGAACTTCAAGGGTGGCAGTGCGAAAACGACGACCTGCGTGCACCTTTCCCACTATCTGGCGCTCCAGGGGTACCGCGTTCTCGCGCTCGACCTCGATCCGCAGGCATCCTTGTCCGCCATGTTCGGTTTCCAGCCGGAGGTGGATGTCGGTTCGAACGAGACGATCTATGCGGCCCTGCGCTATGACGACACCGAGCGGCGCCCGATCCGCGAGGTCATTCGCAAGACCTATTTCGAAGGGATCGACCTCGTTCCCGGCAATCTGGAGGTCATGGAATACGAGCATGAGACGCCTCGTGTCCTGGCGAACAAGTCGGGCTCCGGCGCGATTTTCTTCGAAAGGCTGAAGCTCGCCCTTTCGGAGGTCGAGGCAGATTATGACGTCGTCATCCTGGACACGCCGCCCTCGCTCGGCTTCCTGACCCTGAGCGCCATTTATGCGGCCACCAGCATGATCATCACCGTGCACCCGGCCATGCTGGATGTCGCATCGATGAGCCAGTTCCTGCTGATGATGGGCGACCTCATCAGCGTCCTGAACGAAAGCGGCGCCCAACTGGATCAGGATTTCATCCGCTATCTCGTCACCCGTCATGATCCGAACGACGCGCCGCAGTCGCAGGTCGTTGCGATGCTGCGGCACATGTTCGGCACGGACGTGCTTCTTCCGACCGCGATCGAAAGTACGGCGGTCGAAGCGGCCGGCCTTGCGAAACGCTCGATATACGAACTCGAAATGGGCCAGATCGGGCGGGACACCCACAAGCGTGCGCGCGAAGCGGTCGATGGCGTCAACGAGGCGATCGTCCGGCTGATCAATGACAGCTGGGGGCGGACATGAGCAAATCATCCCGCAAATCGATCGTCGCCAGCTTCGGCCTGCTGTCGGCGGAACTGGAGAACAAGCTTGCGGACGTGGAACAGCCGGCCCCGGCGGTTCCGACGCAGCGCGTCGGTGCTGGCGTCATCGGCGCCGCCCACCGTGCGATCGACGATATCCGCTCGGAGCGGGACCGGCTGAAGGCGCTTGTGGAGGCGGGTGGCGGATCCGTCCGGGAGCTGGATGCCGCGCTGATCGACCCCTCCCCCTACCCCGACCGATTGCCGGACGACGACGCGACCAGCTTCGAGGCGTTCAAGCGCTCGATCGAGAGCGAAGGACAACAGGTTCCCATCCAGGTTCGCAAGCACCCCTCCTCCGCTGGCCGCTACCAGATCGTCTACGGTCATCGCCGCTGGCGTGCCGCCAAGCAACTCGGCAAACCCGTTCGTGCGATCGAAGTGGAGATATCGGATCTCGATCTGGTTCTCGCGCAGGGCATCGAGAATGCCAGCCGCCAGGATTTGACATGGATCGAGCGCGCCCTCTTCGCATCGCGCATGGATGAGGCGGGGATAAAGGCGCGCCACATCTATGCGGCGCTTTCGATCGAGGACGCCGAGCTTGCAAGGATGCGCAGCGTCTACCGCGCGCTTCCGGCCGATATCATCGAGGCCATCGGACGGGCGCCGAAGGTCGGCAGGCCGCGCTGGCTCGACCTTGCCAAAATCGTGACGGGTGACGGGCAATCCCTCGACACCATCAGAGCAGTCCTGTCGAGCAAGGCCGGTGAAGCCCAGTCATCTGATCAGCGATTTCAGCGGGTTCTCGATGCGGTGAAACCGGCCGCGTCGGGAAAAACCGCCGCGGTGACCGCGCTTGCCGATGGGAACGGCCGGAAGCTCGGCGCGATGACGGCCTCGGCGAAGGAAGTGCGGATTTCTGCGGAAGGCGCCCTTGGCGCCGCGTTCCTGAAATTCGTGGAGGCCGAATTGCCGGGCCTTGCCGATCGATTTTCCCGCCTGCGGGATGATGAGTGACAACCCTGACAGCTGTCAGGGTTTCGGATGACAGGAAAGGAAGCGCAGCAAAAGAAAAAGGCCCCCAAAACGTTGCCGTCGTGGAAGCCCCTCTCTGATTTAGCACCTCGAGAATCGCATTTCCACGAATCGTAGTCAAGAGTCCTTGGCTTCATTTTGGGCGAGCGGATTTCTTTTGCCTTTTGCAAGGTGAAGGAAAATGCAGAGTGGATATGTGACGACGCCCTTCGGGCGGCGGCCGATGTCGCTTGCGCTTGTGCAGCGGCAATTGGCGACGGCTGGAATCAAGCCGGGCAAGACAGCGGATAAATGGAAGGTCTTTCGGGACGCTTCGGAGGCGAGGGGATTGCTGGGCCTGCAGGACAGAAGCCTGGCGGTGCTGGATGCGCTTTTGAGTTTCTATCCGGACAATGAACTGCGTCAGGACGCGCAGCTCATCGTCTTTCCATCGAATGCGCAATTGGCCTTGCGTGCACATGGCATCGCGGGCGCCACGCTCCGGCGGCATCTCGGCCTGCTCGTCGATGCGGGCCTGATTGTGCGCAAGGACAGCGCAAACGGCAAGCGTTATGCGCGCAAGGACAAGACGGGCGGTATCGAAACGGCGTTCGGCTTCGATCTTTCGCCGCTGCTCTCCCGTGCCGAAGAGCTGGCGATGCTCGCCCAGCAGGTCGTCGCGGACCGCCTGGCTTTCCGCCGAGCGAAGGAGAACCTGACGATCTGCCGGCGCGACGTTCGCAAGCTGATTTCCGCCGCCGTGGAGGAGGGCGCTCCGGGCGATTGGGAGGCGATCGAAGCGATCTATATCGGCGTTCTCGCGAGGCTCCCGCGCACTCCGGCGGAGAGCGATGTCCATGCAGCCCTCGATGAAATGGAGCTTCTCCGCGGCGAGATCATCAACATCCTGGAAATGCAACAGAATACAGAGAAAACCAGCACCAATGATGCTCATGTTGAGCGTCACATACAGAATTCAAAACCCGAATCCATCCATGAACTTGAACCTCGCTCTGAAAAAGAGCAGGGGGCGAAGGCGGGGGAAGCGATGAGGCGCCCAGCACGCCGCTCCGCAATTTCCCGCTTGGCATGGTCCTGAATGCATGCCCCGACATTGCGATGTATGGCCCCGGTGGCAAGATCGGTGGATGGAAGGACCTGATGTCGGCCGCCGTGGTGGTGCGGTCCATGCTCGGCGTCAGTCCGTCTGCCTACCAGGAAGCTTGCGAGGTGATGGGGGCGGAGAACGCGGCCGTGGCGGTGGCCTGCATTCTCGAACGGGCAGGGCACATCAACTCCCCGGGGGGCTATCTTCGGGATTTGGCGCGTCGGGCGGAACGGGGAGAGTTTTCCCTTGGGCCGGTTCTTATGGCGCTTCTTCGGGGGCAGAGCGGGGGGAACAGAAAGGCCGGGTGATGGCCGGAGATCGGAAAACCCTGCCAACTGTCAGGGTTTTGAAATACGGCCCATCGCACTCGTATCGTCTTCCTTTGGCTCCGCGGCCCTTGTTCCTATTTCGAATGGCGTGGATTGCCGAGTTCCACGTCGAGGCGATTGTATGTGGCCTGGACCATGTCGATATCGTTGAGGTGGCTGGCAACGGCCAGCTCGATCACCACATTGGCGACCGCTGCATCCACCCTGAGGCGATCGGCCGAACGATGTGCGTGGACAAGCGCATCCAGCGCCTCGTCATCGCCGCCAAGGGCGAAATGAAGATCCAGTGCGCTCTTGAGAAACGGGGCGCAGCGATCAGAGGGCAATTGCGAGGAGAGATCACCTTCCTCTTGCGTTGCCAGAGTGACCGCCTTGTTCTGCAGTTCGCTCATTGTGATGTCCTGTTGCCGCTGCGTTCCGTGCCGAGTTCCCGAGAATCTATCCTGACAAACCTCGCCCGAGCCTTGCGCGCAATCCTGGAGATGCCGGTGAGAAAAAGCATTCGTCTCTTTCATCGTGCAGGCGGATGGAATGGCAAGATTTTTACTCGGAGAGATGACCTCAACATTCGAAGCACCGCTGCGAACCTGTGCAGGCGATCTTAAATCACGTCGCTTGGTGTGACGTGCGAAAATCACAGGGCGAAGGCGCAAGGCGTCAAGCGCGGATCAGAGACCCGCGGCCTTTGTAAGATTGACGCGGAAGCGATCGCGGCGGCGCTGGTAACGGCGGGTCATTTCGGCCGAGGCGTGGCCGAGCTGCTTTTGCACATGGCGCTCGTCGACTTCGGCCGAAGAGGCGAGGCCGGCGCGCAGCGAATGGCCGGCGAATTTCTGTGCCCGCTCGGCTTCCGACAGGTCGCCGCGCACCCCGGCGGCCAACGCCGCCTTCTTGACGAGGCGCGCCACCTCCTGGTCGTTGAGCCGGTCCGGGCCGACATCCTTGCCCTGGCCGGTGACACGGCGGAACAGCGGACCCCGGGCGATCTTCGCGAAGCGGATCCAGGTCTCGAGCGCGGTGACGGGGCAGGTGGCGTCGGACGAACCGCGGCCGATCTCCACCTCGCGCCAGCCGGTCTTGCCGCGCAGCGTTACCAGAGCGCCCTTGTCGAAGATCTCGATCCAGCCGCGCCCGTCCTCGCTCTGGTCGCGCCCGAGATCGAGGCCGGTGATCTCCGAGCGGCGCAGGCCTCCGGCAAAGCCGACGAGCAGCATGGCCCGGTCGCGCAGGCCCCGCAGCGTGCCGCGGTCGAGCGTTTCCAGCATGGCGATGAGGTCCTCGGGAAGCAGGGCTTCCTTCTGGCGCGGCGGGGCGGCATGCCGGTTGCGGATGCCGGCCATGACGGTGGCGATGGCACGATCCTTGCGGTCGAGCTTCGTGCCGCGCTGCGCGCAGTTCCATCCGATCGCCGCAAGGCGGCGCTCGATCGTGGAGACGGTGTTGGGCTTGCCGCCACGCTCGGCCGTGCCGGAGGCGCAGGCGGTGATATAGAGGCCGACGACCTCAGGATCGGGGGGAAGGGCAGCCAGGTTCTGGCGCCGGCACCAGGCGGAAAAATGCTTCCAGTCGGAGGCGTAGGCTTTTCGCGTGTTGACGGAGCTCGCCGCCTCGACATACCCGCGGGCACGATCCGTGAGATCCTGCAGGTGGGTCGGCAGGCGGGGAGGCACGGATGCCGCAACGGCGGTGGCGGACTTGCCTTCGGCCATCGCTGCGTCCTGCGGCTCCGCGGAGGGTTGCGGGGGGTGATTGTCGGTGTTTTCGTCGTCGAATCGGTCCATTCCCCTATAATGAACAAAACGAGCGATAAGGCAATCTTATCCGGCATCCTCCGGCCTGCACAATCTGTGCGGTTCTGACTTCGGTATGGACTGAAACTGCACTTCTGGCGTTTATTTTAACGTATGGAGGCACTCCCTCCATGCCTATCCGCACATTGACGGCTGCCGGCGGGCTCTGTTGTGCGGTGGAGTGCATCTGCCGTCGTAAGGATAGCAGTTTGGCCTCGGCTCAGCCATCCGGTGCTCTGGCTATCGCGGAGTGCGCGATGGACAGGCTATTTGTCCAGCGGCATCGCTATCCATCCCGCGTTGTACGCCCTTTGGACATCTCCAATGCTGACGGTATTGTCGCGAAAACAGTGGCATGCAATCCCTGTTCTTTCCGGTTCGGCTGGCAATGTTTAGCCGCATGCCCACACTGATCGGATATGTCCGTTGCATACTCTTGCCGGTGTCCACCGATCCTCCGGAAGCCGAATTGCGGGCGGCGAGGCGCGTGCGTAAGGCATTGGCGGAGGAACGGCAAGATGAGGTCGCCGTCAACGGTCCTTGCTACGTGAGACCGGTCGCGCCCTTGCTTGCGTTTACCAGACCCATGGGCCGTGCGAAAACCGGCCCCACAGGTTCACGGCGCAGGCCGGGGCAGGCGCACTTGCGTCAGCGCCTTGACCCTGCCGGGCCTGAGCGCTTTCAGCTGCGTCAGCAGGTCCTTGGCGGCGGCGTTGCCGTAGGCGCGGCGGCTGATGCCGAAGAGCATGACGCCGGGCTTGCCGCCGGCATCGCTGTAGCGGGCATAGCGGTAGGCGTTCCATTCGACGATGTATTGCCCGTCGGTATCCTTGCTGCTGACGATGAAATCGAGCAGCGCCTCGCCGGCCGCCTCGTTCTGGATGACGTCCATGTTGACGAGCGGGTCTGTCGCCTTGCGCTGGTTCAGCATCGCCACCTGGGCGCGGACGGCATCCATGACGGTGATGCCGCTTGTGACGGTTTCGACCAGGATCATCTGGTCGTATCGCTCGGCGCGCTGTCCGTCCGGAAGATATTCCTGCTTGATGTAGGTTGCGGCGGGCTGCGCGCTCCAGGCGAGCCTGTAGGCGTCGCCTTCGAAATCGATCGGACCTGGTATGCCGAGCACATCGGTGGCCTGGGCAAGGGCGGATGTCGCGGTAAGCACGAGCGCGAGAAGCGCGGTACCGAGATGGCGGGCGGGGCGGCGGATCGAACGGGTGGCTGCCATGATCTGTCTCCTTCCGTCAAAAGCGGCAAGGCCGCCGGGTTCATCCGGCGGCCTCGTTTTCTTCAGGCGCTCAATCGGCGTCCCCGGTTCTTGCCTTGGCGCCTTCGGCGGGCACCCTTGCCGCTGCGTTGCCGACGGAGGCGGCGAGCAGGGCCTGCGTCGGGTCGGCACCCTTGAAGCCGGCCTGTGCGAGGATCTCGTCGAGGATGGGTTTCTGGGCCGTGAAGCTGAGAAGCTGGCTGCTGAGGTCGCCGACGGCATGTCCCGCCCCATCGCCGCCATTGCTGCCGTTGCCCGCCAGCGCACCGGCGAGGCCGCCGGCGCTGAAGATGCGGATGTCGGAGATCTTTTCGATCGGCTTCATCGCCTGCTCCAGCGCCTGCGGGATGATGGCGACACGGGCACGGGCGAGCTCGAACTCGATGATGCTGGCCGAAAGGGCGTTGCGGGCTTCGTTGAGCGCGCGCTCGGCCTGGGCTTCGGCCTGGCCGAGCTCGATGACGCCCGTCGCCTTGATCTTGGCGGCTTCCGCATCGGCCTGCGCCTGGATCTTCGTTGCGGCGGCGAGGTTTTCGGCCGCCTGGCGCTCGGCCTCGGCCTTGACGGTGATGGCGGTCGCCTCCTGTTCGGCGGCCTTGCGCGCATCGAGCACCGCGATGCGCTTGGCGCGCTCGGCGATCTCGACTTCCCGTGCCGTCGTCACCTGTTCCTCGGCGGTGATGGCGGCGGCCTTCGCCTCGTCGGCCTTGGCGCGGGCGGCCTGTTCCTGCTCGCTCTTCTCGGCGACGGCGATGGCGGCGTCGATGCGGGCGGTCTCCGTCACGCGGCGGGCTTCCGCCTCGCGCTCGGCAATGCCGCGTTCGGCATCGATCCGGGCGGTCTCGCGGGCCTGGCGCGCCTGGGAGTCGCGCTCGGCAATGCCCTTTTCGGTGTCGAGCCGGGCGGTTTCCTCGCTGAGACGGGCGAGCTGTTCGGCCCTGGCCGCTTCCGCGCGCGTCTCTGCGGTCTTGTTGGCGATGTCGCGTTCCTGCGTCAGCTCAGCGTCGCGCTGCTCGCGCTCGATGGTGAGGCGGCGTAGCGCGGCTTCGCGGTCCTTGGTGGCGATCTCCACCTCGTTGTCGCGGACGATCTGGTTGCGCTCGCGCTTGCGCTCCTCGGTGATCTTGGTGAGCGCGGTGAGGCCCTCGGCGTCAAAACTGTTGTTCGGGTTGAAATGCTTGATGTCCGTCTGGTCGAGGCGGGTCAGCGATACCGATTCCAGTTCGAGGCCGTTCGATTGCAGGTCATGCGCGACGGCGGCCTGCACGGATTTGACGAATTCGGCGCGCTGCTCCTGCAGGTCGCGCAGCGACATGGTGGCGGCCACCGAGCGCAGGCCGTCGACGAACTTCGCCTCGACGAGCGTCTTCAGCGCATCCGCGTCGTTCGTGCGGTCGCCGAGCGTCTGGGCGGCGAGGGCGATGTTCTCCGAATCCGGCTTCACGCGGACGTAGAACTCCGCGGTGATGTCGGCGCGCATGCGGTCCTTGGTGATCAGCGATTCGTTTTCGGCGCGCTTGACCTCGAGCCGCAGCGTGCTGAGCGACACCCAGGAATAGGAGTGGAAGATCGGCAGGATGACCGATCCGCCGTCGAGCACGACCTTCTTGCCGCCGAGACCGGTGCGCACATAGGCCTTGTCGCGTGTGGCGCGGGTGTAGAGCGAGGTCATGATGATGCCGATGACGACGATCGCCGTCACGATGACCCCGGCGATGATTCCTACCGAGAGGAAGTCCATGATCGTTTACCCTCCGTTGTTGGGATAGTGGCCGTCTTCGAGCGCCGCCGGGGCGGGAATGGCCTGGAAGAGGCCGTCCTTGCCGTCGACGATGAGCACGGACGCGCCCGTCTCGATCACATGCCCCGGCACGGCCCGGGCACGCAGCGTGTGGATGTTGTCGTAGCGGTCCTTGATGCGCACCGTGCCGGGATGGCCCTGGTCGAGCGGCCCGAGCGTCACCGTTCCGACGAGGCCGATGAAATCGGCCTGTTCCTGTACGCTGGTCTCGTCGCGCGGGATGATCCGCGCCAGCCCGCGCGATGACCAGCGGGTGACGGGGATGGCGACGGCGAGCGCGCCGGTGACGGCGGCGTAGAGCGGCAGCGGCTCGCGGAACTGCGAGATGACCGCCTGCAGCGCAAAGCCGGCTGCCGAGAAGGCGGAGAGCAGGATGACGGCAAGCACCAGGATAGGCACGCCGCCGGCATTGAGCCAGGACATCCACCCGCCGAGAAGGCCGGATTCCGCGTCACCCGGTCCGTTGAAGTCGAGGCCGTCGTCGATCAGCCCGGAGGCGGACGCGCCGAGCAGCACCGAGACCAGTTCGACGATGCCGAGGCCCGCCACCGTCAGGAGCGCGATCCAGAAGGGAGCGGTCCCCGGGTGGACGATGGATTCCATCAGCGCTCACCCTGCCTAAAGGCGGCAAGGCGTGCCTCGATCGCCTTCTGGCGCTGCAGGCGCCCCAGTTCCTCGACCTCCGCCGTGCCTTCCATGGCCGGCTTGGAAGGAACGCCGGTGACACGCTCGACGGCTTCGAGCGCATCGGCAAGGCGCCGGTCGTTGCGCTGGGACGGGGTGGCGGCCGTCGGGGCAGCGCGCTCGGCACGCCGTGCATCCTCCAGCCGCTTCATCGCGTCGGCGCGGGCCGAGGCGATGCTGCGCAGCGTCGCCTCGGCATCGGCGATCTCGCCGGCATTCTCCAGGATGGCCTTGGACAACGCGTCGCGCTGGGCTTCGAGGTCGATCTGGACGCCGGTGGCGGCGCGGGCGAGGTCTTCCCGGCCGTTTTCCAGCCCGACCTTGATCTTCTCGTCGAGGTCGCGGATCTCCGCGTCGAGGTCGTCGGCCTTGGCCTTCAGCCGATGGCCGGCGGCCATGGCGACGCCGAGCGCCGCGCGGGCTTCCTCGGCGATCGCGCCGATCTCGCGGACGGCCTGCTGCGCCACGGCGACCGGGTTCGACGCCTCGGCGGCATCGACCGCCGTGTTGACGACGCCGGCGATGACGCGCCCGAGGCGGGCGAGGATACCTTCGTTGGACATGGAAGCCTCCTTCTTCGAATGGATGCCGGCCTGGATGCCGGCATAGAGACAGATGGACGACCCGGCAAAGACGAGCCGCGCTTCGGCAAAATCCGCCCAGCCCTCGCGATAGCCGCTTGCCGCGTAGGGCAGCACGATGCGGCCGTCGAGCGTCGCGATGCTCACGCTGTCCGGGCCCTTGACCGCGAAGAGCTTGGAGTCGAGCGGAATATCCGCGACGACCTCTCCCGGCGTGCGGCGGCCGTGGTCGCGCAGCGCGAGCGTGACAAGGCGGGCGGGAAGCCCCGTCGTCGCGCGGATCTCCTCATAGGCCGCCTGGTGCAGCGCCACGACATTGGCGCCCTTTGTCCGGTCCAGGATCGCCATGGCCTGCTGGTAGGCCGCCAGCGTCTCGGACAGCGCACGGCGCATGTCCGGCGTGGGTTGAAGGATGAGCCTGAGACTGGATGTGAACTTCGTTGCCATGATGAAATATATAAAGCACTTCATTAGTGCTTTCAAGGCTGAATTTGCTGCGACTGTCTGTTCAACGGATGAGGTGGACAGACTCTTCGCTTCATATGGCGTTGTTTTTCGCAGAGCGTGTTCCTGCACGGGAGAGGCAGGGCGCTTCTTGCGGCATTGTGAGCCATCTGCAAGGCGCGCCTGGTCCTTCACTCATCGGGAGCGAAGATGACGGATCGTGCCGTCGACATCATTGTTTGTGCACGTAGCGCTTCAGCCGGGATTCCCGGTGGACCGGGTTGCCGGCTTTGCGATCCTGCTTCGGCCGGTCACGTTTCCTTGCGGGCGAAGCTGGCATTGCCGAGGCCGGTACCGATCGTCACGGCGGCCCAGCGCGTTACATCCGCCATGCGCGGCACTTCCGACAGGCCCTGCACGACGGCATCGTTGTGCATGATGATGAAGGTCGGCTGACCGGCGATCTCGGGAATTGCCTTGCGCAAGGCCTCGGGAAGATTGAAATGTGTGCTTTCCCAATTGCCGCCCGGCAGGTTCTGGCCACCCCGTGCGATCGAGCCGTCGGGGGCGATGATGCCCGGGCAGCCGATGCCGATCACCGGTGCCAGCGCGAGCTTGGCCTTCTTTGCCTTGGCGACGAGGGCTTCGATCATCCGCACGAGATATTCGATGGTGGCCGTGCGGCGAGGTTCGTCTTCGGCATGGCGCCATAGCTCCGACTTCCAGACCTTGGCCCTGGAAAAATCCGGCTTATCGTCGAGGTTGAGCTTGACGAGGCCTGCGCGGATGTTGGTGCCGCCGATATCGACGGCGAGGATCGCATCGTGGCCCTTCAGCATCCACGAGGGAATGAGGTGCACCGCGCCGAGCAGCCCGGCCTCGTCCGGATGATGGGCGATCGGCATGATTTCCACCTTCAGCCCCTCGGCCTTGAGCCGGATCTGGGCGCGGGCGATTGCCATCAGGCCGGCCCGGCTGTCCTTGAAGCCGCCGCCGACCACGATCCGCTCCGTGCCTTTCCAGGCCTCCTCCTTGAGATAGCGCGCAAGAACGCCCGCAAGACCGGTTGCAAAGTCGTCGATCGCCGCAAGCACCAGGGATGCGGCCTCCGTTTCCCCTTCCTTGAGCAGCGCGTCGATCTCCTTCTTGGAAAGATCGTCCGTCGGCACGTCGCCCAGCGGATCCGCGCCGCCCGCGCGAACCCGTTTCCGCCATGCCTCGATGGCGTCGCGGAAGGCGGACTTGTTGGCCTGGTCGCCGATGAAGCCGTCCTTGTCGCTCAGTTCGAGATTGTAGCTGGTCACCGCGACGGCGGGCAGGTCATCCGCGCCGTGAATGACGGGGGCGCTGTTGTCTTCGGTCTGTCGCGGCTTGTTCTTCTGCTTGCCCATGTCGGCTCCTCTGCCCGGTGCGAGGGCACAATGCGCCGGGGAAAAACTTGTTCCGGCAGGGACTTCGACGTCAGCCCTTGCCGCCCGGCGATCGCGATCTACTTGCTTGCCGATGAACGAACTGGAGAAATTGCGGCCGTCGGATGCCGCAACCCGTCATCTCGTCCGCCGTCTTGCCGACGAACCGGAGCGCTGGGCGCTTTTCCTCGATATCGACGGAACGCTGCTCGATCTCGCGGCGACGCCGGATGCCATCCAGGTCCCCCTGTCGCTTCCGGGGAACCTTGATGCGGTTTCCGCCCGCCTCGGCGGCGCGCTGGCGCTGGTCACCGGACGAAGCCTTCCTTTCGCCGATGGACTGTTCGCTCCCTTCCGCTTTCCCATCGCCGGCCTGCATGGCGCGGAATTCAGGGGCGCGGACGGCGCGACCTCGGTTGTCTCGGCGACGCCGGCCTTTGCCGCACTGAAACAGCGCCTCGTGGAGCAGACGGCCTGGATGGACGGCGTGCTGATCGAGGACAAGGGCGCTGCCGTCGCCGCGCATTACCGGCTGGCGCCCGCTTATGACACGACGCTTGAAAAGATCATGCGCGACTTTGCCGAGGAGGCTGGCCCCGCCTGGGTGCTGCAACCCGGCAAGATGGTCTTCGAGGTCCGCCCCTCCCGCGCCGACAAGGGAGAGGCCGTCGCACGCTATCTGGAACAGCCCGCCTTCGCAGGACGCCTGCCGATCGCGATCGGCGACGACCTGACGGATGAGACCATGTTTGCGCTCGCCAATGCCCGCGGCGGCCAGTCGATCCGCGTCGGTTCGCTCACGACCGCCACCTGCGCCCTTGCCAAGGCGTCGTCACCGTCGGCCATCCGCTCGGCACTGGCGACGATTGCCGTGGCCGGCGGCCGGAAAGCGACGGCCGCCTCCTGACCGGGCGGAACAGAAGAGCGCTTCGGATCTTTTCCCTTCATCACGGGAGATAGACGATGAAGCACAAACTTCTGGCAAGCGACGCGGGCGAGCGCACGTTCATCCTCGTTCTCGATACGGGCGACGAGGCCTTCAGGTGCATCACCGATTTTGTGGAGAGGGAGGGTATAACCGCAGCCTCGATCATGGCCATCGGTGCCTTTCGTGCGGCGACGATCGCCTTCTTCGAGTTCGAGACGAAGAACTACAGGAAGATCCCCGTCGAAGTGCAATCGGAAGTCCTCAGCATGATCGGCGACGTGGCGGTGGACGACGAAGGCAAGCCGAGCCTGCATCTGCATGTCGTGCTCGGTTTTTCGGATGGAAGCACCAAGGGCGGCCATTTCCTCGAAGGCCATGTGCGCCCGACCCTGGAGGTCGTGCTGCGGGAGACGCCGTCCGAGTTGAGGCGCAGGCATCGCCCCGATCTCGGCATCGCGTTGATCGACGGGCTCTGCTCGTGAGATTCAAGGATCCCGCCGATAGCGCCCTGGCGTCGGTTTGGTGCGCACGACCAGCGGCAGCTATCGCACCCATGGCATCGAATCCAGGCGGCAGGCAGCGGCGGAGCATCTCTCCGGTGAAACCGTGTTTCAATGCAGGATCTGGCTGAGGAAGAGCCTGGTGCGCTCGTGCTGCGGGTTGTCGAAGAACTCGGCCGGCGAGTTCTGCTCGACGATCTGGCCCTGGTCCATGAAGATGACGCGGTTGGCGACCTGGCGGGCAAAGCCCATTTCGTGCGTCACGCACAGCATGGTCATGCCTTCCTCGGCGAGCGAGACCATCGTGTCGAGCACTTCCTTCACCATTTCCGGGTCGAGCGCCGAGGTCGGCTCGTCGAACAGCATGATCTTCGGCTTCATGCACAGCGAGCGGGCGATCGCCACGCGCTGCTGCTGGCCGCCGGAGAGCTGGCCGGGATACTTGTTCGCCTGCTCGGGGATCTTGACGCGCTTGAGATAGTGCATCGCCACTTCCTCGGCGTCCTTCTTCGGTATCTTGCGCACCCAGATCGGGGCGAGCGTGCAGTTTTCCAGGATCGTCAGATGGGGGAAGAGGTTGAAGTGCTGGAACACCATGCCGACCTCGCGGCGCACCTCGTCGATCTTCTTCAGGTCGTTGGTCAGCTCGATGCCGTCGACGACGATCTGGCCCTTCTGGTGTTCTTCCAGGCGGTTGATGCAGCGGATCATCGTCGACTTGCCGGAGCCCGACGGGCCGGCGATGACGATGCGCTCGCCCTGCAGCACGTCGAGATCGATGTCCCGCAGCACATGGAAGGCGCCGTACCACTTGTTCATGCCGGCGATCTTGACGGCCATATTCGACTGCATGTCTGTTTCTCCCCTCGTCACGCCGTCAGGCGGCTTCCGCCTGCTGTTCCGCAAGGAAGGTCGACAGGCGGGCAAGCCCCTCCTCCAGCACGTTGCCGTTGTTGGTGAAGCCGATCCGAACATAACCTTCCATGTCCATGGCGCTGCCGGGCGTCAGCATCACGCCGGTGCGCGCCAGCAGCCTTTCGCAGAACTCCACGGAAGAGAGGGGCAGGTGGTATTTCAGGAGCGCGGTGGTGCCGGATTTCGGCTTGATCCAGGAGATCAGCGGCTCGCCATCGACCCAGGCCGAGAGCGTGGCGAGGTTGGTGCGGGTGATGGCGCGGCTGCGGGCGAGGATCTTGTCGCGGTTTTCCAGCGCGATAGCGGCGAAGTGGTCGTCCAGCATGCCGACGCTGATCGTGTTGTAGTCGCGATGGATGGAGACGGCGTGCAGCAGGTCCACCGGGCCGGCGATCCAGCCGAGGCGAAGGCCCGCGAGCGCGAAGGTCTTCGACATGCTGGCGGTGCTGATGCCCTTCTCGTAGAGGTCGGCGATCGAGGCGGTCATGCCGTCGCCTTCCTGGTCCGTGCCGCGGTAAACCTCGTCACAGAGGATCCAGGCACCGGCGGCCCGGGCGATCTCGACGATCTGCTCCAGATAGGCGCGGTCCATCAGCGCACCGGTCGGGTTGTTGGGGTTGTTGATGGCGATGAGCTTCGTGCCCGGCGTTGCCAGCCGCTTCAGTTCCTCAAGATCGGGCAGGAAGCCGGTCGCCTCCGTCAGCCGGAGGATCTGCACGTCGGCGCCGATGCTTTCCGGGATGGAATAATGCTGCTGATAGGTCGGCAGCACCGAGATGACGCGGTCGCCTCGCTCGACGAGCGTGCCGTGCACCAGCGCGTTGGCGCCGATCGCGCCATGCGTGATGACGACATTTTCCATCGCCTGCTTTTCGTAGAGGCCGGCGACCAGCTTGCGCAGGCGCTCGCTGCCCTCGATCGCGCCATAGGTCAGCTTCATCGGCAGAAGCTCGGAGAGGATCGTGTCGGTCTTGCCCGCCATCTCCAGGAGCTCGGCGACGGTGAGGGATTCGACGCAGGTCTCGGCGATGTTCAGTTCGCAATTGTTCTCGTAGCGGTTCATCCAGATTTCAACGCCGAAATCACGAATCTTCATGGGGCAACTCCTTTGATGTCTCGCAAACGGTCAGGAACGGGCGGCGGAAAGAAGGGCGGCGGCGACGGCGATGTCCTCGAGCCCGAGACCGACCGAGCGGAAGAAGACAGGACGGTCGTGGCCCGGCGCCTTTGCCCGGCCGGCGAGCAGTTCGGGCAGGTCTCCGATAAGGCGCTCGGCGCTCCACAGGTCCGCGGCGGCGGCGAGCTTCATCTCACCGGCGACGGCCGGCGTGGTGGCGCGGTAGTCGCAATAGACGTCGAAGCCGGCGAGTGTCTCGGGGGCGATCTCATGGGCATTGGCGGCATTGGTGCTGATCGAGGTCACCAGCACGCCGGGGCCGATGCGCCCCGCGTCGATGACGGGTTTTCCCGAGGAGGTGCACAGCATCACCACGTCCGCGCCCACGGCCGCCGCATCCGGGTCGGCGATCGTCCTCACCGGGCAGCCGGAGGCGAGCCGTTCCGGCAGGCCGGACCGGCTTGCGACGGAGGGCGAGCACAGCCGAACCTCCCGCCAGGGCCGGATCGTCTCCGCATGGCGAAGATGCGCCAGCCCGATCTCGCCGGCGCCGACGATCGTCAGGACCCCGGCATCCGCGCGGGCGAGCCGGTCGGCGGCGATGATGGTCGTCGCGGCGGTCCGCTCCGTGGTCAGCCGCTTGGAGTCGCATAGCAGCAGCGGCAGGCCGGTCTCCATCGACATCAGCAGCGTCCAGGCCGTGACCAGCGCCCCTTCCGTGCGGGGAATGTAGGGCGAGAGCTTGGCGCCGAACACGCCGTCGCTGGCCAGCACGCCCGGATAGGTGATGAAGTCGCCGCCATTGCCCGGGAACAGGCTCAGCGTTTGCGCCGGCTGCACCGCGCGGTCTTCCGCAAGGGCGAGGAACATGCGTTCGAGGGCGGCGCGAATGTTCGCATCCGGCAGGATTTCGGCGATGGTGGCCTCGTCGAGAACGAGCGGTTGTTGCATGGTGGCATCCTGATGGCATGACGATCCCCTCCCGCAGGCGTGCAGCGCCGACAGGCCGGGTGGTGGAAATCTGTTGAGCTGTGAAAGCTGCTATATTACAAGGATCGTATGAGCAATATACTGCACAGTCAAGAGCGTACCGACGTTCTCGCCCATGTTTCCGGCAATCTGCGCCGGCTGCGGCTTGCCGCCGGGCTCAGCCAGACGGCGCTGGCCGAGGCCTCCGGTCTCAGCCGGCGCATGATCGTCGCGCTGGAGGCGGGCGAGGCGAATATCAGCCTTTCCAGCCTCGACCGGCTCGCTGCCGCCATGGGCGCCGACTTCGTCGAGCTGGTGCGCGATCCCACGCGGGAGACCCGGGCGGAGATCAACGCGGTAACGTGGCGCGGCGAGCAGCCGGAAAGCGCCGCGCGGCTGCTCTGCTCTGCCCCTGCCGCACGTGAGGCGCAGATGTGGCTGTGGACGCTCGGACCGGGCGACAGCTATATGGCCGAGCCCGACCCGGACGGCTGGCATGAAATGCTGTTCGTCGTCGAGGGCACGTTGCGCCTCACGCTGTCGGGCGTGGCGCGTGACTATGCGACGGGCGGTTTCGTCACCTACAGCACCGCGCAGCCCTATTCCTATGCCAACGGGGCAAACGGGACCGTCCGCTTCGTGCGCAATGTCCTTACCTGAGGGGACGCAGGCCGATGGCATCCGCCAAGCAGTTCAACTATCCGGTCTGGACCATGGTGGTCCGCGAAAAGGCGGGCGGCGGCCCGACGCTGCAGGAACAGCTGTTCGTCCAGTTGCGCCGGTTGATCGTCAACGGCCAGCTGGCGCGCGGCGCCCGCCTGCCGGCAAGCCGCACCATGGCCGCCGATCTCGGCGTGTCGCGCAACACCGTCAACATGGTCTACGACCGGCTCGCCGCGGAAGGCTACATCAAGCGCCGCCCCGGTTCCGGCTTCTACGTGGAGGAGCGGCTGCCGGAGGATTCCGTGCGCGCCGGCGCGGACAAGGGCCAGAGCCCTGCCGCCGTGCCGCTGGCGCTGTCGCAGCGCGGCCGGGAGGCCTCGGTGCGCCACTGGAGCTGGTCGCGCCAGGACCGCTTCGATCTCAGCCCCGGCATGCCGGCGCTCGATATCTTCCCCTACAAGCAGTTCGGCCGGATCGCCGCGAAATACTGGCGTCGATTCGCCGCCTCCGACCTCGGCTATGGTGAAGGCGGCGGTCTTGCGGCGCTGCGCCAGCAACTTGCCATCTATCTCGGCGAGGCGCGCGGCATCCGCTGCGAGGCGGATCAGATCGTCGTCGTCGGCAGCACGTTGCAGGCGGCCAACCTCGTCGCCCATGTGCTGCTCGATGTGGGCGATACCGTCGGCGTCGAGGACCCGGCCTATGCGATGCTGCTTTCCACCCTGCGCTCGGCCGGGCTGAAGCTCGCGCCGATCCCGGTTTCCGGGCAGGGGATTGGGGCGGACGACATTGCGCGCCATGCGCCGGAAGCGCGCCTCGTCCTCGTCTCGCCCGTCGGCCAGTTTCCTGCCGGCTCCACCATGTCCGAGCCGGCGATCGAGGGACTGCTCGCCTGGGCGGGCGCCGCGCGCGGCTGGATCTTCGAGGACGACTTCAACAGCGAGATCCGCTGGCGGGGTGCGCCGCTTGTGCCGCTGGCCGCGCGCAAGGGCGGGGAACGCGTCATCCATGTCAGCTCGTTCAACCGCGTGCTCGCGCCGGGGCTGCGGCTCGCCTATCTCGTGGTGCCGCGCGAGCTGGTGCCCGCGTTCCTGGCGGTGCAGGACAGCCTTTCCTGCTACGCGCCGCTGACCCACCAGCATCTCGTCGCCGACTTCATGGCGAGCGGGGAGCTGGCTTCCCATATCCGCCGCACGCGCGCCCTCTACCGCGATCGCGCCGCCGCCATGATGGCGGCGCTGGAGGACAGGGTCGGCGACCTCTTTGCCGTGCCGGAACTGGAGGCTGGCCTGCACCTGACGCTCGTCGCGCGCCAGCCCATCGACGATGTTGAGCTGTCGCGGCTGCTGCGCGGCGTGTGGATCGATATGCCGCCGCTCTCGTCCTATTGCATCGAAAGGACGGATCTCGTCGGCCTCGTCGCGGGCTTCGGAAACCTGTCGGCCGACCGGGTCGGCAGTGCCGTGCAACGGATGGAGCGGGTGACACGGCGGTTTCTGGAAAAGGCCGGCAGGACCGCCTAGCGCCGATCCGGTACCATCGATCTTCCCGGATTGGTACTTTCTCCAGCCCGCGTTCCGCGCCATTTTTTCCCCGAGGAAGACAGTTCCGGGAGGAGCCGGAATTGAGATTGCCCCACGAAACGAGGCGCCGCAGCCTCGCCCCGAACGTCACGGACGGCCTCGCCGCGTGCCGATCACCAGCAGCATTCAGAAAGGACGGTCCCATGAACAAGATTGCCGCATTCACCTTCGCCGGTCTTCTGCTCGGCGCCACCGCGCTCCAGGCGGCGCCGATCAAGGTTGCCGCCGACTGCACCTATCCGCCCTTCGGCTTCCAGGATGCCAATGGCGAAATCAAGGGCTTCGACGTCGACGTGGCGCGCGCCATAGGCGAGCATGTCGGCAGCGAGGTCGAGATCATCTGCCAGGCCTGGGACGGCATGATCCCCGGCCTTCTGGCCGGCAAGTACGACCTGATCTCCGCCTCCATGTCGATCACCGAGGAACGCCTGCAGAGCATCAATTTCTCGGTGCCCTACCGCTCCTCCGCCGCCCGCTTCGTCGGCCTCAAGGCATCCGATGCCAAGCCGGTCACGGAGGGCGGCGAGCCGAACCCCGAGGGCGTCGCCGGCAAGACGATCGGCCTCCAGCGCTCCTCGACCTATGCGAAGTACATCGTGGAAAAATATCCGGAAGCGAGCGTCGCCGAATATGACAAGGTCGACAACATGATCCTCGACCTGCAGGCCGGCCGCGTCGACCTGATCTTCGCCGGCCCGATCAAGCTCGACAACGACTTTCTCAGCAAGCCGGAAGGCCAGGATTTCGGCTTCGTCGGTCCGGAGATCGACGACGTCTCCTATTTCGGCCCCGGCATCGGCATCGGCATCCGCAAGGCCGACGAGGACCTCCTGAAGAAGGTCGACGGCGCGCTGAACACCATGTTCAAGGACGGCAGCTTCAAGGCGATCAACGACAGGTACTGGTCCTTCAGCGTCCTGCCGGCTTCCGTCGCGCACTGATCGCCGGAAGGGGAGAGCGGGGCCGCCTGGCGCCGCTCGCGGAAGGAGGAGAAGATGGACCTTTTACAGGGATGGGGCGAGGAGATCGCCCGTGGCACGCTGCTGACGATGCAGGTCGCCGTGCTGTCGCTGCTGGTGGGGCTGTGCTGGGGCATGCTCGGAGCGCTGGCGCAGATGTCGCCCAATCGGGCGGTGGCGGCCTTCGGGCGCGGCTTCAGCTTGGTGATGCGCGGCACGCCCGAGCTGCTGGTCATCCTCATCGTCTATTTCGGCGGCACGGTGGCGCTCACCAAGGCGGTCAATCTCCTCGTCGCCGATTTCGGCTTCGTCGAGGTGCCGCCGCTGCAGGCCGGCGTTTTCGCGCTCAGCCTCGTCTTCGGCGGCTATGCCGCGGAGGTGCTGCGCGGTGCCTGGCAGTCCGTGCCTACGGGGCTGATCGAGGCGGGGCAGTCGCTCGGCCTCGGCCCGCTCGTGCTGTTCTTCAAGATCCGCCTGCCGCTGTTGATGCGCTTTGCGCTGCCCGGCCTCGGCAACAACTGGATCTCGCTCATCAAGGATACGTCGCTGATCTCGGTGGTCGGCCTGCATGAGCTGATGGGCCTTTCCCAGATGGCGACGTCGGTGACGCGCCAGCCCTTCACCTTCTACATGACGGCGGCGCTGATCTACCTCGCGCTCACCCTGACCAATACGCGCCTGATCGCCTGGATGGAAGGGCGGCTCCTGCGCGGTGAACGGAGGAGCGCGGCATGAACTGGTCGCTGATGATCGAAAGCATTCCGGCGCTGCTCTATGGCGCGCTGGTCACGGTGCATCTGCTCGCCCTGACGCTGGTCTTCGGCGCCATGCTCGCCCTGCCGCTCGGCATCGCCGCCGCCAGGGGCCGCGCGCCGATCCGCCTGCCCGTCATGGGCTACATCACCTTCTTCCGCGGCACGCCGCTGCTGGTGCAGGTGTTCCTCGTCTATTACGGCCTGTCGCAGTTTCCCGCCGTGCGCGCCAGTTTCCTCTGGCCGGTGCTGCGCGAGGCCTGGTTCTGCGCCCTCCTGACGCTGGCGCTGCACACCGCGGCCTACACCGCCAACATCCTGCGCGGCGCGATCCTTGCCATCCCCGACGGGCAGCGGGAGGCGGCGCTCGCCTCCGGCATGCGGCCCTATCTCATCTATCGCCTCGTCATCCTGCCGCAGGCACTGCGCATCGGCCTGCCCGCCTATGGCAACGAGATGATCAGCATGATGAAGGCCACCTCGCTCGCCAGCACCATCACCATCATGGAACTGACGGGCACGGCCAACACCATCGTCGCCCGCACCTATGCGCCCTACGAGGTCTTCATCTCCGCGGCGCTCATCTATCTCTGCATCGCTTTCGGCCTGGCGCGGTTCGCCCGGGCGGCCGAGGCCCGGCTGTCCCGCCACATGCGGCCGGCCGTCGAGGCGAAGGAAAAATTCAGGAGTGCCCCTGCCCATGCTTGACCAGCCCCTCGACCTCTTTTCCGGTTTCGCCAGCGAAATGGCGGACCTTGCCCGCGGCATCGTGCGCCAGGCGGCCGGCGGCCGGCGCCGCCCCGTCGCCAAGTCGGATTCGAGCCCCGTGACCGAGACGGACCGGGCCGTGGAACGATGCCTGCGCGAACGGATCGCCGCGCGCTTTCCCGCCCATGGCGTGCTCGGCGAGGAGTTCGGCGCCGAGGGGCTGGACGAGGAGTTCGTCTGGGTCATCGACCCGATCGACGGCACCAAGGCCTTTGTCGGCGGCCTTGCCGTCTACGGCACGCTGATCGCGCTCACCTGCGGCGGAACGCCGATCCTCGGCCTCATCGACAATCCCGTGACGGGCGACCGCTGGCTCGGCCTTTCCGGCCGGCCGACGACGCTCAACGGCGCGCCCGTGCGCACCGCCGCGACCACGCGCCTGGCGGAAGCCTTCATGGCGAACGGAAATCCGGAGCCTTTCGCGCCGGTGGAGCGGGCAAGGCTCGAACGCCTGCGCAGCTCCGCGCGCTGGTGCGTCTATGGCGGTAGCTGCATGGCCTATGGCCGCGTCGCCGACGGCAGCATCGACATCAGCGTCGACGGCGGGCTCGATCCCTTCGATTTCTGTGCCCTCGTGCCGGTCATCACGGGGGCCGGCGGCTGCATCACCGACTGGGAGGGCCGGCCGCTCACCCTCACGTCGTCCGGCAATCTCTGCGTCGCCGCGGCGAACGGCGCGCTGCATGCGCGCGTGCTGGAAAAGCTGAATTGACGGCGGCTGACAGGCGTGCGGTGAACAAAAACGCCCCGTGAAAACGGGGCGTTTTGTCTTTCGTCTTGAAGGGCCGGTCAGGCCGCTTCGCGGTTCTCGACGTCGGTCGGGACCGTGGAGATCGTCTTCAGGATCTGCGAGGCGATCTGGTAGGGGTCGCCCTGCGAGTTCGGACGGCGATCTTCCAGGTAGCCGCGGTAGCCGTTGTTGACGAAGGAGTGCGGCACGCGGATCGAGGCGCCGCGATCGGCCACGCCATAGCTGAACTGGTGGATCGAGGCGGTTTCGTGCTTGCCGGTCAGGCGCATGTGGTTGTCCGGGCCGTAGACGGCGATGTGGTCGGCGCGGGCTTCGGCGAAGGCACCCATCAAGGCCTCGAAATAGTCGCGGCCGCCGACTTCGCGCATGTAGGCGGTCGAGAAGTTGGCATGCATGCCCGAGCCGTTCCAGTCGGTGTCGCCGAGCGGCTTGCAGTGGTATTCGACGTCGATGCCGTATTTTTCGGTCAGGCGCTGCAGCAGGTAGCGGGCAAGCCAGATCTCGTCGGCTGCCTTGCGCGAGCCCTTGCCGAAGACCTGGAATTCCCACTGGCCCTTGGCGACTTCCGCGTTGATGCCTTCATGGTTGATGCCGGCGGCAAGGCAGATGTCGAGGTGCTCCTCGACGATCTTGCGGGCGATCGTGCCGACATTGCTGTAGCCGACGCCGCAGTAGTACGGGCCCTGCGGAGCCGGGAAGCCGGCATCCGGGAAGCCGAGCGGACGGCCGTTCTGGTAGAAGAAATATTCCTGTTCGAAGCCGAACCAGGCGCTTTCGTCATCGAGGATGGAGGCGCGCGTGTTGGACGGATGCGGCGTCTTGGCATCGGGCATCATGACTTCGCAGAGGACGAGAACACCGTTCTTGCGCTCCGGATCGGGGTAGGAGGCGACCGGCTTCAGCACGCAGTCGGAGCTCGAGCCTTCGGCCTGCAGCGTCGATGAACCGTCGAAACCCCAGAGCGGCAGCTGTTCCAGCGTCGGGAAAGCGTCGAATTCCTTGATGAGGGTCTTGCCGCGCAGGTTCGGGGTGGGCTTGTATCCGTCGAGCCAGATATATTCGAGCTTGTACTTGGTCATTTCGTTCTCTCACATGACGCTGGTTTTGCTAGATCGCCGGGCGTTTGGGCGCCCGGCAGCCGGATAACCAACAGAAAGCATCAAACGTGCCAGATCGAAGCGAGCGGCGATATTCGCGAAAAAACTGCCGTCAGGCGTGCGGTTGCCCGCAAACACGGCGGCGATGCCGCTGAAGGAAGGAGCAATATGCATAAAAAATAGGCGATCCGCGGCAGGCTTTGAAGCACCGCCCGTTTTCGAGGCCGGGGACGGGCATTATTGGTTGATGCGCAGGCCGGTTGCGGCATCGAACAGGTGGATTGCCGCCATGTCCGGGCGCACATGGATCGCCTGGCCGATGCTGATCGGCGTGTCGCGCGGAAACTCGACGGTCAGCATGCGCGCTTCGCCGATCTCCACGTAGCCATAGGTCTGGCTGCCCAGCCGCTCGGCGACGGCAAGCTCGCCGCTGAACCAGGCGTCTTCCTTCCGACAGGCGATCAGGTCCTCCGGCCGAATGCCGAAGGTGACCTCGCCCGACGGGATCGGCTGTCCGGGCGTGGCGGCGAGCGGCAGCGTGCGCTCCTTCAGGCGTATCGCGCTGCCGCCGCCATCGGAGACCACCGTGGCCGGCATCGTGTTCATCGTCGGGCTGCCGATGAAGCGGGCGACGAAGAGGCTTGCCGGGCGATGGTAGAGGTCGAGCGGCGGGCCGATCTGCTCGATCCGGCCGGCATTCAGCACGACGATGCGGTCGGCCAGCGTCATCGCCTCCACCTGGTCGTGGGTGACGTAGACGGTCGTCGCCTTCATGCGGTTGTGCAGCTTGGCGATCTCCAGGCGCATCTCGACGCGGAGCGCCGCATCGAGGTTGGAGAGCGGTTCGTCGAAGAGAAAGGCCGAGGGTTCGCGCACGATGGCGCGGCCCATGGCGACGCGCTGGCGCTGGCCGCCGGAAAGCTGGGCCGGCCGCCGGTCGAGGAAGGGCTGGATCTTGAGGATATCGGCGGCGTGCGACACCCGGCGGTCGATCGTCTCCTCCGCCGTGCCGCGCATCTTCAGGCCGAAGGCCATGTTCTCGCGCACGCTCATATGCGGGTAGAGCGCATAGTCCTGGAACACCATGGCGATGTCGCGGTCGGAAGGGGGGAGGGCATTCACCACCTTGCCGCCGATATCGAGGATGCCGCCGGAAATCTCCTCAAGACCGGCGATCATGCGCAGGAGGGTCGACTTGCCGCAGCCGGAGGGGCCGACGAGGACCAGGAACTCGCCGCTCGCAATATCGGGGTCAGGACAAGAGCAGTTCGAAATCCTGCGCTAAGCTCGAACGGAGCATGAACATCACGCGGCTCGGAGAATCTGTCCGGGAACACGCAATGGCCTGAAGCCCTCTGGCATCTGCTGCTCGGTGTCCCACGAATAGATGCCGGTGAGGTTTATGTGTTCCCAACTGAGCGGCGAGATGTGCTTGAGCAATTCGTCAGGGACATGACGACCTTGTTGCCGCAGGTGGGCAACGGCGCGGCTGAGATAGACGGTGTTCCAGTAGACAATTGCGCTGACGACGAGATTGAGGCCGGATGCCCGGAATGCCTGGCTGTCATAGGAGCGGTCGCGGATTTCGCCGCGCTCATGGAAGAAGACGGCGCGCTTGAGCTTGTGGGCAGCTTCGCCCTTGTTGAGCCCGGCCTGACACCGCTTGCGCAATGCCGGACTGGAATACCATTCGATCATGAACAGCGTGCGCTCGATGCGGCCGATCTCGCGCAGCGCCCTGGCCAGATCATTGGATTTCGATGAGGCGGATAGCGTTTTGAGGATCGCCGACGGAGCGACGGTGCGCGTTGTGATAGAGGCAGCCAGGCGCAGAAGCTCATCCCAATGTTCAAGGATTAGCGCAGTGTTGATCGGCGCGCCGATGTGGTTGGCCAGCGCCGGGTAGGCGTCGCCCTTCTCGAAGGTGTGGAACTTCCGGTCCTTGATGTTGCGCAGCCGGGGCGCGAATCGTTTGCCGATCAGGGCGAACAGCGCAAAGACATGATCGCTGGCGCCGCCGGTATCGGTGAACAGTTCTTCGATCTCGAGGATCGTGTCGTGGTCGAACAGGCCGTCGAGCACATAGACGGCCTCGCTCTCGGTCGGGCTGATCGGCAGGATGCTGAAGTAGCCGTATTGATCGGAGAGGCCGCTGTAGAATTTCGTGCCGGGCTCGCTGCCATAGTGCAGATTGATGTCGCCGCGCCTGGCGGCCCGATCACTGGCGCGAAAGAACTGCCCGTCGGACGATGCCGTTGTTCCGTCACCCCAGAGCAACGAATGGGGATGACGCGTATGGGCATCGGTCACGCAAGCCTGCGCGGCTCGGTATGTTTCGGAGCGGGCATGGAAGCTGCGCATCCAGCCGATCTGATGAGCGCTGATCCCCTTCGACGCTCCCGCCATTCGCTTCGGGCCGAGATTCGTACCATCGGCGAGCACGCCGGCCAGCATGGCGGAGATGTTCTGCGGCGCATCTGAAGTGCGGACATGCGTGAACTGATCAGCGAAAGCCGTCCAGTCATGCACCTCCCGCAGCAAATCGGGGACGTCGACCAGGGGGTACATCTCGCTGATTTCAGCATTGAGGGCGGCCGCAGCGGCCGGAACATCGCTGGCGCGCGGCGTCACGATCAGGATGCCGTTTTCCAACCTCACGCCGTCGAGCTTTCCGTAGCGGGCACGCCAGGCCAGCCGTTTGAGGTTGAAGTCCATCATCTGCCGGACCTCGGCGAGCCAGGCCGCGCCGTCGCTCTGGACGCCAAGGCCGAGCTTGTTGTCTTCCTTCAGGGCTGTGAAGGCCGGTTTCGGCATCAGATGTTCGTCAATCGGTCTGAACGAGCGGCTGCCCTCGACCCAAATGTCCCGCGAACGGAGCCGATCACGCAAGAGAGCAAATGTGGCGATCTCGTAGAGCGATCGAACCGGCCGCCCGCTCTCGAATATCCGTTCGCGATCCGCTTTTGCCAGATGGGCAACCGGAACGCGATCAGGCAATACACGCCGTCCTTCCGCATAGAGCGCTTTAATGACCTCGATCGCGGCAAGCAGCGGATCATTCCGGCGACGCGACTGGAAAGCAAATGTCTGGAGAAAGGCGCCGGCATATTTGCGAACGTTCGCATGTTGCTCCGCCGCCATCATCAAGGGCGACACGTCATTATTCTCCACCATTGCTTCCAGGCCGGGTTTGACCTGGAGCAGCCGATGCCAACCGACCCGCTGGTCCAGCATCTCCATGGGATCCGCTTCCTCTTCGTTGGCGGCCTGCAAAGCCACGATCGTGTCGAGAAACAGCCGCAACGCCTTCGATGTTTCCAGCCGCGCGTTCATATGGCGCTGCTTCTTGCGGTTGTTGGCCTGGGAGAACAGCCGGCCCATCAGCTTGATGAACATCATCACCGCATCGTCGGTGAGCTTCTGCCCGAGCTTGATCAACTGCGCTACGATCGTTGCACGCCGCCGGCTGGCGCTGAAGTCGCCGGCCAGCCAGGCTGGCGTGGCGTCGCCCTCACGGATCATCTGATCCCATCGCCCGGACGGGATTCGCGCCTGCAAACGTGGATCGATCCCCAGCGTGCGCAGGAACGCGATGCGTTCCGTCAACCCAACCAGATTGCCGGCTCCCGGTGCATCCGGGGTCGAGCGCAGCCAATGATAGCGCGTCTGACGGATCGCCGGGTCAACCTCCAACAGACGGTCTAGGGTTCGCAGCTTTTCTGGATCGAGATCCGAGATCAGGGCGTGTTCGGCACGCCGTCGAGCAACAGCACGGCCCGCCAGCCCCATGCGCTCGATCATGTTCGGCGCGGGCAGCAGAACCCGATGCTCCCGGAAAGTGGCGATGATGGCCTTTGCAATCATTGCCCCCTTGTCAGTGCCCGAAGCCGCTTCGATTGCCGCCAACAAGGCTGCGCGCCGATTCTCGGCCGTAGGGCTCCTCATGTCCAGATAGCTCAGCAAGTGAGCGGCATGGTTCATGCGCGTCTCTTCCCGGCGAGCGTACAGATCAAATGACGCCGGATCGGCCCCGATCTGCTCGGCAACATAGTTGAGCATCGCCTTGGGCGGGATCTCGCCGGCCATGAGTGCGCGCCCCGGATAACGCATAAGGCAGAGCTGCATCGCAAAGCCGAGCCGATTATGCTCACGCCTGCGGACCTCGATCTCGAGCCGGTCGGCAGGCGATAGGGAATAATGGCGGATCAGGCTTTCCTCATCGGTTGGGATGTCGAAAAGCTCTCGTCGATCCTGGGGTTTGAGAAGGGTCCGTTTCGCCATTGCCGTTCCTGCGCGTTGCGAGCCAAAGACCTTGCCTCTGTCCAGAAAGGTCCGTTTCCGTACAGGGGAGAAACGCACTGTCCACAAATTACCTTGACGGGCTTTCGAACGGGCGAAATATTACGGACAGCCTATTCGGACAAAATTGGCCCCCATGCCGCGCACCTTCGCCTATGTCCGCGTTTCCACGACGGGACAGACCACCGAGAACCAGATTCAGGAAATCGAGGCCGCAGGCTTCCAGGTCGAGCCGCGCCGTATCATCACCGAGACGGTTTCCGGCAGTACCGCCATCGTGCAGCGCCGAGGATTTTCCCGGCTCATGGACAAATTGGAGGCTGGGGACATTCTCATCGTGACCAAGCTCGACAGGCTCGGCCGCGACGCGATCGATGTCAGCACCACGGTCAGGACGCTGGCTGAAATGGGCGTGCGCGTCTATTGCCTTGCGCTTGGCGGGGCCGATCTCACCAGTTCGGCCGGCACCATGACCATGAATGTGCTCAATGCCGTCGCCCAGTTCGAACGGGACTTGCTGATAGAGCGGACGCAATCCGGTCTCAAGCGCGCCAAATCGGAAGGAAAGGCCCTCGGCCGACCCTCGACGCTCAGTGAGAAACAAAAGCAGGGTGTGCGCGATGATCTGGCGACGGGAATGAGCGTTTCGGCAATCGCCAGGAAATTCGTCACCAGCCGGCAGACGATCATGCGCCTACGAGACGAAGGTTCACGCTTCGTTCGGTCCTAGCGCAGGATTTTGAACTGCTCTTGTTCCTGCCCCAATATCGATGTCGACGTCGTGGATGACCTGCAGCGAGCCATAGGTTTTCCGGATCTGCCTCAATGCGATTGCCGTCACGGTTTTCTCCTCCGAAAGGCCAACTCATCCCTTGACCTTTATTATCGATATCAATATCAATAATGATACTGCTGACGATTGGCAACTCCGAGAGCCGCGCCGATGACGTATTTTTCTGCACCCCCAAATGCCCGCAGCGCGGCAAGGCCGGCCAAATCGGCCGCCGCCTTCAATGTGCTGAAGCGCGACATCATGCTGGGCGTGCTTCCGGCGGGGGCGGCGCTGACGGAACTGGACCTGGCGGCGCATTTTTCGTGCAGCCAGGGCACGGTGCGCGAGGCGCTGCTGCAATTGCAGGAGGAGGGGCTGGTGCGCCGGCAGGGCCATCGCGGCACGCAGGTTTCCGAATGCACCGAAGCGGAAGCCGTGGAGATGTTCCGCGTGCGCCAGCAGATCGAATGCAACGGCATCGTGCGCACCTTGCAGGCGCCGAGCCGCACGCTGGTTCCCGATCTCAAGGCGCTCTTTGCGGAAATGCTCGATGCCGCGAAGGCGGGCGACGAACTGGAGCTTGCCGCCTTCGACCGGGATTTCCATCGCCGCATCTTCCAGGATGCCCGGCTTCCGGCGCTCGATCCGATCCTGCATCGCTGCCTGGTGCACAATCACCGCTTCAAGATCTCGCGCAGCATCACGCCGCGCGATCTCATGGCGACCGCCCAGCGCCACGGCTCGATCATCGAGGCCGTCGAAAGCGGGGACGTCGCGAAGGCCAGCGCGGCGCTGCGCCATCACATCGCCACGATCGTCGATCTCGGCCCCGACGTCTTTCCGGATGCGACCCAATGAGCGCGGTGCCGGACCTGTCGCGGCTTTCGCCGGAAATGGCGGCGCTGCTCGCCCGCGTGGCCGCCGAAACCGGGCCGCAGGTCGATCCGACCACGCTGCCGCCGGCCGAAGGCCGCGCGCTTTCGGAAGAGGGCAATCGCCGCTGGAACATCGACCTGCCGGCCATGGCCGCGGTCGGCGAGGCTTTCGTCGCGGCGGATGCGGATCTGGGTTCGGCGCGGGTGCGCCTGAAGATCCTGGTGCCGCCGGACGCGGATGCCGGCGCGGTCGTCTTCGTGCATGGCGGCGGTTTCGCCTTTTGCAGCCCGGAGAGCCATGAGCGCTGTGCCCGTGTCCTCGCGCTGGAATGCGGCCTGCCGGTGCTGCTGCCGGATTATCGGCTGGCGCCGGAGCATCCCTATCCCCAGGGCCTGATGGACGTCGTCGCGACGATCCGCAACGCTTTTGCCGTCTCGGCGCCGTTCGGCGTGACGGCCGGTCCGCTCCTGCTTTCCGGCGATTCGGCGGGCGCCAATCTCGCGCTTGCCGCCATGCTGCACGAAGCGGCCGAGGGGCGTGCGCCGGTGGCCGGTGCGCTGCTTTTCTACGGAACCTATGCCGGCGATTTCCGCACGGAGTCCTATCGGGATTTCGAGAACGGGCCGGGCCTGACGACCGCGAAGATGCAGCGCTACTGGCGCTGGTATGTCGGCGACCGCGATGTCTCGGCCGATCCGCTCGTTTGTCCGCTTCTTGCCCCGGACGAGGCGCTTGCCGCCCTGCCGCCGCTTCATCTGATGGCGGCGGGCGTCGATCCGCTGCTGTCCGACAGCGTCGCGCTGCATGAGCGCCTGGGGCGCCTCGGGCGCAGCGAGGCGCTGACGGTGGTGCCGGGCGTCACGCATGGCTTCTTGCAGAACACGCTCGATCTCGTCGCCGCGCGGGAGGCGCTGGCGGCGGCAGGGGCCGATGCCCGGCGGATGGCCGGCTCGACCTGATTTCGATTTTCAAAGGAGGAGACAATGAAAATCTGGAGGAAACTGGCAATCGGCGCCGCGCTCGCGACGTCGCTTCTGGCAAGCACCGCATCGGCGGAAACCGTGCGCTTCTGGTATCACTTCGACAATCCGGAAAACCCGATGGCCGATCTGGTCGCAAAATTCGAGGCGGCCAATCCGGGCATCGAGATCGAAGCGGAAAACGTTCCGTGGAACAGCTATTACGACAACCTCTATACCGCGCTCGTCGGCGGCAATGCTCCGGATGCCGCGATGGTGAAACTCTTCGCCCAGCCGCGCCTCATCGAGATGGGCGTGCTGGAGCCGCTTGGCGAGCGCATCGACGCCTGGGCCGGCAAGGCGGACCTGCTCGACAACCTTCTCGACCTCAACAAGGGGCCGGACGGCCAGCAGTATTACCTGCCGATCCAGTATGTCGTGCTCTATCTCTACTACCGCACGGACCTGTTCGAGGCCGCCGGCCTGAAGCCGCCGGCGACCTGCGAGGAATTCCGCGACGCGGCGATCAAGCTCACCAAGGCACCGGCGACCTACGGCTTCGGCCTGCGCGGCGGCAAGGGCGGCTGGGACCAGTGGGGCGCCTTCGTGCTCTCGCAGGGCGCCAGGCTGGAGCCGGGCGGCCTGACGACGCCGCAGGCGATCGCCGCCAACCAGTGGCTGATCGACCTCTTCCAGAAGGACAAGGTCATCCCGGCTTCGGCGCCGAACGACGGCTTCCAGGAAATCACCGCCGCCTTCAAGAACGGCACCACGGCGATGACCATCCATCATATCGGCTCGTCGAACGACATGGTGAAGGCGCTCGGCGACAAGGTCTCGGCCACGCCGGTGCCCGAATGCGGCGGTGGACGCTGGACGTCCTATGGCGACGAGTCGCTGGCGATCTTCTCCTCCTCCGAGGTGAAGGACGCCGCCTGGAAGTGGATCTCGTTCCTCGCCGAGGGCGAGAACAACGTCGCCTTCAACAAGGCGACCGGCCAGATGACGGTGACCAAGAGCGGCTCGGAAAACTGGACGCTGCATGAGCGCCGCTTCGTCGACGCCACCGTACAGTCGCTGCCCTTCGCTCATGTGCTGCCCTCGAACACCGCGACCTCGGAATTCGTCAACACGGCCTGGCAGACGGCCATGCAGCAGGCGCTGACCGGCCAGATCACCTCCGAAGAGATGATGAAGCAGCTCGAAGCGCTCTTCGCGCAGCAATGATCTCCCCCGGGGCGGGCGCACCTGCGTCCGCTCCGACCTCCCATCCGCCCCGCCCGAACATCAGGGCGGATGGGGCCTTTCGATTGCCAACGGCCGGGAACGACCGAATGACCGCGACGACCGCCCCCCTATCGACCGCCGTGACCATCCCGACGCCCTGGAGCGTGCGGCTGATGCCCTACATGCTGCTGGCGCCGGCGGTGCTCGTCACGCTGTTCATCGTCTTCTTTCCCATGATGCAGGCGGTGTTCACCAGCCTTTACGACCTCGTTCTCTGGAAGCCGAATGCCAGCCGCTTCGTCGGCTTCGGCAATTATGCGAAACTGTTCGCCGACCCCGTGTTCTGGATGGCGCTCGGCAATACCGCGATCTGGATCGGCCTGACGGTGCCGCTCCAGATGGGCCTCGGCCTTCTGACGGCGCTGCTGCTCAATCGCGAATTTCCCTGGCGGGGGCTGGCGCGCGCGCTCATCATCATTCCCTGGGCGCTGCCGAGCGTCGTGATCGCGCTGATGTGGCGCTGGATCTACGATCCCAATACCGGCGTGCTGAACGATATCCTTCTCTACCTCTCCGTCGTGCAGTCGGCCGTGCCCTGGCTCGCCGATCCCAAACTTGCGCTCTACGCGATCATCGCGACGCTGACCTGGCAGGGCTTCCCCTTCTTCGCCGTGATGATCCTCGCCGGCCTCCAGGGCATTCCGAGGAGCCACTACGAGGCCGCCTCCATCGACGGCGCTTCGGCCTGGCGGCAGTTCGTGCACATCACGCTGCCCGGCATCGCCCCGGTGCTGGCGACGGCCGGGCTGCTTCGCGTCATCTGGGTTGCCAATTCCATGGACGTGATCTTCGTCATGACCGGCGGCGGGCCGGGTTACGCCACGCATACCCTGCCGCTCTACGCCTTCGTCCGCGCCCGCCAGAACCTCGATTTCGGCTACGGCACGACGATCGCCGTCACCTTCACCATCCTCCTCGGCGCGATCGTCGCCGTCTATCTCGCCCGGACCATGCGGGAGGTCGAACGATGAACAAGCCGTCCACGCTCCGCCGCATCCTCACCACCGACCTGCCGGTGCTTGTCATCGTGCTCTTCGCCATGGCGCCCTTCGCCTGGATGATGCTGACATCGCTGACGCCGACAGCGGCGCTGAACGCCACCGGCGTCTCCGTCTCGCCGGCCGGCTGGAGCCTCGACAATTATGTGCGCCTGCTGCGGCAGACCTCGTTCCTCGGCAACATGCTCGACAGCCTCATCATCGCCTGCGGCACGGTGGTGCTCGGCCTTGCCGTGGCGGTGACGGCGGCCTACGCCTTCTCGCGGTTCCGCTTTGCCGGCCGCAAGCTCTTGATGTTGCAATTCCTGCTCATCAACATGTTCCCGATCGTGCTGCTCATCCTGCCGCTCTTCGTGCTGATGCGCAAAGCCGGCATCCTCGATACGCATTTCGGGCTCATCCTCGCCAATGCGACGGTCGCCATCCCCTTCGCCGTCTGGATGCTGACGAGCTATGTCGGCGCGATCCCGAAAAGCCTCGACGAGGCGGCGATGATCGACGGCTGCTCGCGGCTGACGGCGCTGCGCCGCGTCGTGCTGCCGCTCACCATGCCGGGCATCATCTCCACCGGCATCTACATCTTCATCACCGCCTGGAACGAATATCTCTATGCGCTGACGCTCGGCGGCAAGAATGTGCGGCCCGTCACCGTCGCGATCCAGACGCTGATCGGCGAATACCAGATCGAGTGGGGCCTGCTTGCCGCCGGTGCCGTCGTCGGCGCTATGCCCGCCACCCTGCTTTTCCTTCTCGTGCAGCGCCGCCTGATCGGCGGGCTGACCCAGGGCGCGGTGAAGGGCTGAATGCGAATGAAAGAGGACAGGCCATGAACCCCGTCGGGTTGATCTCCATGCAATATGCGCGGCCCTTCACGGCCGGGCACTTCCCGCTGTTTTCCGAGATGCGCAGGCTCGGCTACGATTTCGTCGAGCTTCTGGTGCCGGAACCTGGCGAACTCGACCTCACGCAAACGCGCCGCGCCCTGGAGGACGCCGGGCTCGCCGTGGTGCTCGCCGCCCGCGTCAACCTCCAGCGCAACCTGTCGTCGGACGATCCCGCCGCTCACCGCGCCGGCATCGACTATCTGAAATATGCGGCCGATTGTGCCGCCGCGCTCGGCGCCACCATCGTCGGCGGCCCGCTCACCGGCAATCCGCTGGTCTTTGCCGGCCGGCCGCCGCAGCCGGTGAGCGAGGAGGAGCGCCTTGCCCGCAAGGCCCGCTGCGTCGCCGGCCTGAAGGAGGCGGGCGAGCATGCGGCCGGGCTCGGCGTCGTGCTCGCGGTCGAGCCGCTCAACCGCTTCGAGAGCGATGTGCTCTGCACCACGCAGCAGGCGATCGAACTGCTCGACGCGGTCGATCATCCCGCCGTGCAACTGATGCTCGACACCTTCCACATGCATATGGAAGAAGCCTCGATCGCCGAGGCGATCCGGCTCGGCGGCAAACGCGTCGTGCATTTCCAGGCCAACGAGAACCATCGCGGCTTCCCGGGAACCGGCGCCACCGACTGGGTGGAGGTGTTTCGCGCGCTCCATGAGATCGGCTACGCTGGGCCCGTCTCGCTCGAACCCTTCCGCCGCGACGACGACCGCTTCGGCGTGCCCTTCGCCCAGTGGCGCCCGCCGCACGAGGACGAGAGCGAACGCCTCGCCGCCAGCGCCGAATTCATCAAGTCCCACATCCTGCTCACGGAATATCGTCGATGACACTCAAGATCGGTTGGATCGGCTGCGGCGTGCATGCCACCCAGATGCTGCTTCCGCAACTCGTTCGCCACGACGTTGAGATTACCGCGCTCTGCGACATCGACGGCGACCGGATGGCTTCCGCCGGGCGGCAGTTCGGCGTTTCGAGCCTGACGAGCGATGCCGAGGAGCTTATCCGCCGCTCCGACATCGACGCGGTCGGCATGGCCGTCGGGCCGGACCAGCATCTGGTGTTCGGCAAGATGGCGCTGGAGCGGGGCCTGCCCGTCTTCATGGAAAAGCCGCCGTCCGGCAGCGCGGCCGGCGCGCGCGAGCTGCTCGCCGCCTCGGAAAAATCCGGCAAGCCGCTGCTCGTCGGCTTCATGAAGCGATACTCCGCCGGCAACAAGATCGCGGCGAACATCCTGCGCTCCGGCCGCTTCGGCGCCGTCTACGG
>NZ_CP015743.1:0-132822 GCF_001652565.1 Shinella sp. HZN7 | reverse complement strand
CGCGACGATTTCCTATCTCGGCTATATCGCGGTGCGCCTGCTTGGAGCGACACGCGGGCTGATCGTAAGTGCCGTGAGTGCGCGCTCGTTTCATCACTTCCGTTACGCTTGCGCTCGGGCGGGACGCGAGTCTTGGAGGGTCGCATATCCTCTGGCCGGAGCGGCGACCCTTGCTGCAACAGTCTCTATTGTCGCGTCTGCGTCGTCATCGCCTGATCAAGCCGCAGCTGTTCCTCATGATCGGCCCCGCGGCTTTTACTGCCATGCTTGTCTTCAGCCTTTGCGGTGCGCTTCCGCTGATACGAAGCCACCGGGCCGGTGTATCGCTTCGACGATAAGAAGTCCGTTCGAGATTGGCCGCTCCTGTTGTTCGCGCTCCTGTTTGCTGTCGCCGCGACCGGAATGCCGCACTTGCGCATTACAGCGGCGCGCAGGGATCGTTTGTAGCAGCTGCGGTTTCGGGAGCGGTCGATGTCGATGTCGCGGTACTGGGCGCACTGCGCTTGTAGGTTCAGCCGCCACGGTAGAGATCGTAGCCAGGCGGTTCTGGCTGCCATTATGTCGAACGCGCTTTTCCGCGTCGTCCTCGCTATTGCCTGGAGCCCCATACGCTTCTGGGTTCCTTTGCTTCTTGTTACTTGCTATCGATCGCAGCCAGCGGATTTGTGTTTTTTCATTTTTGCGCCCCTGTGAGAGGCCTGCCATCTTCACGTCTGCAATTGAACCGAGATCAAGGTTTGCGCGCGGACACCCGGTATTCTGCCAGTGCAATCAATGATGGAGAAATACATGTCGAACACACCTCATACTCTTGGCGAAGAGTTTCCCGGCCAGCTCAACCAGATCCACGCCTTGAAGGCAGCGGACCGGCATTCGCCAGCCTGCTGCAGGAATATGATGAGGTAAATGATCGGATCCATCTCGCTGAAACGAGCGTCGCGCCCGTGGGCGAAAATCACGAGACGGAGCTTCGCAAGCAGCGTCTTGCGATCAAGGACCGGATCGCCGGGCGCTGAAAGACGCCTGACTCCTACTGAACCCATGGCAAATCGCGCATTGTCCAGATGCTTCTGGGCAGTGCCGTGTCCACCATATTTGAAAAGACCTCTTGCGATATCCGTCTAGCACTTGCACAGCGAAGGAATCGTGACACGCATCGTCTTCTGCTCGACAGCATCGAGAGAAGGAAGGAGCATTCGAAATGTTTGAGCCGAAAGATTTGACCGTGTACCTCGATGCCATGGACAGCGACGGACATCGCGACAGGCTATCTTATGGCGCAATGCTTGCGCAGTTGTGGAACGCTCATCTCGTGGTCGCCTTTTCGCCTGAGGACATCGCGCTAGACCTCCATGCCGGCTATGTCCGCGGGGCGCAAATCCGCGACTTTATGGCGGCTCGCAACGCGTGAAGGTAAAAAGCGAAGAGGCCGTACGCAATCTCATCGCCCGCACCAACGAAGAGTTCGGCATCACCTGCGAACTGCGTATCTGTGAAGGCGAAGCGGGCGAGGCGTTGATGTTGCACGCCCGTCATACGTCGCTTTCGGTCCTCGGCGTTGGCCGGCATCCAGAGCGCAGAACCGGTGTCCTGGACCTTTCGGGTGACGTGATCTTCGCCTCCGGTCGTCCGACGCTCCTTCTCCAGCCGGTTGGCAAGCCTACCGGCTTCCGGAGAAAATCGTGGTCGGTTGGAACGCGAGCCGGGAAGCTGCCGGGCGATTGCTGATGCCATGCCGTTTCTGTCCCGCGCCAAAGCCGTGCATCTGGTAGTCGTACCCGAGCAAAAAGATTTTGCATCTCCTTGGGCAGGAACCCGGTGCGGATATCGCTCTGCACCTCGCTCGCCACGGCGTGCCCGTCACTCTCGATCGCCTCGAAGGAGGTGATGCCGGTCGACTGATGGTGAACCGGGCCAGGGAAATCGGCGCCGAACTGATCGTCATGGGTGCCTACGGCCAGCCGAAGGTCAGCGAGTTCGTTTTTGGAAGTGCGACAAAAACACTGCTTTCCAGTTCTGAGACCCCAATCCTGCTTTCCCGATAACTGATCGCAAGCTCAGGGCGGTCAGGCGGTAGATCTGTAATTTGTAGAGCTTTCCGGCTTCCCCGCTGGCAATCAAATCTATCTCATCCTATGCTTCGAACAAAGTGCCGTCGCGCAGCATGGGGTGCATGATGACAGCGAGAAGGCGCCACGCGTGCCTTTTTTTAAAAGTGCCGCTCAGCACCGATTTGCCGAGCATCTACCTATGCTGGTATGGTGCTCGGGACCTGCGCAGGCGGTCGGGTACTCCGCGGCGATTCTGTTCGATGAGGCACTGCTCAAGGACATGTCACTGTTCACTTGTCGGCCGCTCAAGCATCAATATTCTGGCTTGATCCAGAAGACGTACACTCAAATCGAGGCATTGATCGGCGGTTAGTTCGATGTGAATGCTGCCGCCAGATTTGCCTTTTCCCACTGGAGGACGGCGACACTCTTGTGAGCGCGACGAACACCCCACCTTTCCTTTTGCGATCGCGGCCGCGAGAACAGCTCCTTCACCGATAGGAGCGGAACGGGATGGTCGAAGATCGCGCTGATGCCATGCTTGAAGCCATGGATGAAGGCATGCATGAAGCCAGGCATGAGGGAAAGTATCGTCGGATCGAGGTGATCACGGGTCGACGCCAGCGGCGGAATTGGACCGACGAGGAGAAGGCGCGGATCCTTGCCGAAAGTGCAGAACCTGACGTGAACATCTCGGCGATCGCCGGCGCTGGGCGTCAATCGCGGTCTGCTGAACGTCTGGCGGCGCGAAGCCGGGCTGACCTCTCGACGATCCGCGCAAGCCGGCGCACAGCAGGCCATGTTCGTGCCGGTGACGGTGGTTGGCGATAGAACGTCTTGCGAGAACTCGCCGTCGGATGTCGCCCATGACGCCGCGGGGCGTATTGAGATCGAGATTGCTGGCGCGCGTATGACCGTGATCGGCTCGGTGGCGCCCGAATTGGCGCAGGCGATCGTGGCAACGTTGCGAGCACGCCGGTGATTGGACTTTCGCCTGGTGGAGTGAAGATCATGGTGGCGACGCAGCCGGTCGACTTCCGGCGCGGCATGAATGGCTTGTTGCGCTGGTGGCGTCAGCGCTTGCGGCTGATCCCTACTGTGGTGACGTGTTCGTGTTCCGCGCCAAGCGTCTCGATCGCCTGCGCTGCATTTATTGGGACGGATCAGGCATGATCCTGGCGACGAAATGGCTGGAGGCTGGCACGTTCGTTTGGCCACCGATCCGTGATGGCGCGATGCAGATGAGTAGCCAGGAGTTCTCCCTTTTGCTGGCCGGTATCGACTGGACGCGGGTCAGGCGAAACACCGTAAAGCGGCCAACGAAAGCAGGCTGATCCTATTGGATTTGCTTGAAGATTCAGGGTCATGTGCTAGGGTCTGCCATGCCGCTTCGACCCGACCCTTTACCTCAGGATGCCGCGCAATTGAGCCGAATCATTCTCTCGCTCGATGCAGAGAATGCCGACCTCAAGGCGCGCGTTGCCTTCCTGGAGCGGCAGCTCTTTGGGCCGAAATCGGAGAAGATGACGGCGATCGACCCGAAGCAGGCGACGCTTGAGCTTGGCGATCTCAGCGACATTCCCGCGGCGGCCAATGACGATGTTGCACCCGTGGCTGACGGCCGAAAGCAGGAGCGGCGATCGCCGGCGCGCAACATCGGCCGGTTACCCAGGCATCTCCCACGGTATGAAGAGCTCATCGAGCCGGAGAGCAAGATTTGCCCGTGCTGCTCGTTCGAGCTGCATTGCATCGGCACGGACGTCAGTGAGGCGCTCGACATCGTGCCGGCGGTTGTCCGGGTGAAGCGGACGATCCGGCCGCGCTACGCATGCCGGGCCTGCGAGAGTGCCATTGTGCAAGCGCCAGCGCCGGCGCGTGTGATGGACGGCGGCATGGTGACCACGGCGTTTGCCGCCCATGTCGCCGTTTCGAAGTTCGCCTGGCATTTGCCGCTTCATCGCCAGGCGCAGATGCTTGCCTCCTGCGGCGTGATCATCGATCGCGGCACGCTCGGGGCCTGGGTGACGCGGGTCGGCTGGTGGCTTGAGCTTCTCTATGACGCGCTGCTTGCCTTCATCCGCTCCCAGCCAAGGGTGTTCTGTGATGAGACGCCGCTCCCGCGGCTTGATCCGGGGCGTAAGCGAACCAAGGTCTGCCAACTTTGGGCGCAGGCGGTCGACGATCGGCCATGGAATGGTCCGGCGCCGCCGGCGGTGGCCTATACTTTTGCCGAAAGCCGCAGCGCGCGCGAGGTCGAGGGCAATTGTCGTCGTTTGCCGGCGTGCTCCAGGTCGATGGGTACCAAGCCTATAAAACCTTGGCCAAGCGCCGGGGGAGGAGCAATGTCGCTCCCATGCGGCTGGCCTTCTGCCTTGCCCATGCCCGACGCAAGTTCGTCGAAATCGTCAGATGACCGGGTCTGCTGAGGCCCTGTCGATCCTTGCCAGGATTGCCGAGCTCTATCGGATCGAAGCGAAACTGCGCGGCGAAAATGCCGATACCCGGCTCACGGTGCGGCGTCGCGAGGCAGCGCCCATCATGAGCGAACTGAAGGCCCAGCTCACCGAACTGAGCGACGAGGTGTCGTCGAAATCGGCGCTTGGCAAGGCCGTCACCTACACGCTCAACCACTGGAACGGACTGGCAGCCTTCCTGGAGGATGGCCGGATCGAAGTGGACTCCAATGTGGTCGAGCGTTCGATGAAATCGGTGGCTCTGACGAGGAAGAACTCGTTGTTCGTGGGCAGCGAACGCGGTGGCAAGACGTTCGCGGTCCTCGCATCGCTCGTCAACACGGCAAAGCTCAATAGTGTAGACCCCGAAGCTTGGCTTGCCGACGTGCTCGAGCGCATCATCTCCGGCAAGGTGACCGCGAACCAGATGGATACGCTCTTTCCATGGACCTGGAAGGCCAACCGCGAGAGCATTGCAGATCAGGAGCGACGGGCGGCATGACACAGAACAGCCAAGGGGCTACGGCACGACCGAAGCTCGATGACGAGGCGTTCGAGGCGTTTATCAGGGCACGCCGTCCAGTCTCGCCGATCTGGTCGATGAGCGGCCTCGACGGCTATCTCACGGCTCTCATCATCGGCCCGAGGTTTATCGACCCGCGTCAGTGGATCCCGGAGCTGACTGGCCCGGATGCCCTGAACCTGCCAATGGAAACAACCGAGCATCGAGCCGTCCAGACCATCGTTGCGGAATACAACCGGATATCGGCAAGCCTCGCCGAAACGCCGAAAGATCATCGGCCCAGGTTCACCAAGATCGATGATCAAACCTTTGATCCCTTCGCTTGGGACCTCTGCTTTCTATTGGGAACAAGGTACGCGCCCAAGCTTTGGCAGCCCGTCCTTGGAGGTCATGCCGTCACTGGGGATATCGTCGCGCCCATCCGCAAGCTCGGCGAGGCAAAACGGAACGCGACCCGTCAGGATGCCGTTGCCGTCGCCGAAGCGCTCGTCAAGATCCGAGCCTATTTTATGCCGAAGCGGGCAAAGCAAAAGTTCTGACCGACAGCCGGAAGCCTATTCAGTCAATCACGGAAGCCGTGGGCTCTTCGTTGCGCTCACACACTCTTAACTCCCATGTAATTTCTTACGGTAAAGCCTGTTAATTTTGCATGAGCGCCGGAATTGGGCGGATTTCGATCCGAACCTCGCGCGCGCAGTCGCAACCGAGAAACCGATCTGGTGGAGCAACCAAGACATATACAGTTGCCGGTATCAGCAAAGCTATCTCGATTTTCTGGATAGCAGCCCGTTGAAGGGTGGCCTCCTGGTGCCGCTCTCTAGGCGATCTGGCACTATCAGCTGTGTCTCAGTGGAGGCTCACAGTGAAAAACAAGTTGATGATCGGACGACCCACGCAGTTGTGGTGATCGCAAACTCCGGCCTCTTAAAGGCGGAGGCACTTGGTCTTTGTTCAGCGATTTCAACTGATGAAAGCCACGCACTGCGCGAGCTTTCGCCGAAACAAGCAGAAATTCTTAGATGGGCGGCAGAGGGAAAGTCGAACGCCGACATCGCTACCATTATGGACATTTCGGAGCGGATTGTAAAATATCACATGAGTGAAATTCTGCGAAAGCTGGGGGTCGCCACGCGCGCACAGGCAATATCGAAGCTGACGCTACGGCAATAGCCGCTCTTCTCAACTCTGGCCGATTGCAAGATGGTCGCTATTCTTTGATGCCCCGAATAGCCAAGAGGGTTTTACCTGCCTAAAAATTGAGAAAGAGGACACTTAACCAATCTGGGCGCTTCTTTGCGGCTCTCAATCGCCTTTCGCCAAAACTCTGTCAAGCCGCAGCAGTCTGTGTCGGATCCTCATACCCCATTACCCTTGATCGATATCGTACTTCATCCATCTATGCCAGCGATGTCAGCGAGGCGCCCAAAATCGTGGACGGTGATCGTCCGGTTGTTCTCTACATGGATGACCTTTTCCTGACGAAGCTTTGTCATTTGGCGGCTGACGGTCTCGATGGTGAGGCCAAGGAAGTCGCCGATATCCTGCCGGGTGAGGGGAAGTTCGAAATGCAAAACCTCCGACTTGTCTGGGGCAATATGGGTGGCGATCAGGTGCAGCAAGGTCGCTACCTTCTCGCGCGCCGTCTTGCGACCTAGCGTCAGCATCCAGTCACGGGCGTCGTCGAGTTCGTTTAGCGCTTGCTTGTGGAGCCGGTGGCCAAAATTGGAGATATTGTTGACGAACTGTTCGAGCGCAGCCTTGGGCAAGGCGCAGACTTCGATATTGGTCGCCGCTTCAGCCGAAAACTCACTTTCGATGGAGAAGGGGCGGCCGATAAAGTCGGGGGCGAATTGAAGGCCGACTATCTGTTGGCGGCCATCTGGCATTATCTTGGTGAGTTTCACCACGCCCTTGAGAATATTGGCATAGGAGTGGACAGGTTCGCCCTGGCCATGCAGTTCGCCACCGGGCTGGACCACTTTGCGGGAGGTCTGGCGACTGAATTCTGTCAACTGTTCAGGCGTCAGTGCACCGCAGACACCACCAAGCCGTGCGCCGCAGTCGCGGCAGAAGTCGGGGATTTCCGAGTTGTAAATATCTTTGCGCACTGCATCCATGATACACTCTATTGCCTTCGACCAGAGTATTCGCTCGAGGTGCTTATAAGAATTCGTCACTAATCAAAAAGCGCATTCTGTGATGATTTTGCAATCCTCAGTTCTTGGGGCTGCGTGTTTTTTTTGATCAAAATCAAGACGCACGTCGCCGCTCTCACATAGTTTTTTGTGACAGGAGTACGGCATGCCCTAACCCGAATAATTCACGAGGGGTTGGCGGATATGGTTCAAACCGTTGAAATGACGTAGGATTTGGTTGCTTACGCCGATCCGTGCCGTTTCCGGAGACCACACCCGCCATGAATGATCCTACGCTAGCGCTGCCCGGTTTGTCATCAGTCGGCGGCAAGCCCGTCGTCGCCCGTTTTGATGGCGGCATGCTATCGTCCGACAGCGGTGTTCTGGCCCTGGCTGCGGTGGACAAGCGGCTACATGTGGCCGACCGTCTGGCGCGCTGCATCGACGATCCGCGTTGCCCGGACCAGACCGTCCATAGCCTGGCCGACATGATCGGCTTTCGCATGAAGATGATCGCCGCCGGCTACGAGGATGGCAACGATGCCAACCGGCTGCGTTCCGATCCGGTCTTCAAGATGGCCCAGGACGCGCTGCCGTCGGGTCGCGATCTGGCCTCCCAGTCGACGATGTGCCGGCTGGAGAACCTGCCTGGCGTGAGGGAACTGGTGGCGATGGGCCGGGCGATGGTCGACCTTTACTGCGCCTCTTTCCGGCAAGTTCCCAAGCGGATCGTGCTCGACATCGACGACACCTTTGACGCCGTGCATGGCGGCCAGCAATTGCGGCTGTTCAATGCCCATTACGATGAATATGGCTTCCAGCCGATCGTTGTGTTCGATGGGGCGGGACGGTTCGTCGGCGCGGTCCTGCGACCGGCAAAGCGGCCGAGTGGGGCAGAAATCCGCCCCCACCTGCGACGCCTGGTGCAGGCGATCCGGAGCAATTGGCCGAACACTCGGATCCTGATCCGGGCCGACAGCCACTATTGTAGTCCGGCGGTCATCGACTGGTGCCGCGCCAACGATGTCGACTTCATCTTTGGCTTGGCACCCACCACCACCTTGCGCAAGCATGTCGCGGACCTGGAAACCAGCACGATGGCGCGGTTCGACGCGTCGGCGAAGACGGGCAAGGTCCGCAGGTTCAAGGAATTCTTTGACGGCGCCGCTAGCTGGAGCCGCGTCGAGCGCATCATCGCCCGCGTCGAGGTTGGCGCCCAAGGCACCGACACCCGCTTCATCGTCACCAACCTTGCAGGTGGCAAGGCCAAGGTGCTCTACGAGGACGTCTACTGCCGGCGTGGAGCGGCCGAGAACCACATCAAGTCATGGAAGACGCATCTCGCCGCCGACCGGACCTCCTGTACGAGAGCGACGGCCAACCAGTTCCGGCTGTTCCTGCATGCGGGTGCCTATTGGCTGATGTGGGGGCTGCGGGCCGCGATGCCGAAGCGCTCGCGCTTTGCCGTCGCGCAATTCGACACCCTGCGACTGCGCCTCATCAAGATTGCAGCGCGGGTGGTCGAGATGAAAACGCAAATCCGCCTGCACCTGCCAACATCCTGCCCGGATCAGCGCATCCTGCGCATCGTTCTCGATCGCATCCCGCGGCTCGCAACATAGCCGACGGGGCGCTGACGCCCCAAAAGCGAACCCCTCGACCTCAACCTGCAAACCCCGCCTTCCATCACGATGGATTAACTCCGGCGACTGGCAAAACTTGCCTGCGGTGTCGCGCAGCCAGCAAAAGCCTGCCTCTCGTCGCCAAAACGTCCGGTGCTATGCATTAAGGCGGCTAATACGCCGCCTCGCTGACTTCGACTCTTTAGCCTTCCCAAAGTGGGGTGAATCTGAATCTCTGGTGCAAACCGGAGGTCTGCGATGCGATCAGGGATTTCACTACGGACGGATTTTGATGGAGACGGTCTGCGGCGGCTGGCGCGGCAGACGAAGGATGCCGCTCAGGCGCGCCGACTGCTGGCGCTGGCGTCGATCTACGATGGAGGCTCGCGTTCCGATGCCGCCCGCCTCGGTAACGTCACGCTGCAGATTGTCCGTGACTGGGTCATGCGGTTCAACGAACGCGGTCCCCAAGGTCTGATCAATGGCAAGGCTCCCGGCCCACAATCGCGGTTGAACGATCAGCAGCGTGCGGCCCTGGCGCAGGCCATCGAGCGTGGGCCGACACCCTATCTCGACGGCGTCGTTCGCTGGCGTCTGTGCGATCTGGCGCAATGGCTGTGGGAGGAGTTTCGCGTTTCGGTGAGCGAGCAGACGCTCAGCCGCGAAGTCCGGGCCATGGGCTATCGCAAGCTCGCTGTTCGGCCCAAACATCACGCGCAAGACCCTCAAGCCATTGAGGGTTTTAAAAAAGCTTCCCTGCCGCAGTGGCAGAGATTGCCGCTGGAGCGGCCCGAGGAAAACGCATAGAGATTTGGTTTCAGGATGAGGCCCGTATCGGGCAAAAGAACAAGATCACCCGCCGATGGGCCAGGCGAGGAACACGGCCTTCAGCACCGCACGATCAGCGCACAAGGTCGGCCTACATCTTCGGCGCAATCTGCCCGAAGCTCGGCAAGGCGGCGGCGCTGGTCATGCCATGGTGCGACACCTACGCCATGACCCAGCATCTTGTCGGTACCGGAGCAATACTCCCCAATAGTGCCGTTTGAATCTTCCCCAGGTGCTGCGGCCGCCGGTCTTCCGGGGCGCGCCCCGGAAGACCGGCGGCGCGTCATCGCCGATACTCCTTCCGATGGTCGGAAGGGGGATGTTGGTGATCAAGCTGAGGGAGACGATCATGATCCTGGATCTGCATCAGCAGGGCCTGACGGTGTCGGCAATTTCCAGAGAAACCGGTATCGATCGCAAGACGGTGCGCAAATACATTGAGCGGGGCCTCGAAGCTCCGGCCTATGGTCCAAGAAAGCCTCGGGCAACGGTTATCGACCCGTTCGCTTCATACCTACGGGAGCGGGTCAAATCCTATCCCGGTTTGACCGGCAGTCGATTGCTTCGAGAACTGCGCGAGCGAGGCTATACCGGCGGCTACACGGCTGTGACGGATTTTCTCCGTGATGTGCGCCCTGCTGCAAGTCAGGGCTTCGAAGTTCGTTTCGAGACGCCGCCCGGAGAGCAGGCCCAAGTCGACTTCGCCCAGTTCCACGTCGTTTTCACCGACGAACCGATGACGCCGAGGATCGTCTGGCTGTTCTCGATGGTGCTGGGTCATAGCCGCCTCATCTGGGCGCGTTTCGTCATGCATCAGAACCTACCGACCGTCCTGCGTTGCCATATCGCGGCCTTCGAGGCTCTTGGTGGCGCTCCCAGGGAGGTGCTTTACGACCGGATGAAGACGGCCGTCATCGGTGAAGGCCAGACAGAGGGCATCGTCTATAACCGTGCCCTCATAGACCTGGCGCGCCATTACGGATTCCATCCCAAGGCCTGCAAACCGTATCGTGCCAAGACCAAGGGCAAGGTCGAGCGGCCATTCCGTTATATTCGCGAAGACTTCTTCCTCGCCCGATCTTTCCGTAACCTCGATGATTTGAATGCTCAGCTTCGGCATTGGCTGGATATCGTCGCCAATCCAAGGAAGCACGCCACGACCCTGCGCGTCATCAATGAAGCCTTCGCCGAGGAACGGCCGCACCTGCGACCATTACCGCTGGCCCCGTTCAAATCCGTCCTGAAGCTGGAACGCCGCGTGTCGCGCGAAGGTATGGTCAGCGTCGGCGGAAACACCTACAGCGTTCCGGATGCTACACGAAGCCGAATGGTGGAAGTCCATTCTCTCGCCGACGAGGTCCGCATCTTCGAAAACGGCATCCTGATCGCAGCCCATCCTGTCCTGGAGGGTCGTAAACAGCGCCGGGTTCATCCTGACCATCGACGAGCACTCGTGCCGCAACATCGGTCCAGGACACGGGACGACGCCATTATCGTCAAGCCTGCCGGCGACACCGTACTTCAGCGATCTCTCGCCTTTTACGACGCTGTGGGCAAAGTCCTGGCACAGGAGAACCGCCCATGAGCGCGACCCTCGATGCCATTCCGTCCATGATCGATCGCATCCGTCATGATCTCGTCGGCCTGAAGATGCCACGGGCGCTGGAAGCTCTCGACCATGTCGTGCGCCGCCTCGAGCACGGTGAACTATCGGCACTTGAGGCCATCGACATCCTCCTGTCCGAGGAACTAACGCTGCGCGAGAACAGCCGCATCAAGACCGCCCTGCGAATGGGCAGGCTTGCAACGATCAAAACGCTAGCCGGCTTCGACTTTACGTTCCAACCCTCGCTCGACCGAGATCGCATCTTTACCCTGGCGCAGCTCGGGTTCGTCGACCGTCACGAGGCAGTTCATTTCCTCGGCCCACCGGGAACGGGAAAGAGCCATCTTGCCACAGCGCTGGGCGTCGAAGCCGTGAAAGCTGGAAAGAGCGTGTACTTCACGACGCTCGCTGACCTGATCGGTTCGCTTGCGCGTTCCGAACGGGAAGGTCGGCTCCAGGAGCGCATTCGCTTCTTCTGCAGGCCAAGCCTGCTGATCGTCGATGAGATCGGCTATCTGCCGGTCGTCTCGGGCGGCGGCAATCTGTTCTTCCAACTCGTCAATGCACGATACGAACGGGGGGCAATGATCCTGACATCAAACCGCGGCTTTGCAGAATGGGGCGATGTCTTTGGCGATCCTGTCGTCGCAACGGCGCTGCTCGACAGACTGCTTCACCACGCCGTTGTCGTGCAGATCGAAGGATCCAGCTACCGGTTGCGCCAGCATGCCGAACTCATGCCGGAGCATGTCAGATCCAAAGCCCTCATCGCACCACCGGCTTTCGCCCCGCCTCAAAAGCCACGCGGGCGGCCCCCGAAAAATCCTCAGTTCTCCTTGACGTCCACGTCGGCATAAGTGGGGAATTTTACTTCGGCAACTTCTGGGGAAAATTCACGCGGCATTGACACATCTGGCCGAAATCGCCCGACACGTCGATGCCGACGCGCACGCTATCCTCATCATGGATCAGGCAGGCTGGCACATGTCCAACAATCTCGTCGTGCCCGAAAACATCACCATTCTGCCACTCCCGCCGAAATCGCCGGAGCTGAACCCGGTCGAAAACCTCTGGCATTTCATGCGCGACAACTGGTTATCAAACGTAAGCATCCGAACAGCCACGCGGTATCTGCGCGCGCGGATGAGAACCAACCGGTTTATGGTGGTGAGGTTCGGTTCGGAGTTGGGGGGCGTGGCGTAGCGGACCGTCAGGTTTTCCGGCGTGATCGACGCGCCCATTTTGCGACCAGGTGTTCAACGGCTCTGTTGAGGTCGGCGAACGCAGCATGGTTCGGGTCGAAGTCTTTGGCGCCCCACCATTCGGCAAGCTCGGCGTGCCGCTCATGAGCGGGATCGGCAAGCGCCTCGCGGAACTCCTGGTATCCCCAAGGGCCGCCGACGTCTTCCGGCGGGCAGCGCCCCGTCGCCTCGATCAGCATGGGGTCTGCCAGCGCAACGATGGGGAACGTGCGCTCGATCTTGATGCTGTGCGTCCAGCCGTCACCGAAGTCGTAGTGGTATTTGAAGGATTTCGCGCCGGTGTCCTGGATTGCCGACAGGAGCGAGACCTTGCGCGCATCGATTGGGCCATCCCCCCATTCCTGGTCGGGCAAACCAAAACCGACATCGCGGATCTGGAACTCGTAGAGGTGGGTATTCGTCCAGCCCATCGCGGCTTGCAAGACCTCATGCAATCGGCTGAGCCGGATGCGCCAGGGCACGACAATGCGCCGCATCACCGTTGGTTCGACATGATCAAGAGTAACCTTCAAACGGACCAGGGAAGCTGCCATCGTCAGGCCGCCAGCATGAGGGCTGGACTTTCACCCTGGCGTAGCCGCTTCCACTCCCACGGAAGCAATTCCGGCAGACGCGAGATCGGCAGGTCAGCGATACGAGCAAGGATATCGGCGAGCCAAGCCTTGGGATCCACGTCATTCAGCCGTGCGGTCATGATGAGCGTGAGCATGATGGCCGCGCGATCGGCGCCACGGTCGGAACCGGCGAAGAGCCAGGCCTTTCTTCCGCAAGCCACACCGCGCAACGCTCTTTCCGCGCAATTGTTGGTCATGCAGATCCTGCCGTCGTCGGCATAGCGGGCAAAGTCGGCCCAGCGCGACAGCATGTAGTCGATCGGCCCAGCCACCGGCGATGAACGCGAGAGGCCGCCCCGCTCGGCGCGCAACCATTCCTCCATATCGTTCAGCAAGGGCTTGCTCTTCTCCTGCCGGACGGCAAGCCGCTCTGCCGCGCTCTGGCCGTTGATATCGCGCTCGATGGCGAACAGGGCATCGATGCGCTTGACGGCTTCGAGGGCCGCCGGCGAGATCGGCTTGGCCCCTTTGCCGCGCCGGGCGTTTCGCGCGACATCGGCCAGTTCGAAGAACTTCCGGCGCGCATGGGCGAAGCAGAAGGCGGGCGTTGCCGGCATTTGCTTTCTCGTCCGGTCGAACAACGGATTGAAGCCGTTGTAGCAATCAGCCTGAAGGATGCCGCTGAAGTCGGCCAGATGCCGTTGCGGGTGCTCGCCGCGCCGATCGCTGGAAGCATAGAAGACCGCAGCCGGTGGTGCAGGCCCGGCGAATGGCTGATCGTCACGCACGTAAACCCATATTCGCCCGGTCGTGCATTGGCCCTTTGCCAGGATCGGGATCGTCGTGTCGTCGCCGTGAAGCCGCTCGGCCTGGAACACATGCGTCTCGATCAGGTCGAAGACCGGTTTGAGGGCGAAGGCGACGTGGCCGACCTGATCGGCCAACGTCTGGGTCGACAGGTCGATGCCCTCGCATTTGAACCGGGTGCGCTGCCGGTTCAGCGGGATATGCTGCCCGAACTTGTCGAAGACGATCGTCGCCAGAAGGTTCGGGCCAATAAAGCCGCGCGGTGTGGCATGGAACGGCGCGGGAGCCTGGCTGATCGCCTCACAATCGCGGCAGGTAAATTTTTCGCGCACCGTCTCGATCACCTTGAAGCGGCGCGGGATCTCCTCCAGCGTTCTCGTGATGTCCTCGCCCAGCTTCGATAGCCGCGATCCACCACAGCAAGCGCAGGCTGTCGGCGCGTCGAGGACGATGCGCTCGCACTCGATATCCTCCGGCCAGGGCTGGCGCACTGGCCGTTTACGCGTGAAGGCACGCACCGCCTGCGTTTTGGCCGTGGCCTCTTCGGCCGCCAGTTTGTCCTCGGTCGCCGACGCGGCGAGTTCTTCGAGCTGCAATTCCAACTGGTCGATCAGCCGCTGGGTGCGCTCACGACTCGGCCCGTGCTTGGCCCGTTCCAGCTTGCCGATCAGTAATTGCAGATGTGCGATCAGCGCCTCGGTGCTCGACAACCGCGCCTTTGCATTGGCGGCTTCCGCCTCGGCCTGCACACGCGCCGCGCGCTCGGCCAGCAGCGCCGCATGGGCGCTGGTAAGGTCCGAAGGCAGGGAAAGCGGCGGCAATGTCATGACGACATTCAACCAGATTTCCCAATAATCTCAATGCTTAAATGCAATCATACTCGCGTTGGTCGCCAAGTTTCCTGAGGCGCGCGCCAATCAATTCCGGAGAGCAGGTAGGAGAGCTGTGCCGACGAGATTGCCACCGCGCCACCTTCGGCCGAAGGCCAAATGAACCTTCCTCGTTCCAGCTTTTTCGTAAACAGGCAGGCACCCTGACCATCGTGCCAAACGATCTTGACCAGATCGCCGCGCTTGCCTCTGAAGCAGAACAGGTGGCCACCCAACGGGTCATGCTTCAGCACCTCCTGCACCCGCAGCGCCAGCGACGGGAACCCACACCGCATATCCGTATAGCCCGTCGCAAGCCAAACCCGAACACCTGTCGGGATCGCGATCATTCCAGCCCCTCAAGGCCACGGACGATCCGCAGCAACGCATCCACATCGACATCACGGTCGACAACAACGCGCCGGCCGTTCGCGATCACGACCTCCATGCGACCAGAACCAGACGCCGAAGGCTCCAGATCAGCAACCGGAACAGGATGCTCGGCCGCCGCGTCATAATCCGCAACAACGGGAACGAAACCAGCCAATGAACCACCCCCGAGCCGTCCTTCCCGCACCGCCTTGCGCCAGCTATTCAACTGAAAGCGCGTAATCTCATGGCGACGAGCCGTCGCCGATACCTGCTGGGGTCCGCTATAGCTCTCCGCGACAATCGCCAGCTTGGCTTCGTCACTAAAGTGCCGGCGACGACCTTTCTCTACAATCTCCAGCCGACTGATCTGCGGGCGACCGCTGCGAATGATATCCATGGGTAAAACACTGGCTATATTGACGTCGATATAGCCGGAGCCTCACCAAAATTCTCAAAACAGCAAGGCGTCCTTCCCCGGATGCGTACTATCAAACCGCGTCTTCAAATCATACGACGACATCGTCGATCATTGCTGCGATGCCTGGCGGAAGCTCGAAAGCCAGCCCTGGCGCATCATGTCGATCGGGCGCAGAGAATGGGCCTATGGGTTTTGATCAGTGAGCGGCCGTATAAGACCCTTTCTCAAGCGTGCAGGTAATGACTTCCAGGTGCTGCGGCTCGATCATAGCCACAGGCGTGCCAGCCGAAGATCAACGATCCTTTGCCCACTTCTTCAGTCCGATAATACATATGGTCGTTAAGCTTGGGCCGCAATGATAGTTGGTCGCGGTAGACTGAAGGCGCGGCAGGATAATAAAAAAATTATAGGCTGCCAGTTCTTTCCGGACCCCGATCCTGTGACTAAAGTTGAATGTATTTCGTCAATTAATCACCGCTGGTAAATAAAAATAGTTGAAGCGTATGGCTAAACGATTGTGAATACGGAGGATCGTCTTGCCTAAATCAGGTGGACTCGATTTGAATTACGTCACCCATCTGCTGCAAGAATTCTGCCGCATATATTAATTCGCCCTGAACGGCGGTATGGATCTCGAAAATCGGCTGCTCTTTAACCACAGCATCTCCCAGTTTCGAGAGCAAACGGATTCCAGAGACGGACGATTGTGGAGCGCCTGCAAGTTTGGCGACGCGCGCCAGATTTCGGTTATCGATTGATACAACCACTCCATCATGTTTTGCGCGGATGGTCTGGATGTGTTCAGCATGACCAGGGGAGCGCATACCTCCTTGCGCTGTGCAGATCCGGCGGAATTTGTCCCAGGCAGCACCACTGTCAAGTGTTTCGCACGCAAGAGATTTGCCGCCACCGTTTGCTGCCACGCCTGCGATTTCGAGTGCTGCGCCCGCCAGCGCAGCAGCACGCTCGCGTAAATCCATGGGTGCGCCCGGAGTATTTTGAAGAACGGCAAGGACATCATGCGCCTCAAGTGCCGGGCCGATGCCCATGCCGACCGGCTGGCAACCGTCTGTTTTCATACAGGTGACTGCAAGGCCAAAGTGTTCGCCGACCGCAACCAGCGTTTGCGCAAGGCTGTCTGCTGCCGCTGTCGTTCGAACTTTGGCAGTCGGTCCGACTGGAATATCGATTACGACGTGAGTGGATCCAGCGGCGATTTTCTTGGAAAGCACGGATGCAACGAGTTGCCCTTCCGTGTCTATGTCGAGGTCGCGTTCAACCCGAATGAAAATATCGTCGGCGGGACTGAGTTGTACCGCCCCGCCCCAGGCTATGCATCCTCCCTCCGCTTGGACGACACGGCGGATGCCTGCAATATCGAGGTTCACCGGTGCCAGCGTTTCCATTGTATCTGCGGTTCCGGCAGGTGACGTTATCGCCCGCGATGATGTCTTCGGCATGATCAGACCGTTGGCCGCGGCAATGGCAACCACAATCGGCGTCGTGCGATTTCCTGGAAGACCGCCTATGCAATGCTTGTCAATAACAACTGCAGTGTCCCACTTTAGGCGTTGACCGGCGGCAATCATCGCGCCTGTGAGATCAATGGTTTCCTTCAGATCGAGTGGCGGCGTAGCGCTTGCGGTCAGGAAAGCGGCGAGATGGACGTCGGTGTAGCGATGAGCAACCACATCCGCGATGATCGCGTCCAGGCCGGTCCGATCGAACCGCTGGCCAAAAATCCGGCTTCGCACATGTGCCAGAGAGCTGAGGGCGGGAGGATGGCTGATTTCGACCTCGTCCCCATCCTGAACAGCCAAGAGCTCCCATGCTGCCTGCGAGAGGCCTATATCGCCCATCGGCAGCAACTCGGTATCAATCTGCAACAATTCGGCCTGAATGCATTTGTTGCCGGCTCGCACCTGAATATGCGAGCGTGCCGTCAATCCTTCAGATTTGCAGGCAGGACAATCCGTTCGCATGACGACAATCGCCTGGTGCTGTGCATGAAGCCCCAACCTGCGCGCCCGCAATGGTGGGTGAGACGATCTCACAGAGTTCACAATTGGAATTCCTGATCTTGCCGAGGGACGACACTCGACCAACCAAGTTCGCGTTTGATCCTCACGCGTAGAGCTTCCGAGGCGTCCGGCTCTCCATGCACGATGAACACGCGTTTCGGTTCGTTGAAGCCAGAAAGCCAGCGCATGAGCTCATTGCTGTCCGCGTGGGCGGACAACATGCCGATCTGCGCGACCTCCGCATTGATCGGAACCCACATGCCGTGAATTTTCAGTTCCTTCGCGCCCTGCTGGAGCGCGTGTCCGCGTGTTCCCATTGCCTGGAAGCCGGACAACAATATGGTGTTTTTCGGATCTGGCCCGAACGTCTTCAGATGATGCAGAACACGGCCGCCCGTTGCCATGCCCGATGCAGAGATCACGATCTTCGGGAACGGGTTCGCAGTGATTGCCTTCGACGCCTCCACATCATCGGTGTAGCGGGCTATTCCAAAAGCCTTGCGGCAAGTTTCATGATCGAGACGGTGATGCTGCGAATGACGGCTCATGAGTTCCGTCGCATCGATCGCCATGGGGCTGTCCAGGAAAATGGGAACGGAGCCGAGACGGCCAGCAGATTTCAGCTTCCAGAAGTGGTAAAGCAATTCCTGGGCCCGCCCTACGGCAAAGGCGGGGATGATAAGCGTGCCGCCGCGTTTGATTGTTCGTTCCGCCACCGTAGCGAGCGCTTCGGCTGGATCTTCATCTGAGTGCACGCGGTTGCCATAGGTCGATTCGACCATGATGTAATCGACGTTCCCTCCGGATACCGGATCCGGGAATAGCGGATCGCCATAACGGCCGATGTCTCCCGAAAACATCATGCGGGTGCCTCCCCACTGAATCTCGGCATTTGCCGCACCGAGGATGTGACCGGCGTGGCGGAATTGCAGGGATACGCCGTTGCGAAGCTCGATGACCTCGTTGAAATCGACTGTTGTAAAGTGCTCCAGCGCCCTCTGTGCATCCCTGATACCGTAAAGAGGCAAGGCAGGCTGATGCTTGGACAAGTGGTGCTGATTCAGAAAGTCCGCGTCTTTCTCTTGCAGGAAGGCGCTGTCCTTGAGAATCAATTCCGCTACATCCCGCGTGGCTTCCGTCGCATATATCTTACCGCGAAAACCATCACGGACCAGCCGCGGCAGGTAGCCGGAGTGGTCGAGGTGCGCATGCGTCAGGATCACGGCGTCGATATCACGCGGCGGAACTGGCAGCGGCTCCCAGTTCTGCTCGCGAAGGTTTTTGAGACCCTGGAAGAGACCGCAGTCGATGAGAATCCGGTGACTATCGAATTCCAGAAGATGCTTCGCTCCAGTTACTGTACCGGCCGCACCGAGTGATTTGAGTTTGAGCATGTCAAGACTTTCGTGTCAGGTCCGCTCCTAAGAGCTGAACGCATTCATTTGGTTTGTTGGTCTGCGCGGGTTTCGATCGCCGCCAGAAACGTGTCGATCAGCGATATGGTGTTGCTTGGATGGGGGATGGAGTTCGTCGATACGACCCTGCTTGCCAGAACGGAGAGTTCTGCATAGGCCTCTGCTGCCAATAGCCCGTGCACCACGGCGCAAACCGGCTTCTTGAGGCCTTGGGAGGCAATCTGTCGGGCGGCTTCGATGAGGGTACGGCCAGAAGACGCGATATCGTCCACAAGGATAGGTTGCCTGTCTTTCCAGGCGGAGAGGTCAGGCACCTCGATTACGACATTCCGGTCGCCATGCCGCGTTTTACGCAGGACAGCGAAGGGCGCTCCGGAAACGGACGCGATGCTTTCGATCCACTGCGCACTTTCCTCATCGGGGCCGATCAGGAAAGGAGCGGTGACGTTCTTACCGATCCATTCAGCCATGACTGGCGCAGAATGGAGGTTAAAGGCAGGGATCGAGTAAACTTCACCGAGCGTTTTATAGCGGTGCAAATGGGCGTCAACTGTTGTGAGGCTGTCGAAAAGCGAGGAAAGAAGGCGTGCGAATGTGCGCGAGGTCACGGCCTCTCCAGGCTGAAAGCGCGTATCCTGCCGCATGTAGCAAAGATAGGGCGCGATCAGATGCACACGCGCTGCGCCGAGTTCTCGTACCGCGTCAGCCGTAAAGGCCAGCGAGAGGAACTGGTCATCGGGTTGGGACAGGCTGCACACGATGTAGACACTGCGCCCACGAACGTCCGATGCGATGCGCGAGTAGCTTTCCCCGTCAGGAAATCGCCTTGTTTCGAGCGCGCCCAGTTCGTAGTTGGCACGTCGGGCAAGTTCCACCGAAAAATCTTCATTCCCCGGCATCGGCAGGATCAATCTCTGCTCGCGAGTGGAGCCTCTAATTGCGTCAATCAAATCCGTATTCCTGATGCTCTGAATAGAGCCGGCGGGCGTTGCGGCCGCCCTAATATGGTGTGGGCTTCTAGGAGGTTTTGCTAGTTCGCTGGTAGCGCGGCGGCATAGGGCCACTTCCAATTCTGGATTTCCGGCATGTCTTCACCGTGCTCACAGACGAAGCTCTTGTGCTCCACTAGCTTCTCCCGGAGCGTGGCCAGGATCGGCTCTGCCTTCTCTCGCAATACGGGTAGCCTCTCGACGGCTTCTATCGCCAAATGGAAGCGGTCCAGCTCGTTGAGAACCGCCATGTCGAAAGGTGTTGTCGTGGTGCCTTCCTCGATGAAGCCGCGAACGTGGAAATTGGGGTGATTGGCGCGTTTGTAGACCAGGCGATGGATCAGATAGGGGTAGCCATGATAGGCAAAGATCACCGGTCGATCACGCGTGAATATTCGGTCGAATTCCTCATCGGAGATGCCGTGCGGATGGTGCTGCGGCGCTTGCAGCGCCATCAGGTCAACGACGTTGACCACACGAATGCGCAGACGCGGTAGCGCCTGACGCAGGATATCGACAGCGGCAAGCGTTTCAATGGTGGGCACGTCTCCGGCGCAGGCCATTACCACATCCGGATCCAGCCCTTCCTCAGTGCCCGCCCAGTCCCATATGCCAAGGCCCGCCTCGCAATGCTTTACCGCATCCTCGATGGTCAGCCATTGTGGTGCCGGTTGTTTGCCGGCGACAATGACATTGACCCGGTCCCAAGTCTTCAGGCAATGATCGCCAACCCATAGCAGCGTATTGGCGTCTGGTGGCAGATAGACGCGAACGATATCCGAGCTCTTGTTGGCAACCAGATCCACGAAACCGGGGTCCTGGTGCGAGAATCCATTATGATCCTGTCGCCATACATGTGAGGTCAGCAGATAGTTGAGCGAGGAAACTGGCTTCCTCCAAGGTAGTTCGCGGGAGGTCTTCAGCCATTTGGTATGTTGGTTGAACATCGAATCGACGATGTGGATGAAGGCCTCGTAGCACGAGAAAAATCCGTGGCGCCCGGTCAGCAGATAACCTTCTAGCCATCCTTGGCATAGATGCTCCGATAGCACCTCCATAACCCGCCCTTCGGGCGCGAGGTGATCGTCCGTGTCGAGCCTTTCGGCCATCCATACGCGATCCGTTACCTGGAAAACGCTTTGCAGTCGGTTGGACGCAGTCTCGTCAGGACCAAAAATCCGGAAGTTCCGGTTTTCTGCATTGAGGCTCAGCGTATCGCGCAGATAATCGCCGAGGATTTTCGTGGATTGCTCCTCTACGCCCCCCGGTGCGGATATTGCGACCGCATAGGCCCGGATATCCGGCGTTATCAGCTCTTTGCGCAGGAGGCCACCATTGGTATGGGGATTGGCGCCCATGCGCCTGTCACCCTCTGGCGAGAGGGCCCGAAGCTCGGGTTTCAGCGTGCCTTGTGCATCGAAGAGGTCGGTGGGATCATAGCTGCGCATCCATTCTTCCAGAATGCGGCGGTGTCCCTCGTCGTTGCGGCAATTGGCCACCGGAACCTGGTGCGAACGCCAGTGCCCCTCGACAATCTTTCCATCGACTTCTTTCGGTCCAGTCCAGCCTTTCGGGCTGCGCAGTATGATCATCGGCCAGCGTGGACGCACCGCCGAATCCGACCTGGCCTTCTCGCGGATGCCAGCAATGCGATCGAACACCGCGTCCAGCGTTGCCGCCATCTTGCGATGCATGTCTTCTGGCTCACTGCCTTCAACAAAGAACGGCTCATAGCCGTAGCCGGTGAACAGATGCGTCAATTCCTCATCAGAGAGGCGCGCAAGGACAGTAGGATTGGCGATTTTGTAGCCGTTGAGATGTAGGATTGGCAACACCGTGCCGTCCGAAAGCGGATTGAGAAACTTGTTGGAGTGCCATGCAGCCGCCAGCGGGCCGGTTTCAGCTTCGCCGTCGCCGACCACGCAGGCAGCGACGAGACCGGGATTGTCGAACACCGCCCCATAGGCATGCACCAGCGCATAGCCCAATTCGCCGCCCTCATGGATGGAGCCTGGTGTTTCAGGGGCTACATGGCTGGGAATGCCGCCCGGGAACGAAAACTGCCGGAACAGCTTGCGCATTCCGGCCTCATCCTCGCCGATTTCCGGATAGATCTCGCTGTAGACGCCTTCAAGATATGTACTGGCAACCATGCCAGGCCCACCATGGCCGGGGCCGCAGATGTAAATGATGTGCTCGTCGCGGGCACGGATGATGCGATTGAGATGCGCGTAGATGAAATTGAGGCCGGGCGTGGTGCCCCAATGTCCGAGCAGGCGCGGCTTGACGTGTTCAGGCTTTAGCGGCTCTTTCAGCAACGGATTGTCGAGCAGGTAAATCTGTCCGACCGACAGATAATTGGAAGCTCGCCAGTAGCGGTCGATCAACGACAATTCGTTCGCATCAATTTCCATGATCTCTCCCCACGCGGCCTGCCCATGCGGCTTCACCAAACCGGTGGCAACGCCTAAAGAACGAGGCCCGCCGATCCAGTTGGGAGAACTGCGCGCCGTTGCGCCGTCATTTACGATTACTACCCAACCCGTGCACTAGTCAACAATTGATGACAACACCGTTTGACTTCACCGTTGTTCTTAAAAAGGGTATCGATGACAAGACGTGACAGCAGGCCGCGATGGAGAGGGTAGCCGGCTCAACCGTGCGGGAGTTTTTGCGTTGAATTCAGTGGGTGCGACTTTGGCTTCTCCGTTCAAGCTTGTTGCGGCTACTCTCGATTGAGCAATGCCGGAGCAGCATCGTTGTCAGGGCGTGGGCAATAAATTTCCTGTTCCTTTGCGAAAAGCGACCACGCCGCAATAAACATCGCCGCGATCAACGGGCCGATCACAAACCCGTTAATGCCGAACAACGACATGCCTCCTACTGTCGATACGAGGATCACATAGTCCGGCAGGTGCGTTCCCTTGCCGACAAGCGGCGGTCGCAGGAGGTTATCGATCAGTCCAATAACAAAGACACCGACCAAGATTAAAATTAAACCCTTTATCCACATGCCGGACAAGATCAGCCAGATCGCGGCCGGAATCCACACGATCGCCGCTCCCACCGCCGGCAGCATGGAAAAGAACGCCATAACCATGCCCCATAACAATGCTGCTTGAATCCCAAGGGCCCAGAATACCAGACCACCAACTGCACCCTGTGTCAGGGCGATGATCACGTTTCCCTTTATTGTCGCTTGGACGACAGCTGTGAATTTCCGCAGAAAATGCTCCGCGTGATCATCGCTGAGCGGCATTGCCTTGCGAAAAGTCCGACCAATCTCCGGCCCGTCCCTAAATAAGAAAAAAAGGAGATAGAGTGTAATTCCGAAGCTGACAAAAAGCTGAAGGGTGTTCTGTCCGAAGCTGAAAACGTGGGTGGCAACAAGCTGGCTTGCCTGCAGGGCGGCTGTCGAAATCTTTTCGCGAATTTGTTCGATACTCCCGATTTGCAGCGACGCCAGCCAGTCTTTCAGAAACGCTGGGAGGATGGTGTGCAGGTTTGTAACATAACCGGCAATATCGAATTCCTCAGTACTCAACTTTCTGTACAGATTGCTCCCTTCTTGAACGAGGGATCCGAGAATTACGAAAGAAGGTACGATGACCAAACATACGCAGATCACGACCGTTAGCAGTGCGGCGATGTTTCTCTTTCCACCGCAGCTACGAACCAGTACTTCCTGAACCGGGTAAAAAACGATTGCAAGGACCATTGCCCAGAAAATGGCGCTGTAATAAGGCAAGAGAAGCCAGATGAACGCAACTGTGATTGACGAGAGAATAAAATAGAAGCATGTTTTCTGGACGGACATCCTAATTTGCTCTTCTGCTGTGACTCCGGACCTTCATCCCTTTGTGGCTGGAGTTTTATGGTTAGATATGCGCGTTTGCGCAGGTGAAGCAATGGGCGAGACCCTGCTCTTGTTGGCAAGCTGAAAGCTCCGCTTCGCGAGGTCGATCGCCAGAATGTGACTGTTGTCATCTGCCTCTCCTCCGTAAGCGCCACCATGGCGCTGAGCAGGCAACATACGCTGATGCCGGCCGGAGGGGGCATCACCCCATCAGTTTAATACCGTACGCTCTCGGCCATCTCGACATTGCGTCATGTGGGTACTTTAGGCGTCAAACACCAGATTTAACTTCCATGGTTGGATTGGTCTGCACAGGAAAGAAACCGTTTCAAGCTCAAGCCTGCTATTAAAATGTAAGGCGGTGTGGCGAGAGAATAGTGACCACAGTTCAATTGCAAGACACGTGGTCTTGCGCCAGCGGCGGCCAGCCTCTTGATGAATCTCTCCGATAACACTGGGAGAACCACTTTGTCTCTCTTAGCCAGCACAACCTGGAGATGGAGATCAGGTCGTGCCAAGCGATCCGCGTAATTCTCCATGTTAAGTGGTCCCCAAGCTCTCCTGAGATCAGAGAGCTCAATATCAGGCTCAAGGCCATGTCGTATCGGTCGCGTGGCGCGACCGGTCCAAACCATATCTGCTAAACTCCCTGCCGTTAGAAATAACGAGGCTTTGGAGACCGTCGTGTCGTGCGCTGCAACAAGTCCTGCAACCCAGGAGCCCAGGCTCATACCTAGAACTGAGATTTTTCTATAGCCTTCATTCTTCAACCAACGAATGAGTTTTCGACCGTCCCATACCGCCTGCCGTACAGATTGGATTGTTCGGCCGAGATTCGCGCTGAGCATATAATCGGCGTAGGAGGAACCTGGCCGACTGCGTTCAAAGTGATATGGCATAGCAATCTCAATAACTGTAATGCCGCGCCGCGAAAAAAACTTGGCAATCTGACTATTCCGTGTGCTTGCATTCCAATGGTGGAATACCACTAAAGCATGATCGAGCGATCCACTTTCGGTGAGCTTCGCCGACACGAAATTATTTTCGTCAATGTCAGTCGAGATGTCCGAGGGAAATGTGATCCACATGTCTTTCCTCTGAAAACCTTGGCTGCATCCGTTCGGCTCATCGAAGAAAGCGCGATCAGCAACGGCCTGGTCCGCCAGAAAGCAAAATTCGTTGATGTCTCGTACTCCGCTCGCGAGTGAAAAGGCGCGCTCCGCATCAAGCGTGAAGATCGCGGTTTCCTTTCCGACCTCACCACGCTGCGCGCGCTGTTCATCCCAGTGATCTAGCCAATTAAGGAGCATTCGGAATCGGTCCTTTCTCACTCGCCCGTTCTCGACCGAATCCCGGATCAAATAGGCCGTAAAGCGCGAAAATCACTCCCAAGCCCAAAAGTATCGAGAAGCCAGTAAAAGCCCCGGTAAACAAGTAGCCCGCAACGAGAAGCGCGATGATCGTCGCCATCTTCCACAAGGTTATATCAGACCAGTTTGCGAGGCCGAGCCGGATCAGTCCAAACAAAAACACAATGCAGGTTGATGTCACGACCAGAAGGCTGCTGTAGTGTGTCGGCGTTCTATAGCCGATTGTATCGTTGATGCTGCTACGTCCTTGAATTGCGGATGACATGTCGTTGATCAGCCACGCCGCGATGTTCTTTTCGGTCGATGTCAGGTACGAGCTCTGACCTTTCATGCATATGCCGACCAATACCCCCAAAATGGTACACCGAAAAATTGTGCGTATCACCACCTGACCGACCTCGTTTAAGTCGGATTGCTGATTGCCCATTGCCTCATCTTCCAAGCTCCTTCCAATTCGCCAACAATCGTGCGCGATAGTATAAAGCAGAATCAAGCCGGCAAAGAAAATGTAGAAGGAAATTGCCATGTAAAGGTAGGCGGAAGCGGTGAATAATACCTCTTCTGGCACTGATATTACGTCAGGACGGACGATCGCCAATTTCCCCCAATCTATGGCATATTCGCCGTTGCCATTCATAAGCGGGATCAAACACACTTCGATCCACTGAGACAATCCAGCGAACAAGATGCAAACGAGGAACACCGCCCTGTAAGTAGCGGAGGAGCTTTCTACATTGCTCATCCAGGCACGGTGGCCTTCCATCGGGTCTTTGTGCTTTGCGAGCTTTGTGCGTCCCTTGACCTTCCAAAAGACCAGAAGTTCGGTCACTAGTAAGAAGAATAGGGGGAGGAGGACCATGAAGACGAATGTCCAATTCGGGGCCCAAAGAAACCCGATCTGCTTAACAACGCCATCCGACCGATCATAAGTCGCGCTGTGGATCCCTGTGACATAAGACAAAAATCCAAGAGCGGTAGCGCCTGCGAACACCGAAGCTGGTAGGTTTAAAGAGAATTCGCAACTAAAAAGCGCTTCCGATCTTGTCGCCAGACTTAAGCGCCGGACTCTCCGCGTGGCACCAATATCCTTTACCAGCTCCGCGGAGGATGATGTGGTAGAAGCGGCTGCGGTCGGCGGCATTTCTGGCCCTGCTGCAAGCACGTTCGTTCCCGCCTTCCTGCCCTCGCGCCTCTTGGTCGTTAATCGGGCTTGGGCTTTGCTCAACTCCACCTGCCATTCACCGGTTGCTACCGGATCATCGCACCCAAAAATCCTTGCCAACCAACGAATGTTGGCGGAGCTAATTCCCTTGTCATTTTCCTGGAACCATAGCTGAACGGTGCGCAGATCGACACCAATCTTGTTGGCGTCAATCTGCGAGATCGCCTCTGCAAGCAGCTCCGGCGTCCATGGCCCAGCTGGAAATCCATCGTTTTCTATAGGCCGTCCCGCGCCCGCTGCGGCCAAGCGCTTGAACGTTTCCTTAAAATCACTGCCATCGTTCGGCGGAGGGAGAAAAAACTTTCCGTTGTTCAGCAAAGGCTTACCGCCTCATTTTTCGTTTCGTTTCGCTCGACTTCGTATTCTGTCGTGCCTTCGTGCCTAAATAGAGGCCTGTTTCCCCGCCGACAGGTGGCCATGGTTTCGTTGGTTGTGTTCGGTCGAGCCTCGTCAGTTCGACGGGGTCCTGAAATTGGGGCGCGGTTCGGACTTGGCGGGCGTTTGTATTTTCTCTTGGTTCAGAGCGTTTGCGGAAATCCGGGAAGGAGTCATATGTTGGAGCGATATTCAGATAGGCCTTTGCAGGGACAGACCGTGCTAGTCACGGGGGCATCGGGTGGCATAGGGGCAGCTATTGTGGAGCGCCTTGCCCTGGAGGGGGCGCGGCCGATTATCCACTATTGCCACGATGTGGCTGCGGCGGAGGCCCTGTTGTCCCGTATCGGCGGACACGGCTTTGTTGTGCAAGCGGATCTATCTGATGCGGAGGGATCGTGCGAACTTTGGCGGGAAGCCGTTGCTTTTGCAGGGCGTATTCACAGCGTTGTCAACAATGCGGGTATCGTTACCGAAATTTCGATAGAGAGCTCGGCTGCGGCATGGAAGACTGCGTGGCAGAAGGAATTCCAACTCAATCTCTTTGCAGCGGCCGATCTTTGCAGGGAGGCGATTCGGCATTTTCTAACCGAAGGTGGTGGGCGCATCGTCAATATGGCCAGCCAAGCCGGTCAGCGTGGCTCCGCCGCCGATATCCTACCTCATGGCGCGACCAAAGCCGCATTGATCAATCTCACCAAATCGATCGCCAGCAGTTTCGGTCGGGAAGGTGTTATGGCAGTGTCCATCGCTCCGGGTTTAGTCCGCACGGAGATGGCGGAGAAGTATATCGCTCATGACGAGGAAGAGACTGTGGATACCATACCAATAGGGGATATGACCGAGCCAGCTGAAATCGCTGAGCTTGTCGCCTTTGTGCTGCGCTACTCGCAGGAATCGCTGAACGGTGCCACGCTCGACGTCAACGGCGGTAGCTATATTCGCTAGTCCGTGACGGCGACAGGATTTCGTTCTGCAGACCGTGTGACAACAGGCTCAGTCGTCGACCAGCGCGGACGTGATTTCCTTTTGGACCTTCTTGATCGCTCTCTTTCTCGCGGGGGAGTTATAGAATATTTTCAAGATCTTCTCGATCGATTGTTCGGCCTCGGCTTTTCGCTGGACGCTTGCTTTCAGCGCCGACTTGAAATCTGGATTATCACCTGATGTGGACGCTTCGCTATTCTGCCGGGCGCCCTGCATTCGATCGGCTATGTGCGTCGTTTCATGAGCTTGCTCGGCCTGCAGCAGGCTCGACGGCATCATAATGGCGACTGAGGAATTCGCAGCAAATTTCGCTCCTGGTATCGAGTTGATCTTGGAAGCGCTGGAGGGGACCGCCATGATTTCCGAGCGCTCAATACCGGCATTGGCTAGCCCATCAATCGCCGCTTTGCTCGATGGCACCCGAATTTGCAGCCATGCCCGCTTCAGAAGGTCCTTGTCGGCATAATAGAAGTTCCGGAGGCCAAAGATCGGCTGCTGATTGCGCAGCTTGATGATGCAGCGGGTCTCGTTCATCGCGCCCAACTCATCCGGCCGCATGAGAGGGCGCATCGTGGTCTTGTGTGACATCGTCGCGCCCTTGCGGTCAAACAGCGTCACGCCGGTCGAGACCGCCTTGTCGACCGTCACTTCCTTGCGCTCGCCGAGCAACTGCGACACGTATCGCTGATCCTCGGGATCCTGTGCGCCAAGGAAGATCTGAGCACGGGCAGAGTTGACGAGGATCTGCCGCCCTTCGCGTGTATAGACGTTGTCGATCGATCGCAGGGACTGCACAAAAAACCAGCAGGGAACGCCATAACCGCCAAGGACGGTGGCGACGGTCAGTGCGTTTTCGAGCTTGCCCAGGTTCTGGAATTCGTCGAGCAGGACCAGCACGCGCCGCTCGTCCCGTTTCATCAGGTTGCGCGACATGTAGTCCATGAACTGGACCATCAGCACGTTGAAGATCGGCCCGATCGAGGCGATCTGCTGGATACGGAAGTCCAGATAGAGGCTCATATTCTCGCGGCGCATCGCCCGGATGTCGAAGGTCGACCGTGCCGTCGCGCGCAGGATGCGATTATTCTTGAATGGCCGAACGGCCGCGGCGAGGGAGCCATAAACGCCATCGAACTGCTTGCTGGCCATGACGGCGAAGCGGGCAAGGGTGGTGTAGGTGAAGGAGCTGATCCAGGTGGCGCGAAGCTCAGGGTTGGCGACCTCCTCCAGCCATTCCCGCAGCGGTCGATCGCCGCCCTCGACGACATTGAGGACCGTGCCGAGGTTTTTGTCCTTGTCGAAAATATCGGGGTTCTCCAATACCCAGGAGGTGAGGCCGGCGAACAGGGCGCGAGCGTCGGAGATCCAGTAGGCATCGCCCTTGGGCGTCGGCAGCAGTGCCGTCGCGATCGAGTTGATGTCGATGTCGCGCTGATCGGGATCGATCGCGACAAAATCGAGCGGGTTATAGCATTCGGTGTCACCGTTTTCGTCGGCCGGCGAGAAACGCAGGACGCGGGAGAATTTCGAACGAAAGCCGGCCGTCGCCTCATAGGTCTCGCCACGCATGTCGAGCACGACAATGCTGTCCGGCCAGAGCAGGCAATTCGGCACGATCAGCGAGGCGCCCTTGCCCGACCGGGGCGGGCCGATAACGAAGCCGCCGACGTCATCGCCGTCGATCCAGAGCTTCTTGCCGCCAAACAGCATCGGCTTGAGAAATCGCCGCCGGCCGGAGCCGCGCTGGGTGAAGCCGCCCGGAACCTTGATCAGGCTGCCGCCGATCCGACCGACGAACACGCCACCGGTGCGCGTGAGACCGAGGGCGCGGGCTTCCAGCGGGCTGAGAAATCGGGCATCCGTGGATTTCTTCTTGCCGGTCATGGCCGCGACGAGCATGGCGCCGCCGGCGAGCAGACCGGCCGCGGCCGCGATCGCCGGCCGGTGCCAGTCGCCGGCGGCGAGATCGAGCCGCGCCGCGCGATACGACGCCAGCATATCGTCCTGCAGCACCTGGAACATCCAGGGCGAATTGTCGAAGGCATAATAGAGGCCGGCATAGGCGAGGGACGCGACGAATGCGGCCGCAGCCGCAGCGATAACCAGCCCGAACAGCAGGATCGCCGGGTTCATAGCGTGTCTCCCTTGGTGAAGACGACTTCTGACACGACGCGCCGGCCGTCCGGAAGGCGCGCGAGCTGGACGACGACAGGGATAACCTCCTTCAGGTAGTCGATGATCTCCTGCTTCTCGAGCGCGACGCCGCTCTGCATAACCATCAGCGCCAGGCGGTCATAGGCCGAACGTGCCGAGTTGGCGTGGACCGTCGTCAACGAGCCGGGGTGGCCGGTATTGATCGCCTGCAGGAAGGAAAACGCTTCGGCGCCGCGCAGCTCGCCCAGCATCAACCGATCCGGCCGCATGCGCAGCGAGGCTTCCAGCAATTCCTGCGGCGTCACCTTGGCGCGACCCTGGTCGCCCTTCGAGGCAAGCAGCGCGACTGTGTTCGGGGTGATCGGCTTCAGCTCGCGTGTGTCCTCGATGGTGATGATGCGTTCCTCGTCCGGCACTTCTTTCAGGAGCGCGTTGAGAAACGTGGTCTTGCCGGTCGACGTGCCGCCGGAGACGGCGATCGACACCCGCGATCGCACCGCAGTCCGAAGAAACAGCATGGCGTCGACATCGCCCTGCATCATGGCGGCAAGTTCCTCCTCGGCCGCTGAAAGCATGAGCTGCCGACCAACCTTTGTATGCTCGAACGTGCCACGGCTCTTGTAGACATCCAGGCCGATGTCATGGATGACCTGCTTACGGATCGAGATCGCGCCACCATCGGGGGCGGCCGGCGGCAGGACGCACTGGAATCGTTCGCCGGTCGGGAGGGACGCCGACAGGATCGGATGCTCTTCGTTGACGACCTGGTTGGTGGAGCCGGCGACGCGCTCGCTCAGCGTCCGTATCCATTCGGCGGAAAATTGAGCATCGACCACGCGTTCCATGCCGCCGACGCCAAGGCGCTCGACGAACAGCTCGCCGGGGCGATTGACCGAGATTTCGGAGACGCGCTCATCCGAAAGAAGCGGCCTCAGCCGCTCCAGCGCTTTGTCGAGAAACGGAAACTGCTTCATTTGTACACCGGGGCCACCGGATAATAGGGCGTCGGATCGACATTGCGGCGGATTTGCCCGCCACGCTTCAGCCGCATCATTTCCTGCCGGACCGGGTCGGCGTAGAAGGCGGAGAAATCGAGGTCGCGCCGCAGATAGACGATGATCGACTCCCCTTGGGCGACATAAATGGTCGGTGGGATCTTGGAGCTTTCCTTGAACGCCTCGTTGGCAATGTCCTGGAGGATGGCGGACGACTTCTCTGCGGCGATCGAGCGGGCTTCGGCGGCCGTGCGGCTCGGCTCGGTGGTGATTGTCGTGACCGCACCGGTGATCGGATCGACCGTCGAGATCGAGCGGGCGCTTTCCGTCGCGGTATCGCCGAGCGCGGCAACATATTCCGCCGCGCCGCCGATCACCGACAGCATGATCGCGGAGCCGAAGCGCTCCCAGAAATGCGTGTCGATCTCGCCGGTCAGCCCGGCGCGGCCGAGCCGATCTGCGCCCGGCGAGGCGATCTCGGCGGAAAGGCCATCGGAGCGGATGACCCGCGACCAGACGACGAAGATGCGCTTCTGCCCGCGCGCCAGCCCGGACTTGTATTCCCCGATGAGGCGGGAGCCCTTCGGAATGAGGATGCGCGCGCCATCGAGCGAACGGACGTCCTCGCGCACGATCGCGCGCACCATGCCGGGCAGGTCCGTATTGATCGCCGTCTCCAGGAATCCTCGGATCATCGTGCCCTGGGCGACGAGTGCGTCGGTCCGGTCGAACCGTGTTGCCTTGACGATGCCGGCGGTCTGCTTTTCCGACTGGGCAAGAAACGCCTTGTTGGCATCGCTTTCCGCGCCCGGCACGGCGACGAGCTGGCCGTCATCGGCGATCGTCACCGACTGATCGCCGGCCGCCAGGCTCTCGCGGCCGGAACCATCGACGATGATCTGTTCCGAGCGTAGCCGTTCCCAGCGCGCCTTCTCTTCATCTTCCAGGCGCTTTGCCTCTAGCGCGGCAAGCCTCGCGTCCTCTTCGGCACGCCGGCGTGCCTCTTCCGCCCGAAGCCGGTCTTCCTCCGCGCGGCGACGTTCCTCTTCAATCTGGCGCAGCTTTTCCAGATCGTCGCCCTGATTGACGGTGACGTCGACCGTCGCGGAGTCCACCGGCTTCTTTTCCTCGACCGGAATTTGCACAAGGTTTGGATCGGCCGCCTGTTTTACAGGCTCGTCAGGGAAATCGCGGATGCTGGAGTTCGAGGTTTCGAAGGTTTCGCCGGTGCCTTCGGTCAGGTTGGCGGTTTGCGGGCCGCCTGGCCAGTTGACATAGGCGAGCACGCCAGCGCCGACGAGAAGCAGCACGGGGAGGGCGAGCTTTCCAAGACGGCCGTTGCGGTCGCTGGCGACGCTGCTTTGCCCGTCGAGATGGTCGAAATCGATCTTGCTCATCGCTGGCGCTCCTCTTTGCTGCCGAGGCGCTTCGGTCCATAGGCGTCCTCGATGAGATCGAAGGATTGGCGATTGGCCTGCCGGTTATAAAGGCAAAGCCACTTGTCGCCGGCGCGCAGCGTGAACTGTGCCGCTATCTTGTCGACCACCACGTATTTGCCCTGGGTGCGCAGGTTGACGAGCGATTCCTGGCGCTTGCCCTCGACGACGAAGATGGCGGGGATTTCATCGGGAAACTCCAGATACATATGCGTGCCGTCGTCGAAGGCGACGCGGGGCTTCAGGCTGGTGTCGCCCTTGAACACATAATCGTAGTTCAGGCGGCTCGGATCGAGATCCTTGAGCAGCGGATCCTTGGCACTCTCCTGCGCGGCGGCCAGGAGCCGGGCATTGACATCCTCGTCTGGATAGTTGAACCGCACCTGGAACGCAGCGCGCAGGTCGACCGCAGCCGATCCCTTCAGCAGCAGGGCATAGACGCGCTGGTTGGTGACGATGTTGACGTTAGTCTCGGCGTTTTCGCGCAGCGGCTTTACGAACAGGATGCCGGAGCCCTTTTTGGGGACAATCGACCAGCTGGCCGTGTCGCCGGCCGAGATCGTCTCGATCACCTCGGAGCTACCGAGCTGGATCATCGTCGAGACGCCGAGTCCCGTCGGTACGGTGACGACGGAATTGTTGTTGAAGGTGATGTAGCGGATGCGCGGATCGGCTGCTGTGGATGTGGACGCCGTGGCAAAGAGCGCCAGCGCTGCGAGGGCGAGGGTTTCTTTCCGCATCAGCGCCCTGCCTTGTCTGCCGGCAGCACCTCTGGCAACGATTCCTGGTCGCGCCTGTATTCCACGACCTGGAAGCCAAGCGGATTGTCGAAGCGATATTCGTTCTTGAGCGGAGCCGTCGTATAACGGAAGCGGACCACCGAGACCCAGTGCTCGCGCCGCAGGGTGTTGTCGCGCCGCGTTTCCGTGGAGAAGCGGACGGTCGCGGTGGAGGAGTTGAGGAACGAGACGGATTTGATTGTGACGGCGATGCGCGTGGTGCGGCCGAGTAGCTTGTCCTTCGACTGCGGGTTCGACGGCTCGAATTCATGCCGCAGGTCCGACGAAGCCCGGCCGGTCGAATAGAGCTGGGCGAGATCGTAATTGTCCTTCAGCGCCTGAGGATCATAGGTCTCGCGCGCCCGGATATAGCGCACGATGTTGGCGGTCTTGATCGCGTCGTTTTCGGAAAGCTTGCTCTCGTTCAGGGACCGGGCAACCTCGACGAAACCCGTCGTCTTGTCGGCGATCACCACCACGGCCTCGAATTGCTTGAGCGGAACGAGGAGATTGAGCGCCGAAAGGCTGAGCAGTGTAGAAATGCCCGCGACCGTCGCGACGGTCCAGGCGATTTTCCGGGAACGACGCTCCTTGCGATACAACTCCGCCTCCCACAAGGCGCCGGCTTTCCAGTAGGCAGTGAGATCGATCGGCGGAGTTTCGGGTGTATGTTCGGCTGGCTCTGCGTTGCTCATTTGACTTCCGATAAACCGCTAATCCTGCGGAGTTAAATATAGTTTATTAGGCAGGCCGAGCGATCACCTCTGTCGGCCAAATCGGTGCTGAGGTCAGGGCTGGTTTGCCTGGATTCGTGGAGCTTTCAGCTCCGTAGTGCAGTCGTCCGAAGACCTAGCTGCACCGCTTCATCAGCGTTTTCTTCGACACCGTATTGGAGAAGTAGAAGGAGCGATCGTCCTTCACCTCGACGCGCACCGTGTCGCGCTCGCCGTCGGATTCATCGGACCCGGCCTCGACCCACAGCACGTCGAGAACATAGGATCCGCCGTCCTGTTTGACGGAAAGAACCTTGCCGGCGGTCTTGTTCGCACCGATTCCCTTGTCCTCGATATAGATGAACGCTGCGGCCGCGGCTTCGCAGCCACCTTCGACCGGTGCATATGCGCCGGTCAACACAGGCAGGATCGAGCTTGGCGATTGTGACCATGCCGTGCCGGGGACAAGCAAGGCGAGCGCAATCATCGTCGAGGCAATGTTCCTCATTACTAGCCCTCCGCGATCAAAAGCCGAACACGGCGGCGAGGCTATGAGCGTATCCGGCCAGCGTGTTGTAGAGATCGATGCAATACTCGGCGAAGGGCTTGAAGAAGATAAAAGCGACCATGAACACCAGATAGCCGAAGCCGCCGCCTTTCTTGGATTCGGCGCGATCGTTCTCTGCCATCTCTTCGTTGAGACGGTTTTGCGCGTCCATGGCGGCGAAGCGCCGACGGTCATCTTGCCAGGGGTGATCCACGGCCATTCTCCTTCGGATAAACTATAGTTACCAAGAATGAGCATGAGAGACTACCTCAAAGTTGCCCGTTCTTTTCGGTTTCTCGCTGGATTGCGCGGGCGCGGGCTGCCTGAACATCCGACGATGTGCGGCGACGGCCAAGGCCGGCACGCAGGATCCCAGCGCGTCCGGTAATCTGGCGTCCGGCATAAGCAGAAGAGCGTCGCCCGCCGATGAAGGCGGAATCGCCTTGCCCTAGCACACTGCCGCCGACGATGGATGCCGCAAAGGACGGGATGAACCGGAACACGACGATCCCGAGCAGGCAGACGATCACGAACGGCGCGACATAGGAGAGCTTGCTTTCCGTCGCGGTGTTGTTGGCCGTGTTGATGGCCAGCTCGATGAGTTGGTACAAGAAGGCGAGAAACGCCATCATCAACGTCTGCGTCACCATCAGATTGACCATCAATAACAGCCAGCCGTCGGTGAAGCGGAAGGTCCAGCGATAGAGGGCGAGGATTATGAACACCGGCGCCAATGCCAGCGTGATGAACAACATCAGCTTGGCGGCGAGGATCGCGGCCGCCGCCACGGCGATGAAGATCATGGCGACCACAAAGACGATCGCACCGATGAGAGCGCCGACATATTCGAAGGTGCCGGTCGCCACCTGCTCGTAAATCTTACCAGCGGTCTCGAACACTGCGTCGAGGATCTTCACGACGCCCGTCGTGTCGCCCGTCCCGCCATCGAGCGCACCACCAGAACCCGCGATCGACTCGATGATCGTGTCGGAAATCAGGTTTGGCACCTCCTGCACGAGCTTATATATCGTGGCCGAGAATGCCCCCCAGTTCGTCGCCATATAGTAGATGAAGAAAGCCCGGCCCAGGCGCCACGCCGCCTCCGGGATCGAGAAGCCATCGCGGCCGGCGAGGATCATGTAGCCCCACCAGAGGACATAAAGTGTCAGCATCGACCCGAATAGGACATTCACCTGCAGCGCGAGGCCGTCATAGGCGTTCTTGATGAACGTCTCACCGATGGCGTCGAGCTTGGCAAAGATGTCCGAAATGATCGTGGTCGCCGCCATCCGTCTATTCCTTCAGGACGGGCGCGAAGGCGTCATTGACCGGCATGGCCGGACCGCACAGGTCATCGGCCTCGACATAGCCCGAGATCGGCGGGCAGGGGGCGTTCTTCTCACCTTTCGTCTGGCAGCCGGCGAGAAGCGCGAGACCGGAGAGCATGATGGCAACGGGCAATCGCATGCGGCCTCACTTGAACGGGTTGACGTCTTTGTATTGCAGCATCTTGGCGGTCTCCGACTGCTGGGTCAGCCGCATCTGCATCTCGGTGTTCAGCGCCGAGACCGCGCCGTTCGAGACGCCGATCAGTTCGTTGATGGTGCGCGCCGTCTCCAGCTGCATGCGGGTGTTGGCATCGACCGAGCCCTTCACGTCGTCGGCCGAGCCGATCTGGCCGGTGGCCGACTGCAACGTTTGTTCGCGCTGCGACACACCCTTGGTCGCCTGCTGCGTCAGCGCCGAGAGCAGTGCCACGGTGTTGACCGCGCCGGAAAAAGCATTGTTCATCGCGCCGGCATCCTCGCCCTCGACGATCGCCTTCACCTGCTTCACCAGCTGCAGGCCGTTGATCAGCGTCGCAGCGATATTCTGAGCATCGGGGCCGAGCCCGCCGAAGGACAGCGTGCCGCCGTTCATGATCGACGAGAAGGACGGTGCGGCCGAGACCGACATATTGCCGCCGAGGCCGGTGGTGGAGATGCCCATCGAGCCGTCACGGCTGCCTGACAGCGCGCCGAGGATCTCCTTGGTCTTTTCGAGAATGTTGGTGTTGGTCTTCATGATCTCGCCGGTGTTCTCCGCATTCTTCTTGGCGATGGCGAGATTGGTGTTGTCGATCACCGGAATGTCCGCGAGTGCCGGCGTCGAGAAGGCAAGCGCGGCGGAGACGATGAGCAGCTTGTTCATGGGAACCCCCTTAATCGGCCGCGTTGGCGGCGTTCTGGATGGAAAGAAGATTGTTGCCGATCGCGCCATCCGTCCCGCCCGATGACATGACCGAGGTTTCCGCATCGGCGCCGGCGACCACGGCGCAGCTCGGCCAGTCCTCACGCGGCACCTTCATCTGTTCAAGGATGACCGGATCGCAGCTGTAAGGATTGACCTTGGAGTCGGATTTCAGGGTCTTGGCTGTTTCGGACGTCTTCGAAAGCCGCATCTGCATGCGCGCCTGCAGCAGCTCGTTGAACAGGTTGCGGGCCATGATCAGGTTGTTCAGCAGTTCGGCGTTGACGGCGCGGGCCTGCGTGTTGTCGTCCCAAGCATCCTGGTAGATCTCCGACGCGCCGACCGAGGCCGACAGCGCATCGATGCGACGGCCCGCCTCCTGGACGCGTGCGGTGCTTGCGTCGATCCCCGAAACGGCACGGTCGACCGCGCCGGCCGCCGCTCTGTTGGAACTGCGGGTCGCTCCGGAACCGTAATCGACATAGGATTTATAGGACGGCGAGGAGATGTCCTCGATGTTCGAGCCGCCGGCGAATGAATTAAACCAGCCATGGTTCCGGCCGACCTTGCCGGCCCAATTCTTCTGCTCCGCCGCCGTCGAGCCGTTATACCAGGACGCGAGGCAGGCATAGTCGGTGCTGCCGCACTTGTTGACGCCCATGCCGAGGTATTTGACGCCGCCCTCGATATTCTCCTCGTTGATGTCTCGGTCGAAGCCCATGCCTTTGCCGGTCCGCTTCGTCAGCTGCATCACGCCCTTCACGCCGGTCGGCGAGCCCGAGCAGGTCGAGATGCCGGATTCCGCATGCGCAACGGCCAAAGCAAGGCCAACCGGAACATTGTACTTTTCCGCATAATGCTTGATCAATTCAACGTTCTTGGCATCCTCCTTCACCGCCTGCGCCGGCGAACGGTAGAGACGGCGGTTCTTTTCCTTCTGGGAGATGTTGCAGTTCGTCACCGTTTGCTCTTCGAGCTGGTCGGATTGTGTTTCGGTGTCCTGCTTGGAATGTCCTTCATCCTCCGCCCGCTTTTCCTTCACATCGTCGTCGATGACCGGAATGTCGGCGAATGCCGCTGGCGCCGGTGCGGTGACGAGCGCGGCAGAAAGCAGGAGCAGGATCGTTCTACGCATCGGCCGCCTCCGGAATGGTCCAGCCACAGAAATGAGGGAGCCACGCGGCCGGCTCGTCGCCATAGGTCTCGCGCAGCGTCTGGCACTCGCGCACCGTCTCCGGCCGCCCGGACAAGACCTTCACCAGGTCGGGCATCGCCGATAGATCGAGCCGCGCGATCACCGAGTCCTGGGCGTGCTTGATGAGGAAGGTGCGGCTCGTCTTGTCTGCCTGCTTCACGAAGCGGAATTCCTTTTCCGACAGGCCGAACGCCTTGCGGTAGCTCTCCTCGTCGGCCGACGCATTCGGGAAGAAGATGTTGGTCATCGTCTGTTCGATGATCGTGTTGCGCAGGTCGGAACGCACCACGTCGGCGGCCGACTGTGTGCCGAAGCCGACTATGCCGTTCATCTTGCGGATCGTCTTCAGCCAATCCTTGATGAAGCCGGAGAAGACCTCGTCATCGAGCAGGCGCCAGCCTTCGTCGAGGAAGATCATCGAGGGGCGGCCGTCGAGGATCTCCTGAATACGATGGAACATATAGAGGAGCGCCGCCGAGCGCGTGCGCTTGTCGGACAGGATCTCAGTCATGTCGAAGCCGATCACCGAGCCGGCAAAATCCAGCCTGTCGGTCGGGTTGTTGAACAGCCAGCCCTTGTCGCCCGTCGTCCATTCCTTCAGCCGGTCGGCGAGATCGCCAATGCCGGATCGCATCCTGCCGCGAAGCGCTTCCGCCAGCATGTCGAGACGCCGCTGTGGTCGTTCGAAATCGGTGTAGATGCTGTCGACCGCATCGGAGATGACCGCCATCTCCTCGGCATTCAGCACCCGGTCCGACGGTGTGACAAGATAAGAGACCAGCGTCTTGCCGAAGCTGCGGTTGGCGGGCGTGTCTTCAAGCTGCAGCGGCGCAAAGCCGGTCGGCTCGCCCGGCGAAAGTCGCTCATAACGCCCGCCCATAGCGCGCACGAAGATCTCGCCACCGCGATCCTTGTCGATGAAGACGCAGCGCGGCCGCGGGTTAACGCGCATGCCCTGGGCGAGAAGGAAGGAAAGCGCCACCGTCTTGCCCGAGCCGGTCGGGCCGATGACGGTGAAGTTGCCGACATCTGCCTCATGGAAATTGAAGAAATAGGCGGTCTGGCTGGTAGTCTCCAGCAGCGAGATCGGCAGGCCCCAATGGACCTTTTGCGTCTGCCCGGACGGAAAATTGTGCGCGGAGAAGAGGCCGGCGAAGTTGACCGACGAGATTAACCCCTGCCGGGCAATGTAGGAAAAGTTGGTCGGCAGTTGCGCCCACCAGGCCGCTTCCTGATTGAGGTCTTCGCGCACGGCGACCACACCCATGCGCGCCAGCTCCGCCGTGACGTCTGCGACGGCGCGGTTGAGCCGCGGCAGGTCGCGCTCAAGCACCGCCACCGTCATGTGATGTTTGCCGAACACCACTTCGCCCGAGGCCAGCCGGTCGCGCGCCGTTTCGATATCGTCTTCGACCGCCGTGCCGCCATCGTCGGAATTCGAAATCTGCCGGCTGATCGTGGCGATCGCCTCGGTGACCGTGGTGCGGTCCTCCGGGGCGAAGGAATGTGTGACGACGAACTCGTAAGGAAGGCGCAGCAGTCCGTCGAGCTGGCCGGGCGTCGTCATCGGCGGATATTCCTTGATCGACACCATGGCGGCGACCTTGGAGGTCGCGCCGTCGGCGGACCAGATTTCCGTTGCCTTGCGGCCGAACATGATCCGGCCGGTCCCGACGTAATCGGCCAGTGACATGCGGGGGAGGGGCATCGTCCGCTCATCGCCCGCGGCGAGGATCTTGGCGAAGAACTCGGCCGGTTCGGAATAGAGGCCACCATCGCGGGTGACGCAGGAAAGGACTTCCGGGCGGTAGGAGCGGAAATCGCCGACAATGCCGGACACCATGTCCTTTAGGTCGCGTAGCGCTTCACCTCGCGCTTCGACCTCGTTGTCCGCCATGCGGAAGACGTCGAACATGCGATCGACCTTGCCGGCGCGGCCGGTCATCGGCCGGCGAATGACGGTCAGGTACAGTTCGTTGACGAACATCGTCCGGTGCTGCAGCCCATCCATGTAGCGGGCATTCAACTCGTCGGCGAAGGGGTTGTCGAAACCGCCGTCGATTGCCGGCTTGATCTGTCGGCGGATGATGGTGGCGTAGAGCGCGAAACGTGACGATCCGAGCGAGCGGACCGTCATGTTGCGGTTGGCGAGGCGGGCATTGATTTCCGCCTGATCCATGGTCTGGTAGGGCAGGCCGGAGAGCCGGATGACTTGCAACAGCAGGCCGGACTTGTTGACGATCGTTTCTTCGTCGACATGGCGGAGATAGGGAACGTGGGTGCCGATCCCGAGATCACGGGCGCGCTCGCGGCCGAACTTCAGATCGTGATTGACGATGTTCATGGGGCGTAGCTCCCCGCTTTCCAGAAGCGTCGGTTACGGATCGCCCGGCGCATCGACAGGAACACCTGCGCCACGCGGACGATGTGGATGTCCCGCTGGCAGAGGTAGAGGGCGATGAAATGGATCGGCAGGACGACCAGCGGCGCCAGGAAGTTCGACGATGCGATGAAGAGGACGATCCCGCAGATGCCGTTGATCACGAAGACGATGATGTCGACCCCGAAATACATCGGCGGCCGGGTCAGCGGCTGAATCAGTGGTTCAACATCGGGAGCGTCGTCACGCATGTCAGACGCCCCCCGCCGCCTTCATGGCATCGACCAGCTCGGCGGCGCCGAAGATGATGGCGATGCCGATCACGATGGAGATCGCGCCCTGCCAGGCCATGCGCCCGGTCAGGAACAGGAACCCGAGGAAGCAGACGGCGATGATCGCGAGCGAGCGCGCAACATTGCCCTGCAGCACGCCGACGAACCATTCGAGGATGCCTTCGACCGGGGCTGCCGACTGCGCATAGGCGAATTCCGGGACCAGCGCGATGGAAGTCGCAAGTAGCGCCAATGACAGGAGGGCCTTGCCGCGCGGGCGCGGCGTCATAATGGAAATGGTCATTCGAATGTCCTTCTGATCTTGGGAGGATAAAGTTGAGGGGACCGGCGCTAATCGGAGGTCCAGACGTGTTGGTCGCGCCATGGGGAGGGCGCGAGAGCGACCGTCTCTTTCCGGGAGAGGCTGCTTCCGCTGCGCTTTTCCTCCGCTGCTGACGCCTTGGCGTTCAGCGTCCAGCGGTTCATGACCTTGGCGATGTAGAGGGTGGTTTCGTTGAACTCGGGAATGCCGCCCTTCTGATAGACGCGCTCCGGACCGGCATTGTAGGCGGCCAGCATCAGCAAGGGGTCATCGAACTCGCCGTAGAGCTTCTTGAGGTAGCGGACGCCGGCGCGGATGTTCGACTCCGGATCGCAGCGGTCCGTCACGCCATAGTCGGAGGCGGTTTCCGGCATTAACTGCATGATGCCGAGGGCGCCTGCATCAGAGACCTGGTGCCTGCCCGCGGCACTCTCGACATCAACCACGGCGAGCGCCAGATCGGGGTCCAGCTCTTCCTCATTGGCGATGGTCCGCACCAGTTCCAGAACGCTGTCGCTATCAACCGGTTCGCACGCTTGCGCGGTCATCGCCGACGTCGAAATGAGGAGCATAAGCAGGGTCGTTTTCAATGTTTTTATCCGGGTTGCCGCACTTGCGAATAAACTATAGTTAATTCGTGTCGGATTCCCCTGTCAATTCACAAATCGCCATGGCTGCTTTGCACAAACAACTCAAAGTTCTCGGCTTAGCTGGATTGCTGCTGTTCGGAGGCGTGTCTTTCGCCGTCGCAGAAGGCGAGGATCCCTATGCGGAACCGTCTCCCGAATACCTCCGCCAGTTCGCGGCGCACGGCGCGAAGGCATTCGTGCTGGAGCGTTACGACGCCGAAGGGAAACTTGCGGCGCGGTCGGTCGAGAGGCTGGAAGGACAAGTCGAGATCGACGGTCCGGTTCATCGAACGATCGCAGGCAAGAAGATCGCCTTGCGCGGCCTGACCGCCTGCCCGAGCGAAACCGTCGTCTATAACCGGGTGCAGACATGGAGCTGCACTGAGGCGGCGCGTGACTATACCGAGGCGGTCTACAACAAACGGGCCAGCGTCATCCTCTGCAAAACCTTGCTGCTGGCGCCTGCCGATGGGCAGACCATGCCGGCATCTTGTTTCGTCCTCGTCGGAGGCAATGGCGAGCCGTTCAAGACCGTGAACGACGACGACAGCATGGTCTTCCTGGGCCTCGCCGTGATCGGCCGGACACAGGACGGCCGCTCCCGCCGCCCTGACCTTGAGGCGTCGCAGTCTCTTTCACGATCGATAGGATTCCAGAATGCGAATTGAGCTTTCGATTGTCATAGCCGTGCTGGTCGCCTCGTCTGCCGTCGCGCAGGAGCAGACCATCTCGTTTCCGGCCGGCGTCACCTTTGAGACGGGCGATACTTGGGCCTATCAAAGCCGGAAGTTCAGGCTGTTCGGCGTTCAGGCATGCCTTCGTGGAACGACCTATCGCTCGCCCAAGGGAGAAGATGTCGATTGCGGGATGCGTTCCATCGCGTCCACTGCTGCACTGTTCTCGACCGGTTCCATCGGCTGCCAACCGCTCGGCGACGCCAAGGACGGCGCCACCTTCGTCGTCTGCGCGGCCGAGATCGATGGGACGACCGTCGACGTCGGGACCGCACTCATATCCTCGGGCGCTGCGTTTGCCGCCGTATTCCCCTCCGGAGCGCCGGTATCGTCGGCCTACGCAGTCGCGGAATCGGCTGCAAAGGAAGGCCGAAACGGCCTTTGGGATGGAACCTTCGTTCATCCCGCTTCCGTGTTGCTGAGACAGGAATAATCAGTGCCGCCAGAGATCGACGTGAAGGGTCTCGCTGATGATCGCGATTTCCCGAAGCGTCAGCTTGTTCCACGCTCCTTTCCGGAGAAGGTCGAGACGTTCTTCAGAGATGCCAGTCAACTCGGCGAATTCGTCAGGCTTGGTTCCGTGGCGGTTAAATTCGTCGGCGAGAAGTTTCACAAGCTCAGCGGCATTCTCAATGGCCATTTACGGTCATCCTTTCCTTTCACCGTCCCTGCGCCGCCAGCGTCCAGGAGGGTGATGGTTCGTTCTGTCCGTTGCGCGCGCATGTCGGCGCAAGTGCAGTCGATGAGGTGATAGCGGGCCGGGCGAATCTTCCGCCAAGCCCAATGTCGCGCGCAACCCCTACACGAGTCAAAAGCGGCGTTTTCACGACATGCGTAGGTTTATGTTTGTTTCGTCCGTAAAATATAATTAGCTTTGCGACTCGCTATGTCAGCGAACGAGCCAAGGAGGCCCTATGCCGTAGACAAAATAAAACCCGCCTCGGAGAGACGGGTTCAGTGACACACGAAGATGTGCAGAAAGTCTTATAGCCACCGATTTTCTCGCACATCGAAGAGGCCGCTGCAAGTTAATTCTTGCCACGAATACGTGCGTCTTGCGCCCAGGGTTTCTCTCCGCCGCCGATAATAAGGAGAGATCATGCTTGCCGCATCCCCGACGGCCTATGGGCCGAACCTATTGGCGCGCCTGCTTGCAGCGCGCACCCTCCAGCAGATCGACGAGTGCGCGAAATCCGCCTGGATCTTGAACGGAGAAGGACTCGTGGTCGACAACGAGATGGAATATCTCGCGACGATCATCGAGCATCAACGCAGAACGGTTCGAACGGAGCCCCGGCCGGGCAGGGGACCGATTGGTCCCGTCGCCCCCTCCGCGATTCGACCAAATCGCCGACGGCTAAATATCCCCGAGGGCAAACGAGCGGCGGGCTGGCTGCGCCGCCGCGCGCTCGCCAAGGACTGCATCATTCCGACCTGCATCGCCAGGATGTTCACCGTCAGCAAGCTGGCGGTTCTCGCTGTTATCGCTCGCGCCGTCATCGACCATGGGTTTTCCGGCATGTCGCTACCGGAAATAGCCGCTCGCGCAGGCGTCGGATGCACGACCGCACGCTACGCGATCCGCGACGCGGCGCAGATGGGACTGATCACCGTTTCGGAAAACCGGATGAATCGAAGATGGCATCGCCCGAACACGATCCGGATCGTCTGCCGCCGCTGGCTCGACTGGTTGGCCGGCCATCGTGCAATTCGCAAGCGCGGGCGCCCTGAAACGTCAGCACTTCGCCCTTGGTGGTCGACCCCCCTCAAAAACTTGAGCGCCACGATAGAGATTCATAGATTCAGCGTTCATGGAAGCGTCCCCTCCAAGGTGGCGGTGAATACGATTCCACAGTTGAGGTGCGCGTGGTTTTCAAACCGGCCGGGAATACGTGACGGAACCAGCGGTGCGACATGAAGGAACGGCAGAACGGACACCCGCTCGGTCCCGCACGGCTGGATCGACGTGTAAGTTCCATGGGAGCCTACCGGAGCGAAGGCGAGGAATGTGTTGCTCGCCCAACCGACCCCTCGATGGTGTTGGTGAAGCGACAGGCTCCTGAACAATCCCCGTGTTGGACGAGCCGAACGTCTCTCACCAGCACCGCGCATGCCTGTTGTGGGCCTATTACCTTAGTGCGGAATCCGAGGCGAAGAAGCAGGCGTATCTGTATGAGGCGGCACGCCATCTTATGCTGCTTCAGCCTTGCGGTGACGAGGGCGAAGAGGTCTACGTGCAGGTGTGGAAGGCGATACGACGTCGCGAACTCGCAACGGCCTACATCAAGACGGATGTCGGTTATAACTATGTCCTAGCGACGGACGAATGTGGGTTTGCCACCTTCAGCGTAATCACCTACTAGGTAATAGAATCAATAGCTTAGTTCCATAATGAAACTTATGTGATGTTATGACATTTCTACGGTCGAGATTTAGTTGGTATTTGGTTAGTCCTCCGGCGGCAAGCAGTAGGCGGCCAGTATTGTCTCGCCGGCGCGCGAAAACGGGAGTATGCCCTCCAGTTCAAGGAAATCCCCGGTTGTCGAATGTTGCTATGTTTCAAAAGCAGAAGTTGCTAGCATGAACGATGATATCGAAGCTTGACCATCGAGAGCGCGTTCAAGGTGATTGTCCCCGAACTAAAACGTGACATAAAAGCTCAGGGCTTTGCTCTATTCTCTCAATTGGAGCCCAATCTGGACACCATCGACGTCGCAGATGCGCTTGGGACTCCATTGACACCGTGGGCAGGTGGTCTCGTGCAAACCCTTCAACCGAAGGCAACATCGACACCAAATACCTATAGCGGTAATTTTGGGCTGGACCGCTTCCCCTTTCACACCGATCTTGCGCATTGGCGCGTGCCACCCCGCTATCTGATCCTTCGTTGCAAAGTGGGCTATCGAGATGTCCCGACGCTAATGCTGGACGGCCGGACGCTTACCGAGGACATCAGCCGTAACGTGCTGGCCCGCGCCATCTTTAAGCCGCGCCGACCGCGAAATGGCACTTTCGACCTCCTGCCACTCCTTCAGGCAGGTGCCGATGGCGATAGCCTTCTCAGATGGGATGAAATTTTCCTGAAGCCGGCAAGTCGGATAGGAGAGACTGCAGATGCCGCGGTCCGTTCCTGGTTAGCAGAAGCAGAGCCTCTTTCGGTGTCCCTGCAGCTGCCAGGGGATACGCTTGTTATCGACAACTGGCGGATGCTCCATGCCCGCTCGCCCATCCCTTCGGGGCGGGAGGATCGATCCATTGAACGTGTATATTTGGGAGCGCTTAATTGAAACAGACCGTTACGCCAGGCCCAACTCCAGCGACCTGCGATCCAGAAGCGCTCTACGCGAAAGCGGAGCGGTACATCCAGCATATGGATACCTATAATAGCGATGAATGGGAATATGCGCTCTGGTCGAGCCTCGCTCTCGAATTCCTCGCCCGGGCCGCCCTTACCAATATCAGCCCGGCGCTTTTGGCGGACACCGATCGAAGTTGGTCAAGCCTATACCACGCGCTCGGCTTTACCCCGTTCGAAGAGAAATTCTCGCCCAAGTCGATCGCAATCACCGAGGTCTTTAAACGCCTTTCTGCGATTCTGCCCGAGTTCACAAAGGAGCATGAAAGCTTCGGCGTCGTGCATACAGGCAAGCGCAATGCCGAGCTTCATTCCGGAGACCTCGCATTCGAAGGCGTAAAGGGATCGAGCTGGCAGCCTCGCTTTTACCAGATATGTAACGTTCTCCTGACCTCCATGGGTGGGACGCTGCCAGAGTTCCTCGGTGAGGACGAAGCCAAGGTCGCGAAAAAGCTTATCGAGGCAGCGGCCGATGACAGCGCAAAAGCCGTCAAAGGTGATGTCGAAGCCCACAGCAAGGTATGGAAAGGCAAGCCCGAAGGAGAACGCTTGACGCTCCAGGCGCAAGCGGAGATTTGGGCGACGCGCCATAACGGCCATCGCGTCGACTGTCCTTCCTGTTCCTCGACAGCGTTGGTCGTCGGCGAACCCGTTGCACCTCCGACACAAAAGCTCGACGACGGGGAAATCATCGAAACACAGGAATATCTTCCAAATCAGTTCGAATGTGTCGCATGCAGCCTAAAGATAAATGGGCTCTCGCGCCTAGCTGTCGTCGGTCTGAGTGACCGCTATAAGAAGACCCAAGTCTACGACGCAGCCGAATACTATACACCCGAGGACGACTGGTCGCGCTACGAGGACGATAACAACGAGCGTTGATCCATTCGGACTGTGGCGGAAACCACAACTCTTCGCTTTAAGGAGTTCTGTCTAGCGAGGATATGAAAAGCAGGATATGATAATATCCTCGAAAGGATATGCTGTCATGCCGCTCTATATCAAAGACCCCGAGGTCGACCGGCTCACGGAAGAGCTTATCAGCATCACCAAATCCAGCAAGGTGGATGCGGTCAAGGACGCTCTGAAACACGAGATCGCAAAACGCCGGGCCGCTTTGCCGGTCCGCGAGCGGCTGGCAAAGTCCCTCGCAATGGCCCGCGAAGTCGGACCCTTTGCGCCTGGCGATCACAAGCAGGAAACCGATGAGATGTGGGGCGAAGACTGATGCTCTTTATCGATGCCTCGGTCGTTGTCGCCATTCTCGCGGCGGAGGAGGATGCCGCTACCTTGATCGATCGGCTTGAGGAGGATGGCGGCCCCTATTACATCTCGGCGGTCGTGCGCATGGAGGCGACCTTGTCGCTCACGCGCCGGCTCGCCGAAGCTTCTGGTCGTGACAGGCCGGCCACATCCGAAATGATGGAAAAGGCGCGGCGCCTTGTCGACCAGTTCATATCCGACCTCGACTGCAAGGAGGCGATGATTTCTGGCGACGTGGGCGCCAAAGCCCTCGATGCCGCGCAGCTGTTCGGCAAGATCATGAACCATCCCGCCAAGCTGAACATGGGCGACTGTTTCACCTATGCTTGCGCACGGGCTTACCGAACCCGCATTGCGTACAAAGGCGACGACTTCACCCACACCGATCTCGGCTGGCACAGCCACTAGAGGCGACCGCGCTATCTCACCGGCTGGCAGATGAGCGGCCGAAGCTCCTGCACGATCACGCCGGCCTTCGGCGATAGCATCGCACCGATCCAGTTGTCGGAAAATGTCCCCGCCGCATCGGCCGGCGACAGCCAGATGACCTCGTTTGTATCGAGTTCGATTTTCACCTCGCTGCCGATAGGGCTGCCAGCGACGATCTGCACATAGTGGCGCTTGATCGAATGGGTCTTTCCTTCTGGGTCGACCAGTTGGTTCTCGCGATAGGCTATCTGGATCTTGCCGCCCTCCCCGCTCGACGCGCAATCGGTCGCTCGCTCGCATCGAATGACCGAGGAAAATGTGCAGGACCAGGTGAAACCGCCACGCCACATCGGATTGTCCGCAGCCCATGCGGTTGACGCTGTGAACACCAGCGCCGACATCAGCCGATGTTTCAAAATTCGCCATCCCTCAATTGGCTCGAACGCAAAGTTCGAGCCGTGAATATGATGGATGACGATAAATTATAATTTACGTCGTGCGCAACGATATCATTGGGGCAATCGAGGCGGAGGTAACCGCGAGATTCAACTGTCGTCCGATTTCATCCCGAGCATCAGATCTTGCAGAGGCACCTTTAGATTGGTGCTGATCCGCGTGATGACCTGAAGGGACGGATTCGCCGTAGCGTCGAGAATCCTAAAATAATAAGGCGTGGTGATCTCGCAAAGCTTCACCAACTCCTTCTTCGTCAGGCCGCGCTTCTCCCGCTCACGCTCCATGACGATCGCCATGTTTCGCAGGATCATCGTCCCAAGGTCTGTATCGGCCTTCTTGCGTTTGCTCGGTGCCATAGGATAAACTATAGTTTACTCGTTCGTGTTTTTGATGAGAGAGTTGCCGATGTCAGCCAACGCCACGCCTGCCAACGTCATCGCCGGAATCCTTCTGGCGGCCGTCGTCCTGCCCACGCCCGCTACAGCGAGCGAATGGGGCTGCGAGGTTCTGTTGTGTGCTTCGTCTTCCAACCCGTCCTGGAGGGGCGTGCCCGCCTGCCATCCGCCGATGAACCGGCTGATCTCCGCGATGAAGAAACCGGGCTTCGACTGGCCGATCTGCCCGGAAGGAGGAACGAGAGAGCCGGGCTATCAGAGATATGCGGAGTGCCCGGAGGGCTATCAGGTCGGGAGCAGCAGGGACCGCAACGGCTTCGCCAGGGAAGGCGATCTGTGCGTCAAGACAGTCAACGTTTGCCAGGGCAATACGCACGGTCTCTATAACTCTGATCGGCAGCGGAGCTGCATACAAACGGTCTCCATGTCTCGACCGCTCAGGTCAGAGCCTTACTTCTTCGACATCAAGAATGACACCTCTGGCCAAACCGAGCGGCATTGGTTCGAGTTGCACAAATAACCGGATTTCAGCGGTTAAGGAAGGTTTAAATCCATGCGAACTGTCAACCGGCACACCCTGCTTGGCCACGTCGGCAACATTATAAAGCTCAAGAATGTGCTAAAGGTGAACATCGCCACCAATCGCGAATGGCAGGCCGACGGCGATCGAAAAACCGCCACCGACTGGGCACAGGTGACGATCCTCGACAGGAAGCAGGCCAAGTGGATCGAAGAAAATGTCGAGCCGGGCGATCTCGTCTATGTCGAGTCCCGGATCTCGAATTCCAGCTACGAGCGCGACGGGGAACAGGTTTACACCACCGACGTCATCGCGCAGCTCTTTAATCTCCTCTCGAAGAAACCATCCTGACCGCAATTTGTCGGCCACCGCCCGTTCCGGTCGGCCGCGCTCTATGCGAAGCACGAAGCCGGCCTTCGGCCGTCTCCGCCGATCCCGGTGACGATCGCTTGTCCAGTCGGTGGCTATGCCCCCGGCACTGAGGCCCGGCGACGGGCCGCATCACTGTTTCCGCCCATGACAGCGCCGGCCGTTCGGATCAAGGGGCAGGCGCGGCACAGCCGCTTGTCGCGCCGGCAAAAAAAACGGCTTTCCGCCTGCGGCCGAACCTTCCGTTTTTTCCCCGTCACGACCCCTTGACCCGACCGGCCGTCGCCGCAGGGCGGGCTTTCGCCCTCCCCGCTCCGTCCGGGGGAATGTCAGAGGCCATTCCCCCGGAAAGACCGGGGAGGCTTCGCCCAAGGGGGCTTCCCCTTCGGGAAACGGGGAAAAACAGGAGACAGACAATGAGCATCTACACCGAGACCGCCCGTTTCGACACCGGCCGCGCCTTGACCGAAACCGAAATGCGCCGCATCGCGCCGTCGATCTTTGCCGTGACCGCCCATGAGAGCCGGTCCGAGCGTTTCAAACCCATCCCGACCATCGAGGTGTTGCGCGGCCTCATGAACGAGGGATTCATGCCGGTCGGCGCCAAGCAGTCCCGCAGCCGCACCGAAGGCAAGGCCGATTTCACCAAGCACCTTATTCGAATGCGCCGTGTCGATGACGGCAAGGTCTATAATGTCGGCGATACCGTCTGCGAAATCCTCCTGAAGAACGCCAATGACGGCACCAGCGCCTACGAACTGATGGCCGGGCTTTTCCGGGTGCGGTGCCTCAATTCCCTCGTGACGCAGACCGGCACCATCGACGCCATCAAGGTCCGCCATTCCGGGGACGTGCAGCACAAGGTCATCGAGGGAACCTATCGCGTTCTCGGTGAGGCCGAACGCACCCTTGCCGCTCCGCAGGATTGGTCGACCATGCGCATGAACCCCGAGGAGGCGAGAATTCTGGCAGATGCCGCCCATGTTCTCCGCTTTGGAGACAATGAAGGCGAGACGACCACGCCGATCAAGCCGGAGCAGTTGCTTGTCCCGCGCCGTCACGACGACCGCGCCAGCGATCTGTGGACGACGTGGAACGTGGTGCAGGAGAACGCGATCAAGGGTGGTTTGCGCGGCGTCGGCCGCGACGATCTCGGCAGGCCGCGCCGTGCAACCTCCCGTGCCGTCATGCGTATTCCGATGATGCCGGACGGTTATTCCGACGCGAAGCCGGACAGGCATTCCAATTTGATGCCGGACACTGTTCCGATCTGAAGCCGGACGCGGCAAGTTGCCTTTGGGTCTGATTGATGATTGCCGTTGAGGCAGTGGTGGGTCAAGCGACGGTTGTGTCGGATATGGACACGGCGCGCTGTTTGCGCAGGCTCTCCCCAGATAATTCGATGCGATAGGCATTGTGCACGAGGCGGTCGAGAATGGCGTCGGCGATGGTGGCGTTGCCGATCATGTCATACCAGTGGTCGACGGGAATCTGGCTGGTGATGATGGTTGAGCGCCGCTCGTATCGATCCTCGACGATCTCCAGAAGATCACGGCGCTGTTCGTCGTTGAGCTTCTCCGGCCCCCAGTCATCGAGGATGAGCAGATCGGTTCTGGCCAGCGACTTGATCAGTCTGGTGTATCGTCCGTCCCCGCGGGCCAGCGCGAGGGCGGCGAAGAGCCGGGGAACGCGGTGGTAGGCGACGGAAAGATCCTCGCGGCAGGCCTTATGCCCGAGAGCACAGGCCAGCCAACTCTTCCCGACGCCGGCCGGCCCGATGAGGAGCAGGCTATGGTGCTGCCTGATCCAGTCGCAACCGGACAGCTTGAGGAAGAGATTGCGGTCGAGGCCGCGGGCAGCGCGGAAGTCGATGTTCTCGACCTGGGCGTCATGGCGCAATTTTGCGGCGCGCGCCCTGGCCTCGAAGCGCTTCTGGCGGCGCGTCGTCATCTCCCGCTCGAGCAGAAGGGTGAGCCACTCTCCATGCTGGAGGCTTTGGGCCTCCGGCTGCTGATCGAGTTCCTGGAAAGCGGACGCCATACCGGAAAGGCCGAGGGCGCGCAGGGTGTCGAGGGTGGGATTGGTCAGCATGGTCGATTGTCTCCTTAGTGAAAGTAGCCGGGGCCGCGAAGATTGGCGTGTTCGCCGACGGCGGCCGGTTCAGCGGAATGGCGGGGTGTTTTGTAGCTTTTGATGAGCGCGCCGATGCTTTTGCAGGTCAGCCCGCCGATCTCGACGGCGCGGGCCGAGACGGCCTCGGCCTGGGCGGCGCTGATGGCGCGGTAGAGCCCGAGAACCCCGAGGCAGGTTCGGAACCCCTGTTCTGGATGCGGCCGGCTGGCAAGGATCGCGACGATCAGGCCCTCGGTGTGCGGGCCGATCGATGCGGCCCAGCGTCGGAAGCGTTCCGGCGACCATTCGGCATATCGGCGATGCGAACTGGGCATGTGATCCGGATCGGTCCCGAAGCGTGAACCGCCGTATCGGCGCTGATGAGCCGCAATCCGCTGGCCTTTGAGGAATATCTCGATGGTGCGGCTCGTGGCCCTGACATCCACCTGCTGGCGGATAAGATGGTGGGGCACGGAATAGAAGTAACGCTCGAACTCGACATGGTAGTCCGTCGAGACCCGCGCCAGACGCCATTCGGCGAACTCGTAATCCTGCGCCGGAAGTGCTGCCAGCGCGGTGCGCTCCATCGCCTCGAACATGTCCCGGCGGCTTTGGCCGAGCCGGCGCATGACATGGGTGTTGATCCGCTCGACGGCTCCGACGATGGCGGCATTGGCCTCGGCCAGCGAGAAGAAGGTCTGGTTGCGCAAGCGGCCGAGAATGCAGGTTTGGGCGAAACGCACGCCACTTTCGACCTTTGCCTTGTCTTTGGGGCGCTTCGGGCGGGCAGGCAGAACGCCGACGCCATAATGCGCCGCCATCATGCCGTAGGTGCGGTTGATCTCGGGATCGTAGAAGCTGGCCTTGTTCACGCCGGACTTCAGATTGTCGGGAACGAGGAGCCGCGGGACGCCGCCGAAGAAGCGGAACATGCGCACATGCGAGCCGATCCAGTCCGGCAGGGCCTGGCTCCAGGTTACCTCCGCGAAGGTGTAGCTCGACGCACCCAGCACGCCGAGGAAGATCTCCGCCTCGCGGATCTCGCCGGTCTTGCCGTCGACGATCGGCAGCGTCTTGCCGGAATAGTCGACGAACACCTTGTCGCCGGCAACATGTTCCTGGCGCATCGTGGGCGAAAGCCGCTGCTCGAAACTGCGGAACAGCTCGCAGAACCGGCTGTAGCCGTAGCCATCAGGATGAATCGCGCGATATTCCTCCCAAAGGATCTGTAGGGTCACGGCCGGCTTCTTCAGCTCGACCGCCAGCGCGCTCCAATCGGGTTCCACCCGCCGGCGCAGGCCCTGCTTGACGCCCTGTCGGGAGAATAGCCGGCGCTCGATGACGTCGTCCGTCAGGTCTCCGGACAAGGGCCAGCTCAGTCCGGCCGCTCTCGCACGCTCAAGGTTATCCTGCACCGTGCTGCGGGCAAGCCCCAGCATCATGGCAATATCGCGCACGCTCACGTCGTCCGAGCAAAGCCGAAGCATTTGTCGTAGTTGTCTCATGGTCAGCCTTCTCTTCGCCGGCATCAGCATCTCCTCGTTCGTCACGAGGAAACACATGCCAAGGTTGCTGACCCAAAGGCATCGGTGGACCGCCTAAACTGTCCGGTTATTTATCGGAATCGCGTCCGGCTTCATGTCGGAATGGCGTCCGGTTTTTGATCGGAACACCGTCCGGTTAATTCCCGGAATCCGCACCGTCAACGGCATCGATCAGGATATCAAGCTCAACAAGGCCCTGTGGCTGCTCGGAGAAAGGATGGCCGCGCTGAAGGCGTAAGCATCGCATCTATTGTTGCTGAAGGGACGCCTGGCCGTAAGGTCGGGCGTCCCTTTGCATTTGCGAAACCGCGAGTTCGGTCAGCTCCGGTGGCCGTGTGCCTGCCCCTCGCCGCATCGAGCGGCGCGGTCCAGGACGAAGGGCGCCCCAAAGCCCCGCCCCTCGAACTCCCTTCCCGCCCATAGCTATTAGGGGTCAGAACAAGAGCTGCTCGAAATCGTACGCTAAGACCGAACGGAGCGGGAACGTCATGCAGCGCGGAGGATTCTTCCAGGAAGTCGCAATGGCCTGAAGCCTTCGGGCATCTGCTGCTCGGTGTCCCAGGAATAGATGCCGGTGAGATTTATGTGCTCCCAGCTGAGTGGCGAGACATGCTTGAGCAATATGTCGGGGATAGTTCGACCACTTTGACGCAGATGGGCTACGGCACGGCTGAGATAAACGGTATTCCAGTGGACGATGGCGCTGACGACAAGGTTGAGGCCCGAGGCACGGAATGCCTGACTTTCGAACGATCGGTCGCGGATTTCGCCGCGCTCATGGAAGAAAACGGCCCGCTTGAGCTTGTGGGCGGATTCTCCTTTGTTAAGACCGGCTTGACATCGCCGGCGAAGTGCCGGGTTGGAATACCATTCGATCATAAACAGGGATCGCTCGATGCGCCCGAGCTCACGCAGGGCTTTCGCCAACTGGCTCGGTTTCGAGGATGCCGCCAGCTTTTTGAGGATCATTGAGGGCGCAACAGAGCGTGTCGTGATTGATGCCGCCAGATGGAGAAGGTCATCCCAGTGTTCCAGAATGAGGGCGGTATTGATCGGCGCGCCGATATGGTTGGCCAGTGCTGGATATGAGTCGGCCTTTTCGAAAGTATGGAACTTCCGGTCCTTGAGATTGCGCAGCCGAGGCGCAAAACGCTTTCCGATCAGAGTGAAGAGGGCAAATACATGATCGCTCGCACCTCCGGTATCGGTAAAGTGCTCCTCGATCTCCAGGATGGTGTCGTGGTCGAACAGGCCGTCGAGAACATAGGCTGCCTCGCTCTCGGTCGGGCTGATCGGCAGAATGCTGAAATAGCCGTACTGATCGGAAAGGTGGCTGTAAAATTTCGAGCCTGGCTCGCTGCCATAATGCAGGTTGATATCACCGCGTTTGGCGGCACGATCACTGGCCCGGAAGAACTGACCATCAGATGATGCGGTCGTCCCTGTTCCCCAGAGCTGGGCGTGGGGATGACGCGCATGGGCGTCGGTCACACATGCCTGCGCTGCGCGATAGGTTTCCGTGCGGGCATGGAACATGCGCATCCATCCGATCTGATGGGCGCTGATCCCCTTGGAGGCTCCGGCCATACGTTTCGGGCCAAGATTGGTGGCGTCCGCGAGCGTGCCGGCGAGCATGGCCGGAATGTTTTGCGGTGAATCGCCCGTTCGAACATGGGTGAACTGGTCGGCAAAGCCGGTCCACTCATGCACGTCTCTTAAGAGATCCGGCACTTCGACAAGCGGATACATTTCGCTTCGATATTTAGTTCATCGGCTGCAGCGGGCACTTCGCTCGCCAGCGGTGTTACAATCAGGGTTCCGGCATCGAGACGGACGCCTTCAAGTTTGCCGTTGCGGGCGCGATGGGCGAGACGTTTCAGATTGAAGTCCAGCAATTGTTGCATTTCGGTGAGCCAAGCCACCCCGTCGCGCTGCACACCGAGCCCAAGCTGGTCAGTTTCCTTCAGCTTGGTAAAAGTAGGGCGGGGCATGAAATTTTCATTTATCGGCCGGAACGCCCTGCTGCCTTCGACCCAGATGTCGGCCGAACGAAGCCGCTCGCGCAACGCTGCCAGTGTTGCAATCTCATAGAGACGGCGATCGGCCTTTGCCTGCCCGAAGATCAGTTTACGCTCCGCCGCGCCGAGATGAGCGATCGGGACACGTTCGGGAAGCACGCGCCTTCCTTCCGCGTAAAGGGATCTGAGTGTTTCGATCGCTGCCAGCAAAGGATCATACCGACGACTTGAATGGAATGTGAAGGTCAGGAGGAACCGGCCTGCATAATTGCGAACATTGGCATATTGCTCAGCTGCAATAAGCAAGGGTGAGGCGTCATTGTCTTCCACCATCGCCGCAAGCGTCGGCTTTGCCTGCACCAAGCGATGCCAGCCGACGTGGCGGTCGAGCGTTTCAATTGCATCTTCATCATTGTCATTGGCGCACTGAAGAGCCGATATCGTGTCGAGAAACAGCCGTAGTGCCTTAGCCGTCTCCATCCGGGTGTTCACATGGCGCTGCTTCTTGCGGTTATTCGCCTGCGAAAACAGCCTGCCGATCAGCTTGATGAACATGGTGACTGCGGCGTCGGTGAGCTTTTGCCCAAGCTTGATGATCTGCGCGATGATCGTCGCGCGCCGCCGACTGGCGTTGAAGTCGGCGGCAAGCCATGCCGGTGTCACATCGCCCTCCCGGACCATCTGCTCCCAGCGACCGGAGTGGATGCGGGCTTGTAGTCGGGGATCGATATCGAGCGCGCGGATGAAAGCGATCCTGTCGGTCAGCGTGACCAGGTTGGTTGCTCCCGGAGCATCTGGCGCAGATCGCAGCCAATGGAATCGCGTCTGTCGTATCTCGGGATCAACCGTCAAAAGATCATCGAGGGATTGGAGCTTTTCGGCTGAAAGGCCCGATATCAGGGCAGCCTCGGCGCGACGGCGGGCTATTACGCGGCCGGCAAAGCCGATCCGCTCTATTGTGTCAGGTGCGGGAAGTAACACCTTCCGCTCCCGCAGCGTGGTGACAATAGCTTGGGCAATAGAATGGCCCTTGTCCGTTGCGGTCGCCGTTTCGACGGCGGATAGTAAGGCGGCGCGCCGGTCCTGTGCTGTTGCTGTTCGTTTTCCAAAATAGGAAAGCAAATGCGCGATATGCTCGCGGCGAGTTTCCTCCCGCCTGGCATAGGAACGGAAACTCTCCGGATCAGCATCCAATTGTTCGGCTATATAATTGAGCATCGCCCTCGGCGGAATTTCGTGCACCATGAGAGCCCGGCCCGGATGCCGCATCATGCAAAGCTGGACAGCAAAGCCGAGCTGGTTATGTTTTCGCCTGCGGACTTCGATCTCCAGCCGGTCCGATGGAGATAGAGTGTAGTGACGGATCAGACTATCCTCATCGGTCGGTACGCCGAACAGCTCCTGTTGATCCTGAATTTTGAGAAACTTCCGCCGCGCCATTTTTTACTCCATACAAACTTGCGTCGATGGTTCCGGGCATGTCCGGAAACGGTCGTTTGCGTACAGGCCTAAATCACCCTGTCCACAAATTATCTTGACTTATTTGTGGACAGGCATCACCTTTCGGACAACCTATTCGGACGAAATTGAACCTTATGCCACGCACCTTTGCCTATGTCCGTGTCTCCACGACCGGACAGACCACCGAAAACCAGATTCAGGAAATCGAAGCGGCCGGCTTCCACGTCGAGCCACGCCGTATAGTCACCGAGACCATCTCGGGCAGCGTCGCCATTGCGCAGCGCCGGGGTTTCTCGCGACTGATGGATAAACTCGAAGCCGGGGACGTGCTCATCGTCACCAAGCTCGATCGGCTCGGCCGAGATGCGATCGATGTCAGTACGACGGTCAGGAAACTGGAGGAGCTGGGCGTGCGGGTCCATTGTCTGGCCCTCGGCGGCGTCGATCTGGCGAGTTCCGCCGGGAAGATGACGATGAGCGTCATCAATGCCGTCGCTCAGTTCGAGCGTGATCTGCTGATCGAACGCACGCAGTCGGGCCTCAAACGAGCCAAGTCGGAAGGCAAGACCCTCGGCCGTCCCGCTCGGCTCAATGAGAAGCAGAAATTGGATGTTCTCTCGGATTTGGCGGGCGGGATGAGCGTTTCCGCACTCGCCAGAAAATTTGACACCAGCCGCCAGACCATCATGCGTGTCAGGATCGAGGGCGACCGCTCCGTTTAAGCCGTGACTTGAGTAGGCACCCGTTTCCCTTTCGCCTCACCCCGCGCAGCAGGACAGTTTTTTCACATCCCTGTCGAAGGTCTGAGCCGCAAGCTTCAAACCTTCGACAGTCGTCAGATATGGAAAGATCGTCTCCGAGAGATCATCGATCGTCAGGCCGCAGCGGATGGCCAAGGCTGCCGTCTGAATGCTGTCAGCACCCTCTGGTGCAAGGATGTGAGCGCCAAGGAGTTTCCGGGTTGACCCGTCGGCGACCAGCTTGATCAGGCCGCGCGTGTCGCGCGCCGCCAGCGCCCGCGGCACATTGTCGAGGGAAAGGACGGAGGTGCGAACCGAATGTCCGGCAGCCCGCGCCTGCGCTTCGGTCATGCCGACGCTCGCCACCTGCGGATCGGTAAAGACCACGGCGGGCATTGCGGTGTTGTCGTAACTCAGGCTGTTGCCGTTCAATGCGTTCTTGGCGGCGAGCTTTGCGCCATAGGCGGCCATGTAGACGAACTGATCTTTTCCGGTTACATCGCCGGCGGCATAGACGCCCGCCTTCGAGGTGCGCATGCGATCATCAACGATGATGGCCCCGGCCGGTGTCAGGTCTATACCGGTTTCAGCAAGCCCAAGGGCTTCAGTGTTCGAGCGGCGTCCCGTCGCCACAAGAATCCGCTCGGCAGTCAAGATTTCCGGACGTCCGTCCCGCGCGATGGCGAGGGCAACACCACCATCATCGGTCTTGCGGGCGGACTCGTAGGTAATGCCGCTGACGATTTTAATCCCCTCATCGGCCAGATAGGTGGCAAGCGCAGCGCCGATTTCGGGTTCAGCCTCCGGCAGAAGCCGGCTGCGGAACACGAGTGTCACTTCGACACCGGCCCGTGCGAAAGTCTGGGCAAGCTCCACGCCGATGTAGCCGCCGCCAAGCACTATCATCGAGCGTGGCAGCTCGGTCAGGGCGAGCGCTGTCGTGCTGTCGAGCGGCGATACGTCAGCGATCCCCGGAATCCCCGGCAACGCCGGACGCGCACCGGTGGTGATGATAATTCGCTCGGAGCCGATGTGCTGGCCCGCGACCTGGACACCGCCGTCAACGAGGCGGGCCGGACCTTCGTGGTAGACCACATTGTTGTACTCCGGCAGCAGATCAGCGTATTTCGCCTGTCGCAGACCGGCAACCAAAGCGTCTTTCTGGGCGATCTGAGCGGCCCAATCAACCACGCGCGCGCCGCTTTCGATCCCATCAAACCGGGCAGCCGCATCGTTGGCGTGACGTACAGCCTCCGTGGCCCGGATCAGGGCTTTCGAGGGCACGCAGCCGATGTTGACGCATGTACCGCCGATCGTGCCATGCCCGACAAGAGCCACTTGGGCGCCTAGTTCGGCGGCCGTGATCGCGGCGGAGAAACCGGCCGAGCCAGCTCCGACGACCACAAGATCATAACGGCCGTTGCCTTTGTTGGAAGTTGGAACGTCGCAAGCTTCACACATTCAATTCACCTTTGTTGTCTTGTTATTCATCGAGCAGCAATTGGCATCCGCTGATGAGGCGGAACGCCGACGCCGGTAAAGATAAAGTGCGGACGCCCCAATCGCGGCGAGAGCGATCGGGATCAGCACATAGCCGGCCGCTGCGAACCATGCGGAAAAGCCAAAAGAGCCAGCGGCGACCAAAAGAAATGGCGCGGCGCAACAGATGACGGCGAGAAACCCGACTTCGCCAAGGCCGATGAACTTTCCATCTGTCATGCTGAACCTCCTTACTGCGAAACGCCGGACGGATAGCCAGCATTGGTGGTTGCGGTGATCAGCGCGGCGACATTCGTCTGGCTGTCGTCAAAGCGCACCTTCGCGATCGCCGCGCCGGTCGCCTCCGATACATCAACATCGAGCACGCCTGGAACGTTGCTGAGCGCCCGCTTCACAATCGGGCCGCAGAGTTCGCAGGTGGCATTGGCAACATTCAAGGTTACGGTCTGCTCGGCGGCAAAAGCGTGACCACCCGTCAGCAGGGACGCAGTAAGGGCAATGAGGGGCAGGATTTTCATGAGATTCTCCTTGGGATTAAGCATCGAGGACAAGGCGGGCGGCGTAGGGAAAGCCCACGGCGATAATGATCAAGACAGTTGCGACCCAAAGGCCGATCTTGGCGTTCCGATGGGATGATGGACGCGCGCAGTAGGAACCCTCGGCGCATTCAGCCGCCTTCGGCCTGCGATAGACGAGATAGAAACCGTAGCCGAGGCAGGCGAGCGCGATCGTGATAAACACAGGCTGGTAGGGTTCGAACGCGGTCAAATTGCCGATCCACGCGCCGCTGATGCCAGCGAAGAACAAGGCAAAGGGCAGCACGCAACAGGTTGCTGCGCCCAGTGCCGCAACGATGCCGCCGACCGACAGCAATGCTGCCCGATCAAAACCCTTTTCGGCTGGCTCTGTGACTGTATTTGCCAGCGTCCGTGTTTCATCCTGCATCATCGTTCACATGCTCCCGCAATTGATCTATCGTGACCCTAGTGCCTGTAGCGACTACAGGGTCAAGCGAGAAATTTTCACGGATTTGTGCGAGCTATGTGATGACACAGAATGATGAATTTTCGATCGGCGTGCTGTCCGAGCGCAGCGGCGTCAACATAGAGACGATCCGCTATTACGAGAAAATCGGCGTCATGCCGAAGCCCGCCCGCAGCGCAGCGGGTTATCGTATCTACACAACTGAACACGCAAGGCGGCTGCATTTCGTGCGGCGCGGCCGTGAACTCGGCTTCAGCCTGGACGAGTTGCGCGGCCTGCTTCGCCTGGTCGATGGGCATACCTACACCTGCCGGGAGGTCCATGCGCTCACCATCGAACATTTGAAAGATATCCGTCAGAAAATCGCCGATCTGCGGCGTCTGGAGCGGGCCATGTCGAATATGGCGGCGCAATGCACCGGCGATCAGGTTCCAGAATGTCCGGTCATAGATGCCCTTTTTGAAATGCGGTCAATCAAGCGTTCCCGCTCCGTTCAAGCTTAGCGTACGATTTCGAGCAGCTCTTGTTCTGACCCCTATTAGGATTTCGAGGACAAACCGTCCCGATCGCCCACCTTGTCGAGCTGGCCGCGAATATAGGCGTCGATGTAGTCGAAGACTTCCACCGCGCCAGCATCCGTCTCAATCAGGTCGATCGGCCGCCGACCGCCGAGATGGGCGTTTGCTTGGCGCGCCCATTTCAGGATTTCGCCATCGGTGCGCAGCACCGGGCGGGCCATGTCCAGCATTGTCGCGAGATGGTGCGGCTTCGCATACCATGAATGCGGCTTTATGCTCGCACGGCGTCGGCCAGGGACGACATCCGGCAGTTGCGACGCGCGCAGTTCGTCCTCCGTGATATGCCGCCGGACCCAATGGGCCAGCTTTGCCAGCGAGACATTGGCTTCCCGCTCGAGGTCGCCACCAGCGCCAACCTTGCGGGTCGGTATAACCAGGCCGCGGACAATTTGCGGGCAACGCGCCTCCAGCATTTCCAGGGCCGGCGCAAGGTCCGTATCGTTGGTGACGAGCACCACCTGGTCGATCTCTCCGCTCAGGGCGTCATCATAAAGCTGGAGCGCCAGATTCACATCCGACTGCTTCTCCTCCAGCTTCCAGACCTGGATCTTGTCGCAATCGCGCGGCCACCGTTTCGGGTCGTCGGCTGGAACAATATGCTGGTTGGCCTTGTAGAGGGAATAGTGACCCATCACGAAAGAAAGCCGGCCGCCGCAATGCGACGTCAGCGCATTGTGATAGTGGGCCTGCGACGAGACCGAATCCTCGCCCTTGGAAGCACTCTCGATGATCTTGGCGGTGAAATACTTGATCGCGCAGTCCGGATGCAGGGCCATTGTTGCCGGATCGGCTTCCGGCGCCGCGCGATAGAGGATTGTCGGCAGAATTTGCGTCTCGAACAGGCCCAGGACGTCAAGCCATTTGAACGCCGTCTTGCGCAGGCAGCCGTAATAAAGATTGTAGCCGTCGATATAGACGCGTGTTCTTAACGCCGGCACTCCTTGCCCCCAAGACATAAAAAAACCGGCTTGCGCCGGCTTTTTCCCCCAACCGCCCGGAGCCCATGTCTCTCAGGATGCTGGGTTAGTTGTTAGCTCTCAACATAGTGTCATGGGCCTCGCTCGTCAACCGGTTCTGACCGTCGCCCATGCGTTTGAACCAGCGATTTCGCCGTAATTTCTCGTAAAATAGGCATTTTACAATCAATCTGCAAGCAGTCACCAACTGCCCTGGTCATGGTCGAGAGCCGGAGAATAGGTCAGCGGCGGTTGCGGTCCGTCCGGATGCCGTTGAGCGGGCGTAATCTTACGCTCTATCTTTTGGAGCCTCGACCATGCGTCTTGAAGTGCTCGTAGCCGGCCTGATCATGGCCTTGATCGCCCACAACTGCAAATGCCGAAATCGCGGCGTCTTGTTCAAACGCGGCGAGACATCCTGCCTTCGTGTCGACGGCGGCTCCTATCTCGCGCGCTGCGAGATGAAGCTGAACGTCTCGTCCTGGACCAGGATTCAGGATGGTTGCCCATTGACCAAACGGGTGCTGCCGAGAACGACGCTCGTCAACTAATCGCTGCACCAGGCGGCGTCGGATGCGTTGTGTAGGGCGAAACTAGCCCTCACCGATCGTCTCGATGACCGCGTGGTCCTTGACGATGGCGGCAAAACCATCGTTCAGCAAAGCCATGACCGCCGCGGCCGTCATCGGGACGGTTTCGATCCTTTCCAGGCAAAGCGGGCTATCGTTGGGATCGCGACCGGCGAGCAGATCAGCACGCAATTCCAGCAACGCCTGTTTCGCCATGTCCCTGTCATCGTAGAAATAGGGCGGTACGGAAGGGTCGTCCCAGCAATGTTCACCAGGGCGCGATTTGCCGGTCACGGTATAGAGGATAAGGGTTGGCGCCGTCTCCATTGCAGTCCTCCTTCAGGGTGAATCCCTGTCGTATCGGAGCCTAGCTGCAGGATCGTCGCCGGCAACTCGCAGAAATGCTAGTTGGGCCACCGCCCGTTCCGGTCGGCCGCGCTCTATGCGAAGCACGGAGCCAGCCTGCGGCCGTCTCCGCCGATCCCGGTGACGATCGCTTGTCCGGTCGGTGGCTATGCCCCCGGCACTGAGGCCCGTCGCCGGGCCGCATTTCTGTTTCCGCCCCATGACAGCGCCGGCCGTTCGGATCAAGGGGCAGGCGCGGCACAGCCGCTTGTCGCGCCGGCAAAAAAACGGCTTTCCGCCTGCGGCCGAACCTTCCGTTTTTTCCCCGTCACGACCCCTTGACCCGACCGGCCGTCGCCGCAGGGCGGGCTTTCGCCCTCCCCGCTCCGTCCGGGGGAATGTCAGAGGCCATTCCCCCGGAAAGACCGGGGAGGCTTCGCCCAAGGGGGCTTCCCCTTCGGGAAACGTAAACTCAGGAGACAGACCATGACCGAACTCGCAAACTTCATCCGCATCAACGAAGACAACACGATCAGCGGCAACATTGCCTCGATCTCTTACGACCTCGATATCACCGGCGAGGCCTTCACCAGCACCAACGCAAAAGCGCCGGTCTACCGCCTTTTTGCCAAGTCCCCGCGTGGTCGGCGCATCGAAGTCGGCGGCATCTGGCAGAAGAAGAACCAGACCGGCGGCGACTATCTCAGCCTCTCCGTGAACACCGGCCATGGGCGGCTCAATGCAAATCTTGGCCGCTTTCCCGGTCAGGACGACGAAGACCTGATGGCGGTGATTCCGTGGGACTGATGGCGCGACCGAAACATCTGATGACCGAGGGGGATCGTTCCCCTTCGGCGTACTCGGAAACCTTCGACGACAATTTCAAGGATATCATCATGGATGCCCCCAACATCGACACGCTCGGCGTTGCGCTGGTGGAGAAGGGCTTCGCGCCCAACCTCGCCCTTCTCGACATCAACAATTCCCTGTCGGTCCCGCAAAGTTTCGACATGCCAGCGCCGTGGAGCCTGCCGTCGCGCATGTTCCGCTTTCCAATCGAGGTTTGCCGCCCCGATGACGATCAGCCGCGCACCCTCGGCCTTCGCCATCCCCTCTTGGCCGATCATCCCTACGTTCGGCATGTTGAGACCCGGCTGGGTTTCGAGATCGCGCGCAGCGGCGCGCCGAACCGTCACGGCTATTCCACTGCGCCGACCGCCCGCTGGTGGCATGCAGTCGATCTGGTCATGGCGGGGAAATGGCGCGAATTGCTGGAAACGCGAGAATTTACCGAGCGGGACTGCATCATGCGGGCCGTCGCCTTCGGATGCCGCTATTCCCATCACGAGGACAAGAAGGCATCCGACTATCTCTCCGTCCCAGACGCCCGAAAGGTCATGGATGCAGTCGGTTCGAAAGAACCCGGCGAACGCAGCGCGACGATCCGCACCTTCTCGGCCCCGAGCCTTTGCCGTCAGGAAAAGGGCGCGGAGCATTGGCCGATCAATACCGGCCGCCTGTCGGCCGAGGCCGTGGCATGGGGAATGATTTTCGGCATTGAGGATGGCTGGTTTCGCCATGACCGCGCCGGTTTCCTTCAATGGTCCGAGCTGGGGCGCGAGCGCTATGCAGCAGGCGATAGCGCCTCATATGTGCAGGCAAGCGGTCAAGCCGCCTTCGCCTTCTAGGCACTGGTCCAAGCGAGAAAGGAAAACCCCCATGGGTAAGCAGACCGTTACCATTATCCAGACATTCCGCACCGAACGCCGGATCACCGTGGAGGTCAATGCGGAAGATCACGAAAGCGTCATCGAGAAATTCGAGAGTGGCAGCGCCGAGGTTCCTGTCTTTGACGATCCGAGGTGGAAAACCGAATGGAATTTGCAAAGCGAGGATTACGAATGAGCCGCTATACGATCACCCTCCTGAAAGGCGAGAGAACGGACGACGAGGCTGTCATCGGATTCGACCCGCCGTTGCGCACCTTTTTCCTTCAGGGCTTCGACACGGACGACGATTTCGGCTCGCCGGAAATCTGGCTCGGCACGCTCTTGGAGGAATTCCCGACCTTGGAAGGGGTCATCGAGGCGGCGCGCCGGCAAGGCTACGTGGTTCGCGGCCTTGAGCGCGCCGACATGATTGCGCTTTTGGCGGAGGCGGGTCACGACTATGAGCCTTCCATCGCCGAGAAACTTGGTTTCATCCTGTAGTTCCCCTCTGCCCCGCCATCATCTCGGAGGGGCAGGACCGCTTTTGACCGATGGCGCCCGCATCGAGCGGGCGCGCATCGATTGGGGGGAGCCCTCGCCCCTCCCCTCGCTCTCCCCTTCCCGCCCAAGCCTCGCAAATCGGCCATGCCTGGCTAGATGCGGGGGGTTCCGGATTCTGGTACAGGGCTAGCTAGAGTCGATTGCGCCTCTCGGCGGACCGCGCAGCTACATGAGTTTAAGCGGACGGGCCGAATCTTAAAAATAGATTCGTTTTGACCCAAAGACTTACGCTATCCGGTCTAGACCGATTTGCGGCGCCGAGCGCGCACACCCCCTTGGCGAGCCTCTGTGGTGTGATATTTTGCGCAGCAAGCAGTCCGGTTCTTTCACGTTTTCTTTTGGTGAAAGGACCAACACGATGAAGCCCCTCAACAAGCTCAATCTCGAAGTCGTCGGCATCAGCGTTGGTGCTGAGGGCTACTTCGCCATCTCCGCCGTTCTCTTGACCTTTCTTTTGGCAGCGGCGGGCTTTTTGGCGGGCCGTAAGCTTGGCTGGTGGTGATGGTTTCCCGCTACCGGAAATCAAAGAGCAGCTTGTCCGCGCTCTTTTCTTTCTGCCTGTTTCCCGATGATGATGCCCGTTTTCCAGCCGCAGCGCCGTGAGGACGGCGCGGCCGCGGCCGCAGCGAGCCGCAGGCGAGCGGAGCAGGCGGAGGAAACCCGCGCTCCCCAATAGCGCCGTAGGGTTTTCCGGAGCCTCGTGGGAAACGGGCGGTTTTCCATGATGGTGATTTTCTTCGGTATCCTGGTGGACCACTGCCCGTTCCGGTTGGGCGCGCTCTATGCGAAGCACCGAGCCAGACTTCTACAGTCTCCGCCGTTTGCCTGTCCCTTGCCGCATCGAGCGGCGCGGGACAGGCGAGGGGTGCCCCGAAGCCCCACCCCTCGAACACCCCTGCCCGCCCAAGAAAAAGCGGAGCGCTGCGAGCGGGCGCAGTCGGTCCCGGCTCGCCCTGCGGGCCGCTATGCTGAGCCTCCTGCGGCTGCGCTCCGTCCGCTCTCGCGCGACGAGAATTCCCGAAATCCCGCCCAAGGGCGGCGCGATGCCACCTCCGATGCTCTTCATCGTCAGAGGACAGCGCCTGCTCGTTTCACATCACGGCGGCGCGTCCCGCGCGCTACGCGCCCCTCCCCCGGCGCGGCGTCGCTGCGCTACGCCCGCCCGCCCGCCCACAAAGCCACTCGATTTGCGCCATGGAAAGCGTCTGGCCGTAGCAGCCGCGTTCTTGTAGGTTGCCTTTGCCGCGATCTCGTCGTGATACAGTTGCGACAGGTCCAGCTTTTGCGGCACGACGCTTCGGTCGGGACAAATCTGCTTGACCTCATGGATCGACACTACGTTCTTGACGCCGGCGGCTTTGGCGTCCCTCGGACAGACCATGACGGCTATGCGGCCGGTTCTCGCAAACGGCACAACACCGAACGGGCGACCGCGCTCCCCCTTGTTGCTCCACCGAGGTAAAACCAACGAAATCAAGATGATTTGTTCGATATCGTCAAGTTATCGCAGGGTCGGCTCCGCCGGAAATATGGGCGAGCAAAGTCTACCCATGCACAGTGAGGCATATAGGAATAATTGCTCGGAATGAGTTTATGTTCCTTATTTGTTCTTATTCCGATTTGGAGTCAATCTGTCTCGTATCGAGCATTGTGGATGGGAGGGGCCACCGCCCGTTCCGGTCGGCCGCGCTCTATGCGAAGCACGGAGCCAGCCTGCGGCCGTCTCCGCCGATCCCGGTAACGATCGCTTGTCCAGTCGGTGGCTATGCCCCCGGCACTGAGGCCCGCCGCCGGGCCGCATTTCTGTTTCCGCCCCATGACAGCGCCGGCCGTTCGGATCAAGGGGCAGGCGCGGCACAGCCGCTTGTCGCGCCGGCAAAAAAACGGCTTTCCGCCTGCGGCCGAACCTTCCGTTTTTTCCCCGTCACGACCCCTTGACCCGACCGGCCGTCGCCGCAGGGCGGGCTTTCGCCCTCCCCGCTCCGTCCGGGGGAATGTCAGAGGCCATTCCCCCGGAAAGACCGGGGAGGCTTCGCCCAAGGGGGCTTCCCCTTCGGGAAACGGGAAACCAAGGAGACCGACAATGACCGATATCAATGCAGGAACCGAAACCATCATGGTGGCGCTGAACAAGCTCGACCGCGACCCCCTGAACGTGCGCAAGAGCTATAGCAAGGAAGGCATCGAGGAGTTGGCCGCGACCATTCGCGGTGACGGCTACCGCATTCTGCAGAACCTCATCGTCCGCAAAGGTGACAAACGGGGTCGCTTCTTTGTGACAGCCGGCGGTCGGCGCCATGCCGCGCTCGACCTTCTGGCGGAGTTGGGCGAGATTGCGAAGGATTTCGCGGTCGAATGCAAGGAGCGCAGCGCCGCCGAGGCGACCGAAATCAGCCTCATCGAAAACATGCAGCGGGAAGCCATGCACCCGGTCGATGAATACGAGGCGTTCCGCGTCATGGCCGACGCCGGGAAGTCCGTCGAGGATATCGCCGCCCGTTTCGGCACCACCGAGGTCATGGTGCGCAAGCGCCTCGCCCTGGGCCGTGTCGCCCCTGCCCTGCTCGATCTTTACCGCAACGAGAATATCAGCTTCCAGCAGCTTTCGGCCTTCACCGTGTCCGACGATCACGAAAGGCAGGTGGAAGTCTGGAATAGTTTGCCATCGTGGAATTGCGATCACCGCGCCATTCGTACTGCCCTGCAAGGCGAAGCCGTAAAGGCCACGGACAAGCGCATGAAATTCATCGGCGGGCTCGACGCCTATGAAGCCGCTGGTGGAGCCGTCAAGCGCGATCTCTTCGATGAGCAGAACGGCGGCTATGCGCTCGACGTCGCTCTTGTCGAAAAGCTTGTCGGCGACCGGCTTGAAGCCGAGGCCGGAACAGTTCGCGGGGAAGGCTGGAAATGGGTGGAGGTCGTGCCGGTCATCCCGGACGAAGCCCATCGCATGCACCGGGTTTATCCCACCGACGTTCCGTTGACGGACGAGGAACAGGCCGAGGAGGAACGGCTGGAACACGAACATGACGAGCTGGCGGAGCAGATCGAGGCAGGGGTGGCCGACGGCGGGGCCGAGCCGCGCATCGAAGCCATTCGGGCGAGGCTGGCGGTTCTATCGACGGCGCAGGAAGCCTACGCCCCGGAGGACATCGCCAAGGCCGGTTGCTATGTCACGATGGACTATTACGGCAATGTCGAAATCGAGCGCGGTCTTGTCCGGCCTGATGATGAAGTCGAGGCCGGAGACGAGGGGGAAGACGGCGACGAAAGCGCCGAAGGCGATAACGAGGAGACGGAAGCAGGTGAGATGACGGTTGCGCAGCAGCCCGAACAGCGCGCCGAACCGACGTTCAAAATTCCCGCCCTGCTTGTGCAGGAGCTTACGGCGCAGAAGACCGCCGCCATCCGGGCCGAGCTTGCGCATAATCCGGACGTTGCCCTCGCCGCCGTGGTGCATGCCATGCTGGTGAACCTCTTCGGCAACTACGGCGGCAACGAGTACACGTCCCTTGAGGTAACGGTGAAATGCGAACGGCTGGAAAACAGCATCGCCAATCCAGCGGAGTGCAAGGGCATCGTGGCGCTGGACGAACTCAAGGAAAACTACGGGCATACCATTCCGGGCAAGCCGAGCGATCTTCTGGAATGGTGCCTTGAGCAGCCGACGTCAACGCTTCTCGACCTCCTGGCCTATGCGGCGGCAAAGTCCGTCAATGCCGTGCAACACCCGCACTATGAGCGGAAGTCGCAGCGCGCCCATGCCGAACGGCTGGCACAGGCCCTCAAGATCGACATGACGCAGTGGTACGAACCGACCGGCGAAAACTACTTTGGCCGGATCAGCAAGGCGGGGATCAAGCAGGCGGTCACCGAAGCCGCTGGCGAGGATTTCGCGCTCGGCGTTCCCGGCATGGAGAAGGCGAAAGCCGTGGAATATGCCGAACGGAAGATCACCGGAACCGGATGGCTGCCCGCGCCGGTGCGGATTGCTCTCACCGCCGAGCAGGAGCGCGAGCGGATGGCGGAGGCCGATGGCGAAGATGACGGCGTTTGCCCGTTCGACATCGAGGACAAGCCGAACGCCGAACACCAGCAGTTCCCCGAAGCAGCCGAGTAATCGGTTGCGGCAGGTCGCGCCAGTCTCCGGCGCGGCCTGTTCCCCCCGCTGAATTCCCAAAACCAGCCGCGATGAGACGCCGGGATCGCCCCGGCGATTGGCGAACTGCGCCCTGCGGCCCGGCCCGGACAGGTGATCCTATGACCTCCCCCCGTCTCAATTCCATCGTCAAGCTGTTTGAAACCTGCCGATATAAGCATGATCTCTACACCGTCTTTGGCGACTGGTGCGAATGCTCCGCCATATCCATGAGCAATGCCGTCGATCTGGTGAATTTTGAGAAGCGCGAAGCGCGTTATCTTGAAATCGCTCGAAAATACGGGAGCGAAACTATGGCGACATTCTCGAAGATATTCGGTGAGGTGGTCATGGCGCTGGAGGAAAAGCCGCAGGACATCCTGGGCATGACGTTCCATGCCCTCGAATTGCACAACAAGGAGAGGGGGCAATTCTTCACGCCCTATCCCATCTGCCAGTTGATGGCCCGCATCATCGCCGGGGGGGCCGAGGATATGCAGCAGGCGATTGCCAAGCGCGGCTTCATGCTTGCGCAGGAACCCGCCGTTGGCAGCGGAGCGATGATCATTGCGCTTGCCGAGGCCATCCTTGAAGCGGGCTTCAACTACCAGCAGCTTCTCCATGTGACCGCCGTGGACATCGACCCGCGCGCCGTCCACATGGCCTATATCCAGTTTTCGCTCCTGCATATTCCGGCGACCGTCATCGTGGGCGACAGCCTGGCAATGCGGTTTCGGGAGGAATGGCACACGATGGCCCATGTCATGGGCGGGTGGTCTGCCAAGTTGCGGCGCGCAAGAGAAAACGCCGGGGCAGGGGAAGGGCAACCGGAGGCGGCTCCTCCTGTTGCTGTGCCGCGCAGGGCTGCGGTGGTCGCGGGTGGTTCCGCCGCACCGAAGCAAGCGACATCCGCGCCGGTCATTGAGAGGAATGGGCAACTGCGCCTGTTCTAAATTGCAGGGTACAGGCTAGAAGCTCCGACCGGATTGACCGGCCAGAGCTTCTTTGAGAGGGGGGCTGGCCGGCCCCTCTCAATCTCTCCCCCATGAGGGGGCACGGCACAGCCCCGCCCCCTTCAAACCCCCACCCATGAAGGGGGTGGACCACCCCCTCCAAACCTCCCCGGCCCATGCGGTCGCGGCCCCTGATCGGGGCCGCGGGCTCATCTCTCACTCTGAATTCCTAGTGTCGCATTCGCCCCTGCGCCGTAAAGGACGGGCGGTTCCCCCATGTGTGGACGGCCCGTGGAATGCAAGACTTTTGCTTGTAAGCGACCAATTAGGTTCAGTCATGTGTCCGGCCTATAATCGTGGCATCAACGCCACTGGCCCTGATGAGATCCGCAGACGGAGAGCCAATCAAATTGTCGCGCTCGAGGCGCTGGGGGAACCCCGGCTTTCCTCCGTCCCCGGTCTAACCGGTTCGCCATCAAACTAAGTCCTTCACTCCTCCATCCGGCCACACTTGGGCCGAATGGATCTTTTCAGGCGGTGGCAAAACGATAGTTTTCCCTCCGCCTGAGTATTGCCCACGCGATGCGTGCGGTTTTGTTTGCGATCGCTACCGAAACCAGCTTGGCGGGCTTGCGATCTAACAAGCGAGCGATCCAGGGAAATGACGCAGCGTCAAGACGGGCTCTGCGCACGACGGCGGTGGCGCCGACTACCAGCAACCGTCGGATCGTGCGATCGCCTTGTTTGCTTATCCGGCCAAGCCTCTCCTTCCCACCGCTACTGTTTTGTCGTGGGGTCAATCCAAGCCAGGCTGCGAACTGACGGCCAGATTTGAACTCGGTGGCGTCACCGACCGAAGCTGCGATCGCCGCTGCCGTTAGGAAACCGACGCCGGGAATGGTCATCAAACGCCGGGCAGCCGCTTCGTTGCGGCACCACCGCAATATAATCCTATCGAGTTCAGCGATCTTGTGGGTCAGCTCCTCCAATTGCTTCCTTATGTGTTCGAACGGTTGCCAGGAGGGCTCTGGAAGGAATTCCTGGGCAGCGCTCAGCGCTTCAATTGCCGCTCTCAAGCCTAATCTTCCTTGCGACGTGACAATCCCGAATTCCGCGAGATGCCCACGCAAGGCGTTGATAAGAGCGGTCCGCTGCCGCACCAGCAGATCCCGCGTCTTATGCTGCATCAGGAGTGCCTGACGCTCACAGCTCTTCACGGGAACGAAACGCATCGTGGGACGAGTCACGGCTTCGCAAATGGCCTCGGCATCCGCCGCATCATTCTTGCCGCGCTTGACGTAGGGCTTCACATAAGCTGGCGGCATTAGCTTGACCTCGAAGCCCAGGCGGACGAGCTCACGTGCCCAATAGTGTGACGTCGAACATGCTTCCATGCCGACAAGGCAGCGGGGCAGGTGCTCGAAGAATTGTAGAAGCTGATTCCGGCGGAGCTGGCGACGGATGATGACATCGCCGGCTTCATCGACAGCATGTAGCTGGAAAACATTCTTGGCCAGATCGAGGCCGATAACACTTATCTTCTCAAAAGCCATGACGTGGTTCCTTGTCCGAATTGTGCCGACTGAGAATAGCACCTTTGCGCTGAGGTCTCGGAGGGCCGTCCACATCATCAAAATGCTGACGCATTTCGGCTCCCCCACCCGCCGCCTCCGGCGGTCGCTGCGCGCTCCTTGACTGCTTGGGTCGCCAATGCGGTCACCTTTTCGTCAGAGCGAAAAGGAGGCTTCTATGACAGAACGGAAAATCACCGTTATCGACGGCGGCAGCGCAAAATACTGGAGGCAGCGGAAGGAGGGCTTCCGCCTCATCCACGAAGCGGAGCGGGCTGCGAAGCGACTGGCCGATGCACCGATGTATCTTCACGGCGGCTACGACGAGGATGGCGACGTGATCGCCATCGAAAATCTCCGCCCTCATGACGATATGGAGGATGCGATCCGGGCGATCGAGGCGAACGAGACGGCCGTGAGTATCCTCGTGGCGCAGGGACGCACTAGGATAGGAGGCTGCGAGATCAGGGCGGTGATCAAGGCGTTGGCGCCCGACTATGACGGCATCGAGGATCCGGAACGCAATGCGCTCTGGGGACCGGACACCGAGTGAGATGCAGGCGAAAGGCGGCTACGGCCGCCTTTCGCCTGCATCTCGACGAGCGAGCCTGATCAGCCGGTTCGACCGGCCGACCAGGCTGATGAAAGAGGGGCGAAGCCCCCCTCTCAACACTCACCCCATGGAGGAAGGGGCAAGCCCCCTCCTCCAAACCGCCTCCCGAAGGGAAGGGCAAGCCCCTCCCTTGAACCCACCCATGGGGAAAGGGGACGGTTCCCTCCTCCCTTTCCCCAAACCCCTATCCCTCTCCCTTTGAGTCGCGATGGATGGTAAGGTGCTGCTCGACAGGCCATTTGATCGCCAAACAAAAAGTTCTCAGCTGAGAACTTTTCATTGATCCTGCCGGATCAGGGGCCGCCTCTCCGGAGACTCAATATTTCTCCGGAGCGATATGAGCTTGGCCAGTCGTTCGATAAGAGCGCCGACTGGACAGCTACATCGTCGCCAACAAAAAGTTCTCAGCTGAGAACTTATAGCAAGGTAGATGCGGGCGGTGGAAAAGGTTAATTTCCGTTAACCCATTTTCCCTTGACCGACTCTGCGACTCGGAGCAATTTACGCTCATTCTTCGATTTCACCAGATTGAGCGTTTACAATGACTCCAGTCGCTAGTCCGCTGCAAGAGCGTGCATCCGCCATACCTTCGCTAACACGCTTGATCGAAGCGGATGCCAGCCTTCTCAGTGCTCAGCTTCAGCAACTACGCGCTCGAGCGTTCCCGCCGACTGCCGAGAAGCAGCTGCGGAAATTCATGGCCGGCGAGGCTGCGAAGTTGATTGGAATCAGCGATGCGTATCTGCGCCTTCTCCAGGGCGAGGGGAACATCCCCGAGGCGGAGAAGAATGGCGCGGGTCGGCGGATGTACTCACTTGAGCAGATCCACGAAATCCGCCGCTACCTCAGTACGAACAAAAAGGGGTACTCGCCACAGCGGACTCCTGGCGAAGCGCTTCAGGTGATGGCCGTCACCAACTTCAAGGGTGGCTCCGGAAAGACCACCACCGCGGCGCACCTCGCGCAATATTTCGCGCTTCGCGGTTATCGAACTTTGGCGGTTGATCTTGATCCCCAAGCATCCCTTTCCGCTCTTTTCGGCATTCAGCCCGAGTTCGACCTTGAGCCGAACGAGACGATCTACGGCGCCATCCGGTACGATGATCAGCAACGGCCGTTAGGTTCGATCATTCGGAAGACCTATTTCGCCGGCCTTGATATCGTACCGGGTAATCTCGAACTGCAAGAGTTTGAGCACGACACACCCCGCATATTGAGTGAGCGTGGTCGGGGTCGCGAAAACATGTTCTTCACACGGATCGCGACCGCGCTGGCATCCGTCGAACAGGACTATGATATCGTCATCTTGGATTGCCCGCCTTCCCTTGGCTACCTCACGCTTTCGGCCCTTTGCGCGGCGCGAAGCGTCGTTGTCACGATCCACCCTCAGATGCTCGATGTCGCTTCGATGTCTCAATTCCTCCATATGACAGCCGGGCTCTTCGACGTCGTGGAAAGGGCAGGGGGGAATGCCGAGTACGATTTCTTCCGTTACGTCGTTACTCGCTACGAGCCGAGTGATGGACCGCAGGGGCAAATCGTCGGTCTCCTGAAGAGTCTGTTTGCCGATCGCGTTCTCACCAACGCTGTTCTGAAGTCGGCGGCGATCTCCGATGCGGGGATCACCAAGCAAACATTGTATGAGGTCGGCCGAGAGAACTTCCATCGCGCAACCTATGACCGCGCCATCGAAGCGCTCGACAACGTCAATGGCGAGATCGAAAAACTGGTCAAGCAGAGTTGGGGACGAACGGTATGAGCAAACGCCGAGACGCACTCGCCGGATTCCTATCGCCGATCGAGCCGACGGCCGAGGGCGTCGTGCGGACCAAGCCGGTGGTCCAATCGGGCGCCCTGAATTCGATGAACCAGGCGATTGCCAACCTCGCCACGGAAGCGGAGGAGGCAGAGCGCCTTCGCGAGCAGTTGGAAGCAGGAGAAACGATCGTCGAGATCGATCCGACCGTGATAGAACGTTCGTTCATTCGAGATCGGCTGGGCGGATTTACCGGCCCCGAGTTCGATGCCTTTCGCGAGGGAATACGTTCTGCCGGTCAAATTATCCCTGTCCTTGTGCGCCCGCATCCGCAGCGTCCTGGGGAGTATCAGCTGGCATTTGGTCATAGGCGCGTTGAGGCTTCCCGTCAGCTCGGCCGCAATGTCAAAGCGATTGTCCGCAACCTCTCCGATGATGACCTCGTCCTTGCACAAGGCAAAGAGAATTCCGATCGAGAGGATCTTTCGTTCATCGAGAAAGCCTTTTTTGCGCTTCGCCTCGAACAGAAGGGCATTCGTCGACAAGTGACCATGGATGCGCTGGCCATCACGTCCAAAGGTGTGTTGTCGGGCATGATTTCCTTGGCCAGCGCATTGCCATCGGAGTTGATCGAAGCGATCGGACCGGCGAAGTCGATCGGTAGACCACGCTGGGAAGCCTTCACGGAGCTTGTTCGTAATGACCAGAGCCGGGGTGTCTGGCGCAACCTCATCGAAGAGAAATCATTCAACGCGTTAACGAGCGATATTCGCTTCGAGAAGCTTTTTAAGGCGCTGTCTCACCGAAATGAGACGACCAAGGACGAGCAGATCATTCACTCGGCCGAAGGTAAAAGGATCGCTACCGCGCAAACGGGGAAAAGGGCAGTCAAGCTGACCATCCCGACCAAGGATACGCCAGAATTCGCCGCATTTCTGTTGAGCCGCTTGCCGGAGATTTACTCCGCATTCGTCGCCCAGAACGGAGATGCAAAGGATCAGAAAACGTAGGAGTTCAGCCCAAAAGAAAAAGGCCCCCAAACGTTGCCGTTGTGGAAGCCTTCCTCGTATCTGTCGCAAGAACGAGAATCGCATTTCCACGAATCGCAGTCAAGAGTCTTTGGCACCGTTTGGTGAGCGGATTTCTTTTGCCATTTGAAAGGTGAAGGAAATGCAGACAGGACGCGTGACGACGCCCCACGGGCGGCGGCCGATGACGCTCGCCCTCGTGAGAGGTCAGCTCGAAACGGCCGATCGAGGCCCGGGCAAGGCGGTCAGCAAGTGGAAAGTCTTCAATGACATTGGCGAGACGAAGGATGTCTTCGGTCTGCAAGACCGTTCAATCACTGTTCTGCAGGCGCTGCTGAGCTTCTATCCGAGCGACGAGCTTTCCGACGAGAGCGGCGGCCTGGTCGTTTTCCCGTCGAACAACCAGTTGTCTCTGCGCGCGCATGGCATCGCCGGCACGACCTTGCGCCGGCATCTTGCCGCGCTGGTAGACGCAGGATTGATCGAACGCCGCGACAGTCCGAACGGCAAGCGCTATGCGCATCGGGGCAGGGGAGGGGAGATCGAGGCTGCATTCGGATTCAGCCTTGCCCCTCTGCTCGCCCGTGCCGCCCAGATCGCGAACCTTGCGCAGCAGGTCGCCGCAGAGCGACTTCAGTTCAAGCGCGCCAAAGAAGCGTTGTCGCTTTGCCGGCGCGATGTCCGCAAGCTCATCTCCGCGGCCATGGAAGAGGGCGCGGATGGTGATTGGGCGACGATCGAAGCTATGTTCATCGGCCTCCTGGCGCGTCTCCCGCGCTCGCCTCACCGCGAAGACGTCGATGCGGTGCTCGACGAAATGGAGCTTTTGCGCGAGGAAATCATCAACCGCTTGGAAATTCAGGTAAAAGCAGAAAAAATGGACGTCAATGACCACCATAACGGTCGTCACATACAGAATTCAAAACCCGAATCCTTCCATGAACTTGAACCTCGCTCAAGAAATGAGCAGGGGGAGAAGCCGAGCCAGAAACCAAAACAGATTGCGGAGCCGCTGAAGGCATTCCCGTTATCGCTGGTGCTGAGAGCGTGCCCGCAGATTGCCGATTACGCGGTGGGCGGCCGAATAGACGGTTGGCGCGACCTGATGGGGGCCGCCGTCGTGATCCGGTCGATGCTGGGCGTCAGCCCGTCGGCCTATCAGGAGGCGTGCGAGGTGATGGGGCCTGAAAATGCCGCCGTTTCGATAGCCTGCATCCTGGAGCGCGCCGAGCACATCAACTCGGCCGGCGGCTATCTTCGCGACCTCACGCGCAAGGCGGCGCGCGGCGAATTCGGCCTTGGGCCGATGCTGATGGCCGCGCTGCGGGCGAATGGCGGAGGCGAGAAGCGAAGCGCATGATCGCCCGCTTCCTGCTTGTGTCAGGAAATGTCGGGGATCCGATCCGCGATCTTCAGCAGATAGTCATCGATGGCTTCCTCGATGTAGCTGTTGAACTTGCGCCGCTCGATCGCGGCGAGGATCTTCAGCTTCTTGTGGACCTCGGCGCGGATATGGATGCCGGTCGTAACCTTCTCGGTGTCGCGGAAACGTTTACCCGCAATGGGATCGCGGCTTTCGCCCTTGGCGACCAGATCGCGGAACTGAGTCCTGCCAGCTGCCGCTATTGGCGATGCGCCGCCATCATCGTCGGTTTTCGCCGGGGAGGAGAGTCCATGGTCTTTTCGCGGACGGATGGCCGGTCGCGGCCGGTCGAGATCAGCCCGAGGACGAGATTCTTGTTGTCCGATCCTTCGCTCATAGCAGAGCCTCTTTCGCCGTCGACCTGTAGAGAGTCAGCAGCTCACCGAGTAGCGTTTCCATCTCGGCGATTGCCTTTGGATCGGATTTCGCGGCGGTCTGCAGCGTGCCGGCGGCGCCGATCGACTGATAGGCGGCACGCCGCGCGATCGGCTGCGACGAAAGGGCGACGCCGCTTTCCCGCAGGATTTCGCGCAGCGGTTCATGGGCCTTGGCCCGGCCCGTGACGAGATCGTGCTGGTTGATGACGATTAGCGCCGGCAGCTTGCGCTTCTGATCTTCCTCGACCACCGGAATATGGTTCAGCGCGAGCTGCATTCCGGCGACCACATCGTCCTGGGTCGTCTGCAGCGGGATCAGAACAATGTCGGCGCAATAGAGACCGGCGAACAAGTTTTCGTTCGTGGTTCCCTCGATATCGATGAAGACGATCTTTCCTTCGAATTGGCGCTCCAGCGCCATCTTGTAGATCCGGTTCGGGTCGAGGCAGCTTTTCGCTTCCAGCCGGTCCGGCCAGATGTTCATCTGCTTCGACATGGTGACCCAGCGCATTGTGTTCGCCCGGCTGTCGGCATCGATGAGGAAGACGTCGTTGCCGGCATGGGCGGCGGTGCCTGACAGCGCCCGGACGAGCGTGGTCTTCCCGGTCCCGCCCTTCGGGTTGGCGATGGTGACGATCATTGTGGCTCCTTGATTTCAGTAAACTATAATTAATTCATCTGCCTCTTTTCCGCAACGAAATCATTGCCCGTTGTTCATTGCCCATTGATAATTGACGATTGATGACTGCCCACCGGCAACGGGCAACGGTGAAGGGGCAATCATCAATTGACCGTTGATAATGAGCAATTTCCCGCTGCTAACTAACCGTTTTTAATGGTTAATTGCCAATTAACCGCGATGTCACTGTTAACCAGAGCGCGGGTAACGGGCAATTGTTCATGGGGAGACGCTTTGGCATAGGCGCCGGTCGTGTCGGGTGGGTCGAGAGCGCCTGTCTGTCTGGTGCTGTGCCTGTGTAATAAAATATAGTTTAGTTTTCTATGGCAGGATAGTCAAGTTTGTGGTACAAACTCGACGTCGCCCGCCTCCGGCAGGGCTGTAGTTCGCGCCTCTGGCGCTCTGGGTCGCCTCCGGCAACCTGGCAAGCGGGAAGGAAACGATGCGAAGCGAGGTGGTCAGGGTCCGTCTTCAGCCGGAGGAGCGAGAAGCGCTCGCCGTCCTTTGCGGAGAGAACCGCACCGCCAGCGACGTCATCCGGCTGCTGTTTCGCGAACAGGCGGGCCTTCCGCTCCCGGTCGGGCCAACCGAGGCCGACGCCCTGCGGGGGACGAACGAGGAGTTGCGGCGCATCGGCATCAACCTCAACCAGGCGGTCCGGGCGATGAACGAGGGTCGCGTCGGTTACGAACCGCATCTCGACGCGGCCCTGCGCACCCTCCTCGATGGCGTGTTCCGGCTGCGCGCCGACGTCGATCTGATGCTGCGGATCAGCCGCAAGGAGCGGAGGGGAGCTGGCCGTGGCGCATGACTGGTCCGGGCTGCTTGGTGAGATCGAGGCTTTTTCCGCCCGCCGCGCCACCTCGTTGATCGACGAGGAAGAGGAGCTGCGTCGCCGGCGCGCGATCGGGGACGCCCTGTCGGGCGGGGAGCCGCCGCGCCGATTTGTAGCCAAGGGCATCGCGAGCAAGGCGCACCCTGGCGCCGTGTCGAGAAGCGAGCCGACAATCGCGTCGATCCTGCAAGTGCCACGGTCATCGCAACAGGACGTCATTGCGCTGGTCGGAGCTTTGGGTGCCGACGGCAAGCGGGCGGATGATGATGAGCTGAAGAAGTCGGACGGCGGGGGAGGGGGCGGGGCGTCCTTTGCAGCCGCGCCGCGTGTCGCCCGTCCTCTGAGCGCGCGAGGCGCAGCGAAGGACAGATCCAAAGCGGAGACGGCGAGCCGCGCGGCGATCGCCGCCGGTGCGCAGCCGGTGGTGATCAAGGTGACATCGACCGTATCGAGCCGGGCGTCGGCCGCGGGTCTGATGACCTATCTCGGCACGCGGGAAGTCGAGAACGAAAACGGCGAGAAGGGCAAGGTGGATATCCCGGTTTACGATCAGGATGGCCTTGCCATCACCAGCCGCGAAGAGCGCGCCGCCGCGCTCGCGGAGTGGGGCGCGGATTTTCGCGATGCCTATGCGGTCAACGCGCTCGCGACCTTTTCCATCACCCTTTCCGATGAGGTCGACGACGACACGCTCCACGATGCCCTGAACGCCGCCTTCGGGTCGAAGCCCTTCCTCTATTCCCGGCATCCGGACGGCAAGGTCTCGATCTATGCGGTGACCGATCTGCCGGCGAAGAAGATCGCCGGCGCGCTGAAGGCACGCGAGAAAGGCGAGGGGCCGGCGCGCGCCGTGGAAAATGCAGAGTCCGATTTCGCGCGCCGGCTGGCCGACGCCGGCTTGTCGGCCGAGGTCCGCATTCTCGGTGCAGCCGTCTCGGAGAAATCCGGCCGTTACTTCCTCGAAAAGTTCCTGCGTACGGAGAAGGCCATCACCACCAGCGAAGGCGATCGGGCCAAGTCCGGCTCCAGCGTCAAGGAAAAAGCCGACGGCATCTGGCGCTCCTGGTCTTCGCACATTCGCACCGTCGAGCCGCGCAACGCTTTCCACATTATCTTCTCGGCGCGGGCCGGGACCGATCCAGAGGCGATGACCCGCGCCGTGCGGGATTTCCTCGGCGAGCAGGTCGCCGGCCATCGTTGGATTACGGCGCATCACCCGGAAACCGGCCATGTTCATATCCATGCGATGATCTCGGCGCGCGACGATGTCGGCAAGGCGCTGCGGCTCACCAAACCGGAGCTGTACGAATGGCGCGAGCGCTTCGCGGCAAAGGCGCGGGAGCAAGGCATTGCCATGGTCGCCACTCGTCGCGCGGATGTAGCCGCGACGCGGGCTTATAGTCAGGCGCAGGCCGGCGCCTATGAACGCGGCAGACAGGATCCTCGCTATCTCAAGACGACGGCTGTCATCAATCGCGTCGAGCGAAAGCGCGCTGGCGTCGTCGACCGTGCGTCGCTCACGAATGGCAACCTCGCGCTTGCCCCGAAATGGCAGGCGACCGCGAGCGCCCTGAAGCGGGCCGTCGCAGAGCCTTCCGTGATTGCGGCGGCCGACCGGTTCGCAGCCGCGGCCACCGCCCAAGCACCGAATACTGCTGCTCGGGCCAGCGGCTACGTTCTCCTCCGGTTGGACGTCGAACAGTCCATTCAGCGCGAGACGATGGCGGTGATCGTCGAGGGGGCCATTGGCGTCGAGGCCAAGTTGATTTCGGCCGAGGGCAAGTCCGTCCAGATTCTGGCGCCCACCACCGTGAGCGTCAGCAAGATCGAGCGCGAGCTGGCCAGGCAGAACGACGAGACTGGCCCTGGTTCCGAGACACGTTCGGTGACCCGAGATTTCCAGGCGCGGTTGCTGGCGCATGGATTGCGCGCCGCCGTCGTCATCCAGGCGGCGGGCTCCGCCAAGCATGGTGCGCCGTCGCCTTGGCTGCAGCAGAAATTCGATGCCTTGGCCGAGCGGTCCGGCGCGCCGCGGAAGGAGCCCTTGGCGGAATTCAAGACCCTGATCGCGACCATTCAACAGCAGAAGGAAAAGGCCATGCCCCTATCGTTGGAACAGTTCGACGAGCGCGTCTCGCGGGCGAACAAGTCCATGGACCGCCTGGAGACGATGGTCGACAGCAGCGCGGAGCGTCAAGCGGTCGATGAGATGCGCAAGGAAATCTCCGCGCTGTTCGAAGAACAGCGCCGTGACATCCAGATGCAGCAGATGCGCTCTGTCAACGACACAGCGGGGGGAGGGGGCACGCCGCCGGCGGCGCGCGTCGACGAGGCGCGCACCCAGGACCGGCCAGCGCCGGCAACCGTCGATCCCGCGATTGCCGCCCAGCAGCAGGCAATTGCCGCCGGTCGCGCGTCCCGCGCGGCGCGGGAACAGACCGGCGCGTCGAAGGCTGCCCAGGACGAGCAGCGTCAGCAAATCCTTCGGCAGGCGGAACAGGAGCGCCAGCGCGGCAACGACCGGGACGGAGCCGAACGGTAGGCGCGTTCCTATTCCTCCATCAAGCCGTCGAAGACTTCCAGGAGGGCGTTGACGATGGCCTGGCCAAGCGCATTGGCCGAGGCGGCGACCTCATCGTCGCCCTTGTCTCGGGTGGCGATCGCAAGGTTGCCGCCCTCTTCGGCGACAATCGCCTTCGCCCGCTCGATGGCCCAAAGGGCAAAATCGCTCCGGTTTGAGATCGTCATCGTCTCGGTGGTCTCATCCATGGCGTTTACTCTCCCTCGGCGCAGCACAACCCACTGTTCGTTTCCCTCTTCGCGAAATCCAGCCATATCGCCGGGTGCCTATCGGCGGAACCACTTTCAGCATCTTCGGACTGAATTCATTTAGACTTTCTACTCTGAATGTTTGCACCGCGCCGCGTGATCGCCTAGACTCACGAGCGAAGCAGTCACGCGCTGCTTCCGAGCGTCAATCCCTTTTTCAAAATCCCTATACGATTGATTTCGTTCATTCTTGGCCTTCGATCCGTGTCCCTTCCGAGCACACTAAATCGTTTGCCGAAGAGGTTCCGGCAACGCTAATATCAACGATATTGTCCTGCCCGCAAGATCAGGAGTCTCTCCGTAGTCACGCCGTGCTGGCCGAGCTGCTGGCGGCTACATTACGTTGTTCAATGGAACAAACAGGTGGGACCAATAGGAGCCGCGGCTTCTGATGTTGACCGGGAACTATCCCAGGCAACGAGCCAAGGCTTACGACATCATCGAGACGATCGGGGGAAATTGAATGGCGAAGATCCCCGATCCGATCGACGTCGAAGTCGGCGGCAAGATCAAGGCGCAGCGCCGGCTGGCCGGTATGAGCCAGAATACCTTGGCCGACCGGCTCGGCGTCACCTTCCAGCAGATCCAGAAATATGAAAAGGGCACCAACCGGGTGAGTTCGAGTCGTCTCGCGATGATTGCGGAAACCTTCGGCGTGCCGCCCGCTTATTTCTTCCCGGGCTCGACGGTCGACCCTGGCCAAGCCGTGGCGGCCGCGGCGCCGGAACTGGTCAGCTTCATCGAGACCAACGAGGGCCGAGACCTCAACGTGGCGTTCGCACGGATCAGCTCGCACACCATCCGCAGGAAGGTGGTCGGCCTGGTGACGGCCTTGGCCGCTGCGCTTCCTTCCGTGCAGGGTGATGCCAGCGAATAGCGCTTGGAGCGCAAAATTTCGCACGGCGGCTTCTTGAAGAATGCTGCAATGCAGCATACATTCGGGTGGTCGGAGCTGCACTCCTCCTCCCAGCAGCTTCGGGCAACGACTGGCAACCCTCCTCCTCCCAAGTTGTCAGTCAGAATCGAAGCCCGGTGCATCTCCTCCCGCACCGGGCTTTTTCATGCGCCTTCGGCGCCACGCAGCAGCCGCTCCATGCACCCGCGGATAATGGCGCGGGCCAGTATTTTGTCGGTATCGCGGTACTTCAACTGCCGGAGCGCATAGCTGTATCCGACCGCCCATACCTCTTGCTCCGATCCCGCAACGCCCAACGCCCAGGCCCGGCAAGCCCTAATATAGGCCTCGTACGGTGAGCCGGCGCAAAAGAGATCAATCTCGGTCCAGCCTATTGCCTGGTTTTCTGTAGGCCATCCTGCGCGATCGGGTGCATCCGTATGAAAGATTGTGCTCAACTCAAGAGCAACAGGGTCGAGCGAGGCAAGCGAACGCCCAATTTCGGGATAGTCGATTACCATTGGCCGTGCGAAGTCATCGAAAAGAACATTCGCACAGTGCAAATCCCCATGCTGCATGCAGCGCGCCGCGTCCACCTCGATCGCTTCAACTGCGCCCAAGTCAAGTCCCGCAAGCTCCTCGCCGAGTCCTTGGAGGACAACATCACCGACGACGCTCCGCCGAATGGTTGAGACCCGCAACCGCTCAATCTGGCGTGCTCCATGCCAGATCGCGTGATCGGCACGAACCTGCGCCGGGACGGCCGCACCGGCGATCGGGTCATTGGTAAGGATATCGAAAAGGCTTCTCACCTCAGCCCCAACCACGCCGTAGAATATGCTTGCGAAACTGCCGGCGCCCAGTGCGATCTCGGCGGTCACTTGAGGAAAGGAGCCAGGTGCAAGCCTCACCACCTCTGAATGATACTTCGCTTTCTCGACCGCGATCTCGCTAAACACTCCAAGTCTTGCTACCGACGTAATTTGAGCGGCGCCCGCGGCGTTGAAAACCGTGACCCGTAACACCCTTGCACCCGAAAGCCCGCCAGCGAGCTGACGGACTTCGACTCGGCTGCCGCCGTGCGTTCGTCCAAAGAGCCTTAATAGGCGCATTTCCTCCCCGCGCAGGTTCACGGGGGCGTCCACGTATTCCAAGTGAATCTGGTCAGTTCTTTGAACCTCCGCGCGAAACGATCGCACGGCGGCGACGCAATCGTTCATTCGATTTTTCCAGAACACCTGGTGGATAGGATCCTCGCGGCCGCAACAATGTATATCGCCACGTCGACCATGGTCGCGGAGCATGTCGACGGGAAAGTCCGGATCCACAGTGCCGGTGAGAAACCATACAGACGTACCGGGAAGCTGCTCGGCAATCGCTTGGAACACAGCCCATCCATGGTCTTGATGATCATCAAGAAAGTCGTCTTCGGTCGGAATACGACGATCGAGGATTACCACATCGAAGGGCTCCTCCGCGATTGCGGTAAGCGCTCCCAATCTACTACGCCGCCAAGTCACCTCGCAGCCGTCGATGCCGCGAATTGCCTTTTCGATCGATGCGGCAAAATCGACGTTGTCCTCAACTAGCAAAATGCGCATCAACCCACCGCCTTCGGCCAACGCATCTCGAATCGGACTCCACGGTCGCCCGGGATGAGGCGGACACTGCCGTTCAGCGACGTCATCGCCTGCTGAGCGGTTGCGAGACCCATACCGAGATGTCCTGCCTTAGTGGTTGAACCGATCTCAAAGGCGCGAGCCACATTGCCCCGAAATCCGACGCCACTGTCGACGATCGCGATCCAGACGTCCTTGTCGGTAACTCCCCAATTCACTGCGATGTCTGGATACCGAGCGTCTTCAACTGCAAGCGCGAGCGTTGCGTCGATTGCGTTGCGCAGCCCATTGGTAAAGCCGAGACATATGAGGCCCTTGTCTGCTTCGACCGTGCATTCGTGTGGGCCTGCGCGTAAAATGCTGACAGGACCCGCCCCTGCTTCCTCCTCGATCCATTGATAAATGCAATTTGTGAGCGAGATCTCTTCGATTTTTGGAGCGCTGGCGGCGCGCCGCAATCGGGCTAAGCCAGCCACGAGCGCCTCCATCCGATCTAGCCCACGCTTTGTGTCCGAATTTTCAAAGTTGGGAACCTCAGTTTCCGCGGACAGACGAAGCGAACCAAGGATAGGTTCGATTTCATGAATGATCTGCTTGGCGGTCGTTTCGAGCGCTTCGGAATAGATCTCGGCTGTCTGGTCAATCGGGAGGTCTTGCTTCTCGACTGGTGCGGTTCGGATCTCAGTTGGCGTGGCCCTCTGAATCGCCCGCCGCAAAGCGCTCGCGACCCACGCCACCGTTTCGACCGCGAGAGCCTTTTCGATAAGCGGGACATGGGTAGCCTGTGCGTGGTCCGCGAGATGGCGCGCTGCTTCAAGGCGCTCACGAGGATCCGAAGAGCTTAGCTTCCTGAATGGATCAATCGTCACTGGCGCCGCTCTCTGCGTAGAAGGTGGCGCGTCGCTGGAATGCCTCCAATCCGCCTTCCATGATATTGGTGATGGAATGGACCACCTCTGTATCGTCTAGGGCACCCGCAACGTGGACGAAGCAACGATCTCCATCTGATTCAAGATGGGTCACCAAGTCCGCATCGCCGAGAACAGGGATATTTGGATTGTGAGTGGCGATGATCGTCTGCGCGGATTGACTGCGGGCACGTATGGCGTGGACGAGTGTGCCCACGACAAAGGCATTGTCGAGATGGTCCTCCGGCTGATCGAGCGCGATAATGCGCTCGTTGTGCTGCAGAATGATTGGAAGGACCGCAGTGCAGCGCTGTCCCATCGACAGGAAGTCGGTGGTCTTGAAACTTGTCCCGTCGAGGAGCTCGATGATGACTTCGTCACCTACATCGGTAACAAAAAGCTCAGTTCCCGCATCGCCGCGCAACGATTCAGCAAGGCGATGAGCGCGTTCCTCGTTGATCTCTAGTGCGTTGGCAATTTTGGCTGCGTCGCCCTTTTCCGCCAGGATCGCGATCTCCTGCGGGCTAAATGTTGCGACGATGCGCTCGGCAAGTTCGCGATAGCGCAAACCGCTTCCTCGCAAGGCGCCATTGAGCACGCTGAGATAGGTGCGATAATCCGCCAAGGGCTTAACGGTAACCCGGATAGCAGGCGATAATGCACGAGTGAGCCCCGATGCAATTTGGTGGCGGCTTTTTGTAAGTTCCTGCGTCTGGGCGTGCAATTCGTCGAGCGCGGCCTGGCGCTGGTGGTTCACCCTATTGATTCTCTCGATCCGCTCGGCCTTGAGGGCCGCTAGGGAGTTCAACGCGGCGATCTCCTGGCTGAGTTCGCTGATCTGGCGATCGAGGATACTGGCACCCTTTTGCTGCTCCTCGATTTTTTGCCGAACTTCACGGCTCTGTGCGTCGGTCGCCGCTTTCTCGTGTTGAGCGGTTTGCCGGAGGCCATCTAGCTCCAACGTTATCCGGCGATACTCGTCAATGGTGGTCGCCAACGTCCGGTTTACTGCCGTAAGACGGCTTCGGTGTGAACTAAGTTGGTCAGAGGTCGCTGCCTCCACGGGCCAAGCCTCGATCGTTGGTCGCCTGCTGCAAATGAGTTCGAGTTCGTCTGTCCACTCGCCAAGTTTTGCGGCCGAACGCTCTATCGACGCCGCGCGAACATTTGCGGCACTCGCTAGCGGAATTAACTCGTCGAGTTGACGCCGCAGGGCGTCCAGCTCAACGCTACGCGCTCGCTGTGCCGCACCCTGGTGTTGTAGCTCGGCCAAGTTTGTCTGGATTCGTGGCAGTGCCAGTAGTCTTTCTGATATGTCATCAATTTCAGCGAGTAGGGCGCGAATCTCGCTTGAAGCCGACCTAATGCGCGCATGCAGCGGCGCCTGCCTTGAGGCGGCCGCGCTCCTTCCCGACACGAAACCATCGATTAGGCGCATGCGCGATTGGGAGCGTGCTCCAATCTGCTCGACTTCCTTTTGGGAGAAGACCAACGGCGCTGCGACATCAATCGGGCATTGGTCTTCGTCATCACTGGCAATCCGTGAGACTTCGATGCGCTCGTGTTCATCGGTGAGTGTTATTGTAATCTTGCCGTCGCCAAGCACGCCGAGGGCGTGTTCGAGCGAGTCCTTTGCAATCGTATCGGATGAGGAAGGTGCCCCAAGACAAAAGCGAATAAGCTCAATTATCGAACTCTTACCCGTGCCCCGTCCGCCAATGAGAACATTCAGACCGGGACGGAGATGTTGGTGGAAGCCATCGAGGGTCCCGCCTTCGATCCTGATTGACTCGATCCACACTCCAGCTTCGCCTTTCAGTAGTTATCTCTGCGATCGGTAACGCACAGCAGACTACCGATTTATTGGCGCTATGCACAGTGATTTGTTCGCCAAAAACAGGCGGTTATACGGCGTGAAGATCCGAGCTTGGGCGTTTGCGTCTGCGTGGCGATTGCCCTAGGTCCTGTTGACAAAGTGGATTCCCAAATCAGCAGAAGCGTGATTCAAGACTGCTTTTTAGGAGGCAGTTTTGGCTCGCGGCGACCTGACAGATATGGAATGGCGGATCATCGAGGGGTTGTTGCCCACCGAACGCGGCAGGAAGTCCCGACCGTCGCACGATAATCGGCAATATCTGAACGGTATGCTGCATGTCCTTCGGGTCGGATGCCCGTGGCGCGACATGCATGAGCGATACGGAAAGTGGCATTCGGTCTATGTGCGCTTCCGCCGTTGGGCCGAACAAGGCGTTTGGGACGCCCTGCTTGAGACCCTCGTCGAACTGGGGCTGACGGATGACTGGCAGCACATGATCGACAGCACCACTGTTCGCGGCCATTCGCAGGCGGCGGGCGCAAAAGGGGGACTTATCAGGAGGCTTTTGGTCGATCACGCGGCGGCTTTACGACGAAAATCCACGCCCGAGCAGACGGTCAGGGCCGCCCTCTTGGCTTCGTCCTGACAGGCGGCGAGGCTTCGGACTACAACGCCGTTCCTGACTTGCTGGCGATACCGGTCGGCAAGCCGAGGTTGTTCCTCGCCGACAAAGGCTACGACGGTGACTTCCTGCGTGAAGAACTCCTGATCCACGGTATCAGGCCGGTCATTCCGCCAAAAGCCAACCGAAAGAACCCGCCTGCCTGCGACTTTCGGGTTTACAAAGATCGAAACCGCATCGAGCGGATGTTCAACCGTCTCAAGCAGTTCCGGCGCGTCGCGACCCGATACGACAAGACACGAAAATCCTTCTCGGCATTCCTCGCCCTGGCAGCCGCAAAGATATGGCTGCCATACTTTGTCAACAGGACCTAGCTAAAGCATGAGGAGCCTTGCGGCATAGGAGGACTATATCGACTGGCATATATCGGCTGGCGCGAAGTAATCAGCCGGAACGCACCAACGAACGCGGACCAACCTTCCTTCAAGGACTTCGAGCTGAACTGGCGTAGCGTTGCATTTTCCGATATGGATCGTGTGATCCGAATATGGTGGTCGTGATCCAGCTTGCTATCGCGCTCGGAGCTGTCTCCGGGGCGCTCTGTTCGATCTGGCCGGCTATCAGGCAACGTTCGCGGCCAGCGCCGTTCTGCTTCTGCTCGCTACCTCGCATACAGATTGGGCTTGGCGACAGCATGGCTGTAGTCACTGGCCGCGCGCCGCTGGCGAGCATTCTCGACGGTTTCTCCATGCAGGCGCCGAAGCGTCGATTCCGTCTGCTGCGATCCACTCGAATGGATCGGCCGTTTACGAATTCTTTCGATTTTCGGCGTCAGAGTCTGCCGGCGCGTCTTGTATTGCGTCCGCGCGTCATTTCGGAGCCGGAGTTCCTGCCGAGAAGGTCACTTCTCCCCGCAGTTTTCCGGCAGAGCACGTCGTTTCCGGCTGCTTCCGGACGATCTGATTTACGACCGATAAGGCAATCTTATCCATCATTTTATGAAGACGACAAGCCGTGCGGTTATTGCTCAACCTGATGGCGTAAAGCGCACAATCGTTGTAAGCTTACGGGTATGGATTCGCCCGTCGCCTCGCCTGCTTCGTCTCTCGCGCTCCCCGCCGCCTTGCCCGGCTGGGCCTTGCCGTGCGGCCGTGAACCGGACGCGCTTGCCGCCGCCTTCGCCGCAGGCATCGCCTTGAAATCGCTGGATGATCTTGTCCGCTCCACCCCCGTCTGGGCCGGCTGCTGGCGGTCTCGCCAGGCTCTCAAATGTGCCGCCGTCGCGGTCCGGCTGATGGGGCGCAGTGAGGACGAACCCGCGTTGCGCGACGCGCTTTTGTTGATGGCCTCCGGCGACGATCCGGGGCCTGCCGGCCGGGTGCTTTTCGCCTATAAAAGGATTTCCGCCCGAAAGCCCGCCTTCTCCTCGAAAGCCGTGGCCGAACTTGCGGATCTGTTGGGTCTGGCCTGGGACGATCGACTTGTTTCGGCGGTCGACCATGCCGACGACGCGCTGCAATCCGGCCGTCCCGCGCCGTTTGCCGCGGCGGATCTGGTCACGGCCCTGCATGCGGTGCGGCCGGATGCCGAACCGCTCGCCTGGATGCTGGCCGACCTGCTGATCGCCGCGCTGCTGAAATGGGATTGTGCCGTGCCGCTGCTGATGGCGGAGCGCTATGGGCCGGCCTTCAAGACGCTTGGGGGCAGGGGCCGTGTCCGCCCGGGAGAACCGGCCTTTGGCCGCGCCGTCTGTCTCGCCCTCACCGAGGGGACAGGCGCGGCCCTGCGCGCCGCCGGCGAGATCGCCCGCCGCGCCGAGACGCTGCGGACCGTTGCGCCAAAGGTCCGCACCAAGGGTGCCGGCGCGGTCATCCAAAAACTGCTGGAGGAGGACGCTGTCGCAGCATCGGCGCCCGGCAGCAATCTCTCGCGCTGGGCGGCGACGCGGCTGTTCGACCGGCTGGAAGGCTTTGGCGCCGTGCGCGAACTGTCCGGTCGCACCTCTTTTCGGATCTATGGGTTGTGACGATGGCGGAACCAGAGGGAGCCAAAGCTCCGCATGACAAAAAGCGCCCTGGGCGAGCGAACGCTGGAGATGAACATCTCTTGGATCGGGAGTTGGCGGATTTGCCGTCGGAGATGCGCTGGCGCGAATGGATGCTGCGCGTCGAGGCGGTGATTTTTGCCGCGGCCGAGCCGGTCGGTCGCGACACGCTGGCGCGGGTCGTCGGCAAGGACTGCAGCATCGACCTGTTGATCGATGATCTGCGTGAGGAGCTTCGTTCCCGACCCTACGAGATCGACGTTGTCGCCGGCGGCTGGCAGCTCCGGAGCCGTCCGGCCTACGCGCCGGCGATCCGAGCGTCGCAGGCCCCGACGTGGGGAGGGGCGCCCGCACTGTCCGAGTTCGAGGCTGCCGATTCCGATGAAGCCGCCCCCTTGTTCCGAGATGATTGCGCCCCCGGATTCCGGGACGATCTCGCCCCCTGTTTCAAGGGGTCTGCAGGCAGTGATTGTTGTCAGTTCGTTCGAGTGATGTGTCAAGCTTTGCGCGGCAGATTTCGGCGTAGGCTCTCTCCGCTGAGTTCGATGCGATGGGCATTGTGGACGAGGCGATCCAGGATGGCGTCGGCATAGGTGGGATCGCCGATGACGCCGTGCCAGGCAGATACGGGGAGCTGGCTGGTGATGATCGTCGATCGACGGCCGTAGCGGTCCTCGAGGATTTCCAAAAGATCGTGACGGGCCTGTTCGTTGAGCGGCTCAAGACCCCAGTCGTCCAGGATCAGGACCTGAACATGGCCCAGGGTGCGTTGCAGCCTGGCGTATCTGCCGTCACCGCGGGCGAGCGCGAGCTGGGCAAAGAGCCGAGGAACGCGCTGATAGAGAACGGAACGGTCGTCGCGGCAAGCCTTATGGCCGAGGGCACATGCCAACCAGCTCTTTCCGACGCCTGAGGGGCCGCAGATAGCGAGATTGTCGTGAGCGCCGATCCAGTCACCACCGAGCAACTTCATGAAGAGCGCACGATCGAGGCCGCGTTCGGCGCGATAGTCGACATCTTCGGGCGTCGCCTGATGGCGAAGCTTGGCGAACCTGAGGCGCGTGGCAAGCTTGCGGTCGTAGCGGGAACTCCATTCCCGCTCGAGCAGCAGTCCGAGCCATTCGGCATGCGAGAGATGTTCGGCTTCGCCGTTGGCAACGAGTTCGCCGAAGGCCTTGGCCATGCCCGCCAGGCCCATGGCGTTCAGTCTATCAAGTGTTGGATGAGCAAGCATTCTTCGTTCTCCTTAGTGGTAATAGCGAGGTCCGCGGATGTTCTCGTGGTGGATCGGTTCGTGCGAGGCGGCACCATTCGAGCTCGCCGTCCGGTCGAGGTGATTGTCGAGGATGGAGCGCACTGAGCCATAGGTCCGAGCCCCGATCTCCAGCGCTCGGGCGCAAGCGGCATTGACCCTGTCGCGGCCGAAGCTCTTGTTAAGGCGGATAATTCCGAGGCAGGCGCGAAAGCCCTGCTCAGGATGCGGCCGGTCGGCAAGAATGCGCTCGCACAAAAGCTCGACATCCCGTCCCATGGCAGAGGCTTCGCGCCGAATGCGTTCGATCGTCCAGTCGGCAAACCGACGATGCGCCGAAGGCATATGATCGGGGATGGTCGTGTGTTTGCCATTGCCGCTCGAGCGGCGGTGCGCGGCAATCCGCTCGCCCTTGTGGAATATCTCGATCGTGTTGGCGGTGATGCGCGCCTCGACCTGCTCGCGGGCAAAGCGATAGGGAACGGAGTAGTAATGCCGTTCGATCTCGACGTGGTAATCCAGTCCGGCACGCCGGATACGCCACTCGGCGAAGACATAGCGCTCGACAGGCAATGGCCGCAGAGCCGGACGATCGAGTTCCTCGAATAGCTGGCGACGGGTAGCGCCGACCCGGCGCAGAACGCGTTTATCGTTGAGGTCGCAAAGCAGTTCGGCGATCGCCGCATTCACGTCGGCCAGGCTGTAGAAGACCCGATGACGCAGCCGGCCCAACAGCCAGCGCTCGGCAATACGAACCGCGGCCTCCACTTTCGCCTTGTCGCGCGGCCGCCGCGGCCGTGTCGGAAGAACGGCGCTCCCATAGTGCGCCGCCATGGCGCAATAGGTCCTGTTGACCTGGGGGTCGAAGTGGCAGGCCTTGATGATCGCCACCTTGGCATTATCAGGAACCAGAAGCGCCGGCGAGCCGCCGAAGAATTCCAGCGCCTGAACATGGCATTCGACCCAGTCGGGTAGCGTCTCTGTCCAGCGCGCTTGCGCATAAGACAGGCTGGACGCTCCCAGAACCGCCACGAACAGGTGTGCTTGTCGCGTCTTGCCCGACAGCCGATCAACGACGACCGTGACCGTGTCACCGGCATAATCGACGAACAGCTTGTCGCCGGCAGCATGCTCCTGCCGCATCGTCACCGGCAGCTTCAGCGCCCAGCCGCGATAGAGGTCACAATACCGGCTGTAGCGGTAGCCGTCGGGATAACGGCTCATGTATTCGTCCCAGAGAATTTGCAGCGTCACGTGCTTGCGCTTGAGTTCGCGATGGACCTCGGCCCAGTCCGGCTCGGGGGCCCGGCGATGACCCGTCTTCGTCCCTGCCGATTTGTAGAGCGCCGCCTCCAGGACGGCATCGCTCACGTCATCACCCAACGGCCACGAAAGACCCGCAACCGTTGCCCGCCGCAGCGTCTCGCGCACCGTCGACGGTGCTGCCCCGACCCGAACCGCAATCGATTTGTGGCCCAGTCCTTGTTCGAAACGATATCTCAGTATCTCGCGGACACGCCGCATCTCCAGTCTCTCCGCAGGCATCCCGTTCCTTCCTCGTCAACATCGACGGAAGGAACTTCACACCGGCAGAACCCCCACGCCACATCCCTTCCAAAGGGGGCGGCATCATCTCGGAACAAGGGGGCGACTATTTCTCGGAATGGAGGGGCGAGATCATTTCGGAATCAGGGCGCGGATTGCCTCGGAATTTGCATTCGAGGCGATGGTGTTGACGGCGATCGCCTATTTCCAGCCGATCACCCGGTCGGAGTTGAGCAAGATTTTCGGCAAGGAGGTCAGCCGTGACACGATCGCCAGCCTGCGCAACGCCAACTTCCTCGCCTCCGGACCGCGCAGCCCGACGCCGGGCGCGCCCTATACCTATGTCACGACGAAACATTTCCTGCTGGCCTTCGACCTGCAGACGCTGCGTGATCTGCCCGACATCGAGGCGCTGGAGGATGCGGGGCTGCTTAGCCGGAAAGGCATGCAGGAGGAATCCGTCGGGGCGGCGGAAGGTGAGGAGGAATAGATTCTGATTAGCGTAGCGGCGGCCCATGGACGCTTGTCGGTTCAGATCAGCCCGTCGATGCTCTGACGAAGCAGTGCTGGAAATGTCTTCAGACCGCTTTGTTGAAGTCCATCGATGAAAGCGTCGACCGAGGGCATCGTCTTTCGGAGATTGTGCCGGGCTCGTTTGATGCTGGAGATCAGCGCGTCGGGAAATGTGGCATGTAGGCCGGTGAGGAAATCATCCGGTGACTGGCTAGCTACGCCGTGAGAGGCAAGGTCCCTCGTCGGAAAGTCCTTGAGGTTCCAAGTGACGATAAGGGAGGCTTTGCCGGCGATGGCGGCGGCCAAGACATGCCGATCGTCAGGGTCGGGCAGACGGAGCTCCGGAATGAGGTGGCGGTAGTCGGTGACGTCCGCGTCCGGCAAGACGGCCTTCATCCTGTCGCGTGTCGCTATCAGGCGTTCAATGGATAATGCCGGCGTGTTGGCTGCGAGATTGCGGATCCATTCGTCATGAATGTCGTCCGTCCAGCGTGCTTCGACGAGGCCGTCGAAGGCGCACTGGATCAGGACGTTGCGCAGGTGAAACGGATAGAGGACGCAGGCATCGTAGACCGCGACGGGCGGTTTAGAGGCCATGGGTCTGAATGAGATCCTCTGTGTCCTCAGCGAGCGCATCCATTGCGGACTGGCGGGTGTCGAGCCTGGATTTCAGTGCGAGCACGTCCTTCAGGAGGGCGCGCCGATGCTTACCCACGTAGCGGAACGGCAGATCGCCCCGGTCCATCCGCAGGACAACGAGAGGCCGTGAGATGCCCAGAATGGCGGAAGCTTCTGTTGGACTGAGTTCTTGGTCTTCAGCAAGGACGGCGACGCGCTCCCCACGCAGCATATGCGCCAGTAGGGCTTCAACCGCAGCGGCGGCCGATGGTGGAATTGAGAGCTTGTGCTCGCGGCCGCCCTCGTGGTGGACGTGAAGCTCGAGCCTGTCGCCAGCAGTAAGCTTGGGCAGCGGCGAGGCTGCCCTGCGGTCCCGATCCGACAACCCGGCGAAGTGAATGATCTGGCTGGCCATGATGCGGTCTCCTTGACGGCAATATAGTAGCTGGGCGTTGTCACGTAAACCTCCTGTGAGTGAGTGGTGGGTAGAGACGTTGGGATGAAGAAACCGGCCATCAGCTACAAGCGTCACCGTTTCCCGCATCAGATCATCGCCCATGCGGTCTGGCTGTACTTTCGGTTCCCGCTGAGCCTGCGCCTGGCCGAGGAGTTGCTGCTGGAGCGTGGCATCGTCGTCTCGTATGAAACGATCCGGCGATGGGGTCTGAAATTCGGACCGGCCTACGCAAAGCAGCTTCGTCGCCGGCGGCCTTCGCTTCAGGATGTCTGGCATCTGGATGAGGTGGTGATTTCCATCGCGGGCAGGAAGCACTGGCTTTGGCGTGCCGTTGATCAAGATGGCTACGTTCTCGATGAGATTGTTCAGAGCCGACGCGACACCAAGGCCGCGAAGCGATTGCTCATCAGGTTACTGAAGAAAACAGGCATGCCGCCAAGGCGGATCGTCACCGACAAGCTCCGCTCATATGGCGCAGCCAGGCGTGACATTATGCCAACGGTTGAACACCGGTCCCATAAAGGTCTCAACAACCGAGCGGAAAACTCTCACCTGCCGCTTCGAAAACGAGAGCGGACGATGCAGGGTTTCCGATCAGCCGGAGGCTTGCAGCGTTTCATCTCGATTTTCTCGGCGCTGCGAAATCTCTTTGTCACCCCACGTCACAACCGCTCCGCTCTCGCCACCCACATCCATCGCATCCGCGCAATTGCGCATTGGAAAGCTGTGACGGGCGCGGTTGCCTGATTTCCGAGAGCCGTCGGCAGAGCGCAATCACCGCTCGATAACGTGACATCCCCCAGATAAGGCTCCAGAATAATAAAAAGGCGGCGGCAAGCCGCTTCAGGTTGATCGCCATAGCGGTGAGGAAGGACTGGATGCGCATGTTCTCCAGGCCGCGGCGCACAGCCCGTGCGAGACCATGCCAGGATTTCGCCTCGCCATGGAAACCTTCCGAACGCCAGCGATGCCGACGATACAGGCGCTTTTCCTCTTTCCCCAACGGTCACGTTTCCGCCGTGCTCGAAGAAGTGCGGGATAATCGTTGACATCTCCACGAGCGTGCGCAGGTTCATCATGTCATCGGTCATCGGTGGTCCTTCCGAAATGGGTTGGCGTCAACAACCAAACCCTACCGGAAAGCGCCGATGACCACCCACACGCCGCTCACTCGCTACAGCGCTACCAACGGCGCGCTCGCGAGCGGCTTCATTATCGCCGAGCTACACCAACTGATGGGACACGACCCGTGTTCCTGTCCGTTAGTCGGGCGAAACTCGTAAATCAGATGCGCGGGCGGGCCGGCCGAACAGGAACCCCTGGCCATAGCTACAGCCGAGTTCTCGTAGCGCGTGGAGTTCTGTCACCGTTTCAACGCCCTCGGCGACGACCTGCTTTCCCAGTGCCTTCGCGATATCAATGATCTGTCTTTGGCACCCGCGCAAGACAACCCTTAAATCTTGCGGTCTGGATGGCGGATAGGGAAGACCCGGGAGCGCCTCGTATCGCTCGACCGGGTTCCTGCGGGATCGATGTGATCTAGCTGTTCAGTCCCGGCATCTGGTGGATCGGGTTCAGGATGAATCGATCTGGCTCTGAGGTCCAGACCTTGCAGATGTATTCATATGGCGTGAGACCGCCGAGGGTCTTGAGCCTTCGTGCGAAGTTGTAGGCCGCCATGAAGTCGGCGAGGTGTGTTCGCAGCTGGTCGTGGCTGTCATAATGGAAGCGCTTGACGGTGGCCTCCTTGATCGTGCGGTTCATCCGTTCGACCTGGCCATTGGTCCATGGATGGTTAGGTTTGGTTAGCCTGTGCTCGATCCCGTTGGCCTCGCAGATCATGTCGAAGCGCATTGGCCGGGAGTAGATGGTATTCCGGTTCCGAGGCTGCTCTGCGAACTGGATGCCGTTATCGGTGAGAATGGTATGGACCTGGTAGGGCACGGCTTCGAGCATATGCTGAAGGAATTCCCAGGCGGTCTTCCTGTCGGCCTTGTCGACGAGTTGGGTCACGGCGAACTTGCTCGTGCGGTCAATACCGACGAACAAATATAGTTTGCCTTCAGTGGTCTGAACCTCGGCGATGTCGATATGGAAGAACCCTATGGGGTAGCGCTTGAACTTCGACCGCTTCGGCTTGTCGCCTTTCCACATCAGGCAGGCGCGATATGCCATGCCGTTGTAGGCACCGGTGCAGTGCGGATCGTGTCAGGTGAGGGATCGAGGGCTGCAGGGCGTAAAGACAATCGTCTAAGGGCAGAAGCGTATGACGCCGGAATGCCACGACCATCGCCTCTTCGGCTTCGGTGAGGACGGTGGACCGCGGCTCTGACGGCCCCGTCTTCATATCCTCGACCGTCGCACGCTTGCGCCACTTCGCAACGGTCTTGGGGTTGATGCCCAACTCCCTGCTCAGTTGCGCGAGCGAAGCTTGCGATCGCTGTATTGCTGCTCGGACAGCGTGCGTGGTCGTGGCGCTTCCGTGACGAATTTGTCCCATAGGGCATCCTTCCATTCCAAGGAAAGGATCGCACCATCAAACCACCGGATCAAACAACTAGATCCTGCCTGCCCCGAGCACCTTTCCGGGATTGAGAAGTGCCGGCGCGTCGAGCGCGCCCTTGATCCGGTGCATCAGGGCGAGTTTTGCCGGGTTGGACAAAGCCGATAGCGGCGCCACCCGCTTCGCGCCGATCCCGTGTTCGGCAGAAAACGACCCGCCCAGCTCTCCGATGCCCCGGTAGATCGCCTCCTCGACGGCACGCGCCTTTTCGGCCGGAATGTCGCCGCCGGTGCTGTTGAGGACGATGTGGAGGTTTCCGTCGGCTAGATGGCCGAAGACATAGGGATCGAGCGCGGCATCGATCGCCTTCAGATCAGTGAGGCACCGTTCGAGATAGGACGCGACCTGCGAGAGGGGAATGGAGACGTCGTAGGATGGCGCGCCCGGATGCTGCCGATAGATGAGGTCCGTGTCCTCGCGAAGCCGCCAGAGATCGGCCTCCTGCGCGCCCGAAAAGGCGATGACGGCCGAGGTGTCGGGATGAACGGCAACCACATCCTCGTAGATGCGCGCGAGTTCCGATTGCAAGGCGGTCTCGTCCGCGCCACCGAGCGTCATCAGGAGGTTGACGGGATGATCGGTGGCGTAGTCGGCCGCCGACCAGTGATGGTGGCTGGAGGTCAGGCGGAAATAGCTGTGCCAGACCGCTTCGGCGGCGCGCAGATGGCCGTATTCGGCATCGAGCCCCCGGCGCACCGTCTCAAGTGCTGCATCCACAGACGCCAGGCCGAACAGGACTGTCGCGGTGGCCAAAGGCTGGGGTTCGAGCTTGACGGCAATCCGCGTTATCACGCCGAGCGTGCCTTCCGCACCGACAAACAGATGTTTCAGATCATAGCCGGCGGCGTTTTTCACAACGCGGGTCAGGTCGGAATAGACCGAGCCATCCGCCAGCACGGCCTCCAGTCCCAGAATGCGATGCCGCATGACCCCCGACCGGAAGGCCGAAATCCCGCCGGCATTCGTCGAGGTCATGCCGCCGATCGTCGCCGAGCCGCGGGATGGCAGATCGATCCCCGGTTCAAGGCGATGCTCCGCGGCAGCCACCTGCAGCGCCTGCAGCGTCACGCCGGCCTCGACCACCACAACGCGCTCGACGGGGCAGAGATGCAGGATGCGATTGAGGCGGGCGGTGGAGAGTACCAGTTCGCCCGATTTAGACATCCCGCCGCCCACGAGCCCGGTTCGCCCGCCATGCGTGACAAGTGGGACGCCGTGGGCGCGGCAGCATTGGACGATGGCGGCAACCTCCCCGGTCGTGCCGGGGAGGACGACGGCGCCGGCGTCGAGATTTTCCGGGGCCACGCCGTAATCGATCATGGCGACCGCCTCTCCCTCCCTGAAATTTCCCGCACCGACGATGGTATGGATTTCGACGGTGAATTCGGGCTTCAGACGGTGCATTGGACAGGTCCTGTCGATGGCATCGGGAAAATGGGAGAGGCTGGCCTTGGGAAGCTCAGGGCATTTAGGCGTGAAGCGTGCCGTTTTTCTTCGCCGTCCAGGTGGCGATGTAGTCCATCAAGGCGGGGTTGAGGCAGTCGTAGGGTGCGAGATCGAGCTCCCGCAGCCGGGTGCGAACGCTGTCCATCTGTGCCGGATCGTAGCCGCTTTCGATGATCGAGGAGACAAAGGCCGCAAATCCGGGCTTGGCCCAGCCGCTCTCTTCAAAACGTTCCGGATGCACGAAGGACAGGCCCTTGAACGGATGATCGCGCTCGACCGGGCCGTACATATGCACGCCGCATGCCTTGCAGGCATGGCGCTGGATGAGAGCGGCCGGATCGACGACCGCGAGCTTGTCGCCGTTTTCGACGACCTTGACATTGTCGGTCGAGGCGACGGCGACGACCGAGAAGACGGCGCCGTCCGGCTTCCAGCACTTGGTGCAGCCGCAGGCGTGGTTATGGGCGATGTCGCCCTTGACGCGGACCTTGACCGGATTGCTCGCGCAGTTGCAGACGAGCGTGCCGCCGGAAAAGGTGGCATCGGTCGCTTTGAACCCGTTGTCGACGGATGGGTGTATCGCGATACTTGGCATGGGTTTCTCCTCCTTCATGGCCGGCGCGGCATGCGCGGCCGATAACAGGCACCGCCAGCGCTGGCGCGGCGGTGCAAATGCATGGATTGCGAGGTGCAGGCGGTCTTGAACCCGCGCTCAGTATACCACCACGCCGCGGATGCTCTCACCCTTGTGCATGAGTTCGAAGCCGTTGTTGATGTCCTCGAGCGGCATCGTGTGCGTGATCATCGGATCGATCTGGATCTTGCCCTCCATGTACCAGTCGACGATCTTCGGCACGTCGGTGCGGCCGCGCGCGCCGCCGAAGGCGGTGCCCATCCAGTTGCGGCCGGTGACGAGCTGGAACGGGCGCGTCGAGATCTCCTGGCCGGCGCCGGCAACGCCGATGATGACCGACTTGCCCCAGCCGCGATGCGAGGCTTCGAGCGCCTGGCGCATTACCTTGGTGTTGCCCGTGCAGTCGAAGGTGTAGTCGGCGCCGCCGATCAGGTCGCCGTTTCGCTTCGTCATGTTGACGAGGTACGGCACGATGTCCTCGCCGACTTCCTTCGGATTGACGAAATGCGTCATGCCGAACTTTTCGCCCCATGCCTTGCGGTCGGGGTTGATGTCGACGCCGATGATCATGTCCGCGCCGGCAAGGCGCAGGCCCTGCAGCACGTTGAGGCCGATGCCGCCGAGGCCGAAGACGATGGCCGTCGAGCCGATCTCGACCTTGGCCGTGTTGATGACCGCGCCGATGCCGGTCGTCACGCCGCAGCCGATGTAGCAGATCTTGTCGAAGGGCGCGTCCGGGTTGACCTTGGCGAGCGCGATCTCCGGCAGGACCGTGAAGTTCGAAAAGGTCGAGCAGCCCATGTAATGGTGGATCTTGTCCTTGCCGATCGAGAAGCGCGAGGTGCCGTCGGGCATCAGGCCCTGGCCCTGGGTGGCGCGGATCGAGGTGCAGAGATTGGTCTTGCGTGACAGGCACGAGTAACATTCGCGGCATTCCGGCGTGTAGAGCGGAATGACGTGGTCACCCTTCTTCACCGAGGTGACGCCCGGGCCGACGTCGACGACGATGCCCGCACCCTCATGGCCGAGGATGGCCGGGAAGAGGCCTTCCGGATCGGCGCCCGACAGGGTGAAATCGTCGGTGTGGCAGATGCCCGTCGCCTTCACCTCGACCAGCACTTCGCCGGCGCGCGGGCCTTCGAGCTGTACGGTCATGATTTCAAGCGGTTTTCCGGCCTGAACGGCAACGGCGGCGCGTACGTCCATGGTCTTTCCTTCCAGAGTGTCCGTCGTTTCGGAGATTTGGTTATCGCGGCAGGTAGCGCGTCAGGCGGGCTTCAAGCAGCCGGACGAGGGTGATCAGCACCAGATTGATCAGGAGGTACAGCACGCCGGCGATGGCGAAGACCTCGAGGATCGCATAGGTCTGGCTCATCAGGCGTTTCGCATGGCCGGTGATTTCCAGCACGGTGATGGTCGAGGCAAGGCTCGTTCCCTTGACGACGAGCACGAGTTCGTTGCCATAGGCCGGCAAGGCCTGCCTTATGGCGAGCGGAAACGTGATCCGGCGAAAACACAGGAGTCGCGACATCCCGCAGGCCTGCGCCGCCTCGACGAGGCCACCAGGTATCGACAGGAGGCCGCCGCGCAGGATCTCCGACGTATAGGCGGCGGTGTTGAGCGCCAGCGCCATCACGGCGCAATGAACACCGTCGCCGACGATCCACCAGAGGACGGGATTGTCGCGCACGAAGGCAATCTGGCCGAGGCCGTAGTAGAAGAGGAAGAGCTGAACGAGCAGCGGCGTTCCCCGGAAGACGGTGCTGTAGCCCTTGGCGAAGCCACTGACAAACCGGTTTTTCGAAAGCCGCATGACGGCGAGCGCGAGGCCGAGATTGAAGCCGACGGCGACGGCTGCCAGTGTCAGGACGGCGGTCAGCCACAATCCCTTGGCAAGGGTCGGAACGGCAAGCTGGATGAGATCGAGATCCATGGCCTATGTCCTCGTGCGGGGGCGCAGAAGGCGCTCGATCCGGTCGAAACCACCCTGGCTGACCAGCGTGATGACGAGATAGACGACAGCCGCGATGAAATAGAAAATGAAGGGATGGCGGGTGGAGCCGGCGCCGACGAAGGCGGCACGCATCAATTCCTGCAGGCCGACGACGGAGACGAGGGCGGTATCCTTGATGGTCGTCTGCCAGACATTGTTCATGCCGGGCACGGCAATCCGCAGCATCTGCGGTGCGATGATCCGGCGGAAGATGCGTCTGCCGGGAATGCCGAGCGCACGCGCCGCCTCGATATGGCCACCAGGAACGGCGGCAAGCGCGCCGCGCACGACTTCGGTGGAATAGGCGCCGGATATGGCCGCGATCGCGATAACGGCGATGATGAAGGCATAGCCGTTGCCGGCCAGTCCTTCATAGCCGAAGGCGGCGGCGACCTGCCCGACGAATTCGACGGAGGAGAAGAAGAGAAGATAGATGATCAGGAGCTCCGGCACGCCGCGCACGATCGACGTGTAGAAATCCACCGCCAGCGTCAGCGGGAAGAGCCGCGCCCATTTGATCAGGCCGCAGGCAATGCCGATGACAATGCCGAAGGCCATGCTCGCGATACCGACGGCGATGGTGATCGCCGCGCCGCGCAGGATTGCGGCGATCCAGCCGCCCTCCCATACCTGCCATAATCCAAATTCCATCGGGCCCGCCCAAACCTGTCTGTTATCCTGTCGGAGGCGGTGTCTCCCGGAGGATATCCGGGAGACACCATGTCGGCGTTACTTGCAGGGGCGGGAAATGTCCGTCTTGAACCAGGTCTGGCTCGCCTTGCCGATAGAGCCGTCGGCGACAAGTTCGCAAAGCGCCTTGTCGATGCGCGCCTTCAGCTCGGTGTTTTCCTGGGCGATGCCGACGCCGATGCCTTCGCCGAGCGTCGGATCGGAAGAGCTGGCGATCTTGACGTCCACCAGCTGGAAATCCTTGCCCTCCGGCTTGGCGAGGAAATCCTCCATCGCGGACGCGTCCGAAAAGGCCGTATCGACGCGGCCGCTGGCGAGGTCGATCTGCATCTGGTCGAGCGTGTCATAGGTCTTCAGGTCGGCGTTCGGCACGTTCTTCTCAAGGTAGTGGGCATGGGTCGTGCCGGCCTGCACGCCGACCTTCTTGCCGTCGAGCGCCTTGATCAGGCTGTCGAAATCCTTGATGCCGGCAAGGTCGGACGTCTTCGGCGCGACGAACATGTTGGCGAGTTCGGCATAGCCGATGGAGAAGTTGATCTCCTTCTTGCGGTCCTCGGTGATCGACATGCCCGAAATGATGGCGTCGAAACGCTTGGCCTTCAGTGCCGGAATGAGGCCGTCGAAGGCCTGCACGACGAACTGGCACTTCATTTCCAGCTTGGCGCAGAGCAGGTTGCCGACATCGGCATCGAAGCCGGTGACGTTGCCGACGGCATCGGCCATGCTCCAAGGCGGATAAGCGCCTTCCGTTCCGATCGACAATTCGCCTTCCGCGGCCTGCGCCGTGGTGAGGCCGGTGGCAAAGAGCGTGGCGAGCAACAGACTTTTCAGCTTCATGTTGTGGTTCCCCATATTGAGCTTCGTTGTCGGGTGGGTGAGGCCGGCGGCTGTCAGAACGTCCGGGCCAGGAACTGGCGCATGCGTTCGGAGCGCGGATTGGTGAAAATCTCCGCCGGGGCACCCTCTTCCTCCACCTTTCCCTGATGGAGGAAGAGGATCTTGTGCGAGACCTCGCGCGCGAACTGCATTTCGTGCGTCACAAGGATCATCGTGTTTCCTTCTTCGGCCAGTTGCCGGATCACCCGCAGCACTTCGCCGACCAGCTCGGGATCGAGTGCTGAGGTCGGTTCGTCGAGCAGGATGAGTTTCGGGCGCATCGCAAGCGTGCGGGCGATGGCGGCGCGCTGCTGCTGGCCGCCCGAGAGCTGGCCGGGATATTGCGCGTGCTTGTCGGAGAGCCCGACCTTCTTCAGCAAAGCGTGAGCGTGATCGACGGCCGCCTGCCGCTCTTCCTTCAGCACATGCAGCGGCGCCTCGACGATGTTTTCGAGCACGGTCATGTGCGGCCAGAGATTGAAGTTCTGGAACACCATGCCGACCCGCGAGCGGATGCGCTCGACCTGCCGCATGTCGGCCGGAACGGCATTGCCGTCCGCCGTTTTCTTCATGCGGATTTCCTCGCCGTCGATGACGATGCGTCCGTCGTTCGGCTGTTCAAGCAGGTTGATGCAGCGCAGGAAGGTGCTTTTCCCCGAGCCGGAAGAGCCGATCATCGACACGACCTCGCCCGGCTGCGCGGAGACGCTGACGCCGTTCAGCACAGGCAGGATGCCGAAACGCTTGTGGATGCCGTGCACCTCGATCGCCGGCCGTTCGGCAAGCCTCGGGCCGTTTACGTCGGGATGGGTGACGACGGTAACAGCCGCTGCTGCCGGAACGGTCTTTTCCGGGCCGGCGCCGCCAACCGCCTTGAGGTCGGCGAAGGCGCGATCGAAATGGCGCAGCGATGCGGCAAGGCATGTGCGCTGCCAGTCCGCATCCTCGGGGATGAAGGCGGCGCGCAGGGTTTCCTTGATCCTGCCGCCGAGCGGCGTGTCGACCTTGCCGAACAGATGAAGCCAGTTGTCTGCTTGCACCGCGTCGGAAACGGTGGCGCCGTCCAGCGTGCCGCATTCGACCACCAGCGGCAGGACGCGGGCCTTCGGCAGCGCGGTCCGCACGGCCGCAGAAACATAACCGGTTGCGGTCGCGGCAATGCCGGTATCTGTTGTCGCGTTCGCACCGGTGACGACGACCGAGAGTGTGGGGCCGAAGATGCTCCGCCCCCAGTCCAGCCCGGCGTGCTCACTTTCAGCGACCGACAGCAGCGCCGGATAACCATAGGGACCGGCGCCCGTATGAAGGTCGAAAACGACGACCTCGGCCGCCTGCTGCGCGAAGGTGGAGAGGATGTCGATGAGCGTGCGGTTGGACCAGACCGGGCCATCGCCACCATAGAACAGCCCATCCGGAAAATCGTATTGGCCAGCTTCGATGATTGGGGCGAGGCCGGCATAGCCGCCGGCTTGCCGCTTGGCCGCCTCATAGGTCTCCGCTGCCGCGTCGTGGTCCGGCCCCTCCAGGGCGGAACAGACGAGCGCGCCGTGCAAGGCGCCGTACGGTTCGTTTTTCGGCGGTGCTTTTTGCCAGTCGATAAAATTGCGGTTGAGGTCGACATTGTCTTCGTTCACCCGGCGCGACCATGCGCTGCCCCAGGGATTGATGAGATGGATCGCGAGCACGGCGGTATCGTCGGGAAGCTGCCAGGGCGTGTTCTGGGAGAGCCAGGCGGTCTGGCAGGCCGAACCGAACGGACCTTCGACCCCATGGGTGCCGGAAATCAGCACCATGAGCTTGCGGGCATCGTTGCGGCCGAGATAGGCGACATCGGTCGCAAGCCGCTCGCCGTCTGGACCATGCAGCGGATGCAGATATTCGACGAGGCTCGCCCCGGCGGTGCGCGCGGCGGCCAGGAACCGGGTGCGGAGAGCCGAGTAGTCGCCGGAAAAGAGACCGGATGGCGTCAATGAGGACATGCGATGTGGCTCCCGGTTCGCTTTGGGCAGACTTGCGTTTGCGCTCATGGTTCGTTCCCTCGGGCCGTAGATTGACCCCCTGTTCTGTCTTGTCGGATTGGAGCGGCGCTGCGGCGCGTCACTCCGTGGCGAGAGCGGTCAGCGCCTCGATGAAGCGGTCGTTTTCGGAGCGGCTGCCGATCGTCACGCGGATGAAGGTTTCGTAGCCGGCTTCCTTCCACGGCTTGATGATGATCCCCTTCGACAGGAAGTGATCCAGCGCCGCCCGGCTGTCCCAGCCGACATCGATGAAGAGGAAGTTCGTCTGCGATCCGGCGACGCGAAAGCCGAGGGCTGCGACGCGCTGGGAGACCCGCTGTCGTTCCTGCTTCAGTGCGGCGACCGATGCGCGCATCCATGCTTCGTCTTCGAGTGCAGCGAGTGCGGCGGTCTGCGCGGCGGCATTGACGTTGAACGGTGTCTTGGCGGCGGTCATGGCGCGCGCCAGGCGCAGGTCCGACGTCACGGCATAGCCGACACGCAGGCCGGCAAGCCCATAGGCCTTGGAGAAGGTCCGCAGCACCACCCAGGAGAGATCGGTCTTTGCGAGGGCGGCCAGCCCGTCGGGCATGTCGTCGTCGGTGAACTCGAAATAGGCCTCGTCCAGCACGAGCAGCGTTTGTGGCGGAACCGCCGAGAGAATACGCTCGAGGCCGTCACGGTTAAGCGCCGGCCCGACGGGATTGGACGGCGACGACAGAAAGAAGATCACCGGTTTGCGCGTAAGCATGGCGACGATCGCGGGAATGTCGAAATCCAGGTCCGGCCGCATGGCAACCTTCTCGACCCGCGCGCCGTTGGCGAGCGCCTCTATCTCGTGCAGGCCGAAGCCGGGACAGAGCGTCGCGACGAAGGCGCCGGGACGAAGAATGGCGCGGCACGCCGCGGCGATCATCTCCTCCGAGCCGTTGCCGACGACGATGCGGTCTGCGGGAACGTCGAGCTTGTGGCTGAGGGCCGTGCGCAGTGTCGTGCAGGCCGGATCGCAATACCGCGCCGGATTGAGGCCGGCGAGGGCTGCGGCGACCTTCGGCGAGCAGCCGTCCGGGTTCTCGTTGCTGGCGAGCGCGGCGATGTCCTGCCGGCCGCTGTGCTTCTGCGCGGCGGCGATGTTCATGCCGGCATTGTAGGGCGGCAGACCGGCGACATGCGGGTTGAGCGGAATTTCATCTCGGAGCAGTTTCGTCACGGGTTCTCCTTCGGGTGGCGAGGCCCCCCCGGTTCAGGCCGCAGCCTCTTGGTCACAGTCGCTACAGATCGAGCACGAGCGAGGATTTCGGCCGGGTACAGCACAGCAGCACCCGATCCCTCGGCATCACGTCCAGCGGCTCCTCGAAATAGTCGACCTCTCCGGAGACGAGGCCCTGCTCGCAGGTTCCGCAGACCCCAGCCCGGCAGGAGAATTCCGGCTCGATGCCCTGTGCCTCCAGGAAGGCAAGGATGGATTCGCTCGTGCCGTCCCAGGAGAGCCTGCGCCCGGATTTCTGAAGAACGATATGAGGTCCGTCGCCTGCGGGGGATTGGTCGTCGGCGGGCGGCTTGACGGGGTGCGGTGTTGTCTGCGCGGCTTCCTTGAGAAGGCTTGCCGGGCCGAAGAACTCATAGGCGATACGTTCCTTGCGGACGCCCAGGCCGGTGAGAATACCATAGAGCGCCTGCATGAAGGGGGGCGGGCCGCACATGTAGATGTCGTAATCGTCGAGCGGCAGAAGTTCCTGGAGGGTGGCGCGTGTCAGGAAGCCTTCGGAATGGCACCGCATCGTGTCGAGGTCGGCGCTTTCTGCGAAACGGTAGCAGAAATGCACGGTGACGCCGGGTCTGAGGGCGGCAAGCTGTTCGACCTCGCCGCGCAGGGCATGGACGGCCCCGCTGTCGCAGGCGTGGATGAACCAGACGGGACGGTTGCTTTCCCGCGCCAGCACATCGAGCATCGAGACCGTCGGCGTCAGCCCGACGCCGCCGGAAAGCAGCACGACGGGCCGGCGGCTCGACGTGTCCAGCTTGAAGGCGCCGCGCGGCAGGTCGATCTCGACGATGGCGCCGGGCTCGATCTCGTCATGCAGCCAGCACGAACTCACACCCGCCGGCACGTCTTGCGACGGTGCGGCCTCACGCTTCACGGTGATCCGATACGTGCCCTCCTCGCGTGGGGACGAGGAGACCGTATAGTTGCGCAGGACATGGCCACCCTTGCTATCGGGAACCCGTATCGTGAGGAACTGTCCGGCCTCGAACGGCCGCCAGTGCTGCCGGTCGAGAGGGGCAAGTCGGAAAGACGTGATGGTGGTGCTTTCGCGTGCCTTCGAGATGACTTCGAAGGGGCGGAAGCGCGAGGCCGCGGCGTCCAGCATTCGGGCGATCCTTACTCAGCCGCTGCGTGGGCAGGCCCGGCTTGCGCCTCGGCAGCGATCATCTGGGCGAGCTTGCGGCGGAAGCGCATCGGGCCGACGTCGATCTTCAGGTCGAGGTTCGGCGTCTGCATATTCGCCATCCCGTGATGGACGGCCTCCAGTACGATACGGTCCTCCTCGAAGGCGCCGCGCACGGACTTGGCGAAGCTCTCGGAAACCTTGGCGTCGTCGGGCGCGAAATTGCGCATCTGGAACCAGTAGTATTTGGTGCGGTTCTCATCGACCGGCGTCATGAAGTTGTAGCTGTCCATGAGGAAGGTGTTTTCCGGCAGCGCGCGGCCTTCGCCGCCCGTATGGGCCGGCGCGAAGATCGCCTTGATGATGGCGTTGCTCGGGTAGCGGACCTCGTAGTGCTGCTTGCGGTCCGTATTGCCCTCGAACTGCAGGAAGGGGGCATAAAAGGGTGCCGGTTCGGAGTCGATCATCCAGCGCCAAACGGTCACGCCATCGTCCTTCACGGTCGTCTCCAGCGGCGTTTCCTCGCAGGCTGAGCTTGCGAAGGACGATTGATGGACCCAAGCGACGTGGGACGGATCGAGCAGGTTGTCGGTCATGTAGAGGTAGTTGCAGTTGAGCGTCATGGACTCGCCGCGATTGATGCCCCATGCCGGGTCGTCGAAATACTCCACCTCGAAAATGTCCTTCGGGTCGGCCTTTTCCGCCTCGCCCATCCATATCCAGAGCAGGCCGTAGCGCTCGTGAACGGGGTAGGAGCGCACCTTGGCGACATGGGGAATACGCTCTGCACCCGGAACGCGGGTGCAGGTGCCCGAACAGTCGAAGGTCAGGCCGTGATAGCCGCATTCCACGTCGTCGCCCTTGATGCGGCCCATGGAGAGCGGCAGCTTGCGATGGGGACAGGCATCCTCCAGCGCGGCGGCCTGGCCATTCTGCCGGCGGTAAAGAACGATCTTTTCGCCGAGGATGGTGACGGGCTTCAGCTCGCGGCTTACCTCGTGATCCCAGGCCGCGACGTACCAGGCATTCTTGAGAAACATCTCGCTCTCCTTGCGTTTTGATAAGCGAATGTTCGTTGTTTTCTCGGCGCCAACAAGTTGCCAGCTGCTGCGTTCTATTTTAGAAAATCTAAATTGGGATGCGTCGCGGGAGGAATGCGTAACGATGTCGAACCCGTCCTTGCGTGGCTTGCAGGCCTTTGAAGCCATTGGACGATGCGGCTCGGTGAGTGCTGCCGCGGAAGACCTCGGCGTGTCGCCGGGAGCCGTCAGCCAGCTGGTGCGCAATCTGGAGCAATGTCTTGGATTGACGCTTCTGGAGCGGCGCGGCCGGCGGGTGGAATTATCGTCCTGGGGACGGCTGTATTATCGCGAGGTTGCGAAGGGTTTTCAGCAGCTTTCCCACGCCGCCAATGTCCTGACGCGTGCGCGCAACGAAAGCGGCATCGTGCTCAGCGCCCTGTCCTCGGTCGCCAGCCGTTGGGTCAGCCGCAAGATCTTCGATTGGCAGTCGCTCTGTCCGGGCTCGAACGTGCGCATCCTCGGCCAGGAACAGGAACCTCGCCTCGGTGCGGAGGAGGTGGATTTCCGCATCACCTACGGCCGGCGTTCCTACGCCCACGAACACGTAGCAGTTCTGTTCACCGATTGGGTCGTGCCGGTCTGTTCGCCTGCGCTCATTGCAAACGGCGCTCCGCGCTGTCCGCAGGACATCCTCACATTTCCCCTGCTCAATGTGGAATGGGAGGCAGACTACAAGGCGTCGCCGCAATGGAAGGACTGGGCAAGCCTCATCGATGCCGATGGCCGGCAGACCTTTTCCGGCCTTTCTTTTACCTTGTCGAGCAGCGCCATCGACGCGGCCGCCAATGGGCGCGGATTTGTACTCGCGCAGGTTTCCATGGTGCAGGACGAGATTGCCTCGGGCAGTTTGATCGTTCCCTTCGACATTCGCATGAAGCTTTCCGAAAGCTACTATCTCGCCTGGGACAGGACCGCTCTTGAAAAGCCGTTCGGCCAAAGGTTCCACAAATGGCTCCTCGGAATTGCCAGGCAACAGGATCAGTATTCGGCGCCAGCGCTTCCAACAGCCGTCGCGTCATTGTGAACCGCGCCGGGTTTGCCGGAGGCTCCAACTTCTGAGAAAGTGGAGCCGATATGAGCAAGACAACAAACAAATTTTCACCGGAAGTCCGCCAACGCGCCATCCGTATGGTGCTGGATCACGAGGCAGAGCATCCGTCGCGGTGGGCAGCCGTTTCATCTATTGCGGGCAAGATCGGTTGCTCGCCAGCCACGCTGCATGAATGGGTGAAGAAGACCGAGGTCGACAGCGGCAAACGAGCAGGCCTGCCGAGCGACGCGGCCGAGAAGATGAAGGCTCTGGAGCGGGAGAACCGCGAGCTTCGTCAGGCCTGTCCGTCGTCAAATGAACTGAGACTTTTCGGGCTTTGGAAGAGCGGAGTTTCCGGCTCGGTTTGCGGGTTGATTTAAGCCGCTTTGGCGTGATGGTTCAAGCGGCGCTGTCTGATGGTGTCTCGTTTGATCCTTTCACGTTCGAGCAGGATGGACTGGCCGCGCCCGAAGTAGACGTCGGCCGGGGTGAGATTGTCGAGGCTCTCGTGGTATCGGCGATGATTGTAATGTTCGACGAAGGCCGCGATCTGGGCTTCGAGGTCTTCCTGAAAGAAGTAGTTTTCGAGCAGGATGCGGTTCTTGAGCGTCTGGTGCCAGCGTTCGATCTTGCCTTGCGTTTGCGGATGGCCAGGCGCGCCATGGACCTGATCGATCTTGTATTTTTCCAGCCACTCACCGAGATCGGAGGCAACGTAACACGGCCCGTTATCCGACAGCAGGCGCGGCCGGTGTTCGACCTTGACGCTGTTGCAACCTGAGGCGGCCAGTGCCAAGTCGAGCGTGTCTGTGACATCATCGACTTTCATAGTCGTGCACAGCTTCCAGGCGACGATGTAGCGCGAGAAGTCATCGAGAATGGTGGAGAGATAGAACCATCCCCAGCCGATGACCTTCAGATAGGTGAAATCGGTCTGCCACATCTCGTTTGGGTGCGTGGTCTTGTCCTTGAACTCGTCATTGGCCTTGATGACGATATAGGCTGGCGAGGTGATCAGGTCGTGTGCTTTCAGCAGGCGATAGACCGAAGCCTCTGACACGAAATAGCTTTCCGTGTCGGTGAACCTCACCGCCAACTCGCGCGGCGACAGATCGGCATGATCGAGCGCGAGTGCGATGATGCGATCCCTGATATCATCGGGGATGCGGTTCCACACCCGTGACGGCGCGGAAGCCCGGTCTTCCAGCCCTTCGACGCCGTGGGTCAGGAACCTGTCATACCATCGATAAAAGGTCGGCCTGGGAATGCCGAGCTTGTCGAGGGTCTGCCTGACCGACAGATGCGACTGCTCTACAAGCCGGATGATCTCAAGCTTCTCGGTGGCGGGGTATCTCATTCGTCGTCGCCCCCATCCGCGATCATGCTTTTTTTGAGCATGCGGTTTTCCAGGGTGAGGTCGGCCAGAGCCTCCTTCAAGTCGCGGCTTTCACGACGAAGTGCCTTCACTTCGTCACTGGTCGCCGAACGGGCGGTATCGCCCGCAAGACGTTTCTTGCCCGCCTCGAGGAATTCCTTCGACCAGCTATAATACAAGCTCTCCGCGATCCCCTCACGGCGGCAGATCGCGGCGATGCTATCTTCACCACGCAAGCCGTCCAGCACAATGCGGATTTTGTCCTCGGCTGAGTGGTGCTTGCGCGTGGCGCGGCGGATGTCCTTGATCGTCTTCTCAGCCGCTGACGACTGCGGCCCGGATTTCTGTCTCATCTTCGCTTCCTTTGATAGAGCTACGATGAGCCGAAAATCCTCTCTTCTCAACTAAACCAGTTCTGTCTCAAGGGCGCTGATCCGGGACAACCGCTTTCGTCCGAACCAGCGGACCCGGCGGACACCTTGCCGACCACGATCTGCTGGGCGGCGCGCCCCGCCATGAGCATGGCAAGCATGTCCTTACGGTACCCCAGCGTATCAGCATTTGCCTAAACCCGCAATCTTCCAACCTATCGGTCCCACCAATTGTGGGTTGCTATGATCCGGGCCGACTTCATGGCCTGAGTAAAGTCGTAGGAGCTACGGCGGTTAAGAAATTCCTACATTAAGCAACCTGTGATGAAATAAACAGCAGAGAGATCAGAAATTAAACTTGATAAATTTCAAAAGGTTAAGCGTGCAAATCCGCGCCTCTCACGTTCTGGCGCATTCTCCACATCAACTGTCGCGATATGAAATCTTGGGTTGAATGGAATTTGGAAGCCGATACGGGGTCCCGTTACAACGTCGATTGACAAGAATAGCTGGCCAAAGTCCAGCCACCACCAGGAGGCACGGCCATTTTCCGGTCCTGTCAGTCCGAATTGTGCGATTGCTTCAAACTTTGCCCATAAACCTCAGGAACCCTCCGACAGGTCTCCCGGCCTGCCGAAAAAAGAGGTCCTGTCGCTATCGGCCGGACTCCGCCCGAGGCGTCTCGCAGAAGAAACAGCACGTCTAGGCCAAGGTGCTGGGCAAGCTCGGTCCCGGACGTCGGACCGAGAACCGTCAACGCGGTCGCCCAGGCATCGGCTTCAGCGCAGGTTCGCGCGACGACCGTGACCGAAGCGGGCGACGACAGTAGCGGCGCACCGCGGCGCGGATTCATGGTGTGCGAGAGACGGCGACCGTTCACGACAGTCCAATGCCGGTAATCGCCAGAGGTGGCGACCGCAGCCTCCTGCAAGGCGAGGACGGAGTGCGGCGCTCGACGGGCCGCGTCGGGACCTTCTACGGCAATGTTCCACGGTTCACCATCGGGGCGCAGACCGAGCGCCCTCATCTCGCCGTCAATTCCCACGAGGCCGGAAGTTATGCCGAAGCGCCCGAGGATCGCGACCAGCCGGTCGACGCCATATCCCTTGGCAATGCCGTTGAGGTCGATCGTGATCGGCGCGCGCTTGCGCACCGCCGCGCGAACAGGATCGAGCTCGAGCGCCACATGGGCGGGTTGGCGCGATGTCGCGAGTGCCTTCCGGATCAGGGCCCGGTCGGCCGCTTGCGGGCCAAAACCCCAGGCAACGACCGCATCGCCCACGCCGATATCGAAAGCTCCGCCCGACGCACGGCCGATTTCGAGCGCAAGATGCAGAACGTCTGCCAGACGCGCCGGCACATCGATCCAGTCGCCGACGGGACCGGCGTTCAACCTCATCAGAGCGCTGTCGGGCTTCCAGGTGGACATCTGCGCGTCCACCTCGTCCATTTCCGCCTGAAGAGCGTGTCGAACCGGCTCCGGATCGAACCCTGCCTCCGTGTAGAACAGCGCGGACCAGCGCGTTCCCATGGTCGGTCCGTTGAGCGCGTGCCTCATCGGATCAGTAGACGTCTTCGACATAGCGTCCCTCCGCCTTGAGCAGGGCCGGCGTCAACCCTACCGGCGCGAGAATCTCGGCAAGCGCCGCCGAAACGCCGACGGCCATATCCCGCCCACCACAGACCATGATGCGCGCGCCGCTGCGGATCAGGGCTGCGATCTGGGCGGCATCCTCAAGAAGAGCGTGCTGGACATAGCGCGGCATCCGCCCGCGCGAGCAGGCCCCGACGAGCCGGTGAAGGCGCCCTTCGCGATGCCAGCGCGTCAGTTCGTCCTTGTAGAGGAAATCGCTGGCAGGATGACGCATTCCGAAGAACAGGTGGATCGGACGGCGACGCGCATTGGCGCGCACGAAGCCCGCCAGCGGCCCTATCCCTGTTCCAGCTCCGATCAGGATCAACGGTATCCTGCTCCTGCCGGCATGGAAGCCGGGATTGGTTCGGATGAATGCGCGAACGGCACATCCTGGCTCCAGATTGAAGAGCTGCCCGGAACAGAGCCCCGCCGGATGCTTCTTCACGACGATCTCGATGAAGCCATCGCGCCGTCCCGAAGCCAGCGAGTAGAACCGTGGAACGGACGAGCCCTCGGGCAGCACGCCGAGAAGATCGCCTGCCGAATATCGACCGAAGCCACGCCCGGCCAACCGATGCCAGAACGGGACTTTGGGCAGCACGAACCGCAGGATCACTGTCGGAGCTTGCACCTCCGCGCCGTATTCGCGTCGCGAAACGAGGGTCAATGGGGAGGCCGCCAGCAAGGCTGGCCGATGGACAAGCTCCAGCCCGATCCCTATTGCCTCGCCCAGCGATCGTCCCCAACGGGCAAAATCCTGCGGCGACTGCCGGTCGACGGTTTCGTATGGGATGAGCGTGCTCCACCCTCGCGCCTCGGCGGCCCTCGCAACGACCTGGGCAAAAGCGCAGTAGGCCGGGAAGCTGCGGTCACCGAAGCCGAGCACGGCGATCGGAATGGTTGGCTCTACCGGCAGGGTTTGCAGGCGATCGAGAAACCCCCGCGCCGAAGCGGGCGCATCGCCATCGCCATAGGTTGCCGCAAGAATGAGAACGCGCCGGGCATGCCGGTAGCGTTCAGGATCGAATGACGACATCGGCGCGGTGTGAACCGCCTGCCCGAGCTTCGTCAGCGCGGCGTGCAGTGTCGCAGCGAAGCTCCATGTGCTGCCGCTCTCGCTGCCGACAAGCAGGATCGTTTCCGCACGTCCAGCCGTTACATTGCCGTGAATCCGTGGCCGCCCGCGCCGACCCGCCAGCCACAGGATGAGGCCGGTGCCCGCCATCGCCGGCACGCCGAGCGCCATCATGCCGAGCACGAGGCCCAAGGTGGCCGCGCCTCGACCGGTATGCAGCATATAGATAGTCTCCGAGAGACGCTGCCATCCGGTCAGGTCGCTCCAGGCCAGCAGCACGCCGGTGCCCTGATCCAGATAGCCCGTGCCGCGATCCGTCTTCAGCGTGAAGACATCCGTCGCATCGGCCGGATCGGGAAACGCCAGGCTGCGCAGTTCGGTGACCGGTGTCCGTTTCAGCAGATCCATATGCGATGCGGCCATGCCGGTCCGGCCGCTCGCCTCGATGTGGGCGACGGGAGATGTGGCCGCGTCGGGAAGGAGATCGAATGTCGATGCCGTCATCCACAATGCGGTGGCCGAGGACAAGACGAGGCCTGCGACGGCGACGCGCGCGATCTCGACATGCAATCTTCCGGCGAGCGGCCCGCGTATCGGCGCGAACCATCGCCGCCAGCCGCCGGCCCTGCGGGCGACGAGCATAGTGCCGGACACAGCCAAGACCAGCATGGCGGCAGCGCCCACTGCCGCTGCGATACGCCCGCCGTCACCGAGAAAGAGCGACCGGTGCAGACCGGTAAGCCACTGCTCGACGGCATTCGGATCGCTGGAGGCGACACCCAGCCCTGTTGCGGGATCGATGATGGCGGCCTGAGGCGCCCCACCCTCAAACCAGTAGGCGGTGATCTTGCCGGAGGGCGCGCGACGTATCTGTTCTATTTGAGGGTGGATGGCGAGGATACGTCCGGCCAGCGTCCCGACGGAAAGCCCTGCCTCGGCCTGCGGGGCGGACAACCGTTCGGCGGCGGGAAACAGCGAGAGTGCTGCACCGCTAAGGCTCAAGACCAGCAGAAAAAGAGCGGCCAGAAGGCCTGGCCAGCGATGGATGACACGGATCATGTCGTCCACCGCCTAGAAGGAGTAGGCAACGGTCGAGACGTAGCGTCGACCGCGAACGGTCGTCTTCGTGCCCGCAGTGGTCAGGGGAACGGCGACCTCGTTGGGGCTGTCACGCATGTCCTCCACGGCTGCGTCGACATGCAGCGTGTAACCTGCGTCGAAAAGCGCATCGGCAAGGTCGAGCGAGATCTCCAGCGTGCGCCCCGCACCGACGCTAGCGCCGGTAATGCCGTCGATACCGGCGCGGCCGCCAGTGGCGCGATACCAGCCCGATAGATGCTCGTAATATTTGGACTTGCCGCCAGCGACCCAGAGCGTGCCGGCATATTTGCCCTGGGGATCGGTGACGTAGAGCGCGAGATAGGCGCCGTCGCCGCCATAGTTGGTCAGCGTTGTGGTCAATGTCACCGGCCGGGCCATGGCGAGGCCAGGGAACGTGAGGGCGGTTGTCATGGCGAGAGCTGCGAGAAGCGATTTCATGTCGGCTTGCCTTCTGCGAGGAAACGGTGTCCGGGTCGTCGCAGAGCGCCGACCCGTCCTCGTCACTGTGGCGAAGCCGCCTGAGGGCTGCCTGACGGCCATCGGGATTTTCCGTCAGCACTTCGTCAGGAAACATCGGACACGGTCAGGTCCGCAGCAGATGCAGGAGCGACCGGCCTGTCGGCAGGCCAGCCGCGAAAGCTCCGGGGACTGAACAAGACGGCAGCCAGCCACGCTCCGCTCAGGCGCGTGGCTGGCTGCCGCTGCGTTAGCGCGGAGACATCCGCTGCAACGTCCCGTCGCGCAGGACGTACTGGTGCCAGACCGCCATCGCGGCATGCAGTCCGGCAAGGTAGAGGATGATCGTGCCGGCATTCTCATGAATGTCCGCGATCAGGCCCGGTGCGCCCTGCACCCGCTCGGTGATCGCCGGAAGCTGGAAGCCGAAGAAAGAAACGGGAACACCGAGGCGCGACGCCGCGTACCAACCGCTCAACGGCAGGGCAATGAGGAACAGATACAACAGCACATGTCCGGCTTTGACGGCAAGGGCGAGACGGCCATTGGACTGCGGCGCGTCCGGGGTTCCGCCCGCAAGGCGCAGGATCAAGCGCGGAAGCACCAGGACGAGCACGGCCAACCCGAACGAGAAATGCAGCAAGGGCGGGTTTTCGGCCATATGACGGCCTCCCGTCGAGGTCAGCCAGGCCCCGAGGATCAGCAGGGCTGTCAGCCAGTGGATGACGATCATGCTTCTGGAATAACGGGCCGGATCATGAGGCATGGCGGGATCTCCTTGCGACGGTCGCAGCGCTTGAGCGATAGCGAGATGGGATTGCTACTTGATGGTGGTCTTGGGCCGCACGGTCGTCCCGAGCAGGGTGTTGGAGGATGTTCCGCCTACGGTGTCGTTCTGCGAGGCTGGCGGCCGCTGACGCCTCGATCCGTGACGGTCGTCATCGCGATCCCTGTGCCGGAACTTGACGATTTCGAGGGTTTCCGGATCGACCTTGGCCTTGAAAGCCAGGCCATTCCGGTCGGTTCCCCGGATTTCGTAACAGCCGTCATCGATCTTGATCCTGGCAACGGTCCAGCCTTGACTGGCGGCCATTGTTTCGACCGCTTCCCGCGGCTTCCATCGATCCATCGAGACATGGCAATCGTCGTCGTCAGCCTTGGCGATACCGGGACCGGAAAACGCCAGAACGAGGATCGCGGCCAGCAAATGTTTCATCGTTTCATTGTTCCTGATCAACGCGCTTTCGGGGGGAACCATGGCACGCTCTCCTGACGAACGCCTGAAGCAGCGATGGGGCGGTCTTCAGCAAACCGACAGCATCGGACGCTAGGCAGGAGGATGGCGAGACGGGTGACCCTGGGATGAGAGTTCTACTGATCGAAGACGATGCTATCCTCGGAAAGGCCGTGCGCGAGCAGGTTGCCGCCCTCCACTCGGTGGACTGGGTGACACGGCTCGATGCGGCGCGCGAACATCTCCAAAGCGCGGCATACGATCTCATCCTGCTCGATCTGATGCTCCCGGACGGATTGGGCATCGCCTTTCTCAAAAAGCTTCGAGCCGAGGGCAGCGTGACGCCGGTCATCATCCTGACGGCGCTCGACCAGATCTCCGACCGCATCGCGGGCCTCGATGCCGGCGCCGACGACTACATGATCAAGCCGTTCGATCTGTCGGAACTCTCCTCGCGGCTGAATGCGGTGGCGCGGCGATACAGCGGCAACCCGAATCCTCTCATCGAGATCGGCGACCTGCGCATCGATCTCGCCGCCCGGACCGTGATGCACGGCGCGCGCCCTGTTGAGCTTACCGGTCGCGAATGGGCGCTGTTCGAAGCATTTCTGCAGCGGCCCGGCATCGCGATGACCAAGGCGCAGCTCGAAGATCGGCTCTATGCATTCGGCGCAGAGGTCGAGAGCAATACGATCGAGGTTCACGTCAGCAGACTGCGCAAGAAGCTCGGCCACGGCGCGATCGATACGGTGCGGGGCATCGGGTATCGTCTTGGAACGGCAAGATGAAGCGGCCCAGGAGCCTGCAATGGCGGCTCTCGCTATGGCTGGGGCTAGGGCTAACGGTGTTATGGGCACTTGCCGCGGTCGTGACCGCGCAGATGCTGCGCCACGAAATGGACGAGGTGTTCGACAGCGCCCTCGAAGAGACGGCGCAACGCATCCTGCCGCTTGCGGCGATCGAGATCATCGGCCGCGATGCCGACGACACCGAACAGCGCGTTGCCACGCTCCGCCAGCACGACGAGTATTTCACCTATGTCGTGCGCGATGCCGCGGGCAAGGTTCTGCTGCGATCGCACAGCGCCGATCTCGCGGCATTCCCGCCGTTTTCCGGAATGGGCTTTGCCACGACGCCGACGCACCGCCTCTACTCCGACGCGACCCTCCAGCAGAATCTGACCATCACCATCGCGGAGCCCCTGTCGCATCGCCGGATGACCGCCGGGCGACTGTTGCTCGGGCTGAGCCTGCCGCTGGCCGTCATTGTCCCGCTCGGCTTGATCGGCATCTGGGTCATTGTCCGGCTGTCCATGACCCCGGTTCGGACCTTCCGCTCGCAGATCGAGGCGCGCGGCGGCGGTGATTTGACACCCATCGACGCGGAGGACCTGCCCTCGGAGATCGGCCCCGTCGCCAAAGCGGTCAACCACCTCCTGGACCGATTGACGCGTACCTTGCAGGCCGAGCGCAGCCTGGCGGCCAAATCGGCCCATGAGCTGCGGACACCGGTGGCTGCTGCACTGGCGCAGGCGCAGCGCATGATCGCGCAAGCGCCGGACGACGCCACGCGCGAGCGCGCCGAGGATATGCAGACCGCCTTGCGGCGCCTTTCCCGCCTCACCGAGAAACTCATGCAACTGGCGAGAGCCGAGGGCGGACGCCTTCTCGCCGAGGCGCCGGTCGAGATCGGCGCCATCCTGCGGATGGTTGTGAGCGAATTCGACGGGCAGGCCGAGACTGCAGGGCGCATCGACCTGACACTGCCAGACGCGCCGGTATTCGCAAGCATCGACGCCGACGCCTTCGCCATCCTGGCCCGGAACCTGATCGAAAACGCCCTCAAGCATGGCGTGCGGGACGAACCGGTCGCCGTCACCTTGTCGGCAGACGGCTGTCTGCGCGTCACGAACGCCGGCCCGGTCGTGCCTTCCGCAGTGCTTGCGCGGCTGAGCGAGCCCTTCGAGCGCGGTCAGGCTCTGGTGCGGGGGGCCGGCCTGGGGCTCGCCATCGCCCGGACCATTGCTGCCGGAACAAATGGACGGATAGAACTCCAATCTCCCGCAAGCGGCAGGATTGACGGGTTTGAGGCAAGGTTCTTCATAGACAAATGATCATCGACATCGACGCCAGATGCTGAAAGGCAACTCGGGAGACCATGGACACTGACGCCCTGCTCAGCCGCCTTGCGGTATCGCTTTCGATCGGTCTGCTGATCGGCCTGGAGCGTGGATGGCGTACCCGCAACGAGGAAGACCATCTGCGCGCGGCAGGTCTACGAACGTTCGCGCTGACCGGTCTCACCGGCGGCATTACCGGCGCCCTGGCCCGGCAGTTCGACTCTGGCCTCGTGATCGGTCTTGTTTTCCTCGGGTTCACCGCGGCATTCGCCTCCTACCACTGGCTCGAAGCGCGGGCCGAGCGAAATTACAGCGCGACATCCGTCGTCGCCGGCATAGCCACGTTCCTGCTGGGAACGCTTGCCGTCGTCGGCGACCTTGCAGCCGCCATCGCCGGGGCTGTTGCCACGGCTGTGCTGCTTGCCCTGCGCGAGCCGTTGCATCGTTGGGTCGCGTCGCTGAGCTGGAATGAGATCCGGTCGGGCCTGACGCTTCTGGCAATGACCTTTCTCATGCTGCCGATCCTGCCGAACAGGCCGGTCGATCCCTGGGGCACCGTCAATCCATATGAGATCTGGTTGCTGACCATCCTGATCGCCGCGGTCTCCTTCGCCGGCTACGTCGCCGTCCGCGTGTTCGGGGACCGGCTTGGCGTCCTGATGACGGCGATCGCGGGCGGGCTCGCCTCTTCGACAGCGACGACCTTGACGCTGGCAAGGCTTGCCCGCCGGCACCCCGAGTCCAGCACGCTGCTTTCCTGTGGCGTGCTTCTTTCCGGCTTGACCATGATCATCCGCGTTGCAGTCGTGGCGACGGCCTTGAACCCAAGCTTGCTTCCGCATCTCAAATGGCCATTGCTCATCGGCGGTGGCGTGCTCGCCATCGGCGCCGGGCTCCTGCTGCTACAAAGTCGCGGCTCCTCCGAACAGCCGGAACTTACGATCACCAACCCGCTGGAATTGGCGCCTGCCCTGAAAATGGGGACACTCATCACCGTGGTCATGGTGGTGTCGCATCTGCTTCAGCAGTCGTTCGGGAATGCGGGTGTTCTGGTGACCGCCGCCGCTTCGGGCATCGCCGATGTGGATGCGATTTCGATCTCCATGGCCCGCCTGGCGTCGCATTCGATCGAGCCCGGTCTTGCGGCAGATGCGATCCTGATCGCCGTGGCCATGAATACACTTGTCAAAGCCGTGATGGCGGCATGGGTCGGAGGCTCAAGGATCGGCGGGCCCGTCAGCGCCCTTAGCGTGCTCGGCCTTGCGGCCGGCATGGCAGCGTCTCTGTATCTTGGCCGTTCGTGAATTGAGGGGGAGATTGCGGCCGGGCATGCGGCCACACTCGGGCCTTGATGGGTCGGTCTGGTCGGCTGTAAGCGATGGTTTCGGGGAGAGTGGTGTCGCTGATCTCCCCGAAATCGGGTAATGCAAGCGGGGCAGCAAAACGCGGCCTCGCAGTCCCCTCACGCGTTGCGGAGCGATGCCACGATCTTGTCTTTTAACATCAGCCGCTGGCGGCGCAGATCGGCCTCGGCTGCTTCGGAAATGGCGTCGAGACGTGTCTCGGACCGATGAATCTTGTCGTTCACCGCGTCATATTCCGTCAAAACATGCGCAAACTCCGGGCTTTTCGCCTTCAGGGCATGAATGGCGTCCATCTGGTCTGGGAATTCGTCGCCAAGAGTGTGAGGTGTATTCGACAAGGTTCTTTCTCCTTTTCTGCAATTTCGCCCCGGCGTCAGGGCTTTTCGACGCGCGCGACCTGATAGGTGACAAACGCGCCTTCCCGCCCGACCGAGATGTATTCGCCAAGACGGAAGCACTCCTCGCCCAGGCGGAAACCGATCTCGTCGTCCCGATCACCCGGCTCGTAATCGAAATACCACTGCCCGCCGGGCTTGCGCCGCAACAGCCCGATGCGGGCCGTCTTACCGTCCCGAAAATATCGGACGCGACAGGCGTCGCGAGATTTCTTCCATTCCAGCGGATCAAGGAATCCTTCGTGGTTGAGCGGAACCAGAAGATCATAGCCTTCTTCCCGATCTCCCTCCGGATGGTCTTTGCCGCGAGCGAGAACCAACCGCACGTGGTGGAAACTTGAGGGTAGTTCTTGTGCCTTGACCACGATCCGATCCTTCATTTCCCCCCCCTGATACACCATTGGCAAAGGAACGTTCTTGATCTGGCGCAAGTGAGACGAGGCATGTGTTATCCGATGCCGGCGACTATCCGGAACGGTCGAGATGGGCCTGCGTCAGGATGACCGCGCCGATCGCCGCAGGCTGAACCGGAAGCTTCTCCCAGTTAAGTTCGCGCAGGTTCTTGAGCCCCTGGAACAGCCCGCAGTCGATAAGGATGCGGTGGCGCGCCGAGCGATGTCAAAGTCAGCATCGGTGTCCCTTTGCGGTTTTTAGGACAGGGAAGGTCCGGCTGCCGCCCAATCAGCACTGGGTCCAATCATGGTGTGGTGGGCGAGGTCGCCCGCGATCCGGACGTGCTGCCCGTTTGATCCTGGAACTCATATTGACGAGAATGGTGGAGATAGCCGTCGGTGGCGCGGATTCGGTCCGACAGGAGGCGTAGGCCATTCAGCACGACCAGAACGGTGCCGCCTTCGTGTCCGATCACCGCGAGCGGAAGCGGCAGGTCGAAGAACAGGCCGCCGGTCACAAGTACCAGCATGGCGCCGATCGCGAGGACGAGATTCTGTCGGATGATGACGGCCGTCCGCCGTGCAAGCCGGTGCGCATCGGCCAGCTTCTTCATGTCTTCCGACAGCAGGGCGACGTCGGCGGCCTGCAGTGCGACGTCCGACCCCGCCGCGCCCATGGCGATGCCGACGTCGGCGCGAGCCAATGCGGCGGCATCGTTGACGCCATCGCCGACGAAAGCGACCTTGCCATCACGCGCGAGGTCGCCGACCTGGAGCACCTTGTCCTGCGGCAGCATCTCGGCATGAACCTCGCCGGGCGCAAGGCCAAGTTCCGTACCGATGCGCAAGGCCACCGGCCTGCGGTCGCCGGTCATCATCACGATGCGGTTGACGCCACCGGCGCGAAGCGCGGCCAGCGCCGGGGCTGAGCTGGCTCTTGCTTCGTCCGCAACACTGACCGCCCCCAGAACGGTCGCACCGCGCCCAAGATAGACCACGGTCTGAGAACTGTCGGCGAGTTCACGGAACGCCGGATCATCGACGGAGGCGCCCATGTCCTCGACGAGGTGAGCGTTGCCGGCCCATATCGGGCCGAAGGAATCGTAGCCGACGATGCCGGCGCTCGGATGCGACGTAACGTCCACGACCGCCACCGGCTCAACGCCATGAACCAGGGCCTCACGACGGATGGCGGCAGCGATGTGATGCTCGGAATGCGCTTCCAGCCCGGCAAGGAGCGAAAGGAAACGGCGATCCTCACCATCCAGGGCGACAATGCGCGTAACCTCTGCACGTCCATTGGTCAGGGTCCCGGTCTTGTCGAACGCGAAGGTATCGACAGCGGCGAGCGTTTCGAGCGCACCGCCCCCCTTGAACAGCACGCCGCCTCGCGCCGCGGCGGAGAGCGCCGACAGGATCGCTGCCGGGACTGAGATGACGATCGCGCAGGGACTGGCGGCGACCAGGAGTGTCGCGGCCTTGTAGAGGGCCTGTTCCCAGTCGCGGCCAAGCCAATAGAAGACCGCAAGGGCCAGAGCGGAGCCCAGCAGGACACCGACCGTATAACGCTGGCCGAACCACGCGCTGAAGCGCTCGGACGGCGCCTTCGCTTCCTGCGCCTCGGTGACGAGCTGGATCATGCGCGCGATCGTGCTGTCGCCGACCGTCCTGGTGACGGTCACGTCAAGGACCCCGTCAAGATTGACGGTCGCCTCGAAAACCTGCTCGCCCGGTTCCTTGGAGACCGGCATCGACTCACCGGTGATATTGGCTTCGTCGATTCCGCCACGGCCATGCAGGATCACACCGTCGGTCGGCACGCGTGCGCCCGGACGCAGCACCACCACATCGCCGACGGCAAGCTCCGCAGCAGGAACCTCCACCGTGGTCCCGTCCTCTCCTTTGCGGAAAGCCGTCTCCGGCCGGAGCGCCATGAGCGCCTCAACAGCCCTGCGCGCGCGTCCCAATGCCTGGTGCTCAAGCGTGGTCGACACGCTGAACAACGTCAGCAACACCGCGCCTTCGAACGGCGCCCCGACGATCGCCGCCGCCACGGCCGCGACGACCATCAGAAGATCGATGTCGAGGATATGATCGCGCCACAACGCCGTCAGGGCGCTCCAGGTGGCGGGAAGCCCTCCGGCCAAATAGACCATCGCCAGACCGGGAGATCTTAGAATGGAAAGGCCTTCCGCCGGCGGCCAGGTCCCGGCGACGGCCAGCATCATCCCGAGGACCGCAATTGCCGACATGACGGTCTGGAAATCGAGCGACAGACGTTTCATCGTCACACCGCCCGGCCGATCACGGAGCCGATCAATGCGGTCGAGGCCATCGCGACAGCGCCCCAGAACACCACCCGGATAGTCGGTTTCCAGATGCTGGCGCCGCCCGCCCGTGCCCCGATTGCGCCGAGGATGGCAAGACCGATGAGGCAAGCAAGGGACACGGTCCATGCAGCCGTTCCGGCCGGCGCAAGCAGGGCGACGATCAACGGCAAAGCCGCACCCGCCGCAAACGTGACCGCCGAGGTCAGCGCAGCTTGAACCGGTCTTGCCATCACATGGCTCGCCAATCCGAGTTCATCCCGCGCATGGGCTTCGAAGGCATCCTTCGCCATCATCTGTTCGGCGACCTGCCGGGCCAGCTCTGGGGCCACGCCGCGCTGCTCGTAGATTGCCGCGAGTTCGGCCAACTCGGCCTCCGGCTGCGTCGCCAGCTCGTGCCGTTCCCGCGCCATGTCGGCTTCCTCGGTATCGGCCTGCGAACTGACCGACACATATTCGCCCGCCGCCATCGACATCGCCCCGGCCACCAGACCGGCAACACCGGCAACAAGGATCTCATGCGAGGCGTTGGTCGCCGCGGCGACACCGACGATCAGGCTCGACGTCGAGATCAACCCGTCATTGGCACCCAGTACAGCCGCCCGAAGCCAGCCTATCCGTTCGATGAGATGATTTTCCTTGTGAAGGGCGCGCATGAATGGTGCTCCGAGCAGTGATTGTGTGTGCAGCGGGATGATGCTGCGTCGACGCAACCTCATTCCGTGATGGAAGGAAAACGCAGAAAAATGTTCAGTTTAGAATTATTCTAACTAAAGGACTAATTCAAGATACAACCGGCCTTTGGAACCTCACTAGCCAACCACACGGTCTACGGCCATTGGGCGATCACCGGATCCCGGCAGGTCTGCGATCAAGACCAAGATCGCTCGCCCGCCGGACGACCCGGTGTCACCCACAGATAGACAGCTTCGAGGCTAAGCCTACTCGCAAGGCAACCATCGCTAGTCCAATTCCGTCTCCGGCGACGTACCGATGGTACTGCCATCGCCGAAGCGCTTGACGCTGCCATCGACGACCTCGAGCGTTGCGGGATCGATCTTCACCTTGAGGACGTTCCCGCTGGTGTCAGTGACCCGAAGTTCGTAGCAGCCATCGTCGATCTTCATCTTGTCGATGGTCCATCCGAAGTCGCCCGCAAGCTTCCCGAGAGCTTCGAAGGATTGCCTCTTCTGAGGCGGAACGTCGCACGCCTCTCCAGCAAACGCAGCCGTTGCCGGAAGCACCGCGAGCAATGCAAGCACTGCCAATGTCTTTCTCATGATTTCTTCTCCTGGGCTGTGTTGTCGATGGAGGAAATCATGCACAGAGGGACTGACGGGCTACTGAAGATCGGCAGAAATTGCCGTCAGCTTCCGGTCAGCAAACACCGCCATCGTTGCAGCGGAAAGATAATCGTTCTCACGGGCCCGTTTCGAAGCCGCGCCCTTCGCCTGCTTCTTCGTGGGTGACCCCGTCGCGGATGTGGTAGATGCGCCTGAAGGTGGGGATGATCTTTTCGTCGTGCGTGACGACGATGATCGCCGTTCCGAATTTCACGGCCATGTCGTTGAGGATCCGGATCACGGTCAACGCGCGCACACTGTCGAGCGGGGCGGTCGGCTCGTCGGCAAGAATGACAGGCGGCCGGTTGACCAATCCGCGCGCGATGGCAACGCGCTGTTGCTCGCCGCCGGAGAGCTGCGATGGCATCGCATCGGCTCGGTGCTCGACATCGAGTGCTTTTAGAAGCTCTCGCGCGCGTTGGCGTGATTCATGATTTGGGATGCCGGCAAGCATGGGAAGCAGGGCGACATTGTCGGTCACGTCCAAAAAGGGAATGAGGTAAGGCGCCTGGAAGACAAAACCGATCTTGTCGCGCCTCAACGCACGCAGATCGCGGATCTTCCATCCATCGTCATAGATCAGCTCGTCACCAAGGGTCATCCGCCCACCGCTCGGGTCGATGACCGCCCCCAGAGCTTTGAGTAAGGTACTCTTCCCAGAACCCGACGGTCCAATCAAACCGACGACCTCGCCGGGCGCGACCCGCATATTGACGTCTTTGAGGGCATCGACGGCGGTGGAGCCGCTGCCATATCGCTTGCGGATTTTCTCGATCAGTATCCCGCCGCCCATCTCAGCCACCGATCGCCTCGGCGGGGTCGACCTTCAACGCCATCCGGATCGCGACGATGCTGGCGAGCGCGCATATGGCGATGACAACGATAACGCCGATGATCGTATCGGCGGAAAGAAGAAGGACGAATTTCGGAAACAACGGCGCTGCAAAGGTCGCCGTGATCTTGCCAACGACGAAGCCGATCAGCCCGAGCACGATTGCCTGCTGCAGGATCATGGATGCGATCGTGCGATTGCGGGTACCGATCAGCTTCAGCACAGCGATCTCGCGTATCTTGTCCATTGTCAGTGTGTAGATGATGAAGGCGACGATCGCTGCGCTGACAACGGCCAGGATCGCGAGGAACATGCCGATCTGCTTGGCCGAGGTGGCGATCAGCTTACCGACCAGAATCTCCTCCATCTGCGGGCGGGTGTAGACCGTCAGTCGCTTCCACCTCGCGATGTCTGTCGCGATCCGGTCCTGGTCGTATCCCGGTTTGGTGCGCACCAGAACGGCGTTTACATAAGGGTTGCTGTTTTGCGAGGCGATGATGGCGTCCAGCAAGCCGGGAACGCCCGGCCGATTGAACTCGGGATTCTCGCTAGTGCGCCGGCGCTGACGGACAATGGAGTCGTTGTCCTTGAGGAATTGCGCTTCCTGCGCGTCCTTCAGCGGGATGAAGACCATCGGGTCGCCGCCCGACGACACCGTCCGTCGCGTCAAACCCACAACGGTAAAATGGTTCCTTCGGACAACGATCCTGTCTCCCAGAGAAAAACCAGTGGCGACATCGGCAACCGCCTCGTAGTGGCTGCGCGTGATGTGCCGCCCGGCGACAAGGAAGGGCGGTCGGCCAGGTGTCGCCATGTCCCCTGGCGCAACGCCCACCACCATGGATCGCACGTCGGAGGTTCCTTTGCGGACCTGCATTGTAAGATAAGTCACGTTGGCGGCTCGCTCGACACCGGGGATCGCCAGGATCATGCGGTAAATGTCATCGTTGATGCTCGAGGACTCGGCGTATGGACCGAGCGTGTTCTGCTGGACAACCCACATATCGGCGCCACTATTGTCGAGCAGCACCTTGCCGTCATCGACCATCCCCCGATAGACGCCTGCCATGGTGAAGGTCACACCGATCAGCAGACCCAGACCGACACCCGTGAAGACAAACTTCCCCCAGGAATGCAAAATGTCGCGTCCGGCAAGACTGATCATTTGAGGAGCTCCGCCGGATTGTCAGCGACACGAATGCGGCTCGTGCTGAGCAATTTCGAGGCGCTGTAGACGACAATCTCGTCGCCAATTTTCAGACCCTTCGTGATCTGCACGGTTCCTTCCAGGTCGGCAGCCCCCAGTTGGACAACCGTAAACCGGATCTTCCCACCTTCGATCTTCCAGACACCCAACTTGCCGCCGAGGTTCTGGACCGCGGCATTCGGAATGGTCGGCGAGGCGGCGATCTCGGGCAGGGCGACCGATACTTCGGCCAACTCGCCAATTGAGGGCAGCGGCACGGGAAGCGTGTCGAAGTTCACCTTTGCAAGATTTTCTTCCGTCACCGCATCCGCAAGGACTTCCACCCGCGCAACGCTTCCCGGTAATCCCTCGCCGGCGCGTGAGCGCAGCGCGATCGTGGCGGGCAAATCCTGCCGCAAGCCCGTGGCGGCAATCTGATCGAACCTGGCATTGATCCAGAGATTTTTTGGATCAATCATTTCCACGACCGATTGGCCTGCGACCACGGTCGTTCCCGGTTCTGCTTTTCTTGCGGAAACGACACCGTCTACCGGCGCAAGCAGAACCAGGTTCTCCCGCTGCTTGACCAGACCGTCACGGTCGGCGCGGTTACGATGGAGATCCTGCTGCGAAGCGAGAAGATTGGACTGAGCGGCCGAGAGAGCGGCCTGCGCCACCTCGCTCTCTTGCCGCTTCGTTTCGACTGCGACCTCACTCACGGCGCGGGTCTTCCAGAGTTCTTCATACCGCTTCGCCTGAGCAAGTGCGTAATCCTTGCGCGTCCTGGTATCGACCACCTGCGCTTCGGCGACTTTGATCGACGCTTCCGCTCGGCCGATCGCCGCTTCAAGTGCCGCGATGCGGGCATCAAGGTCTACCGGGTCCATTTCGGCCAGGGTCTGGCCGGATCGAACCTGATCACCCACATCAACAAGAATCCTGCCGATACGTCCCGCGCTGGTGGGGCCGATCTTGTAGGAGAAACGCGCTTCGACAGTGCCAATGCCGAACAACGCCGGTGAAATCGAACGGGCCTCGACGACGGCAGTCGTAACGGACACCGGCGCGAGAGGGCCGGAGCGCAGGACCACATAGCCAAACAAGGCCGCGGTCACAGCTCCAACGCCAATGAGCAACAGTGTGCGGCGCTGCAATGAAGGCAGTTTCATCGACCTGCCTCCAGGCAAATCTGCGTCATTGAATGATCTGCGATGGGGGTGACGCGCCTCGCTGACGACGTCTTGATCGAGCGAACGGGAGATTTCGTCGCCGAGGAATGCCGATCGATCATCTCGGCACCTCGACAGCGCGCCGATACAACGCAAAAACACCTGGGGCGATTGCACGTATCTGCGCAACATCGCCAACTAGCAGGGATTGCATGACAAGACCCTGGATCGCCCCGATGAAGAGCGCTACGGCGGCCTTGTCATCCAGCGTGTCGGCGAATTCACCCTGCTCCTTGCCGTCCGCGATGAGCCGCCCGAGACGCTCGCCGTAGCGTTGGATCAAAGTATGCGCCATTCGCTTGGCAAGGGTCTGCTCCGCGCGCTGCAGTTCGCCGAACAGCATCCTGGGCACACCGGGATGTTCCATGATGAACTCGATATGCGCGAAGAATGCCGCTTCCAGTGCGTCAATCGGAGAGGACGTCGCGGACGTGGCCTTGTCGATGCGCGCCAGAAGGCGCTCCGCTACCCACTCCATAACCGCCTGAAGAATGGCGTCCTTCGATGGGAAGTGCCTGAACAAGGCGCCTTGTGTCACACCCATGCGCTGCGCGATCGCTCCGGTCGTAATGTCCGCAGGGTTTTGTTCGGCCGCCAGATCGATGACGGTCTCGACGGTCACCCTGCGTCGTTCCGGAGCTGAGAGGTTGGTCGAGCGCGGCATCAGCGGTTACCCCAAAGATAGTAATTAATTACTATCTTACAATTTAGACCATTTTTCAAGAGGCTATGCAAGCGCCGATCATTTCAGCGCCACATAGATCGCCGGAATGACGAGCACCGTGAGAAGCGTCGAGGAGACGAGACCGAACAGCAGCGCGATGGCGAGCCCCTGGAAAATCGGGTCGGTCAGGATCACGCCCGCGCCGATCATCGCGGCGAGCGCGGTCAGCAGGATCGGCTTGAAGCGGACGGAGCCGGCCTCAAGCAGTACATCGACCATTGGCCTGCCCTGCCCCCCGGAATGGCGGATGAAATCCACCAGCAGGATCGAATTGCGCACGATGATGCCGGCAAGCGCGATGAACCCGATCATCGAGGTTGCCGTGAACGGCGCCGCGAACAGCCAATGCCCGAGCATGATGCCGATGAAGGTGAGCGGGATCGGCGTCAGGATGACCAGCGGAAGCTTGAACGAGCCGAACTGCGCGACCACAAGGATATAGATGCCGAGGATCGCCACCATGAACGCCGCGCCCATGTCGCGGAAAGTAACCCAAGTCACCTCCCACTCGCCATCCCAGAGCAGGATCGGGCGGGTTTCGTCATCGGGCTGACCGTGGAGCGCGATCACCGGCTTCGGAACATTGCCCCAATCCGCCTTGGAAATCGCATCGTTCACGGCGAGCATGCCGTAGATCGGCGCTTCGTAAGCGCCGGCAAGCTCTGCCATGACCATCTCCGCCGCCCGGCCATTGTGCCGGAAGACAGGATACGATGCCGGCTGCTCGGAGACCGACACGACGTCGCCGAGTTCGACGACACCAAGGCCCGCCGGCAGCGCGTTGGCCGGGACCGGCGTGGTGAGCGCGCGTTCGTCGATCACCTTCTCACCCTTCGGCAGGGCGATGCGGATCGGGATCGGCTGACGGCCGCCGCCGCGATGCGAATAGCCGACCGTGGTGCCGCCATAGAGATAACGCAACGTGTCATAGACGTCGGACTGCTCGACCCGATAATAATCGAGATTGTCCTGGTCGATCGCGACACGCATACGCTGCGGCTGATTGTGGTAGCTGTCGTCGACGTCGACGATGAAGGGCACGCTCTTGAAGGCCTCGCGAACCTTTCCGGCGACGGCACGGCGCGTCTCGGCGTCCGGTCCGTATATCTCAGCCAGCAGCGTCCCCAGCACAGGCGGGCCAGGCGGCGGTTCCACCACTTTCGCCACTGTTCCCTGCGGCAGCGCAAGGCCCTCGAGGCGCTTGCGAATATCAAGGGCGATCGCATGGCTCGCGCGGCCGCGCGAGCCTTTGGGCAGAAGGTTGACGACGATATCGCCCTGCTGCGGTTCGGCGCGCAGATAATAGTGCCGCACCAATCCATTGAAGTCGAAAGGTGACGCTGTTCCGGCATAGGTCTGGAAGGATACGATCTCCGGCATGTCGCCCAGCCGCTCCACCATTTGCTGCAATGTCCGGTCCGTATCCTCGACCGAAGAGCCCTTGGGCAGGTCGACGATCACTTGAAGGTTGGTCTTGTTGTCGAAGGGCAGCAGCTTGGCGGTGACGTGCTTGGTGTAGAGAAGGCCAAGCGACGCGATCGTGGCCATGCCGACGACCAGCAGGAACGCCCAGGCCCGGGCGCGGCTCCGCAGGACAGGCCGCGCGACCATCGCGTAAATTCTGCCGAGACGCCCTCCATCGGCCGCGGCATGAGCGTGTCCGCGCACTGCCTCCTTCCGGCCGAGCTTCATCATCAGCCAGGGCGTAAGGATCACCGCGACGAAGAAAGAGAACAGCATCGCTGCCGAGGCGTTCGCCGGGATCGGGCTCATATAGGGTCCCATCATCCCCGACACGAACAACATCGGAAGGAGCGCAGCCACGACGGTCAGCGTGGCGACGATGGTCGGGTTGCCGACCTCGGCAACGGCGTCGACAGCGGCCGCGCTGCGCGATCGGCCGTCCTGCATGGCCCAGTGGCGGGCGATGTTCTCGATGACGACGATGGCGTCGTCGACCAGGATGCCGATCGAAAAGATCAGGGCGAACAGGCTGACACGGTTCAGCGTATAGCCCATGAGCCAGGACGCGAAGAGCGTGAGCAGGATGGTGATCGGAATGACGACCGCGACCACCATCGCCTCGCGCAAGCCGATGGCAATGGCGACCAGGAAGACGATCGAGACGGTTGCGAGCCCAAGATGGAACAGGAGCTCGTTCGCCTTCTCGTTGGCGGTCTCGCCGTAATCGCGCGTGACCGTCATCTCGACATCCTTCGGAAAGATCTGGCCGCGGGTCTGCTCCAGACGCTTTACGATATCATCGGCAATGACCACGGCATTGGTGCCTGGCCTCTTGGCGATCGCAAGAGAAACCGCCGGAACCCTTTGCAGCCCATCTGCTGTCGAACGGACATCGGTGACACGGGCCTCCGCCGGCGAGGTGGCAAGGACCGTTTTTGCGACATCGCGCACATAGACGGGCCTGCCGTCGCGCGCGGTGAGAAGGATGTTGCCAATTTCGGAGAGCTCCTGCAGCGTCTGCCCGGCAACAATCGCGCGCTGCTGGCCGCCTTCGCGCACCGTGCCGACGCGGAAGGAACGGTTTGCCCCCTCGATCTTGGCGGCGAGTTGCTGAAGGGTGATGCCATAGAGCGAGAGCTTTTCCGGATCTGGCTCGACCTCGAACTGCTCGGGCTGCTCGCCAGCGATATAGGTGAGGCCGATATCAGGCAGCTTGGCGACCTCGACCTGCAGCTCGTGCGCCAGCCTTGTCAGCCCGTTGGCGGTCCAGTGCCCGGCGCTCTTCTGTGTTGGCCGCAGCGTAACGACGACGATCGCCACATCGTCGATCCCGCGTCCTACGATCAGCGGATCGGGAATGCCGACGGGGATGCGGTCCATGTTCGCCCGGACCTTCTCATGCACCCGCAGGATCGCGGCATCGGCATTGGTGCCGACCTTAAACCGCGCCGTGACGAGCGCACCATCATCCTCGGTCTGGGAATAGACGTGTTCGACGCCGTCGATCGCTTTGACGATGGTCTCGAGCGGTTCGGTTACGAGCTTGACCGCATCCTCGGTCTTCAAGCCGTTCGCCTGTACGCGGATATCGACCATCGGCACCGAGATCTGCGGCTCCTCCTCGCGCGGCAACGATACCAGTGCAACCAGCCCCAGGACGAAGGCGGCCAGCAAGAAGAGCGGCGTTAGCGGCGAGCCGATGAAGGCACGGGTCAAGCCACCGGCCAGACCGAGATTAAGTCTTGGCGGCGTCATGGCAGCACGATCCGATCGCCGTCATGAAGGCCGGTGAGGATTTCGATGCGGGGCTGGCCGTTATCTTCGAAACGCTCGCCGATGATGACAGCCACATCGATCGCGCCCCCTATTCCAGCGACACGTACGTAGTCGATCCCATGCAGCGTCCGCACCGCTTCCGGCGGCACAGCAAGCACGGAGCGCTTGCCCACCGGGATCGATACGAGGGTCCTCTCATTGACGAAATAATCGCCGATGCCGGCGACCTCGACATCGGCGGTGACACGTCCATCGACGATTTCTGGGTAGACCTTGACGATCCGACCCGGAAGCCTCGTTTCGGATTGATCCGGCGACCGTTTCAGGCCGCGCTCGCCGACTGTGACATTTGCTCCCTGCACGATATCGGCCGCATGGCGCTCCGGCAGAGAAAGACGCAGATAGTAGGGGCCGGGAGCAATGCGCGCGATCTCCTCGCCCGGCAGGACGACCGAGCTGAGCGTCACCGGCACGGTCAGGACACGGCCTGTGGCAGGCGCGACAACGGTGCCTTCCCGAGTGCTTTGTTCGATAACGGTCTTGTCGGCCCGAGCCGCCACCACCTGATTGAGAGCTGGCTCGGGAAATTTGGACAGCACGGATAAGTGGAATTTCTGCCTGACTTCGGCATAGATGCCGGGAACAGGAGATACGATGACGAGACGACCGCGCCGGAACCATAGCCCGGCTTTAAAGGCGAAAGTGGCGCTGGCCGCCATCAGGGGTGAACAGACGCTTGTGGAATTATCCCAGCAGTTCGACGTGCTCGCCAATAAGATCAAGCAGTGGAAAGACCAGCTCCTGGAGGGGGCGACAGGCGTTTTCGGCGATGACGCCAAAGCGGAACCGGCGGCTCCGACCGTCGATGTCAAAACCCTGCACGCCAAGATTGGGGAGCTGACGTTAGAGAATGATTTTTTATCCGGTGCGCTCGGCAAAGCCGGACTGCTGAGCGGAAAGAAATGATCAACCGCGAGCACAAGCTGTCCGTTGTCCGCCAAGCGAAGCTTCTCGGCTTCAGTCGTGGCAGCCTCTATCATTCGCCGCGTCCTGTGTCAGACGGGGATCTGACCCTAATGCGGCGGATCGACGAACTGCATCTCGATTACCCGTTTGCCGGAAGCCGGATGTTGCAGGGGCTTTTGAAGGCGGAAGGGCTCCAGACAGGGCGGCTTCACGTCGCGACGCTGATGAGGAAGATGGGCATTGAGGGCCGCGTCCGTCAAGTTGGTGTAATTTCGGGTGGGTTCCGGGCCGTCATGATCAGGCGGCTCTGGGTGTAATTTGAAGTGTAGTTTCCTCCTCGATTGTTGGTGGATTTAGCTCGGCCATCGGGGATGTCACGTTATCGAGCGGTGATTGCGCTCTGCCGACGGCTCTCGGAAATCAGGCAACCGCGCCCGTCACAGCTTTCCAATGCGCAATTGCGCGGATGCGATGGATGTGGGTGGCGAGAGCGGAGCGGTTGTGACGTGGGGTGACAAAGAGATTTCGCAGCGCCGAGAAAATCGAGATGAAACGCTGCAAGCCTCCGGCTGATCGGAAACCCTGCATCGTCCGCTCTCGTTTTCGAAGCGGCAGGTGAGAGTTTTCCGCTCGGTTGTTGAGACCTTTATGGGACCGGTGTTCAACCGTTGGCATAATGTCACGCCTGGCTGCGCCATATGAGCGGAGCTTGTCGGTGACGATCCGCCTTGGCGGCATGCCTGTTTTCTTCAGTAACCTGATGAGCAATCGCTTCGCGGCCTTGGTGTCGCGTCGGCTCTGAACAATCTCATCGAGAACGTAGCCATCTTGATCAACGGCACGCCAAAGCCAGTGCTTCCTGCCCGCGATGGAAATCACCACCTCATCCAGATGCCAGACATCCTGAAGCGAAGGCCGCCGGCGACGAAGCTGCTTTGCGTAGGCCGGTCCGAATTTCAGACCCCATCGCCGGATCGTTTCATACGAGACGACGATGCCACGCTCCAGCAGCAACTCCTCGGCCAGGCGCAGGCTCAGCGGGAACCGAAAGTACAGCCAGACCGCATGGGCGATGATCTGTTGCGGGAAACGGTGACGCTTGTAGCTGATGGCCGGTTTCTTCATCCCACCGTCTCTACCCACCACTCACTCACAGGAGGTTTACGTGACAACGCCGACGATTATCATCGTTACCGAACGCTTCCCGTACTATGTGAGTGGCGGCGTCGGATGGGTTGGCTTGCCAATGGATGTGGAGAGTTACGACGCGGCACAAAAGGAATTCGCGGATCAGCAGTTGAAGCGGGTGCAGGAAGCCGCGGATAAGATCGGTGTTTCGGCAGACCTGCTCCACGTTGAGAACGCGAATCCCGCAGATGCAATTTTGGAAGCGGCCGTCGCCCGCGGTTGCAGCTTGATTGTCATGTCGTCCCATGGCCGTCGAGGCGTTGGCCGCCTGCTGCTGGGCAGCCAGACCAACAGTGTGCTCACCCATAGCCCGGTACCCGTGCTTGTCGTGCGGTGAGCCGTCTCGCGCCGCATGATGTCGGACCGTCATCGGAAATGCAGGTTGAAAACTGCGCAATTTGAGTGGAACGAATGAGAACGGCTTTGGGCCGATGGCAAGGTTCATAGGGAGTGAATTCCATAGACAGGATTCAACGAGCCTCAGTTCGGCTGGCACGGGGATGCAGCGCGCATTGGCCTCGTCCGGCGCTCGGCGCATGACATGGAGACAACACTTGCCCGACTAGGTCTTGCGTTGGCGATAGGGTTGCTGGTCGGCTTGGAACGCGGATGGCGTGAGCGTGGTGAGCCGGCGCGCAGCCGGACGGCAGGCATCCGCACTTACGGCATTTCAGGTCTCCTTGGAGGTGTTTTCTCGGCGCTTTCCCAGTCTATGGGAGATGCCTCCCTTATGGTCGCCGGATTTCTCGGTTTTGCAGCGGTCTTCGCGTTTTATAAAGCGCGAGAGGCGGCGCACGATGAGGATTTCAGCGTCACTAGCGTCGCCGCCGCCCTCTGTGTCTTTGCTTTGGGTGCTCTGGCCGTGGCAGGCGAGGTACAGGCTGCAGCCGGGGGTGGGGCTGCACTTGCCGCTCTCCTGGCAAGTCGCGAGGTCCTGCATGAACTTCTGAAGCGGCTGACCTGGGAGGAAGTGCGGTCGGCCCTTACTCTTGCGGTGATGACGGCGATTATCCTTCCGGTTCTGCCAAATCGCGCCATTGACCCATGGGGCGGGCTGAACCCGCACGAGGTCTGGTTCTTCACCGTTCTGACC
>NZ_CP015742.1:0-147896 GCF_001652565.1 Shinella sp. HZN7 | reverse complement strand
CCAAGGGGCTTCCCCTGCGGGAAACGGGAAACCACGGAGACCGAAAATGACCGATACCATGCAGCAACCGAAACCATCATGGTCCTCTGAACAAGCTGGACCGCGACCCCCTGAACGTGCGCAAGACCTACACCAGGAAGGCATCGAGGGATGGCCGCTACCATTCGCGGCGACGGCTACCGCATCCTGCAAAACCTCATCATCCGCAAGGGAGACAAGCGCGGGCGCTTCTATGTCATTGCGGGCGGCCGACGCATTGCCGCCCTCAACCTTCTGGCCGAGGCAGGCGAGATTTCCAAGGACTTCCCGGTCGAATGCAAGGAGCGCAGCGCTGAAGAGGCGACGGAAATCAGCCTAATCGAGAATTTGCAGCGCGAAGCCATGCATCCGGTCGATGAGTACGAGGCATTCCGCGTCATGGCCGACGCCGGGAAGTCCGTCGAGGACATCGCCGCCCGCTTCGGCACCACCGAAGTCATGGTGCGCAAGCGCCTCGCCCTGGGCCGTGTCGCCCCTGACCTGCTTGAACTTTACCGCAGCGAGGACATGACCTTTCAGCAGCTCACGCCTTCACCGTGTCCGACGACCACGAAAAGCAGGTGAACGTCTGGAACAACCTGCGGCCCCCCATAACCGGGACAGCCAGACCATCCGCGACGTGTTGCAGGAGGCGGCGGTCAAGGTGAATGACAAGCGCATCAAGTTCATCGGCGGGATCGACGTCTACGAGGCGGCAGGCGGTTCCGTCAAACGTGATCTTTTCGACACGAAAGAACAGCGGCTTCGCCCTCGATGCCGGCCTCGTCGAAAAGCTGGTGGCGGACAAGCTCGACGCCGAGGGCGAAAAGCTTCGCGTGGAAGGCTGGAAGTGGGTGGAACCCGCCAAGACGGTTCCGAACGACGCGAACTATATGCGCCGCGTTTATCCGCATCAGGTGGAGTTGACGGAGGAGGAGCAGGCCGAGGTCGACCTGTTGGAAGCCGAAAACGACGACCTCGCGGCGGAAATCGAAGCGGGTGAGGCCGACGAGAACGCCGAGCCGCGCGTTGAAGCCATTCAGGCGAGGCTGGCGGTTCTGTTGGCGGCGCGGGAAGCCTATAGCGCCGCCGATACCGCCAAGGCCGGTTGCTATGTTGCCATGGACTATTACGGCAATGTCGAAATCGAGCGAGGCCTTGTCCGCCCCGACGATGAGGATAAGGAAGAGGAGGAAAGCGACGAAAAGGACGAATGCGATACCGATGAGAGCGAGGATGGCGGCAGCACGGTTACCCCTCACCCTGAACCGAGCTATGAGCGGCCCTTCAAGCTTCCCGAGCCGATGGTCAAGGAACTGACCGCGCAGAAGACTGCCGCCATCCGGGCCGAGCTTGCGCACAATCCGGACGTCGCCCTCGCGGCGGTGGTGCATGCCATGCTCGTGAACCTCTTCGGCAGCTATGGCAGCAACGAGCATACGTGCCTTGAAATGACGGTGAAGAGCGAAGCGCTCAAAACCAGCATTGCCGACCCGGCGGCATGCAAGGGCATCGTGCGCTGGACAAACTCAAGGAAAACTAGGCCACACCATTCCCGGCAATCCGGGCGATCTCATGGATTGGTGCCTCGAACAGCCGACGTCAACGCTTCTCGACTTGCTGGCCTATGCGGCTGCAAAGTCGGTGAACGCGGTGAAGTCGGGCTACCTTGAACGGAAGGTGCAGCGCGCCATGCGACCGGCTGGCACAGGCCTCAAGATCGACATGACGCGTTGGTACGAGCCGACCGGCGAAAACTACTTCGCCCGGATCAGCAAGACCGGCATCAAGCAGGCGATCACCGAGGCCAAAGGCGAGGACGCCGCACTCGGCGTTACCGGCATGTCGAAAGCCGACGCGGTGGACCTTGCCGAGCGGAGGATTGCCGGAACCGGATGGCTCCCGAATTGGTGCGGATCGCCTCCACCGCAGAGCAGGAGCGCGAACGGCTGGCAGTAGCCAACGCCGCGATGACGGCGAATGCCCGTTCGACATCGATGAAAAGCCGGTGACGAACGGCGAGACGTTCCCGAAGCAGCCGAGTAATCGGTTGCGGCAGGTCGCGCCAGTCTCCGGCGCGGCCTGCACCTTTCGCTGAATTTCCCCAAAACCAGCCGCGACGAGACGCCGGGCATCGCCCCGGCGATTGGCGAAGTGCGCCCTGCGGCCACCCGGACAGGTGATCCCATGACCTCCCCCGTCTCAATTCCATCGTCAAGCTGTTTGAGACCTGCCGCTACAAGCACGATCTCTACACCGTTTTTGGCGACTGGTGCGAATGCTCCGCCATATCCATGAGCAATGCCGTCGATCTGGTGAATTCCAGACACGCGAAGCGCGCTATCTGGAAATTGCCCGGAAATACGGGAGCGAGACCGTGGGACGTTCTCGAAAATATTCGGGAGGTGGTCATGGCGCTGGAGGAAAAGCCGCAAGACATATTGGCATGACGTTTCACGCGCTCGAATTGCACAACAAGGCGAGGGGCAATTCTTCACGCCTTATCCAATCTGCCAGTTGATGGCCCGGATCACCGCCGGAGTGCAGAGGACATGCAGAAGGTGATTGCGGAACGCGGTTTCATGCTTGCGCAGGAACCCGCCGTGGGGAGCGGAGCGATGATCATTGCGCTGACGAGGCCATCCTTGAAGCGGGCTTCAATTATCAGCAGCTTCTCCATGTGACCGCCGTGGACATCGACCCGCGCGCTGTCCACATGCCTATATCCAATTCTCGCTCCTCCACATACCGGCGACCGTCATCGTGGGCGACAGCCTGGCCATGCGGTTCCGGGAGGAATGGCACACGATGGCCCATGTCATGGGCGGGTGGTCGCCAAGCTGCGGCACGCACGGAAAACGGGGAAGGGCGGAGAAGGGGCTATTCCTGTTGCCGCGCCGCACCGGGCTGCGGTGGTCGCTGCTGTCCCCGCCGCATCGAGACATGGGCCAGACGCCCCGTCATCGAGAGGAATGGGCAACTGCGCCTGTTCTAGCCGCAAGGTACAGGCTAGAAGCTCCGACCGGATTGACCGGCCGGAGCTTCTTTGAGAGGGGGCTGGCCGGCCCCTCTCAATCTCTCCCCATGAGGGAGCAGGGCAGAGCCCCGCCCCTTCAAACCCCACCATGGAGGGGGTGGTCCACCCCTCCAAACCTCCCCGGCCCATGCGGTCGCGGCCCCTGGTCGGGGCCGCGGGCTCATCTCTCTCTGACTTCCCATTTTCGCATTCGCCCCTGCGCCGTAAAGGACGAGCGGTTCCCCCATGTGTGGACGGCCCGTGGAATGCAAGACTTTTGTTTGTGAGCGACCAATTAGGTTCAGTCATGTGTCCGGCCTATAATCGTGGCATCAACGCCACTGGCCCTGATGAGATCCGCAGACGGAGAGCCAATCAAATTGTCGCGCTCGAGGCGCTGGGGGAACCCCGGCTTTCTCCGTCCCCGGTCTAACCGGTTCGCCATCAAACTAAGTCCTCCACTCCTCCATCCGGCCACACGCGGGCCGAACAGATCTTTTCAGGCGGTGGCAAAACGATAGTTTTCCCTCCGCCTGAGTATTGCCCATGCAATGCGCGCGGTCTTGTTTGCGATCGCTACCGAGACCAGCTTGGCGGGCTTGCGATCTAACAAGCGAGCGATCCAGGGAAATGACGCAGCGTCAAGACGGGCTCTGCGCACGACGGCGGTGGCGCCGACTACCAACAATCGTCGGATTGTGCGATCGCCTTGTTTGCTGATCCGGCCAAGCCTCTCTTTCCCACCGCTACTGTTTTGTCGTGGGGTCAATCCAAGCAAGCTGCGAACTGACGGCCAGATTTGAACTCGGTGGCGTCGCCGACCGAAGCAGCGATCGCCGCTGCCGTTAGGAAACCGACGCCGGGAATGGTCATCAAACGCCGGGCAGCCGCTTCGTTGCGGCACCACCGCAGTATAATGCGATCGAGTTCAGCAATCTTGTGGGTCAGTTCCTCCAATTGTTTCCTTATGTGTTCGAACGGTTGCCAGGAGGGCTCTGGTAGGAATTCCTGGGCAGCGCTGAGCGCTTCAATTGCCGCTCTCAAGCCTAATCTTCCTTGCGACGTAACAATCCCGAATTCCGCAAGATGCCCACGCAAGCGTTGATAAGAGCGGTCCGCTGCCGCACCAGCAGATCCCGTGTCTTATGCTGCATCAGGAGTGCCTGACGCTCACAGCTCTTCACGGGAACGAAACGCATCGTAGGACGGGTCACTGCTTCGCAAATCGCCTCGGCATCCGCTGCATCATTCTTGCCGCGCTTGACGTAGGGCTTAACATACGCTGGCGGCATCAGCTTGACCTCGAAGCCCAGGCGGCCGAGTTCACGAGCCCAATAGTGTGACGTCGAACATGCCTCCATGCCGACAAGGCAGCGTGGCAGGTGCTCGAAGAATTGCAGAAGCTGATTCCGGCGGAGCTGGCGGCGGATAATGATGTCGCCGGCTTCGTCGACAGCATGTAGCTGGAAAACATTCTTGGCCAGATCGAGGCCGATAACACTTATCTTCTCAAAAGCCATGACGTGGTTCCTTGTCCGAATTGTGCGGGCTGAGAATAGCACCTTTGCGCTGAGGTCTCGGAGGGCCGTCCACATCATCAAAATGCTGACGCATTTCGGCTCCCCCACTCGCCGCGTCCCGCGGTCGCTTCGCGCTCCTTGACTGCTTGGGTCGCCAATGCGGGTCCTTTTCGTCAACGAAAAGGAGCTTGTTATGCTTAACATCGACTACTTGAAACTTTATGCCGATGCCTCGGGCCTGCGGGTCATGCTGCTGGCCAATCGGCTGGGCTGCGAGACCGAAACGGAGCGGGTGCTTCACGACTGGGTGGTGGAGCATCTCGATCGTTTCATTGATTTCACCCGTAAGGTCTGAGCATCGAGCGGCAGATAATGGTTGAGCCGGATGACGACCGGGTTGCCGATCTGGGCGAATATCTCTTCGGCTACCGAGACATCTACGAAAATGGCTGGTGCGAGGAAGATGGATACGATTTCTGGGCTTTCGTTCCGCCGGAAAGCGTTGAGTTTTCCCGGATCCTCCAGGAAATTCACCGCATCCTGAGAATCGCAATCCCGGGATGGGGCTTGGTGCTTCCAGCCGACGAGGCATGAGACGCAGTCGAGAGGCGGCAGGCGCCGCCTCTCGACTTTGCCTCTGCAAGGGAGCCGAGCCGGCCGGATTGACCGGCCGGCTCGGCTGATGAAAGAGGGGCAAGCCCTCCTCCAAGCCTCCTCCCCAAGGGAAGGGCAAGCCCCTCCCTTGAACCCTCCCATGGGGAAAGGGGACGGTTCCCTCCTCCCTTTCCCCAAACCCCTTTCCCTCTCCCGGGTTGTCAACTCACATCGATGCCGCGGGATGTCCTTGTTTTCCAGGCGGTTTAGCGAGTTGCCACATGGCAACTTTATGCGGCCGAAGCTCGTCCGAACGCACACTGAAAGTTCTCGCAGCGTTCCACAAATCCCGTTAAGGTTTTGTTAACCCAATTTTCCTTGCCAACGATTGCGACTCGGCGCATTGTCGCCTACGACTTATTCGCCAACTTTGGAGAATTTTCGTAGTTATGTTGAAGGCTCGTAGTCAAGCCGCCGTGACAGAGGCACCAAAGCCGCTGATGACCGATGTCATCGCGGGCGACGGTGCAGCACTTTCCGAAGAGCTGCTTGCCATGCGCAAAGCGCTTTTCCCGCCGGTCTCGAAGAAAACACTTCGGTCATTTTCCTCCGTGGAATCTGCCAAGCTCATCGGAATCGGCGACGCCTACCTTCGTCAGCTTTCCTTGGGCGGTAAGGGGCCTCAGCCCAATATCGGCTCTGGCGGCAGACGATGGTACAGCCTGGAGCAGATTAACGAGATTCGCGCTGTCCTGGATGAAAATTCCAAGAGCAAGAACTACATTCCTCGGCGTCGACCGGGCGAGCATTGCCAGGTCATGGCCGTCGTCAATTTCAAGGGCGGGAGTGGGAAGACGACCACTGCTGCGCATCTCGCGCAGTATCTTGCTCTGCAAGGATATCGGGTTCTTGCTGTTGACCTCGATCCGCAGGCCTCAATGACCGCACTGCACGGATATCAGCCTGAATACGATATCGAAGCGAACGAGACCATGTATGCGGCAATTCGTTACGACGAAAAGCGGCGACCCCTCTCGGAGATCATCAAGCCTACCTACTTCACCGGGCTCGATCTGATTCCCGGTAATCTGGAGCTGATGGAATATGAACACGACACTCCGCGAGCGCTCGCCGAGCGTTCCACGGAGCCGTTTTTCGGACGTGTTGCATCCGCGCTAGGTTCGGTCGAAGACAGATACGATGTAATGGTGCTCGACTGCCCGCCGCAACTCGGCTTTCTGACACTCGGCGCGCTTTGCGCATCCACTGGATTGCTGATCACCGCCCATCCACAAATGCTGGATGTCATGTCGATGTGCCAATTCCTCCTCATGACATCCGACCTCCTCGGCGTGGTGCAGGACGCCGGCGGTGATCTCGACTACGACTTCATCCGCTATGTCGTTACGCGCTATGAGCCTTCAGACGGCCCCCAGGCGCAGATGGTCGGCTTCATGCGGTCGCTGTTCCGCGAACGGGTGCTCACCAACACGATGTTGAAATCGACGGCGATTTCCGACGCTGGTTTGTCGAAGCAGACCCTCTACGAGGTCGGCCGCGAGAATTTTGCCAAGGCGACATATGACAGAGCGATCGAGTCGCTCGACGCTGTAAACGGGGAAATCGAGAGCCTGATGAAGCAGGCTTGGGGGAGGGGGACGTGAGCCGCAAGGATACGCTCAAAGCCATGCTTTCCAGGCGAGACAGCGAGTTGCCACATGGCAACTCCGAAGTCGAAGTGCAGGAAGCGGAAACGACTCCGGAGAAGAAACTTCAGCACATCCGATCCGGCGCAGTTGGCGCGATGGGCCGGTCCCTCGGCAATATCGTGAGTGCGGCTGATCAGGCGCGTGCTCTTATCGCAGAGGGAGCAGCAGTCGTCGATATTTCCCCGGAGAAGATCGACAGCTCATTTGTGGCCGATCGTCTCCCGGATGATGGTGAGGGGTTTAAGGAGCTGCTTGAGGCTATCCGCCAATCCGGCCAGAGAAGCCCGGTCCTGTTGCGACCGCATCCCGAAAAGGCGGATCGATACCAGGCCGTCTTTGGTCACCGGCGTGTGCGTGTTGCGGCAACGCTCGGTCGCCCGGTCAAAGCGGTCGTGCAAAACCTTTCCGACGAAGAGCTGGTTGTTGCTCAAGGTCAGGAGAACGCTTCGCGGACCGACCTTAGCTATATCGAGCGCGGCTTGTTTGCTGTTGCGCTCGAAGAGCGAGGCTTCGACCGCCAAGTCATCATGTCGGCGTTGGGGATGGAGAAAACCCAACTCTCGAAACTCATGAGTGTAGCCCATTCCGTGCCCAGGCCGATCATCGAAGCGATCGGGCCGGCGCCGAAAGCCGGGCGGCCGCGTTGGATGGGACTGGCTGAGAAGCTTGCGGCAAGCAAGCCGAAGGCGCTTGACGCTCTCCTTCAGAGCCGTGAATTCCGCGCGGCTGACACCGATGACCGCTTTGCACAGGTGATGGATGCACTGACGGCAAAGCGCAAAGCGGCCAAATCCGAGACAATTAAATCAGAGAGCGGGCAGAAACTCGCGACCGTGCAGCGATCTGCCAAGGCTCTCAATGTTAGCTTCGACGAAAAGACTTCGCCGGCTTTCGGCGATTTTGTGATCGGCAAACTTGAGCAGCTTCATCGCGAATTTCAGGCGTCGATGGAGAGCTGACTGGTTTTTGTCTTTTGACGTAGGACTGGATGGAAAGGATCAAACCGCAAAAGAAAAAGGCCCCCAAACGGTAAACCGTGGAAGCCTTCCTCGTATTCTGTAGCAAGATCGAGAATCGCATTTCCACGAATCACAGTCAAGAGTCTTTGGCACCGTTTTGGTGAGCAGATTTCTTTTGCCCTTTGAAAGGTGAAGGAAATGCAGACAGGACGTGTAACGACGCCCCATGGGCGGCGGCCGATGACGCTTGCCCTGGTAAAGGGCCAGCTCGAAACGGCCGATCGCGGCCCGAGCAAGGCGGTGAGCAAATGGAAAGTCTTCAACGATATTGGCGAGGCGAAGGATGTCTTCGGTCTGCAGGACCGGTCGATTACGCTGCTGCAGGCGCTCTTGAGCTTCTATCCGAGCGACGAGCTATCCGATGAGAATGGCGGCCTAGTGGTGTTCCCGTCGAACAACCAGTTGTCCCTGCGCGCTCATGGCATCGCCGGCACGACCTTGCGTCGGCATCTCGCCGCGCTTGTAGACGCCGGATTGATCGAACGCCGCGATAGCCCGAACGGCAAACGCTATGCGCACCGTGGAAGGGGAGGGGAGATCGAGGCCGCATTCGGCTTCAGCCTAGGTCCCCTACTGGCTCGTGCCGCCGAGATCGCGAACCTCGCGCAGCAGGTTGCTGCCGAGCGTCTCCGTTTCAAGCGCGCGAAAGAGGCGCTGTCGCTTTGCCGGCGTGACGTCCGCAAGCTCATCTCCGCCGCAATGGAAGAGGGTGCAGACGGCGATTGGGCGACGATCGAAGCCATGTTCATTAGCCTCGTGGAACGCCTCCCGCGCTCTCCGCGCCGCGAAGACGTCGATGCCGTGCTCGAAGAAATGGAGCTTTTGCGCGAGGAAATCATCAACCGCTTGGAAATTCAAGTAAAAGCGGAAAAAACGGACGTCAATGACAACCATGACGGACGTCACATACAGAATTCAAAACCCGAATCCTTCCATGATCTTGAACCTAGCTCTGAAAAAGAGCAGGGCGAGATGCCGAGCCAGAAACCGAAACGGATCACCGAGCCGCTGAAGGCTTTCCCCTTACCCATGGTGCTGAAGGCGTGCCCGCGGATCGCCGATTACACATCGGGCGGCCGGATCGAGAGCTGGCGCGACCTGATGGCGGCCGCCGTCGTGATCCGGTCGATGCTGGGGGTTAGCCCGTCGGCCTATCAGGAGGCATGCGAGGTGATGGGGCCTGAAAACGCCGCGGTTGCCATAGCCTGCATCCTTGAGCGGGCCGAGCACATCAAATCGGCGGGCGGATATCTCCGCGATCTCACGCGCAAGGCGGTGCGCGGCGAATTCGGCCTCGGGCCGATGCTGATGGCCGCGCTCAGGGCGAATGGCGAAGGCGAGAAGCGAAGCGCATGATCGCCTGCTTCCCGCCAGGGTCAGGAAATGTCGGGTATTCGGTCGGCGATCTTCACAAGATAGTCGTCGATGGCCTCCTCGATGTAGCTGTTGAACTTGCGGCGCTCGATTGCGGCGAGGATCTTCAGCTTCTTGTGGACCTCGGCGCGGATATGGATGCCGGTCGTCACTTTCTCGGTATCGCGGAAGCGCTTGCCGGCGATGGGATCACGGCTTTCGCCCTTGGCGACCAGGTCACGGAACTGCGTCCGGCCGGCCGGTTGCTTTGACGATGCTTCATCACCATCGGTTTTCTCCGGGGGAGGGGAGGCGGCGGGCTTTTCGCGCACGGAAGGTCGATCGCGACCGGTCGAGATCAGCCCGAGCACGAGGTTCTTGCTATCCGATGGCTCGCTCATTGCTTCGCCTCGGCCGAGTTCGACCTGTAGAGGGTAAGCAGCTCACCGAGGAGTGTTTCCATCTCGGCAATCGCTTTGGGATCGGATTTGGCGACGGTCTGCAGCGTGCCAGCGGCGCCGATCGACTGATAGGAGGCACGCCGCGCGATCGGCTGGGATGCGAGCGCAACACCGCTCTCCCGCAGGATTTCGCGGAGCGGCTCATGGGCTTTGGCGCGGCCGGTGACCAGATCGTGCTGGTTGATGACGATCATCGCCGGCAGCTTGCGCTTCTGATCTTCCTCGACCACCGGAATATGGTTCAGCGCGAGCTGCATACCGGCGACCACATCATCCTGGGTGGTTTGCAGCGGGATCAGCACGATGTCGGCGCAGTAGAGCCCGGCGAACAGGTTTTCGTTCGTCGTTCCCTCGATATCGACAAAGACGATCTTGCCTTCCTCCTGGCGCTGCAACGCCATCTTGTAAATCTGGTTCGGCTCAAGGCAGCTTTCCGCCTCCAGCCGGTCCGGCCAGACATTCATCTGTTTCGACATCGTGACCCAACGCATCGTGTTGGCTCGGCTGTCGGCATCGATGAGGAAGACGTCATTGCCGGCATGGGCGGCGGTTCCTGACAGCGCCCGGACGAGCGTGGTCTTTCCGGTCCCGCCCTTCGGGTTGGCGATGGTGACAATCATGGTGGCTCCTTCATTCAATATATTTAATTCTAATGCCCTCATTTAGCAACGAAATCGTTGCCAGTTGTTCGTTGACCATTGATGATTGACGATTGATGACTGCCCACCGACAACGGGCAACGGTGAACGGGCAATCATTAATCGACCGTTGATAATGAGCAATTGCCCGTTGGTAACTAACCGTTTTTTATGGGTAATTGCCAATTAACCGCGATGGCACTGTTAACCACAGCGCGGGTAATGGGCAATTGTTCATGGGGAGAGGCTTTGAGAGAGGCGCCGGTCGTGTCGGCTGGGTCAAGAGCGCCTGTCTGATTGGTCCTGTATCTGAAGAATAAAATATAGTTTAGTTTTCTGTGGCAGGATAGTCAAGTTTGTGGTACAAACTCGACGTCGCCCCGCCTCCGGCAGGGCAGTGGTTCGCGCCTCTGGCGCTCTGGGTCGCCTCCGGCAACCTGGCAAGCGGGAAGGAAGACATGCGGAGCGAGGTGGTGAGGGTCCGACTGCAGCCGGAAGAGCGCGAGGCGCTCGCCGTGCTTTGCGGGGAGGGGCGCACCGCCAGCGACGTCATCCGGCAGCTGTTTCGTGATCGGGCCGGCCTTCCGCTTCCGGTTGGGCCGGCGGAGGCGGATGCCCTGCGGGGCACGAACGAGGAACTTCGGCGCATCGGCATCAACCTCAACCAGGCGGTCCGGGCGATGAACGAGGGTCGCGTCGGATATGAACCTAATCTGGACGCGGCGTTGCGCAGCCTCCTCGAAGGTGTGTTCCGGCTGCGCGCCGACGTCGACCTGATGTTGCGGATCAGCCGCAAGGAGCGGAGGGGAACTGGTCGTGGCGCATGACTGGTCCGGACTGCTTGGCGAGATCGAGGCTTTTTCCGCCCGCCGTGCCGTTTCCCTTTTAGACGAGGATGAGGAATTGCGCCGTCGGCGCGCAATCGGAACCGCCATGTCAGGCGAGGAGCCGCAGCGCCGCTTCGTAGCCAAGGGCATCGCCAGCAAGGCGAGCCGTAGCGCCGTCTCGACAAGCGAGCCGACGATCGCCTCAATCCTGCAGGCACCGCGGTCATCGCATCAGGGCGTCATTGCGCTGGTCGGGGCTTTGGACGCCAGCGGCGAGCGGTTGGATGACGAGGAGCTGAAGAAGTCCGCCGGCGGGGGAGGGGGCGGGGCGTCCTTCGCGGCTGCGCCTCTTGCTGCTCGTGCTGTGAGGGCACGAGGAGCAGCGAGGGATAGGACCAGCGCGGAAACGGCGAGCCGAGCAGCGATCGCCGCCGGTGGCCAGCCGGTGGTGATCAAGGTGACGTCGACCGTATCGAGCCGGGGGTCGGCTGCGGGCCTGATGACCTATCTCGGAACGCGGGAAGTCGAGAATGAGAACGGCGAGAAGCGTAAGGTCGATATCTCGATTTACGATCAGGATGGCATTGCGATCACGAACCGGGACGAGCGGGCGGCCGCGCTCGCGGAATGGGGCGCGGATTTCCGTGAGGCCTATGCGGTCAACGCGCTCGCGACCTTCTCCATCACCCTTTCCGATGAGGTCGACGGTGCTGCGCTTCACGATGCGCTGAACGCGGCCTTCGGCTCGAAGCCTTTCCTCTATTCCCGGCATCCGGACGGCAAGGTTTCGGTCTTTGCTGTGACCGACCTGCCGGCGAAGCGGATCGCCGGCGCGCTGAGGGCGCGCGAGAAGGGCGAGGGGCGGGCGCGCGCGGTCGAAAATGCAGAGTCCGTTTTCATGCGCCGGCTGGCCGACGCTGGTGTCTCGGCCGATGTCCGCATTCTCGGCGCGGCCGTTTCCGAAAAATCCGGCCGCTACTTCCTGGAGAAGTTCCTGCGCACCGAAAAGGCCGTCACCAGCAGCGAAGGCGATCCGGTCAAGCGCGGTTCCAGCGTCAAGGAGAGGGCCGATGGCATCTGGCGGGCCTGGTCCTCGCATATTCGCACTGTCGAGCCACGCAACGCTTTCCATATCATCTTCTCCGCTCGGGCCGGGACCGACCGGCAAGCGATGACGCGCGCCGTGCGGGATTTCCTCAGCGAGCAGGTTGCCGGGCATCGCTGGATCACCGCCCATCACCCCGATACCGGGCACGTCCACGTCCATGCGATGATCTCGGCGCGCGACGATGTTGGCAAGGCGCTGCGGCTGACCAAGGCGGAGCTGTACGAATGGCGCGAGCGGTTTGCGGCAAAGGCGCGGGAGCAGGGCATCGCCATGGTCGCCACCCGGCGCGCGGATGTGGCGGCCACGCGGCCCTATAGCCAGGCGCAGGCCGGCGCCTATGAACGAGGCAGACAGGACCCTCGCTATCTCAAGACGACGGCTGTCACCAATCGCGTCGAGCGCAAGCGCGCCGGCGTCGTCGATGGTGCCTCACTCTCCAATGGCAACCTGGCGCTTGCCCCGAAATGGCAGGCGACCGCGAGCGCCCTGCAGCGGGCCGGCGCGGAGCCTTCCGTGATTGCGGCGGCCGACCGGTTCGCAGCCGCGGCGACCGCGCAAGCACCGCAAGCTGCTGCGCGCGTCACCGGCTTCGTCCTGCTCCGGTTGGACGTCGAACAGGCCATGGAACGTGAGACGATGGCGGTGATTGTCGAGGGGGCCGTCGGTGTAGAGGCCAAGTTGATTTCCTCCGAGGGGAAATCCGTCCAGGTCCTGGCGCCCACGACCGCGAGCGTCAGCAAGATCGAGCGCGAGCTGGCCAAGCAGAACGACGAGTTTGGCCCCGGTCCCGAGACGCGTTCCGTCGCCGAAGATATTCAGGCGCGGTTGCTGGCGCATGGATTGCGCGCCTCCGTCGTCGTCGAGGCAGCCGGCTCCGCGAAGCATGGTGCGCCGTCGCCTTGGCTGCAGAAGAAATTCGATGCCTTGGCCGAGCGGTCCGCCGCGTCGCCGGACGAGCCGTTGGCGGAATTCAAATCCCTGATCGCAACGATTCAACAGCAGAAGGAAAAGGCCATGCCCCTATCGTTGGAACAGTTCGACGAGCGCGTCTCTCGCGCGAACAAGTCCATGGACCGTCTGGAGACGATGGTCGACAGCAGCGCAGAGCGTCAGGCGGTTGAGGAGATGCGCAAGGAAATATCCGCGCTGTTCGAAGAGCAGCGCCGTGACATCCAGATGCAGCAGATGCGATCGGTCAACGATACCGCGGGGGCAGGGGGCACGTCGCCGGCGGCGCGCGTCGACGAGGCGCGTATCCAGGATCGGCCAGCGCCGGCGACCGTCGATCCCGCGATCGCCGCCCAGCAGCAGGCAATTGCCGCGGGCCGGGCTTCACGTGCGGCACGGGAGCAGGCTGGTGCGTCGAAGGCTGCGCAGGACGAGCAGCGCCAGCAGATCCTCCGGCAGGCGGAACAGGAACGTCAGCGCGGCAACGATCGGGACGGGGCAGAGCGGTAGGCTCGCTTCCCTATTCCTGCATCAGGCCATCGAAGACCTCCAGCAGCGCATCGACGATGGCCTGGCCTAGCGCATTGGCCGAGGCGGCGATCTCTTCCTGGGGTCAGGACAAGAGCAGTTCGAAATCCTGCGCTAAGCTCGAACGGAGCATGAACATCACGCGGCTCGGAGAATCTGTCCGGGAACACGCAATGGCCTGAAGCCCTCTGGCATCTGCTGCTCGGTGTCCCACGAATAGATGCCGGTGAGGTTTATGTGTTCCCAACTGAGCGGCGAGATGTGCTTGAGCAATTCGTCAGGGACATGACGACCTTGTTGCCGCAGGTGGGCAACGGCGCGGCTGAGATAGACGGTGTTCCAGTAGACAATTGCGCTGACGACGAGATTGAGGCCGGATGCCCGGAATGCCTGGCTGTCATAGGAGCGGTCGCGGATTTCGCCGCGCTCATGGAAGAAGACGGCGCGCTTGAGCTTGTGGGCAGCTTCGCCCTTGTTGAGCCCGGCCTGACACCGCTTGCGCAATGCCGGACTGGAATACCATTCGATCATGAACAGCGTGCGCTCGATGCGGCCGATCTCGCGCAGCGCCCTGGCCAGATCATTGGATTTCGATGAGGCGGATAGCGTTTTGAGGATCGCCGACGGAGCGACGGTGCGCGTTGTGATAGAGGCAGCCAGGCGCAGAAGCTCATCCCAATGTTCAAGGATTAGCGCAGTGTTGATCGGCGCGCCGATGTGGTTGGCCAGCGCCGGGTAGGCGTCGCCCTTCTCGAAGGTGTGGAACTTCCGGTCCTTGATGTTGCGCAGCCGGGGCGCGAATCGTTTGCCGATCAGGGCGAACAGCGCAAAGACATGATCGCTGGCGCCGCCGGTATCGGTGAACAGTTCTTCGATCTCGAGGATCGTGTCGTGGTCGAACAGGCCGTCGAGCACATAGACGGCCTCGCTCTCGGTCGGGCTGATCGGCAGGATGCTGAAGTAGCCGTATTGATCGGAGAGGCCGCTGTAGAATTTCGTGCCGGGCTCGCTGCCATAGTGCAGATTGATGTCGCCGCGCCTGGCGGCCCGATCACTGGCGCGAAAGAACTGCCCGTCGGACGATGCCGTTGTTCCGTCACCCCAGAGCAACGAATGGGGATGACGCGTATGGGCATCGGTCACGCAAGCCTGCGCGGCTCGGTATGTTTCGGAGCGGGCATGGAAGCTGCGCATCCAGCCGATCTGATGAGCGCTGATCCCCTTCGACGCTCCCGCCATTCGCTTCGGGCCGAGATTCGTACCATCGGCGAGCACGCCGGCCAGCATGGCGGAGATGTTCTGCGGCGCATCTGAAGTGCGGACATGCGTGAACTGATCAGCGAAAGCCGTCCAGTCATGCACCTCCCGCAGCAAATCGGGGACGTCGACCAGGGGGTACATCTCGCTGATTTCAGCATTGAGGGCGGCCGCAGCGGCCGGAACATCGCTGGCGCGCGGCGTCACGATCAGGATGCCGTTTTCCAACCTCACGCCGTCGAGCTTTCCGTAGCGGGCACGCCAGGCCAGCCGTTTGAGGTTGAAGTCCATCATCTGCCGGACCTCGGCGAGCCAGGCCGCGCCGTCGCTCTGGACGCCAAGGCCGAGCTTGTTGTCTTCCTTCAGGGCTGTGAAGGCCGGTTTCGGCATCAGATGTTCGTCAATCGGTCTGAACGAGCGGCTGCCCTCGACCCAAATGTCCCGCGAACGGAGCCGATCACGCAAGAGAGCAAATGTGGCGATCTCGTAGAGCGATCGAACCGGCCGCCCGCTCTCGAATATCCGTTCGCGATCCGCTTTTGCCAGATGGGCAACCGGAACGCGATCAGGCAATACACGCCGTCCTTCCGCATAGAGCGCTTTAATGACCTCGATCGCGGCAAGCAGCGGATCATTCCGGCGACGCGACTGGAAAGCAAATGTCTGGAGAAAGGCGCCGGCATATTTGCGAACGTTCGCATGTTGCTCCGCCGCCATCATCAAGGGCGACACGTCATTATTCTCCACCATTGCTTCCAGGCCGGGTTTGACCTGGAGCAGCCGATGCCAACCGACCCGCTGGTCCAGCATCTCCATGGGATCCGCTTCCTCTTCGTTGGCGGCCTGCAAAGCCACGATCGTGTCGAGAAACAGCCGCAACGCCTTCGATGTTTCCAGCCGCGCGTTCATATGGCGCTGCTTCTTGCGGTTGTTGGCCTGGGAGAACAGCCGGCCCATCAGCTTGATGAACATCATCACCGCATCGTCGGTGAGCTTCTGCCCGAGCTTGATCAACTGCGCTACGATCGTTGCACGCCGCCGGCTGGCGCTGAAGTCGCCGGCCAGCCAGGCTGGCGTGGCGTCGCCCTCACGGATCATCTGATCCCATCGCCCGGACGGGATTCGCGCCTGCAAACGTGGATCGATCCCCAGCGTGCGCAGGAACGCGATGCGTTCCGTCAACCCAACCAGATTGCCGGCTCCCGGTGCATCCGGGGTCGAGCGCAGCCAATGATAGCGCGTCTGACGGATCGCCGGGTCAACCTCCAACAGACGGTCTAGGGTTCGCAGCTTTTCTGGATCGAGATCCGAGATCAGGGCGTGTTCGGCACGCCGTCGAGCAACAGCACGGCCCGCCAGCCCCATGCGCTCGATCATGTTCGGCGCGGGCAGCAGAACCCGATGCTCCCGGAAAGTGGCGATGATGGCCTTTGCAATCATTGCCCCCTTGTCAGTGCCCGAAGCCGCTTCGATTGCCGCCAACAAGGCTGCGCGCCGATTCTCGGCCGTAGGGCTCCTCATGTCCAGATAGCTCAGCAAGTGAGCGGCATGGTTCATGCGCGTCTCTTCCCGGCGAGCGTACAGATCAAATGACGCCGGATCGGCCCCGATCTGCTCGGCAACATAGTTGAGCATCGCCTTGGGCGGGATCTCGCCGGCCATGAGTGCGCGCCCCGGATAACGCATAAGGCAGAGCTGCATCGCAAAGCCGAGCCGATTATGCTCACGCCTGCGGACCTCGATCTCGAGCCGGTCGGCAGGCGATAGGGAATAATGGCGGATCAGGCTTTCCTCATCGGTTGGGATGTCGAAAAGCTCTCGTCGATCCTGGGGTTTGAGAAGGGTCCGTTTCGCCATTGCCGTTCCTGCGCGTTGCGAGCCAAAGACCTTGCCTCTGTCCAGAAAGGTCCGTTTCCGTACAGGGGAGAAACGCACTGTCCACAAATTACCTTGACGGGCTTTCGAACGGGCGAAATATTACGGACAGCCTATTCGGACAAAATTGGCCCCCATGCCGCGCACCTTCGCCTATGTCCGCGTTTCCACGACGGGACAGACCACCGAGAACCAGATTCAGGAAATCGAGGCCGCAGGCTTCCAGGTCGAGCCGCGCCGTATCATCACCGAGACGGTTTCCGGCAGTACCGCCATCGTGCAGCGCCGAGGATTTTCCCGGCTCATGGACAAATTGGAGGCTGGGGACATTCTCATCGTGACCAAGCTCGACAGGCTCGGCCGCGACGCGATCGATGTCAGCACCACGGTCAGGACGCTGGCTGAAATGGGCGTGCGCGTCTATTGCCTTGCGCTTGGCGGGGCCGATCTCACCAGTTCGGCCGGCACCATGACCATGAATGTGCTCAATGCCGTCGCCCAGTTCGAACGGGACTTGCTGATAGAGCGGACGCAATCCGGTCTCAAGCGCGCCAAATCGGAAGGAAAGGCCCTCGGCCGACCCTCGACGCTCAGTGAGAAACAAAAGCAGGGTGTGCGCGATGATCTGGCGACGGGAATGAGCGTTTCGGCAATCGCCAGGAAATTCGTCACCAGCCGGCAGACGATCATGCGCCTACGAGACGAAGGTTCACGCTTCGTTCGGTCCTAGCGCAGGATTTTGAACTGCTCTTGTTCCTGCCCCTTCCTCGCCCTGGTCTCGGGTGGCGATGGCAAGATTGCCGCCTTCCTCGGCGACGATCGCCTTGGCCCGCTCGATGGCCCAAAGGGCGAAATCGCTGCGACTGGAGATCGTCATCGTCTCGGTGGTCTCATCCATGGCGTTCACTTTCGATCAGTACAGCACAACTCGCTGTTCGTTTCCCTCTTGATGAAATCCAGCCATATCGCCGGGCGGGTATCGGGGGAACCAACTTCAGGATCTATCGACTGAATTCATTCGGAATTTCTACTCTGAGTGTTTGCACCGCGCCGCGTGATCGCCTAGGCTCGCGGGTGAAGCAGTCACGCGCTGCTTTGGGGCGTGAGAACCCCTCGTACAGCGGCACTAGTGCGGCCGTTAACGCGCTCTCCGATCACTGGTCGGGGAGGCGTCTGCGTATGTCCAAGGCGAAAGCCCAAAGGCCGGCGCGACCTCCTGTACGAGGTTTCTCAACTCCCCGATCACCAGGGGTCAAAGAGCAGACGCGGGGGCGTACCGCGAGCTGCTCTTGGAGGAAACCGCGTGTCAGGATGTGTTTCGGCGTGGAATATTGGCTCTGACGCAGTTTTGGTGGTGATGGATTTTATCCCGCGCCGATGACGCGGGCTTGGAGGAGATCAATTTTTCCGCGGCCGTACATCTGGCGTTTCACAAGTTTGAGCTTGGTGATCTGCCCCTCCGTCTGGCCGTTGGACCATGGTGAAGAGATCGCTGCGCTGACGGCTGCTCGGTCTCTAACGACACCGTTGGCGAAGGAGGCGACCAAGCCCGATCGAGCGCGTTCCAACCATGTATCGAGATCAGCGAGAGATTTCTTGCGGATCATGGCCCGGAAGGCGGCGATGACTTCCCGGGCCTCAACCAGCAGCGGCACGCCACCCTCAATCGCCGCAACCGTCACGGTCTCATATTTGGAAAGGTCGTCGCGGCCGATGGTCATGAGACGCGCAATGGTCCTGGCCGAAGGCGCTCGGCTCAACGCGCCCGCATCGACCTTCTCTGCTTTTCGACGGCGTGTGGCCCACTCGGTGACAACTCGAAGACAGCCGCGGAACCCTTGGCTCTTGAGTTGCCGCCATAGCTCCGTTCCATTCCGGTTTCCGGCCGTCCATTGAGCGTCAAGCCAGGGCAGGTAGAGTTCAAGCGAGTTCTCACGGACGCGGAAGACATCCGAACGTTGACCACGCAGTACGCGTCGGACAAGGCCGCGACTGTATCCGGTCCGGCGCACGATCTCCTTGATTGTTGCTCCGGACTTGGCCATGTCGAGAATTGCGGCGTTGGTGTCTTCCCGTCGAAGATATCCCTCGTACTGGATCCTCTCGGCGGCCGTCAGCAGTTCGGGGTTGATCGTGGCCGCTCCGATCGCAGTTCGGATCTGGCGCATCGATTTGCGCACCGCATCGAGGAATGCCCGGCTGGCGTTCTCCATTAAGTGCCAGCGGTCAGCGACCTGGGTGGCGTGTGGCAACGCCTTGGCTGCAGCCGTCGCGTAACCACCGCCGCGGTCGCGAGCGACGATGCTGATCTGAGGTTGGTCCGAGAGCCAGGCCTGGGCCGTCGACGGCTCCCGATCCGGCAGGAGAGCAATGGTTTTGCGCCGTTCCAGATCGCAGATGATGGTCCCATAGCGTTGATTTCGTCGCCACGCCCAGTCGTCGATACCGATCACGGTGGGTGGGACAAAGCGCGGACTGCCGCGTCGCCGCACGACGCGCAGCAGCGTATCGTTGCTGACCGGCAACATCAGCCTTTTGGCAAAGGTGGCCGCTGGCCTGCCACCCAGTGCAAGTCCGAGATGATGGACGATGTGGTCAAGCCTGGCGGTTCGCCGCGCCGAAGGCGCGAGAATGTCTCCGTCGAAGCGCTCGGCGAAGATTCGCCGACCGCATAGCAGTGCATCGCAGTGGAACCGGCGCGCTTCAATGACAAGCCGAACGGGCTTTCCCACCAAGGGCAGGTCAGCCAGGCGTCGTTGATATCGACTGTGGATTCGTTCCGACCTTGTTCCACAGATTGGGCAAAAGCTTGCTTTGCTCGTCGGCCGGACTGCGATCAACATGACGTCGTCATCAATGGCTGTATTGTCGACTATAAAGCCGCGAGGGACGAGCGTCGACGATCTGAGCGAATGGCCCATGGTATTGATTCCTTGCGTGAAACCAACATCAGCCAGCACTTGATTTCATCAAAAGTGATGGTGTGGAACGGCCCTTCGCACCGGCATCGGGGATGCCTACTGTGGTGACGCCAATCGCCACAAGACAGAAGGAACCGTTCCATGGAGAAGATTACCATAATCGGACTGGATTTGGCCAAGTCGGTCTTTCAGATCCACGCCATTACTGAAGACGGGCACATAGCTGTCCGCCGTGCTTTGCGGCGATCACAGGTCTTGGAATTCTTTCGTCACATTGAGCCATGCCTTGTGGGAATGGAGGCATGCGGGAGTGCCCACTACTGGGCCAACGCAATCGGCGAATTCGGCCATACGGTGCGGTTGATGCCACCGGCCTATGTTAAGCCCTACGTCAAACGCAACAAGACCGACGCGGCTGATGCAGAGGCAATCTGCGAGGCGGTCACGCGTCCAACGATGCGCTTCGTGCCCGTCAAGTCACCGGAAGAGCAAGCCGCTGGGATGGTTTTGAAGACTCGAGAGTTACTCGTGCGTCAGCGAAGCCAGACGGCGAATGCCATGCGGGGCCATATGGCCGAGCTCGGAATCATCGCCGCGGCCGGAATGACAAGTATTGCCAAGCTCATTGCAATTTTGCGCGACGATCAAGACGGACGTCTGCCGCACTCGGCCAAGGCGGCGCTTCTTGAAATGGCCGATCAGATCGAAAGGCTGACAGAACGGGTTGAGGTGCTCGACAGCAAGATTATCGCAGCAGTGAAAGCCGATGATGCCGCTCGTCGGCTGACGACGATCCCCGGCGTAGGACCTATTATTGCGGCAACTGTTCGTGCCGCCGTTCAGGATCCGGCGGCCTTTCGGACAGGACGGGATCTGGCTGCCTGGATCGGCATTACACCAACAGCAAACTCCAGCGGAGGGAAGGAGCGGCTCGGCAAGATCTCGAAGCGAGGCAACAAGCAGTTACGAACGCTACTGATTGTCGGAGCGACGTCGATCCTGAAACAGGCTCGCAGAGGTTCTAAGTTGCCCGGTTGGGTGGTGTCATTAATGGCACGTCGCCCCTACAAGGTGGCAGCCGTGGCGCTCGCCAACAAGATGGCGCGCACAATATGGGCGCTTCTCGTCAAGGGAGGCACATACCAAGCGCCGGCGATGGCAAAAGCATAGGCATAGTGAATTAGCCCCCGAAAGGCCCGGACATGCTCCCCCACTTAGCTAAGTGGGTAGGAGTAATGTTGGTAATATGACTGGTAGCAATTTTAAGATGGAAGTTCTCTCCGGGCCGGAACGTCGGCGGCGCTGGAGCACGGCAGAGAAGCTGGCGATCATTCAAGAGACCTACGAGGCGGACGCAACGGTGAGCATCGTCGCGCGTCGGCACGGCATCCAGCCGAACCAGTTGTTCGCCTGGCGCAAGCTGGCATCCCAGGGAGCACTGACGGCGACGGCCGCCGAAGAGGAGGTCGTTCCGGCATCCGAATACCGGGCGCTTCAGGCCCAGGTTAAGGAGTTGCAACGCCTGCTGGGCAAGAAGACGATGGAGAGCGAAATCCTCAAGGAAGCCCTCGAAATCGCCGGTGGCCCAAAAAAACGGATGTTGCGCTCGATCTCTCTGCCGAGAGGGATTTTGGAATGAAGACCATCTGCGAAACCTTGGGTGTCGCCCGCTCGAATATCGCTGCGCGTGCCACGGGTTCCGCTTCCAGAGCCAGAGGACGGCCGCCACTCCCGGATCGGGAGCTGGTGGAAGAAATCAGGGCCGTCATTGCCGACATGCCCACCTACGGCTATCGGCGGGTCCATGCCATCCTGCGCCGGAATGCCCGGAAAGACGGGCGTTCGTGGCCCAACGCCAAGCGCGTCTATCGGGTCATGAAGCTGCACAACCTGCTTCTGGTGCGCCACACCGGAGCGGTCGATGATCGCCGCCACGATGGTCAGGTCGCTGTCGAACGCTCCAACATCCGATGGTGCTCGGACGGCTTCGAGATCGGCTGCGACAACAAGGAGAAGGTCCGTGTCGCCTTCGCCCTCGACTGCTGCGACCGTGAGGCAATCGCCCATGTCGCCACCACGGAGGGCATCAAGAGCCAGGACGTGCAGGACCTCGTGATCACCGCCGTCGAGAACCGCTTCGGTCGCATCAACATGTTGTCCGAGCCCATCGAATGGCTCACCGACAACGGTTCGTGCTTCGTCGCCAGGGATACCGCATCCTTGCTCCGCGACATCGGCATGGAGCCGTGCACGACGCCCGTGCGCAGCCCGCAATCGAACGGCATGGCCGAGGCCTTCGTCAAAACCTTCAAGCGCGACTACGTCGCGGTGAACCCCACCCCGGATGCCGAAACCGTCATCGCGCAACTGCCGCTCTGGTTCGAGCACTACAACAATCTTCACCCGCACAGTGCTTTAGGATATCAATCACCGCGCGAGTTCATCAGCTCGCAATCTCAAACCTGAGCATGTCCGGTCTTTTGGGGGCAACTCCACATAGGCATAGGCATAGGAACAGAATTCCCGGCGTTACTGCGTCGGGATAAAGTGGCAAGGTACGAAGTGTGATGAACCCGAGGGGCGATACCTCGATGTCGATCAGACCGTCTGACTCAATGCGCCTTCGAGCGCGAGAAAGTGATTAGGCGATCGACATCGCGGATCTCATCGTGGCCAGCGGTCAATGACCGCGCTGACAGGCCGGACATATGACTGCACCGTCCGACGGAGATTCATGCTGCCAACGCCTTGCTAACCGGGCCGTTCCACATATGAGTCAGAGCCAACATTCCGCGCCGATTGACAATTCGGCCGGGCCATTGTGCGCAAGCCCGACGTCTTTCTGTTCGACGAACCGCTGTCCAATCTCGATGCGGAGCTGCGCGTCTCGATGCGCATCGAGATATCCCGGCTGCATCGCGACCTCGGTAACACGATGATCTATGTCACCCACGACCAGACGGAAGCCATGACGCTGACCGACCGCATCGTCATCCTGCGCGACGGCCGCATCGAGCAGGTCGGCACGCCGCGGCAGGTATACGAGGAGCCGGACAACACCTTCGTCGCCGGCTTCATCGGCTCTCCGCGCATGAATCTTCTGAAGGGGCTTTGGTTCAGGGAGGGTATCCGGGTGGGCGAGGCGTTCTTGCCGATGCAGGCACTCAGAAATGAGCCCGACAATGGTGCGGAGGTGACGTTCGGTATCCGGCCTGAACATATTCAGATTGGACCTGAAACCGGCAATGGCCTTCCGGCAGTGGTAGAGTTTAGCGAATATCTCGGCGGAACCTGCTACATCTATTGCCGGCTTGCGGAAGGACAGACTGTCACCATTGAAAGCCGCGGGCATGATCAGCCGAAGAGCGGCGATAGCATTGGGATTTTCTTTCCACCTGAACGGAGTTTCTTGTTCGACTTGAATGGTGTGCGGATGAGGTAATTTTGCGATTACCAAGGCCCATTCGACGCAATTGCGGTGTTCAGAGCTCCCTGAAGCGCACCGGTGCGCTTCAGGTCTTTGATTTCCACGACTGTAGCGTGGCTCGTTCGCCAGTCCCTTCAATATTGTGAAGAAGGCGAGCGACAGGGCGATGGCGACGGGCCCCTTGAAACTCGCTTGGAAGATTCGCGGAAAACCAGCGCGTCGACCTAGCCGCCGGTGGTGATGCTATCGATGACGAGCGTGCCGGAATCGAATAAGGTCACGAAGAAGACGACGACCAGCATGATGCCGATGAAGCTCGTGATCGTCTGCAAGGACGGGGCTTCCAGCAGGGAGTGTCAAGAATTCTGTGCTGGGGGCCGGTATTATCAGTTGAAGAACAGTTCGCCGAAGATGACGGCGAACTGTGTCTTTGCCTCGACCCATTCACGCGGGGCGCGTTTCCACTGCTCGGCCGCATTGTTGAGAACCAGATATAACAGCTTCTTGGCAGCTTCGTCACCCGGGAAATGCCCCCCGCGATCGCACCGCCCGTCGAAGCTTTGAGTTCAGCGCCTCGACGGCGTTCGTCTTGTAGATAAGTACGGCGGACACCCTCCGGGAAGGCGAAGAAAGGAGCGACGTGTTTCCAATTGCGCCGCCAGCTTTGAGAGACGGCAGGGTATTCCTGTCCCCAGTATCCGGCCTCGAATGCTTCCACCGCCTTCAGGCCGGGCTCGGCATCCCAGGCACGGTAGATGGCTCTCAACGCCGGTACGACGGGTTTCCGATCCTTGTAAAAGATGAGTTCCAGTGAGTACCGGATCAGATGGACGATGCAGGTTTGGATGATCGTCTGGGGAAAGACGGCTGTAGTGGCTTCGGGAAAGCCCTTCAGGCCATCGACGACAGCGATCAGGATGTCCTGGCAGCCACGACTTTTCAGCTCGTTCATCACCAGCAGCCAGCACTTCGCCCCTTCCGTCTGTTCGATCCAGAGCCCGAGGATTTCCTTGCTGCCATCCGCCAGAACAGGAGTGCGACATAAGCGGCTTTGTTGCGGACGCAGCCTTCATCCCGGGTCTTGCCCGGATGGCATCGAATAACACGAGAGGGTAGCACAGTTCGAGCGGGCGGTTCTGCCACTCCCCAATCGCCTTTCAAACCTAGCACAACTTTGGCAGATTGAAGGATTGGTGCCTGATTTGGCCTTGGCAGTGTGGACATCGGGTTTCCGCGTCTATCAAAATCAGTGCAGCTATGACGGCGCGTCGAACTGTCGGTAGGATCGGTTCAGGTGGTCCGTTTTGCCGGCGCTGTTCCTTTTTTCCGCCTCGCGGAGCGCATCTCAAGCGGTGCCAAAAGCCCGTGACAATGTGGAGTGCACCCCGTTTCGCCGGACATGTCGGCTAGTTTGATTTAGCCCTGATGAACTGCCGTGGGGAAGCCATCTTGAGCGCGGAGTGGGGATGGATCTCGTTGTAATCCTCGATCCATCCGTCGATGAGCCGGAGCGCTGTTTCGGCGTCCGGTATAGTCGATATGCGGATGTAATCCCGCTTCAGGGTTTTGACGAACGCCTCGGACATACCATTCGACTGAGGGCTCGCGACAGGAGTGAAGCAGGGTGTCAGATTGAGCGCCTGGGCAAACAGCTTCGTGTCCCGTGCGGTGTAAGCCGAGCCATTGTCCGAGAGATGCTCAATTGCGTTCGGGGCTCGCGTCGCTGCGAACCGCTTCTCGACCGCCTCCAGCATCATGTCGCGCACGTCGGAGCCGGAGATGCCTGCATTCGCGACCGCAGTCCAGGCGATGATCTCCCGGTCGAAGGCATCGATGATGAAGGCGAGACGAATGACCTCGCCATTCCAGCAGGTGAACTCCAGCCCGTCGGAGCACCAGCGCAGGTTCGAGCGCATGACCATGACCTTGCCGTCATGGATGCGGCCCTTGCGAACGGCCGTATGCTTCTCCAGCAGCATGGCGTGGTTGCCCATGATGCGATGAACCCGCTTGGCGTTGACGACAGGCATATCGGCGGCTCGCCTCTCGCGATTGAGGAGCGCTGCGATCCGCCGATAGCCATAGGTTGGCCTTTGATCCACCAGCCTTCGAATGGTGGGCAGAAGCTCTGCATCCTCGGCCTTGTGATAGGCCCCGCGCGGCTTCGATCTGCCTTTCAGGCGCTCGACGAGGTTGGAACGGGAGACGCCCAGCGTGTCGGCGACGGTCTTCATCGGGAACCGTCCTTCGGCAACAAGATCGGCCGCGATATCCGTTTTTTTGAGTCTGCTTTGGATAATGCTTCGCGGAGGATTTCGACCTCCATCGTCTTGCGGCCGAGCATGCGCTCCAGCTCGCGAACGCGATCCTCCAGCTTCTTCACTTCCGAATTGCCGACAACCGGCTCGTCAGAACCCACGGCTGCAGCACCTCCCTCGCTTAAGAGCCTGCGCCACCGGTAAAGCAGATTGGGCGCAACGCCATGGCGGCGAGCGGTAGAAGACACCGTCTCGCCTGGTTCGAAACTCTGCTCAATGATTGTCAGCTTCTGCTCGGTTGTCCACCGCCTGCGGCGGACATCACCCGTCAGCAATTCAATATGTCGGTACTCGTTAGACATAAGCCTATACCCAAGCCTGTGCTTGAGCCTCTCTGCTTATGCCGACTGTCCGGTCGAAACGGGGGGCAGTTCACAATGAGACTGGCCCACCGTCGCACCGTGCTACATAGACTGTGTTACATAGCTACGGATTTATGGGCCACACGTACCATCGTCCATTGCGTTGCGCCACATGTCACTAAACGGGTTTAAGGAGTAAATTAGGCGTGCTGAATCGCTTGGATCGCCAGTCGCGAGAGGCCATCTATCGCTCTGGACTGAAGATTTTCGCATCGTATGCGCTAGCAGCGTGGAGCATATTAGGAGCAATCTTCGGTATGCCAACTTTCCTTGCCGTCTTTGCTGTGTGGACAGCAATCACGGCGTTGCGTCGGCGTGAAAGGTTTCTGTCCCAAAGCTTTAACCATTGGGATGAAGCTCTTTGGTTGGCAACTATCGCCGTTGGGCTGACCATTCTTCATAGGCAATTTCTAGCGTGAGATACGGTTGGCGTTCAATTCAGCTGCTCGCTCTTGGCACGGCTGTAGAGGTCGGCGAGATGGACAAGGGGCACTTCCCCTTGCCCTTGTGGGCGTGTTTGTTCGATTTGCGCCGAACAGACTGGATTTGTAGAGTTCGATACTCTATCTCAAACCAATAGCGTGTGCTGCGTGCGCTGCGGGTTCCCCCGAAATTGACGGAGACTTCGATCAACCTTCCAACCAGGGAGCGCGAACCCGTGTCTTCGACAGTTTCCAAGGGCCGCATTCAATCCACACTTCGCCAGTTTCTCGATGCCGAAGCATCGGGCGGCATCGTTCTCATGGCGGTCGCCGTCCTTGCCATCCTGACGGCCAACTCCGTGCTGGCTGAGGGGTACTTTCAGCTCCTACACGCCTACATTGGACCGCTCAGCCTTCAGCACTGGATCAACGACGCGCTGATGGCGATGTTCTTTCTGCTTGTCGGGCTTGAGATCAAGCGCGAGATGATGGACGGTCAGCTTTCGACCTGGAGCCGTCGAATCCTCCCGGGTGCCGCAGCCGCCGGTGGCATGGCTGTTCCCGCGCTATTCTATCTCTATTTCAACTGGGGTGACCCGACAGCAGTTCGGGGTGGGCGATCCCGACAGCAACTGACATTGCTTTTGCACTCGGCGTCATTTCCTTGTTCGGTTCTCGTGTGCCTGCGTCACTTAAGATATTCTTGGCGGCGCTTGCGATCATCGACGACCTTGGTGCGGTTATCGTCATCGCGCTTTTTTACACAGCTGATCTAAACCTGACCGCGCTGGGCGGGGCTGTTTTGGTGCTCGGCAACCTCTTCGCCTTCAACCGTATGAAAGTCCGCGTCCTCTGGCCTTATCTAGCGCTCGGCGGGGTGCTATGGGTCCTAGTCTTTGCTTCAGGTATCCACGCCACGCTCGCGGGCGTCCTTCTGGCGCTGACAATCCCTCTGAAACTCACTCCCGGTACGCCTGAGGCAACGCCAGAGGAATCGCCGCTTCACATGCTTGAGCATGCACTTCAGAAGCCGGTTGCGTTTGTGATTGTCCCGATCTTCGGGTTTGCCAATGCGGGCGTCTCGTTCGCAGGGGTCACCACAGGGGTGTTTTCCGAACCACTGACAATGGGTGTCGCCGCGGGGCTCTTGCTCGGCAAACTTTTCGGTGTCCTTGGTACGGTGGCTCTACTCGTAAAGCTCAAGCTGGCTGACTTGCCTGCCCAGGCAAGCTGGGGTCAGATGATGGGGGTTTCTTTCCTGTGCGGCATCGGTTTCACGATGAGCCTGTTTATCGGTCTTCTGGCATTCAGCGATCCGATCGTCCAAGATCATGTGAAGATAGGTATCCTGATGGGATCGGCTGCGGCCGGCGGGCTCGGTGCTCTGTTCCTCAGTCTCTTCGGCAGGCGCGTGAAGTCCTTATAGTCGACAGGGCGCCTCTTGCCGCCGCGTGCCGCTGAAGGAGCATGGCTAGATCGTTGCCGCGATTCTCGCAGGGGACGCGGAGGCTGCTCGTGCGCTGCTGCGCGGCCATGTCGCCGTGCAGGGAGACCGTTTCAGTGACCTCGTCGCCTCGCTGGCAAGCAGGAAGGGAAAAGGCTATCGCTCGGATAGGCCGTTGTCGTAGTTGCTGGTGGTGAGGGGATGTATTCGCTCGCGAGGATACGGCCGAAGCGCTTGACTTGCCGGAAGCACCACGGCATTGGATTCCCTATCGGCAGCAAGCTTGATGTCATGCGTGATTCGGTCCGGCGATAGGGACCGCAGCGCCCGCCGAAACACACCGGAAATCACAAGGCGTTTTGATGGAAACTCGTCTGCGTGGCCGCTTGCGGCCTGAAGGGTCTGTTCGCGTGACGGCGATGGGACTGTTCCTCTTTCTCGGCCTGGCGGGGCCTGGTTTCGCCGCGGGATGCGGCCAGCCATTGGAACCCGGCCGGATGGAATTCACGGTGAAGACCGGCGGCTTCGAACGACCGGCGCTGGCGTACATTCCGACCGCCTATGACGGTAAGACGAGGCTTGCGGTCGTCTTCGACTTTCACGGCAGCAATTCCGGTCCGGCAGGCCAGTTCCGCCGGAGTGGTTGGGATGCTGTCGCCGAGCACGAGGGGTTCGTCGCGATCGCGTTGCAGGGCAGCCTCAAAGGTGAGTACGAGGGTACCCATGCCTGGAATGTACCGGGCGTAACGCATGGCGGAAACCTTGATGACGAGCGCTACATCAAGGATGCGGTCAAGACGGTCAAGGAGACGTTCTGTGTCGAGCCGACCCGCATCTACGCCTCCGGCTATTCGGGCGGCGGGCGCATGCTGTCCCAGTACATCTGCAACGGCCATCCGGAATTTGCCGCCGCCGGTTTCGTCATGGGCTTGCGTGCCGGCTATCCCGTCGAGCGCGATGGTGTCTGGCAGCCGGATATCGCAAGCTGCAAGCCCGGCAACCCGATCTCGATCATCGCGTTCTCCGGCATGAAGGATGTCACCAATCCTTTCCTGGGCGGCGGCAAATCCTATTGGCAATATGGTGGCGAGGCGGCGCTGAAGCGCTGGGCGGAACTCGACAAGTGCGAAGGCAAGGGCAACCTCGTCACTGACGCGGCGATGACGGCCTTGTCATTCAAGGCCTGCGCCGGTGGCGCGCGCATTACGTCCTATCTGCTCAAGGAGAACACCCATGCCTGGCCGTCGCGCAGCGTGCTGTTCCGAACCTTCGACGCGAACGGTAAGGTGACCTCGGAGCGCGATGCGACGGGCCGCATGTGGGAATTCTTCAAGAACACGCGCTCGCCGGAAGAAACGCCCCTGACGGCAGGGGAGGCGGCGGGACGGGCCGGCTGAGCCGTGAAGCATATAGAGCATTTCCAGCCGAAGCGGGATCGCTTCGGCGTCGGATAATGCGGGAAAAACAAGAATCTAGAGCATTTCCGGTGAACCGGAGTTCACCGGAAATGCTCTAGAATGGTGGTCATCGAAATGCTCGGTAGCCCACATCGACTAAACGTGCTTGCCTGCGGGCTTGACGGGAACGTATGACAGGCGGTCGGTATCTGCTGACCTGTTGGGATCTGCTTAAGCTCGTGCCTTCAACGAAGTTACGTCACCGTTCCTTATGCTTTGATAGTGATTTATCGATCTCACTGGCAATGTCGGATGGGAATAAGGCCTTGTCAGCAACTTGCACCAGTGCCGCCATATATCCGGCCTCAAATGCTTCCCTTGTGCGGGCGATATCGCGATTACAACGAGCGACATGACCCAAGTCATCCCACCACCGCTTCCATGCTCTATCCGCGTGTGCCGCGTCGATTTTTGTCATTGATCCCATATTAAATTTAAGTTCTAGGACGTCCTCATAGCGTTTCAGGCCATAAAAATAGCAGTTTGGCGCGATGGAGAAAAGCTTGGAAGCCATGCGGAGTATTGAAGATGGATCTGTTTGGCTTCACAACTTCAAATTGGCTCGAAGAACGTTAGTGCGTATCCAATTTCGTTTATCAGTATAAGCGAGCGCACTTGGTTTTGAATGCCGGATGACTTGAACATCAGTCAATTATTTCTGAGCACTTTCTGCGGTTTGACGCGGTGTAACTGAAACAAAGGCAGGTGGTGCCTCTCCGTTTTTGTCGTTACCGAAATAGATCGTCTGGTGCGGGAAGGGAATCTCGATGCCGCGGGCGTCGAAGACGCGCTTGACGGCGCCGTTGAGGGCACGGCCGACGCCCCATTGCTTGCCGGGCAGCGTCTTGATCCGGACGCGGACGATCACAGCGCTGTCAGCCAGTTCTTGGACGCCGAACCATTCCATGTCGCCGACGATGACGGCGGCGTGCTCCGGATCGGCGCGCAGCTCCTCGAAGGCCGCAAACAGCGCGTCTCTCGCGTCCTCCACGTCTTCGCGATAGGCGATGCCGATATCGCCGACATGGTAGGAGAAATCGCGCATCAGGTTCGTCACCATGTCGACGGAGGAAAAGGAGATGATGTGATAGGCGCCCGTCACGTCCCGCAGGCTGACGGAGCGGATCGTCAGGCGCTCGACGACGCCGCTCGTGCCGCCCACCGCGATGACGTCGCCGACATTGATGGCGTTCTCCAACTGGATGAACACGCCGTTGATGACGTCCTGCACCAGCTTCTGCGCGCCGAAGCCGATGGCAAGGCCGAGCACCCCGGCCGAGGCGAGCAGCGGCGCGATGTCCAGCCCCATCTGCGACAGGGAGAACATCAGGGCGATCACCACGATGGCGATGGTGGCGGCGTTGCGCAGAAGGCTGAGAAGGGTGGTCTCGCGGGAGGTGGCGATGGTGCCGAAGGCGGGGTTGAGCCGGTAGTCCACCCAGGAGGTCAGCGCCAGCCAGGCGACATAGGCGACCAGGAGAATGACGAAGACCGAGGCCGCCGCACCGGTGAAGGCGAGGCCGATGCGCGAGTAAAACAGCGCCGCCATGTCGAAGACGCCGATGGCCGAGATCACGAAGGCGATCACGGTGGCGAGGATGACGAAGCGCAGCAGCGTCAGGAAGCGGGGGACGAGGCCGTTGACGCGCCGCTCCAGCAACGGCAGCCGCTGGTTGACGTTCTCCGGCAGGCTGACGCCTCTTGTCACCGTGCGCGCCAGCCAGTCGGCCACGACGAAGCCGACGATGATGGCGGCGAAGGCCTGGGCGCTCGCACCAAGCACGGAGAACAGCCGGTCGGCCGGCCCGATCAGCACGACGAGGAAAAGGAAGGCGAGATAGACGAGCACGGGCCAGTGCCAGCGCGCCGCGACAAAGCGGACGCGGCGGTTGCGGGGACTGTGGTCGGGGGTGTCCAGCAGCCATTCGGTCACCCTGCGCCGGTTCGCGAGCGTCGCCGATACGGCGATGACGAGCGCCACGAGCGCCACGAGCCCGGACACCGCCCGCCCGGAAGCGACGGACACGGCCTGCGACAGGATCGGCTGGAGGAGAAGCTGGCCGTAGCCGAGGATGCTGATGATCCAGGCGAGGATGCGGCTGGCGCGCCGGGCCGCCTCGTCCGAAACGCGCACGAGGCGAAGCTCGCTTGCGGAGGGCGACAGCACGGTCCTGACCACCACTTTCGCCAGTTGCACCACGGTGAAGGCGTTGAGATAGAGCGTCTGCTGGATGTCCATGCGCCCGAGCTCGCCGAACACCGTCAGCGCGGCGATATATCCCGCCCCCCAGGCGACGATGACGATGGCGATATCGAGCACCGCCGAGGCCGCGATCAGGAAGGCTTTCTCAAAGAAGCCCGCCGTTACGGCGCGCCGCCCGAAGGAACGATCGACGCGGCGCGTGACCAGCCGCAGCGCGACGAAGACGCCGTAGGTGACGACGATCACCAGCGCGAGGTCGCGCGCGGCGCGAAACAGCACCTCGCCTTCCGCGCCGTTGAGGTTCGAGAAGGTCGCCGGCGCGGCGGCGAGCTGCCGGGAGAACACGATCGCAGAGGAGACCGCCCGTTCGGCGAACTGCCGCGTCACGTCCGCGATCTGCTTGCCGATGGATTCGGCCGGCGGCGCTTCGGCCGTGGCGTCCGCGGCCTTGCCGTTGGCAACCTTCTGCAACTCGTCGAGGAAGGTCTGCCGCGTCCTGTCGTCGCGCAGGACGTCGATCAAGTCCTGGAGTTTCGTGGCGTCGGCCGGCTGTTCCTGGGCGGTGCCGGGGAGCGCCGCCTGCTGGGCGGCGGCCGGCATGAGGCCCGCCATCAGCAGGGCGGCGAACAGGCAGGCGGTACGGAGGACGGAAAGCATCATGATCTATACCATTGCGCGGGTGCCGGGAAACAGCAGGTCGACGAAACGCGCCGCCGTCGGCTGCGGCTCGTGGTTGGCAAGGCCGGGCCGTTCGTTTGCCTCGATGAACACGTAGTCCGGTTCCGACGGGTCCCTGACCATGAAGTCGATGCCGACGACCGGTATGTCGATGGCGCGCGCGGCGCGGCAGGCGGCGGCGACGAGATCGGGATGCACGGTGTCGGTGACGTCGTGGATCGAGCCGCCGGTGTGGAGATTGGCGGCCTTGCGCACGGTGATCTCTCGCCCTTCGGCCAGGACCGTGTCGAGATTAAGCCCCTGTTCGGCAAGGCAGCGATCCGTTTCCGCGTCGAGCGGGATCCGGCTCTCGCCGCCGGTGGCGGCCTCGCGCCGGCGCGACTGCATCTCGACGAGCGCGGCGACGGTGCTGCGCCCGTCGCCGATGACGCGGGGCGGGCGGCGCACGGCGGCGGCGACCAGCTTGAAATCGATGATCACGAGCCGAAGGTCCTCGCCCTCGAAGCAGGCTTCGAGCAGCACCCGGTCGCAGACCGTGCGCGCCTCGGCGATCGCCGCGTCGAGCGCGTCGAGCGTGGCGATGCCGACGGAAATGCCGCGGCCCTGCTCGCCGCGCGCCGGCTTGACCACCAGCTTGCCGTGCTTTTCGAGGAAGGCCGCGATGCGCGCGCGGTCCTCGCCCGCCTCCGTCTGGTCGGGCACGGCAAGGCCGGCCGTGGCGACGACGCGGCGGGCGATGGCCTTGTCGTCGGCGATCGACATGGCGACGCCCGAGGTCAGTTCGCAAAGGCTCTCGCGGCAATGGATCGAGCGGCCGCCATGGGCGAGCCGGAAGAAGCCGCCCTCGGCATCGGTGATCTCCACATGGATGCCGCGCCGTGTCGCCTCGTCGACGATCAGCCGCGCATAGGGATTGAGGGCGTCGTAGGACTGGTGCGGCATGGCGAAGAACTTCTCGTTGATCGCGTTCTTGCGCTTGATGGCGAAGAGCGGCATGCGGTGGAAGTTCAGCTTCTCGTAGAGTTTGATCGCCAGTTCGTTGTCATGCATCACCGACAGGTCGAGGTGGGAGAGGCCGCGCGCCTGGAAATGCTCGGCCAGCTTGCCGACGAGCCGTTCGCCGATGCCCGGTTGGCGGGCATGTGGATGCACGGCGAGGCACCAGAGCGAGGCGCCCCGGTCGGGATCGTTGAACAGCCGCTGGTGATCGATGCCCGTGACCGTGCCGACGATCTCGCCGGTCGTGTCGTCCTGGGCGACGAAATAGGTGAGCGAGCGATTGTCCCTGTCGGACGAGAAGAAGTCCTTGCGGATCTGCACCATGCCGCAGGCGGCATAGACCCGGTTGATGCCGTCCGCGTCGGCCTCGGTGGAAAGCCGGCGGATCGTGACGGCGCGCATGCGGCGGGTCCTCGCCCGGTAGGTGGACAGGTTGAGCCGGAACGTGTGCGAGGGATCGAGGAAGACCTCCTGCGGCGCGCGCGACAGCAGCACATGCGGATCGCGCACGTAAAAGGCGATGTCGCGGCTCGACGGCGCCTCCTCGCGCAGTTTCGACAGGAGCGTCTCGTCCTCCGAGAACGTCTGGGCGAAAAGCAGCCGGCCCCAGCCGCAATCCAGCACCACGTCCTCCTTCTGCTTTTCCGACGCGTCCGGCCGGCCCACTTGGCGGCCGGGCTGCGCGCGCGTGCGCAACTGCTTCAGGCGGTGGCTCACCGCCTTGGTTCCCTTGGCCCGCTGGCGCGGCGTGGTCTTTTCCCCTGCCTTCTTCACCTCACACCCCCTGCGCCTGAAGCCACATTTCCAGCAGGCCGACCTGCCAGAGTTCCGAGCCGTGCAGCGGCGTGATGTGCTCCGAGGGCCTGTCGAGCAGGCGGTCGAGATAGGCGTCGCGGAAGAGGCCGCGCTCGCGGGCCTTCTGCGAATGAAGCGTGTCGCGGATCATGTCGAGATAGGGACCGGCGATATATTTGAGCTGCGGAACCGGGAAATAGCCCTTCTTGCGGTCGATGACCGCGCTCGGCACCACCTTTCGGGCGACATCCTTGAGGATGCCCTTGCCGCCGTCGCGCAGCTTTTCCTCCGGGGGGATGCGCGCGGCAAGCTCCACAAGCTCGTGGTCGAGGAAGGGGACGCGCGCTTCCAGGCCCCAGGCCATGGTCATGTTGTCGACGCGCTTGACCGGATCGTCTACCAGCATGACGTTGCTGTCGAGGCGAAGCGCCTGGTCGACGGGCGTGTCGGCGCCCGCGCGCAGCAGATGGTCCCGCAAAAGCGCGCCGCTGGCGTCGTGGCCAGCGATCCATTCGTCCGCGAGCTGCGTGCGCAGCACCTCGTGCGAGCGGTCGCGGAACACCCTGCCGTAATCGGACACGACATCGTTGCTATCGACGAGCGGCGGATACCAGTGATAGCCGCCGAACACCTCGTCCGCGCCCTGGCCGGATTGCACCACCTTTATGTGACGGGAGACCTCCCTGGAGAGCAGGTAGAAGCCGACATTGTCATAGGAGACCATCGGCTCGGACATGGCGGCGATGGTGCCGGGCAGCGCCTCCATCAGGTTTGCCGAGGGCACGAAGATCTTGTGGTGATCCGTGCCGAATTCGCGGGCGATGAGGTCGGAATAGACGAATTCGTCGCCCTTTTCGCCATTGGCCTCCTCGAAGCCGACGGAAAAGCTCATCAGGCCGCGCTGGCCCGCCTCGGCGAGCAGGCCCACGATGAGGCTCGAATCGACGCCGCCGGACAGCAGCACGCCGACCGGCACGTCGGCGATCATGCGGCGCTTGACGGCGGTGCGGAGCGCCTCGAGAAGCTGCTCCTGCCAGTCCCGCCGCGTCATCGCGCCGTCGCCCGCGCGGCGGCTGTAGGGCGGATCCCAGTAGCGCCGGTCCTCGAAGCCGCCGTCCCGCCGGTAGACGCGGATGGTAGCCGGCGGCAGCTTGCGCACGCCGGAAAGGATGGTGCGCGGCGGCGGCACGACGGCATGGAAGGTCATGTAGTTGTGCAGCGCCTCGACATCGATGGACGTATCGACGCCGCCCGCTTTGACGATGGCCGGCAGGCTGGAGGCGAAGCGTAGCGCGCCGCCGGCCTCGGCGAGATAGAGCGGCTTGATGCCGAAGCGATCGCGCGCCATGACGAGGCGGCCGCTGTCGCGCTCGTGCAGCACGAAGGCGAACATGCCGTGGAAGCGCGAGACGCAGTCCTCGCCCCAGGCATGCCAAGCCTTCAGGATGACCTCGGTGTCGCCGTCGGAGAAGAACCGGTAACCTTTTTCCTCAAGCTCGGCCCGCAGTTCGCGGAAGTTGTAGATGCAGCCGTTGAAGACCAGCGACAGGCCGAGATCGGCGTCGATCATCGGCTGCTGCGATCTGTCCGAGAGATCGAGGATTCGCAATCTCCGGTGTCCGAGCCCCACAGGGCCCCGCACCACGACACCTGAGGCATCAGGGCCCCGGGGGGCGAGAACATCCGCCATGATCGAGATTGCCGACACCGACGGGGACCCGCCGTCGAACCTGACTTCTCCGCAAATTCCACACATGAACCGGGCTGAAACCTCCTTTGTGAGTACAAAACGAAACGTCAGGGCCGGGAAGATGTCCACGGCCCTGACGTCATGCGAAAACAATGCGCGACGTGGCCGGATGTTCCGCCGGCAACCTCAATCGTCCGCTCCGGTGCGGGCCAGCATGTAGGCTTCGGCAAACGCCATGTGCTCGGCGGCGATGCGTCGCGCGTCTTCGGCCCGCCCGTCCTTCAGGGCGGCCATCAGGCGGTACTGGAACGAAAGGCCTTCCTCGCGGGAACTGGGCGCGGGATCGGCGTAGATGCTCCTGGCCAGCGGAAGCTCGCGCAGCAGGTTGTGCATCAGGCCGCACAGGAAGCCGAGTAGGGGGTTGGGGCAGAGCTGTGCCAGTTGCGAATGGAAATCGAGTTCGGCCACGCGCTGGCGATACTGTTCCTCCGCGTCGCCCGGCGGATGGTCGTAGATGCGGATCGTGCTTTCGAGCTGGGCGAGCTGGCCGTCGGTAACGCGCCCGGCGAGCAGCGCGGCCACTTCCGGCTCCAGCGCCTTGCGAATGGCGTAGATGTCCGAAAGGCTCGGCTGGTCGAAGAAGAAATGGGTCGAGAGCAGTTCCATGGCGTGCCGGGCGGAGGGCTGGGCGACGAAGGCGCCGCCGCCCGGGCCGCTACGGGTGAAGACGAGCCCCTGCGTCTCCAGAGCCTTCATCGCCTCGCGCACCGTTCCCTTTGCGGCCTTGAAGCGGTCGATCAGCACGCGTTCCTGCGGCAGGCGCGCGCCGGGGGCAAGGCCCTCCGCGCGGATATAGTCCTTCATCAGGTCAGCGATGGCCTCAGGCCGGCGCTTCGTCTTGCCGGCCGGAGTGTAGAACTGTTTGCCGTCCTCGCCCGTTGGGATCTGCTTTTCATCCATTGCAATCATTTTCCACTGATGCGAGGCGCGCTCGCGACAAGCCGCCGTGTATAGGCATGTCCGGGATCGGCGAACAGGCGCGCCGGCGGCGCCGTCTCGACGATCTCGCCGAAATACATCACGGCGACACGATCCGAGATCGCCTCGACCAAGGCGAGGTCATGGCTGATGAAGAGGTAAGAGAGGCCGAAACGTGCCTTCAGGTCGCGCAGAAGCAGAAGAACCTGCGCCTGCACCGAGACATCGAGCGCGCTCACCGGCTCGTCGAGTACGAGGATCCGCGCCTCGGCCGCCAGCGCACGGGCAATGGCGATGCGTTGGGCCTGACCGCCGGAAAACTCGTGCGGATAGCGCGAAAGCGCGTCGACCGGCATCCGCACCGCGTCGAGCAATTCCTCCATGCGCACGCGCCGCCGGGCCGGTTCCTGGCCTGCGAGGAGGGCGAGCGGGGTTTCAAGGATGTCGCGCACCGTCTTGCGCGGGTTCAGCGAGGCGACGGGATCCTGGAAGACATACTGGATCATCCTGCCGAAGGCCTTCGGTCCCTCGCGGCGCAGGACGCCGGCATCCCTGCCGCCGATGGCGAGGCTGCCGGACGTCGGCGTCTCGAGGCCGACCAGCATGCGGGCCAGCGTGCTCTTGCCCGAGCCGCTTTCCCCGACAAGGGCCAGCGTTTCGCCGTGCCGGAGGGTCAGCGAGACGGATTTCACGGCGTCTACGGCGTGGCGCGGCCTGCCGAACAGCCTTTTCCCGCCGCCGAACCTCTTGGAAAGGTCGCGGATTTCGATGGCATCGGCCGTCATGACGCCTGCGCCTCCCGGCGGAACAGGCCGGCCACGCGCTCCAGGAAACGATCCCCCGTGCCCAGTTCCGGTACGCAGGCGATCAGCCGTTTCGTGTAGGCATGCTGCGGGTCGGCCAGCACCTGCCGCGTCTCGCCCGCCTCGACGATCTCGCCGTCCTTCATGACGGCCACGCGGTCGCAGATTTCCGAGACCACGCCGAAATCGTGCGTGATGAAGAGGAGCGCCATGCCGCGTTCGCGTTGCAGGTCGCGCAGAAGTTCGAGGATGCGCGCCTGCACCGTCACGTCGAGGGCGGTGGTCGGCTCGTCGGCGACGATGACGTCCGGATCGTTGGCGAGCGCCATGGCGATGCCGACGCGCTGGCGCTGGCCGCCCGAGAGCTGATGCGGATAGTGCCTCGCCCGCTCGCGGGCGTTGGGAATGCCGACCTTGTCGAGCAGGGCGACCGCCTTTTCGCGACGTTCCGCCGCGCCGAGCGGCTGGTGCGCGGCAACCGCCTCCTCCACCTGCCGCCCAACCGGCATCATCGGGTGCAGCGTCGTCAGCGGGTCCTGGAAGACATAGGCGACGCGGCTGCCCCGGCTGGCGATGAGGCGCGTCTCGGGCATGGCCAGCACGTCCTCGTCCTTCAGGTAGATCGCGCCGTTGCGGATGAGGCCGGGCGGCGAGGCGACGAGGCCCATGACGGACAGCGCCGTCACGCTCTTGCCCGAGCCGCTTTCGCCGATGAGGCCGAGGCATTCGCCCGGCCGGACGTGGAGAGAGACGCCGCGCACCGCCGGCAGGACATCGCGGCCGCGCCGGAAGCCGGTTTCCAGCCCCTTGATGGAAAGGGCGGCGTCCTTCGCCGTGTTTGGCGGCGCGGCGCGGCCGGGCGCGACATGGGTGACGGGGCCGGGCCTTGCGAGCGCGCCGGAGCGCAGGCGCGGATCGAGCACGTCGCGGATGCCGTCCCCCAGTAGATTGAGGCTGATGACGATGAGGAAGATCATCACGCCGGGGACGATGGAGACATGCGGCGCGGTGAAGAGCTGGGCGCGTCCCTCGCCGAGCATCGAGCCGAGATCGGCCTGCGGCGGCTGCGCGCCGAGGCCGAGGAAGCTCAGCCCCGCCGTTTCGAGGATCATCCAGCCGGCCGTGGTCGACATGGTGATGACGATGACAGGCAGGACGTTGGGCAGCACCTCCGTGACGACGATGGCGAGCGGTCCCTTGCCGGAAAGCCGCGCCGCATCGACGAATTCGCGATGCGCGTAGCCGAGCGTCACGCCGCGCACGTTGCGCGCGAAGAAGGGAATGTTGACGACGGCGATGGCGTAGAGCGCGTTCATGAGGCCGGGGCCGAGGGCGGCGACGATGGCCAGCGCCAGCAGGATATAGGGAAAGGCCATCAGCATGTCGATGCCGCGCATCATGAGGTTGTCCGCCCGCCCGCCTGCATAGCCGGCCACGATGCCGATCGCCGAGCCGAGGACCGCGGCGATGAACGTGGCCGCGAGACCGACCGCCAGCGAAATGCGCGCGCCCCAGAGCAGGCGGCTGAGGATATCGCGGCCGAGTTGGTCGGTACCGAGCAGGTGGCCTTCCGTCAGCACCGGCTTCAGGCGCTCGGCGGGGGCGGTCGCGTCGGGATCGGGCAGCGGCAAGAGCGGGACGAGCAGGGCGAGAAGCGCGATGACGAGGATGAGGCAGAGCCCCGCCGCCGCCAGCCGGTTGTTGGCCAGCAGGCGCCAGGCGGTCAGGCGCGGGATGCGGAGGCCGCTGTGACGGCGTGCGCGCTCATGCGCGGATCCTCGGGTCGAGCATGGACTGGAGCAGGTCGGCCGCGAGGTTGAACAGCACGTAGCTCGCCGCCACCACGAGCACGCCGCCCTGCACGAGCAGGATGTCCCGCGTCGAGATGGCCTTCACCAGCATCGCGCCGATGCCGGGCCACTGGAAGACCGTCTCGATATAGACCGCGCCGCCCAGAACGAAACCGGCCTGGATGCCGATGACGGGAATGATGCCGACCAGCGCGGCGCGGAAGGCGTGGCCGTAGATCACGCGCCGCTCCGGCAGGCCCTTGGCGCGGGCCGTGCGCACGTAGTCCTGCCGCAGCACTTCCAGCATGGCGCCGCGCGTCAGCCGGGCGATGACGCCGGCCGCGACGACCGAAAGGGTTGCGGCCGGCAGGATGAGATGAAGGAGGAGATCCTTGAGATCGCCGCCGCCATAGACGGCATACATGCCGGAAGCCGGCAGGATGCGCCAGTGCACGGCGAAGAGGTAGATGAGCAGCAGGCCGAGCCAGAAGGAGGGCATCGAGATGCCGGCGAGCACGACGAAGGTGATCGCCCGGTCCGCCCAGCCGAACTGGCGCACCGCCGAGACGACGCCGGCCAGAAGCCCGATGGTCGAGCAGAGCACCAGCGACACGCCCGCCAGCACGAGCGTCGCCTGAAAGCGCTCCAGCACCTCGTCGAGAACCGGCCGGTTGAGCGCGAAGGAGCGGCCGAAATCGCCGTGCAGCACGTTGCCGATCCAGATCAGATATTGCTGCGCCAGCGGCTTGTCGAGGCCGAGGTCCCGGTTGATGCGCGCGACGTTTTCCGGCGTGGCATAGGCGCCGAGAATGGCCGTCGCCGTATCGCCCGGGATCAGCGCCATCACGAGGAAGACGATGACCGACAGGCCGAACAGCACGGGCACGACGGCGAGCAGCCGCTTCGCGATATAGGCCGGCATGGGACCTCCCGATCTTCGCGGCGGGCGCCGCTATTGCTTCGCCACGCCGCGCAGGTCGAGAAGGAAGGAGGGTTGCAGCTTGAAGCCTTGGACGGCGGCCGTGGTCACGGCGTTCTGCTTCCAGTTGGCGACGAAGAGCCAGGGCGCGTCCTCATGCACCGCCGCCTGCACCTTCGCGTAGAGCTTGCCGCGTTCGGCCTGGTCCGTCGATGCGCGCGCCTGTTCGAGCAGCGAATCGACCTCCGGATTGGAATAGTAGCCGGAATTGAAGCCGCCCTTGTCGGGCATGGCGTCGGTGCGCAGCGTCAGATAGGGCACGGTGTCCGGGTCGTTGGTCATCCACGCCATCTCGGCCATGTCCGCCTTGCCTTCGAGGCCCGGATTGACGCGGCCGAGGAAGGTGTTCCACTCGTAGGTCTCGATCTTCACCGTAAAGCCCGCCGCCTGGAGGTCCGCCTGAATGGCCGCGCCCATGGTGACCGGATCGAGCATGCCGGAGCCGCCCTCCGTGACGTAGAAGGTCACCTGCGGGTTTTCCACGCCCGCCTCGGCCAGGAGAGCCTTGGCCTTCTCCGGGTCGTAAGGATAGGGCTCGACCGTGCTTTCCACCCAGTTGAAGGCCGGCGGAATGGGCCCGGCGGCGACCGTCGCGGTGTCTTGCAGGACGTCCTTGACGAGCGTTTCCTTGTTGACCGCGTAGTTCGCCGCCTGGCGCACGCGCTTGTCGGCGAAGGGGCCTTCCTTCGTGTTGAGGATCGCGAACCAGACATGGGGGCCGGCCTGTTCGGCGACGGCGAAATTGGCGTCCTGCCTGAAGGTCGCGAGATTGTCCGGCGGCACCTCCACCATCACGTCCAGGCCGCCCGCCATCATTTCCGCCACGCGCGTGTTGGCGTCGGTGACCGGCCGGAACACGACGGCCTCAAGCTGCGCGGTGCCGCCCCAGTAGTCCGGGTTGCGTTCGATCACCACCCGCTGGTTCGACTGCCATTCGGCGAATTTGAACGGTCCGGTGCCGGAGGGGCTGCGGCCGTAGTCCTTGCCGTGCTGTTCCACCGCGGCCGGCGAGACGATCAGGCCGGTCGGATAGGCGAGGTTGGACAGGAAGGGCGCGAAGGCCTCCTTCAGCCTGAACTCGACCGTGTGCGGATCGACGGCCTCGACCGAGGCGATCGAGGAGAAGTTGAAGGAAAGCGGGAAGGGGCCGGTGTTGTAGAACGGATGGTCCTTGTTCAGCATGCGGTCGAAGTTGAACTTCACCGCCTCGGCGTCGAAATCCGAACCGTCGTGGAATTTCACGCCCTCGCGCAGCTTGAACCGGTAGGTCCTGCCGTCGTCGGAAACCTCCCAGCTCTCGGCGAGCGCCGGCTCAACCTCCAGCGTGCCGTCCTTGAAGCGCACGAGGCCGTCATAGAGGTTGACGAGGATGCGGAAGTCGTTGGTCGCCGTCACCGTGTGCGGGTCGAGGGACTGGGGCTCGGCGATCTGGCCGACGACGAGCACGTCGGGCGGGGTCTGCGCTGCGGCCGGCAGGGCGATGAGCCCCGGGACAAGCGCGGCGCAAGTAAGGGCGGCCGCCGCAAGGGCGCTCCGAAACAGCCTCTTCATGGGGAAGATCCTTTCGATTTGGCGTCGTTCGTTCGGCCTATTTATAAGGATAAATTTCCACCATGCAATAATTTATCATGATTAAATGGCCGTCGGCCCGTCAGGGGGCGTCCGGCTCGTCCGCGCTCAGGTCCTGTTCGGCCTGCTCCACCTTCTGGTGCGTGAAGCCGCGCAGGCCGGAGATCTCCTCGGCGTCGCGTTCGATCTGCACCTCGCTCGCCGCATAGAAGACCGCCAGCCGCGCCAGCGAGATCAGCGCATGGAGATGGATGCGCTCGTAACCGTGCGAGGCGTCGACGCCGAAGGCGAGCAGGGCGGTGCGCACGTCGTGCCCGGCCTCGATGGCGGAGGCGGCGTCCGAGCGATAGTAGCGGAAGACGTCCTTCTGGACGCGGATGCCGTGTTCGCCGCAAAGCTCGAAGAGCTTCTTCGACAAGTGGTAGTCGAAGGGGCCGGTCTGGTCGGCCATGGCGAGCGTCACGCCGAACTCGTCGGAATTCTGGCCGGGTGCGGTCGTGCCGTTGTCGATGGCGACCAGCGAGGCGATATCGGGCACCAGCGCGGCCGAGGCGCCGACCCCCACTTCCTCGCCGATGGTGAAGAGCCAGTAGGTATCGACGGGCGTCTCGACCGCTTCGCGCTGCATGGCCTCCAGCGCGGCCAGCATGATCGCGACCCCGGCCTTGTCGTCGAGATGGCGCGAGACGATAAAGCCGTTGTCGAGGAATTCGGGCTGCGGATCGATGGCGACGATATCGCCGACATCGATGCCGAGCTGCGCGATGTCCTTGCGGTCGCGCGCCAGCGCGTCAATGCGCAGTTCGACATACCGCCAGCCCGTCGGCTGGGTGTCGACCTCCTCGTTGAACGTGTGGCCGGACGCCTTCAGCGGCAGGATCGTGCCGCGATAGGTTCCCTTGCCGGAAAAGATCGAGGCTCGCGCGCCCTCGGCGAACCGCGCCGACCAATGGCCGATGGAGACGAGTTCGAGCCGCCCGTTGCCCTTCAGCGCCTTGACCTGCGCGCCGAGCGTATCGAGATGGGAGACGATGCCGCGCGCCGGGCGGCCGGCAGCGCCGGGGCGGCGGGCGCGGATCGCGCCGCGGCGGGTCAGCTTGACCTCCAGCCCGAGGCTTTCGAGTTCGCGCGCGGTATAGCGCACGGCTTCGTCGGTGAAACCCGTGGGGCTCGGTATGGCGAGCAACGCCTTCAGCCGGCTTGTCAGGTATTCCGGGTCGATCGTGATCGGTGCCTGCATGCGGCCGTTGTCGCAGCCAAGGACCGCCCGCGTCAACAATCGTGTCCGGAAAATCATCTTCCGACATGGCGTTCTTATGGCGTTTTTGCTTTATTTCACCCTGTTAGGATCTCGAACGCTTTTTGCCGCCTCCTGCAGCCTATGCAGGTCACTCTCCAGCCCGAGAGCCAGGGCGGCGCGATCAAGCGCTTCTTTCGAGTGCCGCTCCGCGGCCGCGCGGAACCGTGGCTGGCGGAAGTTTGCCAGAGTGGCGAATGCCTTCTGCAGGCGGATGCCGACTTCCACGATCGCCGCGCCGTCTCGTGCAATCGGCGTGAAGAGATCGTCGAAGATGTCATCCAGTTCGATCGCCGGGACATGGATATCGGGATAGAGCACCTCGGCATCTTGTCCGGCTTCGACCGGCTCCGTCCACACGGCAAGGACCCGCAATGCCCGGCTGATGACGTCGATGGCTGTGCCCGGGTCATTGACGGCCGGGGAAAGGGCGCGCGAGGCGATTTCCGCCAGAACGGAGGCGCCGAACCGGGGATCCTGATCGAATGTCCTGGTGTCCTCCACCGAAAAGCAGGTGGCGATCTGTGCCACCGTTTTCTCAGCGTCCTGCTCTGTCCCGCCGTCGAAAAAGGCGACGGGTCTTGTCGGATCAACGAGCTGGCCGGGGATCAGGTGAACAAAGATTCGTGCCTCCGCAGCGGTCGCGATATCGGAAAGCGTACCGGTATCGAGATGCTGGATGTATCCGATCCTGTCGATGAAGACAGGCTTGGCGACCGACGGGATGTCCGTCCTGTCCGCCAACCTTTGACCGCCGAGATGGGGGCGCTGCCGGCGGGCGCGCATCGCCTCGATCGTCGCGGCCTCGACCCTTTCCGTCGTTTCGGTGACACGTCCCAGGCGCGAGAGATGGTCGATCCAGCGCAGCAGGGTCACGATGACGAGACCGATGACGCCGATCGTAACGAGAAACAGCACCACGCGGCCCTGGTCGCCGTAAGCCCCCGTGCTGAGGGCGATGATGCCGACGAGGCTGAAAAGAAAGGAGCCGACGAAGGTCGCGAGCACGTTCTGCGTCGTGCTGTCCTCCATCACAAGTTTCGTCGCGCGTGGTGTGACGTTGCTGGTCGCGGCGGAATAGGCGGATACCATGGTGCTCAAGGAGAAGGTGGTAACCGTCAGCATGCTGGAAGCGATGATCCCGAGAATGTTGTCCACCGCATCGGCCCCGATGCGGGTTGAAAGGTCTCCGGGGATGAAGGGGGCCACCACGATGGCGATCAATGCCGTTACGATGGCGAGAACGGAAAATAACGTCGCCCGGACCCAAATCCGGCGCACAAGCTGCGAAAGCAGCCATCCCCATCGCGACGTCATTGGCAAATCCTGTGAAATCCGAAGACAAAAACGCTTTGCGGCTGCCTGCTCATGCCAATGTCATTCCTCTCTGTGGTCGGGGCGGCGTCTGCGCGGGCCCGCAAGACCCCGGCGGCTCATCTTCTCGCTCAATGTGCGAAGGGGCACGCCGAGGCTCGCGGCGGCGCGGGCGGTGTTGCCGTCGTTGCGTTGCAGCGCTTCGCCGATGACATGCGCCTCATAAGCTGCCAGCCGCTCCGGCAGGGTGAGCGTGTCGTCCTTGAAGGGGGTATCGCGCACCGTCGCGGCAGGTTCGTCGAGGCCGAGGGCAAAACGCTCGGCCTGCGCCTTGAGTTCACGCACATTGCCGCGCCACTCCTGTTGCCGCAATTGCTCGATCCGGCTGGCGGGAACCGCCCGAACGGGCCGGCCGTATCTGTGCGCCGCAAGGGAAGCGAAATGGCCGAACAGCAGGCCGATATCGTCGCGCCGCTGGCGCAGCGGCGGAATGCGAACGTCGACCGTGGCGAGGCGATAAAAGAGGTCTTCGCGGAAGCGCCCGGCCGTAATATCGGCGAGAAGGTCGCTTTTGGCGGCCGCGACGATCCGAACGTCGACGGAGCGTAGCCGGTTCTCGCCGAGGCGCTCGACGACCCGCTCCTGCAGCACGCGCAGGATCTTCGCCTGCAGGCCGAGGGGCATCGATTCGATCTCGTCGAGAAAGATCGTGCCGCCGGCGGCATGCTCGAACTTGCCCTCGCGATCTGCGCTCGCGCCGGTGAAGGCGCCTTTCACATGGCCGAAGACCTCGCTTTCGAAGATGGATTCCGGCAGCGCCCCGCAGTTGATGGCGACGAAAGGTCCGGCGGCGCGCCGGCTGAGCCGGTGGAGCGCTCGGGCGACAAGTTCCTTGCCCGTGCCTGTCTCGCCGATGACGAGGACGTCAATATCGACATCGGCAAGCGTCGCGACGCGGTTGCGCAAGTCGCGGATCGCTGGGCTGTCGCCGATGATGGCGTCCTTTTCCTCGCCGACGCCGACAAGACCCTGGAGACGTGCGATCTCCTCTCTCATGCGCCGCTTCTCCACGGCCTTGTCGAGAACGGAGAGCAGGCGGTCGGCATCGTAGGGCTTTTCCAGAAAGTCCTCCGCGCCGTGTTTCATCGCCTGGACGGCAAGGCCGACATCGCCATGGGCCGTGATGAGCACGACAGGCACATCCGGCTTCTGGCGGACGATGGAATTGAGCAGCATCATGCCGTCGATGCCCGGCATACGCACGTCGGTGACGACGACATCGGGCCCGATGCGCAGCAGGGCCGCGAAGGCCTCCTCTGGTCGATGGAACGCGTCGACGGAAAAACCGCTCACGGTGAGCCAGTCCGTCGCAGCCTTCAGGAGATCGCGGTCGTCGTCGACGAGCAGGATGCGGCCGCGCTTCATTGCGCCGCCTCCAGGCGTCCGGCGCCGCGCCTGCCGAGCGGGACGGAGACGGTGGCGGAGGTTCCCCCGCCCGGCACTTCGGCGAACCGGATTTCGCCGCCGCATTCGCGTACGATCGTCGTGGCGATGGACAGGCCGAGGCCAAGGCCCTCGCCCGTCAGCTTGGTGGTGAAAAAAGGTTCGAGAATGCGCTCGCGATGTTCCGGCGCGATGCCCGATCCGTTGTCGATGATCGCCACCTCCACCCGATCGGCATCCTGCGTGCGCCGGATGGTGATGGCGGGATTGGGCCGCCCTTCGACGGCATCCAGCGCGTTTAAAAGGAGATTGAGAATCGCCTGCTCAAGCTTCAGTGCGACGGCGATTACAACGGGCGAAGGTGCCTGTGTCTCGATGACCGGGGTGATGCCGAGGCTTTTCGTGCGCGGGGCGGCGAGGTCCGCCACGTTGCGGATGACGCTGTCGATCGACACCTCCTCAAGGTCCGAGGCATCCTTGCGCGCGAAGGTCTTGAGATGCTTGACGGTGCGCTGCATGCGCTTGACGAGGGAGCGGGCATCGACGATGCGCTCGCCCGCGGCTTCGGCGGCTTCCTTGCCCACCAGTACGCCTGCGGTGGCAAGCGTCGCGTCGAGCGCCGCGAGCGGCTGGCTCACCTCATGCACGATGGCCGTCGACATGCGGCCGAGCGCCGCCATCTTTTCCGAATGGATGAGGCCTTCCTGGGCGCGGCGCAACTCGTCCTCGGTCCGGCGGCGCATGTCGATCTCGCAGGCGAGATCCTGGGTGCGTTCGGCCACCATGTGTTCGAGCAGTTCGCCTTGCCGCAGCCGCATGCGCATGATCTGGGCGCGCTGATGCAGGAAGTACAGCGTGCCGGTCGCAAGGAGCCCGGCGATTAGCGCGGTGAGCGCCCAGAAGCCGGCGAGCTTGGCCGTATCCCCGGTGCCGGTCGCCGCCAGCACGCGCCAGCCGTCCGGCTCGACCGGCGAGAAGCGGGCGAGCAACGGCGTGCCGCTCTCCGCGAGGCGGAGCGCCGGTTCCTGCAAGGCGCCGGAGGGCAGGCCCACCCCCTGTGGCAGGATCGGCCTGCGCGCCGCAGGGTCGGCGCCCTCGTAGGTGCGTTCCGCCGCAAGCCGCGCCGAGGCTTCCGTCCCGAGCGGTACCAGCGGACGGTACTTCCAGTCCGGGTTGCCGGAGAGGAAGACGATGCCCCAGCGGTCGGCGATGGCGGTCTGCACGCCAGCTGCCTCCCAGGTCAGCTCCAGCGGCGACAGGTCCGCTTTTACGACAACGACGATGGGCGGCTTTCTGGCGATATCGATTCGCGAGGCGAGGAAATAGCCAGGTTTGCCGGTCGTTACGCCGATGGCGTAGTAGCGGCCCTCTCCTTCGCGCAACGCATTGCGGAAATAGGGGCGGAAACTGTAGTTCTGCCCGACGAAGCTTTCCGGCGTCGCATGGTTGCTCGCCGCAAGGGTCACGCCATGCGCATCGAGCACGTAGAGTTCGGCAGGGCCGGCCTGCCGGACGATGGTCTCCAGATAGGCATTGGCGGCGGCAAGGGCTGCCTCGCCGCGCTCCGGTCCGGCTATCGCGCGAATACGCGCATCCTCGCCGATCACCATCGGCAGGTAGCGGAAGCGCTCGATCTCCGTTTCGATGGCGCGATTGGTCAGGACGAGGCTGCGCTGAAGCTGGCCTTCGAGCGTGCCGATGGCGACGCCGCTTGCCAGGTGATAGGCGACGAAGGGGGCAATGCAGGTCACGACAAGCATGGCGATCGTCATGCGGCCGATGGTGCGCGTCATTCCGGGACCGATCCGTCTCTCATTTCTCTCGGCCGAGAGCTTAGCGCCCCTTGCGTTTGGAAAGAACAGGAGAATGGTGTCCCGGATCATTTGCCAGGCTCCTGCCCGGTATCCGCGCCGGCTTCGGCGCAGGGCCGCAGGACGATGGGCTCTCCCTTCTCGCGGCCAAGCTCTCGGCATCCGTTTGCGGCGCAGAGCGTCCAGCCGGAGCCGGTGGCGCCGGACGATGCGAGGACCAGTTCGGCAAGCGGCGCGGCACGCGGCTCCCACACCCACCAGCCGTCCTCGCGGTGCGCGCCTTCGCCGGGCTCCATGCCGGCGCCCGATCCCTTCACGCGCGCTTCCCGCAGCACCAGTCCGTCCGGCGTGACGGCCCAGCGTTCCTGCCACGCGATCTTCTCCACCGAATGGGTCCAGCTCAGGGTGAAGAGACCGGCGGCAAGGACGATGGCCTTGCCGCCGGCAAGGCACAGCAGGGTGCTCATGCCGCTTTAGGCGCGACCGCCGCTCGCGCTCTGCGCCAGACGAGGACGGCGAAGACGGCCCCAAGCGCGAAGCCGATCTCGTCCGTCAGGGGCAGCGCGGCGAGCATGGTGAAGGAGGCGGCGGTGGCCAGCGCCCGCTCGAAGAGGTTGAGCCGCACGGCGGCAAAGCCGATCACCGCCGCGCCCCACAGACCGATGGCGAAGCCCGTCTTGAAGACGATATAGGCGACGGCCGCGGGATAGCCGAGGGACGCGGCGGCCGGGCCGCCGTCCTGCAACATCAGCGCTGGCGAATAGACGGCCATGAAGGGGATGACGAAGCCGGCGGCCGCGACCTTGATGGCCTCGAAGGAGATCTTCAGGCCGCTCTCGCGGGCGATGGGCGCGGCAGCGAAGCAGGCGAGCGCGACGGGCGGCGTCAGGTCGGCGAGAATGCCGAAATAGAACACGAACATGTGGCTGACGATCAGCGGCACGCCGAGTTCGAGCAGCGCGGGCCCGGCGATGGAGGATGTGATGATGTAGTTCGGGATCGTCGGAATGCCCATGCCGAGCACGAGGCAGGTCACCATGGTCAGGAGCAGCGACAGGAACAGACTCTTGCCGCCGACGGAGACGATGAACTGGCCGAAGGTGTTGGCCGCCCCGGTCAGCGTCATCGTGCCGATGATGATGCCAACGAGCGCGCAGGCGATGGCCACCGGCAGCGCTGTCTTGGCGCCTTCCGCCAGCGCGTCGCGGCAGATGGCGAGCGTCTCCCGGCCGCTTTTCCACGCGGCATTGGCGAGGATCAGCACCGCCAGCGCGACGACGATGACCTCCATGCCGAATTTGAAGAAGGCGGCGGCGACGAGGCCGAGGCCGATCCAGAAGATCGTCCGGATCGCCGTCGAGGGAAGGCCGAGGGCGATGGAACTGCCGAGGATGAGCAGCAGCGTGAAGCCGAGGCCGACCGTGCCGGCGAAGAGCGGCGTATAGCCGGAGAACAGCAGCCAGACGAGTGCGGCGAGCGGCAGGACGAGATACCAGCCCCTGGCGATCGCGGCGCGCGCCGAGGGCAGCTCGTCGCGGGGCAGGCCGAGAAGCCCGCGCTTGCCAGCCTCCAGGTGCACCATCCAGAAGGCGGAGGCGAAGTAGAGGATCGCGGGAATGAGGGCGGCCTTGACGACCTCATGATACTCGACGCCGAGCGTCTCGGCCATGATGAAGGCGACAGCGCCCATCACCGGCGGCATGATCTGGCCGCCCATGGAGGCGGTGGCCTCGACGCCGCCGGCGAAGGCGGGGCGGTAGCCGAAGCGCTTCATCAGCGGAATGGTGAACTGGCCGGTCGTGACCACGTTGGCGACGCCGGAGCCGGAAATTGTGCCCATCAGGCCGGAGGAGATGATCGACACCTTCGCGGCCCCGCCGCGTCGCGCGCCGACGAGGCTGAGCGAGACGTCGTTGAAGAGCTGGATCATGCCCGCCTTTTCCAGGAAGGCGCCGAACAGGATGAAGAGGAAGATGTAGCTGGAGGAGACGAGCGTCGGAATACCGTAGATGCCCTCCGTGCCGTAGGCCATGTGATCGATGACCTGGGAGAAATCGTAGCCGCGGTGATCGAGCGGGGCGGGCAAGTATTCGCCGAACAAGCAATAGGCGAGGAAGACGCCGGAGATGATCGGTAGCGCCGGTCCCATCAGCGCCCAGGCGGCGGCGAAGACGACGCCGATGCCGATGACGCCGAAGACGATGTCCTGCGGCAGAGGGTCGCCTGCGCGCAGCAGGAGGTCGGCATATTCGTAGCACTGGTAAAATGCGACCGCCGCGCCGAGCGCCGAGAGGCTCCAGGCGAGGATGCGCGTGGCGCCGCCCTTGCCGGACATGGCGGCGAGCAGCGGAAAGATCAGGACGGTGACGAAGCCGACATGAATCGCGCGGATGAGCTGGCTCGGCGGATCGAGCATGTGCGCGGCTGTGGCGATCTGGAAGAGGGAAAACAGGAAGGCGATCGCAAAGAGCAGGCGTCCTTCCGCCGTTGCGGGGAAAGCGCCCGCGAGCGCGTCATGCTTGCTGAGATCGACGGCTGCGCCGTCGACCGGTCCATGGGTGTCGTGCATCGTTTCCTCCCGAGCGCCGATGGGTGAGGGCTTCCATGCGGCGCTCCTCCGTCGCCGCATGGATCGTCCCGGACTCGTCAGAGCAGCCCCTTTTCCTTGTAGAAGCGCTCGGCGCCCGGATGCAGCGGGATCGGCATGCCCTTCAGCGCCTCCTTGAGGTCGATCTGCTCGGCCGCCTTGTGCGCGGCGACCATGGCCGGAAGGTTCTCGAAGAGCTGTTTCGTCATCTGGTAGGCGGTCTCGTCGGAAACCTCCGAGTGGGTCACGAGGAAGTTGACCACGGCGACCGTCGGCACGTCCTTGTCCTGCCCCTGGTAAGTGCCGGCCGGAACGGTCGCGGCGATGTAGGGCGCGCCGAGCTTCGTGGCGATGTCTTCCGGAACCGAGACCATCTGCACGTCGAGCGAGGTCGCGAGGTCCTTGAAGGACGAGACGCCGAGGCCGGCCGATTGCAGCGTGGCGTCGAGCTGGCGGTTTTTCATCAGTTCGACGGATTCGGCGAACGGCAGATATTCCGTCTTGCCGAGGTCGTCATAGCTCATGCCAGCCGCCGTCAGGATGGCGCGGGCATTGAGCTCCGTGCCGGATTTCGGCGCGCCGACCGAAAGACTCTTGCCCTTGAAGTCGGCGAGCGTGGCGATGCCCGAATCCTTCGACGCCATGATCTGGATGTAGTTCGGGTAGATGGCGGCAATGCCGCGCAGCTTGTTGAGTGGCGCCTTGAAGCCGGCCTCGGCATTGCCTTCCCAGGCCAACTTGACCGAATCGCCGAGCGCGAAGGCAATCTCGCCGCGGCTCTGCTGCAAGAGGTTCAGGTTCTCGACCGAGGCCTTGGTGGCCTGGACCTGGGTGCGGGCGCCTTCGATCTTCTCGCCGTAGATCTTCGATAGCGCGACGCCGAGCGGATAATAGACGCCGGATGTGCCGCCCGTCAGCACGTTGATAAATTCATCCGCCCGTGCACTTACGTTGGACATCGTGAGTGACATGGCCGCGACTGCCGTGATGGCGGCGTAGTTGAAAGCTCTTTTCATGGAAATTCCTCCCTGGCTATAAGGCGCGCGTCTGTCTCCCGTCCGCGCTGCTCCTAAGCAGCAAGAGTCGGGCCAAATCGAAGCCGCTGAATTATAAGGCTAAATTGACCGGATTGAACCTATATCGGCAAAGAATTGCTACCCAGTCGATGGTGTTTGGCAGAATTTTGCCAAGACGCCACAAAATTGTTTAGACAAACCTTCGTGCCGTCATGAACTTGCACGAAAAGGAATAAAACTGGTCGAACACAAGGAATTTAGCGGGCGCGGAGCATATCAACACCAGGCCGTCATCGGAGGACTTCTTAGGGAGAAGAATTGACGACGGCCTGGGACCGATACCGGTAGAATATAGCCTGCATGACGTGGAGGCATTGTCAACCTGTGTGCTTGGACACAATGAAATTATCGGCATGAAGCAGTGGCTTCGTGTCTTTCGCTATGCCAGCTGAGCCTTTAAGGTTTGCGAACTCCTTCAACTATGCGATGACCATCGGAAAGCGTGCGGTTCTGCCTCATATGCGCGACGAGATCCCCAAACCTTGTTATCCCCCGGCCCATCAATATCCCTTTGAGCTTGAGGAAGACCTCTGCCGTCGCTACGGCGTCGCCCAGGGCCGTGTGGCGCTGCATCGCCGGTATGGATATGGCGAGGCGGCTCGCCAAGGCGTCCAGCGTGTGGCTCTCATGCTGCCCGAAAGTCATGACAGAGATAATGCCGGTATCGAGAACCGGGTTGTCGAACTGGATGCCTAGCGCCTTTTCACGCCGATGGAGAAACGCCATGTCGAACGGCGCATTATGGGCGACGAGCACGCAGTTCCCGACGAATTTGTGGAATCGTTCCACGGCGTGAAGGACATCCGGCGCTTCGGCGACCATGGCATCCGTCACCCGGTGGATCGCCGTCGACGCTGGTGGAATAGGGCGTCCTGGATTGACGAACGTATCGAAGACCTCGCCCGGCATGAGCTTGCCGTTCACAATCCGCACTGCAGCAATCTGAACCAGCTCGTCGCCCCGTTCAGGAAGAAGGCCCGTCGTTTCGGTATCGAAGACGACATAGTTGAGGTCGTCGAGTTCCGCGTCGGCGACGACGTCCCGGCTTACACGGGAAAGCAGGTCGAAATCATAGACGACCGTTCGCGGCAAGGTCGCGGCGGGCGAGGGGAACGGCTCGAAGGTCTGCGCCACGCTGTTCAGCGCGCCGGCCAATGTCGTCGGCCAGCCGTCCGCCTCGCACGCCTGATACCGATGCTCCAGTTCCTCCCAGTTCCAGATCGCCCCGGTTTCTCTTAGGCTGCCGTCGCCGGCTGGAGAGCCGGGCGTTCCGATCATTGGACGCAGTGCCGTGAACACGTCGCGCAAGAGCGCATCGCGCCGGGCGAAGGCGGCAACCTCTTCCGTCACGTCGCGCAAGGTCATGACATAGGCGCCCGCGTCCCCGTCGTTGTCACCGGCCAGACGCATACGGCCCGCGAGCCGCCGCGCGCCGCTCACGCAGACGAATTCGAGGACGGCGTCGGGCGTGTCTCGTTCCAGCAGGCGCTTATGGGCGTGGCGTATCTCGTGGTCGCCGAGATAGTCGAACAGGCTGCGGTCGAGGCAGACCGGCGTGTAGCGCGTGCCGAGCAACTGCTGGGCGACGCTGTTATAGAAGGCCACATGGTGGCGTCCGGTGCACAGGAGGACGGCTGGCGGGACGTCGGACAGCATCTGCTCCAGCTTGCTCCTGTCGGCAAGGAGCCTCGACGTTTCTCGTGCGATGGTCTCGGCAAGGTCACTTCGCGCCCGGTTCAATGTTGCAATGGCGGTTGAAGCCGCCACGGACAGTTCACCCAGGTGTTCCGCGTCCATGATAAGAAGGTCGTTGGTCACGTCCGCATGCGTGCGTGCATGCATGGCCGCCGTGATCCCTTTTATCGGTCGCGCGAAATATCGATCGAACAGGAACCACGCCCAGCAGATCAGGGCGGAAAGCCCGAAGCCGATGGCGATGGCGGCCTGCGTGACCGCATTGTGGACGGTCGCGACCTTCTCGCGATGATAGCCGAACCCGATGCCGAGCGCGAGGATAGCCATGCTGCCCGCCGCCAGGGCGACGAAGAAAATCAGTACCCGTCCGCGAATGCCCACACGCACCGGTCATCCTCCTGACGGCGCGCAGGCGGCCCTCAGGACCGCGTCGTCGGGCGCCAGATCGATCCATGCTGCGTTTTCGATCCCGCCATTCGCCCCGATGGAGACATTCCCGCCGGACAGGTCGGCGCGTTTGTTTCCGGCGCAGTCGAACGCCACCTTGACCAGCGTGCTTGGCTGCCAGCGCGCGGCCAGCCGGAGGCCGACGATCCTCTGATCGGGAAAATCCGGATGACGCTGAATGGAGCGGGTATCGACCGCGGTGAACCGTGTAGTCACAGGTGCGAGATAGGACCATGGCCGCCAGGGCGCGCTTTCCCCGTTGTGCCATGCAACGACGACGCCATTCGGCTGGGCTGCGACAGATCGGGAAAACCAGCTATATTCGCTCCATACGGAATACCCCAGGATGCCGATGCCGGCGGCGGCGGGGACCAGCCATTTCGGCAGCAGCCCGCCGGTCAGGCGGCGCAAGGCCATCGCGATGCCCGCTAAAGCCACGCCGGCGACGACGGCAGCAATCAACTCATATAACATTCAGCCTCCCCTTACACAGGTGCGCTTCCCCGCTGAGCCAGCGCGGATTGCATCGTTCGGACGACAACGAAGGCATCGCGGAGGTGGGAGCGCTCCAGATCACCGAATTCGTAAGGCGCAAGATAGTTGTCGGGCCTGCGGCCGGCTCTGACCTGCGCGGCCTGATTGCGCAATCGGAATTCGGCGATGAGATCGTAGGCCGCGACGAGATCGCTCGCGCCGGCGCCGGAAATGACGCCCGCTTCCTGTGCGGCGAGCAGCCGGGCGCGCGTATTGGCCGGCGCAAGCCGCGCAATCAAGGCGTAGACCCTGCCGAGATCGACGACCGGGATCACGCCATTGTGCTTCATGTCGATCTGGTTGCGATGCTCACCAGCGCGAACAGTGGCAAAACCACGCAACAAACCGAGTGGCGGGGCGTGCTTCAGGGAGTTGCTGATCATATGGGCGACGAAGATGGAATTGCGGCTCGCCCGATCCAGCGTCTCGGCCTGGAGATCGGCAAACAGCGCCGCGCTGCCGGCGATCGGGCGCAGATCGAACATGACGCTTGCGAGCATTTGCGCCATCGGGTCGGGTGTTGTGATCCATCCCTGGAAATAGGACCGCCACACGCGTACAGGCTGGCACCAGCGTGGATTTGTCGCCATCATGTCGCCCGGGCAATAGACATAGCCGCAGGCGTGCAGGCCGTCGCTGACGAAGCGGGCGAGTTTTTCAAACCAGGGACGCTGGCTTTCGACGAAGCTGTCGTCGATAAAGACGCAATTGTCCTGGTCGCTGATACCGGTCTGCTCCTGCCTACCCTGACTACCGCAGGCAAGCCAGACGTACGGCACGGGCGCAGGGCCCAGAATCTCCTCGGCAAGATGTATCAGCCGTCGTGTCACGGCATCGGCGACGTCGGTAATCAGCCGCGTGACGACCTCGTGGCGATTGTTGCCACCGACAAGCTGCACGAGCAATCTGGGGATATGATCGGTCACCGTGCGCAGCTCTTCCACCTTTTGCGCCTTGGCGATTTCATGGATAATCTGGGTCGAGGATACGGCTTGGAACCGTGTCAGGTCGGTCTGCGTCACCATGCCGACAAGCCTGCCGCCGTCGATCACCGGTAGGTGGCCGATATGCCTTTCCAGCATCAGATTGAGAACGTCGGAGCCGAGTGCCTCGACGGGCAGGCCGATCGGCTCGCGGGTCATCACGGCCGAAACCTGCGTGGTGTCAGGGTCGAGCCCTTCCGCAAGCACTCCCGTTGAGAGATCGCGGATGGTCAGGATACCGACAAGGTGACCATCGTCGACGACACCCAACGAGGAGATCCGTCGATCGCGCATGAGACGGGCCGCGTTTCGGATATTCTCTTGCGGCGTGCAGGTGACCGGTGGGCTCGACATGAGATCCCCGACCTTCTGCACCGACATGTCGCCGCGTAGCGGTTCGGCATGGCGCCCACGAGCAAAGAAACGTTGAAAGAGGGGCTGCTCCGCGATCAGCCGTCTGAATTCGTCCGACGGCAGAAGGAGAAGCAACGTATCCGAAAGCGTACGCGCCGTCGTGGCGGCGAAGCCGTCTTCCATCAGGCCCCGTTCGCCAAAGGAATTACGGGGGTGAAGCTGGGAGATAACCGCTCCGGCGGCGTCCGTTACTTCGACCCCGCCGTCCATTACGAGGAAGAGACCGGGTACGGGCTCTCCGCAGCTATATATTATTTCGGCTTTGCCGTGGGCGTGGCAGGTGAAGCGCCGTGCAACGCAATCGAATTCCGCCTTCGGCAGGCTATCGTAAGGATGCACGGATTCCAGGAATTTCGCGATGTCCGCTGGCGTAGGAACCATGGCAATCCTGATCGAGCGCAAGGCAATCTGAAGAGGAAGTGGAAGGCGGACCAATGAGGTCCGCCTTCCCTGAACATCGAATCAGTGGCTGGTTGCGGCACCCGCACCACGCGGGACGCGGATGGACTCGACGAGATCCTGAACATGCTTCGGCGGAGCCGCCGTCATCGTGGAGACGACATAGGCTGCGCCGAAGTTGAGTAGGGCACCGATTGGACCAAAGGCCGTCGGAGGAATGCCGAAGAGGTAGTTTTCCGGCACGTTCTCCAGCATGTTCGTGCCTGCGACGAAGAACCAGCCCAGATAGGTGAACAGGTAGACGCAGGTGACGATCAGGCCGACGAGCATGCCGATGGTCGCACCGGCCGAGTTGATGCGCTTCGAGAAGATGCCCATCATCAGTGCCGGGAAAATCGTCGCGGCTGCGAGGCCGAAGGCCAGCGCCACAGTCTGGGCGGCGAATCCCGGGGGATGCAGGCCGAGCAGCGTCGCGATGAGGATTGCGCCTGCCATGGCGATACGGGCCGCCATGAGTTCGTTCTTCTCCGAAATGTCCGGCTTCAGCCAATCCTTGATCAGGTCGTGGCTGATGGCCGAGGAAATGGCCAGAAGCAGGCCGGCGGCCGTCGACAGGGCGGCAGCGAGACCGCCAGCGGCGATAAGGCCGATGACCCAGCCGGGCAGTTGCGCGATTTCTGGATTGGCCAGAACGAGGATGTCGTTGTTGATCGTCAATTCGTTGCCAGTCCAGCCGCGTTCGGCAGCCGTGGCGGCAAAGCCTTCGGACTTGTCGTTGTAATACTGAATACGACCGTCGCCGTTCTTGTCCTCGAACTTCAGCAGGCCCGTCACTTCCCAGGTCTTCATCCAGTCGGGACGCTCATCATAAAGGACCGCCTGCTGCTCCGTGCCGGCAGGGAAGATCGTGTTGATGATGTTGAGACGTGCCATCGCGCCCACGGCCGGGGCCGTCAGGTAAAGCAGCGCGATGAAGACAAGTGCCCAGCCGGCGGACCAGCGCGCGTCGGCGACTTTCGGAACGGTGAAGAAGCGGATGATCACGTGCGGCAGGCCGGCCGTGCCGATCATCAGCGAGAGCGTGAACAGGGTCATGTTGAGCATGGAACCCTGGCCGGTGTAGGCGCCGAAGCCGAGATCGGTCACGACCTGATCGAGCTTCTGCAGAAGGGGCATGGCCGATTCGGTGTGCGTGCCGAACAGGCCGAACCACGGGATCGGATTGCCGGTGAGCTGAAGCGAGATGAAGATCGCCGGAATGGTGTAGGCGATGATCAGAACGACATATTGAGCCACCTGCGTATAGGTGATGCCCTTCATGCCGCCGAGAACCGCATAGACGAAAACGACCGCGGCCGCGATCCACAGGCCGGTGGACGCTTCCACCTCGAGGAAGCGCGAGAACGCAACGCCTGCGCCAGTCATCTGACCGATAACATACGTCACCGAGATGACGATGAGGCAGACTACAGCGACGAGACGGGCGGACTGGCTGTAGAAGCGGTCGCCGATGAATTGCGGCACGGTGAACTTGCCGAACTTGCGGAGATAGGGAGCAAGAAGCAGCGCCAGCAGCACATAGCCGCCGGTCCAGCCCATCAGATAGGTGGAATTGACGTAACCGCCGCTGGCGATGATCCCGGCCATCGAGATGAAGGAGGCGGCGGACATCCAGTCCGCGGCGGTGGCCATGCCGTTCATGACAGGATTGACGCCGCGATTGGCGGCGTAGAATTCCGCCGTGGAGCCTGCACGGCTCCAGATGGCGATGCCGATATAGAGTATGAAGGACGCCCCTACAATCAGCAGGTTAAGTGTGTACTGGTCCATTTGCCTGCCTCACTCCTCGTCGACGCCGTGTTCGCGGTCGATCTTGTTCATGTAGATGGCATAGTAGAAGATCAGCGCAATGAAGATCACGATTGATCCCTGTTGCGCGAACCAGAAGCCCAGGTCGCTTCCGCCCACTGGAATTGACGCCAAAACGGGGCGCAGCAGGATACCAAAGCCGTAGGATACGACCGCCCAGATAGCCAAACAAATGAAGATGACGCGAATATTTGCTGACCAGTATGCATTGGACGAAGAATGTTCCGTCACTTGATTGCTCCTCCCTCTAAACAGCGTGCCTTCCGGTCACGCCCTCCTTTGCTCATCCAATCGTCCTCTTTTCGCGACGGAATGAGCAATCGTTAAGGGATACCTTTTCTTGATCAGTCGGGATATTCGTCATTAGTCGAGTGTGTTCGTTTGCCCCGCACGCGTAAACCCGATTTCCGGTCGAGCGCCGACCATGCCCGATTGGCAAGGCGGGCCCGGAACGGCCGGCGCCTTGTCGTCCCAGGCCCCGCGTTGGTCCGTGAGAACGAGTCAAGCCAGCCGCCACCGATCTCGCCTCCCGCATTCGAGCCCGGTCCCAGTCATTTGCCGGACGCCGAGAATGCCGCATGCTCCTTGTCGTGCAGGGCGAAGCGGTCGAGCATATGGGCGCTTGCCTTGTTGACGCCAATGACAGCGACATTGACGCGCTGCCGGCGGTATTTGAGGACGACCTTGTCGAGCGCGCCGACGGCGGTGATGTCCCACAGATGCGCCTGCGTGACGTCGATCGTCACCTTGCGGAGCGGCTCCGTGAAATCGAAGGCGGCGACGAAGCTCTCCGCCGAGGCGAAGAAGATCTGGCCATCGACGTGATAGGTGCGCTCGCCGCGCTCGTCGTTCAGCACGGAACGAACGTGGAAGAGCTTTGCCACTTTGCCGGCGAAGAACACGCCCGAAAGAAGAACGCCGACCAGCACGCCTTTGGCCAGGTCATGCGTGCCGACGACGGTCACAACGGTCGCCAGCATGACGATGGAAGATGACGGCGGATTGCGGCGCAGATCGAGGATCGAGCGCCAGGAGAAGGTGCCGATCGAGACCATGATCATCACGGCGACAAGGGCAGCCATCGGAATGATGCGCACGAGATCGTCCAGCACGAGGATGAGGAACAGCAGGAAGCTGCCGGCGACGAAGGTGGAAAGCCGCCCGCGGCCGCCGGAAGTGACGTTGATCACCGACTGGCCGATCATGGCGCAGCCGCCCATGCCGCCGATGAGGCCGGAGGCGATGTTGCTCGCCCCCTGGCCGATGCATTCCTGGCTCTTCGAGCTCGGCGTATCCGTCATGTCGTCGACGATCTGCGCCGTCAGCAGCGATTCGAGCAGGCCGACGGCGGCGAGCGCGACGGAATAGGGGAAGATGATCTGCAGCGTCTCGAAGGTCAGCGGCACCTGCGGCAGGGCGAAGACCGGCAAGGCGGAGGGCAGCTCGCCGAGATCGCCGACGGTGCGCAGGTCCAGCCCGCCCCACCATGCGATGCCGGTCAGCACCAGGATGGCGACGAGCGGCGACGGAATGGCCCTGGTGACGTATGGAAAGAGGTAGATGATCGCAAGACCAGCCGCGATCATGACATAGGTGAGGCCCGGTACGCCGATGAGTTCCGGCATTTGCGCCATGAAGATCAGGATCGCCAGCGCATTGACGAAGCCGGTGATGACCGAGCGCGACACGAACCGCATCACACGGCCAAGCTTCAGGAAGCCGGCGCCTATCTGGATCAGGCCCATCAGCAGCGTGGCGGCGAAGAGATATTCGAGGCCGTGCTCCTTCACCAGCGTGACCATGAGGACGGCGGTGGCGGCCGTCGCCGCGGAGATCATGCCCGGCCGGCCGCCTGTGAAGGCGGAGACGCAGGCGATGGCGAAGGAAGCGAAAAGGCCGACTTTCGGATCGACGCCAGCAATGACCGAAAAGCCGATGGCTTCCGGAATGAGGGCGAGCGCGACGACGATGCCGGAAAGAATGTCGGCGCGGATGTTCGAGAACCATTCGCGCTTGTAGGCTGTCAGATTGAACATGGAAAAGTCCGCAAGAGTAGTGCATCCAGACCGGAAGTTGTCCGGCATGTGAACTGGTTTGATGCTTTTGCGTTGTCTGGCGGATCGGCGGCCAGAAGAGCCACCCGGAATTTCACCGGGTCCAGGGTGAATGGTGTGGTTATATAAATGGATGCGTGCGGGTCAATGGCGATTCTGCGACTTTGTTTCTTCAAGGCCCTTTTCGGCCGCCCGTCGCGACCGGATGGCCGCCGCGATGAAGACACGCGAAAGTCCATGGTAGAGTGGTTCGCGCGAGAGGATGCGGGAAGTCAGATAGCCCAGCATCGAAACCGCCATTAGCGGAATGGCCGCCTCGTGGTTACCGGTCATTTCGAGGATGATGACGAATGCTGTCATCGGCGCTTGCACAACGCCGGCGAAATAGCCCGCCATGCCGAGGACGGCTGCAAGTGAGATGCTCGTGCCCAGGAGCGTGCCCAGGGTACTGCCGAGACCTGCTCCAATCGAAAGCGAGGGGGCGAAAATGCCGCCCGGTATGCCCGAAAGCAGGGATAGGAAACCGGCCGCGAATTTCTCAAGGAAGAAAAGCATCGGCAGCGCTTCGTCTTGTACGGCGCTCCTCGCCTGCTCGTAGCCGGTGCCGAACGTCTTGCCGCCGGAGAGCACGCCGATGGCCGCGATGGCCAGGCCGCAAAACAACGCTAGCAGCACCATGCGTTTCATCGGCTCGGGCTGCGCCCAGCGGCGAATGCGCCGACCGAAATGTAGCGCCATCCCGCTGAAGGCGGCGCCGAGCGCACCGCCCCCGACGCCGCAAGCCAGGACCAGCCCCCAGTCCCGCGTGCTCACCGGCGCGACTGACGTCGAACCGAAATAATGGTAGCTGCCGGAAAGACCGAGGGCGGCAAGGCCCGAGATGATGACGGCGGCAAGGACAATACCGTTGGTGCGCGCCTCGTAGGTGCGGCTCATCTCCTCGATGGCGAAGACGATGCCGGCAAGTGGCGTGTTGAAGGCGGCGGCGATGCCGGCGGCAGATCCCGCCAGGATAAGCCCGCGTGCCTGCGCCATGCCGCCGAAGCGCGCGACGGCGAGCATGATCGACGCGCCCACCTGGACGGTCGGGCCCTCGCGGCCGATGGAAGCGCCACAGAAAAGACCGAGCGCGGTCAGAAGGATCTTGCCGAAGGCGATGCGTAGCGACAACAGCTTGCCGCGATCCTCGTCCTCTTTCAGGTGCCGAGCAGCGATCGCCTGTGGAATGCCGCTGCCTTGCGAGTTCGGAAAGAACCGGATCGCAAGACAGGCCGAAAGCGCAAAGCCGGCTGGCGTGAGGAGGAGCGGCAGCAGAAAGCTCCACTCGGTCGCGGTCGTCAGGCCGTGAAAGCCGTGTTGCGCCAAGTCAGCAAGCTTGGCGAAGCCGACACTGATAACGCCAGTCGCCAATGCGCCGCACCAGAAGATGAGGCGGGGACGCCAGAGAGAAAAGGAGCCCCAGAACACGCGGGAGCGCCGGATCAGCTTCGATTTACGGTAGAAGTCAGCCATTCGATGGTATAGGTCTTTTCGTACTGGGTGGCAGGTCAAAAGCCACGCCAAGGCATCAGCCCATTTTTGCACAGCTCGGCGGACGTCAATACCCCTTTTAATGTGCAGGTTTCAGTTTTTTGCCTCGGTAGGGCCTCTGTTCGGGCCGCGCAGCCGGAATAACGGCATTCCGTCTCGGCCCATCTTTCCTGGGGCCACCGATCAACTTTGATGAAGTCCTTCGCTACGGTTGGCCGTATCGCTTTGCGATCATCGCATCCAATGAAACCACGCCCGGCCCCTTCGCTGCGACGAGCAGCAGGCAGGCAGCCCACGTGCCGTGTGTCGGCCAGGCAGCAGGATAAACGAAGACCTGGATCACCAATGTCATCGTCAGCAGCGCCAAAGCGGAAAGGCGGCTGGCGAGGCCGATGACCAGCAGGATCGGAAAGATATGCTCGGCTAGAGCCGCGAGGTGGGCTGCGAGCCAGGGATCGATGAGCGGTAGCTTGTACTCGTTCTCGAAGAGATAGAGCGCGTTGTCGGACAGCATCCAGCCGTTCACCTTCGTCTGGCCGGACTGCCAGAAGATGGCGGCGACAGAGAGCCGGGCGATCAGCGCGATCAGATCAATCGGAATGCGACCGAGCATGGAAAGCAATAGGTCGAAGGAGGGCGGTGCCGCGATATCAAGCTTGCCATTGATCTTCATCGCCATTGTCCTCTTTGATCGTCGTGAAGGCACCGGAGCGGAGCAGCGTGGCGAGAACCTCTGAAAGGTCGAAGCTGTCGTCTTCTGCTGCCACCGTTTCCGCAAGGTTCGCCCCGCCGGCAAGACGGCGGAGGAATGCCGCGGCGGCGGCCGACAGGGGTGTGACCTCGACGGTCAAGTGAGGGCGGGTGACGAGCGCATGCTCTCCTCGCCAGGAATTTATGGGGCCGAGCGGCATCTCGCCGGCATTCATCGCCCAGATCGTCACCATGGGGTGGGCCGAGGAGAGGATGGACAGGGCGGGATGTGGCACGAGGACGAGGCCGCCGAGCCGGGCGGGATCGATCGCGGCCAGCGCCGCCGAATCGAGCGGTCGTGCATCGGCCGCGTGATAGGCGCGCCCGCGCGCCACCTCGAGACGCATCACGTCCGGCAGATAGGCGAGAGCCTTTGCGGGCTCGAAAGCGGCCGCGAAATCCGGGAAATCGTCGCCATAGGCAAGCAGCACCGGCGAGCGTGGCGGATGGGCCTTTATGAAGTCCCCTGCCATGGCGCGAAAGAAATTCGGCCCGACGATGCTTTCCGTTGCCGGAAAGCGTGAGGCCAGGGCTCCCGTGAGGCTTGCCGTGACATTGTTGCGATAGACGCCGTAGCGGCGCTGCGGCACGGCTTCGTTCCAAGCCACCAGCCCCACGGGCGGCGGGCTCGCTTCGAAAAGCCCCGCGGCAAAGGCGCGTTGGGTGATCTCGGACATGGCTCAGGCCGCCTTCTGCCGCGCTGCGGCGTCGAGCATGCGCTGGGCGGCGACCACCTCGTCGCGCAGCACCGGCCAAGCGGACACGTCATTGTCCCATTCGATGAGGCTTGCCACCGGCCCGATGCGGTCAAGGACGGTCTGGTAAAGTGCCCAGACGGGGTCTTTTACCGGCGTGTCATGGCTGTCGATGAGGAGGCGCGCGCCGAGATCGTCCACCGTTTCGCAATGGCCGCCAAGGTGGATTTCGCACACGGCTTCGAGCGGGAAGCGCGCGATATAGGCGTCGGGATCGAGATCATGGTTCGTTGCGGCAACGAAGACGTTATTGACGTCGAGCAACAGCCCGCAGCCGGTACGCCGGGCGATCTCGGCCAGGAAGGCGGTTTCCTCGATGGTGCTTTCCGCGAAGAGCAGGTAGGTGGCGGGGTTTTCGAGCAGCATCCGGCGGCCGAGCACCGCCTGCACCTCGTCGATGTGATTGGCGACGCGAGCGAGCGTTTCTTGCGTGTAGGGCAGCGGCAGCAGGTCGTTGAGGAAGACGCTGTCATGTGTCGACCAGGCAAGATGCTCGGAAAAGCTCTCCGGCTGATAGCGGTCGCACAGGGTCTTCAGCCTTGCGAGATGGTCCGGGTCGAGAGATTGCATGGAGCCGATGGAGAGGCCGACGCCGTGAAGGGAAAGCGCATGGTCCTCGCGCAGCCTGCCAAGCTGGGCATGTGGCGGGCCGCCCGCGCCCATGTAGTTTTCCGCGTGGACCTCGAAGAAGCCGATTTGCTGCGGCTCGGCGAGGATATCGGCGAAATGCTCGGGCTTGAAGCCGGCGCCGGCACGGCGCGGCAGAGCGGAAGGGATCATGGCGGGGCCTTTCTGAAGAAATGTGACGGCGCCGGGGTGGCGCCGTCCGGTGGGCAGGCTTGGCGTCAGGCCGGCGCCGGACCCTGTTCCAGCATGCCGTGGCCGTCGGGCGTCTCCATCGAAACGCAGGTGCCCTTCGGAACCAGCTTGAAAGCGTTCTTCTGGTAGTCGATCTTCGAGGTACCGGCGCAGGTCGTGCCCGGGCCCGCGGCGCAGTCGTTCTGGCCCTTCATCGCGATGCCGTAGCATTTCTCCTTGGCGTCGTCGGCGGCCGCAGGCGTGGCAATGGCGGCAAGCGCGGAAGCGAGCGAGCCGGCAAGAGCGAGGGTGGCGATCGTGGTCTTCATTCTCTGTCTCCGTTTTGGGGCCAGCCGCGATTGGCTGTGCAGGATCGGCTACGGAGAGGCGGAGGCGGTTCGTTACAGGGGGCTGCCGATTTTCTTGCGAAACCTCTGACAAGAGATCGGACTTTGAGAGAAAAAAGCGTTGTATGTCAGTTGGTTGATCGGATTGTGCGCTTCTCGCCACGGGCGTGGTAACAAAATCGTGTCTCCCGGCGTAGGGTAGGCAGCAGTGAAACAGTCGGCGCGCGAAGAGGAATGGGCGGCTTGGCTGCGCCTCGCCATGAAGGGCGACGCGCAGGCCTATAATCGTTTCCTTGTGGCGGTAACGCCGTATCTGCGGGCTACGGCGCGGCGGCGCTGCGATCAGTACGGCGCGCCGGCGAGCGAGGCGGAGGATGTGGTGCAGGAAGTGCTGCTTGCCATCCACCTGAAGCGCGGCACCTGGGATCCGGCCCGCCCGCTCGGCCCCTGGCTGACGACGATCGTGCGCAACAAGCTGGTCGACAGCCTGCGCCGTCGCGGCCGGCACGGGAATGTGCCGTTGGAGGATGTCTCGGATTTCCTCGAGGCGGAGGACGAGACGCGCGAGGCTGCTGACCGGCTCGATACGAAGACCATGCTCAACCGACTGAAGGATCCGCAGCGCGATATCGTCCGCTCGATTTCTCTCGAAGGCGCGAGCGTGAGGGAGACAGCGGACAGGCTTAATATGACGGAGGTCGCGGTGCGCGTATCCCTCCATCGGGCGCTGAAATCGCTGGCCGCCCTTTATCGGAGTGAATGACATGAAGACCGACGACCTGATAGCCCTGATGACGCAAGACGCCGCCGTCGGCATGCGCTACGGCCGGGCACTCACCCTTGCGATTGGAGCCGGCATCATCTTCTCAACTCTGCTGCTCATCTCGACGGTGGGCCTGCGGCACAACATGGCGAGTGTCTTCGAGACCACGCGCGTGCTGTTCAAAGTCACCGTCACCTTGGTTCTCGCTGTTGTGGCCGTGCCGCTCGCCATGCGCATCGGCCGGCCGGATGAAAAAACACGCCTTTCGTCGCTGCTGCTTGCCCTGCCGGCCTTGATGGTCGCGACCGCCGTTATCCTCGAACTCTTCGCGTTGCCGACCGATGCGTGGCGGAGCAATCTCATCGGCCGCAATGCGCTATTCTGCCTGTTCATTGTGCCGGTTCTATCGCTGGCCCCCTTTGCCGGACTGTTCTGGGCCCTGAAGAAGGGCGCCCCGCAGAGCCCGACGGCGGCAGGGGCGGCCGCAGGCCTTGCCGCCAGTGCCATCGCCGTCGCAATCTATGCTTGGCATTGCCCGGACGACAGCCCTCTGTTCCTGGCTACCTGGTACACAATTGCTATCGCTGGAGTGACCATTGGCGGTGCGCTCCTCGGCCGCCATTGGCTGCGGTGGTAATGCAGGGGGATTTCCTGTTGTTAAAGGAATAAAAAAGTGAGTTTTTTGCGACAAAATTTCTGAAAATGCAACCTTAATGGCAAGATATTTATAGTATAATTAGGATGTAAGATTTTTATCTTGAAGATAAATTTGTGAATTTACAAATCGTCTTTAACATTAATTTCTGTTTTTGATTTTTATAATTTGTATTGTGGTTTTGGTAATGGATTTTAAGGGAAATTACAGGATTGTTACGATGAAAGGTGATGGGGTGCGAAGAATTCTTGTGGTCGAAGACGAGCCTTTGTTGCGTATGGCTGTGGTGGATTTGGTTGAGCATGCAGGGTTTACTGCTCTTGAAGCTGAGAATGCAGATAAAGCACTCGCGATTTTGGAAAGGCGAGATGATATCAGAATCGTTCTGACGGATATAGACATGCCGGGTTCGCTTGATGGGGTGGCGCTCGCCTGGGCAGTTCGAGATCGTTGGCGAGCGATCAAGGTCATCGTTATGTCCGGGCGGGTACTTGATGAAAGCAAGCTGCCGCCCGGGGGCGCTTTTTTGGCAAACCCCTCAATGAGCGGGATATCATTGCCACTCTCCAGCGCTTTTCCGTATGAGACGCGCCGTCATTTGCGCCGAATTTGGTGTTCCGAAATTGCGTCTGCAAAAGAGCTGGCAGAAAGGTGTCGATGGTTCATGACTTGACATACAAGATTGGCTACGGGACCATCTGGCACGGTAACAATCCATGAGGACTGGCTGATGGCGAAGATCAAGGACAAGGCGGAACGTGCGGCAGAGGTAGCGGCAAATGTTGCCTCTTTGATTATTGCTGCACTTCTCGTCTCGCCTCTCGTCATGAAGCTTTTTTGATTGCGAGAATAAGCTCTGTAGATTTTAGAGATCGAGGTCTTCGGCTCCTCGAAAAGTTTATATTACCTCGAGCCGGTCAACCTTGCCGAACTGATCGGATGAAGCGAGCAGCTACAAAATGGATGCGCAGCATGTGATCTGTTCACGAACGCCAAAAGAATGGTGATAAGATTAAAACAACTGTCACAATCTCCAAGCGTCCCATCAACATTAACGCCGAAAGCAGGGCCAACGCCGGATCGGACATTCCGGCAAAATTGCCAGCCGGTCCAACCATTGAGCCGATTCCGGGGCCGACGTTGGAAAGGGAGCTCAGGACTGCGGAGGCCGACGTCGCAAAATCATACCCCATTGCACTGAGGCTGAGCGTTCCGGCTGCCCAGAACGAGATGAACATGGAAAAGAAAAGGAATATGGCCCTTTGCATCTCCGGATCAACGATGGCCCCTCCATAACGGACCGTCATTATGCTGTCGGGATAAAGCACTTTCATGATCGCGGGCCTGACGGCCCCGTACATGATCACGAAACGGTAAGCCTTGATGCCGCCCGACGTTGAGCCTGAGCAACCGCCGGCGACGGTTGCTATGAACGCGAGGGAAACCGCGAAAGGACCCCAGGCAGTGTAGTCCTCGCTCGCGTATCCGCTAGTCGATAGAATGGATGCCAGATTGAAGAAGGCGTGGCTCAGCGATGTGCCGAAGTCGGCGCCACTTTCTGCCCGGCGGTATATCGCCAGGAGTATGGCCGATACAAAGAGGTAGCCAAGAAAGACAATGATTTGCGGATCGCGAATGGAAGCGGCACTTCGTTTGACGGCGAAAAGGACGAGGATCGAAAATGGAAGGCTGCAAATCGTCATGAAAAACGTCGCTGTCCACAGCAAGGGTATGTTCTTGAAATATCCAAACGATTGATCGTGAGTTGAGAAACCTCCCGTAGCGATCGTGGTCATCGCATGGTTAAGCGCATCGAACTGCGTCATTCCCAAGACATGATAGATAGCGGCACAGACGAGCGTCAGTGTCACGTAGATTGCAACGACCGCGCGCATGAATGTTGCGATGCGCGCGAAAACCTTTTCGTTTATATCCGACGATTCCAACCTGAAGAACGCCATTCCGCCCAGCCGTAGGAAAGGCATGACGAAGAGACCAAGTGCAACGATGCCAACCCCGCCAAACCATTGCAGCATCGACCGCCACAGAAGCAGGCCGGGCGGCGCGTGATCGAGCCCGGTCATGACCGTTGAGCCGGTGGTGGTGATCGCGGAAACCGACTCGAAAAGCGCCTTCGTAAAGGTAAGATTTTCCGTTGATAGCCAAAGAGGGATTGCGCCTACAAGGCAGAAGACTATCCAAAGAAGGTTGACAAGCAGAATCCCCATGCGGCGGTTGAGCTGAGGCGGCCCTTCACGGGTTGCCATGGCAAGCGCGCTGAAAAACGCCGTTCCCAGAACCGACAAGCGCGCGAACACAACAGCATCAGGGTTGCTGACGTAAGCGTCTGCGAAAGCGGGCACGACCATTGCGAGCGTGAGATAGATGCCGAAAAGAGCGGCGACGTGCAGCGCCGCTCGTAGGTCCGCAGTTGTCATCGATTCATCGCGTTTGCCCGGAGGCCGGAAAGGTAACTCGTATCATTTCAGATAATGATAGATGAGCGGTCCCATGCAAAGACCATAAATCAGGGCGCTCAGCCCGATCCCAATCACCTTGCCGATCTTCCTGACGGCATCGTCGCTTTCTTGCATTTCCATGTTCGATCCACCCGTTAACCAGCAGCAGATTGGAGAGAAATCTGGAAATTGTCCAGCGCTGTCGACGGTTGCCAGAACGCCGGCCAACTCGCCAAGATGGAATACAGCGGCGCCCTTGTCGTTAGCGACCGCGTCAAAGCAGTGAGCGCCGTCCTTTGGTCGGCAGAGAAAAACTGGATAAGCCGACGACTGGTTGCCATCGATGCAAGGTCAGTCGGCCGCTTCTCCGAGCGTGTCGGCGACGAACGCCCCGCGCTTGCCCATCGGTTCCGGCGCGCCGGTGGTGGAATCGCAACGCGTCTGGTGTTCGAGTTCGGCATTGATCTCGGCGCCCAGGATCAGCACGATGATCGAGAGCCAGAGCCAGACCATGAGGCCGATCACGGCGCCGAGGGCTCCGTAGGTGACATTGTAATTGGCGAAATTCTCAAGGTAGAAGGCGAAGCAGAACGAGGTGCCGAGCCAGAGGAAGGCGCTGAAAGCCGCGCCCCAGGTCACCCATCGCATCTTGGCCCGCTCGCGGCTGGGCCCGAAACGGTAGATCAGGGAAATGGCGCCCATCATCAGCATGAGGACGACCGGCCATCGGGCAAGGCGCGCAAGGGCCTCCTGCCAGCGGTCGAGCCAGAGGTATTTGAGAACGACGGGCAGGACGCCGACGGCGGAGATCATCAGCGCGGCAACCGCCAGCGCGGCGATGGTGGCGGAGAACGACAGGAGGTTCAACCGGAAGAAGCCTCGCTTTTCGTCTTCCTTGTAGGCGATGTTCATCGCATCGACGAGCGCCTTCATGCCGCTGTTGGCGCTCCAGGCGGCTATGAGGAGGCTCCCGGAGAAGGCGATGCTGAGCGTCGAAGCCTTCTGCCGGGCAAGGACGGTCAACTGGCCGGCGATGAGGTCAAATGAACCCGGCGGCAGGATCGCTGACAACAAGGCAACATGATCGACGATCGTCGCCGGATCGGCGATGAAACCGTAGACGGCGACAAGGGCCGACAGGGCCGGGAAGAGGGACAGGAGCAGGAAATAGGTGACCCCCGCGGCGATGAGCGTCACCCGGTCGCGGACGGCCGATCCGACGACGCGCCAGAAGACGTCGCGAAGGCCCTTCAGCGGTATTCCCCCGGGCGCCTTTGCCGTTCTGCCTCGCTCATCGCGGTCGTCCTGATCGCAAGACAGGTTCGTACCCTCCCGTCTACTTGTCGCGCTTGAGGTCATGCACAAGCTGCCGCCGCTCGCGTCGTTTCCTGATCTGTTGTGTCTCGATGGTATCGCCCTCGATGCGCACGCCGCCCTGCGATCTCACCAGAATGAAACGCCGGCGCGCGCCCACGGGCAGGTCTTCCGAACCGTAGACGCCCAACACCTCGACCAGAACCGCCCTGACGACCGCCGGAGATGCGTCCGTCTCTTTCAGCCCGTGTGACATAAGGCTCCTGAACGAGCCGATATCCTTCAGTTGACCCGGATGGAGAGGCCCCTGACGGGTGCGGTCCAGCGAATTCACCTGTGTTTTGTCCTGAATGTCTCGGATGTCGGTCGCCGCGCTGACGATCTTCCGGTCCTCCGTCTCCAGCGTCACCATCACGCTCTGCACATAGACCGGGCCGGCGCTCATGTTGCTGACGAAGCAACGGGTATCGTCCTCGTCGCCCGCGCCGCGCGTGATGAGCAGCGTCGCGCGCAATTGTCGCCGATAGCTGCTAACGAACACCTGGAGATAAATGATCCAGACGATCAGCGTTCCCACGCCGGTCAAGGCGGACACGAGGTCGCCGTGCTGCGCGATCCAATCCAAGGCGCTCTCCGCTCTCCTGCCTGACGGCGAGCCGCGCACCGCCACCGGCGTTCAGGCAGAGGCGGCATGCGCGGCCGTTCGGAGAGATAAACCCGGGAAGCGCCCACTCGTTCCAGGACTGTCCGGCCGCGCCAGGAACACTCAAGCGCTCCGAAGCGATGGTCGAGGCCGGCGGTTTGCGCGGCAGCATATCGGGATCGAAGGCCCGGAGCGCATCCTCGTGCCTCGGGCCTTCGATTTTTACAACTTTAGCGCGGCTCGTTGGCAAGACCCTTGAGGATCGCGAAGCAGGCGAGCAACAGGACGATGGTGAACGGGAAGCCGGTCGAGACGGCCATCGCCTGTAGGGCCCCCAATCCCCCGCCGAGCAAAAGGGCGATGGCGACGAGGCCTTCGAAGCTCGCCCAGAAGACGCGCTGGGGAACCGGCGCGTCCACCTTGCCGCCGGCGGTGATGGTGTCGATGACGAGCGAGCCGGAATCGGACGAGGTCACGAAGAAGACGATGACCAGCACGATGCCGATGAAGCTCGTGATCGCCTGAAGGGGCAGGGCTTCCAGCATAGCGAACAGCTTGAGTTCCAAAGGCGCGTCGACCACGGCCTGGTAGCCGTCGTTGACGATCTGGCTGATCGCCGTTCCGCCGAAGGCCGTCATCCAGAAGACGGAGACCAGCGAGGGAATGATGAGCACGCAGGTGAGGAACTCGCGCACCGTACGCCCGCGCGAGATGCGTGCGATGAACATGCCGACGAAGGGCGACCAGGAAATCCACCAGGCCCAATAGAAGGCGGTCCAGCCCTGGCGGAAGTTGTCGTCGGTCCGGCCGAAGGGGTTCGACAGTTCGGGCAGGTAGCGCACGTATTCGTAAAGGTTGGTGAAGAAGCCGGTAAGGATGGCCAGCGTCGGGCCGACCGCCACGACGAAGGCCAGCAGCAGCGCCGCCAGGATCATGTTGACCTCGGAAAGGCGCTTCACGCCCGCATCGAGCCCGGCCACGACCGAGGTCAGGGCGACGGCCGTGATGGCGACGATCAGCACGACCTTCGAGATGTCGTTGACCGGCACGCCGAACAGGTGGTTGAGGCCGGCATTGGCCTGTTCGGCGCCGAAGCCGAGCGAGGTGGCAAGGCCGAAGAGCGTGGCGAAGACGGCCAGCACGTCGATGACATGCCCCACCCAGCCCCAGACGCGCTCGCCGAAGATCGGGTAGAAGATCGAGCGCATGGTCAGCGGCAGGCCCTTGTTGTAGCAGAACAGCGCCAGCGCCAGCGCGACGACCGCGTAAATCGCCCAGGGATGGAGGGCCCAGTGGAAGATCGTCGCGGCCATGCCGAGATGCCGGGCGGTCGCCGTGTCCCCTGCCGCGCCGCCGAGCGGCGCCCAGCTCTCGGGACTTGCGGCATCGGCCGCGACGGCGGAGGAATAGTGGGATATCGGCTCGGACACCCCGTAGAACATCAGGCCGATGCCCATGCCGGCGGCGAAGAGCATGGCGAACCAGCCGGAATAGGAATAATCCGGCACGGCGTCGCGCCCGCCGATGCGGACCTTGCCGTAGGGCGAGACGATCAGGAAAAGACACAGCAGCAGGAAGACGTTGCCGGCGGCCAGGAAGAACCAGTCGAAGGTCGCCGTCAACCAGTCGCGCAGGCTGGAAAAGAGCGGGCCGACATATTGCTGGAAGGCGAGCGTCAGGAAGACGAAACCGACGATGGTCAGGCCCGAGATGAGGAAAACGGGATTGTGCACGTCAAGGCCGAAGGGCCCGATCTGCCGCGTGATGTTGTCCTGGCCGATCGTGTAGTCCGTGTCGATCAGTTCCGTGGGACCTTCGGGAACGGGAATGCCGGTGTCGCTCATGGTGTCCTCCAGATAGCGAGTTTTGCGTCCGGGTGATGCGCGGCTGCGGATCGCAGCAGCACGGGACGGAGAAGACCCCTCATAGGTTCTTGAAAGTTTGGAACATCCCGCCCGTGCCGTCAGTATTGCTGACAGGAATAGGGAGCATTGATCGTCTATCGGCCAGCGATGGTCTATCTGCGACCTGTAACGGCAATAATGCGCCTCCGATGACCAGGCCAAAGCAATTATCGAGCGGCAGGCGGCACAAATTCTCCGCTCGTGAGTTTCGTAATCTGCGCGCATTTTTTATCGATGAATGGGAACATGAAACATGAGCTATGTCCGCTTCGGCTTCATGATCGCGGTTTCGACCGTCGTGATGTTCGGCCTCATGTATCTGAACACGTTCGCAGCCGATCACGTCTTCTACAGTCAGACACGCATGTGGATGGCGCTTCTCATGGGCGCGGTGATGGCCATCGTCATGATCGCCTTCATGTGGTCGATGTATCCCGATCGCAGGGTCAATGCAGCGATCGTCGTTGTGGCGGCAGTCGTGTTCTGTCTGTCGCTCTGGCTGGTCCGCAGTCAGGAAACGGTGGACGACGTGTCCTTCATGAAGGCGATGATTCCGCACCATTCCATCGCGATCATGACGAGCAGCCGCGCGCATATCAAGGATTCCCGCGTGCGCAAACTCGCCGACGGGATCATCGAAGCCCAGGTCCGGGAGATCAAGGAGATGAAGCAGCTGATCGCTGACCTTCAGGCAAATCCCGTCGCCGACAGCTCGCCGGACCTTCAGCCTACCGTACCGACGCAGTAACGATGGAACAGCGCGTCTGCCAGGCGAAACGATGCAATCAGGCTTTTCCAGTGAATTGGAGTAGACCATGCAAAGCCTTCAACTCGAAATCTCCCGCCGCGACCTGCTTGCGTCCACGGCCGCCACTGTCGCGGCCACGGCGCTTGCCGGAGAAGCGGCGGCTCAGTCCAAAGGAACTGCGATGACCCACGGATCTCAGGTGGCATTCACCGTGAACGGCCGCAAGCATAGCGTCGTGGTCGACAACAGAACCACGCTTCTCGACGCGCTGCGCGAGCATCTGCATCTCACCGGCACGAAGAAGGGATGCGATCATGGCCAATGCGGTGCCTGTACGGTGATGGTCGGCGGGCGCCGCATCAATTCCTGTCTGACGCTCGCCGTCATGCATGACGGCGACGACATCATGCCGATCGAGGGGCTGGGGCAGCCGGGCGAACTGCATCCGATGCAGGCGGCGTTCGTCAAGCATGACGGCTTCCAGTGCGGCTATTGCACGCCCGGCCAAATCTGTTCCTCCGTGGCGGTGCTGGAAGAGATCGCGGCGAATGTTCCCAGCCATGTCACGGCTGATCTGACCGCGCAGGCAAAAGTGACGCCGGAGGAGATCCGCGAGCGGATGAGCGGCAATATCTGTCGCTGCGGGGCCTACTCGAACATCCTGGATGCCATCACCGAAGTCGCGGGGATACCGACATGAGACCCTTCACCTATGAGCGCGCCTCATCCGTCGAGGCCGCGGCGAAGGCCGCCGCCTCCAATACGGACGCAAGGTTCATCGCCGGCGGCACCAATCTTCTCGACCTGATGAAACTGGAGATCGAGACGCCGGCGCACCTGATCGACGTCAACGGCCTTGCCCTCGACACGATCGAACCGACCGCCGAGGGGGGCTTGCGTATCGGCGCGCTGGTGCGCAACACCGATCTGGCCGCGCACGAAACCGTCCGTCGCGATTACGGCCTGCTGTCGCGCGCGCTGCTTGCCGGCGCATCCGGGCAGTTGCGCAACAAGGCGACGACGGCCGGAAACCTGTTGCAGCGAACGCGCTGTCCCTATTTTTACGATACCAACCAGCCATGCAACAAGCGACAGCCGGGCAGCGGCTGTTCCGCCATCGGCGGCTTCAGCCGCCAGCACGCCGTGGTCGGGGTCAGCGATGCCTGCATCGCCACGCATCCCAGCGACATGGCGGTGGCCATGCGCGCCCTCGATGCGACAGTCGAAACCGTCAAGGGCGATGGCAGCAAGCGGTCCATCGCGATTGCCGATTTTCACCATCTGCCGGGCGACACACCGCACATCGAGACCGTTCTGGAACCCGGCGAGTTCATCACCGCTGTGGTGCTGCCGCCGCCGATTGGCGGCAAACACATCTATCGGAAGGTGCGCGACCGCGCATCCTACGCCTTTGCGCTGGTCTCGGTCGGCGCGGTCGTCCAGCCCGATGGAACGGGCCGTATGGCGGTTGGCGGCATCGCCCATAAGCCATGGCGTATGGAGGCGGCGGAGCGCGAATTGCCGAAGGGTGCGAAGGGGGCCGCGTCGGTGCTTCTCGCCGATGCCCGGCCGACCGACCAGAACCGCTTCAAGATCGATCTCGTCGCGCGCACGCTCAGTGCCGTCATCGCCGGGGCAGAGGAGTGAAACCATGCAGTTCGACAAGCCAGCAACCAGCAATCCGATCGACCGGCTCAAGGTCGTGGGCCGGCCAGTCCATCGCATCGACGGCGAACTCAAGACCAGCGGGCGGGCGACGTATGCCTATGAATGGCATGATCCCGACGTCAGCTATGCCTATGGCTACCCGGTGGGCTCGGCCAGCGCCAAGGGGCGGATTACATCGATGGATGCGAGTGCTGCGAAAAAGGCACCCGGCATCCTTGCCGTCGTCACCGCGCCGGAAATCGGCGAGCGCAAGAAGGGGGAGCACAACATCGCCAGACTGTTCGGCGGTGATGAGGTCCAGCATTATCATCAGGCAGTCGCCGTCGTCGTGGCGGAAACCTTTGAGCAGGCGCGTGCGGCAGCCGCGCTGGTGAAGGTGGAGTATGACGAAGAAAACGGCGTCTACGATCTTGCGCAAGTGAAGGGATCGGCCGTCAAGCCTGACGAGTCGCAGGAGCCGGATACGGCCGTCGGCGATTTCGACGCCGCCTTTAAGGCGGCGTCGGTGACCCTCGATGAGATCTATACGACACCTGACCAGTCGCATGCGATGATGGAGCCGCATTCGTCCGTCGCGGTGTGGGACGGCGACGAGTTGAGCGTGTGGACCTCCAGCCAGATGATCGACTGGTGGCACAGCGACCTTGCGACCACCCTTGGTATCGAAAAGGAGAAGATCCACCTGATGTCGCCGTTCATCGGCGGCGGTTTCGGTACGAAGCTGTTCCTGCGGGTGGATGCGGTGCTGGCGGCGCTTGGTGCACGCGCCACCGGGCGGCCGGTGAAGGTGGCGCTGCCACGTCCGTTCGTGGCCAACAACACCACCCATCGCCCGGCGACGATCCAGCGAATTCGCATCGGGGCGGAATGCGACGGAAAGATCACCGCCATTGCGCATGAGAGTTGGTCTGGAAACCTGCCGGGCGGCGCGCTTGAAACCGCCGTCAACCAGACGCGCCTGCTTTATGCCGGAGCGAACCGTATGACGGCGATGCGTCTGGCAACGCTCGATCTGCCGGAAGGCAATGCCATGCGCGCGCCGGGCGAGGCGCCTGGTCTGATGGCGCTCGAAATCGCCATGGATGAAATGGCGGAAAAACTCGACATGGATCCGGTTGAGTTCCGGATCCTCAACGACACCCAGGTCGATCCCGAAAATCCGGAGCGCCCGTTCTCGCATCGCGATCTCGTCGGCTGCCTGAGGCTCGGGGCGGAGCGGTTCGGTTGGAAGGGGCGCGGTACGCCGGGCGCGCGACGTGACGGCGACTGGCTGGTCGGACAGGGGATGGCCGCCGCCTTCCGCGACAATCTGCTGGTTCCGTCCGGGGCGCGGGTGCGGCTCGATTGGGACGGGGTCGTCACCGTCGAAACGGACATGACCGACATCGGCACGGGCAGCTACACGATCATCGCCCAGACCGCCGCCGAGATGCTGGGCCTTCCCCTCGACAAGGTAGCCGTTCATCTCGGGGATTCCCGCTTCCCCGTCTCATCCGGCTCCGGCGGCCAGTTCGGCGGCAACTGCTCGACATCGGGTGTTTACGCCGCCTGCGTCAAATTACGTGAGGCGGTGACGAAGAAGCTCGGCCTCAACGCCCGGGACGTCAGCTTCGAAAATGGTGAAGTGCGCTCCGGCAACCGCTCGGTTCCATTGGCAGAGGCGGCCGGTCCCGAAGGGATCACCGCCGAAGACAAGATTGAATGGGGCAAGCTCTCTAAAACGCACCAGCAATCCACCTTCGGCGCGCATTTTGTCGAGGTCGGCGTCGATGCGGCGACGGGAGAAACCCGCATCCGCCGAATGCTGGCGGTGTGTGCCGCCGGACGGATCCTCAACCCGATCACCGCCCGTAGCCAGGTGATCGGTGCGATGACGATGGGAGCGGGCGCCGCGCTGTCGGAAGAACTGATTGTCGATACCCGCCGTGGCTTTTTCGTAAACCATGACCTCGCCGGCTACGAAGTCCCGGTCCATGCCGATATTCCGCATCAGGAGGTGATCTTCATGGACGAGACCGACCCGTTATCCTCGCCCATGAAGGCGAAGGGGGTCGGCGAACTCGGTCTTTGCGGCGTCGCCGCGGCGATCGCCAATGCGATCTACGACGCGACCGGCGTTCGCGTGCGCGACTATCCCGTGACGCTCGACAAGTTGATCGGGGACCTTCCGGATATCGCGTAACTGGCGCTTTGCCAGCTGGTGTGGAAGTCTCTTCCGTCGCCGAGCGCGGATTTCGCTGCGCATGATTGGGGTCGGAACAAGAGCAGTTCAAAATCGTACGTTAAGTTCGAACGGACGGTGAACATCAAGCAGCGCGCAGGAGGCGGCCAGGAAGGCGCAAGGGCCTGAAGCCCTCCGGCATCTGTTGCTCAGCGTCCCAAGAGTAGATGCCGGTGAGATTTATGTGCTCCCAACTGAGCGGCGAGACGTGTTTGAGCAGTTCGTTGGGAATACTCCGGCCCTGCTGTCGTAAATGAGCGGCGGCGTGGCTAAGATAAACGGTGTTCCAATGGACGATGGCGCTGATCACTAGGTCCTGTTGACAAAGTATGGCAGCCATATCTTTGCGGCTGCCAGGGCGAGGAATGCCGAGAAGGATTTTCGTGTCTTGTCGTATCGGGTCGCGACGCGCCGGAACTGCTTGAGACGGTTGAACATCCGCTCGATGCGGTTTCGATCTTTGTAAACCCGAAAGTCGCAGGCAGGCGGGTTCTTTCGGTTGGTTTTTGGCGGAATGACCGGCCTGATACCGTGGATCAGGAGTTCTTCACGCAGGAAGTCACCGTCGTAGCCTTTGTCGGCGAGGAACAACCTCGGCTTGCCGACCGGTATCGCCAGCAAGTCAGGAACGGCGTTGTAGTCCGAAGCCTCGCCGCCTGTCAGGACGAAGCCAAGAGGGCGGCCCTGACCGTCTGCTCGGGCGTGGATTTTCGTCGTAAAGCCGCCGCGTGATCGACCAAAAGCCTCCTGATAAGTCCCCCTTTTGCGCCCGCCGCCTGCGAATGGCCGCGAACAGTGGTGCTGTCGATCATGTGCTGCCAGTCATCCGTCAGCCCCAGTTCGACGAGGGTCTCAAGCAGGGCGTCCCAAACGCCTTGTTCGGCCCAACGGCGGAAGCGCACATAGACCGAATTCCACTTTCCGTATCGCTCATGCATGTCGCGCCACGGGCATCCGACCCGAAGGACATGCAGCATACCGTTCAGATATTGCCGATTATCGTGCGACGGTCGGGACTTCCTGCCGCGTTCGGTGGGCAACAACCCCTCGATGATCCGCCATTCCATATCTGTCAGGTCGCCGCGAGCCAAAACTGCCTCCTAAAAAGCAGTCTTGAATCACGCTTCTGCTGATTTGGGAATCCACTTTGTCAACAGGACCTAACACACCGACGCTCAAGAGTATCGAGAATCCAGTGAAAGTACCGATCAACAAGTATCCTGCAACTAGCAGAAAGACGATCGCCGACATCTTGCGAAGACGCGCGCGAGAATGGCGTCCGGCATTGATCCGAACAGAGCCAAATAGGAATACAATACAGGATGAAGTAACGATGAGGAGGCTGCTGTAGTGTGTCGGCATTACAAAGCCGCCTTCTTCACTCACATATTTTCTGTCGTGAAACGCTGAAGACATGTCCTTGATCAACCAGGCTACAATGTTCTGATCAGGCGATGTTAGATAAGAGCTTTGGACCTTCATGCATATGGCAACCAGAGTCCCTAAAATAGCGCACCGAAAGATCGCATTCATCAATTTTAAACCGACTTCGGCCATCTCGTTTCGATGATCTACTACCTTCGAGGCCTTGAGTCTCTCGCTGATTTTCTGGAAATCATATGCAATTGTGTAAAGAAGGATAAGACCAACAAAGAAAATATAGAAGCAAACGGACATGTATAAATAAGAGAAGCCTGTGAATAGGATCGCCTCGGGAACCGTTGTGATCTCCGGACGCACGATTGCCATTTTCGCCCAATCTGTTGCGTAGTAGTCTCCTTCGCCTCCTATGAGAGGGATCAAACACACCTCTATCCATTGAAAAACCCCAGCGAATACCAAGCAGACCAAGAAAACAGCCCAGAAGGTCGCAGAAGAGCTTGCCACATTGTGCGACCACGCATCCATGCTCTCTACTCGATCGCAATGCGCGGCTAGACACAGGCGACCCTCAAGTTTCCAGAAGACCAGCACCTCTGTTACGAATGTGAAAAGCAATGGCAGGAGCACCATGAAGACGAGTGTCCAATTCGGCGCCCAAAGGAAGCCGACCTGCTTCGCGACTCCGTCCAACCGATCATAGGTCGCACTGTGAACTCCGGTGATGTACGACAAAAACCCGAGGGCGGTGGCACCCGCAAACACCGCGGCAGGCAAATTCAACGGGGATCCACTGCTAAAAAGCGCCTCTGATCTCATCGCCAAGCCCAAATGCGGACGAAGCTTCAAAGCATCAGCATCCCGAGCTGGCCGCGCGGAGGGTGCGATCTGGTCGTTGGCGGTCGCGGCCTGCGCGATGTCCGGATCTCCAATCGCTACGCTACTTCCGGCTTTCCTCCCTTCACGTCGTCTGGCTGTGAGCCGAGATTGCGCTTCACTCAACTCCATCTGCCATTCGCTTGTTGCTGTCGGATCATCGCACCCAAAGATCCTCGCCAACCACCGAATGTTGGCCGTGCTAACTCCCTTCTCGTTCTCTTGAAACCAAAGCTGCACCGTGCGCAGATCGACTCCGGCTCGGTTAGAATCGATCTGTGAAATAGCCTCCGCGAGTAACTCCGGCGTCCATGGCCCAGCGGGAAACCCATCGTCGCCTAGCGGCCGTCCTGCTCCTGCCGCAGCCAGTCTCTTGAATAGTTCTTTGAAATCACTCCCATCTTTTGGCGGAGGGAGGAAAAACTTTCCGTTGTTCAACAAGGACTTACTGGCCCACGTTTCGTTTCGTTTCGCTCGATTTCGTATTCTGTCGTGCTTTCGTTTCCGAATTGAGGCGTTTTCTCACGGAAACGTGGCGCAGTTCTTGGCAGGCGATTGTGGTTTCACGTAGTCCAAGGCGCCTGCTGAAATCGAAGAGGATCGCAGCAGATGGAACTATGTATGGAAAAGCCCTTGCAGGGGCAAACGGTCCTAGTCACCGGCGCATCTGGCGGCATAGGGGCGGCTATCGTGGAGCGTATAGCGCTGGAAGGGGCGCGCCCGATCATTCACTATTGTCAGGACGAGCATGCGGCTGAACTATTACTGGCCCGGATTGGCGGCAATGGCTTGATTGTGCAATCCGACCTTTCTGATTCGGAGGGCCCGTGCGCGCTATGGCAAAAAGCGGTCGCTTTCGCTGGGCGTATCCACGGCGTCATCAACAATGCGGGTATCCGTACGGAAATTCCTATTGAGGCTTCGTCTAAGGCTTGGAAGGCAGCTTGGCAAAAGGAGTTCCAGCTAAATGTTTTTGCGGCGGCTGATCTTTGCAGAGAAGCGATTCAGCATTTTCGAACCGAAGGTGGTGGGCGCATCGTTAACATGGCAGGCCAGGCTGGTCAGCGTGGCTCCGCCGCCGATGTACTTCCTCATGGCGCAACCGAGGCCGCGCTAATCAATCTGACCAAATCCATCGCCTACGGCTTTGGGCGGGAGGGCGTGATGGCGATGTCTATCGCGCCGGGCTTGGTCCGCACGGAGAGGGCAGGGAAAAACGTTGCCGCCCACGACAATGAAGCCGATATAGAAGAAATTCCAATAGGAGATATGGCTGAACCTACTGAGATAGCTGAGCTTGTCGCGTTTGTGCTGCGCTACTCGCAGGAATCGCTGAATGGTGCCACGCTCGATGTCAATGGTGGCAGCTACATTCGCTGATCGCTGCCATTTGAAAACGCGCTCGGCAAACCCGTGTGGAACGGGTTTATTCGTCGGCGAGCGCAGACGTGATCTCTTTTTGTACCTTCTTGGCCGCTCGCTTCTTCGTGGGAGAGCTGTTGAATATGGTCAATATCTTCTCGATCGACTGCTCTGCTTCGGCCTTTCGGCCAGCGCTCGCTTCCAACGCTGATTTAAAGTCCGGGCTTCTGCCTGGATTGGGTGCGCCGTTGCGTCGGTCAGAATGCTGCTCCTCATCAACGGTGAAAGCCGGTTTATGAACCTGTGCGGTCTCCAATAGGCTCGACTGCATCGTAGTAGCCACCGCGCTATTCGCCACAAATTTCGCGCCTGGTATCGAGCTGGCGTGGGAAGCCCTGGTAAGGGGCGGGACGGTTTCTGAGAGCTCAAAACCGGCGTCGCTTGGTTCATCAATGGTAATTTTACTCGTGGGCACCCGCAATTGTTGCCATGCGCGCTTCACAAGCTCCTCGTCGGCATAATAGAAGTTCCGGAGACCAAAAATCGGCTGCTGATTGCGAAGCTTGATGATACACCGCGTTTCGTTCATCGCGCCCAACTCATCCGGCCGCATCAGCGGCCGCATCGTGGTCCTGTGCGACATGGTCGCGCCCTTGCGATCGAACAGGGTCACGCCGGTCGAAACCGCCTTGTCGATCGTCACTTCCTTCCGCTCACCAAGCAGCTGTGACACGTACCGTTGATCCTCGGGATCCTGCGCGCCAAGGAAGATCTGAGCGCGGGCAGAGTTGACCAGCGTTTGCCGGCCTTCGCGCGTGTAAACGTTGTCGATCGAGCGCAGCGATTGGACGAAGAACCAGCAGGGAATGCCATAGCCGCCGAGGACGGTGGCGACGGTCAGCGCGTTTTCCAGCTTGCCGAGGTTCTGGAATTCGTCGAGCAGGACCAGCACGCGCCGCTCGCCTCGTTTCATCATGTTGCGGGACATGTAATCCATGAACTGGACCATCAGCACATTGAAGATCGGCCCGATCGAGGCGATCTGCTGGATACGGAAGTCCAAATAGAGGCTCATGTTCTCCCGCCGCATCGCCCGGATGTCGAAAGTCGACCGCGCCGTCGCGCGCAAGATGCGATTGTTCTTGAACGGCCGGACGGCCGCGGCGAGCGAACCATAGACCCCGTCAAATTGCTTGCTGGCCATGACGGCGAAACGGGCCAGGGTGGTGTAGGTGAAGGAGCTGATCCAGGTTGCGCGGAGCTCCGGATTGGCAACCTGCTCCAGCCATTCGCGGAGCGGCTGGTCGCCGCCTTCGACGACATTGAGGACCGTGCCAAGATTCTTGTCCTTGTCGAGAATATCCGGATTCTCCAACACCCAGGAGGTGACGCCGGCGAACAGCGCGCGGGCGTCGGAGATCCAGTAGGCATCGCCCTTCGGCGTCGGGAGCAATGCCGTCGCGATCGAGTTGATGTCGATATCGCGCTGATCGGGATCGATGGCGACGAAATCGAGGGGATTGTAGCATTCCGTGTCGCCGTTCTCGTCGGCCGGCGAGAAGCGCAGCACGCGGGAGAATTTCGAGCGATAGCCGGCCGTCGCCTCATAGGTCTCGCCGCGCATGTCGAGCACGACGATGCTGTCGGGCCAGAGCAGGCAATTCGGCACGATCAGCGATGCGCCCTTGCCCGAGCGGGGCGGGCCGATGACGAAACCACCGACGTCATCGCCATCGATCCAGAGTTTTTTTCCGCCGAACAGCATTGGCTTCGTGAAGCGCCGCCGGCCGGAACCGCGCTGCGTGAAGCCGCCGGGAACCTTGATCAGGCTGCCGCCGATCCGACCGACGAACACGCCGCCGGTGCGCGTGAGGCCAAGAGCGCGGGCCTCACGCGGGTTGAGGAACCGGGCGTCGGTCGACTTCTTCTTGCCCGTCGTGGCGGCGAGGAGCACGGCGCAAGCGGCGAACAGGCCTGCCACAGTCGCTATCGCCGGTCGATACCAGTCGCCGGCGGCGAGATCGAGGCGCGCCGCGCGATAGGACGCGAGCATGTCGGTTTGCAGCGCCTGGAACATCGACGTCGAATTGTCGAAGGCGTAGTAGAGGCCGGCATAGGCGAGCGAGGCAACGAATGCAGCGACGGCCGCGGTGACGACCAGCCCGAACAGCAGGATCGCCGGGTTCATAACGTGCCCTCCTTGGTGAAGACGATTTCAGAGACGACACGGCGGCCGTCCGGAAGACGCGTCAGTTGGACGACGATCGGGATGACCTCCTTCAGGTAGTCGATGATCTCCTGCTTCTCGAGCGCGACACCACTCTGCATGACCATTAGTGCCAGGCGGTCATAGGCCGAGCGCGCCGAGTTTGCGTGGACCGTCGTCAGCGAGCCGGGATGGCCGGTATTGATCGCCTGCAGGAATGAGAACGCTTCGGCGCCGCGCAGCTCGCCCAGCATCAACCGATCCGGACGCATGCGTAGCGAGGCTTCCAGCAATTCCTGCGGCGTCACCTTGGCACGGCCCTGGTCGCCTTTCGAGGCAAGCAGCGCAACCGTGTTCGGCGTGATCGGCTTCAGTTCGCGGGTGTCCTCTATCGTGACGATGCGCTCCTCGTCCGGCACTTCCTTCAGAAGCGCATTGAGAAAGGTGGTCTTGCCGGTTGAGGTTCCACCGGACACGGCGATCGAAACCCGCGAGCGCACGGCCATCCGGAGAAACAGCATGGCGTCGACATCGCCCTGCATCATGGCGGCAAGCTCTTCCTCGGCCGCCGAAAGCGTCAGCTGGCGGCCGACCTTGGTGTCCTCGAACGCACCGCGCTCTTTATAGACGTCCAAGCCGATATCGTGGATGACCTGTTTGCGGATCGAGATCGCACCTCCGTCGGGCGCGGCCGGCGGCAACACGCATTGGAAGCGCTCCCCGGTCGGGAGCGACGCCGACAGGATGGGATGCTCATCGTTGACGACCTGGTTGGTGGAGCCTGCGACGCGCTCGCTCAGCGTCCGTATCCATTCGGCGGAAAACTGGGCATCGACGACACGCTCCATGCCGCCGACGCCGAGCCGTTCGATGAACAGTTCGCCGGGGCGGTTGACCGAAATTTCCGAAACGCGCTCATCCGAGAGAAACGGCTTCAGCCGCTCCAGCGCCTTGTCGAGGAACGGGTATTGCTTCATTTGTAAACCGGCGCGACGGGATAATAGGGCGTCGGATCGACATTGCGGCGGATTTGTCCCCCACGCTTCAGCCGCATCATCTCCTGGCGGACCGGATCGGCGTAGAAGGCTGAGAAATCGAGATCGCGCCGCAGATAGACGACGATCGACTCACCTTGGGCGACGTAGATGGTCGGCGGGATCTTCGAGCTTTCCTTGAACGCTTCGTTGGCAATGTCCTGCAGGATGGCCGAAGACTTCTCAGCGGCAATCGAGCGGGCTTCGGCCGCCGTGCGGCTCGGCTCGGTGGTGATCGTCGTAACCGCGCCGGTGATCGGATCGACCGTCGAGATCGAGCGGGCGCTTTCCGATGCGGTATCGCCGAGCGCCGAGACATATTCCGCCGCGCCGCCGATCACCGACAGCATGATCGCGGAACCGAACCGCTCCCAGAAATGCGTGTCGATCTCGCCAGTAAGTCCGGCGCGGCCGAGCCGATCGGCGCCGGGCGAGGCGATTTCAACGGAGACGCCATCGGAGCGAATGACGCGGGACCAGACGATGAAGATGCGCTTCTGCCCGCGTGCCAGGCCGGACTTGTATTCCCCGATCAGGCGCGAGCCTTTGGGAATCAAGATGCGGCCGCCATCGAGCGAGCGGACGTCTTCGCGCACGACGGCGCGCACCATGCCTGGCAGGTCGGTGTTGATCGCCGTTTCGAGGAATCCGCGGATCATCGTGCCCTGGGCGACGAGCGCATCGGTGCGGTCGAAGCGTGTCGCTTTGACAATACCGGCGGTCTGCTTTTCCGATTGGGCGAGGAACGCCTTGTTGGCGTCGCTCTCCGCGCCGGGGACGGCGACGAGCTGGCCGTCATCGGCGATCGTCACCGACTGGTCGCCGGCCGCCAGGCTTTCGCGGCCGGAGCCGTCGACGATGATTTGTTCCGAGCGCAGCCGTTCCCAGCGCGCCTTCTCCTCGTCCTCCCGGCGCTTTGCCTCCAGCTCGGCAAGCCGTGCATCCTCTTCGGCACGCCGGCGGGCCTCTTCCGCCCGAAGCCGCTCCTCTTCGGCGCGCCGACGCTCTTCCTCGATCTGGCGCAGCTTTTCCAGGTCGTCGCCGGGGTTGACGGTGACGTCGACCGCGGCGGAGTCCACCGGCTTCTTTTCCTCGACCGGGATTTGCACGAGGTTCGGATCGGCTGCCTGTTTTACCGGCTCATCGGGGAAATCGCGAATGCTAGTGTTGGAGGTCTCGAAGGTCTCGCCGGTGTCTTCGGTGAGGTTGGAGGTCTGCGGACCGCTAGGCCAGTTGACATAGGCGAGCACGCCAGCCCCGACGAGAAGCAGCACAGGAAGGGCGAGCTTTCCGAGACGCCCGTTGCGGTCGCTGGCGACGCTGCTTTGCCCGTCCAGATGCTCGAAATCGACTTTGCTCATCGCTGGCGCTCCTCTTTGCTGCCGAGGCGCTTCGGCCCGTAGGCGTCCTCGATGAGGTCGAACGATTGACGATTGGCCTGCCGGTTATAAAGGCACAGCCACTTGTCGCCGGCGCGCAGCGTGAACTGCGCTGCGATCTTGTCGACTACGACGTATTTGCCCTGGGTGCGCAGGTTGACGAGCGATTCCTGACGCTTGCCTTCGACGATGAACACGGCGGGAATTTCGCCGGGGAACTCCAGATACATATGCGTGCCGTCGTCGAAGGCGACCCGGGGTTTCAGGCTGGTATCGCCCTTGAACACATAGTCATAGTTCAGGCGGTTTGGATCTAGATCCTTGAGGAGCGGATCCTTGGCGCTTTCCTGTGCGGCCGCCAGCAGCCGGGCGTTGACGTCCTCGTCCGGATATTTGAACCGCACCTGAAATGCCGCGCGCAGGTCGGCCGCCGCCGAGCCCTTCAGCAGCAGGGCATAGACGCGCTGGTTGGTGACGATGTTGACGTTGGTTTCGGCGTTCTCGCGAAGGGGCTTCACGAACAGTATGCCGGAGCCCTTCTTGGGGACGATCGACCAGCTCACCGTGTCGCCGGCCGAGATCGTCTCGATCACTTCCGAGCTGCCGAGCTGGATCATGGTCGAGACGCCAAGCCCGGCCGGCACGGTGACGACGGCATTGTTGTTGAAGGTGATGTAGCGGATGCGCGGGTCGGCGGCAGTCACGGGATTCGGCATGGCCAGCAGCGAGGTGGCGGTGAGGGCAAGGAGAAATTTCCGCATCAGCGCGCAGCCTTGTCTGCCGGCAGCACTTCGGGCAGCGATTCCTGGTCGCGCCTGTATTCGACAACCTGGAAGCCGAGCGGATTGTTGAAGCGATATTCGTTCTTCAGCGGCGCGGACGTATACCGGAATCGGACCACTGAGACCCAGTGCTCGCGCCGAAGGGTGTTGTCGCGTCGTGTCTCTGTCGAGAAGCGGACGGTCGCGGTGGAGGCGTTGAGGAACGACACCGACTTGATGGTTACGGAAATGCGCGTGTTGCGACCGAGCACCTTGTCCTTCGATTGCGGATTCGACGGCTCGAACTCGTGACGCAGGTCCGTCGCGGCCTGGCCTGTCGAATAGAGCTGGGCGAGATCGTAATTGTCCTTCAGCGCCCGAGGATCGTAGGTCTCGCGCGCCCGGATATAGCGCACGATGTTCGCCGTCTTGATGGCGTCGTTCTCGGAGAGTTTGCTCTCGTTCAGCGAGCGGGCGACCTCCACAAAACCCGTCGTCTTGTCGGCGATCACCACCACGGCCTCGAACTGCTTCAGCGGGACGAGGAGGTTCAGGGCCGAGAGGCTGAGCAGCGTTGAGATGCCGGCGACGGTGGCGACCGTCCAGGCGATTTTCCGCGAGCGGCGCTCCTTGCGATAAAGCTCCGCCTCCCAGGAGGCGCCGGCTTTCCAGTAGGCGGTAAGATCGATCGGCGGGGATTCGGGCGTATTGGCGGCTTGTTCTGGGTTGCTCATTTGGTCTTCCGATAAGCCGCCAAACCCGGCGGAATTAAATATAGTTTACTCATCAGGCCGAGCGATTACCTCTACCGATCGAAACGGCGCTAGGCGGGACTCGAAATGCCTGGATTCTGGAGCGTTCGGCTCCGCGGCGCAGCCGTCCGCAGACCTAGCTGCACCACCGCATCAGTGTTTTTTTCGACGCCGTATTCGAGAAGAAGAAGGAGCGATCGTCCTTCACATCGATCCGGACCGTGTCGCGGTCGCCGTCCGCCTCGTCAGAGCCGGCTTCGATCCACAGCACGTCGAGGATAAAGGATCCGCCATCCCGTTTGACGGAGAGAACCTTGCCGGCGGTCTTGTTCGCGCCGATGCCTTTGTCCTCGACATAGATGAACGCAGCGGCCGCGGCTTCACAGCCACCTTCGGCCGGAGCATAAGCGCCATTCAGCACGGGCAGGATCGAACTTGTCGATTGCGACAATGCCGTGCCGGGAAGCAGCAGGCCGATGGCAATCATGGTCGAGGCGATTTTCTTCATGGAGAAGCTTCCCGCTCAGAACCCGAACGTACTGCCGACGCTTTGCGTATATCCGGCCAGCGTGTTGTAGAGGTCGATGCAATATTCAACGAACGGTTTGAAGAAAATGACGACGCCGATGAAAAGCAGGACGCCGAGACCTCCGCCCTTCTTGGCCTCAGAGCGATCGTTCTCTGCCATCTCTTCGTTGAGGCGGTTTTGCGCGTCCATGGCGGCGATGCGCCGACGGTCATCTTGCCAGGGGTGATCCACGGCCGTTCTCCTTCGAATAAACTATAGTTACCAAGAATGAGCATGAGAGACTACCTTAAAGTTGCCCATTCTTTTCGGTTTCTCGCTGGATTGCACGGGCGCGGGCTGCCTGAACATCCAACGATGTGCGCCGCCGACCGAGGCCGGCGCGCAGAATCCCTGCGCGTCCGGTGATCTGGCGTCCGGCATAGGCAGAAGAGCGTCGCCCGCCGATGAAGGCGGAATCGCCTTGCCCCAACACACTGCCGCCGACGATGGATGCCGCAAAGGACGGGATGAACCGGAACACGACGATCCCGAGCAGGCAGACGATCACGAACGGCGCGACATAGGAGAGCTTGCTTTCCGTCGCGGTGTTGTTAGCCGTGTTGATGGCCAGTTCGATGAGCTGGTAGAGGAAGGCGAGAAACGCCATCATCAACGTCTGCGTCACCATCAGGTTGACCATCAGCAGCAGCCATCCATCGGTGAAACGGAAGGTCCAGCGGTAAAGCGCCAGGACGATGAACACCGGCGCCAGCGCGAGGGTGATGAACAGCATCAGCTTGGCGGCGAGGATCGCAGCCGCCGCAACCGCGATGAAGATCATCGCGACCACGAAGACCACGGCGCCTATCAGCGCGCCAACATATTCGAAGGTGCCGGTTGCGACCTGCTCGTAGACCTTGCCGGCTGTCTCGAAGACGGCATCGAGGATCTTCACCACGCCCGTCGTGTCATCGGTCCCGCCATCGAGAATGCCGCCGGCGCCGGCGATCGACTCGATGATCGTGTCGGAGATCAGGTTGGGAACCGCCTGGACGAGCTGGTAGAGCGTGGCGGAAAATGCTCCCCAATTAGTCGCCATATAATAGATGAAGAAGGCGCGGCCGAGCCGCCAGGCCGCCTCCGGTACGGAAAACTGGTCGCGGCCCGCGAGGACCATGTAGCCCCACCAGATGACGTAAAGCGTGAGCATCGACCCGAACAGGACATTCACCTGCAGCGCGAGGCCGTCATAGGCGTTCTTGATGAACGTCTCGCCGATGGCGTCGAGCTTGGCAAAAATGTCCGAGATGATCGTGGTCGCCGCCATCCATCTATTCCTTCAGGACGGGCGCGAAGGCGTCGTTGACCGGCATGGCCGGACCGCACAGGTCGTCGGCCTCGACATATCCCGAGATCGGCGGGCAGGGGGCTTTCTTCTCACCCTTGGTCTGGCAACCGGCGAGCACCGCCAGACCGGAGAGCATGATGGCAACGGGCAATCTCATACGGCCTCACTTGAACGGGTTGACGTCTTTGTATTGCAGCATCTTGGCGGTCTCCGACTGCTGGGTCAGCCGCATCTGCATCTCGGTATTGAGCGCGGAGACCGCGCCGTTGGAAACGCCAATCAGCTCGTTGATGGTGCGCGCCGTCTCCAGCTGTATGCGGGTGTTGGCATCGACCGAGCCCTTCACGTCTTCGGCCGAGCCGATCTGGCCGGTGGCCGACTGAAGCGATTGCTCGCGCTGCGACACACCCTTCGATGCCTGCTGCGTCAGCGCCGAGAGCAGCGCCACCGTGTTGACCGCGCCGGAAAAGGCATTGTTCATCGCACCGGCGTCCTCGCCTTCGATGATCGCCTTGACCTGTTTCACCAGCTGCAGCCCGTTGATCAGCGTCGCGGCGATATTCTGCGCATCCGAGCCAAGGCCGCCGAAGGACAGCGTGCCGCCGTTCATGATCGAGGAGAAGGACGGTGCGGCCGAGACCGACATGTTACCGCCAAGGCCGGACGAGGAAATCCCCATCGAGCCGTCACGGCTGCCGGAGAGCGCGCCGAGGATCTCCTTGGTCTTTTCGAGGATGTTGGTGTTGGTCTTCATAATCTCGCCGGTGTTCTCCGCATTTTTCTTGGCGATGGCGAGATTGGTGTTGTCGATCACCGGAATGTCGGCGAGCGCCGGCGTCGAGAAGGCGAGGGCGGCAGTGACGATGAGCAGTTTGTTCATGGGAACCCCCTTAATCGGCCGCGTTGGCGGCATTCTGGATGGATAGAAGATTGTTGCCGATCGTGCCGTCCGAGCCATCGGACGACAGGACCGATGTTTCCGCATCGGCGGCCGCGACCACCGCGCAGCGCGGCCAATTCTCGCGTGGCACCTTCATCTGTTCGAGGATGACCGGATCGCAGCTGTAGGGATTGACCTTGTTGTCGGATTTGAGGGACTTGGCCGTCTCGGACGTCTTCGACAGGTTCATCTGCATGCGCGCCTGCAGCAGTTCGTTGAAGAGATTGCGGGCGGTGATCAGGTTGTTCAGCAGCTCGGTATTGGCGGCGCGGGCCTGCGTGTTGTCGTCCCAGGCATCCTGATAGATCTCCGACGCGCCGACCGAAGCCGACAGCGCATCGATGCGGCGACCCGCCTCCTGGACGCGCGCCGTGCTCGCGTCGATCCCCGAAACGGCACGGTCGACCGCGCCGGCCGCCGCGCTGTTGGAGCTACGGGTCGCTCCGGAGCCGTAATCGACATAGAACGAGGGCGACGAGATATCCTCGATGTTCGAGCCGCCGGAGTAGGCATTAAACCACGCATGGTTCCGGCCGACCTTTCCGGCCCAGTTCTTTTGCTCGGCGGCCGTCGAGCCGTTGTACCAGGAGGCGAGGCAGGCATAGTCGGTGCTGCCGCATTTGTTGACGCCCATGCCGAGATATTTGACGCCGCCCTCGATGTTCTCCTCGTTGATGTCGCGGTCGAAGCCCATGCCCTTGCCGGTCTTCTTCGTCAGCTGCATCACGCCCTTCACGCCGGTCGGCGAGCCCGAGCAGGTCGAGATGCCCGATTCCGCATGCGCAACCGACAAGGCGAGGCCGACCGGCACATCGTACTTTTCGGCATAATGCTTGATCAGCTCGACGTTCTTGGCGTCCTCTTTCACGGCTTGCGCCGGCGAGCGATAGAGGCGGCGGTTCTTCTCCTTCTGCGAGATGTTGCAGTTCGTCACCGACTGTTCTTCGAGCTGGTCGGTCTGTGTCTCGGTGTCCTGTTTGGAGTGGGCCTCGTCTTCAGCACGCTTTTCCTTCACGTCATCGTCGATGACCGGAATGTCGGCGAAGGCCACCGGCACCGGCGCGGTCACGAGCGCGGCAGAAAGCAGGAGCAGGATCGTTCTACGCATCGGTCGCCTCCGGGATCGTCCAGCCACAAAAATGCGGGAGCCACGCGGCCGGCTCCTCGCCGTAGGTCTGGCGCAGCGCCTCACACTCGCGCACCGTTTCCGGCCGTCCGGACAGCACCTTCACCAGGTCCGGCATCGCGGAGAGGTCCAGCCGCGCGATGATCGAGTCCTGGGCGTGTTTGATCAGAAAGGTGCGGCTCGACTTGTCGGCCTGCTTCACGAACCGGAATTCCTTCTCCGAGAGGCCGAACGCCTTCCGGTAGCTTTCCTCATCGGCCGACGCATTCGGGAAGAAGATATTGGTCATCGTCTGCTCGATGATCGTATTGCGCAGGTCGGAGCGCACGACGTCGGCCGCCGACTGCGTGCCGAAGCCGACGATGCCGTTCATTTTGCGGATGGTCTTCAGCCAGTCCTTGATGAAGCCGGAGAAGACCTCGTCATCGAGCAAGCGCCAGCCTTCGTCGAGGAAGATCATCGAGGGGCGGCCGTCGAGGATCTCCTGGATGCGGTGGAACATGTAAAGCAGCGCCGCCGAACGCGTGCGCTTGTCGGAGAGGATCTCCGTCATGTCGAAGCCGATCACCGAACCGGCGAAATCCAGCTTGTCGGTCGGGTTATTGAACAGCCAGCCCTTGTCGCCCGTCGTCCATTCCTTCAGCCGGTCGGCGAGGTCGCCAATGCCCGATCGCATGCGGCCGCGCAGCGCTTCCGCCAGCATGTCGAGACGCCGCTGCGGCCGCTCGAAATCGGTGTAGATGCTATCGACCGCATCGGAGATCACCGCCATCTCTTCGGCATTCAGCACTCGGTCCGAGGGCGTGACGAGATAGGAGATCAGCGTCTTGCCGAAGCTGCGGTTGGCGGGCGTGTCGTCGAGTTGCAGCGGCGCAAATCCGGTCGGCTCGCCCGGCGACAGCCGCTCGTAGCGCCCGCCCATGGCGCGCACGAAGATCTCGCCACCGCGATCCTTGTCGATGAAGACGCAGCGCGGCCGCGGCTCGACGCGCATGCCCTGGGCGAGCAGGAAGGACAGCGCCACCGTCTTGCCGGAGCCAGTCGGCCCGATAGCCGTGAAGTTGCCAACGTCCGCCTCGTGGAAATTGAAGAAATAGGCCGTCTGGCTGGTGGTCTCCAGCAGGGAGATCGGCAGGCCCCAATGGACCTTGTGCGTCTGGCCGGACGGGAAATTATGTGCGGAGAACAGGCCGGCGAAGTTCACCGACGAGATCAGCCCTTGCCGGGCGATATAGGTGAAATTGGTCGGGAGCTGCGCCCACCAGGCCGCTTCCTGATTGAGGTCTTCGCGCACGGCGACCACGCCCATGCGCGCCAGCTCGGCGGTGACATCGGCGACGGCGCGGTTCAGCCGTGACAGGTCGCGCTCGAGGACCGCGACCGTCATGTGATGCTTGCCGAATATCACCTCGCCCGAGGCCAGCCGGTCGCGCGCCGTCTCGATATCGTCTTCGACGGCCGTACCGCCATCGTCGGAATTAGCGATCTGCCGGCTGATCGTGGCGATCGCCTCCGTGACCGTGGTGCGGTCTTCCGGCGCGAACGAATGCGTGACGATGAACTCGTAAGGCAGGCGCAGCAGCCCGTCGAGCTGGCCGGGCGTCGTCATCGGCGGGTATTCCTTGATCGACACCATGGCGGCGACCTTGGAAGTCGCGCCGTCCACGGACCAGATCTCAGCCGCTTTCCGCCCGAACATGATCCGGCCGGTTCCGACATAGTCGGCCAGCGACATGCGGGGCAGGGGCATCGTCCGCTCGTCGCCGGCAGCAAGGATCTTGGCGAAGAATTCGGCTGGCTCGGAATAAAGGCCGCCGTCGCGGGTGACGCAGGAGAGGATTTCCGGCCGATAAGATCGGAAATCGCCAACAATGCCCGAGACCATGTCCTTCAGGTCGCGCAGCGCCTCGCCGCGTGCTTCGACCTCGTTGTCGGCCATGCGGAAGACGTCGAACATGCGGTCGACCTTGCCGGCACGTCCGGTCATCGGTCGCCGGATGACTGTCAGGTGCAGCTCGTTGACGAACATCGTGCGGTGCTTCAGCCCGTCCATGTAACGGGCGTTCAACTCGTCAGCGAAAGGGTTGTCGAAATCGCCGTCGATATCGGGCACGATCTGCCGCCGGATGATGGTGGCATAGAGCGCAAAACGCGACGATCCGAGCGAGCGCACCGTCATATTGCGATTGGCGAGCCGTGCATTGATCTCTGCCTGGTCCATCGTCTGGTAGGGTAGGCCGGAAAGCCGGATGACCTGCAGCAGCAGGCCGGACTTGGTGACGATCGTCTCCTCGTCGACATGGCGGAGATAGGGGACATGCGTGCCGATCCCGAGATCGCGGGCGCGTTCCCGGCCGAACTTCAGGTCGTGATTGACGATGTTCATGGGGCGTAGCTCCCCGCTTTCCAGAAGCGTCGGTTGCGGATCGCCCGGCGCATCGACAGGAAGACCTGCACCACGCGGACGATGTGGATGTCCCGCTGGCAGAGGTAGAGGGCGATGAAATGGATCGGCAGGACGACCAACGGCGCCAGGAAATTTGACGATGCGATGAAGAGGACGATCCCGCAGATGCCGTTGATCACGAAGACGATGATGTCGACCCCGAAATACAACGGCGGGCGCGTCAATGGCAGGATCAGCGGCTCTACGTCGGGCGCGTCGTCTCGCATGTCACATCCCCGCAGAGGAACGCATTGCGTCGACCAATTCGCCAGCACCGAAGATGATCGCGATGCCGATGATGATCGAGAAGGCCCATTGCCAAGCCATGCGGCCGGTGAGGAACAGGAATCCCATGGCGCATACAGCAATGATCATGCACGATCTTGCGATGTTGCCCTGTAGAACCGTGACACCCCAGTCAAGAACGTTCTCGACTGGAACGGCCGACTGTGCGTGCGCGAATTCCGGGACCAGCGCGATGGAGGTCGCGAACAGCGCCCACGAAAGGCGGGCCTTGCCACGCAGGCGCGGCGTGATGGGAGAAATGCTCATTCGAATGTCCTTCGTATTTTGGGAGGATCGGGATTCGGGCAGCCCTATTCGGCGGTCCAGACGTGCTCTTCGCGCCAGGGCGACGGCGCGAGAGCGACCGTCTCCTTACGGGACAGGCTGCTTCCGCTGCGCTTCTCCGCGGCTGCCGATGCCTTGGCGTTCAGCGTCCAGCGGTTCATGACCTTGGCGATGTAGAGGGTCGTTTCGTTGAACTCGGGGATGCCGCCCTTCTGATAGACGCGCTCCGGCCCGGCATTGTAGGCGGCGAGCATCAGCAGCGGATCGTCGAACTCCCCGTAGAGCTTCTTGAGGTAGCGGACGCCCGCCCGGATGTTCGATTCCGGATCGCAGCGGTCCGTGACGCCATAGTCGGAGGCAGTCTCGGGCATCAGCTGCATGATGCCGACCGCGCCGGCGTCCGAGACCTGGTGCCTTCCGCCGGCACTCTCGACATCAACCACGGCGAGCGCCAGATCGGGATCCAGGTCCTCCTCGGTGGCGATGGTCCTCACCAGCTCCAGCACGCGATCGGGATCGGCCGGCTCGCACGCCTGGGCGGTCATGGCCGATGTCGAAAGGAGGAGAAAAAGCAGGGTGGTTTTCAATGGTTTTATCCGGGTTGCCGCGCTTACGAATAAACTATAGTTAATTCGTGCCGGATTCTCCTGTCAATTCCGAAATGGCCATGGCTGCTATGCGTAAACAACTCAAGGTTATCGGCTTGGCCGGTTCTCTCCTGTTTGGAGGTATGTCCGCCACCCTCGCGGAAGGCGAGGATCCCTATGCCGAGCCGTCTCCGGAATACCTCCGCCAATTCTCCCAGCAGGGAGGGAAGGCATTCGTGCTGGAGCGCTACGACGCCGACGGGAAACTTGTGGCACGGTCGGTCGAGAAGCTGGAGGGACAGGTCGGGATCGACGACCCGGTTCATCGAACGATCGCGGGCAGGAAAATCTCCTTGCGCGGCCTGACGGCATGCCCGAGCAAAACCGTCGTCTATAACCGAGTGCAGACATGGAGCTGCGCGGATGCGGCGCGTGACTATACCGACGCCGTCTACAACAGGCGGGCCAGCGTGATCCTGTGCAAGACCCTGGTGTTGACGTCGGCCGGCGGCGAAGCAATCCCGGCGTCATGCTTCGTCCTCGCCGGGGGCAATGGCGAGCCGTTCAGGACGGTCAATGACGACGACAGCATGGTCTTCCTCGGCCTGGCGGCCATCGGGCGGACCGAGGACGGCCGCTCCCGCCGTCCCGACCTTGAGACGTCGCAATCTCTTTCACGATCGATGGGTTTCCAGAATGCGGACTAAGTTTTCCATGGTCATCGCCTTGCTGGTCGCCTCGACTGCCGCCGCTCAGGAGCAAACCATTTCTTTCCCGACCGGCGTCAGCTTCGAGACCGGCGACACCTGGACCTATGAAAGCCGGAAGTTCAGGCTGTTCGGCGTCCAGTCCTGCCTTCGCGGCACGACGTTTCGTTCGCCTGATGGCGACGAGGGCGATTGCGGGCTGCGTTCGATCGCGTCGATTGCTGCGCTGTTCTCGACCGGTTCGATCGGCTGCCAGCCGGTCGGCCGCGCCAAGGATGACGCTACCTTTGTGGTCTGCGCGGCCGAGGTCGATGGAAGGACGGTCGACGTCGGTACGGCGCTCATATCCTCTGGCGCTGCATTTGCCGCCGTATTCCCGTCGGGTGCGCCGGTATCGTCGGTCTATGCCGTCGCCGAATCGGCGGCGAAGGAAGGCCGAAACGGTCTTTGGGCTGGAACCTTCGAGCACCCCACCTCCCTGTTGCTGCGACAGGAGTAATCAGAGCCTCCAGAAATCGACGTGAAGGGTTTCCGAGATGATCGCGATTTCCCTGAGCGTCAGCTGATTCCAGGCACCTTTCTGGAGAAGTTCGAGGCGCTCTTCGGAGATGCCGGTCAGTTCGGCGAATTCCTCGGGCTTTGTTCCGCGGCGGTTCAGTTCGTCGGCAAGCAGTTTCACAAGCTCAGCGGCATTCTCAATAGCCATTTACGGTCATCCTTTCCTGTCACCGTCCCTGCGCCGTCGGCGTTAAGGAGGATGATGGCTCGCTCTGTCCGTTGCGCACGAAGGCCGGCGCAAGTTCATTCGATGAGGTGGTGGCGGGCGGGGCGAATCCCTCGCCAAGCCCAATGTCGCGCGCAACCCCTACACGAGTCAAAAGCGGCGTTTTCGCGGCAGGGGAAGGTTTATGTTTGTTTCGCGCGTAAAATATAATTAGCTTTGCGACTCGCTATGTCAGCGAATGAGCCGAGGAGGCCCTATGCCGTAGACAAAATAAAACCCGCCTCGGAGAGACGGGTCGAGAGACACACGAAGATGTGCGCAAAAGTCTTATAAGCCACGGATTTTTTCGCACATCGACGCCGCCGCTGCAAGCTATTTCTTGCCACGAATACGTGCGTCTTGCGCCCGGGTTTTCTCTCCGCCGCCGTTAACAAGGAGAGATCATGCTTGCCGCATCCCCGACGGCCTATGGGCCGAACCTATTGGCGCGCCTGCTCGCAGCGCGCACCCTTCAGCAGATCGACGAGTGCGCCAAATCCGCCTGGATATTGAATGGAGAAGGGCTCATAGGCGACGACGAGATGGCATATCTCGCGCCCATCATCGAGCACCAACGGAAGGCGATTCGCACGCGACCTCCGTTTTGGCGGCAGCCGACTGGTCACCACACGCTCGCCGATACCCGATCGAACCATCGGCGTCCGGCAATTCCCGACAGCAAGCGGGCAGCGGCCTGGTTGCGGCGGCGCTCGCTCGCGAAGAACTGCATCATTCCGACCTGCATCGCCGGAAGGCTGACCATCAGCAAGCTCGCAGTGCTTTCGGTCATCGCCCGAGCGGTAGCGGACCATGGCCAATCGAATATGTCGCTGCCTGAGATCGCCGCGCGCGCCGGCGTCGGATGCACCACGGCGCGCTATGCCATCCGCGATGCCGTCCGGATGGGGCTGATCCGCGTGTCCGAAAACCGCGTCAACGGCCTCTGGAGCCGTCCCAATACGATCAGCATCGTGTGCGGGCGCTGGCTGCGATGGTTGAGGGGACGCCCGAAAAAATCGGATGGCCGATTGATCGCCCATTGCTTCGCCACCCCCCTCAGAAATCTGATCCCCACGATTGAGATTATAAGATTCACGATGCGCAGCACCGTGAGTCTGAGGTGCGGAGGTGTTGCCAACCCGCCCTGCTGGCGCGGCAATACATGCTTTGGCGGGGGAGGGCGGGCTTTGGAGTAGCGGCTCGCCGGTTTCCACCGACCTCCGGCAATGAATCACCGGCTAGTGGAAGTTGCGCGCCTTGACCTTCAGGGTGTCGATGTGGAGATCGCGCGTGAACATATCGCGCGGGCGGACGGGTGGTGCTTGACTGTCGCGCGGATCCGGTCCGCCGCCATGGGCGAATTCGTCGCCGCGGCCCGCTGGAAGCCGGAAACCGGCATCGCGTTCGGAAAGGCTCGACAAATCGACCGAGAGGTCGAACAGCTGCTGGGCGATGAGATGCACAACCTCGCCTTCACGCTGAATTCGGCCATTGATCGCCATCATCGACGACCCGAGCACGACGCGCCGCCGGCGCTCGAAGAGCTTCGGCCAGACGACAATGTTGGCGGGACCGCTCTCGTCCTCGATGGTAATGAACATCACCCCCTTCGCGCTGCCCGGCTTTTGCCGGACGAGAACGAGGCCGGCGGTCAACAGCCAGCGGCCGTCGCGTGCAGACATCGCCTCCTGACAGGTGACGATGCGCCGCTCGGCGAGATCATGGCGGAGGAACGAGACAGGGTGCTGGCGCAGCGTCAATCCCGTATGGCTATAGTCCTCGATGACACTGTGCCCCTCCGTCATCTGGCGCAGCTCGACACCGGGCTCATGTTGTTCGGTTATCGTCCGCGCTTCGCGCTCGGCCGCCGCCGCAAAGAGGGGTAGGGGTTCGTCGCGTAGCGCCTTGATGGCCCACAGCGCGTCGCGCCGCTCCAATCCGAGGGACGGCAGGAAGGCATCGGCCTCGGCAAGTTCGACGAGAGACGCCGCCGGCACGCCGGAGCGCCGCCACATGTCGTCGATGCTGTCGAAGGGCTGGTCGGCGCGGGCTGCGACGATCTTCGCCGCATCGGCAGTGGCCAGGCCGCGTACCATGCGCATGCCGAGGCGAACCGCGTGTCGCTCACTATTGCCGATTGGCTCAAGCGTGCAGTCCCAGCGCGAGCGGTTGATGCAGACAGGGCGCACCTCGACACCATGCTTGCGCGCATCGCCCACAATTTGCGCGGCCGCGTAAAATCCCATGGGCTGCGAGTTCAGGAGGGCAGCGCAGAAGGCGTCCGGATAGTGGCATTTCACGAAGCTGCTGGCGTAGGCGATGAGGGCGAACGACGCGGCATGCGATTCCGGGAATCCGTACGATCCGAAGCCTTCGAGCTGGCCGAATGTCTTTTCGGCGAATTTCGCCGAGTAGCCATTGTCGATCATTCCGTTGACGAGCTTTTCCTTGAACCGGCTCACCCCGCCGGTGAACTTGAAGGTGGCCATGCTCTTCCTGAGCTGGTCGGCCTCACCTCCGGTAAAGCCGGCGCAAACCATCGCAACCCGCATCGCCGACTCCTGAAACAGCGGCACGCCGAGGGTCTTGCTCAGCACTGCTTCGAGTTCGGGGGTCGGATATTCCGGCTGTTCCTTGCCTTCGCGGCGCCGCAAGTAGGGGTGGACCATGTCGCCCTGGATCGGCCCGGGCCGGACGATCGCCACCTGGATGACCAGATCGTAAAACGTGCGGGGTTTCATCCTCGGGAGCATGGACATCTGCGCCCGGCTTTCGATCTGGAACGTGCCGAGGGTATCGGCCCTGCGGATCATCTCATATGTCCTCGCATCCTCCGGTTCGATTTTCGCAAGGTCGAGATCGCGCCCCTTGTGCTCGCGGATCATGTCGAAGGCCTTGCTCATACAGGTCAGCATGCCGAGCGCCAGCACGTCGACCTTCATCATTTTGAGCGCCTCGACGTCATCCTTGTCCCATTCGATGATGCGCCGGTCTGGCATGGCTGCGGGCTCGATCGGCACAAGATCGTCCAACCTGTCGTGGGTCAAGACGAAGCCGCCGGGGTGTTGACCGAGGTGTCGGGGCGTGCCCATGAGCTGCTGGGCGAGCTTCAGCGTCAGGACCAGACGCCGATCCTCCGGATTGAGATTGAGTTCGCGAACGTTACGATCGCTGACTTCTTCCGACCAGGACCACATGCCCGACGAGAGCGCCTTGATCACGTCTTCCGGCAGGCCCAGCGCCTTGCCTACATCCCGGATGGCGCCTTTGGCGCGGTATCGGGTCACGGTCGCGCATAGCGCCGCCTTGTCATGCCCATAGGTCTTGTAGATCCATTGGATGACCTCTTCGCGCCGGGCATGTTCAAAATCGACGTCGATATCCGGAGGTTCGTCGCGCTCCCGGCTGACGAAACGCTCAAAAAGCAGGTCATTGGTTTCCGGGTCGATCGAGGTGACGCCGAGAATATAGCAGACTGCGGAATTGGCCGCCGATCCGCGCCCCTGGCAGAGAATGCCTTGCGAGCGGGCGTACCGGACGATGGAAAAGACCGTGAGGAAATAGGGCGCATATTGCATCGCCTTGATCAGGTCGAGCTCGTGCCGGACGATCTGCAGCGTCTTGGGCGGCAGTCCCTCCGGATAGCGGTCGGGCACACTTTCCCAGACATAGTGCTCCAGCGAGGCCTGCGCGTCCTTGCCCGGAACGATGGCTTCCTCCGGATACTGATAGGTCAGCTCCTCCAGCGAGAACCGGCAACGCGCGACGATCTCCATCGTGCGCGCTAGCGCCTCGCGATAGCGGGGAAAGAGCCGTTCCATTTCCTCCGGGGGTTTCAGGAAGCGATCCGCGTGGCGTTCCCGCGAAAATCCTACGTCATCGATGGTGGTGTGCGTCCTGATGCAGCTCACGACATCCTGCAACTGGCGGCGCTCCGGATCGTGAAACAGTACGTCGTTCGTCACCACCGGGCGCACGTTGAAGCGGATGGCGAGGTTCGATAGATTGTGCAGGCGCAGCTGGTCGCGCGGCCGGCGGCGGAGCGTGAGCGCCATATAGGCCCGGTCGCCAAAGATCTCCGCCATCTTCCGCAACTGCACGGCGCAGGCCTCGTCGGGCAGGTCCGGGACGAGCACCCCGATCAAGCCATCGGCATAATGTGCGACGTCATCGAGATTCAGAATGCAGTTTGCCTTACCCCCTCTGCTTTTGCCGAGTGTCAGGAGGCGGGTCAGTCGCGAGTAGGCCGCGCGGTCGGTCGGATAGACGAGGATCGACATGCCGTCCTGGAGATCGAGGCGGCAACCGACGACGAGACGGATGTTCGTCTCGCGCGATGCCTCGAGCGCGCGGACGATGCCGGCCAGGGAATTGCGATCGACGACACCGAGCGCCGAGATGCCAAGCGCCTTCGCTGTCGCGAACAGCTCATTGGCCGACGATGCCCCTCGAAGGAAACTGAAATGCGTTGTCACCTGCAGCTCGGCGTAGCTCATGCGAAGATCCCATGCATGAACCAGCGATGCGATCCGGTCGCCGGATCGACGCCATCGCCGCAGCGGTAAATCCAGAGCCGCTCGCCGGCCTCATCCTCGACGACAAAGTAGTCGCGCACCGCCGCATATTCGGCATCGCGTGTCCACCATTCCCCGAATATCCGCTCCGGTCCATCTGCGCGCTTCACACGCCGGCGCTTGCCCCGCCAGGTGATCGACACCGGCGGATGGTCCGGCATCAGCGCGATCACCTCGATCAGCTCGGGACGAGCGAGCAGCCGGACCGGCCGCGGCCAGTGCTGCGCCCAGGTTGCGCCGGCCGCGACCGCTGCCGGATCGATCCGCCGCACGCTGCGCTCCGGCACGTCGCTCGCCACCGGCGTCACGCGATAGACACGCTGGCCACGGTTCGCGAAGACGTCGATCAGCGGGATGACGTCCGTCACCTGGTCTTCGACGAGCGATGATGTTCTTTGGGCCTCCTCCAGCGGCTCGGTCATGACGGCGACCAGCGTCAGCCGCTCGATACCGAAACCGGGCTCGATTTTCTCCGTACGATCGCGGAAAAGCTTGGTTAGCCACGCGATATCGCGAGACGGCTTGGCTGTACCGGCGCGGACCGCCTGGCGGGTGCCGTCCACCTTCTCGACGATGAGGTCGGTGCGACGAACGCCATGCCCCCGACGTTGCAGTTCGCCGACAAGGTCGGTCACCAGCAGGCCGACATATCGGTTGATAGTCTCGGCAGCACCGATCGGCTCGGCAAAGGATTTGCTGACCTCGACAATATCAGGCGTGCGGATAGGATCGATGGGCTCGGCCATGCGTCCATGCATCTGATCGAGCCGGCGTCCGATTTCCGGCCCGAAGCGAAGGGCGAGGGGCGCGCGGGCCGTCGCCGACAACTGGCCAATGGTCTGAAAACCAAGCGTCCGGAGATCCGAGACGACGTTGTCCGGCAGGCGGAGCAGCGAGATAGGCAGGCGCTCGACGGCCCGCGCCGTCTCTCCTTTCGGCACGATGACGGTTTCTCGCGTGATCGCGCGGGCACAGGCATGCGCCGCGCCCCAGGTGTCGGCGATGGCGACGCGAGCGGCGAGGGATTTCGCGCGGAACCGGTTCGCCGTCGCGGTCAACATGCTTTGCTCACCGCCTTGCAGGTGGTCCGCGCCTTCGGTGTCCATGACGATGCCGTCAGGGGAGTCCATCGCGACGATCGGAGAATATTGCGTCAGCGCCCATAGCGTAATGCGTTCCAGCGCCGCGGCATCGGCCGCGGGATCGGCATCGATGAGCATCAGGTCGCGGAAGAGCGCCTGCGCTTTCGCCGCCGGCATCCCGACGTGAACGCCGACATGCCGCGCCGCTGCGTCCGCCGCCGCGACCCAGCGCCGGGAACCGCTTCGTGCGATCATGGCGATGGGCTGTTCAACCGGGAGCGAAGGATCGGCCCGCCTGATCCTGTCGGTCGGCAGGTCCGGTAGATAGATCGATACGACCCGAGGCATCACAGGCTCCAACGATAAACTCAGCGCACTCGCCCGCCTTCACGCGCATCAATTCCAGCAGCCAGTTTGCCCTTCCCACGGTGGCGACCGGCAATTCTTCGGAGGGGAGGACACTCACCCGCCATCTGGTGGTCGAGGCGGTCGGCTGGCCATAGTCGGAGGCCTCCGTCGGACGCCGCCAGCGCCGGACCACGAGCGCCATCGCCCCGGTTTTTTCGGCGGCGAGCTGCAGCCGGCGGCTCGCCACCATCGGTAATCGCACCAACTCGGCGACGACGGCGCCGAGCCCGCCATAGGCAAGCGCCTCCTCGGCGTTCGCCAGGATATCCTCCTCCTTGTCGCTCTCGACGAAATAGACGCGATCGGGATGAAGCCCTGCCTGAGCGAGCGCCGGAAAAAACAGATCCGGCCGCGTCAGACACCAGACGATCGGTCCCGTGGTGCGCGCGGCGATGCCGGCGGCGAAGAGCGCGGCGGCCGCGCCGTCGACCGTGCCGGCTCCGCCCCCCGAGAATTCGTGAAGCGCGCCGTAGGCAAGGCCACCGCCCGGAAGCGCCGCGTCGATCTCCGCCACCCGAAATGGCAACGCACCAGCCTTTCGCGAGGCAGGGCTCTCCAGGGAGGCGATGCTCTCTCTGAGGTCGGCTATCACCCTTTTCCGGGCAGCATTCATCGTTCACGGACTCCAGGGCGTTCGTGTTGGCTGGTGACGTCATGTCGTTCAGGTGTATTTGTTCTGTATCTGTTCCTCTCTCGAAAAAGAGTCAAGCCACCCGAAAATAGGAAAATTGTCTCCAATATTGTCCAATCAGTAAATTTTGCTTGCGAATCATCGGGATGGTGGTGGGGCGAGACGGGATGCCCGCCTCAAAAAAATGCGTGCGATGCGAGTTCGGAACGTGCCGGACGACCAATAACGGTTCCAGCGTCCGCCCGCACATGTCGTCAACCTTGGCATCAGCAAACACCTGCCATGGGATGCGCTCATCATCCGGCAGTTGGGCTCGATGCGATCCGACATCGGATGAACTGCACAGTGGAACATTGCCTGGTCGGGGTCGTTCGTTGTTCTGAACCCGGAGTTCGTCCAATGCCAGTGCTAATCTGCTACATGCTGAGCCGTCTCTTTATCGGCTTTGTGCTCGGCGCCGTAAGCGCGGTGGCCGTCCTGCAACTGGAGCCGCCCGCGTTCGGTGCAGCGCTTGGCCCCTTGGAAGCTATGCTCGTTATCTATAGCATCGGCGCTGCCTTTGCCCTAGGCTATCTCGCGACCGCGCTGGGCTGGGAGAACACGGAACTGTAGCAGTCGATGTCTCCGCCCGGCCGTGTCGTCCGTTCGGCGGTCCCCTGAAACGGTCGCAGGAAGGCGAACGATGGTCCTTGAAGATTTGTACCGCCTGCTCCGCGCCGGCCACGTCCAGGCGCAAGGGATTGTCGACACGCTGACACAGCCTCTCGTCGTGCTCGACCAGGGCTTTTGCGTCACCAGCGTCAACAACGCCTTCATCGATGCGTTCAAGGTGGAACGGGACGATATTCTCGGCCAAAGCCTGTTTTCCCTCGGCAACGGCCAGTGGGACATCGCCGACCTGCGCAAGCTGATTGCGGAAGTCATTCCGAAGACGGCGGCCGTCGTCGGCTACGAGGTCACGCACGATTTTCCCACCATCGGAGAGCGCACATTCCTCATCGATGCCAGACGTCTTGTCCATCCCGACAACAACAGCACCAGCATCCTCGTCGTCTTCGAAGATGTCACTGAGAGTAATCGGGAGCGGACGGAGAGCGATATTATCCTTGCCGAAACCCGCCATCGCATGAAGAACCTGTTCTCGGTCATCCGGGCGCTCGCCATGCAGACGCAAACAGAAGGCTACACGGCGCAGGAATATCGCGAGACCTTTCTGGGGCGTATCGACGTTGCCTTGCGGGCGCAGGAGATCGCGCCTGGCGAAACGAGCGCGGACTTCGCTGCGCTGCTCGACGTCGCTGTCACCGCTACGGACGGCAAGCGCGTTAACATCGAAGCGGGGCCCTCCACCACGCTTCCGTCCTCGAAGGTCCTGCCGGTCAGCATGATGTTCCACGAGCTGACGACAAACGCGCTTAAATACGGCGCGCTCTCGGTGCCGGATGGGCGGGTCTGGCTGTCGTGGCGGATCGAGGAGGGCGATGACGACCAAACCATGCTGGTCTGCGAGTGGCGGGAGGAGGATGGGCCGACGGTTCGACCGCCTGTCCATCGCGGATACGGCACAGAGTTGATTACCGCGACCGCGAAACATCTCGGCGGATCGGCGGAACAAAGGTTCGATGCGCGCGGTTTGATCGCCATCGTCAAACTGCCACTATAGGGATGTGCATGTCTTCCGATGACGGCCGCGATCAGGCTACAGGGCGCATCCTTGTTGTCGAAGATGAATTCTTCATCGCGATGGAGATCGAGCGCGCGCTGACAAAGGGCGGTTTTGAGGTTCTGGGGCCTGTTGGAAGCATAGAAGACGCTTTGCAGCTCCTCCACCGGGAGCAGCCGGACGCCGCGGTCCTCGACGTCACCTTGAGGGACGGCAGGGTGACACCGGTCGCCGTATTGCTCAGATCGCAAGGCGTGCCCTTCGTCCTGACGTCTGCCGAGGGACGCCAACTCACCGAATCCGGTTTCTTCAAAGGCGCCACCAATCTCGGCAAGCCAACGGACATTCCCCGGATGATTGGAGAAATCCGTCGCTTGCTCAGCTAATATGGCCTTATGTCTTCCGATAATGTGCCCCGAATATCGCGGCCATCCGGACCGCGCGTCCGAAGTGACGGAAAGAGAGGTTTTTGCACGTCTGATCGTCGGCCTTGTCTCGGCCGCCTCGTGTCAAGCATGCCCGTACCAGGTATATGTTCCATCGTCCTGGAAGGGCGTGCGCGCATGCCTGTGCTGGAACCGGCTCTCGGCGATCGAGGATGCCTTGCCCAGGAGATCGCGCAGCCGACGGGTGTCTTCGTCGACCTGGCAAAGGACCTCTTCCAGCACGTTCACTGCCGTTGTGCGGGTTGGATCGACGTTCGTCGCACAGGCCGGCGTCACGGAGATGCGCGTTCCGACGCGGTCCTGAAACTGGGCGAGGATATGACCGGCAGACGATAGCGCCTCTCGCACGTCGCCGCCGGCCTCCGTGGCGATCACCAGCCTGAAAGCGCTGATGAGCGAAGATTTGCTTGCCGGCAGGCAACGCGCGTCGAGAATGTCGTTTCTCGGCCGCTCCAGCCGCAGGAAGGTCAGAAAGGTTTGGACGAGGTCGTGCGCCCTGGCGAGGACTTCGGTGTCCGACCATTCGGTCTCGGGATCGGATGGGTTTGCATATGCTCTGGCCACACACTGTTCTCCGGTTTCGAACAGGTAATGTCGCTGAACAGCAAAAGGTTTCGACCAGCATGTCGATGCCGATGCCGTCGACCTGGATCGGGCGTCCGACTTGTTTTGCTCAAATTGAGCGTTAGCTCTCTCGGAGGTGCAAACGCAGCGCCAGCGGGTGCAGCGCATTGAGGTGACAGGTGAAAAGCATCGCGGACTTCGTTGTCGAGCTGACCCGGGCGGCACAGGACGTAGGCACCCTTTCCGAGGGCGAGAAGCTCCGCCTGCTCGGCCGCGCCTATGTCACGATACGGGAAGGCTGGCGGGTTCTGGGAGAACCTGCGCGTCTTGAGGAATCCGCCGAGGCCATGGACCTCATTCAGGCGGGCGGAATGCCCGTGCATCTCTACGACGACGAGATGAAGGCTATCCTGCTCGAAGCGGCCAAGGTCATTCGGGAGATCGAAGCTGCGATCGCAGCCAAGGGCAGCGTAGTGCCACCGGCGGCGTCAGCGACGAAAGATCGGTGACGTCCGCCTGCTTAGATCGCGCGGACGTTTTCCGCCTTCGACTTGCCGGTCTTGCGGTCCTGGCCGACGTCGTAGCTGACCTTTGTTCCGTCGCGAAGCGGGCCACCTGACAGCACGGCCGAAACGTGGACGAAGACATCCGTTCCGCCATTGTCGGGCGTGATGAAGCCGAAGCCCTTGTCCTGGTTGAAAAACTTGACCGTGCCGGTTGCCATGTAACCCTCGTGAACTGAATGGCAGTAGCGCCGCGGTCGAACATATTCGTCGCCGATCATGATCGCAACCACGCTGCCAATGAGCGCGCGGAACAACGATCGTGCAGGTGTGTTTCCATCTCGGCGCCCGGTGAGGGTTCTCGGGTAAAAGCGAAGGCCGATCGCCGCGACTTTTCCCTGGCGCCGAAGCGTCGACGTCGTGGGAGACAAACGCAATGACCGATATACGAGCAAAGGGCTTCGACAGCCCGGCCCAGCTGCGCGAGCATCTCGCCGAACTCGAAGAGGAAAGCCCTGCCGAAGATTCGGACGTTCGGAACGAAAATCCGTCAACCCAGCAGCAGATTGAAGCCCTTCGGCAGGAAGTTGCCGATCTGCGTGTTCGGCTGACCACAATCCGAAAGCAGACCGATGGGATGGATGCGCGGCCTTCACGAGGCGATGTGCATCCATGGCTCAGGGTCCTCGCGACGGCCGCCACGACCTATCTCCTCGGTCGGCTCGTGCAGCGTCTCAGTCTCGGCGCGCCCGGCGCGGCCGCCGTGCCGATGATCGCCTCGCAGATCGATCGCAGGATCTGGTGAGGCGGCCATGGCTGACAAGCTATCGACATACAAGAAGAAGCGGGATTTCAAGCAGACGCAGGAGCCGAGTGGCTCGACGGCCGTCAAATCCTCGAACCGGCTGCGCTTTATCATCCAGAAACACGATGCCACGCGCCTGCATTACGATCTTCGCCTCGAGTTCGACGGCGTTTTCAAATCCTGGGCGGTGACCAAGGGACCATCGCTCGATCCCCATGACAAGCGGCTGGCGGTCGAGGTCGAGGATCACCCGCTCGACTATGGCGACTTCGAAGGAACGATCTCGAAGGGCCAATATGGTGGCGGCACGGTGATGCTGTGGGATCGCGGCTACTGGGAGCCTGAAGGCAACAAGTCCCCCGAAGAGGCTTTGAAGAAGGGTGACTTCAAGTTCGTGCTCCATGGCAAGCGTCTGCATGGCAGCTTCGTGCTCGTGAGGATGCGCAACGATCGCGATGGCGGTAAGCGGACAAACTGGCTGCTGATCAAGCACCACGACGAGCACGCCGTCGAGGAGAACGGCGCCGCCATCCTGGACGAGAACATGACCTCGGTCGCCTCCGGCCGGAAGATGGAGCAGATCGCCGGCGGCAAGGGGCGGAAGCCGAAACCGTTCATGACGGCCAGCGGCGACGTCGAGGCCGATGCTGTCTGGGACACCAAGCATGGCCTCGCGGCTGACGAGCGTAAAAAGAAGACGCGCAAGGACGTCGCGACATCGACGTCAGCCGATCTGCCTGACTTTATTCCCCCGCAGCTCTGCGAAACGCTCGAACGCCCGCCCGCCGGCGACAAGTGGCTGCATGAGATCAAGTTCGACGGCTATCGAATTCAGATGCGGGCCGCGAATGGCGATGTGACGCTCAAAACCCGCAAGGGCTTGGATTGGACCGCCAAGTATCCGGAGATCGCCGAGGCCGCCGCATCACTTCCGGATTGCATCATCGACGGCGAGATCTGCGCGCTCGACGATAACGGCGCCCCGGACTTCGCGGCCTTGCAGGCGGCGCTCTCGGAGCGCAACACGGGCAACCTGGTCTATTTCGCATTCGACCTTCTGTTCGATGGAGGGGAAGACCTTCGCGATAAGCCTTTGGTCGACCGGAAAGCTCGGCTGCAGGAGCTGCTTACTGATGCAACCGAGGATCCGCACTTGCGCTTTGTCGAGCATTTCGAGACGGGCGGCGACGCGGTTCTTCGCTCCGCCTGCAAGCTCTCGCTCGAAGGCATCGTCTCGAAACAGGAGGATGCGTCGTATCGTTCGGGTCGTACCGACACTTGGGCGAAATCGAAATGCCGCGCAGGGCACGAAGTCGTCATCGGCGGTTATGCCAAGACGAACGGCAAATTCCGCTCGCTGCTGGTCGGCGTCAATCGCGGCGAGCATTTCGTCTATGTCGGCCGCGTCGGTACGGGCTATGGCGCCAAGAAGGTCGAAACGCTCCTGCCCAAGCTCAAAGCCGCTGAGACGGAGAAATCCCCTTTCACGGGGATAGGCGCGCCGAAGAAGGAGAGGGAGGTCGTCTGGCTCAAACCCGAGTTGGTCGCCGAGATCGAATTCGCCGGCTGGACCGCGGACGGTTTGGTTCGCCAGGCCGCGTTCAAGGGCCTGCGGGAGGATAAGCCGGCCGCCGAGGTCGAAGCCGATAAGCCCGCCTCGCCGGCAAAGACCGAGACACCAGAGCCGGCCGTGGCCGCAAAGGTGAAGCCCGCGCGCCGGAAGGGTGCAAAGGCGGAGGTCATGGGCGTGCTCATCTCCAATCCGGACAAACCCTTGTGGCCGGACGCGGGCGACGGCAAGCCCGTGACCAAAGAGGAGCTGGCCCACTATCACGAAGCTGTCGGCGCCTGGCTCATCGAGCATGTGAAGGGTCGGCCGTGTTCGATCATCCGCGCGCCGGATGGCATTGGCGGCGAGCAATTCTTCCAGCGGCACGCCATGCCGGGCACTTCGAACCTGCTGGAACTGGTCAAGGTCTTTGGTGACAAGAAGCCCTACCTGCAGGTCGATCGTGTCGAAGGCCTCGTCGCCATCGCCCAGATCGGCGGCATTGAGTTGCATCCGTGGAACTGCGAACCGGGGAAACCCGAAGTGCCGGGTCGGCTGGTATTCGACCTCGATCCCGGCCCGGACGTGCCATTCTCCGCCGTGGTCGCCGCCGCGCGCGAGATGCGCGACCGCCTGGACGATCTCGGCCTTATCAGTTTCTGCAAGACCACGGGTGGCAAGGGGCTGCATGTTGTGACGCCGCTTGCCGTCAATGCCCGCAAGCCGCTCTCCTGGGCCGAGGCCAAGGGCTTCGCCCACGATGTCTGCCAGGAGATGGCGCGCGACAACCCCGACCTCTATCTCATCAAGATGACCAAGAGCCTGCGGGAAGGCCGCATCTTCCTAGACTATCTGCGCAACGACCGAATGGCGACGGCGGCGGCACCCCTCTCGCCGCGAGCGCGGCCCGGCGCCACCGTGTCGATGCCGCTGACGTGGACGCAGGTCAAATCCGACCTCGATCCGAAGCGGTTCACAATCCGCACTGTGCCGGGGCTGCTGGCGAAGACGAGTGCCTGGGAGGATTACTGCGATGGCCAGCGCCGGCTGGAACAGGCGATCAAGCGCCTCGGCAAGCACAAGGCGGCCGCATGACCTTTGAACGGGCGAGCGTCAGGGCCACATAGGAAGAATGAAAAAGCACAACCTCCCCATCGAGCACTTGGCGCGCCTCCGGCGAATTCGCGGGCTGGCGCGGCTGATGGACACGGCGCTACGGGTTCCCGGCACGCGGATTTCGCTCGGGGCGGACTCTGTTCTCGGCCTGATCCCGGGCATCGGCGATTTCGCTGCGGCGGCTGTCAGCCTCGTCATCGTCAACGAGGCGCGCCGTCTCGGCGTGCCGAACGACAAGCTCGTCAAGATGCTGGTCAATGTCGGGTTTGATACGTTCGCGGGCAGCGTGCCGGTGCTGGGCGACGTCTTCGACGTCTATTTCAAGTCAAACCGCCGGAATTTGCAGCTGGTGCTGGATCACTTCGGTCTCGACCATGCCGATCTCGATCGGCATAGATAGTCACTTGCCGACGGCCGATGTTCCCATCTCGAAGACCGCGGCATTGTCCTGGACCTCGCGCAGACCCTTGTAGGAGGCATGGCGGAGATTACCGTCGTCAGTCCAACCGCGGAATTCGATTTCTGCGATGAGCGTCGGTAGCGCGAACACGTAATTCTTGCCCTTGAGCGGCACGGCCGGTTTCTTCGTCTTCAGCTTGTCCAACGTCTTGCGCAGATATTCGGCGTCCTTCGTCTTGAAGCCAGTTCCGACCGAACCGACAGAAACCCAGGTGTCGCCGCGCCGGGCCGCAAGCAATAAGCTGCCGATCCCGCCGCGCGCTGCGGCGGATTGCTCGTAGCCGACGATTATAAAGCTTTCGCTCTGGACGCACTTGATCTTGATCCAGTCGCCGGTGCGGCCGGAGCGGTAGGGCCGGTCGCGGTGCTTGGCGATGATGCCTTCAAGGCCGAGCGAGCAGGCCTTCGCCAGCAGCCCGGCGCCGTCGCCGTGGGCTTCTTCCGACAGCTGCACAGCTCCGGTGGCGCCGTCGAGGAAATCCGAGAGAAGATGCCGCCGAACGTCGAGCTCCGTGTTGGTGAGGTCATGGCCATCGAAATAGAGAAGGTCGAAGGCGAAGAACACCGCTTCCGTCGAAGCGCGCTTGCCGCCGCGGCCGCCGAGCGAGCGCTGTAGCGCCCCAAAATCGGCATGACCCTCCTTGTTGAGGACCACCGCCTCGCCGTCGAGAATGGCGGTCCCGACGCCGAGCATCTTCGCGGCTTCGGCGATCCTGGGAACGCGATGGGTCCAGTCATGGCCGCCACGCGTGATGATCCGCACCCCTTTTGGCTCGATGTGGATGGCGAGGCGATAGCCATCCCATTTGTTTTCGAACAGCCAGTCCGGTCCCTCCGGCGGCGCCTGCCGGAGCAGCGCAAGGCAGGGCTCGACGCGATCGGGCATCGGATCGAACGGGAGGCTCGGCTGTTCGGGATCGCGTTTGCGAACAGGGCGAGACTGAAGCCTTTCACGCGACTCGTCGTAGAGAGGTATGGCGGTCTGCCGCTTCTTCATGGCTGTCCATCATGCGTGTGAGAGAGAACCAACATAAGTGCCTTCCGTGAAGAATTCAGGATGCGCGCTTGCCTTTTTCGCCGGCGAGGCTCTTGCGCAATGCGTCCATGATATCGATGACGTTGCCGCCCGACGGCCGTTCTTCTCCCTTGCCTTTGCCCTTCTTCGCGGGCCTCAGCGCCTTCTTCTTCTTGGCGATGATATCGAGAAGCGCGTCCTGCACGGGATCGGAGACCATGTCCGGGGACCAGGTCTTGGTGTGCTGCTTGATGAATTTCTGGACGAGGGGAACGAGGTCGGGATCGGACTTTCCGTCGATATCCTCGAAATAGGACTCCTCCGGTCGCACCTCGTCGCCAAAGCGCAACGACCACAGCACGATGCCTTCGCCTCGCGGCTCGAGCACGACCGCCCGCTCGCGCCGGCCGATGACCAGGCGCGACACCCCGAAAACCTTGTCCGAAGCCATGGCGTCGCGGATGACGGCGAAGGCTTCGTGGCCAACCGGATCGTCGGGCACGAGGTAGTGGGGCTTCTCCAGATAGACCCATTCAATGCTGTGGCGCGGCACGAATTTCTCGATGTCGATGGTCTTGACGGTATCGAGCGCCACGGCGTCGAGCTCATCATCGGTGAGAAGGACATAGTCGTTCTCGCCGCGGGCATAACCCTTCACCTCGTCGTCGTCCTTGACGGGCTTGCGCGTGACGGCATCGACATATCGCGAGACGACGCGATTGCCGGTCGCCTTGTTCAGGGTGTGGAAGCGGACCTTTTCAGACTCCGAGGTCGCCGGTGACATCGAGACGGGGCAGGTGACGAGGGAGAGCTTCAGATAGCCTTTCCAGTAGGGACGCGGCGCCATGATCGTTCTCCTCAACCGGCTTTACGCTGCGCGGCTGCCGGGCTGCGCGCCTTCGATGCCGCGGCGCGCGCAGCCGGCTTGCGGCCGGTGCCCTTGTTGGCATTGGCGGCGGAGCGTTTCGGCGTGTCGTCACCGGCCTTCAGCATTTTGGCGCTTTCGCGCAGCGCGGCCAGCAGATCGTCGGGCTTGGAGACCTTGACCACCTTACGCTTTGGAAGGGCCTTACCCTCGATCTTCGCCTTTACCAGTTCCGCGACCGCCTCTTCATAGCGATCGTCGAACGCGGCCGGGTCGAAGTTGCCTTTCTTGGTGGAGATGATGTGCTTGGCGAGATCGAGCATTTCGCCCTTGATGCGCAGCTTCGGGATCTCATCGAAAGCCTTCTCCGAGGAGCGGACCTCATAATCATACTGCAAGGTCGTGGCGATCAGTCCCTTGCCATGCGTCCGGATCAGCACGGTGCGCATGCGGCGAAACAGGACCGTGCGTGCGACCGCAGCGACCTTGGATTTCTCCATGGCGTCGCGCAGCGCCGTGAAAGCGTCGGAAGAGACGCGGTCGGTCGGCACCAAATAGTAGGGCTTGTCGAAATAGACGTCATCGACATCGGAGCAGGGGATGAAGGCCTCGATCGTCAGCGTCTTGTTGCTCTCTGGAATGGTCGCCGCGACCTCTTCCGGATCGATCATGATGTACTGGCCGGTCTCGATCTCGAAGCCCTTGGTCTGGTCCTCGCGCTCGACCTCCTTGCCGGTGTCGCTGTCGATGAACACGCGGTTGACGCGATTGCCAGTCTTTTTGTGGATGGTGTGAAACGAGATGCGCTCGGAGGTGCTGGCGGCCGTGTAGAGGCCGACGCCACAACACACCTCGCCGAACTTGATGAAACCCTTCCACTGGGCACGATGACCGGCCATGTCCAAACTCCCGACTCGACGCAACCAAAGCGAGTCAAGCGAATCACGAACGAATTTGTTCCGATTAAAAAACGAATCAGAAATCAATAACTTAGGGTCGTTCATCCTCATCTATTGCGAGTCTCGAATATGCCTTTGATTCGCTGCATCTTTTTCGCGTCGTCGTGCGTTCTTTTCCTGACTGCAACCAAAGGAGAATGTCATGACCAAGCGTGAACTCATCGATACCGGGACCGACAAGCGTTATGTTCGTCGTGACGAGAAGGGCCAGTTCAAGGAAAGTGTCGATGTCAGCCGATCCTTGTCCGCTGATCGGCAGCAGAAGGCCAAGAATGAGGCCAAACCGGGCGAAGGCGATCGCGGTGACCGGCACACCAAGCACTGAGGCCGCGGATCGCCCCCGTCAACGGATGGGTGATGCGATGGTGGTCGACGATGTCGAAAGCGAGGATGGCGGCGAGCGCGCGGCCGTCTCGTTTGCGTTCGACCGGATGACCGTGCAGCGGTTTCGCGAGACCTTTCCGCGCGCACGCTGGAGCGACCGGCGAAAGGCCTGGATCGTTCCCGGCAAGACGGCGCGCCGCCGCATCGATCGCTGGATTGCCAAGGAAGAATCCCGTGCCGATCCCTACGCAGAGGCGAAGGGCAGGGATGCTTTTGCTTTCGAGCCGATCCTCAGCCCCTATCTCGGCGTCGATAAGGACGGACTTCGCATAACGACACCCTATTCCCGCAAACTGGTCGAGGAGATCCGCCAGGTGCCTTTCGCCCGCTGGGACGGCGAGCACAAGGTCTGGCGTGTGCCCTTCGCCTCCTATGACGATCTTGTCGACCACTGGCAGGCCATCGAGGCGGAAGCACAGCGGTGCGAGCCCGAAGAAAGGCGCAAGCGCGCTGAGGCGCGCAAAGGGACCGACCAGGAAAGGGCGTCCCGCCGTGGAGCGGCTGAGCGCAAGCGCCGGCGCATCCCGCTCCCCGCCCATGATTTGCCCCCGCTGAATCGACCGATTGCGACTACACCGTACGGCATTATCGTTGTGGACGACATCACCGGCGAGCTGATCGAGCCCAAAGAGATCGCTGACCTCTATCCTGATATTGCCGACGATCATATCTGGGGCATATGGCGGACGCCGTCGTTGGACGAATTGGTGCAGACCTGGCCTTCGCGAACCGAACCTGGCGACGAGGAGCGCCAGCGCGGCTGGTGGCTGCCGACCCTCGAAGAGTTGCGCGAGGCGCGGCGAGCCGCGAGGGCGCGCGAGCAGCGGGCGTCACCGCAGCCGTCCGCTTGACCTCAATCTGATGGCGTTTCGATCTCGATCATAACCGGCGCGTGGTCGCTGGTGTGGTCCCAGCCGCGCGGACTGCGGCGGACGCTCGCCTTCCTCAACCAGGGCGCCAGCGCCGGGCTTAGGAGAAGATGGTCGATGCGCAGGCCCGCATCGCGTTCGAAGGAGTTTCGCCAGTATTTCCAGAAGGTGTAGATCCGTTCCTTTGGATGGAGATGGCGGATGGCGTCGGTCCAGCCTTGGGCGACGAGATCGGCATAGGCTTTCCGGACCTCCGGGCGGAACAGCGCGTCGTCGCGCCAGCGCTCCGGCGCATAGACGTCGAGATCCGTCGGCATGACGTTGAAATCACCGATCAGCGCCACGGGAAGATCGAGCGCCAGAAGGTCGGCCGCGTAGGTCTGAAGCCGCTCGAACCAGCGCAGCTTGTAGTCGAATTTGGGACCGGGCGCCGGATTGCCGTTCGGCAGGTACAGACAGCCGATCAGGATGCCGTCGACGGCGGCCTCAATATAACGGCTATGGGTGTCGTCCGGATCGCCCGGCAGGCCGCGGCGCGTCAGGACGGGGGTCGCATCCCTGGCGAGGATCGCCACGCCGTTCCAACTTTTCTGCCCGTGCCAGACGGCCCCGTATCCCATTCGCTGAAGCTCGCGCCGGGGAAAGCGCTCGTCCGGGGATTTGAGTTCCTGCAGACAGACGATGTCGGGCGCGTCTTCTTTCAGCCATCGCAGAAGGATGGGAAGCCGGCCGTTGATGCCGTTGACGTTGTAGGTGGCAATTTTCACGAAGCTGCTCCGGGCGGGGCAATGGTCCGAGAGAAAACCATCCCGGAATTACAAAGGTTCCCGCGCCCTCGAAGCTCTAGGGAGGTATGCGGCAAGATGATCTCGCTTGGCGAGATCCCCGCCATTGCAAAGATTTTGAGCGCTCCTATTTGTGCTCAAGATCGTTGGAGACGACCGCGATGAAGACGATTCCCATCGATACCCTTTTTGACGCCGCCGCCGAAATCATGCTGCCGCGTCGGTGCGATCACGCTGCCCGATCTACAGTTTCGTGCATCTGTTGCGGGCAGGCGGATCGGGCGATGGACGATGACGGCTGCGGTATCTGTGATGCCTGCCTCGATGCGCCGCTGCAGGCGACCGGCAATCCCGATGGTCTTGATTTCCCAGATGGCTTTCCCCATCTATCGCTCACTGCCCGTCATCGATGAGCTGCCTGCAGCGACGATACCAGTCGCGCGTTCGCAGTCGTCCGGGTCAGAAGGGCGCTCCCCGCAAGGGTCGAGCGCCCTTCGTCACTTCGGGAAGGGGTCGCCGCAAGGTGCGGTCACGCGGATCGCCGCGAGCGCCAGGTTCCATTCTTGTCGTGGGCCAGCCGCCAGCGCCGAGCCTCGACATCCGTGCCGCTAGCGGTGCGGTAGGCCGGGATGGAGAGATGAACATCGTCGCCGTCCGGATGCCATTCTCCGATCATGGCGATCCCGTCGCCGAACTCGACCACGCACATTCCTTCGGCCGCTTCGGCATCTTCGACGCGGACCTCGCCGCCGGGGAAGGCGTGACTATGCGGGAAGGAGAAACGCATCAGCCGACTTGCTCCACTGAAAGGGAGCCGGCCGGAAGTGGCTTGATCAGTGACTTGGCGGACACGGATGGATCGAGCCAATCCGCCCAGGCGTCGCGCTCGAGGATGACGATCTGGCGGTCGTGGTAGGGGGCGATATCAGGACCGGGCTCCAGAGTGAGCATGGTGAACGCCTCGCCGACCTCCTCGGTGGCCCGCCAGATTCCGGCAATGGCAAAGATTGGCTCCCCAGCTTTCCGAAACAGCCACTTGTCCTTGCGTTTCTTGCCTTTCTCGATCGGATCCGTGAACTCAGTTATGTGGACATGCAACATCAATCTGGACGCCTTCGTGCAGAAGCATAGCAGCCCCGGCGCGCGGAGCCATCCAAAACAGCACAGCGTGCCGGGGCTGCTATGCTTACCCACTGGCACGCATGAAGGCTGGACTCGCTGCCATATGTCGATTAGTCTCGACATATGGAATCAGAACAAGCCATTCTCGCCTTCGCTGCGCTCGCCCAGTCCACGCGCCTCGACGTGTTCCGGCTCCTCATGGAGCACGAGCCTGACGGACTTCCGGCTGGCGAGATCGCCAAGCATATGGCGGTGCCTCACAACACCATGTCGACGCATCTGGCCATCCTCAGCCGCGCTGGGTTGATCGACGCCGAGCGCCAAAGCAGATCCATCATCTACCGGGCGAAGCTCGACGCCGTGCGCGATCTGACCGGCTTCCTCGTCAAGGATTGCTGCGGCGGCCACCCGGAGATCTGCGCGCCACTGGTCGCCGAGCTGTCGCCATGCTGCCCCCACAAACGAACGCCGCCAAGGAGGCCGCCCATGACTGAACGCATCTACAACGTCCTGTTTCTCTGCACCGGCAATTCGGCACGGTCGATCCTGGCAGAGAGCATTTTGGCCAAGGACGGCGGCGGCCGCTTCCGGGCGTTCTCCGCCGGCAGCCAGCCGAAGGGCGCCGTCAATCCGTTCGCCCTGAAGGTGCTGCGGGCCTACGACTATCCGGCCGATGGATTCCGCTCGAAGAGCTGGGAGGAGTTTGCGCGGCCCGACGCGCCTGTCATGGATTTCGTGTTCACGGTCTGCGACAACGCGGCCGGGGAAGCCTGCCCGGTCTGGCCGGGCCAGCCCATGACGGCGCATTGGGGCATTGAAGATCCCGCCGCGGTCGAAGGAGCGGACATTCAGAAGGAGGCCGCTTTCGTCGCGGCGTTCCGCTACCTCAAGACCCGGATTTCCGTATTCACCGCATTGCCGCTCGCCAGCATTGATCGCATGGCGCTCGGCTCGAAGCTCGTCGAGATCGGTCAGTTGAAGGGTGCGACCAGGCCGCGTCCAAGCGTGGCATGAGGCCGGTCATGGACGTCATCATCTATCACAATTCGGACTGCGGCACGTCGCGCAACACACTCGCGATGATCCGCAACGCCGGCGTCGAGCCGCATGTCATCGAGTATCTGAAGACACCACCGTCAAGGCTGATGCTGGTCCAACTCATCCAGCGCATGGGCATTTCGATGCGCGACCTGCTGCGTGAGAAGGGAACGCCCTATGCCGAGCTTGGTCTTGGCGATCCGAACCTAGCCGAAGATCAGCTCCTCGACGCCATGATGGCGCACCCGATCCTCATCAACCGGCCGATCGTGGTCAGTCCGAAGGGCGTTCGGCTCTGCCGGCCCTCGGAAGACGTGCTCGATCTGCTGCCGCCGCAACGCGGTGCGTTCGTCAAGGAAGACGGCGAGCGCGTTGTCGACCAGCACGGCCGCCGTGTCGCGACAGCATGAGGAAGTACCATGTCCACCTTTGAACGCTATCTCACCCTCTGGGTGGCGCTGTGCATCGTCGCGGGCATCGCGCTCGGCCAATATATGCCGGGGGCCTTCCACGCCGTCGCCGAAGCCGAGATCGCCAAAGTCAACCTGCCGGTCGCTGCGCTGATCTGGCTGATGATCATCCCGATGCTGCTGAAGATCGACTTCGCCGCGCTCGGCGAGGTCGGACGTCATTGGCGCGGTATCAGCGTCACCCTGTTCGTCAACTGGGCGGTGAAGCCGTTCTCGATGGCGGCGCTCGGCTGGCTGTTCATCGGCTATCTGTTCCAGCCCTACCTGCCGGCCGACCAGATCGACAGCTACATCGCCGGCCTGATCATCCTCGCCGCCGCGCCCTGCACGGCGATGGTCTTCGTCTGGTCGAACCTGACCAAGGGCGAGCCGCATTTCACGCTCAGCCAGGTGGCGCTCAACGACACGATCATGGTGTTCGCCTTCGCCCCGATTGTTGGACTGCTGCTCGGCCTCTCCGCCATCACCGTGCCGTGGGACACGCTTGTCTTCTCGGTCGTGCTCTACATCGTCGTGCCGGTGATCGCCGCGCAGCTTCTGCGCCGCCGGGTGCTGGCGACAGGCGGCGAAGCGACGTTGAAGCGCCTCCTCGACCGGCTCCAGCCGCTGTCGCTGGTCGCGCTTCTCGCCACGCTCGTTCTGCTCTTCGGCTTCCAAGGCGAGCAGATTCTAGCGCAGCCGCTCATCATCGGGCTGCTGGCCGTGCCGATCCTGATCCAGGTCTATTTCAACTCCGGGCTTGCCTACCTGCTCAATCGGATCTCGGGAGAGCAGCATTGCGTGGCCGGACCCTCGGCCCTGATCGGGGCGTCCAACTTCTTCGAGCTGGCGGTCGCCGCCGCCATCAGCCTGTTCGGCTTCCAGTCGGGCGCTGCGCTCGCCACCGTCGTCGGCGTGCTGATCGAGGTGCCGGTCATGCTGTCGGTCGTGTGGATCGTGAACCGCTCCAAGGACTGGTATGAGCGAGAATCTTCCCGGCCAACGAAAGTGGCGGATGCCGCCCAGGATAGCTAATAGTCAATCTTCCGGCTGAGACATGGAGAGGTGAAAGAGACGCATTGAGCAGCGACGATACATGGCTCGCACTTCTGTTCCTCGTTATCGCGCTGCTCTACGCTTCGGTCGGACAGGCGGGCGCGTCCGGCTACCTCGCAGTCATGGGTCTTTTCGGGTTTGGCCCCGCGGCCATGAAGACGACGGCCCTGTCGCTCAACCTCCTCGTCGCGGCCATCGGAACATTCCAGTTTTGGCGCAGCGGTTTGCTGTCCTTACGCACGTTTTATCCGTTAGCAGTTCTGGGTTTCCCATTCTCGTTGTTCGGAGGGGCGATTCACCTACCGGGGCACTACTACTATCCTGTCGTCGGCATCATTCTCCTCCTCTCGGCCGCCCAGATGATCCGCTCGGCCTTACAGCCCGCAGCAGAGCGGCGACTGCCTCCATCTGAGCCTCCGTTCATTCCGGCCCTGTTGGTCGGCGCGGGCATCGGCTTTCTGTCGGGAATGACCGGCACGGGAGGCGGGATTTTCCTCGCCCCCATCATTCTGGCGATGAACTGGGTGCCTCTGCGCAAGACTGCCGCTGTGACGGCCGCCTACAATCTGCTCAACTCGGCCGCAGCACTGGCCGGCGCCTACAGCATCATAGGAGCAGTCCCCAGTGCCCTTCCGATGTGGTTGCTTGCGGTCGGTATCGGGGGTGCGGTCGGGGCGTTCGTCGGCAGCCGTCACCTGCCGGACAATGCGCTGCGCTTCATCCTCGCCGCTGTCCTTCTGATATCCGGCGTCAAGCTTCTCTTATCCTGAGCAGCGGCGTTTTTTTGCCGATATTTCGAGAATCATGGAAAGAGCGATTGACCCTCGCTGTTTGCAGGCGTACCTTATTTCCATGAATCTCGAACAAACAGCAAAGCAGCTCGAAGCGATCGGCAACCCGACCCGGCTTCAGGTCTATCGGACGCTCGTGCGGGCCGGCGATGCCGGTCTGCCGGTCGGCCGCCTGCAGGAGCGGCTGGGCATACCCGCCTCGACGCTCTCCCATCATCTGCAACGGCTGATCGCGACGGAACTGGTGACGCAGGAGCGTCAGGCCACCACGTTGATCTGTCGCGCCAACTACCCGGCCATGAACAGGCTCATCGGCTTCCTCGCCGACGAATGCTGCGCCGACGCGGCCTGCGCGAGCAGCGAGGAAGCCGCCGCATGAACGGCTCTCTTTTTTGCCATCTATTTCGATGATCCTGGAAGGACCGAATATGACGAAGCAAGCTCTCGAATCCCTGCCGGTCGCTGTCATCGGCGGCGGTCCTGTCGGTCTGGCCGCTGCCGCGCATCTCGTCGGCCGCGGCGTGCCGGTGAGGCTCTATGAGGCGGGAGCCGCGATCGGCGCCAACCTCCGCGACTGGGGCCATGTTCGGGTGTTTACGCCGTGGCGGTATTGCGTGGACGCGGCATCGGTCGATCTGCTGGAGCGCCAGGGTTGGTCGCTGCCGCCGGCCGACGCATTCCCGACCGGAGTCGAGATCGTGCGTGACTATCTCGAGCCGCTTGCCGCGACACCCGAGTTGGCCCCGGTCATTGAGACCAACGCCCGCGTCACGGCGATCTCACGGCTCGGCATCGACAAGGTGGTCAGCCACGGCCGGGAGGAACGACCGTTCGTGCTGGTGGTGAAGACCGCCGAAGGAATCCGCCGTGATCTTGCCCGCGCGGTGATCGACGCTTCCGGCACGTGGGCCACGCCCAACCCGCTCGGCGCGAGCGGTCTGCCGGCCAACGGCGAAGTCGAATTCGCCGACCGCATTGCCTATGGCATTCCCGACGTGCTCGGCCGGGATCGGAGTACCTATGCCGGACGAACGACGCTGGTGGTCGGTGCCGGACACTCTGCCGCGAACGCGCTGCTCGATCTTGTCCGTCTGGCGGAGACGGAGCCGACGACCAGGGCGATCTGGGCGACGCGCAGCACCAACCTCGTCCGCATCTACGGAGGCGGCGATGCGGACCAGTTGCCGGCGCGTGGTGAGTTGGGCGCTGACACGCGCGATCTGGTCGAGAGCGGCCGCGTGCCCCTCGTCGCCGGCTTCGCGATCCTCGCCATTCGTGAAGAGAATGGTCGGCTGATCGTGGATGGCGAGACGACCGAAGGCCCGCGCACGGTTGGCCCTGTCGACCGGATCGTCGCCGCGACCGGCCAGCGGCCCGACCTGTCGCTGACGCGCGAGCTACGCCTCGATCTCGATCCATGGCTCGAAAGCACAAAGGCGCTCGGCCCGCTGATCGATCCCAACGAACACTCCTGCGGCTCCGTGCCGCCGCACGGCCATCGCGAACTCGCCCATCTGGAGCCGGGTTTCTACACTGTGGGCATCAAGAGCTACGGCCGCGCGCCGACCTTCCTGCTGCTGACCGGCTACGAGCAGGTCCGGTCCGTTGCTGCGGCGCTCGCCGGCGATATCGTCGCCGCCGACAATATCCATCTAGTGCTGCCCGAGACAGGCGTGTGCGTCACCAATTTGGATGTCGGCGGGGCTGGCGTGTCGGGATGCTGCGGCGGTCCGGCGCCGGCCGAGGTCGATGCCTGCTGCGTTGCCGACGCCGTGGCGAAGGAAGAAGGCAAGAAGGGATGCGGCTGCGGGGTCGCCGCGTGAGCGTCGCAGCCAGCGACGCAGCCCCTTCGCACTACGAGCCGCCGCGCCTCCTGTTCGTCATTCCGGTCCTCGGCATCACGCAGATCCTCGCCTGGGGCTCGTCCTACTATCTGCTGGCCGTTCTCGCGCAGCCGATCGCCAGCGATACCGGCTGGCCGCTGGCCTGGGTGGTCGGCGGCCTTTCCCTTGGTCTGCTGGTCGCCGGCATCGTCTCGCCGCGCGTCGGAGACAGCATCCAGCGCCTCGGCGGCCGGCTGGTGCTTGCCACCAGTGCCGTGTTCCTTGCGCTCGGGCTCGCCGGCCTTGCCCTGTCGCCGAACCTGCCGTTCTACATCGTGTCGTGGCTGGTGCTCGGTATCGGCATGGGCGCCGGCCTCTACGACGCAGCGTTTGCCACGCTCGGCAGGCTCTATGGTCAGCGCGCTCGCACGGCAATCGCGTCGCTCACCCTGTTCGGCGGTTTTGCCAGCACAGTTTGCTGGCCGCTCTCGGCCCTGTTCGTCTCGGAGTTCGGCTGGCGGAATGCCTGTCTGATCTATGCGGCGGTCCACGTCGTCGTGCTGCTGCCGCTCTATGTCTTCGCCCTGCCGACCGAGCCGAAGCGTAGTCTCCGTGCCGGCCTAGTCCCCGAAAGCCGTGCTGGCGCGACCGTCGCTCCGGCGGCGGCGACCTCGAAGCTGGTATTCGGGCTGGTCGCCCTGGTCATTACCATCAGCTCGATGATCTCGGCGATGCTGTCGGTGCATCTGCTCACCATCCTTCAGGCGCGCGAGATCGCGCTTGCGGCCGCCGTCGCGCTCGGCGCGATCGTCGGGCCGTCGCAGGTCGGCGCCCGGGCGATCGAGATGCTGATCAGCCGCTTCCATCATCCGATCTGGACGAAGTTCGCTTCCACAGTGTTCGTGGCGATCGGCGTCGGGCTTTTATGGATCGGGTTCCCGGTCATCGCCGCCGCCTTGATCTTCTACGGCGCCGGCATAGGCATCGAGTCGATCGCGCGCGGCACGCTGCCGCTCGCCGTTTTCGGAGAAGGCCGCTACGCCTCGATCATGGGCCGCATCGCCATGCCGAGCCTCATCATGCAGGCGGCGTCGCCGTCGCTCGGCGCGCTGTTGATCGACTCGTTCGGAGCCGATGGCGCGCTCGAAACGCTGCTTGCCGTCGCGTTGGTCAATGTGGTGCTGGTGGTAGCGCTGTTCACCGTGCTAAAGCGTCATGAGGTGAGGCGTCCTGGTTGACGATTTGTGGTTCGCCGAGATCCGATAGAAGTTCCTCGATGCGACGCTGTGTGCATTCGTGACGCTCGGCCTCCCGATGAAAGCCCTTCATCCGCGCTTCGTCGGCCAGCGTAATCTCGCGAATCCGACGCTCGCGCAGCCGCGGCGCGTAGTCGGGCGTCGTCACGAACTTTGCACAAGTCAGGTAGAGATCGCATTCGCACGGACCTTCCTCCGGTAGTCGGAGGCAATGACCAAGCTCCAGCTCCGTGCGGAAGAAGTTGGCCTTCAACCAGGCGAGGGAATCCTCCGGCATTGCCCTCGAACGCAACGTCTCGGCGAGAGGTCCAGCGATCAGCGCACCGGGGCCAAGCACCTTCATATAGTCCTCTCGGACCGTCGCATCGCTCAGATGCGCATAAACCAGCGTCATGCCGGTGCTGGTGTGTCCGAGCATCTTCATCACGGTGTGGACCCGTGCGCCGCCCTCGATCAGTTCGGTGCCGACGGTATGGCGAAAGCGATGTGCGGTGATCGTCGCGCGACCACGATCGTCCACCAGACCAGCGGTCTGGCATGCCGATTCCAGAGAGGCTTCGAACAACCAACTTGCCGATATGCATCGGCCCTTCAGTGAGAAGAGCCGGCGCACCTCGATTCCTGTGCGCTCGTCGGCGAATCCACGGCCGGGCGGGTCCAGGGCCTGAAGCTCGCGAATAGCGTCCGCGGCTTCCGGGTGGAGCGGAACCATTCGCTCCTTGCCAGTCTTGCCAGCCGGAATGCGCAGGCGCGGTGTGCCATCCGGATAGGTATCGAGACAATCGAACTCAAGCCGCATAATCTCGGACCGCCGGGCGCCACTCCATCTTGCTATGATCAGCGCGGCTCGCTGATAGACATCCGATAGCTCTCGAACTGCCGACATGAGGCGGCCAAGCTGTTCGGCTGGAATAAAACGCGGAAGTCTGGTCGGCCGCTTGGGCAGGTCGCGCGATCCGATGATCGGACGCGACGGTGCTTCCGGCCACTCCCAGGCAGTTGTGTCATGGAACATGACCGACAGGCCACAGAGACGCTGGAGCTGGACGTCGAGCGACAGGCCAGCCTCCACAAGGCTGGCTGCATAGGTGAGGATATGCTCGCGCTCCAACTCGCTGAAGGATTCGATGTCCGGCTCGTTGTCCCAAAGCCAGTTCGCCAGATGACGCCCGCCATTGCGGTACTTCTGCACCGTATCTGGCCGAGCGCCCATCGCAGCGCGCGCCTCTGCATATCGCACGATGAGCGCTTCCATCCTCGGCTTGACGCGGAAGATGCGCGGCCGGATCGCCGTGCGACGTGGCGGCCTCGCCACAAGATGCTGGTGATAGAGCGCGGTTTGCAGCGACCACGCGGCTCCACGCATCGCCACTCGCCGGCTGCGAAAGAACGCCTCGGACCTGAACAGTTCCGCGAAGTCCTTTCTCGCCTCCAGAGCGCCCCATGCGGCCCGGAACTCTTCGATGTGCCGCTCACCGACGTTGATCACGCCCTCTCCGTGGCGAAGATAGAACAGCCTGATCGCGCGACCGATCCGCTCGTGGCCGCGCTTATATCCAAGCGTCACGAGTTGCTCGCCGAGCCGTTTCTCGAACGCCCGCACAGCCGGCGGAAGAAAGTCGTCGCGGAACCGATGATCGCCAACACCAATGATCCAGTCCCATTCGAGATCGATGCGCCCGATCGACGAAAGGAAGTAGATGTATTGCCGCCCCTTGAGGCTGGCATAGGCCGGACCGCGCCTTACCACGGACGCACCGATACGATCGGTGAGTGGGGCCGTTAGCCATTCATCGAGCTGGGGGTAAAGGCGCGAGAAGGCCCAGGCGTGCTGGAGGGGTTGGTTGCGACCTCCCGGTGGATGTGAGCCGACAACCGCCTCATAGAGATCGAGCGCATGTCCGCCTTCGGGCCGTTCAAAGAGCTTCGGCATTGCGCACCCGGTCGGCCTGCACCGCGAGGGCGCGTCTGTAATCCTCCAGCATCATGGCATCGCTGACCCTGGTATAGCCCTTGGTCGATTCATAGGACGCGTGACCAAGGCGGCGTTGGAGGGCCAGTTCGCGCATCCCTCCTTCCCAGAGCCAGGTCGCATGGGTGTGGCGCAGCGCGTGCGGCGTGATCCAGGATTCGCGCAGTCCGGCCGCGATGCAGCGGCGTTTGAACATCTTGGCGAGCGCGGCATAGCTGAGAGCCTCGGTCGCCCGGTGCCCACCTCCGCCGACGAGGAACAGGTGGCGGCTCGGCGCGTTCGTTGGTCGTTCGGTGGCCACATAGCGGCTGACCGCCGCGAGGGCCTCTGGCTCGTGCAGATCGATGACGCGCTCCTTCCGGCTCTTTGTGCGCACGCCCTTGGGATGGTCGGTTCGATGGCGAATCGTGACGCGCCGGCGGCCATACTCGATGTCGTCGAGATGGACGTTCAGCACCTCTCCGGGGCGCAGCCCTCCTTGCAGCATCAGCAGGATCATCGCGCGGTCGCGAATCCTATCGATTACCGCCAACAGGGCTTCGACCTGATCGCGCGATAGCGGCCGCGGAATACGCTCCACCCGCTTCAGGCGCCGCGCACCACGCGCTCGCCGTCGCGCGACGCCGCCCCGTGCCAGCTCCTGCGATGTTGCCAGCGGATTGGCGTCAACACCCGGTTCGCCGGCCAGAACGAGATGATCGAAAAAGCTCGAGATCGCCGCCATGATGCGGTTGATGCTGGTCGGCGACAATGTGGTGCGCACGGCGGCTGGAAATGAGGTCAGCCGAACCCGATTGCTTTGAATCTTGCCGAGCCAAGCCAGCAGATCGACGCTGTGTGCGACCTTGAACGATGAGAGGGTCAGGCCGCTCTCTCCGAGGAATACATAGAAGCGCCGGAGGTCGTAGAGATAGCCGGCAACGGTATGCGGCGAACACCCGCGCCCAAGCAGACTGCGGACAAAACTCGCCGCGCGCCCATCGACCTCACCATGTTCGTCGATCAGCTCAAAGCGATCGCCAGCCTCCTCTCGCACCCGGACAACGCGCATCCTCGACCCCTCCAAATCGCATAATCAATAAGTGTCCACATAAACTCGTAGAACCCATCACTGAGGATCAAAGCCCGGTTCGAGGCGAACTCGCGCCCCTCCGACCTGAAATTATAGACCGGCTTCTTGCTCGGTCCCGGCCAGCTCCACCGGCGCTGGACAAGCTCGCCTACGCCGCGCTCGCCTTCAATAGTGCGAACGATCGGGGCCGTGTCGGTGATTCTGATATCCTCGCGCGCCTCGATGTTCGGCCTGCCCTCGGGAAAGCGGATCTTGATCTTAAGGTGCTCGAATTCCTCGATGACCGAGGCAAGCTCGACCATCAATCTGTAGTCGTTGCACATGGTCCCTCCAGCGGCTCGGCGGTATCGCGGCTTGGAATAATCTAGCGCGGCGATCTCGGATTTCGATGCGGCCGGGCGAGCAGAGGTGAGTTTAGATCTCTAGTTGAAGCTGCTCATCGTGCCCGCTCTCGACGTCGTCGGTGAAGGACGACAGGGTGACGCCGAGAAGACGAATCCCCTTCGCCGTGGGAAACAAGGGAACAAGGAGGGAGTGGACGGTCGCGACGATCTCGCCGGCCGATCCGAATGGAGAGGCTTCGGTCCTGCTCCGCGTGATGATCTGGAAGTCGGCGTATTTCACCTTCAGGGTCACTGACCGGCCGTGCAGGTTCTTGGCTTCGCAATGCCGCCATACCTTGGCGACGAGCGGGGAGATTTCCGTACGCGCTGCATCCAAATCGAAGATATCCGTCATAAAGGTATCTTCGGCGCCGACGGACTTGCGCTCCCGGTCGGGGCGAACCGGGCGATCGTCGATGCCGCGGGAGATGTTATAGTACCAAGCACCCGACTTTCCGAAATGCTCCTGCAGGAAGGCAAGCGACTTTTCCCTGAGATCGGCGCCGGTCAGAATGCCGAGCCGTTCCATCTTCGCGGCGGTCGCAGGTCCCACGCCATGGAATTTCTTGACGGCGAGCCCCTCGACGAAAGCCGGTCCGTTCTTGGGCGTGATGACCGCCTGGCCGTTGGGCTTGTTGAGGTCGGAGGCCATCTTGGCCAAAAACTTGCAGTAGGAAATCCCGGCCGAGGCGTTGAGCCCGGTGACTTCCTTGATGCGGGCGCGGATCCTGGTGGCGATCTCCGTCGCGATCCGAATGCCCTGCTTGTTGGCCGTGACATCGAGATAGGCCTCGTCGAGCGACAAGGGCTCGATAAGGTCGGTGTGTTCTGCGAAGATCGCATGGATCTGCGATGAAACGGCACGATAGACGTCAAAGCGCGGCGGAACGAAGATCAGATCCGGGCAGCGCCGCTTGGCGGTGATCGATGGCAGGGCGGATCGCACGCCGAACACTCGGGCCTCATAGCTTGCTGCCGCCACGACACCGCGGGCGGCCGCACCGCCGACAGCAACGGGTTTGCCCCGCAGTTCCGGATTATCGCGCTGTTCGACGGAGGCATAAAACGCGTCCATGTCCACATGGATGATGCGCCGGACTCGCTCCTCGCGGTCCGGTTTCTGCTCCTCTATCTCGGCCGATATGACGGGCTGCATGGCTCATTTCCACATCGATCGCATCCGCGCACCGATATCGACGCGGACTTGGCGCGTGCTCTGCTCGCCGGCGGAGGCACCCACCTTCGGCCAGCCGGCCACCTCGAAAAACTGCAAGAGCGTGGCCGGGATGAAGCGTGTTCGCGCAGCGGTCACGTATCGGTCGCCCCTTGCGTTTTGCCCGCTCGTAAAAAACCGCTGCGGCGTGATCAGGGTGAGGCTATCGCGCGCCCGCGTCATGCCGACATAGAGCAAGCGCCGTTCTTCCTCCAGCTCGGGGGTAGAGCCGGTGCCAAGGTCAGATGGGATGCAGCCGTCGACGACATTGAGCATGAATACGGCACGCCATTCCTGGCCCTTGGCCGAATGGATCGTGCTCAAGATCAGGTAGTCTTCGTCAAGGAGCGGCACGCCGGCCTGGTCGCTGGTCGCATCGGGCGGGTCCAAGGTCAATTCCGTGAGAAAGCGCTCACGACTGGCGTAGCCGCCGGCGATCTGTTCGAGCTGCAGCAGGTCATCCTTGCGGGTGTCGGCGTCCTCATGGATGCGTTCGAGGTGCGGCTCGTACCACATTCGAACCGTGCCGATCTCCGCCGGCCAGCCTGCCTCCGCCTTTCGTAGCGCCGAGACCAACGTCACGAAGGCGCCCCAGTCGTCGCCGGTTTTTGCCGGTGGCGGAATTTCGGCGAGCGACTGCAAGGGCTCGGGGTCGGCGGCAATCGTGTTGAGGATCTTGCCGGCCGTCTGCGGCCCGATACCTGGCAACAACTTCAGCACCCGGAAGCCGGCAACCCGGTCGCGCGGGTTTTGGCTAAACCGCATGACCGCCAGCATGTCCTTGACGTGCGCGGCGTCGAGGAATTTGAGACCGCCGAATTTGACAAAGGGAATGTTTCTCCGCGTCAGTTCGATTTCCAGCGCGCTGCTGTGACTGGAGGTGCGGAACAGCACCGCCTGCTGCTTCAAGGTGAGGCCGATTTCGCGGTTGGCGAGCACCTGCTCGACGATATAGGCGGCCTGGTCCACCTCGTCCTTGACGGTGACCAGCATGGGCCGTTGCTCGGAGGCGCGGTCGGTCCAGAGATTTTTCGTATAGCGTTCCCGCGCCAGTTCGATGACACCGTTGGCCGCAGCCAGGATCGGCTGGGTCGAGCGATAGTTGCGGTCGAGCGTTATGACATCGGCCGGCTTCGGCGAGAATTCTTTCGGAAAATCCAGGATGTTGCGGATGGTCGCAGCGCGGAAGGAATAGATCGACTGCGCGTCGTCGCCGACGACAGTCAGGCCGCGGCCGCCGGGCGCCAGAGACATCAGGATCGACGCCTGCAGGCGATTGGTGTCCTGGTATTCATCGACAAGGATGTGGTCGAAGCGGTTGCCGACGTCCTCGGCCAGCTCCGGCTCGGAAACCATCTGCGCCCAGTAGAGCAATAAGTCGTCGTAGTCCAGAACGTTCTGTGCCTGCTTGGTTTCAACGTAGGCGGCGAAGAGCTGCTTCAACTCCTCTTCCCATTCCAGCACCCATGGATAGGACGATTTCAGGATCTCCTTGATCGAAGCCTCGGAATTGACCACGCGGGAATAGATGGCGATGCAGGTGCTCTTTGTGGGGAACCGGCTCTGCTTTGCAGAAAAGCCAAGGTCATGCCGGACGAGGTTCATCAGGTCGGCGCTATCCTCGCGGTCATGGATGGTGAAATCGACGCTGAGACCGATCTGCTCGGCATACATGCGCAAGAGCCGGGCGCCGATGCCATGGAAGGTGCCGGCCCAGGCCAGCGCGTCGGTCATGACGGCTGCGTTGTCACCGAGCACCTGCCGGCAGATGCGCTGCACACGGCGCGCCATCTCGGACGCCGCCCGCCGCGAAAAGGTCATCAGCAGTATACGGCGCGGATCAGCGCCATTGACGATCAGATGCGCGACGCGGTGCGCCAGCGTGTTGGTCTTGCCGCTGCCCGCGCCGGCGATGATCAGCAGCGGGCCGCCGATCTTCCCATCCGGCAGGCCGATACCGTGCTCGACCGCCTCGCGCTGCCGGTCGTTGAGTTTTTCGAGATGAGCCGCTGCCATTCGTCCATAGCTTTGAGAAGAGATTTCCGAGCCCGCCGCCGAATTAGGGGATAACGTGGAAGCGGGAACATACAAAGAACGTATCAGCGCATTCGCCAAATTGAAACCCTGTAGATCAGCGACACGACGGTCGGCGCGGTCTCATTCGCCGATCCGCGGTGAGGAAGTCCTGGAAGATTATGCTGGCCGCCCTTTGCCCTTTATGCTGGAAAAATGGTCGGTCCGGGCGTGCAATCGTGAACTGAATAAAGCGCCGCGACAGGCGCGGTGCTGGATTAGCGAACGAACTCCGTGCTAATTTCTTGCGTAAAGGCGAGGTGAGGCGCGCGCCTTGACCGCGTCCGCTATTTCGATGGTGTTGATGAAGCAGTTTGTTCCTGAGCCTTTGCCCGAGCCGGATGACCCGAGCTTCAATGACCTTCATCGCGCATGCCTTTTGTGGGTCTATTACCTTCGCGCGGAGAGCGAGGTGAAGAAGCAGGCCTTTCTATATGAAGCGGCCCGTCACCTCATGGTGCTTGAACCCTGTGGTGATGAGGGCGAACAGGTGTACGCGCAGGTGTGGGAGGCGATAAGGCGCCGCGAGCTCGCGAGAGCCTCCGTCAAGACGAATGCCGGTTATAAATATGTCGAGGCGACGGACGAAGGTAGTTTCAGCGCTTTCAAGGTGATCGCCTACTGATGTCAGGGGATGGTTATACAAACATAATCAATAACTTAGTTCCATAATGAAACTTATGTGACATGATATAACGCCACGTTTATATCTTGTTCTCAGATGCGACAGAGAGTGGGGCGATGCGTGGGCGGATTAGTACTGGTAAACCATTGGGAGCGCATTGTGCTGGCTTCCGTCATGGAATTCTTGGGTGCAGAGGATCGCGCTGCCGCTCTTGAAACACGACAAGATGCAGAGGCGGCGCGGGACGCAGCCTACGAGGCGTTGCGGCGGAGCATGGTCGCAGCCGTTTTCCTGCACCACTTTGCCGAAGTTGCCGTTAACCGGAAGCATCCGGCACTTCATGGCTTGGACAAACTGGATATTTACAAGCAACTCTCAGCAAAAACGGTCGCACCTGATCAATCCGCCCGCCCCGACGATGGTAAGATTCTCGGAGAGGTGGCGGATGCAATCAAACATGGGGAACTTACCGCCCATCATATTCGCCATGTTGCAAAAAATGGACGCGTCATCGAGTGGACCTATGACCCTGCGTCCCTGTTTGCGGAAGGTAGCGCTAACGGCGTGCCGCAGATTGTTGTGGTGACTGCGGCCGGCAGCCGATCATTGCGCGCCGTGATGCAGAATGTCTGCACCACCTGGAGCAACTGGCTTGGATTAACTCCCACCGCATAGATCGCGAATGCGGCCAGGCCGAATGCGCCAAGGGCAATCAGCCCAAGCAAGGTTTCAATAGGAAGACCCGAGACGCTCTTCGTCACTTCAACAATCGAGTCCTGCATCACCTGCGCTCCGTAAGTCGTGGGGCGATTTCCGCGTTTATGCGAAAAATTTAGTCGCTAGACAAATCTATCTCTAGAGACAGTTGGAGAGCAGTTGAGGGACTTTATTGCATTTATGATTTAAAAATCAATGGGATATTTTTCTGCAAAGAGTTTATAAAGGTCCCTGAAACAGTTCACGAATGACCGCCCAAGGACTAAACTGCCGCTTTCGCGGGATTTTCATGAACTCAATTTGCCCGCTGAAGTTCGACGAAAACGAGTTTTTAGACCTAAGAATTCCGACCCACGGTCATGAGTGGCCGCAGCAAGATAGCGATTGGGACGGCCAAAATCATCAAAGAAGTTGCAAAGGCCCTCACTGATAAGACGGCCCGCGGGCAGCACCACTTACTCTGGTTTGCTCCCTGGTTTGCAAATGAGCGGCCGAAGCTCCTGCACGATCACACCAGCTTTCGGCGATAGCATCGCGCCGATCCAGTTGTCCGAAAATGTCCCGGCCGCATCAGCCGGTGAAAGCCAGATCACCTCGTTCGTGTCGAGCTCGATTTTCACCTCGCTCCCGATCGGACTGCCGGCGACGGTCTGAACATAGTGACGTTTGATCGAATGGGCCTTTCCTTCCGCGTCGACCAGCTGGTTCTCGCGATAGGCCACCGCGATCGTGCCGGCCTCCCCGCGCGATGCGCAATCGGTCGCCCGCTCGCATCGAATGACCGTCGAAAACGTGCAGGACCAGGTAAAGCCGCTACGCCACATCGGATTGTCCGCAGCCCATGCCGCGGACGCCGTCAGGAGCAGCGCCGAAATCAGCGGGTATTTCAAGATTCTCATCCCTTTTGGCCCGAACGCCATGTCCGGTGCGAAGCGCATGGGAGGATGATAAATTATAATTTACGGAAACCGCAACAGCAGTGCCGGGCCGGTTCAGCCGCGCATGCCATGAAACTCAGCCGTCGCTGGATTTAATGCCCATCATCAACTCTTGCAGTGGAACCTTCAAATTCGTGCTGATCCGCGTGATGACCTGGAGGGACGGATTGGCTGTGGCGTTGAGAATCCCGAAATAAAATGGACTGGTGATCTCACAGAGGCGCGCCATCTCTTTTTTCGTCAATTCGCGCTTCTCCCGCTCGCGCTCCATGACCATCGCCATGTTTCGCAGGATCATCGTGCCAAGATCAGTATCAGGCTTCTTACGCTTGCTCGCCATCGTCGGATAAACTATAATTTACGAATTAGTATGTTGGATGAGAAGGTTGCCGATGTCTGCCAAAGCCACACCCGTCAACGTCATCGTCGGAATGCTTCTGACGGCCGCCTTGTTTCCCTCCCCGGCTTCCGCAAGCGAGTGGGGCTGCGAAGTCCTGCTGTGCGCTTCGTCTTCCAACCCATCCTGGAGGGGCGTGCCCGCCTGCCATCCGCCTATGAACCGGCTGATCTCCGCGATGAAGAAGCCGGGCTTCGACTGGCCGACCTGCCCCGAAGGTGGCACGGGAGCGCCGGGCTACGAGAGGTATGCGCAATGCCCGGAGGGCTATCAGGTCGGGAGCAGCAGGGACCACAACGGATTCGCCAGAAACGGCGACTTGTGCGTCAAGACAGTCAACGTTTGCCAGGGCAATACGCACGGTCTCTATAACTCTGATCGGCAGCGGAGCTGCATACAAACGGTCTCCATTTCCCGACCGCTCAGGTCAGAGCCTTACTATTTCGAGATCAAGAATGACACCTCTGGTCAAACCGAGCGGCATTGGTTCGAGCTGCACAAATAAACGGTTTCTAGCAGTTAAGGAAGGTTTAAATCCGTGCGAAGCGTCAACCGTCACACCCTTCTTGGCCATGTTGGCAATATAATACAGCTCGAAAATGTGCTGAAAGTAAACATCGCGACCAATCGCGAATGGCTGTCGGATGGAGACCGTCAAACCGCGACCGACTGGGTCCAGGTCACGATCCTCGACAAGAAACAGGCCGAATGGATCGAGGGCAATGTTGGGCAAGGCGACCTTGTCTATGTCGAGTCCCGCATCTCGAATTCCAGCTACGAACGCAACGGCGAGCAGGTCTATACGACCGACGTCATCGCACAGGTCTTCACCCTGGCTTCAAAAAGCCGTGTGCATGATCATCCGTAGGAACGGTTGATCGGATCCAGGGCCATTGACCCCCCCCCCCCCCCCGGCCGGTGGCCCCTGCCCTGCCGGCGATATGCATCCCTCTTGAAATTCATTGTGCGGGTGTACCAAGTATGGTACATCACTGGCAATGATCGATCCTCAGAAGAAGTTGCCGGCAAAGTTCTATCGCTCGGAATCCGGACGTCAGCCCGTGCGGGAATGGTTGCTGGACCTGTCCGAGGAGGATCGCAAGGTCATCGGTGACGACATCAGGACGGCCGAATTCGGTTGGCCGATTGGCATGCCCCTCTGCCGCCCGATGAGCGGGACCAATGGGCTTTGGGAAATTCGCACCAATCTGCCAGGCGGCAGGATCTCGCGGGTACTGTTTTGCGTGCATGACGGCCACATGGCCCTGTTGCACGGATTTATCAAGAAAACGCAGAAGACCCCGCAACCCGAATTGAAGCTGGCCGAGCAACGGATGAGAGGCTTGAAATGAACACGGAAATCGAACGCGGTTCTCTCGGCGACTCCTTCGAGGATTTTCTGAAAGAGCAAGGTACCTACGAGGAAACGACCGAACACGCCATCAAACGCGTGCTCGCGTTCCAGCTTGAACAGGCGATGAAAGAGCAGAACATCGGCAAGGCCGAGATGGCAAAGCGGCTGCACACCAGTCGATCGCAGCTCGACCGGCTTCTTGACCCCGAATATCAGGGCGTAACGCTTGCCGTGCTTGCCCGCGCTGCCAATGCCGTCGGTCGCAGGCTTCACCTGGAACTCGTCTGATCCTTGATATGGTCGCACCATCCCTTTGCATGAGGACAGGCTGCCATTGATCGAGGTCTCACCCCGTACAGCCCGTCTTCCGGCGGTGCAGCCCGTTTTCCAGCCGCAGCGCCGTGAGGACGGCGCGGCCGCGGCCGCAGCGAACCGGCCATGCCGGTGAGCGGAGCAGGCGGAGGAAACCCGCGCTCCCCAATTGCGCCGTAGGGTTTTCCGGAGCCTCGTGGGAAACGGGCGTTTTTCCATGATGGTGATGTTCTTCGATATCCTGTCGGGCCACCGCCCGTTCCGGCCGGTCGCGCTCTATGCGAGCACGCAGCCAGCCGGCGGCCGTCTCCGCAGATCCCGGTGACGATCGCTTGTCCGGTCGGTGGCTGCGCCCCCGGCACTGAGGCCCGTCGACGGGCCGCTCGTTCCCTGCCGCTCGTACGACAGGCCGCCAATCCGGCCAATGGGCAAGCGCGCCCAAGGCGCTGTCGCCCGGCGAAAAAATCGGCTTTCACCGCTGCGCGCCGAACCTTCCGATTTTTGCCCCGGCCGCCCCATGACCGGATCGCCGCCCCGCCGGGAGCGGTCTTCGCCCCCTCCCTTCGTCCCGAGGACGTGTGGGCACGTCCTTCGGCGCGAAGGAAGAAGGCTTCGCCCACGGCGAAACCGAAAAGGAAAACGGGCATGACTATTGCAGTCGTTGAAAACAATTCCCTTGTCGTGACGGTCGGCAGCTATGCAGCCAGCATCACCGCCGCCAGCATTATCAGCAGCTTTGATGCCTTGAGCCATTTCCCGGAGCGGCGGGCCGCGCTCGAACTCTCCGATCTGGCCATCCGCATCAATCGCTTCGGGGATTTTGTCGACCAACTCGCCGCGCAGGAGAGCGTCGACGTCGGCTTCAACGTCATGGAGGAAAAGCAGGCTTTCGCCATGCAGCATGTCGCAATCACCCGCGCATTCTGGGCGGCCGAGAGCCGTTGCATGAGCTGGTTCGTCACCGGCGCAGCGAACTTCCCCGTGGCGAGAAACGAAAAGCGCCAGCGGTCGGCCGATGCGCGCAGCGCCGAAATCCGCGAACACGACAGGAAGGCCCGCAAAGCTGCAAAGCGGCGTGCCTTCCCCTACGGCGCCGAGGGCGAGGCAATTCGCTCGAATGATCCGGAGGCGCTGGAGAAGATCAGGAAAAAGATTGCCGGGTTGGAAAACGACTGCGAGCAGGCGAAGACCGCGAACCGGATCATCCGCACCATGCGCACAAGGAAAGCCGAAATGGCGGAGATCGTTCGCGCCGTAGTGGAGCAGACCGATATTGAAGCCCATGTCATCGGCCGTGCCTTGCAGCAAGCGGAAACCTTCCGCTCGCCCCTGAAATTCGACACGACCCTTGACCGTGCCGAAATTCGCCGCCTGCAAGACCGCCTCGCTTCGCTGGAGCGGCTGCAGGAGCGCGGGGATGTCGAAACGACGGTGGAAACCAGCCTCGGCGAAATCGAGATCATCGAGAACACCGACGCGGCGCGCATTCAGCTCGTCTTTCCCGGCAAGCCCGATGACGAGACGCGCCGGCTCCTGAAATCCAACGGCTTCCGTTGGTCGCCCACCCACGGCGCATGGCAGCGTCATTTGAACGAAAACGGCCGATGGGCGGCGCAGCGCGTCGTCAAGCAGCTTCAGGACGGAGCCGGGGGCGCTTAAAGCGCCCCTCATATTCATGGTTGCAAGGTTGTGTCGTCGTCGGCACGTTCACCCCGGTGGCTGGTCCTCGCCGCATCGAGCGGCGCAGGCCCAGGACGAGGGGTGCCCCGAAGCCCCACCCCTCGAGCACCCCTGCCCGCCCGAATGCTTTAGCATCCGGACGACAAATTGTCGGACTCATCGGCCTTTTGAACGCGGTCTTGCGCAGGCACTAGTAGTAGAGATTATAGCCGTCCTGCCCCCAAGACATAAAAAAACCGGCTTGCGCCGGCTTTCTCCCCCAATAGCCCGGAGCCCATGTCTCTCAGGATGCTGGGTTAGTTGTTAGGCACAACATGGTGTCGGTTGCTCCTCGCGTCAACCGATAACCACGATCCTTCCGATCCCGCAGGCCGCATCAGTCTTGTCGCGCCGCGCGACAATGGGCCACCGCCCGTTCCGGTCGGCCACGCTCTCTTATGGCCGCCATCCTCTGGTAAATCCACGGCCCATCACGAGCGTCGCGATCGCAAGCCGTTCTTCCACGGCATCTCGCTCGGCAATCAAAGTCCGCAACGCTTCGAGTGCATTGCCGTCATGAAGACGCAGCACCTCGATCGCCTCGTCTTGCGCGGCCGGCTCCTTCCGTTGATGCACGTCGTTCATTGAAGGCGCAGTTCGAGCTGCTTCTTATGCTTCAAGACGTAAAGCGGTTTCGCCGCAGCTTCCAGCTTGCGCTGGGTTTCCGCGCGAAGGGCGAGCTGCTTTTCCCTCAGTGCGCGGCAGGCTGCGACTTCGGCAAGGGCCTTTTCGATGCTGTCGATCTGCATGGCGATCTCCATTGTTCTTGATATGTTCTCATTATGCGCGAGAGAGTCAAGAGAAATACGAGGCTTGCTTTCCGGGAGTGCGGACCGTTTTCCAGCCGCAGCGCCGTGAGGACGGCGCGGCCGCGGCCGCAGCGATTCCGAGATTGGTGGCATTGCAACGTTGGCGACGATGGGGATACCGGCTATCATCGACCGGGCGATTTCTGACTTCGCTCGGGAGGGCGCATGAAGAAGCACCGTGTGTACTCAATCAGCGTCGCGAGCGTGTATCCCCACTATGTCGCCAAGGCAGAGAAAAAGGGGCGCACCAAAGCGGAAGTCGATGAGATCATCTGTTGGCTGACTGGGCATAGCCAGGAGAGCCTAGATGATGAGTTGGCAAAGAAGACGACTTTCGAAGATTTCTTCGAGCATGCGCCTAAGCTGAACCCTTCGCGATCACTGATCACAGGCGTAATTTGCGGCTATCGCGTGGAAGACATCCAAGAACCCCTCATGCGGGAACTGCGCTACCTGGACAAGCTGATCGACGAACTCGCCAAGGGCCGTGCCATGGCGAAAATCTTGCGAACCTAGTCAAGCCTGTTGGCTTGATATTTGTTCTCGCAGTCGGCGTCGGAAAACGTCCTGACCTGAGATCTGCTGTTCTGGCCACCGCCCGTCCCGGTCGGCCGCGCTCTATGCGAGCACGGAGCCAGCCTGTGGCCGTCTCCGCCGATCCCGGTGACGATCGCTTGTCCGGTCAGCGGCTACGCTCCCGGCACTGAGGCCCGTCGACGGGCCGCATTATTTCCTTCGCCCCTGACATCGCCGGCCGCCCGGATCAAGGGGCAGGCGCGGCAAGCCGCTTGTCGCGCCGGGAAAAAAACGGCTTTCACCGCTGCGCGCCGAACCTTCCGTTTTTTCCCCGTCACGACCCCTTGACCCGAACAACCGCCGCCGTGGGGCGGGCTGCGCCCTCCCCCCTCTGTCCGGGGAATGTCAGAGGCCATTCCCCCGATCAGATCGGGGAGGCTTCGCCCAAGGGGGCTTCCCCTGCGGGACTTCGGGAAAAAGGAGACAGAAAATGAGCATCTACACCGAGACCGCCCGTTTCGATACCGGCCGAGCCCTGACGGAAGCCGAAATGCGCCGCATCGCCCCGTCGATCTTCGCCGTGACCGCCCATGAGAGCCGGTCCGAGCGCTTCAAACCGATCCCCACCATCGAGGTGCTGCGCGGCCTGATGAATGAAGGCTTCATGCCGGTCGGCGCCAAGCAGTCCCGCAGCCGCACCGAAGGCAAGGTGGATTTCACCAAGCACCTCATTCGCCTGCGCCGCGTTGATGACGGCAAGGTCTACAATGTCGGGGACACCGTCTGCGAAATCCTCCTCAAGAACGCCAATGACGGAACGAGCGCCTACGAGCTGATGGCCGGGCTTTTCCGCATCCGCTGCCTCAATTCGCTAGTGACGCAGACCGGCACCATCGACGCCATCAAGGTCCGCCATTCCGGCGACGTGCAGCACAAGGTCATCGAAGGCACCTATCGCGTTCTCGGCGAGGCCGAGCGCACCCTTGCCGCTCCGCAGGATTGGTCGACCATGCGCATGAACCACGAGGAGGCGAGAATTCTGGCGGATGCCGCCCATGTTCTCCGCTTCGGAGACAATGAAGGCGAGACGACCACGCCGATCAAGCCGGAGCAGCTGCTTGTCCCGCGTCGCCACGACGACCGTGCGAACGATCTTTGGACGACGTGGAACGTGGTTCAGGAAAACGCCATCAAGGGCGGTTTGCGCGGCGTCGGTCGCGACGACCTCGGCAGGCCGCGCCGTGCGACGTCCCGCGCCGTCAACGGGATCGATCAGGATATCAAGCTGAACAAAGCCCTTTGGCTGCTTGGCGAGCGGATGGCCGCCCTGAAATCCTGAGCGGGACCACAGGAGCGCCGTCGGCAATGGCGGCGCTCTCACCCATCACCACCAGATCGGAGGGTATACCATGAAGCCCGCGCATCCCGTCGCCATCTCGAATCTTCGGGAAATCACCGGCCATGTCCGTCCCATGGCGTTGGCCAATGCAATTCACGCCTGCTTTCTCTCGTCTTGGGGCGGCGCGTTTTTCATCACCTTGAACAATATCCGCGATTGTATCGAAGCCGGAGACCGATGGTTCGAGGAAGAGGCCTCCGAAGGGTTCCGGATTTCCACCGATAGCGGCTTTTCCTGCATCGTTCGGGAACGCCTTGCTTTTTGTTCAGTCCCGCACGCGATCGCTGAGCGCCTGACAGGCCGCGAGCATGGCGACCAGCCCGGGGCCGCGACAGCACCGAAAGGCGGTGGCGCATGAGCTACGCAATCAAGTGCCGCGTCGCTGGCACGAAAACCTGGTCATTCTTGAGCAACCGGGGAAGCAACCGCTTGCGCGTCCATGCCATCCGGTTCGCGACCGCCGAAAAGGCGCAGGCCCTCATAGACAACAACAGCGAAGAAAACCCGGAATGGGAATGGAAAGTCGTCGACCTCACGACTGGCAGGACCATCCGGGCAAGGAATGGAGGCTCCGATGCAGGTAACTGACGAGTTGGTCGAGCGCGCGGCCAAGGCGCTCGAAAAGCGGATTAAGCAATCCACCTATGGGTGGTCCGATGAGCAATTTGAAATCTGGTGGAACAAGGATTTCCGTTTCGTCCAGCATGAGAATTCCTGGGGCGATGCGTTTGGGCGCGGCACTCAGAAGGACCACCTTCAATGGAAGGTCCGGATCGCGCTTGAAGCCGCACTTTCCCATGGAGAGGATACGGCGCCGGCGGAGTTGTTGGACTCGCTGAAATTCGCGGTGGCGCGCGTAAGGGTGGCGAACGCCGAAGGCGATCCGATCCTCAGCGCATGGCTACCCGGCGCGGATGCCATTATCGCCAAGTTTGCGCGCGGCGCCGACGTCCCCAAGCCTTTGTCGGGGACAGGCAGCGGTGACGCCGTGCTCGACGCGCTCCGGCGGGCCGAAAGTTTCATGACCGGCTTTGAAGGCGATCCTCTGCAGGAGGGCATTGACGATGATCTCGAAGCGATCAGGTCGGCAATCGCCTGCCTGAAAGATGGCGTGGCCGCCAGCACAGAGAAAGGTCCTGCCCATGAATAAAGCACGCCGCAAGACCATCGCCGATCTAATCGACCGCCTCGATACCTTGAAGGGGCTTGCAGACGAAATCAGGTCCGATCTCGAAACGATCAAAGATGAGGAACGCGAGGCGTTCGAGAACTTGTCCGAGAGCTTCCAGGGCAGCGACCGAGGACAGGCGATAGAAGCGGCGGCCGATGCACTTGAGGAAGCCGTGGGCGCCATAGATGAGATCGGGGGCACCATCGATCAGGCCGTAGAATATTTGAACACGGCATCGGAATGATGCCGATGCTTCTGCCGCTCGAACGCCTCCCCACGACAACTGCACCGAAAGGAACCTTCTAATGACGAAGGATCATATGACCCCATTTGGATCGGACGGCGAAATCCGTGCAGGCCACTACGTCGCCACGGCTACGGTCGATTCAGCCCGCCGCAATCTGTTTTTCTCGATGCCGGGGAAGGAGCGCCACTTGGCGACCATCGTCAGCGGGTCGCGCTCGAAACTCCTGCAATTCGACCTCGACATGAAACGTATGTGCGCCGCCCTTGCCGCCTTCGATAGCTGGACCGAAATCCCCCGCGTCGAACACCCCGAACGGGCGGCGGACGCCTGCCGCCTTCTGATCGAAGCCTACATGCACAATCCCGAACAGGTGGATTGGTCGGATATCCAGATCGCGCTTGATGCCGCGCTGGAAGCCTTCGGCCTGCCGGAGGACTACCCGGAGAAAGCTTTCGCGGCCCAGCACGAGGACCTGTCATGACGAAGCCCCTGACCACCGAAGAACATGCCGCCGTCACCGCCTACGCTCTTGCCCATGGCGAAAACTGGAAGGACGAGCTTCTGGCGGACTGGATGAACGGGCGCACCGAAGGCACGTTGCAGCACCTTAGCAACACGCGCGGTCCCTCCTGGCTCGCAGATTATTCGCTGGCCGATTGGCCCAAAAGCCTGTTCTCCGCCAAGCAGAGGGGCGCGTGATGGAATCCGACCCGCACGACTTCACCGCCCACGCCCATCCGGTATTGGCGGTTCGCTGCCCCGATTGCGGCAAGCCTATCGGGGCTTGGTGCGTCAGGCCGAGCGGCCACCGTGCCAGTGACCTGCACCGCAGCCGCCGCTTGGAGGCGGATCGTGTGTTCATCGCTCAGCACGGTGAGAGCGCCGCTATCAACCGGACGCCTGATGGTTGGACAATCTCGCAATAGGCTTCACCTTGCAGAACAACTGGATGCCTGGCCATCGTGGTCAGGCATCTTCTTGTGTTGACGGACCATGCGGCGGGCGAGTTGACTGGCCGAGTGCCTGGTCCTCACCGCGTCGAGCGGATCGGACCAGGACGAGGGGTGCCCCAAAGCCCCATCCCTCGAACACCCTTCCCGCCCGTCATGCCGGTCAGTCTTGGCTTGCGGCCCAGATCTCGGGCCGCCAGGCCTCGATAAGGGCTTCGATCTCCGTTTGATATTCTTCGGGGTAGAAGGCTTCGGATTGGCGGCCGAGGCAGATGAACATCGTCCCCATGTCGGCGGCGATCGCGTGATCGACGCTGAACAGGTCCGCCAGATCGAAACCGCCAAGGCTGGCGGCATTCCACCATGCAAGAATAAACGCCGCCACGCGTCGAGACTGTCCGGTATCGTTTCTCGCGATTTTCAGGAGTCGCTCGAAAGCAGCGCGTTCATGGTCGGTCATTGCTGTCATGTCTTTCCCCTTATGATCGGTTCACGCCCATGACCCGGCGGCTGGCGGAAGCTTGTTTGATGACGGCCGCGATCTTTTCGAGGAAAGCCGCGCTTACGCTCCCGATAGGCTTGGTGGAGTCGAAGTCGAATGCCTTGTCGAGCTCCACACGATTGTACTCATCGAGGATGATCCAGCAGGGAAAGGACAAGCCCACACGGCGGCATTCCATTTCGGAAAGAGAAAGGGAGATGCGCTCGCTCTGCGGCTCCTGCGACGTGATCGGGAAGAGATAGACCGCACCCGGATTTCCGGGCGAGCGCACGACAATGCAGACCGGACGCGCTTTGCGGCCGGATTCCTCGCCCGCGCTTGCTTGCCGCGCCCACAGATAATGGAATCGGACGACCTGCCCCCGCTCAAACATCGCGGCCTGCATCGTCGAGGATTGCGTCGATGCCGGTCATCAGCTCATTGTGGATCTCGTCGGGCGCGTCTTCCAGGCGGTATGCCTTGGCATGGGTCTCGCCCTTCAGGCGCTGATAGGCGTCGGCCGTCAGGATCACCAGCTTTTGCTTGCCGCGCTTGGTGAGCGCAACGGGCTCGATAAGGGCCGCCTCGAGGATTTCCCCGGATGCCCGGTTCATGTCGGAAAAGGTGAACTGCTTCATCGCCGGCCTCGATTCTCAATGTACCTAATATACGTATTTCATGCGAAATATGCAATCATATAGTTGGTTGGGCCACCGCCCGCTCCGGTCGGCCGCGCTCTATGCGAGCACGGAGCCAGCCTGCGGCCGTCTCCGCCGATCCCGGTAACGATCGCTTGTCCAGCGGGCGCTGCGCGCCCGGCGGTGAGGCCCGTTCCGGGCCGCATTGTTTTCTTCGCCCCTGACATCGTCGGGCGTTCGTATCAAGGGGCAGGCGCGGCAAGCCGCTTGTCGCGCCGGAAAAAAAACGGCTTTCACCGCTGCGCGCCGAACCTTCCGTTTTTTGCCCGTCACGACCCCTTGACCCGAACCACCGCCGCCGTGGGGCGGGCTGCGCCCTCCCCCCTCTGTCCGGGGGAATGTCAGAGGCCATTCCCCCGATCAGATCGGGGAGGCTTCGCCCGAGGGGGCTTCCCCTTCAGGCAAATGCCAGATCGATATAAAACCCTCGGAGGGCAGGCTGATGGAAATGGAAAGGGCCGAGATGGAACGCGGTGGCCTCACTGCAATGCATGACACGGAATTTGCAACGGCGCTCGCCGCCGAAATCGCACGCCTGAAGGCCCAAGGCTACAGCAAGGCTTATATCTGCGAGCGCAGCTTTGACATCGAGGACGCCGTCCAGCGCCGTGTCGCTCGCACCGCGCAGCAAGGAGATTTTTCATGACGCATGTCGAAAGCAACGATCCCGACGAATTCATCGACGATCGCGACCCGAAACGCGCCGCGTGGGAGACCGAAGTCCATCTGCCGACCAGAGCCACGCCCGAATTCATTTCCGCTGCGCTGTTGCATTTGATCGAGAACAAGATCGAATTCGGCATCTTTTACGAGGGCGACAAGGTCGTTATCGCCTACGAATTCGGGAATGATCCCTATGTCCCGTCCATGTGGTCCGACAGGAGCTGGCGCATCGGCCATGAGCCGTTTTACGGCGACGACGACGATTGATGCGAGATCGTGAGGCGGCTCCGGCCGCCTCCCCATGATGGTTGGGACATTGAGACACCACGATGGTGCGGCCGGCGGAGTGAATAGCCGTGTGCCTGTTCCTTACCGCGTCGAGCGGCGCGGACCAGGACGAGGGGTGCCCCAAAGCCCCACCCCTCGAACACCCCTTCCCGCCCCTGCACGATCAGGCCGGCTATTTCGGCCGACGCCTCAGCCGGCGCTGACCGTTGCGCCAGTCGGCCCTATCGGCGATCGACGGCGATCTCCTCGATGATCTGGTAGCTGCCGATGATCGCGCCGACACCATCATTGAGCAGCGCCACGATCGCGGATCGTGTCATGGGAACGGTTTCGACCCTCTCCAGACATATAGGCGGATAGGCGTTGGGAGCATCGGCCGCCAGTCGATCGCGCAACGCGAGAAGATCCTGCCTGGCTAAGGCTTCATCCTCATAGAAGTAATCCGGCTCGGTGCGGTCCTCCCAGCGAGCGTCGCCAAGCGCCAACTTGCTGGTGTAGGCGTAGAGTACGAGGGTCGGAGCCGCTTCCATCCATTTCTCCTTTTGGACAATGATGCTTATCGGGTCTGAGCGTATCCGCATGGTCGACGCCGGCAACTGACAGAAATGCGAGTAAGGCCACCGCCCGTTCCGGTCGGCCGCGCTCTATGCAAGCACGGAGCCAGCCTGTGGCCGTCTCCGCCGATCACGGTGACGATCGCTTGTCCGTCGGTGGCTGCGCCCCCGGCACTGAGGCCCGTCGACGGGCCGCTTTGTTTCCTTCGCCCCTGACATCGCCGGCCGCCCGGATCAAGGGGCAGGCGCGGCAAAGCCGCTTGTCGCGCCAGGAAAAAAACGGCTTTCACCGCTGCGCGCCGAACCTTCCGTTTTTTGCCCGTCACGACCCCTTGACCCGAACGACCGCCGCCGTGGGGCGGGCTGCGCCCTCCCCCCTCTGTCCGGGGGAATGTCAGAGGCCATTCCCCCGATCAGATCGGGGAGGCTTCGCCCAAGGGGGCTTCCCCTGCGGGAAACGCAAACTCAGGAGACAGACCATGACCGAACTTTCCAACTTCATCCGCTTCAACGAAGACGGCACCCTCAGCGGCAATATCGCCTCCATCGCCTACGACATCGACGTCGCCGGCGAACCCTACACCAGCACCAACAAGGACGCCCCGGTCTACCGCATCTTCGCCAAGTCCCCGCGCGGGCGGCGTGTCGAACTCGGCGGCATCTGGAAGAAGAAGAACCAGAACGGCGGCGACTATCTCAGCCTTTCCGTCAGCACCGGGCACGGCAGGCTCAACGCCAATCTCGGCCGCTACCCCGGTCAGGATGACGAAGACCTGATGGCCGTCATTCCGTGGGATTGATCCGCGACCGAAACACCGGCCCTGCCCGAAGGGGAGCGATCCCCTTCGGCGAACACCGAACTTTCAAGGATGAACTCAGGAGGAGAACACCGTGGACACGCCGAACACCGACACGCTGGGCGATACGCTGGTGGAGACGGGCTTCGCGCCGAACCTCGCCATTCTCGACATCAACAATTCGCTGGCCGTCCCGCATGGCTTCGAGCTGCCCGAGCCGTGGAACCTGCCGTCGCGCATGTTCCGGCATCCTATCGAGGTTTGCCCTCCGGATAGTGCGCATCCGCGCAAGATCGGCCTTCGCCATCCCCTGCTGGCCGACCATCCCTTTGTGCGACATGTCGAGGCCCGGCTAGGTTTCGAGATCGACCGAAACGGCGCGCCGAACCGCCACGGCTATTCGAGCGGTCCGACCGCGCGCTGGTGGCACGCCGTCGACCTGATCACGGCGCGGAAATGGCGCGAATTGCTGGCGACGCGGCAATTCACCGAGCGGGAGTGCATCATGCATGCCGTGGCATATGGGTGCCGCTATTCCCATCACGAGGACAAAAAGGCGTCGGGCTACATCTCGATTACCGACGCTCGCACGGTCATGAACGCGGTCGGGGCGAGCGAACCCGGCGACCGCAGCGCCACGATCCGCGCATTCTCGGCCCCGTGCGTCTGCCGGCAGGACAAGGGCAGCGAGCATTGGCCGATCAACACCGGCCGCCTGTCCGCCGAGGCCGAGGCGTGGGGAATGATCTTCGGCATCGAGGACGGCTGGTTTCGCTATGATCGCGCCGGTTTCCTCCAATGGTCCGAGCTGGGCCGCGAGCGGTACGCGGCGGGTGATAGCGCCACCTTCATACAGGCCAGCGGCCAAGCTGCCTTCGCCTTCTAGGCGGCGCGCGCCATTCCGGGCGCGATGCCGAAAAATGATCGAAATTCAACGTCATGCGAAAAGCAGGGAGCAGAGAATGCCTCGACTTATATATGCTTGTTTGGACTTTGACCGGGCGGAGATCGCCACCATCATCGCCGCGCTACACCACTGGCGCGACAGTACCGAGACGCCCGGAGAGCTTGACTATATCGCGTGCGGATTTGGCGAATTTGCCGTGCTCGACGCATCCGATATCGACCGACTGATTCACCGTTTCACATTGGAGGCAGAATGAGCCGCTACACCATCACCCTTCTGAAAGGCGAAAGGACGGACGAGGAAGCGGTCATCGGCTTCGATCCGCCGCTGCGCACCTTTTTCCTTCAGGGCTTCGAGACCGACGATGATTTCGGCACGCCGGAAATCTGGCTCGGCACGCTCTTGGAGGAATTCCCGACCTTGGAGGGCATCATTGAAGAGGCCCGCCGCAAGGGTTACGAGATCCGCGATCTCGACCGCGCGGATATGATCGCCAAGCTTGCGCAGGCGGGCCATGATCATGAGCCATCCATCGCCGAGAAGCTCGGCTTCATCCTGTAGCAATGCCGCCTGCCCCTCCTCCTATCGCGGAGGGGCAGAAGCGCGAATGACCGCTTCGCACCCGCATCGAGCGGGCGCGCTGCGGTACGAGAGGAGCCCCAAAGCCCCTCCCCTCGCCCTCCCCTGCCCGCCCCGAGGAGGATCGAACGTGCGGCCGCCTTCTAGCCTTGAAAGAGTTTCGGCTTGCAAAATAGTCAAATAATTTGTATAAATCGACTTAATTGAAGGAGGCAGCACGATGCAGAGATTCACAACCGTCGACCTGCTGCGCGACATCAAGACCGTCACCATGGCGGCCGACCGCCAGCCGGTCGCCATCACCCAGCACCGCAAGCCGCGCTACGTCCTCATGACCTACGACGAGTTCGAGGCCATGAAAGGCAGGGGCGATCCCCGGCGGGCCTATGCTGCAGGCGAAGCGCCGCAGGAGTTGGTCGACATCATCCTGCCCGAGCTGGACCGTCTGATCGCGGAAGGGCGGGACACCGATGGCTGATATTCCGGCCAACGGCTCCATCTTTCGCTATCCCTATCTCTGGGCATGGCAGCGCGACAAGGGTGAAGCAGAGGGGCGGAAGGCCCGCCCCGTCTGCATGGTGCTGGCAATCCCCAAAGGTGCGCAGACCCATCTGATCATTCTGGCGATCTCCGGCACGCCGCCGCGTGCCGACCAGACAGCGCTCGAAATCCCCCAGCTCGAATGCCGTCGCGCCGGAATCCGTGACTGGAAGGACGCGTGGATCACCGTCTCGGAATTCAACCACGACATCGCGGAGATGTCCTTCTACTACGATCCGAATGCCGAGCTGCTGGGCAGCTTCAGCAAGGGGTTCCTCGCCAAGGTCGCCGCAGCCTTCAAGCCGTTCCTCGCCCTGCCGGCGGCACGGGTGAGCAGGACGGAATAGGCCGGGCCTCTATCCGTCCGGCTTTTTTGTCTCCGTAACGCCTGTTTCCTGGCAGTGCAGCCCGTTTTCCAGCCGCAGCGCCGTGAGGACGGCGCGGCCGCGGCCGCAGCGAACCGGCCATGCCGGTGAGCGGAGCAGGCGGAGGAAACCCGCGCTCCCCAATTGCGCCGTAGGGTTTTCCGGAGCCTCGTGGGAAACGGGCGTTTTTCCATTATGGTGATCTTCTTCGATATCCTGTCGGGCCACCGCCCGTTCCGGTCGGCCGCGCTCTATGCGAGCACGGAGCCAGCCGGAGGCCGTCTCCGCCGATCCCGGTGACGATCGCTTGTCCGGTCAGCGGCTGCGCCCCCGGCACTGAGGCCCGTCGACGGGCCGCATTGTTTCCTTCGCCCCTGACATCGCCGGCCGCCCGGATCAAGGGGCAGGCGCGGCAAAGCCGCTTGTCGCGCCGGGAAAAAAACGGCTTTCACCGCTGCGCGCCGAACCTTCCGTTTTTTGCCCGTCACGACCCCTTGACCCGAACAACCGCCGCCGCGGGGCGGGCTGCGCCCTCCCCCCTCTGTCCGGGGGAATGTCAGAGGCCATTCCCCCGATCAGATCGAGGAGGCTTCGCCCAAGGGGGCTTCCCCTGCGGGACTTCGGGAACAAAGGAGACAGAAAATGAGCGCAGTCAAAGCCTTCCTGATCGAGCCGATGGCGGGGACCATTCGCCCGGTGACGATCAACCTTGAAGGCAGCTATGCCGAGATCAAGAATCTCGTGAAATGCGACATGATCGACATCGTGCGGGTGAACGGTCTCGATATCATCGTTGATGACAACGGACTGGGTGACACCGTGCCGTGCCTGACCGAAGTTGCAGGCGCGCCTACGCCGCTGGCCGGAAACCTTCTGGTCACGAAGTCCGACAGGCTGGGCGAACTGGTAGACGTCACCGAGGCCATTGAGAAGATTGCCAAGATTATTGTCATTGTTCGTCCGGTCCTTCGCCCCGTCATCGTCGTGTCCGAGCGGCCCGGCGTCATCGCGGCCGAGATTGCGCGCATCGAAATCATCCTCGACCGGAGCGCGCCGAAGGTCTTGGCGGCCGCCGAGGATTGACCGATGAAGGGAGCGGGGCGGCCATGCCGTCCCGCTCCCCCTACCCGCCAGACGAAGTGATGTTGCCGGAGGACCCTCAATGGATGACCGGGAAGAACTGGACCGCCTGCTAGGTGAAAGCGAACCCCCTGCCCTCACCCCCGAAGGCCAATGGCGGGCCGAGTACCGCAAGGCGCAGCGCCAGCGCCGGCTTGCGGGCGTTCAGCCGAATATGTTCGGCGCGCCCGCGACGGAGCCTTTCCACCGGAATCCGACTCCGCCCAAGACGGAGGATTACCCGCTCGACTATGAAATCACGCGGTTTCACGATCTTGCGCCGGACGAACAGGCGCAGCAACTCGTCGCTGACCCGCACACGCCTTGGGCGCGCACGACCCGCAACACCCTGACATCGGAGGAAAAGGCCGCGATGATCGCCAGCGCCGCAAACTGGCTGCGCCTCGGTCAGCGCGTGCGCATCATCGGCACCTCGCCATCCATCGACGGCAGCAACGAGCGCCGTGTCGGTCGCGTCGGCGTCGTCTGGCGGCTATGCAGTTCGACCTTTGCCGATTACGTCTATATCAATCTCGACCTTGTCGGGCAGGAGCGTAGTGAAAAGGTGATTTTCATCGAGCTGCGCGACGTGATGCCGATAGAGGATGGAGAGGGATGACGCAGCGGGCGGCAGGACCGCCGCAATGCTGAACCTGGTGTTGGGAGACTCGATAGACCGGGCAAACCTGCCCACGTCGCATGCCTGTTCCTCGCCGCGTCGAGCGGCGCGGAACAGGACGAGGGGTGCCCCGAAGCCCCACCCCTCGAACACCCCTGCCCGCCCCTGAAAAAGCGGAGCGCTGCGAGCGGGCGCAGTCGGTCCCGGCTCGCCCTGCGGGCCGCTATGCTGAGCCTCCTGCGGCTGCGCTTCATCCGCTCTCGCGCGACGAGAATTCCCGAAATCCCGCCCACGGGGCGGCGCGATGCTGATTTCTCCGATACTCTCCATTTTTCTAAAGGCCGCGCCTGCTCGTTTCACGTCGCGGCGGCGCGTCCGGCGCTGCGCCCTCCCCTCCTCCGATCATGATGTCGTCGCGCCTGGCTGTCCGCCGACGAAACCGCTCGGTTCCTTCAGCTGCACCGCGGCGAGCTGGATCCGGCCCGTGCTGTCACGCTTCCTGCGGCTGGCCTTTGCCGAGATTTCATCGAGGCAGGGCTGCCAGCGGTCTACCTCCTTGCCGATGGCGGCACGTCCGTAACGCCGGCGGCGTCCGCTTCCTTCCGGCAGGCAATGACCATCAGGCGATCAGGCTCCGCAAACGGCGCGACGCCGACCCGATGGTCAGATTCTGAGGCAAGCCCCGTTGCTCCAGCGACGCGAGAAAATCCGTCGAAATCGATACCGATCCGGCCGACATCGTTGGCCTTCTGCGCCGTCGGTTCCGCAAGAAACGGGCGGATCGATGGGCGACCTATCGGCAGATACCCACATAAAATCAATAGCTTGGGATGGTTATTCGTTCCCATTTTGTTCTGCCCCGAACTAGGGATACTCCATCTTGTTTGTGACCCTGCAGCTAGTAGCGGCCACCGCCCGTCCCGGTCGGCCGCGCTCTATGCCAACACGGAGCCGGGCTGTGGCCGTCTCCGCCGATCCCGGTAACGATCGCTTGTCCAGCGGGCGCTGCGCGCCCGGGGATGAGGCCCGTTCCGGGCCGCATCGCTTGTCTCGCCCCTGACATCGCCGGCCGTCCGGATCAAGGGGCAGGCGCGGCAAAGCCGCTTGTCGCGCCGGGAAAAAAACGGCTTTCACCGCTGCGCGCCGAACCTTCCGTTTTTTTGCCCGTCACGACCCCTTGACCCGAACGACCGCCGCCGTGGGGCGGGCTGCGCCCTCCCCCTCTGTCCGGGGGAATGTCAGAGGCCATTCCCCCGATCAGATCGGGGAGGCTTCGCC
>NZ_CP015741.1:0-155026 GCF_001652565.1 Shinella sp. HZN7 | reverse complement strand
CAAATCCTGGGATTCTCGCTGAGCAATGCTGTGCTAGCGTAAGCGATTCGTAGTCAGCAGGAGAACGCTGAGATGAATGGCCTGAGCATGGGAAGTGAAGCAGCCTTTGCGGCTTATGTCCATAAGCCGGTCGATGTGATCGGGCACGCCGATCGGGCGGAGCCGCTCAACGATTATTGCCTCGGACTAATGCTGCCGGTGGACCGCAAGAGTGTCGAGGCTCTGCGGCGGTGACGGCGCCAGCGCGGGCATCGGCCAACCGTGTCTGACGAGGCTCTCCTGGCGCGGGTTCGTGACTTGGTGCTGCCGCTGATCGAGCAGAATGGGCGTATTGAGGCTTAGATCGTGGATGACACCGGGTTCCCCAAGAAGGGCAAGCATTCGGTCGGGGTTGCGCGGCAATATTGCGGCCAGCTCGGCAAGCAGGACAACTGCCAGGTCGCGGGCAGCCTCTCGATCGCCAACGTCGCGGCGAGCTCGCCGATTGCCTATCGGCTGTATTTGTCCGAGATCTGGGCCGATGATCCCGCGCGGCGGCGCAAGGCGAAGATTCCTGACAGCGTCGCGCTCCAGACGAAGCCCGCAATCGCGCTCGACCAGATCCGCGCCGCTCAAGCGGACGGAGTTGCGCCCGGCGTGGTTTTGGCCGACGCCGGCTATGGCGCGGACGGCGCATTCCGCACCGGCCTGTCGGCGCTCGCCTCGGACTATGTCGTGGCAACCGACACTTATTAGTGTCTGGCGACCCAGCGAGGAACCATTGCAGCCCAAGCCCTGGCGTGAAAGGGTTGGCCAACCCCGCTGATGCGTCGCAGTCCTGAACACAGACCCGATATCGATGAAAGCGATGGCACAGGAGCTGCCGCACGAAGTCTGGCAGACCATTGGCTGGCGGAAGGAACGAACACCGATCTCAGTTCCCGCTTGCCGCCGTGCGCGTCAGGCCCGCCTCCAGGGGTTACAATTTGACTGCCCCGTGCCGAGGAATGGCTGCTGATCGACATGGCCCGAGGGCGACACCGAGCCGCTCAATACTGGCTCTCCACTCTTCGCCGCCGACGCTTCGCTCGCAACGCTCGTCAGCACCGCCAAGCTACGCTGGCGTATCGAGCGCGACTATCAGGACCTCAAGCAGGAACTCGGGCTCGGCCATTACGAGGGGGCGCGGCTGGCGCGGCTTCCATCATCATGCAAGCCTTTGCAATTGCCGCTAACGGATTCCTCATCTCCAAAGGAGAGAGATTCCCCCTCAGCGCCGATCAAAAACCAAAAACCGCCCGGAACCTAACGTTCCCGAAGGTTACCGACTCCGCGGATCCCCCGATCCGACCCGACACGACACACGCCAAATTCGATCGCAACCGTCCGTAGGCACTTGACCGTCGCACTCAGTCCCAACCTTCAGAGATTTCCATGCTGCACCAGGATCAATGCCGCTAGAACCTTACAAACTTGTGACGCAGTAAGACTAGCAGGCTGTTTAAAAAGAAACTGGCCTGGAGGCTTTCGCCGTGATTTCACTCACGTCGAGTTTTGGAGTCATGCATGCGCGGCCGCGATGTGAGGGCGGGTGAACTCTTCAGCTATGTCGATCTGGAGGATCGAGTTCGTCGTGATCATCCACTGCGCAGAGCACCGCCCGCCTCATGTCCGTGCCCGGCGTGGGACCGCTATGCAGTCGAGGCTTTCGCGCCCACCATGGTGACTTCAATGACGACCAAGAACGAAGATTACAAGGATTCCGCTCTGGCTGCAGCGTAGCAGGTGATGAGCTAAAGTCAGGACGGATCGTCGGCGTGTGAGGAGGTCAGCGAACGGTAAGGACGAAAATCGGTGAGTAGGGCTGGGCCTGTCGCAAATTTTCTTGGTTAACGGCTGTTGACCACCAGCGGAGAAATTGCCGCTCCCAATGTAGCGGAGCGTAGCCATGATTCTGAATGCCATTGCCGACAAGCTGAAGCGCCAATCAAAGGACGACTTCAAAGGTCGGCATTTCGAGGCATGGCTCATCATGCAGGCGGTGGCCTGGTATCTGCGCTATCCGCTCAGCTATCGAGACCTTGAGGAGATGTTTCGGGAACGTGGTTTCGAGGTCGATCACAGCACTGTCAACCGCTGGGTTTTGGCTTATGCGCCGATGATCGAGAAGCGGCTTCGCCAGTTCCGACGCCCGCATTGTGGTTCGATCCGGATCGACGAAACGTACGTGAAGATCCGCGGCAAGTGGCGCTATCTGTACCGGGCGATCGATAAGCATGGAAACCCGATGGATTTCCTGCTGGCGGCCAGGCGCGACCTGGATGCTGCAAAGAGGTTCTTCCGCAAAATGCTCAAAGACGAGCCCCTGTTATCGCCTAAGAAGATCGGCACGGATGGAGCGAATACCTTCCCATCCGCGATTAAAGCATCGGTAGATGATGGTCTGCTTCAGCCCAACCCCGTGCACTACGTCACAAAAGCATCTCCAACAACGCATCGAGAGTGACCACTTTCGGGTTAAGAAGAACATGCCCAAGATCGGCGGCTTCCAATCCTTCAAAACGGCGCGTCGGACAATCGCAGGCTTCGAAGCCATGCTCTGGCTGAAGAAGGGCTTCGGCTTTTCCGGCGTGTGGACCGTAAATGATCAGAACGATCTGCTCGCGCACCTCTTCGGACTACAAAAGGTTAACAAAGCATGAAAACGAGGACGCTCAGTGGATAATTGCGCGCTCCGAAAATGTTTGCGACAAGCCCTCGGTCAGTCTCGTGTCCATCATGGGGATGAACTCGACAGCATCGCTGGAGGCGTTGCGCGATACTTTTACGGAAGCCGGCATCGTCGCGCTGATCGCTATTCCTGTCCTCTACCTCGTACTGCCGCCTGCGACCGGAGAAGAGATGATCGAGGAATACACGCCGGCGGACGGCCATCATTTGCGATCGGCGGGAATCCGTGCCACCGTCCTCCTGGGTTTGAGTTTCTGGCTGTACAGCTTTCTCGACATGTCCAACATGATGATGGCCATCGCTGCCATCTTCGTTCTATGCTTTCCGACACGCGAGAGACTGTTTGCCGAAGCGAAAGAGCGGGTCATGGCCACCCTGTTTGGCGCAGTCGCCGCCGGCACTGCCTTGTTCATCCTCACCATCACCGCCCATTTCGTTGTTGTGGTCGGTCTCGTTTTCCTGGTGGCGCTTTATTTTGCGAGCAAAATGATGTCCGGGAGACATCCGCCCATGGTGTATCAGTTCAGCCTGTCGGTCTCGCTTTCTCTGATCGTTGGCGCCTTGACGACACAGGAGCCATCCTACGCGGCATTGACGCGCGTCGTCCTGACGTTCGGGGAACGATCGTTGCGGCCTTGCTGACCGCTACGCTGGAAAGTCTGCTCAACGCCCAGTCGCCTGATAGACCAGGCGGTGCAGCTGTAGCCGGGTAAGTCAGGACCAGTGGCTCGATCCGGACTTTCAGCATGCCGTGCAGTTTGATGCGATGGGTGACAAGCGGCTTCAGGTCAACACAGCCGACGCACAGACTTCCATCAGCCGGCCCATCCGTTCCGTGCCACCTGGGTAAAGCATGGTCACGATCCTGTTGTCTCCGCGCTTTGCCGAGAAGAGGTTCGACATCGACGCCCCGGCCGTCCGTCAGCGTCATGATCTGTTCCTTGGATAGCCACATTCAATTCGAACACATAATCGGCGCCAAGTTTTTCGCAACCTCTATGCGCGAGACCAGCTTATGGCAGGGGCGATCGTCGTCGAAGCTAAAACGAGTAGAAATAGTGCCGCTTTCCAGAGGCTGGTCGGGGCATTTGTCCTGTCTGCCGGCTTTGCTCTTTGCGCAGATTTTGTAACGGTTGACGGGGAGAGCAGTTTTGGACCTGTCGTCCCCTCTGCCAGGTCGCACTCCACCACTCACGCGCTTGCCATGATCGTTTTTAACAATGTGGTCAGATAGCTTTCGAGCTCGCCGCCTTCGTCGTCAAGCAAGGGATCCATCTGCAGAACATTTCTCATTATGCCTAGGCCGGTAACAAGAGCAGTGACGAAGGCGGCCTTCTGCACCGTAGGCTGATCCAGTTTCGCACTGAGAGGCTTGATGAAATCGTTCATGATGAATTCACGCAGGATGGATGTCGCCGCCGGGCTTGTCAGGGAGTGGATGATGATATCCAATTTTCCCGGCCCATCTTCCGGTTGGGATCCATCAGAGGTGAACAGTTGTTTTGCCAGCGTATGAGCCAACCGAGCCGGTTCCCCTGACAATAATTCTTCCGCCCGTATCGTGACCGCAACGGCCTCGGCGAAGAGTTCTGCCTTCGATCCGAAGCAACGATGCACATAAGCCACGTCGACACCGACGTCGGCAGCGATGTCGCGCAAACCTGTCTCTTCGTAGGAATAACGGGAAAAGCGTAAGACCGCGGCATCGAGTATGCGCTCGCGTGTCGAAATCTTCGGGACGGCCATCGACTGAGTTTTCATAGAGGTCAAAAAATCCTGTTGCGCTCAAAGCACGATAACTTACAGTGCGACCAGGTCAACAGCGGTTGATTTAGGTCAATGTCACGGCATGAAGCATGTGTGAATGACAAAGGGCAAATCCGTTTCGGTTCTGGAATTGGGTAGTTGAGGGGGTCATATGAAGATGTCGGGCAAGGGTTGGCTGCTTGTCGCCGCTATCGTTATTGCAGCAGGCGGGGTCTACTATTTCTGGCGTCATCTCGCAGATGACAGTCTGCCCGAAGGGATCGTGGGCGGCAACGGCCGTATTGAGGCGACGGAAATCGACATCTCGACGAAAACGGCCGGGCGACTGCGGGAAATCCTGGTGCGCGAGGGTGATTTCGTCAAAGCTGGGCAAGTGTTGGCGCAGATGGAGACTGACCAACTTCTGGCCCGGAAGCGGCAAGCCGAGGCTGAGCTGCGCAGAGCGGTTATTTCAATCGATACAGCGAAAAGCCTGGTAACTCAGCGTGAAGCAGAGCGTGTCTCCGCAGTTGCCGTGATCGCCCAGCGTCAAGCTCAACTCGATGCGGCGGAAAGAAGGTTTGCTCGAACGGAACAGTTGATCCGCAGCAGCACCGTTTCGCAACAGGTGCTGGATGATGACAGGGCGGCAAAAGAAGGCGCGAAAGCTACCCTCGGCGCCGCAGAAGCTTCGCTTGCCGCGTCAGATGCGGCGATCAGCGCAGCAAAGGCGCAGGTCGTGGATGCGGAAGCTGCAGTCGATGCCGCGAAGGCGGCGATCGAAAGCATCGAGACGGATATTGCCGACAGCACCTTGAAGGCGTCGAGGGATGGCCGAGTGCAATATCGTGTTGCGCAGCCGGGAGAGGTTTTGTCGGCTGGTGGTCGCGTTCTTAATCTCGTTGACCTTGGCGACGTCTACATGACGTTCTTCCTCCCGACGGCTGAGGTGGGTCGGACTTCGATCGGAAGCGATGTTCGTCTGGTTCTCGATGCCGCGCAGCAATATGTCATCCCAGCGAAAGTCTCCTTCGTTGCTGATGTCGCTCAGTTCACGCCCAAGACCGTCGAGACCGAGGAAGAACGTCAAAAACTAACATTCCGAGTCCGCGCGCAGATCGAACCTGCGCTTCTTCAGAAGTATATACAGCAGGTCAAGACGGGATTGCCGGGAATGGCCTATGTGAAGCTCGATCCGAACGCCGCATGGCCGGACATTCTTGAGAAAAGCCTCGTCAAATGAACGGAAAAACGACTGTCAATCGGGACATCGTCGCGCGTTTGACGGATGTCCGCCTTGCTTACGGCAAGAATGTCGCGCTTGACGATATCCATCTCGGTGTGCCTGCCGGATGCATGGTGGGATTGATCGGACCGGATGGCGTGGGCAAGTCCAGCCTTCTTTCGCTCGTGTCGGGTGCGCGCGCCATACAACAAGGCCAGGTCGAAGTTCTTGGTGGCGATATGGGCGACAGGAAACACAGGAATGCGACCTGTCCCCGCATCGCCTATATGCCGCAGGGCCTCGGCAAGAACCTCTACCCCACCCTCTCAGTCTTTGAGAACGTCGATTTCTTCGGACGGCTATTCGGCCACGACCGCAAGGAGCGCGCACGCCGGATAGCCGAGCTTCTCGAGCGCACGGGTCTTGCACCCTTTGCGGAAAGGCCGGCGGCCAAGCTTTCGGGCGGCATGAAGCAGAAGCTCAGTCTCTGCTGCGCGCTGATCCACGACCCCGACCTTTTGATTCTCGACGAACCTACCACTGGCGTCGATCCGCTGTCGCGCCGGCAGTTTTGGGAATTGATCGACGCAATACGCGCCGGACGACCGAGCATGAGCGTGGTCGTCGCGACGGCTTATATGGAGGAGGCCGCCGCCTTCGACTGGCTTGTCGCAATGAATGCCGGCAAAATTCTCGCCACCGGCACGCCGCAGGAACTTCTGGAACAGACCGGTGCCGCCAATCTCGATTCCGCCTTCATCGCACTTCTGCCGGAAGAGGACCGCAAAGGATATCACTCGGTCGTTATTCCGCCGCGCGAAGACGGACGGGATGGCGATCTGGCCATCGAGGCCGAACACCTGACAATGCGCTTTGGTGACTTCACTGCCGTCGATGATGTCAGTTTCGAGATCCCGCGCGGAGAGATCTTCGGCTTTCTCGGCTCCAACGGCTGCGGCAAGACGACGACGATGAAAATGTTGACGGGCCTTCTGGCGGCCAGCGAGGGAACGGCAAAGCTCTTCGGCGATAAAGTCGATCCCAAGGACATGGATGTGCGGCGCCGGGTCGGCTATATGAGTCAGGCTTTCTCGCTCTATTCCGAGCTGACGGTTCGACAGAACCTCGACCTACATGCGCGACTGTTCAAGATGGATGCGGGGAAAATTCCCGCGCGTGTCACAGAAATGGCCGGGCGTTTCGATCTTGCCGATATTATGGACGCGCTGCCCGACGCCTTGCCGCTCGGTATTCGCCAGCGACTTTCGCTGGCGGTTGCGATGATCCATTCACCGGACATCCTGATCCTCGACGAGCCAACCTCCGGCGTCGATCCGGTGGCGCGCGACCATTTCTGGCAGATTCTTGCGGATCTGTCGCGCAAAGACCATGTGACGATCTTCGTCTCCACCCATTTCATGAACGAGGCGGAGCGTTGCGACCGCATCTCGCTCATGCATGCGGGCAAGGTCCTGGTCAGCGACACGCCAACCGGCATTATCCGCAGCCGGTCCGCAAAAAGTCTTGAGGAAGCCTTCATCGCCTATCTTGAGGAGGCGAGCGGCCCTCAAGAGAAAAAGCCTGCTCCGCCGCCAGGGCAGGCTCAGGCGACGGACGGAACCGACGCCCCCATTCCGTTCCGTCCGTTCGCCGTCTTTTCGATCCGCGCCGCATGTTCAGCTACACGCAACGCGAGGCGCTCGAACTTAAGCGCGACCCTGTCCGCGCGACGCTTGCGGTTCTAGGCAGTGTAATCCTGATGTTCGTGATCGGCTACGGCATCAACCTGGACGTCGAGGACCTGACGTTTGCCGTTCTCGACCGGGACGATTCGACGATCAGCCGCGACTATATCCTTGATATCGCCGGCTCACGGTATTTCGTAGAAAGACCGGCGATTACGGATTACGCCGACCTCGATCAGCGAATGCAGAATGGCGAGTTGAGCCTCGCCATCGAGATACCGCCGGGCTTCGGGCGCGATGTCCTGCGTGGAGCCGATGTCGAGATCGGCGCCTGGATCGACGGGGCGATGCCGGCTCGTGCGGAAACTGTCAGCGGTTACGTGCAGGGCATGCACAGTACGTGGCTGATCCGCAAGGCACGAGAACTTTATGGTGACGCCGCGACGACCGGGAATTTCAAGATAGAGACCCGCTATCGCTATAATCCCGATGTAAAGAGCCTCGTGGCCATGGTGCCGGCCGTCATCCCCCTGCTGCTGATGCTTATTCCGGCGATGCTTTCCGCCCTCAGCGTCGTGCGCGAAAAAGAGCTGGGATCGATCGTAAACCTCTATGTCACGCCCGTGACGCGGCTCGAATTCCTGATCGGCAAACAGATACCGTATGTCGTTCTTGCTATGGTCAGCTTCCTATTGCTGACGGCATTTGCGACGCTGATTTTCCAGGTGCCGTTCACGGGGAGTTTTCTAACCTTCGCCGTTGCCGCCTTGCTTTACGTGAGCGCGGCCACCGCGATGGGCCTGGTTGTTTCCACGTTCACGAACAGCCAGATCGCGGCGCTATTCGCCACAGCGCTTATTACTCTCATTCCCGCCGTGCAATACTCCGGCCTGATCGACCCGGTTTCATCGTTGAAGGGAGGCGGGGCATTGATCGGCCAGATCTATCCCACAACTTATTTCGTCGCCATCTCCCGTGGGACATTTTCGAAAGGCCTCGATTTCGCCGGCCTCGCCGGGTCGTTCGTACCGCTCATCATAGCCGTTCCGGTTCTCCTCGGTCTCAGTGTGACCCTTCTCAAGAAACAGGCGACCTGATCATGTTGTCCTCTAACATCGTCCAGCTCGGTCTGAAGGAACTACGAGGGCTCCTGCGTGATCCTATGTTGCTGATCCTTGTCGTGTATGCATTCAGCCTGTCGGTCTACACCGCCTCTACAGCGATGCCCGAGACATTGAACAATGCCGCCATCGCCATCGTCGACGAGGACCAGTCGCCGATTTCGGGGCGCATTAGCACGGCGTTCTATCCTCCGTATTTCGGAAAACCGCAGATGATCACGATCGCCGAAATGGACCAGCGCATGGATGCCGGGCTGGATACGTTTGCGCTCGATATTCCACCTAACTTTCAACGCGATCTGTTGGCTGGAAAGACACCGACGATTCAGCTCAACATCGACGCCACCCGGATGAGCCAGGCTTTCAGTGGCAACGGCTACGTCCAGAGCATCGTCAACAGTGAAGTCAACGAGTATCTCAACCGCTACCGGTCGGCCAATGATCTTCCCGTCGATCTGACGCTGAGGGCCCGTTTCAATGCTGAATTGAATAAAGGCTGGTTTGGAGCCGTTACTAACGTCATCAGCAGCATCACGATGCTCTCCATCATCCTGACAGGAGCGGCGCTGATCCGCGAGCGCGAACACGGGACGATCGAACATCTGCTCGTCATGCCGGTGACGCCATTCGAAATCATGGTCAGCAAGATCTGGTCAATGGGTTTCGTCGTCCTGGTGGCATCCGCCTTTTCGTTGATCGTGATGGTGCAGGAGATCTTATCCGTGCCGATCCAGGGGTCGATCGTTCTCTTCCTGTTTGGTGCAACTCTGCATCTGTTCGCCACAACGTCCCTGGGCATCTTTCTTGCCACTGTTGCTGGGTCGATGCCCCAGTTCGGACTTCTCCTCATGCTGACCCTGTTGCCGCTCCAGGCTCTTTCCGGCGGTGTCACCCCTCGGGAAAGCATGCCGGACATCATACAGAACATCATGCTGGCGGCGCCGAACACCCACTTCATCATGCTGGCGCAATCCGTCCTGTTTCGCGGTGCGAGTATCGACATCGTCTGGCCCCAACTCCTTGCTCTGGCAGTCATCGGCTCCATACTGTTCGTTTTCGCTCTCAGGCGATTCCGCGCATTTCTAAGATAGCAACCGGTCCATTATCCCTGGAGGATTTACCAATGGCGCAGAAAATGAAAGCCGCGATCTTTGTCGAGAAGGGCCGCATCGTTCTCGATGAGAAGCCCGTTCCTGATGTCGGACCGCTCGATGCACTGATCCGCATAACGACGACGACGATCTGCGGCACCGACGTCCACATCCTGAGAGGCGAGTATCCGGTTGCAAAGGGGCTGACGATCGGCCACGAGCCGGTGGGCGTCATCGAAAAATTGGGCTCCGCCGTCGAGGGCTACACCGAAGGCCAGCGTGTCATCGCCGGCGCGATCACGCCTTCCGGTCACAGCTATGCCTGCCTGTGCGGTTGCGGCTCGCAGGACGGTGCCGGTACCAGGCACGGCTTCAAGGCGATGGGTGGCTGGAAATTCGGCAACACGATCGACGGCTGCCAGGCGGAATACGTGCTGGTCAAGGATGCGATGGCCAATTTGAGCCCCATCCCCGACCATCTGAGCGACGAGCAGGTGCTGATGTGCCCCGACATCATGTCGACTGGCTTCTCCGGCGCGGAAAGCGGCGGCGTCCGGATCGGCGACACGGTTGTGGTCTTCGCGCTCGGACCGATCGGCCTTTGTGCGGTCGCGGGCGCGAAACTGATGGGCGCGACGACGATCATCGGCGTCGACACGTTGGCCTCGCGCATGGAAGTGGCGAAGAAGCTCGGCGCCGACCACGTGATCGATTTCAAGGCCGGCGATCCGGTGGAACAGATCATGGCGCTGACCGACGGCCGCGGTGTCGATGTCGCGATCGAGGCGCTCGGCACCCAGGGCACCTTCCGCTCGGCGCTCGAATCCTTGCGCCCCGGCGGCACACTGTCGAGCCTCGGCGTCTATTCAAGCGACCTGACGATACCGCTCGGCGCCTTTTCGGCCGGCCTCGGCGACAACAAGATCGTGACGACCCTTTGCCCAGGTGGCAAGGAGCGCATGCGCCGGCTGATGGAAGTCTGCGCGTCGGGCCGCGTCGACCTCAAGCCGTTGGTCACCCATCGCTACAAGCTCGACGACATCGAAGCCGCCTACGACCTCTTCGCAAACCAACGCGACGGCGTGCTGAAGGTCGCCATCGAGCCGTAGAGATATGGCCGGCTTTGCGCGTACCGACCATTTCTAGGACCTAAGTTCTGTGTCTGTCGCAGCGATACGGCATTTCGGCGAAATGCTCAGGTTGATGACCCGCGTCGGTGGCGTCGCCTTAACCGCCTGTTTTAGCCGACTTGATATTCGGATTGTCATGACCGAATTCCCTGCCGCCCACTTCAGACGCCACCGCTTTCCTGCCGAGATCATCACCCATGCGGTCTGGCTGTATTTCCGATTTCCGCTCAGTTTACGCGACGTCGAAGATCTGTTGGCCGAGCGCGGCATCAACGTCTCATTCCAGACCGTCTCGGAATGGGCGGCGAAATTTGGCTTGAAGTTCGCCAATCAGCTCCGACGCCGCTCACGAGGCCAGTTTGCCGACAAGTGGCAGCTCGATGAGATGGTGGTGACGATCAAGGGAAAGAAATACTGGCTGTGGCGCGCCGTCGATGCCAACGGCTACGTTCTCGACGCCCTCTTGCAAAGCCGAAGGAACAAGGCAGCAGCCTTGCGTCTGATGCGCAAACTGCTCAAGGGTCAAGGTATCGCCCCGCGCGTGATGCTGACCGACAAGCTGCGTTCCTATTCGGCTGCGAAGGCGGATTTGATGCCGAAGGTCGAACATCGCTCGCACAAGGGATTGAACAACCAGGCTGAAAATTCCCATCTTGCTGTGCGACGACGAGAGCGGCGCATGATGCGCTTCAAGTCCGCGCGGCAATGTCAGCGTTTCGTCTCCACTCACGGCCAGATCGCCAATCTCTTCCTTCTTCACCGCAAAGACTTGACCGCCGCAGACCATCGCCAGCTTCGCACTCACGCCATCTCGACCTGGCGGGAAATCGCTTTGTCGATTGATGCGTGAAGTTCAGGTCGAAGAGACTACCGCATCCCAAAATCGGTTAAGGCGACGCCACCCTCCCGAGGAAGGAGCAAGGCTGCCAGTGCAGTATGCGCTGACTGCAACGACATCGGGGACGTTCGTCGAACCGGAGAACACGACGCCATGGTAGGGTGATCTCAAGCTGAGTTCATCGGCCTTTGCCGAGGGATGACTTCTTCGGCAAATCTCACCTTGCGGTGAAACTCCACGGCAGGAGTTCGTCAACCCGGCCCTGCTTGTGACCATTGACAATGGCGGTGAGCGTGGCGGTCATATAGGCGAACGGATCGACAGCGTTGAGCTTGCACGTCTCGATCAACGAGGCGATTGTCGCCCAGTTCTCCGCTCCTGCATCGTGTCCCGCAAAGAGCATTCTTCCGATTTAATGTTATCGGCCGAATGGTCCGCTCAACGGTATTGTTATCGGGCATGTTGTCATCGGCGTCCCACGAACGCTCGGCAGATTCTATCCTGTCATGTTAGAATTGTCGTGTCGGGACAGGGGCGTCGGAGTGCGAAGAAGCGGGCAGGCCGAATTGACTTTGAGCTGCGAGCTCGCGTTGTTATCTGGCCGCCCCTGCGACTATCCCGTCTGCGCTGCGAGCGCGTATCCGTAGATGTCGCACAGCCCGCGCACTCCCCCATCAACAACATGGAGGATTTGGAATGCGGTCGATCGGAATGGATGTGCATCGAAGTTTTGCGCAGGTCGCGGTTCTTGACCGGGGCAAGGTCACCGAAGAATTCCGGGTGGAACTGGATTACGACGCTGTGGTGGCCTTTGGGCAAAAGCTTCGAAAGGATGACGAAGTCATACTGGAAGCAACCGGGAACACCTCGGCCATCGTAAGGTTGCTGACGCCGTTCGTGGCCAAGGTCGTGATCGCGAACCCGCTTCAGGTGAAGGCCATCGCCCACGCGCGCGTGAAGACCGACAAAGTCGACGCGCGGATTCTGGCGCAGCTTCATGCCGCCGGCTTCTTGCCAGAGGTTTGGGCGGCGGATGATGATACCCTGAACCTGCGCCGTCTCGTGTCGGAGCGCGCGGCGCTCGTGCGATCAGTGCGACGAGTGAAGAGCCGGGTTCAGGCCATTCTCCACGCCAATCTCGTGCCGAAATACTCGGGACATCTGTTCGGAAAAGATGGCAGAGACTGGCTTTCGACGGCCCCATTGCCCAAGGCAGAGCGCGACCTCCTCGCCCGCCATCTCGATGAACTGGACTGGCTGAAGGGCAAGCTTGAAAAGCTGGATGGTTCCATGGCTCGAATTGCGCTTGACGACAGTCGGACACGCAAGCTGATGACGATCGCCGGAATAAATTCTGTGGTCGCCACGGCGGTGATAGCCGCCATTGGCGACATCTCTCGGTTCCCGACGCCCGACCAGCTTGCGAGCTACTTCGGCTTGACCCCGCGGGTGCGCCAGTCCGGGGATCGCGGCGCAATCCATGGCCGCATCTCGAAACAGGGAAATGCGACTGCCAGAACGATGCTGATCGAAGCTGCCTGGTCGGCCGCGTCGGTTCCGGGGCCGCTGCGTGCCTTCTTTCTCCGGATCAAGGACCGCAAAGGCCTCAACGTCGCGGCGGTCGCCACGGCGCGCAAGATCGCGAATCTGATCTGGCAGTTGCTGACCAAGGAGGCTCCCTACAGATGGGCTCGGCCCGCTTTTGTCGCCATGAAGATGCGCAAGCTTGAACTTCGTGCCGGCGCTCCCAAAGCACATGGGCCCGCTGGTCCCGCCCGCGATTACTGGATCAAGGAAATCCGACATCGAGAGATGGAGCTAGTTGCACAGGCGGAGGCAGCCTACGCGGCCATGGTCGAAGCTTGGAGAGATAGGCCACCTAAACCACAAAAAGGTTGAGAAAGGGGCTGTTCAACAACATCCGTGTCGATCTCGATCCGACCGTCGGTCAGGAAGATGCAAAGGCCATCCCAGTATTTGGCGATGTAGGAAAGCGCTTCGCCAAGCGGCGATTTGCCAGCGACGCGGGCACGATGATGCGTGAGCCAGTCCCGCGTGTCTGCATGATCCTGCAGCAGGCAATCGTGCTCGGGCTGATCGGCTTCGTCGTTGGCAAGATCACGGCGACCTTTGCAGCGCCGTTGTTTCCGAAATTCGTCCTTCTTCTTTCCGCCGATACGATCATCGGCGTTATCGTTGTCATCGCCATATGCGCGCTCGCCAGCATCGTCGCGATCCGGATGGCGTTGAAGGTCGACCCCGCCGAGGCGATCGGTGGCTGAGATGGGCGGCGGGATACTGATCGAGAAAATCCGCAAGCGATATGGCAGCGGCTCCACCGCCGTCGATGCCCTCAAAGACGTCAATATGCGGGTCGCGCCCGGCGAGGTCGTCGGTTTGATTGGACCGTCGGGTTCTGGGAAGAGTACATTACTCAAAGCTCTGGGGGCGGTCATCGACCCGAGCGGTGGGCGGATGACCCTTGGTGACGAGCTGATCTATGACGATGGATGGAAGATCCGCGATCTGCGTGCGTTGAGGCGCGACAAGATCGGTTTTGTCTTCCAGGCGCCTTACCTCATTCCCTTTTTGGACGTGACCGACAATGTCGCCCTGCTTCCCATGCTTGCCGGCATCCCAAATCATGAATCACGCCAACGCGCGCGAGAGCTTCTAAAAGCACTCGATGTCGAGCACCGAGCCGATGCGATGCCATCGCAGCTCTCCGGCGGCGAGCAACAGCGCGTTGCCATCGCGCGCGGATTGGTCAACCGGCCGCCTGTCATTCTTGCCGACGAGCCGACCGCCCCGCTCGACAGTGTGCGCGCGTTGACCGTGATCCGGATCCTCAACGACATGGCCGTGAAATTCGGAACGGCGATCATCGTCGTCACGCACGACGAAAAGATCATCCCCACCTTCAGGCGCATCTACCACATCCGCGACGGGGTCACCCACGAAGAAGCAGGCGAAGGGCGCGGCTTCGAAACGGGCCCGTGAGAACGATTATCTTTCCGCTGCAACGATGGCGGTGTTTGCTGACCGGAAGCTGACGGCAATTTCTGCCGATCTTCAGTAGCCCGTCAGTCCCTCTGTGCATGATTTCCTCCATCGACAACACAGCCCAGGAGAAGAAATCATGAGAAAGACATTGGCAGTGCTTGCATTGCTCGCGGTGCTTCCGGCAACGGCTGCGTTTGCTGGAGAGGCGTGCGACGTTCCGCCTCAGAAGAGGCAATCCTTCGAAGCTCTCGGGAAGCTTGCGGGCGACTTCGGATGGACCATCGACAAGATGAAGATCGACGATGGCTGCTACGAACTTCGGGTCACTGACACCAGCGGGAACGTCCTCAAGGTGAAGATCGATCCCGCAACGCTCGAGGTCGTCGATGGCAGCGTCAAGCGCTTCGGCGATGGCAGTACCATCGGTACGTCGCCGGAGACGGAATTGGACTAGCGATGGTTGCCTTGCGAGTAGGCTTAGCCTCGAAGCTGTCTATCTGTGGGTGACACCGGGTCGTCCGGCGGGCGAGCGATCTTGGTCTTGATCGCAGACCTGCCGGGATCCGGTGATCGCCCAATGGCCGTAGACCGTGTGGTTGGCGAGTGAGGTTCCAAAGGCCGGTTGTATCTTGAATTAGTCCTTTAGTTAGAATAATTCTAAACTGAACATTTTTCTGCGTTTTCCTTCCATCACGGAATGAGGTTGCGTCGACGCAGCATCATCCCGCTGCACACACAATCACTGCTCGGAGCACCATTCATGCGCGCCCTTCACAAGGAAAATCATCTCATCGAACGGATAGGCTGGCTTCGGGCGGCTGTACTGGGTGCCAATGACGGGTTGATCTCGACGTCGAGCCTGATCGTCGGTGTCGCCGCGGCGACCAACGCCTCGCATGAGATCCTTGTTGCCGGTGTTGCCGGTCTGGTGGCCGGGGCGATGTCGATGGCGGCGGGCGAATATGTGTCGGTCAGTTCGCAGGCCGATACCGAGGAAGCCGACATGGCGCGGGAACGGCACGAGCTGGCGACGCAGCCGGAGGCCGAGTTGGCCGAACTCGCGGCAATCTACGAGCAGCGCGGCGTGGCCCCAGAGCTGGCCCGGCAGGTCGCCGAACAGATGATGGCGAAGGATGCCTTCGAAGCCCATGCGCGGGATGAACTCGGATTGGCGAGCCATGTGATGGCAAGACCGGTTCAAGCTGCGCTGACCTCGGCGGTCACGTTTGCGGCGGGTGCGGCTTTGCCGTTGATCGTCGCCCTGCTTGCGCCGGCCGGAACGGCTGCATGGACCGTGTCCCTTGCTTGCCTCATCGGTCTTGCCATCCTCGGCGCAATCGGGGCACGGGCGGGCGGCGCCAGCATCTGGAAACCGACTATCCGGGTGGTGTTCTGGGGCGCTGTCGCGATGGCCTCGACCGCATTGATCGGCTCCGTGATCGGCCGGGCGGTGTGACGATGAAACGTCTGTCGCTCGATTTCCAGACCGTCATGTCGGCAATTGCGGTCCTCGGGATGATGCTGGCCGTCGCCGGGACCTGGCCGCCGGCGGAAGGCCTTTCCATTCTAAGATCTCCAGGTCTGGCGATGGTCTATTTGGCCGGAGGGCTTCCCGCCACCTGGAGCGCCCTGACGGCGTTGTGGCGCGATCATATCCTCGACATCGATCTTCTGATGGTCGTCGCGGCCGTGGCGGCGGCGATCGTCGGGGCGCCGTTCGAAGGCGCGGTGTTGCTGACGTTGTTCAGCGTGTCGACCACGCTTGAGCACCAGGCATTGGGACGCGCGCGCAGGGCTGTTGAGGCGCTCATGGCGCTCCGGCCGGAGACGGCTTTCCGCAAAGGAGAGGACGGGACCACGGTGGAGGTTCCTGCTGCGGAGCTTGCCGTCGGCGATGTGGTGGTGCTGCGTCCGGGCGCACGCGTGCCGACCGACGGTGTGATCCTGCATGGCCGTGGCGGAATCGACGAAGCCAATATCACCGGTGAGTCGATGCCGGTCTCCAAGGAACCGGGCGAGCAGGTTTTCGAGGCGACCGTCAATCTTGACGGGGTCCTTGACGTGACCGTCACCAGGACGGTCGGCGACAGCACGATCGCGCGCATGATCCAGCTCGTCACCGAGGCGCAGGAAGCGAAGGCGCCGTCCGAGCGCTTCAGCGCGTGGTTCGGCCAGCGTTATACGGTCGGTGTCCTGCTGGGCTCCGCTCTGGCCCTTGCGGTCTTCTATTGGCTTGGCCGCGACTGGGAACAGGCCCTCTACAAGGCCGCGACACTCCTGGTCGCCGCCAGTCCCTGCGCGATCGTCATCTCAGTCCCGGCAGCGATCCTGTCGGCGCTCTCCGCCGCGGCGCGAGGCGGCGTGCTGTTCAAGGGGGGCGGTGCGCTCGAAACGCTCGCCGCTGTCGATACCTTCGCGTTCGACAAGACCGGGACCCTGACCAATGGACGTGCAGAGGTTACGCGCATTGTCGCCCTGGATGGTGAGGATCGCCGTTTCCTTTCGCTCCTTGCCGGGCTGGAAGCGCATTCCGAGCATCACATCGCTGCCGCCATCCGTCGTGAGGCCCTGGTTCATGGCGTTGAGCCGGTGGCGGTCGTGGACGTTACGTCGCATCCGAGCGCCGGCATCGTCGGCTACGATTCCTTCGGCCCGATATGGGCCGGCAACGCTCACCTCGTCGAGGACATGGGCGCCTCCGTCGATGATCCGGCGTTCCGTGAACTCGCCGACAGTTCTCAGACCGTGGTCTATCTTGGGCGCGGTGCGACCGTTCTGGGGGCGGTCAGTGTTGCGGACGAAGCAAGAGCCAGCTCAGCCCCGGCGCTGGCCGCGCTTCGCGCCGGTGGCGTCAACCGCATCGTGATGATGACCGGCGACCGCAGGCCGGTGGCCTTGCGCATCGGTACGGAACTTGGCCTTGCGCCCGGCGAGGTTCATGCCGAGATGCTGCCGCAGGACAAGGTGCTCCAGGTCGGCGACCTCGCGCGTGATGGCAAGGTCGCTTTCGTCGGCGATGGCGTCAACGATGCCGCCGCATTGGCTCGCGCCGACGTCGGCATCGCCATGGGCGCGGCGGGGTCGGACGTCGCACTGCAGGCCGCCGACGTCGCCCTGCTGTCGGAAGACATGAAGAAGCTGGCCGATGCGCACCGGCTTGCACGGCGGACGGCCGTCATCATCCGACAGAATCTCGTCCTCGCGATCGGCGCCATGCTGGTACTTGTGACCGGCGGCCTGTTCTTCGACCTGCCGCTTCCGCTCGCGGTGATCGGACACGAAGGCGGCACCGTTCTGGTCGTGCTGAATGGCCTACGCCTCCTGTCGGACCGAATCCGCGCCACCGACGGCTATCTCCACCATTCTCGTCAATATGAGTTCCAGGATCAAACGGGCAGCACGTCCGGATCGCGGGCGACCTCGCCCACCACACCATGATTGGACCCAGTGCTGATTGGGCGGCAGCCGGACCTTCCCTGTCCTAAAAACCGCAAAGGGACACCGATGCTGACTTTGACATCGCTCGGCGCGCCACCGCATCCTTATCGACTGCGGGCTGTTCCAGGGGCTCAAGAACCTGCGCGAGCTTAACTGGGAGAAGCTTCCGGTTCAGCCTGCGGCGATCGGCGCGGTCATCCTGACGCAGGCCCATCTCGACCGTTCCGGATAGTCGCCGGCATCGGATAACACATGCCTCGTCTCACTTGCGCCAGATCAAGAACGTTCCTTTGCCAATGGTGTATCAGGGGGGGAAATGAAGGATCGGATCGTGGTCAAGGCACAAGAACTACCCTCAAGTTTCCACCACGTGCGGTTGGTTCTCGCTCGCGGCAAAGACCATCCGGAGGGAGATCGGGAAGAAGGCTATGATCTTCTGGTTCCGCTCAACCACGAAGGATTCCTTGATCCGCTGGAATGGAAGAAATCTCGCGACGCCTGTCGCGTCCGATATTTTCGGGACGGTAAGACGGCCCGCATCGGGCTGTTGCGGCGCAAGCCCGGCGGGCAGTGGTATTTCGATTACGAGCCGGGTGATCGGGACGACGAGATCGGTTTCCGCCTGGGCGAGGAGTGCTTCCGTCTTGGCGAATACATCTCGGTCGGGCGGGAAGGCGCGTTTGTCACCTATCAGGTCGCGCGCGTCGAAAAGCCCTGACGCCGGGGCGAAATTGCAGAAAAGGAGAAAGAACCTTGTCGAATACACCTCACACTCTTGGCGACGAATTCCCAGACCAGATGGACGCCATTCATGCCCTGAAGGCGAAAAGCCCGGAGTTTGCGCATGTTTTGACGGAATATGACGCGGTGAACGACAAGATTCATCGGTCCGAGACACGTCTCGACGCCATTTCCGAAGCAGCCGAGGCCGATCTGCGCCGCCAGCGGCTGATGTTAAAAGACAAGATCGTGGCATCGCTCCGCAACGCGTGAGGGGACTGCGAGGCCGCGTTTTGCTGCCCCGCTTGCATTACCCGATTTCGGGGAGATCAGCGACACCACTCTCCCCGAAACCATCGCTTACAGCCGACCAGACCGACCCATCAAGGCCCGAGTGTGGCCGCATGCCCGGCCGCAATCTCCCCCTCAATTCACGAACGGCCAAGATACAGAGACGCTGCCATGCCGGCCGCAAGGCCGAGCACGCTAAGGGCGCTGACGGGCCCGCCGATCCTTGAGCCTCCGACCCATGCCGCCATCACGGCTTTGACAAGTGTATTCATGGCCACGGCGATCAGGATCGCATCTGCCGCAAGACCGGGCTCGATCGAATGCGACGCCAGGCGGGCCATGGAGATCGAAATCGCATCCACATCGGCGATGCCCGAAGCGGCGGCGGTCACCAGAACGCCCGCATTCCCGAACGACTGCTGAAGCAGATGCGACACCACCATGACCACGGTGATGAGTGTCCCCATTTTCAGGGCAGGCGCCAATTCCAGCGGGTTGGTGATCGTAAGTTCCGGCTGTTCGGAGGAGCCGCGACTTTGTAGCAGCAGGAGCCCGGCGCCGATGGCGAGCACGCCACCGCCGATGAGCAATGGCCATTTGAGATGCGGAAGCAAGCTTGGGTTCAAGGCCGTCGCCACGACTGCAACGCGGATGATCATGGTCAAGCCGGAAAGAAGCACGCCACAGGAAAGCAGCGTGCTGGACTCGGGGTGCCGGCGGGCAAGCCTTGCCAGCGTCAAGGTCGTCGCTGTCGAAGAGGCGAGCCCGCCCGCGATCGCCGTCATCAGGACGCCAAGCCGGTCCCCGAACACGCGGACGGCGACGTAGCCGGCGAAGGAGACCGCGGCGATCAGGATGGTCAGCAACCAGATCTCATATGGATTGACGGTGCCCCAGGGATCGACCGGCCTGTTCGGCAGGATCGGCAGCATGAGAAAGGTCATTGCCAGAAGCGTCAGGCCCGACCGGATCTCATTCCAGCTCAGCGACGCGACCCAACGATGCAACGGCTCGCGCAGGGCAAGCAGCACAGCCGTGGCAACAGCCCCGGCGATGGCGGCTGCAAGGTCGCCGACGACGGCAAGCGTTCCCAGCAGGAACGTGGCTATGCCGGCGACGACGGATGTCGCGCTGTAATTTCGCTCGGCCCGCGCTTCGAGCCAGTGGTAGGAGGCGAATGCCGCGGTGAACCCGAGGAAAACAAGACCGATCACGAGGCCAGAGTCGAACTGCCGGGCCAGGGCGCCGGTAATGCCGCCGGTGAGACCGGTCAGCGCGAACGTTCGTAGACCTGCCGCGCGCAGATGGTCTTCCTCGTTGCGGGTACGCCATCCACGCTCCAGGCCGATCAGCAGACCGATCGAAAGCGATACCGCAAGGCGGCTGAGCAGGGCGTCAGTTGTCGCGTGGCACTTAATCGTAAGAATGCGGATGTTTGGATCTCGTTTGGCATTTAATCTGAGAACTTCGTCAAGTGCCGTTGCAAATCAGTTGCAGGTATGGGCTATCCCGAGTTGGCCTGGACGAGCTGCCAAGTTGTTGAAGAAACGAGGTATTCCAAACCTCTATTTCCGCCGCAGCGATTGCGAAATCATCAAAGTTCATCTCGACGTCGTGGCCCGCTGTTTCTCAAGTTAGATGCCATATTCCATGCGACATTCTCAGATTAACTGCCGTGTATCAAATTAGGTGCCGCGCTATCTAATTGAAAATGTTGAGGCAGATTCTTGCGGTTAACTGCCAAACGACAAGTGGATCGCGGTCGGATGACGTGATTTCGAGCTTATTCGCTTGCGCTGCGACTGGGCAGCGCATCGATCGCAATCGAATGCTTTGATTGCCTAGCGATTGAAAAAACTGCTGATCTCGGCGACTTGTGACCGCTTGCCGTAGACGCAGGTCATAAGACGCTCTGTCGTGGCTCCGTTTTCGACGCCGGAGAGCAGCGCAAAACCGTAGGATTCGGAACCGTAAGGATCCACCTGGATGCTCTTCACCTTCATCACCCCGCCTGCCGCGGCGAGGCACGCATTCTCAACGTCCTGCTGGAATTCCGCCCACGCATCGCCGCTCGAAGCCTGCGCATAAGGGGCGGTGGACAGAGACGCTAGTAATGAGCAGGCAAAAATGGCCATACGGCCGTGAGGCCGTCTGAAAAAGAATGACATAGTGTACTCCCCCCGAAAATTGCGAAAGCCGGAAGACTCTTGCGTGACGTTCACGCAAAAGGCGTCTTGAAAAAAGCTGGTTCTACAAATGAGAAAAGGTTCCCCCCTTCGCCTCACACGCCGACACTACCAGTCGACTTGTGAACCGGCAATGAACACAACTCCCTGTTCTCATCACATTTCAGTCAGCCTGACGGAACTGCTGCGGGAAATAAGAAGCTCTAAGATCGCAAAAGGCCATTTGACCTTTGATATGGGGGCGGATGCGGTCATGAAGGTCGCCCGTGCTATGTTGCAGGTGTTTGTTCCGCCAGTTCCAAGTCCGGACAGTCCGCCACCGGCCCCCATGCGGACATTCCAAATGGACCGGATGCACGATCTGGCTCGCTTTTCTGCCGGCTTGGATCCGAAGATATGGCGGGTCCTCGGTCCATGTCCCTTCAAGGCGAAAAGCTGAACTTGGGTGAGCGTGATGCCCACAACACCGACCATGGATCCGAGCTCCAAAATCCAGGTCGCCGCGCGAACCCACTAGATTGAAGAATTTGCGCGGACCAAATGCATTTATTTGCTGACTTCATCCCATGTAGGGCAGGTTCGCTGGTCGAGCGGGATTGACCACGCGGCGACGTTGCTCTTTTCGATCAACGTCGAGGGGATGACTATCTCGTCCGGGGCACGCCGGGCGTGGGGCCAGAGAAATAGGTTTAAGAGGTGAGGGCGGAGGCTGAGGCTCACACTCGATGATCATTTCTGTTCACGCAAAGTCGCATAATATTGCAAACTGTTCTGTACAGAGGCGGGCCCTGAACCGAAATGCGACTATTGGAATCGATGGCGGAAAAACTGCCACCGAACTGTTAAGGCCAGCTAGGAGTTTGCCCGAATAGTGTTCATTCTAGGTTCACATCATGGCCTTTAGTCATATCCGCATTGGCGGCGATCTTCTCTGACCAGAATTGGGGCGCACTTTTTCATTAGGAGTTTTTTTATTAGCTACCCCGCCACTCTACGCCGTCTCCACGTTCGCGTTCGATCCTAATCGCCAGAACTAGCGATTATTCGTCTTTGTACGGCGGTCTTATCGCCAAATGCGCACAAACAATCCATACACTCTTTTGTGCAAGATCGGACCAGTAGGAAGACCGGCTTGCGAGTATCCAAAGGAAAAAGCCATGGAAGTTTCTTTAAAATTGTTAGCCGGCCGGACAGCCGTTCTCGCCTGTTCCCTTATCGCCTGTGTGTCAGCGGTAGATCAAGTTCAAGCGTCAAGCGATGACGCGTGGGAGGAATTTCGACAGGAAGTCAAAGAAGCGTGTGTCAATTTGCTTAAAGACGACCTGCTGGTCAGAAACATCCAAGTGGATCCCTACGGCTCCGAATCCTATGGTTTCGCCATCATGATCGGCATCGAGCCAGGAACGGCGAATGAGCGTCTTGTCGCCTGTGCCTACGACAAACAGTCGAAATCAGCCGAAGTGAGCGGCTATTTTGATAAGTGAGCAAGCTGGGGTCGGCTTGTTGGCGAAGGCCTTGGCGGCAAAACGCAACGATTGATCGACCGGTCTCACGGTTGGAGGCTAATCGTTCGTCGCCGCTGTCGGCTACTTGCTCGGTTCGCTGGCGCTCTCGCTGTACGAAGAGTGTTCCTCAACGGGCAGGCGGCTCTAGCACTCGGATTGAAGGGATAATGAATGTTGGCGCGAGGCAGGCTCAACCTCCGGGGATTACAGGTTTTCGAGGCAGTAGCGCGCCACCGGTCGGTTACTCTGGCAGCAATTGAACTCGGCATCACTCAAAGCGCAGCAAGTCACCAACTGCGTCGCCTCAGCGACCGAGTGGGTGAGGACTTGTTGAAGCGTCAGGGACGAGGCTTCGAACTCACGCCGGCCGGAAGTCGCTTGGCCGCATCCCTCGATCAAGCATTCAGTATCATCGAGGAAACAGGTGCTGCGGGCGATGGCAATCGACAAGTGGTGCGAGTTGGCACCTACTCATCATTCGCCAACGGCTGGTTGATCCCCGCCCTGAGCCCGTTTCTCGCCTCGCACCCAGAATTGGAACTTCGTCTCGTCATGCTTTACGATCCGCACGAGGTATCGAGCCGTATCGCGGACGTGTTCATTACATCGGAACCCACTGCCATCGGGTACAGTGCTGTTCGCCTTTTCGCAGAGAAGCTTGTTCCCGTCGCCGCTATGACGTGTGAAGGCGAATTCCAGACACATCATCCGCTTATTACCAACGAAGTGGCACCGGCTCTCGCTGGCCGGGACTGGGAGGCATTCTGGGCCCTCAATGATTGGGCGCCCACCGAACGCCAACCGATGATTTGTTGCTCCCACTATGTCTTGGCGCTGGAGATGGTTCGCCAAAGCTTGGGCATCGGCCTTCTGCCCGATTATCTGATCCAGCCGATGATCGATCGCGGCGAATTAAGGAGACTGCCCGGCAAGCCCTTGCCGACAGGGCAGTCTTATCAGGTTCAAGTGAAGCAGGATCGCCGTCAAGACCCCAGTATCAGCCGCTTCGTTTCTTGGCTTCGGGCGGAACTTCGTCACGCGCCTTTCACTCGGCTTGCATAGCCGCGGCGATCACAACTATTTTATGACGGTCCAATCTCGCTATGCGTATCGAGCCACAAGGTGACGCCAAAGGCATCGCTGATGCCACCTCCAAAATTTCGGTCGTCTTCTGAGATGACCCTGCACTCACTGACCCGGTTCTACGAAGTAATCTCGGTTCCCAGGGCACAGCCTTGAGTGGTGCGGGGGCATAGGCCCGGGTGAGCAGTTCGTCGAGCCGGATTTGCGGATAGCCGGCGACGATGCGGGGCGATGACATCTGAGAGGTAGGTGTACGGGGCGATGTCGTTCAGTTTCGCGGTTTCTATGAGCGGGGCGATCGTCGCCAATTTCTCTCCACCGCGGTCAGAACGGGCGAAGAACGCGTTCTTCCGATTGAGGGCGGTTGGCCGACCGCGGCCGTCAGGGCGTTATTGGCGGCAAGCCGATCCGCACCACGGTGCAGGACAAGACTGCGCTATATCAACGAGTCCATGTGAATCCGGTCTTCCATGCTCGGGCTCTCGGATTTCACCTACGGTGCGCCTCGCCCCTGTCGGGAAGGCATATGACTGGAATGCAAAGAGAAAGCAGGATGGGAAGAATTGCCTACCCTCTGATGTAAGCTCGCATGAGTTTTAGTCATGAGGCGGCTCCACAACTCATTTGACACCCAGATGCCCATGCTTAATTCTTGTCATCGAAGGGACAATTGCTTCAAGATTGAGAGGAAAATTAAAGTGCATATCAAGTTTCGAGCAGTGGCAATTTCAATGATCTTGGCAACGGTGCCTTCGCTTGCTGTAGCGCAGTCCGCGCCGGCGGGGACCTGCCAGTTCTTCTCAGACCCCAATTACGGAGGTCAAGGCGGGCAATATCCAAGCGGCCAGGGGAGCTACCTGATGCAGCAGTCGGATGTGCCGGAGGCGTTGGCAAAGTCCAACACGCTTTCCAGCTATAAAATGTTCAACAGTCCGGAGCTCGCTGGCGTTCTTTCTTCGGTGAAAGTTGGCGCCGGCTGCTTGGCTGGTTGGGCGAGGCCGGTTGACGGCCAATACCGGTTTAAAGAAACCAGACAAGACCTCCCCAACTTTACTGACACCAACGACCAGGCGGTTGCAGTCTACTGCATTTGCAAGTGAGTTCTCCATTTGCGATTGGAGGGTGGGCATTCATGCTCACCCTCGGTCCTGCACTCGACCAGCGACCCAGGAATCCCGATCAAATCGCTTCAATTTCTCAGCGTCTGTTCGAATCGTGTCGATGCCCCCGCACGCCGCCGGACTTATTCTAAGCAGACGCGTGCAAAGCACTTAGAGTCGGTCCGAAAAGTTATTCATTTTGAACAGAGGCTTCGCAGCATTAGGCGGATAGACGCCAGTTTGAGGACGGCGAACAGGACAGTTCGCGGCTCCGTTGTGCCCATTTCAAATCTTCTTCTTCACGTGCCTTTACCAAAGGCGGCACCTGCGGTTTGGAGCAGAATATTTTGATCCCATTTGGCGGCCGAGCCTAGCCGTTGGGCTTCGGCCTTGCCTTCCCCTTCATACGCACAGTGACGATCTTCGGGCTGTCGCCGCTTCGTTCCACGTCCACGATGCCGGAAGCCTCGACCAGGTCGGTGAGACGGGCAAAACCATAGTTGCGCGCATCAAAGTCCGGCGATTGTTTCGCCAAATGGGCGCCAACGCGCGCCAGGTTGGCACGGCCGTCTTCATCGGCCGACGCCGTTACGGCATTCTCAAGCATCTTCAATGCGGCAGCGTCGAGCTTCGGTTTTGCCGGCGCCTTGATTGGGGATGCCTTGGTGTCCTTGGTTTTCGCTACAGCAGACGGTTGCGGATCGCGGCGCGGAGCCTCGGGTTCGACCGAGTTGGCGTTGAGGACATCGAAATAGACAAACTTGTCGCAAGCCGTGATGAAAGGGCGCGGGGTTTTGCGTTCGCCGAAACCGTAGACGGTGACGCCCTGTTCGCGGATGCGTGACGCGAGCCTGGCGAAATCGCTATCGCTGGAAACGATGCAAAATGCGGAAAACCGGCCGGTATAGAGCAGGTCCATCGCGTCGATGATCATTGCGCCGTCCGTGGCGTTTTTTCCCGTCGTGTAGGCAAATTGTTGGACCGGTTGGATGGAATGCTCCAGCAGGCACTCTTTCCAGCCGTTGAGGTTGGGCTTGGTCCAGTCCCCATAGATGCGCTTGACGCTGGCGGTGCCATAGGTGGCGATCTCCGCCAACAGCCCACTGACGATTTTCGGGGAGGCATTGTCGCCGTCGATGAGGAGAGCCAACGTGTCTGATGTGCCGGTCATCTGTCAAACCCTTTGTTGCAGGCTCCCTTTTGCCCTAGACAAGCAGGTTCCGCCACTTGGATCTTGGAAACACGGTCCTTTCGGGGTCACCGAAAGGTATATTCTCTCTCAACATTAGGCAATTACATCGACAACGGAGGGGGTGCGTCAACGATACGTGGTCCCCCCAATTTCGCCGCTGCGCAACGAAATCGGCGCCCCCACGCCCCGTAGGCCGCCTTCGGCGGTCATTGACCCAAACTCTCCATTGTCGGTCCGGCACCTTTGTTTTCATTCAAAGGAGCTGACGATGACCACTTACGACCACATCAACGAACTGCGCTCTGAACTTGCAGCGTCCATCGACAAGGCCGAGCGCCAGCAGATCGCAGCCGAGCTGGCGTCAGCCGAAGCGAAGCTTGCCGAAGAGGATGCTGCTTTCGAAGCGCTGATCAGCGACGAGCCGCTCCATTAGGGCGGCTTATCACTCATGGTCTAGACCTCACCTTGCCAGCGCGACTGGCAGCTCCTTTATATTGGTCGTGTAACGCGGCGATCGGCGGTCAAACTTCGCTTGCCAGTCACGCTTGATTCCGGCCGAGGCAGGGATGAGCGATCCTCGCCCGAACTTGCCGTTGACCGCATCCAGCGCTGTCATCAGCCGTTCCGACTGGTCACGGTCCCGCGCATCGAACAGAGGCCGCGGCTGTGACGCCGCCCGCACCAGATCATTCATGATGATGCCGGCCTTTGCGTAGCGATGGCCGTCCCTGAAGATCTTGCGCGCTCCGCACTGAGCAGCCCGGATCAGGTCAAAAGTATCGTTCGAAGCCTCGGGAAAATGGACTGTCGTTTGAGCCGAGTGCGGTTTGTCCTTTTGGTTGAAGCGCGATGTGTGCATGAAAACCGCCATATGTGTCGCCTCAAGGCCATGCCGACGCAGCTTCTCCCCTGCCCTCATCGCATAGGCCGCCACTGCCTCGAGCATTCCGGCAAGATCCGTGACTGGCGCTCCAAAGGATCGGGTTACGGCGCAGCCCTTCCGTTGTGGCGGCACGTCTTCAAGCGGCAGGCATGAAATGCCCTGCAGCTCCAGAACCGTCCTCTCGCCCACCACGCTCAGGAGATTGCGGGCAAGCCGCGCATCAACACGCGCTAGGTCGCCGGCTGTCTCAATACCCAGGCCGAATAGTTTTCGCTCTGATGCCAAACCGACGCCCCAAACCTCCCCAACCTCGATGCGATCGAGCCAGCTTTGCCGAATGGCTGCGTCCGTCAGATCGCAGACGCCGCCAAGCTCAGGGTTCTTCTTGGCAATGTGGTTTGCGAACTTCGCCAGCGTCTTTGTCGGGCCGATGCCGACACAGGTCGGGATCCCCGTCCATTGTTGGACTGTGGAGCGCAGATCGCGGCCGAAGGTGGCGCGATCTGCTGGCCGGATATCGGTCATATCCAGAAAGCTCTCGTCGATCGAATAAACCTCAACATCCGGAGACCATTGCCGATAGATCGCGTTCAGCCTGGCGCTCATGTCGCCATACAGTGTGTAATTGCTGGAGTAGACCGCCACGCCGTTGTCGCGACAGAGGTCACGGATCTTGAAATAGGGTTCTCCCATGCCAATGCCGAGCGCCTTGGCCTCCGCCGTTCTGGCAACTGCACAACCGTCATTGTTGGACAGGACAATCACCGGACGCTTTGCAATGGAAGGGTCAAAAACGCGCTCGCACGAGCAATAGAACGAGTTGCCGTCAATCAGTGCGAAGGAGGTCATCCCTTTCTCCTCGGCCGCAGCCAATGAACGTTGCAGAGTGCCACGCCCCAGATCTCGACTTCTGCAATCTCCGGAAGGTCGAACAGCGGCATGTCCGAATTCTCGAACATCAGCCGCGGGCGACTACCCGTCATGCGCAGCCGCTTCAACGACCGCTCGCCATGAACGGTCGCTACGACAATATCGCCGTCGACCGGGCGCAGGCTGCGGTCGACCACGATTAAATCTCCGTGGAAGATTCCTGCGTCTCGCATCGAATTTCCGTCGACCTTCCACAAGAATGTCGCCGGCGGGTTCCGGATCAGGAGCTTTGTGAGGTCAATCGATTCTTCGATGTAGTCATCCGCGGGTGACGGAAAGCCGGCGCATAACCCGTGGAGCATGAGAGGCACATAGACTTCTGCCTCGATTTTCAGGCCGGCGAGCATTTCAAACTGGTCCTTTCGTGATACGGGATGAAAGGAACAAACAGGGAACGCATGGGCCGCTAAAAGTCAAGATGGAACATGACGCGAGCCTAATCTGCAGATTTGCACCTAACGCGAGTGTCTGCGTGGTGTTAGCTTTTTGAGGCGTTGTCACAATGAAGAGGAATGAGGATCGCCATGACTGACGAAGTGGAACACCTGTCAAATACGCTGATGTGGACCGTCGGCATGATCACTCAAGCTGGGCCAGATGACCTCAAACGTGTGGCAAAGGCCTATCGAGAAGCGCAGGATCTGGTTTCACAGATTCCAAAGACCGAGGAAGGCGCACGGCCTCGCATCGTCGCATGCTTCCATCGGTCGGACGAGTATCGCGCTGCAGACGATATCGCCTGCGTGGGATGGATCCTAACGGCGATCCAGGAGCGCGTGAACGAAGGCGATCTACGAGACTGGAGGAAATTGCGAATAGTCGTGAAGCAGATGGTAAAGCTGCTGCCGGAGCCGACGCGCTCGCTTCACTGAATATTTGGTGTATCGAGAAGATGTTCAAAGCCCTCCCAGGTGGCCTTGTCGTCCACCCAATGACGTTGAAGCTCTTTCCATTTGTGGTCGGCCAGAACCCGCATTTTTGCGATCAGCTCCAGGAGATGGCGCGAGAAAAGCAAGTCGTCCAGTTGGTCGATTTTGAATATGATGCCGCCCTCCGGGTCATATGAGACTTTGAGCAGCTGATTGTCCGCATCGAGGACGAACATGGACACTTCTGGTTCGCCATCCTCGTTTTTGGTTACGATCAGTGTATCGACTGCGTAGCCGCCGGTTGCCTTTTGCAGTGCCTGGTCAAAAGCATTGGTCATAGGGATCACCTTTTCTGTCACTGTCGAATCTAGCGGAACGGATTTGGCGGGGGAAGTCGGTCCCGGCTTCCGCTTCGCGGCGCTATGCTAAGCCTCCTGCGGCTTCCCTTTATCCGTCAAAACCGTGTCGAGAATTCCCGCTTTCCCGCCCTTTAAGGAGGGGCGGCGCTATGCTGAAAGCTCCGATGTTCTTCATTGTCTTCCTCGGATCTCGGACTGGCGCCGATTGATCCGAGCGATGTCTTCGCCAGACGGGCCGGAAAGGACGCCGCATGAGCGCCGGCTGTTCGCCAAAGGCAGCCGGCGCGCGGCGGAAACCAGAGCCAACCCACTGAGTGCAAGTTATGGCGCGGCTTTCGCCGCGCCATTCCCTTTCTGCTTCCTGATCGTCCGGGGCTCCATGGCAAGCACAAGGTCATGCACCATCTTCAAGGCCGTTTCGTCGAGCTTCTGCAGGTGGCCGACCGTTTCTTCCATCAGCTTGTTTCTCTCTGCTTCCTGTGAGTTGCCTTCGGATTGAGGGGGCCGTTCTTTGACGAAAGAATCGAAGAACTCTTCCGGGGTGATATCCAGGACTTCGAACACGTGGAGCAGGCGTCCGACTGTCATCAAGGAGGAGGCGTTTTCGTAGCGGGCGTAGGTAGCCTCCTTAACCCCTAGCAGCATAGCGACTTTGGCTTGCGCAATTTGTCTGTCGGTTCGCAGGTCACGCAGCCTCTGAGCGACAAGCAGGTCCAGTTGCCTGAGATCGATGATCTTTCCGTCGAGCCGCTTGCGATAAACGGGACAGTCTTTGTCCGGGTCGTCAACGCATTCAAGTCCGAGATAGCTTACCCACTGCTCGAGTCCGAAACCTGCCATTGCCACCAACCACACTGGAATTTCATCGTTGTTCCTCCGGGACAATTAAAGATGGTGCCTCGAAAGTCTACCCTGGATGGCTGCTTTGGCGCATCGCTTGGCGACCCCGTTCTATGCCTTCGGCACGGAGCCAGCAGGCGCTGTCTCCGCCCATTCTGGTAACGATCGGTTGCGCTGCGGCTTCGCCTTCAATCACATGCATCTTGGGCAAAAATCGGTTCGGAACATTTACAGCTTTCCGCAATCGACCCATATTGCCCGCTTATCAGGTCAGGTCGTGGCAGATCTCTAGCCCTTTTCTGTCATGTGCCTACGGAGGCCGCCCTGCCTCGTATTGGGGCGGCCTTTCCCCTCCCCTACTGCTCTTCACAATAATCAGCATCAGGATGATTTGTCCGGTCTAAGTCACGATGAAGCAGTGACGCCGGAGGCGTCCTGTCTGTCTCTTTGATGAGGGAAAGAGGAGCGCCGCCCCCTCTCCCTCACAAGGGGAAAAACGGTCTCCCCGTCCTTCCTTCGCGCAGCCTTGAGGCCGCGCTTTCGTGCAGGATCGCCACTGACGCGACGCCCCTTCGGCTTTGCCTCGGGCGGGCGAAACCCCTCCGTTTTTATCCCCTTGCCACCCTCTCCCCCGCTGCTCCGCGCGAACTCGGGAACAGGAGCGGGGCTCCTGCCCACGAGGGCATGAGAAGACCGCTTCGCGGAATTGGAGAAAGGGTGAGAACTATGACCACAACCGCAACCGTTTACCTGCTGGACCCGGAAGCCGGGACCATTCAAGCCGCTGAGGTCGCAGCACCGAGCGCGTTCTCTCAGACCTACGGGCTGATTGGATGCCAGCTTGTCGAGGTGGTGCCATTCGACACGAACCACGTTCTTATCGTCGATGAGGAGGGTTTGCGCGATGGCTTGACCGCCTTCACTGTCTTTGACGGCTACCCGCAGCCCTTGGCCGGAAAGATCGTTCTTGCCGGTCTGGACGGCTCGCATGTGCTGCCGCCGCAGATCAGCATCGAGGAGGCGACGACCCGCCTGAGCGTCTGCAAGCCCGTTCTTGATCCGGTATTTGCCAAGGCGGACGAGCATTCTTCCCATGGGGTTATTCTAGGCGGCGCTTTGATCGGGTTCCAGACCCGCATCACCCGCACCCACCCGACCGTTATGGCGGGAGTGGTCCGATGATCATCGCTGTTGTCGAGGACCGCACCCTGTCCATTCTCGCCGGAACCTTTGCCGCGACCATCGCGGCGAAGGACATCGAATATAGCTTCCATGCCCTCACACATTTTCCGGAGCGGCGCACCCTGTCCGAACTGGAGGGGCTGGCAGAGCGCCTGAACGGCTTTGCCGCCTACATGGGGGAGCTGTGGGAGCAAGCAAAACTGCCCCTGCCGGATGCTGAACTAGAGGCCTTTGCCCGCCGTCATGTCGAGATCACCGCCAAGTATTGGGCAGCGGAAGGTCGTTGCATGAACTGGTTCATCACCGGACCTGCGCGTTTTCCCGTCGCCCGCAATGAAAAGCGGATGCGAGTTTCAGACGCCCGCCGTGCTGACATCTCAGCCCATATCGCGACTGCGAAAAAGGCAGTGAAGCGCAAGGCGTTTCCCCACGGGACCGATGACGAGCCGATCCGAGCCAGTGATCCGGCCGCCATGCAGCGCATCGCGTCGCGGATCGAAGATCTGGCACTGTCCATCGACCGGATGAAACGGGCGAATGTCATCATTTGTCGGATGGAGAAGGATCAGGCGAGCGAAGCCGACATTCTGGCCCGTGTGGTGGCAGAAACCGGCATGGACGAGGAGAGGGCATCGCGTGGCGTTACCCTTGCCCCGTGGCAGAACCGACGCGGCTTTTCCACCACCAACAGCCGCGCCGAACTGCGTCGCATGCAAACCCGCCTCGCTTCGCTTGCTGCAATGAAGAAGCGCGGCGACCGCGCCGAGGACGTTGAGACGGAGGCAGGAGCCGTCACGGTCAAGGAAAATACCGACTTGGCCCGCATTCAGTTGCTGTTTCCCGGCAAGCCGGACGAACAGACGCGGCGTACCCTGAAATCTCACGGGTTCCGCTGGTCCCCATCGCAAGGAGCGTGGCAGCGCAACTTGAACGCGGCCGGACGCTATGCGGCCAAGTGCGTCTTGAAATCGATCAGCGGCGACAGCGCCGCTTGATCAGCCCCGGAAAACAGAGGATCCCCACGTGAATGAGGAGATTTTTACAGTCATGGAGTTTTCCGGCCGAGGCGACGCCATGTTCGGCGGCAGTGCCGCCGACTGGAGCCTATATACCCAAGAAGACGGCTCAAACGCTTTCATGAGTACAGCCGACGCGCAGCGCCGCCAGCTGGTGAAAGCCTATTTCCCGACCAAGAAGGAGGCAAGTGAGGCCGGAGAGGCAGCCAGTCAGCGCAAGGGCCTGATTTCGGCCTTGCCTGTTCGGCGCGTTGACGAGATCCCCTATGCGCAATTGCGCTGGATTGTCGGAAACATGCACGTTGGGACCAGCGATGACGACTTGAAAGCCGACATCAAGGGACGCGCGAAGTCGGGCATGACAGAGAATCCCGACCTTCTGGCGCAGGCGTGCGCCTATGCACTGGCAAGCCACCGAGCCAATCAGGGCTTGGTTGCCCATTTCCGGCTGTAGGAGGCGAAGCATGAAAAGCAACGGCCAGCGCCGAAGCGTTGAGGTCTTTGACACGCCCTCCGGTTTAGGAGGGAGCCACACGGTTGAGGTTGTCGAGGACCTTGGAAACAATAAGGTCAGGGTGCGCGTCTGGTATGGACGCGCCATCGCGACAGGTTGGGAAGCGTGGAAGGATTGGGACGGCTACAGCTTTGAGACCGACCGCGCCAGCCTCACCAACAAGCGGTCAATGCCGCTGTTCAAATAGGACCTGGGCCGCATTTCGATGCGGCCCGACATCAGGAGGACACCATTGAGCCGCTACACCGTGACCGTGAAAACCGACGAAGAGACCGACGAATATGCACTGTGGTTCGGGACGCTTCTTGAGCAGCACCCAAGCCTTGAATCGATCATCGAGAGCGCGCGCCGGTTTGGCTATGAGATCGAAGGGCTGTCACAGGATGCCATCGTCGCCATGACAAAGGAAGCAGGAACGCCGCCGCCAAGCCTTGGCGAGCGGTTAGGGCTGGTACGCTGACAATTGTTGGATGCATTTTTGCGGGGCTGGTTCGGAAGAACTGGCCCCGTAGCCATTTTGGCAGTTGCGAACCTGGCCGCATCGAGCGGGCTGCGGTCCGCCCGAAGGGAGCCCATGCCCCTCCCCTCGGCTCCCCTCCCGCCCGATTGCTGCCGCTGAAGCGAGGCCGGGATCGGAACGTCAGGGGCGTCCACGAGCGCCAGAGTTCTCAGAAATCGACTTCAGCTCTTGGATAGATAATGAGCTCCTGGTCGCGATCACATAACCGGCCAGATAGGTCAGCTTCAGATATGCTTCACCGTCGCCTTTTGGCTCATAATTGATGATTGCCAGGCGGCTCGCCTTCGCCTTTTTCCCCCCTTGAACTGCCGCTGAATGCTGATCGATCAGCTCACGAAGCGAGGGTTTTTCTCCTGTCGCACCAGCTGCGATCTCCGTTACCACTCTCCTGGACGTGGACAATGCCGGAGCCGTTTTGGTGCATCGAGCGGCAATTGCTTCACGGGACGAACGCGAACTGGATGACGACAGTAGCATGGCGGATGCCTCACTGATCTAGTTGCATTGGGGATCGTCTCAGACCATCAAATCGTCCACAACGCACGATAGGATACGAAACAAGACGAAATCTTGGGCTGTAAGTCATTGGAAAAAAACGGTAAGATTTTTGTTCCACCGCCGGCGGATGGAAGCGATTTCAAGGAACTGTTCAAGAAAATGGCTGCTGCGGGTGCCGGACGCCCCTTGGGTGAAGACGGTTTTCCCCAAGGCCCGTGGACGCCGGAGCTACTGGCGGATGCCATCTCAAAGATCGACGCCAACCGTGTCGGAGTGGATCTTCGCACCGTCCAGCTCTGGTTTCAGGAGAATGACAAAGGCATCAGCCCGGCCAACATTCGCTGGCTGGCACGCATCTTCGGTTGCGACGATCGCGAGGCGACGAATGATTGGCTGAATGAGCTCAGCTCGGCCCAAGCGCGCCTGACCGCCAGGCGGCGAGATCAAAAGAAGACCGGTGGCTCGACTGCGACTGCCCTGCGTGTGCCTGACACGTCAGCGCCAGAAAAAAACCAGGTTCCTCTAACGCCCGTCGTCTCGGTGGACCTTCAAACCATGCCAGCGGAGCGGCCAAGGGGTTTGGCAATCAAGACCGAGGCGATTTTCTCGCATGGATCACATCTGAACTTGCCGGCCTGGATCTTCGCCGGTTCGTCCGCCCTCGGGTTCCTCTCTTACATTTTGGGGATCCACAGCATCACCTATGTGCGCTCGGATGGTATCGAGAAGCAGGTTGGCTTTCTCTGGGCACCGAACTGGACCTTCCTGTTCATGGTGCTGTTGCCACTGTTTTTCGCCGTCGTCATCGAGCTTCTGGGTTTCTGGAAGCATGATGGCCGCCTCAGGCTACTGGCGGAGGCTGATCGTGTAAGAAGCAGCGACGCCTGGACGCTACATTTGCAGGCCAACTCACAGACCTATTGGGCAGTTTTCCTGATCTGCATATTATTCGCGGGCGTGGTGCAATGGATCGGCGTGCAGCTTATCCCTCTGCTTGAGCAAGCGCAGGATTTTGCCCCAAGCTGGGGGACGATCGGTATCATCAGGCCGGATATCCTATCGACGCCGGCGGCAATCGTATTTACCGCCCTTGCCTATCTCTACATGTCCACAAGCTTCTACCTGCTGTTCGCTGGCCTGATCCTGCTGCATACGATCATCCATGATCTATGGAAGCTTAAACGCGTAGCTGAACTCCTTGGCGAGCAGAGAGCCTGGCCGGACACCAGTGAAATCGGTCTGCGGATCATGCGCGGGGTCTTCAGATGTTCCGTGCTCGTCGTCCTTGCTGCCATCTGCATGAAGGCACAAAGTGCCTATCTTGCATCGCAGGGCCCGGATTTCGTGACATGGCTGGTCCGCGATGTCTGGGCTGCGCTGGCAGATTACGACGATGGAGATAGGACCTTCGATTACATCATGCCCACTCACTACAGCAGCTTGCTCGTCGTGCTTTCGACCTGCAGCGTCTTTGTGTATGGAGTAATTCGCCTGGGGGATGATCGGCAGCTTCGTTCCCCCCTGTGGAAAATGTCTGCGGTGATCGGTTTGCTTTTCGTCTCATACATGTTGATCGACGCGTTCGATGGCTTCTCTGTTTTGCTGATCGTTACCGCGCTCATTGCGACCTATGGTCTATTCGATCCGGCGTTTGAGTCAGCTTGGCGTGCCCGCGAGATAAGAGGCGACAGCCATGTTTCATAATTGGCTGGATCGTTGGGACGAGGGTCGCGCACAGCGCGGCGAAGAGGCCAAGAAGGTTACAGATTTCATTCTGGACTCCGATCGTGCATTTCCCGGCATGGGGGCGGCTGGAACGGTAGAGGAGTTTTGCGTTCTCGCGGAAACGGCCGCCGCTGATCCGGACTTTTTTGAGCCGCCTGATGCGAGCGATCATAGCTTCGAGCTGCGGGATGGCTGGCTGACATTCCCTTCAGACGTTGCAACCGATGTTGCTGAAAACAACATCGTGTGGGCCAAGATCACCGAGAGCGGAAAACGCGATCGGGCATTGGTGATCTTCCATCACTGGAACGCCAAGAGACGGAACCGCCAAATCGCTGGTTTCCTTTCGAGCAGAGGGATTACGGTCATCGAGATAGCGATGCCCTATCACTTCGAGCGGAGCCGGCCCGGCTCGCTCTACGCCGACTACATGCTCAGCGCCAATCTCGGCCGAACAGTCCAGGCCCTCAGGCAGGCGGTATGGGATGGGCGGAAGCTTATCCGCTGGCTGAAGTGTGAGGGCTATCAGGATGTTTCCGTTCTCGGCATGAGCCTTGGATCGTGGGTTGCCGGACTGGTAGCGGCGCATGAGCCCGCTGTTGCGCGGGCGTCTCTCTTCCTCACGGCAGGAAGTCTTGCGGAAATGGTATGGACCGGGCGCGCAACCCGATCGATCCGGAAGAGCCTCGAGCCGCATCTTACGCTTGCCCAGCTGCAAAGAGCGTGGGCGCCGCTCAATCTCGAAAACCATTCAGACAGGCTGGCGCGGCCAGGCCTCGAACTTCATGTCATACTGGCATCGAGGGACACGGTTGTTCTGCCGGACCTGTCAGAGCGCTTGCTACAACGGCTGGAAAGTGCCCGTGTCAGATTGAGCGTGATGCGGCTGAATTGCGGGCACTACTCTCTTGGGCGGCCACCCTACATCTTGGGAGCCGGATGGAGCCTGATGCGGTTTCTGTTGCGCAAGCGCGAGGCCGCCCAGGCTTAGGAGCGCTTGAGCGCCGCATCGAGCGGCACCCAACCGCAATGAGGGGAGCCCCCTTCGGCCCCTCCCCCCAAACTCCCCTTCCCCTTCACGACGGGCGCGCCCCGCAAGCGGGAAGGCTCACTGAGGCCTGTGGTCGTTTCCGGCTAGGAGCGCCGACATGAGCTCAACCACCGCTGCAGCATCACGGCGATGGAGATCCGACCTGGCGGCCGGATAACGATTTGCCGGTTGAAGGCAAAGGCGACGGCCGGGGCTACGAAGGCCGCGTTTTCAGGCCGCTCCTTAGCGGCCGTACGGAATCTAATGCTGCGCACGATACGTCAGGCCCTGCCTTGGCGTGCAACCCTAAAGGGTTCTCCTCTCCGCTTCGCTCCGTTGCGATCGCTGCGCGATGCACTCGGCGGTTCCAGCCGTATTCGAGCTTCGCGATTACGCACAACCACTAAGGAGGGACCTCTGATGAAAACGCTCGTAACCTTCTGCCAGAAAACCGGCCGTCGCCTTCGCCAGTTCATCAACCGGCAAATCGCGAAGTTGTCCTACAAAGGCCAACTTCGGTTCTCCATCGCCGTGATGCTTCCGCTCATCGCCAAGGTCGAGTTCAGCTATCAAGTCGAGCTCAACAGCAAGGCCGGAAACAACAACAAGCCTCAGTGAGGTACGGCCGCACCCTGCCCTGCAGGTGCGGCCTACCCGTCGTGATACCGAAACCCGCGGCCTTGCACGCGCCCGCAGGAAGCATATTTGCCGCAAGATGACAGATTTTCCAAAAGCGCCACCCGAAAAGGACGAAAGCCGCTACATCGCGTGTCAGATGGCGGTGGAGACCGTTTTGCAGGACCTGGTAGAGGATGCCATGCGCCGTGGTTGGGAGTATACGGAAGTCCTCTCCGCTATTACAGAGGTTGCTGACAACCTCATGCTGGCGGTGGCTGCAAATCGGGATCTAGACCTGCTTCTCGCTGCTCTGCGAAGAAAAATGCCCCCGCCCAATCTTGCCAGCTAGGCAGGGTTCGACGCGATCATGCTTGGTATCCAACACGAGGCGCGGCTGTTCAGGGGCGCGAGTTCTCAGGCGTTCGCTTCGCAGCGGCGCCTCAGGCTGAGGGCTGAATGACAATACAACGAGCGAAGTCAGCCTTCGCCCCGAAGGAGACATTCCGGGACAAATAGCTGCCAGGCGGCTACGCGCCTTCATGTCAGTCATTCAAGTCGCCTCGGCAATTTCCTGGAAGCTGCCGGTCCGCTTTTCGATGCGCCCTTTGCAGATGGGCTACTCCATACGCTTCCGGCATCTGAGGTTGAGCAGGGCATATGGCGTGCGCAGACTCGCGTCTATCATTTCAACGCGGCGGTCGGTGCTTGGGAGGTCGGATGTCAGCTCAATAACCATGGCAGCCACCATTGCGATTCCCTGACAGTTCGGATCGTTGGCTCCCCATCGACGAGGTCTTTATCCGCTGTGCACACCTGCCGCGTCGCCGGCTCGTGACCCGGCGTCTTGCCTATCGCCACGGTCTGGATGAACTGACGCAAGATATTGATGAAGGGCTGCGTCGTCTCGCTGTCCGCGTGCTCGCGAATGTATTAGCATACGGAGTTGAGGATCACTCCACGGCGCCGGACTACCTCCGCCTTCTGCTTGCTGGCCTTCTCCGCAAGATCCTCTTGCGCCGGTGATTACGACAGGTCACCGATTCAAGGCCGTTGCGACGCTCCTCGACGTCATCGAGTGTCTCATCGAGAGCGGTGAGGCGGGGGCGCCTTTAAGCGACACGGTCTTTGATCTTCTGGATGATGCTGCTCCGCCGCTGCTCGACCTTCTCTCGTTCTGTTCCCAGTTTCAGGGGCCGCGACGATGCGTTCTTCAGGAACGCGATCTCGCGGGTGATCACCTTCTCCGATACGCGGTCAAGTATGCCCGTGGAGAACAGGCCACGCGGATGCAGTTCCGCACGGGCTCTTCCAGATCCCAATGCTTGATGAAGTTCAATCCGGGATCGCCTGATGCAGGAGCCTTTAAGTATTGGAACGCTTGCGGCGAATTGTTCCCGTTTCTCGATGTGCATCAAACCGCTCGGGTGACGTAGCAATTGAGAATATATCGGCTAAAGTGAGATCACGGGGCGAAGCTGGAAGCGCTGGACGCTCTGTCTTATTGACGCGGTTGAACCTACCGTGGAATGTGTCGCATACTACCATCAAATTCTTCACGCGAAGGAACACGAACATGGTTACTGCCAACGTTGCAGCTCCCTCCACCGCCAGCGAGAAAGCATCCGGCAAGCTTGGCCTCGTGCCGCTTGTGGCTCTTGTCGTTGGCTCGATGATTGGCGGTGGCGTATTCAGCCTGCCGCAGAACATGGCCAAGGGCGCTTCTCCGGGGGCAGTCATCATCGGCTGGCTGATCACGGGCATAGGCATGCTTGCCTTGGCTTTCGTCTACCAGGGCTTGTCGACGCGCAAGCCGGCGCTCGATGCCGGCCCCTATTCCTATGCCCGCGCAGGTTTCGGCGACTTCATCGGCTTCAATAGCGCCTGGGGATACTGGCTTAGCGCCTGGATCGGAAACGTCTCCTATGTCGTCTTGATCTTCGGTGCCCTCAGCTATTTCTATCCTGCCTTCGGTGCCGAGGGGAATACGACCCAGGCGATCATCGGGGCATCGATTGTTCTTTGGGGCACCCATGCGCTTGTCCTGATGGGTATCCGGGAAGCTGCGATCATTAACGTGGTCACCACGACCGCCAAGCTGCTACCGATCCTGCTCTTCATCCTGCTGGTCGCGGTCGCGTTTAATCTCCCGAAATTCAGCGTCGACTTCTGGGGCGTGCAAACACCGGATCTGGGCAGCGTCATGGCGCAGGTCAAAAGCACCATGCTGGTGACGCTTTGGGTCTTCATCGGTATTGAAGGCGCCAGTGTCGTCTCGGGCCGCGCGGCCAAGCGCTCCGACATCGGCCGCGCCACGATCCTCGGCTTTATCATTGCCTTGGCTGCCTACCTGCTTGTCTCGCTTCTTTCCTTCGGCGTCATGAACCAGCCGGAACTGGCTGCCCTGCCGGCTGCGGCGTCCATGGCCAATGTGCTTGAACAGGCCGTCGGTCCTTGGGGCTCGGTCGTCGTGCGCATCGGGCTTGTCATCTCGGTCGCCGGCGCATTCCTGAGCTGGACCGTGTTTGCGGCCGAAATCCCTTATCGCGCGGCTAAAGAAGGCATGTTGCCGGCTGTGTTTGCAACCGAGAACAAGAATGGGTCGCCCGCCGGCTCGCTGTGGATCACGAATATCTTCGTGCAGATCTTCCTGATTGTCACGCTTTACGCAAACTCGACCTATCTCGCTTTGTTCTATATCGCCTCGACCGCCATTCTGGTGCCTTATGTGCTCTCCGGCGCCTATGCCTTCAAGCTGGCCCTCAGCGGTGAAGGCTACAGGGAAGGCGAGCGTCGTGGCCGCGACATGTTCACCGGTGCACTGGCGACCGTCTACGGCGTCTGGCTGATCTATGCGGCCGGTCCCAATTACCTGTTCATGTGCGCGCTGCTCTATGTCGTGGGCATTCCTGTCTATTGGTGGGCGCGGCATGCGCGCGGCGAGAAGGCCTTCTCCGGTATCGAAGCCCTCATCGGCCTCGGCATCGTGGTTGCGGCGGCCATTGCCGGCTATCTGATGTGGACCGGCGCGATCAGCGCCCTGTAACCGTCTCGAGCACAGGAACACTAAGATGAACGCTACTCCCCAACTTGGCGTCCATTCCGAAACCGGCAAGCTGCGGCAGGTGATCGTCTGCCGCCCCGGGCTCGCCCATCGACGCCTCACGCCCTCCAATTGCCAGGAACTGCTGTTCGACGACGTGTTCTGGGTCAAGCAGGCCCAGAAGGACCACGACGTCTTTTCCGGCCTGATGCGCGACGATGGCGTCGAGGTGCTCGACGTCAACGTGCTCTTGGCTGAAACGCTGGATCTGAAAGACGGCCGGGCCTGGGTACTGGACCAACGCGTCAACGCGGATCAGGTCGGCGTGGGCATGATGGAGGAACTGCGGGCCTGGATGGACGAGTTGCCCAGCGCCAAACTGGCCGAATATCTAATCGGCGGGCTGGCGGCGGATGATCTTCCGTTCAAGCCGACCGGCCTGTTCGGTAGCTATCTCGGCCATCACGGCCTGATCCTGCCGCCCTTGCCCAACGCGCTCTTCACCCGCGACAACTCGTGCTGGATCTACGGCGGCGTGACGGTCAACCCGATGTACTGGCCCGCCCGTCGGCCGGAAACGCTGCTCAATACCGCGATCTACAAGTTCCATCCGAAATTCGCCGGCAAGGTCGAGATCCATTGGGGGGACCCGACCAAGGAGCATGGGCTGGCGACTTTGGAAGGCGGCGACGTGATGCCGGTCGGCAACCGCACGGTGCTTGTGGGCATGGGGGAGCGCTCGTCGCCACAAGGAATTGGGCAACTCGCCGAGGCTCTGTTTGCCAAGGGTGTCGTCGACCGCGTGCTGGCGTTCCGCATTCCGAAGTCGCGCGCGGCCATGCATCTGGACACGGTCTTCACCCTGTGCGGCGGCGATGTGGTGACGACCTTCAAGGAGGTCGCGGACGAACTGGTCTGCTATGACATACGGCCGGGCGAAGGCAAGGCGCCGTTGTCGTTCCGCCACGACCCGCGCCCGATCTTCGACATCGTGGCCGAGGTCCTAGGTTACAAGAAACTACAAATCGTGCCCACCGGCGGCAATACCGACGAAGAGCGCGCGCGCGAGCAGTGGAACGACGGCAACAACGTGCTGGCGCTGCGTCCCGGCGTGGTGATCGGATACGATCGCAATGACGATACCAATGCCGCGCTGAAGGCCGTCGGCATCGAGGTTCTGGCCGTTCCAGGGGCCGAACTTGGCCGCGGTCGCGGCGGCGGACATTGCATGAGCTGCCCGACAATCCGCGATGCGATCTGATCTCAAGGGGTAAACACCATGGCTTTCAATCTGAAAAATCGCAGCTTCCTGACACTTCGCGACTACACACCGCGCGAGATCGCCTTCCTGCTGAAGCTCGCAGCCGACCTCAAGACGGCGAAGTACGCCGGAACCGAGGTTCCCAAGCTTCAGGGCAAGGATATCGCCCTGATCTTCGAAAAGGATTCGACCCGCACCCGCGTCGGTTTCGAGGTGGCGGCCTATGACCAGGGCGCGCGGGTCACCTATCTGGGGCCGACCGGCAGCCATATCGGCCACAAGGAATCGGTAAAGGACACTGCTCGGGTTCTGGGGCGGATCTACGATGCGATCGAATATCGGGGCTTCGGCCAGGAGATCGTCGAGGAACTGGCCAAATATTCCGGCGTGCCGGTCTATAACGGTCTGACGAACGAGTTTCACCCGACACAGATTCTCGCCGATTTCCTGACGATGCAGGAACATGTCGAAAAGCCGCTGCATCAGATTTCCTATGTCTTCATCGGCGACGCCGGGAACAACATGGGCGACAGCCTGCTGATCGGCGGCGCCAAGATGGGCATGGATGTGCGGCTTTGCGCGCCGAAGGCGTGCTGGCCCTCGCAGGAGATCCAGGACCAGGCCCAGGCCGTCGCCACCGAGACTGGTGCACGGATCATGATCACCGAGGATATCGATGCCGCGGTCAAAGGCGTCGATTTCGTCTATACCGACGTCTGGGTCTCCATGGGCGAGGCGAAGGAGAAATGGGCCGAGCGCATCAAGCTGCTCACGCCCTACCAGGTGAATGCGGCGCTGATGGGCAAGACGGGCAATCCGCGCGTGCGCTTCATGCATTGCCTCCCGGCTTTCCACAATACCGAGACCAGCGTCGGCGCCGATATTCTGGCCGAGTTCGGCCTCGACGCGATGGAAGTGACCGAGGAGGTTTTCGAAAGCCCGGCATCCATCGTCTTCGATCAGGCCGAGAACCGCCTTCACACGATCAAGGCGGTGCTTGTCGCCACCCTGGGAGCCTGAGATGCTCGTGGTCGCGGCGCTGGGCGGCAATGCCCTGTTGAAACGGGGCGAGCCGCTGACGGCCGAGGCGCAGCGGGAGAACGTGCGGGTCGCGGCCCGGTCGCTGGCCGCAGTGGTCAATGCCGGCCACCGTCTGGTCGTCACCCATGGCAATGGTCCCCAGGTCGGTCTCCTGGCGCTGCAGGGCGCCGCCTACAAGCCCAACGAGGCCTATCCGCTCGACGTTCTCGGCGCGGAAACCGAGGGCATGATCGGCTACATGATCGAACAGGAGCTCGAGAATGCGCTGGATCACGCCCAGCCCGTGGCAACGCTCCTGACACAGGTCGTGGTGGATAGCCGCGACCCGGCCTTTGCCAAGCCGACGAAGTTCGTAGGCCCCGTCTATGAGAAGGACGAGGTGGAAGCGCGGGCAACGGCCGCCGGCTGGACGATCGCCGCCGATAGCGACAAATGGCGGCGGGTCGTGCCGTCGCCGAAGCCCGTCGAGATTCCCGATCTTAAGGTCCTCCAGCTTTTGCTGGATCAGGGAGTCATCGTCATTTGCACCGGGGGCGGCGGCATCCCCGTCGTGCGGCGCGACGATGGCAGCCTAATCGGTGTCGAGGCGGTAATCGACAAGGACGCGGCGAGTGCCTTGCTTGCCCATCAGCTCGGGGCTGATGCCTTATTGCTGCTGACCGATGTCGATGCGGTCTATCGCGATTTCGGCAGCGACAGCGCCGCGCCGATTGCGGAGCTGACGCCGGAGGAGGCCCGCACGCTCGGCGCGCCCGCAGGGTCGATGGGGCCGAAGGTTACCGCCGCAGGTGATTTTGCAGAGGCCGGCGGCTTCACCGGCATCGGCCGGCTGGAAGACGCGGTCGCCATTCTGGAAGGTCGTGCGGGCACGCGCGTCGCGACAGGCTGATAGCTGGAAGGTGTATCTTAAAATCTTGGCGGATGCCGGTCTGCTCCGCGTCATGGACCAGACTGGCGGATAAAAATTGTGTCGACCGGTTGCCCGTCTCCACATCCGCGAAATCAGATTTGATCATCGCCAAAGTTCAGCAATTGAGGACAGTTAATGTGTACGGTTTGCACGCTGGTATGGTGCTGATAACGGTTAATATCTGTCAGTCGAAGGTATCACGGGGCAATTCTTCATCGGCATCAATTTCCGCAACGGGGCGCGGACACGGAAAGATGGACTATCCTGATTTTCAATCTAGGATTGCTTCAATTAAAGTACGCAAAAGTTTCATTTGTTCCATAATTTATCTTATGCGATTTTTGATAAAATATTGAAATAGTTTATATAATTTCGCCTCCCTGTCATTCGGATTTTGTGGTAATGTGCCTCTATCGCCACCGGTCTCGAGCCATTGATGATCCGATTCCTCACACGATGGCTCGCACATCGCCGGGCAATACGGCGGCGATGGCAGGCTGATGCAAGGCTTCTCGCAATTTCGGATCCAGCCGGATCCTACTACGAAGCACAGCGCCGTGCGTTCCATAGCCGGTCCACTGGTGATCTCGACGAGTTCTGGCACTGGTCGAAAGTCGCCAGCGAGATAGCCCGGATAGAGCCACGCGCTGAGATGGACTTCTCTGTTGTCGAAGCCTTGTCCGATCAGGAGAAAGCACGTCGTCGCTGACTGGCGGGCTGGTCAGACAGGTTCTCGGCAACAAATGCTGAGCTGGCTTCCGTGACCGATCTGTGCCGAATACCTCAATTCCCGCCGAAGCAAACCAATCCCGCTCTTTATGGATGGCGTCCTGGACCATGTCCGGATCTCCGTCGATCAACCCACTATCGGGGTCGGCTAGCAAGCTGCCGCCGCTTGTCTTCGACTGCGCGGTGATCGCGACCGTCCCCGGTCTTTTGAGGAGCCATCGAGCGGGATCGGCCCGCTCCAGACGGAGGTTTCTCACATGGCACAGGATCTTGCACTCGCTCAAAGCCACGCATTTTCGCTTTCCCGCATCCTTATGGTTCCAGTGACACTGTTCAAATCCGGCGGCGAATTCGGCGTCCTTCCGTCAGACGAACTCGATGACGAAGACGATCTTGAGATCGTGCATGAATATTTCCCGCGCGGGTCTCATTGAGACCCGCTTGTTCCTGCCGCTGGCGATCTGTCGGCCGCAAGGGAAGCTTTGCCGCAGCACGTCGCTGCAACTTTTGTCAGTTGCGTGCTGCGCCCTTGCCCCCTTCGCTCTTCGCGGCGGGTGGAAGGTAACCCGCAAGTTACGGGAAGAAGAAGGGACGGCCGCTAGGCGGCTGGAAAAAAGATGAAGCGAGAAGAGTTGGAGGCGCTGCGCGCCAAGGTGAGTTGCGAGGCCTTACTGGAGCAGGCCGGTTACGAAATCGATCTGAAGGAAAGCACCCGCCGCGCCGTAAAATACCGGCGCGGCGGCAACATCGTCATTGTCACGCATGACGGGCGCGGCTGGTTCGATCCCCTCAGTGACGAAAAGGGCGATGTCTTCGGCCTTGCCATGTTCCTGGAGGGAATTCCATTCCCGTCCGCAGCGGGGGCGGTTGCGTCAATTGTCGGGTATCAACTTTCCCGGCCGGAATGGAGGTCCTCGCGGTCTTCCGTGCCGCTGGAAGATATTGCCGACCGCTGGCGCAGCCGGCGCACGCCTTCGCCCGGATCCGATGCCTGGCGCTATCTGTGCTGGGCGCGCTGGATCCCGACAGCCATCGTCCGGAAGGCCATTCGAGAGGGTGTCCTGCGGGAAGGACCCTTCGGCAGTCTGTGGGCGGCCCATATCGATGGCCTCGGCCGGGTGGTGGGTTGGGAAGAGCGCGGTCCCGACTGGCGTGGCTTTGCCACAGGGGGCTCGAAGGTTCTTTTCCGCTTTGGACCAGGCGATGCGTCCCGACTCTGTGTCACAGAAGCTGCGATCGACGCGATGAGTCTCGCGGCGCTCGAAGGTCCGCGGGAGCAAACTCTTTATCTCAGCACTGGCGGTGGGTGGTCTCCGGCGACAGATGCGGCGCTTGCAGAACTTGCTGCGCGGCCGGGACTAACACTGGTCGCGGCGACGGATGCCAATTCCCAAGGGGAGGTCTACGGAGAACGATTGCGGGCGCTCGCTGAAGCGTCCGGCTGCGACTGGCAGCGGCTATGTCCGCCGGCGGAGGATTGGAACGAGGTTCTGAAAGCCGAGGAGAAGGAGAAACGAAAAAGGAGCATCGAGAAAAAGGTGGGGCCTGCCGCATGCGCGCCGGCCGCATCAAGGGAGGCTCCGCCCGGCATGCGCCGGCCCTTGACCCGGCCGGACACGGACGCAGCAACGCGGGAGGGGTCATGAAGGACTGAAGAGATTGGCGAGGTCGAAACGACTTGTGCTGCCTTCGGTCCAAAACCCCGAAAGGATCAAGCTGATGACCTCGATAGCCCTTCCCCGCAAAATTTTCCAAGGCGTGGCCAAGCGCACCGACTTATTCCGGATGTTCGACAGGTACGCGAGGCGTCCCGACCGCTTTGGTGGTGACCAGTCTGCGGTCTATGCGGGCGAATGGTTCGAGATCGACGAGACCTCCTATTCCTACATGCTCGACATTCTGCCGCCGCTCTGGATGCGCGGGCCGATCTTTGCGATGCGGGAGTTCATTACCGGTTCGGTGACATCGGTGTTTTATGCGATCCGGATTGATGAAGCGGTCCGCTACTTTCATACCTATTGCGATCTCGCGGACCCGAATTCTGTGGGCGCGATGCGGGTCGCGATCGTCGACCGCGAAACCCGACCGGTCCGGGCCATGAGCCGCGAAGAACGGCTGGAGCACATCTGGAGCACGACCACCGACGACTATCGTGGCTATGCCGGTGAGGGTTGGCCGACGGCGATGCAGGGCCGTCGGACGGTGATGCTCTATGGCAGCAGTGAAGGTACGTTCCTGAAACTGCTCGATACCCTGTCCGACGACGAGATCGCGGCCAAGCTGCCGGTCCATCTGCGTCACCTCCCCGCATCGCTGGCCGCCTGAGCCGGATCATCATTCGGAAATTTCGCGCCGAAAGCGGCCTTCTCGATGGCCGAGCGATGGCGCACGCTCTCAACCCAAAGGAGCTTTTCTCATGAGCAACGATCCCTTTTCGCTCGACATGTTCGGCTCGAGCGCGCTTTCGTCCGGCCTCGGACTTGGCGTGACAGCGTTCGGCAGGTTTTCGCCTGATGCCGCCAATGACGACGATCCCGATCCCCTGCCGCCGGCGCCAGCACCCGCCCTTCCCCTCGCGGCCACACCTGTCCGGCGTGCGAGGCTTCGGGCAAACTTCTATCTCGACGGCGACGGCGACGGCGACCGCGACCGCGACCGCGGGCTGGCCGCCTCCTGGAAGGATCGCGCCCGCGCCAATGTCGCGGCGATCCTCGTCGCCGACGGTATCGCCAAGCAGGACCGGCCTGCGACGGCAGAGGAACAGGCGCAATTGATCCGCTTCACCGGCTTTGGCGCCGGCGAACTGGCGAACGGCATGTTTCGCCGGCCTGGCGAGGTCGATTTCCGCCAGGGATGGGACGATCTTGGCTCCTCGCTTGAGAACGCGGTCTCCGACGCAGACTATGCATCGCTCGCGCGCTGCACCCAATATGCCCACTTCACACCGGAGTTCATCATCCGGGCGATCTGGGCCGGGATCGAAAAACTCGGCTGGCGCGGTGGTCGGCTGCTAGAGCCGGGAATCGGCACGGGCTTGTTCCCTGCCCTGATGCCGAAGCCGTATCGCGACGTCGCCTATGTGACCGGGATCGAGCTCGATCCGGTCACCGCCCGCATCGCCCGCCTGCTTCAGCCGAAGGCGCGGATCATCAACGGCGACTTTGCCCGTACCGATCTGGCTCCAATCTACGATCTCGCCATCGGCAATCCGCCCTTCTCCGATCGCACCGTCCGCTCGGACCGCGCTTACCGATCGCTCGGCCTTCGTTTGCACGACTATTTCATCGCCCGGTCGATTGACCTGCTGAAGCCCGGTGCGCTCGCCGCCTTCGTCACATCGCATGGCACCATGGATAAGGCCGATACCACGGCGCGGGAGCATATCGCCAAATCCGCCGACCTGATCGCCGCCATCCGTCTGCCCGAGGGCAGCTTTCGCTGTGACGCCGGCACGGATGTCGTCGTCGACATCCTCTTCTTCCGCAAGCGGAAGCCCGGAGAGCCGGAGGGAAATCAGCTGTGGCTCGATGTCGATGAGATCAGGGCGGCCACCGACGACGACGGTGCCATCAGGGTCAATCGCTGGTTTGGTCGGCATCCGGACTTTGTGCTCGGCACCCACGCGCTGACCTCCGGCCCGTTCGGCGAGACCTACACATGCCGCCCAAGCGATGGAGAGGACCTCGAAACCGCCCTTGCCACTGCCATCGATCTCCTGCCGTCCGATCTCTATGACGGCGAGCCGACACCGATCGATATCGAACTGGAGGACGAACTCGCCGAGATCGTCGATTTGCAGCCGAAGGGCAGCGCTGTCCGCGAAGGCAGCTTCTTCTTCGACCGGTCGAAGGGTTTGATGCAGATGCTCGATGGATCGGCCGTGCCGGTCACGGTCCGGAGAGGTCGCTCGGGCGATGGGATGCCGGCAAAACACGTTCGGATCATCTCAACGCTGATCCCTATCCGCGACGCGGTTCGCGAGGTGCTGAAGGCGCAGGAAACCGATCGGCCATGGCGCGATCTCCAGGTGCGATTGCGCATTGCCTGGTCTAGTTTTGTGCGCGATTTCGGGCCGATCAACCACACAACAGTCTCGATCCAGGAAGATGCCGAGACGGGTGAGGTCAAGGAGACCCACCGCCAGCCGAACTTGGTTCCCTTCCGCGATGATCCGGATTGCTGGCTGGTCGCCTCGATCGAAGATTATGATCTGGAGACCGACACGGCGAAGCCCGGTCCGATCTTTTCCGAACGCGTGATCGCGCCGCCGGCTGCCCCGACGATCACATCTCCCGCGGATGCACTCGCCGTCGTGCTGAATGAACGCGGCGCCGTCGATATCGACCATATCGCTGAGCTGCTCCATAGCGATCCGGCTGATGTGATCGACGCGTTAGGCGAGGCCGTGTTCCGCGATCCCGCCGATGGATCGTGGAAGACGGTTGACGGATATCTCTCAGGGGCCGTCCGAACGAAGCTCACCGCCGCGCAGGCGGCGGCCGAGCTCGATCCGGCTTATCAGCGCAATGTCCGCGCCTTGGTTGATGTCCAGCCTGCAGACCTTCGTCCCTCCGACATCACGGCTCGTCTCGGTGCGCCGTGGATCCCGGCTGCTGACGTCGTGGCGTTCGTGAAGGAGAAAATGGAAGCCGATATCCGCATCCATCACATGCCGGAGCTCGGCTCCTGGACAGTGGAGGCCCGCCAGCTCGGCTATAGCGCCGCCGGTACATCCGAATGGGGCACCAGCCGCCGCCATGCCGGCGATCTGCTCGCCGATGCGCTCAACAGCCGGGTTCCGCAGATCTTCGACACCTTCAAGGATGTCGATGGAGAGCGTCGCGTCCTCAACGTCGTCGATACCGAGGCCGCCCGCGATAAACTGCAGAGGATCAAGCAGGCGTTTCAGGACTGGATCTGGACTGATCCTGACCGTACCGACCGGCTGGCCCGAGATTACAATGACCGCTTCAACAATATTGCGCCGCGGAAATTCGACGGCTCGCATCTCAAACTTCCCGGCGCCTCTGGCGCCTTTACTTTGTATGGGCACCAGAAACGCGGCATCTGGCGCATTATCGCCGATGGCTCCACCTATCTCGCCCATGCCGTTGGCGCCGGCAAGACGATAACCATGGCGGCCGCCATCATGGAACAGCGCCGGCTCGGCCTGATCGCCAAGGCGATGCTGGTAGTGCCGGGCCATTGCCTGGCGCAGGCAGCGCGTGAATTTCTGGCGCTCTACCCGAATGCGCGGATCCTGGTTGCCGACGAGACGAACTTCACCAAGGACAAGCGTGCTCGCTTCCTGTCTCGGGCGGCGACCGCCACCTGGGATGCGATCATCATCACCCATTCCGCTTTCCGCTTCATCGCCGTTCCATCGGTATTCGAACAGGAGATGATCCAGGACGAGCTGCAGCTCTATGAGGATCTGCTGGCCAAGGTCGATAGCGAGGACCGCGTCTCGCGCAAGCGCCTTGAGCGGCTGAAGGAAGGTCTGCAGGAGCGCCTGGAAGGTCTCGCCACCCGCAAGGACGATCTTCTCACCATCTCTGAGATCGGTGTCGATCAAATCGTCGTAGACGAGGCGCAGGAATTTCGAAAGCTCTCGTTTGCCACTAACATGTCGACGTTGAAGGGCATCGACCCGAACGGCTCGCAGCGTGCCTGGGATCTCTATGTCAAATCCCGCTATATCGAAACACGGAATCCCGGCCGGGCGCTGGTCCTGGCATCCGGCACGCCGATCACCAACACGCTCGGCGAGATGTTCTCGATCCAGCGCCTGCTCGGCCATTCCGCGCTTGCCGAGCGCGGACTGCATGAGTTTGACGCCTGGGCATCCTGCTTTGGCGATACGACGACGGAACTCGAGATCCAGCCATCCGGCAAATACAAGCCGGTCAGCCGCTTCGCCAGCTTTGTCAATGTCCCGGAGCTGATCGCCATGTTCCGCTCCTTCGCCGACGTCGTCATGCCGGACGATCTCCGGCAAATTGTCAAAGTCCCCAACATCTCGAGCGGCCGACGTCAGATCCTGACAGCCAAGCCGACGTCGCTGTTCAAGACCTATCAGAAGATGCTCGAAGGCCGGATCAAGGCGATCGAGAAGCGGGAAGGACCAGCCAAGCCGGGGGACGATATTCTGCTTTCGGTCATCACCGATGGGCGCCACGCCGCCATCGATCTTCGCTTCGTCATGCCGGCGGCCGAGAACGAGGCGGGCAACAAGCTAAATCTACTCGTCCGCAATGCCCACAGGATATGGAAGCAAACCGGCAACGCCATTTATCGCCGCCCCGACGGAAAAGACTTCGATCTGCCGGGTGCCGCCCAGATGATCTTTTCCGATCTCGGCACGATCAATGTCGAAAAATCGCGTGGCTTCTCGGCTTATCGCTTTATCCGCGACGAGCTGATCAAGCTCGGCGTGCCCGCCGCGCAGATCGCGTTTATGCAGGACTATAAAAAGGCCGAGGCCAAGCAGCGGCTCTTCGGCGATGTCCGTGCCGGCAAGGTCCGGTTTCTCATCGGCTCTTCGGAGACGATGGGCACCGGCGTCAACGCCCAGCTGAGGCTCAAGGCCCTCCACCATCTCGATGTCCCATGGCTGCCGTCGCAGATCGAGCAGCGCGAGGGCCGGATCGTACGGCAGGGCAATCAGCACGAAGAGGTCGATATCTTCGCCTACGCCACGGAAGGATCGCTCGACGCTTCGATGTGGCAGAACAACGAGCGCAAGGCACGGTTCATTGCCGCAGCGCTGTCCGGCGACACCTCGATCCGCAGACTGGAAGATGTCGGTGAAGGCGCGGCCAACCAATTCGCCATGGCCAAAGCCATCGCTTCTGGCGATGAACGGTTGATGCAGAAGGCTGGGCTTGAGGCCGACATTGCACGACTGGAACGGCTGCGGGCGGCCCACGAGGACGATCAATACGCCGTCCGCCGGCAGATGCGCGACGCCGAGCGCGAGATCGAGGTCTCAACCCGGCGGATCGACGAAATCGGCCAGGACATCGCGCGGCTACAGTCGACCACAGGCGACGCCTTCACCATGACGGTGCTCGGCAAAGAACATGCCGAGCGCAAGGAAGCCGGTCGCGCGTTGATGAAGGAAATCCTGACCTTGCTCCAACGTCAGGAGCAGGGCGAGGTGCATCTGGCCACGATCAGCGGGTTCGACCTTGTTTACGAGGGCGAGCGCGTCGGCAAGGGTGACGGCTATCGCTACGAGACCGTACTCCAGCGTACCGGGGCTGTTTACGAGATCGACCTCGCGATTACGGTGACGCCCCTTGGCGCGATCTCACGTTTGGAGCATGGGCTTGATGGCTTTGACGAGGAGCAGCGCCAGTATCGCCGGCGGCTCGAAGAGGCCGAACGCCGGCTGAATTCGTATCAATCACGCATCGGCGCTACCTTCCAGTTCGCTGAGGAGCTTGGCGCAAAAAGGAAGCAACTTCGCGAGATCGAGGAAGAACTGGCGGCCTCTGCCATGACCGAAGCAGACCAGATCGCCGCATGACACTCGTAAGCCCAGGCCGCTCTTGTCGCCTGGGCTCCACACTCGTCAAGGCTTTGACCAGATGACAGGCCGATCCTTGAAATTCCTCAACCCCGATAATATCTGAGGTTCACTTCCCGTTCAGATGATGTCCTGCCGCCGTTCTTGCGGTGGCTTTCGATGTCGTCCGGGATAAGAAAAAGGGCGCTTCCCTCGCGGGTCGAGCGCCCTTTTTGCGTTTCTGCTTCCAGCCGAGGTTTTCACGTACTGTTCTGGCCGCAGCGTGTGCGCGGCGGTTTTGCAAGAGAGAAACGGACGAGAGGGAGGAGGAAGGAACCGGTCGCCGATCTGCCGTCCTGCCGCCGCTGTCGCTCAACCGCCACCTGCGCCATCCCGGCCACTTGTCCTTCGCAGGGCTGTCAGCCCCGCTTGTCCTTCGCCGCAGGGATGCTCGGTCGCAGTTGCGCCAGTCCGGCCGATCGCCGGTCCGGGAGGTGTCTTCGAGAAAAATGAAGACAGGAAGGGCTGGCAAGGCGCCGGTCCGGAACGCTCCTGAAAGGACATATACCATGCAGATCATGAAGGTTGACCCGCGCGCCCTGAAGGAAAACCCCGACCGGATGCGTCAGTCTAAGTCTTCGCCGCAGGCGGATGCGCTGATGCTGGCGACAATCAAGGCCGTCGGCATCGTCCAGCCACCCGTCGTCGCGCCGGAAACCGATGGTGGCAACGGCTATATCATCGACGCCGGCCATCGCCGTGTCCGGCTGGCTATCGCCGCTGGTCTAGAGGAGATCGAAATCCTCGTCGTGGACGCCGCCAGCGACAATGGTGCGATGCGTTCCATGGTCGAAAACAGCGTCCGCGAAGCGCTCAACCCGGTTGATCAATGGCGCGGCATCGAACGGCTCGTCGCTCTCGGCTGGACGGAGGAAGCGATCGCCGTTGCTCTCGCCCTTCCCGTCCGCCAGATCCGCAAGCTGCGCCTGCTCGCCAATGTGTTTCCGGCCATGCTCGAGCAGATGGCGCTCGGCGACATGCCGTCAGAGCAGCAACTGCGTGTGATTGCCGCCGCCGTCCAGGTCGACCAGATGGAGGTCTGGAAAGCGCATAAGCCGAAGAAGGGCGACACTGCGCCCTGGTGGCAGATCGCCAACGCGCTGACCAAGAAGCGGATGTACGCGAGAGATGCGAGCTTCGGCGACGATCTCGCTCAGGCCTACGGTATCGAATGGGTCGAGGACCTCTTCGCGCCGGCCGATCAGGATGGTCGCTACACCACGAACGTCGAAGGGTTCCTCGGTGCCCAGCACGAGTGGATGATTAACAATCTGCCGAAGAACGGTGCGATCGTTGACGTCAACAACTGGGGCCAGCCGGAGCTGCCGAAGAAAGCCTCCCAGGTCTACGGCAAGCCGTCAAAGTCCGACCATCAGGCGATGTATCTCGATCGCGATGGCAAGGTGCAGGCGGTTCACTTCCGCATGCCCGAGGCGGCGAAGCCGAAGGGCGCCGGTGGTGATGGATCGGCCACTGGTGGTGATGAAGCTGATGCAATCGCCACACCGAAGGTCCGGCCCGATGTGACCCAGAAGGGTCACGACATGATCGGTGATTTCCGCACCGATGCGCTGCACGACGCGCTCGGCCGCGCTCCGATCGAGGACGGCATGCTGATGGCGCTGATGGTGCTGGCCTTCGCCGGGCAAAACGTTCGCGTCGACTCCGGCGCCGACGGGACGTTCTATGGCGGAAAGCGCTTCTCGCGGCATGCGGTCGGCCTGTTCGACGAGCATGGAAAGCTCGCGTTCGATCAGGATACGCTCCGGGTCGCCGTTCGCTCTGTGCTGATCGATGTGCTCTCGTGCCGCCGTGGCATGTCGAACAGCGGCATGGTCGCGCGCATCGCCGGCGAGGCGATCGGCGCCGACGAATTCCTGCCGAACATGGGTTCCGAGGACTTCCTCTTGTGCCTGTCGCGGCAGGCACTGGAAGCGTCTTGCGCCGAGGCATCGGTCCAGCCGCGGCAGAAGGTCCGCGAAACCCGTGCAGCGCTTGTGGAGCATTTCGCAAACGAGCACTTCGTCCATCCATCCGGCCGCTTCGCACCGCCGGGCGACGAGCTGCTCGACTGGATCCGGGCAAGCTCCGCTACGGATGTCATCGGCGCGGGCGGGGGCGACGGCGGACAAGCTGAGGACCCAGCTGATGAACAGGAAGAGCAGATCGACGAGGATGCAGATCACGATGCTCTGCAGGATACAGACGTCGCAGCCGATGACGAGCGCGACCAGGACTTCGATCAGAGGGCAGCAGCATGACTGCCGCCCTCACGTCGAAGATCGCAGCACCCACGCCCGATCTTTCGGGGGTGGAGTTTGCCACCAGCGCCGATGGCATGCCCGTCGCTCGCATCGATGATCTGGTCCTTGCCATGGTCACGTCGAACAGCAAGTTCGCCTATCTCGCGAGTGCCACCGCTCTCGGTCGCCCGCTCGCAGAGCTGACGCGCGCCGATTTTATCGGCCACGACGGCCGGGTGGCCAATGAGGCCGAGTTTCGAATGCGCGTCGCCGAGACGGCCGGTCATAAACACGATCTGGCCAAGCTCAACCGCGTGCAGACCCGCATGTCGGCGAGCACGCCCTGGGGCGGTTCACAGATGGCGGTCGTCTACGCCGAAGGCGTTGTCGCCCACAGTACGGCCGGCCACGGCGGCTTTCACCTCTCTTCCGACCGCAATTCCAAAGTCCATCCGCTGCTGCGGAAGAACACCACTTGGTACGAGGAAGACTGCGAATGGGCGATCGTCGCCATCACATTTCCGGACCTCTTCACCGGCTATGAGCGGTCCCTGGCGAATAAGACCATCCGCAATACCTGGCCGGATGAATGGGAGGCGATCCGCAGCTGCAAGCTGGCTGAGGGTGAGAGCTGGGCCAAGGATCGCCGGGCGTTCGATGAACGTCATGCGTCAGACTATGTCGTCACCTCGGCAATCTTCTCCGATAAGAACCCCGGAATGACTGAGGTCGTGGCGGTCGTCGCCGGTGATAGAGGGGCGGGTGACCGAAAGGCCTGGGATAATGAACGTCGCTTCCTTGTGCCGAGCGACGAATATGCCAGGCGCGGTAGGTTCGGATTTGTGATCGATCCCGACCGTCATGCCGAATATCATGGGCCATCCTCATTCCTCGGCTGGCGAAGCCGGGGGATCGGGTCATGATTGATGTCCTCGCATCGAGATCGCTGGCGACGGCAGTCAGTGCCCGGCGTGAGACCCTGCGGCATCTCGATTGTCTGACCCGCCAGATTGCGGCGCGGGCCGGACGGCAGGCGATCACGGTGAAGACCAGGAGCCGGGCGCGCCGGCGATCCGGTCACCGTCTCTATCATCAGGAGCTTGTCGAGCGCCTGGCCTTCGAGCGGTGGAGCGAACTCGACACGCTCACATGTAGGCTGGTGGTGCAAGAGCAGATCATCAACGCGCTCGAGCTTCACGGTCACGCGCCTGTTTTGCCTCTCGCGGGATAGGTGGATCTGACGCGGAGTAGCGGGGCGGCTTGGTCACCATCATACGGTCTTGGCGTCTATTTCGGTGGCGGGCTTGGCCATGCCGTCCCTCTCGGGCTTGCATTTGATATCGGACCCGAGCCGGACTGCCCTTCTTTGTTGCTGCGGTCTGAACCGGCGGCCGATCGTTTCAAGGCCGCTGTCGCGCCGCGTGGCGGCCGATCCAGCCTCTCTGCGCGAGGGCAGGCTCGCGGTCTGCTCAGGTCAAGACCTGCTGGCTCGCAACCCTGCCCCGCTGGCTCAGCCGGATCGGACCTTTGAAGCCGCCCGTCCTTTGCCGGTTCCTGGTCGTCCGCATCGAAGGGCAGACCGGCACGGGCCGGAACCGCTTCGCAAGCCAAGGAAGGAACAGACATGGCCAAGCCCGCCACCCCCAACCGCTCCAACGCACGGGTCTCGCAATCTCGCCGCGGTACCACCCTCGAAATGGTCCGCCTCTCCTGCCCCGATGCAATCCAGGCGCATAAGATCGCGACAAGCTTCGGCACGGCAATCGTCGACAGCGATGGCATCCGCAGCCTGCATGAGCGGCTGATCGTCGAAACCGCCGAGAGCCTCTCTGAAGGCCTCGGCGAGAAGGCCATGCAGATCCATCTGCAGCGTATCGTCGGAGCCTTTGTCGGATCCGCGCATGGCGCCGGGCAGTTTTACTCCCGCGCCGTCACCGAGGCGCGCGACGCAACGGCCAAGGCGTCCAACGACGCCCGCGATGAGGACCTCGACGGTCCGGTCGGATACGATAGTGCTGCCCAGCGCAAGCGGGAATTCGCGGCCGACATGGGTGTCCAGTCCCACGCGCTCCGAATGGCAGCCGAAGGCGCAGTTGCCGCCTACGAGCATGTGGTCGGCGAGACCTGGAAGCCCTTCGACCGGCCGGTCGAGAACCCCGGCGCCTCTCTTGATCGTAAGGCTGCCGAAGCGCAGATGGCGGCTCTCGGATAACACCACCGGCGGTGATGACCCCGCCCCTTTCTCTTCCCCGGGGCCGACGCCAGACAGCGCCGGCTTTTCCTTGTCGAAAAGTAAAGCTGGAGACGTGCCTGTCGCGGCCCGTCCCGCTCGGCGGTCCTGCAGGAGCCGGGCACCCAAGCAACGGCTTCGCCGTCCTCCACGCTGTTGCGGCCGTTCCGGTGCATGGGCGCACCATCGGCCCCTGACTTCAGACCTCCGTGACGGACCGCGAAAGGCGCGGTTCTGAGAAATGGAGAAGGAAGTCATGGGCAGGAAAACGGATAACGATCGCATCGACATCTATACGCGGATCACCGAACGGATCGTAGAGGATCTCGAACAGGGCGTGCGCCCCTGGATGAAACCATGGAGTGCGGCCAACACCGATGGGCGCATCACGCGGCCTGTGCGTCACAACGGCCTGCCCTATTCCGGCATGAATGTGCTGCTCCTGTGGTCAGAGCAGGTATCGCGGGGCTTCTCCTCCTCGATGTGGATGACCTTCAAACAGGCCCTCGAACTGGGCGGGGCCGTGCGGAAAGGCGAAACGGGCTCGACGGTTGTCTTCGCCAGCCGGTTCACCAAGTCGGTGGCCGACGGAAACGGCAATGATGTCGATCGGGAAATCCCGTTCCTGAAGGCGTATTCTGTGTTCAATATCGAGCAAATCGATGGTTTGCCCGACACCTATCATGCCCCGCCGGCCAAGGTCCGGGATCCTGTCGAGCGAATAGCGCGCGCCGATCTCTTCTTCCGCAACACCGGCGCCGTGATCCGGCATGGCGGCAACCAGGCCTATTATTCGCCGATCAAGGACTTTATCCAGATGCCGCCCTTCGAAGCGTTTCGCGATGCTGCTGGGCACGCGGCCGTCCTCAGCCATGAGCTGACCCATTGGACAGCGACGGCGCATCGCGTCGGACGTGATCTCTCGCGCTATACCAAGGACCGGACGGACCGCGCCCGCGAAGAGCTCATTGCCGAGCTTGGAAGTTGCTTCCTTTGCGCCGATCTCGGCATTGCGCCAGAGCTCGAGCCGCGGCCCGATCACGCGTCCTACCTGCAGTCCTGGCTATCGGTGCTGGCCAACGACAAGCGGGCGATCTTCCAGGCGGCAGCCCATGCGCAGCGCGCGGTGAGTTTCCTGCATTCCCTGCAGCCGGAATCGGAGGTGAAGGCTGCGGCCTGACGCTCAGTCGCGGTTGTCACCACCTGTGGCGACCGCGTGCTCCTCATCCCGTTCGTCCTTGAGACCTTGTGCGATGTCACCGCCCAGCCTTCCCCAGATTGACGGTTTTTGAGCGTCGGGTTTGGGTTTGCGGGATGGCTTGCGCTCAATGATGAAGGGCTTGGTCTGCTGGCGCATTGATCCTCCAGGCTGCGATTCGCGAGTGCAACGATATCGCACAGGGTAAGTTGGGCAAGCGGGCCTATTATGGGAGGTGCTCGTGTCCCCGACTGAACCAAGCAACGACGGTCGAAGCGGGGGGATGGCGCAAGATGCCATTTGTGCCCGGGCGAGAGCGCCGGAACACCATTGCCATATCCCTGCACGTCAGAGTTTCCGGCAACCCATCTGCGGGCTCGATAAGGCATGTCTGACCGGAGACCAGCTGCGCCTCGATCGTTTTCCCGCAACGGCTAGCCGCAGATTTATTACCCCGGAAGGCTGCGCCTTTCTCCTCGCCCACTAACAAATCTGCGACTTGCCGCCCTCTATTTCATTCCGGCCCTATTGGGTGCGGTCCGATCATCACCGGTCTTTTGACAGCTATCGAGGCCGCGATGGGCGCGGCCCGAACACGAGAAAAGGAATACGACAATGGCAACCATCGGCACATTCACCTCCACCGAAAACGGCTTCACCGGCTCCATCCGCACGCTCGCTCTCAACGTCAAAGCCCGCATAGCCCGGGTCGAAAACCCCTCCGACAAGGGCCCGCAGTTCCGCGTCTACGCCGGTAGCGTTGAACTCGGCGCGGCCTGGCAGAAGACCTCCGGTGAGGGCCGCGACTACCTCTCGGTCAAGCTTGACGATCCGAGCTTCCCGGCTCCGATCTACGCGACGCTCGCCGAGGTCGAAGGCGAGGATGGTCTCCAACTCATCTGGTCCCGCCCGAACCGGGACTGATCAGGATCACGAGGCTCTGCCACCGGCGGGGCCTTCTCTCCCGTCGAGAGATCAAAGCCGGATCTGGCATCGAGCCAGGTCCGGCTTTTTTGGTGGTCTGCGGTGAGGGGGAGAAGCTGCTCAAAATGCAGGATTGTGCCAAGCGGCAATGCCGGCCTCAAGGATGAGCGGTTCCCCCATGTGTGGACGGCCCGTGGAATGCAAGACTTTTGTATCGATGGGATCGGTCAGGTTCAGTCATGTGTCCGGCCTTCTATCGTGGCATTGTAGCCACTGGCCCTGATGAAGTCCGCGGATGGAGAGCCAATCAATTTGTCGAGCTCAAGGCTCTGGGGGAACCTAGGCTTTGCTCCATCCCCGGTCCAACCGGTTCGCCATCATTACTCAGTCCTTCATTCCTCCGGTCGACGATTGCCGAGCCGGATTCCTTCAAACGGCTGCGTGCCGGTAAGTCTCCTCTCTTCTCAGAAGAGCCCACGCGACGCGGGCGGTCTTGTTTGCGATCGCTACCGACACCATGCGTGCCGGTTTGCGCTGCAAGAGCTTCGCGATCCATGGGAATGATGGGGCATCAATGCGCGCCCGTCGTATGACGGCAGTGGCGCCGACTACCAGCAAGCGTCGGATTGTCCGATCGCCCTGCTTGCTGATCCGCCCTAGCCTCTCCTTTCCGCCACTACTATTTTGTCGCGGCGTTAAGCCAAGCCAAGCCGCGAACTGTCGCGCTGATTTGAATTCCTCGGCATTGCCGACCGAAGCCGCGATTGCTGCCGCGGTGAGAAAGCCGACGCCTGGGATGGTCATCAGCCTCCGAGCGGCAGCTTGGTCCCGGCACCACTGCATTATGGTGCGATCAAGCTCGGCGATCTTATTGCTCAGCTCTTCTAGCTGCATCTGAATGTGCTTGAAGGGTTGCCACGACGGTTCAGGAAGATGGTCTTTCGCGACGTGTAAGGCTTCGAGAGCAGCTTTCAGCCCGAACTTTCCTTGAGGCGTGATGATACCGAATTCGGCCAAATGGCCTCGGAGTGCGTTGATCAGAGCCGTTCTCTGCCGCACGAAAAGATCTCGGGTCTTGTGCTGCATAAGAAGAGCCTGACGCTCGCAATTTTTCACCGGTACGAAGCGCATGGTGGGACGGGTGACTGCCTCGCAAATCGCTTCGGCATCTGCTGCATCGTTTTTCCCACGCTTCACATACGGCTTTACATATACCGGAGGCATAAGCTTCACATCGAAGCCTAAGGCACCGAGTTCCCTCGCCCAGTAATGTGAAGTCGAACAAGCTTCCATGCCGACCAGGCAGGGTGGCAACTGCTCGAAGAAATGCAGGAGCTGGTTTCGGCGAAGCTGCCGCCGGACAATAACATTGCCGACGTCATCGATAGCATGAACTTGAAACACGTTCTTGGCCAGATCCAGGCCGACGACAGTGATCTTCTCGAAAGTCATGACACGGTTCCTTCTCTGAGTTGCGCAGAATGATCTTAGCATCTCGCGCGACGGGTTCGGAGGGCCGTCCACATCATCAATTTGCTCCACCTACCCTCAAGGGCAGATTGCGCAAATCGGCTCCCCCACTCCCCGGCTCTGCCGGTCGCTGGCGCGATCTTTGACCCCGCCATCCCCTCTCGGACCCGCCGGTCATCCTTCACAAGCGTCAGGAGACGAAGATGACCTATGAAATCGAAATCCAGATCGAAGAACTGCGGGCCGAGCTGCGCAATGCTGTCGATGGCGCCGAGCGCCGTCAGATCCTGGCCGAGCTCGAAATCGCCCAAGCGGAACTGGCGATCGCGGCTGCCGAGATGGATGGCCTTCTAGAAGCCGAGCCGCCCTTTTGAGGAGGCTGTTATCGCCCGCTTCACTTTGACGTCGATCTGTTCCACTGCTCCGGTCGATCCCGTTCCATCGACATTGGGAATGATGCGGATCGTGCGTCCCGCCGCAACCGGATGCCGTCCGAATTTTCCCCGCCTTTGGCTCCTCGCGCAGCAAAATTCAGCCGCCCTCAGGTCCTGCGCTGCGCTTCGGCCGTGACCGGTGCAGCACTCCTTCCCGATCCGCATTTCATCCCCGCGACGAAACGCAATCGACAGGAGAAACCAAATGCAACAACTCGCCAAATTCCTCAAGGCGACCGGCCGCCGCCTTCGCATCCTCGCCAGGGTGATCTTTCACTTCTTCCGCAAGGGCAAGCTCGGTTTGAAAATCGCGATCAAGATCCCGTTCTTCGTCGAGGTCGAGATCAAATTCGTGACCGACTGGAACCGACGGCGTTAAACGCCATACCGGCCCGGTTCGCCGGGCCGGTATCTACAACTCAACACCAAGGTTCTCGCTGCCCGCTCCATGCCCTGGCGAGACCTTCTGAAACCATGACATCGCCGAGGCTCCGACCGTCGCGAACCAGCACGCGAAGCTTGCGCCCATAACGGTCGGTGTCCCGAGCCGGCCATCCTTTGAGGTCGAACGAACCTTCGTTGATGAGTTCAAGCATTCTGTCCATGGCGCGTTTCCCAAGAACCAGCTCAGACGAGCATTTCGGCTCACTCACCTCTGGTGTGTCGATATCCGCGACACGAACATTCTGGCCACTTAACCAGATCGTGTCTCCGTCGACGACGCATGCTTGGCGCGTGCCAGTGGCACATTTTTGGAAGACCCCGCTCACCTTCGATGTGGCCCCGGACGCATAAACGTTGTCCTCAGCCGAAACAGAGACAGCTGGAGGAACTGCGAACATCAGCGACAGAATTAATTTATGACGCTCCGCATTTGCCCATGCACAACATTATCTGATGCGTTTTCCATGCCTGTCACTCCAATTCCGGCGCCATCTACCGCACATCGGGGCATGATCGACGGACAGTTGCTGAGTAGCCGCGGCGCTTCTTCTGCCGGAGGAGATCGAGGAAGAGGGCCACGGCCTCTCCCTCGGTTTCGAAATGATGACTCATGGTCTGGCCGTTCGTTCCGATACGTCCCCAACATCGTGTCAGGCACGCTTCGCCGAACAGGTTGGGCTCGATGGCCATCGCATAGAAACGGGCCATGTTTTTTGTGGCGTCCGTTCTCTCGACGTAGAGATGGTAAGGCTGGGTGATCATGCCGGCATGATCCTGTCTCCCACGCTTCCCGTCCAACGAGAGTTTTGAATCGTTCAGACGCAATCGATTCAATTTCGTGATGTCTCGGCGGACATCTATGCTAAGCCTCCTGCGGCTGCCCGGTATCCGACCGAAGCATGACGAGAATTCCCGAAATCACGCCCTGGCGGTCGTCGCTTGATTTCTCCGATGCTCTTCATTGTTCATGGGCGGACGCTTCGCGCCGTGAGAACCTGCCCTGCTCAACGCAAGCTTTCATATCGTTTCGCCGGAACCAGATGGCGCGACCGCACCTCAGCGGCGGGTTACCCGCAGTGAACACAATCTGCTCGTCCGCCCTCATGCGCAACACTTCGTACGGCTGGATGAGCGGCCGGGCGGCCAACTGTTTCGACCGGGTCCGCGACGAGCCGCGCGACTGGAAGCTACGACTGACCTGCTCGATCTCGACCGTCGTCATGCCGCAACGACGCGAGATGTAGTCTGCTGTTTCCGGATCGTTGATGGCTGCAAAGCTGATCCAGCTCGCGCTTTCGAACCATTTGCTAGAGGCGTCGCGCCCGCCATAGGTTTCGCGTAGCTGGCCGATCGACTGATAGATCATCGTTAGCGTGATACCGTGTTTCCGACCCGCGTCCCGCGCGGTCTCCAGAATGCGCATGTAGCCGAGACGAGCGACCTCATCGAGCAGGAACAGGGCCCGACCGTCCATGGTGCCATCGCGATTGTAGATCGCGTTGAGGAACGAGCCGATTACGACCCGTGCCAGCCCGGCATGGGTCTCCAGCGTCTTCAGGTCGATGTTGATGAACACGTCGGTTTTGCCGGAAGCAATATCCTCCGTCCGGAACGTTGAACCGGACACGAGCGCTGCATAGTTTTGGTATGACAGCCAATGCGTCTCCTTGATCGCATTGGCATAGACACCGGAAAAGGTTTCCGGCGTCATGTTGACGAAGGCGGCGACGTTTTCCTTCACGAAGTCCGATCCCGAATTGTCGTATATGTCCTGCAGACGCTGTCGCAGCTTCGGCTCGGGTTCAGACAAGTTTTCGCGGACCTGGCGGAGCGTTTGCCGCTCCTTCGGCGTGTGGCCGGACAGGCAGACATCGGCGATGATCGCGGTCAGGAGTTGCAGACCTGAGGCACGGAAGAAGTCGTCACGGACGCCGCTCGCGCGACCGCTATCGCTCATGATCCAAGAGGCAACCGAGGCGATATCCTCCTCCTTCGTCCCGCCATACTGGCCGACCCAGTCGAGGGCATTGAAGCCCGTCGCGGGTTTGCGCGGATCGAGAATCCTGACCCGCCTGCCTGCGGCCTCGCGATGTCTCGAGACCATGGGCGCGACCTCGTTCGAGGGATCGAGCAAGATGAGTGAGCCACCCCATTTCAGTGCTGTCGGGATCGTCACCGACGTCGTCTTGTAACCGCCCGATCCAGCGAAGACGATGCCGTGCGAAGAACCGAACGATCCGTCGAAGCAGAGAAGCGGGGATTTGCCCCCAGTGCCCCATGTCTCGCTGGTGTCGGCACGGAACGAGACGCCGGCAACACTGTCGCGATCGACGCGATACCGTTCACCGACTACGATGCCGCCGGTACCAGGGAACAGCTTGTCGGCTTCGGTGAGCGTCATCCAATCAGCCTCGCCGTGCAAGGCGCGTTTGCCAGTGATGCGTTTCGGCGTTGTCCGAGCGAAGGCGGCGTTGCCGATGATCGCCACGCGAAGTGCGAAGCAGCCAGACATCAGTGCTGCCCCCGCGCCGATCATGGTCGAAGGATCGAGATAGGATAGCGCGGATTTCCCCGCCGGCACCTGGGACGATAGCGCAGCAAGCCGGATGCCTTCCCGCAAGCAAGCCATCAAGATCACCGCAGCGCTTCCGATTGCAGCACCAACGCCTGCGGCGCGAATGCTTGCCGATCCAGCCGTCGCAAACAGGAAAATCAGGCCGAGCGCAGCCGCCGTCATGTAGGGTGCTGCGAGCCCTGCCCGTCCCAGAGCAAGCTTTGCCGCTTCGGACTTTCCGAACCCGGCAAGCCAGGACTCGATCCCGGTCATCGCGAACATGGTCGCACCCATCATGGCCACGGGCAAAAAGACGAGAACTATCCTATTCGCCTTCATTGCCGAACGCCTTCGTCCCGATTGCCGTCAACCGTGTCCGTTCGCTGTCGTCTGACTTCAGCCGCTGCTGCAAGTCCATCAACGCGCCGAGCAGAAGCGCCCGCTTCTCGAAGCGAAGGCCGGCTTTGACGATCAGGCCACCAAGTTCGATCTTGTCTCGCGTGTCCTTCTTCCGGGCGTCGGACGTTACGCTCCTGCTCATGCGCTCAAGCCTCAGTATTGCCGCCCGAAGCCGCGCCATTCGCGACCGCCTCGGATTGGCCACTGAGCGTGCTGCTTTCCCCAGCCCCTTTCCTTCCGCTCGTGCCGGGCTTGCCTCCGCGAACCCGTTTCACCAGTTCCTCGAAAGCCGCCTGAAGCGCGGTTTCCTCGATTTCGATTTCGCCAAGGCCTGCCCGAAGCGCGACGCGGCCAATGCGCTCGGCCTCTCTCGTCTCCGCGTGCTTGAGCTGTTCCTGGAGCCTGGCGATTTCTTCGCGGATCTTGGAGGATGGCTTCTTCATCTCTGGATTGTCCTCTGCTGCTGCATATCGTCGTTCACGCAGCCAGAGTCGTTCAGATCGGCGTGCCGATCTACTAACAGAAATGCGAGTAGGCGGAGCCTACGCTTTTGAGCATCATCCCGTCCGTTCGCAAGGACGGATCCGAAGGGCGCAATTATACGTCGCTGATGCGACGCTCTGCTTTTGCCCCCTGGCGGGGCCTTCCGATCCTGACGAACACATTGATTTTGTTCAATCGAAGGTGCTTACCTGGTTATGGCCGTCCCGCATTTCTCAGTCAGTATCGTTGCTCGCGGCTCCGGCCGCAGTGCGGTACTGTCGGCGGCGTATCGGCACTGCGCCAAGATGGACTATGAGCGGGAAGCCCGCACGATCGACTACACCCGCAAGCAGGATCTGTTGCACGAGGAGTTTGTCATTCCGGTCGACGCGCCTGAATGGCTGCAATCGATGATTGCCGATCGGTCTGTCTCGGGAGCGTCGGAAGCCTTCTGGAACAAGGTCGAGAAATTTGAGAAACGGTCGGATGCGCAACTCGCCAAGGATGTCACCATTGCCCTGCCGATAGAGCTGTCGGCCGACAAAAATATCGAGCTCGTGCGGGACTTCGTAGCGAGGCACATCACGGCCGAGGGCATGGTGGCCGACTGGGTCTTCCACGATGCGCCGGGCAATCCGCATATCCATCTGATGACTACCTTGCGGCCGCTGACCGAAGACGGTTTCGGTTCGAAAAAGGTGGCCGTCGTGGGACCGGACGGCAAAGCTCTGCGCAACGATAGCGGCAAGATCGTCTATGAGCTTTGGGCCGGTGGCCTCGATGATTTCAATGCGTTTCGAGACGGCTGGTTCGCCTGCCAGAACCGGCATCTGGCGCTTGCCTGCCTCGATATCAGGATTGATGGCCGGTCCTTCGAGAAGCAGGGCATCGAGCTCACGCCGACTATCCATCTCGGCGTCGGCACGAAGGCGATCGAGCGGAAGGCAGAGGGTGCTGAAGAGAAGGCTGCGCTCGAACGGCTGGAGCTGCAGGAAGAGCGGCGAGCTGAGAACGCCCGCCGGATCCAGCGCGATCCGGAGATCGTGCTCGACCTGATCATGCGGGAGAAGAGCGTCTTCGACGAACGCGACGTCGCCAAGATCCTGCATCGGAATATCGATGATGCGGGTCTCTTCCAAAACCTGATGGCGCGCATCCTCCAGAGCCCGGATACCCTGCGTCTCGATTGCGAGCGGCTTGACTTCGTAACCGGGATGCGGGCGCCGGCAAAATACACCACACGCGAGCTGATCCGGCTCGAGGCTGAGATGGCGAACCGCGCGATCTGGCTCTCGCAGCGGTCTTCGTATGGCGTCCGCAAGACAGTGCTCGAAGCAACGTTCGCGCGCCACGAACGGCTGTCGGATGAGCAGCGCGCCGCAATCGAACATGTTGCCAGTGGTGAGCGGATCGCCGCTGTTATCGGTCTCGCCGGCGCCGGCAAAACCACAATGATGAAGGCGGCGCGCGAGGCTTGGGAAGCGGCCGGCTATCGCGTTGTTGGTGGCGCGCTCGCCGGCAAGGCGGCTGAAGGTCTGGAGAAGGAAGCCGGCATCGTCTCACGCACGCTGTCGTCCTGGGAACTCCGCTGGAACCAAGGTCGCGGGAAGCTCAACGACAAGACGGTTTTCGTGCTGGACGAGGCCGGCATGGTGTCGTCGCGTCAGATGGCCTTGTTCGTGGAAACCGTCACCCGAGCCGGTGCCAAGCTCGTGCTCGTCGGTGATCCGGAGCAGCTTCAGCCGATTGAGGCGGGCGCTGCGTTCCGGGCGATCGCCGATCGCATCGGCTATGTGGAGCTCGAAACCATCTATCGCCAGCGCGAGCAATGGATGCGCGACGCATCGCTCGATCTCGCGCGCGGCAATGTCGGCAAAGCCGTCTCAGCCTATCAGTCGAATGGCAAGATGATCGGCTCGGAGCTGAAGGCCGATGCTGTCACCAACCTCATCGCTGACTGGAACCGCGACTACGATCCTGCCAAGTCCACATTAATCCTCGCACACCTGCGCCGTGACGTCCGCATGCTGAATGAGCTGGCGCGCAAAAAGCTGATCGAGCGCGGCATCATCGAACACGGTTCGCCGTTCAAGACCGCCGACGGTGTCAGAAGTTTTGCTGCCGGCGACCAGATCGTCTTCCTGAAGAACGAAGGCTCGATCGGCGTCAAGAACGGCATGCTGGGCAAAGTGGTGGAAGCAGCGTCCGGTCGCATCGTGGCAGTGATCGGCGAGGGCGAACATCTGCGCCAGGTTTCGGTGGAGCAACGCTTCTATACCAATGTCGATCACGGCTACGCCACCACAGTGCACAAGAGCCAGGGTGCGACCGTTGACCGAGTCAAGGTGCTGGCATCCGTCTCCCTCGATCGTCACTTGACCTATGTCGCGATGACCCGCCACCGCGAGGATCTCGGCGTCTACTACGGCAGCCGATCCTTCGCCAAGGCCGGCGGTCTGGTCGAGATCCTGTCGCGCAGGAATTCCAAGGAAACAACCCTCGATTATGCCGGCGGCAGCATCTACGGCCAAGCCCTCCGCTTTGCCGAAGCGCGCGGGATGCACGTCGTCAACGTCGCCAGAACGGTTGCGCGCGATCGTCTCGAATGGACGGCTCGGCAGAAGCAAAAGCTTGTCGATCTCGCCGGCCGGCTTGCAGTCCTCGGCGCCAGGCTCGGTTTCGCAACGTCGGCGGCCAGTACAATTCAAACTTCAGCAAAGGAGGCCAACCCCATGGTGGCCGGTATCACCACATTCCCGAAATCGATCGATCAGGCAGTGGAGGACAAGCTTGCATCCGATCCGGCATTGAAGAAGCAATGGGAAGAAGTCTCGATGCGCTTCCACCATGTCTATGCAAGGCCGGAAGCAGCGTTCAAAGCAGTCGATGTTGCCGCGATGTTGCGCGATCAGGCGGCCGCGGCGAAGACGATCGCCAGGATTGCCAGCGAGCCTGAAACCTTCGGTGCCCTCAAGGGTAAGACGGGTGTCTTCGCGAGCCGCGCTGACAAATCGGAGCGGGACCGGGCGCTGAAGAACGTGACGCCGCTCGCCGACAGCATTAGCGACTATCTCCGCCAGCGCGGCGATGCGGAGCGGCGAAATCACGCCGAGGAGCTGGCGGTGCGCAGGCAGGTTGCGCTGGAAATCCCCGCTCTCTCGTCCAATGCGAAAAGCGTGCTGGAACGCGTCCGCGATTCCATCGACCGTAACGACCTTCCCTCGGGTCTCGAATATGCGCTCGCCGACAAAATGGTGAAGGCAGAACTCGAGGGTTTCGCCAAGGCCGTCTCCGAACGTTTCGGAGAAAGGACCTTCCTGCCCCTCGCTGCGAAGGACGCCAATGGCGAGGCGTTCCAGCGGGTCACGTCAGGAATGAATGCCGCCCAGAAGAGCGAAGTGCAACAGGGCTGGACCACGATGCGGACGGTGCAGCAGTTGTCCGCCCACGAGCGCAGTGTGACGGCACTCAAACAGACTGAAGCACTGCGTCAGACCAGATCTCAAGGGCTCACCCTCAAATGAAGATGAGTCTTCGACATAGAGTGTTGCGGCGCATGAAACGGCTCGTCTGGTTCTATAGGATCAGCAGTGTCAGCCTGTTCACGCTTGGCTTCATTGTGCTGCTCGGAGATGCAGGTTTCCGGATCAATCTGACGCCGAGCGAGCCGCTGGGCTTGTGGCGGATCGTCGAACCCGATCGTCCGATACTGGTTGGCGATCTGATCTTCATTTGCCCACCGTCCACCGACGCAATGCGTGAGGCGCGTGCGCGTGGATATCTGCGCTTTGGACTCTGCGCCGGCCACGTCGCGCCGCTGATCAAGACGGTTGTGGCATCATCCGGACAAGCGATCGAGATCCAAGATGAGGTGCATGTTGAGGGCCGCACGCTGCCTCATTCGCGTGTCGCACGGCTGGATGGTCAGGGACGTGAGATGGGGCATTACGACGGTGGTGTTGTTCCGCCGGGCATGGTCTTCGTGCATTCCCAGTTTCCGGGATCGTTCGATAGTCGATATTTCGGTCCTCTGCCGATGGATGGGATCCTCGGATTGGCGCAGGAGGTCTTGACCTATGCGCCGTGAATTTTTCCGAGGGGGCATGCTAGTCGCACTGTCGACCTGCGCTGGCTGGATCAGCTGGAGCGGTCATGTGCTCCTTCTTCCGGTCGCAGTAACCTTCACGCTGCTCTGGTCCCTAGCACGGACGCGCCTGCAGGCGGCGGGGGTCTCTGCTGCCTACTTCCTCGCCGCATCGCGTGGTTTGCCACAGGGCGTGGCGAATTTTTATGGTCAGGATATCTGGCCAGGTCTTCTGCTATGGCTGGTCGCTTCCTCCGCATTCGTGGCAGTCCATTCTGTGCTTTGGACGGATCGGACAGGATGGCAGAGGCCGCTCCGATACATGGCTGCATGTTTTGCGATGGCGGTTCCGCCCTTCGGCATTCTTGGATGGGCGCATCCGATCACGGCTGCGGGCGTTCTTTTCCCTGGCTGGGGATGGTGGGGTCTGGCAGCGATGGCAGCCGGCCTGGCCGTGATAACGACGCCATTTCGGCCGGCTACAGCCATGGTCTTGGCAGGCTTCTGGCTCTGGTCCGCCGCTGAGTGGACGACGCCGATTCTACCTTCGTCGTGGATGGGTGTCGATCTGGAAATGGGTGCATCCCTCGGCCGCGAAGTGGGCCTCCAGCGGCAACAAGAACTGATCGACATCGCTCGCGCCCACCCGGCGGGCACAACGGTCGTGCTGCCAGAAAGCGCTCTCGGCTTCTGGACGCCGACGGTTGGCCGCGTCTGGCAGCGATCTCTAACTGGAACGGGCATCACTGTCATCGCGGGAGCGGCAATCGTCGACAGCCAAGGCTACGACAATGTGCTGGTAAAACTGTCGGCTGATGGGAGCCAGGTTCTCTATCGGGAGCGGATGCCTGTCCCCGGATCGATGTGGCAACCCTGGCGGGGCTTGATCGGCGAACAAGGCGGCGCACGGGCGCATTTCTTCGCCAACCCCGTCGTCGAGGTCGGCACTGCGAAAGTCGCGCCACTGATCTGCTACGAGCAGCTCCTCCTCTGGCCGGTGCTACAATCGGCGTTCCACCGGCCCAAGGCCATCGTCACAGTCGGGAACGGCTGGTGGACTGCGGGGACGTCGATCATCGACATTCAGCGGGCGAGCAGCGAGGCCTGGGCACGCCTGTTCGATCTTCCTCTCGTCATCTCATTCAACATCTGAAACATGGAGCTCGCATGCTGGATGCTGCGCTGATCAAGGAATGTGCCGACCCATCGTTGAAGCCGGCGATCGTCGAGCAGTTCGTCCAGGCCGTCGGCTCGGAGGACCCGCTTGCGATCTCAGTGAGATCCGGCAGCCGACTGATCCTCGTTCCCAAACCGAAGACGCCTGAAGAAGCGATCGATATCGTCCGTGAGAGCATCGGCGGCTCTGTCGTGCGGGTTGGCCTCACCCAGATCCCCGCGGGCATCGGGTTGAACGACGTGTCGGAGCTGAAGGTCGATCTCGTCGATCCCTGCAACAATTTGCGGACGGGTACGGCAATGTTCGGCAAGATCCTTCGCATCGTTGCGAAGTGGTATGGAAATCCAACGAGCGAGGAGGTGTTCCCGCAGCTGTTCGATGATGCGATCCACGCCTGGCGGACCGGCAAGTTCGAGGGTGAGAGCGTGTTTCAGGCTGAGGATCCGGGTGGCGCGGTCGTGCAGCGTTCGGTGGTGGAGGCAGACGATGCTGGAGAAGTTGAGGAGGACGGATCCCCGGAGATGCCGAAGGAGACTCCGATCAAACCCGACGACGCTGGTATCCGGATCGATCTGACGAGGATCGGAGGCCAGAAATAGCGGCCGGACCGGACTTCCGCTTCTGGAATGGGCGAGTTTGGGATGTTCTCAGATTGCCGGCAGAGAGTACCGTGTGAGAACTGCCTCATCGCCCTCGATGCTGACCTCGATCACCTCGTTCAGAAGCTCTTCGTCGCCGGCCATTTCCTCCAGGATGAGTGTGAACAGGTCGCGCTGCAATGCCGGAACGACTTGAGGCACGATGATGACCAATCCGGCATGGATCTCTTCATTGCCGTAGAGTTTTCTGAAGTCGCGCGCGTTGTTGGTAACGAAGGTGTAGTCCTCCGCAACGATGCGCGGCATCAGGTCCCAGTCCTTTTCGCCGCTCAAGCCTAACCAGCTCACATGGAACCCGTCGTGGCCGTTATCCTGAGCAACGGCCACGAGAGATGTGTGCAGGCATTCATCAATCAGAAACTTCACGCTATCAGCTGCCGGGCGATCTGTTGGCCCTCGGCAGCGAGAGACGCTTTGAAGATTTCACGGTCGCGCCAAGGTCGGAAAGTTTGCGAGGCCGACCCCGGGCCGGGTGAGCAGCAGTCCAGATCTCCGCAAGTTCGACCATATGTGCGGTGAGCGAAGGATACCCCTCGACAATTTCCTCGGTGGTCGCACCCTGAGCCTTCATGGCAGCAATCGTCCTGACTGGAACGCGGGTTTTGCTGAAAACTGGTTCGCCGCCGAGAACACCCTTGACGCTTTCGATAACCCGTTCTGCTTCCCGTAGCGCCTCCGCGCGCGCAGCAAGCTGCTCGCGGGCGCGGGCAACATCCACGATCAGATAATCGTCTGCTCGAACAGTATCGGCATCTGGATTCTGGTCTATGGTGTCGAAGAGCCGCTGGCGGCGTTCAGCCGATAGGATCGAGCCGACCCCGTACCAGAGCTTGAGCCGCAACAAGTCATCGTCGGACAGCGCTCGCCCTTCATCTTCAGCAAGACGTCGGGCGATGATCCGTTTGTCGATTGCGTTATGCACCGACTTGACGGCAATTTCGCTGACGGCAGCCGCTTCTGCCGGAGTATAAGCGCGTGTCATCTGAGCCATAATCATTCTCCTTGTGGAGAATATATAATAGTTTTGCGGCGGGAAGTGAAGAGGCCAGCCAGTGGTCCCGAAAAGCGAGTGGGCTCAGGGCATTTGCTTCAAGTCTCGCTGTCGGGCGTGACCAGTTCAACATGACTCACTCCGAGCGCCTGGGCGATTTCATAAAGCGTGACGATGGACGGGTTTCGCTTCCCCCGTTCGAGACCGCTCAGATATTGCTGGCTGAAGCCCGAGCGCGCTTCGACATCCTCCTGCGTCAGGCCTTTTTCCCGACGAAGGCGGGCGAAATTTCGGCCGACCAGCTTGCGCATATCCATGCGCGGAAGATCACCGTTTACATACTTTAAGTTTATCAACTATAGTATGTAATTGATTTCTATATCGGCTTGCCCCGCTGCATGTCAGATTTTCAAGACGGTTTACACAGACCGCATAAGGGCAGTAACTGGATCGATAATGTTAAAAACAAGTGCAGCCGGGCCTGTGTCTGACAATAAACTCATATTGCGTCCACTCATCGGTTTAATGAGTGATCAACCGCCTGAGGAGATCGAACGCCACGTTGTGCGGGAGATTGAGAAACATCGCCGCTTGCGCAGCGATGCAGTGATGCTCGAAGCGAAAGTTTCTGCCGCAACCGACTCAGCCACGGCGCGCGAGGCAAACCAAGATTATATACAGGCGATGATTGCGGTGCATGCCCAGCAGACGGTCGTGTCCACGCTTCTCGACATTCTGGGCTATATTCCAGACATGCCGAGATCAAAGGGACACTAATTCAGATAAGGCCGAACTTTGTGGCCATGGCTGTCGCCTGCGGCAAGGTCGTCGCGCCCAATGCCGCCTTGGCATTGCGAACGAAGAACGCGACATTGGCATAGGTGGTGTTCTCGATGATCGCGATCGCACGCATCGATTTGCCCTCGGCCGACCATCGCAGGCAGGTTAATTCATCCGCCTTCAATCGAATTGGCGTTCGAAAGGTTGGCTTGGCTCCCAAGCCTTCGAGCCTCGTATGCAGTTGCGCGACTGCCGAAGCCGCAAGGACCGGGTTCAGCTGTTGTCCTAGGGCGAAGGCCGTATCTTCGGAAGCAAGTGTAAGCATCGCCATGCGCCCAAAGCCCGCCTTGATCGGAATGGTAATCCCTGATCGGATTCCGAACTCACCGGCCTCTCCGTAGAAGGCCCTGCGCTCCTTGCTCATTCGCAGCGATGCTGCATTGGTCCACGCGAAGGCCTCAAGCTTGTCGCGGGCGTTTCGCACGACTGGATCAATCAAGGCATATGCTCTTTCGAGATATCGCTGCTGCCACTCAATGTCATAGTTTGAGATTGCCGTGTGGGTTTCTGCCTGAAGGCTCAGATACGCATAGGCGCCAAAACCTGCCTCCTGACTGAGTTTTTCCAGGGTGGCCCTCACTGCAGCTTCGTCGTGAGCCAGGGCGACCTGCTCGGTCAAACGCTCAAACCATTGATTCAATTTACAGCCTCCTTCGACTGAGGGTGTGACTGCAGCACAGTTGCAGTCATCCAGAGATGCCCTTGGCTGAGGGCGTGATGGCTCCGAGGTAAGTCGCCGCACAGAAGCATGCGGCGTTAAAGTTGACCATTAAATGATAGTTTTTAGCCATGCAAGATTGCATTAGGTCATAACGATTCAATCTGACTGCGGCATTTGCAGGGCATGACTGGTCGGCTAATCGCGATACGCGGCTGGAAAGACGATGTCCTGATCTACCAACACGTTGAATTTGTAGCCCGGCCGTATTCTGACAGTCGGCTGGACGTTCAGATTTTTTGAGATGCTTTGCTCGGCCACTCGGCCGAAGCTCTCGGCAAAATTCCGACGGGCCGCGTCAGACGCGGTATCCTGCGTCGCGAGAGTCGAGCTTTCAGGCATCGACATATCTATGCCTGTGCCGATAATGGCAACGAGCGCGGCAGAGCCAAACGTACGCCAGAGGTGGCGATCGACCTTGTCCTTGAAGCCGCCATAGCCCTCGGCATCCGTGCCGGCCATGCCGCCGATTTGAAGTGTCGATCCATTCGGGAATATGAGGTCCGTCCAGACGACCAACACGCGCTCCTGCCCGAACGATACCTTGGAATCGTACCGCCCAAAGAGTTTCGCCCCCTGCGGGATGAGCAGCCGGTAGCCCGTGGCACTGTCATAGACATTCTGGCTAACCTGCGCCGAGATCCGTCCCGGAAGGTCGGAGCTCAGGCCCGTGATCATGGTCGCAGGGATGACAGATCCACGCTTCAGCTCGTAGGGCGAGAGCTGCGGGACCACCTGGTTTGGCAGATAGCCAAGATCCTTGATGTCCTGGTTGAAGAAGTCTTCCTTTGAGGTCTGGCCGTTTTGATCGGCGTTCTGTCCGAGTAGTCCGGACTTCATTGCGGCGCTGTAGAGATCGGATGCGCTGTTCGTCGCGGAATTGAACGGTTGGCGCGCGTCGGCCCTCGTTTCGGAAGCGCTCTTCTGGACCTCAGAGACGTCTACCTTGAGTGGAGAATCGAGCGCTGTCGCCCGTGCCTGGAGGCTCGCCATCCTCTGACGCTGCCCTTCGCGAAGGATCTGCTCGTCCTGTTCCCGCTTCAGCCGAGCCTTCCACTCGGCTTCCGGTTCGAGTTGCGATCGCCGTTCCGTCTGGACCTCCTTCTGTTGCTCCATACCGGCCTCTCTCACCGGCTCGCGTTCGACAACGACGGGCGTTGGCTGAAACACTTCGCGTTGCTCCGGTTCACCTATGATGCCGTCCGACACGCCTCTTTTCAGCTGATCGCCAAACGTTGTCGCCGGCGACGCGGAGGTGGTGTCGAGCTCGTTCCCACGGTTGAAGGAGAGACCACGCCAGGACAGGCCGATGATCACGACGCCGAAGAACAGAACGATGATGACGATTGCGACGATGATCGGCAGGCGATTGAGGCGCCGCATGCTTTGTTGATCGTCAGCGTTGCCCGTCGTGCCGAGTTGGAGCGATTGAACCATGCTATCCCCTCCCCTCAATTTCGCTGCATGATCGAAAGTGGACTGGCGGGCGTCGCGCCCGATGACGTCGCCGTATAGACCCGACCAAGCGCAACGGCTGGTGTGCTGACTTGCGCCAGTACTTGACCGTCGAAACTGTCGATTGACCAAGCAAATTCGACAGGCTTCTGATCATCACTGACCTTCTTATCGGTAACGACCGTGTACCCCCATCCCTTTAGCGCGGCCTCAAGAGCGGCGGCGTATTCGGAGTTATCTTTTTCCATTTTCAGCGTCGTGGTGCCGGCAGGTCCAACTTGTTCTGCAAGCCGGCTTGCCATGTCGCCGGCGATTGCGCTTGCGGTGGCCCCTGTGACAGAAGTCGGAGTGGAACTTGTGGCCAGCGTTTCATCCGCAGTCTGGCAACCGGAAAGAACGGCGGTGATGATGATGGCGGCGATGGTCTTGTTCATCGGTCAGCCTCCCCGCCGGATCATGATCTTTTGCTGGCGCCAGCCGACCCCGGACACGAGCACAGCCTTGTCGACGGCGTAGTCGACGATCATCATGTCGTTCTTCATCCGGTAGTTGACGATGCGGTTCTGGCCGCCACTGACGACGAAAAGGACAGGCGCGTCCTGACCGGAGATTGATCGGGGGAACTGGATGTAGGTCTTGGCGCCGTCGGAATAGACGCGCTTCGGCCGCCACGAGGCGCCACCACTGATGGAATAGGAGAAATTTAGCTTGTCCGGTGCGGCTCCAGGGATGCCGCCGGTCTCAAGTCGGGCATTGACGTCTGCGAGTTTCGTCGACACGTCCTCCGGATACTCGAAGCCGATCCGGGCCATGTACTGGCTGGGATGGGATTTGAGCTGGATGTGATAGGTTCGCCGGGAGGTCGTGACGACCATAGACGTGACGAGGCCGGCCTCCGAGGGCTTGACGATCAGGTGGATCGCCTGCCCGCCGGTCGCACCCGACGTCGCCGGCTCGACTTTCCAACGGACCGTGTCACCGACGAGCACATCACGCACGATCTCGCCGCCCTGCAGCTCGATGTCGCAGACCTGAAGCGGCGAGCAGACGACGGAGGGCTGGGTTTCGCCGAACAGAAAGATGACTTTCCCATCTGGCCCTGTCGTGACGAGACCGGACGTTCCCCTCCACTTTCGCGAGATATTGGTCCCCTTCACCTCGTTTGACGTCATGCTTTGCGCCATCGTGCAATCCGCAAGGGCGAGCCCGGCCATGCAGCCGGCGGCCGCTATCAATCCTGTTATGTGCATGTAAAATCCCCTGCCCTTAAAGCTGTGCGGTCCAGTCGAAGTCCTGGACATAAAGACCGATCGGGTTGAGGCGGATGATCGCCTCGTCCTGTGGCGCGGTGAGCGCGACCGTCGCGATCCCGCGAAACCGGCGCGTACCGGTCTCCTTGCCCTTGCGGTCGCGCTCATATTCGGTCCAGTCAATCTGATAGGTCTGGTTGGAGAGCGCGACGATATTGTTGACCTCGATGGCGACGGTCGATGTCTTCGCCTTCTCAAACGGCGAGTTGCCGCGGAACCAGGCATTGATCTTCTGGGTCGAAGGATCGGATGTCCTGAGAAGCGCATAGGTCCGATCGATATATTGCTTTTGCACCACCGCATCCGGCGTTATCGACTTCAGGCTGGTGATGAAATTGCCGAGTGTCGCGCGGACGACGCGGGCATCGGCATACTCGATCTGCTGAGGGAACCCTGCCGTCACCGAGGTGCCGAGCTTGTCGACCTCGACGATGTAGGGCACCAGCTTGACCTGCGTGCTGAGATACATGGCATAGGTAAAGCCGATCACGGCCATCGATAGTCCGAGAATGCCGACGATCCGCCATGCGCGCGCGGCCTGGACATAAGATCCATATCGTTCCGTCCATTCCTGCCGTGCGGCAAGGTAAGGGCTGTCGGGCGGCCGGTTTGCTGCCATCGCTTTTTTGCCTTCCTGATGTTTATTTGTCGTTTCGTTCGGGTGGGGTCTTTGGGCCGGCTTGACCGGTGCGGCTCTGGTCGAGCTTGGCGTTGGCAAGCCCCATAATCGAACCGGCATAGGCGCCGGGCGAACCGATCGCCTTTTCCTTGGCGGCCGAGCCGGCCGCCTTCCCAGCTGATCCGATCCCGGCGCCCATACCGCGCAGTGTCGCGCCTGCCACAGAGGAGCCCGCGGCTCGGGCGGATTGGGCTGCAGCAGCCCCGGCTCCGACGGCGCCTGCCGCGAGCGACGCTGCGCCAAGTGCAAATGAGGTGGCCTGACCACCGTGACGGATGGCTTCCATGCCGCCAGAGACAGACGCGCCTTGAACGACCCCCTGGATAATCGTTGGCACGTACATCGAGATGATAAACACCACGACTGATATGCCGGCGATCGCCAATGTGGTAATGAACTGATCGCTCTCCGCTGTCGGCGCTTGCGCCAGGCCGAGAAGGACCTCCGAGCCGATTTTCGCAATCATGACCAGCGCCATGAGCTTCATGCCGACGCCAAAGGCATAGACGAGATAGCGAACGGCAAAATCCTTTGTGAAGGACGAGCCGCCCAAGCCGAGCATGATCATGCCTGCGAGTAGTCCGACATACATCTCGACCATCACCGCGACGAAGATTGCCGCGACCAAGGAAAAGCATATGACGACTACGCCCATGGCAAGGACGGCGGCAATCGCAAGCGCGTTGTCCTCGAACACGCCGAACTTGGCCTGCTCGGACATCTGCGATGCGACCCGGATACCAGCATCGAACACTTCGGCTGGTGAGGCGGAGCCGCCCCCCGCACCGATCTGGTAGAGACTGTTGACGACATCCCTCGCAAGCGTTGGTCCCTGGGTGAGAACGAACGCGAAGAAGCCTATGAACATAATCCGTCGGACGAGTTCGGCGAACCAACTTTCAAGGGATGCTGCCTGTATAGCGAGCCAGACGGCGGCGATGCCGACCTCGATCCCGGCGAGGATCCAGAACAGCGACCTTGCCGCGTCCATGATGGTGGTCTCCCATCCCTTCGCGGCAGCAGAGACCTGGTTCTCAAGCTCCGTCAGGACCTGTCCCTGTTGTGCGAACGCTGGAGTAGCCAGGATCAGGCAGGCTATTCCCCCGAGTAGGAGAGCCTGTTCAAGATTTCGCTTCACCATCGCGGCCGCATCTCCTGACCTTTTTCGATCGGCGGTAGCTCCTTAGCGGTACCGAAAAACTTCTCCCGGGTGATCCGTTGCTCTTCGCTCATCTGGGAGGATGCCAGGGCGTTCACCTGAACGAGATAGAAAGCGGTGCCGGAAGCCGCCACAGTTACTATGGCCAGCACCACTGCGACCAGGACCGGGCGGCTCACCAGCGTGGCTCCATCTTCTGACCGCTCGGGATCGTGGAAACGTCGGCATTGAAGAATTTCTCACGCCGGGCCTGCGCGAGATCCTTGTCCGTCTGCTCGGTCTGAAGCCATGTCCCCATCATCGTCATTTGTTGGGAAACCAGGCCGCGCAGCTTCTGCATCTGGGAAACCTGCTGAGCAGCGATCTGGTGTCCGACCTGAAGGGCCTTCATCTGGCCGTCGGCCGACTCCGACATGGACCGCAGCGAACTCATTGTGCCTTCCTCCGTGTCGAACTGGTCTGCTGTCAGGCTCGCAGCCTTGAGCGTGCTGCCGATTGTGTCTCGGTTCGTGTCCGACCAGGATTGGTAAGTGTTAGAAAAGGATTCAGCATTGGGTAGATTGGTCTTCAGGTCCGCATAGCTTTTGAACCGCTGCTGAAGGACGTCGTCGGCATTGCCCATCGAGAACGAGATGCTTTGCCCCTGATCGACAATGTTGCGCAGACGGTTGAGATCGTTTTCGACCTGACCCCAGATATGTTCAGGGAGCTGCGTCGTGTTCTGCAGCATGTTTTCGTAGATCTTCAGCTGGTTCTGGATCTGCTCGGCCAGTTGAGTGATCTGGGTCAGTTGGTTATCGACCTGCAGGCCGGAGCTTTTCAGCAGGTCGACGAGCTGAGCATTGTTGGCAAGCTGCGTCCATTCGGTAGCAGCGCCTGTTGCAGATCCCGCGTGGGCGGATGTAATCGGCGACAGCGCGATTGCCACTGACATCGTTGCGACGATCCAGTTATTGGACGTTGAAGTGCGACGTGGCATCGTGGACCCCTCTCGATTGAAGCCAATGGGTAGGCCAGTCCTGGCCGTGTTCCGCCTTCAGCGCGCGTATCCGCTTCAGGTCTTCCTTTCCGGATGCGCCGACAAAGCTCAGCGCCACCGGCCCAAGCGACATGTCGAAGAGCCGCCTTCCGTCTGGAGTGGCGACGTAGTATTCGCGCTTGGGGATGGCGCCCGAGACAATCTCGATCTGCCGCTCGTTGAAGCCGATCCGCTCATAGAACTCGCGTGTGCCCGGCTCGCGTGCAGCGCCGTTTGGCAAGCAGATCTTGGTCGGGCAGGATTCTTTCAACACGTCGACAATCCCAGACCGTTCGGCGTCGGAGATGGATTGTGTCGCCAGTACAACGGCGCAATTAGCCTTGCGCAGCACCTTCAGCCATTCCCGGATCTTGTCGCGGAACACGGGATGACCGAGCATCAGCCATGCCTCGTCGAGGAGGATGAGGCTAGGTGAACCGTCCAGTCGCTTCTCGATCCGGTGGAAGAGGTAGGTGAGGACGGGCACCAGATTGCGTTCGCCCATATTCATAAGCTGCTCGATCTCAAAGCATTGAAACGCCCGGAGTGTCAGGCCGTCCTCTTCCGCGTCGAGAAGCTGACCCATAGGGCCATCGACGGTATAGTGATGGAGGGCATCCTTGATCTCGCGCATCTGCACGCCGCTGACGAAGTCCGACAGCGATTTCCCAGGCGCTGTCGCCATCAGTCCGATCTGGCGTGAGATCGCATTGCGATGGTCAGGAGTAATGGTGACGCCTTGCAGCGCGACAAGCATCTCGACCCATTCGGTCGCCCAGGCTCGATCTCCGTCTGTCGAAAGATCGAACAGCGGGCAGAACGCCAGTGCTCTCCCCTCCCCGTTTTGGTCATTGCCGATCTCATGGTGATTGCCGCCAGCAGCGAGCGTCAGGGGAAGGAGCGAATTGCCTTTGTCGAAGGCAAAGATCTGGGCGAACTCGTAACGACGGAATTGCGCCGCGATCAGAGCGAGAAGGGTCGACTTGCCCGAGCCCGTCGGTCCGAAGATCAGGGTGTGGCCGACATCGTCGACATGCAGGTTCAGGCGGAACGGCGTTGAGCCCGAGGCAACCTGCATCAGCGGCGGTGAGTTCGGCGGATAGAATGGGCAAGGCGCCACCGGATTGCCCGACCATACCGAGTTCAACGGAACGAGGTCCGCGAGATTGCTCGTATTGATCAGCGGTTCACGGATGTTGGCGTACCAGTTACCGGGGAGGCTGCCGAGAAACGCATCTGTCGCGTTCAGGGTCTCGACGCGCGCCCCGAAGCCTTCGGCTTGGACCAGCCGGCGTATGGCTTCCGCCTTTTCCTGCAGGGCGTCGCGGTCCCCATCAAACAAGATGATAACGGGAGTGTAATAACCGTAGGCGACAAGCTGGGACGATGCTTGGGCGATTGCGTCCTCGGTCTCGGCCACCATCGTCAAGGCATCCTGATCGACCGATCTGCTCTGCGTCTGGAAGAGCTGATCGAAGAAGGGGCGAACCTTCTGCTGCCATTTCTTCCGGGTCCGTTCGAGCTTCTTGCGTGCCTCTTCCGCATCAAGGAAGATGAAGCGCGACGACCAGCGGTAGGTCAGCGGCATCAGGTCGAGATTGTTGAGGATGCCGGGCCAGCTCTCCGCCGGCAGGCCATCGATGGCGACAACCGCGAGGAACCGGTTCTCGACCTTCGGCGTCAGGCCATGCTCCAGCTCCGCCGTCGCCAGCCAGTCGAGATACATAGGGACCTCCGGCAAGCGAACCGGATGGCTCTCCCCCGTAATGCAAAATCGAACAAACTGCATGAGGTCGTCATAGCGTGCGACCCGCTCCCCTCCCCTCTCGCGGACCTCGCGTGTCTGCATGCGTGCGATCGACAGGGTGTTGGCCAGGTACTGTTCGATTTCCCGGATCGCGTTTCGAAACACGAACAGGACAGTGTCGGCGTAGGACTTCTTCCGGCTCTCCTCGTCCGAATAGATGTATTTGGTGAGCGCCGTCTTCTTTGACTCGAGCGGCCGGTAGGTGAGAATGATGGCATGCTTGCTCTCGAAATGCCCCTGCTCACGCCGGAAATGAGTTCTGCGCTCGGCGTCTATCGCGCGGGTTACAGGGTCCGGAAAATAGCTCTGGTCTGGCGTAGGATAGTCAATCGTCGGTATCCGGATGGCCTCGACCTGGATCATCCACCCCGTCCCCAGACGCGACAGGATCGCATTGATCTGCCGGGACAGCTCGTTTCGTTCGAGGTCGGTGGCGCTTTCGGCGTCCGGACCCGCGAAGTACCAGCCAGCCATCAGGCTACCGTCCTTCAAGAGGAGGACGCCGTTGTCGACCAGGCCGGCATAGGGAAGGAGATCAGCGAAAGACGGACCGGTCACGCGGAAACGTTTGAGGGCAGCCATCAGCACACCTCTAGTATCTTCGCCACGGCGCGGCCGTTGGCCGGTAGTGGGGCTTGTAGGAAATGTGACGGGCATAGACCTGCCGCATCAGCGGGTCAGATTTGGCCATCATGCGAAGCAAACCAACGATGACGATCCATACTGCCACGCCGAAGAGCGCCGAATAGATCGTCAGCACCACGAAGATCAGGATCACGGCCGCAAGTCCGGTGATCAGCACCAGCTCGCGGTCTGCACCCATCAAGAGGTTCGGTCGGGACAGCGCACGATGGATACGATTGCGGTGGAGGCTCACAGCCCCCCCTCACCTTCTCTGTTCTGATCAGGCCCAATCATCTGCTCGGCCGTGACGCCAATCGAGGCGCCTGTCGCGCCGAAGAGGCCGACAATCGTCGTGGCACCAAGCAGGATTCCGGCGACCAGCACGACATAGACCAGTCTGCGAGCGAAGTCGTTGAGCTCGCCACCGAAAATCAGCATACCTCCGGCGATAGCGACTGCGGCAAGTGCGATATACCCCGCAACCGGACCAGTGATGGACTCCTGGATCTGCTCAAGCGGTCCTTCCCAGGGAAGGCTTCCGCCGGAACTGGCAAAAGTCGGTGATGCAACGGCGATTGCTGCGATAGCGATAGCCGCAATGGTGGGGGCTGACTTTTCAAGCTGCATCGCGGCTGTCCTCGGCATAAGCTTCAGTAAGGTACTGCCCCCCGGCAAAGCGGGTCACATGAAGGATCTCATTGAGCTTGCGTCCTTTGGCCGTTCGTTCGATTGAGATGATAAGATCGACCGCATCTCCGATGACTGCCTGCATAGGTTGATGACTGGCCTCGGCTGTTAGCTGTTCCAAGCGCTGCAACGCTGATCGTGCGCTGTTGGAGTGGATCGTTGCGACCCCTCCGGGGTGTCCGGTGTTCCAAGCCTTGAGCATAGTCAGTGCTGCGCCGTCGCGGACCTCGCCGACGATGATCCGATCTGGTCTCAAGCGCATCGTGCTCTTCAGGAGACGCGACATGTCGACGGCATCGCTGGTGTGCAGACTGACTGCATTGTGAGCTGCGCATTGAATCTCAGCAGTGTCTTCCAGAATGACCAAGCGGTCATCGGGGGAACTCGCAACGATCTCCGCGATTATGGCATTTGTCAGCGTGGTCTTACCGGAACCCGTACCACCAGCAACCAGGATATTGAGCTTCGAAGCAATTGCGCTTCGAATGACGTCGGCATGCTTTGCGGTCATCACCTTACTGGACACATAGTCGTCAAGCGGTATGAGGCGCGACGCACGACGGCGGATGGTGAACGACGGGCCTGAAACGACGGGAGGGAGTAGTCCTTCAAAGCGATGCCCGCCGATTGGCAGTTCGCCTGAAACGATCGGGCGATCATCATCGACCTCGGAGTTTAGAACATGAGCGACGCTGCCGATGACGGTTTCTGCCGCAGTCCGTGTCATCTCTCCTGCTGCGGCCATCCCGTGACCAAGCCTTTCGATGAACAGCCGACCGTCAGGATTCAACATGATCTCAACGACACCAGGGTCTTCGAGAGCTATGCAAAGATGGTCTCCCAGCGCGTTCTGCAGTTTGCTGACGAGGCGGGGTAGTGAGCGGTTTTGTGTGCCGAGCATGATCAGGCCGCTTCCTTTTTTGGGGTTGCGAAGTTTGATGAATAGGTGCCGGGGCGAAGGCGATCGAAGCTCACCCAATCTGCTGGAAGCACTCCGGCGATACTTCGCGTCTCATTGATTTGGACGGGTGAGCCTAGGCGCTTGAGCGGCCAGCCGGCGCGACGAAGGATACGCTCCAACCGAACGTCCGTTGCGGTGACGATCTCGGAGTAACCATTAAGTATGCTCCACTCGACGATACCGGCGAACATCGCGAGCGTCGCAGTGTGAAGGCCAGACTGCTGTTGCCTTCCAGCGGCTTCCGTATCCACACAAAATCGAGAACTTTCGATCATGCGGGGATGAACTCGCAGATGAGCCGATTCTAGAAGCTGCGGAAATACCCTCTCCAACATCGTGCCGCTTTTTGCGGGTAGGAGCCGCGCGCAGGCGATCACAGCATCGGAACGGTCAATGCACAGGATGTACGTCGGCCTTAGCTCATCGAAGCTGTCTACCTCGAGGCCGGACGTGCAACGGACGTTCCAGGCTAGTCTGCCGCGGAAGATGCGGGCGCGGAGACGGTGCATGTCGTGAATGAGGCGGTGTTCTGCTTCGTTCTCTGGATTACTGATCGCAACGATGCGCATCGGGCAAATCTCCCCTGCTCTGGCGGTGCGAGGAGCTTTGCCGGGGTATCCAGCTTTGATCTACTGCCAAAAGTGTCAGCTGCTGATTCTAGCTCAGTCGGCTGCCGGCCTAACGTTTCGGGTTCGGCGGGATGCCTCAGTGACTAACAAAAGTGTTAGTAAGACGCTTTAACCGCGAAGTCGCAAAATCCCGTAAGCTATTGGTCGCAAAGGGTAATGGCCGACCCCAACGATATGGGTGTGAGCTCCTTCCTGAGCCGTTAGGGTTTTGTTAACCCTATTTCTCTTGCAGACCAACGGGAATCGTGACTTATCCTTGAGACGGAAATAGCGCGTCTGACGCTAAAAAACCGTCTGAGGACAGAGGCAGAAGTGAACGTGATCGATCGCAACATCGGAAAACCATCAACTTCAGCCAACATTACTCAGCGCGCTGAAGCGCTTTCAGCGAGGCTCCGAGCCGTAGGAGAGCGCGCATTTCCACCAACGGCACAAAAGTCCCTGCGATCATTTACCTCCGGGGAAGTAGCAGAGATTGTTGGCGTGTCGGACGGCTATCTGCGACAGCTCTCGATTGACGGATTGGGGCCAACACCGGATTTGGGCAACGGCGGGCGCCGATCTTACTCTCTTGAACAGATCAATGAACTCAGGCGCTATCTCGCCACCGCCCGGCCGAAGGAAGCTGTAAGATTTTTCCCGCAGCGGCGCAGCGGTGAAAAGTTGCAGGTGATCACGGTCGCAAACTTCAAGGGAGGGTCGGCCAAAACGACCACTTCCGTCTACCTTGCACAGGGGCTCGCTCTGCAGGGTTACCGAGTTCTCGCGATCGACTTGGATCCGCAGGCATCCCTCTCAGCGATGTTTGGTTATCAGCCCGAGTTTGACGTTGCCGAGAACACCACACTGTACGGTGCCATCCGGTACGATGAAGAACGAGTACTGATGAAAGACGTGGTCCGTCCGACCTATTTCACCGGTATTAGCATCGTACCCGGTAACCTGGAGCTCATGGAATTTGAGCATCAGACTCCAAGATTCATGCTGCAAAATAGGGGGAAAGCAGAGGATCTCTTCTTCCGTCGCGTGGCAGGGGCTATCGCTCAGGTGGAGGACGACTTTGACGTTGTCGTCGTCGATTGCCCACCGCAATTGGGTTTCCTCACCATGGGGGCCTTGAACGCCGCTACTGGCATGATCGTCACCGTGCATCCGCAGATGGTCGATGTCGCTTCCATGAGTCAGTTCTTGTTGATGACCTCCGATCTGGTTTCCGTGATCGAGGAAGCCGGCGGTCGCCTAGATTACGACTTCCTTCGCTTCCTGGTCACGCGGCATGATCCTCGTGATGTTCCGGAGCAAGAAATTGTTGGTTTGATGCGAGACGTATTTGGTGCCGACGTGATGTCTGCGACCGCATGGAAGTCGACTGCTATTGCCAATGCCGGGCTTACAAAGCAGTCGCTCTACGAGTTGACCAGAGGTGCAGTTGGGCGGTCCACTTATGATCGAGCCATGGAGTCAATCAACGCAGTAAACGAAGAAGTCGTTGGGCTCCTGAACCAGGTATGGCAGCGGTGAATTTAGTTTGGGTCATTATTTTTCAATGGCTTAAGCTGTTGTCAGCTGACTACAGATGACGGCATTCTGGATTGATGGCCCCGAGAGGATAAGATGAGTAAACGCACACAATCGATCCGATCTCTTTTCGCAGCAGATTCCGGCTCCACGTCCGCAGAGGGTGCCAGGCCTCCGGTTGAGCGGGTCGCATCCGGAGCGGTTCGCTCGTTGAAGGATACATTTTCCGAGGTCGAAAGGGACTACGAAGAGCTGAAGCGGCAGGTTTCAAGCGGCGCGGTTCCTGTCGAGCTTGATACCGAATTGCTCGACCCCTCCCCTTTCGCAGACAGATTCGCTGACCAGGATCTAGCGGCCGTCGAGGCGCTGAAAACGTCTTTTCGGGAGCATGGTCAGGAAATCCCGATCCTTGTTCGAGTTCATCCAACCTCTCCCGGTCGCTATCAAATTGCCTATGGCCATCGGCGAGTAAAAGCGGCCGCGGATCTTGGTCTCAAAGTTAAAGCCTACGTCCGGGAGCTGGACGATGATCGGCTCATCGTTGCACAAGGCGTGGAGAACTCAGCTCGTGAAGATCTGACGTTCATCGAACGTGCAACGTTTGCTTTGAGGCTTGAAGACGGAGGTTTCCAACGGGCTCTAATACAAACAGCACTCTCTGTTGATCGCCAGGAAGCCTCGAAGCTTGTAACGGTGGCCCGGGCCGTTCCTCAGTGGATAGTCACTGCGATCGGTCGAGCTCCGAAGATTGGTCGTCCGAGATGGCAGGAGCTGGCCGAACTATTGAAGGAAGCAGGTACGGAAACAAAAATCCGGAAAGCCACCGAGCACGCCACTTTTCGGCATAAGGACAGCGATGAGCGATTCGCGGTCGTCCTTCGTGCTGCGAAGGCGAAGAATGAGGCCAGTTCGGCATCCAAAAATCGCGCATTGGTCGCGAAACTGTCCGACGGCACTGAAATCGCAAGACTGGCCGTTTCTGGCAAATCTTGCAAAATTCAGATTGATCGAACTCGGGATGAGGACTTCGCATCATTCGTGATGCAGCAGCTTCCGGAACTCTATTCGAGTTTCCAAGACCAAGCACAATCTCCGAGCAAAGAGACTGAAGGGAGATAGCAAAAGAAAAAGGCCCCCAAACGTTGCCGTCATGGAAGCCTCTCTCATTGGTCTAAGCAGCCTGAGAATCGCATTTTCATGAATCGCAGTCAAGAGTCATTGGCATCGTTTTGGTGAGCGGACTTCTTTTGCCTGAAGAAAGGTGAAGGAATATGCAGACTGGAAATGTGACGACGCCCTTTGGGCGGCGGCCTGCTGTGCTTGCTCTTGTAAAGAGGCAGCTCCAGACGTCTGAGACGAAACCAAACCGCCCTGTCGACAAATGGAAAGTGTTTCGAGACGCTTGTGAGGCCCGCGAACGCCTTGGCCTCCAGGACAGGTCGCTCACTGTGCTGGACGCATTGCTGACGTTTTATCCCGAGAGCGAGCTCAACTGCGATAGTGGATTGGTGGTCTTCCCTTCGAACACCCAGCTTTCCGTCAGAGCGCACGGCATCACAGGAACAACCTTGCGGCGCCATTTGGCTGCCTTGGTCGAAGCCGGGCTCATTCAGCGCAAGGATAGTCCGAACGGCAAGCGCTACGCTCACCGGGACAAGGGTGGCGATATCGAGCAAGCCTTTGGGTTCGATCTTTCTCCACTTTTGGCTCGTGCTGCGGAACTTGCAATTCTGGCACAGGAAGTCGCTGCCGAACGCCTGCAGTTCAGGCGAGCCAAAGAGGCACTGACTATCTGCCGGCGTGATGTGCGCAAGCTGATTTCAGCAGCGATGGAGGAGGGGGCCGACGGCGACTGGGAAGCCATCGAAGACATGTATGTCGGCATTGTCAGCCGACTTCCCCGCAATCCTGACCGTCACCAGGTGGGGGCAATCCTCGACGAGATGCAGCTTTTGCGTACCGAAATCCTCAACCTTCTGGAAAATCAGTTAGATTCTCAAAATATGGACGGCAATGCTGTTCAAAATGGCTGCCACATACAGAATTCAAAACCCGAATCCATCTATGAACTTGAACCTAGCTCTAGAAAAGAGCAGGGCGGAGCCGTCGAGCTGGATGTAGCACCCAAAGCGGTTGCTCAGCCGTTGGCAAAGCCGGAACAGATGAAGGCGTTCCCGCTGTCGATGGTCCTGAAAGCCTGCCCGCAGATTTCGGACTACGGGCCCGGGGGGGCGATCTCCCATTGGCGCGAGCTGATGGGGGCCGCGGTGGTGGTTCGATCAATGCTTGGCGTCAGCCCGTCGGCCTACCAGGAGGCTTGCGAGGTTATGGGTCCTGAGAACGCCGCGGTTGCCATGGCTGCAATCCTGGAGAGGGCAGGGCATATAAACTCGGCAGGTGGATATCTCCGCGATCTCACGCGTCGAGCGAGGGCAGGGGAGTTCGGGCTTGGGCCGATGCTTATGTCGCTGATGCGTGCCAATGTAGACGGCCATCGGAAAACGGGGTGAGCGGTTGTAACGGCGCAACGGGTAGGGGGTATAGTCGTACGGCAGTCGTGCCACTTTTCATGCAGCATTCGTTCCACGGTTTCTTGATTTGCTAGGAGTCCGAGCACACGAGGAACGTCTCAATAGCTTCTAGACCTGCCCCGGATGCTGCACCAAAAATCGAAAACCGACCCAAATGAGACGCTAATTTGTGTCTCATGGAGATTGTCTCAGGGGGTATACCCTAAAGCACCTGTGGTCGGTCGCCGATTGAGGCATCGGCGAGCTAATCGCTTATGGGGATGAGGGACCAAACATTTGATTCATCGAAAAGATGCGGGAAAGACGTGTAGCTCGGTAGAGAATGTGTTGCGAAGCTTATGGACGTGATGTCATGTCACTATGTGATCAGGCATAGCTTGGGGAGAGGACCGGCTGATGGGGGGAACCTATTTTGATGACGAGCAGGAGATAGGCCCACAGGGTTTGGCATTGCTACGCAAGGTGCTCGCGGACCTGTTTCGAGATCAATCGGGCGACTCGAATGCGGATCAAGAGCTTGGCTTGGCAAAGGAACTGGTCGCCCTTTTCAAGTCGGGCTTTCGAAGCGAGGAAGAGTTGAAAGCAATGGCCAGGGGCATGACAATCGAGAGCCATCAGCATGATTGAAAACAAAGGACTTGATGGGAACGCAGGAGCTACTATTTCCGGCTCATGATCCACGACGTTGCCAAAAAACTCAATTCAGTTCTTACACCTGAAGATCTGGCACTGCTGGAGACGGCCTTTGCGCGTGTGTGCGAACTGCGCGGCGTCTCTCAAACATCGCCGCCGGCGCAGGAAAGCGCTAAAGTTCTGATAAACCTATATCAAAGCGGAATTCGAAACCGGTTCCAACTGGTGGCGATGCTAACGGGGCAGAGGTTTCCGTAGAAAGCGTTGACTCAGTGTTGAACAGAGTGCGCTGCCGATTGAGCGAGACCGGAAATCCAGACGGCACTGCCATGACATAAATGGCAATATTGTTTGTCGTGCTGACAAATAAAGCAAGCGCGGCGACTGATGTATCACCGAATCGAAGCGCTGGATGTTGTAAGCGACGGCTCAGATCACTGAAACGTTCTCGGCCTTGGATTTACCCGTCTTGCGGTCCTGACCTACTTCATAGCGAACCTTCTGACCGTCTTTAAGTGCCTCGCCGAAGCCGACCGCGGAGATGTGCACAAAGACGTCCTGACCGCCATCATCCGGGGTGATGAAGCCGAAGCCCTTGTCCTGAGCAAAGAATTTTCTTGTTCCGGTCGCCATGTGTACCTCTGTTGGTGATTGAGACGCCGACCTTAATCGCCATGCGTCCGAGCAACAAGCTGCATCCTGTCAGGCCATTGGCGACAGGCTGCTGTATCCTCTGATCGGACGGACTGAGACTTTAGGCGAAGATCGCTGTCCATAAACCGCTGCTTTAGGTTTTTGGCAGATAGTGAGAATCAACTGTGTTGGCGGTTTGGGCTTGTCACTGCGTCCCCCCGGGCGATCGAAAGCGTAGCGTCGTCTCTTCCGGTTGAGTGTTCGAGGCGTGGCGTGACGGTGATTGAGAATGGATGACGTCTGGAAAGTTCTTGCTGGCAATCTCGCTGCAGTGGCATTGATCGTCTCGATCTGGACACATCTTTCCTATCGCTTCTACCAATTGCCTCCCAAGCTGCGCTGCGCCGGCCTCGGGGTCACGATGGGCCTCGCAGCGATAGCCTCAATGCTACTCTCGGTGCGCTTCGGAGTCGGGGTCATATTCGACCTTCGGCTTGCGATTATCGAATCGGCCGCGGTATTCGGTGGACCTGGAGCTGCACTGATCACAGCCATAATGGCAGCGGGTTTCCGCTTCTACCTTGGTGGGGCAGGGGTAGCGCCTGGGCTGACCGCGATCGCCATTGTTTTCGTTCTAGGAAGCTCGCTCTGGTTCTTCGGCGGCCGCAAGCCGCTGAGCCATGCGCCGTCGATCCTGAGTGCCGCTGTGCTTGCAGGCTGTCTTTCGATTGCGGTCCTTGCGTTGCTTCCTCAGGCGGACTTCCAGAGGGCGGCAGCACAAGTCGGTCTGCCAATCGTCGTCCTGAATTTTACGACGACCGCTGCTATTGGCTTTTTTCTGGCGTATTTCCGTCGGTTCACGCTCGAGCGCGACATTCTGCATGCGGCGCTTACGCAGGCTCCTGATTACCATTACGTCAAAGACCTCAACCACCGTTTCGTCGTCGCGAACCTTAATGTTGCTCGCCACAATGGGCGATCGCGGTCTTCCGAGATGGTCGGGCTGACGGACTATGACCTCGCGCCGAGAACGAGAGCCGAGCAGTTGATCGCAGCAGAGGCCGGTATCCTGCAAACCGGCCAGCCGCTGAACCATTTCGAGGAGTTCCTCGTCGAAGAAGGTAAGCCGCCCCGATGGTACTCGACCTCGAAAGTCCCCTTGAGAAACCGACAAGGCGACATGGTCGGTCTGGCCGGCGTCACAGTCGACATCACTGAGAAAAAGTTGCTCGAGCAGGAACTGCGATCCAGCAGAAACATCATGGCTCAAGCCATGGCCGAAATGTCCGATGGGCTCGCGATGTTCGGACCGGATGGGAGAGTGGTGTTCTGCAACGATCACTACCGCGCACTGTTCCCGAGATCAGCTTACGCCCGCAAGGAAGGTGCACACATCACCGAAATCGTCAGAGCAAGCGTGCGCAATGGTGAGCGCCAGGATATGCCCATCGATCTCGACGAAGATAGCATCCAAGCTGCTGGCCAAACGCTCTTCATCAATAAGGACGAAGTCATCCCACTCGCAGATGGTCGCTGGTTGTCCTTGAGAACGCGGGTGACTGAGGACCAACACGTGCTGGCACTTGTGTCCGACATCACTGCGATGAAGGAGTCTGAGCTTTCGCTCAAGAACTTTGCGGAGCGGATGAAAGGCCTGGCCGAAACAGACGCGTTGACAAGCCTTGCAAATCGGCGGTCCTTCGATGACGGCCTGCTACGTGAATTCGAGGCAGCCAGGCAGACCGACCGACCTTTGTCTGTGCTTCTGGTCGATGTCGACAGGTTCAAGGCGTATAACGACCGTTACGGTCATCTTGAAGGTGACAGCTGCCTCAAATCAGTCGCGGGGGCCATCGCGGCTGCAGTCCGGCGCTCTGGCGACATCGCAGCTCGGTTCGGTGGCGAGGAGTTTGCAATCGTGTTACCCGATACCGACGGCGACACGGCGATCACGATTGCTGAGAAGGTCAGATCGTCCATCCGGGACCTCGGCTTGGTGCACGAAGGCAGCGAGTATGGCATCGTGACCGCCAGCCTTGGTGCTACCGTCTTTACGTCGGATTCGAGGGTGAGTAACCCCGCCGAACTCGTAGCACGGGCTGATCTTGCACTCTATCAGGCGAAGGATGCCGGGCGAGACCGCGTCGGGTTTCAGAGGCTAGCTGAAGAGCGCGTGAAGAAGCCGGCTTAAAACCTTGTCGACCACGAATAGGGCCTGCCACACACCCATCTTTTGAAGTTCCTCTTCAAACCAGTGTCACGGTCGCCGAGAACTGCGTACCGGCCTGAGACTGAAATTTATAGGTCCCATCTAGTTGGCGAACTGATCCGTCTATCAGGCGCGTGCCCGTTCCAGACGAAACCGCGCTGGCGTCGAAGCCCACACCCTCGTCACTTATGGTCAGGAGACTTTTTCCAGGTTCCTCTGATGGGGTTAGAGCAACCAACAAACGACCCTCATCACTCTCAGGGTAGGCGTACTTGATCGCATTCGTCACAACTTCGTTCACCAGCAAGGCCAGTGCTGTCGCCTTGTCTGCTGAAACTGGCGCAGACTGCAGTTCAAAATCGACATGAAACTTTGCATCATGGGCCGAAATCGCGCTGCAGACCACAGCGCGGATGAGCTCTGCGGCATCGATCTCAGCATATGCGTCGTGCTTGTAGATCTGCTCGTGAACCGCGATCATCGACTTGATCCGGCTGCTGAGCGCTTCAAACCCTTCTGTTCCCCGCATTTGGAGTCGGACCAGTGACATCACGGATTGCAGGTTGTTCTTCACTCGGTGATGGATTTCGCGCAGAAGCATCTCGTTGGTTTCGAGCGCTTTGGCAAGTTGCGCAGATTGCAGTTCTTGAGCCCTCAGGAGGTGCAGGATCCACCACCCAGCAATGGCAGCACCGCCGATGATTATGAACGCGACTACACCGAGCATCAGCAGCGTCTGCCGAAACGGTTGAATGAGGAACTCGTAGTCTGCTGCGGCTACGGCTATGAAGGGTGTCCCTTCCACCCGACGATATGCAACTACGCGCCTCACTCCGTCCATTGGTGACGTCTCTGCACGATACGTCCCTGCCGGCGCTTCCTTCAGATACTTTGTGAAGAGGATGTAGCCGGACATGTCCAAAGTCGTTGCGGGCAGAGGGTAGCGCGCCACCAGCATGCCGTCATCGCGGACAAAACTGATGGCATAGTCGCCGCCGAGATCCACTGTTTCCCATATTGGCCGCGTGATGCCCGCAGGAACGGACACCATGATGGCGCCCATGAATCTACCTTCTCGCACGATGCGTCGACTGAATACAAAAATTTGGTCGCCGTTGAGACGGCTGATGAGGAGGGAGGAAACATACTCTGTCTGTCCATCCCTGACGGCTGTGAAGTAGTCCCGATCCGTGATGTCGACGGGCTTGATCTCGGGGTCGGTCGAATAAAGCGTTCGGCCTTCAGCATCGACAACATAGGCCTGAACGCCGCTCGGCAATCCTTGGGTCGCCACGTCCATATCACGGATATTTCCGTCGAACCTCAGATCCGTTAGGCGAAGTGCATCGTCAATCCGGCGAGCCGTCTGCGTACCCATCTGATGGATCCAAGACACATGGCTTGCGACGATGCGGATTCCGGGAATTAACCGGACGGTGTTCCGATCAAAAACCGGACGCCATTCCGACATGAAGCCGGACGCGATTCCGATAAATAACCGGACAGTTTAGGCGGTCCACCGATGCCTTTGGGTCAGCAACCTTGGCATGTGTTTCCTCGTGACGAACGAGGAGATGCTGATGCCGGCGAAGAGAAGGCTGACCATGAGACAACTACGACAAATGCTTCGGCTTTGCTCGGACGACGTGAGCGTGCGCGATATTGCCATGATGCTGGGGCTTGCCCGCAGCACGGTGCAGGATAACCTTGAGCGTGCGAGAGCGGCCGGACTGAGCTGGCCCTTGTCCGGAGACCTGACGGACGACGTCATCGAGCGCCGGCTATTCTCCCGACAGGGCGTCAAGCAGGGCCTGCGCCGGCGGGTGGAACCCGATTGGAGCGCGCTGGCGGTCGAGCTGAAGAAGCCGGCCGTGACCCTACAGATCCTTTGGGAGGAATATCGCGCGATTCATCCTGATGGCTACGGCTACAGCCGGTTCTGCGAGCTGTTCCGCAGTTTCGAGCAGCGGCTTTCGCCCACGATGCGCCAGGAACATGTTGCCGGCGACAAGGTGTTCGTCGACTATTCCGGCAAGACGCTGCCGATCGTCGACGGCAAGACCGGCGAGATCCGCGAGGCGGAGATCTTCCTCGGCGTGCTGGGTGCGTCGAGCTACACCTTCGCGGAGGTAACCTGGAGCCAGGCCCTGCCGGACTGGATCGGCTCGCATGTGCGCATGTTCCGCTTCTTCGGCGGCGTCCCGCGGCTCCTCGTTCCCGACAATCTGAAGTCCGGCGTGAACAAGGCCAGCTTCTACGATCCCGAGATCAACCGCACCTACGGCATGATGGCGGCGCATTATGGCGTCGGCGTTCTGCCTGCCCGCCCGAAGCGCCCCAAAGACAAGGCAAAGGTCGAAAGTGGCGTGCGTTTCGCCCAAACCTGCATTCTCGGCCGCTTGCGCAACCAGACCTTCTTCTCGCTGGCCGAGGCCAATGCCGCCATCGTCGGAGCCGTCGAGCGGATCAACACCCATGTCATGCGCCGGCTCGGCCAAAGCCGCCGGGACATGTTCGAGGCGATGGAGCGCACCGCGCTGGCAGCACTTCCGGCGCAGGATTACGAGTTCGCCGAATGGCGTCTGGCGCGGGTCTCGACGGACTACCATGTCGAGTTCGAGCGTTACTTCTATTCCGTGCCCCACCATCTTATCCGCCAGCAGGTGGATGTCAGGGCCACGAGCCGCACCATCGAGATATTCCTCAAAGGCCAGCGGATTGCGGCTCATCAGCGCCGATACGGCGGTTCACGCTTCGGGACCGATCCGGATCACATGCCCAGTTCGCATCGCCGATATGCCGAATGGTCGCCGGAACGCTTCCGACGCTGGGCCGCATCGATCGGCCCGCACACCGAGGGCCTGATCGTCGCGATCCTTGCCAGCCGGCCGCATCCAGAACAGGGGTTCCGAACCTGCCTCGGGGTTCTCGGGCTCTACCGCGCCATCAGCGCCGCCCAGGCCGAGGCCGTCTCGGCCCGCGCCGTCGAGATCGGCGGGCTGACCTGCAAAAGCATCGGCGCGCTCATCAAAAGCTACAAAACACCCCGCCATTCCGCTGAACCGGCCGCCGTCGGCGAACACGCCAATCTTCGCGGCCCCGGCTACTTTCACTAAGGAGACAATCGACCATGCTGACCAATCCCACCCTCGACACCCTGCGCGCCCTCGGCCTTTCCGGTATGGCGTCCGCTTTCCAGGAACTCGATCAGCAGCCGGAGGCCCAAAGCCTCCAGCATGGAGAGTGGCTCACCCTTCTGCTCGAGCGGGAGATGACGACGCGCCGCCAGAAGCGCTTCGAGGCCAGGGCGCGCGCCGCAAAATTGCGCCATGACGCCCAGGTCGAGAACATCGACTTCCGCGCTGCCCGCGGCCTCGACCGCAATCTCTTCCTCAAGCTGTCCGGTTGCGACTGGATCAGGCAGCACCATAGCCTGCTCCTCATCGGGCCGGCCGGCGTCGGGAAGAGTTGGCTGGCCTGTGCTCTCGGGCATAAGGCCTGCCGCGAGGATCTTTCCGTCGCCTACCACCGCGTTCCCCGGCTCTTCGCCGCCCTCGCGCTGGCCCGCGGGGACGGACGATACACCAGACTGATCAAGTCGCTGGCCAGAACCGATCTGCTCATCCTCGATGACTGGGGGCCGGAGAAGCTCAACGACGAACAGCGCCGTGATCTTCTGGAGATCGTCGAGGATCGATACGAGCGGCGCTCAACCATCATCACCAGCCAGATTCCCGTCGACCACTGGTATGACATGATCGGCAACGCCACCATCGCCGACGCCATTCTCGACCGCCTCGTGCACAATGCCTATCGCATCGAATTATCTGGGGAGAGCCTGCGCAAACAGCGCGCCGTGTCCATATCCGACACAACCGTCGCTTGACCCACCACTGCCTCAACGGCAATCATCAATCAGACCCAAAGGCAACTTGCCGCGTCCGGCTTCAGATCGGAACAGTGTCCGGCATCAAATTGGAATGCCTGTCCGGCTTCGCGTCGGAATAACCGTCCGGCATCATCGGAATACGCACGACGATTTTTACAGATGCAACGGCGCGCTCTTCGGCCCGGTTGATCGTTGCAAAATAGGATTGTGCGGCCCATGTGCCGAGTATGGACAATAGCGCGATTAGAGCCGCCGCGGTGGCAACCGCTGCGACCTTCGACACAGATCGGGTAGATTCGCCTGTTGTCACCTCCCATCCTCCCGATGTGGCCCGGTTGATGAATTGTGAAGACAGCTAACGAGACGGAACATAAAGATCAACGGAAATCCAGACAGCTCAGTCGGAGAGCGAGACCGGTGTGTTGTCAATCCAGTTATAGGCCGCCTGGACCAGGTCGAGATCGGATGCGTAACTGACTGCAGCAGTTGCGACGACCACTTGGGCCACGGCATCTGCCACGTTGCTGCGTTTGTGTTCATTCGCCTTAAGGACGATTTCCCTCAGTTCATCACTATCTCCTCCTGCGGCGTAGAACAGGCCGATTGCTGCCGTCATAAGCCTCTCCCGCTTGTCCGGGGTGAGCGCCACCTGCCGCAAAGGGTTCAGCGCTCCCAAGCGTTCTACGATGCGGTTTTGCAATTCACTCATCTATGCTCCCTCATCCACATGGCTAGTCCATCAACCGAGCAGCGCGGCCGCTGCGCCGTTGGGCACTGTTGTAGTATTGCGATGCCTGCTGAACGGATCGATGCCTTGACTGCTCCATCGCTTCGGGAAGAGGAATGCCACGATTGGCGGCTTCTGTCAGGTAGCCGGATCGCAGCCCGTGAGCCGAAAACTCTCCTGGATCTAACCCAGCCATTTGGGCACGTTGCTTAACGATATCGTTAATAGCCTTTGGGTCCAGCGGTCGACGCGAAACATTGCCCCAGCGATCGATCGCCCGGAAGACGCTACCCTTGTCGATTTTTGCAGCCGCAAGCCACGCGTTTAGCGCCTCGACCGGCCGACCGCTGAGGAAGACAACTTCATCATTGTCGGCGCCGCTGGTCTTCGTACGGCCGAGATGAATGGAAAGAGAGAGCAGGGGAGGGGCCCCGTCAATCTGGATCGGCTCTTCCTGCTGCAGCTGCTCGATCCTGAGGCCCGCGATTTCGCTGCGGCGACGGCCGCCCGAGGCAAAGGCAACCATCAGGATCGCACGGTCTCTGACATCACGCAGGTTTCCCGTCGTGCAGGTTGCGAGCAGTCTGGACAGAATATCCCCTGTGACGGCCTTGGCGCTTTTCCGCTTCCTTGGTCGCGGCGTCGCACGCACGGCCAGCCGGATTGCGGACCTGAGGGCAGGAGAACCGAAAAAGCCATCGAGGCCGCGCCATTTCGTCAGCGTCGACCAGGTTGCAAGACGCCGGCGCGCGGTATCAGGCGCATGAGGGCCGATCGATCGCAGCAAACCCTGGAGCCGAAGCTTATTCTCGACATCTAGTGGCATCCCGTGTTCCGGATCCGTCAGACGTTTTCCTGGATCCCAAAGATGATGCGCCACAAACTTCAAAAGCAGGGCTTCGGGTGCAGGCCAGGAAAGGGAACGGCCAGTCGCAGCCAGCGACCAGGCCTGCAGATAGGCAAGATCTGACGTCAGGGCTCGAAGGGTATTTTCTCCCATTCCCTGGTTGACCAGATGGCGCAGCGTCTCGACATCCTGATCCGTCAGCAGCTCAGCGAGTTCGTCACGCCGCTCCATCGGCAAGACGGACGCGATGGTATCGAGTTCTTCCACGCGGCGCGCGAGTGTGTCGCTGCTGGGAAGGACGTTTGGAGCTTTCCGCGTCATCTTGCACGTCCAGGTTCTTTGAGGAGTTTGCAAAAGTTCCGGAAAGCCCGTATATTCCGGAACAAAGGAGATCTGCCATGACGTCGATTGTGACAGCAGCTGCGGTTTCGAAGAATTTCGGCGCCTACCAGGATGCAGCCGTGCGAGAGCCGGTCATCATTACCAAGAACGGCCGGCCGCGCACGGTGCTCATGGCCTATGAAGATTATGTCCGCTTGGCCAAGCGCGATCGGCGGGTCGATCTGACAGCTGCGATCAGTGACGACGAGCTTGACGCGATCGGGGCTTCGACGATGGAGCCTGGCTTGGATCATCTCAATACCGAACTGCTGATCGATAAGAATGCTGCCGATTGAACCCAAGGTCGGCTGGGTCTTTCGCTATTCCTATCTCTGGCACTGGCAGCATCTGGACGGACGAGAAGAGGGGGACAAGGACCGCCCCGCTGTCGTGCTGGCCATTGTTGCTATGCTTGAAGACGGGGCGCCCGCAGTTCGTGTCCTGCCGATCACGCATTCCCCGCCGTCCGATCCCAACGACGCAATCGAAATACTGCCGGCTACCAAGCGCCGCCTCGGTCTCGACGACGAACGGTCGTGGATCGTACTGACTGAAAGCAACCGCTTCGTCTGGCCAGGGCCTGACGTTCGCTCTGTTGACAGCGAGAGCGGATATCACGGGCCACTGCCTCCAGCACTCTTCGAAGAGGTGAAGCGCCGGTTTGTCGAGCTTGCCAGAAGCCAACGGCACAAAGCGACCATTCGTAGCGACTGAGCTCTTCATCCTGTTGTTAGCCCTCTAGTTCTGCTCGTCCAGCTGTGGTTTTCGCCGTGATTTGCGACGACTTTAGGCGTCGAACGCCGTCAGATCAATCACTTCCGATAAGGGTTACTTATCGGAAGTGATGGCCTCAACCTGCAATCATACTCAGTGAGGAATAGTAACGTTAATATAGAGTTCGTTTAGCAAATCGTTTACCACGATTTCAATAGCTTACGATCTCGTGAAAATCAGCACGACAGCCCTGATGCGGGGTACGCGGGGCAGATTTGGTGGCAGTGCTGACAAAGCGAGCAGGATCAAGGGCGTGCGCTTTGGTGCAAAGGCGAGGAGCCGCTATGCGCGTGCCACAACGATGGAGGGGAGGGGCGCAATAGGATGATCACCGATGCCCAACCGGTCCCCGAGATAGTGCCAGAACGACAGGCCGAGCTTCTGGCAGGTCTTCATCAGGCCGAGCAGGCTGTCACGCGCCTGGCGGCCAAGGCGGCTGACGGTGCCGCCCGATATCTTTCGCTTAATGACAAGGCCGCGCAGATCCCTTTCCGACGCATTGGTATGGAGCGGGATTTCGGGTCGCTCGAGAACGCGCAGCAGCTCGGCCTTGCGGCGCCCCAGCCGGCTCAGCAGGGCGTCGAGCTCGCCGTAGCCGGTGCGAATGGAGAAGATCCGATCGAACCTCAGCTGAAGGCCGCGGGCGGCACTTCGAGAGGGTTTTCGCCGATAGGCTTTCAGCGCTTTATAAAAATGCCAGATGAGCGTGCGCAGGGTTTCGACGTGCTTCACCTGGCCCGGCGTCGCCGGCATCAGCTTATGCAGCAGCCGTTCGGCGTGGACCCAGCACAGAGCATGGGTACCGACCCTGAACTGGCCGGCGTCGTCGGAGACGATCACCGCATTGCCGACCAGACCATGATGGCGGATAGCACCCCAGATGCCGGCCGCGGCAAACGGGCGAATTGTTTGCCCGTCAAAAATGTCGATGCCCTTGGCCGCGAGATGCTCGAGAAACGGGACCTGATTGGCGAAATGCTGTGGCTCAGGCGCTCTCAATCGCGCCACAAGGGCAGGATCCACCTGTCGATCTTGCATAAAGGCGAAGGCAGCATCGTTGAGGACATAGTCCTGATAGTTGCCGCGCAGCAGGGCGAGAAAGTTCAGCCGCGATTTCGACGGCGCCGTGCGAAAGGCGCAGAAATGCTCGCCGCCGATCTGCGTCGTATGAAAATTGCGATTGCCATGGCGGGCGCCGGTGTCGTCGACCGTGACAAAGGGCGCCGAGACCAGGCCGGCATGCAACACGGCGGCATCCTCTGCATGGAAGCCATCCAACCCTTGCGTCAGAAACCGGATGACCTGGCGTTTCGATATTTCAACGCCGACATCGTTGAGCAGGGTCGTCAGGCGCTGTGTCGTGACCTGGCCATGGCTGTGGAGCATCAGGCAGAAGCGCTGCAGGTTGGCACCGTAACCGCCTTTTACACCGGCTGGCAGCGGTGCAATGATCCTCTGTCCGTCCGGCGTCACCCAGCATTCGCGCCGATAGCGCACCACATCGGGCCGCATGATCAGATCGCGCACCACGCAATCCCTGTAGCCCTTGAAACGCGATCCTGGTGGGGCGTTGGCAGACAGGACCTCTATGCGCATGACGCGCCTGGTGTCGGCCTTCGGCCCGCGACGCCGCGCAGGCTTGTCCTTGCCGGCAACCATCGTGTCGCTGGTCGCCTTCTCCATGCCCGATGGCTTGAACGGCGGGCGCGGCGGCAGGTTCTTCAGCCGCGCATCGCGCAGAAGCTGGTTGTCGACCTTCAGCCGGGTGTTGTCGATCCTGAGCTGGTCGTTCTCGTCACGAAGCCTTTGGTTTTCGGCCTCGAGCTTCTCGATCCGGATGTCCGCTCGATCAGCCCGTTCCACCAGACCCGTCACGAGTTCCCGCAGCGCCTTCAGCGACAGCGTATCGGCATGCTCGGCCATGGGCAGGCGGCGCTTCGTCATGCAGGGAGTGAATCATGATTTCCAAAAGACGGGAATCCCTCGTGCCCCCGGATTTGCTCCAAGTACTGCTCCGGCCGACTTCCGACGCTGGTATCGCACTGGCCCGTCTCGATGAGCGGGTCGCCCGCTCGCCGGTGGGCGCAGGATGGATCGAACGATCCCATTTCGGCGACGCCTGCGCGTCGCTGTGGATCGACGGCGAACTCGTCCATCTCGAAGACCTCGTCCTGCACGATGCCACCCGCGACATCCGAACACCCACCCACGAACTCACTATCGCCCGTGACGTGTTGCGCACCCGCCGGCGCATTTCTGGCCAGTCACCGGACTGGGCCTTGTCGGCAGAGGGTATCCGAACTTTGCGACAGACGTCGGACATCAATTCGGTCGGCGCTGAGACGAGGGAACCCACCGGCACGATCCGGCGCGCGGTTGCCGACCCGGAAGGGGAGGGGGAAGATGGTGACGGTGTGGAAAATCTGCCGGGTGTCGACTATGCCGTCATTGATGCGCTTCTCGCCCGATCCGAAGCTGCAATCGAACAAGCCAGGAAGCCGGGTCGACCTCCGGCCGATAACCGCAAACGAGACCCCCTCGTGTATGATCTCGACTGGGACGAGGATGCCCGGCTCGACGAATGGCGCGGCGTGTTGCGGCAGACCGAAAACCTGCCCGCGGTCCTGCAGGCGATCATCGCTCTCGATGCCTGGAACGAACTGTCCGTGCTTCAGCACGCGCCCTGGCTTGGCCGGCTTTTTGCCGCGTCCATCCTGCGGCAGGCCGGCATCACCACCGGCGCCCATCTTGCCGCCGTCAATATAGGCCTCAAAACCATTCCTGTCGATCGGCGCCGGCATCGCGACCGGGAAACCCGGATGCTAGCCATTGCCCATGGCCTTCTTGCTGCCGCCGAGATTGGCTTGAAAGAGCATGACCGGCTGGCGTTGGCGCGCACGATGTGCGAGCGAAAGCTGGACGGACGCCGGACGTCTTCGAAATTGCCCGAACTGGTTGAACTGGTGATGGCGAAGCCATTAGTGTCAGCCGGGATGGTGGCGAAAACCCTCGACATCACGCCGCAGGCGGCGCGGCGGATCGTGATAGAGCTCGGCCTCAGGGAGATGACTGGGCGGGGGAGGTTTCGAGCGTGGGGAGCGCTTTAAAGGCAGGGCGACACTGCTTAACTTCGTCGATCGTTACTGTTCGATGCGCGAATGGATGGTCCAATCAGAAGCGCATGGAAAACGTGGTTAGCCGACATTCGATAGTTGCGCGTCGAGTTTACGCTTGAATTGCCGCTCGAACGTGTCGAGCGAACGAGGCCGATCGTCGAACCACTCGAGCAGTACGTCGAATCCGCCATGCGCATACTGGCTGAATTCGCCGACGCCAGCGGCGGTGAGGTGGTTGCTGGAGTCATGGCGCACCAGTTTGGCGATCTCAAGGTGCACGCGCTCGCGCTCGGTCATAACTAGTCCTAGTTTCTCCATCTCAGCTGACAGGAATAGGCCAACGAGAATCTTGCTGCTCGCGCCGTAGGGCTGGGGAAAGTAATCAATCATCTCGGACGTGTCCTCGCCTGCCATCGCCCGCTTCCGACCCGTTGCGACGCCAGCGATAAAGCAAAAGTAAAAGGTGTCGAAGTCGATTTTGAAACTTTTGTCTCGATACAGGTCTTTGAACCAAGACTTCGCGTCCTTCCTAACCCTGAAGGGCACCATTAGACCGCCTCCTCTTCTTCGAGCTGGAACCCGTTGAAGAACGCCTCTCCCGCCACCTTCAGACCGTCTATGGTTTCAATAACGTCGCCGGTGGCATGCGCCTGCCGTTCGATCTCCGGCCTGCCGCGCCGGAAGACAGTGAGATACTGGATCGGCTCGTGGCATGCACGCTTCAGCCACGGCACAAACTGTGTTTGTTGATTTGCACTGAGAGCTGACCCGGGATTGCGGGAAATTATCACTGAGATTTGACCCATGTTTCAATCATCCCTCGCGAGGTTTCAGTGGGGGCTCTGGAGTGATCGACATGGCGTTACTGAGCGTTATCCGGCGCTGGCATTTTCGAGAGCATCTATCGATCCGGGAGATTTGCCGCAGGACCGGCCTATCCCGGAATACCATCCGCAAATATCTGCGCCTGAACGGCGTGGAGCCGAAGTTCAAGGTCCCGGAGCGGCCGAGCAGGCTTGATCCGTTCGCTGATCGGCTGTCGGCCTGGCTGAAGACGGAGTCCAAAAAGGGCCGCAAGCAAAAGCGCACCTTGAAGCAACTCCATGCCGACCTGGTGAGCCTCGGCTACGACGGTTCTTATTGCCGTGTTGCAGCCTTCGCGCGGGAATGGAAGGCAGACCGGCAGAGAGAGTTACAGACGACAGGACGCGGGACATTCGTGCCTCTGGCTTTCGAGCCCGGAGAAGCCTTCCAGTTCGACTGGTCGGAGGACTGGGCCATCATCGGCAATGAGCGGACGAAGCTGCAGGTCGCGCATACGAAGCTGAGCTACAGCCGGGCCTTTATCGTCCGAGCCTATCTCCTCCAGACGCATGAGATGCTGTTCGACGCCCACAATCATGCCTTCCGCGTGTTTGGCGGCATTCCCGGCCGTGGCATCTACGACAACATGCGCACGGCAATCGACAAGGTCGGCCGTGGCAAGGAGCGCGACGTCAACGTGCGCTTCATGGCAATGGCCAGCCACTACCTCTTCGAGCCCGAGTTTTGCAATCCCGCGTCCGGCTGGGAGAAGGGACAAGTCGAGAAGAACGTTCAGGATGCACGTCATCGGTTCTTTCAACCTGTTCCGCGCTTTCCATCGCTGGAAGCACTGAACGACTGGCTTGAGCTTCGATGCAAGGCGTTCTGGGCAAAGACCCCGCATGGCCAGATACGCGGCACTATCGCCGACATCTGGGCTGAGGAGGCCTTGGCATTGATGCCAGTTTCTCGGCCATTCGACGGCTTCGTCGAATATACGAAGCGGGTCACGCCGACCTGCCTTGTCCATCTGGAGCGCAATCGCTACAGCGTGCCGGCCTCTTTCGCCAATCGACCAGTGAGCCTGCGGGTCTATCCGGATCGTGTCGTGGTCGCTGCGGAAGGCCAGATCGTCTGTGAGCATCGCCGCGTCATCGACCGCTCCCACGATCGGCCGGGCCAGACGATCTACGACTGGCGGCACTATCTGGCGGTCGTGCAGCGTAAGCCCGGCGCTCTGCGCAATGGTGCTCCGTTCATTGAGCTGCCGGATGCATTCAAGAGCTTGCAGCAATATCTCCTGAAGAAGCCAGGTGGCGACCGCGAGATGGTCGATATCTTGGCGCTTGTTCTCCAGCACGACGAACAGGCCGTGCTATCGGCCGTGCACATGGCGCTGAAGAGCGGCGTCCCCACGAAGACCCATGTGCTGAACCTGCTGCATCGCCTCGTCGATGGCAAATCCTTCACGCCACCCACCATCGACGCGCCTCAGGCCCTAACGCTCACCAACGAGCCTAAGGCCAATGTCGAACGCTACGATGCGCTGAGAAAGACGGAGGCCCGTCATGCGTCATAATCCAGCAAGCGGTGCTATCGTCATCATGCTACGGCAACTGAAGATGCATGGCATGGCCCACGCCGTCGGTGATTTGACCGAGCAGGGTTCGCCGGCGTTCGAGGCTGCCATTCCGATCCTGTCCCAGCTTCTCAAGGCGGAAACCGCGGAACGAGAGGTCCGTTCAACGGCCTATCAGCTCAAAACCGCACGCTTCCCAGCCTACCGCGATCTGAACGGCTTCGACTTCGCCAGCAGCGAGATCAACGAGGCGCTCGTGCAACAGCTTCATCGCTGCGACTTCCTCGATGACGCCAACAACATCGTTCTGGTCGGCGGTCCCGGCACGGGCAAGACACACATTGCAACCGCGATTGGTGTCCAGGCCATCGAGCATCACCATAAACGGGTCCGGTTCTTCTCAACGGTCGAGCTGGTCAACGCACTCGAGCAAGAGAAGGCGCAGGGTCGGTCTGGGCAGATCGCTAATCGCCTCGTCCATTCCGATCTCGTGATCCTCGACGAGTTGGGATACCTGCCGTTCAGTGCATCAGGCGGCGCATTGCTCTTCCATCTGCTGAGCAAACTCTACGAGCGCACCAGCGTCATCATCACCACCAACCTGAGCTTCAGCGAATGGGCCAGCGTCTTCGGCGACCCCAAGATGACCACCGCGCTGCTGGACCGGCTCACGCATCATTGCCACATCCTCGAAACCGGAAACGACAGCTTCCGGTTCAAAAACAGCTCAGCGCATGAGCCCAAAACGACGAAGGAGAAACGGAGGAACTTGACCACCACGACCGACACGAACGATACCTAAGGCGGGTCACTTCTCGGCGCAAATCCCGGGTCAGCTCTCAGTGCAAATCAACAAGGGGACAATACACGTCCCAGCGTCCCGTTGAAACAAAATTAATCACAATAGGAATTGTTAATTCGATAGGACGCGCCGCAGCTTCGTGATGTGGAATTTTCAAGCAGAAAGGTGGGTGATCTACCAAAACGGTGATAACGAGCCACACAAATCGATCTTGACGCATCGATATTCGATGCCAGTCGTAGGTGTAGGTGCGCACTCGCGCTTGTGGCGTCGGTAGCAACCGAGGGAGAATCTAAGTGGCGATTAAGGATCGTCGGAAACTGCGTTAAGCGATTATGGGGGGCAAAATTCGGCGATTTCTGTATTTCTGTGAATTCGGATAGGCTAACTGCGTAAGGGTGTTTTTTCTAGTCCCTGCAAGTTCGCCGTCATAAAGTCGATGAAGGTGCGGACCTTTGCTGAAAGGTATTTTCGGCTTGGGTAGACGGCGTGAAGCGTGCTGCTGAAGCCAAGCGCAAATGGAAGCACCGTCTCCAGCCGGCCGGCGACAATATCCTCGTCCACCATCCATTTCGGCAGGAACACCAGACCCATTCCCCGAAGGGCCGCGAGGTACAGGACGGTCTCGTTGTCGCTCAGCATCACATTGCGGAACGTGACGTTCTGCCGGCCTTCGGGCCCTTCCAGCGACATGCTCTCGCCCAGGTTGACGCCGCTGTAGCGAAGCATCGCGTGGCCATTGAGTTCGGCGATACTTCGCGGCCGTCCCGTTCGCTTCAGGTAATCAGGCGAGGCCAGCAGGATGAACTCGACATCGGCCAGCGGGCGGGCGACGAGGCCGGGATCCAGCCGATCGCGCGTGGTTGCCCGCAAGGCTAGGTCGAAGCCTTCGTCCACCAGATTGACGATCCGGCCGCTTAGATCCACGTCCAGGCAGACGTCGGGATAACGCCGTTTATATTCTGCCAGCATATCGGCAAAGTAGGCGCTTGCCGTCCATACCGGCGCGCTCAGCTTGAGTGTGCCCCGGGGCGCCACCATGACATTGCCGATGGCCGCCTCCACCTCGTCCAACCCTTCGAGCATCTGCCTGGTCTGATTGAAGTAGAGCCGTCCAGTTTCCGTCAGGCTGACACGGCGGCTAGTTCGGTTGAGCAGGCGCGTCCCCAGCCGGCTTTCGAGCTGTATCACATGTTTGCTCGCCATAGCCGGCGAGATGCCGAGGCGAGTGGCGGAAGAAGTAAAGCTTTTCAGTTCCGCAACGGTGCAGAACACCCGCAGGCTCGTCAACGTATCCATCGATCATCAACATCCAGGAAATAGTTCTTCAATAAATGTCACATTGATCAACGACTGAGAAAAAATCAAACTCTTCCTCAACAGGCGTCGTCGGAGGCTCGCTTTTCCAACGGCGCCACGAGCCGCGGCATTCACGGTATGTTGTGAAGGATAATCCGGTGACCGATTCTCGACTCCCGACTTATTTCATCAGCCATGGCGGCGGTCCCTGGCCATACATGACAGGCGAGTTCCGCCGTATGTTCGACGTGCTGGAGAAGTCGCTAATCGACATGCGCGCCGAACTCGGCGACAAGCCGAAGGCGATCCTGGTAGTTTCGGGCCACTGGGAGGAAAAGGGCTTTGCCATTCCTCGGGCGTGGAGCCCGGCATGGTCTACGACTACCACGGCTTTCCGGAGCACCTCTATCACATCACCTACAAAGCCCCGGGCTCGCCGGACCTCGCCAATCGCGTACAGCGGTTGCGCGCAAGGGCTATCGAAGCGGCGCTTGATCCGACGCGCGGCTACGATCACGGCACCTTCAGCATCATGAAGCCACTCTATCCGGACGAGGATGTTCCGGTGGTCCAGCTTTCGCTGGATGGGGGCTACGATCCGGCACTGCACATCAATGTCGGCCGGGCGCTCGCTCCCCTTCGTGATGAAGGCGTCCTGATTATCGGTAGCGGTCTCAGCTATCACAACCTGTCGGCCATGCGCGGCACCTGGGGATACGAACCGTCCCGCCGTTTCGACGCCTGGCTCCAGGAGACGCTGGTCAATTCGCCATCCGACAAGCGCACCGAGCGGCTGATCGAATGGGAGTTGGCGCCCGCTGCCCGCGCGGCTCATCCGCGCGAGGACCACCTCATCCCGCTGATGGTGGTGGTCGGCGCCGCCGAGGACGAACCGGGCGCCACCACCTATCACCAGAAAGACTTCGGAGGCGGGCTCACCGCATCGAGCTTCCGCTTCGGACACGCCCCCTCAGCCCCGCAATCAAATGGAGACGCGCAATGACCAGCGAAACCTTCAAACCGGTCATCTACCTCAAGGAAAACTGCCCCTTCTGCCTCAAGGTCCGCCTGTTCCTTCTGGAAACGGGACTGGCCTCGGAAGTCGAAAGCCGCAATTTCGTGCCCGGCACGGAGCAGGAGGAAACGATCCGGGCGGAGCTTCAATCGCATCTCGACAAGGTGAGCTTTCCCGCCGCCCAGCTTGAGCCCGGCCGCTACATCGCAGAATCCGACGACATCATTGAATTTTTTGCCGCCAAGACGGGCCGCGATCCGGCCGGCATGACGGTCTACCGGAACTACGTCGATGGCGTGTTCGCAATTTCGATGAGGCTCTGGAAGGAAAACATGGAGCTCAAGAAGGCGGCTTCCGCCGCCTAATCGCTGACAAAAACTTCTTTGGAGAACCTCAATGACCAATATCAGCAAATGGGCGCCTTACGCCCTCACGGCCCTGCGCATCATGGCGGCCCTTCTGTTCCTCGAGCACGCAACGATGAAGTTGCTTCAGTTTCCGGGTCCTGTACAGGGCGTATCCTATCCGCTTCCGACCATCATGATCATCGCCGGTGTCATCGAGGTGATCACCTCGATCCTGATGATCGTCGGCTATCAGACCCGCATCGCGGCATTCATTGCTTCGGGCACAATGGCCATCGCCTACTTCATGGTCCACACGCCCTATGGCTTCTGGCCGTCCCTGAATATGGGCGAGCCGGCGATCCTGTACTGTTTTATCTTCCTCTTCATCGCCGCGAATGGCGGTGGCGCGTGGACGCTCGACAGCGCTCGTCGTTCCGCCATGGCCTGAGACGGCCGCCATCCGGAAACGCAGGGGCTTGGCTGCCGTCGGGCGGCGGGCCCCTCGCGCACACGAAACGATAGATGGAGCCACAAATGAAAGCCGCACTTCTCAAATCCTACGGTGATGTCGATCAGTTCGAAATCGGGGATATTCCGACACCGGCCCCCGGACCCGGCGAAGTCCTGATCAAGATCGAGGCATCCGCCGTCAATCCGTTCGACCTTATTCTCCGCCAGGGCTACATGGCCCAATTCATTCCGCTTCAACTGCCGGCAGTGCTCGGCGGCGACGCCGCCGGCACCATCGCCGAACTTGGCGAAGGCGTGACCGGCTTCGTGGTCGGAGAGCGGGTTGTCGCCGACTTCGCGGCAAACGGCAAAGGGGCGCATGCAGAATTCGGAGTGGTTCCGGCCACATCCGTGGCGAAACTGCCGGCAGGCCTGAGTTTCGAGCAGGGTGCCTCGTTGGTGAAGGCAGGCCTTACCGGCCGGCAGACCGTCGAGGCGATCGACGTTAAGGCTGGAGACCGGGTCCTCGTTTCAGGCGGCCTTGGCACGGTCGGACGTTCCGCCATCCAATATCTCCAGGAGATCGGCGCAATGCCGGTTGCCGGCGTCAGGCCAGAACGGCTGCACGAAGGTCAGGAACTGGCTGGCGAGGTGCTCGATATCACGGTTCCCACCGCACGCCCGAGCTTCGACTATGCGATCAGCACCGCTGGCCCGGTGGCCGACCACCTCATCGGCAATGTTCGCGACGGCGGCAAGGTTGCGAGCATCGTTCCAGTACCCGAAGGCGCCAATGCCGGCAACCGGGTTACGATCTTTGAAATTTACCACCGCACCGACGCGGCCATGCTCGACACAGTGCTGGTCGCCGCCGTCAGCGGATCGCTGGTGATCCCGATTTCCAAGACCCTGACCTTGGATCAGATCGGTGCGGCCCATAACGCGGTGGCGGCAGGGGCTCGCGGAAAAGTCGTTCTCAGACACTGAGAAAGACCGACGCGGCTCCGCCTTGAATGCTCCCTCGATCCGCCAATTCTGGGCGGGTCGTTGGCGGGGGTGCCAGATCAACCTCTCGAAATGGGCCAGCCAGCCTATGCGGAGTGGCTACGCACCCGCGTCAGTCCTCGATTGTAGCCTACGCCAATCAACTTAGCTGGCCGGCGCCCGTAACCCCGCAGAGAGGAAGGCGACGAGGTTCTCGAGCATAGCCTCCTTACTGAGCGATGAGACCTTTCCTTCTGTCAGGTCGCCGATACGGCCTAGGTCGTTCAGCATGAACATGTAGGTGCCTACTAGGAACGCCATGCGTACGCTCAAAAGATCACGCGGTATGCCAGGCATCGCGGTTTGGAGAGCGTCAATGTATCGTCGAACAGAGGCGTCATAAACCTCACGGCGTAGGCGGAGAGCGTGCTCCTCTTGCTCGGCATGCAGACGGGCTTGCAGGCGTACAAAAGAAGCGCCGTTCTCGTTGCTGTACTTCATGTCCCACTGGGGCTGCAGATAGGCCTTTACGATTGCCTCGACAGCTGGGCGCTCAGCCTCTTCCAGCAATTTGTCGAGCAGAACATGTCGGGTACCCGACAATATACCCCCGCGCCGCCGGAAAACTTCATCGAAAAGCGATTCCTTGTCTCCAAAATAATAGCGGATAAGCGCTTGATTTACCCCAGCATTCGCCGCTATTTCGCGCGTCTTCGCCCCAGAGTATCCCCGCTCCGCAAAAACAATCTCGGCGTGGTCCAGGATAGTCTCTTTAAGGTCACCATCATGCGAGGGGCGGCCAGGCCGGCGGCGCTGGTGGGGTTGTTTGCGCATGCACATTCCGTGTTTTTAAAAGCCTGATTCCGTTTCATGGAAACACACATGACCACAGGCTTACGCACTTAATTTAGGCAAGTGTGGAATTATCCGGAATCGTTAATCCCGTCAATGTAGGGCCAAATGTCGAATTTTCGATGCCTATCTTCTTCACCATTCTATTCGTATCCGTCGCGCGTTTAGAGAGGAACCAAATGTATTTACTATTGTGAATAATTTTGGCAAGCTGCCACAAAACACGATCTGCGACAAACGGGACCACACTCCGGAGGTGAAAAAAATGAAAGTCGATTTTACTGTTAATGGCAGCGCGCGTTCGGTCGATGTCGATCCGGCTACGCCACTGCTTTGGGTCGTTCGCGACTACCTCAAGCTTAAGGGCACTAAGTTCGGCTGCGGCGTCGGCGAGTGCGGTGCATGCACCGTTCATCTCAACGGCGAGGCCGTAAGAAGCTGCATAACTACCGTCGAAAGTGTTGCGGGGGGATCGGTGACTTCGATCGAAGGATTGAGCGCTGATCATTCCCATCCGGTTCAACAGGCATGGATCAAGCATGCCGTGCCGCAATGCGGCTATTGCCAGTCCGGCATGATCATGGCCGTATCCGATATTTTGGCCAAGAACCCCTCGCCGACAGACGAGGACATCGATAGGGAGCTCACCAATATCTGTCGGTGTGGCACTTATCCTCGCATCCGCGCGGCCATTCATGCCGCTGCAGCTATGCTGAAAGGAGCAGCTCAATGAGCGTCTCTGTCAATCGTCGCGCATTTCTACTTGGCACGGGAGCACTTGCAGGGGCGGTGCTCTTCCCGATTACCCGCTCAGGCGCGCAGTCAAGTACCGCGCCAGCAACCGAAGGGGTGGAAATACTATCCTGGATCGTCATCAACCCGGACAACACAGTGACCTACACGGTTCCGCAAACCGAAGTAGGGCAAGGCGTAACGACGACAATTCCGCAGATGCTTGCCGAAGAGTTGGATGCAGACTGGGAAAAGATGTCTGTGGCATTTTACGATCCCGCCATTAGCAAGGCTCGCGGCACGCCCTACGTCTGGACCACGACACTTGGAAGTTTGTCCGCACATTATCTCTTTGCACCCTCGCGGCTCGCGGCAGCGCAAGTGCGGGCCATGCTCCTTGAAGCGGCCGCAGAACGCCTTTCGGTCCCGACGGAAGAGCTGACGACTGGTGGGAATCAAGTGCACCATGGCAAGAGCGGCCGCAGCGTAAATTATGCCGACGTTGCCGCAGCAGCGGTTAAGCTGACTCCTCCGTTAGCTGAGAAGGTCGTATACAAATCGGTTGCCGATCGACGCTTCATTGGCAAGCCGATATCCCCCTTAAGTACTGTGCCTGCAACACGCGGAGAGATTGTTTACGGCATTGATATTGATTTGCCAGGTATGCGCTACGCCGCCGTGCAGCAATCCCCTGTCTTTGGCGGTAAGTTGGTGCGGGTCGACGACGAGGCACTGAAGGACTTGCCTGGTAATCCTCAGATCGTCCAAATTAAAGGCGGATTTGTCGGCTACAATTCGCCTGTACCGGATGGAGAGGACCCCGATCTCTGGGCGGCGGCGGTAAATATTGATGATACGGTCGCCGTTGTCGCTGATAGCTGGTGGGAAGCCAAATCCGCGCTGGAGTCATTGGAGATTGAGTGGGATGGCGGATCCCATGCTGGTTTGACGTCAGATAAGTTGAAGACAGCGCTTTCCACGCAGGCAAGTGGTGAGTTGCCTGTCTTGGTTGAGACGGGTGACGTCGGCAAAAGGATCAAAGAAGCTAAGCTATCACTGAAAGCTGAATATGTTTTTCCTTTCATGGATCCCGCGCCCTTAGAGCCGCTTAACTGCACAGTACTAATTGAGAAATCCAAAGCGACCGTGTGGGCCGGGAGCCAATATGCCGACGATGCGCATCGAATTGCGACTGAACTGACGGGCTTGGCGCCGGAGAACGTAAAGTTCAACCTGATGCAGTGCGGCGGCGGTTTTGGCCGACGTGTCCAGAACGACTTCGTTTATCAGGCAGTTCAGATCGGCAAAGCAATGTCAGGAACGCCGGTGAAAGTGCTTTGGAGTCGAGAGGAATGCATCAAGCACAGCACTTATACACCGCTTACAGTCGTGAAATTCGCAGGTGCGCTCGACGAAGATGGAAACATCGACACCTGGTCGTGCCGGATCGCTAGCGCACAGGCGGCGTTACAGTCCTATGGTGGAACGCATTTTCCGTTCTTCTTCCCTAACATGCATATTGCCTACCAACGCGACAAGACTACACCCATTCCGTTCGGATGGATGAGGGGGGTGGGGTTGACGCAGCACTTGTGGATGAACTTCGGCTTTCTCAACGAACTGGCGGTATTGGCACATAAGGACTCCGTTGATTTGTATAGGGCGTTGCTCGACCCATCCCTCATCCCGAAGGACCTTGAGCAGTACGACATCGCAGTCGCACGCTCAAAGACTCTGCGTCGGGTCCTCGATGCGGCTGCCGAGAAAGCTGGCTGGGGTGGGCGCGCAAAGAATGGCTCGGGCCGAGGCATAGCGGTGAGCGACACCGCTTATTACCTTGGCTACGAGTCGTCGTCGAAGGCGGCGGTGGTGGACGTAACGATCAAGGACGCCTCCGTCCGTGTAGATAAGGTCGCGATTACCATCGACGCTGGCACTATCATCAATCCGGATATTGTAAGGCAGCAGCTTGAAGGATGCATCTCGTACGCCTTGACGAACGCCTTCTATAGCGAGATCACCTTGGAGAACGGCCAGGTGCAGCAGAACAATTTTTATGATTACCCGATCCTTCGCATCGCTCAGGTGCCGGAGATCGAAATAAATCTGCTGCCAAGCGAGGGCTCGCCGCAGAGCGTTGGGGAGGATGCCGTTCCAATCACGATTGCCGCCTTGGTTAACGCCATCGCTGACGCTGGCGGACCGAGGATTAGGTCCCTACCGATCAAGGAACTGTCGTTAGTATAGAAACTCGGCGCGCCGACAGTTAAGAGCCGTTGCCCAGCGGCTCTTACAATCATAAGGAAGAACTCTTGAATTTTCACACCATAGTATTTTCTGCAGCGTCTGCACTCCTGCGTCCTACTGTATTGTGGGCTGCAGATCACCAAGTGGAAATGACAAACAAAGCGGCCGACGGAACAGTCATGGCGTTTGAACCAAGGGTTCTACACGTCCAGCCCGGCGACACAGTCACATTTATCCTGAAAGATAAGGGGCACAACAGCGCCTCTATCAAGAATGCCATTCCTGATGGGGCAATGCCATGGAATGGCAAGATCAACAATCAGATTTCAGTTAAGATGTAAGCCCACGGTGAGGGCCGCCTTGTGAGGTGAGGCTTAACATCGGAAGTCCTAGTGCAAACACTAGGGATAGTCCTATGACGAAGCATCCGATTGAAGTGATCACGTCTGTTGAGCGCCGTCGGCGGTGGTCTCGCGAGGAGAAGGAGCAGTTGGTCGCTGCCTGTCTTGAACCTGATGCGGTGATCTCGGAGATTGCCCGCGCGGCCGGCATCCATGTCAGCCAGCTCTTCCGCTGGCGCAAGGAGCTTTGCCAGGTCGATGGGCCGTCGGCAGGGGCGGCAAGCATGTTGGTGCCGGTAATCGTGTCTGAGACCGCTTCGGCAGGCTCGCCCGCTATACCGGAGCCACCCGCACCATCCCATCCCCGACGCAAGCGCAGCGATGTAACGATCGAGCTTGGTCGTGGCCGACGCGTCCGCGTGGATAGCGACATCGATACCGAAGCGCTTGGCCGTATTCTCGACTGTGTGCTGGGACTGCGATGATCCCGGTCCCTACAGGTGTAAAGGTCTGGCTGGCGACAGGCCATACCGACATGCGCAAAGGCTTTCCGGGTCTGTCGTTGATGGTACAGGAGGCGCTGAAGCGTGATCCGATGTGTGGGAACCTGTTCGTGTTCCGCGGCCGTGGCGGCGGTTTGATCAAGGTGATCTGGCATGACGGCCAGGGGGCCTGCCTGTTCACAAAGAAGCTGGAACGGGGACGCTTCATCTGGCCTTCAGCGGCCGACGGCACGGTAGTGATCACGCCCGCGCAGCTCGGTTATCTGCTGGAGGGTATCGACTGGCGGATGCCGCAAAAGACCTGGCGGCCGACGTCGGCCGGGTGAACAAAAGCACTGGAATGGCGGGGTCGAATATGATTCCATCCGGTCATGAGCGATGCGACCGAAGAGCTTCCGGACGACCTTGCCAGTGCGCTTGCACTGCTGGCTCAGGAACGCGCCCGGCGCGTTGCTGCCGAGGCGGAAGCAGCGACCGCCAAGGCTGAAGCTACCAACGCAAAGGCGCTTGTCTCGCATTCTGAGGCGCTGATTGCGCGGTTGAAGCTGGAGATCGACAAGGTTCGAAGGGAGCTCTACGGCAGCCGGTCCGAGCGTAAAGCACGGCTCCTCGAACAGATGGAATTGCAGCTCGAGGAGCTTGAAGCAGACGCCGGTGAAGATGAGCTGGCCGCAGAGGTCGCAGCCAAAACCTCGGCCATCAGGGCCTTCGTGCGCAAGCGGCCGTCACGCAAACCGTTTCCCGAACACCTGCCGCGCGAACGCGTCGTCATCGCCGCCCCGACGGCTTGCCCTTGCTGCGGCTCGGCCAAGCTGTCGAAGCTCGGCGAGGACATTACCGAGACCCTGGAGGTCATTCCGCGTCAGTGGAAGGTCATCCAGACGGTGCGGGAGAAGTTCACCTGCCGCGAGTGCGAGAAGATTGCGCAGCCGCCGGCCCCCTTCCATGTGACGCCCCGCGGCTTTGCCGGGCCGAACCTGCTGGCGATGATCCTCTTCGAGAAGTTCGCTCAGCACCAGCCGCTCAATCGCCAGAGCGAACGCTATGCCCGCGAGGGCGTCGACCTCAGCTTGTCGACGCTGGCCGACCAGGTTGGTGCTTGTGCCGCGGCGTTGAAGCCCATCCATCCGCTGATCGAGGCGCATGTTCTGGCGGCCGAGCGGCTGCATGGCGACGACACCACCGTGCCGATCCTGGCGAAAGGAAAGACCGATACGGGCCGCATCTGGACCTATGTCCGGGATGACCGGCCGTTCGGAGGGCTATCACCGCCGGCGGCACTCTACTATGCATCGCGAGACCGGCGGCAGGAGCATCCGGAACGCCATCTGAAGACCTTCACCGGCATTCTGCAGGCGGATGCCTATGGCGGTTACAATCCGCTGTTCAAGGTAGACCGCGATCCCGGTTCCTTGACGCAAGCACTGTGCTGGGCGCACGCGCGGCGCAAGTTCTTCGTGCTCGCCGACATTGCGGCAAACGCCAAACGTGGAAGGAACGCCGCGCCGATCTCGCCCATGGCTCTGGAAGCGATCAAACGGATCGATGGTCTGTTCGACATCGAACGGGAGATCAACGGGCTTGCCGCCGACCAGCGCCTGGAGCGCCGGCGCAAGGACAGCCAGCCACTCGTCGAAGAGCTGCACGGCTGGCTCCAAACCGAGCGGGCAAAGCTATCGCGCAGTTCTCCCGTCGCAGAAGCGATAGACTACATGCTCAAGCGTTGGGATGGCTTCACGTCATTCCTCGATGACGGCCAGATTTGCCTGACGAACAATGCGGCCGAGCGCGCGCTCAGAGGCTTCGCGCTCGGCAGGAAGTCATGGCTCTTCGCCGGATCGGACCGTGGTGCTGACCGTGCCGCGTTCATGGCGACACTGCTCACGACCGCCAAGCTCAACGACATCGATCCGCAGGCATGGCTTGCCGACGTTCTCGCCCGCATCGCCGACACGCCGATCACCAGGCTGGAGCAATTGCTTCCGTGGAACTGGCAGCAAGACACGCTGAACGCTCAAGCGGCATAACCTGCGGCCTCCACCGGAGGATTACGTTAAGATTGATGTCCCTGGCGTGTACGTCTACCAGTGCACCCCGCACTTTGCGATGGGCATGATCGGCGCGATCGTTGCCGGAGAGCCAGCAAATTTGGAAGAAGTTAAGTCGCTAAAGTTCAATGGTAAGGCAAAGAAAATCGTGGAGCAAATTATTGCCTCGATCGAGGCAGAGAAATAAAGTTGCTTTGCAGAAGGTGACACGTTAACGCAAGATGAAATAGGGACCTTCTAGAGTGGGGCCCTTATGCCTGGGCTCCGTCAAGCACGGAGCCCAGGCATAAATATTAAGCGGTCGCCTTCATAAAGTGCCGAATTTCCCGGCCGACTCGGATTCCGCTCTCTATCGCACCGTCAATATACTCATGCCATCCGTCCGCAGTGGCAGAGCCAGCAAAGAATAGACGGTTCTCCGGTTTTGCCATGTCCTTGTATCTAGAGAACCAACCTTTCCTCATGGCGGGGTAGCTCGTGCGGGCGTACTCATCCATTGCCCAATTATATGGTAGCGCTTCAAGTACCTCGACGTCGCCGTGGATTTTGCGTATTTCGGCAGCAATCGCGTCAAAATTCTCGAGGTTAATCAACGATTGCCGGCCAATCGTGATCTTGAGGATCGTCCCAAGTTCATCATCATATGCGTAAGTTTGCACAGCGTTGAATGGGTTAGGGTCATCACAGAAAGTGAATGTGTTACCAAGGTTCTGGCGTACATGGACGTAAAGCTCCGCACCGTCAGCCATCTCGGCGTGTTCGATAAATGCGCGCTTTTCGGGTGGTAGTGGTGGTTCGAAACGAACATCTGCGTAAACTTTGGTCGGTAAGGTAAGCACGCATGTGAGCGCGCGAAACACCCTCTTATCCGCAAGAGTCACCGTGACACCGTTGTCCGTCTGCGCGACAGCTTCCACAGGCACACCAAACTCAGAGTCTGCGCGGCAGTCATCGAAAATCGCTTGGCAAAGTGCATTTGTGCCGCCTTGCACGTGGTATCGCTTTTCTGAGTCAGTGAAGGTTATCGTGTCCCAAGAGGCAAGCGCGTGGAACTTAACAAAACTCGGGTAACTAAGTTCAGTGGTTGGGGCGCCGCCATAAAGCGTTAACTCCGCATTCATGGAGGCTAGCTGCAACTCGTTCAACCCAAGGGATTCGAGATGATCACGGGCAGACACGCCGTCAAGATTGGAGACCTCGTGATTGTCCAAAGGCGAATACGGCCGCGGGAACAACTCTCGTGAGCGGCTGCAGAACTTCTCGAACGCGGTGGTATACTCCTCGTCAAAAGTTGCAGGCGGCACATCGATTTTTTGGCCGTCCGCGAATACCATGTAAGCCTTATCCAGGTCCGCTAAGGGAGCTTCTTTAAATCCGAAGCCGTAGCGCTGCATCTCAGCGAAAACGTGCGGTTGGCACCAATGCACGCCGGCACCGCCTATCTCGACGGGACGACCCAGGAAATTTACGACGTGCGTTCTGCCGCCAAGTCTGTGACGGGCTTCGATAATCAGCACCGACCTGCCCTGTGCCGACAGTTCCCGTGCCGCAACTAGACCGGAAAACCCGGCACCTACGACGATTGCATCATATATCTTTTCTGTCATGTGCTTTCTCCTGCGTCGACTTTTATGAGTTAAGCTGCGTTGAGGATTTGTACGCGTGTGAATTCGTGAAAACCCTCCGGCCCGGCTTCCAGTCCAATTCCGGACTCCTTAGCTCCGGGAAAGGGAATATCCGGAGCGAGTGCCTGGTGTTGGTTGATCCAAACATTTCCCGATTCTAATCTCATGGCGAGTGCGCGCGCGCGCGTAAGATTGCTGGTCCAAATCGACGCACCGAGACCAAATGGACTCGCGTTGGCGCGGCTGATGGCGTCGTCATCATCGGTGAAGGAAATCAGCGGCGCCACTGGTCCGAATTGCTCCTCGTCCACCAGCCGCGAGCCGTCCGTAATGTCGCGAACGACCGTCGGCTCAATGAAGTATCCTGGTCTGTTGGCTACCCGTCCGCCAGCGATGATGATGCCATCTTTTTCCGCAATGGTGAGATACTCTTTGACTTTCTCGAACTGCTCGAGGTTCTGGAGAGGGCCAAGGTTGACGTCCTCGTCCAGGCCGCAGCCAAGTTTCAGCTTTTGCACAGCGATTGCGTACTTCGCGGCAAATTCATCATAAATCGAGCCTGCAACATATATGCGCTTGGCCGCGACGCAGACTTGGCCGGCATTAAGAAATGCCGCGGAGACCAACCCGGGGATGACTTGATCAATGTCTACATCGTCCAGGACAATTGCTGCATCGTTCCCACCGAGTTCGAGTGTTACCCGTTTTAGCGTGCCGGCAGCGCTAGCCATCACCTTTTTGCCCGTTGCTGTAGAGCCTGTGAACGAGATCTTTGCAACATCCGGGTGGTCGGTGAGTCTTGCGCCGAGATCGTTTCGATCGGAGATTACGTTGAAGACGCCGGGCGGAAAAATACCTTCGGCAAGTCGCCCCAGCTCTAGCGAGGTTAGCGGCGTCGTCGGCGCAGGTTTCAAAATCACGGTGTTTCCGGTGATGAGGGCGGCACCGAACTTATTGCTGGCGAGAAGCATCGGAAAATTCCACGGCGTAACGCAAGCGATCACACCCAACGGAACGCGGTGCAGTTCATATTTGCCCCGCGTATGGCTGCGTATTTCCGGTGAGGTCTCGTACGTTGCGAAATAGCGGATGCCGCGGATCGTCGCGCCGACCTCATACGTCGCCTCCGCCAGAGGTTTACCTTGCTCACGCGTAAGAAGCCGCGCAAAGTAGTCGACCTCCTGCTCTAGCCTGTCCGCCAGTAGAAGTAAGCAGGCGCGGCGGGTCTCTAACGATGTTGCGGCCCAATCAGGAAAGGCGTTCTTTGCTGATCTCACAGCCTCTTCGAGTTGTGTGGTGCTGGCGTAGGGTGCTGTCGCAAACATTTCGGCAGTGGACGGGTCGATGACCGGCATTTCTCCGGTACCCGGCACTAGACGGCCGTTTATTAGCATGTTGAAGTTTGTCACCTTTCTTTCCTCCTATTGGACTTTTTGGCGGGCTTATAGATGGGCAGGCGTACCGATCAGCTGGAGCAAGCCCGTTTTGACGAGACTGCATCTCGAAAGACTTTGATCTATTGGCAGCCCTTTGCAGGTACGCACCAAAATGGAGCTGAATTAGTCGCCGCTAACTTGGACGACACAGGCGGCTCGTGATCTTGTTTCTAGCGGACTGCGGCCAGAGCATTGACAAAACTGATCGCTGGCGTCCGATGGGCCGGGCGCTCCTCGGGGCTAACACGCTGCTAGTTCATGGCTCGCGCGACCGTGGCAGGTATGCGACGGCTGTGGTCTCCACACGAATTGCTGGGCTTATAAAACCGACCACCTGCATGCCAACAACCGAGGGGCCTTGTTGCCCATAGAATGCTTGCCGATGGGGAAAGAGCTGTTCAGTATATTCTTTCGCGCCAACATTGTAAAATATTACTTCACTTACGATATCCTGAGGCGTCCCACCAAATTCCCGCAGCACTTCTCCGAGTATCTCATATATACGTTTCATCTGAGAACCGGCGTCCTCGGCAAATAGTTCATTCCCTGCGTTATCGGTGGCTGTCAAACCGCCGATGAATACATAGTCGCCCGCCCTTACGGCAAGGGACATGCTATAACCGTTCTCCATCTCGGGTATTCTGTGGAAAAATTGCGGCTTCATATTTCTGACCTCCTCTTGGCTCTCACGCACAACGCGCGTATTTCACGCTCTTCGCCGACATGAAAGACAGCGCCCCCTCCAAATCTCGGCTCCGAACTGTGCGCCTAACACTTCCTCCAGTGCAAAAAGGATCACCGTCCATGCAAATGGGCGTTCGGATTGGAGAATAGCCTCGCGGATGCCGCTTAAGCAGCCACTCTCGCGCCGCCACTCCCCAACAAGGTGGGTTCGAACGTAATTATTCAATGGTATATTAAGTTGAAATGCGTGGCAAGTGTCATCAAGGCACCGCGGCTTTCGGTGGCCCGAGTGGCGACTCCATGCCGCGGCCCTATCACCCGCGGCGAAATCACATAGCCAGACAAACATGAGGTGAAAACAATACGTTACGTGAGAAGAGCGGTAAACTAGAGCTTAAGGCGCAGGCAGTGGGTTTGGTAAGCGTCGAGTCCCTCATGGGCCCAAACCACTTTTGACTTGTAATTCTTTCTTTGAATAATTAATGTGGTGAAACCTACTCGAAACAAGGGGCCTGCAAATGAAGCGCTTTCGTATTGGTCAGATCGTTCCAAGCTCCAACATTACGATGGAAACCGAGATACCCGCGTTGTTGCGAGCCAGAGAGCTCGTATCGCCAGAGCGTTTCACGTTCCACTCGTCTCGCATGCGGATGAAGCATGTAACCGCCGAGGAATTGAAGGCCATGGACAGGGACAGCGACCGGTGTGCGCTCGAACTGTCGGATGCGCGCGTCGACGTGATGGGTTACGCCTGCCTGGTAGCAATCATGGCAATGGGGCATGGCTATCATCGCCAGTCGCAGGAGCGCCTGCACAAGGCAACGGTCGACAACGGCAATCCGGCGCCGGTGGTGACGTCGGCCGGAGCGCTGGTCGAGGGCATCAAGGCGATTGGCGCGAAGAAGATCGCGCTCGTCGCGCCTTACATGAAGCCGCTCACTGAGCTCGTCGTGGACTACATCCGCAACGAAGGCATCGAGGTCAGCGTATGGCGCGCGCTCGAAATTTCCGACAACCTCGCGGTGGCCGCACACGATCCGATGAAGCTGCCCGGCATCGTCCGTTCGATGGACACGAGCGATGTCGATGCCATCGTGCTGTCCGCCTGCGTTCAGATGCCCTCGCTTGCGGCTGTTTCCGAAGCGGAAGCGGTGACTCGTAAACCGGTCTTGACGGCGGCGATCGCCACCACGTGGTCGCTGTTGAAGGCGCTCGACCTCGAGACGCGCATTCCGGGTGGCGGCACGCTGCTTTCCGGTGCCTATTAAGGGGAGGGCGCATTGGCTCGGGGATACAACGTTAACGCAAACGGCATTCGCCAGCACTTGCTCCACTATGAGGGGCCGGGACCGCAGGTGCTGCTCATTCCTGGCATCACGTCGCCGGCCATCACTTGGGGCTTTGTGGCCGAACGGCTGGCCGCAAGGTTCGACGTGCATGTGCTTGACGTGCGTGGGCGTGGCTTGTCACAAGGCGGTGCGCTCGACTTCTCGCTCGATGCCATGGCAGAGGACGCCGTTCGGGTCGCTGAAGCGGCGAGCCTCGACCGACCGATCCTGCTCGGGCATTCGATGGGCGCGCGAACCGGGATACGTGCCGCTCGCATGTGTCCGTCGGCCTTCTCGGGGCTGGTTCTGGTCGATCCACCCGTCAGTGGGCCAGGCCGACGGGGTTATCCGGCATCATGGAGCTGGTACGAGGACTCGATCCTGCTCGCCCAGCGCGGCTGCTCGCCGGAGGAGATGAAACATTTCTGTCCGAGCTGGAGCGAAGAACAGCTCGCCCTTCGTGCCGAGTGGCTGCACACCTGCCAACTGGACGCGATCCGCACCGCCTTCGACGGATTTCACTCCGATGACATCCACGCCGATCTGCCTGCGCTCCGCCTACCGATGCGCCTGGTGGTAGCAGGCGGTGCAGCGGTTATAGAGCCGGCCGATGTCGAGGAGATCAAGCGCCTCGTACCGGCAGTCGAGGTGCGAACGGTCGAGCGCGCGGGGCACATGATCCCGTGGGACGACCTGGAGGGCTTTCTCGCCGCAGTCATGGACTTTGCAGCATAGTTTTCAAAAAAAAGGGATTCTGAGCAATGGACCACGCGAGTTTCACCGAAATCTGCCTCCACCAGTTGAAGATGTCCGGCGTGCGCGACGGCGAGCGCCTTGTCGTGCTCACGCAGGGCAATGAACGACTGGACTATGCAAATGCGTTTCTTGCCGCTGGCCAACGTCTTGGCGCGAACATGTACCACATGCGCCTGCCGGCGCCCTTGCCGACGGGTGGCTGGAATGTTGGCGTCACCGGCCTTGCCGCGATGCCAGATGCCGTTGAGGCCCTCAAGAACTGCGACATGTTGATCGACTGCATCTTCCTGCTGTTCTCACCGGAGCAGATGGCGATCCAGGCCGCCGGTACGCGCGTGTTGACAGCGGTTGAGCCGCCTGAACTTCTGGCTCGCATGCTTCCTTACAAGGAACTGCGGGAGAAGGTGGAAATTGGTGGCGAGATCCTCTCGAGAGCCAAGGTTATGCGGATCACGTCGCAGCACGGGACCGACGTTACATACAAGCTGAACACCTATCCCACGATCACGGAGTACGCGTGCACGGACCAACCAGGCCGGTGGGACCACTGGCCGTCTGGCTTTGTCTTCACCGGCGGCGACGACGATGGCGTCGACGGCCAGATCGTAGTCGCGCCGGGCGATATCTTATTGCCGCAAAACACCTATGTGCGTGAGCCCATCATTTACACAATCGAGAAGGGCTGGATCACCGACATCCGTGGCGGCCTCGATGCCGAAATCGTCAAGTCTTACATGCAGTCTTTCGCGGATCCGAAAGGTTACGGCATGAGCCATGTCGGCTGGGGCATGAACCCCCAGGCAAAATGGCATAACTTCGTGCCGGGCGCCTTTCCAGGCGGCATGGGCATGGAGCCGCGTTCGTTCTACGGAAACGTTATGTTCTCGACCGGCCCTAATAACGAGCTTGGCGGTCCAAACGACACACACTGCCACCTCGACATCCCGATGCGCAACTGCTCGCTCTTCCTTGATGACGCACCGATCGTCATCGATGGGGATATCGTCGTGCCGGACATGAAAATGGAACGATAAAGATCAAGTCCGAGATGCACCTCAAAATGCGGTGCATCTCGGACACAGTAGGAGACGCGCGATGTCGCAGGAAGAAGTATACGAAGCGGCTGGTTTCGGCCGACCAGTGGAGCGGGGTTCGCGTCCCGCGATTGTGATTGTCGATTTCACGTACGGGTTCACCGATAAACAGTACCCAACTGCGGCTGATATGAGCACCGAGATCGCGATGACGCGCCGTATAGCGGATGTTGCGCGCGACGCTGGATATCTCGTGATTTTTACTACAATCTCATATCATCCAAGTGAGGTGGGTAACGTTGCCTGGCTCAGGAAGGCGTCGGGTATGTCGGCGTTGCTTGAGGGCAGCCGTCTGGTCGAGATCGATGAAACTACCGGGGTTCGACCGGAAGATCTGATCTTAACTAAGAAAGGTGCCTCGGCATTTCACGGCACTTCACTTGCCTCGCTACTGACGGCTGCATGTGTCGATACCGTCGTAGTAACGGGGGCAACGACGTCAGGATGCGTGCGGGCAACGGTCGTTGACGCTGTTCAATCCGGCTTCAACGTTCTGGTGCCGCGCGACTGTTGCGCCGATCGGGCGCAGTCACCGCATGATGCAAGTCTGTACGATATTCAGCAAAAATACGCCGATGTGACCGATGCTGTCGACGTCTTGAATTGGCTGGGCTCTCTACGAACGCATCGCTAGATCGCCGCACCCGCTATGCAATGAATGTGCGCCGTACAAAACACCTATTAGGGCTAAAATGATCTGAAATGGCGCGATAGGGTGTATGCTTAAACGCTAAAATGAGAGGTGTTACACGCACTGTGGACGCCTTGATGACAAAAAACGTTCCGGGAACGCAGCAAATTGGGTGGAATATGATCGAAATCAAAGATGTGAGCAAGGTCTACGGGGTGGGGGCAGGCGCCTACACAGCATTGGATAGTGTATCCCTGACGATCCGAAAAAACGAATTTTTCACACTTCTTGGACCGTCTGGCTGTGGGAAAACGACGCTACTTCGTATGATCGCCGGCTTTGACTTCGCTACGAGCGGTACATTGACGCTCGACGGGGAGAATCTGATCAACAAACCCCCGTATCTACGACCTGTAAACACTGTATTCCAATCCTATGCCCTCTTCCCGCACATGACCTGCGCGCAGAACATTGCTTTCGGACTGCGAATGCTGCGTAAGCCAAAGGATGAGATTGCTAGAACTGTCGCGGAAATGTTGGAACTTGTGCAGATGACCCGCATGGCCGACCGGTTGACTAACCAGTTATCTGGCGGGCAGCAGCAGCGCATCGCTCTGGCCCGTGCCCTGGCTCCCCACCCGAAGGTTCTGCTTTTGGACGAGCCCTTATCCGCGCTGGACTTCAAGCTACGCAAGGAAATGCAGATCGAACTCAAGCGCCTGCAAACGCAAACCGGCATTACTTTCGTTTTCGTCACCCATGACCAGGAAGAGGCGCTGACGATGTCGGACCGTATTGCGGTTATGAGTGCCGGTAAGGTCCGGCAGATCGGCCTGCCACGAGAAATATATGATCAACCGGCAGATCGCTTCGTTGCCGATTTCATAGGCGAAACCAACTTCCTTCCAGTCAATTTATCTTCTGTTGACGGTAGGGACGCCTGTATCGAATTCGAACCAGGTATACGATTGCGAGCGCGAGCACCGAAGGATGGGTCACGCGCTGGCCCGGTAACGCTGGCGGTGCGGCCAGAACATGCTGAGATCGTCCCGGCTGGGGCTGGTCATCTCGACGGCGAGTTGATGAACATTGTCTATTTTGGCACTGGTACCGCATATCACGTCCGCGTGCGCGAAGGCGGAGTTTTTGTCACGCGAACGCAAAATGCAGACTCGTCGACCGAAGCTATTTCTGTTGGCGATCGCGTCGGCATCCGCTTGCGTGACGGCGCGGCCCAGATTCTGGGAGACTAACCATGCATCCCTCCGTGAAACGACCGACCATATCAAAGGCGCAAGCGCTTCTGATTACACCTGCATTGTTGATTCTTCTCCTAGCCGCAATCATCCCCGTCGTATTGATAACTATCTATTCCTTCCTCACTCCCGGGGAATACGGAGGGATCGACTGGACGTTCTCAACCGAGAGCTGGGTGAATGTCGTCCTAAAGCGAGATTTCTTCACTAACGAAGTCAATTGGGCGACGGAACACCTGGTGGTATTTTGGCGGTCAATAAAACTTTCGATTATGACTGCGCTCCTAACTTTTCTGTTTGGTTTTCCTGCCGCCTACTTCATCGCGACTCGCCCACCGCATCGCCGCGATTTCTGGTTGACGTTGATAATGTTGCCGTTCTGGACAAACATGCTCATTCGGACCTTCGCAATGATGCAACTGATCCGGAACGAGGGCGTATTCAATAACGTGCTCGTCGGCTTGGGAATAATCAGTTCGCCAGTCCAAATACTCTATACCGAGACCGCGATCATGCTCGGTATGACATATGTTTACCTGCCGCTTATGGTGCTTCCTATCTACTCATCAATGGAGCGATTCGACTTTCGTTTAGTGGAGGCAGGATACGATTTGTATGCCCGGCCATTTCAGATTATGCGCGAAATAATCTTGCCTGTTGTTAAGCCTGGTGTCGTCGCCGGCGTGGTTCTGGTTCTCATCCCTTGTCTCGGCGACTATGTCATAACGACAGTTCTTGGCGGAGGAAAACAACTGTTGTTGGGCAACCTCATTGGGATGCAGTTCAGTGCACTCCGCAACTGGCCGCTCGGCTCGGCACTTTCGCTGACCCTCTTAATAATCGTCGGAATTGCGATGATCGTCTTCGTGCGTGCCACGGAAAAGGAGGAGGGCGTCAATGGCTAAAACGTTCAACGTTCGTCATATGCCGGGCATTAACCTAGTAGCGATGCTATGCTTCCTGATACTATATATGCCCATCGTGCTATTGATCATGTACTCTTTTAATGCGGGCGAGGCTCTTTCCATCTGGGAGGGATTCTCGTTCCGCTGGTACGCATCGGCATGGCAGAACGCGGCAGTAAAGGAGGCGGCTGCTCGTTCTCTGACACTCGCAGCTGTCGCCGCAACCGTCGCTACGGCAAGTGGGGTTCTTTTCGCCCTAGCGACTACCCGAACGCGTCCGTGGAAAGGACAAGGATTGGCACTTGCTGTGGTCAATCAGCCGCTAATGGTCCCGGAAATAGTGACCGCGGTCGGGCTGCTGAGCTTCTTTTCGGTGCTAAAAGTGACCACTGGTTACACGGGCATGCTCTATCTTGTCGTCGCACATTCAGCATTCTGCATTCCGTTCGCCTACATGCCGGTTAGAGCGCGGCTTAAGGGGATGGACTTGAGTTTGGAGCAGGCCGGTGCAGATCTCTACGCCCGGCCAGTGGAAGTCTTTCGACACATCACACTGCCACAGCTTTGGCCGGGCCTCCTTTCTGGCTGGATGCTCGCCTTCGTCATTTCGCTCGACAACGTAGTCATTACAGAGTTCGTGAAATCCGCCGGGCAAGAAACTCTACCCACATATATGCTCGGCCAGCTCCGGCGAAGAGTAACACCTGAAATCAACGCAATCTCCACGGCGCTAATACTTGTATCTATATTATTCGTCGTGGCGACTTATTTACTTGGGCGACAGCGCAAGTAATAAAATGAACATAAACAGAAAGGGAACAGACATGAATAGAATGGCAGTCTCAATCGCCGCAGGTGTGGTGCTACTCACATCAATTCCGGCTTCCGCAGAAGGTATCTTGAACATCTACAGCTGGGGAGATCTTTGGAGCCCTGAGATGATCAAGAAATTCGAGGAACAATACGACGTCAAGGTGACATTTTCGGAGTACGATAGTAGCGATACGGCGCTGGCAAAGCTGAAGGCCGGTGGAAACGACTTCGACATGATCGTCGCAGCATCCACATATATCCCAATCTTCATCCAAGAGGGCTTGTTGTTGAAGTCCGAACCTAACAAGCTCGAGAATTTCAAGAACGTTAATAAGCGCTGGATTGATGTCAGTTTCGATCGCGGCCGCGAGTATAGTATCCCTTGGGAGTGGGCAACGGTCGGCCTTAGCGTAAATACCTCAATTTATAAGGGCGACATCAACACGGCGGCGCTGCTATTTGATCCTCCCGCCGAACTACAGGGCAAGATCAACATTATTCCCGAGATGATGGACGTTATGGGCCTGGCGATCCACTACCTTGGAGGCGACAAGATTTGCACCGACGACAAAGCCCTTCTGCAAAAGGTCCGTGATAAACTGCTGGAAGCAAAAAAGCATTGGATTTCCATGGATTACAATACTATCGATCCGATGGTAAAGGGCGACTTTGCGGTGACGAGTGACTGGGGTGGGCCGGCCTTTATCAAAAGGCAGCGCAATCCCGACATTGCATATGGCTATCCCCAAACCGGCTATGGATTGGCCATGGATAACCTTGCTATTCTCGCTGATGCGAAAAATATCGACAACGCCAAGCTATTTATGAATTTCATGATGGATCCCCAAAACGCGGCGATGTTGTCAAACTATATCAAGTACCCCAATGGCATCGACGGCTCAGAGCAGTACATGGATAAGGAAATGACCACGTCACCTGAATTCGTGGTGCCGGAGAATTTGGCTGGTCTTTCATACTGGAATGAGACCTGTTCTCCCGAAATTCAACAAATCTATGGCAGGATTTGGACAGAGTTGAAAATGTAGCCCGCGGAAACTTGAGTCGGCAGGCCGCTTCGTGCGGTCTGCCGATAAATCAGTTGCTCGTTGGGTAACAGCTGATCTGCCAACTACCCATTGTCTTAGGCGCGTTCCCCCGTTAATTAATTATCCGCATCCTTAATTCACTAATATTTTGGTGCATCGAATGGGCGGAGAAGTGATGCTACAACAAGCGAAAGCCTCCAAGGGAAGGCGCAAACCTGGGCGGCCGAAGCCTGGGATTGATTATAGAGATCTAATTTTAGATGCTGCCGAACTGATCTTCGCAGACGAAGGGTTCGCTGGCTCGAAAATGCGCGATATTGCCAACAGAGCTGGTGTCAACCAAGCTCTTATCCGGTACTACTTTGGCAGCAAAGAGGACCTGTTCGACGAGGTTTATCGTCGGCGCGGGGCATTGCTATCGGGGAGGCGCCATGTACTGCTTGACGAGGTGCTCGCCCGTCCGACGAGCTTGCGCGTCGAGGACATCGTGCTCGCTTATCTCGCTCCTCAATGGGAGATGAAACACAGCGGCCCTGCGGGTGCCGCGTTCGTCAGATTGCAGGCGCGTCTTCACGCTGAACCGGCTGAGCATTCCTTTCGCCTCCGCCGCGAAGTCTACGACTCATCCGTTAAGCGATTTGTCAACGAGATAGCTCTCCTCACCCCTGATATACCGAAGGACATTATCAGCCTACGCATGGCGTTCTTGGTTGGCACTTATCTGTTCATGTTGAATGATCTTGGTCGGTTGAACGATCTAACTGACGGTCAACTAGGTGTAGTCGGCAAAGACGAGATGCTTAAGCACCTAACGGCGTTCTTGACCGCCGGCCTCAGAGCGCCTGTGCCGGATTAAACTGGCGTTGGAAGTGATCTTGGCCCCAAGCTTTGTCCAGTTTTGGGTTCTCAATGCGCTCCTAAGTCCACTCTTAAGAGCGCAGACTCACGGGAGACGCGGAACCTCGCAAGGCGGTTCACGCCGGAGGGATACCATCTTGCAGAATTCTTATTATCTCCGGGCAAGGCCGAGATCACCTCGAAAGCTTAATGCCGATCATCGGTGCCGGAACATACTCGCTATGCTTTGAACAGCTTGATCAGTCAATGGGTAACCTGATCAAGCAGATAGATAAAAATTAGACGAAGCTGGCGAAGGTTGGTCGTTCAGCTCCGGTCCCAAGTCGGCTGTTCTAGGTTCCAGGTGTCGGCCCAATCACATCTTCGGTCGTCGCCGTGACTATTCCGGACGCTAGTGGATTGATTCCAACACTTGGTGCCCCCGTTTGACGGCGGCAATGATTTCCTCGGGATCTGCCTTCCATTCGAAAGGGCGCGGTTCTTGGTTGTGCTCTTTGATGAACCGGTTGATGGCCGCCTGCAGGTCGACGACGGAGTGGAAGACGCCGTGCGTCAACCGTCGGCGTGTCAGTTTTGCGAAGAAGCCCTCGACGGCGTTCAGCCATGAACATGATGTTGGAACGAAGTGGAAGGTCCATCGCGGATGCCTTGCCAGCCAGGCGCGGACCTTCGGCTGTTTGTGGGTCGCGTAGTTGTCGAGAATGACGTGGACGGCCTTATCCTTCGGCAGTTCCGCCTCAATCGCGTTGAGGAAACGGATGAACTCCTGATGCCGGTGACGCTGCATGTTGCGGCCGATCACCGAGCCGTCGAGAACATTGAGGGCAGCAAACAAGGTGGTGGTGCCATGGCGCTTGTAATCATGGGTCATCGTGCCGCCCCGACCCTTCTTCAATGGAAGGCCCGGCTGCGTCCGGTCGAGCGCCTGGATCTGACTTTTTTCATCAACGGAAAGGACAATGGCATGGGCCGGCGGCGAGACGTAGAGCCCGACGACATCGTGCAGTTTCTCGGCAAAAGCCTTGTCATTTGACAGTTTGAAGCGGCGCCAGCGGTGCGGCGCAAGACCATGCTCGTGCCAGATCTTGACGACGGAAGAGGCCGCGATCCCAACGGCCTTTGCCATCGCGCGATTCCAGTGCGTGGCCTCCTGCCTGGGCGGTTCCAACGTCAGCGCGACCACCTGCTCGACCAGTGCCGGATCGAGTGGAGCGATGCCGGGCGGGCGGCTCTTGTCGCGCAAAAGGCCATCCACACCTTCGGCCATGAACCGCTCCTGCCATCGCCAGACGCAGGTCTTCGATTTGCCGGTCGCCGCCATAATGGCCACCGTTCCCAAGCCGTCGTCGCTCATCAGGATGATCTTCGCTCGCCACGCATGCTTCTGCGGCGAACCGCGGTTGGCAACGATGGCTTCGAGCCGGGCCCTGTCGGCGGCGGTGACGTCAAATGCAATACCGGAGCGCATGCTGGACCGTCGCACATTCGACAACCGATGGGAATCCAAAATCGGACTCTTTTGTCGCGATCAATCCACTAGGATGTTTCGCTCGGACCCAGAATTCGCTGCATGACCTAGCCTGACCCCGCGTTAAAACTCCAGCGGTGGTACCACTCGATTGAGAGGGATTAAGAGACAGGGAGACGCAAAGCGGGTGGACACCTAGGGGCGGGCAGTTCGATGAGAGTGCGATTGTAGACGATGCCTTCTCTCTGGCCTTTGAACCGCGCCGGCTTTGCCGGAGACCGTTTGGTTTAAGTTATGCGGCCATAGCCGGTGCGTCCAGCATGGCATAGTATCGTTCTTCCGCCTCGGCCGGCGGAATGTTTCCGATTGGCTCGAGAAGGCGGCGGTTATTGAATCAATCGACCCATTCGAGCGTGGCGAACTCCACGGCTTCGAAGTTGCGCCACGGTCCCCGTCAATGGATGACCTCGGCCTTGTAAAGGCCGTTGATCGTTTCGGCGAGAGCGTTGTCATAACTGTCGCCAACACTTCCGACGGAAGGCTCGATGCCCGCTAACCGCTCGGAATAGCGAATGGACACGTATTGCGAGCCGCGATCGGAATGGTGAACCAGTCCGCCGCGATGGACGGGCCGCCGCTCATGAAGTGCCTGGTCGAGGGCATCGAGGACAAAGGCCGCATGGACCGTTCGGCTTGCCCGCCACTCGACGATGCGGCGGGCGAAGGCATCAATGACGAAGGCCACGTAAACGAAGCCCTGCCAGGTCGCGACATAAGTGAAATCGGATAACCACAGCATGTTCGGCGCTGGAGCGAAGAACTGTCGGTTCACCCGGTCGAGTGGGCATGGAGCGGACTTGTCCGACACGGTGGTTTTGACTGGCTTGCCGCGAATGATGCCTTGAAGTCCCATCATTCTCATGAGCCGTGCGACGGTGCAGCGAGCGACATCGAAGCCTTCTCGCTGCAACTGTCGCCAGACTTTCCGCACGCCATAGACCTGGAAGACCTCGTTGAACACCCGGCGTATCTCGATCTTCATGGCCATGTCGCTCCGGGCGCCCCGGAAGACCGGCGGCAACGCTAAACTGGGGAAGATTCAAACGGCACTTCTGGGGAGTATTGATCCGGTATCGACACGGTGTTCGTCGATGAAGGAAATCATCGCTTCAGTGGGCGGTCGAGCTCCGCCTGGGCAAAATACGCCGAGGCTTTGCGTAAAATCTCATTCGCCTGACGAAGCTCGCGGTTCTCCCGCTCCAGAGCCTTCATCTTCTCGGCAACGTCACTCGGCAAACCTGCACGCTTGCCGCTGTCTACCTCGGCCTTCTTCACCCATTCATTGAGCGTATGTGCCGAGCAGCCGATCTTGGCGGCAATGGAAGACACAGTCGCCCATCGCGAAGGATGCTCCGCTTCATGCTCGACCACCATTCGAACAGCGCGGGCGCGGACTTCAGGAGAAAATTTGTTCGTCGTCTTGCTTGTCATAGACCCTACTTCTCACGAGTTGGGGTCTCCAGCAAAGCCGGGGCGCTTCAGATCGTTAAACTGAGGTTCGGCGCAAACACGGCTCTGGTTGCGGGCCATCCGGCAGAGGTCTGCGCTTCGGTCTACCAAGTGCGTCATCCCACTGCGGGTAGCAGGCATCGGCTTCCGCGCAAGAGGCTCGTTATCCTCCGACGCGAGTTCAAACTGCTTGATCTTCAGATTAAGATGCCGCGCCGGCTGGCATCAGACTTTCGGCAGACGCGTCCAATGCGAGACCCGGGCCGACCAAAAAATTCCTATTTGGATTAATTAATTTTTCTTAGCCCTGTGATCGGTGTAAGGTGACATCCGCCAATAGGGAGGAAATATCATGATAACCAAAACCGCCTTGATCGCTGCCTTGACGACAGTCCTCGCAAGTGAAGTTGCCTACGCGGATGGAGAACTCAACATTTATACGTATGGTGGCTACACAAGCGCAGAAATGATCAAAAAATTCGAGAGTGAATACAACGTAAAGGTTACAATCTCGGAGTACGATACAAACGATACCGCCTTGGCAAAATTAAAGGCTGGTGGACATGGGTTCGATCTTTTTGTTGGAGCATCTACATACACCCCGATTTTCATTAGGGAGGGGTTACTTTTTAGGTCAAATCCAAATGAAATGGCAAACTTTCGAAACGTGAATAAGCAATGGGTGGATGTGCCTTTTGATCCGGGTCGGGCATATACAGCACCATGGCTCATAAATGTCGTCGGAGTCAGTGTGAACACGTCAGTATATCAAGGCGATATAAATACAGCGGCGATTATATTTGATCCGCCAAACGAACTTAAGGGGAAAATCAACGTACAGCCCGAAATGCTGGATATAATGGGGCTCGCGATCCATTATCTGGGCGGGAAAGAGCTTTGCACCGATGACAAAGTCCTTCTGATGAAGGTGAGGGATAAGCTTCTCGAGGCGAAGAAGCATTGGATCTCTATGGACTATATGACACGTGAACCCATGATCAAAGGCGATTACGCTGCATCGGCTGATTGGAATGGAGTTGCTCTACAGGAGCGCTTGCAGAACAAAGATATCGCGTTTGGTTACCCGCAAACAGGCTTCCCGTATTGGATGGATAACATTGGCGTTGTAGCCGGCGCCCCAAACTTGGAAAACGCGAAGCTTTTCATCAATTTCATTATGGATCCGCAGAACATCGCTCTTGAGTCGGATTTCACCAACTTTGCAAATGGAATTGACGGCTCGGATCAATTCATGAAGAGCGGAATTGCTTCAGCGCCGGAGTTTCTAATTCCGGACAATTTGAAAGGCGCGGGATACTGGGCTACGACCTGCCCACCCGCGATCCAAAAGCTGTATGGCGCGATTTGGTCAGAGGTTAGAATGTAGACATCGAGTCTTCGCAGCACGCCGGTACAGCAACCCGGCGTGCAATTTGCTCGCCAAATGCATACAATCAACAGCGCCCGGTTTCTCTCTTCCTCTCTTCCTGCGGGTTCGACTATATTTCAATGTATCGCTTGGCTAATTGATTAGGTCTCTTAGGCATTTGGGTGGCCTTCACTGCCAAATGAATCTTAACTGAACTTTATCCCGGAGTCATTCGCTGGGGTTTGTCTTTGTCAGAGAGCGTATTTCCGCTCGTACTCTTAAATTCTTCCGAAACGGAGCGGACAAGTCCTGCGTTGTTCGCCAATACATCATCTGGAAGTAGGGATGTCATCAACGATGCGGTTTCCTGCCATTAGCAACCGCCCCGCTGGGCGCTAGGCGCTCGTTGCGCATGATTTGAAACGCGGTCGTCAAAAGCCTGTGCGCAATAACGCCACGCGCATTAATCGTCCTTCGAAGACCGGCGGACGGCCATCAGTCGCTATCCACAGCGTCGGACCGGTTTTGCGTCTGTTAATCTTGGAACAGGTTCACCCGGTACCTTCGTAAATACGTCGGGGCGCTGCGGCTTTTGCCAGGATTGAGCGAACTAATGAGTCTCGTCTTAACTCGACGATAATTATTCCATGTTATAAAAAGAGCGTGGACGCCGGAAGCGAATACGACAGGTCGTGCACCTGGAAACGGACGCGCCTTGTTCCATGCAACGGCCTTGTATTGATCCGTGACTATCGATGTCACAAGTAGATGCGCAATTTTATTCCTTCGGTGCACGCAACGGCTGTCCTCCGCACGATTGGCAAACAAGACGTGCTGGTCGACCGGTGTGCGGAGAATGCTAGACTTGGTTTGACTGAAACTCTCGCTCATTAGATTGGGGTGGTTACAAAAATGCGCACGAAACGGTCTCTTGCTTTGAAGCTAATCGCTGTTACTGCTGCCGCGATAGCCCTAGTCTTAGTATTATCAAATGCTATCCTTGTTTTGGTTACGAAGAGCCGGATAGAGCATCTGACCGTCCAGCAGGCTAAACTCGAAGCTGCAAAATTGGCAAATGACATTTCAGCGGAAATGACAGCGTTATCGGCTCCGACATCCACGATGGCAGCTTTGATCGGCCAAGGCAGAGAAAAAGACTATCTTGATCGTGCTGCGGTGATCGACATGCTACGTGCTACAGCGCAAGCCACTATCGTTTTCAGCAGCTGGTTCATGGAAGAGCCCAACGCTTTTGACGGAAAGGCGGCAGAGTTCAAGGGAAACACGACGCTTGGATCAGCAAGTAATGGGGCGTTTTCGCCTACGTGGACAAAGCCCGGCGGGACTCTATCGATGGCACCAGTCGCCCTCGATTATAGCGCTGAATACTACCACGTAGCTTCCAAGTCCCGGCAGGGCCACCTAACGGAGCCCTACGTTTGGGTCGACGCGCAAGGATCTTTCCTCTTATCCACGATCTCGTATCCAGTCGTCAGTGCAGATCGCCTTATTGGTGTGACTGGTATGGACGTAGACCTAACGGCGCTATCCGCCAAGCTTGGCGCACAAAGGCCATTCGGGTCAGGGCGAGTATATGTTATTTCCCAGGCAAAACGGTGGATCGTAGCGCCCAGTGCGGACCAAACAACAAAGAATTATGATGGACTAGGCCAAAAGGAACTGTCCGAGGCGATCACCGAGCAGAAAACTGGAATTGTAGAAGACGTTGAGGTCGATGGGGTCAATTACACCCGCGTCCTACTTCCTTTCGAAGTGCCGCATTTGAATGTCCGGTGGGTTGTCTGCGTCGACGTTCCGACTTCGGTAATTGCCTCTGCGGTGAACGAACAAATTACCTTAATGGTCTCGGCAGGCTTTTTTGTAGTATTTATAATAGCGCTCGTCTTATTTGTTACGACAAGAATAATGCTTGCCCGTCCAATTGGGCGTTTGGTCAAAGTTGTGGAAGCGTTGGCCGTTGGGAACTATAGTGAATCAACCAAAGATACACGTCGATCGGATGAGATGGGAGCGGTCACAACCGCGTTGGAAAAGCTACGCCATGCCCTCATCCAAGGAGAGCGTGCGGAAACAGAGGCGACTAATGTGAGAGAGGCAAACGCGCGTGAGCGCGCTACCGCCGAGGCCGCTCGCGCGGACGCGCTTGAAGAACAGCGCCTCGTAGTGCGTGTGGTCGGGGAAGCGTTGAAGGACCTTGCGCAGGGTAACCTTACCTGCCGAATTCGGGAAGAGTTCCGAGGTGAATATGCCGAGCTCAGGGTCAACTTCAACTCGGCTTTGTCCAGCTTAGAAGAGACAATCCGCGTGGTTGGCAGGGGCGTAAGTCATATCAACGCAGGGATAGAGGAGATTAGCTCAAGTGCGACCGACTTGGCGCGACGGACTGAAATGCAAGCGGCAGGCTTAGAAGAATCCGCCGCCGCGATGGCAGAACTTACGGAACAGGTCCAAGCAAGCGCGACGAGAGCTTCCGCTGCTGCGTCAAGCGTCAGCGCTGCCACCAAGGATGCAGTTACGACTGGCGATATTGTCGAGTGCGCGGTCCAGTCGATGGAGAGCATTAGCCAATCGTCGCTGGAGATTACCCGTATCACAGGCGTCATTGATGAGATCGCATTCCAAACAAATCTCCTTGCCCTGAATGCTGGCGTAGAGGCGGCACGTGCGGGTGAGGCTGGGAAAGGCTTTGCCGTCGTCGCTCAGGAAGTACGTGAACTAGCCCAACGGTCAGCTGCAGCAGCGAAGGACATCAAAGTGCTGATTAATTCGTCTGCGATGCAGGTACAAGAGGGGGGCGGACTTGTCGGAGAAGCCGGCCGCGCTTTGAGCAGGATCACAGCGCAGATCACAGCAATAAATGAGAATGTAAGGCAAATCTCTGTGGTAGCGGACGAGCAATCCGTTGGCCTGAAAAGTATCAGTAGCTCGATAAACCAGATGGATCAGGTTACACAGCAAAATGCAGCCATGGTTGAGGAAACGACTGCGGCAAGTGTATCGCTTCGAGATGAAGCGCGCCTCTTGAGTGAAGCGGTAAATCGTTTCAATTTCTCTGAAAATCGCGGCAAGGAAGAACAAATCCCGCAGCGTCGTGTGGCTTGAGTTCTCGCCGGTTCGCATGGTTTCAGATACAAGTCCGGTCGCGCTCCGGTGCAAGTTTAGAGCTGGCTCGGGAAATCTGCACAGCGGGGATAAGTGGAGTTTCTGCCTGACTTCGGCTTAGATGCCGGGAACAGGAGAGACCATGACGAGACGACCGCGCCGGAACCATAGCCCGGCTTTCAAGGCGAAGGTGGCACTTGCCGCCATCCGAGGTGAGCAGACGCTGGTGGAGTTGTCCCAGCAGTTCGATGTGCACGCCAACCAGATCAAGCAATGGAAAGACCAGCTCCTTGAGGGGGCGACAGGTGTGTTCGGCGATGAAACGAAAGCGGAGCCGTCGGGTCCGACCATCGATGTCAAAACGCTGCACGCGAAAATCGGCGAACTGACACTGGAGAACGATTTTTTATCCGGTGCGCTCGGCAAGGCGGGATTGCTGGGCGGAAAGAAATGATCGACCGCGAGCACAAGCTATCCGTCGTGCGCCAGGCGAAGCTTCTCGGCTTCAGCCGTGGCAGCGTCTACTATCTGCCTCGTCCGGTGTCTGACGGCGATCTGGCCCTTATGCGCCGGATTGACGAATTGCATCTCGACTACCCCTTTGCCGGAAGTCGGATGTTGCAAGGGCTCTTGAGAGGAGAAGGTCTGGAGACCGGGCGGCGACACGTCGCCACGCTGATGAAGAAGATGGGCATCGAGGCGATCTACCGCCGCCCGAACACCTCGAAACCAGCGCCAGGGCACAAAATTTATCCCTACCTCCTACGAAAGCTGGCAGTCACCCGGCCCAATCAGGTGTGGGCAATGGACCTGACCTACATCCCCATGGCGCGGGGATTTGTCTATCTGTGCGCCGTCGTGGACTGGTTCAGCCGGAAGGTCTTGTCATGGCGGTTGTCGATCACGATGGAAGCAGCCTTCTGCATCGAGGCCGTGGAGGAGGCACTTGCCCGTCATGGCAGGCCGGAAATCTTCAATACCGACCAGGGATCGCAGTTCACCTCCATCGACTTCACCGCCGTGCTGAAGAGGTCACAGATCGCCATCTCGATGGATGGCAAGGGTGCGTGGCGAGACAATGTCTTCGTCGAGCGGCTCTGGCGTTCGATCAAATACGAGGAAGTCTACCTCCATGCCTACAAGACTGTGTCCGAGGCACGCGCTGGCATCGCCCGATATCTGAACTTCTACAACACCAGACGCCCACATTCATCCCTTGACCGGCGGACGCCGGATCAGGCCTACTTCAACGCGCTGACACCAATGATGGTGGCGGCATAATCGAGGCGGAAATCCACTTAGCGAAACGCCCGAAGCTGTTCAGACAAACCGAGCCACCTCGTTTTTCACGGGGCGAGGGTCACCAGCTTGACATCTGGAATTGCCCCTTGAAACTGAAGTGCCTCAATTAGACCGGACAGTCGGCATAAGCAGTAAGCACAGGCTTGAGGACATGTGTGGACGCCTCCGGGTGCGCAAGAAGAATCTTTGTGTGATGGCGTAGAAGTTTGGTGCGGACATGTGTTCGGCTTCTTTTGCGGCGAAACACTGCCGCCAGCCAGTATGGATTACGCGAGCTCGGTCCACTTCAGGCTTACGTGCTGCCAGCACTTATCCTCAATCTGGTTCTCCGAGCCCCGTTCAAACTTCGGCCATGCGATCCTCAGACCTTCATTGCTGCGCGGGTATTCACTAGGCTGGCTGCATGTAGGACCCTCCGTGCTTCAGTATTGCCCAGGCGACGCGAGCCATCTTGTTCGCCAGCGCCACGATCGCTAGCATCGGTGGCTTTCTGTGCAGAATGCTTGCCAGCCAAGCGCTTGGATTGATCTTCCCACGCCTCACCCAGGAGACGACGGCACTGGCGCCCATGATCAGCAGACGTCTGAGCGTCCGTTCGCCCATTTTGGATATTCGTCCGAACCGCTGCTTTCCTCCGGTGGATCGCTCAAGCGGGGTCAAGCCAACCCATGCCGCGAAGTCACGTCCCTTGCGGAAGGTCGCGGGATCGGGAGCAAGGGCAGCGATTGCCGCCGCTGTCACGGGGCCGATCCCCGGCACAGAAGTCAACCGACGCGCATCAAGGTCGTCACGCGCCCGCTTTTGGATTTCCTTGTCGAACTCTCCTAGCTGAGCTTCACACGATGAGAGATGCTGCCACAACGAACGCAGGATGCCTTGAGCTGCGGGCGGCAGATCATCATCACTCTCGATGACCTCCTGCATCTTTGCAGAAGCGGCTGCACCCTGCGGGAAGATGTAACCAAATTCCGCCAGATGGCTTCGTATCGCATTGAGAAGCTGGGTCTTCTGGCGCACCACCAGATCTCGTGCGCGAAAGACAATACTCGCGGCCTGCGACACCTCACTCTTCACACGAACGAAGCGGACGGCTGACCGTGTCACCGGAGTGAAGCCTCATGCGATTACCGGCGGCCAGGCGCTCTCGCCACGCAAACCACACCCGAAGCCGATGGTAGCTTGGAATTATATTATAAATTGATGCTCAAGCGGCGCGGCACCGGCTACATAATCGCAGCCTCCGGCGCCACAAATTTGCCCGCGGTCACCACATCGGCAACTCCTCCACCTTCCCGATCATGAAGCTGCACATATACGTCGAGGCTGGACCCGCGACGACGGCTTTGAGCCGCGCCGTCTGTTCTCCGATCTTCGCTCGAGCATCCAGAGGATCCGCTCGAAACTGCGACTCCGAACCGGGCCGCCGCCAGGCCGCCGCCTGACGGGCCGATGCCCCGTCATCTTCAGCTTTAAAAACACGTAGCCGCGAATCCTCGCCCAGCGCTCTGGCCATCATCACCACCGTCAAAGCGGACGCTGTCCAGAACGTCTGAAGCAAGTGATGTCAAAATCATCCATCGACCCATCGCCGTGCTCTAGTTCGTCAGCTCGCTGAGGAGAGGCAATTGCTTCGCTTGCCAAACCTACGACCGGAACGCTGCGAGCCAGATCCGGCCGTGATCCATGATAGAAGGCACCAAATAGATGTGTGCGGGATTCCTACGAGACCGAGAGAGATGATTTAAAAGAGACCTAACGACCGGTACCGCAAAATTCAATGCCGGCCTTTCGTCCATCTTTAGTGGCCTGAGCGATTTGGCCCGGCCCAAGACAGTCCCCTATGCGTTCGACCGACGCAATCTCTCCTGCTTCTTTCTTTGCAACTAACTCATGATAAAGAATATCATCGGATACTTGGCCGGTTACCAGAACGACGGCGTCCACTTTTCTACTGGATTCCACACCAGTAAGAATACGACTCGTCGTAATGTTGCCCGACGAGATACTAGTTACGGAGGTTCCGACAACGATTTCAATACCCATCTCGTTCATTGAGTTGATTACGTGGACAAGTTCCAGCGTGTTGATCGTCCACGGTGCCGGATCGCTCGCAGTCGTGATGTAAGTTACTTTACAGCCCGCCCGGGCAAGGCGCTCAGCCACTACCGTTGCCATGTAGAAGTAGTCTTCATCATAAACGACAACCTCACCGCTTGGTAAGTTGCCATCCAAGATTTCTTCCGGGCTGTACACGTGGGGGAGATCGGCGCCGGGTATCGGTTCATCGTGATTGCGACCGATCCCGTCCTTGCGCCATTTTGCTCCGGTCGCCACGATCACATGATCAGCTTCGAAGCCGATCACGTCGTTAGCAGTCAGGGCACTGTTGAGATACATGTTTGCATTGGGCATCGTCTGCAATTGCCCAACACGGTAATCCACCACGCGCCCCCAGGCACTCAAGCGAGGCATTTTACGCTCTCGCACCAGACGGCCCCCCCACTCCGATCCTCCATCTGCGATAGAAACCTGGTAACCGCGTTTCGCAAGTGTGTGGGCCGCTTCGAGACCCGCGGGACCACCACCCACAACAAGAATCGTCTTGGATGGGTCATCGGCAGGAGGCACATTTTCTGGATGCCAGCCTAAAGTATGCTCTTCTCCTGCTGACGGGTTCTGAGTACAGCGAATACGGACGTATGTCATAACCTCTGCTGTGCAAGCATTACATCCTATGCACTCACGGATATCATCATGGCGTCCTTCGTCTATCTTGTTTGGCAAGAAGGGGTCGGCTATTGAAGGTCGGGCGGCCCCGATTAAATCCAGAACGCCCCGCTTAATCTGGCTGACCATAGCGTCAGGAGACGTAAATCGCCCAACACCTACAACAGGTTTGTTCGTTACGCTCTTAACAAAATCGATAAACGGCTCTTGCTGCCCTTCTTCAAAGAAGCGACTGCTTCCGCTATCCCACGGCCAATCACTAACATTGACATCCCACAGGTCAGGAACGTCCGATAGTGCTTCAACAACGCGCCGCCCGTCTTCAAGTGCGGTAATATTTGATGCCCGTCGCCTGTCTTCTACCGCAAATCGGACCGCAACCGCGCAAGTGTCGCCAACCGCATCCTTCACGTCAGAAAGAGTTTCGCGAAGCAGTCGAACGCGATTTTCGAAGACCCCACCGTATTCGTCGGTTCTCTTGTTTGTTTTTACATCAAGGAAGTCCTGCAGAAGGGACAAATTGTGAGCGCAGTAGACATACACAATGTCAAATCCGGCCGATTTAGCGCGCACTGCCGCATCGCGATACCAGCGTCTGAAGTTGGCAATATCCTGCTTGTCGATTGTACGGGCTGTGATCGGGTTGTAATAGTAGTGGGGGAATTTGGCGGTAGGAGATAATGGATGCTCGCGATGGGAGGCGGCCGGTCCCGACGCACCTGCATGTGCGAGTTCCACGCCGGCCAACGCACCATGTTCTTTTATGGCTGCGGCAACGCGTGCTAGTTGGGGGACATGACTGTCGCTGTAAAAACAGGGGTCCGGGAGCGGTGCATGGTCAGAGGTTTGATGAATCATCGTTTCCTCCAAGCATACGACGCCCCATCCTCCTTCGGCCCGAGCTTTTCGATACGCGATCATTCCGTCGATGGAGGACATACCCATACTTAGAGCATGAGGTACAACGTAGAATCGGTTCTTGGTTCTGACGGGACCAATTTGAACGGGCTCGAACAGGATGTCATAACGTGGATCTCGCATGAGAGACGCTCCAATCGGTGTCGGGTATGCTGTACAACGCTAATGATGGTGCGCTGACAATTTAAGATGGCGAAGAAGTTAATGCTTACAAACCGCCGGTGTTCAGATCGTGCGGGTTGAGATCTCGCGCGCTTTGCAAAACGCATTTTTAACTGCAATTTTTCCCTCGCGGAAGCGAAGAATATCGAGACCGTCGATGGCAGAGGTGTTTCCATCGGATGTTATTACTAGGGTCCATGTAACGGTCGCAGTCGAAGTATGCTCGTCAATGGACGTGGATGTGATGTCGTATTTTGTGGAGGCGTTCAAAAATTGATCACTCGGCGCAAGCGCTTGTCCAATTGCTGCGCGTCCACTGTGCTGAACACCGAAAGGGTCCACGTATACACTAGCGTCGGTGAAGAAATCGAGCGTCTTCGAGAAATCGCGTGTGTTGAACGTATCCATAAAGGACTCAACCTGTGCGATAAGATTTTCCATTTACAATCCTCCAATAGATTCCTGCAATCCGAAAGGTTCGAGTGCTATCACCGAAAGAATGACCAGATGGTCAGTCCACCTCGGGGCGCAGTATTAACTGCGCAAAGAAGACAAGTCGGGGCTCAGCTCACATGACCGGCGAGCCAATCTATGATCTCCCGAGCTATATCGTCGGAGTTATACTCAGACATTAACATGTGACCATTCCCGAAGATGCCTTTCTCTTCAAGACGAATGTGGTCGACATGGTTTCCCCGGCCCCGGATGTAGTCTGCTGCTTGTGCATTTGCTTCACGCATCCAACTTGCTTCACCTGTTACAACCGCGATCGGCCGCATGAATGGATCATGCTCCCCGGAAAGGGGTGCCGCGTTGAGGCCGTGCGAAAATTGGCCTAGGGGGTGTTTGAAGCCAGGACAGCCTAGTGGCTCCACCGCAACGATAGCCTTCACTGATGGGCCACCAATTGCCGCCAATGCCCATCCGCACGGCGCACCAGCGGAGTGGCTGAGCAAAACTGTGTCCCCAACCATGCTGAATAGGCCCTGCGCGATAGCTTCCACGTGTTCTTGGCTTGCGGCGAGACTTGTTGCCATTGGCCCTTGACTCGCCATGAAGCGATCAACAGGGGTCTCACCGCCGGGCCATTGCGTGTGTTTTTCAGCCCCCGGCCAAAGTTGGCTTTTCGCTGCTTCAAAAAAACGTGGACCGAGTTGCTCATAACTAGGTGGTTCCGTCGCACTGCCAAGTACGCGCCTATCCCAGCGGCTTCGCCCATGTCCTGGCCGGTCAAGCAAGTATACGGGATATCCCGCGCGCAGAAAGGCGTGCGCCCAGCCGGGCCGCCCATCCGGAGTGCGCAGAAACTCCGAACTTTGTCCACCACCGCCATGTACGAATGTAATCGATACGCTTTTTGGTTCGACGGGCACGAACCATTCGACATAGGCAGTTGGACCGGGATAAGTCTCGCCCGCGTGCAGGTTGCGGGACGTTGTGAGAAATCTCCCCCGAAGTCTGCGAGGGCCAATGGTGTTAGATTGCTCAATATACTGTCCGCATCTGTTCGTGGAACTTCATCACGACGCGCATCTTGTCTCTGTCCGCAGCGATCGCACGCGCCTCCTCGATCCACTGCTCTTTCTGCTGGCCAGGTAGCATATGATACATGTTACGTAGGTTTGAAGATGCGCGCGGCGAGACAATTTCAAGAAACTTGAAACGACGGTCTCTATCGTAGGTTTCCAATATGTCTTCGCTACGGTTATCGTGAACAACTTGGGTCAGGGCCTCGACGAGCGCGAATGTGTCAAACATACCCCCTGTCAGCCCTAGCCCCCCTGTGGGATTGGTGATGTGCGCTGCATCACCGACTAGCATAATGCGCCCTACCCGCATTCGATCAGCGCAGCGTTGATGCATTCGGTAGGGCGAAAATGCCTCCACCTCGAACGGAACGCCGCCGGTAAGCAAACTCGGCAACACCTTTGCAATTCTCTGAGGGAGTTCCTCGACTGGAAGCGCTGGGTCTTCCATAAATGTCACGCGCCAGAAGTCGCTCGTGTCGATTTTACAGATGACCGAACCGTAGACATGATCGATCTGCATCGTCGTCTTCGAATAGCCACGCCGATCCAGATCTACGCGTGTATTAGTTGCGACATAACGTTCTGGCCACGTGATACCGAAGAAGTTAAGCTTCAAAACCTCTCGCCGAACAAAACTGGTGGCGCCGTCGGCCCCGATCAACCAGTCGGCGTCAATGGTCTCGTTAACTCCATCCTTTACAATCGTCGCCCGAATACCACTACTGTTCTGTTCGCATGCAGCCAGAGTGGTCGAATAGTGGATCTCTACGTTCGGCAACCTCTGCAGATGCGAGAGAATGATAAGTGAAAGCTTATCTTGACCCAGATGAAGGGCGTAGGGGAATTCGATCTCGCCTTCAAGACACCCGATATCCCAACGAATCATCTCGCCGGTTTCGTGGATGCGCCAGGCGTGGTCCTGCCGAAGGAAGCCAGCCTTCACGCAATCATCGAGCACACCTAGATCTCGGAGATGTGGCAGAACAGATGAATGGTAAACAAGCGCACGAGGACTATCGTTGGGCCTCGCCTCTGCTTCCAAGACAGTCACACGCATACCGGAACGTGCTAAGCCTAACGTGGTAAGAAGCCCGGTTGGGCCGCCACCGACGACAACGACATGTGCGCTCATATTAACTCTCGCTCCCTTTGAAAATGGTGGTCGCTGACCCAACGGGCATTGAAGGTCACCACATTTACGTCGACGCTGCCGCGCCGGCCAAACATGGCACGCCAGTTGCCGCTGCCCTCCGATCGAACGATACTCGCCCGCAGTGAATTCACAAATTGAATAATTAGAAACCGCGCTGATGTCAAGACGACTGGGTTGCGCTCAACGGTCTGCCATTGAGCATCCACGTAAACCTGCGACCAGTACATAACGGTAGATTTGGGGAGCCGAGTCGACACGCGAAGCTGCCTTTCCGAGGCAAATTAATTATTCAATATTGTAATTTATTGAGGCCGGCGCTATCGTGTCTTTCGCCGACCAAGTCGGCGTCAAGAGTCGCAACACCCTCTGATCTGTTCGAAGGGGGCTGCACTTAATGGGTTTTGACGGAACGCGGGGAGGAATTCATGAGCGTGGACGTTGGGTCATCTGATGCAGGCATACAAGTGCAAACCGTCGGTCGTTCGCCTGGGCTGGGTAATGTACTCCGACGGAAGTCATTAGTCGCGACTGGCCTGGGCAATACACTCGAGTGGTACGACTGGACGATCTATGCGGTTTTCGCGCCTTACATAGCTAAGGCAATGTTTGACACCCAAGATCCTGTCTCAGCTTTGTTGAGCACCTTGGCGATTTTTGCGGTCGGCTTCATCTCTCGTCCGCTTGGAGGTATTGTCTTCGGAGCCCTAGCGGATCGCCTGGGGCGCAGATCCGTGCTGTTGACAAGCATGGTACTAATGGGTTTCGGTAGTCTTTTGATTGCCGTGTCCCCAACGTATGCCGCTATCGGCGGATTCGCGTCTCTCATCGTATTGGCTGCTAGGTTGTTGCAAGGTTTTGCTCATGGGGGTGAGGCGACCGCTTCCTACGCATATCTTGCGGAAATCGCTCCAAAGGAGCGGCGGGGCCTGTGGACGAGCAGCATGTTCTTTAGTGTCGGCATCGGCAGCATAGTCGCTACGCTGCTTGGTGTGGTCTTGACCCGGGTAATTGATGCCGTAGACATGGACTCGTGGGGCTGGCGTATTCCGTTTCTCCTCGGTGCTCTGCTTTCCGTGCTCGTGTTGTTTCTGCGAAAGAGCATGATGGAAAGCGACGTACTGACGGATTTCGTAGGTTCAAAAGGGGAGGGTTCCCCTAATCCGGTCGAGACCTCCGATTGGCCGAGAAGCAAAATTATATCACGTGCTGTCGGGATTTTCTTCTACCAAGCCGGCGTCGGCCTGCCATATTATCTCTGGACCGCGTACGCTGCGGTGTTCGCGATAACGCAGCGTGGCATGGATCCAAGCGGCGCCTTCACAGCGAGTTTGTTTGCACAAATTCCCTATATCATCGCCGTTCCTGTATGGGGATACGTTTCCGATCGAATCGGCAGGAAGCCCGTCACCATATTCTATTTTCTGTCAGTAGCAGTGCTAACATTTCCGCTAATTAGCTTCATATCCAGTGAGCCTTGGACGCTATTTGTCGCACAGGGCGTCATGCTCTCGGTTACTGGTTGTATTGGTGGTACGCTACCCGCAATCATCGCTGAACGTGTTCCAACACGGTACCGGTCGCGCATTATGGGTATTTCTCTCCCTCTTTCACTTGCTCTGTTTGGCGGCACAGCACCATACTTGAGCAGTTGGTTTTCTAGCCAACAACTCTCTTGGGTCTTTAACCTGTATGTCGTTATCGTTGTTCTAATAGCGGCGGGCGTGGTGGCAACTTGGAAAGAAACTAGGGGCATTGACCTGCGCGACGTCAATTAATGCGTTGATTTTTGAAGGTGAATGGCGGTGGAGCTGTCATTCACCCATCGTGCTCCATTTACATACCGGATAACGGCGAGTTTCGCGGTATTGCTGCACTTAGCCGAAAGCCGAAGTGTTGGCGAAGGGTTGCTGCTGGCGAGCAAACAGGACTCAAAGATGTTGTCGGACGTTTCGGCGGCTTTAGCGGAAAGCAATGGGGTTGAATGGCAAACGCAAGATAAGGGAATCTAGTCAATGAGGCTCTTCAGAATTTTGAACCTAGGAAAGTAAGAAAGGCTTCGAAACATGCAAATAAACTCCGGCATTAAGATCATTGTCCCAGTGAAGCGCGTTGTTGATTACAATGTAAAGATCCGCGTGAAGTCGGATGGTTCGGGCGTCGACCTGAACGGCGTGAAGATGTCGATGAACCCGTTTGACGAGATTTCGGTCGAGGAAGCGCTGCGCCTGAAGGAAGCCGGCAAGGCCGAGGAAGTTGTGGTCGTCTCCGTCGGTCCGGCCAAGGCGGAAGAAACCTTGCGCACGGCGCTCGCCATGGGCGCGGATCGCGCCGTCCTGGTCGAGACTGATGATGCCGTCGAGCCGCTCGCCGTCGCCAAGATCCTCAAGGGGGTCGCGGAAGCCGAACAGCCTGGCCTGATCATCGTCGGAAAGCAGGCGATCGACGACGATTCGAACCAGACCGGTCAGATGCTGTCGGCGCTGCTCGGCTGGCCACAGGCGACGTTTGCCTCGAAGGTTGAGATCGGCAACGGTTCGGCCGAGGTGACGCGCGAAGTCGACGGTGGTCTGCAGACCATTGCGGTCAAGCTTCCGGCCGTCGTCACGACGGACCTGCGCCTCAACGAGCCGCGTTATGCTTCGCTGCCGAACATCATGAAGGCGAAGAAGAAGCCGCTCGACAAGAAGTCGCCGGCCGATTTCGGCGTCGATACCGCCCCGCGCTTGAAGGTGCTGAAGACCGAGGAGCCGTCGGGCCGCAAGGCAGGCGTCAAGGTTAAGTCGGTCGCCGAGCTGGTCGAAAAGCTCAAGACCGAAGCCGGCGTGCTCTAAGGCGTTCATGCCCCGAAAAGTGGGAACCGGTTTTCGGACAAGGGCATGAACCGAAGGAATCAAGGGAGAACACAACCATGGCCATTCTTCTTCTGGCAGATCACGACACCGCAACCCTTTCCGACCAGACCGCCAAGGCGCTGACGGCAGCATCGAAGATCGGTTCCGACGTGCATGTGCTCGTCGCCGGCTCTGGTGCCAAGGCTGCGGCCGATGCGGCTGCAAAGCTCTCGGGCGTGACGAAGGTCCTGCTCGCCGACGATGCAAGCCTCGGCAACAACCTCGCCGAACCGCTGGCAGCGCTCATCGTGTCGCTTGCCGGCTCCTATGACGCCATCGTCTCGGCTGCGACCTCCGTCGGCAAGAACGTGCTGCCGCGCGTTGCCGCCCTGCTCGACGTCGCGCAGATCTCGGAAATCATTGAGGTCGTCTCTGCTGACACGTTTAAGCGTCCGATCTATGCCGGTAATGCCATCCAGACGGTAAAGTCGTCCGATGCGAAGAAGGTAATCACGGTTCGCACCGCCTCTTTCGCCGCAGCCGGTGAGGGCGGCAGCGCTTCGGTCGAGACCATCTCGGTCGCCGCGAACCCGGGTCTCTCGACTCATGTCAAGGATGCGCTGTCCTCGTCGGATCGTCCGGAACTGACGTCTGCCAAGATCATCATCTCGGGCGGCCGTGCACTCGGCTCGTCGGAGAAGTTCCAAGAGGTGATCCTTCCGATCGCCGACAAGCTGGGTGCTGCCGTCGGTGCAAGCCGCGCTGCTGTCGATGCGGGCTATGCGCCGAACGACTGGCAGATCGGCCAGACCGGCAAGGTTGTTGCCCCCGACCTCTACATCGCCTGCGGCATTTCTGGCGCCATCCAGCATCTGGCCGGCATGAAGGATTCGAAGGTGATCGTCGCGATCAACAAGGACGAGGAAGCGCCGATCTTCCAGGTCGCCGATTACGGTCTCGTTGGCGATCTGTTCGATGTCCTGCCCGAACTGCAGAAGGCGCTTTGACTGATTTAACATCGCCTCCCAAGCGACGGATGGCGTGGCTTTCAGGCTGCGTCATCCTTTTGATTTCTTTTGCTCCAGAAGATCTTTGGATGAAAAATCTACGTCCTGACAGCATCGTGCAGTCGATCCACCGCATCGTGGCCGCGATCACCGGCTACCTCGCCAAATCGCGAGGTTACATCTCGGACAGGTCGCAGTTCGATGATCGCACCGATCGCAAGTGTCATGGGTGCGAAATCGCCCCTGATGTCTTCTTCGGACATGCATCCCTGCGACGGGAACGTCGGGCGGATTTGCCAGCTTCGGCCGGCCGGCGCCGATTGGATAGAGCTTGGTGCCACGGCAATAGACGTGGTGTTCAATCCCGCTCTGACACCCCAGACAGGGGCACGTTCTGCCTCGTCGGCGACGTCGCCTTCCGGCGAGTGCGCGAAGGTCTGGAGTGTCATCACGCCCGTCCCCGCGGCATCGGCCCCATGACCACCCTCCGCTGATGGCGAGTACGGCGATCATCCCTATCGCAAACTCGACGCAGGCCGCCAAAGTTCTGAGAGACTGACATGAGCGAAGAAATGGAACTCCCCGCACGCGAAAGCATGGAATTCGACGTTGTGATCGTTGGTGCGGGACCTGCGGGGCTTTCAGCGGCGATCCGGCTGAAGCAGGTCAATCCGGAGCTCTCGGTCGTCGTGCTCGAAAAGGGCGCCGAAGTCGGCGCGCATATCCTGTCGGGCGCCGTCGTCGATCCCATCGGCATCGACCGGCTGCTGCCGGACTGGCGCAAGGACGCCGACCGTCCGTTCAAGACCGAAGTGAAGGACGACCACTTCCTGTTCTTGGGCCCGGCCGGCTCGATCCGCCTGCCGAACTTTTTGATGCCGCCGCTGATGAACAATCACGGCAATTACATCGTCTCTCTCGGCAACGTCTGTCGCTGGCTGGCGACAAAGGCGGAAGAACTCGGCGTCGAAATCTATCCGGGCTTTGCCGCAACCGAAGTGCTCTACAACGACGAGGGTGCCGTCATCGGCGTTGCCACCGGCGACATGGGTATCGAGAGGAACGGCGAGCCGGGACCGAACTTCGCCCGCGGCATGGCGCTGCTCGGCAAATACACGCTGATCGGCGAGGGCGTGCGCGGCTCGCTCGCCAAGCAGCTGATTTCGAAGTTCGATCTGTCGAAAGACCGCGACGTCCAGAAGTTCGGCATCGGCCTGAAAGAGCTCTGGCAGGTTAAGCCCGAGAACCACCGTCCGGGCCTGGTGCAGCACTCGTTCGGCTGGCCGCTCGGCATGAAGACCGGTGGTGGTTCGTTCCTGTACCATCTGGAAGACAACCTCGTCGCGGTCGGCTTCGTCGTGCACCTGAACTATAAGAACCCATACCTCTTCCCGTTCGAGGAGTTCCAGCGGTTCAAGACCCATCCGGCCATCCGCGGCACCTTTGAAGGCGGCAAGCGGCTGTCCTATGGCGCTCGCGCCATCACCGAGGGTGGCTACCAGTCGGTGCCGAAGCTGTCGTTCCCAGGCGGTGCGCTGATCGGCTGTTCGGCCGGTCTCGTCAACGTGCCGCGCATCAAGGGCAGCCACAATGCGGTGCTGTCTGGCATGCTGGCGGCTGACAAACTGGCAGAAGCGATCGCGTCGGGCAGGGCCAATGACGAGCCGGTCGAGATCGAGAACGAATGGCGCCAGACCGATATCGGCAAGGACCTGAAGCGGGTCAGGAACGTCAAGCCGCTGTGGTCGAAATTCGGCACGGCGATCGGCGTGGCACTCGGCGGTCTCGACATGTGGACCAACCAGTTGTTCGGTCTGTCGCTGTTCGGCACGCTGAAGCACGGCAAGAGCGATGCGCAGAGCCTCGAGCCGGCAGCAAAGCACACGAAGATCGATTACCCGAAACCCGATGGCGTGTTGACCTTCGATCGTCTGTCCTCGGTGTTCCTGTCGAACACCAACCACGAGGAGGATCAGCCGGTGCATCTGCAGGTCAAGGACATGAGCCTGCAGAAGCGCTCCGAGCACGACATCTATGCCGGCCCGTCGACGCGCTACTGTCCGGCTGGCGTCTACGAGTGGGTGGAGAAGAACGGCAAGCCGGTCGTCGTCATCAACGCGCAGAACTGCGTGCACTGCAAGACCTGCGACATCAAGGACCCGAACCAGAACATCAACTGGGTGCCGCCGCAGGGCGGCGAAGGCCCGGTCTATCCGAACATGTGAATTTTGCACAGCATCGGCTTATAAAATAGATGATGTCTTCTCCGGCAACCGTTTCGTATGTTGCCTTTAGGCAGTGCACCTCATTCTGGTGCCTCGAAAATGGAGCCCACCAGTTGCCGGCGAGCCTTTCTCCGCAGCGCGCTCCAAGCCAGCCCCTTGCCCAGATAGTCAAAAGGGGTCGGCGGCCATTTCCGCGGCGTCCGGTTGACGATCCAGAAATCGGTGAGGTCGCTGCTGACGTCGTTGAGCATGTGCGAGACGGTCTGGCCGTGCAGATGGTTGATCGCCAGCCCATGGCCCCAGCACCCGCCAACATAGATCACGCGCCGGTCGCCGAGCGTCGTCAGGTGCGGCACCAGGTCCATCGTCCCGGACATGTGCCCGCCCCAAGTCTGGGCGATGCGAATATCGCTCAACTGCGGGAAAATCCGCTTGAGATGCTGCAGTGAAACTTCTCCGCCCTCCGCGCTGGCCGTCGGCTCCATTTCGCCGAACATCGAGTGCCCGCCGTAATAGATCCAGTAGAACTGGATACGACCGTCGGCGGTGGGCGCCATGTAGTGGAACAGGTCGAGCGTACTTTCGATCGCATTGCCGCGCTGCCAACCGATCGCCTGCCATTGTGCGGGCGTCAGGCGCTCCGTCACCGCGCCTCGTGCGAAGACCGGGGATTGAAACCGGCGTAACTCGCGTCCGACAGGGCCTTCAAGCATGTGGGTGAAAGCGTTGGTCGCGATCACCACCGTGCTTGCAAGAATCTCCCCGCGCGGAGTGACGATCCGGACGCCCGATGCCAGGCGCTCGATGTGAATGGCGGGGCTGTTTTCGTAGACACGCGCGCCGGCGGCTTCCGCGAGGCGTTTCAGTTCGCGCACCTGCTTGCAGGGGTTAAGCAGGCCAAGATTGGGATCGAACAATGCCGCCTTGAAATTCGGATTGCCGGCAAATTCCGCCTGCAAGCTAGGCCCGTCCATCCACTGCAGCCCCTGCATGCCGAACTCGGAATACATCGCCTGCAGGGCGCGGGCGTCGTCTACCCAGCGTTCGTCGAAGGCCACCCGCATCAGACCCGGATGCCGGTAGTCACACTGGAGCCCGTTGCTCTCGATGATCTCGCGTGTATAGACCATCGCGCGCAGACAGTAATCGAACGCCGCCTTCGAGCGCTCGAGGCCGTATTTTCGGCGGATAGTGAACTGATCCATACCGAACTGCGGCATGATCCAGCCAGCGGCGCGGCCGCTGGCCCCGAAACCAACGATCTCGCCTTCGATCAGCACGATGCGGCCGGTACCGTCCTTCGCCGCATGCCAGGCAGTGGACATACCGGCGATTCCACCGCCAATGATGGCGACATCGCAATCGATCCGCCCATCCACGGCATGGTTCGGGGCATACATGCCGTAGTCATGCAGCCAGAAGGATTTTCCCGAATGGGGCGCTGATCCGTGAGCCTGCATGATCACAGTGCCTCGTGTCAGTTTGACTGGGGGAGATAGGCGACGGCCGTCGTCTCGACGCGGATCGCCGGGCTGGTAAAGCCGACTACTTCCATGCCCGCGACCGAGGGCCCCTCCTCGCCGTAGAAGGCCTGGCGATGCGGGAACAGCGTCTCGTTGAACTCGTCCACACTGACATTGTAGTAGATGGTTTCGCTGACCACATCGCGCGGCGCGCCGCCGGACTTTGGCAGGGTGCTGCCGAGGATCTCGTAGATCCGCTTCATCTGCGCGGCCGGGTCGTCGGCATGGATTTCGTTGCCTCGTCATCTGTGGACGTCAGGCCACCGATGAAAAGATAATCGCCGGCACGAACGGCCATTGACATACAATAGTGCTTCTCCATCTCAGGAAGCATGTGGAAAAATAGCGGTTTCTTTGGCATGCCAGTTCCTGGTCGAAAATTAAGATATGATCAAGGCAGAGTGGCTTCACTCGATGCGGCGTTAGCCAGTGAGACCGGGCGGCGCCTTAAAGCGACGTGAGGACGTTGGGTTTGAGGCAGAGCGCATTTCAGTTTCCACCTTGTCCGCAGTTAGCAGGCCGGACTCGATTGCGCCGTCCATAAAGCCTACCCAATTTCGCCCGAGATAGTCGCCGGCGAAATGGACATGGCCGTCCGGCGTCTTGAAGGCCTTTGCGATCCGCACGTTCTGTGTCGGCCGCGCCATGTGCCAGGTGCCAAGTGAGAACTCGTCGTTTGCCCAGTCGTGCCCGGTGGTCGAAACTGCCTTCAATTCGGGGTGAAGGCTGGCAAGCACCGCGTTGACTTCGTCGAGGTTCTTCGGGTCGAAAGCCGCGCCATCCGTGCCGAAGCCGACGTAGATGCGGGTTTCGCCCTCTACACGGATGGGGTTGAGGAGGCTAAGTGGTGTGCCGGGCGGAGCGATGACGGCATGGCCGGTGGCTTCGCCTTCCGTGCGGAACAGTACTTTCATGCCCTTTGCGGCATGTTCCTCGTGCGAAAGGACTAGTTTGTCCTGCGCAAGCGCCGGCGTGAACCGGATGTTTTTCAGACAGTTCATCGGGACGGCGCAGACTAGTTTCTTCGCCGTGAAGCGACGGCCGTCACGGGTCGTCGCTGTGACGCCGCGCTCGTCCTGCACCACGTCGGCGACGGGGGAGTTGAGGCGGATGTCGAGATTGGCGCGTTCCGCCATATAGGTGATGAGGGATGTAACGCCACTGTCGACCTTGTAGCGGGCGAGGCAATCGATCATCAGCCCAATATCCCAGCCGGAAATGGACCACCAGCGCAGCTGGGACAGGTATCCGGACTGGTCCAGCGGCGCGTTCGTCTGGGCACTCACCTCAGCGGCGAAGGCTGCTTTCTCGAGCGGCGATAGGCCCATCCGGTCGAGTACGTCCTGAACGCTCAGCGTGTCGAGTTCCTCAGCCTCTGCGATCGCTTCGAGACTGTAGGGCCTGTCCATGCGCGGACCATCCGGCGTATCGCCGGCGAATTTCTTCCAGGCACTTTGAAGGATCGCCCGGAACTCACGGAACTCGATGTCCTGCGGCTTGCCGTCTACCCAGATGGTGAGCGGCGGCAACCAGGGATCTTCATGCAGCTTCAGGCCGGAGCGAACGAATTCTGCCCAGACATAGGGCTGGAACCAGTGGATCCACGTACAGCCCAACTCAACCTTATGGCCGTCGAGGTCCGACGTCCAGGCGCGCCCGCCGATGCGATCTCGCGCCTCAAGCACGGCGACCTTGCGGCCGTTGTTCTTCAATTCGCGGGCCGCCGTGACGCCGGCGAAGCCGGCACCAAGCACGATGACGTCGAAATCGGTTTCTTGTTCCATGCAAATTCCCCCTCAATGACGGCATGCCGTGATCGGTGACGGGCTCGCCGATGCGGCAGTCGCGATCTTGTGAAGCCCGTAAGATCGCCTCCTCAAGCGCCCGAATTTATTATTCAAAGTTATATTACGACTGGGTATACGGCAAGCACCGTTCAATCTCTGCGCGCCATTCAGATGTCGCCGTTTCTAATAAAAGGTTAGCGCGGAAGGCGGGCGATGAGGCTGGGAAACTTGAGAAAATAACTTTTAAATCAATCTGTTGACGCAAATCGCTTTGAGGCCACCCAAAACTCTCTCTGGCCGGATGGAATAATGAAAGCATTTGGCGTTTTGGGGCTTACCTTGTCTTGATATTTCACGGTATGAATAATTAATGTGGTGAAACCTACTCGAAACAAGGGTCCAGCAAATGAAGCGCTTTCGTATTGGTCAGATCGTTCCGAGCTCCAACATCACGATGGAAACGAAAATACCGGCACTATTGCGGGCTCGCGAACTCGTGTCGCCAGAGCGGTTCACTTTTCACTCCTCCCGCATGCGGATGAAGCATGTAACCGCCGAGGAATTGAAGGCCACAGGGACAGCGACCATTGCCCCTCGAACTTTCGGACGCGCGCGTCGATGTTATGGGTTATGCCTGTCTGGTAGCAATCATGGCAATGGGGCATGGCTACCATCGCCAGTCACGGGAGCGCCTGCACAAGGCGACGGTCGACAACGGCAATCCCGCACCAGTGGTGACGTCGGCCGGTGCGCTGGTCGAGGGCATCCAGGCGATGGGCGCGAAGAAAATCGCGCTCGTCGCGCCTTACATGAAGCCGCTCACTGAGCTCGTCGTGGACTACATCCGCAACGAAGGCATCGAGGTCAGCGTATGGCGCGCGCTCGAAATTTCCGACAACCTCGCGGTGGCCGCACACGATCCGATGAAGCTGCCCGGCATTGTCCGTTCGATGGACACGAGCGATGTCAATGCCATCGTGCTGTCCGCCTGCGTTCAGATGCCCTCGCTGGCGGCTGAGCGCGCCATGGATCGTCAATGCGCCGATGAACTGCCGCATCTTCGAAACATGGGTCGACACCCAGCTTGCCCCGACGTTGTCAAAAGGCGATGTCGTCATCCTCGACAATGTCGGTTCCATAAAAGCGAGCGTGCCGAACAGTTGGTCAAGGCGAAAGGGGCGTGGCTTCTCTTCCTGCCGCCTTATTCGCCGGACCTGAACCCCATCGAAATGGCATTCTCAAAACTCAAAGCGCTTCTGCGAAAGCGAGCCGCTCGCAGCTTCGATACGATTACGCAGGCGCTCGGCGACATCATGGGCCTCTTCTCAGTCGCAGAATTCCTCCGTGAGAAGGCCGAAGGTTACATCGAACTGCGCCACTCGCTCGGCTACTCTTTTCAGCAAACACGCCGGCACGTTGCGGGCTTTCGCCCGCTGCGTTGAACGCGCTCAGTTCGATCCGCCCGCCACCCGGATGATGGCGAGGTCGCCCCACAGCAATCTTGGCTCTCTACTCAAAAGGGGATGCTGCAGCGCCAATGCGATGCAAGCTATGCGTGTTTTTCATGATATTTTCAAGCAGCCCCATCAGCAAAGCGGACACCACAAACGCCAGATGTATACCGGTCAATACCACGAGCTGGGAGCTCTCGTATTGGCCCGCGTTCAGAAAAATTTGAAGCAGATGTATCGACGAGATAGCAACGATGGATGAAGCGACCTTAATCTTCAAGCTCCCGGAATCAAGCTTACCCATGAACGAGACCTCGCGGTCGTAGTGTTTCTCCGCTTCATCAAATCGACTTACGAAGTTCTCGTAGCCAGAAATCATCACCATAACGATCAGCCCGCCGACCAATGCGCCATCAATCAGCCATAGTATAGACAGGATCATGTCTTCTGCGCTGGCATCCAAAACAGAACCCGCTAGCTTGATGAATTTCAATCCGAATGAAACGCTATAGAGCGCCAGCGCTGCAGCTAATCCAAAGTAAAAAATAACGAGTATACGGCGTCTATACAGGATGACGCGCTCGATGAGCATTTGCAATGACTTCATAACTATACATATCAACTCGGTTTCTGGAGAGGATTCATCGTCGATTTTATATTTGCTTCAGGAGGTTAAAGGTTCGGCGCCCGTTCTCTGATTGCAAAGGGAGGCGGGAGTGTCGGTGATTCGGACACTCCCTAGAGCATTTCCCGTTCATGTTGGATCGTATCCGCATGACGTGAAGAAGTTCCGAGCCTCCTGAGGCTCGATAAGGTCGAGCAGTTTCCCGATCCTGTCCCAAAGGCCGGTAACGGTTCGCTCTGCCGCTTTGCGCAGGAGCGCTTTGAGCTTTGAGAATGCCTTCTCTATGGGATTGAAGTCTGGACTGTAGGGCGGCAGGAAGAGCATGCGCGCACCGGCGGCTTCGATCATTGCACGCGCCGCCGGTCGCTTATGGCTGGAGAGATTGTCGAGGATGACGACATCGCCAGGCTTCAGGGTCGGAACGAGAACCTGAGTGACATAGGCCTCAAACCATTCTCCGTTGATCGGCCCGTCGATGACGAGCGGCGCAACCATTCCTGTGCTGCGCAAGCCAGCCACCAGCGTCGTGGTCTTGCGGTGGCCGTGCGGGAAGCCCATTCGCAGGCGCTCTCCCTTCCTGCAGCGTCCGTGCGTGCGCGCCATGTTCGTCGCGGTCCAGGTTTCGTCGATGAAGACGAGCTTGGCAGGATCAAGGTCCAGTTGATCATCGAACCACTGCTGGCGCTGTTCCAGGACGTCGGGACGGCTTTGCTCTACCGCGTGGCCAGTCTTTTTTTGCGAGACTGGCCGTGCCGGACAAGAAACCGATGCAAAGCCGATTTGCTGATCGTCACGCCCTGGGCAGAAAGCGCATCGCGCAGTTCGAACAAGGTTCCATCACGGTGCTCTGCAAGCCATGCCATGATCGCCTCGCCATGGGCCTCTGTCTTGCGAGAATTTCGATCTCCACCAAGAGGACCGGGCCGCACGTCGCCCTGGCGAAGTTGCAGATTTCGCCAGCGGCTGACGCTTGCGGCACTCACGCCGAACCGTTCAGCAGCTTCACGGTGGGTAGCACCAGCGGAAACCGCAGCAAGCACGCGAACACGCAGATCGACAGAAAGGGCTTTTGACATATCCGCCGACCTCCATCGGCAGATAGTTTGAATCAGAACACGGCTGATTTGCAAAGCCCCTACAGATTCAATCAGTCAGGGAACCGCTCTAAAAGCTCAGCTAGGCTCTCTTTCAGGCATGGCAGAAGAATGATGCGACGAAATCAGCCATTTGCCGTTCTTGAATTCGTAGGTGAAGGTATAACGCGCAGGGACCTCGGTGCCGTCCTTCAACGTAAAGGTGTAGATGCCCGTGTCGATGGCATCGTTGCAGCCGAGTTTGATCGTCCGGCTGTCGATTTCCCCCTTGGGATGCTTTTGCAGGAATTCAGCGAAGTATTCGGCGCGTTCCTTCTGGGTCAGGCGTGGTTTGTTCGAAAGCGTAGGCAGAAGAAGGGCATCAGCTGCATAATTTTCTACGACCTTTTCGGGATCAAGCGTCGATAGAGAGGCGTTCCATCGATCAAACAGATGCTCGACCTGTGTTTTAGTGATCGGCGTGCATTCGGTGGCAAGGGCCGGCGTCGCCAGCAGAGCCGCGAAGGAAGCGGCGAGTAAGTGCCTTTTCATCTCAGTCTCCATCAACGTTTGTTTTCTATCCGCAATGCGGAGGCGCGACGTAGTTATCCCAGCCTATGCAGTCCAGATCTGCAGTCCAGATCGTTCCGAATGATTTGTGGTCGCCGGGCGCGAACAGTGCGCGATATGGATAAGTTGAGCGCAATTGGGAGCTCTTCGGCGGCGGAAGTCGGCTCGGCGGAGCGATATCCGGTTGCTTAGTCTTACTGAGTCAC
>NZ_CP015740.1:0-222555 GCF_001652565.1 Shinella sp. HZN7 | reverse complement strand
CAGGAAATCGAAGAGCGTCAGGCAGAGATAGGAGCAGGCCGCGAAAACGAGTGCCAGGGCGAAGCTTGTCGTGGGAATGGCGGCGATCGAGCCTGTAATCTCCGCCATGAATATTGGCTCAGCGTCCGGTAGACCAGCCAGCCGGCGACAAGCACTGCGCAGGCGACAAGGGCATGCAGGATATGGCTTCGTTTCATGCGTCGGGTCTTCCTCGCTCTGTCCCGGCGGAACGAAAATGCGGCGTCCCGGGTTCCCGAAGGCGTCGGAAGCAACGAGAGGACGGCAATGGCGAGGCGGCTCAGGATCGCAACCTACAATGTGCACAGCTGCTTCGGCACGGACCGGAAGCTCGATCCCGCCCGCATTGCCGCGGTGATCGCCGAATGCGAGGCTGATATCATCGCCTTGCAGGAGGTCGATGTGGCCCGTGCCCGCAGTGGCGGCATCGACCAGGCAGAGACCATCGCCAGCATCTGCGCATGGTCTCGCATTTCCATCCGGCGCTGCATCTGGAAGAGGAAGCGCTATGGCGACGCCCTGCTCACGGCGCTTCCGACGCGGCTCGTCAAGGCCGGCGGTCTGCCGTCCCGTGGCGAACCGCGCGGCGCGCTATGGGTCGAGGTGCCGGTCGATATGGTGAAGCTGCAGGTCTTCGTCACCCATCTCGGCCTTCTCGGCGCCGAGCGCGTGCGGCAGACCGAAGCGCTGATCGGGCCTGGCTGGCTCGGAGCGGAGATGCCGGAGAATTCCCGCATCCTCTTTGCCGGAGATCTCAACGCCATCTCGCGCTCCGCCTCCTATCGCCTGCTCGTGCGGCGCTTCGGGATGCGCAGGTCATGGCCGGCGGCCGCCGCAGCCGACCTTTCCCTCACGGCTCCCGCTGCTGCGGATCGATCATATCTTTGTCGGGAGGGATTCGCGTCGAGCGGGCATTCGTGCACGACAGCCCGCTTGCCCGCCGCGCCTCCGATCACCTGCCGCTCTGCGCCGACTTCGAGATCATGTAATCCTGCCGGCGGGAAACGCGTTCCTCTTTCGGGGCTTGCGCCCGTACGCGGTGTTGATCGACAAGACGACGAAGGAGACGCTTGCAATTCGGCCTCTACCGCGACAGGCGGTTCTCGTCGTCGATCAGGACGAGGCGGCTGGGCATGGCCTCGCCCATGTCCACAGGACGAGGTTGAGATCGCCGTCCATCGCGGCCGGCGCGAAACTCTTCACGAGCAGCCCCTGATAGCCGGCGCCGAAAGCCGGCGCGCAAAATCCTGGGTTCGGGAGGTGCCGGAAGCCCGCATCTGGTCGCGCCAGGCCGGATCGGCGATCGCGGCCGCATCCATGCCTTCCGCACACAGCGCCTCCGCGTCGCGGCAGTCGAAAACCCGCGCGATATCGGCATCGTAGGAAACGAGGGTGGTCGGCTGCAGGTTGCCGACCTGGTTGGCCTCCCGCAGCGCCGTCTGATCGACAGCGACGTGTAGAGCGCCGGCATGCCCTTCGGGTTGAACCGGCCGCCCATAGAGCTCCGCACCGCGCCCGGACAGCGGTTCGCGGGCATAGACCGGGTTCAGCGCCCGGTATAACTTTCCCTGATAGCGCATCTGCCGGGCTATGCGTGGATGCCGGCGTCGACTGCGTCGATATAGTCGAGCACGTCGTCCGCGCGCCCGCTTCGGACCAGTTGCATGGCCGTCTGGCCGGAAAAGCCGGGAAGCGGCTCGGAACGATACCAGCATAAGCCATCAGCGCCGAGCCGAAACGGGGCTCGACCTTGTTGACGATCTCGATCATCTCGCGCAGGCGGCGCTGGGTCTTGTCTGAGCGGACGCGGTCCTTGCGCTGGACGGCATCCTTCCCGAGCCCGGCCCGTCCGCGCGATTTCCTCGCTGGTCGTGCGCAGGGCATCGGCGATCTTGCGCGGCACGAAAAGCCCATCGTCGGCATACTGGGCAAGGCCATGGCGATTTCCTTCCGAACTTGCCATTCATTATGACCGCAATATAGCGTCAGATATCGCGGAGTTCAATGGTAAGGTGCCGAAAGGAGGAGGCGACCGTGCCCGCAGCAGAGGGACGTCCACCCGCGAGATTCATTCGAAGCGCTCCGTTTTTGGCAAGATCGATGGAGCAGAATACGGGAAATCCGAATTATCCATTCTATGGCAGGGCAATTATCGGCGAAGGCCGCAAGACATATCTTCTCCTCGTTCATACCCGCAACGAGGCGCTCTCGCCGGTCCATCTGCCCGGCAGGCCCTGCTTTTCGCAGTACATATTCAGGAGTTTCATGATGCGAGCCATCGGCTACGAAAATCCGCAATCCATCGATGCCACGACGGCCCTCGTCGATATCGACCTTCCGCGCCCGGAACCCACGGACGCGACATTCTTGTCGAGGTGAAGGCGGTTTCGGTCAATCCGGTCGACACCAAGATCCGCGCTTCGGCAAAAGCCGAACCGGGTCAGTGGCGGGTGCTGGGCTGGGATGCGGCCGGCATCGTCACGGCCGTCGGCCCACAGGCAAGCCTGTTCAAGCCCGGCGACACGGTCTTCTATGCCGGCGCCATCAACCGCCCCGGCACCAATGCCGAATATCACCTCGTCGACGAGCGCATCGTCGGCAACAAGCCGGCCTCGCTCGACTTCCCGGCAGCGGCCGCCCTGCCGCTGACGTCGATCACGGCCTGGGAGATGCTGTTCGACAGGCTGGACGCGACGCGGCCCGTTACCGGCGCGGCAGATGCCATCCTCATCATTGGCGGCGCCGGCGGCGTCGGCTCCATCGCCATCCAGATCGCCCGGGCACTGACGGACCTCACGGTCATCGCCACCGCCTCGCGGCCGGAAACCCAGGACTGGTGAAGGCGCTCGGTGCCCATCATGTCATCGATCATCGCAAGCCGCTGGCCGCGCAGGTGGAAAGCCCTCGGCATCGGCCAGCCGGCCTTCGTCTTCTCCACGACCAACACCGACGACCATCTGGGTGAAATCGTCGAACTGATCGCGCCGCAGGGCCGCTTCGGCCTGATCGATGACCCGAAGACGCTGGATGCCCTGCCGCTGAAGCGCAAGTCGATCTCGCTGCACTGGGAATTGATGTTCACCCGCTCGCTGTTTGCCACCGCCGATATCGAGAAGCAGCACGCGCTACTGAACCGGGTCAGCGCGCTGGTGGATGCCGGCAGGATCAAGTCGACCCTCAACGAGAACTTCGGCACCATCAATGCGGAGAACCTCAAGCGCGCCCATGCGCTCATCGAATCCGGCAAGGCCAGGGGCAAGATCGTGCTCGCCGGCTTCTGACGCTCAGACGCCGCAGCCCGTCGAAAGGGCCGCGGCGATGCGGTCGATGAGCATGCGCACGCGCCGTGGCTGCACGGCGCTTGGCGGATAGACGATCTGCAATGCCGTGCTGCCGGCGGAGAAATCACCGAGCAGCTCGACAAGCGCGCCGGCGGCGAGATCCTCGGCCACGTCGCGGATCGATTTCAGCGCGATGCCGCGCCCCTGCCGGCACCACTCACGCACCAGCCCGCCATCGTTCACGACCCGCCGCCCGCGCACGGTCACCTTGCGCACCACACCGTCGATGACGAACGGCCAGTCACGGTCGATGTTCTGCCCGAAGCGCATGACGATGCAGTCGTGCTGCGCAAGATCGTTCGGATGGGTGGGCGTGCCGTGCGCCGCGAGATAGGCCGGCGCGGCGCAGACGACGCGGCGGTTCTCCCCGAGCGACTTTGCCTTGAGGCTGCTGTCGGCCAGCATGCCGTGCCGGACGGCGAAATCCATGCCCTGCCCGACGATGTCGACATTGCCGTCCGTCAGGTTGAGATCGATCGTGACGGCGGGATGCTCGGCCAGGAAGGCGTCGATGACAGGCACGAGCAGGCGACGGCCGAGATCTTCCGGCGCGCTGAGCCGGATCGGTCCGGAAATGACATCCGCGCCGTGCCGCACGCGGCTTTCCAGCTCCTCCGCCTCCGCCAGCAGTCGTCTCGCCCCTTCGACGAGCGCCCTGCCCTCCTCCGTCAGGCTGATCGCCCGTGTCGTGCGGGTCAGGAGCGCCGCGCCGTAATAGGCCTCCAGGGATGCCAGGCGTTCCGAGACGGTCGCAGGCGACAGGCCGACCTCGCGGCCCGCAACGGCAAGGCCGCCCTTCTCGACGATGCACAGGAAGAGGGAGAGATTTTCAAGCAGCATTGATCGCTTTTCCCGAATGATGATGCCGGGAACGAAGCAATTATCGGGCTCGACCGCAAGGGATGTTGCGCAACCATGTTTCCCGCGCCGAAAGGTTCATGGCACGTGGTGCTGTCGGACTTGGCGCGGATGACGGTGCCCTCGCCGTTCAGGAACGTCCCTTCAGATGTCCGGTCGGAAGCGCCGTCGTATACTTGATCTGGCTGAGGGCGAAGCTCGAGCGGATATTGGCGACGCCCGGGATGAGCGTGAGGAAGTCGACGACGAGGGCCTGGAACTTCATCAGGTCCTCGACCACCACGCGCAGCATGTAGTCCGCCTCCCCGGTCATCAGGTAGCATTCGACGATCTCGGGCTTGGTGCGGATGGCGGCGTTGAAGACGTCGAGCGATTCCCGGTCCTGCTGCTTCAGCGAGACCTGCACGAAGACATTGACCGCCAGCCCCAGCGCCTGTGCATCGACCAGCGCGACCGACCCCTTGATGACGCCGTTTTCCTTGAGGTCGTTGACCCGCCGCCAGCAGGGCGAGGCCGACAGGCCCGTCGCCTCCGCCAGTTCCGAAACGCTCAATTCGCATTCTGCTGCAGGAGGTCGAGGATGCGGATGGAGGCGGCATCGAGGCCAGGCTTGGAAATCGGCATAGTTGACCGCAGAAAGAGGAATTATCGAAATCTATTTCGCAATTTCGTTATCGTCGGTCAACTGCGATCAGTTTTCCCGGCCGCGCCGGTGTAGCATTCCTCGTCATTGGAGGACGGGAGTGAGACAAGCATGAATGAGGCGGCCTTGACGCCAGCGCAGCTGGCATGCCTGAAAGACCTGGAGCGGCAGGTGCTGTGGCATGCCTGCTGGATGATCCACAATGCCAACCACCTGCGTGAGAAGGGCGAGGTGAAGGTCGGCGGGCACCAGGCCTCCTCGGCTCGCTCGCCTCGATCATGACGGCGCTCTATTTCCATGTGCTGCGGCCGCAGGACCGTGTTGCGGTCAAGCCGCATGCCTCGCCGGTCTTCCATGCCATCCAGTACCTGATGGGCAACCAGACACGCGAAAAGCTCGAGAATTTCCGTGGTTTCGGCGGGGCGCAATCCTATCCGAGCCGCACCAAGGACATCGACGACGTCGATTTTTCCACCGGATCCGTCGGGCTTGGCGTGGCGATCACCGCCTTCGCCTCGATCGTGCAGGACTACATTGCCGCCAAGCCCTGGGCCGGGACGCAGCCGGGCGGGCGCATGATCGCGCTGGTCGGTGATGCGGAGCTCGACGAGGGCAACATCTATGAATGCCTGCAGGAAGGCTGGAAACACGACCTGCGCAATACCTGGTGGGTGATCGACTACAACAGGCAGAGCCTCGACGGTGTCGTGCATGAAGGCCTGTGGCAGCGCATCGAAGGCATTTTCACGGCTTTCGGCTGGGATGTGAAGGTGCTGAAATACGGCGCGCTCCAGCACGCCGCCTTCCGGGAGCCGGGCGGCGAGGCGCTGCGCGGCTGGATCGATCGATGCCCGAACCAGCTCTATTCCGCGCTGACCTTCCAGGGCGGGGCCGCCTGGCGCAAGCGGCTCACCGACGAGATCGGCACGCAGAAGGGCGTCGCGGACCTTCTGGCGGCGCGCAGCGACGATGCGCTTTCCGACCTCATGGGCAATCTTGGCGGCCATTGTCTCGAAACGCTGATCGAGACGTTCGAGAGCATCGACCACGACCGGCCGACCGTTTTCCTCGCCTATACGATCAAGGGCTGGGGCACGCCGCTCGCGGGCCACAAGGACAACCATGCCGGCCTGATGACCAAGGCCCAGATGGAGACGTTCCAGGAGCGCATCGGCGTTGCGCCGGGTACGGAGTGGGAGACGTTCGGGGCGATCCCCTCGCCTGCCCCGGTGCGCGCGTTCCTGAAGACGGTGCCTTTCTTCGCCGAGGGCACGCGACGCTTCACCTCCCCTGCCGTGCCCTCCTCCGGCCCGGTTTTCCTCGAGGATCGCGAGCTGTCGACGCAGGCCGGTTTCGGCAAGATCCTCGATGCGATCGCCAGGCGCGACGACGCCCTGTCGGCGCGCATCGTCACCACGGCGCCGGATGTGACCGTCTCGACGAATCTCGGGCCCTGGGTCAACCGCCGCGGCCTTTTCGCCCGCGAGCGGATGGCCGATACGTTCCGCGACGAGCGCGTGCCCTCGGCGCAGAAATGGGAGTTCGGCCCGGCGGGCCAGCATATCGAGCTCGGCATCGCCGAGATGAACCTGTTCCTGCTGCTCGGCGCCGCCGGCCTGTCGCATTCGCTGTTCGGCGAGCGGCTGCTGCCCATCGGCACGGTCTACGATCCCTTCGTGGCACGCGGCCTCGATGCGCTGAACTATGCCTGCTACCAGGATGCGCGCTTCATGATCGTCGGCACGCCTTCCGGCGTGACGCTGGCGCCGGAAGGCGGGGCGCACCAGTCGATCGGCTCGCAGCTCATCGGCATGAGCCAGGACGGGCTGGCCAGCTTCGAGCCGGCTTTCCTCGACGAGCTGTCCGTCATCATGGACTGGTCCTTCGACTATATGCAGCGTGACGGCGACGGCACGCATGACAGGCGCACCTGGCTGCGGGACGAGACCGGCGGCTCGGTCTATCTGCGCCTGACGACGCGGCCGCTGGAGCAGATCGCGCTTCGCCGCGAGGATCCGGCCTTCCGGCAGGGCGTGATCGACGGTGCCTACTGGCTGCGTCCGCCTTCGGCGCGCACCCGCATCGTGCTCGCCTATCAGGGCTGCATCGCGCCGGAAGTGCTGATGGCGGCCGGGCGGCTCGCCGAAACACATGGCGACGTCTCGGTGCTGGCGGTCACCTCTGCCGACCGGCTGAATGCCGGCTGGACGGCGGCGCAACGCGCCCGCCGCCACGGCGATGCCAGCGCCCGCAGCCATATCGAGACGCTGCTTTCCGCGGTTCCGCGCGCTGCGGGCCTCATCACCGCCACCGACGGCCATCCGGCGACGCTCGGCTGGCTCGGCGCAGTGGAAGGGAACCGCACGGTCTCGCTCGGTGTCGAGCACTTTGGCCAGACCGGCACGATCGCCGATCTCTACGCCCATTTCGGCATCGATACGCATGCCATCGTGGACGCGGCGCGCACCTTCCGAACCGGCGGCTGAAGCGGAACGTCGCATCCGGAAGGGCGGCAGCACGGGTTCGGGAACGTGAGCGGCGCCGCGCTGTCGTCCTGGATGTCTGTCATCGGCTCGCGGACCAGCCGTCTGCGGGCACGGACTGGCGTCGCCTAGGTCAGGTCCACTCGTAGGCCCGTTCCGTGCGGTAAGGCCGCTCGGCCACGAAGAGAGACGGATCGTTGCCACCAACGTAATGCAGGGCATCCGCATCGTCGTTGAAGCCGACGAACACCATCAGCATGGCGCGGGCGGCCGGGTGCCCTTTCCGGCGATAGGAGAAGCGGACGGCGCAATGCGGATATTGCGCATCCAGCGTGTCGTCGCCCCCCTTGCGGTTGCCGGTGAGCGCGACGAACTGGCCGAGCGCGAAGAACCGGTCGATGGCGGCAAAGGCCGAGGCCTGCGACATCTGCTGGTTGGCGCCGGTGCCGGCGGGACAGCCATAAAAGAGGCTGTCGGTCTGGCCCTTGCGGCGCGTCGTTTCGTAGACGACGAGGCCGCCTGCCACGGCCAGTTCCAGATGGGCGCCGAAGGTCTGGAAGCGTTCGGGATGGCGATCCAGCTCCGCGAACAGACCCCTCAGGTCCGCGACATAGTCCGCGTACAGCGCAGCATTCATGGAAGGCTCACCCTTGATTTCCGGTCGACGTGCCGCGCTCCCTAACACAGACACGGCGGCGTGGAAACGCCGCCGTGCCTGGTCTCTATTTCATGGAGGCTGCCACCGAACCGTTGTGGCCCGCTGCGCCGCTCCAATCACGGCCGTTCAGGCCGCGACTGGTGCGGCAACCTCCCTGCGGCGTGAAGATCAGGAAATTCTGCTGAAGGGGCAGTTCCTTCGCCAGCAGCATGCCGACAAGCTCAAGGGGTTGATCCGCGAAATGTATGCGGAGAACCCGCCTTGGCTGCGGCTGTCGAACGTCACCTGGTCGGCCCCTCCCCTCGTGTCAGGTGCCTGCCTGCCGGCGGACCACCTTGCCCTCTTCGGCCTTGTAGAAATACTGGCTCGCGACCAACCATCCCTTGAGTGGTCGTAGCGGGGGTATGCAGGTCAACAGCATGAAGGGCCCGGTGACCAGCACCTGCGTCAGCAGCGAGGCACTGAAGGCGACCTCCAGCCAGACGGCGAGCAGCACGCTCGGCACGCAGGCAAAGCAGATGACGAAGAAGGCCGGGCCATCGGCCGGGTCGGCGAAGGAATAGTCGAGGCCGCAGGCCTCGCATTTCGGCGCCAGGGTCAGGAACCCCTTGAAGAGATGGCCCTGGCCGCAGCGCGGGCAACGGCCCCGGATGCCGGTCTGCATGGGTGGGAGTTGAGGATAGGTCTCGTTCATGGCTGCATTTTCCTTATCCATTCAATCCTATCATTGTGTGCTGTCATATAGATGCAATCATGCGGTCAATATGTCGATCAGACATACTGACGCAGGCGCGCGGATGCCTGCCGCCGGCGGGGCTGCTTTCATTCGATCGGGAGATGTGTGGGATCAGAAGAAGGAGCCGGCCATTTCCGGAGGTCCTTCGAGCGCATGCGCCATGAATTCGAGGGCGGTCTGAAGCTGCGGCCGCGTTACCGGGCCGCCGAGGCTGACCCGCACGGCCTCGGGCGGCGTGCCGTCGACCGCAAAGGCATCGCTGGCCATCACGCCGAGGCCGCAGGTCCGCATGTGGGTGCCGAAGGTGGATCGTGTCCAGCCCTGCGGCAGCGGCAGCCAGATGTTGAAGCTCAAGGGATCGGCGCGGTAGCCGGCGGGCAGGAGACTGGCGGCCAGTGCCTGGCGGGCCGGCGCTTCCGTGCGGAGGAATTCGAGAATGGCGTCGGCCGTGCCATCCTCGATCCAGCGTGTGGCGAGCGCCGTCGTCAGGGGCGAGGCCATGAGATTGCCCGCCCGCATGGCTCCGGCGAAGGACCAGAGGGCCCGGCTGTCGTCGGGCGCGGCCACATAGGCAAGGCGCAGGCCCGCACCGATGCATTTCGACAGGCCGCCGATATACCAGGTGAGCTGTGGCGCGAGGGCGGCAAGCGGCGCGGGGCCATCTTCCGGAATGAAGCCATAGGCATCGTCCTCGACGATCGGCAGGCGGTATGTCTGCGCCACGGCGGCGATCGCCGCGCGCCGGGCGGCGGGCATGGTCAGCGTCAACGGGTTCTGCAGCGTCGGATTGAGATAGATCGCCTTCGGCTTTTCGCGTTCGCAGGCATCCGCGAAGGCATCCGGCAGGACGCCATGATCGTCCACTGGCAGGCCGACGAGCCGCAGACGCAGCTGCGCGGCGATCGAGCGCATGCCCGGATAGGTGATGGCTTCGGCAAGCACGGTGTCGCCCGGTTTTGTGAGCATGCCGAAGATCGCCAGCAGCGCGGGATGGGCGCCGGGTGCCACGAAGATGCGTTCCTGCGGCGGCGTGAGGCTGCGGCGGCTAAGCCAAAGCGCGGCGGCTTCCTTGTCCATGGCCGCGCCGCCGAAACTCTGGTAGCGCAGCAGGGGAACGAGATCGGCGGCGAGCGCGGAAAGGCCCTCGCGCATGCGAGCAAGCAAGGCCGGATCGTCCGGTTCCGGCGGCATGTTCATGGAGGGATCGATCAGGGCGGCGCGGCGGCTGTCGGGTGATGCGTCCAGGGTGAAATTGCCGCGCGCCGTATCCGCGCTACCCGTCACGAAGGTGCCGCGGCCAACATGCGACTGCACGAGCCCGCGCTTCTGCGCTTCGAGATAGCCGCGGGCGACGGTGGTGACGTCGATGGCGAGCCGCCGGGCAAGGTCCCGGTGCGTCGGCAGCCTGTCGCCGGCCGAGAGCTGCCCGCCGCGCAGGTCCATCTCGATCAGATCGGCGATCGCCATGTAGAGGGGGCTGCTGCTGCGGCCGAGATCGGGATGCCAGTTCTTCATGCCTGCGGGTTCCAAGCCAACATAGATTGACGGTATATTGCCTGTATGCTGGCCTGTCATCCCGCGGATGCGGACAAAGCGTCGCAATTCCGGAGAAGCCGGCTTGACGAATGTCAGCCGGCAGGGATGGCGGCCTTCTGCGTGAGGACGTCGGCCATGGTGCGGGCAAGCGCGCGGGCGGCGAGGGTCGGCTGCCTGTCGGCGTAGCGGATGCTGAGGGAGGAAGCGGGAAGTGGCGGCAGCGGGCCGCCTGCGGGAGCCGCGCGGATGCCGCTGCCGATATCGCCCTCGGTCACCACGGCCACCGCCAGGCCGGCACGCACGACGGAGAAGACGCCCTGCAGGCTGGTGCAGGTCACCATGCATTTCCAGCGCACGCCGTTTTGCTCCAGGGCGGAAATCGCCGCGCCGCGGTAGGCGCAGGGGCCGCGAACCAGCGCCAGCGGCACGGTGCCATCCGGTGGCGGCACCCAGTTGGGGGCGGTGATCCAGACGAGGTTCTCCGTGCACAGCACGTCGCCGTCCTGCATTGCGGGTACGTCGCGGATGACGGCGAGGTCGATGTTACGCTGGCGCAGGTCCCGCAGCAGGTCACTCGACAGCCCGCCCCGGATCTCCACGCCAACCCGCGGCTTTTCACGCATGAAATTCTTCAGCGCCACGGTGAGCGGGACGAAGAGGTAATGGTCGTCGGGAACGCCGACCACCAGCGTGCCGCTGAGAAGATCGGGCTTGAAGCTCTGCTCCATCTCCTCGATCGATTGCACCACGCGCGTGGCATGGGCGATCAGCTCCCGCCCGTCGGAGGTCAGCACGCAGGAGCGGGTCGTGCGCTCGAATAGCTGTTTGCCGAGATGGCTCTCGAGGCGTGCGATCTTGTGGCTGACGGTCGACTGCGTGATGTTCAGCCGTTCTGCCGCCGCCGAAAAGCTCTGCGTGTCCGCTACCGTGAGGAAACACTGGAGAAGAGAGGTGTCCATGGAAAAAGGATATATGAAGATTATCGCTTAATCCATGAAGAAACATCGCTTCTATCGATTAACCTTTGCGGTCATCAATGCGGGCCTGTGAAGCAGCGGAGGAGATGCCGGCGTGGCGGATGAGGACAGGCAAACCGGCGGTGATCGCCGGCGAATGACACCGTGATCGAGCCGGAAACACGGCGTTTTCTGCTGCTGCCTCGCGTCGAGGCCTGTTCCAGCATCGTCGACGCCGTGGAAGCGGTGACGGGCAAGCCGACCGCCGCCAGCAACCCGGCGCTTGCCTGGGATGCGTTTCGAAAGGCGGGGCACAACAGCCCCCTCCCCCGTGCTGGCCGTCTTTGGGCGGCATAGCGGCAAATCCACGTCTAATCAGAAGGATCACCATGATGACGACAAGCGAAAGCATCGATTCCCGGGCCGCCATGGACGGCGAGATCGGCATCCTCGCCCGGCGCAAGATCGAGGCCGGCATCATCGCGCCGATCTATGAGGAAATGTGCCGGCAGATTGGCGTGGAAAAGGCGGAGGCCATTCTCGATGCCGCCATCCGGCAGGCCGCGATCAAGGCCGGGCAGGCCTTCGCCGCGAAGACCCCCGGCGGCACGACGCTGCGCACCTTCCAGGAACTGCAGGATCTCTGGACGCAGGATGATGCCCTGGTGATCGAGGTTACGAAGGCGACCGATGCGGAATTCCACTATAACGTCAAGCGCTGTCGCTACGCCGAGACCTATCGGGAAATGGGCCTCGGCCATATCGGACACCTCCTTTCGTGCAACCGGGGCGGTGTCTTCTGCACGGGCTATGATCCGCGCATCACGCTGGAACGCAGCCAGACGGTGATGGAGGGAGCCTCCCACTGCGACTTCAAATACCGTTTCCACGCGGATGTGCAGGGGCCGGGAGAATGAGCGCCATCCCGTCACCCGCCGCCCTGCCCTCGCTTCTCGTCGATGCGGAGCGGCTATGGTCCGATATCGTCGTGACCGCGCGCTTTGGCGCCGCCGGCGAGACCGGCATGAACCGCCTTGCCGGCAGCGTGGCCGATGGCGACGTGCGCCGCTGGTTCGAGGCGGAATGCCGGGCGCTTGGCTGTACGGTCGAGGTCGATCGCATCGGCAACATGTTCGCCACCTATCCCGGTACGGATCCTTGTCTCCCCTCCATTGCCGTCGGAAGCCATCTCGACACCCAGCCGGCCGGCGGTCGCTTCGATGGCATTCTCGGCGTGCTGGCCGGCGTCGAAATCCTGCGCATCCTGCGCATATCCGGCCGGCGGCTTGCGCATCCCTTCACCGTGGTCAACTGGACCAATGAGGAGGGCTCCCGCTTCGCCCCCGCCATGATGGGGTCCGGGGTGTTCTGCGGCGTCCATGCGCTTGACGCCATGTCCGCCCGCACCGACAAGGATGGTATCTCGCTGGGAGAGGCGCTGGAGGCGATCGGCTACAGGGGCGAGCATCCGCCCGGGCATTTGCCGATGGCGGCTTATCTGGAATTGCATATCGAGCAGGGACCCGTGCTGGAAGCGGCCGGACGCGCCATCGGCATCGTTACGGGTGTGCAGGGGCTCCGCTGGCTGGACATCCGCATCAAGGGAACGGAGGCGCATGCGGGGGCCTTTCCGATGACGTTGCGCCAGGATGCGCTGGTTTCGGCCGCGAAGGTCATCCAGGCCGTCGAGGCCGTCGCCCTGAAACATTCCCCGGGCGTCGGCACGGTGGGATATGTCCATGTTGCCCCGAATTCCCGAAATGTCGTTCCGGGCGAGGTCTGCCTCGAAGTGGACCTGCGTCACCCGGACGAAGCGGGTCTTATGGCGATGGAGGCGGGTATCCGGGACGAAGTGAATCGGCAGGTGCCCGGGGCGGCGGTCTCCACCGTATGGCGCAAGGCTCCGGTCGCCTTCGATGCGGGGTTGCGCGGGCTGGTCGCACAAGCCGCGGAGGATCTAGCCCTCCCGGCGATGGACATCGTGTCGGGCGCGGGCCATGACGCGGCACATCTTGCCGGCCAGGTGCCGACGGCGATGGTTTTCATACCCTCGCGTGATGGGCTGTCGCACAATGCGCGTGAATTCTCCTCTCAGCAGCAATGCGCCGACGGCGCGAATGCCCTGCTGCGAAGTGTTTTGCGCGCCGATGAACTTTTGCTATCAAGACGGGCGCGGATCTGAAGGATACCTGCCGTTCTTCCGGACCGGGAAGAGCGTGCTGACAAGCACTTCGTTCCCCTACCCCGTCCGAGCCGCCTGCATGATTCCAGCTTCGTGCGGGAATGATCGACGCGGACAACGCCTTGCGAAGGATTGACACATGAACACGAATTCGACGCGGTTCCAGACGGAAGCCGTCCCCTCTCTCGACTGTGCCGACCGGGCCTGGGCACGCAATGCGATCGGCATCCTGGAGGGCGATGCCCGCCGTTCGGCGGATACGCATCTGGTCAATCCGGTGTTCAAGGGGTTGAAGGGCATCGCCATCTATCTCAAGGATGAGAGCACGCACCCGACCGGAAGCCTGAAGCATCGGCTCGCCCGCTCGCTGTTCCTCTACGGCATCTGCAACGGGAGGATCAGCAAGGGCACAACACTGGTCGAGGCCTCGTCGGGCTCGACCGCGGTGTCCGAGGCCTATTTCGCCAATCTGCTCGAACTTCCGTTCATTGCCGTCATGCCGCGCAGCACCAGCCGGACGAAGATCGACGTCATCGAACGTTTCGGCGGCCGCTGCGCCTTCGTCGACAGCCCGTCTGAGGTCTATGAAACCGCAGCACGCATCGCGGCGGAGACCGGCGGCCACTATCTCGACCAGTTCACCAATGCCGAACGGGCCACCGACTGGCGGGGCAACAACAACATCGCCGAGAGCATCTTCGGCCAGATGGAGCGGGAAGCCCATCCGGTGCCGAGCTGGGTGATCATGGGCGCTGGAACCGGCGGCACGTCGGCGACGATCGGCCGCTATATCCGCTACCGCAACCTCTCGACGCGGCTTTGCGTGACGGACGTCGAGCATTCGGTGTTCTACGATGCCTGGAAGGCGAGCGACATGCAGGCGACCTGCACCGCGCCGTCGCGCATCGAAGGCGTCGGGCGGCCGCGCGTCGAGCCGTCCTTCATCCCCACGGTCATCGACCACATGATCAAGGTGCCGGACGCCGCCTCCATCGCCGCCGCGCATGTTCTCTCCGACCGGCTGTTCCGCCGGGTGGGCGCCTCGACTGGGACGAACTTCTTCGGCCTGCTCTCCATCGCCGACAGCCTGATGAGGGAAGGGCGCGAAGGCTCCCTCGTCACCCTCATCTGCGACAGCGGCGATCGCTATTCCAGCACCTATTTCAATCCGGACTGGCTGGCGAAAAACGGCATCGACATTGCCCCGTGGTGCGAGACGATCGAGACGTTCCTCGACACAGGATCGTTCAAGGCACCCTGATCGCGCAAGGAAAGGGTCGCGCCGCAGCCCGGCTGTAACGGGACCCGCCCGCCCGCTTCGTTTGGGTTGGCGGATGTTGTAGACGGGTGTTGTACATGTACAACCGAGAGGCTCCCGTATGTGCCGGTGAGTCGACGCCGTGAGCGGGCATTTGCGGATGTGAGGTTCGGCCGGCAAGGCAGAAGTGCAAGGCCGGCCGATGCGGTTGTACATGTACAACTTGAAGCCTGTGGGCGCCGTCGCAGCCCTTTCCAAAAAGGGTTTGCCCGACTCGGGGAATCGGACTAGCTTCATCAGCGCTTATTCATCGAATTTCGGGGAAAAAGCGCAGAAGTTAAATCCGAGGCCACGATGTTGAAACAAGCCGCGACAGACCAGAGCGGAAATCTGCGTTCGCTGATCGTCTCTGACGCAGAGGAACTGATGCGCCAACTCCAGGCCCATCAGCAGCGGAGCTTTCCGCCGACCGCCAGGAAGAGCATCCGGCATTTCTCCTCGGCCGAAGCTGCCGAGTTCATCGGAATCCACCAGGGCTATCTGCGCCAGATCGTGGCGGAAGGCCATGGGCCGGAGCCGTCCCCCAATGGGCGCCGCACCTATTCCGTCGACGATATCGAGGCCTTGCGCAAGCTTCTCGACGAAGGCGGGAAGGGGCCGCGCAAATATATCCGGCATCGGCGCGATGGCGAAAAGCTGCAGGTCATCTCCGTGATGAACTTCAAGGGCGGCAGCGGCAAGACCACGACCTCCGCCCATCTCGCACAGTTCCTCGCCCTTCGCGGCTATCGCACGCTGGCGATCGACCTCGATCCGCAGGCCTCCCTGTCGGCTCTGTTCGGTCATCAGCCGGAACTGGATGTCGGCGACAACGAGACGCTCTATGGCGCCATCCGGTATGACGACGCCCGCCGCGACGTGACCGAGATCGTCCGGGCGACTTACACGCCCAATCTCCATATCATTCCCGGCAATCTCGAGCTCATGGAATTCGAGCATGAGACGCCCAAGGCGCTGATGGCGCGCACCGATACCAATTCCATGTTCTTCGCGCGCATCGGCGAATGCCTTGCAGATATCGAGAGCGCCTACGACGTCGTGGTGATCGACTGCCCGCCGCAGCTCGGCTTCCTTACCCTGTCCGCTCTCTGCGCCGCGACCGCCGTGCTGATCACCGTCCATCCGCAGATGCTCGACGTCATGTCGATGAGCCAGTTCCTGCAGATGACCGGCGACCTGCTGCAGGTCGTGGAGAATGCCGGCGGCGCGATGAACTACGACTGGATGCGGTATCTGGTCACCCGCTTCGAGCCGAATGACGGGCCGCAGGCCCAGATGGCCGGTTTCATGCGTTCGATTTTCGGCAACCGTGTTCTTTCCAACGCGATGCTGAAGTCGACGGCGATTTCCGATGCCGGGCTGACCAAGCAGACCCTCTACGAGATCGACCGGGCGCAATTCACGCGCGGAACCTATGATCGCGCCCTCGAATCCCTGACCGCGGTGAACACGGAGATCGAAGAGCTCGTCAAGCAGACCTGGGGACGGAAGTAAGCGATGGCCAGAAAGAACATCTTCGGCGCGGATACTGATGCACCGGTAGGCGCCAGCGGCGAAACCGGCTCACTGGCCGATATCCGCCCGCTGGCCAATCTCGATCGGCCCCTGCGGCGCTCTGGTCCGGTCGGTGCCTTCTCGCAGTCCCTGGGCAGCATTTCGGAAAAGGCGCAGCGCGCGGCCGACCTCGAAAAGCAGCTCGCCCATGGCCAGACCGTCGTCGAGCTGGACCCGTCCCTCATCGACAGTTCCTTCGTGCCGGACAGGCTCGAGATCGATCCCGAAGGCCTCAACAGCCTTGTCGGGCAGATCCGTGAACACGGCCAGCAGGTCCCGATCCTGGTCCGCCCCCATCCGGATGCCGAGGGCCGTTACCAGGTTGCCTACGGCCATCGGCGGCTTGCCGCCATCCGCAAGATCGGTGGACCGATCAAGGCGGTCATCCGGCCGCTCACGGATGAGCAGCTCGTCGTCAGCCAGGGCCAGGAGAACAATGCGCGCACCGATCTTTCCTATATCGAGCGGACATTCTTTGCCCTTCGCCTCGAGCGGCGAGGCTTTTCACGCGACATCATCATGTCGTCGCTCGGCGTGGACAAGGCCGCCCTGTCGCGGATGATCGCCCTGGCGGGCCGGCTTCCCGATGCGCTGATCGAGGCGATCGGCCCGGCGCCGAGTTTTGGCCGCACGCGATGGGCCGAGGTGGCCGATCTGCTCGACAACGCCCTGAAGAAAGCCAGGGCGCTGAAACTCATTCATGCCGATGACTTCAAGGCGCTGTCTTCCGATGGCCGCTTCGAGCACCTCTTCGAACAGTTGCGGGCGACAAAGCCGAAGCCCAGGAGCGGGGAGTGGCGCGCGGACGGCGCAAGGGCGGTGAAGGTCACGGAGACCGAGAGCCAGCTCACCTTGAATTTCAACAAGGCTGCCGTGCCGAAGTTCGGTGCTTTCGTCGAGAAGCGGCTGGACCGGCTCTACGAGGAATTCCTGAAGGAAAACGAGGAGCTTGAACCGTAAAAGAAAAAGGCCCCCGAACGACCAAAGCCGTGGAAGCCTTCTCCTGATTTCTAGCAAGATCAAGAATCGCATTTCCACGAATCCTAGTCAAGAGTCTTTGGCACCGTTTTGGTGAGCGGATTTCTTTTGCCTGAAGAGAGGTGAAGGAAAATGCGAAATGCAAATGTGACGACGCCTTTTGGGCGGCGGCCGATGACGCTTGCCCTGGTGAAAGGCCAGCTGGAGACGGCCGACCGCAACCCGAACAAGGCGGTCGACAAGTGGAAGGTCTTTCGGGACGTCTGCGAGGCCAAGGAAGTTTTCGGGCTTCAGGACCGTGCGCTGGCGGTGCTTCATGCCCTGTTGAGCTTTTATCCTGAAGCTGATCTTTCCGACGAGCGCGGCCTGGTGGTCTTTCCCTCGAACGCCCAATTGGCGATCCGCGCGCATGGCATTGCCGGAACGACTCTGCGGCGCCATCTGGCGGCCCTGGTCGATGCGGGGCTGGTCCAGCGTCGCGACAGCCCGAACGGCAAGCGGTACGCTCATCGCAACCGGGGAGGGGAGATCGAGGAGGCTTTCGGTTTCAGCCTGGCGCCGCTCGTTGCCAGAGCGGCCGAACTGGCGGGGCTCGCACAGCAGGTGGCCGAGGAGAAGCTGCGTTTCAAGCGCGCCAAGGAGGCTCTGACGCTGTGCCGGCGCGACGTGCGCAAGCTGATTTCGGCGGCGATGGAGGAGGGGGCCGATGGCGATTGGGCCGCGATCGAGGACCTTTACCTCGCTCTGATTGCGCGCCTTCCGCGTCTGCCGCGGCAAGATCAGGTCGACGCCGTGCTGGAAGAAATGCAGCTGTTGCGTGAGGAAATCGTCAACCGTCTGGAAATGCAGCTGAAAACAGAAAAAACAGATGGCAATGCTGTCCAGAATGGACAGCACATACAGAATTCAAAACCCGATTCCACCCATGAATTTGAACCTCGCTCTGACAAAGAGCAGGGCGCGATGCCGAGACCGGAAATGCGGCGACTTGCTGAGCCGCCCAAGACGTTTCCCCTTGCCATGGTGCTGAAGGCTTGCCCCGAAATTCGCGACTATGCGCCGGAGGGCCGCATCACGCATTGGCGGGACCTGTTGTCGGCTGCCGTGACGGTGCGTTCGATGCTGGGCGTCAGCCCTTCGGCCTACCAGGAGGCATGCGAAACCATGGGACCTGAAAATGCTGCCGTCGCGATGGCCTGCATCCTTGAGCGGGCAGGGCACATCAATTCCCCGGCGGCTACCTGCGCGATCTCACGCGAAAGGCCGCACGCGGCGAATTCGGCCTCGGCCCGATGCTGATGGCGGCGCTTAGGGCAAACGGCGCAGCGGAAAGGCGTACGGGCTGAGCGCTGGACTTGTGGAATCCCGAGGGCTGTGGTGCTGTTTTCAGCGGGAACTCGGACCATTTCCCCTATAATGAACAAAACGACCGATAAGGCAATCTTATCCGTTGTTTTAATCATCTCATAGGTGGTGCGGATTCTTATCAAGTTTGATTTGAAAGCGCACATGGGCTGAATCGGGCCTTCAATCCTCGGTAAGCAGTTTTCAGGTCTCGCGCAGCGGTTTTGACGCAGATCATCGCGGCGCGGCCGAATTGGAGGCTAGGCTCTTCTTCGTTGGGCAACCATTCAGGCGAAGGAGTTCGAAAATGTCTTTCAAGACCATACTCTCGCTCATCGGCACGACAAACGCCGAAGCGGATATCGACAAGGCCGCGACCTTGACGGCGGAGCTGGAGGGGCATCTGTCCGTGGTGGCGCTGCGAACCGCGATATCACCGTTCGGTGCGGATTATCCGGCCGCCGCGGCTTGGCTGAACGAACGTCAAAAGGAGATCGATGGACTGATAGACGTCCGGCGCCTGGCCGACGACCGTTGCCGGAAAGGTAGGCTGCCGTTCGACATCGACCATATCTACGATGACCGGTTCATCATCGAAAGCAACATCGGCATGCGCGCGATGTATGCCGACGTCGTCGTCGCCGGGGAGGGTATCCGTTCGGATACCGACTTGCGCAAGGCAGCCGTCGCGGCCACGGCTTTCAATTCCGGCACGCCGCTCCTCCTGATGCCGAAAACGGGTCGCGTCAGCCTCAGGCCGAAAAATGTCCTTCTGGCTTGGAACTCGCGTCCGCAGGCCGCCAGCGCAGCGAAGGCCGCAATCGAGATGCTTGCAGGGGCCGATGCGGTTCACCTCACCGTTGTCGATCCGGACACATCCTATTTTGGGAACGGCGGAGAACCGGGCGCCGACATGGCGGCGTACTTGTCCCGTCATGGCGCAAAAGTCGTCGTCGAACAGCTGGCAAGTGGGGATCGGGCGACGGAGGACGTGATCCGGCAGCATGCGCTCGAACTCGGCTGCGATATGATCGTCATGGGAGCCTACGGCCATTCGCGCCTGCGCGAGCGCGTGTTCGGCGGCGTCACCGCGTCGATCCTCGAGAATTGCGACATACCCGTCTTTATGGCGCGGTAAGGATCGAAGCGCCTCGGCCATCTGTCCAGCGCCGGGGCGATCCTATCAATCTGTGGCCGTTTGCCGTGCCGTCCAGGCAGCCTGTCCGGAGTTGCCGAGGGCGGCGGTCCCGTGGCCTCCGGATAGGCTGATCCTCGCTTCGTGACTCAAGGATGGTAAGGGGGCTGCTGTCAAGCCAGCGGCAGGGCGTAGGCGGCATAGGCCGCCGTGCCGGCGACGAGCGTGATGGCGGCGAGCGGCAGGCTGAAGGAGGCGGGTGCGAGGACGGCTGCGATCCCCGCGCGGCACAGGGCATTCGTCGCCATGGCTGCCAGGATCGCCTTTCCGATCACGTCGAGCGGCAGCACATCCCTGCCCATTTGCAGAGCGGTCAGCACGGCGACGTCCACATCGACCGTGCCTGTCAATGCCGTCGTGGCCAAAAGACCGGAGCTGCCGAACTGCGAGACCAGAACAGCGCTCGCAATGCCGGCCACCGCGAAAATCGTCGCGAAGATCAGGAGTGGACCGATTTCGAACGGGTTGCTGGCCGGTACGTCCGCGAAGGGCTTGTTCTGCGGCCAGTAGAACATCGCGAGCCCGCATGCGGAGAATATGACTGCGGCCGTGGCGGCCGCCGGGCCGACAAGAATGATCGCGGTCGGGTCGATCAGCAGGATCAGCCCTATCACACGCGTGATGGATACGGCTGCACCCAGTGCTGCGGCGCCGGCGAGCGGAAGCGGATCGACGGACAGTTTGGCGGTTCGCGCCAGAACCATGGTGACGGCGGTCGACGATACCAGGGAACCGGCAATCGCACTCAGGACGAAGCCCTTCCTTGCCCCGAACATCCTGACGGCGATATAGCCGAGGAACGAGAGGCTCGCGGTCAGGACGGTGAAGAGCCATACCTTTCTTGGATTGAGGCCTCCCCACGGATCGATGGTTTCGTCCGGCAGAATCGGCAGGATCACGGCCGTCATGACGGCCAGCATCATTGCAGAGCGCAGCTCCACCCAGGTCAGGCGCTTCAGGAAACCGTGCAGGACGTCCCGGCTTGCAAGCGTGGCCGCAAGAGCCGCCCCTCCGGCCGCCGCCGCCTGGGCGTCCCCGGCCACAGCCAGCCCGCCGAGAGCGAAAACGCCAAGGCCTGCCATGACGGTGGTGACGCTATAGTCCGAATCCGATTGCGCCTCGCGCAGCTTGAACACGCCCAGCGTGACGGCGAAGCCGAGGAAACCGATCGGAAACACCATCGGATAGTGGAGGGATGCCGCGACGGCGGCCAGCACGCCGCCGAGAAGCCCCGATATCCCGAATGTGCGCATGCCGGCGGTTCTGCTGCCCGCGGGCGCCCGGCGTTCCTGCCAGCCGCGCTCGAGCCCGACCAGAAGGCCGATCGAAAGGGCAATGCCAAGTCTGGCTATGAGTGTGTCCATCGCCCGTGCCATCTGGATTGATCCCACAGGCCGGTGCGCGGCCATGGGCTGTGAAAAGCCACTGTAGACGAGTTGTGGCCTTTGGAATTGATCTTGCGCAAGGTGGGCATGGTCGTTTGCGGCCTATTCATCCGGTATTCTGCCGATGGGAGAAGGGAACGTGCCCCAAGCGAACCAGGGCTACTGGCCGCGGCATTCCAGCATGATACTGGTCGCGGTCGCAGCCGGAGGGCTTTTGATCGGGCTGGTCTTGTCGTGGCAGGCCGCCCGATATGCCGGTTTGGTCTGGACCATCGCGACGCTGGTGGTGCTTGCCAGCCTGTTCGCCCAGATTGCCGGTGCGCTGCGTCGGGGCGATATCGGGCTCGATATCGTCGCGGCACTTTCCATGTCTGCAGCGATTGCATTCAACGAACCGCTTGCGGGAAACGTCGTCGGCGTGATGTATGCCGGCGGCCAGTTGCTCGAAGCCTTTGCCGAAGGGCGAGCGCGCCGGGAGATGACGGCCCTGATGGGCCGCGTTTCGCATTCTGCCATGCGCTACGGTTCATCGGGGCTCGAAGAGATCGCGATCTCGCAGATACGGCCGGGCGACCGGCTGCTTGTCCGGCAAGGTGAGGTGCTCCCGGTGGATGGGGTCGTGTCCGGCGATGCGGCGGCGCTCGATATGGCGGCATTGACGGGGGAGTCCTTGCCGCGGCCCGTTCCGCCGGGCGGTGAGGCCCTGAGCGGCTCCACCAGCATGGGAGCGGCCTTCGACCTCGTCGCGAGCCGGAGTGCCGCCGAAAGCACCTATGCGGGGGTCGTGCGCCTGGTCGAGGCCGCGCAAGCCATCAAGGCGCCCATGGTCCGCATGGCGGATCGCTTTGCGATGGGCTTTCTGCTTTTGACCATCGGCATCGCGGGCCTCGCCTGGTATTTGTCGGAAGATCCGATCCGGGCGCTCGCCGTCCTTGTTGTCGCGACGCCCTGTCCTCTCATCCTTGCGGTTCCTGTCGCCATCATTTCCGGAATGTCGCGTGCAGCAGGGATCGGCGTCCTCGTGAAGAACGGCGGCATGCTCGAAATGCTGGCACGCGTGCGGACGGCGGTTCTCGACAAGACCGGCACGCTGACCCATGGCCAGGCTGCGGTGATGGATATCAGGACGACGCCGGCTTTCGCGGCGGAAACGGTTCTGCAGGCGGCCGCGAGCCTCGATCAGGCTTCCGGGCATGTCGTCGCCGCCGCGCTGGTTCATGTTGCAACCGAAAGGGGCCTGCCCCTGTCGAAGCCGGAAAGCGTGCAGGAAACACCAGGGACAGGCATTGAAGGGTGCGTGGACGGAAGAAGGGTCGTGGTCGGCGGGAGCGGTTTCGTGCAGCGCACATCCGGCTGTGATGATCCGCACGCCCTGATATCGCCCGAGATGCGAGCCTCCATGACCGTTGCCGTCGCCATCGATGGCGTGCTGGCGGGCATGATCGTTCTGAAGGACCAGATCCGCGCGGACGCGGTGTCGGTTCTGAACGACCTTCGGGCTGCCGGCATCCGGAGGCTCGTGCTGGCGTCGGGAGATCGTGTGGAGATCGCGCAGGCTGTGGGCAGGGCGCTTGGCATGGATGCCGTCCTCGGCGACCTGACGCCCGAAGCCAAGGTGGCCGCCGTCCGGGCGGAGGCGCGCGACGGCCCCGTGATGATGGTGGGCGATGGCGTCAACGATGCGCCGGCGCTCGCCGCGGCCGATATCGGCGTTGCCATGGGCGCGCGCGGCACGGCCTCGTCGTCGGAGGCCGCCGGCATCGTGCTTCTCGTCGATGAGCTCGCTCCGCTGGTCAAGGCGATTGCCATCGCGCGCCGAAGCCATCGGATCGCGCTCCAGAGCGTATCGGTGGGCCTTGCGCTTTCGATCGGCGCGATGGTCGTGGCGGCGTGCGGATATCTGCAGCCTCTCGAGGGCGCGATCCTTCAGGAGGCGATCGACGTGGCCGTGATCCTCAATGCATTGCGGGCGCTCCGGTAACGCGGGAATCCGGCCTGTCCGGCGGGCGTATCCCACCCTTTCAGGCATTCCAGGATGCTGCCGGCGAGACCTTTCGCATAAGGGTCTTTTCAAGCTCCAGCACCACCATCGTCACCAAACCGACCGCAAGGATCAGCAGCCCATCCGGCAAGGCGACCGGCGCGCTGTCGAAGAGCGCGTGCATGAACGGGGCGAAGGTGAAGAGGAGCTGCGCGGCCACCACGACCGCGATGGCAGCAAGAACGGCCGGCGTGCCCATCGCGCCGATCAGGCTGAACGACGTGCGGTGCAGATAGCGCACGTTGAACAGATAGAAGATCTCCATCACCACCAGCATGTTGACCACCATGGTGCGCGCGCCGTCCTCGCTATAGCCCCTGTAGAGTGCATATTCGAAGATACCGAAGACGCCGAGCATGAAGATGAGGGAGACGAAGGCGATGCGCCAGACGAGGAAGCGCGAGAGGATCGGTGCGTCGCGCCGGCGCGGCGGGCGGCGCATGACGCCAGGCTCCGAGGGCTCGAAGGCGAGCACCAGGCCGAGCGTCACGGTAAGGATCATGTTGATCCAGAGGATCTGAACCGGCGTCATCGGCAGCGTCAGGCCGAGGAGGATCGCGAAGATCACGCACAGCACCTCGCCGCCATTGGTGGGCAGCGTCCAGCCGATCACCTTGCGGATATTGTCGTAGACCGTGCGGCCCTCGTGCACGGCGGCGACGATCGAGGCGAAGTTGTCGTCGAGCAGCACCATCTGGGCGGCCTCCTTGGCCGCCTCCGTGCCCTTGCGGCCCATGGCGACGCCGACATCGGCCTGCTTGACCGCCGGGGCGTCGTTGACGCCGTCGCCGGTCATGGCGACGATATGGCCGTTGGCCTGGAGGGCGCGCACGATGCGCAGCTTGTGCTCGGGCGTGGCGCGGGCGAAGACGCTGACCTCCTCGACGGTCCGGCGCAGCTCCTCGTCCGTCATGGCGTCGAGCGCGCTGCCTTCGAGTGCCTTCGGATCGTCGGCGATGGCGAGCTTGCGGGCGATGGCGACGGCGGTGCCGTTGTGGTCGCCGGTGATCATCTTGACGGCGATGCCGGCGGAGCGGCATTCGGCCACCGCCGCAATCGCCTCCTCGCGCGGCGGGTCGATGAAACCCGCGACGCCGAGGAAGGTGAGGCCGGTCTCGACCATCGCGAAGGTCAGCCGCGCGACATCTTTCGGCGCGGTCCCCACCGCGAAGCCGAGCACGCGCTCGCCCTCGGCGGCGGCGGCGTCGATGCGCTGGCGCCAGTAGGCCGGGTCGATGGCGCCCGTCGCCTTTTCGCCCGCCTGGTTCGTGCACATGGCCAGCACCCGCTCGGGCGCGCCCTTGACGAAGATGCGGCGCGTGCCGTCCGGATCGTCGTGCAGCGTCGCCATGAAACGATGCTGGGCGTCGAACGGGATCTCGTCGAGCCGCCCCCAGATCTCGCGCTCGGTCTCCGGGTGCAGCCCGGCCTTGGCGGCAAGGGTGACGAGCGCGCCTTCCATCGGATCGCCCAGCACCGCCCACTGTCCGTCGCGCTCGATAAGCCGCGCATCGTTGCACAGGAGGGCGGCGCGGATGAGCGTATCGCGCACGGCATCCGGTCGTGCCGTGCCGCCGTCCGGGGCAGCGAGCCTGCCCTCCGGCGCATAGCCCGCGCCGGCAAGCTCCGTCACGCCCCCGGCCGTCACCACATGGCGCACGGTCATTTCGTTCTTCGTCAGCGTGCCCGTCTTGTCGGAGCAGATCACCGAGGTCGCGCCGAGTGTCTCGACGGCCGGCAGCCGGCGCACCACGGCGTTGCGCGCCGCCATCCGGCGCACGCCGATCGCCAGCGTGATGGTGATGACGGCCGGCAATCCTTCCGGCACGACGCCGACGGCGAGCGCAACGACCACCATCAGCGCGTCGAGCCAGTCGTAGTTTCTCGCCAGGACGGCGAAAACGAAGAGGATGGCGGCCGTGCCGATGGCGAACCAGGTGAAGAGCCGGCCGAACTCGTTGATCTGGCGCAGCAGCGGCGTGGTCAGCGTCTGCACGTTGCCGATGAGGTTGGAGATGCGGCCGATCTCGGTGCGGCTGCCCGTCGCCACCACGACGCCGTGTCCCTGGCCGGTGGTGATGAGGGTGCCGGAATGAAGGATCGGCAGCCGGTCGCCGAGCGCGGTATCGGCAGGAACGGTCTCCTCCCGCTTTTCGGCGGGTACGGATTCGCCGGTCAGGATCGCCTCGTCCGCGGTGAGCCCGCGCGCCCTGATGAGCCGGATATCGGCGGGCACCTTGTCGCCTGCCTCCAGCACGACGAGGTCGCCCGGAACGATCTCGCGGGCATCGACGGTATGCCGTTCGCCTTCGCGCACGACGACGGTGTGCGGGGCGATCATGTCGCGGATCGCGTCCAGCGCCCGCTCGGCCTTACCCTCCTGGATGAAACCGACCACGGCGTTGACCACGACGACGATGACGATGACCACGCCGTCGATGACATGGCCGAGCAGCATGGCGGCGAGGGCGGCCGACAGGAGGAAGTAGATGAGTGCGTTGTTGAACTGCGCAAGGAAGCGCAGGACCGGATGCGTGCGGGCGGTGGCCGGCAACTGGTTGGGGCCGTGAGTGCCGAGGCGCCGCCCGGCCTCGTCATGGCCGAGGCCGTCGAGACCCGTCGCCAGCACTGCGCAGGTCTCCTCCTTCGTGCGGGCGTGCCAGGCCTGCGGGCCGGATTGAATGTCGACCGCGCTCATGCGCTTCTCCTTTGCCATCACACCGTCACGCCGATCATCCATCGGATCGCACGCCCCTGCCGGGAACGATCATCACGTCGCACTCCACCTCTTCCAGAAGCGCCTCGGCGACGCTGCCGATCAATGCGCCGAGAAGGCCGGTCCGGCCGTAGGTGCCGGCAAGGAGCAGGTCGATGTCTTCCTTGATCGCGAATTCGGCAAGGAGGGGTGCGGGATCGCCATGGGCGACATGGATGCCGACATCGTTTCCCGCATCCGGCAGATGACTTGCGACGAAGGCTTTCGCATCCTTCCGCGCCAGGTTCGCCCGGCCCCGCTCGGAACCATCCTTGTCGTCGAGGAAACCGCGGAACGGCATGTCGAAGGCGTGGAAAAGCGTGATGTGGGCCGGCGGGAAGAGCAGGGCGCCCATTTCGAGCGCGCCGGTGGAGGCTTCGGAAAGGTCGCTGGCCACCACGATGCGGCGATAGGCCTGCCGCACCCGCTTCTTCACCACCAGCACTGGCAGGCCGGCCTGGCGCACCACGCTTGCCGTCGTGCCGCCGACCAGCATGTGCCCGAGCGCATCGTTGCCGGCAATGCCGGTGACGATCATGTCGCAATTCCTTTCGCGCGCGACGGCGAGGATGACGTCGGCCGGCTCTCCCTCGCGGATGTCGATATCCCAAGCGATATCGCCGACATCCGCGAACTCGCGATCGAGATGGCTGGATGCGCGCCGCCTGGCCGCGGCGAGGATGGTGGAGGTCGTGCCGGTCATGCTGACGACGTCGAGCGCATGCACGATCGTCAGCTTCGCCTTCCATGCCCGCGCAAGGTCGAGCGCACGGTCCTGCGCCCTGTCGCAGCGTGCGCTGAGGTCTGTTGCCAGGAGAAGGTGACGAGGGGGATTTTCGGTCATGGGCAAGCATCCTTGTCGTGTTGGCGCAGCGGGACGGTGCGGTTGCTGGCGGCGGTCACCTCGCGATGCCCTCCAGGATCGAGACGGTTTCCTCAGCGATCACCTGCTCCTCGTCGGTGGCGATGACGAAAGCGGCGATGCGGCTTTCCGGGGTGCTGATGCGGGTGGCGTTTGCGGCATTGGCGGCGGGATCGAGGTCGAGGCCGAGCCAGCCGAGCCGCTGGCAGACATCGGCCCGGACCGCCGGCTGGTTCTCGCCGACGCCGGCGGTGAAGACGACGGCGTCGAGACCGCCGAGCGTGGCGGCGAGCCGGGCGATCTCGCCGGCGATGCGGAAGGTGAAGAGCTCGATCGCCTCCCTCGCCTCCGGCGCATCGCTGGCGAGAAGATCGCGGCTGTCGGCGCTGATGCCGGAGACGCCGAGAAGGCCGGACTTGTGATACAGGAGATCCTCGACATCCCGCAGAGTGCGTTCCCCAGGCCCCAGGAGATGCAGCAGCACGCCGGGATCGAGTGCGCCGCATCGCGTCGCCATCGGAATGCCGTCGAGGGTCGAAAAGCCCATGCTGGTGTCGCGGCTGGTGCCCTCGTTGAGGCCGCACAGGCTCGCGCCGCTGCCGAGATGGGCGACCACGACCCTGCCGCTGGCCCTTTCGGGCGCAAGGCGGGTGAGTTCACCGGCGATGAACTTGTAGGAGAGGCCGTGGAAGCCGTACCGCTTGATACCGTGCTCGTGGAGGGCGCGCGGGATGGCGAAGCGGCGCACGAGCGCGTCGTTCGTCCGATGAAAGGCGGTGTCGAAGGAGGCAGCCTGCGGCAGGTCCGGCAGCACGCTGCCGATCGCCCGGATCAGGCGCAGGCTCTGCGGCTGGTGGAGCGGCGCCAGTGCCGTCAGCGCGTCGATCGCCGCGATCGTTTCCGCATCGAGGCGCACGGGGCCGTCGAACCTGTCGCCGCCGTGCACGACGCGATGCCCGACGAGCGCAACCTTCCCGAGATCGAAATTGCGGCCGAGGATGGCGAAGGTCTCCGACAGGATGTCGCTCAGGTTCCCGTCCGGCCGGGCCTCCAGCGTGGTTTCGATCCGCTGCTCCCCCTCGCCTGCCCGCAAGGTCAGCGGATCGTGGCGAAAATCGATCACGCCGCGCGCGATCCGGGCAGGACCGGCGACATCAAGCTCGAACAGGCCGATCTTCACGGTAGAGGAGCCAGCGTTGAAGGTCAGCAGGGTTTTCCGGCTCATGCGGACAGTCCTTTCATCGGATACGGCGTTCCGGCCATCTTGGCGGGCAGGAGGCCGACCGTCCACAGGCCATGGGCGACGAACCGGGCGATTGAGGCGGTATCGCGGGGTCGAGGCGCGCCGAAGGTCCTGTTGCGGAGAATGTCGGCCAGCGGAGTTTCACCTTTGCAAAACATAGGTCCCCGGAGCATCGGCGAGCGATCTGTTGCCCTTGCGGCGGGCGCCCATCGCCGGTGCTGCGACCCGCTCCGGCGCCGAACGCGCGGCAAGCCATCTCGTCCAGGCCTCCCACCACGAGCCCGGTCGCCCCTCGGCGGTTTCCGCCCATTCGTCCGCGCCCACGCATAGCCCTTCGGCCGCGCGCGTGGCGATGCGGTAGCGGCGGCGCGGGTGGCCCGGTTCGCTGACGATGCCGGCATTGTGGCCGCCGCTGGTGAGGACGAAGGTGAGGTCTGTATTGCTGAGGTAATGGATCTTGTAGACCGATCGCCAGGGCGCGACGTGATCGCGCTCGGTGCCGACCACGAACATCGGCACACGGATGTTCTGGATGGCGGCAGGGTGCCCGTCGACCAGGAAGCGCCCGGCGGCAAGCTCGTTGCCGAGATAAAGGCGTTTCAGGTATTCGGCATGCATCCGGTAGGGCATGCGGGTGGAATCGGCGTTCCAGGCCATCAGGTCGATCATCGGCGTGCGCTCGCCCATCATGTGCTCGTGCACGATGCGCGACCAGACGAGGTCGTTCGAGCGCAGGAGCTGGAAGGCGCCAGCCATCTGGTCGGCCGAGAGATAACCGCGGTTCCACATCATGCTTTCGAGCACATGCAACTGGCTGTGGTCGATGAAGAGCGCGAGTTCGCCGGGCTCCGTGAAATCCGTCTGCGCCGCAAGCAATGTCAGGCTCGCCAGCCGGTCGTCACCCCGGCGTGCCATGTCGGCGGCTGCGATGGACAGCAGCGTGCCGCCCAGGCAATAGCCCGCGGCATGGACCCTGCGGCCGGGAACGACGGCATCGACCGCCTCGAGCGCCGCCATCACGCCGAGCCGGCGATAGTCGTCCATCGTCAGGTCGCGGTCGGCCGCCGTCGGGTTGCGCCAGGAAATGCAGAAGACGGTGTGGCCCTTCTCCACCAGGTAACGCACGAGCGAATTGTGCGGCGAAAGGTCGAGGATGTAATATTTCATGATCCAGGCCGGCACGATCAGCACCGGTTCGGCCAGCACGGTTTCGCCTGCCGGCGCGTACTGGATCAGTTCGATCAGGTGGTTGCGGTAGACCACCTTGCCCGGCGTTGCGGCGACATCCCGGCCGACGACGAAATTCTCCGTGCCGGCCGGCTGCTGTCCGGTGGCGAGGCGCCCTACATCCTCCATCCAGTTGCGCAGGCCGTCGAGGAAATTCATGCCGCCGGATCGGATCGTCCTCTCCAGCACCTCCGGATTGGCGAAGGGCAGGTTGGAAGGCGAGAAGACATCGAGGATCTGGCGCGCGGCGAAGGACACGATATCCTGGTGATGCGGCGCCACACCGGGCACCTCGTTCGTGACATTGTGCCACCATTGCTGCTGGAGCAGGAAGGCCTGCGCCCAGATGCTGAACGGCGGCTTTTTCCAGCGCGGGTCGGCAAAGCGGTAGTCTCCGGCGAGAGGCTCGATGCAGGGCGGTGCATCCGGATCGGCTGCCGCTGCCGCGAGATGGCAAAGCAGGCGGACGGCCTTGCGGTTGGCCTTGTCGAGGAGTTCCAGCCGCTTGCCGGGCGCGGAGGCGAGATGGATCGACCAATCCATGAGGGCAAGCGCGAAGGCGGCAGGCGACAGGCCCGCGCTGAACTGCCCGGTGAACGCCTCCCGCATGCGGTCGATCGCGCGGAAGGCTTCGCTCCCCAGCTCCTCCATGCGCGGAACGGGCGGCAGGCCTGCCGCGTGCCGGAAAGGCAATGTCTCGCTCATCGGGCTGTTCATGGATGTCTCCTTCGGCAGGTTCATGTGCACTGCTGGAAGCAACCGCATTCGCATTGCGACCCCATGACCGGATGGCGGATCGAGCGCCACCCTATACAGGGCAGTCTCCATCTCCGTTGACACAGATCAAGTTTCATTGTGCGAAATCGCCTAGAATGAAATGATGTCGAAACGGGAAAAAGGGAGTTCGTCATGCCTGAAGTCAATGCGACGGATGCGGAGCGGGTTGTTGCGGCCTTTGCCCCCATGGCGGCCGATCCGCTTCTCCTGACGCCCTTCGAGATCGGAATGGCGATGTACCGGCACTGGCTGGGCGCGACGTCGCGCCTGCTCCAGGACCAATCCGCCCATCTGCAAAATCTCGCCGAATGCGACAATCCCTTCAACATGCTGGTCTATCAGACGGAGTTCGCCGAGAAATCCGTCGCGGCCGGCCTCGATGAACTGCGCCGGGGCGTCGATACGGTCACGGACGCCGCCCGTGGCCATATGGCTGTCGGCGGGACGTTGCCGCAATAGAACCGTGCCGTTGCCGGAGCAAACCGGAGGGTATGGGCGTTGAAGCCTTCGAACAGGCGACAGGGAGAGAGGGCATGGCGAACGATCCTGACACCGGGGACCTCGCGCTGATCGACCGTTACTGGCGGGCGGCCAACTATCTTTCCGTCGGCCAGATCTACCTGATGGACAATCCGCTGCTCCGCGAGCCGCTCAAGGCGGAGCATGTGAAGCCGCGCCTTCTCGGCCACTGGGGCACCACGCCGGGTCTGAATTTCATCTACGCCCACCTCAACCGGATCATCAAGGCCCGCGATGCCGACATCCTCTACATCTGCGGCCCCGGCCACGGCGGGCCTGGCATGGTGGCCAACACCTATCTGGAAGGCACCTATTCGGAAATCTATCCGGAGGTGGGCGAGGACGAGGCAGGGCTGAAGAAACTCTTCCGGCAGTTCTCCTTCCCCGGCGGCATTCCGAGCCATGCGGCGCCCGAGACGCCCGGTTCGATCCACGAGGGCGGCGAGCTCGGTTATGCGCTGGTGCATGCCTATGGCGCGGCCTTCGACAATCCCGACCTCGTCGTCGCCTGCGTGGTGGGGGACGGCGAGGCCGAGACCGGCCCGCTCGCCGCCGCCTGGCATTCCAACAAGTTCCTGAGCCCCGTCAGCGACGGCACGGTGCTGCCGATCCTGCATCTCAACGGCTACAAGATCGCCAACCCGACCGTGCTGGCACGCCTGCCGGACGAAGAGCTTGCCCATCTCTTCACCGGCTATGGCTACGATCCGATCTTCGTGGAGGGCCACGAGCCGCAGGCCATGCACCGGGACATGGCGGCGGCGCTCGACACGGCCTTCGACCGCATCGCGGCCATCCGCGCCGCAGCGAAGGGCGAACCCGCCCGAAGGCCGCACTGGCCGATGATCGTGCTGCGCAGCCCCAAGGGCTGGACGGGGCCGAAGGAGGTGGACGGCAAGGTGGTCGAGAACCATTGGCGCTCGCACCAGGTACCGGTCTCCGAATGCCGCTCGAACGCCGCCCATCGCGATATCCTCGAAGCCTGGATGCGCAGTTACGATCCGGAAGATCTCTTCGACGCGGCCGGCCGCCTCAAGCCGGACCTGCGGGCGCTCGCGCCGACAGGGGAACGCCGCATGGGTGCCAGCCCGCACGCCAATGGCGGCGTCCTGCGCAAGGCGTTGCGCACGCCGGACATTCGTGACTATGCGGTCGCCGTCGACAATCCCGGGGCTATCGACGCGCAGGCGACGAAGGTTCTCGGCGACTATCTGCGCGACGTGATCCGGCTGAACGCGGCGGAAAGCAATTTCCGCGTCTTCGGCCCGGACGAGACGGCCTCGAACCGGCTCGGCAGCGTCTTCGAGGCGACGGATCGCGTATGGATGGCCGAGACGCTGCCGACGGACGATCATCTTTCGCCGGACGGCCGCGTCATGGAGGTCTTGAGCGAGCATCTCTGCCAGGGCTGGCTGGAAGGCTATCTCCTCTCCGGCCGCCACGGCTTCTTCTCCTGTTACGAAGCCTTCATCCACATCGTCGATTCGATGTTCAACCAGCATGCCAAGTGGCTGAAGGTCGCGCGCGAGCTGCCCTGGCGCAAGCCGGTCTCCTCGCTCAACTACCTCCTGACCTCCCATGTCTGGCGGCAGGACCACAACGGCTTCTCGCACCAGGATCCCGGCTTCGTCGATCTCGTCGCCAACAAGGGCGCGGATATCGTGCGCGTCTACCTGCCGCCGGACGCCAACACGCTGCTTTGGGTCGGCGATCATTGCCTGAAGACCTGGAACCGCATCAACGTCATCGTCGCCGGCAAGCAGCCGGCGCCGCAATGGCTGGCCATGGATGAGGCGGTGCGCCATTGCGAGGCCGGGCTCGGCATCTGGGACTGGGCGGGCACGGAAGAGGGGCTTGGCCCGGACATCGTGATGGCCTGCGCCGGCGACGTGCCGACCATGGAAACGCTCGCCGCCGTCGATCTCCTGCGCCAGGCGCTGCCGTACCTGCGCATCCGCGTCGTCAATGTCGTCGACCTGATGGCGCTGCAATCGCCGCAGCACCATCCGCACGGCATTTCGGACGCGGCTTTCGACCGGATCTTTACCCGCGACCGGCCGGTGATCTTCGCCTATCACGGCTATCCCTACCTCATCCATCGGCTGGTCTACAAACGCACGAACCATACGAACGTGCATGTCAGGGGCTTCATCGAGGAGGGCACGACCACCACGCCCTTCGACATGGCCGTGATGAACGAGCTCGACCGTTATCATCTCGCCATCGAGGCCGTCGAGCGCCTGCCGGTTCTGGGTGAAAAGGTGGCGGATATCGTTGCCGCGCTGAAGGGGAAGCTTGCCGAGCACCACGCCTATGTGCGCGAGCATGGCGAGGACATGCCGGAAATTCGGGACTGGAAATGGCCCTATCCGCGGCAGTAGCCGTGCCGTGGGCAAAGCGGTCCGCGAGGGGAGGGGATCATGCTGTCACTGAAATCGCTCGGCGGCGCCGGAACCGTCACCGGTTCGAAGCATCTGCTTTCCCTCGGCGAGCATCGCATCCTGATCGATTGCGGTCTTTTCCAGGGCCTGAAGAACCTGCGTGACCTCAACTGGACGCCCCTGCCGGTCTCCCCGCACGCCATCGATGCGGTGATCCTCACCCATGCGCATCTCGATCATAGCGGATACCTGCCGCGTCTGGTGCATGCGGGCTATCGCGGCAAGGTCTATGCAACGCCGGCCACCCGCGACGTCGCCGAACTGATCCTCATGGACAGCGGCCACCTGCAGGAAAAGGATGCCGAGTTCCTCAACCGGCACAAGCTGTCGCGCCACCAGCCGGCCCTTCCGCTCTATGGCGTGCGGGACGCGCAACGGGCTGTCGAGCACTTCTCGACCGTGGAGTTCGGACAGGCGGTGCGGCTTGCCAACGGCGCGACCTTCCGCTTCCGTCCCGCCGGGCACATTCTGGGCGCAGCGAGCGTGGACCTTGAATGGGGCGGCCGCCGGATCGTCTTTTCCGGCGATATCGGGCGCTACGGCGATCCGCTCATGCCGGACCCGGCTCCGCCGCCGGAGGCCGACTATATCCTCATCGAATCCACCTACGGCAATCGTATCCACGACAGGACCGACCCGGCCGATGCCCTGCAGGCGGTCATCGACCGGACGGTCAGGCGCGGCGGCACGCTCGTCGTCCCGGCCTTCGCCGTCGGCAGGGCGCAGGAACTGCTCTACTATTTCTGGAAGCTGAAGCGGGCGGGCCGCCTTCCGGCCGTTCCGCTGTTCCTCGACAGTCCGATGGCCATCGACGCGACGGGGCTTCTGGGCCGGCACATGCAGGATCACCGTCTCGATATGGAAACCTGCAAGGCCGTGTTCTCCATCGCGCGCTACACCGACGACGTCGAGGCTTCGAAGGCGATCAGCGCCAACCGGTTCCCCAAGATCGTCATTTCGGCTTCGGGCATGGCGACGGGCGGGCGCGTCCTGCATCATCTCAAGGCGTTCGCGCCCGATGCCCGCAATACGATCCTGCTTGCCGGCTTCCAGGCGGCCGGCACGCGAGGCCGCTCGCTCCAGGAAGGCGCGAGGGAGCTGAAGATCCATGGCTCCTGGGTGCCGGTCAATGCGGAGGTGGCACATCTCGACATGCTCTCGGCCCATGCCGATGCCGACGAACTGATGCGCTGGCTCTCCGCCTGCCCGCGCCCGCCGCGCAAGGTCTTCATCGTGCACGGCGAGGCCGAAGCCTCCGAAGCGTTGCGCATTCGCATCGCGCGGGAGCTTGGATGGGCGAGCGTCGTGCCGCGGCTCGATCAGGAATTCGTGTTGTGAGCCCGGCAGACCGGGTTCAGGCGGAGCGGAGGTCCTTGCGGATCAGGACGAGGGTCGCGTCGTCGGGATAGGGGATCGCGACGAAACCCTGCTCCCGTTCGAGTTCGATGGCCTCGTGGTTTTCGCGGCTTTCGAGCGATTCCAGGGTCTCGACGCCGCGAGACTGCGCGTAGCGGGCCGCATGGCGCAGCATTTCCCAGGCGATGCCCTTGTGCTTGTCCTCGGCGCGAACGGAGATCGCCACCTCCGCCTTCGTCATCGACGGATCGCAGGCAACCATCGCCGCCGCGACGATCGCCTTGCCGTCATCGGCAAAGGCAAGGAAGTGCTCTGTCGCGCGATGATCGACCTGCGTCATGGCGAGGAGACGTTCATGGCTCACCTCGCGCACGCCGCCGAGGAAACGGAAGCGCAGGTCTGCGGGCGCCACATGGGCGAAGAACGCGGCCAGAAGCACCTCGTCCTCGGGGCGGACCGGGCGAATGTGGAGCACGAACCCGGTGCGGGTCACCAGATCGCAGCTCCAGAGGTCGGTGGCCGGCCGAACGGATGAACCGCCCGCTCGTTCCGGTTCCTCGTAGACAAGTGCTATCATCGCATTCTCCTTCGCAAGGTTCGAGATCGATTTCCGATGTTGGCCATTGTGCACCCGCTGCCGCAACCGGGCTTTGATGCGGGTCAAGGTGATGCGGAGGGACCGGGTGCAGTCTTCCCACACTTTCGAATGCCGGGAGGCGGTGCCGTGCCTGACGCAGAACATGGCCGCCAGGGCCGCGGCGGGGCCACTGCATGACCTGCCCCATCGCGCGCGATCCGATCTGACAGAGGAGAAACCGACATGCCCGTCAATCTGCATGGCCGCAGCGTGCTGACGCTGGACGATTTTTCCGGCGCGGAGATCCGCTACCTGCTGCGTCTTGCCGCCGAGCTCAAGGCGGCGAAGCAGGCCGGCACGGAGGTGCCGCGTCTTGCCCGCAAGAACATCGCCCTGATCTTCGAAAAGGATTCCACCCGCACCCGCTCCGGCTTCGAGGTCGCGGCCTACGATCAGGGCGCGCACGTCACCTATATCGGCCCGTCCGGCAGCCATATCGGCCACAAGGAGACGATGAAGGACACGGCGCGCGTGCTCGGGCGCATGTACGACGCCATCGAGTTCAGGGGCTTCAGCCAGCATCAGGCGGATGTGCTGGCCGCCTATGCCGGCGTGCCGGTCTATAACGGGCTGACCGACGAGGCGCATCCGACCCAGGTTCTCGCCGACTTCATGACGATGCGCGAATTCACCCACAAGCACCTGTCGGACACGACGCTCGTCTTCGCCGGCGCGGGGCGGGACAATGTGGCGACGTCGCTCGCGATCGGCGCGGCGAAGGTCGGCATGGACATGCGCATCGCTTCGCCCCGCGCGCTCTGGCCGGACGATGCGTTCTGCGATCGCGTCCGGTCCATGGCAGAAGCGAACGGCGGCAGCTTCCGGCTGGATGAGGATGTCCATGCCGCCGTGCTCGGGGCCGATTTCGTCTATACCGACGTCTGGCTTTCCATGGGCGAGAACGAGAGCGCCTGGCGGGAAAGGATAGAGCTCCTGACGCCCTATCGCGTGACCCGCGCGCTGTTGGCCGCGACGAGAACGCCGCATACAAAGTTCATGCATTGCCTGCCGGCCTTCCACAATGCGGAGACGGAGGTCGGGCAGGACATCGCCCGAAGCTACGGCATCGATTGCATGGAGGTCACCGACGAGGTCTTCGAATCGGCCGCATCGATCGTGTTCGACCAGGCGGAAAACCGCATGCACACGATCAAGGCAATCCTCGTCGCCACTATCGGAGCGTGACATGAGGATCGGTGCCGGGCGGGTTTGCTGCACTTGATCGGCGTCAAGGTGACGTTTTGCATGTGCACTATCCTTTACCCAGATAGAAAACAGGAGGGAGGAGCAGTCCGATGAGCTACAAGTCCATTCTCGTGAATCTGGATGTCGACGGGCCGATCGGTCCGGTCGTGAAGGCGGCGCGTGCGCTGGCGCAGCGTTGGAACGCCAGGCTGATCGGATTTTGCGCGGCCGACGTGTATCTGCCGGTCACCGGGCCGGAGGGCGCGACGCTCGCCGCGGAAGTCTGGCAGCAGATGCGCGACGACGACGAGCGCCGGTTCAAGGAACTGCGCAAGGAATTCGAGACCCTGGTTGCCGGCGCCGTCGAGACCGAATGGCGCGAAGCCCTGGAAAGACCGACCTACGCCCTTGTTCAGGCATCGAGAGCAGCCGATCTCGTCGTCATGCAGGCGGCCGATGGCGCCGCGACGCGGGATACGGCGCGCCGGTCCGATCCGGGGAGCGTCGTCCTGCAGGCGGGGCGTCCCCTGCTGATCGTCGGGACGGAGGCGGAACACAGGCTCGGCAGGAAGATCGTGGTCGCCTGGAAGGACACGAAGGAAGCGCGGCGGGCGGTCCTCGATGCCGTGCCGCTGCTCCAGGCGGCCGACGATGTCATCGTGGTCACGGTGGCGCCCACCATCGATCAATGGGCTCGCGAGAGCATGGCCGACGTTACTGCGTTTCTCGCCCGCCATGGCGTGGCCGCGCGCAATGAAAGCATGGAGAGCTACCACGAGAGCGACAGCCTGATCGCGCTCGTCGACCGCTACGATGCCGATCTCGTCGTTTCGGGCGCTTTCGGGCACAGCCGGCTCAGGGAATGGGCTTTCGGAGGCATGACCCGATCGTTGCTCGACGAAGTCCGGCTCAACCGTTTCATGTCGAGCTGACCGGGCCGCTTGCGGCTGAACAAGGAACGCATGGTGGAAGGGTTTCGCAGTTCTGATTGTTGCAGCGCAAGCTCTGCGGCAATTCGGCAGGTAAGGAGCCTTTTCATCGCGAAGCACGATTGGTAAGCCTTGCGGGAGAGGTTTCGATGAACAAGCGTCTGCAACAAAGCCGGATTGGAATGGTGGCCTTCGCCGTCGCCATCCTGATGGCGTTGCAGGTGCTCCTCAGCCCGTTCGCCGTTGCAGCCAGCGCCGCCACGTCGCCGGTCGATGCCTTCGGCAACCCGCTCTGCATCACGCATATCGAGGAGCAGGAACCGGCGTCCGCGCCGGGCAAGGAGCGTTCGCTCGCTCCCGATTGCTGCGTGCTTGCCTGCGGCTCGGCCGCAGCCTTCGTGCCGACGCACCACGCCGTCCCCATCCTGTTCAATCCGCTTGCCCAGCCATCGCAGCGGATCCTCGATGGCTATGGCGTCACTGTCCCGTCGGTGTATGACGCGCTCCCCGGACATCCGCGCGGTCCCCCCACGAACGCCTGATCGCCAGGCAGGGACCGTTCCGCGGCCATGATGATCAATCTGCCTTGGGCCCATTGACGGGCAGGGCAGGTGACGTCGCGCGCCTCCTTCTTCCTTCAAATCTTGCCGGCAGGGATGACCGGCCTCATGGAGACTGACTATGCTGAAAAGAATGCTTGCAACCGTTGCCGCCCTCGCAATCGGTTCCGGAACCGCCTTCGCCCATGTTTCGCTGCAACTGAAGGAGGCGCCGGTCGGCTCGACCTACCGCGCGATCTTCCAGGTGCCGCATGGTTGCGAAGGCAAGCCGACGAATGTGGTCCGCGTGCAGATCCCGGAAGGCGTCATCGCGGTCAAGCCGCAGCCGAAGGCCGGCTGGACGCTCGAAAAGATCAAGGGCGCTTATGCGAAATCCTACGACTACCACGGCACGCCGACGACTGAAGGCGTGAAGGAGATCGTGTGGAGCGGCGGCAGCCTTGGCGATGACGAATATGACGAGTTCGTCCTGCGGGTCTATCTGACGAAGGACCTGAAAGCGGGCGAAACGCTCCACTTCCCCGTGGTGCAGGAGTGCCCGGATGGCATGGCCGAGCGCTGGATCGAGATTCCGGCCGAGGGCCAGTCGGCCGACGATCTCGAGCTTCCCGCGCCCGGTGTGAAGCTGCTCGAGGCTGCAGGCGGCCACTAAAGCATGTCGCAAAGGCGCGAAGCGGTTTTGCGCTCGCAATTGCGGAGAAGCAAAAAGGTAAGGGTAGTGTTTCCGCGGTTCGGTGAAAAGCGGAAGACATCCTGACCCCGTGAAGGCCGGCGCCATCGGGGTGCCGGTCGCATCTGTCCTTCGGAGATCGTTCGTGCGGAACCATCTTGGCCGATCCTGTATCCGGGTATTTCTAACCGGCATCCTCTGGTGCTGCCTCACCGTGGCGGCGATGGCGCATGCCGCGCTGACGGGGGCGGTGCCGGCGGATGGGGCGGTCGTCGAAACGCCCCCGAAATCCCTGTCGCTGTCCTTCAGCGAGCCGGTTTCGCCGCTCGTGCTGAGGCTCATCCTGCCGGATGGCCAGGCAAGGACGCTCGGAACATTCGTCCTTCGAGACCGCGTTCTTGAAATCGCGCCGCCGGATGACCTCGGGGCCGGTACCCATGTCCTTGTCTGGCGCGTCGTCTCCGAGGACGGGCATCCGGTTGCGGGTTCCACGGTCTTTTCGATCGGTGCGCCAGGCAATGTGCCGCCCGTCGCGGAAGGGGCGGTCGACTGGCCGGTCAGGATCGCGCTGTGGCTTGCGCGGGTCGTGAGCTATGCCGGTCTTTTCTTCGGGATCGGCGGCCTCTTTGCCGTCCGCTGGCTGATCCCGGGCGGGGCCGATGGCCTGCGCGTCATAAGGGCGGCAACGCTGCTCGGCGCGGTGGCGACCATCCTCTCCCTGGGTTTTCAGGGGCTGGACGCACTCGGCGCTCCCCTGTCTGCCCTCGCGGATAGAGCGGTGTGGCAAGCCGGCCTCGCCACGCGTTTCGGCTTGACCGTCATGGCGCTTCTGGCGGCATTCTGTCTGGCAATCGTTGCCCCTTCGAGGGCGCGATTTGCGGGCCGGGCGGCATCCCTGGTGTCTCTCGTCGTCGGAAGCGGCGCCTTGGCGTTGAGTGGCCATGCAAGTTCGGCCGCGCCGCAGTGGCTGATGCAACCTGCCGTCTTTGTGCATGCGATTACGATAGAGGTCTGGATCGGCGCCCTTCTGCCGCTGGCCTACGCCCTGCGGCGGGGCGGTGATGCGGGCCGGCAGGCGCTCGGCCGATTTTCACGCCTGATCCCCGTCTGCGTTGCCGTCCTGACCGTGGCCGGCCTGCTGCTTGCGGTCGTTCAGGTTCAGCAATTCGGCGCGCTTTTTTCAACGGCCTACGGCAACGTGCTGCTGGTCAAGCTGGCGCTGCTTGCCGTCCTGTTTGCGCTCGTGGCTCTCAACCGCTGGATTTTCACCAGGCCTGCCGTGGGTGGGGATCGCGGCGCAGCGCGGCGGCTCGGGCGCGCGATCATTGTCGAGACCATGATCGTCCTTGCGATTTTTGCCGTCGCTGCGGCGTGGCGGTTCACGCCACCACCGCGCGCACTGGTGCTCGTGGCGGCGCGACCGGTCTCGACCCACATCCATTCGGACAAGGTGATGGCCGAAATCACGCTCACTCCCGGGCGCTCCGGTCCGGTCCAGGTATCCGCCGTCATCTTGTCGCCGGGCTTCACACCCCTGACCCCGAAGGATGTCACGTTCGTCTTCTCCAACCCGGAAGCGGGCATCGAGCCGATGCGCAGGCGGGCCGTCCTACAAGCCGACGGGACCTGGCGGGCCGTGGACGTCGTGATTCCCCTGGCCGGGCAATGGCGCGTGAGGCTCGACGTTCTCATCAGCGATTTCGAGCTCGTGCGGTTGCAGGAAACGGTTGAAATCGCGCCCTAGAACATCCGACCCTCCACGGGCCGAATGTCGATTGGTCTTTAGAGTCTACCACGTATAGCTCAGGTTCGCCTTGACGGCTCGGCGGTTTCCAAACAGGACGGTGTCGGAATAGAAACCGGGCGTGAAGTATTTCTCGTCTGTCAGGTTGCTGCCCGAGACGGTGAGCTTCAGCCCGTCGAAATCCGGGTTCCGCGCGCCGAAATCATAGCTGACCGCCGCGTCGAGCAGCGTGTAGCCCGCGACCTTGACCTGCGCGCCCGTGCCTCCGTCCATCACCGCCATCGAACTTCCGACGAAGCGTACGCCGCCGCCGACCGTCAGGCCCGACAGCGCTTCCTGCTGGAAGGCATAGTCGAGCCACAGCGAGGCCTGATGATAGGGAACCGCTGCCATGCGGGTGCCGGCCTTGCTGATGCCGGTCGCATCCGGATTGTCCTTCGTTATGCGCGTATCCGTGTAGGAATAGGCGGCCGTCAGCGCCAGCGCGTCCGTCAGGTCCGCCTTCGCCTCGATCTCGAAGCCGCGCGAGCGCACCTCACCCTCCTGCACCAGGAAGCCGGGATGGAGCGGGTCATTCGTGGTGACGTTCTGCTGGGTGATCTGGAAGAGCGAGGCCGTGACCAGGCCGTTCCAGCCGAGCGGCTGATACTTGATGCCCGCCTCCCACTGTTCGCCCGTCGTCGGCTCGAAGGCGCGGCCGGAAAAGTCCGTGCCGGCCTCCGGCTGGAAGGAGGTGGAATAGCTGAGATAGGGGGCGAGGCCGTTGTCGAAGAGATAGCCGATGCCGGCCCTGCCCGTGAAGGCGTGATTGCGCTCCGATGTGCTGATGGCGCTGGCAAGGTCGTCCACATCGGTCTTGACCCAGTCGTAGCGGCCGGCGAAAGAGAGCACCCAGTTGTCGATCCTGACCTGGTCCTGCGCATAGAGGCCGACCTGGGTCTGGATGAGGTTCTCGTCCGACCAGGGTACGCCGAAGGTCAGGCCCGAGGGATCGTAGACCGGGTCGAAGATGTCGATCGTGATGAAATTGGTCGAATTCGCGCGGCGCTCGTGGCTGTCGTAGCGGCCGTAGTCTAGGCCGAAGAGCAGATTGTGCTCGCTTGCACCAAGCTCGACGGTACCGCCGATATTGTTATCGACGAGGAAGCTGTTCGTGGTCTTCGGCCGCTGCTGTGCGCCGATGCGCGCATAATGCCCATCGAAGAGCGTCGTCGGCCAGTCCCAGATCCAGCCGGCCGTATAGTCGACCTTTGCGTGGCTGTAGCGAACATTCTGGTTGAAGGTCCAGCCGTTGTCGAATTCGTGCTTGAATTCGTAGCCGACGGAGGTGTTCTGCGTGTTCCATTCCGTCACGCCGGGAATGCCGAGATAAAGGCTGGACGGGATGCGCACGCCCTTGTCGAAGATGGTGTTGTCCATCGGCAGGCTCTGCTCGCCGCCGCCCTTGTGGACCTTGTGGTAGTTGGCAAGCAGGGTGAACGACGTGCCCTCGTCGGGCTTCCAGGTGAAGGCGGGCGCGATGTAGAGCGCGTCGTCCGGCGAATGGTCGATCTGGGTGCCGCTGTCGCGGAGAAGCGCGGTGAAGCGATAGAGGAAAGCGTCGTCCTCTGAAACCGGACCGCCGAAATCGGCGGTCACCTGCCGGCGTCCGTAGCTGCCATATTCCACCTGTACCTCGCGGTAGGGCGCCTCGGTCGGGCGCTTGGAAGTGGCGTTCACGAGGCCGCCGGGCGTCGACTGGCCGAAGAGCACCGAGGACGGTCCCTTGAGAACGTCGAGCCGTTCCAGCCCGAACATCTCGATGTCGTTGTCGTAGGAATTGAAGCCATTGCGGATGCCGTCGCGATAGTTGGCATATTGGCCGATGGCGCGGAAACCACGCAGATAGAGGTCGGGCATGCCCTGGCCGCCCGGATAGTCGATGACGCGCAGGCCCGGCGTGTAGGCGACGGCCGCGTTGAAATCGCCCGCGCCGCGCGCATCCATCTCCTTGCGCGTCACGACGTTCACGGTCTGCGGCACTTCGAGGATCGGCGTGTCGCTCTTGGTGGCGATGCGGCTGCCCTTGGCGACGATGCCGTTGGTGCCGCCGTCCTCGCCCGTTACCACGATGGGCGAAAGGGCGGTGGAACCTTCCGTATCGCCGACGCTGCCGGTCTCGGACGGGTCGATCAGCATGACGGTCCTGTCGGTCCGGAAACGCCAGGTCAGGCCGCTGCCGCCGAGTAACTTCGCCAGCGCCGCGTCGGCCGGGAGCGTGCCGCTGACGCCCGGCGAGCGGATGCCGGCAGGCACCGTGCCGTTGAAGACGATGTCGATGCCGGTCGTTGCGGAAAAGCGCACCAGGGCGGCAGGAAGCGGCTGCGCGGCGATGGAGAAGCTGTAGGACTGGCTGGCCGCCTGCGCCGCTGCCGGCTGGAGCGGCGCAAGGAGCGCCATGCCCGCCGTGCTCGCCGCCAGCATCAAAGGCATGGCGATGGCCATCCTGCCCTGTCCCGATCTCTTCCGATAAGCTGTGCGCACCATGAACCCCCTGGATACTCTGAAATCCTGCCGTCGAAACGGTCTCGAAGGATTCGACGAGCGATGTTCCGAAAAACCTGAGTGGTTCTGGAAATTTTTATCGGCGGTAGATGAGGGTAAGCCAGGGCGAGAGCGGGACGACGCGGATCGGCAGGCCGAGTTCCAGGGTTTCGAGGATCCGGTCCGATCGTTTCACGTCGACGATGAGCGTGACGGGCTGGCGCGCGAGCTGCCTGTCCATCACGACGATCTTGCCCTGCCGCCAGCGCCCGATATCCTCGACCACCTTGCTGAAGGGGGTGGAGAGGAAGACGAGCTGCCCGCGACGCCAGGCGAGCCGGGCCTGCGTGTCGGCATCACCCGGCTTGGAAAGCCGGCCTTCGCTGTAGGAAAGGCTTTGGCCCTCATCCAGGATGAGGCTCCGTCCGCCGGCGGATACTTCGACTGCGTGTTTCGTCACCAGCACGGACGTTTCTTCCGGCGCTATGGCGACGGAATATTCGGTGCCGAGTGCCGTCGCCTTGAGGTCGCCGGCCTCGATCGTGAAGGGGCGCGCTGCGTCGGCCGCGACGTCGACGAAGATCTCGCCCTCCTGCAACCGCACACGCCGGGCCGTCTCGCTGAAGTCGATGGAAAAGGTCGTGCGCGGGGAAAGTTCGACGCGCGTGCCGTCGGCAAGTTTCACCGTGGCCGTTTCACCGGTGCCGGTCGCGTGGTCGCCGAAGGGGCGGGTAAGCCTCAGCGCAGTCAAGCCGGTGCCGGCGGCAATCAGGGCAAGGCCGGCCCCCTTCAGGACGGTTCGCCGGGAAACACCGGTGGTGGAGCCAGGCTCGCCGGCAAGGCCGGCCCCGGTCCACAGGCGCTCGAGTTCGCAATAGGCGTGCCCATGCCGTTCGTCCGCCAGCAGCCAGGCGCGGAACCGCTGGTGGTCGGCCGCGCTCGGCGCGTCGAGAAGGCGCGCAAACCATTCCGCGGCTGCCGTGGAAATGGCTGCTTCGCTTTCGCTTGTCTCGCCGGTTCGGGGTTCCTTTTCCATGCTTTACTCGCTGCGGCCGGATATGCGCTCCGTCACTCTTGTGGACGGCGGGGCACGGTGAAAATCTGGGTCAGGTCCGCGCCATTTCCGCTTTCAGGCGTTCCAGGGCCGTCACCATGTGGCTGAACACGGTTTTCGGCGAGATGTTGAGGCGTGCGCCGATTTCGGCATAGGTCAGCCCCTCCAGCCGCGACAGCAGGAACACCTGCCGGCACTTCGGCGGCAGGCTGTCGATCGCCGCCTGCAGCCGCCGCAGATCGTCGCGCCCCATGACGACGTCTTCCGCCGAAGGCGCGGGATCGGCGATGCGCTCAAGGCCCTCGATGCCGTGCAGAAAAGGAGCGATCCGCCGTCGCCGTTCATGGTCGGCAGCAAGGTTGCGCCCGGTGGTGACGAGATAGCCGGCGAGATCCGCCACGCCCGTCAGCAGGCTTCGGCGTTCCCAGAGCTTCAGGAATGCGTCCTGCGTCAGGTCCGCCGTCGTCGCGCGGCAGCCGACCCGGCGGTAGATGATCGCCCGCATGCGTTCCTGGACGGCAAGAAAAGCGTGAAGCAGTGGGGAATGACGGGATTCGCTCATGCCAGTCGGCAGACCACGGGACCGATTGAGGCGGGTTGTCGCCTGCAAAGTTGAGAATTAAATTCATCTTATTTGATGATTGCCTTCTTTGCAACGCTGGCCGGTTTGCCCGATCCCGGGCGCGGTCATCGGAAATTTGACTGTTATTCCAGATTAAGTGCCTCGACATTTGAATGGCAAAATCCAGACCCTAGCCGGAAACCGATGACAGAAACGCCTCGGTCGGCATTGCGTCCATCTGGGCGGTAAATCTGCGTTCGAGCAGCTTCAGCGATGCGTCATAGGTTTCGTCCGTGCCGCTGCAGACGGCATCGGTCAGGATGATTGCGCGATATCCGAGATCGATGGCACCCAGCGCGGTGGCGAGGACGCAGACATCGGTTTCGCCACCGGTGATCACCAGCGTGTCGACCTCAAGGCCTTTCAGATAGGCGTTCAGCCGACCGTCGATCCAGGGGGAATAGGTCCGCTTGTCGAAGACGATCGCGGGGGGCGTGAATGCTGCAAGCTCCGGAAGCAGGCCATACATCTCCGCCGGCAGATGCTCAGCCGTCATCATCCACCACTTCTCGTAGTAGACGCGCCACATGCCGGCTGCATCGGCAGGACGCGTCGGCGGCAGGAAGCGGGAGAAGATCGTGCGCTCGGTATGCCGGCCCGCGACCTCAAGGACCTGCGGCGAAATCCGCTCCATCCAGGACACTTTCCAAGGCGTGTCCTCGGCAAACATGCGCTGCATGTCCACGCAGATATGTCGCCACTCTCCGGTCATCTCCACTCCCGTAGATGCCCTGCAGCCGCCTGTCGCGCTGCAGGGGTGGGCGGAGATCTCGTCTCTCCGCCCATGCCGGGTCAAGCGGCCTTGGTCTTGCTCTCGCGGTTGACCTTCGCCTCCGCGAGCTGCGTCAGGGCCTGGTCGGTCTTGGTTTCTTCGGCGAGCGTCTGGTCGAGCAGCTTGGCGATATCGTTCTTGCCGAGCTGCATAGCCCAGGACTTCAGGGTGCCGTAGCGGGCGATCTCATAGTGCTCGACGGCTTGGGCTGCCGCGAGAAGGCCGGCGTCGAGCGCGGGCGAATTCTTGAACTCCTCGAGAATCTCCTGGCCTTCCTCGAGGATGCCGTCGATCGCAGGACACGTCTTGCCCCGTGCCGGCTTGCCGAGAAGGTCGAACACCTGGACGAGCCGTTCGACCTGGCCCTCGGTTTCCTGCAGATGCTTGTCGAAGGCGGCCTTCAACTCCTGCGCCTCGGCTCCCCGGATCATCTTCTTGAGGCCGGCGATGATCTTGCGTTCAGCGTAGTAGATGTCCTTGATGCCGTCGACGAAAAGGTCTTCCATTGTCTTCGTGGCCATTGGTCTCTCCTGGTTGTCTGGGTTCGTGCCGAAATGGCGAGCGCGATTGCTCAGGGATTGAACAAGCCGCCCGGGCCTTTGTTCCTTGCAGATACGGCAAAGCGCATCGTCCGCTATGCGGACGGAACGGAAGCCTTGCCGAGCTTGACGGAAGGCTCGCGCGTCCACAGGCGCAGCTTGCCCAGTTCCGTGACGAAGGCCGAAAGGCCTCCTTCGCCGGGAAGCTCGATCACGCCCTCATCGAGCTTGTCGGCGATCCCCGCCATCTGCATGAGCGGGAGGGCATCGGCGACATAACCGATGAATTTGCAGTGCTGAAAGGCATCGGCGACGAAGTCGCGCGCCGTCGCCTCCTGCAGGAGGTCGTCAGTGGCTTCCTTCGCCGGCAGCAGGGCAACCGCGTCGAAGAGGACGGAGGGGCCGCCGTCGATCATGAAATGCGCCGGTACCCACGACCCATCGGATGCGGTGACGCCGCCGATTTTTGGCGCGATCAGAGCGACTTCCGCCTTTTCGGCCAGAATGGCGTCCTGAAGACCGGTGAGCAGGTCGATATCGACGCCGTCGGTAATGAGAATGCCGAGCTTGCGTCCCTCGAAGCGCCTCGGACCGCGCTCCACGATGCTCAGCGCCGGCGAGGGATCGAGATCCTGCCGGGTCGGCAGGGCGGCGGCAGCCGGCTTTGGCATCGACTGGAAGCCGAGTTTGGCGGCGACGGTATTTGCCAGCGTCTCGTCGATGTTCATCAGATGCGAAACGACCCTCTCGCGGATGACCGGCGTTTCGACCTTGCTGAGTTCGAAGGTCAGCGCGGCCGCGATGTGTCGCTGCTCGGGCGGCGTCTGGCTGATATAGAACTGGCGTGCCTGGCTGTAGTGGTCGGCGAAGCTTTCGGGGCGCAGCCTTGCCTTCTCGCCCTGTTCCTCGGCGCGAAAGTGCGGGAAACCGCTGGCTGGCGATTCACGGGGCCCTTCGCCCCAGGAGTTCGGTTGGTAATTTGCCCGGCCGACGGGGTTGCGCATGGCCATGTGCCCGTCCTGCTGGAAGTGGTGGAAGGGACATTTCGGAGCGTTGATCGGGATATGCGTGAAGTTCGGGCTGCCCAGGCGCTTGAGTTGCGTATCGAGATAGGAGAAATTCCGGCCCTGCAATAGCGGATCGTTCGAGAAATCGATGCCCGGCGGCACATTCTGGGTCATGAAGGCGACCTGTTCCGTCTCGGCGAAGAAATTCTCCGGCATGCGATCGAGGACGAGGCGGCCGACCGGCTTTGGCGGCAGCACCTCCTCGGGAATGATCTTGGTGGGATCGAGGATGTCGAAGTCGAAACTGTCGGCGAAATCCTGATCGAAAAGCTGGAGACAGAGTTCCCATTCGGGGAAGTTGCCGGCCTGGATCGCGGTCCACAGGTCGCGGCGGTGATAGTCGGGATCGGCGCCGTTGATCTTGACCGCCTCGTTCCACGCGACAGATTGCAGGCCGAGCTTGGGTTTCCAGTGGAATTTCACGAAGGTGGATTCACCCTTCGCGTTGACGAGGCGGAAGGTGTGCACGCCAAAGCCTTCCATGAAGCGGAAGGAGCGCGGGATGGCGCGGTCGGACATGACCCACATGATCATGTGCATGCTCTCGGGCGTCAGGCTGATGAAGTCCCAGAAATTGTCGTGTGCGCTCTGGGCCTGGGGAAAGGCCCGGTCCGGTTCCTGCTTCACCGCATGCACCATGTCGGGAAACTTGATGGCGTCCTGGATGAAGAAGACCGGGATATTGTTGCCGACGAGGTCCCAGTTGCCCTCCTGCGTGTAGAGCTTCACGGCGAAGCCGCGCACGTCGCGAGCGAGATCGAACGAGCCCTTGTTGCCGGCGACGGTGGAAAACCGCACGAAGGCCGGCGTCTTTTCGCCGGGGCGCTGGAAAAGGTCCGCTTTCGTATAGGCGGCGAGCGACTCGTAGGTCTCGAAGAAGCCGTGCGCACCATAGCCGCGCGCATGGACGACCCGTTCGGGAATGCGCTCGTGATCGAAATGGAAGATCTTTTCGCGGAAATGGAAATCGTCCACCAGCAGCGGGCCGCGGGCACCGACGCGCAGCGAATTCTGGTCGTCGGCGACGGGGCCGCCCTGCGCGGTGGTCAGGACAGGCGTTTCGCCTTCGGCAAGCTGGTGCAGTTCGCCGCCATTGCCGCGTACCAGCTTTTGGTCGTGGATCTGCGCGGCCGCTGGCATGGATTTCTGGGATTTCGACGCTGCGGATTTCGATGCGGTGCTCTTGGCCATGGTTCGCTCCCTGTTTTGCGAAGGGCCAACAAAGCATGCCGCGAAAAGTTCCGCGGGGAGTGCCCCTGCAGGCCTCCGTGCGAAACCGTACAGGAACTTCGCGCCTCTCCCGCCATTCCGCTGGTTCGAACAGGAGGTCGTCATGCTGGTCAAAACGTACGTTTATTGCGGCGATGGTTTGCAGGGTGTCGCGATCATACGTGTCAAGGAAATCACGGTGCGGCTGCCGGCTTTGGGAACCGAGCCCGCGCGGCAGGGGAATGCCGAACGGGACGCCAGCGCGGGACGTGAAGGGAACACACGCTTTCCCTCCGACATACGGGGATGACGATGGCTCTTCCCGTAGCGATGATAACCGGGGCCGGCTCTGGAATAGGCCAGGCCACGGCGGAGCTCCTTGCGGCAGCAGGCTACAGGCTTGTCCTCTTCGACCGCGACGAGAAGGCTGTGTCCGACACATGCCGGGTACTTCCGGCCGATGCGCAAGCAATCGCCGTTACCGGCGACGTCTCATGCGAAGAGGATGTTCGCACGATGGTTCGGCAGGTGACGGAGCGCTTCGGCCGTCTGGATGCGGTTGTGGCGAATGCCGGCATAAACGGCGTATGGGCGCCCATCGAAGACCTGAAGCCCTCCGAATGGGACGAGGCGATCGGCATCAATCTCCGTGGCACCTACCTCACGCTTCACAATGCTGTTCCGCTCCTGAAGAGCGCTGGAGGCGGGGCAATCGTCATCGTCTCGTCCATCAACGGGGTGCGAACGTTCACAAATCCCGGCGCAACCGCCTATAGCGCCTCCAAGGCGGCCCAGGTCGCCATGGCGAAGCAACTCGCCCTCGAACTCGGAAAGTATCGCATTCGCGTGAATGCCGTCTGCCCGGGAGCAATCGACACGAATATCGTCGCCAGCAGCGAGATCCGCAACCGCGAGGCGGCGGAGGTGCCGGTCATCTGGCCGCAGGGCAGCATTCCCTTGACCGATGGCGAGCCTGGTCGGGCAACCGACGTCGCCAAGGTCATTCGTTTCCTTCTCAGCACCGATGCATCGCACATTACCGGCTCGCCGGTGTTCGTTGACGGCGGTCAAGGGCTGCTGAGATGATGCGAGCCGCATCTCGGCGAGGATGGTTCTCCGGCGTTCCAACTCCGGGGCCTGCCGGCTCCTGAGCTTTGTCAGACCTGCGACAGCCATTTCCGCGAGGGGCGGCCTGCCGTTCGAACGCCGAGACGAACGCGCGCTGTTGCCGGCGCCTTTCCGAAATGACGAAGGGCGCTCGACCCTTTCGGGGAGCGCCCTTCCGACCCGGACGACTGCGAACGCGCGACAGAGCACCATCGCTGCAGGCAGTCATCGATTACGGGCAGTGAGCGACAGATGGGGAGAAGGGGTCGCGATTTCAAGACCGTCCAGATCATCTGTCGCGCGAACGGGTACACCGAGGCACGCATCACAGATGCCGCAGCCGTCATCGTCCATCGGTTGGTCCGCCCGCTCACAACAGAGACAGACGACCGAGCATCGGAGGCGATCCTTGCTTTTCTTCGGCACCATGATTTCGATCGCATCGTCCGATACGACATTGATGACGAGTTTCTTCATCGCCCGGTTCTCCGTTGACCTCCGCAATAGAAGATAAGAGCTGCTGGACGCTTTGCAATGTTCGAAGGTTTGGAAACCGCGGCCGTCATCCCTTGCAACCCCGCCCGAGAATCCCCCTGTTAAGGGCGGCTTGCGCATGTTTGATCCCGGCTTTGATGGTGCGATTTTTTCGCCGAAGGGAAGGAAGCAACATGGGGCAAATACACTAGGCAGCGCCGCGACCACACAAGCAGTTCGCGTGGCGGGGCGTCTGCGCCGTCAGGCATCGTCGCGCTCCCAGTACCATGCGGCGTAGGTGCGCTTGCGGTCGTGCCCGCGACCCTTGAGGAAGGCGCGGATGAGCCGCACGTCCTCCCGTTCGCAGGCGACCCAGACGAAGGTTTCGCTATCCACGGCAGCGAGTGCCGCTATCGCCTTCTGCGCAAGGACGTTCTTGGCGCCGGCGGCATAGGTCGCGCGATGCAGCCAGTGTATCTCGAGCGTTCCGGCGGTCGCGAGCGGCTGCTCTTCCGCCGCATCCGCCACCTCGATGATCGCCTGCATGCGGGTGCCTGCCGGCACCTCCGCGGCGATGCGGGCGATGGCGGGCAGGGCGCTTTCGTCGCCGGAAAGGAAGATGGTTTCGGCCTGCGGCAGGTCGCCGCCGCCGGGGCCGAGAAGGGCGAGCCTGTCTCCCGGCTGCGCGTCGCGGGCGAAGTCAGCGCCGGGCGTCGGAACGCCGGGTCGGGGGTGCTGGAGAAAATCGACCCAGAGTTCGCCGCGTTCGGCATCGACGGCGCGGATCGTGTAGACACGGACGAGAAGTGCGTCCTCGCCCTCCGGCCAGGCGATGCGGCCATCGTCACGCAATCCTGGCCAAACCGGCGTCCGGCCTTTCGGCGGAACGAGCAGGCGCACATGCATGTCACCACCGATGAAGGGCTTGACGTCCGCGCAGGCGAAGACGACGCGCCGCATATGCGGCGTCACATCGAAAGCCGAGACGACGGTCACCTCATGGAGGTTGGCGAGCCGCGTGCGCCTGGCCGGTTCGGACCAGGTGAGCTCCAGCGGGTCTTCGCCTGCGAAATAGAAGAGGTGCTCGGCGATGACCGTACGGCTCATCTGGAGCGCCTCGTCGTTCGGGCAGGCGAGGTCGATGAGGAGCCGGCCGCCATCAAGGCGCATATGGGCGATGCCGATCTCGCTTGTCAGCGTTGCGGTGTTTTCCGTGCGCTGCACGTCGGCGTGCTCGATGAAATGCTCGCAGACCTCGTCGAGCAGTTTCGACGCGTCCTTGGGCAGCGCGATGCCGTTGAGCTTGAATTCCGGAAGGGCGTTCATACTGGCTCCTTGGTGGCGGAGGCGGTCATGCGATGGCGGCCGATCGGCAGCATGGCCGGCCGGCCCGAGGTCGGATCGATGATGATGCGGCTTTCGAGGCCGAAGACCTGGCGCACATGGTCTTCCGTCAGCACGGTCTCCGGCGGGCCGGCGACATGCAGCCGGCCCTTCGCCATCGCGACGAGATGGTCGGCGTAGCGGGCGGCGAGGTTGAGGTCGTGCAGCACCATGACGATGGTCGTGCCGCGCATCTGGTTGAGGTCGGTCAAGAGGTCCAGCACCTCGATCTGGTGGCTGATGTCGAGGAAGGTGGTCGGTTCGTCGAGCAGCAGCAGGTCCGTCTGCTGGGCGAGCGCCATGGCGATCCAGACGCGCTGGCGCTGGCCGCCGGAAAGCTCGTCGATCGGCCGTTCGGCCAGGTCGTCGGTCTTCGTTGCCGCAAGCGCGGCGGCCACCGCCTCGTCGTCCTCGCGCGTCCAGCGGGAGAAGACGCCCTGGTGCGGGTGCCGTCCGCGGCTGACGAGATCGGCGACGGTGATGCCCTCCGGCGCGATCGGCGATTGCGGCAGCAGGCCGAGCGTGCGCGCGAGGTCGCGTGAGGGGATGCGGTGGATCGACTTGCCGTCGAGCAGAACCTCGCCCTTTTTCGCCGGCAGCAGGCGCGACAGGGTGCGCAGCAGCGTGGACTTGCCGCAGGCGTTTGCGCCGACGATCACGGTGATCCTGCCCGGCGGTACGATAAGGTCCAGCCCGTCGAGAATGAGGGTTTCGCCGTAGCCGGCCGAAAGGCCGTTGGCGATGAGGGTGTGCGGCTTCATAGGGAACCTCCGGACCGGTTGACGCGCACGATCAGGAAAATCAGGTAGGGCGCGCCGAGCGCGCCGGTGACGACGCCGACGGGATAGCGGCTCGGCAGCAGGAACTGGCCGCAATAATCGCCGACCAGCACCAGCGCTGCGCCGGTGAGTGCGGCGGGGAGGAGCAGCGAACCGTTGCTGCCGACGATGCGCGCGGCGATCGGCCCGGAGAGGAAGGCGACGAAGGCGATCGGCCCCGAAATGGCGGTGGCGCTTGCGATCATGCCGACGGCGGCGATGATGATCAGCACGCGGGTGCGGCCGACACGGACGCCAAGCGCGGCGGCCGTGTCGTCGCCGAGCCGCAGGGCTTCGAGATCGCGGGCGCGGCTGAGCAACAGCCCGCCGAAGACGGCGAGCGCCATGAGGAGCGGCAGCGCCTGGCCGAGCTGCGCGCCGTTGACGCTGCCCGTCAGCCAGCGCAGGGCCTCCTGCAGGGTCCAGGCGGGGGCGGTGGAAAGGATGTAGGCGATGACGCTTTCCAGCATGGCCGAAACGCCGATGCCGACAAGGATGAGCCGCGTGCCGGCGACGCCGTTGCGGAAGGAAAGGGCATAGACCAGGAGCGCCACGCCGAGCCCGGCGGAAACGGCGAGGATCGACACGATCGACCCCTTAAGGCCGAGCACGACGATCGCAAACACCGCCGCGGCGCTCGCGCCCCAACTGATGCCGATGATGTCGGGACTGGCCAGCGGATTGCGCAGCATGATCTGGAAGGCGACGCCGCCGAGGCCGAAGCTGAGGCCGGCGAGGATGGCGAGGATGGCGCGCGGCAGCCGGAGCTGGCCGACCGTGAAGGCGACGCCCGGCACGTCCTCGCCCATCAGCATGCGAAGAATGTCCTGCGGCGGGGTGAAGGACTGGCCGAGCAGCAGGGTCAGCACGAAGGTCGCGGCGACCAGCGTGAGGAGAAGGCCGAGGACGCGGCGATGCCGACGGGCGCGGCGGCGGCGGTTTGTCACGATGGAATCGACGAGCGGCGCAAGCATGGTCACAGGTCCCGCACCCGCTGGCGGCGGACGATCCAGATGAAGACCGGCGCGCCGACGAGGGCCGTCACGATGCCGACGTCGAGTTCGGCCGGCCTTGCGAGGATGCGCCCGACGATGTCGGCGGCGATCAGGAGGCACGCGCCGCCGAGGGCGGAGAAGGGTAATAGCCAGCGGTGGTCGCTGCCGGTGAGGAGACGGGCGAGATGTGGCACGACGAGGCCGAGGAAGCCGATCGGGCCGCAGACCGCCGTCGTCGCGCCGCAGAGCAGGATGGCGCCGAAGGCGGCGACGGCGCGGGTCGTGGCGACGTGTTCGCCGAGGCCGGCGGCAAGCTCGTCGCCGAGCGCGAGCGCGTTCAGCTTGCGGGCCGAGAGAAGGCTGACGACGAAGCCGGCCGCGAGGAACGGCAGGACCGGAAAGATCCGCTCGAAGGTCGCCCCGCCGACGCCGCCGATCTGCCAGGCGCGCACGCCGCCGGCAATGTCGGCGCGCGGCAGCACGACCGCGATGACCAGCGAGGAGAAGGCGATGGAGGTGGCGGCGCCGGCAAGCGCCAGTTTCAGCGGCGTCGCCCCGCCGCGCCCGAGCGAGCCGATGACATAGACGAAGATCGCCGCCGCCCCCGCGCCGAGGATGGCGGTGACGATATAGGCATGGGCGGTTTCGATATGGAACCACGCGACGCCAACCACCACCGCGAGCGACGCGCCCATGTTGACGCCCAGAATGCCGGGATCGGCGAGCGGGTTGCGCGTGACGCCCTGCATGATCGCGCCGGCGAGGCCGAGCGCCGCTCCGGCGAGGAGCGCCAGAACCGTGCGGGGAATGCGCATCGCCACCGCCGCTTCGCCGATCGTCTCGACCTTGCCGCCGAGCGCCGAGGCAATATCGCTGAGGCCAACGTCCCGCGTGCCGATCGCGACGGACAGCGCGACCAGCACGAGGAGCGCGGCGGCGACCAGCAGCAGCCACAGGGCGCGCAGCCGGCGGAGGCGCCCGATGGGCGCCGGCACGCTGTGCGCCGTGGCGGCGTCAGGCCTCATTTCGCCTTCCCGGCGGCTTCGGCGAGAAGCGCGACATAGTCCTTCAACACCCAGGAGATCGACAGCGGCGTCGGGTTGGCGGCGGTGCCGACGGGGTCGCGGCCGAGCATGACGAGCGCATCCTTGCCGACGGCGGGCATGCGCGAGAGCAGGAGATCGGCCTTCACGGCATCGAGCAGCGGCGTGCCGCCGTAGCTGACGACGATATCGACGTCTTCGAAGGCATCGACCTGCTCGGCGCTGACGCTGGCGGCGAATTGTCCGGGCTTCGTCGCTTCCAGCACGCTTTTCGGGGAGGTGAGGCCGAGGTCGCCGAAGAATTTCACGCGCGTATCGTTGGCGGTGTAGAAATTGACGGTGCTGAGATCGGTCGCGTCGAGATGGGTGACGAAGATCGCCGACTTGCCCTTGAGGACCGGGTAGCCCGCAACCGTGTCGGCGATCTCCTTGTCGATGCGCGCGATCAGCGCTTCGCCGTCCTTCGCCATGCCGAGCCCGGCGCTGTTGAGCCGGATCATCTCGCGCCAGTCGGTCGACCAGGCCGATTGTGGATAGGCGATGACGGGGGCGATCTGGCTCAGCGTCTCGTAATCCGCCTGGCTGAGGCCGGAATAGGCGGCCAGGATGACATCCGGCCTCGTCGCTGCAACCGCCTCGAAATCGATGCCGTCGCCTTCGTCGAACAGGACGGGCTTTCCGCCGCCGAGTTCCTGCAGCTTCTCCGCCACCCAGGGCAGCAGGCCGTCGCCGTCGTCATCGCCGAAATTGGCGGCGGCGAAACCGACGGGCACGACGCCGAGCGCCAGCGGCACTTCATGGTTGGCCCAGGCGACGGACGCCACGCGCTCCGGCTTCTTTGTGATCGTCGTCGTTCCGAAGGCGTGCCTGATAACGATCGGATAGGTGGTTTCGTCGGCGGCCCAGGCTGTCGTCGCGATCCAGAGGCAGGCGGTGAGAAGGATCAGGGGAAAGCGCAAAAGCCGCGGCATTGGTGAAACCCTCCAGGGCGGTTTAAAGTGGAGTTTCCGTTTCAGGTTCATCGGGCGGCGTCAAGGCGAAGGCGCACCTTGCGGCGGGAGAGCGGCGAAGTTTCCGGGGTTTCGTACAAAACCATGGAAATCTACAATACTGGATAATACGTCTCAAGTTATTGCCGCTTCAAGGGACAGCCGCATCGACCTGAGGGGGTTTTGATGCGTAGGGATTTACGCCTGTTCCGACTGGCGTTCGGCATGACCTGCCGTGCGCCGGCCAGCGCAACTTCAATTTCTGGAACACGATGATGGACATCAAGACGACCGGCGCCGACATCAGACAGCCTCTCACCCGTTTGAGGACCGCGCTCCTTCTCGGCTGCACCGCGCTCGCTCTTGCGCCTTCCGTCTCGTTGGCCCAGCAGGCGGATGCGGGCTCCACCACGGTTCTCGAAACCATCACCGTCGAGGGCGACGGCTCCGCGACGGGCGTCGACAACGACGCGAAGTCGATCGTCGCGAGGAAGACGACCGCGGGCGGGCGGATGGCGACGGAGATCCTGAACACGCCGGCGACGGTTTCCGTCATCACGGCCAAGGAAATCCAGCAGCGCGGCGCCGAGACGGTCGAAGAGATACTGCAATATACAGCCGGCGTTACCACGGACTTCTATGGTTCGGACGACCGCTACGATTTCTTCAAGATCCGCGGCTTCGACGCGACGACCTACCGCGACGGGCTGATCCTCGGGCGCCCCTTCGGCGGCGTACGGGAAGAGGCCTATGCCTTCGAGCGCGTCGAGGTGCTGAAGGGCGCGAACTCCACGACCTTCGGCGTTTCCGATCCCGGCGGCGCGGTGAACTATGTGACGAAGCGCCCGAGGAGCGAGAAGTTCGGCGAAGCCTATGTCACCGGCGGCTCGTTCGACCGCAAGGAGGTCGGCTTCGACTTCGGCGACAACCTGACGGCCGACGACACGCTCTCCTATCGCTTCACCGGCAAGCTACGCGATGCGGACGCGGAATACGACCATTCACGGGACGACGAAAAGTTCTTCATGGGCGGGCTCACCTGGCGGCCGACGGATGCCACCAGCCTCACCATCGTCTATGATCACCTGAACAAGGACGGCGTGCCCGGCAGCGGCGGCCATCCGGTCGGCACGGATTTCGACCGCAGCCGTTTCTTCGGCGAGCCGGACTACAATTATCGCGGCACGAACCGCGACACGGTCAGCGTGATGTTCGATCATGATTTCGGCTCGGGCCTGACCTTCGGCGCGAATGCACGCTACAGCAAGTCCGACACCGATTTCGGCTATGCCTATATTTCCGCGACGCCGACGGACGGCTCGACGACGGCATCGCGCGCCTTCTTCGGCAACGAGGCCACGAACCGGCAGTTCATCATCGACGCGCATCTGCAATACGAGGCGAACCTCGACGCGGTGGACAGCCGCACCCTGGTCGGCATCGAATACAACGACATGAAGGGCGACAACGACACCTGGTGGGGACCGGCGCCCGGCATCGACTGGACGAACCCGACCTATACGGGCCGACCGACCAACCTGCCGCTGATCGCCAGCACGCGCAGCGACCAGACGGGCAAGGCGCTCTATATCCAGCAGGAGCTGACCTTCTGGGACAAGTTCATCGTCACGGCGGGCCTTCGAAACGACTGGCTCGACCTCAGCGAGACGAACAGGCTGACGGGCGTGGAGAGCGAAGGCGACTTCAGCGAACTGACGAAGCGCATCGGCCTCACCTATCGCCTGACGGATGAGATCGCGCCCTTCGTCAGCTACGCCGAATCCGTCGCGGCGCCCTCCATCGGCCTCGCACCGGAGCGCGGCGAGCAGATCGAGCTCGGCGTGAAATACCAGCCGGACGCTTTCCCGGCCCTCATCACGGCCTCGATCTACGACCTGACGAAGAACAACATTACGCGGACCAACCCGGCGACGAACCTGCAGGAGACGATCGGCGAGGTGCGGGTGCGCGGCCTCGATCTGGAAGCGAAGGCGGAGCTGACGCCGAACTGGAGCCTGACGGCCGGTTATTCCTATCTCGATGCCGAAATCGTCGAGAACGGCACGGCCGGCAACGAAGGCAACCGGCCCTACCATGTGCCCAAGCATACCGCCTCGCTCTGGGTCAACTACCTGCTCGAAGGCGACGGCAAGCGTGGCGACATGACCTTCGGCCTCGGCGGCCGCTATACCGGCTCCTACTACTTCAACGACGCCAACACGGTGAAGACGGGCAGCAACTTCGTCGTCGACGCGGCCTTCAGCTACAAGGTGTTCGAGAACACCTCCTTCGAGGTGAACGTCTCCAACCTCTTCGACCGCAAGCATGTCGACTACGGTGGCTTCGGCGCGGACTTCTACAATCCGGGCCGCTCGATCTCGGCGACGCTGCGCCAGACCTGGTAAGGCGCGCTGGAGCAATTCCAGCAAAAGCGCGAAGCGGTTTTGCGTCCGGAATTGCGTTTAAACAGAAGCTGGAGCGTTTTCGCGATTCGAAGAAAAGCGGAAATGTTCTAGCGGGCCTGCTGCACCCGCCGCCAGGCGGCGGGTGTCTCGCCGGCGATCTGGCGGAAGGCCTTGGTGAGGTGCGCCTGATCGGAGAAGCCGAGCTTGGCGGCGATGTCGGCGATGGTCAGCTCGCTTTCGGCCAGCAGTTTCTGCGCAAGATCGATGCGCTTGCCGAGCTGCCATTGCAGCGGCGTTTTGCCGGTCGTCTGCTTGAAGACGTTGGCGAACCAGCTCTCCGAAAGGCCGACCGTCTCTGCCATTTCGGAAACGGTCAGGCGGCCGTCGCTGCGGGCGTTCACGCGGGCGATGAGCCGGTTCATCTGCGCCTGTGTGAGCCGGCCGTTTTGCGGTTCGCTGGAAAAATCCTGGATGTCGAGCAGGCCGCTGACGATCGTGCCGACCAGGCTTTCGGCATAGAGCGCGTGCTTCGTCGGGCTCGATACCTCCTCGACGAGCAGGCTCGCCAGCGTCTCGATCGCGCCGACATCCTGGATCTCCACCGGGCGGCGCAAGGCGGCGAGCGCCGCCGACGTGCCGACCGTGGGCGACAGGAAACGCAACATGCGGTCCTTGTGGAGGTGAAGGTCGAGATGGGAGAAACGGTGCGCGGCGGTGAAGCTCGTCCAGAGCGGCACCCCCGCGGGCACATAGACCGCACGGGTCATCGGGCGGGAGTGCTCGATCATGCCGTCTTCGCGGTTGGTCATCTTGATGTGCGACGACACGTCATTGAAGAAGATCACGATGCGCGGATCGGGCGAAAGATAGTAGCCGCGCGCGCCGGATGGCCCTCCGCGTCCCAGAAGACGCCGACCAGCCCGTCGAGGCTGCGCCATTTCACCGGCGCAAGCACCTTGATACCTTCCGTATGGCAGGTCATTGCGTGCTGGTAGTTCACTGGTCAAAGTCGTCCATGTTTCGAGCCGTCAGGGCATGTCTCCCTGCGTTTAAGGCCTGGCGGAGGGCGATGGCAACCGCTCCTGGACACGCTCCGTCCGCCTGAAAAAGATGATTGAAAATATCATGTTTTTTCGGCTGAGCAAGTCGCCAGAATGGCAATCCGTCGACGGCTCGATCGAGGGGCGCGCCGCCGGGCGTGGCCGGGGAGGACGGCGGGCCGCCGCTTGGCGTATCGGACTGTCAGACGTCGTCCCGGATGCAGGCCTTGAAGTGACCCGGCGCGACTTCGCGGAGTTGCGGCACGGCCGCGGCACATGCATCGAGTACCTTGGGGCAGCGGGTGCGGAAGACGCAGCCGCTCGGGGATTGGCGGGACTGGGAATATCGCCCTTCAAGATCTCGCGCGTTCTTGCGGCATCCGGGTCGGGCGAGGGGATCGCCGACATCAGGGCCTGCGTGTAGGGATGCTGCGGGCGGGTGTAAAGGTCCTCGCTTGTGGCGATCTCCATGATGCGGCCGAGATAGAGCACGATGACGCGGTCGCAGATATATTCGACGACGGCAAGGTCATGCGAGATGAACAGCATGGTCAGGCCGAGGCGCTGCTGCAGGTCGCGCAGCAGGTTCACCACCTGCGCCTGGATGGAAACGTCGAGCGCCGACACCGGCTCGTCGGCGACGATGAAGTCGGGCGCAAGCGTCAGCGCCCGCGCGATCCCGATGCGCTGGCGCTGGCCGCCGGAGAATTCGTGGGCGTAGCGGTTGATGGCGTCCGGCGGCAGTTCCACCTGTTCGAGCGCCTTCCTTGCCCGTTCCAGCCGCTCCGCCCGCGAACCGATGCCCTGGATCTTCAGGCCTTCCGTCAGGATCTCGCCAATGGTCATGCGCGGCGACAGGGAGGCGTAAGGATCCTGGAAGATATATTGCATGCGCGGGCGCCGGCGGCGCATCTCGCCGCCCGAAAGCTTCGTCAGGTCCGCGCCGTCGAAGACGACCGCGCCGGCCGAAGGCTCGATCAATCTCAGGACCGACCGGCCGATGGTGGTCTTGCCGCTGCCCGATTCGCCCACCAGCCCCACCACTTCGCCCTTTGCAATATCGAAGGAGATGTCCTGAAGGATCTTCAGGGTGGCGCCGCGCGTCTGGTAGTGCTTGGCAAGGCCGCGGACGGAGAGGAGGGGCGCTTCGGTCATGCGGAGATCTCCTGCCAGCGGATGCAGCGGCTGCCGTGATGGTCGTTGACGGGGGAAAGGGCCGGCATGGCCTGCCGACAGGCGTCGAGTGCAAAGGCGCAGCGCGGCGCGAAGGCACAGCCGGCCGGAAGGTCGGCAAGGCTCGGCACCATGCCGGGAATGGCGGGCAGCTTTGCGCCGGTCCGTTTCATCTCGCTCGCCGTGCCGAGGCGCGGCATCGATTTGAGCAGCCCCATCGTATAGGGATGGCGCGGGGCCTTGAACACCTCGGCGACGGGGCCGGTCTCCACGATGCGGCCGGCATACATCACCGCGACCCGGTGGGCGATCTCGGCGACCACCCCGAGATTGTGCGTGACGAACAGCATGCCCATGCCGCGCTCGCGCTGCAGCGCCTGCATGAGATCGAGGATCTGCGCCTGGATGGTCACGTCGAGCGCCGTGGTCGGCTCGTCGGCGATCAACAGCGTCGGATCGCAGGCGAGCGCCATGGCGATCGTGGCGCGCTGGCGCATGCCGCCGGACAGTTCGTGCGGATACTGGCCCGCCCGGCGGCGCGCATCGGGGATGCCGACCTTGTCGAGCAGGCCGACGGCCGCCTCGACGCCCTCGCGCCGGCCAAGGCGCCGGTGGACGCGCAGCGATTCGGAGATCTGGTCGCCGATGGTGTAGACGGGGTTGAGGCTCGTCATCGGTTCCTGGAAGACCATGCCGATGTCGTTGCCGCGGATCTGCCGCATCTCCTCCTCGCCGAGCGTGACGAGGTCCTTCGTCTTGCCGTCCTTGCCGCGGAAGCGGATCGAACCATTGTCGATCACGCCGATCCTGCGCGCAAGCAGCCGCATGACGGAGAGGCTCGTCACCGATTTGCCCGAACCCGATTCCCCGACCAGCGCCACCGTCTCGCCGGGGCGGATGACAAGATCGATGCCGTTGACGGCCGCGATCTCCCGGCCGCGCACGCGGAAGACGGTCCTGAGGTTGCTGATCTCGAGAATGGGTTCGGGCGTCATCGGCAACCTCAGGCGAGGAGGCCGACGGAGCGCAGGATCTCGTCGATCCTGCGCGATTCGGCCTCGTTGAGCGGGGCGCGCGGACGCGCCATGACATTGGTGGAAATGATGCCGAGGCTGCGCATCGCGGTCTTGAAGCCGCCGACGCCGGTCGCCCCCCCGCTGACGCGGCCGGCGGCGACCCAGACGATCTCGAACAGGCGGCAGAGCCGTTCCTGTTCCGTGCGGGCGGCGGCCCAGTCGCCGCGCTTTGCGGCGTCCCAGAGGCGGACATAGCCTGCCGGATCGACATTGGCGAGGCCCGGCACGACCCCGTGCGCGCCCATGGCGAGCACGCTGTCGACGACGATCTCGGACCCGGTCATCAGAAAGACGTCCTTGTTGTCCGCGAGATCGCTGAGGACATAGCGGAAATTGCCGTCGTCGCCGGAGGAATCCTTCAGGCCGATGATCGTGCCTTCCTGCGCCAGCGTCACGACGGTCTGGCGGGAGAGCTTGGTGTGGACGCAGACCGGGATGTCATAGGCGATCAGCGGGATATCGACGGCATCGCGCACCATGCGGAAGTGATCCAGCGTCTCGGCCTGGCTGGTGATGGTGTAGAAGGGCGCGGTGACGACGACGGCATCGGCCCCCACTTCCCTGGCGGTGCGGGCATGGCGGATGACGCGGTCGGTCGCCGGATCGATGACGCCGGCGATGACGGGCACGCGGCCGTTGGCGACCTTCACCGTGTGCTCGAGGATCCTGCGGCGCTCGGCCTCGTCGTAGAACACCACCTCGCTGGTCGAGCCGAGCGGGAAAAGGCCGTGGCAGCCATTGTCGATCAGGTGTTCGAGGACGCGCGTATAGGAGGCGTAGTCGACGGAGAAATCGTCGTTGAGGGGGGTGACGACGGGAGGAACGACACCGAAGAACTTGGACATTTGCTTCTCTTTCAGGGGTTTCAATTGAGGTCTGCGCGGGGGTCGAAGGCGTCCCTCAGACCGTCGCCGATGAAGTTGATGGCCAGCACGGCAAGCACCAGCGCACCGCCGGGAAACAGCCATTGCCAGGGATACTGTTCGAGCACGGCGGTGGAGCGCGCGGCGTTCAGCATGTTGCCCCAGCTCGCCGCCGGCGGCGGCACGCCGAGGCCGAGGAACGAGAGGCCCGCCTCCAGCAGGATGGCGTTGGCGACCTGCAGCGTGGCGTAGACGACGAGGATGTCGATCGAATTGGGCAGGCCGTGGCGGAAGAGCAGGTGGCCGATGCCCGCGCCCATGCCGCGCGAGGCCATGACGAATTCCCGCTCCCGCAGCTCCAGCAGGCGGGCGCGGATCATGCGCGACAGGACCGGCCAGGACAAAAGCGCGATGACGACGACGGTCGACCAGATGCCGGAGCCGACGATGGAGGCGAGGACCAGAAGGAAGATCACCGGCGGCAGCGTCATGGCAAGGTCGACCGAACGCATGGCGAGTGCATCGGCGAACCGCCCGCCGAAGGCCGAGATCGCACCGACGAGAAAGCCGATGGCCGTCGACAGGACGACGGAGGCGGCGGCGACCAGCAGCGAGATCCGCCCGCCTTCCAGCGTTCTTGCAAGCACGTCGCGCCCGACGCCGTCGGTGCCGAACCAGTGCGCCGCCGATGGGGCGGCATTCATCGCCAGGAGGTCGATGTCGTTGGGCCTGTAGGGCATCCAGAGGGGATAGGTCAGGACCGCGGCGAGCAGCGGAAGCAGCAGCGCCACGCCGAGGAGGGCCGCCCGGTTGAGGAGGAAGCGGCCGGTTGCCCGCGCCAGCGGACCGGAGGAGGAAGGGGAGGCGGGCATTGTCATCTCAGGCTACCTTGATGCGCGGGTCGATGACCGCATAGGCGAGGTCGGTCAGGATGTTGACGACGATGACGCAAGCGCCGATGACGAGGGTGGCCCCCATGATGACCGGATAGTCGCGCGTCTCCACCGCGCTGATCAGAAGCAGACCCATGCCCGGCCAGTTGAAGACGCTTTCGACGAAGATGGCGCCGCCGACGGCAAGGCCTATGGTCGAGCCGATCAGCGTGACGACGGGCAGGAGCGCGTTGCGCAGGGCATGCTTGGTGACGACCCAGAATTCCCGGACGCCCTTGGCGCGCGCCGTGCGGACATAGTCTTGGTTCAGCACTTCGAGCATCGAGGCGCGCATGTAGCGCATGATCAGCGCCGCATGGCCGATGGACAGCACGGTCGCCGGCAGGATGAGGTGGTGCAGGAGATCGCCCACCGAGAAGTCGGTCGCCGGGGTGAGCATGCCGCCCGACGGCGTCCATTTCAGCCGGACGGAAAAGACGTAAAGGCCGAGCAGGGCGGTGAGGAAGGCCGGGCTGGAAATGCCGAGCAGCGCCAGAACCGAAAGCGAGTAATCGGGCACGGTGTTGCGGCGCACCGCACTGAGGATACCGCTGGCAATGCCGATCACGATGGCAATCGAGAGGCCGGCGCCCATCAGCAGGAGGGTGGGGCCGATGCGCGAGAGGATGAGGCCGGACACCGTCTCGTTGAAGCGCTGCAGCGAATGACCGAGATTGCCCTGCGCGGCCTGCGACAGCCAGGCGAGATACTGCACGGGCAGCGGCTGGTCGAGGCCGAGCCGCGCCCGCAGCGCGTCCATCGCCTCCTTCGTCATGGCGACGTTGGGATCGATATAGGCATCGATCGGATCACCCGGCGTCAGCTGCAGCAGCGTGAAGATCAGCACCGTCAGCGCAAGCAGCATGGCGAGCCCGACGAGCAGGCGATGGAGACAGTAGCGTAGCATGCGGGTTCAACACCTGATCGAGTGGCTGGCCAGGGATGGCCTGCGGAAAGGGGCGCGGGGCAGCCCGCGCCCTCTTGTCTGCGCCTATTCGGCGATCGACCACTTTTCGACATGGGCCTGGTACGGGCCGCCGGCCGGCGCAGGGGTCCACACGAAGTCCTTGAGCTTCGCCGAGGCGACGCCGTAGCGGTTGGCGACCCACATCGTCGCCCAGGGCAGTTCGGCATTGGTCGCCTTGCAGACGTCCTGGTAGCGGGCATCGCTCCTGGCGGCATCCGTTTCTGCCAGGGCGGCGTCCAGCGCGTCCGTCACCGCCGCCATGCGGATGCGCAGGATGTTGGCGCCGGCCGGCGGGATCTGCTTCTCGTTGAGGCCGATATTGATGTTCGAGGCATCCGGGCCGTTCTGCAGGCCGGCATAGATCAGCGGGTAGTCGCCGGCATTGCCCGACTGCTGGTAGACGATCGAGTTGTAGGTCGGCGTGTCGACGGCGCGCGGCACGATGTTGATGCCGACCTGTGCGAGCATGGCCTGCATGGCGGCGAGCACGTTGGTCGCCAGTGGCGAGGTGTAATAGGTCAGGATCGTGATCGGCTTGTCGCCGTTGATCTTGTCCCAGCCCGCCTCGGCGAGAAGCTGCTTGGCCTTTTCCGGGTCGTAGCCGTAGTTCTCGATGCCCTGCGGCACGAGCTGGTCGGCGACGTAGACGCAGTTGGCCGGCTTGGCCGCCCCGCCATAGAGGCTCTGGATGATGGCGTCGCGGTTGATCGCATACATGAAGGCCTGCCGGATACGCAGGTCCTGCCAGAGCGGCACTTCCTGATTGAAGCCGACATAGTTGACGACGTAGGAATCGCCCTCGATCACCTTGAAATTGATGTCGCTGCTGAAGGTCGAGACATCGTTGGAATCGACATAGGTGAACTGGATCTCGCCGGACCTCAGGGCCGCGATGGCGGCGGCCGGATCGGCGAAATAGCGGTTGATCAGCTTGTCGGCCGCCGGCTTGCCGCCGCGGTAGTCGGGATTGGCGGCAAGTTCGACATATTGGTCGGCGACGTATTTGGTGAACTTGAACGGGCCGGTGCCGATCGGCGAGCTGGACCACCAGGCATGTTTTGCGATCTGCTCGGCCGGGATCGCTGCGAGGGCGTGTTCCGGCAGCATCATCACCTTGGTCAGCGTGTCGAGCATGCTCGGCGACGGCGCCGACAGGGTGATCACGACCGTGCGGTCATCCGGCGCCTCGACGGACTGGACCACGCCGAGGCGTGCGGCGAAGACCGAGCCTGCCTTCTCGTTGCGGGCAAGCTCCAGCGTGAAGCGGACGTCCTTTGCGGTGAACGGCTGGCCGTCATGCCATTTGGTCTCGGCAAGCTTGAAGGTGTAGGTCTTCTGGTCGGCGCTGACCTCGTAGGTGTCGGCCAGCGCGCCGACGATTTTCGCCAGCTTGTCGTCGTAGATGACCAGAGGCTCGAAATAGGTGACGAGCCAGGTAAAGCCGCTCGTCGCCGCCAGCGGATTGAAATTGCCCTGGAAGCCCCCGGACCGACATCGAAGCCGCCCGAGATGGTGCCGCCCTGGGCGAGGGCATTGCCATTGCCCGATGCCAGAGGCAAGGCGCCGAGCAATGCCGCCGAAAGGGCAAGTGCCGAGAGTGTGGTCTTCAGATTCATGTCATCCTCCCTGATGAAACGGTGGTCTTGTTGTCGGCGATCACGCGGGTGATGCCGGCATAGTGCTTGTCGAGCCGGTCCCGGGCGGCGGCGAGGTCGCGCGCCTCCACGGCATCGACGATGGCGGCGTGGTCGCGCCAGGTCTGCATGGGGTCCGTATTGTTGAGGTTGACGAAGTCGGATGCCTTGTAGAAGGCCAGCCAGAACACCTCGATCAGCCGGAGCAGAACTTCGTTCTTCTGGCAACGGAAGAGCAATTGGTGGAAATGCCGGTCCTCTTCGGGAAAGCTCTCGCCGCGCTCCGCCCGGATCCGCATCCGCTCGACGGTCTCGCGCAGTTCGCGGATATCGTCGGCGTCGATGACCTCCAGCGTCCGCTCGATCAGGCCGACCTCCAGCGTGCGGCGGATGATGATGACCTCCTCGATCTGCTTCAGCGCGCCGCCGAGGCCATAGGCAAGGTTTTCCAGCAAGGGTTCGAAGGAGAACGCCTTGACGAAGACGCCGATGCCACGGCGCGATTCCAGCACCCCGACGGATTCCAGGGCCTTGATGCCCTCGCGCACCGAATTTCGGCTCACCCCAAGCTGGGTGGCAAGCTCGCCTTCGGGCGGCAGGGGCGCGCCCGCATCGAGATGGTTGTCCTCGATATAGCTGCGCAGGCTTTCCTGCACAGAGACATGCAGGAGCGGGGCTCGCTTCAGGGGCTTGATCGACTTCACGTTCATCTTCGTCTCCGGTTGCCTTTTGACTCCGAAAAGACAGCGGCCTACGTTTATTCACTTGTAGGATATCTGTCAATTGGATATCGAAATTGCCAATAGGTGGCTCACCCGGAGATACGCCAAATATGTCTCCCGGCGAAGCGCAAACGGCATCGGTCACGATGGCCAGCGCAGCGCCGCGCTGTGCGCAAAGCGAAATCCATTGCGCAAAGCCAATACCAGTTTAACATCAGAGAAATATTTTGACGGGGATTCGCCGCAAGGAGTATGCTTTCCGTGACCGATCGACCGATCCTCGACTTCCTCGCCGCGGAGCTTTCCGCAACAAGCAGCGATCCCCTTTACCGACAGTTGGAAAATGCCCTGAAACAGGCGATTGCCACCGCGCATGTCAAACGCGGCGGCGTCATCCCGAGCGAGCGGGTGTTGAGCCAGGTGCTCGGCCTTTCGCGTGTCACCGTGCGCAAGGCCATCGATGGCCTCGTCTCGGACGGGTTCCTCGACCGACGGCAAGGCGCCAAGACGGTTGTTTCCTCCCGGCTGGAGAAATCCCTGGCCACAATGACCAGCTTTTCCGAGGACATGCGTTCACGCGGGCTGGAGCCTGGTTGCACCTGGATTTCGCGGGAGATTTCAAGGCCTTCTCCAAGCGAAATGATGGCTCTTGGCATTTCCGGCAGCGAAAAGGTCGTGCGGCTCCGCCGGCTGCGGACGGCTGATGGCGTGCCGATCGCCATCGAGATGGCGACGCTGCCCGCCCGCTTCGTACCCGAGCCGCAGGCTGTCGGGGACTCGCTCTACGACTATCTCGAAAGAAACGGTGCATTGCCGGTGAGGGCGCTGCAGCGCATGCAGGCCAAGCCCGGCACCGAGGAAGAACGGCGGCTTCTCGACGCCCCCGACGATGCCTCGCTGCTCATCATGGAGCGCCGCTGTTTCCTTGCCGACGGGCAGATCGTCGAGTTCACGCAGACCAAATATCGCGGCGATGTGTATGATTTCGTCATCGAGCTGATGCGATAATACCAGTTTAAATCCTGTTGCCATCTGGTCTTGTTTTGCTACCATCCTGCCAACGACAGGAGATAGCCGGTGCCGCTTGACTTCAAATCCCTCGACAAGGGTCTGATCGTATCCTGCCAGCCCGTGAAGGGCGGCGCCATGGACAGGGCCGATATGGTCGTCGGCTTCGCCCTGGCTGCGCTCGACGGTGGCGCAGCCGCCCTGCGCATCGAATCGGCGGACTACGTCGCCGCCGTTCGCGCCGCAACCGACAGGCCGATCATCGGCCTCGTGAAACGCGATTTCGACGACAGTCCCGTGCGCATCACACCCTGGATCGAGGATGTCGACGCGCTGGCACAGGCCGGCGCCGATATCATCGCCTATGACGCGACGCAGCGCCTGCGGCCTGTGCCGACCCGCACGCTTGTCGAGCGCATCCACGGCCACGGCCGCATTGCCATGGCCGACTGCTCCATCCTCTCGGATGCCGAACGGGCGCTTTCTGAAGGCGCAGATGTGGTCGGCTCCACGCTCGCCGGCTATACCGGTCCGGTCGAGCCCACCGAACCCGATCTCGGCCTCGTCGCTGCCATGCGCCGCCTGACGCCGCATGTCGTTGCGGAAGGCAACATCCGCACGCCGGCGCAGGCCCAGCAGGCGCTGCTTGCCGGGGCCTCCATGGTCGTCGTCGGCTCCGCCATCACGCGGCCCGAATATGTCACCTCCTGGTTCCGCTCGGCGCTCGACATGGCCCTTGCCGGACAGGGAGCCTGAGGCCATGGCCCGCCCCGACACCATTCTTGCTCTCGACATCGGCGGCACCAAGATGCTCGCGGCGCTGGTGCGCGACGACAGGCTGATCGAGGCGCACACCATGCCGACCCCGCGCGGGGGCGATCCCGAGGCCTGGCTTGCCGCGCTCTTTGCGGCGATTGCCGGCTGGAAGGGTCGCTATGACACCGCGGGCGTCGCCGTCACCGGCATCATCGACGAGGGCTGTTGGTCGCCGCTCAACCGCCGAACCCTCGATATCCCGGATCGCTTTCCGCTCGTGGCCTTGGTCGCGCGGCTTTCCGGTGTCGATCGGGTACTGGCGGCCAATGATGCGCAGGCCGCCGCCTGGGGCGAATATGTCTTCGGCGCCGGCCAGGGCCATGATCTCGTCTTTCTCACCGTCTCCACGGGCATCGGCGGCGGTATCGTCGTCAACGGCCGCCTGCTCGGCGGCCTCGCCGGCCATTTCGGTCAGTTCCGCAGCCTCGGCGAGAAAGGCCGCGCGCTGGAAGACAAGGTTTCCGGCCACTGGATCGCCAGCGAGGCCTCACCGCACCGGCCGGGCGCCACCGCGCGCGATGTCTTCGACGCGGCTGCCGCCGGTCACGGCTGGGCGCAGGCCATCATCCAGGCCTCGGCGCGCCAGACCGCGCTTCTGTGCGGCAACATCCAGCTCGCGCTCGATCCGGCCCGCATCGTCATCGGCGGCGGCATCGGCCTTGCGTCTGGCTATCTCGAATCCGTCCGTCAGGCCCTGGGAGGCCTGCCGCCGCGGCTCACCCCGCAGCTTCACCCCGCCGCACTCGCCGAAAAGGCCGGCGTCGTGGGGATCGCGGATCTCGCAAGACGTCAGAATTAACCTGAGGGAGAACCAGACCATGACTTTTGCCAGAATGAAGAAGGGCGGCCTGATCGCCGCCGCGATCGCCAGCCTGCTGGCCGGCCCCGCCTTTGCGAAAGTGACCGTGCTCGGTTGGCCGGGAGGCCCGGAGGAGGCCGCGCTGCGCGCCGCCGCCGATACCTACAATGCCAAGGCGGATGTGAGCGACGACAACAAGGTCGAACTGCTGTTCTTCAACCGCGACGGCTTCTGGGACAAGCTGCAGGCCGACCTTGCCGCGGGCTCCACGGCTTTCGACGTGAACCTGCTGGCCACCTATTCCATCGGCCGCTACGCGCCGTTCATGGAACCTGTCACGCTGTCAGACGAGGCCAAGTCCGTCTATGGCGACCAGGTCCTCACCACCATGCAGTACGAGGGCGAGCAGTTCGGCGTGCCGACCGACCTTTCGCTGCACTTCATGTATTACCGCAAGGATCTGATCGAGGCGCTGCTGAAGGACGATGCCGCCAAGGCAAGGTTCGCCGAGATCTCTGAAAAGCATCTCGGCAAGAAGCTGGAGCCGAAGACCCCCGACGAATGGACGTGGGACGACTATGCCGCGACCGCGCTCTACTTCACGCAGGCCGTGAACCCCGACAGCCCGACCCGCTACGGCACCGTGCTGCAACTGAAGAACCTCCTCTTCAACATGATGGTGTTCCAGTCGCTGCCGCGCGCCTATGGGGCCAACTGGATGGACGATGCCGGCAAGATCACCGTGGATTCGGAGGCCTATCGCAAGGGTCTCGAAACCTACAAGATGCTCTACGACGCCGGCGCGAGCCCACGCGACTCGCTGTCCTATGAATATGCCGAAGCGAACGCGGCCTATGCCTCCGGCCAGGTCGCCGCCATGGTGCAGTGGAATGCGGCCGCCTCCGAGCTGATGTCGAAGGACAAGTCGCCGGCCGTCGGCGAGGTCACGGAGGCCATCGCCCCGCCGGCCGGCCCCGAAGGTCGCTTCACCCACATTCACGGCCTCGGTTTCGGCCTCAACAAGAACGCCGCGAACAAGGAGGGCGCGAAGGCCTTCATCTCGTGGCTGTCCTCAAAGGAAGCCGCACTCGTCTATGCCCGGAACAGCGGCGCACCGGCGTTGACGCCAGACGTCGTCACGGAGGTTGCCGCCGAGCGGCCGGACCTCGTCAAGCTCGGGGAATTCGCCGGCAAGTACGGCTACGTCATGAATGGCGGTACGTCGGCCAAGGCACTTTCGGTCTACGAGCTTCAGGCCAAGGAATTCACCGGCTACTGGTCGGGCCAGCAGTCGATCGACGACGCCCTGAAGAACACCGAGAATGGTATGAGCGACCTGCTCAAGTAAGGTGTTTGCCGATGGCGGCCCTATCGCCGCCATCGGCCCATCGTGGCGACGGTGATGACGCCGTCGCCGGGCTCCGGCGTGCTGTCGCTGTTCCCGAAAAGACCGAACCAGGATCGATCGATGACAACGAAGACACATCGCAGCCCCGTGTCCGAATTCCGCCTGCTGACGATCCCGCTGGTCGTGTTCCTGCTCGTCTTCCTGGGCTTTCCGGCCATCGTCAACCTTGTCTATTCGGTCTCCGAGGTCAGCTTCGAGACGTTGCGCAGCCCCGAAATCACCGGCTTCGGCAATTTTGCAGCCGTGTGGAGCGATGCCGCCTTCTGGCGGGCAAGCTGGTTCTCCTTCCGCTTCGGCCTGCTGACAGCCGTGCTCGAATGCGCGCTCGGCCTGTTCCTTGCCATATTCCTTGCCCCGCTTCTCGAAAGGCGAAGCTGGCTGATGGCGATCCTCATGCTGCCGCTGATGGTGGCGCCCGCACTGGTCGGCCTGATGTACCGGCTCGTGTTGCACGAATTCGCCGGCCCCGTGCCCTATTATCTCTGGGCCTGGTTCGGCGCGAGCCTTTCCTTTCTCGGCCCCGGTTCGGCCTTCTGGACCCTGATCGTCGTCGAGACGCTGCAGTGGACGCCCTTCGCCTTCCTACTGTTCTACATGGCCTACCAGGCGATCCCTCGTGAGATCATCGAGGCCTCGTCCATGGACGGCGCGCGCTACCACCACCGGCTGTGGTACATCGAGCTGCCGCTGATGACGCCGACCATCGTGGTGGCGCTGCTCATCCGCTTCATCGACGGCTTCCGCGTCTTCGACAACGTCTATGTGCTGACCGGCAGCGGCCCGGGCGGCTCCACCGCCTCGCTGTCCATCTATATCTATGAGGCCTTCTTCAAGCAGGGCGCCATCGGCAAGGCCGTCGCCGCCTCCGTCATCCTGTTCGCCGCCTCGTTCGCCGTGCTCTACGGCCTCAACGCCATTGCCGCCCGCCGCAAGGGAGCCACCCGATGATCAATATGCTGCGCTGGATCGTCTTTGCCCTCGCGGCCATCGCGATGAACTTCCCGATCCTCGTGACGCTCTCCACCTCCTTCAAGAGCGCGCGCGAGCTGACCACCAATCCGGGCCTCTGGGTCCAGGCTCCGACGCTTGAGAACTACGCTGCGGTCTTCACCGTCTCCGACCGGCTGAACATCTTCCTCTATCTCGTCAACAGCTTTGCCGTCGCCGCGCTGGGCACGCTGCTGGCGGTGGCGCTCGCCCTGCCCGCCGCCTATGCGATCGCGCGCGGCAAGGTCGGCGAACGCACGCTCTTGCCGCTCATCGTCAATCTGCGCGCCGTTCCGCTCGTCATCTTCGCCATCCCGCTCTACATGATGTTCCAATGGCTGTCGCTGCTCGACACGCGGCTCGGCCTCGGCCTCATCCTCGCCATCGTCAACCTGCCGCTCGCCCTCGTCATCCTCGTCAACGCCATCCGCGACCTGCCGAGCGAACTCGACGAGGCTGCACTGATGGACGGGGCGACGCGCACGCAGATCCTCGCGCGGGTCATCGCCCCGCTCTGCCGGCCGGCCATCGTCACCGGCGTGATCTTCGGCTTCATCACCGCCTGGAACGAATTCCTCTTCGGCCTGATGCTGACGACATCCAAGGCCGTGCCGATCACCGTCGGCGCCTCCTTCTTCTTCGCCGCCAGCGGCGGCGGCGTGCAATGGGGCGTCGCCTCGGCCGTCATGATTGTGGGCGCACTGCCGCCCATGCTGCTCGGCCTTCTCATGTATCGCCAGATCAGCGGCTCCATGACGGCCGGCGCGGTCAAGGGCTGAAACAGGGTTTCCCGGAGGTTCAAATGGGTACGATTGTGCTGGAAAAGGCCGGAAAGCGTTATGGCGGCGTCGAGATCATGCGCGATCTCGACCTTGCCATCGCCGACGGGGAATTCGTCGTCATCGTCGGGCCGTCGGGATGCGGCAAGTCCACGCTGCTGCGCATGATCGCCGGCATCGAGGAGACCACGTCGGGCAAGATCCTGATCGACGGCCGGGATGTGACCAATGCTCCCCCGGTCGAGCGCGAACTGGCCATGGTGTTCCAGTCCTATGCGCTTTATCCGCATATGACGGTGCGCCAGAACATGGGCTTCGGCCTGAAGCTCGCCAAGCTGCCCGCCGCCGCCATCAAGTCCAAGGTCGACGAGGCCGCCGAGGCGCTGAAGCTGACGCCCCTCCTCGATCGCTATCCCAGGCAGCTCTCCGGCGGCCAGCGCCAGCGCGTCGCCATCGGCCGTGCCATCGTGCGCCAGCCGACAGCCTTCCTCTTCGACGAACCGCTCTCCAATCTGGATGCGGCGCTGCGCGTCGACATGCGGCTGGAGATTGCAAGGCTCCACCGCTCGCTCGGCGCCACCATGATCTATGTCACTCACGACCAGGTGGAGGCAATGACGCTTGCCGACCGCATCGTCGTGCTGAAGGAAGGGCGCATCATGCAGCATGGCAGCCCGCACGAGCTCTACGAACGACCGGCCAATCTCTTCGTTGCGCAATTCATCGGCAGCCCCAAGATGAACGTGCTGGACTGCGCGCCCGTCGGCGAAAGTGCACTCGACCTTGCCGGCGAAGGCCGGATCGAACTTGCCTTTTCCGGTGCACCGGCTCGGCTTGGCGCGCGCCCCGAACATCTCCGGCTCGTTTCACCCGAGGCGGGCCATTGCCGCGGCACCGTGGAGGTCGCCGAATATCTCGGCGGCAGCACCAGCGTCTTCGTGCGCAACGATCGCCTCGGCCTGGTCAATGTCAGCGCCCCAGCCGACATGCCGGTGCGCATCGGCGAAACCGTCGGGATCGCCATCGACCCCATCCGCGCCTCCCTCTTCGACGCCGACGGTTTCAGCCTCGCAAGACAGGCCGGCTGATACGCTTCGCCGGGTGGCTGAGAATGGTGCCGTCTTCCGCAATCCTCCGCTCAGCCGCATCGTCAAGACGACGGTGCTCTTCGGCTATCATCTCCTAGGAGGATGGCGAGGCATGGCGGAAAACGGCACACAGGGACGACAACACAGCGTTCTGCAAAGGGTGCCGCCCATGACTGCCTATCCGATCGACCTGATCCGCGCCTCCTTCCCTGCTCTGGAAAATTCCCGCACGGCCTATCTCGACAATCCGGCGGGAACACTGGTTCCGCAAACGGTCATCGCGGCCGTGGCGGAGGCGATGGCGACGGCCTCGTCCAATCTCGGCGGACGATTTGCCGCCTCGCAGCGGGCGGATGCCACCTGGCGCCTGGCGCATGAGGCGGCGGCGGAATTCGTCAATGCCCGGTCCTGGCAGGAGATCGTCATCGGCCCGAACATGACGACGCTGGCCTTCCAGATGGGCCGGGTCCTCGGCAAGACCTTTTCGCAGGGCGACGAGATCATCGTTACCCGCATGGACCATGAGGGCAACGTCTCGCCCTGGCTTGCGATGGCCGAGGAATACGGTCTCGTGGTGAAGTGGCTGCCGTTCAACAGGGAAAGCTGGCGCATCGAGCCTGATGATCTTGCAGCCCTTCTGACGCCGCGCACGAAATTCCTCGCTCTCAACTACGCCTCCAACATGACCGGCAGCATCAACGACGTTACCGCGCTGACGGCGATGGCGCGGGCGGCGGGCGCGCTCGTCTGGATCGACGCCGTGCAGCTTGCGCCGCATCGCCTGCCCGACGTGCAGGCGATCGGCTGCGATTTCCTCGTGTGCTCGTCCTACAAGTTCTTCGGCCCGCATCTCGGCGTGCTGTGGGGGCGCGGCGATCTGCTGCGCGCGCTGCCGCCGCACCGCGTGCGCTGCCAGAGCGACGACATTCCGGACCGCTTCTGCACCGGCACGCCGCAGACCGAACTTCTGGCCGGCCTGACGGCGACGATCGACTATCTGGCTTCGGCAGGCGAGGCGACCGGCAACACCGGCACGCGGCGCGAGAAGATGGCCGGCGCCTATCAGGCCTTCGACGCCTATGAGGCCGGTCTCACGCGGCGGCTGATCGGCGGGCTGACCGCCATGCCGGGCGTCCGGCTGGTCGGCATCGCCAATTCCAATCTCTTCGCCCATCGCGTGCCGACGATCTCCTTCACGCATGAGCGTGTTTCGACCCATCGCTTTGCCGAGGCGCTGGCGGCCGAGGACATCAATGTCTGGTCCGGCCACAACTATGCGCTGGAGCCGGCCCGTCATCTCGGCCTTTCCGAGGAGGAAGGGGTGGTCCGCATCGGCATCGCCCATTACAACTGCGCCGAGGAGATCGAGCGCACGCTTGCGGCAATCGACAAGCTTGTCGCCTAGGACGGGGTGTCGTAAGGCGTAGAAGTAACCGTTTTCCTTGGGAATCTTGCAGATGGCCCCATGACAGAAACCGTCGCCGCCAGTTGGATCGCGCCTTTCGCGCATGCGCTCGACCGCTACGACCAGCCCGACAGCGTTTCGGCGCTTCTGGCGGCCATCGGTTCGGTCGCGCGATTCCATGTGGCATTGTCGGTGGTTCATCGCAAGAACGGCGGCCCGAGCTATGTGTTCGACACGTTCTCCGGGCCACGGGCCAAGCGAGCGGTGCAGCTTTTCATTGCCGGCACCTACCTGCTCAATCCCTTCTACAATGCTTATCTCGCCGGCCTGCCGGCCGGCATTTACCTGATGCGCGATCTGGCGCCCGACCAATATCTCGATTCCGATCTCTACCGCGGCCTCGACATCCGTCGCCACGAGGACGAGGAGCTGGGCTACCGCACGCATGGCTGGCCGGAGGGCATGGAGGAGCTGCTGATCGCCATGGACCTGCCGGGCGGGGAGATGGCGGAGATCAGCCTGTCGCGCATCCGCAGCGAGGGTGGTTTCGACGAGGCCTCGATCGCCCGGTTGCGCGAGGCGCATCCGATGATCGCCGCGATCTTCCGCCGGCTCTGGGCGCATCTTTCGCGCAGCGAGAATACCCCGCAGGCGCGCCCCATCGATCATCTTTTCAGCGATTTCGGCCGCGATCTCCTGAGCCCCCGGGAACGGGAAGTGGCCCTTCTCATCCTGAAGGGCCATTCCAGCGAGTCGATCAGCTATCACCTCGGTATTTCGATCGCGACGGTGAAGACCCACCGGCAGAAGCTTTACGCAAAGCTCAATCTGTCCACGCAGCAGGAGCTGTTTTCGACATTCCTGCGCAGCCTCAATCTGTGAGGCGAGGGGACGAACCGGGCTCGCCCCCTCCTTTCCTTTCAACCCTTCAGGTTGTCGCGGATCGCGGCGGAGATGACGGCAAGGCCCTTGCGCAGCTCGTCCTCGGTCGGCCAGGCATAGCCGATGCGGAAATGCCGGTCGTCCTGCTCGAACCAGCTGCCGCGGCCGACATAGGCCTGGTGACGGCTGTAGAGGCTTTCGTGGAAGCCGGCGAGATCGACATCGGCCGAAGGCACGATGCGCGGGAAACAGACGCAGCCGCCCGACGGCTCGATCCATTCGACAAGCGGTTCGGAAGCGATCCAGTCCTTGACGATGGCAAAGGCGCTGGCGATGCGGGCATTGTTGAAGGCGAGCCATTCGTCGCGCTGGCTGAGCGCGACATAGGCGATGTATTCATCCACCGTGCTGCCGGAAATGCCGATCTGCTCGCGGGCGGCAAGGAAGGTTTCCATGAGCGCGGCATCGCGCGTGATCAGCCAGCCGATGCGGATGCCGGGAATGCCGTAGGTCTTGGAGAGCGAGGAGACACTGATCACCCGGTCCGACAGGCTTGCGGCGACCGGCAGCATCGGCCCCGAGGTCATCTCGCGATAGGTCTCGTCGAAGAGGAGGCACGTGCCCTTGCGCTCGACCAGTGCAACCAGCGCCTTCATCTCGTCCTCGCAGATCATCACGCCGGTCGGATTGTGCGGATAGGTGACGGAGACATATCTGGTCTCGGGCCGGATTGCCGCTTCGATGGCCTCGAGGTCGAGCCGGTAGCCGGTCTCGAAGGTGAGGTCGACGATGCTCATGTCCGCGCCGATGGTGCGCGGCGTTTCGAGGTTCGTCGCATAGTTCGGGCGCACAACGACGATGTGGTCGCCGGCCTGAAGCATGGAGGTGGCGATGATGAAGAGCGCGCCCGCGGCGCCTGCGGTCACGAGCACGTCGTCGGCCGAAAGGCCTTCACCGGTGCGGGCGATGAGGCCGCGCAGGTCCGGCGCGCCGCGATGGTCGCCATAGCACAGGAGGATATCGTCCAGCTTCAGGTTCAGCTCGCCGAGGCGCCGGTCGGCGACGGAGCTTTCCGAGAGATTGTAGCGGATCGTGTCGTAGCCGAGCTGTTCGGGCGATTCCAGCTCGATGGGCATGCGGACATATTTCATGGGGCTCTCCTCTGGCCTGCATGTGACAGGGCTAGATCAACCGCGCGTCACATTCCATCCTCCCCGAGGGTGATGACGGGCATCATCCCCTAGGTGGATTTCCTCCCCCTTCCTCCCGGCGCATCGTTCCCCATCGGCGGAGTGAGGACCGTCGCAAGAACTGACCTAACAAAGAAGGGGAATGCCATGAAATTCATGACCGGTCTGTTGTCTGCTGCAATCGTCGGCTTGGCGGTTGCCATGCCTGCCCAAGCCGAAACGTTGCGCGTCGGCATGGAATGCACCTATGCGCCCTTCAACTACCGCACGCCGGAGGGCGAGATGGCGGGTTACGACGTCGACGTCGCCAAGGGCATCGCCGAGCGTATCGGCGTCGATCTCGACTATGTCTGCCAGGAATGGGACGGCATGATCCCGTCGCTGCTTGCCAACAAGTTCGACCTCATCGTCGCCTCCATGTCGATCACCGAGGAACGCAAGCAGAAGATCGACTTCTCGATCCCCTACCGCGTTTCCGTCGGCCGCATCCTCGGTTCGAAGGAAGCGAGCCTGAAGCTGTTCGACGAGGCCGGCAAGCCGATCCCGGATGCCTTCAACGGCCTGCGCTTCGGCGTGGAGCGCGCCTCGACCTATGCGAAATGGGTGGAAGCCAAGCTGCCGGGCGCCGAGATCTCCCTTTATGACGGCGCCCAGCCGATGCTGCTCGACCTGCAGAACGGCCGCATCGACATCGCCATCACCAACCCGATGAAGGCCTATCTCGACTTCCTCAGCAAGGAGAACGGCGCCGGCTTCGAATTCGTCTCGCCGCCGATCGACGAGGTCGAGTATTTCGGTCCGGGCGTGGGCGTCGGCCTGCGCAAGGGCAATGACGAGCTGCTCGCCAAGATCGACACGGCACTGGACGAGATGATCAAGGACGGCTCGCTCGAAAAGTACAGCCTGCAATACTTCCCCTTCTCCATCCATCCGTCGAACTGGAAGGGCGTTGGCCAGTAAGCATGACCTCCGGGCGTCGCGCCAGGCGCGGCGCCCGATCTCGCATGAAGATTACGGAGGTATGGCATGTCGGTTCTCGACGGCTGGTGGGACGACTTCTTCTTCGGCCTGATGACGGTGTTGCAGGTCTTTTCCGTAGCCCTGGTGATTGCCGTCGCCTGCGGGCTGCTCGGCGCCTCGGCCAAGCTTTCCAAAAGCCGCATCCTGCGCGCCATCGCCCAGGCCTATACGGTGGTGTTCCGCGGCGCGCCGGAGCTCCTGGTGCTGCTGCTCTTCTATTTCGGCATGGCCATCACGCTCACCTCGATCGTGCAGGCCTTCGATCCCTCGGTGAAATTCATCGATCTTCCGCCATTCTGGGCCGGCTCCATCGCGATCGGCCTGATTGTCGGGGCCTATATGACCGAGACGTTCCGCGGCGCCTTCCTCGGCGTCGACCGCGGGCAGATCGAGGCCGCGCGGGCGCTCAGCCTCAAGCGCCACCAGATCTTCCGCTATGTGCGCCTGCCGCAGATGTGGCGGCTCGCCCTGCCGAATTTCGGCAATCACATGCTCTCCATCATGAAGGATACGGCGCTCGTCTCCATCATCGGGCTGGAAGAGATCCTCTTCGTCGCCAAGATGGCGAACTCGCTGATCCACCGCCCCTTCCTGCTCTACATGACCGTCGCCCTGATCTACCTTGCGATGACGACGGTGATCACGTTTGCCGTCGGCTGGCTGGAGCAGCGCGCCAACCGTCACCTGAGAGGTGTCCGATGAGCTTCGACCTCTCGCTGATCGCCGTCAGTCTTCCGAAGATCCTGCAAGGCCTCGGGCTGACGCTCAACCTGCTCGCCGTCTCGACCCTGTTCGGGCTGATCCTTGCCGTCGGCATCCTGCTGATGCGGCTCTCGCGCCGGGCCTGGCTGGTCTGGCCGGCCAAGGCCTATATCTACTTCTTCCGCGGCACGCCGCTGCTCGTGCAACTCTTCGTCATATATCACGGCCTGCCGCAGTTCGGCTTCATCAGGCAGAGCGTACTCTGGCCGCTCCTGCGCGAGCCCTACTGGTGCTCGGTCATCGCGCTGTCGCTCAACACGGCGGCCTATGTCTCGGAAATCCTGCGCGGCGGCGTGCTCGGCGTCGACAAGGGCCTCATCGAGGCGGGCAAGGCGCTCGGCCTCAGCAGGTTCCAGCGCACGAGCCGCATCACTGCTCCCCTCGCCGTCAGGCTGGCGCTTCCGGCCTACAGCAACGAGATCGTCTCGATGCTGAAGTCGACGGCGCTCGCCTCCACCGTCACGCTGATGGAAATGACGGGCGTTGCCCGCACCATCGTGGCCGACACCTTCGCCCCATACGAGATCTTCATCGCCGCGACGATCATCTACCTCGTGCTCGTCTGGATCATCCAGACCGGCTTCACGCTGGTCGAGACCTACGCGAACCGCCATGTGAGAAAGACCTGATGGCCGATATCATTGTCCTCGAAAAGATGAACAAGTTCTACGGCACCTATCACGCGCTGAAGGATGTCGATCTCACGATCGCCAAGGGCGAGAAGGTCGTGGTCTGCGGCCCCTCGGGCTCCGGGAAGTCGACCATGATTCGCTGCATCAACCGACTGGAAGAGCATGACAGCGGTCGCATCGTCGTGGGCGGGGAAGAGCTGACCGACGACGAGAAGAAGATCGATCTCGTCCGCCGCGAGGTCGGCATGGTGTTCCAGAGCTTCAACCTCTTCCCGCACATGACCGTGCTGGAGAACCTGACGCTCGCGCCGCGGCTGGTGCGCAAGATGGCGACGGGGCAGGCCGAGGCGATCGCCATGAAATACCTCAACCGCGTGCGCATCCCCGACCAGGCGAGCAAATATCCCTCCCAGCTTTCGGGCGGCCAGCAGCAGCGCGTCGCCATCGCCCGGGCGCTGTGCATGAACCCGGAGGTGATGCTCTTCGACGAACCCACCTCCGCGCTCGACCCGGAGATGATCTCCGAAGTGCTCGACGTGATGACCGACCTTGCCCGCGAGGGCATGACGATGGTCTGCGTGACGCACGAGATGGGCTTTGCCCGCTCGGTCGCCGACCGCATCGTCTTCATGGACCAGGGCGAGATCGTCGAGGTCTCCACCCCGGCCGAGTTCTTCGCAGCCCCGAAATCCGAGCGTGCCCGCACCTTCCTCGGACAGATCCTTGCGCATTGAGAGAGCCATGACCGATCGTACCGAAACCTTTTTCGCCTTCGCCCAGGAGATCGCCAACGACTCCCGCGCTCTGCTCCTGGCCGCCGCCGAAGAGGCGCCCCGCGTCAACCTGAAACAGGATGCGAGTTTCGTCACCGCCACCGATCGCGCCGTGGAGGCACGCCTTCGCGAGCGGATCCACGCCACCTTCCCCGATCACGGCATCATGGGCGAGGAATATGGCAGCGAGCGGCTTGATGCCGAATTCGTCTGGGTGCTCGATCCGATCGACGGCACGGCGGCCTGGGTCGCCGGCATTCCGGTCTATGGCACGCTGATCTCGCTGGCGCGCGGCGGCAAGCCGCTGCTCGGCGTCATCGATCTGCCGGCGACGGGCGAACGCTTCACCGGCATTTCCGGCAAAGGCGCATGGCACAATGGCAAGCCGGTACGCTGCCGCAAGGGCACGGCTCTTTCGGATGCCTATATGACCTCATCAAACCCCCGCTTCATTCCCGAAGCCGACCGCGCGCCCTTCGCGCGTCTCGACGGTGCGGTGCAGTTCACCCAGTACGGCGGCAGTTGCTACAGCTATGCCTGCCTTGCGCGCGGACGCACGGACCTTGCCGTCGACGCCGGGTTCGACGCCTACGACCTCTTTGCCCCCACCGCCATCATCGAAGGCGCGGGCGGAATCGTCACCGACTGGCAGGGCGGCCCGCTCGATCTGAGCTGGAAGGGCTGTGTCGTCGCGGCCGGCGATGCGGCACTTCATGCGAGCGCCGTTCGTCTACTTGCTGCCTGATCGGTCCGAAGGGCCAAACGGATTGGCGACGGGTGCGCCAACAGCGCTCTGCATGTTTGAATCCAAAGCATCCTGCATGCAGGCTATTCTGCCTGGGTGCAGGATGCTCCGGCGATAGCCTTGATGAGTGCGGCGGCGGACACCGCGCCGGGGTCGGCATGGCCAAGCGAGCGCTCACGCAGGCGTGCGGCGCGGCCCTTGGTGGCGATCATCGTGGCAGTGGCGGCCGCGCCGTTTTCAGCGGCGTTTTCCACGGCCTTCCAGAAATCCGGTTTTGAAAGATTGCTGGCAACTCCTGCCGTGGCAGTCTCGGCGGCCGGCAACCAGACGTCGAGCATGGTCTTGTCGCCGCGCTGCGCCTTTCCGCGGTCGCGGATACCCTCGGAAATGGCGCTCAGCATGTCTCGGCAGGCGGCAAGATCGAGCTGATCACGGCCCGCGAGCGCTTGTGCGGCGCGCCGGAAGCCCGTCGCATAAAGCGGCCCGGTGGAAGCGCCGACGGCGTTGAGGAAACCGGACGCGGCCGTCGACAGCACGTCGGACGGGCTCGCGGCATCGAGATCGAGCGTGGAGAGGGCGGCGTTCACCGCCTTGAAGCCGATCGACATGGTGATGCCGTGGTCGCCATCGCCGATGGCGCCGTCGAGCTCGGACAGGTGATCCTTTTCCGTCTCGATCACCTCGGACATCCGTTCGAACATCCGGGCAAGCACTCGCGTCGCAGTTTCCGACATGTCTTCCTCCCCTTGAGCGCAGGCGGCCTCAGCCTCGCCCGGCTCCGTCCGTTTCAGGCGCATTGATGCTCAGGATCGCCGCCTGGCACGGATGGTGCAGCAGGTCGGTGAGCTGGCGGTCGAGATGCAGGATCGAGATGGAGGCCCCCACCATGTCGAGCGAGGTGCAATAGTGCCCGACCCAGTTGGCCTCGATCGTGATGTTCTTGGCGGACAGCCGCTGCTCCACCCGGCGGAACAGGATGTAGAGTTCCATCAGCGGCGTTGCGCCGAAGGAGTTGACGAGAACCGCCACCCGATCCCCGGGCTCGGCCTTCATCTCCTTGAATATGTTGTCCATGATCGTATCGACGATCTCGTCTGCGGTGCGGATGCGCTCGCGCGAGACCCCGGGTTCGCCATGGATGCCCATGCCGAGCTCCATGTCGTCGGGACCGATCTCGAAATTGTGCCGCCGCGTCTGCGGCATGGAGCAGGATTCGAGCGCGACGCCCACCGTATAGGTGCGGTCATTCGCCTTGCGGGTCACGGCCTCGCATTCATCGAGCGTCATGCCGCGGTCGCAGGCCGCGCCCGCTACCTTGAAGACGAAGAAATTGCCGGCGACGCCGCGCCGGCCTTCCCTGTCCTCGACCGGCGAGGAGACGATATCGTCGGTGGTCAGCACGGTGCGGATGGGGATGCCCTGTTCCTCGACCAGTTCGGCGGCCATTTCGAAGTTCATCACATCGCCGGCATAATTTCCGTAGACGAAGAGCACGCCCGCGCCGCCGGAGGCGGCTACGGCGCATTTGGCGATCGGATCCGGCGGCGGGGAGGAAAAGATGTTGCCGATCGCCACCGCGTCGGCCAGTCCCTTGCCGACATAGCCGACGAAGCAGGGCTCGTGCCCGGTGCCGCCGCCGATGACGAGGCCGACCTTTCCGGGCCGCGGACCGTTGCGGGCGACGAGCGCGCGGCGCGAATTGCCGATCGGCTGGAGATAGGGCTTGTGCGCGGCGATCAGTCCGTCGAGCATCTCCTCGACTACATCATTGGGATTGTTGAGGAACTTCTTGACGTGGGTGCGATAGGCGTTGGCGACGGGCGTGCTCTTCTGGCGCTGAGAGAGCTTGCCGTCGAGGCTCGTCACGCCATCGGCGCGCAGGATGCCGGCGCCGGTCGCCGCGTCCGTCACCAGCACGTTGACATAGCCCCCACGCAGCGCCGCCAGCAAAGCCGGCACCTTGTCGAAACCGCCCGCGACGGCGACGCGGGTGCCGATGCCACGCAGCATCTCCAGCGAGATACCGATCGTACGATCATCGAGGGGACCGGCGATGTGGCGGCCGCGCTCGTCTATGAAACGCCCGGCGAGCACGCCGGCGGCGCCCTTTGCGAGATAATGCTGCAAAGGCACGGATTCGAAGAAGCCGCTGGTGTGGATCGTCGAATTGGGACGGAGGGAGGAAATGCCGAAGACGATGCGGTTGGCGCGGGAAAGCGTGTCGAACTGTTCGCGGATCAGCGGCTCGGCGAGCAGCATGTCGTGCATCTGCGCGGAGGCGACGATGGCGGGGGCGGTGATGTTGACGCAGCGGGCGGAGATGGCGCGGGCGACGGCGGCCGTCGTCAGCTCCGGCGTATAGGCGAAGCTGGCGGTCGTGCCGCCGGTCGCCTGGACGACGGTGACATCCTGCAACGGGGCCATGTCCAGATGCTCGCCGACGGAGAGGACCGTGCGGCCCCAGGCGACGGCGAGCGTGTCGCCGGACTTGATCATCTTGGAAAGCGCCTGCGCGCCGGCAGCACCCAGCCTGCCGATCAGCGGGCGCGTGTTGTCGTCGTTCGGCACGACGAGACAATCGGCGAGGCCGAAATGGCGCTTCAGCTCCTGCGCGATGGTGAGCGAGGCGAGGCGGGCGGGCTCGATGGAGATGTTGACGATGCCCTTTTCGCGGGCGTCGGCGAGGTAGCTGTTGACGGTGGCGCGCGAGACGCCCATCGCCTCGGCGATCTCACCCTGCGTCATGCCGTCTTCATAGTAGAGCCAGCAGGCCCAGACATAGGGGTCGTCGCCATAGCGTAGCGGGATCGAATCGAGGCCCTCCGGCCCGTTCGCCCGGCTGATGCCGCCCTTGCGCGGCGAGGAAGTCTTCAATGCCATAGGTTTCGCCGGTCCCCCTTCAGGCGGCGACCATGAAAGCAACGCCGCCGGTTTGCAACATGCTTCGGCAAAAAAGCGGCGCGCGACCCGTCACGATAGACGGGCCGCGCATCCTGGGAGGAACTCTTGGGCCGGCGTCAGACGAGCCGGGTGCGCGCGCCCTCGGACAATTCCTTGAGGATGATGGCGCAGGAGGTCGCGCCGGCATCGAGCACGCCGAGCGAGCGTTCGCCGAGCCGGCTGGCGCGGCCGATCTTGGCGACGAGGCCGATCGTCGAGTCGCGGCCGGCCTCGGCGGCGGTGACCAGCACTTCCAGCGCCTCGCCGAAGGATTTTCCCTCCGCCGTCGCCTTGTCGAAGGCCTCGACGGCGGGCACGAAGGTGTCGAGCAGCGTCTTGTCGCCGACCTTGGCCGAACCGATCGACTGGATGCCGGAAAGGCCGGCATGCAGCATTTTGCTGTAGGCGGCTGCGTCGATCTTCTCCACGCCTTGGATCGTCTCGGCGAATTCCGTGAACATGACGCCGTAGAGCGGGCCCATCGAGCCGCCGATCTCCGTCATCAGCACGGTGCCGAGCGTATCGAGGGATTCGGCGAGCGGCGCATTCTTGCCCTTCAGCCGCTCGGCGGCCATGCCGAAGCCCTTGGCCATGTTCACGCCATGGTCGCCATCGCCGATCTTGCCGTCGATCTCGCTGAGATAGGCCCGGTTCTCGACGATCCGCTCGGCCATCGAGAGGACGATCGCGCCGCAGGACGCATTGTCGAAAGTCTGCATGGGTCTTCCTCCCGTCACAGGATGATCGTGCAACGCGTCTCGACATCGAGCAGCGTCTTCAGGTCGTCGTCGAGCGCCATGACGGTCAGCGTCGCACCGACCATTTCCAGCGAGGTGAAGTAGTTGCCGATCCAGGTTTTGCGGATCTTCAGGCCACGCGCCGAGATCTCGCTCTCGATCGTGTCGTTGAGGATGTAGAGCTCGTTGAGCGGCGTCGCGCCGAGGCCCGAGACCAGCACGGCGACCTCGGTGCCTTCGGGAAGATCGTGATCGTCGAGCACGATCTTCACCATGTCCCTGGCGACCTCCTCGGCCGTCTTCAGCGTCTCGACGCGCACGCCCGGCTCGCCGTGATGGCCGATGCCGACTTCCATCGTGCCCGGCTCGATCTTGAAGTTCGGATGGCCGACGGCCGGCAGCGTGCAGGGGCCGAGGCCGACGCCGATCGAGCGGCAGTTGTCGATCGCCTTCTGCGCGGCGGCGCGGACTTCTTCGAGGCTGGCGCCGGTCGCGGCCTTCGCGCCGCCGATCTTCCACATGAAGATCTCGCCGGCGACGCCGCGGCGCTTTTCGCGTTCCTCGATCGGGGCCGAGCAGACGTCGTCATTGGCGACGACGGTGGCGACCTCGATCCCGTCCTTGGCGGCGAGCTTCGTCGCCATCTTCACGTTCATGTTGTCCCCGGCATAGTTGCCGTAGAGCACGACGACGCCCTTGCCGCCGTTGGCTTCGCGGATGGCGTCGTGGAAGCTCTTGGCGGTGGGCGAGGAGAAGAGTTCGCCGACGGCGACGGCGTCGAGCATGTTCCTGCCGGTATAGCCGATGAAGGCGGGCTCATGGCCGGAGCCGCCGCCCGTCACCACGCCGACCTTGCCGGCAAAGGGGGCCTCCCTGGCGACGACGACGCGCGGGTTTTCCGCAAGGCGCACGATATCCGAATGCGCCTTCACGAAGCCCTTCACGGTATCCTCGACCACCAGATCCGGGTCGTTGATGAAACGCTGCATGGTAACTCCTTGAGAATTGCGAGAGCCGGTCCGGGCTCAAAGAATGGTGTAGCCGCCGTCGATCAGAAGGTCCGCGCCGTTGATCATGTCGGCGCCCGGCGAGGCCAGGAACACGGCGGCGGCGGCGATCTCTTCCGGGAAGGCGAAACGGCCGGTCGGGATGCGCTTCTTGGCGGCTTCGCCCTTCTCGCCGGCCCAGGCCTTCTTGCCGAGTTCGGTGAGCACGATGGTGGGCGAGATCGTGTTGACGGTGATGCCGTGTTTGCCCCATTCGGCGGCGAAGGTCTTGGACATGCCGATGACGCCGAACTTGGACGCGCAATAGGCGACATGCTCCTCAATGGCGACGGAGCCGGCCTGCGAGGCGAGGTTGACGATCTTGCCGCCCTTGCCGCTAGCGATCATGCGGCGGCCGACCGCCTGGGTGACGAGGAAGCTGCCCTTGAGATTGATGTCGATCGTCTTGTCCCACTGGGAAAGCGTCAGGTCCTCGGCGGGCGCCAGCGCGACGATGCCGGCGCTGTTGACCGCGATATCGATGCCGCCGAAGGCTTCGACCACGTCGGCGACGGCCTTTTCCACCGAGGCCGGGTCGGAGACGTCGCAGACGAAGGGCTTTGCCGCACCGCCGAGTTCCTCCGCCTTCGCCTTGGCGATGTCGGCGTTGATGTCGAGGACCGCGACCTTCGCGCCCTTGGCCGCAAAGGCAGCGGCGATGGCCGCGCCGATGCCGGATGCGCCGCCGGTGACGAGCGCGACCTTGCCGTCGAGCGGGAAGTTGAGGTCGATCTTGGGAGGTGTGTCGGTCATCGGTTCAGCCTTCGGATGTTGAAGAGAACGGGGCGGCGAAGCCGCCCCGCAGATCGTGTATTACTTGCGCAGGTCCAGGAGCTGGTCGACGTTCTCGGCCGTGACCGGCGTCCACGGAACATTGTATTCCTTGTCCTTGCCGTCGTTGAACGGCATGTCCGGGTATTGCGCCCAGATGTCGGACTGCGGCTTGTAGTCGCCCTTCCTGGCGTGGAAGATCGCAAGATCCAGCGCACCCTGGGCCTGTGCGCGGGCGTCCTGGAGGATCGAGGTCATCGTGCCTTCCTTGACGGCGGTCAGTGCGTCGGTGACGCCGTCGATGCCGGCGATCGCGAAATCCTCGGTCTTCAGGCCCGCGGCCTTGATCGCCTCGATCGCGCCGAGCGCCATCTCGTCGTTCTGGCCGATGACGCCGTTGATCTGGCCGGGATGGGAGGTCAGCCAGTTCTCCATCAGCGTCTGGGCTTCGGCGCGCGACCAGTTGGCGGTCTGCTGCTCGAGGACCTTGACGTCCGGGCACTCGGCGAGCGCCTTCTGGTTGCCTTCCAGGCGCGAGATCTGCGCGGACTGGCCGATCGGGCCCTCGATGATCACGACATTGCCCTTGCAGCCGATCTTGTCGAGAACGGTCTTGGCTTCCATGTAGCCGGAAACCGTGTCGTCGGAGCCGACATAGGCGGCGAGCAGGTCGGAGTTCACGCGGGTGTTGGAGCCGACGACCGGAATGCCGGCGTCGCTGGCGGCCTGCACGGCCGTCGCCCCGGCCTCGATGTCGATCGGCACGAAGACGATCGCATTGAACTTCTGCGTGATCATCGTGTTGAACTGTTCCTGCTGGACCAGCGCGTCATAGCGGCCGTCGAAGACGGTGAGCTGGACTTCGCCGCTCTTGACAGCGGGGTGCTCTTCGAGCGCGGCGGACCAGATCTGCATGAATTCCGCGTTGAGGCCGTAGGGGGCCGCGCCGATCTTCAGCTTCTCCTGGGCCAGGGCGGACGAGGCGAGCAGGGCGGTCGCCGAGGCGAGCGCGATCATCAGTTTCTTCATGTCTTTCTCCTCCTTTGAGAATTCCGGCAGCACTTCGGCGTGCCGTTTCGTCCACGGGCGCGGGAAGACGCCCGGTTCCTGTCGGGCTAGACGCCCTGGTTTCGCTTCTGGTCGAGCATGACGGCGCCGACGATGAGGGCGCCCTTGAGGACCTGCTGGTAGTAGGACTGGATGCCCATCAGATCGAGGCCGTTGTTCATGACGCCGATGATGAGCGCACCGATCAGTGTTCCCGTCACCCGGCCGACGCCGCCCGAAAGCGAGGTGCCGCCGATGACGACCGCCGCGATGGCGTCGAGTTCGTAGGCGATGCCGGCCTGCGGCAGGGCGGAACCCGTGCGCGCCGAGAGGATCATGCCGGCAAGGCCCGACAGCGCGCCCGAGATCACATAGACCATGAAGCGGATGCGCGTGACGTTGAGGCCGGAGGTCTTGGCCGCATGCGGGTTGCCGCCGACGGCATAGATGTAGCGGCCGAAGCGCGTGCGGGTCAGTACCCACCAGGAGACGAGGAAGACTACGGCGAGCAGGATGACCGGCATCGGAATGCCGAGGATGTTGCCCGTGCCGATCCAGCGGAATTCCGGGGAGAGCGCCGGCACCGGCTTGCCGCCGCCATAGATGAGGGTCGCGCCGCGGGCGGCCGAGAGCATGCCGAGCGTCGCCACGAAGGCGGGCACGGAAAAGCGCGAGACGATGAGGCCGACCAGCGCGCCGCAGCCGACGCCGACGAGGATGCCGGCGGCGAGCGCCACCACCATCGGATAGGGCGCGCCGGCAATGCCGGCCGTTGCCGAACTCGTCACGAAGCTGGCGCTCACCATGCCGGCCAGCGCGACGACCGAGCCGACCGAAAGGTCGATGCCGCGGGTCAGGATGACGAAGGTCATGCCGATGGCGAGCACGCCGTTGATCGACGTCTGCAGCAGCACGTTGGAAATGTTGCCGGGCGTCAGGAAGAATTCGTTGGACACCGAGAGGATGGCGACGAGCAGCAGGAAGGCGAGGAAGATGCCGTATTCCTGCACGATCAGCCGGCGGCGATCGGAATTCAGCCAACTGCTGGCGGTCTTGTTCTCGATACTGGTCACGGTGTCACCTCTTGCCATGCGGGGTTGGATGCGTCGGTCGGGTCTCGTTCCGGTCAGGTCGACAGGTGCACGAGGGACTGGGCATCCGTTTCCTGCCGGCCGTGAATGCCGGCGGATCGTCCCTGCCGCATGACGAGGATGCGGTCGGACATTCCCAGGATTTCGTCGATTTCGGAGGAGATCATCACGACCGTGCCGCCGCTTGCGGCAAAATCGCAGATGATGCGGTAGATCTCGCGCTTGGCGCCGACATCGACGCCGCGGGTCGGCTCGTCGAGCAGCAGGACGCGCGGCTGGCGCAGGAACCACTTGCCGAGCACCACCTTCTGCTGGTTGCCGCCGGAAAGGCCGGAGACCGGCATCGTGTCGCGCGCGGCCTTGATGGCGAAGCGGGCGATCATGTCGGCGCTGGCCGACTGCTCCTCGCTCCTGCGCATCACGAAGGCCGGGCTCATTTCGGGCAGGCTGGCAAGGCAGATATTGTTGCGCACGCTGTCCGTCAGGTTGAGACCCGTCACCTTGCGGTCCTCGGTGACGAAGGCGATGCCCTCGGCTATGGCGTCGGAGGGCTGGCGGATGCTGACGACCTGGCCGTTAAGGCGGATCTCGCCGGATGACGGGCGGTCCATGCCGAAGAGGCAATTGAAGATTTCCGTGCGGCCCGAGCCCATCAGGCCGTAGATACCGAAGATCTCGCCCTTGCGCGCGGTGAAGGAAATGTCCTCGATCTTGCCGGGTGCGGAAAGCCCGGAGACTTCGAGGCCGGCGGTCTCGGTCGGCGTGTTGGTCTTGATATATTCCTCGCCGAGCTCGCGGCCGACGATCATGCGGATGAGGCCGGGGCGGTCGATATCGGCGAGCCTGCCCGCGCCGACGAAGCCGCCGTCGCGGAAGACGGTGTAGCTGTCGGCGATCTGGAAGATTTCGGAAAGCCGGTGCGAGACGTAGACGATGCCCTTGCCCTCGGCCTTCAGGCGCTTGATGGCGGAGAAGAGGTGCTGGGCCTCCTTCTCGCCGATCGCCGAGGTCGGCTCGTCCATGAAGATGACGTCGGCTTCGTGGCTGAGCGCCTTGGCGATCTCGACCAACTGCATCTGCGCGACCGAGAGGTTCATCATGTATTCGCGTGCGGAGATGCTGAATTCGAGGCGGTCCAGCAGCGCCTGGGCGTTGCGGTTCATCGTCTTGAAATCGATGCTGCCGAAGCGGGCGGAGGGCTCGCGGCCGAGATAGATGTTTTCGGCCACCGTCATGTGCGGGACCGGGCTCAGCTCCTGCTCGATGATGGCGATGCCGGAACGGAGCGCTTCCGCCGGGCTGCTGAATTCGACCGGCTTGCCGCGGTGCAGGATCGTGCCGCCGTCGCGCTTGTGGATGCCCATGAGGATGGAAAGGAAGGTCGACTTGCCGGCGCCGTTGCCGCCGCAAAGCGCGTGCACCGAGCCGGTTTCCAGCTCGAAGCGACCGTCACGAAGCGCGGCAACGCCGCCGAAGGATTTTTTCAATCCCTCCACTTTCAGAAGTGGCTGCATGCATTCCTCCCGGCATTTCGAACGATGCTCTCCCATCGCATTTTTACAAAATACGTTTCTATGGCGACAAATGTCAATATATGAAATTAACAAACGATGGGCGTCATTCGTCATTTGTCAAAATGTGTCGAATTGTGCGCGTGGTGCGATCGCCATCTGGTGCCACGCGTGGATGGAGAAGTTGAGGCCGTGACGGGAACCCAATTCGCGTGTTCAAAATCAGGAACTCTCAAGCGATCAGGCCGCGCCCGCGGTAAAAAGCCACCAGATTTTGGGTCTCCGGGGCACCCCAGCCCGGGCCGTTGCCGCAGATCCGGTGAGGCGAAAAAGCCCTCTCAGCCGCAACCGAGATCAAGCCCGGCTTCGCCCCACTTCACCGGCTCTCCCGCTGCCAGAATTTCAACTCGATACCAATCGAGGCTGTTCTATGGGCGAAGGTTCAGAAGGCGGTTGGCGACGTCCACTCCCAACGCAGCACAAGCGGATTTGGCGTCTCGACGGTGTGGAGGAGATAGCTGAGCGCCAGCGAGGCCGCGTTTTCGGTTGTCGGAGTTTTCCGGGATACTCAGCGAAAGCGCTGATCCTTTATTTGCGACCCACGTAGATACGGCGCCCGTGTCAAGGGGTCATATCCCTTAAATGTCCGGGATTTGAACGGCCGCTGGAATCTGTTCGAGGCCAGAGTGAAAAATGCCGTCCGGGGTCGCGCCGGATGCGCGATTGCTGACTTCTGTCAGTTCGCGAAGGCGCCGAAGGGCACCAGGTCCGCGATCATCTTGGCCGATGTGAGTGCCAGAAAAATGCCGAACAGCTTGCGCAAGGTGCCGGGCTCGATCGTGTGGGCGGTCCTGGCTCCGAGCGGGGCGAACCACATGCTCGTCAGCATGATCGCCACCATGCCCGCGATGTTGACATAGCCGAGGGAATAGACGGGCAGGCCTTCCTTGCCCCAGCCGTTGACGATGTAGCCGAGCGTGCCGGGCAGGGCGATGATGAGGCCGATCACCGACGCCGTGCCGACGGCGCGACGGACCGGATAGCTGCAGATGCTCAAGGTCGGCACGGTGAGCGTGCCGCCGCCGATGCCCATCAGCGTGGAGATCGTGCCGATGCCGGTGGCCATCGCCGCCTGGCCGGGTTTTGCCGGCAGCGAACCGATCGGATGCCAGCCTTCCCGGGTGAAGAGCATGTAGGCGGCGACGATGGCCGCGACGAAACCGAAGATCGCCGTCAGCGTTTCCCCCGGCGCATAGGCGGCGATCAGGACGCCGATCATCACGCCCACGGCGACGAACGGTCCCCAGAGCTTCAGAAGGTCCGTATCCACTGCACCGCGTGCCCGGTGAGCCCGGATCGACTGGAAGGACGTGGGGATGATCGTTGCAAGCGACGTGCCGACTGCGATGTGGGCGCGCAGCGCCGGATCGACCTCGAAGAAGGCGAGCACATGGTAGAGCACCGGCACGACGATGATGCCGCCGCCAACGCCGAGCAGGCCGGCAAGGAAGCCCGAGACGCAGCCGACAAGGCCGAGAACCAGGGCGAATGTCGTCATAACGGTCAGCGAAACCGGCATCGTCGTTCTTCCGATCGAGGGGAGCTTGGGCGGGGCGGGACGGCGCGCCGGAGCGCGCCGCCGGTCTTTCAGGCGACCTTGAAGGACACCTCGTCGACACCGTCGACATGGGCGACCATCTCGTCGCCCTTGACGATCGCGCCGACGCCGGCCGGCGTGCCGGCGAAGATCAGGTCGCCGGGCTGCAGCGTGAAGAGGCGCGAGAGATAGGCGATCATTTCCGGCACCTTCCAGATCATCTGGTTGAGATCGCCGTTCTGGCGGACTTCGCCATTGACCTTGAGCCAGATCGCGCCTTCCGTCGGGTGGCCGACCTTGGCGACCGGATGAAGCGGACCGCAGGGCGCGGAGTTCTCGAAGGCCTTGCCGGTTTCCCACGGGCGGCCGAGCTTCTTGGCTTCGCCCTGCAGGTCGCGCCGGGTCATGTCGAGGCCGACAGCGTAGCCGTAGACGCAGTCGAGCGCCTGATCGAGGGGGATGTTGTCGCCGCCGCTCTTCAGCGCCACGACGAGCTCGACCTCATGGTGCACGTCCCTGGTCTCGGCCGGATAGGGGAAATCGGTGCCGGGCAGGACGAGCGTGTCGGGGTTCTTCTGGAAGAAGAACGGCGGTTCCTTGTTCGGGTCGTGGCCCATCTCGATGGCGTGGTCGGCGAAGTTACGGCCGACGCAGTAGATGCGGTGCACCGGGAAGAGTGCCTGGCTGTCGACGACAGGAAGCGTGGGGACGGCTGCCGGCTTGAAGACGTAGGCGGCATTGATGGAGGACATGTCGTTCATTATCGCGCTCCTGCGTAATATTCGATGCGTTTTTCAAAGAGTTCCACGCCCGCGGACAGAAGCATGGCTGCCGCGAAGAGGATGATTGTCAGAGCCCAGAAGCGCTCCATGTCGAACGAGCGGGAATAGAGCTCGAAGAGTTCGCCGTATCCGATGATGGACACGAGGATCTGGCCGATCACCACGCCCTTCACCCCACGGATGAGGCCGATGCGGATGCCCGCAAGGATCTCCGGAAGGGCGGAGAGCAGGATGATCTTGGTGAAGATCGTCAGCCGCGAGGCGCCGTAGCAGCGCCCCATCTCGATGAGCGAGGGCGGCACCTGCATGACGCCGGCCCGGGCATCGAGCACGATGATCCAGACGGCGAAGAGGAAGACGGTCACGACGACGGTGGTCTCGCCGAGGCCGAAGAGGATCATCAACACGGGCACGAGCGCGGACAGCGGCGCGCTGACGAACATGTTGACCCACAGGCCGAAGATGTTGTCGACGATCTTGAACCGCCCCATGGCAATGCCGAGCGGCACGCCGACGCCGATCGCCAGCGCCATGCCGACCACGAAGGACCGGAGCGTCACCAGCGAGGCGTTCTGCCAGGAGTTCGTCGCGACGAGGTCGAAGCCGGCCGAGACGATCGCGCTCATCGGGGGATCAGGAAGATCACGTCCATCCTGCCGACGACTTCCCAGACGAGCGCCCAGAACAGGAGCGAGGTCATCATGGGGATCTTGATGCCGAAGAGTTTCATGGCGCGTCACTCCGCATATTGCCGGAGGCCCTGCCAGATCTCCTCGACCACATCGAGATAACCCTTGTCGCGCCGGATCACGTCCGGTGCGGCGGAGCGGTCGATATTGGGTTCGATGATCTGGGAGACGCGGCCGGGGCGTGGTGAAAGCAGCACGATGCGGTCGGAGACATAGACCGCCTCCTCGATCGAGTGGGTGACGAAGAGGAAGGTCTTGCGCTCCTTCTCGACGAGCTGGAGCAGGTCTTCCTGGAATTTTCGACGGTTCTGCTCGTCGACAGCCGAGAAGGGTTCGTCGAGCAGCAGCACGTCGGCATTGACAGAGAAGGCGCGCGCGATGCCGACGCGCTGGCGCATGCCGCCCGAAAGCTCGTGCGGATACTTTTCCTCGAAACCGGAGAGGCCGACTTCGCCGATATAGTGCTTGGCGATGCGATGGCGCTCCGCCTGCGGCACGCCCTTGAGCTCAAGACCGAAGCCGACATTGCGCAGCACCGTCGCCCAGGGCATCAGCGCGAAATCCTGGAAGACGAAGGCGCGCTCGGGACCGGGCCCGGTGACGACCTTGCCGTTGATGCGGATCTGACCGGAGGTCGCGGGCACGAGGCCGGCGATGATCTTGAGCAGCGTGGTCTTGCCGCAGCCGGAGGGGCCGAGCAGCGTCGTCAGCTTGCCGCGCTCGAATTCGAGGTTGATGCCGCGCAGCGCCTCGATATCGCCGTAGCGCTTGCAGATGTCGCGCACCTCGACAATGGCGTCGGACGTGGCGGTTCCGGATTGGTCGGCCGCGCGGGCCGGCATGGGATTGGCCATGTCACTTTCTCCTCTTTTCGGGACGCAGGAAGCGGACCTCGACATATTGCAGGGCCGCAAGCGTGATCGTCGAAACGGCGATGATCGAAGCCACGGCCGCATACATGTGCGCGTAGTTGGCGATCGAGCGGTGGTAGGTGATGAGATCGCCGATCCCCGTCGGCGTGATCAGAAGCTCGGCGAGCATGACGCCGATGAAACCGGCGGCAATGCCGAGGCGCAGGCCGGCAAACAGCACCGGTGTCGCATCGGGAATGATGATCTTGGAGATCTGCTGCAGGCGCGTGCCCTGGAACGAGCGGCACATGTCGACGAGCGACGGGTTGACGTGGCGCACCGCCTTGTAGGAATTGAGCACGATCACCGGCAGCGCCAGCATGATGACGGCGAGCGTCTTGGCGACGAGGCCGATGCCGTAGACGAAGGTGACGAGCGGCACGAGGGCGGCCATCGGGGCGGCCTGGAGCACGATGAAGACCGGCGCCAGAAGCCATTCCGCCTTGTCGGACAGGCCCATGGCGATGCCGAGCCCGATGCCGAGCACCGCGGAAACGGCGACGCCGATGACGAGCGGCTGGAACGTGATGGCATAGGCCGGCAGCAGCGTGCCGTCGAGCGCCATCTCGATGAGTGCGGCGAGCGTTTCAAGGAATGTCGGGAAGGCGAAGCTGATCGGAACGCGACCGGCGATTTCCCAGGCGGTGAAGAGCGTTGCGAGCGACACCACGACCCAGAAGGACTTCCGGCGCCGGGCGAATTCGGCGAGCGTTTCGACGATGGTGGAGGAGCCGCTGCCGGCTCCTCCCGTCGCGCTCACCTTGTGAGGTGTAGCGGCCATGTGCATTATTTGGTTCCGATTTTGGCGAGCACCGCATTGAGTGCCGTGAGGTCCCAGAAGTCCTCGACCTTGAGATCCGCGGCATTGCCTTCGAGCGCGCCGGAAATCGTGTAGAAGTCGAAGTCGTCCTTCGCGGCATCCTCGCCGCCGCCGTTGAGCGGAAGGGCGGGGGCGGCTTCCGCGAAGTACGGGTCGATGTCGGCGACCATGTCGGGCGTCGCATCCGGCAGCAGCTTGTATTTTTCCCGCAGCGCGACGGCCGACGTCGGGTCCGCCGCGACCTCGCGCCAGGTGGTCAGGATGCTCTCGACCAGGATTTCCACGTCCTTCTGGTTCTTCGAGAGATAGTCGGTGTTGGCAAAGAGCGCCTCGTCGGTGGCGGCCACCTCGCCGAGCGGCAGGAAGGCGAACTTGCCCGGCGCTTCCTTTTCCAGGATGCGCTTGCCGGAGGAGTCGACGATCGTCGCCTTGACGTTGCCCTGGAGCAGGGCGCCCGTGCGCACCTCGGCACCCGGCACGTAGGAGATGTTGGAATAGGCGATGCCGTTCTTGTCGGCCATCAGCTGCATGATCGCCTCGGTGCCGGAACCGCGCGAATGCACGGCGACTTCCTGGCCGTTCAGATCCTTCCACTCCTTGTAGAACTCGGTGTTGACCACCGGATAGAACTGCAGCTTGGACAGTTGCAGGAAGATGCGGATCGGCGCCTTCACCTTCTGGAGCAGCGCATAGGGGCCGCCGATGCCGATATCGGCCTGGCCGCTGACGACGGCCTGCGCGGCGATGTCCTCGCTTTTCAGGAAGGTCACCTGCACGTCGACACCCTTTTCCTTGGCGCGTTCCAGCGCGGCGAGGAGATGGAGGGATTCGACCGTCGCGATATCGCCGAAGGCGATACGCATCGGATCGGCGAAGGCCAACCCGGGCACTGCGGCAGAAAGGCAAAGTGCGGCGGCGACCGCAGACGCCCTCATTCGTCTGGCAAGCATGTTCATCTTTCTTCCTCCCAAAATCGGGTTTTCCTCAACCCAATTGAAACCAATTCTTCATTAAACAAACATTGTGTCAACCAATTAAACGTGCTGCGCTGCGGGATACGCAGGCCAGTTCCGTTCCTTAATTGATTTAAATATCTGATTTTATTCCCTATAAATTTATGGCAGGACGCTTGATGCCAGCCGCATTGACAGCCGCTTATATGTCCAATATAACCGAACCAATCCTGAATTGGTTTGGATAATGCCATGATAGAGAACACCGACAGCGCTGTGCTTTCCCGCCTCAGGGACTTCCTCGCAACGGCGCAGCTTCCCGATGGCGGGCGCCTGCCGCCGGAGCGCGACCTTGCGGAAGCGCTGGATGTCGGACGCGGCGCGCTGCGCAAGGCGCTCGCGGCCTTGCAGGCGGAAGGCGTGGTCTGGCGCCATGTCGGCAAGGGCACGTTCACCGGCGAGCGTCCGATCGACACGGTCGCGGATATCAATGCCATGGTGCAGCGGACCAACCCGCTGGAGGTCATGGGCGCCCGCATTGCCTTCGAGCCGGAGGTCGCGCGCTGCGCCGCGCTAAATGCCACGCCCAGCCAGATCACCGAATTGCGCAGCGCCATGATGAAAGCGCAGCAGGCGCCGACCTGGCGGCTCTACGAGCAGTGGGACAACCGTCTGCACCGCCTGATCGGCGAATCCTCGCAGAACTCATTGCTGCTCGGCCTGCTCGACACGCTGAATGCGGTGCGCCGCGCCGTCACCTGGGGGCGGCTGCGCGACACGCCCGTCCGCCCGCCGCCGGACCACCATTCCTTCGAGGAGCACGCCCGCATTGTCGAGGCGATCGCCAACCGCGACGGCGCTGGCGCGGCGGATGCGATGCGCCGGCACCTGCGCAGCGTCGAGGGCCATATGCGCGACATGCGCTGAACCGAAATCCGAAGAGGGGCGGCAAAAGGCTGCCCAGGGGAGAACATGGAATGACGAAGATCAAGGTCGCCAACCCCGTCGTCGAACTCGACGGCGACGAGATGACGCGCATCATCTGGCAGTTCATCAAGGACAAGCTGATCCATCCGTATCTCGACGTGGATCTCGACTACTACGATCTCAGCATCGAGAACCGCGATGCGACGGACGACCAGGTGACGATCGATGCGGCCCATGCGATCCGCAGGCATGGCGTCGGGGTGAAATGCGCCACCATCACGGCCGATGAGGCCCGCGTCGAGGAATTCAAGCTGAAGAAGATGTGGAAGTCGCCGAACGGCACGATCCGCAACATCCTCGGCGGCGTCATCTTCCGCGAGCCGATCATTGCCAAGAACGTGCCCCGCCTCGTTCCGGGCTGGACCAAGCCGATCATCGTCGGCCGCCATGCCTTCGGCGACCAGTACCGCGCCACCGACTTCAAGTTCCCCGGCAAGGGCAAGCTGACGATGAAGTTCGTCGGCGAGGACGGCAAGGAGATCGAATACGACGTGTTCGACGCGCCGTCGGCCGGTGTCGCCATGGGCATGTACAATCTCGACGATTCGATCACCGAATTCGCGAGGGCCTCGTTCAACTACGGCCTGCAGCGCAAGGTGCCGGTCTATCTCTCGACCAAGAACACCATCCTCAAGGTCTATGACGGCCGCTTCAAGGACATCTTCCAGCAGGTCTTCGACGCCGAATTCGCGGAAAAGTTCAAGGAAGCCAAGATCTGGTACGAACACCGCCTGATCGACGACATGGTCGCCTCGGCGCTGAAATGGTCCGGCGGCTATGTCTGGGCCTGCAAGAACTACGACGGCGACGTGCAGTCCGATATCGTGGCCCAGGGCTTCGGCTCGCTCGGCCTGATGACCTCGGTGCTGATGACGCCGGACGGCAAGACGGTGGAAGCGGAAGCCGCGCACGGCACGGTGACGCGCCACTACCGCCAGCACCAGAAGGGCGAGGAGACCTCGACCAACTCGATCGCCTCGATCTTCGCCTGGACACGTGGCCTTGCCCACCGTGCCAAGCTGGACGGCAATGCGGAACTGGCCAAGTTCTCCGAGACGCTGGAGCGCGTCTGCGTCGAGACCGTCGAATCGGGCTTCATGACCAAGGACCTCGCGCTCCTCATCGGCCCCGACCAGCCTTGGCTCTCCACCACCGGCTTCCTCGACAAGATCGACGAGAACCTCAGGAAGGCCATGGCGGCCTGAAGCGGAGAACTGCTGGGCGTCGTCGTCTTCCCAGGTGAGGGTGCGGAGGCGTGGCTGGATTTGCCGAGGGCATCGGTATCCAGCCTTCTGCCGCCGCGCCTTGTGACTCAGGATCGCACTGGCGAGGATGGGACCCGGTTGGCCTGTGTTCCCGCATCGATTCAGCGCAGATGCAATAACAGTTGTGTGGAGCGGGCACGCTGAGCTGCAACGGCTGCCCGAGGCGGCCGCCTCCGCGCGCATGCCCGACATCGACACGCTGGCCCATTATTTCCGCAGGCAACCGCATTCCCTCGCACAGGTTCCGCCCGCGGGCGTGACGCCGGAAGCCTACGCGGTCTCACCGGCACTCCATTCCCCGCAATCCTTCGGCCTTTTCGATGAAAAGACGGGGATATTGTTCAGCGGAGACGCGATCCACGAGGGCAGCCTCGTGGATGACCTGCCGGGCTGCGTGCCCCTGTCGGACAAACCCTCCAAGTCACGTCGCGCCAAGGCTGGGATATCGTTCCGGCAAGGCAACGGCGTAGCGTTCCGGCCCGATCTCCGTGAAGAAGGCGCGTGCCAGTTCTATGAAGTTGCGCAGGAAGGCGGGTTTTGCGTTTCCGTAGCGATCGGCGACCATCAGACGCGGCGTGGGCAGGATTTCGATCAGCGGGCGGCGCACGAGGCGATCGCTGTCAGGGCTTCCGAGCCCGATGGGGCGCATGTTGAGGATCGACATGCCGAAGCCGGCGGCGACGGCGGCGCGCACCGTGTCGTAGCCGCGCGTGCGAAACGAGATCTGGGGCCTTTGACCTGCAAGATCGAAGAGCGTCACCAGATATCCCGAGGTCTGCGGCAGATCGAGCAGGACCAGGGGACGCGTCACCAGCTCGGCAAGGCTGAGACACTCTTTCCGGGCGAGGGGATCGTCGGCATGGAGCAAGGCATGTGCCGGCACACGCGCGAGGGTGACCGCATCCGAGGGAAGGCCGGGACCGATGTCATAGGCCACGATCACATCGACCAGGTTCGATTCGAGCCATGTCAGGAGCTGCGGCTGTTCGCCTTCGAAGAGCTGGATCTCGGTGCCGGTTCCCGCGACGAACCGGTGCAGGAGTTCCGGCATGAACAGCGCGCCGAAGGGCTCGAAGCAACCGATTTTCAGGACCGGCGGCATCCCCGAGGTGAACCTGTCCATCGTGCGTTCGAATTCCGCTTCGGCGGCGAGCAGGCGGCGGGCAGAGGCGATGAAGCGTTCGCCGGCCGGCGTGAGCGTGACGCCCTTGCTCGGCCGGCGGTCGAACAGCCGCGAGCCCATCTCGCCCTCCGCCTGGCCCATCGCGGCCAGGATCGAGGACTGTGCGATCCGGCAAGTGCGCGCCGCAGCCGATATGGAGCCGGTCTCGGCAATGAGCACGAGATAACGAAGCTGGCGAAGGGTAAGGTTCATTGTTCTATTCCATGTAGCAAGTAGCATCATATTTTGCATTTTATAGAATTCAATGTTTCGGCCATGCTGTCTTCACTGGGTTTTCAGGAGGGGAAGACGCCGTTGAACAGCCGCCAGTCCGTCTCGCCAATTTCCAACGCTCCGGACCTCTGCCGCATGGACGTGGCTGCCCTGAACGCAGCCTTCGGGTCCGGCGCGCTCTCACCGGTGGAGGTCGTCCAGGCGGCTCTTGCCCGGGCCGAGGACGTTCAGCAGCGGTTCAATGCCTTCACCTTCATCGATCACGCCGGCGCTCTGGCAGCCGCGCGCGCCGCCGAGGCCCGCTGGCGGGCGGGTGCGGCGCTCTCGGCCATCGACGGCGTGCCGACGACACTCAAGGATATCGTCCATGTCGAGGGGTGGACGGTGCGCTATGGCAGCCGGGCGACGGATGCCACGCCGATGCTTCAGGATGCGCCATCCGTTGCCGGCTTGCGGGCGGCCGGCGCCGTCTTCATCGGCCAGACCACGACGCCGGAATTCGGTTGGAAGGCCGTGACCGACAGCCCGGCCTTCGGCATTACGCGCAATCCGTGGAATCCCGAATGCACGCCTGGCGGCTCATCCGGCGGTGCGGCCGTTGCCTCCGCCACGGGCGCGGGTGTTCTCCATCTCGGCACGGATGGCGGCGGATCGATCCGGGTGCCCGCGGCCTTCACCGGTACCTTCGGCCTGAAGCCGACCTTTGGCCGCGTGCCCGCGGATCCACCAAGCGCCTTCGGTACGGTCGCTCACATCGGGCCCATGACGCGCAGCCCTGCAGACGCGCGCGCGATGCTGTCTGCCATGGGCGGGCGAAGCCTCCGGGACTGGAGCCAGCCTTGGGGCGCGATGCCTTCGCCCGACCCTCGGCCTTTCGATTGGAAGGGGCGGAAAGTCGGCCTCTGGATGACGCCGCCGACGGGTACGCTCAGTCTTGCGATCAAGCGGGTGATTTCGGATGCCGTCCGGCAAATCGAAGCGGCCGGCGCCACCGTCGAGCCCATTCGGTTGCCCGGCGAAGGCCTGCATGAAATGTTCCATGCGCATTGGATGACGGGCGCTGCAAGCCGTCTTGCCCAGATTCCTCAAGAGGCGCGCAGAGACCTGGATCCCGGTTTCGTCGAGGCTGCGGCGGAGGGGAACCGGTTCAGTCTGCGCGGCTACATCTTCGCCCAGCAGGCGCGCGCCCGCTTCGGCGCAGCGATGGACCAGCTGCTTGCCGACTACGATCTTTTGCTGTCCCCGGCCACCGCCTGCCTGCCCTTTGCGGCCGGACGGGAGGTCCCCGAAGGCTCCGGCCTGTCGCGCTGGACCGAGTGGGCGGGTTTCAGCTATCCGATCAACCTGTCGCAGCAACCGGCCTGCACCCTGTTCTGCGGATTGGCGGAAGGACTGCCGGTCGGCCTTCAGATCGTCGGCCCACGCGGCGCGGACGGCTTCGTGCTCGATGCCGCCGAGGCGGCCACCAGCCTGTTGGGAGGACCATGATGCCGGACATCGTCTCCCTTTGCCTCAACGCGCTGACGCTGATGAGCATCCTGATGCTCGTCGCGCTGGGCCTTGCCATCATCTACGGCCTGATGGGCATCATCAATCTCAGCCACGGCGAGTTCGTGACCATCGGCGCCTATACGCTGTTTACGGTGCAGGCGGCGGGCGGCTCGTTCTGGCTGGCGCTCGTCGTCGCGCCGGTCGTCGGCTATCTTCTCGGCACGGTGCTTGAGATAGCGGTGATCCGGCGCCTCTACGACAGGCCCATTTCCACCATTCTCGCCACCTGGGGCCTCAGCCTCATCCTGCAGCAGGCGATCATCCTGACCTATGGCGCCGCACCTCGGCCGGTGACGGCGCCGTTCGAGGCTTCCGTACAGCTTCTCGGCATCACCTATCCGGCTTACCGGCTCTTCCTGATCGTCTTCGCCTTCGCCGTCATGGCGGCCTGCGTTCTGGTTTTCCGCAAGTCGCCGTTCGGGCTCGATGTCCGGGCGGTGATCCAGAATGCGGGCATGGCGCGGGCCCTCGGCGTGAATGCCGAAAGGGTCTATCGCCGGGCCTTTGCCAGCGGGGCGGCGCTCGCCGCCCTTGCCGGTGTTCTCATCGCCCCGCTCGTCGCCGTGACGGCGCTGATGGGCGTCAACTATCTGGCCCGGTCCTTCTTCGTCGTGCTGGTCGGCGGCGCGGGCTCCATTCCCGGGGTGATCGCCGGATCCGCTTTCGTGGGCGGGCTGGAGTCGCTGCTCTCCACCACCGTGCCGATCACCGTGGCGCAGGCCAGCGTGCTGATCCTCGCGGTGGTCATCGTGCGGTTCCGCCCGCAGGGGCTGGTGCCGGCATGACGCAGCGGGACAAGACCTGGCTTTTCATCACCCTCGCCATCATGATGGCGCTCACCCTCTATCCGGCCTTCGGCTCCTTCTCCGGCATTTCGGGCCTGCGCGACATCCTGCTTTTCGCGCTCTTCGCCGTCTCGCTCGATCTCTTCTGGGGCCGCACCGGCATCCTTTCCTTCGGCCACGCCACTTTCTTCGGTGCGGGAGCCTATGGCATGGCGGTGATGACGATCCATCTGGCGCCGGGCGCTGCCTGGAGCAGCCTTGCGGGGCTTGCCTTCGGCGTCGGCCTTGCCGGCGTGATCGCGCTGGCTGTCGGCTACTTCGTCATCTTCGGCGGCGTGCGCGGCGCCTATTTCACCATCGTCACCCTCGCCCTGACCCTGATTGCCCAGCAGATCGCCATCGGCTGGTCTTCCGTCACCGGCGGGGATGCGGGCCTGATCGGCGTTCCGCCGCTCACTCTCGGCATCCCGATCACCGGCAAGCTCTTCTACTATGTCGTGGTGGGCCTGCTGTTCGCCGTCGTGCTGGCACTCTGGGCGGGCCTTCGCGGCCAGCGGGGCCTCATCCTGCGCGCCATCGAAGACGATGAACGCAAGGCGCAGACGCTCGGTTACAACACGCCGCTGCATCTGCTCGCCGTCTTCGTGCTTTCGGGCCTGATCGCCGGGCTTGCCGGGGCACTCTACGTCACCGGAACGGGTTTCGTCGCGCCGGACATGATTGCGCTTCTGCTTTCGACCGAGGTCATCATGTGGGTGGCGGTTGGCGGGCGCGGCTCGCTCATCGGCGCGGTCGTCGGCACGATGATCGTCTGGCGGTTGCAGCAGGAGGTTTCCACCCTCAGCGCCTCGGCCTGGCCGCTGTTCATCGGCGCCTTCTTCCTCGCGATGGTGTTCTTCTTTCCCGATGGCCTGCCGGCCGCCGCCCAGAAACTCTGGGCGCGCGGGAAAGGCATGAAGGAAGGGAGGACGGCATGACGGGCGGCGGCGACCTGCGCACGGAAGGCCTCGGCCGCCGCTTCGGCGGGCTGGTCGCGGTCGAGGATGTCAGCGTGACCTTTGCGGCGGGGGACGTCTCCTGCGTGATCGGGCCGAACGGCGCCGGCAAGTCCACGCTGCTCAACATGATCTGCGGTGCGATCGCGCCGAGTTCCGGCCGCATCCTCTTCGACGGCAAGCCGATCAACGGCCTCTCGCGCCATGCGATCGCCCGCGCCGGCATAGCCCGCAAGTTCCAGGTCCCCTCGGTTTTCGGTTCGTTGACGGTCGCGGAAAACCTCGCGGTGGCAGGCGGCGGCGACACGGAAGAAGTGATGGCGCTTACCGGGCTTTCCGCTGAACGCGATACCCGCGCCGATGTGCTGGCCCACGGAAAGAAGCAATGGCTGGAAATCGCCCTGGGGCTGATCCGCAAGCCGCGCCTCCTTCTGCTCGACGAGCCGACGGCGGGCCTGTCGCCGGAAGAAACCCAGGCCGTGGCCGATCTCCTCCTGTCGCTGCGCGGCGCATGCACGGTGGTGGTGATCGACCATGACATGCATTTCGTGCGCGCGCTCTCCGCCCGCACCGTGGTGATGCATCAGGGCCGGCTCGTCGCGGAAGGCGATTTCGCCTCAATCGAGCGCGACCCGATGGTGCGCGACATCTATCTGGGGCGGGCGTGATGCTGGATGTGAACGATCTGCGCGCAGGTTACGGCAGCACGGAAGTCCTGCAGGGCGTCACCCTGTCGGTTCGAAAGGGCGAGGTCGTGTCGATCCTCGGCCGCAACGGCGTCGGCAAGACGACGCTGATGAAGGCGCTGATCGGCCTCAACCGGCCGTGGGGCGGACAGGTTGCGCTGAACAGCAAGGCGGTCGCCGGCCTCGCGCCGGAAAAGATCGCCCGCTCGGGTCTGGCCTATGTGCCGCAGGGCCGAGGCATCTTCCACAAGCTTTCCGTGCTGGAAAACCTGACGATGGGCACACGCGCCCGCCGCGATGGCAGCACGACGGTTCCCGCCGAGATCTTCGAGATGTTCCCGATCCTCGCCGAACGCCGCAACCAGCTAGGCGGCACGCTCTCGGGCGGCCAGCAGCAGCAGTTGGCGCTCGGCCGGGCGCTCGCTTCGGCCCCCGATTTCCTGCTGCTGGACGAGCCGTCCGAAGGCATCCAGCCGAATATCGTGCAGATGATCGGCGACATCCTGCGCAGGCTCGCGGCTGAAAAGGGCCTCGGCGTGCTCCTGGTCGAGCAGAACCTCGACCTCGGCCTCTCGGCGGCCGACCGGGTGCTGTTCATGGAGAAGGGACGCATCGTCCACGAAAGCACGCCTCGGACTCTCGAAGAGGAGACGCTTCACCGATACCTGGCCATCTGAAGACGCCCGGATGGCCGGGATTGCATCAAGGCGAACCAAAAGGGGAACTGAAATGACGCTTATCACCCGCCGCCGCACGCTCCAGGGCCTTGCCGGCATCGCCGCCGTCTCGGCGCTCGGCGCGCCGTCCATCCTGCGCGCCGCCGACACGATCAAGCTCGGCTTCCTGTCGGGCCTCACCGGCCTTGAGACCATTCTCGGAGAAACGCAGCTCCACTGCTTCGAGCTGGCCGTCGAGGAACTGAACGCCGCCAACGGCATCGGTGGCCGCAAGATCGAATATGTCGTGGAGGACGACCAGACCACCACGCGCGGCGCCATCGAAAAGGCGCGCAAGCTGGTGTTCGAGGACGAAGTCGTCGCGACCATGGGCATGATCGCATCCCTGGAGCATGTCGCTGCCCGTTCCGTCACCAGCCCGGCGAACCATATCCTGATGTACTCGACCTATTATGAGGGCGGGGTCTGCGAGAAGAGCTTCTTCTCGACCGGCCAGGTGCCCAACCAGCAGATCGTGCCGTCGCTTGGCTGGCTGACGAAGAACACCGGCAAGACGGTCTATGTCATCGGCTCCGATTACATCTGGCCGCGCAATTCGACGGAAGTCATCAGGACGGAGATCGAAAAGCTCGGCGGCAAGCTGCTCGGCGCAGAATTCGCTCCGTTCGGCACGCAGGACTTCGCGCCGATCTTCGACCGCGCGCGGGCGGCCAATCCCGATTTCATCTGGATGATGGTGGCAGGGGCCGATGTCATCACGGCGCTGAAGCAGTACCAGTCCTTCGGCTTCAAGCAGCAGCTTTTCTCGAATGCGCTCGACGAGCTGTTCTCCTTCGCCCATCCGGAGCTGACGGCCGGCACGCTTTCCAACCAGGCCTATTTCATGAAGCTGGACACGCCGCGCAACAAGGTCTTCACGGAAGCCTTCGCCAGGAAATACGGCGCCGATAAACCGATCAATGCCATTGGCGAGGCAGCCTATGACGGCGTCTATCTCTATGCCGCCGCCGTGGAGAAGGCTGGATCGACCGACAGCGACGCGGTCATCAAGGCGCTGCGCGAGGTCGAGTTCGAGGCGCCGCAGGGCAACGTGAACTTCGCCGCAAACAACTGCCTGCGTGCCAACTCCATTCTTGCCCGCGGCACACCGGACGGCCATTGGGAAACCGTCGAGAATTTCGGCCAGATCGACCCGGACGTGCCCGGATGCACCCTCTGAACGGCATCCTCACCTCGGCGAAGGCCGCCCGCGCCGCCTTTCTCTCCGGCGCGGCGAGTGCCGAGGAGATCGCCCGGGCGATGCTGGCGGGCATCGTTCGGGAGAATCCCCGGCTCAACGCCTATCGCGAGGTCCTGGAGGCCACGGCGCTCGCCGAAGCCCGCGCCGCCGATGCCACCCGGGCGGCAGGCCGCGATCCCGGCCCGCTCGCCGGGCTCTGCGTGGCCGTGAAGGAAAACATCGATACGGTGCCGGCGCATGCAAGCGCCGGCATGCGCTTCCTGCGGGATCGAAGGGCGACGGAAGATGGCTGGATCACTGCGCGGCTGCGCGCGCTGGGTGCGACGATCGTCGGCACGACGGTCAGCGACCCCGGCGCCTTCGGGGTGCGGACCGCCGAAGTGACGCATCCGGCGGACGCCACGCTTTCCGTCGGCGGCTCGTCGGGCGGTTCCGGCGCGGCGCTGGCGGCCGGGCTCTGCCATGCGGCGATCGGCACCGATACCGGTGGCTCGATCCGCATCCCCGCGGCGCTATGTGGAGTTGCGGGGCTGAAACCGAGCTTCGGACAGTGGTCTCTGGCGGGCGTCTGGCCCCTCGTTCCCTCGCTCGATCATGTCGGCCCCATGGCGCGCACGCGCGAAGACCTGGCGCTGGTCAACAACGCGCTCGTTCCGCCCGGACAGCCTCGCTCCGCAGCAAGACGTGTCGTCTTCGATCCGGATTGGATCGCGGAATGCGATGGGGAAGTGCAGGCCGCTTTTGCAGGGGCGCTTGGAAGGCTGGAGCGTGCTGGTCTCACGCTGTCTGAAGCCCGCTTGCCTGCCCTCGACCGGGTGAGCGGCGTTCACAGCACGATCTTCTGCGTTGAGACGGCTGCGTTCTACCGCAGTTTCGTCGCATCCGGTGCCGAATTGCCGAGAGAGGGGCAGGGAGCCATCGCTCATGGGGAATCGATCGCCATGCCGGCCTATCTGGACGCTTGCCGCGACCGCCGGCAGATGCGGTCGGCGGTCGATGCGATCCTTGAGGACGACACCCTGATCCTGAGTCCCACGACCGCGGTTGCCAGGGCACCGAAAGCCGCTCAAAGACTGAAGATCGGCGGAAAGGAACGGGATTTCACCTATGGGCTGGTCCGGTTGACATGCCTCTTCGACCATACGGGCCATCCCGCGGCTGCCTTGCCGGTGGAGAGGGGCAGCGTTCAGGTTGTCGCGGCAAGAGGCGATGAACACGCAATCCTGGCGCTGCCGCTGATGTAGCGCCTCAAAAGCCCTCCTATCTGCGGTTCCGCCAGGATGTCAGATCATGCCTTCGCGAAAAATCTCCATCGAAGGTTTCCTGCTCTGGATTCAATCATGTCGATTGAGCCTAGGCTTCGTGCAAGACATGGGCAGCCTTAACTGCCGCGGAGGCGCGGTTCTCGACGCCGAGCTTGATATAGATCTGCTCGAGATGCTTCGTCACCGTTCGGGCGCTGAGGCCGAGGATGTCGCCGATGTCGCGGTTCGATTTGCCCTTGGAGATCCACAGCAGCACCTCGGACTCGCGCTGGGTGAGGAGAAAATGCTGGCGCAGGATCTCGTCGTCGGACAGCCGGTTCACGGCGGTGAGGCGGAAGAGATATTCGTCCGCGCCGATCGTGCCGAGGAAGGAGAGCTGTAGGCTTGCCTGCCCGGCCTGCGTGATGGTGAAGGTGTTCTCGCGCGCTGCTGTGCGCGTCTTCATCCAGTCCCGGATATGCTCCGAGATCGTATCAAGCCCGTCGTCGTTGCCCGTTGCGGCATTGACGAGGCGGGTTGCTTGCGGCGTCGACCAGCGGATCGTTCCGCCGTCGCTGACGGCAAGCAGGTGCCGTCCAGCCGCGTCGAGCGCCACGCGGGCACTTTGCGCGGAGCGGGCGTTGGTGAGATGCACGCGGATACGGGCGCGCAGTTCGTCGATATTGATCGGCTTGGTGAGATAGTCGACGCCGCCGGCTTCCAGCGCGCGCACGACATGCTCGGTCTCGGTGAGGCCTGTCATGAAGACGACGGGAACGGGGTTGCTCGCCGGATTTGCCTTGAGCTTCTGGCAGGTCTCGAAACCATCCAGGCCGGGCATGACGGCATCGAGCAGGATGATATCGGGCGTGATGCGATCGACGATGTTGAGCGCCGAGGCGCCCGAGGTCGCGATCAGCACGGAAAAGCCGGATTGCTCCAGCGCTTCCGTCAGGAAGCCGAGGGCCTCGGGGGAATCGTCGACGATAAGCACGATGTCGCGCGGGCTGGCTGTCTCGGTCACGGGCAGCGCTTTCCTGTCGGTCCATGATTTTTCAGAAAGGCGTCATAGCCGGCGAGGTCGAAGACCTGGACATAGGCGCGCACGGCCTCGGCAAAGGGCTGGTGTTCGGGCGTGCGGGCGATTTCCGAGAGCTTTGCCTCGATGCCGCGCACATAGCCGATCTCGCCGAGGCGGATCAGCTCCTGAACATGGTTTTCCGCGGGTATGACGATGCTGGCCTCTGCCGGCGCGTCCGGCTCCGCCGCGTCGTGATAGATCCATTCTAGGCCCATCTGCAGCGCGAGCTTGTCGGTGAGCTGGCGCAGGTCGAACGGTTTTGCCAGCGTGTCGTTGTGGCCGGTATGGGCCGATGCCACCGAGCCGTCGCCGATATTGGCCGAAAGCATGATGATCGGGCCGGGCTGGCCGAGCGCGCGCAGGCGTGCGACCAGCTCCCAACCGTTCATGCCGGGCATGGAGATATCGATGAGGAACAGGTCCGGCTTCAGGCCCTCGATCAGCGTCAGGCAATCCGCGCCGTCGCGCGCCGTCAGCACGGTGAAGTCGAGCGGGCGCAGCACCTCTTCCATGAGCCGGCGGTGGTCGGCATTGTCGTCGACGACGAGCACGGTGCGGCGGCGGCCGACATAGCCCTTGATGCGCCGCACGGCGTCCTTCGGGGTCGTCGGCCTGTCGACGGCGGACAGCATCAGGCGCACGCGGAACTCGGTGCCCTTGTCGCGCTCGCTCGTCACGGCGATTTCGCCGCCGAGCGTTTGGGTCAAGAGCCGCGTAATCGTGAGGCCGAGGCCGAGCCCCGGCATGCGGCCGTGCTCGGCATCGCCGCGCTGGAAGGGCTCGAAGATGCGTGGCAGGTCCTTTTCCAGAATGCCGCGGCCGCTGTCCGTGACCGTGAAGGTCGCGACCTGGCTGCGATAGGCGACATCGAGGCGGATGGTGCCGTGATCGGTGAATTTCAGCGCATTGGAAATGAGGTTCACGAGAATCTGGCGCAGGCGCTTTTCGTCGGTGCGCACGTAGTGCGGCAGGTTCGCGGGACGCGTGTGTTCGAAGGCGACGCCCTTCGCCTGCGCCTGCGGGCGGAACATTTGCACGATCTGGTCGAGGAAATCGTGGATATGGATCTCGTTGGAATAGACCTGCAGCTTGCCCGCCTCGATCTTGGAAATGTCGAGCAGCCCGTCGATGAGGCCGGAAAGATGGTCCGCGCTGCGCTTGATGACGCGGATCGCACCCTGCCGCTGCGGCGGGATGCTCTCGTCTCGCTCCAGCACCTGTGCATAGCCGAGCACGGCGTTGAGCGGCGTGCGCAGCTCGTGGCTGAGGCCGACGACATAGCGGCTCTTGGCGCGGTTGGCGGCCTCCGCCGTTTCCTTTGCCTGCTGGAGCGCGGCGTCGGTCTTCTTGTGCGCGGCGATTTCCTTCAGGAGCAGCGTGGTCTGGCGGGAGGACTCTTCCTCCGCCACCACCCGGCTGTCATGCGCCAGCACGTAGAACCAGCAGACGACGCCCGCCACCACGGCGAAGACGAAGAACACCACGGAGATGGTGCGCTCCACCACCGACGCCGTTTCCGGCGAATGGGTGACGACCTGATGGGCGATCATGGCAAGGATGATGCCCATGCCCGTGATGGAGAGCACGGTGGCGATGCCGTAGCGGCCGAGGCGGGTGGCGAGCGCCGATGTCACCGGCTCCGGCAGGATGGCCTTCGCGACGCCCGCCACCTGCGCGTTGAAGCGCGCCTTCGGCTTGCAGAGGTCGTGGCAGCGGCTGTCGAGCGAACAGCAGAGCGAGCAGATCGGCGCGGCATAGGCCGGGCACCAGGCCATGTCCTCGGGCTCGAACGGGTGCTCGCAGATCGAGCAGGTGATGGAGTGCTGGAGCGCCCAGCTCTTCCGCGGTTTTCGCGCGAGGTAGTATTTGCCGCGTGTTGCCCAGGCGATCAGCGGGGAGGCGAGGAAGGCGACGATGGCGGCGATATAGGGCGCAAGCGAGGCCGGGATTTCGCCGAAGGTGCCGAAATGGGCGGTCAGCGCGATGATGGCCGACAGCGTCATGGCGCCGAGGCCGACCGGGTTGATGTCATAGAGATGGGCGCGCTTGAACTCGATGCCGGGCGGCGAGAGGCCGAGCGGCTTGTTGACGAAGAGGTCCGCCGAGATGGTGCAGAGCCAGGCCATGGCGACGATGGAGAAGACGCCGAGCGTTTCCTCCAGCAGCCGGTAGATGCCAAGCTCCATCAAAAGCAGCGCGATCGCCACGTTGAATACCAGCCAGACGACGCGGCCGGGATGGCTGTGCGTCAGGCGCGAGAAGAAGTTGGACCAGGCGAGCGAGCCCGCATAGGCGTTCATCACGTTGATCTTGAGCTGCGAGACCACGACGAAGGCGACCATCAGCAGAAGGGCTGCCATGTCCCAGGGCAGCATGTAGCCAAAGGCGGTGTAGTACATCTGCGCGGGATCCGCCGCCCGCGTGGAGGGCACGCCGGTCGACAGCGCCAGCACGACGAGGAAGGAACCCGCGATCAGCTTCGGTGCGCCGACGATGACCCAGCCGGAGCCGGCGAGGAAGACGGCGATGCGGTGGTGTAGCTTGCGCTGCCCGTTCGGAGGCAGGAAGCGAAGGAAATCGACCTGCTCGCCGATCTGCGCCATCAGGGCGAAGATGACGGCCGAGGCCGCGCCGAATTCCACGAGGTTGAAGGGCGCATAGGTGCCGGGCGGGCCGGAGGGGTGGTGGAGGCCTGAATAGGCGAGCCACTCGCCGACCTTTTCCCAGTCCGCGAAGGCGATGAAGACGAAGGGCAGGATGTTGAGCACGATCCAGAACGGCTGGGTGAGGAGCTGGAAGCGCGAGATGAGCTGTACGCCGTGCGTGACCAGCGGGATCACCACGACGGACGAGATGATGTAGCCGATCCAGAGCGGGACGCCGAGCGCCAGCTCCAGCGCACCGGACATGATCGATGCCTCGATGGCGAAGAGGATGAAGGTGAAGCTGGCATAGACCAGCGAGGTCAGCGTCGAGCCGATATAACCGAAGCTCGCGCCGCGACTGAGGAGATCGATATCGACGCCGTGGCGGATGGCGTAGCGGCTGATCGGCAGGCCGACGACGAGGATCATCAGGCTCGCCACCACGATGGCGACGATGGCGTTCGTCGTGCCGTAGGACATGGTGATGGCGCCGCCGATGGCCTCCAGCGCCAGGAAGGAGATGGCGCCGATGGCGGTCTGCGAGATGCGGTCGGACGAGAACCGCCGCGCGCTCTTGGCGGTGAAGCGCAGCGCGTAGTCTTCCAGCGTCTGGTTGGCGACCCAGCGATTGTATTCGCGGCGGATCGGGATGATGCGCTGGCGTGCGGCCATCTTTCGCTGCTGTTCCCTCGTGTTGTTTTCGGGGCCGGTTCATCCGGCCCTTTCGGGGTGCATCGAGGCACGGCCCACCCCCATCCCCCCACCCTCCGTCATCCTCGGGCTTGACCCGAGGATCCACACGGCACCCGCTGCATGGATCCTCGGGTCAAGCCCGAGGATGACGGAGAAGAGGGTGGTGAACCTCAACACACCAGGACCCTTCGTAACACAGATGCGGCGCCCCTGAAATTGCTGCGTTGCCGCAAACGATTCCCGCTTCCCCCCGGCAACTACGTAGAATGACGTATGTGCAGCGCAGCATGGCGGGCCGATAGTTCTCGCCCAGCAACGGCCCATCCACCCCGTTGCGGTCAAAAAAGAACAGAGGGGTTCAGACCATGTCCATCAAGGCACGCGCCACTGGCGCATTGCTCGCAGCCATTCTCTCGACCACGGCCTTTAACGGCGCCTTCGCGGCCGACGACACGATCAAGGTCGGCATCCTGCATTCGCTATCCGGCACCATGGCGATTTCCGAGACGACGCTCAAGGACGCCATGCTGATGCTCATCGAGGAGCAGAACAAGAAGGGCGGCCTCTTGGGCAAGCAGCTCGAAGCCGTCGTCGTCGACCCGGCCTCCGACTGGCCGCTCTTCGCCGAAAAGGCCCGCGAGCTGGTCTCGGTCAACAAGGTCTCGGCCGTCTTCGGCTGCTGGACCTCGGTATCGCGCAAGTCCGTGCTGCCGGTCTTCGAGGAACTGAACTCGATCCTCTTCTACCCCGTGCAGTACGAGGGCGAGGAAAGCCAGCGCAACGTCTTCTACACGGGCGCCGCGCCGAACCAGCAGGCGATCCCCGCCGTCGACTACCTGATGGAGAACGAAAGCGTCGAGCGCTGGGTGCTCGCCGGCACCGACTACGTCTATCCGCGCACCACCAACAAGATTCTGGAAGCCTACCTGATCTCCAAGGGCGTGAAGCCCGAGGACATCATGATCAACTACACCCCCTTCGGTCACTCGGACTGGCAGACGATCGTCTCCGACATCAAGAAATTCGGCTCGGCCGGCAAGAAGACCGCCGTCGTCTCCACCATCAACGGCGATGCCAACGTGCCGTTCTACAAGGAACTGGGCAACCAGGGCGTCAAGGCCGAGGACATCCCGGTCGTCGCCTTCTCGGTCGGCGAGGAAGAGCTTGCCGGCCTCGATACCGGCCCGCTCGTCGGGCATCTCGCGGCCTGGAACTACTTCCAGTCCGTCGACAACCCGGCCAATGCCGAGTTCATCAAGACGTGGAAGGCCTTCACCAAGAACGACAAGCGCGTCACCAACGACCCGATGGAAGCCCATTACATCGGCTTCAACATGTGGCTGAAGGCCGTGGAAAAGGCCGGCACCACCGATACGGACGCCGTGCTCGACGCGATGATCGGCGTCTCCGTGCCGAACCTTTCGGGCGGGTACTCCACCATGATGCCGAACCACCACATCACCAAGCCCGTGCTGATCGGCGAAATCCAGGCCGACGGCCAGTTCGAGACCGTGTGGGAAACCCCCGGCCTCGTGGTCGGCGACGAGTGGTCGGACTTTTTGGCCGACTCCAAGGACCTGATCGCCGACTGGCGCGCGCCGATGTCCTGCGGCAACTTCAACGTCGCCACCGGCAAGTGCGGCGGCAAGGGGTCGTGATCCGGTGGCTTGAGGAGAGGGGTGTAAGACCCCTCGCCTTGAGGGAAAGGCAATCGCCTCTGGTGCTGGCCCCCCCCTCTGCCCTGCCGGGCATCTCCCCCTCAAGGGGGAGATTGGATGGAGCACCGTTTCGCCCGTCACAGGCGGCGCTGTTTGAGCGCGGTGTTCACCTCTTGCCGATCTCCCCCTTGAGGGGGAGATGCCCGGCAGGGCAGAGGGGGGCAGCCGACGAACTGCCATCCCAACCCATTGGGATGGCCACATCACCCAACGCTTCGAGGTCATGAGATGCACACGCGGCTCATCCATCGTTTCCTGCAATGCCTGCTCGTCGCCCTCTGCCTGATGGCGACCGACCTCCGGGCGGCGGACGACCTGCGCAGCATGGTCAACGCGCTCGGCGGCGGCAGTTTCCAGCAGAACCAGAAACAGATCGAAGCGCTGGCGAAGACGGGCGATCCGAAGATCGTCCCCGCCCTCGAAGCCCTCGCCGAGGGCGATCTCTACCTGCGCAAGGCCGACGGCATCGTTTTCATCGTCAGGCCGGCCGGCGCGAATTTCAGGCTGATCGACGCGCTGACGGGCGACGACCTCGGCGAGGAGGCCAAGGCGGGGCTGGAAAAGGTCAAGGTCAACAACGGCCTGCGCCGCGCCATCCGCGGCGCGCTCAGCGGGCTGACGCTGATGAGCCCGGACGTGAACGTACGCCTTTCGGCCGCCGGCACGATCCTGCGCACGCCGACCGCCGACGCGCTCGACGGCCTGGAGATCGCGCTTGCCGCGGAAACCGACGGCGCGGTCAAGGCCGTGCTCGAAAAGGCCCGCGCCGCCGCCATCCTGGTGTCCGACCGCCCGGTGGAGGAGAAGAAGGCCGCCGTCGCCACCGTGGTCGAGACCGGCGGGCGGGATTCGCTGTCGCTGCTCTCCGGGGCGCTCGCCTCGGCCGATGAAAGCCTGCGCCCCGATATCGAGGCCGGCATCAGGCAGATCGAGGACCAGCTTTCGCTCTGGGCCGGCGCGCAGAACATCTGGTACGGCCTGTCGCTCGGCTCCGTGCTGCTGCTGGCGGCGATCGGCCTTGCCATCACCTTCGGCGTGATGGGCATCATCAACATGGCGCATGGCGAGATGGTCATGCTCGGCGCCTACACCACCTTCGTCGTGCAGGCCTATATCCGCGCCGCCTGGCCGGGCCTCTTCGAATGGTCGCTGGCCATCGCCCTGCCGCTCGCCTTCCTCGTCACCGGCGCCGTCGGGCTCGTCATGGAGCGCGGCATCATCCGCTTCCTCTATGGAAGGCCGCTCGAAACGCTGCTCGCCACCTGGGGCGTCTCGCTGATCCTGCAACAGGCCGTGCGCTCGATCTTCGGCCCGACCAACCAGGAGGTCGCCAACCCCTCGTGGATGTCCGGCGCCTTCGAACTCGGCGGCCTGACGGTCACCTGGAACCGCATGTGGATCATCGTCTTCTCGCTCGCCGTCTTCGCCTTCCTGCTCTTCCTTTTGAAGAAGACGCCGATGGGCCTGCAGATGCGCGCCGTCACGCAGAACCGCCGCATGGCTTCCTCCATGGGCATCCGCACGCCCTGGGTCGACGCGCTGACCTTTGCCCTGGGGTCGGGCATTGCCGGCATCGCGGGCGTGGCGCTCTCGCAGATCGACAATGTCTCGCCCAATCTCGGCCAGGGCTACATCATCGACAGCTTCATGGTCGTGGTGTTCGGCGGCGTCGGCAATCTCTGGGGCACGCTGGTCGGCGCCTTCTCGCTCGGCATCCTCAACAAGGTGCTGGAGCCCTATGCCGGCGCGGTGCTCGGAAAGATCCTCGTGCTCGTGCTCATCATCCTCTTCATCCAGAAGCGGCCGCGCGGGCTCTTCGCACTCAAAGGCAGGGCGGTGGAAGCATGATCACCTCGTTTCTCGCAAAAGCCCTCGGGCGCAACATCGTCATAACGGTCGCGATCCTGCTCGCGCTCGCCGCCCTCGTCCCGGCGCTGAACCTCCTGACCGCGCCGGACCACCCGCTGCATGTGCCGACCTACATCGTCTCGCTGTTCGGCAAATACCTCACCTATGCGCTGCTGGCGCTGGCGCTCGATCTCGTCTGGGGTTTCTGCGGCATCCTCTCGCTCGGCCACGCCGCCTTCTTCGCGCTCGGCGGCTATGCCATGGGCATGTACCTGATGCGCCAGATCGGCGCGCGCGGCTCCTACGGCAATCCGCTGCTGCCGGATTTCATGGTCTTCCTCAACTGGAAGGAGCTGCCCTGGTTCTGGTACGGTTTCGACATGTTCTGGTTCGCCGCGCTGATGGCGGTGCTGGTGCCGGGCCTGCTCGCCTTCGTCTTCGGCTGGTTCGCCTTCCGCTCGCGCGTCAACGGCGTCTATCTCTCGATCATCACCCAGGCGATGACCTTCGCCCTGCTGCTCGCCTTCTTCCGCAACGACATGGGTTTCGGCGGCAATAACGGCCTCACCGACTTCAAGGACATTCTGGGCTTCAACATCCAGTCGAACGGCACGCGCTCGGCGCTCTTCGCGGCCTCCGCCATCGCGCTCGCCCTCTCGCTGGTCGTCACGTCGGGCATCGTGCGCTCGAAATACGGAAAGATCCTCGTCGGCGTGCGCGACGCGGAAAGCCGCACCCGCTTCCTCGGCTACCGGGTCGAGCACATGAAGCTCTTCGCCTTCGTGGTCTCCGCCATGATGGCCGGTGTCGCGGGCGCGCTTTACGTGCCGCAGGTCGGCATCATCAATCCCGGCGAGTTCGAGCCGGCCAATTCCATCGAGGTCGTCATCTGGACGGCGGTCGGCGGGCGCGGCACGCTGATCGGCCCGATCGTCGGCGCCATCCTCGTCAATGGCGGAAAAAGCGTCTTCACCGCCGCCTTCCCGGAATTCTGGCTTTTCGCGCTCGGCGGTCTCTTCGTGCTCGTCACGCTCTTCCTGCCGCGGGGCATCGTCGGCACCGCGCGGCAGTTTTTCGAACGGCGCAAGGAGTATCGCAAGGCGAAGGCCGTCGAAGAGGCCCGCGCCTTTGCAGCGGCAGAACCCCAGGCGGCGGAGTAACCGGCATGAACACGCTCGCAAGCAATGCAAAGCCCAGCAGCATCCTCTATCTCGACGGCGTCTCCGTCTCCTTCGACGGCTTCAAGGCGCTGAATTCGCTCTCCTTCGTCATCGAGCCCGGCGAGCTTCGCGCCATCATCGGCCCGAACGGCGCGGGCAAGACGACGATGATGGATATCATCACCGGCAAGACCCGGCCGGATTCCGGCGAGGTCTTCTTCAAGGGCACGATCGACCTCACCCAGAAGGACGAGGCCGAAATCGCCCAGCTCGGCATCGGCCGAAAATTCCAGAAGCCGACGGTCTTCGAAAGCCACACCGTCTGGGACAACCTGGAACTGGCGCTCAACCGCAACCGCGGCGTTTTTTCGACGCTGTTCTATCGCCTGACCGCCGGGGACAAGGCGCGCATCGAGGAAATCCTCTCGACGGTGCGGCTGATGAACCGCAAGGACGACCTCGCGGCGAGCCTCAGCCATGGCCAGAAACAATGGCTGGAGATCGGCATGCTGCTGGCGCAGGAGCCGGAACTGCTGCTGGTGGACGAACCCGTCGCCGGCATGACGGATGCGGAGACGGCGGAAACGGCGATCCTGCTCAAGGAGATCGCCAAAACCCGCTCGGTGGTGGTGGTCGAGCACGACATGGGTTTCATCCGCGATCTCGGCGTGAAGGTGACCTGCCTTGCGGAAGGGTCTGTTCTGGCGGAAGGCTCGATCGATTTCGTCAGCGCCGACCAGAAGGTCATCGAGAACTATCTGGGGAGGTGAGGATGTATTCGGTGTTCCTGTCGTTGGAATTCGCTGCGGCGATGCCCCCCTCTGCCCTGCCGGGCATCTCCCCCTCAAGGGGGAGATCGGATGGGGCGCTGCCTCGCCCATCACGGGCCTTGCGTTGGAGCAATGCACTGACCTCTTGCCGATCTCCCCCTTGAGGGGGAGATGCCCGGCAGGGCAGAGGGGGAGCGGCCACCCGTTCGAACGGAGATTTTCCATGCTGACCGTCGAAAACGCCAACCTCCACTACGGCGCCGCGCAGGCGCTGCGCGGCATCTCGCTCACGGCCGAGATGGGCAGGATCACCTGCGTGCTCGGCCGCAACGGCGTCGGCAAATCCAGCCTGCTGCGCGCCATCACCGGCCAGCACCCGCTCTCCTCCGGCACCGTCGCCTTCAACGACGTGAAGCTCGACGGCATGGCGCCCTACAACCGCGCCAAGCAGGGCATCGGCTACGTGCCGCAGGGCCGGGAAATCTTCCCGCTGCTGACCGTCAAGGAGAATCTCGAATCCGGTTACGCTCCGGTGAAGCGCGCGGAACGCTTCATCCCGAACGAGATCTTCAGCCTCTTCCCGGTGCTGCAATCCATGCTCGGCCGGCGCGGCGGCGATCTGTCCGGCGGCCAGCAGCAGCAGCTCGCCATCGGCCGGGCGCTGGTGACGCGGCCGAAAATCCTCGTGCTCGACGAGCCGACCGAGGGCATCCAGCCGTCGATCATCAAGGATATCGGCCGGGCGATCAGATACCTGCGCGATTCCACCGGCATGGCCATCCTGCTGGTCGAGCAGTACCTCGATTTCTGCCGCGAGCTGGCCGACCACGTCTACATCATGGATCGCGGCGAGATCGTGCACGAGGGGGCGGCCGAGACGCTTGATACGCCGGAGGCGCGCCGGCACCTGACGGTATGACAATGCCCGAAAGCCAAACCGAGCCGCTCCCGGCACTGCTTTCGCGCCAGCAGCGTCAGCAGGCGGCTTGATGTGCCTATCGGGGCGGCCGTGCGAAAATCCGTCTGCCGAAGACGTGCGACGGCGCGAGGCGACTGTGATCTTCCCGGCGCGAAGGATCAGATCGACCGGAATTCCTATTGTGCCGCCAGGGTCTCGAAAGCGGCCTTCATGCGTTCCGCAGCCTTTGCCGGCAGCTTGACGGCCTCGGCGGCCTCGAGATTGGAGGGCGTGTCGCCGACGCGGATGAGGGCCACCATGCCCATGCTGAAATGCGGGGAGCATTTGAGCCCGTAATAGCCGGGTTCGGTGACGGTCAGAACGTATTCCTCGTTCACCTTGCTCTTGAAGGGCTTCACGCCCTCGGGCAGCATGCCCTTGATCCCCTCGACATTGTGGCTCTTGTCGGTCGGGATGAAACGGATCGTATCGCCGGGGAGGGCGGCGACGGCGGCAGGTTCGAAGACCATGTTGCCGCTCTCACCCTTGTTCATCATCTTGATCGTATGCTCGGCGGCCTGGGCCGCGCCGGCGGCCAGGATCGTCATGGCAACGGTCATGTAGAGCTTTTTCATGTCCTTCCTCCTCCATCGGGTGGAAGGGATGTTCCATGGCGGGGCACGGGCTGCAATTCGACCTTGGTGCCGGTCAATTGACGTGCAGCACGAAGGCTTCCAGCGCATCGGCGGCGATCGGCTTGTACATGACCTCGATGCCGGCGGCATCGGCGGCGAGGCGTGTCTGCGGTGTTCGGTTGGCGGTCAGGATGCGGGTCGGGCGTTCCCCATATTTGGCGCGCAGCGCCTGGACCGTCTCGATGCCGGTAAGAGCGCCGTCGAGTTGCTGGTCGACGAGGTAGAGATCGGGCACGATGCCGATTTCCTCCAGAAGGATGAGCGCCTCCTCCCCGCTTGCCGCCTCCAGGACGCTGACCCCGCGCCGTTCCAGCAGCAGCGCGATGGCCTCACGCAGTTCCACATCGTTCTCCACCAGCAGCGCGATGCGGTCGTTGTTGTCGCTCGGCTCTTCGGGAATCGTCGGCGTGGCCTCGAGATAGGCGGATTTCGGGTGAGGGCTGACGAGGGCGAGATCGACCGAGAAGCAGGTGCCGTGCTCCGGCTTCGACCGGAGCGCCAGCCGGTGGCCGAGAAGGGTGCAGGCCCTTTCCACGATCGCAAGGCCAAGCCCCATTCCCTCGGAGGCCGATGCCGAGCCCTGGATGCGGTGGAACTCCCGGAAGATCGATTTCTGCTCTTCCGCCGCAATGCCCGGTCCGGTGTCGTGGACCTCGATGCGCACCTGGCCGTTCATCCGGCGGGGGCCGACGAGAACGCGGCCCCGGGCGGTATAGCGGATCGCGTTGCTGATGAGGTTCTGCAGGATGCGGCGCAGATAGGTCGGGTCGCTCGACACCGTCAGGCTGCAGGGGAGGATATCGAGTTTCAGCCCCTTGCGCGCGGCGATGGGGGCGAACTCGTCGGTGAGCTGCCCGAGCAGCAGGGAGAGCGGGACCGGCCCGATATCGACCGCTGCCCCGCCGGCTTCCAGCCGCGAAATATCAAGCAGCGCCCCGAGGATGCCCTCCACGCTGGCAAGGGCATTGTGCGCCTTTTCCAGCGTTCCGCGCATCGGCGTTGCCTCCGCATCGTCACGGGCGGCGGCGACGAAGAGCTTCGCGGCGGAAAGCGGCTGCAGGAGATCGTGGCTGGCGGCGGCGACGAAGCGGACGCGGGCGGAGTTGGCGCGCTCGGCCTCCGCGAGCGCCGCCGCCAGGTCGCCGGTGCGGGCGGCCACGCGCGCTTCGAGCGAGCTGTTCGCCCGGATCATGGCGTGGATGGCCTGTCGTTCGCGCGTCACATCCGCGAACGACATGACGAAGCCCCGTCCGGGCATTTCCTGCGCGAAGACGTCGAGCACGATACCCGACACATGCTGAAGCTCGAAGGAGAGCGGGTTTCGTGGAAGCCGGCCGTCGACCCATGTGAGGAGCAGTTCGGCGGAGAACGTGTCGCCGAGACGGACATGGCGGGCGATGTGCCTTGCCAGAAGTTCAAACGGCGTTCCGCGCCGCAGCAGGCGCGGCGGGATGTCGAGGAGCTGCGCGACCCGGCTGTTCCATCCGGCAAGCAGGCGGTTGGCGTCGAAGATGCCGACGCCCTGGTTGATGTGCTCCAGCGTGGCGCGGATCATGCGGGCCTGGTCGTCCAGCAGCTTGCCGCGCTCCGAACGCTCCATGCGGATGATGTCGGTAATGTCGGTCTGGAGGATGACGGTGCCTCCGTCGACCGTCCGCTGCTCGCTCACCTGCAGCCACCGGTCGCCGGTCAATTCGACATTGAACACCTGCCGGGCCCGGTGCAACCGCATACGCTCCGCCACCCAGGCCGCCGGCGTCACGCCCGCCGGAAGGGCAAGCATGGCGGACTGGCTGGCGGTCTCCACATAGCCGGCAAAGGTTATGCCGGGCGAGAGCTTCTCGCGCACATCGGCAAGGTCCCGGCAGAAGCGCGAGTTGCAGAGCACGAGCACCTCGGCGGGATCGAACAGCGCAAAGCCTTCCTCGATCGCCTCGATGGCCTGCGACAGGTCGCGACGGGCCCTTTCGGCCGCGCTGTTGGCCTCGTTGAGCAGCTTCAGCGTGGCTTCGAGATCATGTGTGCGCTGGCGGACGCGCTCTTCCAGCATGGCCGCCCGGCGAAACTGTTCGAACGCGGCGCCCCGGTCGCCGGAACTCTGCTCGACGTGGCGCATCAGGGCGTCGGTGATGACGAGCATCTTTTCGAAGTTCCGGGCCTCGCCATCGGCAGGATCGAACAGGCCGTCGGAGATGCGGCCGTTCATGGGGTGTTTTCCGGAACGATGGTGCCGGGCGGGTAGAAGGCAAAGCCGGTCATCGTGTGATTGATATGCATGGGGCCGATCTGCTCGCCATAGGTGGAAAAGCCGATGACGCCGTGCTGGCGCAGGAGCTCCGAAACACGGCCGGTCATCTGCTTTTCCTGCGCTTCGATCCTTCGGAGAATGCAGTCGAAGGCGAGCACGGCGACCGGATCGGCCGGTTCCTTCAGCGCCTGCAATTCCGCCGAGAGGTGCCCGACGAGATTGTGCGGTTCGGCGATCGTCAGCACCATGCCCTCGTCGATCGCAGAGAAGAACAGCAGTTCGCCGGATGGCAGCACGCGCTGGATGGCGCGCACATGGTGGCATTCGCCCATGCGCACGGTGAGGGGGTGGATGGCGAAGGTCAGCGTATCGACGCTTTCCGGCTGCATGCCGATGAGGCGGGCATATTCGCGCACGGCAGGTTCCGCATTGATGCGCCGCACGATGCGGGCCTCGGGATCCGCCTCCGTCACGACCATCCGCCGCGCCGTCGGCCTGATATGGTCCATCTTGAACGGGCGCAGCGGACAGTCGCCGCGGATGACGGAGATGACGGCGGCATTGGCGAGAAGCCGTTTGCCGTCGAAGACGAGCGTTTCACGGAAATGCGTGCCGTCGCCGGCCGAGCCGCCGATCAGCGGCATTGCGCCGGTGGCGGCGGCGAGCGCCGAGGCAAGCTCGTCCTCGCGCGCCGAAAGCCCGTCGACGAGGAGCAGGGCGAACTCCTCCGCCAGGTGACCATGGTCGCGGGCGAGCGTCTGGCGGATATGCTGCAGCGCATCGGAAAGTTCGGCGGCGACGAGTTTGGAGAGATCGGGAACCAGCAGCGTCTCGGCGGCGAAGTGGCGGGCATGGAACCCGACTGCGACGATGCTCTCCTCGTCGTAGCCCGCTCCGGAAATCTCGCCCGCTGTGGTGCAGCCGGCGATCCTCGCGCCCGGCCAGGTCTTCGCCCCTTCTGAGACGATGGCGGCGACGTCGGCCTCCGGCGAGACGAAAAGCAGGACGAGCGCAAACGGACCGGGACCAAGGCCCGCGGCCAGGCGCTCGACCGGACGGCTCTCGTGCGCGGATACGAGCGCACGGGCGATATAGTGTTCATCCACGGGTGATGGCCTCCTCCGCCGTTCCCCCGTCCTCCATTTTAAAGCATCCCGCGCGGTGCAGCGCCAGCCTGGAATGCGGCCCTTGGCCGATGGTCTTAGGCGTCGGTGATCATGGTGGCGAAGCTCGCCTCCTGGGCGAACAGCACGGCCTGCATGCGCGTCTGGACGCCGAGCTTGCGCATGATGGCGGTGACATGCGCCTTCACGGTCGTCTCGGCGATGGAAAGCTCGTAGGCGATCTGCTTGTTCATGCGCCCGGCGCAGACGAGCTGCAGGATGCGGGCCTGCTGGCGCGTCAGCAGCGCAAGCCGCTTGACCGCTTCCTCCGACAGGCTGGGCACGGACCCTTCGAGCGCCAGGCGGCTCGCATGGATCTCGCCGCGCGCGATTACGGAAAAAGCCTCGCGGAATTCCTCGCGCGAGGCGTGTTTCGGCACGAAGGCGTTGATGCCGGCCTTCAGCGCCGCGCGCACGACGCGGACCTCGTCGAGCGACGAGACGACGACGATGGGCGTTTCCGGCGCCGCCTGGCGCAGGCGCACGACGCCGTCGAGCCCGTTGACATCGGGCAGGTTGAGATCGAGCACCACGACGTCGGGCCGGGGGCCGGCGGCGAGCCGCGCCAGCGCTGCCTCCAGCGTGCCGACGGCCTCGACATCCGGAATGCCGACCGGTCCCGTCAGCGTCATCGCCAGCGCGTCGCAGAACAGCGGATGATCGTCGACGATCAGCGCCTTTCTCAGCGTGTGAACAGGTTTTTCCGGCACTACAACTGGCATCATGCGAAATTCCCGATAGGGCTGGCGATAGCTTAGCATCGAATTCATCCGTCTTCATCGGCCTTTCGGCCAGCGCCAAAGCAACAAAGCCGGGCGTTTCCGCCCGGCTTGTCATCTCAGTCCAGCGAGGCCAGTTGTTTTGGCAGGCGGAAGGTCCAGACCGTGCCGCCCTGGTTGAGGTAGTTGACCTTCTTGGCGACTTCCCCGCCCCAGAGCGGAACCGCGCCGCCCCAGCCGGAGATCACCGAGACATATTGCTCGCCGTCCTGTTCCCAGGTCACCGGCTGGCCGACGATGCCCGAGCCCGTCTGGAATTTCCACAGTTCCTCGCCGGTCTCGTTGTCGAGGGCGATGAAATCGCCTTCCGGAGTGCCGAAGAAGACGAGGCCGCCGGCGGTCGCCATCGCCCCGCCCCACAGCGGGGCGCCGTTCTTGTATTCCCACCTGATCTCGCCGGTGTTCGGGTCGATCGCCTTCAGGCTGCCGATATGGTCCTCGAAGAGCGGCTTGATGGTGAAGCCGGCACCGAGATAGGCCGCACCCTTCTTGTAGCTGATCGGCTCGTTCCAGATGTCCATGCCCCATTCGTTGGAGGGCACGTAGAACAGGCCCGTCTTCGGGCTGTGGGCCATCGGCATCCAGTTCTTGCCGCCAAGGAACGACGGCACGGCGAAGACCTGCTGGCCCTTCGCGCCGTCGGCCGCCGCCGCCGCATCGCCCGGACGGTTGTCCTCGTTGTAGATCGGCCGGCCGGTCTCGTCGATGCCCTTGGCCCAGGTGATGTTCTTCACGAAGGGATGGGCGGAGACGAACTTGCCGTCCTCGCGGTTCAGCACGTAGAAGAAGCCGTTGCGGTCGGCGGTGGCGAAGCGCTTGTTGCCGTCCTTGTCGACGAAGGGAACGACCTCGTTCACGCCGTCGAAATCCCAGCCTTCGCGCGGCGTCGTCTGGAAGTGCCACTTGATCTCGCCGTTCTCGGGGTCGATGCCGAGGCGCGAGGCGGCGTAGAGGTTGTCGCCCTTGTTGCCCTCCACCGGCGTGCCGGCATTGCGCAGGTGGCTGTTCCACGGGGCCGGGTTGCCGGCGCCGAAGACGAGCGTCCTGGTGTCCTCGTCATAGGAGCCGCCGAGCCAGGTCGCCCCGCCGCCGGTCTTCCACATGTCGCCCGGCCAGGTCGCGTTGAGCGTGCCGGTCATGGTGCTTTCCTTGCCCTTGAAGGTGCCCATGTGGCCTTCGATGACAGGGCGGGTCCAGACGAGCTCGCCGGTCTCGGCATTGCGCGCCTGCACCTCGCCGACGACGCCGAACTCGCCGCCGGAATTGCCCGTCACGACGAGGCCGTTCACGATCAGCGGAGCGGCGGTGTAGCTGTAGCCTTCCTTGTAGTCGGCGATCTTCTTGTTCCACACGACATCGCCGGTCTTGCGGTTCAGCGCGACGATGCGCGCATCGAGCGTGCCGAAATAGATGTTGTCGCCGAAGATCGCCGCGCCGCGATTGACCACGTCGCAGCAGGGAAGGATGCCCTCCGGCAGGCGGGCGTCGTACTGCCAGATTTCCCTTCCGGTCTTCACGTCGATGGCATAAAGGCGGCTGTAGGAGCCGGTGATGTACATGATGCCGTCATAGATGATCGGCTGGCTTTCCTGGCCGCGCTGCTTTTCGCCGCCGAGCGAGAAGGCCCAGGCCGGCACGAGATTCTTGACGTTCCCGGTGTTCAGCGTCTCCATCGGCGAGAAGCGCTGCAGGCCGCGTCCCATGCCGTTGGTCAAGACGTCGCCGACGGTTTCGGCGTCCCTGGCAAGGTCGTCCTCCGTCACGCCGGCATAAGCGGCGCTCGAACAGGCGATGGCCGCGATCGCGGCCAGTACGAGTTTCCTCATGGCATCCTCCCACTCCATGCCCGCAGCAGGACGCGGGCTCCACGAAGGGGATCATCGGCGCAGTTCCGGGAGGGTTGAATTGGACCTTGGTCGTAAAAGGCCCGTTCCGGCGGGTTTGGGGCATGCCCGACCCCCGTCAATAGGTCGTATATCGGGCCGTCGGGGAGATGGCTAGCATCACGGGATCAAGGGGAGGAGAGCCCATGACGATCCTGAAATCGCTTGCCGCCGCGGTCGCCGCCGCGCTCCTGTCATTCCTGCCGGCGCTTGCCGAAACGCCGGTCGTGCGCGCCGCGCTCCAGCTTTCCGGCACGGTGAACTGGGAAGCCGATACCATCCGCCACTACGGCTTCGACACGGCGAACGGCTTTACCATGGAGGTGAGGGATGTCGCCGGCGCGCCGGCGGCGCAGATCGCGCTCGTCGCGGGCGAGGTGGACATGATCGTCTCCGACTGGCTCTGGGTGGCACGCGAGCGCGCCGCCGGCCGCGATCTCGTCTTCATTCCCTATTCGCGCGCCGTCGGCGGGCTGATGGTGGCGGCCGACAGCTCCGCCAAGACCCTCGCGGACCTCAAGGGCAAGAAGGTCGGCGTTGCCGGCAGCCCCATCGACAAGAGCTGGCTGATCCTGCGCGCCTATGCGCAGAAGGTGGAGGGCTTTGACCTTTCGGCCACCACCGAGCAGATCTTTGGCGCGCCGCCGCTCGTCTACAAGGCGGCGCTCGATGGCGAGGTGCAGGGCGCCCTGAACTTCTGGAATTTCGGCGCCCGCATGCAGGCGGCGGGCATGCGCACGCTGTTGACGGTCGACAAGGCGGCCGAGGCTCTCGGGCTCGACCCGGAAACGCCGCTCGTCGGCTATGTGGTGCGCGGGGACGTGCTGAAGGCCCATCCGGGCCTCGGCGAGGCGATCGCGGCGGCCTCGCTTGCGGCCAAGCAAAGGCTGGCTTCCGACCCGGCCGCCTGGGAGCGCATCCGCCCGATGATGAAGGCGGCGAACGATGCCGAGTTCGAGGCACTGAAGGCGGGCTTCCTCGCCGGCACGCCGAAGCCGGGGGCGGTCGATGAGAAGGCGGCGGCCCGCATGCTCGCCCTCATGACCGAGCTTGGCGGTGCCGATCTTGTCGGGGACCTGAAGGAGCTGCCCGATGGTGTCTTCCATCATCCCGGCAGCTGAGCCGGTTCTCCGGCTCGATCTGGAGAAGGGCGGGCCGGGCCATGTGCTCGGCCCGCTCGCGCTTTCGCTGATTCCCGGCGAAACGGTGGCGCTGACCGGCCCGTCCGGCGTCGGCAAGACCTCGCTGCTGCGCATCGTCGCCGGCCTCGACGGGCGATTTGCCGGACGGCGGATGGCGACGGAGCGCATCGCGATGGTCTTCCAGGAGCCTGTCCTTCTGCCATGGCGCACGGCGCTCCAGAACCTCACCATCGTCGCGCGCATCGATGAGGCGGAGGCGCGGCGCTGGCTGGAGGATGTGGGGCTGGCGGGGCTCGGCGACCGTTTCCCGGGCATGCTCTCCCTCGGCCAGCAGCGGCGCCTCTCCCTGGCGCGCGCCTTCGCGTCCACGCCCGACCTGTTGCTGATGGACGAACCCTTTGTCAGTCTCGATCCGGCGCTGGCGGATGAGATGATGGGCCTGTTCGAACGTCTGATTGCCGCCCGCCCCTGCGCGACGCTGCTTGTGACCCATATCCGGGCGGAAGCCGAGCGGCTTGCCGGCCGCATCCTTCGTCTGGAAGGCCGGCCTGCGCGGCTTGCCGGGGAGGATCAGAAGGCCGGGGCATATTTCCCGTTGTCGGCGTCGGGCGTCACGACGTCGAGGTCGTAGCCGGCGCCCTTGAGGCGCCGTGCGGTGGGAAGGCCGCTTTCGGCCGCCTCGTCGATATATTGGCGGCCGAGCGCCCGGTTCTCGACGACGCCGCGGCCGCGCATCAGGTCGAGCCCGTAGTTGAGCTTGCCTACCGGATCGCCGGCTTCGGCCGCGCGGCGGTCCCATTCGGCAGCGGCATCCGGGTTTTCCGGGCCGCCGAGGCCGTTGTCGTGGAGCTGCGACATCCAGGTCATCGCCCCGCTCCAGCCGGCCGCGGCGCAGCGTTCGAAGAGCGCGCGCGCGATCTCGTGGCGGCCGGACTTGGTGATGTAGTAGCCGGTCGCACAGATCGTCATGCTGGTGCGGCCCTCCGCGACATCCTTCATGACGCGGCTCAGCGTCAGCTCCTCCGGATTGAGCGTGCCGTCCGCATCGGCTTGCGCCTGCGACAGGGCGGCGTTGGCGGGAAGCAGCAGGGCGGTGGAGAGGACGAGGATGGCAAGACGCATGGCGTTTCCCTGTTCAGGCCTTTCGTGCGGTGAGCCCGCGGGCGGGATCGTAGCCCCAGATGGCGACGAGGCCGAAGACGGCGAAGGCGGCGAGCGTGACGGCAAGCGCCGTCGGATTGCCCTTGGCATAGAGGGCGAAGCGGATCAGCTCGACGGCATGGGTGAAGGGATTGAGGGTGCACAGGTCGCGCAGGCGCGGCGAGGCCTCGGCCATCTTCCACAGCGGGTAGAGGGCGGAAGAGAGGAAGAACATCGGGAAGATGACGAAGTTCATCACGCCGGCGAAGTTCTCGAGCTGGCGGATGAAGGAGGAGAGCAGCAGGCCGAGCGCGCCGAGCATCATCGCGGCGGCGACCATGGCCGGAGCTGCGGCGAGATAACCGGACCAGGGGAAGCGGATGCCGTAGAGTGCCGCGATGGCGAGGAAGGCATAGGCCTGCAACACGGCGATGAGGCTGCCGGCCAGCAGCCGGCAGAACAGCAGCCACCAGCGCGGCAACGGCGCCGTCAGAAGCAGCCGCATGGAACCCATTTCCCGGTCGTAGACGAGGCTGAGGGAGGATTGCATGCCGCTGAAGAGCAGGATCATGCCGACCAGCCCCGGCACGATATAGATCTCGTAGGTGATGTAGGTCTGGTAGGGTGGTGTGATCGAGAGGCCGAGCGCCGCGCGAAAACCTGTCGCGAAGACGAAAAGCCAGACCAGAGGCCGCACCAGCGCCGCGATGAGCCGTCCGCGCTGGCCGAGGAAGCGCAGCGCCTCGCGGTGGAGAATGGCCTTGAGCGCAATAAGGGGATGGGATCGGAAAAAGCCGCTCGATCGCTGCTCCATTGCTGGAAAAGCCTCCGCGGTCATGTCCGCTCTCCTGTCAGGGCAAGGAAGCGAGCCGTCAGGTTGTCGCCGCCGATCGCACCGGCCTCGCCATCGGCCAGCACCCGGCCGCGATGGAGGACGACGAGGCGGTCCGTCGCCCGCACTTCGTCCACCAGATGGGTCGCCCAGAGAACGGTGAGCCCCTGCGATGCGAGGTCGTGCACATGCCCGGTGATGGCCGCGCGCGAGGCGGCATCCAGCCCGACCGTTGGCTCGTCCAGCAGCAGCACCTCGGGCCGGTGGAGGAGGGCGCGGGCGATCTCCATGCGTCGGCGGTGGCCGCCGTTCAGTTTCGCGGCCTTTTCTCCAGCGCGCTCGGCCATGCCGAGCCGTTCGAGTGCCGCCATGGCGCGTGTTTCCGCCTCACGCCCGGAAAGGCCGTGCAGGGCGGCGAAATAGAGCAGGTTGCGCTTGACGGTGAGGTCCGGATCGAGCGTCGAAGCCTGGAAGACGACGCCCATGCGGGCCAGCGCGGCGCGGGGCTCCCGCGCCATGTCGTGCCCCGCAATGGCGATGCGGCCGGTGCGCGGCGTGAAGAGCCGCGTGAGCATGCCGAACAGCGTCGATTTCCCGGCGCCGTTCGGCCCGAGCAGGGCGCAGAAGCAGCCGGGCTCGACGGAGAAGGACACGCCATCGAGCGCGCGTCGCGCGCCCCAGTCATGGCTGATGCCCTCTACCGTCAACCCGCCCATGGCTTGCTACTCTATGGTGATGGCGACCTGCTGGGTCTCGCCGGTGCTGCCGGGAACCTTCAGGTGGTAGCTGCCGGGCTTGATCGCAACGAAGCTGATTTCCGCATCGCCCGCCTCGTCGAATTCGAGGGAATCGACGCCGAGCGGCCGGATCTCGATGCCTTCGATGACGATCTCGTTGATCCAGATGGCCCGGAAGAAGCCCGCACCCTCCAGCGCCAGTTCCTGGCTGCCGTCAGCCTCGATCTTCAGCGTATAGTATTTCCCCGATTTCAGCGTCAGCGGCGCCTTGGAGACCGGCTGCCCGGCCGACAATGTCAGCTCCGGCAGCGTCTCGCGGTTGGATTTCGACAGGAGGCCGGCAAGGCCCAGGCCGGCCTCGGGCTTTGCATCGTCATCCGCCAGCGCCGCGAAGGGTATGGCGGCGAGCATGACGGCTGCCAGGATTGCTTTCTTCATCTTATCCTCCCTCTCAAAAATCATGGTCGGGTCGCCGCGCCCCAGGGGAAGCGGCCGACCTTGATGGATTTCACCGGCTCCAGCGTGGCGACATCGACCACGGTGACGTCGCCGGAGACGCCGTTGGTGGTAAAAAGCTGCGTATGGTCGGGCGAGAAGGCGAGGTGCCAGACGCGGCGGCCGACGAGCACATATTTCCGGACCTCGAACGTATCGGCATCGATCACCGCCACGTGGTTGGCCGGGCCAAGCGCGACGAAGGCCGTCTTGCCGTCGGGCGTGAACTCGAAGCCGACGGGCTGGATGAGGTCGGCATTGACGCCCGTGATCTCGAAACGGATCTTGGCCTTTTCCGCCTGGGTCGCGACGTCGAAGACGGTGATCGTGCCGCCGATCTCCGAGGAGACCCAGAGCTCCGTTCCGTTCTTGGCGAATTCGGCGTGGCGCGGGCGGGAATCGACCAGCGTATTGGCGAAGATCGTCTTCTTCTCTGCGTCGATCCAATGGGCCATGTTCGTCGTTTCCGACGTGGTGATGACGATCTTGCCGTCCGGCGAGACGGCCATGCCCTCCGGCTCGATGCCGACATTGATCTGGGCCACAACCTGCCGCGTCTCGACATCGACGACCGTCGTCACCGCATCGTCCTCGTTGGCGATCCACAGGTGCCTGTCGTCGGGGGCGAGCACGAATTGCTCCGGGTCCTCGCCGGAGGGCAGGTCGTGCAGGATCTCGCCGGTCGCCGGGTCCATCACCTGCACCGTGTCGCTGTCGGAGGCGCAGATATAGACGCGGCTGTGATCGGCGTTGAAGGTGATGCCGCGCGGCCTTTCGCCGGTCTTGATGGTGCGCACGACCTCGAGCGTTCCCGTGTCGATCACGGAGATCGTGTCGTCCTTCTCGTTCGTCACCCAGATCTCGCCGGCAAGGGCGTGAAGCGGGGCGGCCGCGAGCAGGGGGGCAATCACAAGGGCCGGAAATCTCATCTCATCCTCCAAAGGCGGCGCAGGCGCTTTCAGGCCGGTCGAGGCCCAGCGTGTCCATTTCGTTGGTCTGGTGCAGATAGCCGTCGAGCGGGGCAAGCTCGACCAGCGCGCGGGCATTGACGACCGCCATGGGTTGGCGGAGCTGCCCGTTCCAGGCGCGATAGCTGAGGCTGCGGCCCTTGAAGCCGTCGAGGGCGAACCTGTCCGAGAGGATGAAGCTGCGCAGCACGGCGGGATCGGCGGAATTGGTGCGCGTCACGGCTTCGCCGATCGTGCGCAGCGCCGTCCAGGCGGCATAGTCGCGTGAGCTCATCTCGCGGCCCGCCGCCTTCTCGAACCGGTTTTGAAGCTGCACGGCGGCCCATTGTTCGAGCACGGGCGCCCAGCCTTCGCCGCGCAGGCCGTCCGACCCCGCGACGGGGCGCGGCAGCCAGGTATTGTCGGCGACATAGCGGGCGAAATCGTCGGCCTCGTCGGCGATCAGCAGCACATCGTGATCGGGAAGATCCTGGGTGAAGAGCGGTATTTCCTGGCCGGCGGCGCGGCGCAGGTCCGTATCGAAGGTCCAGTCCTTCGAGGCGAGGATCTCGACGCCGAATTTCTGCGCCGAGGCGCGCAGCGTCCCGGCGAAGGCGCGGTCCTGCGGCTTCGGGCCGACGATCATCACCGTGCGCGTCCACCGCCGGGCCTTCAGCACCTGCATCAGGGCGTCGCTGCGCATGGCGTCCTCCGCCATGGTGTGCAGCAGGTTGGCGCGGCAATCGGCGTCGCGCAGCCGCCGCTCGCCGGAGGCGACGTTGAAGAGGAGGGCGCCCTCGGCTTCCTGCAGGTCCGCGACCGCGAGCATGCCCTCCGGGGTGGCGTCGAGGAACAGGATCTTCGAGGCGGCGAGCGCCTTGCGGGCGGCATCGAGGAAATCGCCGCCGGGCTCGACCGAGACGACGGCGAGGCTGTAGTCGTGGCCCATGAAGCTGCCGGTCGTCTTCGTGTCCGTCAGCGCCACCTCCGCCCCCGCGATGCCCCGGTCTTCCGGGATGGGGTCGAGATTGGAGAGCACGGGCGGCGCCTCCATCTCCTGCCGGAGATAGGCCATCGGTATGGCGATCGCGGCTGCGGCCGACGATGCGCAGCAGACGAATGCGGCCGCAAGGCAAAGGCTCCTGCGTCGCGCTGTTGGGCGTACCGGCATGTCTCATCCTCCCGGCAGCGAGCATGGCCGCAGAGGATGTGTGCCGAAATACGACCTTGGTGCCATAGGGCGGCGCGACCTAGGTCGCATATCGCTGCGCCTGCGGCCTGCCGTAGAAAATGCGCAGTTGGAAATGCGAGGGAGGACCGCATGTCGGCCAATATCATTCGCGGCGGGATCGCCGCTGTCATCCTCATGGCGACGACGGGCATCGTTATCGCCCATGGCGACGTGGCGCCGCAACCGGTCAACACGGACGTGCTGCCGGAGGTGGGCGAGGAGTGGCTGACCGAAAACCCCTATCGCGAGGCGAAGGTCGGCCATGAGGCATGGCTGAAGGCGGTGGAGATCGGCGCCTCCGGCTTCAACCAGAACTGTGCGCGCTGTCATGGCCTCGGCGCGGTCTCCGGCGGGCTTGCGCCGGATCTGCGCTTCCTTGAGGCCGAGGAGGCCGGCGACGAGTGGTTCATCGAGCGCTTCCGCCACGGCTATACCCAGGACGGCACGACCAAGATGCCGGCGTTCGGCGATATCCTCGGCCAGAAGGCGGCCTGGGCGATCCGCACCTATGTGGAGACGCGGCCGGAAGACGGGGCGCTCGACGACCATGCCCAGCGCCTGCACGAGATCCGCGACGAGCTCGGCAGCGGCAAGGTGGCCGATACGGCGGCGCTCAAGAAGGAACTGGAGACGATCGCCTCCGAGGTGAAGACGGCCTCCGGCGCACCCGTCGCCGACAGCGTGACCTATGAGGCCGCGCGCATCCTTTCCGAGACGCCGGAAAGCTGGAAGAAGGCGGCGGAGGTGCTGACCGTCGGCCTTTCCGCCACGCAGTAGAAGCGCCATGCTGCGCCGCGCCCTTCTCGTCCTTGCCATCGGCGTCGCCCTTCCGGGCGGCGCCTTTGCGCGCTGCGAGGACCACAAGCCCCAGCCCAGGCCCCAGAACACCTTCGCGCAGGATGTCGGCCGCGATTTCGACCGCATTATCGAAGAGGGCTGGATCGAGTTCGCCGTCTATGCGGACTATGCGCCCTGGTCCTATGAGGAGAAGGGCAAGCCGGCCGGGGTGGATATCGAGATCGGCCGGCTGATCGCCAAGGCCCTTGGCGTCGAGGCGAAGTTCCGCCTTGTCGCTGCCGGGGAGAATCTGGAGGCGGACCTCCTGAACTATGTCTGGAAGGGGGCAGCGGTCGGCGGCCGTGTCAGCGACGTGATGCTGCATGTGCCCTATGACAGCGCGCTCGTCTGCCGTATCGAGCAGGTCACCTTCACCGGCCAATATGCCACCGAAAGCGTGGCGATCGCCTATCGTGCGGCCGATTACGAGGAGAAGGGTCCGACGCCGCCGTTCTTCCGCTTCGATCCGGTCGCCGTCGAGAACGATTCCATCGCCGATTTCTACCTCACCTCGCTGATCGGCCCGGTCGACAAGATCCACCGCTACCGCTCGACGGCGGCGGCCGTGGACGGGCTGGCGGAGGGTGACACCAAGGCCGCGATGGGCCCGCGGGCCGAACTGGAGGCGGGCCTCGCCCGCCATCCGGACGGCGGGCTGAAGGTGCATTCCCCGCCGCTCGTCGGCTTTGCCCGGGGAAGCTGGACGATCGGCATCGGCATCAATTTCCAGCACAAGGACCTCGCCTATGCGGTCGACGAGGCCATCGAGACGGCGCTTGCCGATGGCGGGATTGCCCGCATCTTCGCGGCTTACGGGCTGACCTTCACGCCGCCCGCGCGGTAGGCTCAGAAGGTGGAGACGTCGCCGGCAAGGTCGACCGCCGTCACCCGCATCACGGTGCGGGACCGGCGCAGCGCGGCGCGGATCTCGTCGGCCGGCATCAGGCAGAAGGCGGTGGAAAGGCCGTCCGCCAGCGCGGCGTCTTCCGCTTCCACCGAGATCGTCGACCAGCACGGCGCTTCGCCATGCGGGCCGAGAATATGAAAGCCGCTCCCGATCCGCATCGCCGAGGGGCTTGACGTGGCGATGGCATTGCCGGCAAGGCGGCGGATGGCGATCTCGCCGAGGGCTGGGTCCTCGATGGAGACGCTGAACGGCCCGCCGAGCGCGGCGAACTCCCCCATCTCGACGAGGGCCTGCCCATAACCCGCTTCGCGCAGCAGGTGGCGCACCCGGTCGGCGGCATAGCCCTGGGCGATGCCGTTGAAGGTCAGGGCCTGGCCTTCGCCAAGCCGGACCGGCGGGCCGATCTGCACCCGCGCCCACCCGATCGACGCCCGTGCCGCGGTGGGATCGCGCCCTTCGGCAAGGGCGCGCCAGAGGGGCTGCACCGTCGGGTCGAACCGTCCATCCGTCATCCCGTGGATGTGACCGGAAAGCCGGAGCAGGTCGAGAAGGGCAGGGGGCGGATCGTCAAGGCGGCCTGCGGCATTCAGCCGGCTGAGGGCGGAGTGGCTCCTGAACAGGCTGGCCGCTGCCTCCACCTCCGTGATCGCCGCGCCGATCCGGCCGGCGACGTCCTGCGCAAGGCCGCGAGGCCCCCGCAGGTCGACACGCACCGTGCCGCCAAGCATGTCGGCCTGCCAGGTCGTGATTTCGGCGCGAGCCGCCCCGGAAAAGACGGCCGCCGCGGCGATGAAGAGGAATCGCCGCCGGTTCATGCGCGCGCCTCCGCCGGGGCCGAAACACGCTTCCGGCGCGCCAGCACGAGGGGCACGCATTGCGCAGCGTCGTCGTGGATCGAGACGCAATCGAGGCACTGGAAGCACTGCGAATAGGCGATTTCGCCGGTCTTGCGGATGGCGCCATAGGGGCAGCGCACGCGGCAGAGCTGGCACGGCGAGCCGCATTGCGCGCGGCGGGGTATCCATCGGCGCAGGCGCAGAAACCCGCCGATGGCCATGAGCGCGCCGAGCGGACAGACATAGCGGCAGAAGCCCTTGAACGTGACCATGGCGAGGAGCAGCCAGAAGGCGGCATAGGCGACATAGTACCATTCACGCTGGAAAAGCGTGGTGACCGCCGTCTTGAACGGTTCGATCTCGGCAGCGGTTTCCGCCTTCTCCGGCGCGAGGATGGCGACGGCGAGGAGGCCGGCGAGGGAAAGCCAGGCGCCCGCCTTCAGCCGGCCGTCCCAGGCCGGGGAGGGATTCCATTGCGGCAGCCGCAGCAGCCGGCCGGCATGGTGGGCGAATTCCTGCATGGCGCCGAAGGGGCAGAGCCAGCCGCAGAAGAGGCCGCGCCCCCAGAGCACGAAGCCGAGAATGGCCGCGCCCCAGATCAGCAGCGAAAAGGGATCGTAGAGCAGGACAGCGAGGTTGCCGCCGCCGCTCGCCGCCCGCAGCACCGCAAGCGGCGTGACGATCGAGAGCTGCCCCTGTCCCCACCAGCCGACGAACCCGATGACAAGGGCAAGGAAGGCAAGCCGCGCCGGGCGCAGCACGGTGGGCTCGGCAAGCCGGCGCATGCCCGGCCCGACTGCGGCAAGCAGCCCGGCGAGCAGCATGCCGAGCGCCGCGAGGTCCCATTTGCGGCTGACCATCGCCGCCTGCCATGGCGGCAGGGTGGTGGCCATCCCGGAGCGGGTGAAGAAGGCGGGATCGGCCTTGAGGGCGAGCGGAAAATGGGCGGAGCCGATCTCCGGCTTCAGCATGCCATGCAGGCGCACTGCCAGTGCGGAGAGCGTCCAGTCCCGCGTCGGATCGAAGCCGAGGCGGCGGTCGACGCGCAGCAACATCTTCGTGCCCTCCGGCACGCCTTCCCGCACGCCCACCGTCATGTCGGCATCGCGCAGCGCGACGGGCAGGCCGTCCTGCGTGGCCGCCAGCCGGTCCGGCGCCGTGTTGCGCACGAAATCCGGCGAGACGAGGCCATGGCGCCCGGCCTCGATGAGGAGGATGGGCTCGTCGTCGGGCGCGACGCGCGCAAGACGCTGGAGATCGGCGAGGCTCTCTTCGTCCAGCACCGCGCGGGCGATGGCCGGAGGACCGATATCGACCGCCCAAAGATCGAGGAAAAGCCCATCCGGGTCCGCCGTCGCCTCCGGGTCGTCATGCGCCCAGACCGTCTTGCCGAAGGCCGCGTCGAGCACCGCGTTGGTGACCTTGAGGTTCCGGGCAAGGCCGCGCTCGACCAGCATCGCCCAGTCGAGGTCTTCATCGACCGACGGGTCGGGATGCACCGGCGGGCCGCTGGCCACGCCCTGCATCTTCTCGCGCGCCACGGCGAGCGTTGCGGCAAGGATTGATTCATGGGCGATACGCACCGAGGCCGTCGCCTTGGTCACGCCGTCGAGATGGACGAGGTCGGAGCCGCTGGCGGCCTCGCCATAGGGCGTGCCGACGACCAGCGGTTCGCGGATCGAATGGCCGCGATACTGCTCGAGGAAGGCGCGCAGCGGTGCTTCCCCGAGGCCGGAAACGAAGATGGGTTCGTTGTGCGAGACGAGCCTGACATCGAGGAAGCGGCCGTCCCGGTCGATCGTCACGAGCATGTTGATCGGCGCGCCGGAGAAACCGGGAAGCGGCGCGAGCGGCCCCGTTTCGAAGACATAGCCCGCCTCCGCACCGCCGGAATTCAGCAGCGTCCAGACGCCCTTGTCGTTCACCGGCTCGCCCAGCGCATAGGGCGGCACGATCATGCCGGCCAGGGCCTCCCGGTCGAGCGGGTCGGCAAGCGCGCTCCGGCTGCACAGGGCAAGGCCGAGGATGAAAATGCTCAGCAGCGCGATGCGCTGCGCAAGGCCCTTTCCCATCGCCAGATCCTCCCGCTCCGATTTCTATGCACCTGCCGGAAGGTCGCCATACGACCAAGGTCGCGGATCGGCGAAGGGTTCCGCCGGCTATAGTCGGGTCGGGAGATTTCGCATGGCAGAAACACGCGCCGAAGACCGTCCATCGGGTGCCGTCTTCTTCTTGTCACTCGGCCTCTTCGGCCTGTTCTGGGCGGCGCTCGCCGGCCTGAAGGCCGATCCGACCGTTCTGCCGGGCCCGATCGATGTTGCACGCGTCTTCTGGTCGGAGGCCATGTCCGGGCGGCTGCCGCGCGAACTGGTCGCCACGCTGCTGCGCGTTACCGTTTCCTTTGTGCTCGCGATGACGGTGGGCAGCCTGCTCGGCTTTCTCCTTGGCCGCTGCCGGGCGCTCGACCGCTGGGCGGGTCCCTGGGTGACGATCTTCCTGAACCTGCCGGCCCTGGTGCTGATCGTGCTCTGCTATCTCTGGATCGGCCTCAACGAGATCGCGGCGATCGTCGCCGTGACGCTCAATAAGACGGCGATGGTGATGGTCACCATCCGCCAGGGCGTCGGCGCCTTCGATCCGGCGCTGGAGGACCTTGCGACTGTCGCCCGTCTTTCCCGCCGCGAACGGTTCCGGCACCTCGTCCTGCCGCAGCTCGCCCCCTGGCTTGCCGTCGCTGCGCGCAACGGCATCGCCGTGATCTGGAAGATCGTGCTCGTCGTCGAATTTCTCGGCCGGTCCAATGGCATCGGCTTTCGTATCCACCTCTATTTCCAGCAGTTCGAGACAGCGCATGTGCTGGTCTATTCCCTTGCTTTCGTCGCCGTCATGCTGGTCGTCGAACACGGGGTCATCCAGCGGCTGGAAGCGCGCGTGGCCTACTGGAAAAAGCGATAGCCTGGAGCGGCACGCCGTCGCGGCGCGGCCAGCTGTGGTGAGCGCTCACCCTGCTTTGAAACTGGACAGTGTCGCTGTTCAGGCCGTTCAGGCGCTGTACGGTGAACGGGGCGTCTATCACCGCCATGTGACTGGTAATGCTTGCGATATTTATGTGGCATGACGCTTGCTATGTGTCTCCTGCCGGGACAAGTCCCGGGAATGGAGGACACGAAAATGAAAGCACAAGTGCTGACCAGATACGACGACGGTCTGACGGCGGACCAATGGGTCTCGCTGCAGGAGGTCGCCGACCCGAACATCGAAAAGTCGACGGATGTGATCGTGCGGATCGGCGGTGCCGGTGTCTGCCGCACCGACCTTCACATCATCGAGGGCATCTGGCGCCCGCACATGGACCCGAACGGCGACAGCCTGCTGCCGCTGATCATGGGCCATGAGAACGCCGGCTGGGTGGAGGCGATCGGCAAGGAGGTCGAGGGCATCAAGGTCGGCGATCCCGTGATCGTCCATCCCAAGATCTCCGGCGGCACCTGCCTTGCCTGCCGGCGCGGTTTCGACATGCATGGGCCGGGCAAGTTCCCCGGCCTCGACTGCAATGGCGGCTATTCGGAATTCCTCTGCACGTCCGAGCGCAACATCGTGCCTTTGCCGAAGACGCTCGCGCCGAAGGACGTGGCGCCCTATTCGGATGCGGGCCTGACGGCCTATCGCGCCGTGAAGAAGGCGACGCGTCATCTGCTGCCGGGCGAAAGCTGCGTCGTGATCGGCGCCGGCGGGCTCGGCCATATCGGCATCCAGTGCCTGAGGGCGATGTGCGCGGCCGACATCATCGTCGTCGACAGGTCCGAAGCCTCGCTGGCGCTGGCCGGCAGGATGGGGGCGGACAAGCTGGTCAAGGCCGACGGCAACGAGGTCGAGGCGGTGCTGGAGCTGACCGGCGGGGCCGGTGCGGAAGCGGTCATCGACTTCGTCGGGGAGAAGGGCACCACCAGCAGGGGCCTGAAGATGACGCGGCCGATGGGCAGCTACTACGTGGTGGGCTACGGCGAGGACATCAGGATCGCGACGGTCGACATGGTCATCACCGAGAAGAACATCATCGGCAACCTCGTCGGCACCTGGGCGGAACTGGTCGAACTGATGGCGCTCGCCGATCGCGGCCTCGTCGACCTGGCCACCGTCGAATACCGGCTCGCCGATGCCAACCAGGCGCTGCGCGACCTCAACGACGGCAAGATCCATGGCCGTGCCGTGCTGATCCCCTGACGGACTGGCGGATCGTCCGGGAGGAAGCGGCACTCCCCGCCGCCTGGCGGGCGGAGGGGGCAGGCCCAGGCTGCCGGTTGAAGAGAGGTAGGAGAAGATGATGTGCAGGGTGCTGACAACGCACAGCCAGGAGCGATTCACGAAGATCAACCGCTCGATCCGGATCGCCGGCCACTCGACGAGCGTAAGGCTCGAATCCGCGTTCTGGGACGTGCTCGAGGACATCGCCAGCAGGGAAGGACTGTCGACGGCGCAGCTGATCTCGGTCCTCTATCACGAGGCGCTGGACAAGCATGGCTGTCTTGCAAGTCTTGCGTCGATGCTGCGAACGGTCTGCGTCATCTACCAGGAAGAACGCAACGCACGGTCTGCGCTGTCCTGATTGCGCCCCGCATTCAATTGGGTTTCCTGTCGCCGTCGGCCTTGCCCTCGGCGATCCATCGGGCGCCCAGAACGAGCGCGCCCATGCTGAAATCGCGTCCGTGCTCGGCCACCATTTCGCGCGAGAGGGCTGCGATCCGCTCGAAGAACGCGTCCTTGCTTCTGGCTTCGTCGGTCTGTTCGGCTTGCATGATGTCCTCCTTCGTCATGTCGATCATTTGAAGAGCTGGCGGGGAAAGGTGACGATCGCTGCATTGCCGAGCGCATCGCCGACGGCCAGGTGTTGCCCGTCCCTCGTCCAGGCAAGGCAGGTCACGGGGCCGCCGGCCGCGCGCAGGACGAGATCCTCGGGCGAGCCGAGCCGCGCAACCGTGACCTGGCCATTGGCAAATCCGGCGGCCACGAGATCCCCTCGAGGCTGGATCGCCACTGCCTCGACGATGGCGACGCCGGTGCGGCCGGTGATGCGGGCGCCGGTAGAGGCCACTTCCATCGGCGGTTCGTCCAGTGACCAGCCGGCGATGCGGAAGGCGCCTGAAGCGACGAGTGCATTGGCGGTGCTGCTGAAGCCGACGGCCCGGACAGGGCCTGGGAAGGCATCAAGTGCGCTGCTGCGGCCCGCATGGCTATCGACCAGCAGCATGCCGCCCGTCTCCATGCCGACCGCCAACCATCGGCCATCGGCATGCCATGCCAGGCAGATCGGGTCGGATTTCAGCGCAATGGATATCTTCAGGTCGAGCCGGTTGCGCAGGCGGATCTCAAGCCTGCCCTCGCCTGCGAGCGCGAGTTCCGCTCCATCCGGAGACAGCGCCGCGAGGGTAGGCGTGAAATCGCCAAGGTCTGTGCCGGGGGCGTCGGGGCCGGCCTCGTCATCGTGCAGGAAGATATGGCTGCCGGCAACGATCGCGACATCGCCCGTCTCCCGACAGCGATCGAAGGCGGTAACGGGCTTGTCGCCGGCGAAGATCGTGTCGGCGGTCTCGCCGGCGCGGCTCAGCCGGATCAACCGGCCCGTTTCGTTGGTAGCAAGAAAGCCCCCATCCGCCGCGGGGCAGGTCGAGACGGTGCCCTTCATGCGCGTGATGATCAGCGGCGAGGGCCGCCCGACGCGAGGGCGGATGCCGGTCTGCCCACCATCGGCGACGATGCGGGATTCCGGCGGCTCGTTGTCGGCCATGCGGGCGAAGGCGACTGTGCCGTCGGCCGCAACGATTGCCAATGCGGTGTCGTCCTCGTTGAAGCGGATATGCCGAACCGGCGCCGGGCGTTGCCAGTTCCGGGCGAGCAGGTCGAAAAGGGTTATGTTGGGCGTGGTCTGCTGGTTCATGAATTTCCTCCCCTTGCCGCCTCGATCAGCCTGTCGATGTCCTCCACCTCGGCCTCGACGGCTTCGGTCTCCTCCTGGCATTCGGCCTGTGACATGCGCAGATCCGTCATGCGGCCTTCGATCTCAAGCAATTCCCGCGCCAGTTGGTCATTGCCGGGATTCCTGCCGATTTCGAGTTCCAGCCGCAGGGCATCCATCTCCAGCGCAGACAGTTCCTGTATGAGCTTGTGGGCGCGGGCGGTGAGGCCGGAGAGGTCGGCGACCCGGGCGATGCGGCGTTCCAGCATTTCCCGCTGGGATGGGCCTTGACCGGTCATCGCGATCTCCTATCTGCTGGCCCGGATCGCCGCACGGGGCGGCATCGACCGGAGGGCAAGGCATGTTCGACGAGATCGGGACGAGGTTCTTCGCGGCGCTCGCAAAGGCGGCGGAAATGCATCTCGATGCCGGACATTCCTGCATCGCGGCCTTGCGGCGGGCCGGAGAGGCTCCCGATCCGGCTGCGACAGCCGCGGCGCAGGCGGCACTCGGCGCACTGGAGCCGGCCAGCATGAATGCCATCATGGGCGAGGCACACCGGCTGATGCGCGAGGATCCGGCGGGGCTTCTTAGCGCGTGGAAACCTGCCGGGCCGCGGCATTGAGACGGTGCGGCCCGGGCTCATCGCGCGCCGCCTTCCGGTGATTTCCAGGCTTCCAGCATTGCCGGCAGTTGCGGAGCCTGTCCGCGGAACTGCTGCTCGGCCATTTCGATATGGGTACGCAACTGGTCCCAGATATCGACCCTGATCATAGTGTCGCCGGTGAGCCGCTCGACCTCCTCGATCCGGAGCTGGCGCGACAGCGAAACGCCGGAAAAGACGAAGTCGCGCAACAGGATCGCATGTCGCTCGACAAAGGCGTGGATCAGCGGATGCGTCTCTTCCGTGATCTCCCGCGCCGCCAGTTCGCGCAGGATGAAATCCTGGAAATGGACCTGCATCAGATGCTGGCTCTCGCCCAGGAAGCGCATGACGAAGACGAGGTCCCGCTGCATCCGCTGCAACAGTCCGCTGGCGACCGATTCTTGGCTCGGCCTGCTGCCGTCACTGTCGGGCATTTTCTCTTTCCGTGGGCCGGTTTCAATATAGTTTCGCAGGGCGAATATAATAAACAATACCATCGATGCTTATCGTTGTATAATGCTCAAAAGAAAAATTCTATGCTGCACTTGCTAAGTATATAGTGCGTTACATCTGTAAATTACGATTGTAAAGAAACTTTACGATATTTCGGAATTGATGTCTGTCATGTCTTGAAAACACGCCGAATCCAAACTGGCACGCCCTTTGCTTCACTATCAGCACAACAAGCTGCGCGCTTAAGGCGACGTGGGAAGAACGAAGGAGTGGGGAGTGGTTCATCACCGTCCGGCCGAGGAGACCGGAGTTCCCTGGATACCTTTGCCTCGCACACAGAACGGACCGGCCACCGGGTTGAGCCTCGGCGCACCCGTCGCCATGCCGTTCCGACTTTCGCTCGGCGCCGGAGGCGCCGTCCCGGCCGGGACCAGGGGTCCGCGGCGCAAACTCAGTGGAGGCAGATGACGATGTCGTCCTTGACGCTCAACAAGATCACCTCGCAGCGCGGTATATCCGTCGGCGAGGCAACCAAGAAGATTTCCGACCTCGGTTGGAACCCGACCTATGTCCAGGAAGCGATGACCTTTCCGACGGACTACAAGATCACGAAGGCGCCGCGCGACCCGATGAAGCAGGTCCTGCGCTCCTATTTCCCCATGCAGGAGGAAAAGGACAACCGCGTCTATGGTGCACTCGATGCCGCGCTTCGTGGCGACATGTTCCGCAATGTCGAGCCGCGCTGGGTGGAGTGGATGAAGCTGTTCCTGGCGATCATTCCCTTCCCCGAGATCTCGGCCGCCCGCTCGATGGCCATGGTCGCCCGCATCGCTCCGGGGGAAGACCTGCGCACCGGCTTCACGATGCAGATGGTCGATGAATTCCGCCATTCCACGATCCAGATGAATCTGAAGAAGTGGTACATGGAGAACTATATCGACCCGGCCGGCTTCGACATTACCGAGGAAGCCTTCGGCAAGTGCTATGCCACGACGATCGGCCGCCAGTTCGGCGAGGGCTTCATCACCGGTGACGTGATGACGTCGGCCTGCCTTTATCTGACCGTCGTCGCCGAGACCGCGTTCACGAACACACTGTTCGTGGCCATGCCTTCGGAAGCGGCCCGCAACGGCGACTATGCGCTGCCGACCGTGTTCCTCTCCGTCCAGTCCGACGAGAGCCGTCACATCGGCAATGGCCACTCGTTGCTGATGGCCGCCCTGAAGGAGCCGGAAAACCACCTGCTGCTGGAACGCGACCTGCGCTACGCCTTCTGGCAGAACCATGCCATCGTCGATGCGGCGATCGGCACGTTCATCGAATACGGCACCACCAACCGTGACAAGAACAAGGAGTCCTATGCGGAGATGTGGCATCGCTGGATCTTCGAGGACTACTACCGGACCTACATGCTGCCGCTCGAAAAATACGGCATCAAGATCCACCACGACGATGTGCACGAGGCCTGGAACCGCATCACCAAGAAGCACTATGTTCACAAGGTTGTTGGTTTCCACGCAGAACTGAGCCGGTTTTTCCACCGAGAAGTGAGCCACCTCTGAGTATGGTTTTCTGATCAGGGTTTGGTCAAGGGATTGGCCTTTTCTCCTCTCTTCTGTGCTGCTGCGGCCGAGCTGGCCTTGAAGCGGAAGCTGTCGTTACCGGTTTCCAGGATGTGGCAACGGTGGGTCAGGCGATCGAGCAAAGCTGTCGTCATCTTGGCGTCGCCGAAGACGGTTGCCCATTCGCTGAAGCTGAGGTTGGTGGTGATGACGACGCTGGTGCGCTCATAGAGCTTGCTCAACAGGTGGAAGAGCAGCGCTCCGCCGGAAGCACTGAACGGAAGGTATCCTAGTTCATCGAGGATCAGCAGATCGAGACGGACCAGCGTCTCGGCGATCTGACCTGCCTTGCCCTTTGCCTTCTCCTGCTCGAGCGCATTGACCAATTCGATGGTCGAGAAGAAGCGGACCTTCCGGCGGTGATGCTCGATCGCCTGGACCCCAAGGGCAGTCGCGACATGTGTTTTTCCTGTGCCCGGCCCACCGACGAGCACGATATTCTGCGCCCCGTCCATGAACTCGCATCGGTGCAGTTGGCGCACCGTCGCTTCGTTGATTTCGCTGGCGGCGAAGTCGAACCCGGAGATGTCCTTATAGGCTGGGAAGCGAGCAGCCTTCATGTGATAGGCAATCGAGCGAACCTCACGTTCGGCCATCTCGGCTTTCAGCAACTGGGACAGGATCGGCACGGCCGCATCAAAAGCTGGAGCCCCTTGCTCAATCAGGTCTGTGACGGCTTGGGCCATGCCATACATCTTCAGGCTCCGCAGCATGATGACGACGGCGGCACTTGCGGGATCATGACGCATGGCGACCTCCCACGATCCGGACACGCAAGCCATCGTAGCGTTCGACGTTGGCCTTGGGTTCACGCAACAAGGTCAGCGCCTGTGGCGTGTCGATGTCGGGGCCGTCAGTCGTCTTCCCATCGATCAGACGATGCAGCAGGTTCAGCACATGCGTCTTGGTCGCGACGCCTTGATCCAGAGCCAGCTCCACAGCCCTGACGACGACCTGTTCGTCGTGATGAAGCACCAGAGCAAGGATATCGGCCATCTCACGATCGCCGCCCAGGCGACGCAGCATCTGGTCCTGCAACTGTCGAAAGGCCAGCGGCAATTCCAGGAAAGGCGCACCATTGCGCAAGGCACCGGGCTTGCGCTGAATGACGGCAAGGTAGTGTCGCCAGTCGTAAATCGTCCGCGGCGGTTTGTCGTGGCTGCGCTCAATCACCCTCGGATGTTCGCATAGGACATTACCCTCGGCCGCAACGACCAGTCGCTCGGGATAGATTCGCAAGCTGACAGGCCGGTTCGCAAACGATGCAGGCACGCTATAGCGGTTCCGCTCGAAGGTGATCAGGCATGTCGGAGAGACACGTTTGCCCTGCTCGACGAAGCCGTCAAACGCAGCGGGGAGCGCCATCAATGCTGGCTGTTCCGCGGACCAGACGTCCGCGATCGTGCCGGGCAAGGTGCCGTGTGCTGTGTCGCGCCACAGGTCCTGGCAATGCTGTTCCAGCCAGGCATTCAATGCCGCCAGATCAGGAAAGTCCGGCATCTGTTGCCACAGTCGCGGCCGGGCATCCTGGACATTCTTCTCGACCTGGCCCTTCTCCCAGCCCGCGGCAGGATTGCAAAACTCAGGCGCAAAGACGTAGTGGTTCGTCATCGCGAGGAAACGGATATTGACCTGTCGCTCCTTGCCACGACCGACGCGATCGACCGCGGTTTTCATGTTATCGTAAATGCCGCGAGCAGGGACGCCGCCGAACACACGGAAGCCGTGCCAATGGGCGTCAAACAGCATCTCGTGCGTCTGCAGCAGATACGCCCTGACCAAAAACGCGCGACTGTGCGATAGCTTGATATGCGCGACCTGCAGCTTTGTGCGCTCGCCGCCAATGACGGCATAGTCCTCACTCCAATCGAATTGGAATGCTTCGCCTGGGCGGAAAGACAGCGGAACAAATATGCCGCGGCCCGTCGTCTGCTGCTCACGTTGTCGTTCCGCTCGCCAATCACGGGCGAAGGCGGCAACCCGACCATAGGAGCCGGTAAAGCCGAGAGCCACCAGGTCGGCATGAACCTGCTTCAGTGTTCGTCGCTGTTTGCGCGACTTCCCGGCCTCGGTCTTCAGCCAGGCCGCCAGCTTGTCGGCAAACGGATCAAGCTTGCTCGGTCGTTCCGGTACGGTGAATGTTGGTTCGATTGTACCAGCGTTCAGATACTTCGCGATCGTGTTCCGCGACAGCCCTGTTCGCCGGCTGATCTCGCGGATCGACTGCTTCTCACGCAGCGCCATCCGACGAATGATATTTAAAAGTCCCATGTGGATCACTCCGTTGCCCCCGTCGCTCTCCGCGTTGGGGGAAGGTTCACATGGCTCAATTCTCAATGGAAATTATGCGCCTAACCGGCTCAGTTCTGCGTGGAAACCAACAGTGGATGGACACCGTGCTGATCCGGTAGAAAAGATCCCTGCGGAAACGGCCGGCATCAACCTCTCGTTTCAGGTCTCGGTTTGTGGAGGCGACGAGACGGACATCCACCGGCCGCGGACGACTGTCGCCAAGCCGGTGCACGACCCTTTCCTCCAGCACACGCAGCAGGAATGGTTGAATATCGATCGGCATTTCGCCGATCTCGTCAAGGCTCAGCACGCCACCATTGGCGAGTTCGAAAACGCCTGCTTTGCCCTCCCTGGAGGCGCCGGTGAAGGCGCCAGCGGTATGTCCGAACAATTCGCTGCCGAACAGTTCCTTGGTGATCGCGCCGCAGTTCAGTGCGATGAAGGGGTTGCTGGCGGATTTTTGACTGCGGGCATGGATAAGCCGGGCGAACAGTTCCTTGCCGACACCCGTCTCGCCTTCGATCAACAGCGAGGTCACATCCTCCGTCTCGCCGACACGGCAAGCGACATCGATGGCCGACAGCAAAGCCTCGCTTTCGCCGATGATAAGCGAACGATCGGTTTGCAGGCGCTGTGGCGCGGTCACGTTGCCAACCGAAACCGCTCTGCTCTCGATCTTCGGAAAGACCAACGCCACACCGCGGACGTCGCCATCCAGTTCCAGGGGACAGACATTGCAGGATTGCATGTCCCGGGGCAGGGAGGTGGCGACGCTGTCGAGGAAGCCGGAGCTGCTCAGCTCCGGCAATCGACAGTTCCGGCCATCCTGACGAACGGTGTCTCCAAATCGCTTCTTGTCCTTGAGCGGCACGTTGTTGCTGTAAACGGCGCGCCCATGGCGGTCGACGATCATCAGGCCATCGCTGGATCGGTAATTGCGTGTCGAGGAAATGAAGGCTTCGAGAAGCCGCATCCGCTCTTCATTCTGGGAGTCGGCCAATGCGCGCTCGATTTCCCGGGCCGCAGCGGTGACCAGCGCGATGTTGTGCGGCCGAAAAATGTCGGGATGGCCGGAGAGGTCGACGACGCCGATGATCTTGCCGTCGAAGGGGTCACGGATCGGCGCGCCGGCGCAGGTCCAGCTCTTGATGCCTGCGCAGAAATGTTCGGCGGCATGCACGAAAACGGGCTCGCCCGTCCAAAGCGCCGTGCCGATGCCGTTCGTGCCGACGACGTCTTCGGTCCATTTGCCGCCAATGCCCAAATGAATATCCATGCCGTCGAAGATCGTTTGTTTGTCGCCGATGGCGTCGATCAGAATACCCTCGCCATCGGCGAGCACCAGCATGGCACCGGTTCCTTCGAGCATGCGTCCTATGACCGAGAAAGGAAGCTGCGCGGCGCGAACCAGTTCGGAACTGCTTCTCGTGAGCGCCTCGACCACATCTCTGTCAGCCTCGAGCGGCGCCTCATGGCGTTGGGCATCAATGCCGCCCCGCGCGCACCGATGCCAGGAATCATTAATCGTCGAGCGGACCGGCAGCGACGACCCAGAGGGCTCCACCCTGCCTTCCAGCAGGGTTTCCCACGCCTTCATCGTTTTCAGTTCGTCGTAGGTCTGATGCAACGTGACATTGCTGGAGATTATACCGTCGATATGCGGTGACGATCCGGAATTCTCTGATGGATACGCATCTTGTTTCATACGGCTATCATAGTCCACGCTAGAGGGAACTTGACGTCAGGCGCCGGATTTTACCTATGGCGGGTCAGCCATACGCTCCTTGTATTTCGGGAGGAATTTCGAGTCGTGTGCCGATGTCGAGGGCCAGATCCCCGTCCGTGTAGGCTGTGCCCAGCAACACGCCGTCGATGTCGGCCAGTGCCTCGGTCACCTCACCGTCCAACGGTGCGATGAAGCCGTTTGCTGCCGTTGCCAACCTGAAGATCCTCACGCCGCGATTTTCGCGAATCTCTCCGAAAAATTGCAACTGCCGTCCTGAACCGACGTCGACAGCGATGACACGGCCGTTGGCGGTTACGCGGATCCTCGGTTCTGGTTCGGGCGCAGGCTTTGGGCCGCCGCCGATATGGATGATCAATCCTTCAGCCTGCGGCACCTGTTTTGGCTTCTTCGACGCTGAATAACGACCATTGCTCAGTTGATCCGCCAGTTGGGTAATCACGCCGCGATTCTGCTCTATCAAACGCTTCACGTGAGCATCCTCACGCCGCGGGCCGTCCTGCTTTGAAAAAATCTCGACCATGTGAATCCTCCCAGATCCGCAATCCTCGGCGCCTGTGAATGGTAGAATAGCAGCGCTCCCCATCGCCACTAGCCGTTCGCTTTTTTTGCAGGGCGCGCCGCTCGAATGAACGCCAGTCACTTTTGTGACAATCCACTATAAAGTATTCTAACATAGAAAAGTGGTACAGGAGGGCTCCTTCCGTGAATTTGCGCCCTTGGCTGTCGCTCACCGCGGTCGCGCCAACCTGCATGGAGCCGCTTCGTGCATTCCACCACTTCCCGCGACTGCCCAGGAACGGTCCGTCGATCCACGTCGACGTCCTGCGAGCCAACAAGGCCACGCCCATTGAAAAGGGGCCAGCCGTCCTGATGACGGCCGGCCCCGCTGATGGGAGGGTCGCGGCGATCAGTTCGCGCCGGCGGCGGCGTAGGATTGCCAGGTCTTCAGGAATTCGTCACGCTTGTCGGCGGCTTCCTTCTCGTCGATGTCGAAGACCTTGATGGCGGACATTTCCGGCAGCTTGACGATCTTCGAGACCTCGATGTCGCTGCGGCTCGGGCGGCGGAACGAGGTTTCCAGGAGCGCCGTCTGGGTTTCCTTCGACATCAGCACGTCGAAGGCGGTCTTGGCCGCATCGCCGCCCGGCGCGCCCTTGACCAGGCCGGCGAAGTCGGCGGTGATGAAGGTGCCGTCCTCCGGATAGACCAGCTCGATCTCTTCCTGGCCGCCGTCGACATAAGGGTAGGCATTGGCCTCGAAGGCGAGGCCCACGGCATATTCGCCCATGGCGACGCCGCTCTGCACGGCCGAGGAGGACGAGCTGACCGCGACATTGGCGGCGAGCTTCTTCAGCTCCTCGTCGCCGATCATCTTGTGCAAGCCCCACAGGATCGTATAGCCGGTCGAGCTGTTGGCCGGGTCGGCGACGACGATCTTGCCTTTCCACTTCGGATCGAGCAGGTCGGTCCAGGTCCTGGGCGCCGGCAGGTCGCCGAGCTGGTCGGTGTTGACCATGATCACCACGACATGGACATTCGCGGGCGTGAAGAGGTTGCCAGGATAGCGCAGCTTTTCCGGAATGGCGGAGAGTTCCGGGGATTCATAGGCCTGGAACTGGCCTTCGAAGGCGCCGACCGTGTTGAAGCTGGAGCTCCAGAAGAGATCGCCCTGGACGTTCGAGGCTTCCGCCTCCAGACGGCGCAGCAGAACGCCGCTGCCGCCGGTGATGGAGTTGAGGCGGATGTCCGGCGCCTTCTCCTTCAGCGTGTTCGCGACGGCCTCGATGGCCTGCTCGGGATTGGAGGAATAGAGCGTGACGGTCTTTTCCTGGGCGAAGGCCGTGGTGCCGGCGGCAAGCGCGAGGATCGCGGCGGCGAGGGTCGTGTGGATCTTCATTGTTTCGGTTCCTCTCTGTTTGTTGGATCGACTTGTCTGGATTGACCTTCACTTCGACGCGAACACGTCGATCTTGAAGACTTTCGTGGCCACGATGATCGGGATGATGATCACGGCGATGAGGACGAGGCCGTAGGCCGAGGCATAGGCCATCAGGTTGCTGCCGATCAGCCGGAAGACCTGGATCGTCAGCGTCTCCCGCCCGCCGGAATAGACGAGGATGGAGGCGCTGAGCTCGGAGACGCTGGTCGTCCAGGTGAGGATGGCGGCCGAGGCGATCGCGGGGCCCATCATCGGCAGCACCACCTTGAAGAAGGTGCGCAGCGGCGGCGAGCCGAGGCTGATCGAGGCTTCCTCGATGGAGTTCGGGATGTTGTGCAGCGTCGCCTGGGCGCTGCGCATGCCGAAGGGCAGGCGCCGCACGAGGAGGGCGAGGACCATGATCGTCGCCGTGCCCGTCAGCGGCAGCCAGCCGGAATTGAACGACACGACCAGGCCGATGCCGAGCACCGTGCCGGACAGCGCCAGCGGGATCGACGAGATATAGTCGAGCCAGGGCGTGACGGCGTTGCGCTTCTTGATGATGAGGTAGCTGACGAGCGCGCTGAAGCAGATGCCGATCAGCGTCGCCGCGCCGGCATAGATCAGGGAATTGACCAGCGGCTGCGGCGCGTTGATGAAGACGCGCTCCATGTTGGCGAGCGTCCAGTTGCCCCATTGCATGACCGGCCCGCGCGACACCGTGAAGGCACCGACGGCGATGACGGCGAGCGGCACGAGCGAGACGATGACGATGAAGCTGGCGGCAAGCCCGATGACCGCACCCCGCCAGCCGGTGATCGGGACGGGCCTTGCGCCGCGGCCCTGCGCGATCTCGAACCGGCCGCGCGAGACGATCCAGCGGTTGAGGAAGAGGATCAGCATGACCATGACGACGGAGACCGTCGCGAAGGTACTCTGCATGACGGGAGCCGCCCCGCCCTCCGAGACCGCGGCCTGGTAGGTGACGACCGACAGCAGCGGCAGCCGGTTGGCGAGGATCATCGAGATCGCGAAATTGCCGACGACCATGGTGAAGACCAGGAGCGCGCTGGCGAGGATCGAGGGCAGGATGACCGGCAACATGACCTTCATGCGCGAGCGGGCGGGCGAGGTGCCGAGGCTCTGGGCGGCTTCTTCAAGGGTCGAATCGAAGCCGCTGATCGCGGCGACGGTGCCGATATAGACATAGGTGTAGTAGACGAAGGTCATCACCGTGACGAGGCCGAACCAGCCGTAGAAGGTCGGCAACTGGATGCCGATGTTGCGCAGGAAGCGGGTGATGAGGCCATTGTTGCCGAGCGCCATCAGCCAGGTCTGGGCGGAGATCACCTCCGGGATGACGAGGGTGATCAGCGGCAGGAGCGCGATGATCGACTTGCCGAAGAAGCGGTAGCGCGCCGTGACATAGGCGAGCGGCACGCCGATCAGCACGCAGGTGCAGGTGACGACCGAGGCGAGGATCAGCGTGTTGAGGATGGCGGTGAGGCCGCGCGGGTCGGCCAGCAGCCGGCTCCAGCCGTTCTGGTCACCGGAGACGCTGGCGGTCAGGATGTTGGCCACCGGATAGACGATGAAGACGAGGAGCGCGACGAGGGCGGCGAGCGAAAGCCACAGCCACGGGGCGCGAAGGTCGGAGGCCCTGATCATGACGCGATCACCATGGCCTTGGAGGGATCGATGGTGGCGATGACGTCGGTGCCGATCTCGAAGCCGTCATGGTCGTCGCCGTGGGAATCGACGTTGATGAGCGTCTCGTCGGGCAGCGCCAGCTTGTAGCTCGTCTTGCCGCCGAGATATTGCCGTTTCACGACGCGCCCCGTGAGCCCCTGCATCTCGGCGGATGTCCGCGGCTTCAGCCGCAGGTCCTCGGGCGCATGATGAGGATGCCGTCGCGGCTCGTGCCGGTAAGCGTGTTGCGCGCGAGGATCGCGGCATCGCCCAGCATGATGCGGGCCGTGCCGTCGGCATTGGCCTCGGCGACCGTGACGTTGATGCGGTTGGCCGCGCCGACGAAATCGGCGACATAGGCGGTGCGCGGCGTCGCATAGATCTCCTTCGGCGTGCCGAGCTGCTCGACCTTGCCCTTGTTCATCACGCCGATCCGGTCGGACATGGACAGGGCCTCCTCCTGGTCGTGCGTGACGAAGACGGTGGTGATGTTGGCTTCGCGCTGGAGATCGGAGATCGTTTCGCGGATCTGGATGCGAAGCTTCGCATCGAGGTTCGACAGCGGCTCGTCCATCAGCAGGACCTGTGGCTTGATGACCATGGCGCGGGCGAGCGCGACGCGCTGGCGCTGGCCGCCGGAAAGGGCGGCCGGGTGGCGGTCCATGACGTGGCCGAGGCCGACATGCTCCAGCTCGTGGCGGACCTTCTTCATCATCGCCTCGCCGCTCTCGCCGCGCGCGCGAAGGCCGTAGGCGACGTTCTCGGCCACCGTCTTGTCGGGAAACAGCGCATAGTCCTGGAACACCATGCCGATATTGCGCCGATGCGGCGGCAGCCGGGTCACGTCCTGCGACTGGAAATAGATGTTGCCCTTTGCCGCCTGCACGAAGCCGGCGATGGTGCGCAGCAACGTGGTCTTGCCGCAGCCCGAGGGCCGAGCAGGGTGAAGAAGCACCCTTCCGGTATCGTCAGGCTCAGATCGGCGATGACGTCCATTCCTCCGTAATTGACGTAGAGGTTCTTGATATCGATCCCCATGGTTCTTCTCCCGGTTCGTTCAGGTGGTCTCAGGCGGGAATGTCGAGGCCGCTCAGCATCTCGACGATCTCCCGGTGCTTGCGTACATCGCCCGCTGCGAGGATGCGCGGGCCGGTCTTCAGCGTGACCGGCTGGCCCTGCCAGTCGGTGATGACGCCGCCGGCTCCCTCTATGATCGGGCGGAACGGAGCGTAGTCATAGACCTTCAGGCCCGTATCGAGCGCGACATCCGTGCCGCCGTCGGTAAGCAGGCCATAGGCGAGCGCGGCTGCGCCGTAGATGCGCCAGTTGGTGCGCTTGCGCAGAAGGTCGAGCGCGGGGCGCTCGGCATCGGAATAGAAGTCGGGGTTGCTGGTGGACATCATGGCGAGCGACAGGTCCTCGCAGGATTTCACCCGGCAGGGCGCGCCGTTCTTCAGCGTCGGCCGGCCGGCGACGCCGAGCCAGCGCGCGTCGACCGGCGGAATGTCGATGATGCCGAGCATGGGAACGCCGCGATGGGCGAGCGCGATGAGCGTGCCGTAGACCGGCATGCCGGCGATGAAGGAGGCGGTTCCGTCGATCGGATCGAGCACCCAGACGAAATCCGCGTCCTCGCGCTGCCATTCCTGCTCCTCGCCGATGATGCCGTGCCCGGGGAAGCGGGCAACGATCATCGCCCGCAATTCCGTCTCGATCGCCATGTCCATCGCCGTCACGAGGCTGCGGTCGGGCTTGACCGAGACGCCGAGCCGGTCGCGCCTGTGCTGCTCGATCATGCGGCGGGCCGTGTCGGCAAGCTCGATCGCGAATTCGATGTGGCAGTCCTCAACGGGCACATTGGACGTCATCAGGATTTCCCCAGTGTCAAAGGTATTGGCACCCGACCGCGCGAGTGCGAAATTAAGCGATATGAGCGCTTATGTGTGGTACTGTGGCATTACAAGCGATATGTGTCAAATTGTGTATGTGGCAAATGTGCAAATTTGTGGGATTTTCTGCCGCCAGAATGGCAAGGGCGGTTTTCTCTGGTATGGACGGGTGAGTTCGAGGGAGCGCAGGGCGACATGTGGCAGGAAGAGCGACAGCAGAAGATCCGCGACCTCCTTGCGGCCTTCGGGCAAGTCTCGACAGACCGGATCTCCCAGAGTTTCGGTGTCGCGCGGGAGACGATCCGGCGCGATCTCGTCGAGATGGAGCAGGCGGGGGAACTGCGCCGGGTGCGCGGCGGTGCCGTGCCGCTGGTGCGCGAGGCGTTCAGCTTTAAGGTGCGTCATACCCAGCGCCTGCAGGAAAAGCGCGCCATCGCCGCGACGGCCCTGCCGTTCCTGCGCAACGGCATGACGCTGTTCATGGATGCCGGCTCCACCACGACCGTCATGTCGGAAACCATCGCCGGCCCGAACGGCCTGACGGACCTGACCATCATCACCAATTCGTTCGACGTCGCCCGCAACCTGACCGAGCCGACCGGCGAGCCCTCCCGGCGCTTCCGCGTCCTCATGCTGGGCGGTGAGTTCAAGCAGGATCCGAACGAGATCGTCGGCGCGGTGGCGATCAACGAGATCCACCGCTACCAGGCCGATCTGGCGATGGTGGTGCCGTGGGGGGTCGATGCGGTCAAGGGCGCGTCGGACTTCTATCTCTACGGGGCGGAAGTGGCGCGCGCCATGGTGCAGAATTCAGGGCAGACGATGATCCTCGCCGACCATTCGAAGATCGGTGCGCCGCCGCGCACGGTGTTCTGCCCTCCCGACGAGATCGACATCCTGGTGACCGACGCGAAGGCGCGCGACAATCCGAGCTTCGAGGCCATCCTCGAAAAATTGCCGAAGGTCGTGGTTGCGGAGTAGGTCAGCAGGGCCGCGGCGACAGCGCCGCCCGGCGCAAGCGCGGATTCTCGCCCGAGACGGGAACGATGCGTTGTGCTTCGAATGGCGAGCGGCCGGCTTCACCGCCGGCTGTCGTCGTCGAGCTCCCGAAGGAACGAAGGCATGTTTGAGCGCGCGATCCTGAAGAGGAAGTCGATCACCATCCGCACCCGCGGCACGTTGCGCAGGTCGTGGTGGCAGATCAGCCAGTAGGTGCGCCGAAGCTCGACCTCGTCGGCAAGGACGATCTGGAGTTCGGGATGCTGCTTGGCGACGAAATGCGGCAGGATGCAAAGGCCCAGATCGTTCCGTGTCGCCGTCAACTGGGCGAAGATGCTGGAGCTCTGGAAGCGCGCCTTGATGCCGGGATGGACGTCGCCGAGATAATCGAGGCCCGGGGCGAAGATCATGTCCTCGATGTAGCCGATGAAGGGATGCTGGAGCAACTCGTCGCGGTTCTGCACCGGACCGTTCTGTTCGAGATAACGGCGGGAGCCGTATACATGCAGGCTGTAGTCGGCGATCTTCTCGCAATAATAGGGGCCGGCTTTCGGCGGGTCGAGGGATACCGCGAGATCGGCCTCCTTGCGGGAGAGCGACATGATCTGCTGGATCGTCACCAGTTCGAGGGCGAGGTTCGGATAACTCTCCGTGAAATCATGCAACTGGTGGGTCAGGAAGAAGTTGGCGAAGCCTTCGGGCGCGCTCATGCGGATCACGCCGCGCTGGGCGGTGGCGCCTCCGGAAATTTCCGCCTGAAGCCTGTCGGCCTCCGCCTCGATCTTTTCGGCCGTATCGATGAAGCGCTGGCCCATCGAGGTCAGGACGTAGCCGCGCGGATTGCGCTCGAACAGCTTCACCTTCAGCGCAAATTCCAGCCGGTCGATGCGGCGTGACACGGTGGCGTGGCTCGTTCGCAACTGTCGCGCGGCCGTCGACAACTGCCCGGTCCGGGCGACCGCCAGAAAGTACATCAGATCGTCCCAGGTGAATTGCGGATATGCCGACATGCGTGCCTCCTCTGTTCAAAAATGAACAGACCCTGTTTGCAATTAATTTCTGACGGGCCTTGCGTCAATCCGGCTTTTTGGGAAACTAGCGGCGGGAGGGTCGCTGTCGGGAGGACGGTCGGCCAATTTTTGAACAGATCTACATTTCTATTGATCTCGGGGAGGAGATACATGCGTAACAGTCTCATTGCGTCCACAGCCATCCTGCTCTCGATGGGTACGGCCGCCATTGCCGCCGATGTATCCGATGGCAAGGTCAAGATCGGCATTCTCAACGACCAGTCCGGCGTCTATGCCGATTTCGGCGGCAAGTGGTCCTACGAGGCGGCGAAGATGGCCGTCGAGGACTATGGCGGCCAGGCGGCCGGCGCACCGGTCGAAGTCGTGACCGCCGACCACCAGAACAAGGCCGACATCGCCTCCAATATCGCCCGCCAGTGGTACGACACCGAACAGGTGGACAGCATCATGGAACTGACGTCCTCGTCGGTCGGCCTCGCGGTCCAGGCGCTTTCCAAGGAAAAGAAGAAGATCACCATCAATACCGGCGCGGCGACGACCGAGCTGACCGGCAAGCAGTGCAGCCCCTACGGCTTCCACTGGGCCTATGACACGCATTCGCTCGCGGTCGGCACGGGCGGCGCGCTCGTGAAGCAGGGCGGCGACAGCTGGTTCTTCCTGACGGCCGACTACGCCTTCGGCTATTCGCTGGAGGAGAACACGGCGAACTTCGTCAAGGAGAACGGCGGCACGGTTGCAGGCTCGGTCCGCCACCCGCTCGGCACGACCGATTATTCCTCCTTCCTCCTGCAGGCGCAGTCGTCCGGTGCCAAGGTGATCGGCCTTGCCAATGCCGGACTCGACACCGCCAACGCCATCAAGCAGGCATCCGAGTTCGGCATCGTGGCTGGCGGGCAGCGTCTTGCGGCGCTTCTCTTCACGCTTGCCGAGGTCCATGGCCTCGGCCTTGAAGCGGCCCAGGGCCTGACGCTCACCGAGGGCTTTTACTGGAACCGCGACGAAGAGTCGGCGGCGTTCGGCAAGCGCTTCTTCGACCGTACCGGCCGCATGCCGAACATGGTCCACGCCGGCACGTATTCGGCCGTCACCCAGTATCTCAAGGCGATCGACAAGGCAGGCACGGATGATGCCGATGCGGTCTCCAAGGCGCTGCACGAAATGCCCGTCAACGACGTCTTCGCCAAGGATGGCACGGTCACGGCGAACGGCCGCATGGTCCATGACATGTACCTGCTCGAAGTGAAGAAGCCGGGCGAAAGCGATGTCGCCTGGGATTATTTCACGGTGCTGGCGACCATTCCCGGCAAGGACGCTTTCATCGATCCGGCCAAGAGCGGCTGCGATCTGGTGAGCCAGTAAGTCTGGACGCAAATATGGCCATGTCTGAACGACAGACGCAGCCGGATCCGCGGGTGGTGCTTTCCGCCCGCGGCCTTCGGCGCGATTTCGGCGGCTTCTCCGCGGTGAAGAACGTCGATCTCGATGTCCATCACGCCCGTGTCCACGCCCTGATCGGGCCGAACGGCGCCGGCAAGACGACCGTCTTCAACCTTCTGACGAAGTTCCTGCAGCCGACGTCTGGCACGATTACGTTGCTGGGGACCGACATCACGAACATGCCGCCGGACAAGGTCGCCCGCATGGGCCTCGTCCGGTCCTTTCAGATTTCCGCAGTCTTTCCGCATCTGACCGTGCTGGACAACGTTCGCGTGGCGCTGCAGAGGCCGAACAATCTCGCCACGCAGTTCTGGAAGCCGATGGCATCCTTGAACAGCCTGAATGCCCGTGCCGACGAACTGATTTCCATGGTCGGTCTCGACCGATGGCGCGACGGCATCGCCGCCGATCTGTCCTACGGCCGCAAGCGCGCGCTGGAGATCGCCACCACGCTGGCGCTGGACCCGAAAGTGCTGCTGCTGGACGAACCCATGGCCGGCATGGGGCAGGAAGACGTCGGCGTCATCGCCAGTCTCATCACCGAACTTTCCAGGGACCGCGCCATCCTGATGGTGGAGCACAACCTCAAGGTCGTGGCCAATATCTGCCATCACGTCACCGTGCTCCAGCGGGGCGAGATCCTGGCCGAGGGCGACTATGCCGCCGTCAGTCAGAACGAGCAGGTCCGCGTCGCCTATATGGGCACGGAGGAGGCCTGACATGAAACCATTGCTCGAGGTCAAGGGCCTCAACAGTTGGTATGGCGAGAGCCACGTCCTCCACGGCGTCGACATGACGGTGCGCGAAGGGGAGATGATCACCATCCTGGGCCGCAACGGTGTCGGCAAGTCGACGACGCTGCGCACGATCGTCGGCATTCTGCGCGAGCGAAAGGGCCAGATCCTCTTCGACGGCAAGGACATGATGGACGTGCCGCTGCACAGGACGGCGCATGCCGGCATCGGCTTCGTGCCGGAGGAGCGCGGCATCTTCGCGACGCTGACGGTGGAGGAAAACCTCATGCTGCCGCCGGTCGTTGCCAAGGGCGGACTGTCGCTCGAGGAGATCTACGGCCTTTTCCCTAACCTTGCCGAACGCCGCACCAGCCCGGGGACCAAGCTGTCCGGCGGCGAGCAGCAGATGCTGGCGATGGCCCGCATCCTGCGCACCGGGGTGAAGATGCTTCTTCTCGACGAACCGACCGAGGGGCTGGCCCCGGTTATCGTGCAGCGCATCGGCGAAGTGCTGAAGAAACTGAAAGAGCGCGGCATGACCGTGTTGCTGGTCGAGCAGAACTTCCGTTTCGCCAGCAAGATCGCCGACCGTTTCTACCTGATGGACCACGGCCAGATGGTGGCGGATTTCCCGGTGTCGGAGCTGCCGGACCAGATGCCGATGCTTCACAAAGTTCTGGGGGTCTGACCGAGCCATGACCATGATTTTCGGAATTCCGGTGCAGGCGTTCCTGGGCCAGTTGCTGATCGGGCTGATCAACGGTTCGTTCTATGCGCTCTTGAGCCTCGGGCTCGCCGTCATCTTCGGCCTGCTTCGCGTGATCAATTTCGCCCACGGGGCGCAGTACATGCTGGGCGCCTTCGTCGCGTTCCTGCTGCTGCAGTATTTCGCGATCGGTTACTGGGCCGCCCTCATTCTCGCACCCCTCATCGTCGGGCTTCTCGGCGCGGTCATCGAACGCACCATGCTGAGCCGGCTCTACAATCTCGATCCGCTCTACGGCCTGCTCTTCACCTTCGGCCTGGCGCTGACGATCGAGGGAACGTTCCGCTATCTCTATGGCGCTTCCGGCCAGCCCTATGCGGCTCCGTCCTGGCTTGCGGGTGGCACCAATCTCGGCTTCATGTTCCTGCCGAACTATCGCGGCTGGGTCGTCGTTGTCTCGCTGCTCGCCTGCCTTGGAACCTGGCTGCTGATCGAGAAGACCAAGCTTGGCTCCTACCTGCGTGCGGCGACGGAAAACCCTGTTCTCGTGCAGGCGTTCGGCGTCAACGTGCCGCTGCTCCTGACCTTCACCTATGCGCTCGGCGCGGGTCTCGCCGCCTTCGCCGGCGTGCTGGCCGCGCCGGTCTACCAGGTCTCGCCGCTGATGGGCACGAACCTCATCATCGTCGTCTTCGCGGTGGTCGTCGTCGGCGGCATGGGGTCCATCATGGGCGCGATCGTCACGGGTTACATGCTCGGCATCGCCGAGGGCCTGACCAAGGTCTTCTACCCGGAGGCCTCCAACATCGTTATCTTTGTAATCATGGCGATCGTGCTTCTGCTGCGGCCCGCCGGCCTGTTCGGAAGGGATGCGTGACATGGTGGAGCTTTCTGAGAAAATGGCGACGAATGTCCAGCCGGAGCGTACTGCCTCCATGATCCAGGTGGGATTGCTGGTTGTGGCGGTGGGCTGCCTGGCCGCGGCCCCGCTGTTCCTCTACCCGATCTTCCTGATGAAGCTCTTGTGCTTTGCGCTCTTCGCCTGCGCCTTCAACCTGCTGCTCGGCTATACCGGCCTGCTTTCCTTCGGCCACGCCACCTTCTTCGGCGGCGCGGCCTACTTCACCGCACATGCGGTGAAGGAGTGGGGCGTCACCCCGAGATCGGCATTCTCATCGGTGTCGCGGGCGCCGCGCTGCTCGGGCTTGTGGTCGGATTCTTCGCCATTCGCCGGCAGGGCATCTATTTCGCGATGATCACGCTGGCGCTCGGGCAGATGTTCTATTTCTTCTGCCTGCAGGCGGCCTTCACGCATGGCGAGGACGGTATCCAGTCGGTGCCGCGCGGCCATCTGTTCGGCCTGATCGACCTCAACCGGCCGACCAGCATGTATTATTTCGTCCTGGTCGCCTTCCTGATCGGCATGGCGATCATCTGGCGCTTCATCAACTCGCCCTTCGGCATGATCTTGAAGTCGATCCGAGAGAACGAGCAGCGCGCGATCTCGCTCGGCTATTCCGTTCGCAATTACAAGCTTGGGGCCTTCGTCATGTCGGCTGCGCTCACGGGTCTTGCCGGCGGGCTGAAGGCCCTGGTGTTCCAGTTCGCCACGCTCACCGATGTCGGCTGGCAGATGTCGGGCGAAGTGATCCTGATGACGCTGCTCGGCGGTATCGGTACGATGATCGGGCCGATCGTCGGCGCGGGCCTTGTCGTCACGCTGCAGAACTACCTCGCCACCTCCGACTTTCCGGTCACGATTGTCACCGGCATCGTCTTCATGGCCTGTGTGCTGCTCTTCCGCCGCGGCATTGTGGGAGAGTTCTACACCTCGCGATTGGGCAAGAAGCTCGGCTTCTAGAAGCCCCTCCTGATCGCGCCGGCATAGGTGCCGGCGCGACACGAACCTGCATCGGCTCCCCGGTGCGAAACGGCAGGGTGCCGGAGGCCGGCCCCACGAGAATGGAATGGACACACCACCCGCGGCGCCCGTGCGGCACGCTGGAAGGGTCCTGCTTGGAGTTCGACATGGAACAGTTCGACTACATCATCGTAGGTGCCGGCAGCGCCGGCTGCGTTCTGGCCAACCGGCTGTCGGCGGACCGACGCAATCGCGTGCTGTTGCTGGAGGCGGGCGGAAGCGACAATTATCACTGGATCCACATTCCTGTCGGCTATCTCTACTGCATCAACAACCCGCGCACTGACTGGTGCTTCTCCACCGAAAAGGAGGCCGGCCTCAACGGCCGGGCGCTGAACTACCCGCGCGGCAAGGTGCTGGGCGGCTGCTCGTCGATCAACGGCATGATCTACATGCGCGGCCAGGCGCGCGATTACGATCTGTGGCGCCAGCTTGGCTGCACCGGCTGGGGCTGGGACGACGTGCTGCCGCATTTCCGCAAGTCGGAGGACTTTTACAAGGGGCCGAGCGACATGCACGGCGAAGGCGGGGAATGGCGCGTGGAGCGCGCGCGCGTGCGCTGGGCGGTGCTCGATGCCTTCCAGAAGGCCGCAAGCGAAGCCGGCATACCCGAGACCGAGGACTTCAACCGCGGCGACAATGAAGGATCCGGCTATTTCGATGTCAACCAGCGCTCGGGCATCCGCTGGAACACCTCCAAGGCCTTCCTCAAACCGGCCCGCAACCGGCCCAACCTCACCGTCCTTATTAAAGCGCATGCGCGACGCCTGATTGTCGAAAATGGCGACGTGAAGGGCGTCGAGTTCCAGCACCAGGGCATTGCGAAGAAGGCGTATGCGGCCCGCGAGACCGTGCTCAGCGCCGGCGCGATCGGCTCTCCCCATCTTCTCGAACTCTCCGGCATAGGCCGTGGCGACATCCTGAAAAATGCGGGCATCGAGGTCGTAAGGGATGTGAGGGGCGTCGGCGAAAACCTGCAGGACCATCTGCAGCTTCGACTGGTCTATAAGGTCACCGGCGTGCCGACGCTGAACGAGAAAGCGAGCACGTTGCTCGGCAAGGCGTCGATCGGGCTCGAATATCTGGTGAAGCGCTCCGGCCCCATGGCGATGGCGCCGAGCCAGCTCGGCATCTTCACCCGTTCGGGGCCGGACAAGGAGACGCCCGACCTGCAATATCACATCCAGCCGGTGTCGCTCGAAAAGTTCGGCGAGGGGGTCCATCCGTTTCCGGCGATGACGGCGAGTGTGTGCAACCTTCGCCCCGACAGCCGCGGCTCGGTCCATGTCAAGGGGCCGGACTTTGCCCTGCAGCCGCAGATCCGCCCGAACTATCTCAGCGAACAAAGCGACCGCGACGTGGCCGTCCGTGCCATCCGCCTGACACGCCGCATCGCGCAGCAGCCGTCCTTCGCCCGCTTCACGCCGGTCGAATACAAGCCCGGTCCCTCCTTCGAGACCGACGCGGATCTTGAAAAGGCGGCGGGCGACATCGGCACGACGATCTTCCACCCGACCGGCACCTGCCGGATGGGGTCCGATCCGGAAAGCGTCGTCGATCCGCAACTGAAGCTGCGGGCGCTCGGCAGGCTTCGCATCGCCGATGCTTCCGTCATGCCGCGCATTACCTCGGGCAACACCAATTCGCCGACGATCATGATCGCGGAGAAAGCCGCCGCGATGATCCTGGCGGAGAGGTGAGCCAGCAATTCCCGGGCGGATGCGCTTTGGTCGCGCGCCCATGCCTAACCCCTATAGGTCTGTACTAAGGACGATCAGCATGGCTTATGTCGCATTCATCGGATTGGGCAATATGGGCGGCCCGATGGCTGCAAATCTTGTCAAGGCCGGACACAGCGTTTCCGGTTTCGACCTGTCCGAAGCCTCGCTCGCCGCTGCTGCGCAGACCGGCGTGAAGACTTTCGCAACCCTGACGGAGGCCGTGAGCGGTGCGCAGACCGTGATCACCATGCTGCCGAAAGGCGAGCATGTCGTTGCCGTTTGGGAGAAGCTGGCAGGCCTGGTTCCCGCCGGAACCCTCCAGATCGATTGCTCGACCGTGGATGTGGAAAGTGCGCGCCGGGTCCATGGCATCGCCCGGGCGGCGGGTTGCCCCTCGTTGGACGCGCCGGTTTCCGGCGGTACGGGCGGGGCTGCCGCCGGAACGCTCACCTTCATGGCCGGCGGCTCGCCCGAGGCCTTCGCCGATGCCAGACCGTTCCTGGAAGCAATGGGCAAGAAGATCGTGCATTGCGGGGCTGATGGCGCCGGCCAAGCCGCGAAGATCTGCAACAACATGATCCTCGGCATCTCCATGATCGCCGTCAGCGAGGCCTTCGCGCTGGGCGAAAGGCTCGGTCTTTCCCACCAGGCCCTGTTCGACGTGGCTTCGGCGTCTTCCGGCCAATGCTGGTCCCTGACCTCCTATTGCCCGGTGCCCGGGCCGGTTCCATCTTCGCCCGCCAACAATGCGTACAAGCCCGGCTTCGCTGTCGCCCTGATGCTGAAGGATCTTCTGCTCTCCCAGGATGTTGCCGAGGCCTGCGGCGCCACCACGCCGTTGGGTGCGGCCGCCGCGAGATTGTACGAGGCTTTTGCGAAAGAGGGGAACGGCGACCGGGACTTCTCCGCCATCATCGACATGCTGCGGGGATAATCCAGGCGCTTCGCCGCTCTACAGTCCGATCCTCGCCTCTTTCGGCTGCCGGGGCCATGCGGTGAGAGCCCGCTCATTGGCGCTTCAGGCCTCGGCGGCCTTTGCCGCCATGGTCGCCCTGGCCCACCAGACCAGTTCGTCGAGTGCCGTTTTCGCCGCCGGCAGAAGGCTGGCTTCGATCGCGGCGACCGGCTTGTTTCCATTGGCCGGATGTATGGCCATGAAGTCGCTGCCGCCGATATGCACGGCGGCATGGGTGGAAACCATCTGCAACTCCACGCCGATCCCCCGCAGATGTTCGATCGCGCGTGCCGCGCCGGTTCCACCATAGCCGATCGCGGTGAACGGCTTGCGATTCCACTCCCTGTAGGCCTGATCGAGCGCATTCTTGAGAACGCCGGTGATCGAATGGTTGTATTCCGCGACGACGAAGATGTAGCCGTCGTAGCGGGCGATTGTCTCCTGCCAGCGAACGGCTTCGGAATTCCGGCTCGGCATCCACATGTTCGATGCCATCTCGTCGAAGAAGGGAAGGGGATGATCGCGCAGGTCGACCAGTTCCACGTCCATGTCGGTCCGGGCCTGCGCCTGCTGTAATATCCACTGGGCAGGCTTGTCGGCGAGCCTGGTCGGGCGTGTCGAGCCGATGATGATGGCGATTCGCGGCCTAGAATTCACGATAACCTCCTGTATCTTGGTTTCCAAGAGGAACCAGCTTACGAAAGGTTTCCAGAAGCGGACAAGGAGGCACTTTGTTGAAACCAGATAACCAGGAGCATACCGCAGCCTGCGCCCACATCGGCCGGATGCTTGCGCGCATCAGCGACAAGTGGACCTTGCTCGTGGTGCAGGTGCTCGGCCGTGGGCCGCTGCGTTTCAATGCCTTGCGACGCGAAGTCGGCGAGATCAGCCAGAAGGTGCTTGCATCGACATTGCGGGAACTTGAGGAGAATGGCTTCGTCTCGCGGACCGTCACGCCGGTCACGCCACCCCAGGTCGAATATGCGCTGACGGATCTGGGGCGGGATTTCCTGGAACCGGTTCGCGGCCTGGCCGAGTGGGTCGTCGCAAATTCCGCGCGGATGGATGCGGCGCGTGCTGCATATGCGCGCCGCCGCGGGCATGGCTGAAGCAAGGAGGGGTTTCCCGAGAACGGCGCGCCGTGGTGGCGCCGCTGCAGGATAGGGCGGTGCGGGCGATGATCACCGTGGCAGGCGTTGACCAGGACCTTGAGCGTCTCGGCCATGTCCTGCGGCTCCTGTTGTCTGCCGTAGGCAACGACAGCCAATCCTGACCATGGGATCGGCTGTCGGCTTTCGTCAGCGGGGGACCGCGAAGGTCTTGAGCCGGAGTGCATTGCCGAGGACGAAGACGCTCGACAGGGCCATGGCGCCAGCGGCGAAGACGGGCGACAGGAGGATGCCGTAAGCCGGATAGAGCAGGCCCGCGGCAACCGGGATCAGGGCCGTGTTGTAGGCGAAGGCCCAGAACAGGTTCTGCCGGATGTTGCCGATCGTCGCCTTGGAGAGGGCAATGGCGTTCGGCACGCCTTGCAGGCTGCCCGACATCAGCACCACGTCGGCCGCCTCGATGGCAATGTCCGTGCCCGTTCCGATGGCAAGGCCCACATCCGCCTCGGCCAGTGCCGGAGCGTCATTGATCCCGTCTCCGACGAAGGCGACCTTGCCATGCGCGGCCTTGAGGCGGCGAACCGCGGTGACCTTGCCGTCCGGCAGCACTTCGGCCACGACCTCGTCGATCCCCAGGCGCGCCGCGATGGCCCTGGCCGTGCGCGCGTTGTCGCCGGTGATCATCGCGACCTTGAGGCCGAGATCATGCAGTGCCCTGATGGCCGCGGGCGTCGTCTCCTTGATAGGATCGGCCACGGCGATGATCGCCGCCAGCCTGCCGTCGATCGCGGCATAGAGCGGCGATTTGCCTTCATTGCCGAGGCGTTCGGCAATGCCGGAAAAGGCCGCGACGTCATGGCCGAGCTCGACCATGTACCGATCCGCACCGACCTCGACAGGCCTGCCATCGACCACGGCCCTGACCCCGAAACCCGTTACCGATTCGAAGTCCGACAGGACGGGTCGTGCGATATTTTCCGCAGCGGCTGCATCCACGATCGCCCGGGCGATCGGGTGCTCCGACTTGGCTTCCACGGCGGCGACGAGCCCGAGAACGTCTGTCCGTTCGAAGCCCGCGGCCAGTTCCAGATCGGTGAGGGCCGGTTTTCCTTCGGTCAATGTGCCCGTCTTGTCGACGGCGACGACGTTCGCGTCCTTCAGCAGTTGGAGTGCTTCGCCCTTGCGGAAGAGCACGCCCAGCTCAGCCCCGCGACCGGTGCCCACCATGATCGAGGTCGGCGTTGCCAGTCCCATCGCACAGGGGCAGGCGATGATCAGGACGGCGACGGCATTGACCAGCGCGAAGGTGAGCGCGGGCGGCGGGCCGAAATGGAGCCACGCGGCGAAGGTGAGGGCGGCCACGGCGAAGACGGCCGGCACGAACCACATGGTCACCTTGTCCACGAGCGCCTGGATCGGCAGCTTGGAGCCCTGCGCGTCCTCGACCATGCGGATGATCTGCGAAAGCACCGTGTTGCCGCCGACCGCCGTGGCGCGGATCGCAAAGGCGCCCTTCTGGTTCACGGTTCCCGCGACGACCGGGCTGCCGCTCTTCTTGGAAACTGGGATCGGCTCGCCGGTGATCATCGATTCATCGACATAGCTTTCACCCTCGACGACCTCTCCGTCCACCGGCACGCGCTCGCCGGGGCGAATCTCGACGATATCGCCTGATGCGACGGCGTCGATCGGCAGTTCCACCGTCTTGCCGTCCCTGCGCACATGCGCCGTCTTGGCCTGGAGACCGACAAGGCGCCTGATCGCTTCGGAGGTGCGTCCCTTGGCCCGGGCCTCAAGCAGCCTCCCGAGCAGGATCAACGTCACGATGACCGCGGCCGCCTCGAAATAGACGTTGACCGTTTCTGCCGGCAGGAAACCCGGGGCGAAGGTCGCGACCAGCGAATAGCCGTAGGCGGCAAGCGAGCCGACGGCGACCAGCGAGTTCATGTCGGGAGCAAGGCGCCACAGGGCGGGCAATCCCTTGTCGTAGAAGCGGATGCCCGGGACAAACAGCACCAGGGTTGTGAGCACGAACTGGAGGTACCAGCTGTTCTGCATGCCGATTGTCGTGGCCATCAGGTGATGGGCGCCCGGAATGAGGTGCGCGCCCATTTCCAGGATGAATACCGGTGCCGTCAGAACCGCCGCGATGGTGAAGTCGCGGGTCAGCTCGCGGCGTTCCGCTTCCTTCCTTTCAGCGTGGTCCTCCGTCTCGGCCTGGTGGCTGCCGGCTGCCGCTGCGATTACTTTGGCCTCGTAGCCGGCGTTCTCGATTGCTGCCACTATGGCCGCGGCATCGGCCGTTCCCTGCACGGTCGCTTTCTCGGTCGCGAGGTTGACGACGGCGTTCGTGACGCCGGGCACGGCCTTGAGTGCCTTTTCGACCCGCCCCACACAGGAGGCGCAGGTCATGCCCTCGATCGCAACCTCGCGCGAGGTTGCGGCCGGCGCGGAGAAGCTTGCCGGAACCGTATAACCGGCTTTTTCGACCGCGCCGATCAGCTTGGCACGATCGACCGGCACGCTGGTGGTGATGCTCGCCCTTTCGGTCGCCAGATTGACGACCGCGTCAGCAACGCCGGGCACGGCCTTGAGCGCCTTTTCGACCCGGCCGACGCAGGAGGCGCAGGTCATGCCCTCGATCGGTATCGATAGCGTTCCGGACAGGTCTGTTGTTCGAACGGGGGCATTCATGGCCGCCCTCCTTTCTCGTTCCGAAAATCAGGTTCGGGTGGAAGATGGGGCTTCCAACGATGGGAAGGTCAATAGCAGTTTTTCTTTTTTGCGCGCTTGACCTTCCCATCGTTGGAAGCCCCATCTTGAGTGCCATGAGACCCAACAAGGAGATTTCTCATGGAACTCAAGATTGAAAGCATGACCTGTGGCGGTTGCGCCAGATCCGTCACCCGGGCAATCCAGTCCGTCGATCCGAATGCCAGGATCGAGGCCGATCCTGCCGCGCGCAGCGTCAAGGTCGAGACGAGCGTAAACCTCGGGACCCTTCGACAGGTCCTCGAAGAGGCCGGATATCCGGCAACTGTGGACTGAACGGGAGCAGGACCATGAACAAGCTCACGCCGATCTTCATCGCAGGCGCCCTCGCCATCAGCGCAGGCCTGGTGATTGCACAGAGCCAGATGAAAACGGGCGACGCCATGCAGGGCCACGACATGTCCGGCATGGCGATGCCGGCTTCGGACAGCCCGTCTACGAAAGCCTATGCGATGGCCATGGACGCCATGATGAAAGGCATGATGGTAGACTATACAGGCGATGCCGATGTCGACTTCATGCGCGGCATGATCCCCCACCACCAGGGTGCGATCGACATGGCGAAAGTCGTGCTCGAACACGGCAAGGATCCCGCGGTCCGCAAGCTCGCCGAGGAGGTCGTCAAGGCCCAGGAAGGCGAGATCGCCATGATGAAAAAGTGGCTCGCCGATCGCGGCAAGTGATCGAAGCGCCGCAAAACCGCAAGGCACCCGGCTCCGCTATCCGGGGAGCGGACACCGGGATGCCCGTCGCGTTTTGCTGGATGACCTCGAAAGACCACTATCTTGCAACCATGCGCGAAATGATCGTGCCCAAGGTTGGCAGGACTGCGGATTGAAGCATGCGCAGGCAGGGGATGTTCAAACCCCTGCCGGTTTTCCGGACTTTTGCTGAAGGCGGAGCCTCGGCAACGGCCGGTATTGCCCGCACCTGGCGCAGGAACCGGCGCCAGACTTTGAGAAGCGCGTTTCCTCAAGATCAATGTGCTGGCCTGGTTATGGCGCGACCCGAAGCAGAATCGCGCCCGAAGACATCACGATCACCACGATCCACGGAGGTGCCTTCCAAATCACCAGAAGGAGGAAACCTGCGAGAGCGAGGGCAAAATCCGCCGGTGTCAGCACGGCACTTGTCCAGACCGGGTTGTAGAGCGCTGCCCCCAGTACGCCGACCACGGCGGCATTCGCGCCACGCATTGCAGATTGTGCCGCCGGCAGCCTGCTCAAGCTGCCCCAGAACGGCAGTGTACCGACAAGCAGGAGGAAGCCGGGCAGGAAGATCGCGATCAGGCAGAGCGCTGCTCCCAATACGCCATTCGGGGGCGGCCCCATTACCGCGCCAAGATAGGCGGCAACGGTGAAGAGCGGACCGGGTACGGCTTGCGCAACGCCGTATCCCGCAAGGAACGCGTTATCCGACACCCAGCCCGGGTGCACGACCTCCGCTTGAAGCAACGGCAGGACCACATGGCCGCCTCCGAACACCAGCGAACCGGATCGATAGAAGGCATCGAAGAGGTTCAGCCCCTGCGAGCCGCTCGTGGCCGCGATCAATGGCAACAGGACGAGAAGCAGGGCGAAGCCGGCCAGGCACCCGAGCCCGACGGTCTTGGAAACACGAAGCGAGATGGCCCCGCCGGGTCTTTCTTCCGCCTCGCGACAAAGCACGAGCCCGACCAGACCGCCCAGAACGATTGCGGTCAACTGACCGAACACGCCGCCAAATGTGACGACGGCGACTGCTGCAAGTGCGATTCCTGCTCGTGGCCGGTCAGGCGTCAGCGACTTGGCCATGCCCCAGACGGCCTGGGCGACGACGGCGACCGCGACAAGCTTGAGGCCGTGGAGCAGCGCTTGCCCGATTGGATTGTCGAGGGCGGCCGCAGCCATGGCAAAGATCACCAGGATCACCGCGGACGGCAGTGTGAAGGCGCTCCACGCGGCAAGCGCGCCCAAGGGGCCGCCTCGCATCAGCCCGAGCGCGAAACCGACCTGGCTCGAGGCCGGGCCGGGCAGGAACTGGCAGAGCGCGACGATATCGCCGTATCCCTTTTCGTCGATCCATTTTCGCCGAACCACAAGCTCGTCGCGGAAGTATCCGAGATGGGCGATCGGGCCGCCGAATGACGTCAGGCCGAGCTTCAGGAACGCCGAGAAGACCTCCGATGCCGTCCCCGCAGGACGGGATGCCGCCTGACCTTCCATCACGTCCAAGCCCATTTCTCCACTTCATTCCTCGAACTGCTGCCTTGGAGGTATTCCGTCATCGATGACAACACAATGACGGATTCGCAGGCTCGGGCACCCTCGCTGCCCTGCGCGTGGAGAAAGCGGCTGCAACAAACGCGGCGATGCCGATGGATGATGCGGATGACGCCGGTTACGGTAACGGGCTGGTCTTCGCGTGACGGAGAGGGATCGATCGTCCGTCGCCGGGTGTTTGCCAGCCTTGGCCGGCGATGCCGCATCCCATGTCATGGATGGGCCTTGCCGTCCGGCTCGCGATACGGCGAACCGGACGGCGGCACGTATCAGGCTGCGTTGAGCTTCTTCTCGCAGCGCAGCAGCATGCCATAGAGGTCGCGCGGCTCGTCGGGATCGGCGAGCAGGTCGAGTTCCGTGAACATGCCGTGCTCGGCAATCTTCTCCCGCACGTAGCGCAGCGCGGAGAAGTCCTCGATGGCGAAGCCGACGCTGTCGAACAGGGTGATCTGGTCGGCGCTCCTGCGGCCCTCGGTCTCGCCGGTCATGACCTGCCAGAGTTCGATGACGGGATGCTCGGCCGGAAGCTGCTGGATTTCGCCTTCGATGCGCGTCTGCGGCGGATATTCGACGAAGATGTCGGAGCGCAGCAGGATGTCCTTGCTGAGCTCGGTCTTGCCGGGGCAGTCGCCGCCGACGGCATTGATGTGGGCGCCGGGGCCGACATGGTTGTCCGAAAGGATCGTCGCATATTGCTTGTCGGCGGTAACGGTGGTGATGATGTCGGCGCCCTCGACGGCCTCTTCGACCGACCGGCACTCCTCGATGGTGAAGCCGAGGCCGGCAAGGTTCTCCGCGCACTTGCGCGTTGCCGACGCGTCGATATCGAAGAGGCGAAGCCTGTCGATCCCGAGAAGCGACTTGAAGGCGCGCGCCTGGAATTCGCTCTGCGCGCCGTTGCCGATGATGGCCATGGTGCGGGAATTCGGCCGCGCCAGATATTTGGCCGCCACCGCCGAGGTCGCCGCCGTGCGCAGCGCGGTCAGGATTGTCATCTCGGTGAGCAGCATCGGATAGCCGTTGCCGACATCCGACAGCACGCCGAAGGCCGTCACGGTCTGCCGGCCGTCGCGGGTGTTCTTCGGGTGGCCGTTGACATATTTGAAGCCGTAGAGCGTCCCGTCGCTGGTCGGCATCAGTTCGATGACGCCTTCCTTGGAATGGGACGCGACACGCGGGGTCTTGTCGAAGACCGGCCAGCGCCGGAAGTCTTCCTCGATCGTCGCCGCCAGTTCCGTCAGGAACCGGTCGATGCCGACCTTCAGGACCAGCTTCATCATGTGGTCCACGCTGACGAACGGAACCACGTTCAATTTCGGATCAGTGTTCATTTTCCCTCCAACCAGGAACAGCCGGCTCAGCCTGCAAGCGTCGGGCGATCCATCACCCGCTTGCCCATCAGGCTGGCAACAAGATCGACGAGCAGCTTTGCGGTCTTGCCGCGTTCGTCGAGGAACGGATTGAGCTCGACGATGTCGAGGCTCGTCACCAGGTCGCTGTCATGCAGCATTTCCATGATCAGGTGCGCCTCGCGGAACGTCGCCCCGCCCGGCACGGTGGTGCCGACGGCCGGCGCGATATCCGGCTCCAGGAAATCGACGTCGAAGCTGACATGCAGGAGGCCGTTTGCGGCCCGGACCCGCTCGATGAAGGTGCGCACGAGGACGCCGACGCCGTGTTCGTCGATCACGCGCATGTCGTGGACCGTGATGCCGGTCTTCCGGATGGCGGCCTGTTCGGCGGGATCGACGCTGCGGATGCCGATCATGCAGACATTTTCCGTGGGCACGGCATGGGCGAGCGCCGGGAAGTAGCCATCGAAGCCGGCCTGGCCGGTATAGTAGGCGACGGGGGTGCCGTGCAGGTTGCCGCTTGCGGTCGTTTCAAGACTATGGAAATCCGTATGGGCGTCCAGCCAGAGCACGAAGAGCGGCCGGCCGCGTTCGGCAGCGCGGCGCGCAAGGCCCGGAACGGTGCCGGCGGATATCGCATGGTCGCCGCCGAGGAAGATCGGCATGCCGGCCTTGCCGTGCTCGTAGGCCGCGGCCGACAGCGCTTCTACCCAGGCGACCGTCTCGCCGAGATGATGCACGGCGGCGTTCGGATGCGGCATCTCGTCGAAGGCGCGGGGCGTGAGGTTGCCGATGTCCTTCACCGTGTGGCCCAGTTCCTCCAGCGCCGTGCGAAGGCCGGCGATGCGAAGGGCGCTCGGCCCCATCTCGCAGCCAAGCTGCCCTGCACCAATTTGCAAGGGCGCGCCGATCAGCGTGCACTCCATGACTTAACTCCTCATTGTTTTTCCAGATTCTAGAAGCCCCGAACGGCAGATTGAATATTGAATTTTGGCATCTCGGAATGCCATATTGATCATAATGAGAAGCCAGGAAACCAGATTGGCATGGACGAGCTCGACCAGAAGATCGTGACGCTGCTGCGCGGCAACGGGCGCAGGAGCGTTTCGGACCTCGCTTTGGAAACCGGGGCGTCGCGGGCGACCGTGCGTGCGCGCATCGAGCGGATGGAGCAGGACGGAACCATCCTCGGCTATACGGTGATGCTGCGTGCCGATGCTCTCGAAGATGTCGTTCGCGGCGTCATGACGATCGAGATCGAAGGCCATGTGACCGATCGCGTGATCCGCACACTCGGCGGGTTCGCCGAGATTTCACAGATCCATACGACGAACGGCCGGTGGGACCTGCTGGTGGAGCTCAGCGCCTCGAGCCTTGCAGAGTTCGACGCCGTCCTGCGCAAGATCCGTCTCGTGCCGGGCATCACGGGCAGTGAAACGAGCATCCTCCTCTCCACGCCGCGCTCGACGAGGGCGAAACTTTAGCGGCCGGAATCCGCAGGATGGACCGACTTCGATCAGTTGGAGGAAGCGGCAGTGAACACCGCCCGTTGCGCGTCGAAGGCCCGCTTGTAGGCGGGGCGATCCTTGCCGCGGGCGATATAGGCGGAAAGGACCGGATAGTCGTCCAATATGCCCGATTCCTCCAGCCTGCGCAGGACCGTCACCATGAGAAGGTCGCCGGCACTGAAGGCGCCGTCGAGCCAGTCGGCATCGCCGAGCCGGCGGGAGAGTTCGTCCAGCCGCGCGCGGATACGGCCCTCCAGGACCGGCAGGCGCTCCGCATACCAGGGTTTGTCGCGTTCCGTATAGCCCGGTATTTCGTAGTCGAGGATCGGCGGCTCCACCGTGCTGAGCGCGGCGAACATCCAGGTAATCGCCCGCGCCCGCGCATTGGCGTCGTCCGGCAGCAGGCCTGCATGGCGCTCGGCGATGTGGAACACGATGCCCCCCGATTCGAACAGGACGAGATCGCCGTCCTCATAGGTCGGGATCTGCCCGAAGGGATGAAGCGCAAGATGCGCGGGCTCTTTCATGTCCTTGAACGTGAGAAGACGAACCGCGTAAGGCTGGCCCACCTCCTCGAGCGCCCAGCGAACGCGCATGTCACGCGCCAGACCCCGGCCACGATCGGGTGATTGGGCAAAGGCAGTTATCGTGATCGTCATGCTGTCCTCCATAGCGTGTCTGCTTGAAGACGACCGGCTGGACGGGATTCCGACACATCTGCCTGGGATACCTTTCGCCGTTCCGGCCATGAGGCCTGCTGGCGCGGCAAGGCCGGCTGCGCGCCGGCCCCGCGTCTTCCTTACTCCATCGTCTTCAGGAAGGTTTCGGCCGTGGCGCAAAGCACCGTGGCACCCTGCGGCAGGGCGGCCTCGTCGATGCGGAATTGCGGATGGTGCAGGGGATGGATCGCGCCGGCCGCCTCGTTGCGGATGCCCAGGCGGAAATAGACCGACGGGCATTTCTCGCTGTAGAAGGCGAAGTCGTCGGCAGCGGTCCAGCCGGGCGCTGACAGCACATTGTCCGGCCCGACGATCGCCCTGCCGGCCTGCCGGACGAGTTCGACCATTTCCGGCGCATTGACGACGGGCGGCTCGCCCCGTTGCAGGTCGACCGCGACCGTCGCGCCGTGCGTCGCCGCCACCCCTTCCAGGACCTGTCGCAGCCGTCGCCACGCCTTTTGCCGGGTTTCCTCGTGGCCGCTGCGGATGGTGCCCTTCAGCCGGGCCTCGGCGGCGATCACGTTGTAGGCGCCGCCACCCTCGATGCCCGTGACGGAAATCACCAGGGGATCGTAGGGATCGATCTCCCGCGCGACGATCTTCTGCAGTTCCGTCACCATCGAGCAGGCGACGGCGATGGCGTCGATGCCGTCGGAAGGCCGGGCGGCATGCGCGGAATTTCCGGTCACGACGACGTCGAAGATATCGCAGGCCAGCGTATAGGGGCCGGCGCCGACCGCCATCCTGCCGGTCGGGGTATAGGGATCGACATGGATGCCGATCGCCGCGTCGACGTCGTCGAGAAGGCCTTCCGCGACGACCCGCCGTCCGCCGAGTGGTTCCGCCTCCTCGGCAGGCTGGAAGATCAGCCGCACGGTGCCGCTGAAGGATTGCCTGCGCCTGTCCAGCAGAATGGCGGCGGCGTAGCCCATGGCTGCGTGCGCGTCATGGCCGCAGGCATGCATCACACCCGGCTTCTCGGAGGTGAAGGGCTCGCCCGACATTTCTTCGATCGGCAGCGCGTCGATATCGGCGCGGATGACGACCTTGCGGTTGGAGGGGCCGGCCGTGCCGACGATGTCGACGGCAAGGCCGAAGCCGGCGACCGGCCGGACCGGGCCGAGCCCCGCCTCCTCCAGCGCCTGCTTCAGATAGGCCTGCGTCTCGCGCTCCGCATTGGAAAGCTCCGGATTGCGGTGGAGGTGGCGGCGAATCTCGATCATCCGCCGCGCGAGGGCCGCGTCCACTGCCGCCGTGTCGGGCTCAGGCCTTGACATGGATGTCCCGGGGGAAGCTCGTCAGCGTCTCGCAGCCGGTTTCGGTGACGAGGATCGTCTCGCTCACCTCGATGCCCCAACCGTCCATCCACATGCCGAGGATGGAGTGCAGCACGTTGCCGGGCTTCAGGACGGTCGTGTCGCCGGGGCGCAGGCTGATCGTGTGCTCGCCCCAATCCGGCGGGTAGGCGACGCCGATCGAGTAGCCGATGCGCGATTCCTTCTTGAGGCCATGGCGCTCGATGACCCGGCGCCAGCTTGCCTCGACCGCCTCGGCCGTCACGCCCGGCCTGATGCTGGCGAGGACGGCCTCCATGCCCTCAAGGACGGCCCTGCTCGTGTCGCTTACCTTGGCCGGCATCCTGCCGAGCTGGAGGGTTCGCGCAAGGCCGGCCGTGTAGCGGCGGACGACGCCGGCGAGTTCGAGCGCGACGGTCTCGTTCTCGCCGAAGCGGCGATCGCTCCACATGACATGCGGCGCGGAGGCATTTTCTCCCGCGAGGATGGTCGGGGGCAGGGCGGTGATGTCGCCGGCAAAGTCCGGCGCGCCGGCAACCTGGGCGGCCTGGATCCGGGCGATCGCGTCGCATTCGCGCACGCCCGGCGCGATGACGTCATAGGCCGCGCGCACCGCGGCCTCGGCAAGGCGCGAGGCCTTGCGCAGATAGTCGACCTCGGCCGGCGACTTGACGCTGCGGATCCAGTTCACCAGCAGGTCGGCGTCGTGGAAGGTGGCGTTCGACAGGCCCGCGGTCAGGCGAGCATGGGCCTTCGGCGAATAATAATAGGCTTCCAGCTCGATGCCGATATTGCCGCCGCCCCAGCCCTTCTGGCTGATCCAGGCTGCAATCCAGTCCATCGGGTGGCGGTCGGCCCGCTGGACATGGTCCTCCGGGAAGCCGACGATGTTTTCCGGCTTCATCCAGGCCGTCAGCAGGCCGCCGGCGGCATCCATGGCGCGGCCGATCCAGACCGGCTCCTCATCGACGAGCGGCACCAGCACGACTTGGGGCGTATAGAAGGACCAGCCGTCATAGCCGGTGATGTAATGCTGGTTGGCGACGTCGTTGACGACGAGGAGGTCGAGGTTGCGTCGCGCCATCTCCGCGCGGATGGCCTGGAGCCGGGCTCTGTACTCGGAAAGGGCGAAGGGTAGTTCGATCATGAGAGAGGCATCCTGATTGACGAAACGGGAATGTCAGGCGGTTGCGAGCAGTCGGCATGCGGCCTTCGGATCGGGCGCGATGCCGCACTGCCGCAGGCTGGCCCAGGCGGCCGCCAGATTGCTGGTGACGACCGGCAGGCCGGTCTGCCGTTCGATCTCGGGGGCGCATTGTGCCGCGCGCAGCGCCGTGCAGGCGATGAACAGGGCTTCGGTACCGGCAGCGATGCCTGCGGCGAGCCGGACGATCTCCGCCTGCGGCAGGCGCGCCATGTCACGATCGTCTTCCATGCCGAGGCAGACGAGGCGATTGACGGCAAAGCCGTTCGCTTCGAAATAGGCCTGCATGGGTTCGGCCGTCTGGCGGATGTAAGGTGTCAGGATGCTGATGTGCCGCGCCTTCAGGGCACGCAGCGCCAGGACGGCCGCGCCGGCCGGCGTGATGACGGTGGCGCCCGGCTTGCCCTCGCGGATGGCGGCCGTGACAGCCTCCTCGCCGATGACGACCGAGGCCGAGGTGCAGCCATAGACGACGGCGTCGAGCGCCTCGCCCGGCAAAAGCAGGGCCGCCGCCGTGGCAAGATGGGGATGCATCGCGCGAAGGTTCTCCGGCGTCGTGGGGTTCGCATAGCCGACGCGTGTCACATGCACGGCGATGTCGTCGCTGGCGACGAGCCGGCGGAAGTCCGCTTCCACTGTATGGTCCGTGGCGAGCGCGATCAGGCCGATGCGCCGGGCCGCGGCGCGAGCCTCCAAGGCCGATTGATGCTGGATCTCCTCGATCATGCGCGCTCCCCCGCTATGGGTGTCGCCATTCAGCCGTGCGGAGGAATGCATGTCAATCTGGGAAAAAGACACATATCAATTTCCGGCGCGTGTCGTGCAAAGCGCCTGGCGGTCTTGCGATGACGAGATGCGCGAAGCAAAGGCGCCGAAGCGCAAGGAGAAGGACCGCAGCTTTTCAGGGTGCCAGGACGCTCCGGTCGGGTGCGGCGCGCAGCAGCGAGGCGAGGATGTCGAGGCCGGCGTGCAGTTCATCAGCCTCGGTTGCGCCGAGCGATACCCGGACGGCGCCCGCCGGCGCGCCGGACAGGGAGAAGGGCGTGCTTGGCGCGACCGCCACGCCGCGGACGCGCGCCTGAGAAACGAAGGCGGGCTCATCGTGCTCCGGCGGAAGCGGCAGCCAGAGATGAAGCCCCTCGGGATGTGCGTGGTACACGGTGCCCTGAAGCACCGCGGAGACGATCCGGTGCCGCTGGCCGAGGGCGTTGCGCTGCCAGTCCACCAGCGCCTGCATCGTGCCGTCGGAGAGCCACAAAGTGGCGATCTCGGCCATGACGGGCGTCGCCATCCAGTTCGCCATCAGGTGCCGGTTGGCGACCGTGGCGGCAAGATGATCCGGCGCGGCGACATAGCCGATCCGGAGGCCGGGAAGGGCGACCTTGCTGAAACCGGTTATATAGACCGTCCGTTCCGGCGCCAGCGCCGCGATGGGGCGCGGCCGGCGGGAGAGGAGCGGGCCGAACACGTCGTTTTCGATGATCGTCACGTCATGTCTGCGCGCCGTCTCGGCGATGGCGCGGCGCCGGCCTTCCGACATCAGCGTAGCGGTCGGGTTGGCGAGATTGGGCTGAAGGGCGACCACGCGCACCTCCTCCCTGCGGCAGGCCTCCTCCAGCGCTTCGGGAACCATGCCGTCCGCGTCCGCGACGATCGGGCGGACCCGGATGCCGAGATAGTCCGCGAGCGGCCGGATGACATGGTAGCAGACCTCCTCGGCGGCAAGGATCGCGCCGGGGCCTGCAGCGGACAGGAGGGCGACGGTAAAGGCCGAGGAGGCCCCGTTCGTTACGAGCAGGTTGCGCGGCGCGGTTTCGACGCCGAGCATGGAGAGCCACGCGGCGGCGGCCTCATTGTGCCGCGGAAAGATGGTGTTGGGCCGGAAGGACAGGGCTGCGGCAGACGGGAGGCCGTCGCCGAGCCGGTGCAGGGCATCCTTCATCCGCTCGAGGTGAAAGGGCGTGCAGACGGGCGTGACGATCGAAAGGTCGATCTCGTTCGCCAGCCGTTCCGCGATATAGGGCGACTGGGGCACGGAGCCGCCTGCCTTGACATAGGTGCCCCGGCCGACCTCGCCCGAAACCAGCCCGCGGCGGGCAAGCATGTCATAGGCCTTGCTCACCGTCTGGATCGAAATCTTCAGGTCATAGGCAAGATCACGATGCGGCGGCAGCTTGTCATTCTCGGCAAGCCGGCCGCTCTTGATCGCTGCCGTGAACTGGTCCGCGAGAGAGATATAGACGGGCCGCCGCAACTGGCCGGGATCGGGGTGCCATTTTGTCATGCATTCTTGTCGGCCAAATGCATGGCAATTTCAATCGGCAACGACATTGCCCGCCTCACGGCTGCGAAGCACATGCCCTTTCATGTCGCGGCGCTAAATTGTCACGTCGCGCTCCGCATTAAAGTGGTATATCATTTGCCACATTAACAGGAGAGGCCCATGAACAAGGAAGAAACCCGCAAGCCCCTGGTGTTTTCCGGCGAGCACGTCAGCGGCCGGGACGTCAATGGCAGCAGCCTGATGCCGATGCTCGTCGTCGGGCTGGTTCTGATTGCGGTCGGCTATGCGGGCGTGATGGTCTTCGTCTAATCGGGACAAAAAGGGCGGCATGATCAGCCGTGCCCGCTTTCAATGCCATGGCGGCTGCTTCCGTCGCGGTTGCGGATATCCGCGCCGAATCCTGCCTGTGTTCACCATGTTCAAGGGGCGCCAGGACCGGTGGCACGCCGGCCCTGCGTGGCGGATTTTCCAGGGCAAGAAAAAACCCCCTGCAGTTGCTGCAGGGGGCTTAATGCGGGTAGGCGTGGTGTCCGTCAGGCGGCGTAGGCCTGGCGTGCAGCCTGCGGCACGTTGCGTGCCCTGTCGAGGCGGAACTGGGCGAGCAGGGCGGTCAGCGCGGCCGCCTCGCCGGCAAGGCCGTGGCTGGCGGCGGTCTGCTCCTCTACCATGGCGGCGTTCTTCTGCGTGCCCTGGTCCATCGTGTTGACGGCGGTGTTGATCTCCTGCAGGCCGGTCGACTGTTCGCGGGCGGCCAGGACGATGGCGTTCACATGGCCGTTGATCTCCTGCACCTCGCGCACGATGGCCTCCAGCGCGGCGCCCGTCTCGTCGACGAGCGAGACACCGGAACGGACCTGCTCGCCGGACGCCGTGATCAGCGCCTTGATCTCTTTCGCGGCATTGGCCGAGCGCTGGGCGAGCTCGCGCACTTCCTGCGCCACGACGGCAAAGCCCTTGCCGGCCTCGCCCGCGCGGGCCGCTTCCACGCCGGCATTGAGCGCGAGGAGGTTGGTCTGGAAGGCGATGTCGTCGATGACGCCGATGATGTTGGAGATCTCGTGCGAGGACTTCTCGATGCCTTGCATGGCCGAGACGGCGCGGCGCACCACCTCGCCGGATTTTTCAGCGCCCTCCCGGGTGCGCGAGACGAGTGAACCGACCTCCTCGGCGCGGCGGGTGGAGTCCTTCACGGTGGTGGTGATCTCCTCCAGTGCGGCGGCGGTCTCCTCGACGGAGGCCGCCTGCTGCTCCGTGCGGCGGGCGAGCGCGTCGGCGGAGCCGCGGATCTCGTTCGCGCCGCCGTCGATCGCCAGCGCCTTCTCGCCGACCGTCGACATGGCCTGGTGCAGGCGGGTGACGGAGTTGTTGAAGTCGATGCGCAGGCGGTCGAGATCGCCGGCAAAGGGGGTGTCGATGCGCGAGACGAGGTCGCCGTCGGCAAGACGGCCCAGCGCATCGGCGACCGTGTGGACGGCCAGGGCGACGGTCTCGGCCTCCTGCGCCTTGATCGCGTCGCGCTCACGGCGCTCCTGTTCGCTCAGGGCCTCGTTCTCTTCCGCCGCACGGGCGAGGCGCGCGCGCTCGATGATGTTTTCGCGGAAGACGGTGACGGCAGCCGCCATCTGGCCGATTTCGTCGGTGCGGCCTGCTTCCGGGATGTCCTCGGAAACGTCGCCGCGCGCCAGCTTGCTCATCATGCCGGTCATGCGCACCACCGGCCGCACGACGAGGCTGGACAGAAGCAGGGCAAGGACGCCGATCATGGCGAGAACGCCGACGACGGTGGCGATGGTGGCGGCGATGCGGAATTCGGAAATGCCGGCATAGGCCATGTCGCGGTCGACGATCAGGCAGAGATACCAGCTATCGATCACCGGCAGGCCCGTGACCTGCACGAAGCGCACGAGGACGCGCTTGCCGTCGAGCTCGGTTTCCGTCAGCCCGGTCGCCTCGATCGACGGGGTCTCCTGCGGGAAGACCTCGGTCAGGGGCTTGGCGACCAGATCGCCATTGGGATGGACGAGAACCGTGCCGGACTTGTTGACGAGGAAGGCGGAGCCCATGCCGCCGAGATCGACCTCGCCGATCATGCCGAGCAGGCCCTGCAGGGGGAAGTCGGTGCCGGCGATGCCGAGCAGCTTGCCGTCACGCTTGACCGGGGCGGTGGCGCTGATCACCAGCTTCTGCGAGGCGGAATCGACATAGGGATCGGTCAGCACCGGCGCGTCGAGCCTGACGGTATCCTTGTACCAGCCGCGCTTGCGCGGGTCGTAGCCTGCCGGCATCGTCGCGGCGGGAATGCGGGTCATGGTGCCGTCCTCGCCGCCGAAATAGACGAGGGCGAATTCGCGGCTGAGCAGCGCGTTGTCGAAACCCTTCAGGATCTCCTCGGCATTCTCCGCCCGGGCGACGCCGGCGCCGGCGAGCTCGGTCAGCATGACGCGGGCATTCAGCCAGTTGGCAATGCCGGTGGCCGCCAGCTCGCCGGCGGATTCGATCTCGGAGGCCGCTTCCCTGGAGAGCGTGTTTCGCTGGAGACTGTCGATATAGACCGAAAAGCCGCAGAAGGCCGCGATGACGGCGAGCGAGGCGGCCAGAAGAATTTTGGTCATGAGATTGAAACGTGTGCTCAAGGAAACCCCCCAGTATTCCATCGCCGAACCGCACGCGTCTTGCGGGCACGGGCTCGGCACAGCAGATGTCAGGAAAAACGCGCCTTCATGGCAGCCGGCGCGAGAACCGCGCGCTTGCGATCGGTAAAATTGAACAGAGTTCGTTAAGACGAGCCTAAGGCGGAGGCATTTGTCTGGCCTGACGGCGAAATAAGGACGAGCCGACGTGCCTGTCCTGTGCCAGGCCCTGCGCTCAGTCCGGCTTGTAGCCGTGCCGGGCAAAGAAGCGGTCGAGTTCCCGTTTCCGGGGGATCTCTCCGGTATAGATCGCGATATAGTCGGGGATGCGCTTCATGCGCAGCGCGATGTCTTCCGTCGATTGCATCGAGATATACCCGATCTGGACGAGATAGGTCGTTCGCGCACGAACGTCCGCCGGGCCCTCGTCATAGCCGAACCGCACGAACATGCGGCCGATCGCCTCTATTCTCGCCTGGTCGGCCGCCTGCACCTCTGCCAGGATGTCCGGCGATTGCAGCGCCCAACTGCGCACGGCGAATTCGAACTGGGAATCGAACAGGTCCTTGTTCAGCCAGCAGTCGAAGACGTTGAGCATCGCTTCGGCAAGCGTTTCCGCATAGGCCTCGGACTGCTTCACGAGATTGCCCGTGTTCTTCTCCCGCCAGCGCGCGATGAGGGCACCCAGCAGCTCCTCCCGGTCCTTGAAGAACCAGTAGAAGCTGGTGCGGGACAGATTGAGCCGCTTGGCGAGCGGCAGGATCTTCACCGATTCCACGCCGGATTCGAGCAGGCAGTCGTAGGCGGCCTCCAGCCACCCTTCCGGGGAGCCGCGCCAGCCGCTGTCACTCGTCGCCTGTTCCATGGTGCCTCCTAACAAATTCGGCATGTCGCAGCAAGCAGAATGTACACTTATGTCGACAATATTGACTATAGTGTTTTGGGCGTTGACACATGTGTACATTTTCTCTTACCGTTCGTGAAAGTCCCCCAGTCCGGAGCCCGTCGCATGTCGAACGATCCCCTGCTTCAGCCCTATCAGTTGAAGCACCTGACCCTGCGCAACCGCATCATCGTCACGTCGCACGAGCCGGCCTATCCCGAGGACGGCATGCCGAAGGGCCGCTACCGGGCCTATACGGTGGAACGGGCGCGCGGCGGCGTGGCGCTGACGATGACGGCCGGATCCGCCGCCGTCTCGAAGGACAGTCCGCCGGTCTTCAACAACCTGCTCGCCTACAAGGACGAGATCGTGCCGTGGATCCGGGAAATGACGGACGCCGTGCATGAAGCGGGGGCGGCGATCATGATCCAGCTCACCCATCTCGGCCGCCGCACGCGCTGGGACAAGGGCGACTGGCTGCCCGTCCTTGCGCCTTCCCATCATCGTGAGGCCGCGCACCGCGCCTTTCCCAAGAAGCTGGAAGACTGGGACATCGCGCGCATCATCAAGGATTTCGCCGATGCCGCGGAGCGCATGAAGGCGGGCGGCATGGACGGGGTCGAGCTGGAGGCCTATGGCCACCTCATCGACCAGTTCACCTCGCCGCTAACCAACGAGCTCGACGGCCCCTATGGCGGCTCGCTCGACAACCGCCTGCGCTTCTGTTTCGACGTGTTCAGGGCGATGCGCGAAAGGGTGGGCGAGGATTTCATCCTCGGCGTGCGCTACACGGCCGACGAATGTCTTCCCGGCGGAACCGGAAAGGCCGAGGGCCTGGAAATCTCCCGTCGTCTCAAGGAAAGCGGTCTCATCGATTACCTGAACGTCATCCGCGGCCATATCGATACGGATCCGGGCCTGACGGATGTCATCCCGATCCAGGGCATGGCGAGCGCGCCGCATCTGGATTTCGCCGGCGACATCCGCGCCGCCACCAGGTTCCCGACCTTCCATGCGGCGAAGATCCAGGATGTCGCGACGGCGCGTCATGCGATCGCCGCCGGCAAGGTCGATATGATCGGCATGACCCGCGCCCACATGACCGACCCGCATATCGTGCGCAAGATCATCGAAAAGCGCGAGGACGACATCCGTCCCTGTGTCGGCGCGAATTACTGTCTCGACCGCATCTACCAGGGCGGCCTTGCCTTCTGCATCCACAATGCGGCGACCGGCCGCGAGGAGACGATGCCGCATGCGATCCCGAAGGCGGCGGTGCGCAGGAAGGTGGTGATCGTCGGCGCCGGCCCGGCCGGCCTCGAAGCAGCGCGGGTCGCCGCCGAGCGCGGCCACGAGGTGGTGGTGTTCGAGGCGGCGAGCGATCCGGGCGGCCAGATCCGACTGACGGCGCAGAGCGAGCGGCGGCGCGAGATGATCGGCATCATCGACTGGCGCATGAGCCAGTGCGAGAAGCACGGCGTCACCTTCCACTTCAACAGCTGGGCCGAGGCGGACACGATCCTTGCAGAAAACCCCGATGTCGTGATCGTCGCGACGGGTGGCCTGCCGCATACCGAGGTTCTTTCGAAGGGCAACGAACTGGTGGTCTCCTCCTGGGACATCATTTCCGGCGACGTGAAGCCGGGCACCAACGTGCTCGTCTATGACGATGCCGGCGACCATGCCGGCCTGCAGGCGGCCGAACTGATCGCCAAGGTGGGCGGCAAGGTGGAGATCATGACGCCGGACCGTGCCTTCGCGCCCGAGGTCATGGCCATGAACCTCGTTCCCTACATGCGCGCGCTGCAGAAGCTCGACACGACCTTCACCGTCACCTACCGGCTGGAGGCGGCGGAGAGGAGCGGCAACCAGATCATCGCCCATGTCGGCAGCGACTACGGCGGTGTCAGCAAGCAGCGCACGGTCGACCAGATCGTCGTCAACCACGGCACCATCCCGCTGGACGATCTCTATTTCGAGCTGAAGCCGGGCTCGAAGAACCTCGGCGAAGTCTCCTATGACGACCTGATTGCCGGCGCGCCGCAGACGGTCACGCGCAATCCCGACGGCACCTACCAGCTTTTCCGCATCGGCGACGCCGTTGCCGCCCGCAACACACATGCGGCCATCTACGATGCGCTGCGCCTTGCCAAGGATATCTGACCGCGGTGCGTGCGGATGTCTTGCAGGGTCTCCCGGTGCCTTGATCCGGTCGGATTCGGTGCACACCCTCGGTGTGCCTCCGGCTTGGCGTCCACAAACTGGTTGACAATGCGCTTTACCGCTGTCTTCTTCCTGGGCGTGGTGCCGAAGCAGTAAGACTTGCGCGGACAGCCATCGCCTTCGTTTCCCTGAAGAACAGGCGAAACAGAAACGTTCGGGACCGTTCGATGCCGGCAATTGTTGCCATCAATCGTATGATGGAATTCTTTTCCAGCCTGGCCCTTGGCTAGCGGGCGGCCGCTTTTCTGCATCCATTGACGGGATGGATTACTCGGAACGTTGAATCTATTCGCTGAAGCGGCCGGGCTCCAGCCTCCTTGCGCGTGCCAAGGCCGCGCCGAGGGCCCTCGCGCTGGTCCCGATACGCCATCTCAAATCGCGAAAATGCACTGGAAAGGATGGGATATGAAACGCATCGATCTCCTGGCGCGCCTCAAAGCGGTCGAAGGTGATGATCTCTACAGGGGCAAGCGCATTGGTTCCCTCAGCGCCTATATGAGCGACGAGCAGCTCGAAAAGCACATATGCGCTCTGGAGGATCGGCTGCATGCGGACCGCCCGCGGCCGGAGTGAAGAGTGCGACGCCTCGATCAGTGCCTCCAGCGAATAGTCGCGGCCTCCGGCCGGATGCCGGCCGAGGCGACCTGCGTGCCGTCGATTGCGAAATGTGCGGGAAGGCGACCGACCCAGCCCATGCGGCGGGCCAGATTGCGTCTCGCCGCGTTCGACGATGTTGATCGGCAGGCTTACCGACGAATTCCGCGACATGATCAAGCGCAGCCGTTTCCGCGATGCCTGGTTCCAGGTGGTCGTCGGCTGAGGGCGCGCCTTTGACATGGTGGGCAACTCGTCATAGGTTTCGCCCCCATTTTGCGATGCTTTGGCGGCAAGAACCCTGAAAACGACCAAGAAGACCAAGGCGCAGAAGAGCCGCAGGCCCAAGACCCTTCTGCAGAAGCTGGCGGCTACCCCCGAAAAGCTGTTTTCGGGGGCGTTTCGCCAGCAATATGCTGCCTTATGTTTCCGCAGCGCGCCTGAAGGCGCCGGGATTGAGATCCTCGTGGTGACCTCGCGCGACACCGGTCGCTGGATCATTCCCAAGGGCTGGCCGATGAAGGGCAGGAAGCCCTATGAGGCAGCTGCGATCGAAGCCTTCCAGGAGGCCGGCATTCGCGGAAAGGTCCGCAAGAAGCCGATTGGTCGCTACACCTATCTGAAACTGCTGGACGACGGCGACGTGGCGCCCTGCATCGTCGATGTGTTCCAGATCGAAGCCACCGAGCTTGCCACGAAATTCAAGGAAAAGGGCGAGCGCCAGCTTGCCTGGGTCAGTCCGGACGAAGCGGCGTGGCGCGTGCGCGAAATCGAGCTCAAGTCGCTGCTGGTCGAGTTCAAGCCCCGCTGAGGCCGCCCTGTCGCGCGGCTGGTGTCATGCCGCGCGGGCGCGGGCCTTCGCACAATGGCGAAGGAGGCATTGACGAGCTTGCCGTTGGTACGCTCGCGGAGACGGAGAAGGGCCTTGTCCATCAGCATTTGTCGAGGGAGATGGGGACGAGGCGGTTGTCCTGACGGAACCCGGCGGCGGAGACGAAGCCGTCCCCGCCGCCGGCTGCCACGATCTTGGGGACCGCCTCGCGGTCTTCCGAAGTCGCTGGATTGCAGCCTGGCGATTGCCAGGCGACAGCATTGCCCGGCACGTCAGCCCTGTGCCGGCTTCCAGTCCGCCGGGGGAATGCTGTTTATCATCCACGGGATGCCGAACTTGTCGATGAGGGAGCCGAAACCGGGCGACCAGAAGGTCTCGCCGAATGGCATGACGGCCTTGCCGCCTTCGGCGAGCTGGTCGAACCAGCGTTTGGCCTCGGCCTTGTCCGTGGTGTGCAGCGTGACGTCGAAACCGTTCTTGGGCTTGTCGATGTTGGGCGCCCAGCCGGCATCCATGTCGGCGCCCATCAGGGCCTGGTCGCCCACTTCCAGCCAGCAATGCATCAACCAGTCCTTGTACTTCGCATCGGTGATCGGCATGTCCGGCGGGGCTTCGCCATAGGGAAAGGCGGCGGTGATCTTGCCGCCCAGCACCTTGGCATAGAACTCGAATGCCGCGCGGCACTGTCCCTGAAAACTCAGGCTCGTCACGATTTTCATGCTTCATTCCTCCTCGTGGTTGTCGTTTCGTCCGCCGGGGCGGCTGTGGATTTTCAGACCGATCTGATGGGTGGGACGGAACCCGCCGATGCGGCGCGTGCCGCGCCGTTCCGGATCGGCGGCGCCGTGTCCGGTGTCATTGATGTTGATATCAACGTAAATGACACGGCAAGTCAACCCGTGACGGTTCATCCGCCGGGCCTTCAACTTTCTGCGGCGGGCAGGTTGCCGTCTTGACGGCGGCGTATCGGCCGCGGCCGTCAGGGATCGGGCTTCGACGCGGCCGGTTTCTCGCCTGTCGCGGAGAATTCCCGCCTGACGATGCCGTGGCGCTGGAGCTTGTCGTAAAAAGTCTTGCGCGGAATGCCGAGGGCGGCGATCGTTTCCTGCACATTGCCATCATGGGCGCTCAGCGTGTCGCGGATGATCTCGGCCTCGATCCGTTCCAGCCGCTCCGGCAGCGAGCCTGTGCCGCCGGTTTCGGACGAAGGGCCTTGCTGCGCGAGCGCCGCCGATGTCATGCCCAGCACCGTGCGCTCGGCGAAATGGGAGAGTTCGCGCACATTGCCGGGCCAGTCGTGTTCGCGCAGGTGGCGCAGGATGTCGGCCGAAAGGCCGGGCGCCGCGCGCTGGAAGCGCCGGGCGGCGCGCTCGGCGAAGTAGCTGAACAGGAGCGGAATGTCCTCGCGGCGCTCGCGCAGCGGCGGGATGGAAAGCGAGACGACGTTCAGGCGGTAATAGAGGTCCTCGCGAAAGGTCTTCCGCTGGGCGGGGTCGGCGAGGTCGACCTTGGCGGCCGCGACGATGCGGATATCCACCGGGCGCACCTCGTTCGTGCCGAGCGGCGTCACTTCGCGCAGTTCGAGCACGCGCAGCATCTGGACCTGTGTGGAGAGCGGCATGCTTTCCAGTTCGTCGAGGAAGAGCGTGCCGCCGCTCGAATGTTCGATGCGGCCGATACGCTTCCTCTGCGCGCCGGTGAAGGCGCCGGGCTCATGGCCGAAAAGCTCGCTCTCGATCACCTGCTCGGGCAGGGCGCCGCAGTTGAGCGCCACGAAATTGCCCTTCGCCCGCCGGCTCCAGCCATGCAGCAGGCGGGCCACGACCTCCTTGCCGCTGCCCGTTTCGCCGGTGACGAGCACGTCGACATCCGTGTCGGCGATCTGGCGCAGTGTCCGGCGCAGCCGGTCCATCGCCGGCGTCTGGCCGATCAGGGGAAAGTCGTCCTCCGCCTGCCGGGCGCTTTCCCGCAGGCGGCGGTTTTCCATAACGAGGCTGCGTTTTTCCGCCGCGCGCTGGACGCACTGGATCAGCCGTTCGGCGGGAAAGGGCTTGGCGATGAAATCGTAGACCCCCTCCTGGATGGCCTTGACCGCCGTCGCGATGTCGCCGTGGCCGGTGACGAGCACGACCGGGATCTCGGCATCGAGCGCGCGAATGCGCGCAAAGAGCTGGAGCCCATCCATGCCGGGCATGCGGATGTCGGAGACGACCACGCCGGCGAAATCCGCGTCGAGCCTTTCCAGCGCCTCGGCGGCGGAGCCGAGCGGCGACACGGCAAAACCGGCGAGGTCCAGCGTCTGGGCGGTGGCGCGCAGGAGCTGCCTGTCGTCATCGATGAGGAGAACCGGCACGCTCATTCGTCAGCCTTTCGCAGGTGGACGCGGAAGGAGGCGCCGCGCTCGCCCGTCTCGACCTCCAGCCTGCCGCCATAGTCGGAGACGATGTCCTTGGCGATGACGAGGCCGAGGCCGAGCCCCTTTTCCTTCGACGTGTTGAACGGTTCGAAGAGCGAGGCGAGGATGGCGGCCGACAGGCCGGGGCCGTTGTCGGTGACGGAAACGACGACACCGCCTTCCCCCGCGACGACCGCGACGTCGACGCGCCCGTCCGCGCGGTCCTCCACGGCTTCGAGCGCGTTCTGGAAGAGGTTGATGAAGACCTGTTCCAGCCGCAGCCGGTTGCCGGCGACGCGCAGGCCTTCCGAAAGCGGAGCGACGACGAGGCGATCGAGCCGGCCGGTGAAGCGGCTGCGCAGCAGGAGGATCGCGCCATCGATGACCTCGCGCAGCACGACGGGTTCAGCGGCGGTGCGTCCCTTGCGGGCCAGCGCCTTCAGGTCGTCCGTGATGCCGGCAATCCGGTCGGTGAGGTCGGCGATGAGGTCGAGGTTCTCCTGCACCGGCTCCGGCCGGTTGCGCGTCAGGAAGACCTTGGCATTGTCGGCATAGGCGCGGATGGTGGCCAGCGGCTGGTTGATTTCATGCGCCACGCCGGCGGCGACCTGGCCGAGGATGGCGAGCCGGTTGGCCTGCACAAGATCCTGCTGCACGGCCTGCAGTTTCGTCTCGGTCTGCCGGTGGTCGGCAATTTCGGCCTGCAGGTGGTCGCGGGCAAGGCTGAGGTCGCGCGTGCGCTCGATCACGCGGCGTTCGAGCTCCTCGCGCGCTGCCTGGTCGCGCGCGGCATTGGCGAGCGCCGCCTGGCGCCGGCGTAGCCAGAGTGCGGCGGCGAGCGTGATCGCGCCGACGGCGAGGAGGGCCAGCAGGCGCATCTCGCGCATGCTGGCGGCAATGGCGTTGCCGGTCGGCACGAGATATTCGAAATGCCATGGCGTCGTGGCGACGGGCACCCGTATGCGAAGATAGGTCTCCGCGCCGCCGCCGGGCTGGACGGCGCGCAGCAGCGGGCCACCTTCGATGAGGGTGAAGGGAAGGGGGGCGAGGGAGGCTTCTCCGAACTGCAGGCTTTCGCGAATGGCCGCGAGGCTTTCGGCCGGCAGCGGCTCCGTGGTCATGAAGCGCCAGGAGGGGATGCTGGTGATCAGCACGACATGATCGGCATCCACAACATAGGAGGGGCGCTGCGTTTCGTGCCAGTCGCGCTCCAACTGGTCGAATTCCATCTTGACGACGACGACGCCGAGCGGCGCGGCGGCGGGGCCGACACGGTGGGAGATGTAGAGGCCGGGCCGCTTGCTCACCGAGCCGAGCGCGAAATGCTCCGCCGTGCCCTCCGCCATCGCGCGGGAGAAATAGGCGCGGAACGAATAGTCGTTGCCGACGAAGCTCGTCGGCTCGCGCCAGTTGCTGGCGGCGATCGCCACGCCCTTGCCGTCGATGACATAGATCACCGCGGCATTGGTTCCGGCGACCAGCTCCTCCAGCTTGCCGTCGAGGAGGGATCGCCCGGCAGGGTCGGCGCCCGCGAGGGTCTCCGTGACGTCCCGGTCGCGCGACAGCAGGAAGGGAAGGGCCCGCGGCCGTTCCAGAACGGCCTGCAACAGCGCCACCTTGAGGTTGGCATCGATCCGGCCCTGCTCCTCCAGCGTCGACAGGGCCGAGGCGCGGCCATAGAGCCCGGCCGCATGGAGTGCGGCGAGGGCAAGGACGAGGACGGCAACGGCAAATGCCGCCCACTGCCGCCGCGTCGCGCGGTGGAGGGCGATCTGGTTGCTCGTCGTCGGAACCGGGTTCATCGGGAATTTTGAGCATAAAACCGCACGATACTCAAGGAAATCTGTGCGAAAATCCGCACTTCGCTGACCCGTTGCCTGCGATGCACTCCTGTAAAGTGAATTATTACAATACTTTATATGGTGTCGCGCAAACTGGCACGCCGCTTGCGAAGTCCTCCGCGATTGCAGCAAAGCCACCCCGGGAAGAGCCAGCGCGCTGGTTGGGGTGCGAAAGGAGGAAGCCATGCACATTTCGTCTGCCGCCACGCCGGACCGTGGTCCGTTGCCGTTCTACCGCCACCTCTATGTTCAGGTCATCGTCGCCATCGTCGCGGGCATGCTGGTCGGCCATTACTATCCCGATTTCGGTGCCGGCCTGAAGCCGCTCGGCGATGCCTTCATCCGGCTCGTCAAGATGATCATCGCTCCGGTGATCTTCCTGACGGTCGCCACCGGCATTGCCGGCATGTCGGACCTCAAGAAGGTGGGGCGCGTTGCCGGCAAGGCGATGATCTATTTCCTCACCTTCTCCACGCTCGCGCTCGCCGTGGGCATGGTGGTCGCCAATGTCGTGCAGCCGGGTGCGGGCATGCATATCGATCCCGCCTCGCTCGACGCCAATGCCGTGGCGACCTATGCCAGCAAGGCGCATGAATCGACCATCACCGGCTTCCTGATGAACATCATCCCGCAGACCATCGTCGGCGCCTTCGCCGAGGGGGATATCCTGCAGGTGCTGTTCTTCTCGGTGCTGTTCGGCATCGCGCTGGGCATGGTCGGCGAGCAGGGTAAGCCGGTCGTCGATTTCCTGCAGGCCCTGACGACGCCGATCTTCCGGCTGGTCGCCATCCTCATGAAGGCAGCGCCGATCGGTGCCTTCGGCGCCATGGCCTTCACCATCGGCAAATACGGCATCGGCTCGGTCGCCAACCTTGCCTTCCTGATCGCCACCTTCTACCTCACCGCCTTCCTCTTCGTCTTCGTCGTGCTGGGCGCTGTCGCAAGGTACAACGGTTTCTCGATCATCGCGCTGATCCGCTACATCAAGGAGGAACTGCTGCTCGTCCTTGGCACGTCCTCGTCCGAGGCGGCGCTGCCGGGCCTGATGCAGAAGATGGAGCGGGCCGGCTGCAAGCGCTCGGTCGTCGGCCTCGTCATTCCGACGGGGTATTCGTTCAATCTCGACGGCACGAACATCTACATGACGCTTGCCGCCCTCTTCATCGCGCAGGCGGTCGATATCCCGCTGTCGATGGGCGACCAGATCCTGCTGCTGCTCGTGGCGATGCTGAGCTCCAAGGGTGCAGCCGGCATCACCGGTGCGGGCTTCATCACGCTCGCTGCGACGCTCTCCGTCGTGCCCTCCGTGCCGGTCGCCGGCATGGCGCTCATCCTCGGCATCGACCGCTTCATGTCGGAATGCCGGGCGCTGACCAACTTCATCGGCAACGCCGTCGCGACGATCGTCGTCGCCCGCTGGGAAAACGAGCTGGACGTCGCCAGGCTGAATGCGGTGCTGAGCGGCGATCTCGAGGAGATGCCGGTTCCGGCGCCGGCCCTGCAGGCGGCGGAGTGATCACGACTCTCGCCTGAGCCCCCGAACTTGCAGCCTCCTCAAGGCGCGGCGTTAGGATCGCCGCGCCTTGATCGTGTTCATCACGAAGCTGGTTTCGATCGTGTCGACGCATTTCAGCTTGGCGATCTTGTCCTTGATGAAGCGCTCATAGTGATCGAGGCCGGCGCTCATGACCGTCAGCACATAGTCGCGCGCGCCGGTCACGAGCTGGCATTCGATCACCTCGTCCCAGCCTTGCACCGCCTCCTCGAACATGCGGATCTCGTCGTCGTGCTGGCGGCTGAGGCGGATCGATGCGATGGCGGTCATCGTCCAGCCCTCCACGGCCGGGTCGATGATCGCGGCATATCCGCGGATGATCGCGGTTTCCTCGAGGCGCCGCAGCCGGCGCAGGCACGCCGATGCGGAAAGGCCGACCCGCTCGGCCAGTTCGTTGTTGGTGATGCGGGCATCGGCGGCAAGTTCCCGCAGGATGCGCCGGTCGATCTCGTCTGCAATTTTCTGCGACAATTTTCAGTGAACTCCGCAAGAAGTTGCTTTCAAAAACAACAAGGCGCACCAAATAGCAAGGAAGCGCCAGCGAGTCTGATATAATTTGTGCCTGGAGCTCGCCACACGAACGAGGGAGACGTTTCATGACCGCGCCGCATCCGTCGAGAACCCATATCGGCAACCATGCCCTGCATCCCGAAACGCAGATGCTGAACTACGGTTACGACCCCGAACTCTCCGAGGGCGCCGTCAAGCCGCCGGTCTTCCTGACATCGACCTTCGTCTTCAAGTCCGCCGAGGACGGGCGCGACTTCTTCGACTACGTTTCCGGGCGCAAGGAGCCGCCGGAGGGCAGGGGCGCGGGCCTCGTCTATTCGCGCTTCAACCATCCCAACAGCGAGATCGTCGAGGATCGCCTTGCCGTCTACGAGCGGACGGAAAGCTGTGCACTGTTTTCGTCAGGCATGTCGGCGATCGCCACCACGCTGCTCGCTCTCGTGCGGCCTGGCGATGCCGTGCTGCATTCGCAACCCCTCTATGGCGGCACGGAGACCCTCCTGGCGAAGACCTTCCTCAATCTCGGCGTCTCGGCCGTGGGTTTTGCCGATGGCGTCAGCGAGGCATCGGTACAGGCTGCGGCGGAAGCGGCGATGCAGAAGGGCCGCGTCTCCGTCATCCTGGTCGAAACGCCGGCAAACCCCACCAACAGCCTCGTCGATATCGCGATGATCCGCCGGGTCGCCGATGCGATCGGTGCGCGGCAGGGCCATGTGCCGGTCGTCGCCTGCGACAACACGCTGCTCGGCCCGGTCTTCCAGCGGCCGATCGAGCACGGGGCGGATCTCTCGCTCTATTCGCTGACCAAGTATGTCGGCGGCCACTCGGACCTGATCGCCGGGGCGGCGCTCGGCCGCAAGGCGGTGATGAAGCAGGTCAAGGCGCTGCGCGGGGCGATCGGCACGCAGCTCGACCCGCATTCCTGCTGGATGCTCGGGCGCTCGCTGGAGACGCTGCAGATCCGCATGGAGCGGGCCAACAGCAACGCGGCGGCGGTCGCCGAATTCCTGCGCGAGCATCCCAAGGTCGAGGCGATCCACTACCTGCCGTTCTACGATCCCGCATCGCCGGCCGGCCGGACCTTTGCCGCCCAGTGCAGCGGCGCCGGCTCGACCTTCTCCTTCGACATCAAGGGCGGGCAGCCGGCCTCGTTCCGGTTCCTGAACGCGTTGAAGATCTTCAAGCTTGCCGTCAGTCTTGGCGGAACGGAGTCGCTCGCCTCGCATCCCGCCACGATGACGCATTCGGGAATCCCCGTCGAGGTGCGCCAGCGGATCGGCGTGCTCGAATCGACCATCCGCCTGTCCATCGGCATCGAGCATCCCGATGACCTGGTGGCCGATCTGGTGCAGGCGCTCGATGCGAGCTAGGAGCCTTCCAGCCGAAGCGGTATCGCTTCGGCGTCTGATAAGGCTGTAAGAACAGAATACCGGAAATGCTCCGGAGCTGTTCATCGCACCACGGGCTTCTTGCCCAGCCCGTAACGGGCTGCGGCGTGGGCAAGCGAAAGGTGCGGTCGCAGCGCATCGCGGGCGACAAGGAAGGCGTCGAGGGCAGCGGACTCGGGCAGGGAGGGGACGGTCAGCGTCTCGCCGAGATCAAGGCCGGCCAGCGCGGCGTCGACCATCTCCTCGGCATCCATGACCATGGCCGCCGGCAGGGCATCAAGCTTCTCCTCCTCCCAGATCGCGGTGCGCGTGATGCCCGGCAACACGCCCTGCACCCTGACGCCGGCCGGGGAAAGCTGTGCCTGCAGCGCCTCCGTGAAGGCCAGGACGAAGGCCTTGGTGGCCGGATAGACGGCAGTGAAGGCGGCCGGCATCAGGGCGGTGACCGAGGTCATGTTGATGATCGTGCCCCTGCCTGCGGCGGCAAGCCGGGGGGCGATCGCGGCGGCAAGCCGGGTGACGGCGAGGATGTTGAGGTTGATCATGCCGGTGACCTTGACGGGGTCCAGCTCCGTGATCATGCCTTCCCCGGCAATGCCGGCATTGTTGACGAGGCCGGTGATGGCGCTGTCCGCGCGCAGGCGGGCTTCGGTGAGGGCCAGCCCCTCGGGCTGCGAGAGGTCGGCGGAGAGGATCTCGACGGCGACGCCATGCGTCGCCCGCAGCCGCTCGGCAAGCGCCGCCAGCCTGTCGGCGCGGCGGGCGACGAGCAGCAGATCGTGGCCGCGACGGGCAAGCCGGTCCGCATAGACCGCGCCGATGCCGTCGGATGCGCCGGTAACGAGAAAAGTGTCCTTGCTCATGGTCTGTCTCCTTGATGGGGCGTTGGATGAAACGGCGCCGGGCTGGCGTCCTCTGGCGCTGAAGCCCGTGCCGGGAGGCGGTCAGGCATTGATGAAGTCGAGAAGGTCGGCGTTGAACCGGTCCTGATGGGTCTGCGTCAGGCCGTGGTCGGCGCCCTCGTAGACCTTCAGCACGGCATGTTCGACGATCCCGACGGTCGACAGGGCGGATGCGCCGATCGGCACGATCTGATCGTCGTCGCCGTGCAGCACCAGCGTCGGCTTGTCGAAGGCTTCGAGATCCTGGTGGAAGTCGCTTTCGGAGAAGGCGCGGATGCTGTCGAGCTGGCCCTTGAGGCCGCCCATCATGCCCTGCCGCCAGAAGTCCGCGCGAATGCCGTCGGAAATGACCGCGCCGTCCCTGTTGTAGCCGTAGAAGGGAATGGTCAGGTCCTTGAAGAACTGGCTGCGATTGTCGTAGGTGCCCTTGCGGATGCCGTCGAAGACGTCGATGGGCAGGCCGCCGGGATTGGCCTCCGTCTTCAGCATCAGCGGCGGAACGGCACCGATCAGCGCGACCTTGGCGACGCGGCCCGTGCCGTGGCGGCCGATATAGCGGGTGACTTCGCCGCCGCCCGTGGAATGGCCGACCAGGATGACTGCGTGGAGATCCAGTTGCTCGATCAGCTCGGCGAGGTCATCGGCATACTGGTCCATGGTGTTGTCGTGCCAGACCTGGTCGGACCGGCCGTGGCTGCGGCGGTCGTGGGCGATGGTGCGGAAACCCTGATTGGCGAAGAACACCATCTGCGCGTCCCAGGCGTCGGCGCTGAGCGGCCAGCCGTGGGAGAACAGGACGGGCTGGCCGTCCCGCGGACCCCAGTCCTTGTAGAAGATATGCGTGCCGTCCCGGGTCGTGATCGTGCTCATTTGTCTCTCTCCTTTTGTCGAGGGCTTGATTGCCTCCCGTGTGAACAGAGATACTCTTGCGTGCCTGCGGGCTGGATGGGCGCTTCTGACAGAAGGCGAGCCGAAACTGACAAAAGGCGGGGACGCGAAATGGAAGTCGGATTGATGCTCTATCGGGATTGCCAGGTTGCGATGGTGCACGGCATCACCGATCTCTTCGCCATCGCGTCGGCCTTTTCGCGCGATCGTGGCGGCTCCACGGTGCGGGTCAGCCATTGGCGCATGGATGCGGAGGGGTGGTTCTCCCGCAGCCACGACACCGATCCCGGCGCTCCCGGAACGCCGGACATCCTCATCGTGCCGGGCCGGCTGACGGGGCCGGCCGAAGCGGAGGAGGCGGCGCCCTATGCCCGCTGGCTGCTGGATCGCCACGGTCACGGGGCAACGCTTGCCTCCACCTGCGGCGGGGCGTTCATCCTGGCGGCGACGGGCCTGCTTGCCGGCCGCCCCGCCACCACGCACTGGTTGTTTGCCGAGCGGTTTCGCGCGCGCTTTCCCGATGTGCGGCTGGAGGCGGACAAGATCGTCATCGAGGATGGCGACATCATCACCGCCGGCGGGCTGATGGCCTGGACCGATCTCGGCCTGCGTATCGTCGATCGCCTGCTCGGCCCTTCGGTGACGATCGAGACCGGCAAGTTCCTGCTGGTCGACCCGTCCGGGCGCGAGCAGCGGCACTACAGCAATTTCGCGCCGCGCCTCACCCACGGCGACGAGGCGGTCCTGAAGGTGCAGCACTGGCTGCAGGAGCGCGGCGGCCGGCCCACCAGCATCGCCGACATGGCCGGCCACGCGCGCTTGGAGGAGCGCACCTTCCTGCGCCGTTTCAAGACGGCGACCGGCATGAAGCCGATCGAATACGTCCAGCACCTGAGGATCGGCAAGGCGCGGGAGCTTCTGGAATTCACGCGGCGCACCGTCGACCAGATTGCCTTTGCGGTGGGCTACGAGGACGCGGCCGCCTTCCGCCGCGTGTTCCACCGCATCCTCGGCCTCTCGCCGGGCGAATATCGCAGCCGGTTCTCGGTCGCCGCGGCCGCCTGAACTACGCCCGGATGGGCTCCTTCTTTGCCGCGGCGCAAAGACCCCGTCCTTCTTCTCCTGCAGGGTTGGCGAGAACCGGAAACGCCAATCCCTGCAAAGGAGCCAGGATGCAAACGCTTTCTCTTGACCGGACCGTGGCGTCGATCGCGGCGGAGCTGCCGGGCGCGGCCGATCTGTTCCGCCGATCGGCCATCAACTTCTGCTGTGCGGGCGATGTCCCGCTTCGCGCGGCGGCCGGTCGGGCCGGCCTCTCGCCGGAGGATCTGCTGGCCGCACTGGAAGCGCTCGAACGGGCGGCCGGCCGCGACGCGCCCGAGGAGACGGAGCCGCTCATCGACCACCTCCTCACCCGCTATCACGCGACCCATCGCCAGGAGCTGGCATTCCTGATCCCGCTTGCCGAGAAGGTGGAGCGGGTCCACGGCGACCATCCGGCCGCGCCCTCGGGATTGGCCGCGGCGCTGAGTGCGCTGCGCGACGAGCTGGAAGGGCACATGATGAACGAGGAACAGGTGGTCTTCCCGATGATGCGCCGGGGCGGGACCGTGCGGATCGCCCAGCCGGTCGCGCAGATGCGCCGCGAGCACGACGATGCCGTCCGGCTTCTCCACGATATCGAGCATGCCGCCCACGGCATGGCCCTGCCATCTGGCGCCTGCGGTTCGTGGACGGCGCTCTATACCGGGCTGCGCAAGTTCACCGATGATCTCGTGATGCACATGCATCTGGAGAACACGGTGCTCTTCCCACGCTTCGAGATGCCGGCTGCCTGAGGCTGAAGATCCGGTGCCGCCGTGGCCGGGGAGCGGGCTTCCGCTTTCAATCTCATGGATGAGGACAGGATCCGCGATGGCGCTGCGCGCGCTTCCGGCAACGGAGGCGCACCTGCATGAGCCGGGCGGCTATCGGCATATCGTCCGATGGAGTGGGGACGAACGACCGGCTGCGCTGCTGCCCGTGGTCAGGTGCCGAGCATCACGACGCGGTTGCGGCCCGCCCGCTTGGCTTCGTAGAGGGCATTGTCGGCCCTGAGGATCGCCGAGCCGAAGGGTTCGTCCGATGGATCGGCGAGCGTGGCGCCGATGCTGACGCTGAGCGGGATCGTTGCGCCCTCGATGTCGAAGGGCGTGGCATGGATCGCCGTGCGGATGCGCTCGGCCAGAGTCACCACCGCGGCCGGCTCCTCGGCCGCCAGCAGCACGGCAAACTCCTCGCCGCCAAGCCGCGCGAAACGGTCGCCCGCCCGCACGACCTCCTGGCAGCGGCGGGCGAATTCCATGAGGACGAGATCGCCCGCGCGATGGCCGTGCGTATCGTTGATCGATTTGAAATGATCGATATCCAGCATCAGCACGCCCATGGATGTGCCGCCGCCCGATTTGGCGAATATCTCTTCCGCCTCCTCGAAGAAGCGCCGGCGGTTCAGGATGCCGGTCAGCGGATCGGCATTGGCTAGGGCCTTGAGCTGTTCGGCATAGGCCCGCTCCTTCGTGACGTCGATATAGAGATTGACGTTGAAGTTGCCGATCGTCCTTTGCCGGAACTGGATACGCTTCGTTGCGCCGCTTGCCGTCCTGACGTCGAGATCGAAAGGCGTCATCTCGCGGTTTTCGCGCCGGGCGTCCGCGATGGAGGAATGCCACTGCGTGCGGGCATATTCGCGGTATTGCGGATCGGGATAGACGAGCCGCCACCAGTCCTCGATGCTTTCGATCTCGTCCTGCGTATAGCCGAAGAGTGCCTTGAACGTCGAATTGGCGAACTGGATCTGGTCGTCGCTGCTGGCGATTTCAAAGCCGAAGGGCAGCCAGTCCAGAAGCGAGATCATCTGCTCCTGCCAGCCGGCAAGGGAAACGGAGCCCTGCGGCGGCGCATCGGTGAAGGTGAACAGGCGCACGAGTTCGCCCTCGACCGCAAGCTTGGTGACCTGCACCATCAGCACGCGCTCCTGCCCTTGCACCGTGGCCCGGATCAGAAAGGGTTCGCCCGGCACGCCGATCGGCGCGACGCTCCAGATCTGCGAGAGCAGGAGGTTCGCCTCGCGGCCGACGAGGTCTTCCATCGGCAGGTCTTCGAAGGCATCCAGCCCCAGCCCGAACAGCACCGCGGCATTGGCGTTTGCCCGGCGCACATGCAGCCTGCCCTTCTCGACAAGCACCATCGGCGCACCGACGCACCCCATCCAGAAGTCGATTTCCTCACGGGATCTGCCGTAGGGCACCTCGTCCGTCTTGGTTCGCTGTGACGCCGTACTGTTCATGCGATCCGGTACCCATTGTCATCTGTGCCAGGCCACAGAGACCTCCCGGGCCTGAAGATAATCGCCTAACGTAAGAAAAGGCTTAAGCGCCGGCACTCTTTCACCCGGTGGTCGTCGACGCTCGCCGACCGGCCGCTCGCGCATCGCCGTGGGTGACAGCGTGATCATCGCAGCCGCGGCTCCAGGCGGGAGCCCTCGTCAGCGTTCGCCGGTCAACGGGATGTGGCGGGCATGCCGTTTCGCCGGCATGCCGCCAGCCGCGCCATGACGCACAGAAGCTCGAACATGATCGTCGCGCCGGCGAGCGAGGTCATTCCCGCGAGGTCGAAGGGCGGGGAGACTTCCACCACGTCCGCGCCGACGATGTCGACGCCCTCGAGCAGCCGCACGAGATGCTGGGCCTCCCGGGTCGAAAAGCCGCCGAGCTCCGGCGTGCCGGTGCCTGGTGCCATCGAGGGGTCGATGGCATCGATGTCGAAGGTGACATAGGTCGGTGCGTCCCTGACGATCCGATGGACCTCTGCCATGACCGCCGCGACGCCGCGCTCGATGAACTCCTCCATGTAGATGATGCGGATACCCTGTTTCAGTGCCCAGTCGTGCTCGTCGGGCGCATAGACCGAGCCGCGGATGCCGATCTGTACCGTGCGGCGCGGATCGATGAGATTTTCCTCGATGGCACGGCGGAAGGGGGTGCCATGTGTATAGGGGTTGTCGCCGAAATAGGTGTCGTTGGTGTCGGAATGCGCGTCGAACTGGATGAGCCCCACCGGCCGGGATGCGGCGACGGCGCGCAGCACGGGCAGCGTCGTGAGGTGGTCGCCGCCGACGGCAAGCGGCAGGGCGCCGGCCTCGACGACGGAGCGCATGCCGGCCTCGATCAGCTTCAGGGCGTCCATGAGGTCGATGGGATTGATTGGCAGGTCGCCGACATCGGCAATGTTGGCGATCCTGAACGGCTCGGTCTTCGAGGCGTGGTGGGTGCTGCGCATGAGGCTGGAGGCGCTGCGCACCTCCCGGGGACCATGGCGGGCGCCGGCGCGGTTCGTCGTGCCGCCATCCCAGGGAATGCCGACAAGGGCGATATCGAGTCCCTCGGCGCTTTCTACCGCCGGCAGGCGCATGAAGGTCGCATGGCCCGCGAAGCGCGGTACCTTGGCGGCATCGACAGGCTGATGGAAGGAATTCTGCATGGCTGTTTCCCCGTTGGACTCTCTGCGCAGCATGCCGATGGGCCGGTCTCCTCGCGTGTCATGCCGGGCAGATTTCCCATTTCTTGCATTGAAGTAAATCCACTTGTCTGGGATTCTGCATTGAAAATCATCTATGTATGGGCCTTGGGCGAAGGGGCACGCCTGTCGCACGCAGAACGGCTCCAGCCCGCCCGTCCGGGCGTTTTTGGAGGCGGTGCGCATTGCGAAATGCGATAGTCCGTGAGCACAAGGATGTCCGGGCGATCCGGTCGCCAGCCAAGCGAGAATTCGAATGCCGAAACGAGACAAAGACGCCGAAGCAACCACGCCCTCCGATGCGCTGAGGACCTATCATCCGGTCTGCGATGCCATCGCGCTGATCCTGCAGCCCTATGCCGAGGTCGTGCTCCACGATCTTGCCAGCGAGACCGTGAGCTACATCGCCAACAACTTCTCCAAGCGGGATCTCGGCGAGCCCTCGCTGCTGCACGAAATCGACTTCAAGCCGAACGACCGGACGATCGGGCCCTACGAGAAGGTGAATTTCGACGGAAGGCGGCTGAAATCGGTGAGCGCGGTGCTGCGCGCGCCCGATGACCGGGCGATCGCCATCCTGTGCATCAATATCGATGTTTCGCACATCCAGTCCGCGATCCAGGTGCTCAGCGCCATGTCCACGGTCTCGATCGACCAGGGCAAGCCCGCCGCCCTCTTCAAGGAGGACTGGCATGAGCGGGTGAACGAATATGTGCACGGCTGGACGACGAAGCGGGGCCTCCTGATCGCCGACCTCACCCGGGCGCAGAAACAGCAGCTCGTGCGCGAGCTGGCCGAAGACGGCGCCTTCAGCGGCAAGCACGCGGCCGCCTATATCTCGAAGATCCTGCAGATGGGCCGGGCGACGGTCTACAACTACCTTCGCGACACGAAGGCCTGAGCCTCTACGGCAAAAGGGCGCCCGATGGGCGCCCCTATGTCGTGCGGCAGAAGGTGGTGTGGTCAGGGGCCGTAGATCGCCTGCGTGACGAGATCGCGGTCGAAATTCGCGCCGCATAGCAGGATCACGCTCGTCTGGCCGGCAAGGCTGGCGGCGACCTTGTTAAAGCCGGCAAGGGCAAGGGCGGCCGAACCCTCGACGATCATGTTCTCCTCGAGGGCGAGCGTCTTCAGCGCGGCGCGGATGTCGTCCTCGCCGCATTCGACGACCTCGTCCACGGTGGCCGTCGCCAGGGGAAGCGTGATCGTGTCGAGGTCGATGCCGCCGGCAACGGCATCGGCGAGCGTTTCGCGATGTTCGGTCTCGACCACTCGGCCGGCCGCCATCGATTCCGCCAGCGCCTTCGAGTGGCTCGCGGCGACGCCGTAGAGCTTCGTGCGCGGGCTGAAGGCCTTGAGCACCGCGCCGATGCCGCTGATCAGGCCGCCGCCGCCCATCGCGACGAAGACATTGTCGACGCCGGTGCACTGTTCGAGGATTTCGAGGGCGATCGTTCCCTGGCCGGCGATGACGTCGGGATCATTGTACGGCGAGATATAGGCATGGCCCTCGGAGGCGGCGCGTTCCTGGGCGTGCTGTTCGGCAAGGCCGGTCTCCTCGCCATGCAGGATGACCTCGACGCCGTAGGAGCGGATCTTCTCCAGCTTGGCGGGCACGACGGTTTGCGGCAGCACGACGGTGAGGTTGCGGGACAGGGCGTGGGACGCATGCGCAGCGCCGATGCCGTGATTGCCGGAGGAGGCGGTGATCAGCCGCCCGCCTGCCGGCTGGGCGGACATCTTCGCCATCGCGCCCCTGATCTTGAAGGATCCGGTGAGCTGGAAGTTCTCCGCCTTGAAGAGCACCGTCGCGCCCTCGGCTTTTCCGGCCTTGCGGGCGGGCAGGAGGGGCGTCTGGTAGATATGGTCGCGGATGCGGGCCCTTGCCCGGACGGCGGCGGCCGCGGTTTCGAAGACGATGGTCTGCATGGTTTCCTCGCTGGTCAATATTGCGGCCCGATTTGCCGAAGGAATTCCTTCGTACGGGCATGGGATGGATGACGGAAGAACGTTTCGGGGTCGGCCTCTTCGAGGATCGTTCCGCGGTCCATGAAGATGATGCGGTCCGCGACGCTTCGTGCGAAGCCCATCTCGTGGGTGACGACGATCATCGTGAGGCCCTGGCGGGAAAGGTCCGTCATGACGTCGAGCACCTCCTTGACCATTTCCGGATCGAGGGCGGAGGTGGGCTCGTCGAACAGCATGACCTTCGGCTTCATGCACAGGGCACGCGCGATCGCCACGCGCTGCTGCTGTCCGCCGCTGAGCTGGCGCGGATAGCTCGCCGCCTTCTCCGTCAGTTGCATGCGCGCCAGCATGGCCATCGCCTCTTCCTCCGCCGCCCGGCGCGGCGTCCGGCGTACCCGCCGCATGGCGAGCGTCAGGTTGTCCAGGACCGTCAGGTGCGGAAAGAGGTTGAACTGCTGGAAGACCATGCCGACGTCGCCGGCAAGCGCCAGCACGTTGGCGCAGTCGGCCGAAAGGCAGTGGCCGGCGATCTCCACGGTGCCGCCCTGCCGCTCCTCCAGTCCGTTCAGGCAGCGCACGAAGGTCGATTTGCCCGAGCCGGACGGCCCGCACAGGACGATGCGCTCGCCGGCCGCGACCGTGAGGCTGACCCCGTGCAGGACTTTTGCGGCGCCATAGGATTTGATCAGGTTCTGCGCGACGATCATGACGACGCTCCCAGGGCTTGTGGCCGCGGCTGCGCCGCGCGGCCGCTTTTGCCGATCGCGGCGACCCCCGGAATGCGCCGCTCGACGAAGCGGAAGGCGATGCCGAAGAGGAAGCCGATCGCAAGGTAGAGAAGGCCGGCGACGATGAAGACCTCGAAGGGCGCATAGGTTTTTGCCGTGAAGGCGCGCGCCGCTCCCGACATTTCCATGACCGTGACGGCGCTCGCGAGCGAACTCGCTTTCAGCACGAGGATCAGTTCATTGCCGATCGAGGGCAGGATCGCCCTATAGACCTGCGGCAGGAGGACGTCCCGCATCCGGCTGAACCTCGAAAGGCCGAGCGAGATGCAGGCCTCCGCCTGGCCGGGCGGAAGCCGCTTCAGGCCGCCGGCGATGATGACGGCGACATAGGCGGCGGAATTGAGCCCGATGGCGATGATGGCGCAGTTCACCGGCTCGCGGATGATCGGCCAGATCACGCTGGCGCGCACCGCATCGAACTGGGCGAGGCCGTAATAGAGAATGAAGAGCTGGACGAGGAGCGGGCTGCCGCGCAGGAGGAACGTAAGCGTCGCCACCGGCCAGCGCAGCAGCGGGGACCTTGCCGTCAGCGCCAGCCCGAGCGGCAAGGCGAGGACCTGGCCGAGCACGAAACCCGCCAGGGTGACGATCAGGGTCAGCTTCAGGCCCGCATAGACGATGGGAATGGATTGCAGGAGGATCTCGTAGGACATCGCGCTCACCGTCCGAAGGTCAGGCGCCGGTTGCCATAGGCGAAGATCGCCATGGAGACGCTGGTGATGGCCACATAGAGACCCGCGACGATGAGGTAGAAGGTCATGGGCGACTGCGTCGCGCCCGCCGCCACCACGCCCTTGCGCATCAGCTCCTCCAGCCCGACGATCGAGACCAGCGCGCTCTCCTTGAGGATGATGAGCCACTGGTTGCCGAGCCCGGGCAGGGCATAGGAGAACATCTGGGGCAGGATGACATGCCGGAAGGTCGCCCCGGTGCCGAGGCCGAGGCTCTTGGCCGCCTCCGCCTGGCCGGGCGGGATCGTGTGGAGGGCGCCGCGCAGAATCTCGGTGAGGTAGGCGCCGGAGACGAAGGAAAGCGCGCAGATGCCGGCCGTCAGCGCGTCCACCTCGACATAGGCGCCGAACATCCTGCTGAGCAGAACCGTGCCGCCATAGAAGACGAGGAAGATGACGAGCAGTTCCGGAAGACCGCGGATGACCGTGACATAGGTGGAGACGCACCAGCGCACCGGCGCATTGCCGAACTCGGCGCCGAACACCGCCGCGATGGCAATCACGAGGCCGATGGCGAAGCTTCCGAGGGCCACTTCGAGCGTGACGAGCAGTCCTTCCAGCAGATGCGGAAGATAGGCGAGGATGAGTGACATGGGTCGGCCCTTGCGGGTCATGCGCCGCGCCGCGCCGGGCGCGAGGCATGACCCTGCCCGTTGTTAGCCCTTGTAGGAGAGATCGTAGCCGAAGAACTTCGTCGAGATCTTCCCGATCGTCCCGTCGGAGATCATGTCGACGATGGCCTTGTCCACCCGCGCCTTCAGGTCTTCCCGGCCCTGTTTCAGGGCGATGCCCTGTCCGTTGCCGAATTCGGCATAGTCGGCGCTGGTCAGCATGGGGCCGGCAAGCTCGAGCTTGCCTTCGCGGGCCTTCATCAGTTCCTCCCACACCGATTGCTCCAGCAGGCCGGCATCGATGCGGCCGGCGGCCAGATCGTCGGCGATCTGCTCGTTGCGCTCGTAGAGACGGACATCGGCATTCTTGAAGTACGTGTTGGCCACGGCCTCATGGGTCGAGCCGGTCTGCACGCCGATCGCCTTGCCTTCCAGCGCTGCCTCAAGCTCCGCCCTCGTCTTGGTGGTGGCAAGCGCGCCGCCCTTGATGGTCGCGATGTGATAGGGCGCGTCGGCATAGGCCTTGGAGAAATCCACCTGCTTCGCGCGTTCGGCGGTGATCGAGAGGCCGGAGATCACGAGGTCGAACTTGCCGACCTGGAGGCTTGCCAAAAGGCCGTCGAAGGACTGGTTGGTCCAGGCGCAGTCCGCGCCGATGCGCTTGCAGATCTCGTCGCCGACCTCGCGGTCGAAGCCGACGATGTCGCCCGCCGTGTCCGTATAGCCCCATGGCGGGAAATCGGCGCTGGTGCCGATGCGCAGCGGTTCGGCGCCGGCGCTCCCGGCAGTGATGGCGGCAAGAACGGATGCGATTGCTAGGATTTTCATGTCATTCCCCTTTTCAGTGATGGTTTTGTCGCGGCCGGTCCGGCCGCGGGTCAGGTCCGGATGTCCAGCCCGGCGACCCGTTCGAGCACGGTTCTGGCCATGGCGATGTCCTGGGTGGCGACGCCGGTGAGATCGGCGATCGTGATCTGCGAGGCGGCCTTGCGCCCGCGCGCCCGCCCGGAAAGGATGAGGCCGAGCTCGATGCAGTCTTCGGCCCTGATCAGACCCGCGGCGAAGGCGCCGGCGAATTCGCCGTGCTCCAGGCATTGGCGCGCAAGATCGACGGCCAGAACATTGGCGCGGGCGACGAGATCGACGGCCAGCTCCCGCTTGCCCGGCGCATCGGCGCCCATGGCGGTGATATGCGTGCCTTCCCGGATCCAGTCGGCCTTGATGAGCGGATGGGCCGAGGGCGTCGTGGTGACGATGACGTCGGAGGTGCGGCACATGGCTTCGAGATCGTCCGCCACATGGACCGCGAGCCCGATGGCCGCGAGGTCGGCCTGAAACGCCGCGGCTTTGGCGCGCGCGCGACCCCAGACGTTGATCGTGATCGGCCGGCCGGCGAGGGCGGCCATGGCCCTTGCCTGGAAACGGGCCTGCGTGCCCGTGCCGACGATGGAGAAGGTCTCGGCGTCGTCGCGGCAGAGGGCGAAGGTGGCGACCGCGCCGCCGATGCCGGTTCTCAGGTCCGTCAGCCAGCCCTCGTCGTTCAGCGTGGCGATCACCTGGCCGGTCTCGGCCGAGACGGCGACGATGATGCCGTTGCTCGACGGCAGTCCCTTGGACGGGTTGTCGTAGAAGCCGGCGGCGATCTTCACGACGAAGACCGGGTCGCCGGCGATGTAGCCGTACTTGATGTGGCAATCCCCGTTTCTGTCGGGAAAGCCGAGATAGCCGACGGGCGGCACGTTCGCACGCCCATCCGATATCGCGATGTAGGCGTCCCGTATCGCCGCGATCGTCCCGGGATCGATGCTGACGAGGTTCTGGATGTCGGAACGTGAGAGCTGGATCATGGGCTTCCCGCCTTTTCAGGCAATCAGGGTTTGCGGGCCGCATCGCAGCCGCACCCGGTGGAGACCCGGCTGGCCGCAGGCGGCGTGGATTGGTTTGCGGGCAACCGGAAAGGCTTGGCCGGGGTTGCCGGGAACGCCGGCTGCAGCCTTTCGGGCTGCTGGCCGTCGTTCCTGGCGGGCACTATAGGAGATAAAACTAAATTGTCCAGTATGGATTTTACTGTCTAATTTTATGTTCGTCCGGCAAGCGCGCCGAGCGCCGTGCTTGCAAGGAGCGTCGCCCCCGGGGCGATGATCGCATCGTTGAAATCGTAGGCCGGCTGGTGCAGCCGGCCGTCCAATACTGCCGGGCCGTTGCCGATCCAGGCATAGGCGCCGGGGCGGTGAAGCAGGAAGAAGCCGAAATCGTCGCCGGCCATCGTGGGGCGCGGATCGCCCCGATAGGCTGCAAGGCCCGCCTGTCGCACGGCCGCGCGCATGAGGTCGCGTTCCGCCGGCGTGTTTGCCACCGGCGGGCATATGGGATCGTCGAAGGCAAGATCGACGGTGCAGGATGCGATGGACGCGGCGGCCGCGGCGACGGCGCGCGTGCGCTCCCGGAGCAGGGTGAGGGTCTCCATGCGGAAGGCCCGCAGCGTGCCCTTCAGGTCAGCGGACTGGGGGATGATGTTCTGGGCATGGCCGCCGTGGAACGAGCCGACGGTCGCGACCGCCGCCTCATAGGGGTCGACCGCCCGTGCGACGGCCTGCTGGAGGCCGGTGAGGAAATGCCCGCCGGCGAGCAGCGGATCGCCGGAAAGATGAGGCATCGCGGCATGCGCGCCGTCGGCGCGGAAGGTGATGTCGAATTCCGACGTGCCGGCCATGACCGGGCCCTCGTGCAGCAGGACTTCGCCGGCCGGCATGTCGGGCCAGTTGTGCAGGCCGAAAATCCGCTCGAAGGGGAAGCGCTCGAGCAAGCCGTCCTCGATCATCAGCCGGGCGCCGCCGAAGCGCTCCTCCGCCGGCTGGAAGACGAGATGGACGGTGCCGGCGAAGTTTCGCGTCCGGGCAAGCAGGGTCGCCGCGCCGATCAGGATGGCGACATGTCCGTCATGGCCGCAGGCATGCATCTTGCCGGGGTTCTTCGAGGCGTAGGAAAGGCCCGTCGTCTCGCTGATCGCAAGGGCGTCCATGTCCGCGCGCAGCGCCACCGCCGGGCCGGGCGCAGACCCTTCGATGACGCCGACGAGCCCGTTGCCGCCGATCTTCTCGTGAACCGGGATGCCGAGGGCTTCCAGCCGGTCCCGGATGAACCCGGCCGTCCAGACCTCCTCGAGGGAAAGCTCCGGGTGGGCATGCAGGGCGTGGCGGTAGGAAATCAGCGTGTTGATGTCGGCTTGGGAAAGAGTGTTCATCGGCGCCTGCGCATATACATTGTTGTCCCGTTTGAACAAAATTGTATAGCTCTACGCGACTCCGCTTTGCAACCTGCTTCGTCCCTCCCAATGTGCATGTTGTCCCGCCGAACGGGCGTCACGACAGGATCAGGCGCTCCATGAGGGCCTTCAGGTCCCTCGCCACGGCAAAGCTGTCGTCCTGGTGCTGGCGCCTGCAGAAGAGCTCGCAGCTCCACCAGCCGGTATAGCCGGTCGATTTGACGGCATCGACCCAGCTTTGGAGGTCGAGCACGCCCTGGCCGGTCGGCACGTCCCGGAGGACGGGTTCGTTCGGTATACCGCCGGCATAGGGCAGGGAATCGCAAAGATGCACGCCGTAGATCAGCTCCTTGTCGAGCCGGGCGATCCGTTCCGGCGTGTCGCCGCTGGTATAGGAGTGCCAGAAGTCGATGACGATGCGCACATTGTCCCGCTTGCAGCGGTCGATCACCTGCAACTGGGCATCCATCGTGTTGAGCGGCGTCCAGGACAGCGCTTCGAGATAGACGAGCAGGCCATGCGATGCGGCGATGTCCGCGACGGCCTGGAGATTGACGGCGGTGAGATCAAGCTGGGCGTCCGTCGGCAGATCGACGAGGCCGCGGTAGAGGTCGGGATACCGTTCTGCGGCGCCTGCCTCGAAGACCCGGATATCCAGCGGGCCGGTGATGGCCTCGATGCCTTTCGCCCCGGCCGCCGAGGCCAGCGCACAGAGCTCCTCGGCCTCCCGCAGCATCTGCCGGCGGCCGTCGCCCTGCCGCTCGAGGTCGATCAGGAAGCCGATGCCGGGCAGGACGAGGCCGTCGAGCCGTGCCTTCAGCTCGGATGTGGAGAAGCCGGCTTCGAGGAAGGCGGCGATCTTCGGGCCGGAGGTTTCGAGGCCGTCGAAGCCGAGGCTGCGCGCGATCGCGATGTCGATCGCCAGCGTGTTCGGCCGGGATGCCATGGAATGGTAGATGAGCTGGTTTTCTGTCCGGGTCATGGATGCGAGCCTCCTGCGCTCGTCTTTGCGTCAACGGTCCCGATGGAAACCGGCCGTTTGTTCCGGGCCGCGCGGATGGCTTCCGCGGCGCGCAGCGCGATGACGTTGTCTTCGCCGAGCGACATCCAGGTCGCCGGCTTTCGCGGCAAAGCCAGGAAGGCTTCGATCGTCGTGACATGCGGGTCGCGCTCGCGCACCGGGATGAGCTCGTTCCGCCCGTTCAGCCGCCGGACCAGCGTGCCGGCGCCCTTTCCGCTCAGCGTTCCATGGGCGATCAGCGTGCCGCGGTCGCCGGCGAGCATGACGATGCTTTCGAACTCCGCGGTCGTGAAACTCTCGTAGGATTGAAGGACGGCACCGCCGGACAGGCCGAGCGCATAGGACTGCTGGTCGGTTTCGCCCTGCGCCGGCGAGGCCGAAAGGGCGGAGACGGCGACCGGCTCCTGGCCTGTGAGGAAGCGGGCAAGGTCGATGCTGTCGATGGAGGCTTCGAAAAGCGCATCGCCACGGTCCACCGCCTCGTCGGCATGGCGGTTGGGCGGCGGGTGAAAGGGGGCGCCGCGCGCGATGAGGAGGGATTGCAGCGTGCCGATTTCCCCTTCCAGCAGCAGCCGGCGCATGGTCTGATGGGGCGAAAGGGTGCGGAAGGGCTGGTGGAGCGCCAGGGTGATGCCCGCCGTCCGGCATGTCTCGACGAGGCTTGCCGCCAGACGGCTGCTGCCGGCGATCGGGCCGTCGCACAGGACGTGTTTGCGCTGCGCCGCCGCTGCCAGGATGTAGTGCCTGCGCCGGTCGCGGACGGCGCTGACATAGGCGAAGCCGACGCGCGGATCCTCCAGCGCCCGACGGGCATCGAGGGCGACGCCGGGGATCTGCATGTCCTGCGAGAAATGCGCTGCATATTGCCGGTTGCGGCTGACGACCCACAGGGGTTCCTGTCCGGCCGACCGGATCGCCGCAACCATGTGCTCCGTTGTTATGGTTCCGGTCCCCATGACGGACCATCCGACCGCTTCGCTGGACTGCACCACGGGTCCTCCCTTTCATCCTCCGGAGATTGAACGGTCGGCCCGCGCGCCACAACTTCGCAGGCAGTTGATGTCTTTAGCGATATGAAGTAGAATTAGCGTCACAATGCGTCATATAAGGCGCTGGTGGGGACGGGAATGGATCAGCTGGGACGAGACGGGGCCGCCTTGGCGGCGAACCTCAGGACGCTCTGCGAGCAGCACGGTTCGGTCGCGGCCGTCTGCCGCAAGATCAACGTCAACCGGCAGCAGTTCAACAAGTACCTGTCGGGCGCCCATGTGCCGTCGCCCGCCAATCTCAGGATCATCGCGAACTATTTCGGCCTCAGCGTCCCCATGCTCTTTGCCGACCCGGAGGAGTTCCGCACGCTGGTGGAGGGCAACTTCTTCCACGCGATGGCGACCGCCCGGCAGCTACCGGAATTCTCGCGCTTCGTCTCGGACATGATCGTCGAGAACAATGCCGATCACAACGACATCGTCGGGGTCTACGATCGCTACCAGTTCTCCTCGATCTACAAGGGTTTCGTGCTGCGGTCGGCCTTCTGCATCTACCGCAACAGGGAATTCCTCCAGCACTATTATGTCGAGCGCTTCCCGAGTTTCGACGATCCGAAGAAGACGGAATATGTCTTCAAATATTACGGCTTCTGCTTCCCCGTCGCCGACCGCCTCTTCACGGCGGATTTCGAGGGCATCCAGTCGAACGAGATGACCTTCGGCGTCTATGCGCAGGTCAAGCGCAACGCCAAGCGCTTCATGTTCGGCATTTCGAGCGGCATTGCCGCGACCGTCTTCCGCCAGCCCTATTCCACGAAGGTCGCGCTGCACTATCGGGGGCCCGGCCTGTTGCGCCGCGCGCATCTCAAGGAACTGACGGTGATGGACCGCAACGACCCCAGCATTCCGCGCGAGGCCTTGCAGTATCTCGGCGACGGCTCCGACATGATCCAGATGAGCTGAGGCGGCCCCGTCAGGGGTGCAGTTCGACGGCGAGCCAGACGCTGTCGCTGTCCGCATAGTAGCGGTGCCAGGGATAGGTCCACTGGTTCTCGCCCGTCACCCGGCAGAAGGGATCGTGCGAATAGCCGATCGGCATCACCACGTCCTCGTAGAGCGTTGCCGCGTCGCGGGCCTTGAATTTCTGCATGCGGCCCAGCCCGTGGATCTGCGTGTGCGTTTCCAGGAACGGGTGCTCGTTGTGGATGAAGCAATCCGTGTCGCCCGGCGACCACCAGAGATTGAGCTTCAGCGTGAAGACCTGCGGCGCCTCGGCCGCCGCGCGCTCATTGGTGAAGACGCGCGGGTCGAGCGTGACGGTGCCGATCTCGTCCTGCGCCGAGATGTAGAGCGGCGTGTCGCGCGGGAAGCTGCGGATGCGGTTGCCCAGCCAGTCCCAGCCGCGGAACATGCAGCCGCCGAGATTGGTCGGGTTGACGACCTTGATGATCGCCGCCCGCTCCGCCGAGCGGATGCGGCCACCCTTCAGCCAGGTCGACTTCCATGCCGGCACGATGGCGGGGTGCTCGTCGCCCGTCACCATAGGGGTGGGGCTGATATTGACCACGACGGCGTCCGCCACATCGTAGTCGACCACGTTCTCAACCAGTTTTGCCGAAATGAAGTCGTCTGCGAAAGCCAGGTCTCTGCTCAGGTTCTGCACGGCGGTGCCTCTTTTATCTGTCCGTATCCTGAGAAAGCCATAGCGCGCGCCGCGAAAAAAGTGCGCGCCGGAATTAATTTGTTCGCATGACGACGCGGTGTCAGCTTCACTTTGCGCAGGATGGCTTTCTCCGGGGGCTTCCGCTCTTCTCAGCCAGGGCGCGTGCGGACCGTCACGAAATGGCCGGACCGGCGGCGGCGCGTTCGGAGCGAGCGGAAACTATGACGCAGAACTGCTTTTGGAGTGCGTCATCTCGCGTCAGTGTTTCGATGGCTGCGAACTTGCGGCGGCGCTCCGCTCGGCCGAAGAATAAGCCCATCGCCGGAAGGCTCCCTTCCTGCTCACGAGACAACGATATTTCAGAGGGTCGATCACATGAAACTGACAGGTGGCCAAGTCGTCGCGAAAGCGTTGAAGGAATACGGCGTCGAATATGTGGCGGGCGTGCCGGGCCATGGCATCTGGTCGCTGTTCGACGCCTTCCTGCAGGAAGGCTCGGAGATCCCCTTCATCCAGGTGATGCACGAGCAGAGCGCGGTTCACATGGCGGACGGCTATTATCGCGCCTCCGGCAAGCCGATGGCCTGCTCCACCTCGGTCGGCCCGGGCGCGGCCAACACCATCATCGGCCTTGCGACCGCCTATTGCGATTCCACCTCGCTCTTCTACGTCTCCGGTTCGCCCCAGACCTACATGCACGGCCACGGCACCATGCAGGAGCTGGAGCGCCAGCAGGACAACGCCTTCCCGCGCATCACCGAGCAGGTGACCAAGCGCGCCTGGCAGGCCAATTCGGTGCAGGTCCTCCCAAGCATCATGCACCGCGCCTTCAGCGAGTTGCTGACCGGCCGCCCGGGTCCGGTTCACGTCGAAGTGCCGATGGACGTTCAGGTCGAGGCGGCGGATGTCACCATCCATCCGCTCGGCAAGCGCCTGCCGGTCGGTGTGGCCTATCCGGATCCGAAGGCCGTCGAGGCGGCGCTGAAGGTGCTCCTTGCCGCCGAACGCCCGGTCATCGTCGCCGGCGGCGGCGCGATCACGGCGAACGCCTCAGCCGAACTGACGCGCCTTGCCGAAAAGCTCGGCGCTGCCGTCTCCATCACCTGGAACGGCAAGGGTGCGATTTCGGAAGATCACGCGCTGTTCATCGGCGCGGTCGGCCAGACGGGCACGACCTGCGGCAACAAGATCACCGCCTCGGCCGACGTCGTCGTCTCGGTCGGCTGCCGCTTCACGGACTGGTCGGCCTCCTCCTACGCCAAGGGCGTCTCCTTCTCGATCCCCTCGGCCAAGCTGATCCATATCGACCTCGACCCGCGCGAGATCGGCAAGAATTACGAGACCGAGGTCGGCATCGTCGCCGACGCCAAGGTGACGCTGGAGGCGATCCTGTCGCTCATCTCCGATGCGGACTCGCAGAAGATGCTGGCGCGCCGCGAAAATTTCCTCGCCGACGTGCAGAAGGCCAAGGCCGACTGGCGCGCCCAGGTCGAGCCGCGCGAGAACAGCCGCGAGACGCCCTTTACCTCGCAGCGCCCGCTGATGGCGCTGCGCAAGGTCCTCGACCGCGACGGCATCGTCGTCGTCGGCTCGGGCAATACGCAGGGCTCGGTCAAGCAGAGTTTCCCGGTCTACGAGCCGCGCACGCACCTCACCTCCGGTTCCTATTCGCCGATGGGCTGGGCGGTGCCGGCGGCGATGGGCGCCAAGCTCGCCTGCCCGGACCGGCAGGTCGTCGCCATCGTCGGCGACGGCGACTTCATGATGTCGCTGCCGGAAATGGGCACGGCGGTCATGAACGGCATCAACGTCGTGTTCCTCGTTCTGAACAACCAGGGCTACATGTCGATCCGCGGCGGACAGCGCAAGTTCATGGGCCGCCACATCGCCTCCGAGTTCAACCACCATGCCGGCAACGGCGCGCCCTATTCGGCCGATATCGCCGCCTCCGCCAGGGCCTTCGGCCTCCAGGCCTGGAAGGTCGAGAAGGATGAGGACCTTGAAAGCAGCCTGAAGGCGGCGCTCGACTGCGGCGGCCCGGCCCTCGTCGAAGTCATCGTCTCGCGGGATGCCGCCGGCCCGTTTGCCACCGGCTGGTGGGACTTCCCGTCGCCGGCCTATTACGAGAAGGAGCAGGCCGCCTACGCGGACATGCGCGCCCTCGAACAGCATCTCTAAAATCCCGGCGGGGAGGCATCCGCCTCCCTTGCCCTCCCAAGACGATTGACAACGCGGCGCCGACGGCGGCCGTGAACGAAGAGACTTTGTCATGATACGCCACATCAAAACAGCCAAGGCCTCCATCGAGCAGGGCGGCACCGACAGCGCGGTCACCAGGACGGTCGAGGCCCTTCTTGCGAAGGTCCGGGACGGCGGAGACAAGGCGGTTCGCGCGCTCTCGGTCCAGTTCGACGGGTTCGACCGGGAAACCTACCGCCTGACGAAGGAAGAGATCGCGCACTGCATCAATTCGCTTGCGCCGCGGGAACGGGAAGACCTGGATTTCGCCCAGGACCAGATCCGCCGGTTCGCCGAAGCGCAGAAGGCGGCATTGAAGGACATCGAGGTCGAGACGCTGCCGGGTGTCGTGCTTGGCCACAGGAACGTGCCGATCCAGAATGTCGGATGTTACGTGCCGGGCGGCAAATATCCGCTGCTCGCCTCCGCCCACATGACGGTGCTGACGGCGCGCGTCGCCGGCTGCGAGCGCATCATCACCTGCGCTCCGCCGTTCCAGGGCAGGATCGCGGAAAAGATCGTGGCGGCACAGGCGCTTGCCGGCGCGGACGAAATCTATTGCCTCGGCGGCGTGCAGGCCATTGCCGCCATGGCCTATGGCACCGAGACGATCGAGCCCGTCGACATGCTCGCCGGCCCCGGCAATGCCTATGTGGCGGAAGCCAAGCGCCTGCTCTTCGGCCATGTCGGCATCGACCTTTTCGCCGGCCCGACGGAAACGCTTGTCATCGCCGATGACAGCGTCGACGGCGAACTGGTGGCGACCGACCTCCTCGGCCAGGCCGAGCACGGGGTGAACTCGCCCGCGATCCTCATCACCAATTCGGAGAAGCTGGCGCGCGATACGCTGGCGGAGATCGAGCGCCTTCTGCAGATCCTGCCGACGGCGGCCGTCGCCGGCAAGGCCTGGGAGGATTTCGGCGAGATCATCCTGTGTGACACCGTCGATGAAATGGTGGCGGAAGGCGACCGCGTCGCCTCCGAGCATGTGCAGGTCATGACCCGCGACCCGGACTATTTCCTTCAGAAGATGAAGAACTACGGCGCGCTGTTCCTCGGCGCCCGCACCAATGTCGCCTTCGGTGACAAGGTGATCGGCACGAACCACACCCTGCCGACCAACAAGGCGGCCCGCTACACTGGCGGCCTCTGGGTCGGGAAGTTCCTGAAGACCTGCACCTACCAGAAGGTCCTGACCGACGAGGCCTCCGCCCTGATCGGTTCCTACAGCTCGCGACTCTGCCTGATGGAAGGTTTTTCCGGCCATGCCGAGCAGGCCAACATCCGCGTCCGCCGCTACGGCGGCCGGAACGTCGGCTACGCGATGCCCGCAGACCCCGTTTAACAACCACGCACAGAGCCTGCCAAGGGCCGCGACCAAAACTCAACCAGAGAGGATGAAACCATGTCCAGATTTATCGCCACAGCGCTTGCGGCGACCATGCTCGTGCCCGTTGCAGCCCATGCGGAAGGCCAGATCGAAGTCCTGCACCACTGGGTCTCGCAGAGCGAGGTCGACGCGCTCAACGTCATCCGCAAGGAACTCGAGGCCAAGGGCTTCGAGTGGAAGGATTCGGCGGTCGGCGGCATGAGCGGCGCCAATGCCCAGCAGGCGCTGCGCTCGCGCCTGACGGCGGGCAACCCGCCCGGCGCCATGCAGTTCCTCGGCTGGGAAGGCGTGCAATGGGCGGAACAGGGCGTCGTGCGCGACCTGAACGACCTTGCCACCGCCGGTGGCTGGCGCGAGGCGCTGGCCCCGCAGCTTCTGCCCTTCGTGACCTCGGGCGAGGCCTTCATCGCCGCGCCGATCAACATGCACCGCCAGAACTGGGTCTGGGCCAACAGGAAGCTCTTCGACGACGCCGGCGTTGCCGTTCCCAAGACCTGGGCGGAACTGATCGAGACCGGCAAGACGCTCAAGGAGAAGGGTATCGTCCCGGTCGCGATGGGCGACGAGCCCTGGCAGATCGGCATCATCTTCGATGCGCTGCTCTCCGATATCAACGGCCCGGAATTCTACCAGAAGACGGCGATCGATCTCGACCCCGAGGTGCTCGGCAGCCCTGAAATGGTGAAGGTGTTCGATATGCTGCGCGAGGTCCGCGGCCTCGTCGACGACAATTTCGTCGGCCGCGACTGGGCTGTCGCCACCGGCATGGTCATCAATGGCGAGGCGGCCATGCAGTTCATGGGCGACTGGGCGAAGGGCGAATTCCTCGCCAAGGGCCTGAAGCCCAACCAGGACTTCTACTGCTTCGCGACGCCGGGTGCGGTCACCTCCTTCCAGTATCTCATCGACAGCTTCGGCATGTTCACCGTCAGCGACGAGACCGTGCAGAAGGCCCAGGTCGCATTGGCCGAGACCATCATGGACCCGAAGGTCCAGAAGGGCTTCAACCTCATCAAGGGCTCGATCCCGGCGCGCAACGACGTGTCGGTCGACGATTTCGACGATTGCGCCAAGCTCGGCTACCAGGAGCGCGCGGCGGCGATCGAGAAGGGCAGCATGCAGGGCGCCATCACCCATGGCTTTGCCGCAAAGCCGGAATTCGCCTCCGTCTTCAGCGATGTGGCCGCGCAGTTCTTCGTCGGCAAGATGAGCTCCGAAGACGCCGTCAAGATGCTGGTCTCCGGTATCGACAACGCCCGGTAACCCGCATCCCCATCGGAGGAGCCGGCGTGCCGGCTCCTCCCACAGTCCTTGCCATCGGAGCTGACCCATGAGCGCCTCTACGCGCATGTCATCGCGATTGGCAGGCTGGCTGCCGCGCATCGTCGTCGCTCCCAGCCTGCTCGTCGTCATCGTCACGGTCTACCTGTTCATTCTCTGGACAGGCGTGATTTCCGTCACCTCGTCGAAATTCGTGCCGACCTACGATTTCGTCGGCCTCGAGCAATATGTCCGCCTGTGGGCGACGCCCCGCTGGCACACCGCCGTCGCGAACCTCTTCATCTTCTCCGCGTTGTTCCTCGCGCTCTCCACGGGGCTCGGGCTGCTCATGGCCATCCTGCTCGACCAGAACATCCGGGCGGAAGGCGCGCTCCGTGCGATCTACCTCTACCCGATGGCGCTCTCCTTCATCGTGACGGGGACGGCCTGGAAGTGGATCATGAATCCCGGCCTCGGGGTGCAGAAGGTCGTCAACGATCTCGGCTGGACCGACTTCCGCTTCGACTGGATCACCAACCCCGACATGGCGATCTACACCGTCGTCGTCGCCGGCGTCTGGCAGTCCTCGGGCTTCGCCATGGCGATCTTCCTCGCAGGCCTGCGCGGCATCGACAACTCCGTCATCAAGGCCGCGCAGATCGAAGGGGCCTCGCTGCCGCTGATCTACCGGCAGATCATCATCCCGATGCTGCGCCCCGCCATGCTGAGCGTCATCGTCCTCTTGAGCTACATCGCCATCAAGAGCTTCGATCTGGTTCTGGCGCTGACGAATGGCGGCCCCGGCACGGCGACCGAGCTGCCGTCGACCTTCATGTTCTCCGCCACCTTCCGCCGCAACCAGATGGGCGTCGGCGCGGCGAGTGCCGTGATGATGCTGATGACCGTCGCGGCCATCATCGTCCCCTACCTCTATTCCGAACTCCGGAGTGAGAACAATGGCTGAAGCCCTTTCCCGACCCGGCAAGGCGCGGCTCGGCCGCCTCTTCGTCTACGGCTGCCTCGTCGTCGTCGCGCTCCTCTACCTCATGCCCCTCTGGGTCATGGTCGTGACGTCCCTGAAACCCCTCGACGAGATCTATGGCGGCTCGTTCATCGGCGTGCCCAAGGTGGTGACGCTCGATGCCTGGCGCGCGGCGTGGTCTGAGGCCTGCATCGGCACGGATTGCACCGGCCTGAAACCCTATTTCGTCAACTCGCTGCTGATGGTGATCCCGGCGGTGGCGCTCTCGACCGGCATCGGCGCGATCAATGGCTACATCCTCACGAAATGGAGGTTTCCCGGCGCGAATTTCGTCTTCGGCCTCCTGCTGTTCGGCTGCTTCCTGCCCTACCAGGCGATCCTCATCCCCATGGCCCGCACGCTCGGCCTTCTGGGCCTTGCCGGTTCCATTCCCGGCCTCGTCGCCGTGCATGCCTCCTATGGCATCTGCTTCACGACGCTGTTCTTCCGCAATTACTTCGTGTCGCTGCCGGATGAACTGACCAAGGCGGCGATGGTCGACGGGGCGGGCTTCTTCCGCATCTTCTGGAGCGTCATCCTGCCGACCTCGATCCCGATCATCGTTGTCTCCTGCATCTGGCAGTTCACGCAGATCTGGAACGACTTCCTGTTCGGCGTTTCGTTCACATCAGGCTCCAGCAGTCCCATCACGGTGGCGCTCAACAACATCGTCAACGTGACCACCGGCCGCAAGCAGTACAATGTCGACATGGCCGCCGCCATGATCGCCGCCATCCCAACCCTGGTCGTCTACATCGTCGCGGGCCGCTACTTCGTCCGCGGGCTGACGGCCGGCGCCGTGAAAGGCTGAAGCCATGTCCACTCTCGAAATCGATCGCGTCCGCAAGGCCTATGGCCATCTCGAAGTCCTGAAGGAGGTGTCGATCTCCATCGGAACCGGCGACTTCCTCGTGCTGCTCGGCCCCTCCGGCTGCGGCAAGTCCACGCTGCTCAACATGATCGCCGGGCTGGAGACCATCACCGGTGGTCAGATCCGCATCGCCGGGAAGACCGTCAACGACCTCTCGCCGAAGGACCGGGACATCGCCATGGTGTTCCAGTCCTATGCGCTCTATCCGACGATGACGGTGCGGCAGAACATCGAGTTCGGCATGAAGATCCGCCGGATCGCCCAGGCCGACCGCGACAGGGCCGTGAAGACCGCGTCGGATCTCCTGCAGATCACCCATCTTCTCGACCGCAAGCCCTCGCAGCTTTCCGGCGGCCAGCGCCAGCGCGTCGCCATGGGGCGGGCCATCGTGCGCGAGCCGAAACTCTTCCTGTTCGACGAGCCGCTGTCGAACCTCGACGCCAAGCTGCGTGTCGACATGCGCACCGAGATCAAGCGCCTGCATGCCCGCCTCGGCACGACTATCGTCTATGTCACGCATGACCAGATCGAGGCGATGACGCTCGCCACGCGCGTTGCCGTGATGAAGGACGGCGTGGTGCAGCAGCTCGACGAGCCGCAGGCCGTCTACGACCGGCCGGCCAATGTCTATGTTGCCCGCTTCGTCGGCTCGCCGGCCATGAACATCGTGCCGGCGGTGCTGGAGGCCGAGGGGGCCACGGCGATAGCCGTCATCGATATCGCCCGGCGGCCGGCGGCGCGCATCGGGGGCATTTCCCTCTCCGCGGAGGCGCTTCGCCGCTATGCGGGCCGAAAGGTACTGGTCGGCATCCGCCCGGAGAACTTCTCGATCGCCGCGGGCAGTGCCGCACCCGCGCTGACCGTCGATTTCGACGTCGTCGAGCCGACGGGGCCGGATACGCTCGCCGTCTTCCAGCTCGGCGGCGTGGAGGTGACCGCCCGCCTTCCGCCACGCCAGGCCCATGCGGGCCGCGAGGCCGCACTGGCGGTCGATACGTCCAAGATCGTGCTCTTCGACAGCGAAACCGAAACGCGCATCGACTGAAAGATTTTTTATGACCGAGACGACAGACATCGTCATCATCGGCTCCGGCATCGGCGGAGCGTCCCTGGCGCACAGCCTTGCGCCTTCGGGCCTCAAGATCGTCATTCTCGAACGGGGCGTGCGTCTGACGGACAGCCCAGAGGCGCGTGACGATGTCGCCATCTTCCAGAAGGGCTTCTACCGGTCCTCGGAGGAATGGCTGGGCACGGATGGCGAGAGTTTCCTGCCGGGCAACTACTATTATGTCGGCGGCAATTCGAAGTTCTTCGGCGCGGTCATGTACCGGTACCGCCGCGAGGATTTTGCACCGCGGCCGCATATGGACGGCGCGTCTCCCGGCTGGCCGATGTCCTACGAGGACCTGTCGCCCTGGTATGACGCGGCCGAGCACGTTTTCAGGGTACGCGGCTCGACCACGGACGACCCGACGGAGCCGTGGCATGAAAGACCCTATTCCTACCCGCCGGTTCCCGACGAGCCGGCGATCGCCGCCGTCCGCCGCCGGCTGGAGAAGGCGGGCATCCATCCGGCCTCCCTTCCGCTGTCGATCGATCTCGACGCCTGGCTGAAACGGGCGCCGACGGGGTGGGATGCGTTCCCCAACACCGGGACGGGCAAGATCGATGCGGAGGTGGGGCCGCTGGCCAGCGCGCTTGCCCATCCCAATGTCAGCCTCGTGACCGGTGCCAGCGTCATGCGCCTCGAAACGGACGGGACCGGGCGCCGCGTCACCGCGGCCGTCTACAGGAAGGACGGCGTGGAGCATCGCATTTCCGCCGGCCGTTTTGCCGTTGCCGCCGGCGCGGTCCAGTCCGCGGCGCTTCTCCTGCGCTCGGCCAATGGGGCGCATCCGGCCGGTCTCGGCAACAGTTCGGACCAGCTCGGGCGCAATTTCATGAACCACAACACGACGGCGATGCTGACGATCCGTCCTTTCGCCGCCAACAGTTGTGTCTACCAGAAGACCATCGCCTTCAACGATTTCTACAACGAGGACAACGATTATGGCTTCCCGCTCGGCAACGTCCAGCTCCTCGGCCATATCACCGGCAACATCCTCAAGGCCAACCTGCCGATGCCGGCGCCGGCCTGGTTTGCACGGCTGGTGGCGCGCTATGCCTATGGCTGGTTCCTGACGAGCGAGGACCTGCCCAATCCGGAAAGCCGGGTCATGGTGCGGGATGATCGCATCGTCATGCACTGGATCCGCTCCAATATGCGGGCGCATGAGGCGCTGATCGCGAAAACCCGCGCCGTCATGCGCAAGGCGGGGTTTCCGATCGTGCTGACGCACACCTTCGGCCGCAAGACGACATCGCATCAATGCGGCACGGCGCGCATGGGCCATGATCCGCAAAGTTCGGTCGTCGATCTCGATTGCCGCAGCCACGATGTCGAGAACCTCTACATCACGGATGCCTCCGTGTTGCCGACCTCGGCCGCCGTCAATCCGGCACTCACCATCGCTGCCCTCGCCATCAAGGCCGGCAGCGCCATTGCAGGGGGAAAGTGATGGCACTTCGCGACATGGGATCGGCCCGCTTCGGGATTTCTCCCCGGCATCCGGACGAGGTCGATACGTTCGACTATATCGTGATCGGCGGCGGCTCGACGGGCTGCGTCGTGGCCGCGCGCCTCTCGGAGGATCCCGCCGTGCGCGTTCTCCTCATCGAGGAGGGGCCGCGCGACCTTAGCCCCTACATCCATATTCCCGGTGCCTACTACAAGACCGCGCAGGGCGATCTCCTGAAGCGCATTCCCTGGGAGCCGATGGCCGAGCAGGAGCGGACGGAAACGCCGACCATGGTGCAGGCCCGGGTGCTGGGCGGCGGCAGCTCGGTCAATGCGATGATCTATATCCGCGGCGTGCCCGACGACTACGAGCAATGGGCGCGCCTCGGCGCGGAGGGCTGGGGCTATGCCGATGTCCTGCCGTATTTCAAGCGCGCCGAGGACAACAACCGCTTCTGCAACGAGGCCCATGGCGTCGGCGGGCCGCTCGGCGTCTCCGATATAGATTACATCCATCCGCTGACCCGCGCCTGGCTGCAGGCCTGCCAGCAGGCGGGGCTGCCCTATAATCCGGACTTCAATTCCGGCGATCCGGCGGGCTGCGGGCTCTACCAGATCACGGCGCGCAATGGCCGCCGCAGCTCGGCCGCCGTCGCCTATCTCAACCCGGCCCGCAAGCGCGGCAACCTGCGCATCGAGACGGGAACGACGGTCACCCGCATCCTCATCGAGAAGGGCAGGGCGGTCGGTGTCGAATGCGCCAGGGGCAAGCGCAAGGTCGTCTACCGCGCCGATCAGGAAGTGGTCGTCTCCACCGGGGCGATCGCGACGCCGAAGCTGCTGATGCTGTCGGGCATCGGCCCGGCAGATGAGATCGGGCGGCACGGCATTGCGGTCCATGCCGACCTGCCGGGCGTCGGCCAGAATCTCCAGGACCATATCGAGATCTCGCTGGTCTACCAGCTCAATGGCCCGCACAGCTACGACAAGTACAAGAAGCTGCACTGGAAGGCCCTTGCCGGACTGAATTATGCACTCTTCCGCAACGGTCCCGCTTCGTCCAACCTCATCGAGGGCGGTGCGTTCTGGTGGGGCAACAGGAGCGAGGCGACGCCCGACATCCAGTATTTCATGGTGGTCGGCGCCGGCATCGAGGAGGGCGTCGATGCCGTGCCGGGCGGCAATGGCTGCACGGTCAATCTGGGGCAGATCCGGCCGCGCTCGCGAGGGGAGGTCACGCTTCAGAGTGCCGATCCGGCGGCAAATCCGCGCGTGGCGCCGCGCTATTTCTCCGATCCCTACGATCTCGAGGCCATCACCGACGGCACGATGGCGGCCCTCGACATCATGGCGCAGCCGGCCATCTCGAAATTCGTGACGGCGCGGCATACGCCGGTGCCGTCCCTCAGGACCCGCGAGGAGATCCGTGCCTTCTGCGTCAAGGACGCCCATGCGGCCCTGCACCCCGCCGGGACCTGCCGGATGGGCGAGGACGACCGGGCCGTGGTCGATCCGAAGCTGCGCGTGCACGGCATCGAGCGGCTTCGTGTTGCCGATGCCTCGGTTATGCCGACGCTGATCTCCGGCAATCCGAATTCTGTCTGCATCATGATCGGCGAACGCGCTGCTGATTTTCTGCGTCAATAGGCGCTGCTTTTTATTGCATATATTTGCGTGTTTGTGCATGATTAGAATCAATACATGCACAAAGAGGCAAGCGAAATGAATCCAAGCATTGTGGTCTTCGATATCGGCGGCGTGCTGATCGACTGGAATCCAGCCTATCTCTATCGCCGGCTCCTGCCGGACGAGGCGGCGGTTTCGGCCTTCCTGGCGGAGGTCTGCACCCCGGCATGGAACGAGGCGTTCGATGCCGGGCGGCCGTTTGCCGAGGGCATAGCCGAACTCGTGCGGCGCCATCCCGAGCGGTCCGATCTGATTGAGGCCTACTGGCTGCGCTGGCACGAGATGCTGGGCGGCGAGGTGCCGGGGACCGCCGGCATTCTGGGACGGCTGAAGGCGGACGGCGTTCCCGTGCACGCGATCTCGAACTGGTCGGCGGAGACCTTCCCGCGGGCGCAGGCGATCTTTCCCTTCCTCGATGCGTTCGATGTCCTCGTCGTCTCCGGACGGGAGAAGCTCATAAAGCCGCATGCGCCCATCTTCGAGCGCTATCTGGAGCGGGCGTGCGTGCGCGCCGAGCAATGCATCTTCATCGACGACAATCCGGCGAACATCGCCGCGGCAGCGGCACTCGGCTTCCACACCGAGCACTTCAGCACGGCCGAAGCGCTGGAGACCCGCCTCACGGCCCTCGGCCTGCTCGTGCCCGAAGTGGAGACGGCGGGATGACCGCGGACAGGAAGGAACTGGCGGCGCTTTCTCCGGAGGAGCGGCAGGCCGTCATTCTCGAAAAGGTCAATGCGGCCGGCCGGGTCATTGCGGCCGGGCTGGCGCAGGAGTTCGGCGTGTCGGAGGATTCGATCCGCCGCGACCTGCGCGACCTTTCGGATGCGGGGCTCGTGCAGCGCTTTCACGGCGGCGCGGCGCGGCTCGTCACGCCGGCGCTCGATTTCCACCGGCGCGAGGCGCTGCATGCGGAGGAAAAGCAGTCGATCGGCCGCGCCGCGGCCGCGACGATCCCCGACGGGGCGACGCTGCTGGTGGATTCGAGCACGACGGTCGTCCGTTTCGTGCGCTCGCTCTCGCCGGCGCTGTCCCTGCGCATCATCACGACCGCGGTCGACGTCGCCGCCGCCGCGCTCGATCATCCGCTCGCCGAGGTGGTCATGCTCGGCGGCCGCCTGGGCCGGCTGACGCGCAGCGCGACCGGCGCCGGCGCGATCGACGCGATCCGGGCGCTGCGGGTCGACTATTGTGTTCTCGGCACCTGCGGCGTTGATCACGGCCTCACGCTCCGCGCCGACGATTTCGAGGATGCCCATCTGAAATCGGCGATGATCCGGGCCGCGAACAAGACCCTGCTCCTGGCGACGGCGGACAAGCTCGGCCAGGCGGCAACTTATGAAGTGGCGCCGATTGCCGCCGTATCGGCGCTTTTCACCAGCAGCCGGGATACCGCCATCCTCAAGGCCATCCGCGAGGCCGGCGTCGATGTCGAGACAGTCTGACGGACCACGGAGATGACGATGTGCTTTTCACCGGATGAGGACGCCCGGGCGATCCTCCTGCCCGCCTTCGATACGCTCGACATCATCGATGTCATGGTGCCCTTCCTGAAAAAGGGCGGCTGTTCCGTCCTGATCGGCGAGACGCGGGCGGAATATGTCGCACGGCGCATGTCGGCCGAACGGTTGGCGAGCGAGACGCCGGATAGCTTTCAAGCCGCCGTCGCGCGGCTGAAGGCCGTAACTCCCGGCTTGATCGTCGCCGTGGACCAGGAACTGGGCGGCATCCAGCGGCTGCAGGGGCTGGTTCCCCCGCTTCCCTCGCTTGACGAGGCGCATGCGCTTGACGACGCGGCGCTCGCCGAACGGTGCAGGGCGACGGCCGCCGCCGCCCGCGCGCTTGGGGTTTCGATGTTCCTGGCGCCCATCGCCGATGTCATAGACGGGCAGAACGCCTGGCTGCACGGCCGCACGATGGGCAGCTATCCGCAGGCCGTTGCCCGGGTGGCGGCGGCCTTCGTGAAAGGCGTCCAGAGCGCCGGCATCACTGCGGTGACGAAACATTTCCCCGGCTTCAACGACCTGGAGGGCGATCCGGCTCTCGTCGACGTTTCCCTGCGCACATCGCGCGATCGCCTTCTTCACAACGTCCTGCCGTTCACCGCCGCCATCGAAGCCGGGACACGGGCGATCATGACGGGGCCGGCGCCCGTCGCCGCGCTCGACGGGCAGAATGCCGCGAGCACCTCGCCGGCGGTCATGGCGATGCTGCGAAACGACTTCGGCTTCAAGGGCCTGATCGTCAGCGACGATCTCGATGCCCCCGCCACGATGCGCGGTCGTTCCCTGCTCGAAACCGCGATCGCTTCCCTCGGCGCGGGGGCGGATTTGCTGCTCGTGGGCGGCGGGCCGCACCTCGATGCGCTGTGCGACGGCATTGCCGACGCTGCCCGCTCCGGACGCCTCGCGCCGGATCGCCTGGCGCAGGCGGCGGCCCGCGTGCGGCAGGTTGCGGCAGGCGGGTAGGCGCGCGAGCGCGAAGACCGAGGTTCTGGTGTCTTGTGGGAGGCGAATCCAAACGCAGGGAACAGGCCTTGAGATTGGAATCGGCTCGTGCGCTGCATGGAAGGGAACCAAAACCGTTCCCGCGAATTTCCGCGCAGGATGCGTGATACCACCAGACGAGGCGGCAGAGAGTGCGAAACGACGGTTTCCCGGTGCATGTTGCACACACCAGCGCGCCGGCCCCCATCATCCGGCCCGGCGTGAATGCCTGGCGGGTGGCGAGGGCCGACCGGTTGAAGGTCCTCGTCGATGGCGAGGCCTATTTCCGGCGGCTGGAGAGCGTGCTGCTGCAGGCGCGCAAGGAGATCTGGATCGTCGGCTGGGACTTCAATCCGGATATCCCGATCCGGCCCGACAGGCCGCATTCGCCGAGCCTCGGCACCTTCCTGCTCGACCTTGTCGCGGCGCGCCCGGACCTCACCATCCGCGTGCTGATCTGGGGCATGGGGCCGATCTATTCCGGAAAATCGCTGAAAATGTTCCGCAAGCGGCGCTGGTCCTCCCATCCACGCATCCAGCTCGCCTTCGATAACCGCCATCCGATCCGTGGCTCCCATCATCAGAAATTCGTGGTGGTGGACGACCGTGTCGCCTTCATCGGCGGCATCGACCTTACCGCCAAGCGCTGGGATACGAGCGAGCACCGCATCGACGATCCCCGCCGGGTCATGCCGTCGGGCGAGCCCTACGAGCCGGTGCATGACATGCAGGTGGCGCTGGAGGGCGAGGCGGCCCGTCTCGCCGGCGATATCGCGCGCCGGCGCTGGCTGTTCGCCACCGACGAGGCGGTGCCGCTCACCGAGGCCGCGGCTGAAGTTTCCCTCGACGGGCTCGCGCCTGACATGGCCGGGGTGGATGTCGCCTTCACCCGCACGGAGCCGGCGATCCGCGGGCGGGAGGCCTGCACCGAGGCGATGGACCTGACGGTGGCGGCCCTCAAGGCTGCGCGGCGGCACATCTATATCGAAAGCCAGTATTTCGCCTCGAAGAGGGTCTGCGACGTGCTGTGCGAAAAGCTCGCACAGCCGGATGGGCCGGAGGTGGTCGTGGTCTCGACGCTGAGCTCGCACGGCATCATCGAGCGTCTCGTGCTCGGCGCCAATCGCGACCGGCTGATCCGCCGCCTCGGCCGGTGCGACAGATATGGCCGCATGCGTGCCTTCTATCCTGTCGTGCCGAGGCCTGACGGTACGGAACAGGAGATCGTCATCCATTCCAAGCTCGTCATCGTGGACGACGTCTTTCTGCGCATCGGCTCCTCGAACCTCAACCAGCGCAGCGAAGGGCTGGATACGGAACTCGATATCGCAATCGAGGCGCACAGGCAGGAGGAGCGCAAGGCCATCGTCGGCCTGCGCGACCGGCTGCTGGCGGAACATCTCGACGCCGATCCGGTGCTGTTCGGGGCCGCGGTGGGCGCAGAGGGATTGCTGGGCAGGACCATCGACGCCTTCAATACGCGTGCGCGCGGGCTGCGGCCGTTCCCGGATGCCCGAGGCAGGGGCTCCATCGAGCCGGTTGCCGGCACCGGGCTTGTCGATCCGGTCGCGCCGTGGTGGCCGCTTCCGGCCTGGCGGGATGCGGCCCGGGCGTTTTTTCGCCGTCAGTTCGGGCTGTCGCGCAGCCCGGCATCGCCGTTCGATCCCAGCAAGGCCTCGCTGGCGAGCAGCGACACCAGTCCCAGCGGCAGCGGGATGAAGAAATAGACGGCGCGAAAGGCGATCAGCGCGCCGATCGGGGCCGCGCCTCCCAGAAGAAAGGCGATCGTCGCCTCCAGCACGCCGAGCCCGCCCGGTACATGACTGACGAGCGCCGTCAGGTTGCCGACCACATAGGCCGCCGTCGTTTCCATATAGCCGGTCTTGCCGCCGAGCAGTTGATGCAGGCAGGCGCCGACGCAGGCGAAGTTCAAGGTCCCGATCACGATCTGCATGCCGGCAAGGTGCACCGTCGGCAGGGCGAAGCGCCAGCTCTTCACCTTCAGTTCGCCGCGCACGAAGGCGGCAAGCGCGAGATAGGTTGCGCCAAGCGCAAGGCAGGCAAGGCCGAGGGCAAGGGATGCCGCCGTTCCCAGCCCCGCGATCCTGCCGGCGGTGCCGGGAAGCAGGATGAGGCAAAGCCCGGCCAGGGTGATGAGCCCGAGGCCGACCGTCACGCCGCAGAAGACGATCAGCTTGGCGATCTCCTCGCCGTCGAGGCCCCAGCGGGAATAGAAGCGGTAGCGCACGGCGCCGCTGGAAAGCGCGGCGACGCCGACATTGTGGCCGATGGCGAGACTGGTGAAGGAGGCGAGCGCCGCGCGTGGATAGGAGAGCGGTTTGCCGACATAGTGCAGCGCC
>NZ_CP015739.1:0-409126 GCF_001652565.1 Shinella sp. HZN7 | reverse complement strand
TCATGGCCATCATGCGCTTGCAGCATTCCATGAACATGGCCTGATCCATGCCGTCCATCGGCTTCATTTCGCAGGTCATGCCGGCATCCGTCATCTTGCAGGTCATCATGCCCATCATCATCGGCATGGGCATCATCATGGGCATGCCGCCCATCATGGGCATCATGCCGTTCATCATCATCGGCGACATCATCGGCTGGCCCATGCCACCCATCATGGCGTTCATCATCGGCATCATGTTCATCGCAGTGTTCATGGAGGTCTCCCGGCCCGCGGCCCGTATTTCGCGTTTCAATGAATGGGTGGGTAATAAATGCGCGAAAGATGCTCAAGAAGATAAATCTTTCCAAAAATCTTTCCTCCAACAGAACGAACGCCCCATCCGCCCCAAATGCAAAACAGCACGATATTGCGGAAAATCCTCCGTTATCTGAGAGACAGGGGAATGCCCGGAAAAGCGGGGCGGATCACGATCCGTCCATCGGGGCTTGGCAGGCCGCCGGGTTCAGGGCGATCTTTCCTCCAGGCAAGCCGAAAATAGCGTGTTTTTCCTTTAATCGATAATTTTTATAGAGAATTATCGAGAAAACGGAGAACGCCATGTCGCTACCGCGGCTGGTCAGCATAACAGGCCGTCGAAACCCCAAAAGCCCTGGCTGGCACATCGCCTCGCTGATCCAGGCCCGCCACGCGGCGGAGACATCGTCCTGCGACCTCAACGGCGTCGGCCCTTCGCCCGGCCAGCCGTTTCTGGCGCAAGGACCGGCGTTGAGACGTTCTTCGAGCGAACGGGCCTGGCTTTCCGCCGGGGCGGCACGCATTCGGTAAGACGACAAGGGAAGGACAAGCATGGACATCCGCAAGATCGACGAGGATTACTCGGTTTCACCGCAGATCGAGGCTGAAGATGTCGACATCGTCAGCCTGCTGGGATTCCGCTCCATCGTCTGCCACCGGCCCGATCAGGAGCAGGCCGACCAACCTGCGTTCTCCTCGATCGCAGACCGCGCCGCCCAGCTTGGCATCGAGGTGCGGCATATCCCCGTCGTTTCCACAGGGCTGACGGACGAAGCCGTAGGCAGCATGGTCCAGGCGCTGGACGACCTTCCCCGGCCGATCCTGGCCTATTGCCGTTCCGGCGCCCGTTCGACGAAGATCTACGAACAGGCATTGCGGCCTCGCTGACCCGCACCTGCCGCCCCCTCTCGCGGGCGGCGGCGTATTTCTAGCGCAGGCGGGAATCCGTGGCTTTGCTGCCCGAGGATTCCGCAAGCCACGTCCCGAGTGCGTCGGCTGCCGCGTGAGCCTGAACGACGATCTGCGGTACGAGGTCGATATCCGGCAGGCTTCCAAGGCCAAGCGGGCCCATCGCGAAGAGACCTTCGAATGCCCCGGTTTCCGAGAAGACCCGGCCGTCGCTGTCGACGATGATGCCGAGGTCGAGTTCGTCCCTTCGCGCAAGCCGCGCCGACAGAAGCGAACGGAAGAGCGGGGATTCGAGATCGGTCGGGCGGACGCGACAATCGATCGTCCGGTCTGCCGGCAGAACCTGCAGTCCTCCCGCGCCGGAAAGCAGCACGCCATTCGTCGCGATGCGCTCGACCTTGCCCTTGTGCACCGTGATCGCACCGCTGTCGATGGCCTGTCGCAGCCGCTCATAGTGGCCGAGCGGAAGGCGGTTGCGATGGCTATCGTAGATCGGCTTGACATGACGCTTGAAGCGGCGCCGCTCCTCCGGCGTCAGGCCCTGCCAGAGCTCGCGGGCGCGCAAGCGAAAATCGTTCATGATGCCCTGCCAGCCCGAGCCGTCCAGCGCCGCCCGGTTCGCTGCCTCGCGCAGATAGCGGAAGGCACCGCGGAGCGTGTTCGGGAAAGGACGACCGGACGAGACGGAGCCGACAGCGGACGATGTATGCGGCTGCGGCAGGAAGCCGGAAGCGGAAATGAGCGTGACATGGGACGCCTCTCCCGCCGCAAGCAGGCGCAGCGCACGGCCGACCGCATGCACGCCTCCGCCGATGACCTGCACCTCCTTGGCACCGGTCAGGCCCACATTGCCTTCGGCAGCTTCGCGCAAGCCATAGCCCGTCGCCAGGAAGACAGCATCGAAACGGGCCTGCTCTCCCTCCCCCGAGAGAACCGAAAGGCCGCCCTGCGGATGACGTCCGACAGCGCCGACACTCTCGGCGCGCACCTGGACCATGACATCCGCCCGTTCGCGCAGTGCTTCGGAAAAGCGCTGGTAGACATAGGCGCTGAACACCTCCCCCGGCACGAAGGCGTGATCAACGTTGGCGGGCGTCGATTGATCGCCGTCACGCCAGCCGTCACTGGCCTCCAGCCATTGCCGAAAATCGTCGCGCGCCGCCGGATCGACCGACAGATCGCGGACGCGGCTGTTCAACAGCGCGGAAGCCGGACGGCCGATGCTCTCGCCGCCGTCGATCTTCGGGAAGGGATCGAACATCACGAGATGGAAAGGACTGCGAACGCTCTTCAGCAATGCGATCGCCGTCATGAGACCGGTGAAGCCACGACCGATGATGGCGATCCGTGCGAGCGAATCGGCTCCCTGCGACGGCGGACGGAACTGGGCGGGCGCAAGCGTCATCGATGGGGTCCTTTCCTGCACGGCGTGAGGCGGTTTCCAGAACTCGTCCTGTCCGACGAGTGGTGACACGGCATTCTCTACCAAAACAATAGAATACCGCCCGGAAAATCAAGCCCTGCCTGCGCGGCGCGCTCACGTCGTCTTGCGGCTTCCACGACCGATGATCGCCCGCCAGCGCGCCGGCGGCACCAGAGCGCTCAGGAAGAGGATGACGGCGGACGCCAGCAGGAGGGCCGAACCTGGCCGTTCGAGCAGCACCAGGGCATCGCCGCGCGAGAGCAGCATGGTCCGGCGAAAATATTCTTCCATCATCGGCCCGAGCACGAAGCCGATCAGAAGCGGCGCGGGCTCGAAACGGTAGAGCCGCAGCCCATAGCCGACAAGGCCGAAGACGAGTGCCGTCCAGACATCGAAGAGGCTGCCATCGATGCCGTAGGCGCCAATGCAGATGATGACGACCGCGGCGGGATAGAGCACGGAGGGCGGAACACGCAGCAACCGCACCCACAGGCCGATCAGCGGAATGTTCAGCACCAGCAGGAAGAGGTTGCCGATGAGGAAGCTGACCACCAGCCCCAGAACAGGTCCGGATGTTCCTCGATGATGCGGGGGCCCGGCACGATGCCGTGGATCATCATGGCGCCGAGCATCAGCGCCATTGTCGGGCTGCCGGGAATGCCGAGGGTGAGAGTCGGGATGAAAGAACTCTGCGCCGCGGCATTGTTCGCCGCCTCCGGCACGACGACACCTTCGATCGCCCCCTTGCCGAACTGCGCGCGGTTCGGCGAGATTTTCCTTTCCAGCGCGTAGGCCATGAAGGAGGAGACGACCTGGCCGGTGCCCGGCAGGGTGCCAAGCAACGCGCCGATGAGCGAGCCGCGCACCGCAGGCGCCGCCGACCGCCTGGCCTCCTCGCGGTCCGGAAGCATATCCGCCAGCTTGAAGCGGCCGGCAGGGCCGGTCGACGGTGTTTCCCTGAGTGCCGCCATCACCTCCGAAACGCCGAACAGGCCCATGGCGACCACGCCGAGATTGATGCCGTCGCGCAGTTCGAGGATGCCGGCGGTAAAGCGCGTCTCGCCGGACGTCATGTCGAGCCCGACCGTGCCGAGCAGCACGCCGGAAAGCACCATCATGGCCCCGCGCACCGGTCCGCTGCCGGAAACGATGGCAGCCGAGACGAGGCCGAGCAGCATGATGGCGAAATACTCCGCCGGACCGAACAGCAGGGCGAAACGGGCCAATGCGGGTGATGCCAGGGCCATGACCGTGATACCGACCAGCGCGCCGCAGAAGGAGGCGGCCGCCGTCATGAACAGCGCGACGCCGGCCTTGCCGGCCCGTGCCAGAGGATAACCGTCGAGGCAGGTTATCGAGGAGGACGGAGATCCCGGTATGTTGAGCAGGATGGAGGCGATGGACCCGCCATATTCGTTGCCATAGTAGACGCCGGCGAGCATGACCAGCGCAGCCGCCGGCGGCAGGTGGAAGGTAATCGGCAGCAGCATAGCGATGGCCGCGAGCGGCCCGATGCCCGGCAGAACGCCGACCGCCGTGCCGAGGAACACGCCTGCAAGGCAAAGGACGAGGCTCAGCGGCGTCGCCGCCGTCGCGAAACCGAGCGCAAGATTGTGCAGGAGGTCCATGTCAGACCCCGCGCAGGGCGACGACGGGAAGGCTCAGCAACTGGAAGAACAGCAGCCAGACGAGCGGCACGGTCGCTGCCGAAAAGGCAAGGCGCTGCCGCCAGCCGATCCCGCGCGCTGCCATCGTCGTGACGAAGGCGCCGACGAAGGTCGCCGGCAGCACCCCGGCAAGCGGCGTCAGCAGCGCAAAACCGCCAATGCCGAGCGAGACGGCAAGGACCGCCGGCACATCGGCCGCCTCTGGCCTCATCGGGCGGACGAGATCGACGAGGAGGGAGCAGGCCGCGAAGAAGACGAGGCCGAGGCCGGCAAGCAGGGGGAAGGCCCCCGGCCCGAGCCGCCGCGCCGTGCCGAGATCCAGCCCTGCCAGCGTAGCGCAGACGAAGGCAGCGCCGGCCGCGAGCACGACGAGGTTGCCCACCTGCCCCTTGAAGCCGGCGCTAAGCATGGCTCGGCTCCAGCGCGAATTCCGGCCCGGCATAGTCGGTCGGTATCACGACGTCCCCCGCCGCGACCGCGCGCTTGAGGTCGGCGATCTCCGCGGCGAGGGATGCCGGCACGTCCGCGGCAAGGCGAAGCGTGACATAGGCGCCATCGGCAAGGCCAAAGCGCCGGACGTCCGGCGGCTGGCGGCCGGCGACCATGGCCTCGATGGCATGGCTGATGCACAGGTCGATGCGCGCTTCTGCCGAGGCCAGGAAGACATCCGGGCGGATGGCGCACCAGTCGAGTACATTGCCGATCTGCCGGACGCCCGCGGCGGCACAGGCGTCGATAGCGCCCTGCCGGCCGCCATTCAGCATGGTGAAAAGCACGTCCGCCCCTTCGGCGATTTCGGCGCTCGCCCAGCGGCGCGTCACGCCGTTGTCGTCCTGGCTGCCGCAAAAGCCGGTGAGCACCCGGACATCCGGCGCGGCATGGCGCACACCGGCGACGAAGGCCGCGCGGCCCTTCAATCCCGGCCGCACGCGGTGGCCGGAAAGATGCGCCACCGTGCCGGTTTTCGTCGTGCGCGCCGCAAGATGCCCGGCGAGAAAGGCCGACTGCTCCTGCAGCACGTCATAGCTTGCGACATTGGCGCCGCAGACATGGCCCTGCACGACCGCGAAACGCTTTTGCGGAAACTCCGTCGCGACCGGTGGCAGGGCGGCATCGCCCTGCCCGCCGACGAAGACGAGGCCACCGAGATCCGGCAATGCCCGGCGCATGGCAGCCTGCATGGCGGCCAGCTCGTAGGGAATGCCGTCGAGGATCACCACATCCAGCCCGCTTTCGCGCGCCGCCAGCGCACCGGCAAGACCCAATGCGTTGAAACCCGCATCCTCAAGCTTGCCGACGAAAAGAACCCCGATCCTCATTGGCCACGCACCGCTTCGACGGGGGTTTTCCAGGCGGCATATTGGGCAGTGACGAAATCGGCGAAGCGGCCGTTTGCCTTTGCCGTCACGTCGATCCCCCAGGCTGAGAACCGGGCGGCGACCTCGGGCTTTTCAAGCGCACGTTTGACCGCCGCATCGAGCTTTTCCGCGATGTCCGGGGAAAGGCCGGCAGGCGCGCTGATGCCCAGCCAGTTCTCCGCCTCGAGGTCATAGCCGAGTTCCTTGAAGGTCGGCACGTCGGGCAGGGTTTCCAGCCGCTCCTTCGCGCTGACAGCGAGCGGCACGGCCACTCCTTCCTTCACCAGCGGCAGGTTCTGCGGCACCGCGTCGAAGATCGCCCCGATCACGTCGGCACGGAAATCCAGCACCATCGGGCCGGAGCCCTGATAGGGAATGTGTTCGATCGACACGCCGGCCAGCGCCTTGAAACGCTCGGCGACGACATGCCCCCAGGAACCGACGCCGGAAGAGCCGTAGTCGAGCACGCCGGGCTCAGCCTTGGCCGCCGCCACGAAGGCCGCAAGGTCGGCAATGTTGCGGTCCTGCCGCACGAAGAGGCCGAGATGCGTGCCGCCGATATAGCTGACATGGGTGAAATCGGCGACCGGATCGTAGGGCGCATCGGCGAGCAGCGACGGCGCGATGGAGAAGGGCGTAAGGTTCGACAGCATCAGCGTGTGGCCATCGGCAGGCGCGACCTTCAGCGCGTTTGCGGCAATGGTGCCCGCCGCGCCCGGCTTGTTCTCGACGACGAACTGCTGACCAAGGTCCTCGGAAAGATGCTGCGCCAGCAGGCGCGCGACGAGGTCGCTCGCCCCACCCGGCGGGAAGGAGACGAGAATATGCACCGGCTGCGTCGGCCATTCCCCGGCCGCCGCCGGCGCGGCTGCCGGCAGACCGGCGAGCAGCGGAAGCATCAAAGCTGAGTGTAGAAAACGGCGGCGGTACATGGGGCGATCTCCTGCAGGGTTCGGGATTCCCAGTGGCTCGAAACTGAGGAAATCCTAGCGCAGGAGTCGCGGGCTTGAAACTGGAATTTCATATGATTTCCATATTTTTTATAGACTTCTTGAATCACATGCATATTTTCCGCAAATTGCGCCCGGATATGAAACTACAGTTTCAAAATCCGGCTCGTTTCCATCGGCGCCCGCACCTTGACCCTCTCCATCGCGCATAGTCTAACCGTCTTGAAACGCCCTTTCCGGATCTTCTGATGACGCCTCTTCCGGGTTTTCTCGAACGCATCACCGCGGCCCTGCCAGACCTCGCACCGGCCGAACGGCAGCTTGCGACCTTCCTCGTCGATTTTCCCGGAGAGCTTGCGAGCTACGATGCGCAGGAACTGGCGCGGCTTGCCGACGTCTCGAAGGCGACGGTTTCCCGTTTCGTGCGTCGCCTTGGCTATGAGAGCTACGAGCAGGCCCGCCGCGCCGCGCGCGAAGAAGGCCGCACCGGCTCACGCCTCTATCTTGCCCGCAAGGAAGACCTCGACGCCGCCGACCCGGCGGCGCAGATGGAGGAGGAGCGGGAAAACCTGGAATGGACCTTTCGCCGCTTTGCGCCGGAACAGTTCGACGCGCTCGCCGCCCGGCTGCTTTCGGCGCGAAAGGTCTGGCTGGTCGGGCAAAGGATCAGCCACAGTTTCGCGACCTATCTTTCCTGGCAGCTCGTCAAGCTCGCCGCCGATGTCGCCGTCGTGCCGCAGGGCGGCGAGACGCTCGGCGAGCACATCGTCGCCATGCAGCCCGAAGATTGCGTCATCGTCTTCGCCCTGCGCCGACGCGCGGCCGGAACCGATGCCGTGATCGAGCACATAAGGCAATCGGGCGCTGCGGTGGCGCTCGTCACCGACGAAAGCGTCGAACCCCGGAGCGATCTCGGTTGGCACATCGTCTGCCGCACGCAGACGCGCAGCCCGCAGTTCAACCACGCCGCGGTTCTTGCGGTCTGCCACCGCATCATGGTGCATGCAAGCCTTCGGGCCGGCCCTGACGGGCGGGCGCGCCTGCGCCGCATAGAGGCCATCAACGAGGCGATCGGTGATCTCTAGGCAAACCGGGAGAGTGCGGTATCGCCGTCATGGGAGAGGCCATCCGGTGATTTCCTGCTTCTGACGAGGGGATGGGCCGTCAGGTCGCCGCAAACGTCAGTTGTACCTCGCCACTTACAGCAATTCCGGACGCAAAACTGCTTCGCACTTTTGCCGGAATTGCTCCAGCCGCTGCTCTGCAAGCCGAACCAGGATAGCCACACCGAGTGGGAGAACCGCCGGGTCGAGGCGGAATTTCGGGCTGTGCAGCGTCTCGGGCCCGGAATGATGCAGGTAGAGGAAGGCACCCGGAACCTCGGCGAGCATGTCCGCGAAATCCTCGCTGCCCATCGACATCGGGCCATCGCGATCAACCGCGTCGTCGCCCAGAACCGCTGCCGCCGCCGCTGCAAAGGCCTCGGCAAAAGCCGGTGTGTTCTCCAATGGGCGAAACGTGTCGCGCAGGTCCAGCGTAAATTCCACCTGGTGGCTTTCGGCGATCCCCCGGCAGATCTGCTCCATCCGGCAGCGTACCCGCTCCAGCACTTCGCGGTTGAAGTAACGGACCGTGCCTGCGACATGCGCCTTTTCGGGAAGCACATTATAGGTGTTTCCGGCTTCCAGCCGCGTGCAGGAAAGCACACAGGGCTCCAACGGATTGACAGCACGCGACACCACCGTCTGCAGACGGCCGACGAGATCGGCGGCGGCGACGAGTACGTCCGTCGCCGAATGAGGGCGTGCCGCATGACCGCCGCGCCCCTTGAGATGGATGTCGAAAAAGGCCGCACCGGCCATCATCGGCCCTGGCCGTATCGACGCCCGGCCGGTCACCGCCTGCGGCAGATTGTGCATGCCGTAGATCTCATCGCAGGGGAACCGCTTGAAAAGCCCCTCCTCCAGCATCCGCCGTGCGCCCCCCAGCCCCTCCTCGGCGGGCTGGAAGATCAGCACGACCTCTCCGGCGAATTGCCGGTTCGCCGCGAGGTGCCGTGCCGCGCCAAGAAGCATTGTGGTGTGGCCGTCATGGCCGCAGGCATGCATGACGCTGGCGTTTTTCGAGGCACAGGCAAGACCGCTGTCTTCAAGTATCGGCAGCGCATCCATGTCCGCCCTGAGGCCGATGCGCCGGGTGCCGGAGGTCTTTCCGCGCAGGATCCCGACGACGCCCGTGCCGGCAAGACCGGTATGCACCTCATCCACGCCCCAGGCCCGCAGCCTTTCGGCAACGAGCGTAGCGGTCCGGGTTTCGGCAAAACCGAGTTCCGGATGAGCATGCAGGTCTTCCCAAAGCGCCTGCAGCTCCGCGATGAAATCAGGCGAAAAGGGCAGCAACGACATCGTGAATTCTCCCAATCAGGCCGCGGCCGCGGATGCCCGGCGCAGGCTGTCGCCCACGACGCGGACCCGGACCCGAAGCGCATTGCCCGGCATGTATGACAGGGGAATGTCCTCGATCTCAAGGACCTCGATCGTTGCCGGATCCGCTCCCGCCTCGACAGCGCGCCGGACGGCCTCCGCCTGGGCTTCGGCAAGGGCTTGCTCGCGCGGCCGCTCGACGAATATCTGGTCGATCTCACCGCCAATCTGCGCAATCGCAGCACCGACCGCATTGGCGACATCCGCATGCTCGACGCGGATCACTTCGGATATGCCGGGAATATCGCCGGGCACGAGGAAGCTGCCACCACCGACGGCGACAAGCGGCTGCGCACCGGCATCCGTCTTCATGCGGTCGACGCCGTCGGCGATGAGCGCCGACAGGCGCCGGGCGGCGCGCTCCACCACATTTACCGGAAGATCGGCGATGCGCTCAGCCTCACCAAGCGCAATCCAGCCGGACGCAACGGCAATATCCGTTGCCGTCAGCGTTGCCCCACCAAAAACCCGGCCTTCGCTGAGGAGGCGATAGCCGACGCTCTGCGGGCCGACACGGGCGCCCTCATCCGCGATGATCGTGCCGCCACCGACGCCGATCGCGAGAAGATCGGGCATGCGGAAGAGCGTGCGCACGCCGCCCACCTCGACCGCCGCATTGGCTTCGCGTGGGAAGCCGCCGCGCAGGCAGCCGATATCGCTCGTTGTACCGCCGACATCGACGACGATGGCGTCCTTCAGGCCCGAGAGAAAGGCCGCGCCGCGAATGCTGTTCGTCGGGCCGGACGCGAAGCAATAGACGGGAAAGCGGCTTGCCGCCTCTTCGCGAATGATCGTGCCATCGTTCTGGCTGAGATAGAGCGGCGCCGACAGTCCGCTTTCCGCGATCGCCCGGCGGAAGGCGCCGGTCGTCGTACGAGCGAGGCCACGCAAGCTCGCATTCAGCAGCGCGACATTTTCCCGCTCCAGAAGCCCTATACGCCCGAGTTCATGCGACAGCGTGATATCGAGGTCCGGCGCCTGCCTGAGAAGAATGTCGCGCGCCTCCTCTTCGTCACCCGCATCAAGCGGCGAGAAGACAGACGTGATCGCGACGGCGCGCAGGCCCGCCGCGCTGATCGACCGGGCAATCTCGGCGAGGCGCGCCCGATCGAGGGGGGCAATGCGGCGCCCGTCAAACTCGTGCCCGCCGGCCACCATATGGATCTGCGAGCGCACAACGGCGCGGATATCGTCCGGCCAGTCGATGAAGGGTGGAGTTCCGGCATTGGCGGGCAGGCCGATGCGGACAGCGGCCACCTTGTCGAGATGCCGCCGCTCGATGACCGCGTTGGTAAAATGGGTCGTTCCAATGATGACCGCCTCCACTGCGTCGCGCTGCGAGCGCCCCAGCGCCGCCTCGGCCTTTTCCAGCACGACGGAAAGGGCCTTCTCGACGCCGCTGAAGACATCCGCGGTGGTTGGCGTCTTCAGAGCGGCGATGACGCGGTCATTGTGGAAGAAGACGGCATCGGTGTTCGTGCCGCCCACATCGAGGCCGATGCGGCTCATTGCATGTCTCCTTGCAGGGGAAATACGGTCTTGAAATCGAGCTCATGGCCGAAGGCGCGCGGTCCAACGTGAGCGAGCCCCTTCCCGGTGCGGTGAATGGCCGGCGCCGGCAGCGCGAGCACGCTGACGCGCTGGCCATAGCGCAGACTTTCCGTACCGACCGCCTCGCCGTTCTCCGTCTCGAGAATGCAGATGAGGTCGGGCGTGGTGACAAGCACCTCGCCATTGCGCCATGCGACCGTGAACTCGTTCTGGAATGCGACGTCGAGAATGCCGTCGCGATCCTTTCCCATGCCCTGAAGGCGCACCGTGCCACGCAGATAGCCACCTTCCGTGCGCCGCTGTACGTCCACGACCTTCCCGGCAAACAGCGACTTGGCGCCGGTCTCCTCAAGGATTGCCGCGATCACGTCGCCGTGGATTGCCCGGGCCTGAAAAACCTCGCGCCCGAGGCCGATGGCCTTGCTGATCGTGTGATGGATGGCATGTGCCTTGATCTCCGCGCCGGTGCGCGGCGCCTGGCAGGTGGTGGCGATGGAGCCGAATTCGACACAGATCTTTCGCCGGATCTGCTCCATCCAGGCCCAGCTTTCGGCACGACCGATCAGGGTTTCATTGTCGCGCACATCGGCCACGACCTGCGGGTAATTGACGAGGTCGGCAATGGCGAAACTGGTCATCTGCAACATAGGATAGGCGCGCCCCATGGCATCGGCATCGACCACCGGAAGCCCGCTCGCCGCCGCGATCAGCAGGGGTTGGAAGGAATTGGCACCCCCTACCTCGATGGCCATGACGGCGGAAAACCGCCGACCAAGATAAGCCTCCATCAGCCGGAGCGGCTTCATGGCGAAGTCCGGATCCGTCATTCGCTCAACGAAGACGAGCGGTGCGCCCATCGTCGAGACCACGGCGACCAGGTCGTCGTCACCCAGATCTTCGGGATCGATGAGGTCCACCGAGCCGCCGCCTTCATAGAAGGCGCGCATGGTCAGCTGCGGCACATAGGGTGAACCACCGCCGCCGGTTCCCAGTATCCAGGCACCCGTTGCAAGGTGCCGCATATCGTCTATCTTCAGCGTCTGTCGCATGAGCACTCCACCACTCCCAAGAATTCTGTCGAGTCTAGGCGGGACACGCCGGAGAGCGATATACGTGCGGCTGCGTATGTAACCGCCATAACGGAATCGAGATGACGATGGGGACTCGTGTTGCCCTGATCTATGCCGGGCAAGCGCCGCGGCCCGACATCCGCTTTGAGCCGATCGAGGGCTGCATCACCGAGGAATTCGGCGCGCTCGATGGCCTCACGACAAGCGAGATCGCCGCTGCCCAGGCCGCTCCGGGCGAGCTTGCGCTGCTGACCCGCATTGCCGGTGGCCAGAGCGTCGCCGTGCGTGCGAGCTATGTCGCCAACCGGCTGCAAATGCTATTGGCGCGGCTCGACCAGGAGGGGTTTTCCGCTCTCGTTCTGCTCTCTACCGGCATCTTCCGCTCCTTTGCCACGCGCACGCCGCTGATCCACGGCCAAAAGGCGGTCGATGCCTGGATCGGTGCACTGGTGCTCGGTGATTGCCGCATCGGCCTCATCCACCCGCTACCGCAGCAGGACAGCCATTTTGCCGACATGCGCTTCGGCACAATGGTCCACTCCGCGAAATCCATCGCGAAGGGCCGTCTCAGCCAGAACATCGCGGAGGCGAGTCAGTCCATGGCGGATGCGGATCTCATCGTCATGCATTCCGTCGGCTACACCGAGGAGATGGCGAAGGAGGCCGCGCGGGTCAGCGGCCGACCCGTCGTCACGGCGACACGCATCATCATCGGCGCGCTGCGGGCCCGGCTTGCCGAGGCCAGTGCGGATGATGGCCCGTTTCTGCCGAAGACCGACCTCGACGGCACCAGCCTTGTCGCGGCACTCAATGCGGTGGACCATGCGCTGACGCCGCGCGAATGCGACGTCATGGCGCTGGTTCTCGAGGGCGATTCGAACAAGGTCATCGCCCGTCGCCTCAACATCTCGCATCGCACGGTCGACATCCACCGGGCGCGCGGCATGAGCAAGCTGGGCGCGAAATCGGTGGCCGACCTCATCCGCCGGGCCATCATGCTCTCGGCGCATGGCCTGCCGCCTGAGGACTGACCGGCCTCCCGAAGATGGATAGGTAGTCGCACGTATTTTACAAAAATAGGCATCTCCTTAGCGTTGACCTATCGTGAAAGCCGCCTTGTCAGAACCCCGGAAAGGGGCGCAAGGCCACTGGGAGAGGTGCCACTTGAACATCATCGCCAAAGAGATCCCGCCGACCGATCAGCCGGTGACGCAGTTTCATCCCCGCGCTTTCGAGCCGGCGACGCTGATCGTCATCCTCCTCGTTTCGGTCGTCGGCGCCATCATCGGCCTGCAGATCCTGACCACGCTGGGCATGACCCCCAATACCTCGATCATCGGCGCGCTCGTCGCCATGGTCATTGCCCGGATTCCGAACCGGCTGTTCGTCTCCTTCCGCTCGACGCATGTGCAGAACCTCGTTCAGAGCGCCATGTCCTCCGCGACGTTCGGGGCGGCAAACGGCCTGCTGCTGCCGATCGGCATTCCCTACGTGCTGAACCGGCCCGATCTCATTCTGCCGATGTTCGCGGGCGTCTCGCTTGCCATGATCCTCGACGGCTACCTGCTGTACCGCATGTATGGCAGCGCGCTCTTTCCCTCGAAGGCGGCCTGGCCGCAGGGCATTGCTGCCGCAGAAGCCATCCGCGCCGGGGACCAGGGCGGTCAGAACGCCGTCGTGCTGGGCGCAGGCGCGGCCGTCGGTGCCGCCGGTGCCTGGTTCGGCATTCCGATGTCCGCCTTCGGCACGGCCTTCATCGGCAATGTCTGGGCACTCGGCATGTTCGGCATCGGTCTGCTGATCAGCGGCTACTCAGCCATCCTGTTCGCCGGACCGTTCTTCCAAGACATCTTTCCCGGTGCGAGCCCGATGAAGGCGCTCGCACCGCATGGGCTGATGGTCGGGGCGGGTCTTGTCGCACTCCTGCAGATGGGCTTCATCATGCTGGCACGGCGGCAACCAGCCGCTTCGGCGACGGCGATGGAGGCGCCCGAGATCCAGCCGACCGCGACCCGTCGCGTCCTCGGCTTCGGCGCCGTCGCTTACATCCTCATCGCCATCCTGCTTGCGGTGACGGGTGGCCTCATCGAAAACATGAGCCCGCTCGGCCTCGTTGGTTTCATCCTGTTTGCAGCGGCGGCGGCCTTGGTGCACGAATTGATCGTCGGCATTTCGGCGATGCATACGGGCTGGTTTCCAGCCTTCGCCGTCGCGCTCATCACGCTTCTCCTCGGCATCCTGCTCGGGCTGCCGCTGACAGGTCTCATCCTTCTGACGGGTTTCAGCGCGGCCACCGGGCCGGCCTTCGCCGATATGGGTTACGACCTCAAGACCGGCACCATCCTGCGTGCCGGAGAAAGCCATGCCTTCGATCTCGATGGCCGGCGCCAGCAGTGGTTCGCCTCATTGGTCGCCTTCGGCGTCGCGATCGTCGTCGTGGCGCTCAGTTGGCAAAGCCTCTTCGGCATGGGCCGTATTCCGCCTATCAACTTCGTCTACGCCTCTGCCATCGAGGCCGGGGTTACAGGCGAAGCGGCGCGCAACCTCTTCCTGTGGGCCATTCCGGGCGCCTTGCTGCAATTCATCGGCGGATCGCGGCGGCAGATGGGTGTGCTCTTTGCAACCGGAATGCTGCTCGGCAATGTTGCTGCCGGCTTCGCGGTTCTGCTCGGCATCCTGGTGCGGCTTGCTCTGACCACGGTCTGGCCGGGACGCTTCGACAGCCGGATTCCGGTTTTTGCCGGCGGCGTCATCGCCGGTGATGCGCTCTTCTCCTTCACCAATGCCACCATTCGAAGCCTCGGCTCGGGCAAATGATCGGGGACCCGACATGAACGATATCCATATCCGCATCCTCTCCGCCGTCGTCGGCACGAACCGGAGTCTCGAGGCCGAGCAATCCGTTCTCGCCATCGCGGGCGTGCGGCTCAGCAAGGTCCATGTCGCGCACGGCACCCGCTCGATCGAAAGCATCCACGATTCTGCATTGTCCGTGCCTGAGCTGCTGCGGCTTGCAGCGGAGGCGGAGCAGGAGGGTGTCGACGCGCTGGTCATCGACTGCATGGCCGATCCAGGTCTCGTTGCACTCCGCGAACGCGTGAAGATCCCCGTTCTAGGCCCCAGCCAGACGGCCATGCACCTCGCCGCGCTTCTCGGACACCGTTTCTCCATCGTGACATTGGCGCGGCATCTCAAGGTTCTGTTCGAGATTGCCGCGGCCAGCTACGGCACGGCCGCTTCGATGGCGAGCTGCCGCTGGATCGACATTGCCGCAGACGAACTTGCCGATGGTCACGACCGCATCTTCGCCGCCGTACTTGCACAGGCCGTCAGGGCGATAGAAGACGACAACGCTGACACGATCATCCTCGGCTGCACCGGCTTGCTCGGCCTTGCCGGGGAAATCACCCGGGGTCTCCATGAACGCGGATACGACGCCCTCGTCATCGACCCTCTTCCAGCCACCATCCGCCAGGCCCATGCCCTCGTCGCCGCCGGGCTCAGCCACTCGCGCTACGCCTATCCCCTGCCCGCGAGATTACGATGCCCTGCGTAGCGGCCGTCCGGAGGGAAATGCTCCAGGTCAGGCACGGGCTGGCATTCTTGGCGTGCTGGCAAGCAGTTTTTGGGTATAGGGATGCATCGGACGGGCGAGGATTTCCCTGGTTTGGCCCTGTTCGACGATCCGGCCCTTTTCCAGCACGACCATTCTTTCGCAAAGCAGAGCCACGAGGGCGATGTCATGCGAAACGACGACAAACGTCATCCGTGCCGAAAGCTTGCGCAAAAGATCGATGATCCGGGTGCGGGTCGTCAGATCCAGCGCGCTCACCACCTCATCGGCGATGATCAGGTCGGGGCTGGCGACGAGGGCCCGGGCGATGGCGATGCGCTGGCGCTGGCCGCCGGAGAATTCGTGCGGATAGCGCCGTGCCGCATCGGCCGGCAGGTCGACATCCCGCAGCGCTTGCGCCACCGCCGCCTCGACGTCGGTTTCGATCTTCAGTGAGCGCAGTGGCTCGGCGATGATATCGAAGACCCGCTGGCGCGGATCGAGCGAGGAATAGGGATCCTGAAACACCGCCTGCACGCTGCGGCGGAAGCCACGCATGAAGGTGCGGTCGGACGTGTCCAGGGGATTGCCCCGAAAGGAGATCGCGCCGGTCGAGACACGCTCCAGCCCGAGCAGCAGCTTCAGCAAGGTCGTCTTGCCTGAGCCGGATTCCCCGACGATGCCGAGATTCGCGCCGGCCGCCACGGCAAGATCGATGCCGTGCAGGACGGTCTTCGACCCCGCATAGCCGAAGGATACGCCAGAAAGATCGAGCAGCGTCACAGGGCGGCCTCCAGGGCTTCGTCGAAGGCGCGGGCGGCCGCGACCAGCCCTTGCGTATAGGGATGGGCGGGACGGTTGAACAGCGTGCCGACCGGGCCATGCTCGATCAGTTCGCCTTCGCGCATCACCAGCGCCCGCTCGGCGATCGTGGCGACGATCGGCAGGTCGTGGCTGATGAAAAGAAGGCCCATGCCCTCATCCTGCACCAGCGTTTCCAGCAGCTTGAGGATTTCGGCCTGCGTCGTGACGTCGAGCGCCGTCGTCGGTTCGTCGGCGATCAGCAGCTTCGGGCGGCAGGCAAGCGCCATGGCAATGGCCGCGCGCTGGCGCTGCCCGCCGGAGATTTCGTGCGGGCAGGCGCGGGCGATGCGCTCCGGTTCCGGCAGGGCGACACGCTGAAGCAACTCCGCCACCCGTGCCCTTACATCGGCCTTGGCGAGCCTGATCCCGTCGCGCTGGGACCTTCGGCGCACCACCTCGGCCACCTGATCGCCGATGCGCATCAGCGGGTCGAGCGCCGTCATCGGTTCCTGGAACACGGCGGCGATGCTGCGGCCGCGCAGAGGCACGAGGTCGCGATCGAGTGCGCCGACCACCTGGTGGCCGTCCAGCGCAATGGAACCGGAGGCGCGCATGGTTTCCGGCAGGAGGCCCAAGACGGCGAGCGCCGTCAGCGACTTGCCGGAACCGGATTCCCCGATGAGACCGAGCCTTTCGCCAGGAGCGAGCCAGAAGGAAACACCGGAGACCAGCACGCGGCCAGCCGTGCGGACTTCGAGATTCTCAACGGACAGCAACGGGCTCACCGGCTCCTCCTGCGGGTGGGATCGGCGACATCGCGCAGGCCATCGGCAAAGAGATTGAGGCCGATGACGAGGGAGACCAGCGCAAGGCCGGGGGCGATGGCGCCGAAGGGGGCGGTGTAGACGGAGGCCTGCGCCTCCTGCAGGAGCCGTCCCCAGGAAGCGTTCGGCGGCGGCGCGCCGAGGCCGAGATAGGAAAGCGATGCCTCGGCAATCACCGCCAGACCGAATTGCAGGGCGAAATTGACGATGAGCGTCGGCCAGATATTCGGCAGGACATGGATGCGAACGATGCCCGCCCAGCCTGTTCCGGCAACCCGCGCGGCGGTGATGTAATCCATCGCGAGAACCCGTTTCGCCAGGATCCGGGTCAGCCGCGCGACGATGGCCGAGCCGGCGATGCCGATGGCAAGGATCGCCGTCCAGAGGCTCGCACCATCGCTGGAGGCAACGATCAGCATGGCGAGAAGCAGCGTCGGGAAGGCGATGAGGATATCGAGCCCGGCGGCCAGGATATCGTCGAGCGTGCGGGTGGCGAAGGCGGCGAGAACGCCGATCGTGACGCCGATCAGCGCGCTCAGCGCCACCGCGCCGCAGCCGACGAGAAGGGCGATGCGCGAACCGATCATGATCTGGGTCATGAGATCGCGGCCCAGCCGGTCTGTCCCGGCCCAATGGGCAAGCGAGGGACCTTCCAGGCGTCCGCCCACCATGTCCCCGACCCCGTAGGGCGTCCAGGCGAGGGAAAGCAGCCCGACGACGACATGCAGGCCGACCAGAAGCCCGCCGACGGCCAGCGGCCAGGGGATCGAGGCCCTTTGTGCGGCACCCTCACCCGCCGCCATGGTCTCGTGCCCGCTCATGCGCCACCTCCCGCGGCCCGGCCGCGCAGCCGCGGATCGACCAGCCTTTGCAGGAGATCGGCGGCAAAGCCGACCAGCAGCACCAGCAGCGTGGAAACGAAGAGGACGCCCTGCACGTTGGGATAGTCGCGCTGCTCTATGCCGAGCAGCAGCATGGAGCCGAGACCCGGCAGGGCGAAGACCCGTTCCACCACCACCGCGCCGAGCAGCGTCGAGGCAAGCTCGATGCCGAGGATGGAAATGACCGGCACCGCACCATTGCGGATGCCATGGCGCAGGAGCGCCTCGGAAAAGCTGGCGCCGAGCGCGCGGGCCGTGCGCAGGTAGTCGCTGCCAAGCACATCCTGCGTGGCCGAGCGCACATAGCGGATCAGCGAGGCCGACATGACGATGGCGATGGTCGCGACGGGCAGGACGAGGTTCTGCAATGCGGCGCCGGGCGCCTGCCAGCCGCGCGAGGGAAAGCCGCCGGAGGGGAAGAGCCTGAGATTCACCGCAAAGACCGTGACGAGGAGGATGCCGATCCAGAATACCGGCACGGCGATGCCGAGCTGGGAGACGACGGAGATGAGCCCGCCATACCAGCGGTTCTGCCGCACGACCGAGAGGATGCCGAGCGGCACCGCGAGGGCGATGGCGACGACGAAGGCCATCAGCGTCAGCGGCACGGTGACGATGAGACGCTTGCCGATCTCCTCGAGCACCGGTGCGCCGCTGACGAAGGAATTGCCGAGATCGAAGCGGGCGAGGCTGGCGGTAAACCGCACGAACTGTTCGTGGAGCGGCAGGTCGGAGCCGACCTGCTTGCGCGCGGCCTCGATCTGCGCGGCATCCGCGCCGACGGAGACGAGCGCGTTGGCGGGATCGCCCGGCAGGAGACGCAGCAATACGAACAGGATAACGGCGGCAATGACGACCGACAGCGCCAGAATGGCGGTGCGGCGGAGTATGTAGGAAAGTATGGTATCTACCTCTCATGGAGACGCCGCCCGAACATAGTTCAGGCGGCGTTTCGAGTCGAGCATCCCGGATCGGGACGTGTTACTCGGCCTTGGTGATGCCGTAGGCGAAGAACTGCGAGTTGAGGCCGTTGACCGGATAACCGCTGACGGTGTTCTTCGACACCACGATCTGCGGATAGAGGTAGAACCAGTTGCTGGCCGCATCCTCGGCGATGATCGTGTTGGCTTCCTTCAGTTTCTCGGTCTGCTCGGCTTCGGTGGCGCTGGCCTCCGCCTGCGTGATCAGGTCGACGACCTTGGGATTGTTGTAACCCCAGTAGAAATCCGGGTTGCCGTAGAAGACGATGTCGCGGTGGTTGACGTGCTCCTGCAGCGTCGCCTGGAAGTCATGTGCCTTGTAGATCTTCGTATACCACTCGTTGGCGGTGATGACGTTGATCTCGACCTTGACACCGATCTTGGCCAGTTCGCTCTGGATGAACTGCGCGGCGATCGGGTGCGGATCGTAGTTCGGCGTATCGATGGTGAAGGTGAAGCCGTCGGGATAGCCGGCTTCCGTCAACAGCGCCTTGGCGCTTTCCGGATCATAGGCGTCAGTCCCGGTCAGGTCGGCGTACCAGGCATCGGTCGGCGGCACGAAGGAGCCGATCAGGGTGCCGTAATCGCCCCAGACAGCCTTCAGAAGCTTCTCGTCGTCGATGGCACGGGCAAGCGCCTTGCGGACCTTGACATTGTCGAACGGCGCAACGCGATCGTTATAGGCGAGCAGGAGCTTGGTGGTCGACTTGCCCTCGCTGACGGTGAATTCCGGGTTGTCCTTGAACTGCGCCAGCGAATCCGGGCTCTGAACCGAGGTAATGATATCGACGGAACCCGTCAGCAGCGCGTTGTTGAGCGCCGTCGCCTCGGTGAAATACTGGAAGACGACCTCACCATTCTTCGGCTTCTCACCCCAGTACTTATCGAAACGGGCGATCGCCAGCGATGAGCCGCGGCGCCATTCCTGAAGCGCATAGGGGCCGGTCCCGTCTTCCTTCGACTGGAAATCCGCCGCCTCGTCATTGGCGATCCAGACATAGCTCAGGTTATAGGGCAGCGAGATCGAGCGCGAGGCGAGTTTTACAACGACGGTCGCATCGTCGGGTGTCTCGATACCGGCGATGGATTTCAGGCTGTTCTTGCGCGAGCTCTTGGAGGCCTCGGCCGTCACGCGCTCGATAGAGAATTTGACATCCCTGGAGGTGAGCGGCGCGCCGGAATGGAAGGTCACGCCCGGCTGCAGCGTGAACGTGTAGGTGAGGCCATCGTCGCTGACCTTGGTCTCCTTGGCAAGCACAGGCTCGACCGTGCCCGCGTCCGTCAGGCGGAACAGCGCCTCGTAGACATTGCCGTTGAAGGCTTCATTGATACCCTGGCCGGCACCGGCCGTGTTGTCGAGGTTCTGCGGTTCATAGAGCGAGCCGATATTGATCGTGGCGTCCGGATCGCCTTCCGCGGCAAGGGCCTGGCCGGAGAGGCCGAATGCAAACGCCGCCGCGAGCGCCGCCGTCGCGGCCCTGTTGCTGCGGCTCCGGGCTCCGCCGTGGATGTTGAAACCGTTCATCTCATTCTCCTGTTTCCGTGCAGCCACGATCGAAGGCCGCCATGGGGAAGGATTGTATTGATCCTGGCGGAACAAAGGTATGCGTTTCCACTCCAATTTGCGGAAATTAAAGGGAATTGTCTTTCAAGGACACTCAAATCCATGGATAGTTTTCGCGCCTGCGCAGCAGGTCGGCACGATGCCAGCACGAGCACAGACACGAGGAACGAATGGGCGACTTGAACCGCACGAGGGCGCAGGCGCTGCTTGCAGCAGACGGACTGGACGGGATGGTGCTCTTCCGGCCGGAGGCCTTCCGCTACGCGACCGGCCTGGCCGCAGGCGTCGCCACAATGTGGGGCCGCGCGGGCTCGGCAATCGCCCTCGTGCCCGCGGATGCGGCCGCGCCGCTTGCCGCCGTCATGAGCGATCACGCATCCGCCGGCGCACGACAGATGCGCGACGAGATCGACCTTCGCACCCATCGCATCTGGATCGACAGCGTAACGGCGATGGGCACCGGGACGATTGCGGAGATCGACGCGGCCTACCGCGCCACCGGCAATACCGGGCCTCGCCCGGAAACCTTCGATCAGCAGGCCTGCTTCCGCCTTCTGGCCGACATCCTGTCCGAACGCGGGCTGTCCAACGCCGTGCTGGGGGTCGATCTCGACTTTATGCCGGCCGCAGACTTCGCCCGGCTGCAGGCGGAGATCCCTGACGTCGACTGGCGGGACGCGTCCGACATCGTCCGGCGCCTCCGCCTCATCAAGAACGCACGGGAAATCGAGCGGCTGCGGCAGGCGAGCCACTGCGCAGAGGCCGGACTTGAAGCGCTTGCGCGCGCCGCACGACCTGGTGCCGGAATAGCGGAGCTTTCCGCGGCGTGGCTTGCCGGTGCGATCCAGGCAGCCGCGCGGAGCGGCCAAGCGCTTTCCGGCCACTGGGATTACATCTCCATCGGCCCGGACCTGAAGAACAGTGCAGCCACCCTCGGCGAGGGCGACCTCATCAAGGCTGATGTCGGCACATTGATCGACGGATACTCGTCGGATGGCGCCCGAACCTTCGTCTGGGGCAAGCCGTCGTCGCTTGCCGAGGACATCTACAAGGGGCTGCTGGATGCATTTCTGAGAGGTGTCGAGGCGCTTCGGCCCGGCCTAACGTTCGGCCAGGTGCATGAAACAATGCTCGGCACCATGCGCCGGCATGGCTTTCAAGAATATTATCGCGGCCATTTCGGCCATTCCGTCGGCGCTGCCGCCGGCATCGAGGAATGGCCCTTCCTGTCGCATGGCAATGATATTGTGATCGAACCCGGCATGGTGCTGGCCTTGGAGGCTCCATTCTACGCCGACGGGATCGGAGCCCTCATGATCGAGGAGCAGTTTCTCATCACGCCGGAGGGCGCACAGTCCATGAACCGGTTACCCCGCGAACTCATCTCCCTTGGTGGGCACCCCTCCTGACAGTCGGCAGCAAAGGAGCCGGGATGGAAAACCCGCTGAGAGCGATTGTTCCCTTCATCGCACAGCCCCGGCAAGCGTGCTTTTCGGGATTGCCCCGCGGCGATCATGCGGATTTGCGGCCGATCGAACCTCTGGCCACGAGCGTGCATCCGACCTTGTGAACGCCGTGACGCCCTGGCCGAGGCTTTCTTGCGAGCTGTTCAATCGCCCAGGCACCCATCGGCCGGTGCGGAAGCTCCAGGGTCGTCAACTGTGGCCGCAGATGGCGCGACAACTCGTCGTCATCGTAGCCAACGACGGATATGTCGCCGGGCACGCGCAGGCCGGCCTCGCCGATCGCATTGAAGCATCCCATCGCCATCTTGTCGTTCTGGCAGAAGATCGCCGTCGGCGGCTCCCCAAGCGACAAGAGCTTCCGGGTCGCTTCAAAGCCGGACGTCGGCGTCCAGTTTCCTTCGACCACCAGACGGTCGTCATAGGCGAGCCCGGCCTCCGCCAACGCCTCGCGGTAGCCGGCGAGCCGGTCCTGTGCGGCCTCCATGAAGCTCTCGCCGACGATCGTGCCGATGCGGGTGTGACCCTTCCTGATGAGCGAAGCCGTTGCCATGCGTCCCCCGGTCACTTCGTCGGGAACGACCGCGGGAAAACGGTTGTCGCTGGTATAGCAGTTGAGAAGGACCAGCGGCACGGGAAGATCCTCGAAGACCGGATCGAGCGAGACGCGACGGGTGAAGATCGACATGTAGACGATGCCCTGCGCGCCGGCCTGCAGAAGACGCGCAACCGCCTTGCGCTCATGCTCGGCACGCCCCTGCGTCTGCACCACGAGGATGGTCACATCGTTTTCCCAGGAGGCATGCCGGGCGCCTTCGATGGCGTTGACCGCTTCCGGGGTGGTTGCAAGCTGGTCGACGATGAAGCCGACGCAGCTTCCCCGCAGATCCTGAAGACCCGCGCGCCGGATAGGGCTTGCGAGCCCATAGCCGAGCGTGCGCGCCGCCTCCAGCACCCGCGCGCGAAGGTCAGGTGAAATCTTGATGTCCGTGACATTGTTGAGGACGACGGAGACCGTCGCCTGCGAGCAGCCTGCGGCCCTGGCGACATCCATCATTGTCACACGCTTCGTCGTTCGCCGGCCGCCCATGCTTCCCCCGTTTTGTCCTCTCTACATCAACTAATAAAATTCGACCATTGACTAATAATTATTAGTAGCTGTAGCCTTGACACAGATCGGGAGGAGAACCGAATGAATACGAAACCAGCATTCGATTACGACATCGCCGCGCAGATGGCGCAGCTTGCAGCGGAGGGCATCATCGGACTGAAGGGCGCCTTCAGCCCGGAATGGGCCGACGAGATGCGCGAGGACATGATGACGGCTTTCTGGTCGGCGATCCAAAGGCCAGGCGGCGCGGTCGGCCGCGGCCCGCGCCGCTGGTATGTCGAGATCCATCCACAGGCCTTCCGCGGCTTCGTCGATCTCGTCACCCATCCCTGGGTCGTGGATGTCTGCACCAACATGCTCGGGCCGGACTACCAGATCGTGGAGATCGGTCTCGACGTGCCGTTCCAAGGCGCGAAATACCAGCCGTGGCACCGCGATTTCCCCTCGCCAGTCGATACCTATCGCGACCGCAAGATCACCTCGCTTGCCTTTAACCTCACGGGCGTGGACGTCACCGAGGATATGGGACCGTTCGAGGTGGCGCCCGGAACGCAATATGACGATGGCCGTGACTGGAAACACGAGATGTTTCCCGACAAGGCGCTCTGGGGCCGCTTCCAGGAGCGCGCCACGCGAAAGTATCCGCAGCGTGGCGACATTTCCTGCCGCTCGGCGCTGACGGTCCATCGCGGCACGGAACATCAGTCGCCTGTCGCGCGGCCTGTCATGGTGCTGGGCGTCGATCGGCCGGGCGCGGGACATGCCGAGCTGCACGACATGATGGTGACACGCGATTGGTATGATGCCCTGCCTGACATCGCCAGGCAGCACCTTGTCTGCCGGGTTGTCGATGAACTGGTGCCGATCACCCAGAAGCACGATATCGAAGGGCTCGTCATGGGAGCCGATCCGAACTGATCATTGCCTTGCCGACGGCAGGCCGAAAGTCCGGGAGGCACGGCGCGAGTAGAGCCATCCGGCCGGCGCGTCCTCGCGTCCGTGAAGCGTCCATTGTGAGACCAGGCGACACCTTGTAGGCTGGAACGACACCTGGGAGATCGTAACCATGGCGCTCAAGCGGATGGACAATGTCGGAATCGTCGTCGAAGACCTCGACGGGGCGATTGATTTCTTTTGCGAACTCGGCCTCGAACTCGAAGGGCGGGCCATGGTCGAAGGAGAATGGGCCGGCCGCGTCACGGGCCTCGGCGATCAGCATGTCGAGATCGCCATGATGCGCACACCAGATGGACACAGCCGGCTCGAACTCTCCCGCTTCCTGAGACCTGCCGTCATCGCAGACCACCGGAACGCCCCGGTGAACGCACTCGGCTACCTCCGCGTTATGTTCACCGTTGACGATATCGGCGGGACGCTCGAAAGACTGCGCACGCACGGCGCTGAACGCGTCGGCGACGTCGTCGACTACAAGGATGTGTATCGGCTCTGCTACATCCGTGGGCCCGAAGGGCTTCTCATCGGGCTAGCGCAAGAACTCGGCTGAGCACGGCGATAGCGCGCTCCGGCAATGGTATGGATCAGGTCAAAACGGAACATCTAGAGCAGCAGGTTCTGATCTTCGGAAACGAAATGCGCCTCCTGGACGTTCGTCGACCCCAGATGGATTTCCGCTACACGCTCTCCATATAAACTGGACCGCAGTCCGCGAGAGAGAGGAACAGTCATGACCATGACTTTTCAAGATGTCATTGCCGTGCTCGGCCCTGTCGATGAGACGCTCGTAGCCGAGGTGATCGCGACAGGTGCAACGCAGGCCGAGCTCGCCGAGGCCTGGGCCTGGTGCAACAATGACGAAGCCTTGATGGGGGAAGGACGACACCTGGCGACAGGCAGGGTGGCGGTTCTCGTCGATCTCCTGGCGGCCGACGAGGAAGAACAGGACGAATAGGCGTCATTCCGATCGGCTTCGGCCGGAAGGACGCTGCATGTCAGACTTCCGACCGGTCCCCTTCACCGGATCGCATCGCAGCCGCCAGAAGTTCGTCCCCGTCACGCAAGCCGCCGTTATAAAGTCTGGCGACCGTAACGATCAACTGCCCGACAGCGGCTGGGTCTTCCGCGATGCCGTGCCTGCGCGAGACCTCCCTTACGACGCCCGCGCACAGGCGTGCGGCTTCTCTGGGCAGCAGGTTTGCCGAACTCATTCCTCCCTCCGAAACCGGCCCGCCCCCGCGGAGGCGGGCCGAATGCTCGTAGCTTAGAAGTCCATGCCGGCGCCAGCGGGCAGCGCCGGAGCGGCTTCCTTCTTCGGCTTCTCGGCGATCATCGCTTCGGTCGTCACCAGCAGGCCGGCGACGGAGGCGGCATCCTGAAGCGCGGTACGCACGACCTTGGCCGGATCGATGACGCCCTGGGCGTAGAGATCACCATACTCGCCGGTCTGCGCGTTCCAGCCATAGGAGAAGTCTGCCTTCTCACGCAGCTTGCCGACGATCACCGAGCCTTCGGCACCGGCATTCTCGGCGATCTGGCGGACCGGCGCCTCGATCGCCCGGCGGACGATCTCGACGCCGACGCGCTGGTCCGGATTGGCCGCCTGGATGTTGTCGAGCGCCTTCACGGCTCGCAGCAACGCAACGCCGCCGCCCGGCAGGATGCCTTCCTCGACAGCCGCCCGGGTGGCATGGAGCGCATCGTCGACGCGGTCCTTCTTCTCCTTCACCTCGACTTCGGTCGAGCCGCCGACGCGGATGACGGCAACGCCGCCGGCGAGCTTGGCAAGCCGTTCCTGCAGCTTCTCGCGGTCGTAGTCGGAGGTGGTTTCCTCGATCTGCGCGCGGATCTGCGTAACGCGGCCGTCAATCTCGGTCTTGGAACCGACACCATCGATGATCGTGGTGTTTTCCTTCTCGATCGCCACTTTCTTGGCACGGCCGAGCATGTTGAGCGTGACGTTCTCGAGCTTGATGCCGAGGTCTTCGGAGATGACCGTGCCGCCCGTCAGGATGGCGATGTCTTCGAGCATGGCCTTGCGGCGATCGCCGAAGCCGGGAGCCTTGACGGCAGCGATCTTCAGGCCGCCGCGCAGCTTGTTGACGACGAGCGTCGCAAGCGCTTCGCCTTCGACGTCTTCGGCGATGATGAGAAGCGGCTTGCCGGACTGGACGACGGCTTCGAGGACCGGAAGCATCGCCTGCAGGTTCGAGAGCTTCTTCTCGTGAATGAGAATATAGGGATCTTCCAGTTCGACCCGCATCTTGTCCTGGTTGGTGACGAAATAGGGGCTGAGGTAACCGCGGTCGAACTGCATGCCTTCGACGACTTCGAGTTCGGTCTCGGCGGTCTTGGCCTCCTCGACCGTGATGACGCCCTCGTTGCCGACCTTCTCCATCGCTTCGGCAAGATAGCGGCCGATCTCGGCATCGCCATTGGCCGAGATGGTGCCGACCTGGGCGATCTCGGCGTTCTTGGAAATCTTGCGGGCGTTGGCCTTCAGTTCCTTGACGACGGCGTCGACGGCGAGGTCGATCCCGCGCTTCAGGTCCATCGGGTTCATGCCGGAAGCAACGGCCTTGGCGCCTTCCTTGACGATGGCTTGGGCAAGCACGGTCGCGGTCGTGGTGCCGTCGCCGGCGAGATCGTTGGTCTTCGATGCCACTTCGCGAAGCATCTGCGCGCCCATGTTCTCGAACTTGTCTTCCAGTTCGACTTCCTTGGCGACGGAAACACCGTCCTTGGTGATGCGCGGAGCGCCGAAGGACTTGTCGATGACGACGTTGCGGCCCTTGGGGCCGAGCGTGACCTTCACCGCGTTGGCAAGCACATCGACCCCACGCAGCATGCGTTCACGGGCATCGGTGTGAAACCTGACTTCTTTCGCAGCCATTTCTTCAACTCCTCAATAGGCAGCTATCTGACTGATGGTTTGGATTTCCTAGGTCGTCTCAGGCAGCGTGTTTTTGTTCGGCCTGCGCCTCGATGACGCCCATCACATCGCTTTCCTTCATGATCAGCAGGTCCTCGCCGTTGATCTTGATCTCCGTGCCGGACCACCTGCCGAACAGGATGCGATCGCCGGGCTTGACGTCGAGCGCCTGGATCTGGCCGGCATCGTTGCGCGCGCCCGGACCGACGGCGATGACCTCGCCTTCCTGCGGCTTTTCCTTGGCGGTATCGGGAATGATGATGCCCCCCTTGGTCTTCTCTTCGGATTCGACCCGGCGAACGAGGATGCGATCATGAAGCGGTCGGAACGACATGTTTTCCTCCAATGGACAAACAATGATGACGTTGTTCCCCCTGGCCGGACCGGATGACCAGTCCGGGCGGGTGCAAAACCTCGGTCGAGCGTTTTGCGCGAATGATCTGGTTTGGCTGTTTTTCGATTTCAAGAGGAGCAGAAGAAAAAATCAGCACTCGCTCTACGGATCTGCTAAAGCTCTGGAAAAAATAACAAATTTAGTTCGCGCGTTCGGGAATTCGTTGATGGTGGCAAATTTTTTGCGTCACAACACTTTCCGCAGTTCCTTCGTCAGAAAATCCACCAGCCGTCTCAATCGCTGCACCGTCCGCCTGGTCTCGGGATAGACAAGCGAGACAGGCAATGGCTCGGGCTCGAAATCGACCAGCACCCGCACCAGCTTGCCTTCGGCCACATCCTCGGCTGCCTGGTACGACAGTGCCGATGTGATGCCGAGGTCCACGCGCGCCGCTTCCAGTGCCGAGGTCGCATCGTTGACGATGAGACGCATGTCCAGAACCCGCGGTGACGAACCGTGCAAAGACAATGGACCGGGAGAGCGAAGGCTTGAATGCTGGATCCAGTGATGACGCGAGAGATCGTTCGGTTCCTGCGGCACCCCGTGCCGGGACAGGTATGACGGGCTCGCAAGAGCCCACCAATGGACATAACCGATGCGCTTGGCGATCAGCGAAGGCGCATCGACCGGGCCGATGCGGACGCCGAGATCGAAATCCTCCGCCTGGAGATCGATAATGCCGTCGGATAATTCCAGCCCGACGTCGATCAGCGGATGCTCCTTCAGGAAGTGGCAGACCGCCGGCAGCACATGCATCCGGCCGAATGTCAGCGGCGCCGTCATGCGGATCTGGCCTTGCGGCTCGTTCCACCGACCGCCGACGACCTGCAGGATCTCGTCGTAGTCGGCCAGGAGATGTCGCGCGCGGTGTACCAGCACGCGGCCGGCCTCAGTTGCGCGGCACCGGCGCGCGCTGCGCTCGAACAGGACCACGCCGAGCGATTGCTCAAGCTCTCCAAGGATACGCGAGATCGACGGAAGCGAGAGGTTGAGTTTGCGCCCGGCAGCGACAAGCGACCCCTCTTCCTCCACCGCGACAACGACTTTGAGCTGCCGCAACCTGTCCATGAATCCTTCCAGATTTCAAAACCATTGCTTTTTCCAATACTGAATTGTTCAGCATTACGGAACCATATAAAACGCGTCCATCACAATGGCTGCCGCATGAGCGGCCACAAGGCGGTGGAAAAATGCAGTTTCCTCAATCGATCACGGATGTGGCCACGTTGACCGAATACGGACGACAGCGTCTCTCCGAACATTTCTTCATGCGTGAGATGCTCTATTCGGAGGTCGGCAACCTTCACGGCGTTCCCAACATTCCCGAGAATCCCGAACTTGCATTGCAGGTCGGATGTGAGGTCGCCTCCCGGCTGCTGGAGCCCTTGAAGCGCGCGTTCGGCCATGTGTCGATACGCAGCGCCTATCGTTCCCCGGTGCTCAATGCCTTCTGCAACGAACGTTTTCGAGCCGGGGATACCGCGTGCTGGTGCACCGACAACGACATCAACGCTGCACGCCACATCTGGGACCGGCGCGACAGTGACGGGCATCTGGGAGGAACCGTTACCGTCTTCATCCCGGCCTATCTTGAGCACTACCGGAAAACCGACGACTACCGACCTCTCGCGTGGTGGATCCGCGACCACATAGACGATTACGCAGAGCTGTTCTTCTTCAGGAATCTCTGCGCCTTCAATATCCGCTGGTATCAAGGGCCTTCGGAGAAGGCGATCTGGTATCTCGATCCACCAACGCGCAGCATGCTGACCAAAATGGGCACGGACGGTTTCGACGGCGACCACGGCCAATTCTACCGCAGCATCATCAAGCCGCAGGGATAATAGTGCGCTTGGCGTCGGAGGCGCCTTCTCGACGGCACGGACGAGCGATTGTTACGATGTGCGCAATAATGAAGTGCGGAACACGGGCGTTCTGCCTGGACGTCGTCTGTAGCACCTTGCAAGCGCGGATCGGGAATGGACCCGGCCGATACTCGCAGGAGTGCAAAATGAAGCTTTATCACCATCCGCTGTCGGGCCATTGTCACCGGGCACGCCTCTTCCTCTCGCTGCTCGGCCTGTCTCATGACCTGGTCGAAGTCGATCTCAAGTCGGGCGCACACAAGAAGCCGGACTTCCTTGAAATGAACCCGTTCGGCCAGGTCCCCGTCCTCGATGACGGTGGTGTCTTCATTTCCGATTCCAACGCGATCCTGGTCTACCTCGCGAAGAAGGCCGCCCGCACCGATTGGCTGCCGGAAGATGCGAAGGGTGCCGCCGCCGTCCAGCGCTGGCTGTCGGTTGCCGCCGGCGAAATCGCCTATGGCCCGGCCGCCGCGCGACTGATCACGGTCTTCGGCGCCAAGTTCAATCCGGAAGAAGTCATCAATCGCGCGCACACGGTACTGGGCAGAATGGAAAGCCAGCTCACCGGTCGCGACTGGCTGGTTGGCGACCGCCCGACGATCGCAGACGTCGCCATCTACAGCTATGTGGCACGCGCTCCCGAAGGAAACGTCGATCTTTCGGACTACCCGGCCGTCGGCGCCTTCCTCCGCCGTGTGGAAGCGCTGCCGGGTTTTGTGGATTTCGTCCGCACGCCGGTCGGCCTCGCAGCAGCCTGAATGCGATCGGAGCGCGCCTGCCCGCGCGCTCTGCCACTCCTGGAGGGCGGGACATGCACGACAAGACACTGCCGACATGGCACGAAGGCGAAAGGCTTCTTCAGGAGAAGGTGGGCGTCGTCGAGCGCATGGCCGTCGTCGGCCAGCGCGTCGTCCGCGACTACATGCCCGACCAGCATCGCGACTTCTACGCCCAGCTCCCCTTCATCGTGCTCGGCAGTGTCGATTCCAGGGATGACGTGTGGGCGACCTTCATCGAGGGGCGCCCCGGCTTCATGTCCTCTCCTTCACCGACCGCGCTCGACATTGCGGCGCCAAAGGACGCAACCGACCCGGCCAGCGAGGGCATTGCGGACGGCAAGCCCGTCGGTCTGCTCGGCATCGAGATGCACACCCGTCGCCGCAATCGCATGAACGGATTCGTTTCCGCGATGGAGAACGGCTTTCGCATCAACGTCGACCAGAGCTTCGGAAACTGCCCGCGCTATATCCAGTTGCGTGATTTCGCGTTCACCCGCGAACCCGGGCAGGCATTCTCTGGCACCATGGAGGACCTTCCCGAATTCGACGATCCGGCCCGTGCCATGATAAGAAGTGCCGACGCCTTCTTCGTCGCATCCTATGTCGACCGCGAAGACAGGCGGCAGGTGGATGTCTCCCATCGTGGCGGGAATGCCGGTTTCGTCCGTGTCGGGGATGACGGGACGCTGACGATCCCGGACTTCGACGGCAACCTGTTCTTCGCGACGCTCGGCAACATCCTGCTGAACGGCAAGGCGGGGCTGCTTTTCGTGGACTTCACGACAGGCGACATGCTGCAGATGACCGGTGACGCCGAGGTCATTCTGGACTCCCCCGAGATCGCGGCCTTCCAGGGGGCCGAACGGCTCTGGACGTTCAAGCCCCGGCGGATCGTCCGCCGCGCCAATGCCCTGGCTCTGCGCTGGGGTTTCCAGAAGGACGGTTGGTCCCCGAGCTCCCTGATGACGGGTAACTGGGCACAGGCTGCCGACCGGCTCCGCGCGGCTGAACTTGCCAAGCAGTGGCGCCCGCTGACCGTTACCAGGATCGTCGAGGAAAGCGAAACGATCCGCTCGTTCCACCTGCAGCCAGGCGATGACGCGGGACTTCTGCCGCATGCCGCCGGGCAACACCTGCCGATCCGTGTGACGCCGCCAGGCCGCGAAAAGCCCGTGATCCGGACCTATTCGCTTTCCGTCGCGCCCTCGGACGGCGCCTACCGCATCAGTGTCAAGCGGGACGGACTGGTCTCGCAATTCCTGCACGACAGCGTTGCCGTCGGCGACGTCATCGAGGCGCGCGCACCGGCCGGCGGCTTCACCATCGACGCCGGGGCGACACGCCCGGCCGTGCTCGTTGCCGGCGGCATCGGGATCACGCCGCTGCTCGCGATGCTCCGCCACCTTGTCTACGAAGGGCTTCGCACACAGCGCATTCGTCCCGTCACGCTGTTCCATGCCGCCCGTTCGAAGGCCGAGCGCCCCTTCGAAAAGGAAATAGCCGGACTCGCCGATGCGACGAAAGGCGTGATGCGCGTTGTTCGGGTCCTGAGCGACACCGACGGCGCCGCATTGGGTATCGACTATGATGCCGCCGGCAGGATCGACATGGCGCTGCTGACCCGCCACTTGCCGTTCAACGACTACGACTTCTATCTCTGCGGCCCGCCGCAGTTCACCCAAGCGCTTTACGACGGGCTTCGGGGCTACAATATCGCCGACGACCGCATTCATGCCGAGGCGTTCGGCCCCTCGTCCCTGAAGCGAAACTCTGACGCGGCCGCGACTGCGCCGGTTCCGGCCCGCGCACCGCCGTCCACCCGACCCGTGCCTGTCGTGTTCACGAACTCGCTGAAGGAGGCGCGCTGGACGCCTGGTTCCGGCACGCTGCTGGAACTGGCGGAAGCGCGCGGCCTCGAACCCGAGTTCAGTTGCCGCGCGGGAACCTGCGGCACATGCCGCACCAAGCTGATCAAGGGCAAGGTGACCTATGTGAAGGAGCCGACCGCGACGATCGACGAAGACGAGATCCTGCTCTGCTGCGCCGTCCCTGCAGACGAGGTCCGCGGCGGTATCCAGTTGGCGGTCTGAGGGCGGGCATTACTGCGTCACGCGCAATAGTGCCTTCCTCGTTTTCGACGTTCAGCCTCAGGCGCTGCGGCATCATTCTGCACATACGGGAGCCGCGTCTCTCACAACCGCCAAGAAGTTACAGATGTCACGCATGACGGTGACGTTATCGCGCCACCCCTTCCCTTTTCTTTGCAGCAACCCGAGGAGTTGAATGATGTCTCGTCCCCCGCTTCCCCCGTTCACCGAACAGAGTGCCATCGAAAAGATCCGCCTCGCGGAAGATGGCTGGAACAGTCGCGATCCGGCAAAGGTCGCTCTCGCCTATACCCTGGACACGCGGTGGCGCAACCGCGCCGAATTCGTGACCAACCGTGCAGAAGCGCAAGCCTTCCTGACCCGCAAGTGGAACAAGGAACTGGAATACCGCCTGATCAAGGAGCTCTGGGCCTTCACGGGAAACCGGATCGCAGTGCGCTACGCCTACGAGTACCGCGATGACAGCGGCCAATGGTTCCGCGCCTATGGCAACGAGAACTGGGAATTCGCCGAGGACGGCCTGATGCGGACCCGCCATGCCAGCATCAACGAACATCCGATCACCGAGGCCGATCGCAAGTTTCGCTGGCCGCTTGGCCGCCGGCCGGACGATCACCCCGGCCTGAGCGACTTCGGCTTTTAAAGCAATTCCAGCAAAGTGCGAAGCGGTCTCGCCTCCGGAACTTCATTAAAACAAAGAGTTAGAGTGTTTTCGCGATTCAAGGAAAAGCGCAAATGCTCTGGATCACGGTCCACGTTTGGGAGATAGACCATGACCGGGTTCAAGCTCGACGAGCGCATCCGACTGCCGGTGGAACTCGCGCTCACTGCGACGAGCAACGATTCTCTCCTGCTCCGGAAACAGGAAGAATCCGCCCGCGCCATAGGCATGACGGGTGCAGAGATCGACGTTGCACGAAGGGGGTTCAGCTTCGATGTCAAGACATCGATGGCGATAGCCCTGGCGCTGGCGGTTTGTGAAGAAAACCGTCAGCGCGCCCTTCGCACAGGCCTGTGCGCGCGAAGCTGCGCGGAAATCGAGAAGATGGCCGCGGCATTCCGGCAGTCGGGCTCCCGACCCACGGCCGGTTTCACATGAAGACTTGCTGCCTTGCCTACGACATCCCTACTATCGTCTCGAGCGCCGGGAAGAAGGGGAAGCGGATGGATCGTTGGCAGGCGATGCGGATTTTCGTGAAGGTCGCCGAAACCGAGAGTTTTGCAGAGACTGCCCGCCACCTGCATATGAGCGCGCCTGCGGTGACACGCGCCGTCGCTTCGCTTGAGGATCTCATCGGAGCCCGGCTGTTCGTGCGAACGACGCGCTCGGTGAAGATGACCGAGGCCGGATCGCGCTATTTCGAGGATTGCCGCCGGATCCTTGCGGACATCGCCGAAGCGGAGGCCGCAGCGGGAGGCTCCTATGCCACGCCGACGGGAACGCTTGCCCTGACCGCTTCAGTGTTGTTTGGTCAAATGCATGTGCTTCCGATCGTGATGGACTATCTCGACACGTATCCCGCCATGAAGGCCAAGACCCTTTTCGTTGATCGCCCCGTCAACATTGTCGATGAAGGGATCGATGTGGCCGTCCGTATCGGTCGTCTCCCGGACTCGGGTCTTTCGGCCATCAAGGTCGGCACTGTCCGGCGTGTCATCTGCGGATCGCCGGACTATTTCGAGCGTCATGGCACTCCGAACACGCCAGCGGACCTCAAGGATCACCGCATCGCCGCCTCGACAGGCGCCTGGGCCTCGCCTGAATGGCGGTTCGCCAACGAACAGCGCGTGACGATCGACGCCACTGAATTAGCCCCCGAAAGGCCCGGACATGCTCCCCCACTTAGCTAAGTGGGTAGGAGTAATGTTGGTAATATGACTGGTAGCAATTTTAAGATGGAAGTTCTCTCCGGGCCGGAACGTCGGCGGCGCTGGAGCACGGCAGAGAAGCTGGCGATCATTCAAGAGACCTACGAGGCGGACGCAACGGTGAGCATCGTCGCGCGTCGGCACGGCATCCAGCCGAACCAGTTGTTCGCCTGGCGCAAGCTGGCATCCCAGGGAGCACTGACGGCGACGGCCGCCGAAGAGGAGGTCGTTCCGGCATCCGAATACCGGGCGCTTCAGGCCCAGGTTAAGGAGTTGCAACGCCTGCTGGGCAAGAAGACGATGGAGAGCGAAATCCTCAAGGAAGCCCTCGAAATCGCCGGTGGCCCAAAAAAACGGATGTTGCGCTCGATCTCTCTGCCGAGAGGGATTTTGGAATGAAGACCATCTGCGAAACCTTGGGTGTCGCCCGCTCGAATATCGCTGCGCGTGCCACGGGTTCCCCTTCCAGAGCCAGAGGACGGCCGCCACTCCCGGATCGGGAGCTGGTGGAAGAAATCAGGGCCGTCATTGCCGACATGCCCACCTACGGCTATCGGCGGGTCCATGCCATCCTGCGCCGGAATGCCCGGAAAGACGGGCGTTCGTGGCCCAACGCCAAGCGCGTCTATCGGGTCATGAAGCTGCACAACCTGCTTCTGGTGCGCCACACCGGAGCGGTCGATGATCGCCGCCACGATGGTCAGGTCGCTGTCGAACGCTCCAACATCCGATGGTGCTCGGACGGCTTCGAGATCGGCTGCGACAACAAGGAGAAGGTCCGTGTCGCCTTCGCCCTCGACTGCTGCGACCGTGAGGCAATCGCCCATGTCGCCACCACGGAGGGCATCAAGAGCCAGGACGTGCAGGACCTCGTGATCACCGCCGTCGAGAACCGCTTCGGTCGCATCAACATGTTGTCCGAGCCCATCGAATGGCTCACCGACAACGGTTCGTGCTTCGTCGCCAGGGATACCGCATCCTTGCTCCGCGACATCGGCATGGAGCCGTGCACGACGCCCGTGCGCAGCCCGCAATCGAACGGCATGGCCGAGGCCTTCGTCAAAACCTTCAAGCGCGACTACGTCGCGGTGAACCCCACCCCGGATGCCGAAACCGTCATCGCGCAACTGCCGCTCTGGTTCGAGCACTACAACAATCTTCACCCGCACAGTGCTTTAGGATATCAATCACCGCGCGAGTTCATCAGCTCGCAATCTCAAACCTGAGCATGTCCGGTCTTTTGGGGGCAACTCCAGCCACCCTCCAATGCAACACCAACGAGGCGGCGATCACGTCCGCACGGCAAGGCTGGGGCCTGACGAGAGTTCTCCACTACCAGATCGGTCCGGCACTCATGGCAGGAGATCTGCAGATCGTGCTCAGCGAGTATGAAGAGCCGCCGATACCCATCCATATCCTGCATCCGGAGGGCCGCCATGCCTCCGCAAAGGTTCGGGCTTTCGTGGATATCGCTGCGATGCGCCTTCGCGAGAACCGTCTCCTCAACTGAGATCGTCGACGCCCCGGCCTTCCCGGAAATCCCGCTGAAACAGCCAACCTCTATTGTTGATGCCGTCCGTCTGGCGGTCACGCTGACCTTCGTTCTCGCCCACAACATTCTCCATACCTCTATCGCCCCTTCCTCGTGCCGTCGGGGTTGGGCGATCGCATCGATCTCATGCTTCTTGCCTTTGGCGCCGCTTCTCCGGTTCTTGGTCTTCGGGTTCCAGCACCGGGGCTGTCGTCGTCGCGCTTGGTGTGTGGAGCCTCGTCCACGCAATCGAAGGCCGGCGACGGATTGGTCGAACCGGCTTTTGCAACCGCGCCACGCCGGTCCAAGCCCATGGGGGTCCCTTCATCTCCGGCAGCCGGGTACCCCCCGGGTGCATGACGCTCGATCAGAGCAAGCCGGCGCCTGCCACATCGTCAAGGATCAATCTCGTCGCGGCCGCGTCCCCGTTTCGTGAACAGAAGGACGAAACCGACAGCAAAGGCGGCGAGCGGCGCGAACGCCAGGAGGAGAAAGGCATCCGAGAATGCCGCGACGCCGAAAGCATGAAATGGATTGTATGCTTCGCCGGCGCTTGCGCGAGCCGTGAGTATCCCGCCAACCAACACCGGCCCGGCCGCGCCGCCGAGAAAAAAGGCTCCGGAGAACACGCCCATTCCGGCACCGAGCTCGGCAGGACGCAAGGTGTTGGCGGCGGCATTGGTAAGCGGGGTCTGAACAAAGGCGAAGCCGGCAGAAACGCCGATCATGCCGAGCGCCAGCAGAAGGACGGAATTGCCGGTTCCAAAGGTGGAGATCGCCAGCAGCGCGAGCGCCATGACGGCAAGCCCCGCGAGAGTCGGCGTCCTCGCACCGTATTGATCGGAAAGCCTTCCAGCCGCAGGCGACAGCAACGCAGAAGCGACGGCACACGGTGTCAATGCCAGTCCAGCCATGCCCGGTGAAAGGCCGATTTCCCGCACCGCCAGCAGCGAGGCAAAGATGAGCGCCGACAGATTGGCCCCCATCGCCAGAAATGCCATCGCCGCAATGGCCAGATAGTCGCGGTTTGCAAACAGCGACGGCGGGACGAAAGGATGTTCCGCGCGGCGTATCCGCCATGCAAAGGCAATGGCCGCGACGATCGAAACGGCAAGGTAGCCCATGCCCTCCGGGCTGAGGAGACCTTGCGCAGACCCCTCCGCCATTGCCAGCAGCAGGGCGCCGGCTGCCGTTCCGAGCAGGACACCGCCCGCAAGATCGGCTCTGCGTTTCCCGGTCCCCTCATCCCTGGGCAATGCGTGCGGAAAAAACGGCAGCAGGAGCAATGCAAGAACAGCCGAACCAAAGAATAACGTCCGCCACCCCATCGTGTCCGTCAATATTCCGCCGATCGCGGGACCAGCGGCTGCGCCGATGCCCACGCTTGAGGCGAGCAGGCCGAATGCGCCGCCACGGTTACCCGCAGGCAGCGCCTTCGCGATCACCACGCTGGCGAGAGCCGGCACGGCGGCACCGCCCACGGCCTGAACGGCGCGCCCGATGATGAGGGTCACCAGGTCTTGCGAAAGCGCGCAGAGCAATCCGCCCAGCGCGAAGACGAGAAGACCAGACAGCAAGAACCGCCGTGCCCCAAAAGCATCCGACATACCGCCATAGAGCGGCACGGCAATGCCATAGGCGAGCGAGAAGCCCGTGAAGACCCAGGCGATTTCCGCGGACGACGCAGCGAATTCTTCCGCCATGTCGGCACCGGCCACATAGATCATCGAGTTCGACAGCACGGAGAGGAAGACTGCCGCCGCGATCACCGGCAGGAAAAACCGGGACGTGGCGCCCACTTCTTTTCGTAGTGCGCCTGTCACCGGCTCAGTCATGTTCCGCTCCCCGTCCATCGGCCAGCCTGGCCGCGAAAAGCCGTGCAAGATCTTCGGGGGACTGGATTCCGGGCAAAGGCTGACCGCCGTCGATGATCAGGGTGGGAACGCCGGTTACACCCCGCGCGCTGGCACCCTGCTCGTCCCGCCGTGTCTCTGCTGTGAATTCGTCGGCCTCCAGCGTCGCACGCACCGTGTCGCCGGCGAGACCGACCTGTGTTCCGAGTCTGAGGAGAACGGCAAGGTCCGCCACACTCAATCCTTCGGTATGGTAAGCGTGAAGCAGCCGCTCCATCATCGCATCGGCAAGGCCGTTCGCCGCAGCCAGGTGCACCAGCCTGTGAGCATCGAACGTGTTGACCGGACGCGCCAGATGCAGGTTGAGTTCCAGCCCTTCGGCAGCGCCGAGCGTCCGGATGCGCTCGATGCGCGCCGCGCCCTCCTGCTTGCCACGCCATTCAAGGATTTCCTCGGCCGCCGACGGGCCGGGCGTGCGGGACTGGTCCGGCGACAGCTCGAAGCTGCGCCATGTGACACACACCTCGTCCCTTCGATCCAACAAGGCCAGCGCGGCAGAGAGCCGACGCTTTCCGATGTAGCACCAGGGGCAAAGTATATCGGCGTAGATGTCGATGTTCATGATGTCGCCCGCCCATTGCCACGAGGAAGGCCACATGCCTCATCCGGCTGGTATGCGCCGGGTCCTGTCTGCGGATCGACCACGCGGACCAATTTGAAAGACCGCCGTTCGGCGGTGCAGGACAGGCCCCGCAGCGCCTGCTGAATCGCCTCCGAACGCCCCTTCGTGTCGGAAACGTCCTCGAAGTGCGCGAAGTCGGCTTCGCTTGCCCAACGGACGATGCATTTTACCCGCGTGCCATCCGCGCTGGCGAGAAACTGGGCCGAAAGGTAACCGGGATAGGGCGCGACCCATTGGCGTTGGATATCGGCGAAGGCCGAAATGACAGCTTCCTGCGTCTGCGGGCCGTCGACGATGTAGTCGATGATAGAAAAGAACTCTTCGATAGCCATGGCGGTTCTCCATCGCATGCCGGATATGGTTTCCAGTAGACTTACTATTGGAAAGCTCATAACGTTTGGCAAGAACGTACCTTGAGGTAAGCCCATCGTGAAAATAAACGGCCCGGTTCCGGGCGAGAGCCCGTTGAAGGCAGACTGCCCGTGTCGAATGGTCTTCGACCACCTGACCAGCCGCTGGGCGCTGCTCGTGCTGATCGCTCTCAGCGACGGCCCGCTGCGCTTCCATGCGCTTCGTGATTGCGTCGAAGGCGTCAGCGAGAAGATGCTGTCTCAAAGCCTGAAGACACTGGTCCGGGACGGGATGGTTTCACGACATGTAGAGCCGACCGTGCCACCGAGGGTGTCCTACGAACTGACCCATATCGGACAGGAAGTGTCCGAACCTCTTCGTGCGGTTTTCGAATGGATCGGTCACAGGGTGGAAGACATCAAGGCCGCCCAGTATCGCTATGATGCCACAGGAGCCTAGCGCTCCTTTGGCAGATCGATGGCAGGGTGTGCCCCGGGCCTGCTCTACCGTGCCGATACGACCGTCTGCACCATTTCATTTTCGATGGCATCTGGGATGACGAGCCGCTCAGGCATGAACTGGCACGGCAGGCGGATAGGATGGTCGGCGGAGACGATGCCTTTGACCCGTGAGATAACTACGATATCGCCGACATGGCCGAGAAGGGGGTGACGGTTCGCACGGATTTAAACCTTCCTTAGCTGCTGGAAACCGTTTATTTGTGCAACTCGAACCAATGCCGCTCGGCTTGGCCAGAGGTGTCATTCGTGATGTCGAAGTAATAAGGTTCTGACCTGAGCGGTCGGGAAACGGAGACAGTGCGTATTGCCCTGGCAAACGTTGACTATCTTGACGCACAGATCGCCGCTTCTGGCGAAGCCATTGCAGATATCGGCAACTTTCTCATCAAGCAGACCAATTCGTAAATTATAGTTTATTCGACAATGGCGAGCAAGCGCAAGAAGCCCGACACTGATCTTGGCACGATGATCCTGCGAAACATGGCAATGGTCATGGAGCGCGAGCGGGAGAAGCGCGAGCTGACGAAAAAAGAAATGGCCCGCCTCTGTGAGATCACCAGTCCGTTTTATTTCGCGATCCTCAACGCGACAGCGAACCCGTCCCTGCAGGTCATTACGCGGATCAGCACGAATTTGAAGGTTCCAATGCAAGAGCTGATGATGGGCATAAAATCCAGCGACGGTTGAACGTGATCGTGCAGGGCCTCGTCCGCTGATTTGCAGGCCGATGAGATAAACGCATTGGCTTTTAACGACTATGCCAGCCGAGATCGCCGGAAGTCATCGCCTCCTTGCAATCCAGGTCGGATATGAACTGCTCGACAAGAGGCGTGCCTTTTCCAGCATTTCGGGCATGGCAGGCCTGTCCCTGCCCGCGGCCTCAGCAAGCCGGCGCGTAAGCGACAAGTCGCTTCCATCCGCCCGGGCCGCGTCAGTCTGCCCTCTTTCCGGCGCCTCGCATGAACAGCTCCCACGCCTGCTCGAAATAGGCATCGCGAGCTTCGGTGGAGGCAAAGGCGGCGCTTCCGAGCATGGCATAGGTGATCGGCTTCACCGTCAGCGAATAGATGAGTTGATCGGCGATGAAGGCTGCCTCTCCTTTTGCAAGGTCACCGCTTGTCTGTGCGGTCTCGATCAGCTCGATCAGACAGCGGACGGTCGGATCGCTGCCCGCTCCGTCGGCAAGGCTCTGCCTGAACATCGCGGCTTCACTCAGGGTGATGCGTTTCATGGCGATTTGCTGCGGCTCGAGATGGGCGGTCAGGAACCAGTGGCCGGCCACCTTGAGCCGCTCCAGCGGCGCGCCCACGGGTGGAACGGTCATTTCGAGGCTACGCAGTGCCCTTGCGCGGATGCGCTCTATAACGCCGCGGAACAGCGCTTCCTTCGATGGGAAGCGCCTGTAGACCGTGTCCTTGCCGGCACCGCAGGCAGCCGCGATCTTCTCCATCGAGGTGCCCGCATAGCCCTGTGCCGCGAACATGCCGGTCGCGACATCGAGGATCCTGGCCGTCAGCTCTTCGGATTTCTGCCGCGACGGCCGACCGGTTTTCGAAGCACGGGCCTGTTCGTCGGGGCCTGATGCACCTTCGACACCGATTTCCGCGGCCGATCGCCGAACGCCATCCGCCATGCTCCGCTCCGACATCGCTGAATTTCCCATCATGCTCGTTTGCGCCCTTCCTTAGCAGACTCCACCGCCCCCGCCCAACCCTTGGCCGACCGCGGGTGTCGGGCAAGGCGGCGCCAAAAATATGAGTTACAAACTCATATAATTAACTGGACACTACCGTCCCGTTTGATTAATAGACGACTCCGACCGGCCAGGCAAATGCCTGCCGCCGTGATGGTGTCCGAGGGTCGGACAAGGGGCTGGGGATACACAATGGGACGCAAGCTGACCTACCTTCTCGCAACTGCCAGCCTCCTGCCCTTGCAGGTTGCCGGCGCGCACGCTCAGGACGCCGCCACCCGGCTCGAGACGATCGTCGTCGAGGGTGAAAGCGAAGCCCCGCGGAAGGGCGACCGTTATGTCGTCAGTCGGACGACCACCGCGACCAAGGGCGCGACGCCAGTCGAGAGCACGCCCCAATCGACGACGACCGTCAGCCGCAAGCAGATCGATGACCAGAACGCCCAGACGGTGCAGAGCGCACTGAACTATACGGCAGGCGTTCTTTCCAGCGTCGATGAGAACAGCCGCTTCGACAGCCTCTCCATTCGCGGCTTCGGCGGCTTCTTCAGCGCCATGCGGACCGTCGACTATCTCGATGGCTTGAAGCTTCCGCGCGGCCAGGCATGGGGCATACCGCAGATCGACCCCTTCCTGCTCGACCGGATCGACGTGCTCAAGGGTCCGTCGGCGGTTCTCTATGGCCAGGGAAGCCCCGGCGGGCTCGTCAACCAGATCAGCACCATGCCGAGTGCCGACCCGTCCCACGAGCTGCGCCTTGAGACCGGCAGCCATGGCCGGGTCCAGGCCGGCGTCAGGAGCCGCGGCGCACTGAGCGAGGACGGCGTCCTGCAATATTCGTTCAGCGCGATCGGCCGCCAGTCCGGCACGCGCCATGAAGACGTGGACGAACAGCGCCTTGCGGTCGCGCCGGCGCTGACATGGCAGCCGGACGAGGACACGAGCCTGACGCTGCTCGGCTTCTACCAGAAGGACCCCGAAGGCGGCTACTTCAACCACATCTATCCGCGCTTTCTGGCGCCGGCCGCATACCGCCCCTACCTGACCGGCAGCCTCAATGTCGGCGACCCCTCGTATGACAGCTATGACCGCGACCAGTTCGGCATCGGCTACATCTTCGAGCACCGCTTCAACGATGCGGTGAAAGTGGGCTCGCGCCTGCGCTATGGCGGCCTTGATTCGACATTCCGGACCCTTCAGATCTCAGGGCCGCTCACTCCCGACGGCCTGCTGCCGCGCTGGGCGGCGCACTCGGCGGAAAGCGTGCGCGGCGTGAGCGCCGACAACAACGTGGAACTGAGCTTCGCGACGGCGGCCCTGGAGCACAAGGTCCTCGTCGGCGTCGATGTCCAGCGCTCGACAAGCGATTTCCTGTTCCTGCTCGGCGGCGCCCAGCCGCTCGACGTGACAAATCCGCAGTACGACCTTCCCATCGGGCCGTTCGCCACCTTCACGGATGCAAAGCAGGATTTGCGGCAGACCGGGATATATCTCCAGGATCAGATGACCCTCGGCAATCTGCATATTCTGCTGGGCGGCCGCTACGACTGGTCCCGGGAAGGGTCGCTCAACCGTCTCACGGGCGTTCGGCGCAACCAGACGGAACGCGCGGCCAGCTACCGGGCGGGCCTGCTCTACGAGTTCGACAACGGCATCGCACCCTATCTCAGCTATTCGACTTCCTTCGAGCCCATCGTCGGTGTCGGATCGGACGGCCAGCCTTTCGTGCCCACGGAAGCCGAGCAGTTCGAGATAGGCGTCAAATATTCGCCCGACAGCCTCGATGCCATCTTCACCCTCGCCGCCTTCGACATCAAGCAGGAGAATGTCCTGACGCCCGGCCCCGTGCCTGGCTTCAGCATCCAGCAGGGCGAAGTCCGGTCCCGCGGCATCGAGTTCGAAGCGCGTGGGAACGCGACCGACAATCTCGAACTGATCGCAGCCGTCACGCTGCTCGAAACCGAGATCTCCCGATCGAACGTCGTTCCGTCGATCGTCGGCAACCGGCCGCAGGGCGTGCCGCGGTATTTCGGCTCGCTTTGGGCGAACTACACCTTCGATGACGACGTGTTCGATGGCCTTTCGGTCGGGGCCGGGGTCCGGATCGTCGGCAGCAGCTACGCGGACGATGCAAACGCCGTGCGCACGCCGGGTTACGCACTGGTGGACGCGGCCCTGCGCTATGATCTCGGCGCGGCCAACCCGGCCTTCAAGGGGGCGGAGGCGACCCTCAACGTCACGAACCTTTTCGACAGGGACTATTATTCGGGTTGCAGCAACGGTTTCTACTGCCAGGTCGGCAAGGGCCGCGAAGTCGTGGCCGGCCTTCGCTATCGCTGGTGACAGGCATGCGGATGAACCGAAGACGCTTCCTGACGCTTGCCGCAGCAGCCCTCTCCGGCCCGGCTCTCGGCGCCGGTCCGCGGGCGATCACGGTAACGGACATGGCGGGACGCACGGTGGAGCTTGCGGCACCACCGCAACGCATCGTGCTTCTGGAGGCGCGCGACATCCTCACCATGTCCATGCTGCATCCCGACCCGGCACGGCTCGTCGTCGGCTGGGCCGCGGTCGAGCGCATAGACAGCGACGATCTCCATTCCGCCTACAGCACGGGTTTCGACATCGCCCTGGTCGGCCGGCAGACGCCGGAAACCGTCTCGCTGGAGGGTCTGATATCCCTGCAACCCGATCTCGTCGTCGCCACCGCCTACATGGCGCCGGGAAACGGGGCCGGCGCTCTGTCCGAACGGCTTGCGGAACTTGGCATTCCCGTCCTGTTCAGCAGCAGCTTCAGCAATGACGCGGCAGGCAAGGCGCCCTCGCCGCTCGAGGAACTGCCGCGCCTGATGCACATGTGGGGCGCGATCCTGGACCGCCGCCGGGAGGCCGAGGCCTTCCTGACCTTCCATCAGCAGAAAATCGAGCGGCTGCAAAAACGCCTGGCGGGCGTGACGCCGCGCAAGACCTATTTCGAAGTCGGCTCGCTCTACGATGATTGCTGCTGGGCCGTTGGCCGGGACATCTGGGGCACGCTTCTGGAAGCGGCCGGCGGCCGCGGGCTTGATGCCGCATCCTCCCCGTGGGCCGCAAAGATCCAGCTCGAACAGCTACTCGCGGAAGGCGCCGACGTCTATATCGCGACGGGCGGCGGCTATGCGAACACCACGAGGCCCGCGATCGGCCCCGGCCTTCCCGAAGCCGAAGCGCGCGCCGGGCTGGAGCGCCTCACCGGCCGGCCCGGCTTTCACCTCTTGAAGGCTGTGGAGCGGAAGCAGGTGCATGGCATCTGGACGGGGCTGATCACCGCCCAGCCGCTCAACCTCCTCTTCCTGGAAGTCGCCGCCAGATGGCTGCATCCCGATCGCTGCCACGACATCCATCCGCACGAAACGCTGGCGGAATTGAACCGGCGCTTCCTGGCAAGACCGATCGCCGGCCCGTGCTGGGTCAGCCTCTGACACCCCCGGAAATCCCTGGAGTTTGGCCATGTCGAGCCTAAAGGCGCACACCACGATCACATTTTCCGATCTGACGCGATATCTGGACAAGATCGTCACCTTGCTCGGCGATCACGACATGCAGGTTCGTTTCGCGGACGGCACCCATGTCGCGGCGTCGCCCTATGGCACCGTTCGCGTGCGGCCCGCCGGCCAGATGCTTCACATTGCGGTGGAAGCCGAAAATGGCGCATCCCTCAACCGCCTGAAGAACGCCCTCACCGGCCTGGTCGATTTCGTCGCGCGGGCCGAGGATCCCGACATCACCTGGACCGGCGACAAGGCCGGCGACACATGGCCACCGGACTTTCGGGTCCTGACGGTGCGCGCCGTGCGCGACCTGACACCGCGGATGCGCCGCATCCGCTTCGCCGGGGAAAACCTCGCCCATTACGACGTGCCCGATCAGATCCATTGTCGCCTGCTGTTCCAGCCGCATGGCGAGCCGAATCCCGAATGGCCGAGGCTCGGCGACAATGGACGGCTGGTCTGGCCGAAGGGCGGGCAACAGCTCGCATCGCGCATCTACACGATGCGGACCGTCGATGCGGCAACGGGCATGCTGGAGGTCGACTTCTATCTGCACGATGCCGGCGGTGCCGGCGTCGAATGGGCCCGCAAAGCGGCACCGGGCGCGCTCGTCGGCCTGCTCGGCCCGGGCGCTCACGGGCCCAAGCCTGCAGGATGGAACGTCTATGTCGGCGACGAGACGGGCCTGCCGGGCATGGCCCGCATGATCGAGGCGTTGCCGCGGGACGCAAGGGGTATCGCTCTCATCGAGGTGGCCGAACAGGCCGAGGAACAACCGATCGCCGCACCAGGCGGCGTCGACATACGCTGGTTTCACAGGCACGGCCGGCCGCCGGGCACTCCGGATCCCCTGGTGCAGGCGGTTCGATCCCTCGACTGGCCCGCCGACAAGGAGGGCACCTTCTTCTGGTGTGGCTGCGAATATTCGACCTTCCGGGAAATCCGTCAGTTCCTGCGCGAGACAGTCGAGCTGCCGAACCACCGGCAGGTCGCCTTCTCCCATTGGCGTCGCGGCCTGAGCAATGACGAAATCATCGCCGCCGGCGGAGATGTCGTCGCCGGTTGACGCCCGCATGCCTTACAGGGAAAGGCGGCCCCCCGCCTCCGGCAGAGGGACCGCCGCCTTTGCCTCTCCCGTCCGGCCTGGAGAAAACGCAGCATAGGCGACGGTCCTGGTCCTCTGAATTACGCCAGTGCCGGCAACAACTGATCGATGCTCTTCTTCGCATCTCCATAGAACATGCGTGTATTGTCCTTGTAGAAGAGCGGGTTCTCGATGCCGGAATATCCGGTGCCCTGGCCGCGCTTGGAGACGAACACCTGCCTGGCCTTCCACACTTCGAGGACGGGCATGCCCGAGATCGGCGAGTTCGGGTCTTCCTGGGCGGCCGGGTTGACGATGTCGTTCGAGCCGATGACGATGACGACGTCGGTGTTCGGGAAGTCCTCGTTGATCTCGTCCATCTCCAGCACGATGTCGTAGGGGACCTTGGCTTCGGCGAGCAGCACGTTCATGTGGCCCGGCAGGCGGCCGGCGACGGGGTGGATGGCGAAGCGCACGGTCTTGCCGGAAGCCCGCAGTTTTCGCGTGAGTTCCGAGACCGATTGCTGGGCCTGCGCCACCGCCATGCCGTAGCCCGGCACGATGACGATGCTGTCGGCCTCGTTGAGCGCGGCGACGACGCCCTCCGCATCGATGGCGATCTGCTCGCCCGTGATCTCCATCTGCGGGCCGGCCGTCGCGCCGAAGCCGCCGAGGATGACCGAGACGAAGGAGCGGTTCATCGCCTTGCACATGATGTAGGAGAGGATCGCACCCGAGGAGCCGACCAGCGCGCCGGTGACGATCAGGAGATCGTTGCCGAGCGTGAAGCCGATGGCCGCTGCCGCCCAGCCGGAATAGCTGTTCAGCATCGACACGACGACCGGCATGTCGGCGCCGCCGATGCCCATGATCAGGTGATAGCCGATGAAGAAGGCGGCGAGCGTCATGAGAACAAGCGTCCAGGCCCCGGCGCCGTTGACGTAGAGGATGAGCAGGACGAGCGACAGCAGCGCCGCGCCGGCATTGAGGGCATGGCCGCCCGGCAGCTTCCTCGCCTTGCCGTCGACCTTGCCGGCGAGCTTGCCGAAGGCGACGACCGAGCCGGTGAAGGTGACCGCGCCGATGAAGACGCCGAGGAACACCTCGACCTTCAGGATCGTGAGCTCGACCGGCTCCTTGTGGGCGAGGAGCGCGGCAAAGCCGGTCAGCGCGGAGCGGCCGGCCTCGTCGAGCCCGGCGACATGGGCCGCCTCGATATGGGCGTTGAAGCCGATGAAGACGGCGGCAAGGCCGACGAAGGAGTGCAGCGCCGCGACGAGCTGCGGCATCTCCGTCATCTGCACGCGTGAGGCGACGTAAGCCCCGAGCACCGCGCCGCCCGATATCATCAGCACGATGACGAACCCGTTGCCGACATCGGGCCCGAAGACCGTGGCGATGACGGCAAGGCCCATGCCCACCATGCCGTACCAGACGGCGCGCTTGGCGCTTTCCTGGCCGGACAGGCCACCGAGCGAGAGGATGAAGAGGATGGCTGCCGCGATATAGGCGGCCGAAACGATACCGATCGTCATGTTGATGAGCCCTACCCGATCAGGATTTCTGGAACATGGCGAGCATGCGCCGGGTGACGAGGAAGCCGCCGACGATGTTGATCGTGGCGATCAGCACCGAGAGCGCCGCCAGCACCACCACCAGCCCGTTGCCGGAGCCGATCTGCAGCAGCGCGCCGAGGATGACGATGCCGGAGACCGCATTGGTGACGGCCATCAGCGGCGTGTGCAGCGAATGCGAGACGTTCCAGATCACCTGGAAGCCGACGAAGCAGGCGAGCACGAAGACGATGAAGTGGCTCATGAAGGCGGCGGGCGCGAAGGCCCCGACGATCAGGAGAGCCGCCGTGCCGACGGCCAGCAGCGCAAGCTGGTTCTTCGTCCCGGCCTTGAAGGCGGCGGCCTCGGCCGCGCGCTTTTCCTCCGGCGTCGGTTCCTTGGCCTTCTCCTTGGGTTTCTGTGCGGCGATGGCCGCGATCTTCGGCGGCGGCGGCGGCCAGGTGATCGCGCCTTCGAAGGTGACCGTCGCCCCACGGATGACGTCGTCCTCCATGTTGTGCACGATGACGCCGTCCTTGCCGGGCGTCAGGTCCGTCAGCATGTGGCGGATATTGGTGGCATAGAGCGCGGAGGACTGGGCGGCCATGCGGCTCGGGAAGTCCGTATAGCCGATGACGGTGACGCCGTTGTCCGAGACGATCTTCTGGTCGGCGACCGTCAGGTCGCAATTGCCGCCGCGTTCGGCGGCGAGGTCGACGACGACGGAGCCCGGCTTCATCGCCGCCACCATGTCGGCGAGCCACAGTTTTGGCGCGTCACGGCCGGGGATCAGCGCCGTGGTGATGACGATGTCCATCTGCGGGGCAAGCTCACGGAACTTCGCAAGCTGCGTCTCGCGGAACTCGGGCGAGGACGGGGCGGCATAGCCGCCGGTCACAGCACCATCCTGCTGGCCGCCCCCCTGACCATCGGCAAAGTCGAGATAGACGAACTCGGCGCCCATCGACTCGATCTGCTCGGCGACCTCGGGACGCACGTCGAAGGCATAGGTCTGCGCGCCGAGCGAGGTGGCGACGCCGATGGCGGCAAGGCCCGCAACGCCCGCGCCGATGACCAGCACCCTGGCCGGCGGCACCTTGCCGGCGGCGGTGATCTGGCCGGTGAAGAAGCGGCCGAAATGGTTGCCCGCCTCGATCACCGCGCGGTAGCCGGCGATGTTGGCCATCGACGACAGCGCGTCCATCTTCTGCGCTCGGCTGATACGCGGCACCATGTCCATGGCGATGACGGTCGCGCCCTTCGAACGGGCCTGCTCCAGCAGTTCGGCATTCTGGCCGGGGTAGAAGAACGAGACCAGCGTCTTGCCGGGCGACAGGAGGCCGACCTCTGCCGTCGTCGGCGGGCGGACCTTGACGATCACGTCCGATGCCGCCACCAGCGCAGCCGCATCCTCCACCACCGTCACCCCGGCCGCACGGTAGGCATCGTCCGATATGCCCGACCCCTCCCCGGCGCCCGCCTCCACAAGGCATGCGTGGCCCAGCTTCTGCAACTGCATGGCGGATTCGGGCGTCAGCGCGACACGTAACTCTCCAATGGCCAGCTCCTTGAGAGCCCCAACCTTCTGTCCCATTTCTTTCCCGGCAAAGCCGGCCCTCTTATATGGCGTATGTTGCGAAAACCGCCGAGAGGTGAGCGGCGCAGTTGGGAGGGACCCCGAAATGCGGCGCTCGGACCGGCGAATTCAATCCAGATGTTCGGCGGCCGCGCGTGCTGGACCCCTTCCGGTGGAACGGTGGTCGCCCGCATTGCTTCGGCCCTGTGTTCTCCGACAAGTCCGGACGCTAGTCACGCGAGCTGCTCTTGCGTCCGAAATTGCGTTAAAACAAGGAGTTAGAGTGTTTTCGCGCTTCGAAGAAAGGCGGAAATGCTCTAGTGCGCGACCAGAATGCCCTTGGCCTCGAAGATGTCGCGAATCTTGCGGACATAGCCGTGATAATCCTTGTTCTCATGTATCCTGCTCCACTGGCGGGGGCGGGGCATGTCGATATTGAGGTCGAGGTCGACGCGGCCTGGACGGGGCGACATCACCAGCACGCGGTCCGCGAGAAACACCGCCTCGTCAATGCCGTGGGTGATGAACAGCACGGTGTTGCCAAGCCGCATCCACATGGACTGGAGATCCATGATCATCTGTTCGCGCGTCAGCGCATCGAGCGCGCCGAACGGCTCGTCCATCAGCAGGAGGCCGGGCTCCTGGATCAGCGCACGGCAGATCGCCACGCGCTGGCGCATGCCGCCGGAAAGCTCGGAGGGATATTTGTTGCCGAACCCTTCGAGCCCGACCTGGGCCAGCAGTTCCTCCGCACGGCCCCGGTATCTGGCGACATCCAGCCTTTTGATCTCGATGGGCAGCAGGATGTTTTCGAGCACGGTGCGCCAGTAAAGCAGGAGATCGGACTGGAAGACGACGCCGATCTTGGGATGCGGCTTGCTGATGGCCTCCCCATCGATGGCGATCGTGCCGGTCGAGGCTCCGATCAGGCCGGCAAGCAGCGACAGAAGCGTGCTCTTGCCGCAACCGCTCGGCCCGACCACGGCGACAAATGTGCCGGGCTCGAACTTGAGGTCGATCTTGTCGAGCGCCACGACATCTTCGTCTTCGCGCGTCTTGTAGATCTTCGAGAGCCGGGAGATGTCGACCGCCGCACCCGTCTGGACAATGGCATTCATGGAATTACCTCACCTGAATCTTTCGATGTTTGAGCGGCCGCCGGCCTATTTTGTGTCGCGCTTGTAGGTGACGCGGCTCTCGACGAAGTCGATGACGAAATAGAGCATGACACCAAGCCCGGAGATGGCGACGACGGTCGCGAAATTCAGCGTGGTGTCGAACAGGGAGTTGGCCTGGAGCTGCAGGTAGCCAAGCCCGCGTTCGGCAGCGACGTATTCGCCGATGACCGCACCGATGACGGCAAGCGACACCGCCACTTTGAACCCCCCGAATATGTTGGGAAGCGCCGCCGGCAGGCGCACCTTGAAGAAGGTCTGCCATTCGCTGGCCCCCATGGAGCGAACGAGGTTGACGAGGTTTTTGTCCAGCGCCTGGAGACCGACGACGGTCGAGATGACGATGGGAAAGAACGAAATCAAAAAGGCGAGCGTGATCTTCGGCGCCCAGCCATAGCCCAGATAGAGCACCAGCAGCGGCGCCAGCGCCACCTTCGGCACGGTCTGCAGCGCGACGAGGATTGGATAGATGGCACGCTCGAACGCACGCGAGTAGAATATCGCGAGCGCCAGGGGTATGCCGACCAGCACGCCCATCGCAAATCCGGAAACGACCTCGAACAGGGTGACGTAGGCATGGGTGGCGAGCAGGGGAAGCTCGTTGACGATCCGCGTGGCGATCGCCACCGGTGTCGGCAGGACGAATTCCGAAAGCCCGGAAAGCGGAACCAGGACCTGCCAGGCCGCAAGCAACACGGTCGCGAGAATGACCGCCGAATAGCGTTCGAGCCATGGTCCTCGCGATTTCTTCCTGCGCATGGCCTTGTCCTGCTTTGACTGCGCGCGATCGGCGCCTAATACATTCGTGCTCGCCACCGTAACCTCACTGAGTCAGAAAGTCGTTCGTATAGAAGGTCGAAGCCGGCTTGGGATCGCCGATGTCCTCGGCGCTGCCGACCAGTTTGAGCGCATCGACGATCGCCTTCTCCTCGATCCAGCCGAGGGGCTTGCCGTCAGCGGGCGCGTGGAGCGATGCCGACGTCGCCTCGATCTGCTGCTGGACGACCTTGTCCGAGGGACCGGCCTGCCAGACCGCCTTGAGCGCCGCGGTCGCGGCCGCCGGGTCGGACCGCGTCATCTCGATCGCCTTAGCATTGGCGGCAAGGAAGCTCTTCAACGCCGCCCCCCTCTTGGCAATGCCATCGTCGCTCGCCACCACCGCCATGCCGGGAATGGCGAGGCCATATTCGGTCATGTCGAGCGTCGGGAACGTCTGGCCGGTCCTGTCTTCGAGAACGGGCAGGTCATTGGTCCTGTAGACGCTGACCACATCGACCTGGCCCTGCAGGAACTGCGGAACCCGCGACTGGGAATCCATCTGGATCTTCGAGACCTTGCTGCAATCCACCTGGTTGATTTCGCAGAAGGCATCGAGATAGGACGTGCCGGTCTCGCCGACCGCATGGGCAATGGTCTTGCCTTCCAGGTCCTTCGGCGTCGTCACCGCCTTGTCGGCATGCGAGATCAGGGCAATCGGCGTTTCCGGCTGGTAGAGCGCTATGATCTTGACCGGCATTCCCTTCTGAATGGCGGAAATGGCGAAGATCCCGGGCAGGATGACGGCGTCTTCCTGGCCCTGGATGAGCGAGCCGAGCGCCGCCTGCGAGCCGGCGCCCTCGCCGAGCTTGAGGGCGACGCCGGCATCCTTGTAGACGCCCTTCTGTTCACCGAGATAAAAGAAACCGTATTCGCCCTTCAACTTCCAGCTGAAACGGACCTTGACCTCCTCGGCCATGGCGCCCTGGCTCGCCACAAGCGTGGCGACGGCGGTTGTCGCGATGAGTGCGGCACCGCGAATGACACGTGTAATGTGCAACATTTCACTCCTCCCTAGCGGACGCCCGCTGGCGTCCAATTGGCTTCATGCCTCATGTCTTCCCCAAGGATCGAACCGGGGCCTCCTACCCCATCAGCTCAATTCTTGATCTCATAGTGTGATCACATTTAAGGATTGTCAAGGGGAGAATCTGCGAGAAATTGCGCGGCATTCCTGCCGATCGACATGCCCGGGCCGGTGGCCCCGTGCATCATCCAATGTTCGGGAATCTCTTGTAAATTTCACGCGCGCCACGCCGCACAATCGCCCGTTGCCGGGCAGGATTGCGCGGGTGTCGGCCCTTTCCGGCAGGGCACGATGAGGCCACTTATCGCCTCACCTTGTCGAGGCAAAAATACTCGGCAACGCGTTTTCAATGGCCGCGCGGCTCAGGTCCCTGGCGATGAACACCAGCCAGCCGCCCGAGGTGCCTTCCGGCCAGCGCGGCAGGTATTCCGGCGGGTAGACGACATGCTGGACCCCGTGGATGACGACGGGGCGGGGATCACCCGCCACGGACAGCAGACCCTTGACCCGCAGGATGGACTGGCCCCGGCTGGCGAGCAGCAATTCCAGCCAGTCGACGAAGGCCGGCCAGTCCACGGGGTCGTCGATATCGACGACGAAGGTCTCGACGCCGGCGCTGTGCCGGCCGCGGAGCGGGACATCGGAAATGTCGAGATGGCGCGGCCGCCGATCTCCGGCCTTTTCGAAGATCTCGCCGGCGCCCGGCATCTCCGCCTTGCTGGAGACGAGCTGGCCGACCGTCGGATTGATCGTGGCGATGTCGTTGCGAAGCGCGTCCAGCCGCCAGGGCTCGGCAAGATCGGACTTGGTCACGACCACGCAGTCGGCCAGCGCCACCTGCTGGACGGCTTCGGCGAACCGGGCGAGCGTTCCCGCGCCCCCTACGCCATCGACCGTGGAGACGATCGTGCCGGCGCGATAGCCGCGTCTCAGCCGCAGGTCGCTCATCACCGCCTGCATGATCGGGGCAGGGTCGGCAAGCCCCGTCGTCTCGACGACGACGCGGCGAAACGGCGCCACCGCCCTGCGCCGCACCATTTCCAGCATATCCGCAAGCGTCGAAACCAGATCGTCCCGCACCGCGCAGCACAAACAGCCCGAGGACAGCAGCACGGCGTCTTCGGACACTTCGCGGACCAGCAGATGGTCGAGGCCGACCTCGCCGAACTCGTTGATGACAACAGCGGTGTCGGCGAAGTCGGGTTCGCCGAGCAGGTGGCGCAGGAAGGTTGTCTTGCCGCTGCCGAGAAAGCCGGTCAGGACATGGACGGGAATGCGATCATCCGAAACGGAAGCGCCGGGCTGCACGGTCAACGGACCTCGAAGATCGCGTCGATCTCGACCGGCACGTTTCGTGGCAGCGAATAGCAGCCGACAGCAGCACGGGCATGGCGCCCCGCTTCGCCGAAGATCTCGACCATCAGATCGGACGCGCCATTGATGACCTTCGGGTGGTCCTTGAAATCCGGCTCGGCATTGACGAAACCGCCCAGCCGGATCACGCCGACGACGCGGTCGAGATCACCGTCCAGCGCCTCCTTGAGCTGGGCGAGGATGTTGACGGCGCACAGGCGCGCCGCCGCCTGCCCCTCCTCGACCGAGAAGTCGGAGCCGAGCTTGCCGGTGAACTTGTCCTTGCCGCCCTCGGCGGGCACCTGGCCGGAAACATAGACCTGGCTGCCATGGCGGCGCGCCGGTACATAATTGGCCAGTGGAGCCGTCGTCGTCGGCAGCACGATTCCGAGGCTCGCCAGTTTGTCGTCGATCTTCCCCGCCACGATGGTTCCTCCCCTGGGAAATGTCAGTAGTCGAATTGCAGTTCCGGCCCATGGGCGAAAGGCAGTTCCAGCCCCTGCGGGCCGGCCACGCTGAGCAGAGCCTTGCAGGTGGTGCGGATGTCGTGGACGATGCCCTTCTTGGCCGCCGAGGCGTTCTTCTCCTTGAGAGCCGCAAGGATATCCTTGTGGTCCGAAGCGTTCCACGGCATCGAGGGTATCAGCAGCGACATGTACATGGTCGGGCCGAACTGCAGCCATAGCGATTCGATCAGCGGCATCAGCACTTCGCTGTCCGCCGCCTCGTACAGCGTGAAATGGAACTTCTGGTTGGACGACAGGCAGTTCAGGATGTCGCGCTTTTCGATGGCGGTCAGAAGCTGCTTGTTTATCGCCGCCAGTTCCTCCACCAATTCGGGACCTGCCTTCTTGACGGCAAGTTCGGTCGCCATGCCTTCCAGCATCTCCCGAATCGTGAACAGCTCGCTCAATTTATCCGGCCGCAGCCTCGGCACGCGGACCGAGCCGCCCTTGGTTTCCTCCAGCGCGTTGGCGGCGACGAGGCGGCTGAGCACCTCGCGCACCGGCATCGGGCTGGTGCCGAGCCCGACGGCCAGCTTGCGCAGGCTCATCACCTGCCCCGGCAGAAAGGCGCCGACCATAAGCCCGCGCCGCATGTAGCGAAGGACATGTTCATGGACATGGCCGCGCGCCGGCTTTTCCGCAGCGCCGCCGTTGACCTCGTTTTCCGGCTTCTTGATCGGCATCCTGTCTTCAGACTCCGTCATCTTGTCTCAAATCCGCGATCCGCCAAAAGGCCTATCCCGCCATGCCCCGCCCGTCGGCCTCAGGGGTTGACAGGTCGGGATTTGTGATCTCACATTGTGATCAATAAACGACTTTTCACAAAACGGCAACCTTTAACTGTGCTGCCGGTCCGCGCCCGAGATCCGAAAGGGAAAGTCGTCCCGCGATCCCCTGGGGAGAATGAGATATGGCTGCAATCGTTTCCGACCAGTCTGCCCTGCGTGCGCAACTCGACAGCGCCGCCCGTCTCGGCCGATACGTGCTGCGGAATGTGCGCCTCTGCGCGGCGACCACGAGAACGGACGCCGCAAACGCCGCAGGCACCGAGTTCTTCCTGGCGGATGCAAGTGTAGAGAAGGGCAGAATATTGGCAATAACGCCTGCCTCTCCTTGCCACGCCGCGGCAAGCGACCCGGACCTGCCTGCCATCGATGCCGGCGGCCGCGTCGTGATCCCGCCCTTCGTCGACTGCCACACGCATCTCGACAAGGGCCACATCCTGCCGCGCACACCCGCGGCGGACGGCACGTTCGACGGGGCGTTGGCAGCAACGCGGTGCGACCGCACGGCCAGGTGGTCCGCCGGCGACCTCGGCAGACGCATCGATTTCGCCCTTCGCTCGGCCTTTCACTACGGCACATCCGCCATCCGCACGCATCTCGATTCGCAGCCGCCGCAGGACGGGGTCTCATGGCCCCTGTTCCTCGAACTCCGGCAGCATTGGCGCGGGCGGATCGCCCTGCAGGCCTCGTGCCTGTTTCCCATCGACATGGCGCGGGACGACGCATTCCTGCGCGCCATTGCAAGGCGGGTCGCCGATGCCGGAGGCGTGCTCGGCGCGGTCGCCTATCCGCTGCCCGACATCGACCGCCTGCTCGACAGGATGTTCCGGGCAGCCGCTGATCACGGACTGGATCTCGACTTCCATGCCGACGAGAGCGCCGACCCGGCCGCCGATGTGCTGCGCCGCATCGCCGACACGGCATTGCGCATGTCTTTCGCAGGCAAGATACTGGTCGGGCACTGCTGCTCCCTGGCGATGCAGGCCCCCCCGGTTGTCGACGCGACGCTCGACAAGGTCGCGGCGGCCGGCATCACCGTCGTCTCCTTGCCGACCTGCAATCTCTACCTGCAGGATCGCAGCAAGAAGGGCATGACGCCGCGCTGGCGGGGCGTCACCCTGCTGCACGAAATGAAGCGGCGCGGGATACCCGTCGCGCTCGCCTCGGACAACACACGCGACCCGTTCAATTCCTACGGGGACCTGGACATGCTCGACACGTTCCGCCTCGGCACGCGCGCCCTTCATCTCGACCATCCCCACGGCGACTGGATCAAGGCGGTTTCCACGACGCCGGCGCAGATCATGCGCCTGGACGGCCATGGCGTCATCGCAACGGGGCAACCGGCCGACCTGGTCATTTTCGAGGGGCGTTCCTGGTCGGAGATCCTCTCGCGGGCGGAGAGCGACCGCATCGTCATGCGAATGGGTTCGCCGATTTCCGCCCCCCTGCCCGCTTACGCGGAACTCGATGCGCTGGAAGGGCTGGCGCCGGCGTGACGGCATCAGGCGCGGCGATGGACCGTCCGTCCGTCGCCGTCATGCAAGTCGCCGCACCAACAGAAAACCCCGCCCTTGTCGGGCGGAGTTCTTTGGCGGTCCCGGCGCCGGGCGCTGCCCGGTCCGGTTGTCTCTGTGCGATCAGGCCGTTGCGCCGACCTGATAGAGCTCCACCTTCGTGCCGTCGGGATCGGCGATGTAGATCGTCAGGCCATAGGGGCCGTCGTGAAGGTCGGTATAGTAGCGGACGCCGGCTTTCTTCAGCTTCGCATCCATGGCGCGCACATCGTTGACCTCGAAGGCGATATGGTCGAGCTGGCGGTGCCCGCTCGCCTTGCCGTGGATGAGGGCGATCCCCTGATGGAAGGCGGTGAACGGCCGGCCGTCGGCGAGCGGCTTGGCCGGACGGATCGTGAAACCCAGCAGGTTGGTGTAGAAATCGACCGAGGTGTCGATATCGTCGACCATGATCAACTGGTGGCCGTAGTTCGTCACGCGCGGCTCGACCTGTTCGCCGATCCAGTCGAGCACTTCGGACGAGGGAGCGATCTCGCAGAAATACTGCTTCCACACCTGCTTGGCCGTCGCCTCCCAGTCGGCATTCACCCCCGAGATGCAGTCATCGACGGCGATGACGTCGAGGTCGCGCAGATAGGCTTCGCGGATGGAGGTTTCGACGCAGGCATTGGTGGTCGCCCCCGTGACGAAGAGATGCTGCGTGCCCAGCATCTTCAGCATCATCTCGAGGCGCGTCTCGTAGAACGCGCCGAAGCGATGCTTGCGGATGACGAAGGCCGGATCGAAATCCGCAAGGTCCTTCAGCTCGTCGATGATCTGCTCGTCCCAGCTTCCGGCGAGCGCGGAAACCTGCTTGCGGCGCGCGGTATGGCCGAGCAGTTTCTTCCTGGCGCGGTTGTGGTCGACCGCGAAATGCTCCTGCATCGTCCAGATCACCGGAATGCCCGTGTCCTGGCAGCGCTTGATGAGCTTGGCCAGCGGCGGCACGATGGATGACAGCCGCCTGGTGTCGACGCCCGAAATGCCGAGCGTTCCCTTCTCGTGGATGAAGGCGTTCTGCAGGTCGATGACCAGAAGCGCCGACTTGCGATAGTCGAGAGTTTCAAGACCCATCACTTGTGCTCCACCATGTCGATGCCGAGCACGCCGCTGCGGCCCCAGCTGTCCTTGGGGGTCTCGTGGATCACCACGTGCAGGTGATCGGGCTTGCAGGCGGCCTCCTCGACCATGGCCTTGGTTATGGCCTTCACGAGGTTGCGCTTCTGCTCGACGGTGCGCCCCTCCCACATTTCGACGACGACGAATGGCATGCTATGTCTCCTCTCCTTCAGCAGGCGTTGCGCCAGAGGCCCAGACGGGCACAGCGGACGCAAAGCCCGAAACCAGATCGTTGTTTGCCCGGTCGGCGCCGGAGAGCAGCCATAGCGGGCGGTTCGAATAGTTCACCAGGACCTGCTCTTCCATGCAGGCCCGGTTGGCCGGATGCGCGGGATCGCGCACGAAGCGGCTCGTCGCCGGCATCAGCCGGATCACGTAAAGCGGTTCGGCGTCTTCAAGGCCGCAGAGCATTTCGGGCCCCATCGCCTCCAGCGGGACGGCCCGGGGCACCGGATCGTCGCCGGCGACGGGCACGAGCACCACGGCGCCGGCAAGCGGCGCGACCGGCCAGTACCGGCCTTCCCGGCGCGCATCCAGAAACGCGCGGTATCGACCGGCCTCGGCAAACAGCTCGCTGTCCCAGAGGATGATGTCGGCCCCGAGGACGCGCCGCGCCGCATCGAGGACAGGGGCGCTTTCGCACAGTTCGAGGAAGGCCCACGGATCGGTCAAGGCGATGCCGTGGCCCCAAGGGTTGTGGATCCCCGACAGCCTCTCCTGGCGGATCGACGCCTTGCGGCCGACGATCCTGGCGACGGCCTCGCGCACCGACAGTCGCGCCGGTGTCAACGGGATCCGGCCGGCCAGGTCGAGGTGATCGGGGATCGCCATGGTCATGCCGGCACGGTCACGCAACGGCCGCGGCCGTAGTGCCGCGCGTCGACGGCGCCGTTCTCATAGACGACCTCCCCGCGCGCGACCGTCATCACCGGCCAGCCCTTCAGTGTCCAGCCCTCGTAGATGCAGGTGCCCTTGCCCGTGTGCTCGACCGTGCGCTCCTCATCAAGGTCGACCAGAACGAGGTCCGCGTCGAAGCCGACGTCGATATGGCCCTTGCGCGGCCAGAGACCGAAGCGGCGCGCCGGATTGAACGAATTGAGCTCGACCAGGCGGCTGAGCGGCAGCCCGCGCTGGTGCACGCCGAAGTGCAGCATCAGCGACAGCTCCCAGGGGAAGCTGACGACGCCGGGGAACTCCGTCCAGAGGTCCTCGAGCTTCTTGGGCAGGAACGGCACGTGATCGGTGCCCAGGCTGTAGACCGAGCCGTTGAGCATACCGGCCCACAGGCCTTCCAGCTCGTTGCGGTCGCGCAGCGGCGGCGAGATCTTGGCGCGCATGTCGAGATCGTCGTCATAGCAGGTGCGCGTCAGGTAGTGCGGGCAGGTTTCCACCGTGACATGAATGCCGCGGGCCTGCGCCTCGGCAGCGAGGACCGGCCCCATGCCGACCGATGTGTGCACGAGATGCAGCGAACAGCCGGTCTTCTCGGCCAGGAAGATCATGCGCCGGATCGTTTCGACCTCGCAGAAGGCCGGGCGCGATTCCGTATAGGCGCCGAGGTCCTGGCGGCCGGTCGCGGCGATCTCCTTCTTGATCCACGAGGCGATCTGGGTGTTCTCGCAATGGACGTTGATCACCGCGCCAGGGATCTTCGACAGGATGCGCATGGCGGCGTAGACCCAGCCGTCGGTCGCCGGAACGATGCCGATCGGGTTGTCGGGCTCGTAGCCGAAATAGCACTTGAAGGACTTCACGCCGGTCTTGGCGACGATTTCGGGGATTTCGGCGATATGCTCCTCGCGCTGGATGCCGAAGTGGAAGCCGAAATCGATGACCGCATTCTCCTCCCCGAGCGCCTTGCGCTCCTCGTAGAACGGCAGGTAGGATTCCTTCAGATTGCGGATATAGAGCAGTGCCGTGGTCACGCCGCCGGACGCGGCGGCGGCCGTCTCGGTCCGCATGTCCTCCGGGAACGGAAACTTCACGCCGAGATGGCAATGCGGATCGATCAGGCCCGGCATCAGGACGCGGCCCTCGGCGTCGATGGTGCGGGTGGCGTCCGGCAGGACCTCGTCCGCGCCGGTCAGCACGATCTTGCCGTCCTTGACGGCGACCCCGCCGAAATACTCGCCGTCGTGGCGAACCACGCGCGCGTTCTTGATGACCAGATCCGCCTTCATTGCCCTTGCTCCAATATGCCTTCGATACGCCTGCTGATGCCGGTCCACTGGCTGCGTCCCACGGTGATCGGCGCCCGCGCGCCCATGCCCCGGGCCCAGACCGCCTTCAGCCCGAGTTCACCGGCCGCTTCGCGGTCGATCGTGCCCGGCGGGGCCGCCACATCCACCAGAAGCGCATGCTTGGGCAGCATTTCGAGCTGCTCGCGCTCCATCAGGCGCTTCGGCACGCTTCCGATCACGATGTCCATCCTGGGCAGGAATTCGGGCAACTCCTCCAATGTCAGCGATTGCGCGCCGGCCGCATAGGCAGCGGCACGCTGTACCGGATTTCGCGCCGCGACATGGACATGGGCGCCGAGCGCCACCAGCGTGCTGGTCAGCAACGAGCCGATGGTGCCCTGTCCCACGAGCATGACGTTCGACTTGTGGATCGTGATCTGCGTGTTCTCGATGATCACCTTGAGCACGCCCTCGACAATTGCCGGGCCGCGCAGCAGCATCAGATCGACGTCCCACTCATATTCATGCAGCGTGATGCCGAGCGCCTCGCAATGCCCTTTCAGATTGGCGTCGGCCCAGCCGAGGATGATGTGGCCCGGCGTGTTCATGCCCGCGAGCATGTCGCGTGTCGGAATGATCTTCTCGGGGCACTTCGGCGCAAACAGCGCGCCCTCCGCCGTGATGCCGGGGATCGGGAAGAGGGCGATATCCGCCCCCTTGAGCGCATCGGCCGCATCCCTGGCATGGTAGACGCCTTCGATGCCCTCGTCCGGCCAGGGGAAACCATAGGCGCGCACGGTCGCGCCGGCCCGCAGGGCGCAGCGGGCGATTTCCTGCTCGCGGGCATCCCCCGCGACGACCGCGATCACTGTGTTCTTCCAGCTCATTTCGCCCTCACCTTCTCGATCACCTGATCCTTGCTCATCCCCGCAATGCCCATCGCCTCGGCGGTGCGGCCGCCCTCGCGATAATTGGCGCCGACCGCGATCTGCGCCAGGCTGTAGAGGGAATGGGCCACCGGCGTCTCGACGCCGGCGATCCGCGCGAATTCGAGGAACGGCAGGAGGCCGTGGCCGAAATCCTCCTTGTAATAGCGATACTCCAGGGAATCGGGGCCCTTGATGCGCTTGTTGGCTTCGCCCCCGGCGATCGCCGCCCGGTAGTCGCTGGTGTCGACCACATCGGCCTCGACCGTGCCGAGAAGCTTCATCTCCTCGATCAGGTTCGGCAGGTCGTGCCCGAAGGCCTTGGCGACCGCCAGCCGTTCTTCGTCGAGCTGCTTCATGACGCGGGCGACGCCGGGCGTCATTGCATCGACATAGAAGGTGAAGTTGCCGCCCGTCGCCTCGACCCATGCGGCCGCCAGCACTGCGCCCGGTGGATGCAGGACCATGTTGACGTTGGAAAGATCCGAAGCGATGACATCGGCGACGGGATCGAGGCCTGGGAAGAGCTTCCCGGCGATCTCCAGAACCTCCGCCCCGCCCTTCAGGGCCGCCGCCTTGAGCCGCTTGGCACGGCCGGAAACGGTCACGCCGTCCGGCCGATACTTGCGCGCCACATAGGTCAGCGTCGAGAACTCGACCACGGCCGGCGCCGGACGCCCGCTGCGCGAGAAGGTTTGCGCAAACTCCAAAGCGCCGCCGGTATGGCCCGGATTGAGGACGACGGGGCTGGACGAAGGCCAGCCTGCGGCGGCGAGCGCGGCGGCGATCGGCGAATGCGAGAAGGTCGGCAGGGCCACCACCGCGACATCGACGCCCGCGATTGCCGCCTTGAGGTCGGTGGTGATCAGCGCCGGCCTGGCAATGCCCTCGCCGAGCTTGCCTTCATGGGCGACGCCGCCTAGTTTGATATGCGGCTCGAGCGTTTCCGCCGATCTCGCCCAGAAATGCACGTCGTGCCCGGCCTGGACCAACTCCGCGACCGAGGCTGCCCCGCCCGCACCCGCGCCTAGTACTGCTACTTTCATTGTCTCCTCCGGGGGACGGTGCGGCTGGAAGACCGCCCGACCCTATTGCTGAAACGGGTCTCATGTCCCGGTTCCAGCGGGTTGCTCCTCAACAACTTTGATCACACTTTATGATCACATATAGAATTGTCAAGCGGGAGAACCGCCGCGGCAAGGCCGACGCGGCTTTCCCCTTCGGCCGGCGCTCGCCGTGCCTTTCTCCAGATCGTCCGACTGCCCGGGGAGGACTGCTCCGCCGGCACCGGCCGGTCTCTCAAGCAGCCCTTCGAACGCAGTTCGTTCGACCGTCGAACGCCGGTCAGGGATGACCCGCCTCAGTTTCCTTCGTCGTACAGCGTCGTGGTCGTCTCGACATTCCCTTGGTGAAGCCCGGCCCGCACCACCGCGGCGGCCGCAAGTTCCCGGGCCTTGCTGCGGATCGCCGCCTCGTCGACGCCCTGCACCCTGCCATCGGCATAGAGTGCCTTGCCGTCCACCCAGGTCTGCGCGATCGATGCGGTCGATGCGGAGAAGACCAGCGCCTGCAGCGGATCGTAGAACGGCGTCCACTCGATATGGTCGAGGTCGAAGAGAATGAAGTCCGCCTTCTTGCCCACTTCGAGCGAGCCGATTTCGTCGTCCCACATCAGGGCCCGCGCGCCCTCGATGGTGGCGGCGCGCAGCGCTTCACGCGCGGTAAAGACATCGGGTTTCAACCGCGCATCCTTGAACATGCCTGCCACGACCAGCATCTGCCGCATGAGGTTCATGTTGCCCGCCGCCGACACGCCATCGGTTCCGAGCCCGACCTTGACGCCGGCCTTGACCATTTCGGGATACTTGCCGATGGACGTCGCGCCCTTGCCCAGCTTGAAGGACGAGCACGGGCAGAAGGCGACGCTCGCACCCCGCTCCGCCAGCAGCCTGACCTCGTCATCCGAAACCGCCGCGCCATGGGCGATGACGAGATTCTTGCGGATGCCGCCGGCCTGGTCGACCCGGGTGATCGGCCAGCAGCCATACTTGCTCTCGCAGACCTTGGCCTCCTCGATCGAGGTCGCCAGATGGTAGGTCGTGCCGACGCCCAGCTTCTCGGCCAGCGCGACGGCGCCGACATGCAGTTCGAGGCTGCAAGGCTCCTTGCCCTCGATGTTCACCCAGCAGCGGGCGCGGCCGTCGAGCGTGTTGTTGTAGCGCGTGACGCACTCCTCCAGCACCTTCAGCGCCGTCTGCGCGTCCGGGAAGAAATGATGCTCGGCCATTTCCTCGGTCCAGCCGCGCGGCAACTCGGCCGGCCGGTTGTCGGCGGCGTGGCGGCCGGTGATGCCGCGGATGCCGGTCTTTTCCATCGCCCGGATGACGATGCCGGGATCGTATTGCGAGCCCATGTCGAGGAAGCAGGTCGTGCCGCACCGGAGCATCTCGGTGATGCCGAGCAGCGCGCCCCAATATTCGTCCTCCTCCGTGATGAAGGCGTAGAAGGGTTTGGCCCAATGGAAGACCCAGGCGCGCGTGTTGAGATTGTCGGGGAAGACCGCACGCGACAGGGTTTCCGACAGATGGACGTGGCTGTCGACGAAGCCCGGGCACATGCCCAGCATCCTGCCATCGATCACCTTGTCGAAAGCCCTGCCCTGGTGGCGCGTCTTCACCTCGTCCGCCGCGCCGATGTCTGCGATGCGGTCGTTCTCGATCACCACGCTGGCGTTGCGCAGCACCGTGTCGTTCTTGTCGACCGTGAAAGCGAAGTTCAGATTTTCAATCAGCGTGCGCATGCGGCTCCACCCAATGCTCTACCAAGATTCCGTCCCGATCGCCCGCCGTGCGAGACGGCGGGCGGAATGCGCGGCTGCCGGACAGGAGACCGGCCAGCCGCCGTTCGTGCCTTCAGGCGACCGCCTGCGCCTTCATGCCCCGTTTGGCCGTGCCGCAGACGATGAGCTTGTCGGTGTCGGTGTAATCGGACAGGAGTTCCGATCCGTTCGACGTCACGAGCAACATGTCCTTGTTCTGCATGCCAAAGCCGTAGCCGGTGTTGTAGCAGAGCGGCTCGAAGCCGAGGACCATGTTTTCCTCCAGCGGCGCATCGCTGCCCGGCTTGCCGAGCACCGGCGTGAGGCCGAGATAGGGATCCTCATGGAGATGAAGGCCGATGCCGTGGCCGACGAAGGAGATCGGCGGCAGGTCGAGCTTGGCGAGCTTGGCGATGAACGCGTCGTAGATCGCGCGGCAGCTCGCGCCCGGCTTCACCTTCTCCATGATCTCGTACTTGCACTCGACCAGATGGGCCCAGATCTTGTCGGCCATGGGCGGCGCCTCACCGACGATGGCCGTCCGGCACACGCCGGCCTGGTAGCCGTCGATGACGGAGAAGATCTCGACGCGGCAGACATCCCCGCGCTTGAGGATCCGGTCGGACGGGCCGACATTCGGCAGCACGCTGCGCTCGCCGGTGGCGACGATGAGGAGCTTGAAATGCTCCGCGCCAAGCGAATAGACGTTGCGGGTCAGGTGGCCGGCAATGTCCATTTCGCTGTCGCCCGCATCCACTTCCGCCAGCGCATCGGCAATGGCCTGGTCGGCGATGCGCGAGAGCCTGCTTAGCAGCGCGATCTCCTCGACCGTCTTGATCTGGCGCAGCCGCGCGAGGATCGGTTCGGCGTGCTCGAACCGGGCGCCGGGCATCGCTGCGATCAGCCGGGCGAAATCGCCCGCGGGCAGATAGTCCATCTCGAGGCCGATGCGCGCCTTCGCAAGGCCGAGACCGGAGAGCTGGTCCGCCAGGACCAGCATCGGATCGTCGGAAAACTCCGCCCAGATGCGCGACGGCACGTCGGGCAGGCGCCGCTTGATCGTCGACGCTTCCATGTCGACGCCGAAGATGGCGCTGCGTCCATCCGCCGTGACGATCGTCATCGCGTGGCGATGGCGGATCAGCGGCTGCGACGGTACCACGAAGCCCGTCGTATAGGCGAAGTTCTCAGGCGACGAGCAAATGATGGCATCGAGCCCATGCTCCGCCATGGCCCTGACCTGTTTTGCAACGATTTCTGCCCGCATGTTCTTTCCTCTCTCCATGAATTTCCTGGCGTCCTCTCAGTCGCGAACGCGGTATTTTTCCACCTTGGCAAGGTCGACATCGATGCCCATGCCAGGCCCCGCCGGCACGACGATCGCGCCGTCGACGAACTGCATCGGCTCGACCAGGAGGTCGTCCTTGTAATAGATGCCGCCGACCTGGCCGTGCTGCGCTTCGGCCGGAGTCGATACGGGGATGACACAGGACAAGGTCACCGCCGGCGACGCCGCGGCGAGCTGGACATTGGCGAGGTTGCCGATGCCGGTCTCGATCGATCCGTTGACGTTGCAGATGATGCCTGCGGCCCGGCAGACCGCGCCCACCTCCATCGCCTTGTAGAGGCCGCCCGCCTTTGTCGTGTAGATCGAGACGATCTGGATGCCGCCATTCTGGACGATCTGGATCGAATCATGGGCATTCCAGGCCGATTCGTCGGCCATGACCGGCGCGTCGATCCGACGTCCGACCTCGGCGATCCGCTCGATGCCCATCACCGGCTGCTCGACATATTTGAGCCCGTTCTTCTCCATCTTGCGCACGGTCTGCACGGCTTCGCCCGGCGTCTTGTAGCCCTCGTTGGCGTCGACGCAGATCTCGACGGCATCGCCGGCGACCTCCCGCACGGCATCGACCATGGCGACATCGCGCAGCGGATCGACGCCGATCTTGACCTTGATCGTCCTGACGCCCTCCTCGACCAGCTTGGCGACCTCGGCGCGCGCCTCCTCGATGGAGATCAGGCCGATGGAATGGGTGACCGGCACCCGGCCGCGCGCCTTGCCGCCGAGCAGGGTGTGCACGGGAACGTTCAGCCAGCGACCGGCAAGATCATAGGCGGCGAACTCGACCGCAGCCTTCGAATAGGGATAGCCGCGGATGATCGCATCCATCCGGGCATGCAGTTCTGCGAAATTGCCGAGTTCGAGCCCGATGACGGAAGGCGCGAGATAGGTATCGATGACCGCGCGGGTGATCATGGCGGATTCGCCGAAATAGCGGCCGAATTCCCCGCCCCAATCCTTGAGCGCCGGCGCCTCGCCCCAGCCGACCCGGCCGTCGCTGTCGGTCATCTTGACCAGCACATAGCGGCCGATGACCTCGGTCAGGCCCGCCCATTTGTGCTCGCGCCGCGTGGGCAATTGGACAATCAATGTTTCGATGGACTTGATCGTTGGCACTGGCTCCACCTTCTCCTTGCCGTCGCAGGCGTCTCGCTGTAAAATGCGATCATCTATTGTGATCACACTTTATGATCATGATTTTGAATGTCAAGGATCGCCGGCGCGATTTTTTTACGGCCGATGATGGGAGGGAAACATGATTGTCGAAGCGACCAACTACTTCGCAAAGGAGGGCTTGGCCGACGCGGTGCTCAAGCAGCGCCGCGAGGCAAGCGACATCAGGCACAGGCTCGGGCTTGCGCCAGGACTGATCCTCCTGAAACTGGAAGGAGACGGTCCGGATGTCCGCTGGGAGTGCAGGTTCGCTTCAAGAGAGGCTTACGAGGCCGACCGGGCGGCCAGGGCGGCCTCCCCGGACTTCGAGGAGGCGCGCAGGGCCATGCATCGCCTGCTGGTGAAATTCGAACGACATGTCAGCATGGAAGCCGACGCGGGCGGCCACACGTTCCAGAGTGGTTGATATCCCGACCTCTGCGCCGGAGGCACGGCGGTCAATCGGCGAGGCGGGATGCCGCGTCATGCATGAGCAGGAACGGCCCCGAGGATCACGGGCGCGATCAGGGAAACGCCGGACAGCAAGAGCAGCACGAAGGCTGCGAAGCGGAGCGTGCGTGCCGAAAGCGCCGGGGGCCAGCGGCGTGCCAGATAGGTCGAAACCAGGACGGCCGGCAGACCGGCAAGCGCCCAGACAAGCGCGTGATGCTGCCAGTCGCCGTTTGCCGCGACGAGGCCGAGACGGAACACCGAGTTGAGCGCGAAGATCGCCACGAGCGTCTCGCGGACGACCCGATGCGGCAGGGGCTGACGGTAGAACTGAAAGACCAGCGGCGGCCCCGCGGTGGAAAAGAGCCCGCCCATCAGGCCGCCAAGCGCACCGAAGAACAGGAAGGCAGGCCCGCCCGACTGCTGCGCCAGCGGCGACGGCCGCCGGATCAGTTGGAGGCTCGACACGATGATGGCGAGCCCGAGAATGAGGCGCAGCGCCGACAGCGACGAGGCCGCCAGAAGCGTCAGCACCCCGTAGCCGGCGGCGACCATGGGCAGGGCGCCGGCAAGCGACAGAAGGAACGGTTTCACGGCGATATCCCGCCAGCCGCGCGCCAGCACCATCATGGCATTGGCAAGTGTCAGCAGGCTGACGACGATGGCGGCTTCCGGCAGCGGGACAAGGTCCGTCAGCGCCAGGGCGCCCATCAGCAACAGGCCGAAGGCGAAACCCGTCAGGGTCTGCACATAGGCCGCCACGAAGGCGAGCGCGGCGAAGACGGCAAGTTCGCTCGTGCCGATCATGCCGCGGGGCCGGACGCCAGGGCGAGGGTGCGGAAGGGTTCGAGCCGGTCGAGATCCGGCACCGTTCCGAGGCCCGGCCCTTGCGGCAGCACGACGACGCCCTCCTCCACCACGGGCCATGCGGGCGCGACCGCATCGCGCAGCGGATTCGGATTGACGTCGATTTCGAGCAGACCGTCCCCGCCAGCAGCCGCCAGGATATGGGCCGAGGCGGCAAGGCCGATGCCGGCGCCGAGGAAATGCGGGCAGTAGCGCCGGCCGGCGGCGATTGCGGCCACGGCCACCGCGCGGCACCCTGTCGGTCCACCCCATTTTGCCGCATCAGGCTGGATGACGGAGAGGTGGCCGGCGCCGATCGCCGACCGGAAGGCCCGCAAACCGGCAAGGTTCTCCCCTCCGGCCAGCGGCGTTGCGGTCAGCCGCGCAAGCTCGCCCCAAACGGCCGGGCCGGCATCGACACGCACCGGCTCCTCCACCCAGCCGAGCCCGAGATCGGCCGTCGCCAACAGGAAGTCCTTCGCCGCTTCCGGCGAAAACGCCTGGTTGGCGTCCGCATGCAGCGTTTCCCCGGGCTGCAGGCTCCCGGCGAGCGCACGGATCAGCGCCAGGTCGCGATCGAAGTCGAAACCGACCTTGACCTTGAAGTCGCGGTAGCCGGCCACGCGGGATTGCGCCACGACCGTTTCGGCGTCGCGGATATGAATGCCGCTGGCATAGGCGCGCACCGCGCCCGCCGCGTCGGGCGACAGCGCCGCGGCAAGCGGCACGCCGCGGCGGCGGGCAACGAGGTCCCAATAGGCCATGTCGAAACCGGCGATCACCTGCGCATAGGGGCCGGCCTCCCCGGTCTGCAGCACGAGTATGTGCGTTGCCGCTGTCAATTCCTTCCAAAGATCCGCCGGATCGGGCAGCGGCCTGTCGAGGATGCGCGGCGCGATATCCGAGACGAGCAGGCGGGCACGATGCTCCGCGCCACACGCCGGCCAGTTGCACCAGATCTCCCCCCAGCCGACCAGGCCCGCATCATCCTCCAGCCGCACCAGCACGGCCGGCCGGTCCCTCATCGTGCCGAAGGACGTCGAGACAGGTTTTTCGAGCGGCACGCAGAAGACATGCGCCTCGACGGACCTGATCACAGGGGAACGGGTGGGTCCTGCCTTGCTCATGGCATCCTCACCCCGCAAGGAAGCCGCCGTCGACGGCATAGACCGTACCGGTGGCATAACGCGCAGCCGGCATGGTGAGGAAAACCACGGCGCCCGCCACCTCCTCCGGCTGGCCCCAGCGCTTCAGCGCCGTGCGCGCGGCGATCCGGTCGCGATGCGCGATATCCTTGCGCCCCTCGCTGTTGATCGCCGTCTCGATATAGCCGGGCGCGACGGCGTTGACCCGGATCCCCTCCTCCGCCCAGGCGAGCGCGAGGGCCTTGGTCAGCATCACGACGCCGCCCTTGCTGGCACAATAGGCCGGAAGGCGGGGCAAGGCGGCAAAGGCGTTCATGGAGGCGATGTTGACGATCGAGCCGCGGCTTGCGGCAAGATGTGCGCGAAAGGCCGTGGAGGTGCGGAAGGTGCCGGTCAGGTTGACGTCGAGCACGCGCTGGAAGGTCTCTATCCGGAACTCCTCGTCGCGGGCGAGGATGCCCGCGCAATTGACCAGCGCATCGACCCGCTCGAAGCGGGCGGCGAACGCCGCCACGGCCTCGTCGGAGGTGACGTCCAGGACGTCGAGATCGACGGCCGGAAGGCGCGCCAGGGCGGAGCGGTCGAGCGTGGCACGGTCGTGGCCGGTCGCCACGACCTTCGCACCACGGGCGTGGAACAGCGCGGCAATCGCCGAGCCGATATCCCCCGCGCCGCCGACAACGACGACCTGGAAGCCGGGTGGAAAGGCGAAAGGATCCGTCATCTCCCCCATCAGATGCCTGCCACGGCGACATATTTCAGTTCGAGGAAACCCTCGATGCCGTAAGAGGAGCCTTCCCGCCCCATGCCCGACTGCTTGACGCCGCCGAACGGTGCCATCTCGTTGGCCAGCATGCCGGTGTTGACGCCGACCATGCCCGCCTCCAGCGCTTCGGCGACCCGCCAGACGCGACCGAGGTCACGCGCGTAGAAATAGGAGGCGAGACCGAACTCGCTGTCGTTCGCCATGGCGATGACCTCGTCCTCGTCGCGGAAGGTGATGATGGGGGCGAGCGGCGCGAAGGTCTCCTCCTTCGCCACTTTCATGTCCTGCGTGATGCCGCTCATGACGGTCGGCTCGAAGAAGGTGCCGCCGAGGGCGCTGCGCTTGCCGCCGGCGAGCAGCCTGCCGCCCTTGGCGAGCGCGTCGCCGACATGCTCCTCCATCTTGGCGACCGCCCTGTCGTCGATCAGCGGCCCCTGGCTGACGCCCGTTTCGGTGCCGCGGCCGAGCGTGATCGCCGAGACCTTTTCCAGGAGCCTGGCGGTGAACGCCTCCGCGACGGTCTCCTGGACATAGATGCGGTTCGCGCACACGCAGGTCTGGCCGGCATTGCGGAACTTGGAGATCATCGCCCCCTCGACCGCCGCGTCGATGTCGGCATCGTCGAACACGATGAAGGGCGCATTGCCGCCAAGTTCGAGCGACAGGCGCTTGATGCCGTCCGCCGCCTCCTTCATCAGCCAGCGCCCGACGCCGGTCGAACCCGTGAAGGTGATCTTCGCGACCTTCGGATTGTGGCAGAACTCCATGCCGATCGGCCGTGCCTCGCCGGTGACGACCGAGAACACGCCCGCCGGCACGCCCGCACGCTCCGCCAGAACGGCGAGCGCGAAGGCCGAGAGCGGCGTCTGGGCGGCTGGCTTCAGGATCATGGAGCATCCGGCGGCAAGGGCAGGCCCTGCCTTCCGCGTGATCATCCCGTTCGGGAAGTTCCAGGGCGTGATGGCCGCGCAGACGCCCACGGGCTGCTTGAGCACCATGACGCGCTGGTTGCGGTTCGGGCCGGGAATGATGTCGCCATCGATGCGCTTGGCCTCTTCCCCGAACCATTCCAGATACGCAGCATTGGAGATGATCTCGCCCCTCGCCTCGCCGAGAGGCTTGCCCTGCTCGGCGGTGAGGATATGGGCAAGGTCGTCCGCATTCTCGACGATGAGTTCGTACCAGCGCCGCAGGACGCCGGCCCGCTCCTTGGCCGACCGCCGTGCCCATTCGACTTGCGAAAGGGCCGCCGCGTCGATCGCCTGGCGAACCACCTCCACGCCGAGATCCGGAACACGGGCGATGACCGATCCGTCGAATGGATCCGTGACCGTGATGGTCCTGCCGTCCGCCGCGCCGAGCCAGCGGCCGGCCACATAGGCCTTGTCGGTCAAGAGGGACCGGTCCGTCAGGGCCGGCACCGGCTGCGTCGATCGATCGTCCATGGTCGTTCCTTCCGTCAATGGCCCGTGTCAGGCAGCGGCATAGCTCTTGGCGAAGTCGCCTTCATTGTGGATCTCCTGGAAGGCGGGCGCCGGCGGGGTCCAGCGGGGGGCCTTGGCGGCGGTGAGCGCGCTCAGGCGCTCCACCACGGCCACGCCTTCCTCCGCAAGAGCCCTGGCGACGGCAGCGGTATCCGGGAAATGCGAGCGGATCGCATCGAGCCAGATGGTGCGGCCCGCCAGGAAACCGCCGGCGCCGGCGGCATAGGCATAGTCGAGCACGCGTTCGAACTTTTCCGTCGCCGCGCCGCCCGACAGCAGCACCCACGGAATGCCCGCATCAGCGCAGATCCTGCCGATCGCATCGAATTCCCGCTGGGCGGCAAGGGCAGCCGCGCTGCCGTCGCGCGGCGGCAGGCTGTTGGCGGCAAGCGGGCTTTCGAGTTTCAGGAGATCGACGCCGTATTCGGGCTTTGCGAATTCACGCACGCTCTCGATCACGAGTTCCGGCAGCTTGGTCGGCGATTCGACATAATCCGCCGTATGGCCCGCGGTGCCGAGGAACGGGAACACGAGCAGTTCGAGCACATAGGCGATGTCGTGGCGACGGCAATCCTCGCCGATCTTGCGCACGAACGCCTTCTGGTGCGCCAGAACCTCGGCCGAGGCGTCCGGCCGGTACCATGCGAGCACCTTGACCGCATCGCCACCGAGACGGCGGATCTTCTCGACGCTCCAATCGGCGATGACCCTGGACTTGCGGCCGCCCTCGGTCTCCTCCGTACGGTGATCCTCCAGGGTGACGATCAGGCCGCAGTCCGGCGGCAGCACGTCGATGGCGGCGGGAATGGCATAGTTCGGATCGAACAGCATGGAGCTGCAATGCGGGGCGAGATTTTCGACCAGAAGCCGCTTTGCCGTGATCATGTCGGAGAAGGCGACGTCCGACTTGTCGATGCCGCGCGCCGCCGCGAGCGCTTCGAAGAGCGGCGGACGCTGGTCGAGCGCCACCATGCAGAAGTGGCCGTCCTTGTTGGCGAGACGGGCAAGGCCGCGGGTTTTTCCAAGTGTAAGCATGACGTTTCCTTTCAGGATGATTTCAGATCGTCGAGGGAGGGAATGGCGGCACGGCCGCCGGGCCGTGTGCATTTCAGGGCGGCGACCGCGCTGGCAAAGCCGAGTGCATCGGCAATGCCGAGGTTGGCACCGATCGCGAAGGCATAGGCGCCGTGGAAGGCATCGCCGGCGGCCGTGGTGTCGACGGCATGGACGGCCGGTGCCGGCATGTCGTGCCTGCCGGAACCGTCCTGCCAGACGAGGCCGTCGCCACCGCGGGTGACCGCGACCATCCGGCAGCCGAAGCCCGCCGCCAGCGTCAGCGCCGCGTCCAGGTCCTCTCCGGCGAAACCGCGCAGGCCGGGCTCGGAGAAGACGGCGTGGTCGGTCAACGGAAGCAGGCGTTCGAAGATATCGGCGTCGGCAACGTCACCGTCGAGAACCGTCGGTATGCCGCGGCGCCGCGCCGCGGTGAAAAGCGCCTCCGCGCCCTCCGGCCAGCGCGGATCCGCCAGCACGCAATCGGCAGAAAGGCCGGCAAGCGGAAGCCAGGCGGGATCGGCCGGAGTGCGGCCGCGGAAATTGACGATCTGCCGCTCGCCGCGCGCATCGACGATGACGCCCGAGACGGACGATGCCCCGCCCTCGAAGAGCCGGAACTGGCCGATCTCGACACCTTCGGCCGCAAAGGCCTCCGCCATGAGGCGGCCCGCCTCGTCGTCGCCTGCCCTGCCCCAGAAGGAAACCGCGCCGCCAAGCCTTGCGACGGTCACCGCGGCATTCGCCGCCATGCCGCCCGGTTCGGTCAGGTGCTCGCCCGCGCGGATCTTCTCGCTGCCGCCGGAAAACGGTGTTTCGACCCGCCAGATGCGATCGAGCGCGGAGAGCCCGAGGCAGATGATCGATGGTGCAGCCCCCTCGGGTATGATCGGCGGGCGGATCATCGGATGGCCTTTCCATCCGCGCTGTCGAAGAGATGCGCCTTGCCGGCCTGCGCGGCGAAGGCCAGCCTGTCTCCGACCTTCGGCCTCAGTTCGGGGTTGACGCGGGCAACGGTCCGTACGCCCGCAAGATCGAAATGCGTGAGCGTGTCGGAGCCAAGCGGCTCGACGAGGTCGATCGTGACGGGCAGCGCGCCGGCGACGTCGTCGGCAGGAACGAGATGTTCCGGCCGGATGCCGAGCACCGCCTTGCTCCTGCCGCCGAGCGCGGCCTTCAACCCGTCCGGCACGGGCGCGGCAAGATGCGGCGCGCCTTCGAACACGAAGGTCTCGCCCGAGCGCCGGATGTCGAAGAAGTTCATCGCCGGGGAGCCGATGAAGCCGGCGACGAACTGGTTCGCGGGCGTCTCGTAGACGTCTTCCGGCCGGCCGAACTGCTGGATCTCGCCGCCTTTCAGGACCACGATGCGATCCGCCATGGTCATCGCCTCCACCTGGTCGTGGGTGACGAAGATCATGGTGGTCTTCAGCTCCTGCGACAGCGCCTTGATCTCGGTGCGCACCTGGCCGCGCAGCTTGGCGTCGAGGTTGGAGAGCGGCTCGTCGAACAGGAAGACCTTCGGGTCGCGGACGATCGCCCGCCCCATGGCGACGCGCTGGCGCTGGCCCCCGGACAGCGCCTTCGGCTTGCGCTCCAGGAAGGGCTCGATATGCAGGAGGCCGGCGGCACGGCGCACGCGCTGGTCGATCTCCGCCTTGCTCATGCCGCGCAGCTCGAGCGCGAAGGCCATGTTGTCGTAGACGGTCATGTGCGGATAGAGCGCATAGTCCTGGAAGACCATGGCGATGTCGCGCTTGGAGGCCGGCACGTCGTTGACCTTCGTCTCGCCGATGAAAAGCTCGCCCGAGGTGCACGGTTCGAGACCGGCGATGATGCGCAGGAGCGTGGACTTGCCGCAGCCGGACGGACCGACGAAGACGACGAACTCCTCGTCGGCGATCTCCAGGTCGAGGCCGGGGATGATGGTGAGTTCGCCGAACTTCTTGGCGATGTTCCTGATCGTGATCGAGGCCATGGTGTCACCCAAACGAAAGGACGGGCTTGATGAGCTTGCCTTCGGCGAAGCGGGCGAAATTCTCTGGCAGGTCGTCGAGACCGAAGGCGGCGTCGACGAGCCGGCGATAGCGCTCCTTGTTGGCGCGCAGCAGTTCGACATTCGGCGCGAAGTCGCCGACCGGGAAATAGAAGGTGCGGATCATGTAGAAGTCCTTGCGGCGGAAGATCTTGCCTTCCTCGATGGTCCAGGGCGCGGCGTTCTCCCCGACCAGCATCAGGGCCCCGCGCGGCAGGACCAGCTCTATGCCGAGATTGCGCGCCACATGCGCGCCGGAGCATTCGAAGATCAGCTTGAAGCGCTTCTCGCGCGCGCCGACGGGATGGGCCTTCGCACCGAAGGAAACGGCGATCGCCAGCCGCTCCTCGTTCGGATCGCTGACATGGATGTCCTCATAGCCAAGGCTCGATAGCGCCAGCACCACGCCGAGCCCGACCGGGCCTGCACCGGTCACGAGGACCGGCACAGACCCTTGGGGAGGAACGAGTGGCATGGCGAAGCGAACGGCGTGGGCGGACGTCCCGATCGTGTCGAGCAGCAGCGGGGCGAGATCGTCCTCGATGTCGTCGGGCACCGGCAGGAGGCAGTTTTCGGGCACCGGCACGTATTCCGCATAGCCGCCCGGCCGGTTCCAGCCGATCAGGCTCGATACTTCCAGGCACATCTGCGTGTCGCCCGCACGGCAGGCATCGCAATGGCCGCAATGCACCGGGATGTAGACCGCGCAGCGCTGTCCGTGGCGCGGATGGCCCGGTTGTTCGACGACGCCGAAGATCTCGTGGCCGGCGGTGAACTCCGCCCCCTTGTACCAGAGCTTGAAATCCGAGCCGCAGAGCGCGGTGCGCAGCACCTTGACCAGCACCTCGCCCTGCCCGACGGGCGGCAAGTCCCGGGTTTCGATGGTGATCCTGCGGTCGCCGTGGAAGACGGAGGCGCGCATGCGGGCATTCTTTCTGTCTGTCATCCTGATCATCCCTTGACGGCACCGAGGGTCAGCCCTGCGACGAGCCAACGCTGGACGAGGATCGCGAGCGCGAGCGGCGGCAGCGCGATGAGCGTGGCGGCCGCCATTAGCGAGCCCCACTGGGTGGAACCTTCGCCGACGAAGTTGAAGGCGGCGGCAATCAGCGTCTTCGTGTCGGAGTTCGACAGGATCAGCGAGAAAAGGAAGAAGTTCCACGAGAAGACGAAGGCGAGGATCGACGCGACCGCGACGCCGGAGCCGACAAGCGGCAGGGCGATCCGCCAGAGAATGCGGGTCACCGAGCAGCCGTCCATCTGCGCCGCCTCGAAGACGCTGCGCGGAATGTTGTCGAAGAAGGGAAGCAGCACCCAGATGACGATCGGCATGGTGATCACCGCATGGCTGAGAATCAGCGCCGTGTAAGAGCCGATCAGCCCGACCTCGCGGAACATGATGTACCAAGGCAGCAGGAACAGCGTGCCCGGCGCCATCCGCGCGGCAAGTGTCAGGACGGCCGGCCAGGTGATGCGCGACCAGGAGACGGCGAAGGCGGCCGGGATGCCGAAGGCGAGGCCAAGCAGCGTCGAGCCGATGGTCACCACGAAGCTGTTGACCGCATAGGACAGGAACGGCGTCGTCTGCCACAGCGTGACGTAGTTCTCGAAGGTCGGCTGGAAGAACAGCGTCGGCGGATAGGCCGTCACCTCGAAGGACGGCTTGAAGGAGGAAAGCACCATCCAGACGGTCGGGGCCAGGATAAGGATGCCCGCGACGGTCAGTTGCAGCGTGTTCAGCCAGTGGACCCAGCGGGGGCTCGAATGGTCGTTCATCGTCGTCTCCTTACCAGGCGACCGCGTTGCGCAGGCGGTTGAGCACGAGCACGGCGGCCAGCACGATGGCCGAGAGCGTGATCATGAGCGCGCTGGCATAGCCGATGTTGAAGAACTCGAAGCCGACCCGGAACCCGTAGATGTTGAGCGTGTTCGAGGCATTGCCCGGCCCGCCCTGGGTGGTGATGTAGATGATGTCGAAGAAGCGCAGCAGATCGACGCTCCGCAGCACGGCGGCCGTGACGATGGTCGGCAGCAGCAGCGGCAGGGTGATGCGCCGGAAGATGCGGAACGGAGAAGCGCCGTCGATCTGGGCGGCCTCGTAGACGCTGGGCGGCAGGGACTGCAGCCCGCCGAGAACGATCAGCGCGACATAGGGCGCCCATTGCCAGGTATCGATCAGGGCGATGGTCGGGATCACCCAGGTCGGAGAGGCCAGCCATTCGGAGGCCGGAAGGCCGAGCGACACGAGGATGTAGTTGGCCGCGCCCAGCGAGGGATCGAGAATGACGAGCCACATCATGCCGGCCACCACGGGCGGCATCATGAAGGGCGAGATCAGAAGCGAACGCAAGAGGCCGGACAACCGCTTGGAATGAAACAGCAGCATGGCGAGATAGATGCCGGCGACGAGCTGCAGGACCATGGACAGGGCGTAGAGCGCGAAGGTGACGTAGAGGCCGTTCCAGAACTCGCCGTCGGCCACGAGCGCCGCATAGTTGGCGCCGCCTGCAAAGCTCGCCTCCCCCGTCGACGAGAACGCGTGGAAGCCGAGCCAGATCGTGTAGACCACCGGAAAGGCGATCATGGCGACGGTGAAGAGGACCGCCGGTGCGGAGAGCGCGGCAAGCTGCCGTCCCTGGCTGTTGGTCGAGCCTGGAGTCATTGTCCGGTCCTTCCAGTGGGCGATTGCGTCGGATACCGGGTCCCGCCGAAGCACAGGACCCGGCAGATGCGCTACTTGCGGGCGATCAGGCCGTCGAGCGCGCTGTCGGCGGCGGCGCATGCCTCCTCGACCGACCGCTGCCCGAGAAGCACGTCCTGCACGGCCTGGCCGATATAGTCCCGCGATTCCGGATTGGCGATGATGGGGTAGCCGACCTCGGAAGACCCGTCGGACGCCAGCACGCCGAGCGCCGCCTGCCAGCTCGCCCGCACGGGCGCCTCGGCGATCCAGGCCTTGTACTCCTCCTCGGCGGCGACGGAGGCGCGCGGCGAGGCGACGCCCTGAAGCGCCAGGCGCTTCTGCATTTCCGGGCTGGAGGCCCACTGCACGAAGTACCAGGCCGCATCCTTCCTGGCGCTGCGGCTGGAAATCGCAAGACCCCAGCCGATCGCCGTCGGGACGGTTCCCGCCTCGCCGGCCGGCAGCGGAATCACATCCGTGTCGTTCAGGCGCTCGCCGCCCTCCATGATGGTGCGCAGTTCGTTGGAGGATTCGAAGGCCATCGCCGCCCGGCCGCTGCGATAGAGCGCGGAGATCTGGTAGAAGCTGTAGTTCGCCGCGCCGGGCGGCCCGTATTCGCGCATCAGGTCGCCGTACCAGGCGATGGCCTTCTGGCCCGCCGGCGCGCAGAGGGCCGACTTGCCGTCGACGATGTAGGTGCCGCCCATATTGTGCAGGACGTTGCTGAACGTATAGGCGATCGCCGGCTTCAGGCCACGCGAGGCGAAGGGCGTGACGCCGGCGTCGCACTCCTTGATCTTTTCGGCCGCAGCCCGCACGTCGTCGAGCGAAGCCGGCTTGGCAAGGCCGCATTTCTCGAAGATATCCGTCCGGTAGTAGAGCAGCGGGCCTTCGAGGTTGAGCGGGATGCTGGTCAGCTTGCCATCGAATGTCGCAGCCTTCACGAGAGCGGGGCTCACACCTGCGAAATCGTATTCCGGAGCCACCGAGCCCTGCGTGTAGGCCGAAAGGTCGGCATACCAGCCGGAGGCCGCGAACTGCTGCCCTTCGCGGGAGGCGAGGGTCATGAACACATCGATCTCGTCGCTGCCGGAATTGAGCACGGTGACGAGGCGCTGGCGCATCTGCTGCTCCTGGTAGGAGTCGACCCGCAGGTTGATCCCGGTCAGCGCGGTGAATTCATCCTTGTAGGACAAGACCGCCTGGGACCAGGGATTGTTGTTGGCCAGGAATGAAACCGTTTCACCTTCATGCGCCTTCCAGTCGAAGGCGAAGGCGGAGGTCGCCGTCCCGGCCAGGAGCACGGACAGGACAACAGCAGGGATAGAACGATTTTTCAGCATATCTTCCTCCACAAGGCCGCTTTCAGCGGCAGACCGAGCGCTTCTCCCGAGCGCAATCTCCATGTAACCGGTTACATATTATGTTGCAGGCATCGCTGTCAACACTCAGTCTTCATGAAATTAATGCTGCATTGCAAGGCTATTTCCGTTTGACATTCACAAGCTGATCGTCACACAACAATGTAACGTTACATGATCCAGGCGGTTGCATGACCAGTGAGAAGGAAAAGACAGGCATCCGGGCGGTCGCGAAGCTTTCGGGCGTCTCGACGGCAACGGTCTCGCGCGCCCTCAACAATCCGCAAAGCGTGAGCGAAGACCTGCGCGCCCGCATCCAGCGGGTGATAGACGAGACCGGCTACGTGCCGCACGGCATGGCACGGGCTTTGTCCAGCAACAGGACGCGCACGATCGGCGCCATCATCCCCACCATCGACAATGCCATGTTCGCCCGCGGGATCGAGTCGCTGCAGAAATTCCTCTCCTCGCGCGGCTACATGCTCATTCTCTCGACGAACGGCTACGATATCGATGTGGAGCTGGAGCAGGCACGCAACCTGATCAGCCGCGGCGTCGACGGGCTCATCCTGCGCGGCGACTGTCACCACCAGGCGCTGCGCGACCTGCTGGCGGCCCGCGACGTGCCCTTCATCAATGTCGGCATCTACAATCCGAGCCAGCCGCATCCGAGCATCGGCGTCGACAACGAGGCGGCCGCGCACCGCGCCATGATGCATCTCATCGAGATCGGCCACCGCCGCATCGGCGTGGTCAGCGCGCTCCAGCGCAACAACGACCGCGCCAGCGCGCGAATAAGGGGGTTCCGCCGTGCCCTTGCCGAACACGGGCTGGACCTGCCGGAAGCGTGGCATGTCGAGGTGCGCTACACGCTGGACGATGCGCGGGAAGCCGCGCGGCAGATCCTCATGGCTCCGAGCGTCCCGACGGCCATCGCCTGCGGCAATGACGTGCTCGCCTATGGCGTCATGCTGGAAGCGGAGCGCAGGGGCCTGAAGATTCCCGCCGACCTTTCCGTCGTCGGCTTCGACGACCTCGAATGGAGCCGCCACCTGCGCCCCGCCTTGACGACGCTCCACGTTCCGACGGACCTGACCTGGAAGGGCGCCGGCGAGTATATCCTCGCCCGCCTCGACGGCCACAAGGTTCCCACGCACTACGAGGTGGATTACGCACTCGTCGTGCGCGAATCGACCGCCCCGCCGGCGAGCACCCCGTAGCGATACGCCAAAGGGTGATCGAGCCCGGCCCGCGCGCCGGTCATGGTTGCAGATGGATGACCGACAGCGCGACAAGGCCGGCCAGCGGCGACGGTTCCGGCGAAAAGGCGTCGTAGGCGCAGGGCGCCGCAAGCACGGCACCCGTCAGCAGGCAAGCGAGGATATGTTTCATCGCGCCCTCCCGTGCCCGTCAGGCCAGCGCCAGGACGACATCGATATTGCCGCGCGTCGCCTTGGAATAGGGGCAGATCTGGTGTGCCTCGTCCACAAGCGCGCGTGCAAGCGCAGGCTCGAGGCCGGGCAGGCCGATGTTCAGGCGGGCCTGAAGAAAGTAGGCGTCGCCCGCCGTGCCGAGGTCCACTTCCGCATCGACGACGGTTTCCGCCGGCAGCCGGATCTTGCGCCCGGCGGCGGCGCGGCCGAGCGCTCCGATGAAGCAGGCGGACCAGCCGGCGACGAAGAGCTGTTCGGGATTGGTGCCGGCCCTGCCGCTGCCCGGCGGCGAAAGGCGGACGTCGAGCTGCGCGTCGTCGCTGCGGGCGGCGCCTTCGCGGCCGCCGGTGGTACGGGTCCTGCCGGTATAGAGAACCTTCTCGATCCTGCTCATGGGATGCTCCTTGGTTTGGTCGCCTTCTGCGACGCTGTTGACCGGAGCGTTCTGACGGGCCCACGTATCCGGCATGTTTCCGGAACGCGCGAAAATGTATCGAAACGTAGCCGCCCCGACGTCGCTGTGCTTTTCAGGGCAGCACGATCTCGGCGGCAAGCCCGCCGCCTGGGCGGTTGGAGAGCCGGACCGTCCCGCCGAGCGCGGCGGCGAGCTGCTGGGCGATGGCAAGGCCGAGACCCGTGCCGCCGGTTTCCCGGTTGCGCGACTGCTCCAGCCGGAAGAAGGGCTGCATGGCGGCCTCAAGCTTATCCGCCGGTATGCCCGGCCCGCGATCGAGCACGGCGATGATGGTCTCGCCCCCGCCTCCCCGCCGAACGCCGATTTCGGCGCTGCCGGCATATTTCAAGGCATTGTCGACGAGATTGGCCAGGATGCGGCGGAGCGCATGGGGCTTCGTCGCGACCGTGCCGGACACCATGCCGACGACCTGAACGGCCTTGCCGGTATCCTGGTAGTCGTAGGCGATGCTGTCGATGAAGGAGGAGAGGTCGATGCGCGAGGCCTTCTCGCCATTGCCATGGGCGCTGCGGGCATAGGCGATGCCGTCCTGCACCAGCCGTTCGATTTCCGAAAGGTCGTGCACCAGCTTGTCCCGCTCGGGCGTATCGTCCGCCATGTCGGCGCGCAGACGCATGCGCGTGATCGGCGTCTGCAGATCGTGGGAGATGGCGGCAAGAATCTGTACCCGCTCTTCCAGGTAGTGCACGATGCGCTCGCGCATGGCATTGAAGGCCGTCGCCGCATGGGTGACTTCGCTCGGCCCGCCCTCGTCGAGCGGTAGGCCCGGCCGGTTGGGATCGAGCGCGTTGGCGGCGGCGGCGAGCGTTTCCAGCGGCCGCACCGCCAGCCGCACCGCGTACCACGCGCAGAGCAGAAGCAACGCCATCTGCACGACGAAGACATAGGGCAGCCAGTCCGCCACCGGCATGACGCCGCGCGGCGTGATGTCGATCGTCAACGGGCTTCCGTCGCTGAGCGCCAAATGCGCTTGCAAGCGCGGCACCTCGCCGGGAACGGATTCGACGCGCAGGGGGAACCGGTGGCCGACCGCCTCCTCGATCCGCGCCACGATCTCGGAACTGAGCCGCGAGGTTTCCGGCACGCCGGGCAGGCCCTCCCCCAGCACGAACCGGTAGTTGCCGCGGCCAAGGCGATCGACGAGGCCGGCCCGCTCGCCCGCCGGCAGCCGGTCCAGGACCGCGATCGATGTCGCCACGTCGTTTTCCAGCGTGCCCAGCATCACCGCCTTCGCGGACATGTAGCGCTCCAGATAGAGCACGCTGAAGGACAGGCCGTAGGCAACGGCCAGACCGACGAAGAGGATGAGGAATATCCGGGCGCGCAGGGTGCCCGGCAGCAGGCGGGAGAGACCCGCCGAACTCATGGCCGTGGCTCCGAGATCGCGATGGGAACCGAGAAGACGTATCCTTCGCTGCGCACCGTCTTGATATAGGTGGGCTCGCGCGCGTCGTCGCCCAGCCGCTGGCGCAGCCGGCTGACGAGAAGATCGATGGAGCGGTCGAAGAATTCCGCGTCGCGCCCCTGCGTGAGGTTCAGCAACTGGTCGCGATTGAGCACGCGCTGGGGATGATCGATGAAGACGCGCAGGAGGCGGTATTCCGCGCCGCTGAGCGCGATCTCCGTACCGTCCCGGTCAAGGAGATGGCGACCGACGGTATCGAGCCGCCAGTCGCCGAAGCTCAGGACCTGGCCGGCCTCGCTGATCTGCAGGTTCGGAGGTAGCATGCGCGTGCGCCGAAGCACGGCCTTGATGCGGGCGAGCAATTCGCGCGCCGCGAAGGGTTTCGCGAGATAGTCGTCGGCCCCCATTTCAAGCCCGATGATGCGGTCCATCTCGTCGCTGCGGGCCGTCAGCATCAGGATCGGCGTCGCCTTGTGCTTTCCCGCCCGCAGCTCTCGGCAGAGCACGAGCCCGTCGTCGCCCGGCATCATCACATCGAGCACGATGAGATCGACGGCATTGGCTTCGAGAAAGGCGCGCATCTGGCGGCCATCGGCGGCGATCGTCGTCCTGAGCCCGTTCTTCTTCAGGTAGGACGACAGCAATTCGCGGATCTCTCGGTCGTCGTCGACGATCAGGATATGGTCGATATGCTCCATGGGAACTTCCGAAATCTGTGCGCCAGCCTCACATGTAGACCGTGCGCCGCTGGCCGCGAAGGGGAGAAATGCGGCAACGCGCCTTAAATCCGCGCAACGTCGAGCACGGCCCTGGCGAAATCCTCCGGCGCCTCCTGCGGCAGGTTGTGGCCGATGCCGCCGCCAATCGTGCGATGCTCGTATGGCCCGACGAACTTCTTCGCGTAGACGGCAGGATCGGGATGCGGCGCGCCGTTGGCATCGCCCTCCAGCGTGATCGTCGGGAGGGCAATGGAAGGCGCCTCCGCGAGGCGGCGCTCGTAGGCGTCGTATTGCGCCTCCCCCTTCGCAAGGTCCAGGCGCCATCGATAATTGTGGATGGTGATCGCGACATGATCGGGATTGTCGAAGGCCGCCGCCGAACGCTCGAAGGTCGCGTCGTCGAACATCCAGGTCGGCGACGCCGTGCGCCAGATCAGCCTTGCGAAATCGGCCGTGTGCGCTTCATAGCCGGCGCGGCCCCGCTCGGTCGTAAAATAGAACTGATACCACCAGGCGAGCTCCGCCGCGGGCATGAGCGGTTCGCGGTTGACCGCCTGGCTGCCGATCAGATAGCCGCTCACCGAAACCATGGCCTCGCAGCGCTCCGGCCAGAGCGCGGCCATGATGTTGACGGTGCGCGCGCCCCAGTCACAGCCGGCGACGATCGCCTTTTCGATGCCGAGGGCATCCATCAGCGCGATCATGTCGGCGGCGAACGCGGATTGCTGGCCGTTGCGCGGCGTCTTCTGAGACAGGAAGCGCGTCGTGCCATAGCCGCGCAGATAGGGCACGATGACCCGGTAGCCGGCCGCCGCAAGTATGGGCGCGACATCGACATAGGTGTGGATGTCATAGGGCCAGCCGTGCACCAGGAGCACCGCCCGGCCGCCGGACGGGCCGAGCTCGGCATAACCGATATCGAGCATGCCGGCCCTTGCCTGTCTCAGCGCCGGGAAAGATGCGATCGCCCCGCCCCTGGCGGCGGTGGATGACGCGGCGGACGGCTGTGCGTTCGCAACGGCCGCCAGGCCGAACTCGGCGGCGGCGAGGGTCATGGCGGCAAGGCCGAAGAAACGGCGGCGCTCGGGATTGATCGTGTCGGGCATAGGCTTTCTCCTGCTGGAATGAACATGGCGGGAAGAAAGCCGGCGGCATGTGTCCCGACTGTGTCTCCTGCGGCATCCTTCTGCATGCGGATGTAACATCCGGCCGTCCGGATACATTCTGATACAAATCCGTCCTGGAGCATTTTCGGTGGGGTCCACTCGCCGAACGGTTCATCTCTTTGTTCCTTCAATAAAATATCTGCGCCCGTTTGCCGGAATTGCTCCAGCCGCCTGCCGGGCACGGCGGCACTCGTCGCACATCCCCGGCAACCGGCACCGCCCTACACTTCGGTACAAATCCCCCCGGTCCCGGACACATGCGGGATACGTCCTGCTGGCGATATCGCCCTGCCGGCCGTGCTGCGTCGCCGCCCGGCAACCGGACACCCGTTCAAAGGAAACGACGATGACGCTTCTGATCATTGCCTATCTGGCGGGCGCACTGACCATCCTCAGCCCGTGCATCCTGCCCATCCTTCCCTTCGTCTTCGCTCGCGCGGGGCAGCCGTTCGTGTCGAGCACGCTGCCGATGCTCGCCGGCATGGCGGCAACCTTCACGCTGGTCGCGACGCTGGCCGCGGTCGGCGGCAACTGGGCGATCCATGCCAACGAATATGGCCGCATCGCCGCGATCGGGCTCCTCGCCATCTTCGGCGCCAGCCTGCTCTCCCCCCGCATCGCGAGCATTGCCGCCCGCCCGGTCGTCGACATCGGCAACAGGCTGATGAACGCCTCAGGACGCACCGGCTCGGCCCCGGCAGCCGCCCGCTCGCTGCTGCTCGGCATCGCGACCGGGCTTCTATGGGCGCCCTGCGCCGGCCCCGTCCTCGGCATCGTACTGACCGGCGCGGCGCTCAAGGGGGCCAATCTCGAAACGACGGCGCTCCTGCTCGCCTACGCCGCCGGCGCCGCGACCTCGCTTGGCCTGGCCCTTGCCGCCGGCGGCAAGGTCTTCGCCGGCATGAAGAAGTCCCTCGGCATCGGCGAGCGGGTTCGCCAGGGGCTCGGCGTTGCGGTCCTGACGGGCGTCGCGGCCATCGCACTCGGCCTCGATACGGGCCTGCTGGCACGGCTTTCCTATGCCGGCACCGCATCCTTCGAGCAGGCCGTGCTCGACCGGCTGCGCCCAACACCCCCAAGCGGAGCCGTCACCGTCGCATCCGCGGACAAGACCGGGGTCTTCCAAAGCGGCTTGCCGATCGAAAGGGCGGCCCCCTCGCTCGATGGCGCCGTTACATGGCTGAACTCGCCGCCGCTCACCACAGGGCAACTGCGCGGCAAGGTCGTCCTCGTCGATTTCTGGACCTATTCCTGCATCAACTGCATCCGCACCGTACCCTATGTCCGCGCCTGGGCGGAGAAGTACCGGGATCAGGGCCTTGTCGTCGTCGGCGTGCACGCACCGGAATTCGCCTTCGAGAAGAAGATCGGCAACGTCAGGAAGGCGGCCAGCGACCTGCGCATCACCTACCCGGTCGCGATCGACAACGACTATGCCATCTGGCGCGCCTTCCAGAACAGCTACTGGCCGGCCCATTACCTGATCGATGCCGACGGACAGGTCCGCTACCACCATTTCGGCGAAGGCAACACCGCCGAGACCGAGCAGGCGATCCGCGATCTCCTGCGCGAGGCCGGCGGCAGGATGGCCGAAACCACGCTGGTGAACCCGGACGCGAAGGGCGCCGAGGCGGGTCCCGACCTCCGGAACATCCGCTCCGGCGAAACCTATCTCGGCTATCAGCGCGCAACGAACTTCGCCTCGCCGGAGGGCGTCGCTGCCGACACCACGCAGACCTACACCATCGCCAGCCCCACCCTCAACCGCTGGGGCCTCTCCGGACGCTGGACCATCCACGCCGAGCAGGCGACGCTCGATCAGCCGGACGGCCGCATCGCCTACCGCTTCAGCGCACGCGACTTGCATCTCGTCCTCGGGCCCGCCGCCGACGGCAAGCCTGTCCGCTTCGAAGTGACGATCGACGGCAAGGCGCCGGGCGCCGATCACGGCGCCGATATCGACGCGGCCGGCCGCGGCACGGTCTCCGGAACCAAGCTCTACCAGCTCGTCCGCCAGGCGGGCACGGTGAGGGAGCGCACGTTCGAGATCCGGTTCCTCGACCCCGGCGTCGAAGCCTACGCCTTCACCTTCGGCTGAACCTTCCCTCCCAAACCTGAACCACAGGAGAAAAGCATGAAACGGACCCTTTCCACCCTCGCCCTCGCCCTTGCCGCCAGCGTCATCGCCTTTGCCGCGCAGGCCGCCGACGTGAAGAACATCGTCATTGTCCACGGCGCGCTTGCCGATGGCTCCGGCTGGCGCCGGGTCACCGACATTCTCGTGGGCCGCGGCTTCAACGTCACGATCGTGCAGCAGCCGATCACCTCGCTTGCCGACGACATCGCAGCCACCGGGCGGGTGCTGGCGCTCCAGGACGGGCCGACCCTGCTCGTCGGCCACAGCTATGGCGGCATCGTCATCACGGAGGCAGGCCACGACGAGAAGGTCGCCGGCCTCGTCTATGTCGCCGCCTTCCAGCCGGACAAGGGCGAAAGCCTTCTCGGCCTCGCAAGCTCGAAACCGGCGAGCGCCATGAACATTCGCGAGACCAGGGACGGCAGGTTCCTCTATATCGACCCCGCGACCTTCCCGAACGACTTCGCGGCCGACCTGCCGAAGGACGAGGCGGCCTTCCTCGCCAGGTCCCAGGTCTTCGCCGCCAAGGAAGCCTTTGCCGCGAAGGTCGGCGATCCCGCATGGAGAACCAGGAGGAGCTGGGCGATCGTCGCCACGGCGGATCGCTCGATCCATCCGGACCTCGAACGCGACATGGCCAGACGCGCCGGCAGCGACATCACCGAGATCGACGCCAGCCACGCGGTGTTCGCCTCACAGCCCGAAAAGGTCGCCGAGGTGCTCGAACGCGCGGCAAAGGCCCTCTCCCGTTAAACACGCGGCAGCCGCCGCTTAAGGCTATCAAGGCAAAGGCCGCCGCCAATCTGGAGGGGAGCGGCGGCGGCCTGTCTTGCCGGACGAAAGCCGCCGGATTGAGCTTGCCGCAGACCGGCCTGATTGGCGGGATCGTCATTCTCTGCGATAGGTTCGATCCTGGAACCGGCCTTGCGGGCCGCCAACTCGCGGGAAAGCGAATCCAGGCGACGCCATGGAACCTTTCCACGTCTTCAACGTTCGGTGCAGTTGGCTCTTGAGGGGAAAAACATGCATGGGGAAGAGGCATCGGCGCTTATCGGCGAGGACCGGTACAGGCTGCTGGTGGACGCGATTACCGATTATGCCATCTACATGCTGGACCGGCAGGGCAATATCGTCAGCTGGAATGCCGGGGCGAGCCGCTTCAAGGGATATGAGGCGAAGGAGGTGATCGGGACGCATTTCTCCCGCTTCTATCGTTCCGTCGATCGCGACAAAGGCCTTCCCTCGCTCGCCTTGAAACATGCGGCAGAGGAAGGCCGGTTTGAAGGCGAAGGCTGGCGGGTGCGCAAGGACGGGTCCGAATTTTGGGCCCATGTCATCGTTGATCCCATCCGCGACAACGATGGCAGCCTCATCGCCTTTGCCAAGATCACCCGCGATCTGACCGAGAGGAAGCAGGCGGAGGAGCAGCTTCGCAAATCGGAGCAGCAGTTCCGTCTTCTCGTGCAGGGCGTCACCGACTATGCGATCTACATGATGGACGCGGAGGGCCGCGTTTCGAGCTGGAATTCCGGCGCGGAGCGCATCAAGGGCTACCGGCCTTGCGAGATCATCGGCATGCACTTCTCCCACTTCTTTCCCGAGCAGGACAGGCTTGCCGGCATTCCGGAACAGGCGCTGGAAACCGCCCGCCGGGACGGCCGCTACGAGTCGGAAGGCTGGCGGCTGCGAAAAGACGGGACACGCTTCTGGGCCAATGCCATCATCGACGCCATCCGCGGCGACGACGGCTCGCTGATCGGCTTTGCGAAGGTCACGCGCGACATAACGGAAAAACGCGATGCGCAGCAGGCGCTCGAACGGGCAAGGGAAGAGCTTTTCCAGGCGCAGAAGATGGAGGCGCTCGGCCAGTTGACCGGCGGCGTCGCCCATGACTTCAACAACCTCCTGATGGCCGTCCAGGCGAGTCTCGACCTACTGCAGCGGCGCATCTCGCCCAGCCCGGAGGCACAATCCCTGATTGACAACGCCCTGCAGGCGACGCGTCGCGGGGCATCGCTAACCCAGCGGCTGCTGGCATTTTCCCGGCGTCAGGATCTGGATTTCGCGTCCGTCGATCTCTGGATGCTCATCCGTGGCATGACAGACATGCTGCAGCGTTCCATCGGCCCGGCCGTCGTCGTCGAAACGCATTTCCCCCTGAACCTGCCTTCGGTACGGACCGACCCCAACCAGATGGTGAGCGCTCTCCTCAATCTGGCGATCAACGCGCGGGACGCGATGCCGGAAGGCGGCCGTCTTGTCATTGGCGCGCGGCTTGAAGCCGATGCCGCCGCAATGCATCCCGACCTGCAGGAAGGAGCCTATCTCTGCCTCTATATCCAGGATGAGGGACACGGCATGGATCCCGACACGCTGAGAAACGCAGCATCGCCTTTCTTCACGACAAAGGGCATCGGCAAAGGGACGGGCCTTGGCCTTTCCATGGTACAGGGATTGATGGCGCAGTCCGGCGGAAAGCTCGTGCTCCACTCCACACCCGGCGCGGGGACGACCGCGGAGTTGTGGCTTCCGGTCCTCGACGACGGTGCAAAGGCCGTCGGATCGGCAAGGCAGGAGGGGCCATCCGAGCCGCCGCTTCCGCAAAAGGTCCACTCGCTGTCCGTCCTTGCCGTGGACGACGATCCACTCGTGCTGATGAACACCGTCATGATGCTGGAAGACATGGGCCACACCGTCTGCGAGGCGGGCTCCGGCACCAAGGCCCTGGCGTTTCTGGCCGAGCGCAGCATCGATCTCATCGTCACCGATCAGGCCATGCCGCACATGACCGGCTCCCAGCTTGCCGATATCGTCCGCGAGCGCTGGCCGGGCATCCCGATCATTGTCGCCACAGGCTATTCGCAACTGCCGCCGGAAGCGCGCGCGGATCTGCTTCGTCTGTCCAAGCCATTCAGCGAACGCCAGCTCGAGGATGTCATACGTCGAGCCATGTCCGGCGACGGCCCGCAACCGCGCCCTTCGTACGATAGATGACCGATCTCGTCCGGCTTGACGAAAAACCGGGACATGCCCCATCCTTCCGGCTAAGGTCGACCGACGCATTGGGGGGAAGTGGGGTTGCGCGGGCTGAACATCCATTTCACCTTGGCAAGGGCGGCCGCGATGATCATCATCGCAATGTTCGTCTCGCTGCTCCTCATGCTCGCCCTGTGGCTTACCACAAGCTACCGGGATGCCGTCCGCCGCACCGAGGAGCGAGCCATCGCGGCCTCCAAGATCGTTGCAAGCAACGTGTCCCTGCTCGATTCCCTGGCACGCCAGGCCTTGCAGCGTATCGATGAGACGCTTGGCGAAAACCTCGTGCCGGCCTCCGTCGAGGTGCGCAACATCGACGAGGCGGTGGCAGATCTGCCTGGTCAGGTGAAGGCCTATGTGGTCGACGATACGGGTCTGACCCTCTATTCGACCGACCCCATGGTGAAGCCGATCAGCATCGTCGACCGGCCCTATTTCTCGGAGCTGGCGAAGGGAGCGAAACAGCACATTTCCAGCCTCCTGATCAGCCGCCTCAACGGCGAGCAGATTTTTGCCTTCAGCCGCAGGCTGGAGCGAAACGGGCGCTTCGCCGGCGCCGCCGTCGTTTCCTTCGAGGTCAAGGTCCTCGCCGATGTCTGGGAAGCCGTCGATCTCGGCCCGAACTCCACCGTCAGCTTCGCCCGGTCCGATGGCCAGCTCGTCGCGCGCTATCCGCTTGCGGACGGACCGCTCGACATGAGCAAATACGTGCTGTTCACGGATTACCTGCCCAAGGCCCCGGACGGCACCTACGACGCCATCTCGCCCGTCGATGGCGCCCACCGGATCGTCGCCTATCGGACCGTCGACGGCACCGGGCTCATCGCGCTTGCTTCCGCCGACCACGATTTCGGCATCCAGCGTTTCTGGCGGGATGTGACGGTGGCGATCTCGGTGCTGATCCTGGCAAGCGTCAGCCTTCTTGCCGCGGGCCAGTGGATCCGCCACCTGCGGCAACGCGACGCCGCGCAGTCCCAGTTGCTGAAAAATGCCCTTGCGGACAATCAGCTGCTTCTTCGCGAGATCCACCACCGCGTCAAGAACAACCTGCAGGCCGTTCAGAGCATCATCCAGCTCCAGCGCCTGCCGGCGGACGTCCAGCAATCGCTGGCCGATCGCATCTCCTCCATGGTTGCCGTACACGAGCAGATCTACCGGCATGACGAATTCTCCCGCCTCTGCGCACGCGACCTTGTGGCCTCCGTCGTGGAGAAGCTGGTAAACGCCTATGGCGCGTCCGTCGCCGTGGACTACGACATCGACGAGCTTGCCATTTCGACCGACAATGCGACCCCGCTCGCCCTGCTGACGAGCGAACTTCTGACCAACATCCTGAAATATGCCTTTCCAGACGGCCGCGAGGGCCGGATTTCCATCGCGCTCAAGGCGATCGGGGAACGCCGGGCCCGGCTCACCGTGCGCGACAACGGTGTCGGCTTTGATCCGCAAACGATGCGGCAGGGCATGGGGAGCCGCCTGATCCGGGGTGTCGTCAACCAGTTGAACGGCACGCACACCTTCGACGGAAGCAATGGAACCACATTTACCGCCGAGCTCGATATCGTGGAGCCGTAAGTGTGCCGCAGGCCAGATCGGGGGCTCAGTCAGGCGATCCCTTGACGGCAAAGCGCTACAGTCGTTCAACGGAAGACCCTTCGAGGCCTCGCACCATACGAATTCATCTGCAAATCTGGACGGTTGCCCAAAATTCTGAACCGTCGAGGATCCGGGCAGCTTTACGGCCGGTACGGGCTTTGGCTCCGGAAGGTTGAAGCCGGATGGCTCGCGGGAAGGCGGTCGCCTGCGCCGAAGAGGCGGTCGCGCAGGCTGGATCCGCCGTAGGATGTCTTGTAGCGGCCGCGCTCCTGCAGGACCGGCACGACGAGATCGACGAAGTCCTCATAGCATTCGGGCGTCACGGTGCGGGCCAGGTTGAAGCCGTCGATCTCGCCGTCGTCGATCCAGCTTTCCAGCTCGTCGGCGATCGCCTCCGGCGTGCCGACGAGGAGCGGATAGCGCCCGCCGAGGGCCAGTTCGCCAAGGAGCTGCCTTCTGGTCCACTGCTTCTTCTTCGCAAGCTCGGTCGCCGACTGGATGGCATTCGACGTGCCGTATTCGATCGGATCGTCGAGACCGTAGCGGGAGAAGTCGATGCCCGTGCTCGCCGAGAAATGCGCCAGCCCCGCTTCCGGGCTCGCATAGTTGAGATAGTCGCGATGTTTTTCGCGCGCTTCCTCGTCGGTCCGGCCGGGAATGATGGAAATGCCGATGAAGATCTTGATATCCTGCGGCGCGCGGCCGGCGGCAACGGCTTCCGCCCGCAGCGTGCGCGCGGTCGAAAGGGCGGCCTGCTTGTCCACCGCCGTCACGAAGACGCATTCGGCATGGCGCGCGGCAAAGCGGCGGCCGCGACCCGACGTGCCCGCCTGGTAGAGGACCGGGGTGCGCTGCCGGGAGGGTTCGGCAAGGTGGTAGCCCTCGACACGGTAGAACGGGCCGTCATGCCGGATCGCCCTGACCCTGGCGGGATCGGCATAGACACGCGCCGCCTTGTCCCCGTGCACGGCATCGTCGTCCCAGCTTCCCTCCCAGAGCTTGTAGAGGACGTCGAGATAGTCTTCCGCGCGGTCATAGCGCGTATCGTGCGCCGTCAGCGCATCCTGCCCGATGGCGCGCGCCGCGCTATCGAGATAGCCGGTCACGATGTTCCAGCCGATGCGTCCGTCCGTCAGGTGGTCCAGCGTCGAGATGCGGCGCGCGAAGGTATAGGGCGGCTCGGCATTGGCATTGACGGTGAGGCCGAAGCCGAGATTTTCCGTGACCGCCGCCATGGCCGAAACGAGCATGAGCGGATCGTTGACCGGAAGCTGGATGGATTCCTTCAGCGTCAGGTCGACCGAACGTTGATAGACATCATACACGCCGATGATGTCGGCGATGAAGATGCCGTCGAAGAGACCGCGCTCCAGCGTTTTCGCCAGCGACGTCCAATAGGCGAGCGTCTTGTAGTCGACCGACCTGTCGCGCGGATGCGCCCAGAGGCCGTGATTGATGTGGCCGACGCTGTTCATGTTGAATGCGTTCAGGAGGATCTGCTTTTTCATGTCGGTCCGTCAGATGGCGCCGTGTCGCGGCGGGCGCTTGCCGTTGAGATGGAAATTGCCGACCGCCTGGTACTTCCAGCGGACGGGATCGTGGAGCGTATGCGTGCGGACATTGCGCCAATAGCGGTCCAGGTTGTCCTCGCTTTGCGTCGAGGACGTGCCGGAAAGCTCGAACAGCTTGTCGGCCGCGAGCAGGCCTGCCTTGGTCGTCAGGATGCGCGCCTGCGCAACGGCGATCGACGCACGCGCCACGCTGTCCTCGTCCGGCGCGCGCTGCGCCTCATCGACGAGGACGCCCGCGCGGTCGACCAGCGCTTCCGCCGCGCGCAGCCGCACCCGGACATGGCCGACCTGGTGCAGCGTCAACGGGTCCTCGGAGGCCCTCTCCACGCCGGAATCGAGCCAGGGCCGCGCCCTCTCCCGCACGAAGCGCAAGGTCTCCTCGAAGGCGCCGAGACCGATGCCGAGGTCGATTGCCGCATGCATGATCTGCGCGTGCGGCCCGATCGTCGTCGGCCGGTCGAACGAGGCCTTGAAGGGCACCACCCATTCCGGCTCCACGCGCACGCGGCTGAACGTGACGGAGCCGCTTCCGGTCACGCGCTGGCCGAAGCCGTCCCAATCGTCGATGACCGTCACGCCCGGGGCATTGCGCGGGACGAAGGCAAGATAGGTGACGTCCGAGCCTGCGTCGTCCGCCACCAAGAGCGTCGGAATCCAGTGCGCATAGATGGCGCCGGTGCAGTAGAATTTCTCGCCCTCGACGTACCAGCCGGCGGGATCGCGCACCAGCCTCGTGCGCCGCTTGAAATCCCGCGTGCCGATTTCCGCCAGCGCATTGCCGAGGCGGTCGCCGGCAAGCACCCGGTCGAAGAAGAAGCGCTTCTGCGTCTCCGAGCCGCCGACCCGCAGCACTTCAAGCGCATAGAAATGGTTCTGCGGGATCTGGGCAAGCGAGCCGTCAGCGGCGGCGATGGTGGCGATGACGCGGGCAAGCGTGACCGTCGAGATTTCCGCGCCGCCATAGGCCCGCGGTATGGTCGCGCCCCACAGGCCGCTTGCGGTGTAGCGTTCGAGTTCGTCCCAGGGCAGACGCCGCTCGGCATCGCGTAGGGCCGACTCGCGCGCAAAATCCGCCGCGAGTTGCCGCGCCGTTTCGAGCGCATGCGCGTCGTCCACAATCAGCACGGGCCGCGACCGGGCCGGCGGCGCTTCACGCGTGGTCGGGAAGGCAGTCGAGATCATGCCGGGCGCTCCCCTCTCAGTTCCATTGATGGCGGGCCGGATAGGCGCCGTTGAGGTAGTAGTTGCCGAGCAGGTGATACTTCCATCGCACCGGGTCGTGCAGCGTGTGGACCCGCGCATTGCGCCAGTGCCTGTCAAGGGCATGAGCGGCGCGCGTGGCGCTCGATCCGGCGAGATCGAAGAGCTTTTCGCTCGCTTCGAGCGCGATCTCGGTGGTCAGGATCTTCGCCTCCGCGACGGCGACGGACGCCCTGGCGCTCGTCTGCGCCGTCACCGGCACGGCGTTCAGCTCATCGAGCACGGCGGCGGCGTGATGGAGAAGCGCCTGCGCCGCCTGGTACTCGGTTTCGAGATGGCCGATCTCGTGGATGATCGTCGGATCGTCGGATGCCCGTTCGAGGCCGGAATCCATCCACGGCCGGGTGCGGTCGCGCACGAAGGCTGTCGCGTCGTCGATCGCCGCGCGCGCAATGCCGGAATCGATCGCGGCCTGGATGATCTGCGAGATCGGCCCCCACAGGCCCGGCTTGTCCGCGGCCTGCCAGACCGGCAGCACCTGGATCGGCTCGACCGGCACGGCGTCGAACTCGACCGTGCCGCTCGCCGTCGTACGCTGCCCGAAGGAGGACCAGTCGTCGATCACCGTCACGCCCGGCGCATCGTGGCGCGCCCAGACCTGCACCGCCCGCCCCTCGTCGTCGAGGGCGCGCGTCGGGATCCAGTGTGCGAACAGCGCGCCCGTCGAATAAAAACGCCGGCCGGTGAGGCGCAGGCCGTCGGCGGTCGCGGTGAGGCGCGTCGTCACATGGTTGATCATGTTGCGCCCGCGCTCGGGGCCGGCATTGCCGATGCGCTCGCCCCGCAGGATATCGGCGTAGAAGCGCGTCTTCTGCTCTTGCGAGCCGAGATCCCGCAGCAGGGCAAGGACGCCGAAATGGTTCTGCGGAATCTGCCCGGCCGACGGGTCGGCGGCACAGAGGATTTCGAACACCTTCACCAGCGTGACGAAGGAAAGCTCGGGCCCGCCATACGCCTTCGGCACGGTGATGGCGCCGAGACCGCTTGCGCTGTAGGCCTCGATCTCGTCCCAGGGCAGCAGCCTTTCCCGGTCCCGCTGTGCGGCTTGCGGGTGCAGGACGTCGGCAAGCGCCGTCGCAGCCGCGATCGCTTCCGCATCGGTGGCGATGCGCCGGGCGGATACGGCCGCAGCCGGCCGCCGCGCTGCATCGGATCGGCTTCCGGTCGCTTTTTCGGTCTTGCTCATTTTCGTCTCGTTTCTGTCTGTCAACGGTTGCGCAGCCGGCGCACGGTGTAGTCGCCGGCAAACTGCACCAGCGTGACCATGGCGATGAGCACGATGATGACCGCGATCATGACGGTCGTGTCGAAACGCTGGTAGCCGTAGCGGATCGCCATGTCGCCGAGGCCGCCCGCCCCGACGGCACCGGCCATGGCGGAAGCGCCGATCATCGTGACGACGGTGATCGTGAAGCCGCCGACGATGCCGGGAAACGCCTCGGGCAGCAGCACATGGCGCACGATATGCCATTTGCGGCAGCCCATCGCCTGCGCCGCCTCGATGAGGCCCTTGTCCACCTCGCGAAGGCTGACTTCCGCGATGCGGGCGAAGAAGGGCGTCGCGCTGATCGACAGCGGAACGATCGCCGCCCACACGCCGATCGTCGTTCCGGTCAGGAACCGCGTGAACGGCAGGAGCGCCACCAGCAGCACGATGAAGGGCGTCGCGCGAAAGCCGTTGACGACGGCAGCGACCGCGCGGTTCAATCGCGGCGCCTCGAAGAAGCCGCCAGGCGCCGAGACGACGAGGAAGACGGCGATGGGAATGCCGATGACGAGCGCGATCAGCGCCGAAATGCCGACCATCTGCACCGTATCGAGAAAGGCCAGCCAGAGGCGGTTATACATCGCTGGCGACATGACCGAGAATCCTTGCGCTGCCGACATGGCCCCTGAGGGCGTCAAGATTGCTTTCCGAAACGCCGCGCGCCGCGACGAGCAGGGTGCCCTGGGCGTGCCCCTGGATGCGGTCGATCGTGCCGTGAAGCAGCCGGACCGACGTTCCGAGAGCCGAAGCGAGGCGCGAGAGGTCCGGCCCGGCACTTTCGCCGCCGGTATAATGCAGTTCGAGGACGGCTTCGCCACCGGGGACCGGCTGCGGCTGCAGGCGCGCCGCGATGTCCTCCGGCAGGTCGCGGCTCAACGGCCGCAGGAGCGCGCGCGTCGCATCGTGCTTCGGCGCCCCGAAGACCTGCCAGACGGGACCTTCCTCGGCGATGCGCCCCTGTTCGAGAACCAGCACGTTCTCGCAGATTTCCCGGATCACGCTCATCTCGTGCGTGATGAGGATGATCGTGAGGCCGAGGCTGCGGTTGATATCCTTCAGGAGCTTCAGGATCGAGAGCGTCGTCTCGGGATCGAGCGCGGAGGTCGCCTCGTCGCACAGCAGGATTTCCGGCTTGTGCACGAGGGCGCGCGCGATGCCGACCCTCTGCTTCTGCCCACCCGACAGGCGCGAGGGATAGACGTTGTGCTTGCCTTCGAGGCCGACCAGCGCGAGGACCTCGTCGACCCGTTCGGCGATCTGCTTCTTCGGTACGCCGGCGACGACGAGCGGCAGCGCCACGTTCTCGCGCACGGTCTTGGCCGAGAGCAGGTTGAAGTGCTGGAAGATCATCCCGAGGCGGCGACGCAGCTCCACGAGCGCATCCTCATCGAACCGGCCGATGTCCTGCCCGTCCACGAGAACGCGGCCGGAGGTCGGGGTTTCCAGCCGGTTGATCGTGCGCAGCAGGCTCGACTTGCCGGCGCCGCTGCGGCCGATGATGCCGTAGACGCGGCCCGCCGGGATTTCGAGATCGATATCCTCCAGCGCATTCACCGCACCGGCCGCGGATCGATAGATCTTGCCGAGCTTTTCGAAACGGACGGAACCAGCCCCGGCGGCAGAAGCCACCCGGGTTGCCGTCGCCGCCTTTTCCGTGGCCGCGCCGTGCACCGGTACGGCCGTCGTCTCCACGGTCAATGCAGCCATGACAGTGTGTAGAGCTTGTCGTTGCCGTTATAGGCGTCGTGGATGACCTTCCGGACGGTCTCCGAATTCTGGTAGAGTTCGACCAGCTTCTTCAGCGCCGGGTCATCCTTGCGGTCCTCCTTGACGGTGAAGATGATCGAGAACCGGCGGTCGTCGATACCCGAATAGATGAGGCCCGAGCCGGGATCGAAGAGACCGGATGCGGCGATGAAGTGGGGGTAGCCGAGCGCCAGGTCCACATCCGCCGTGATGCGTGCGAGCTGCGGGCCCTCGACCTCGGTGAATTCGAGGTTACGGGCGTTTTCGACGATGTCGTCCAGCGTGCCGGTGAAGCCGACGCCGTCGCGCAGCTTGATCAGGCCGGCCTTTTCGAGAAGCAGCAGACCGCGTCCCTGGTTGACCGGATCGTTGGCGATCGCCACCTTGCCGCCTTCCGGAATCTCGTCGAAGCTCTTGTGCTTCAGCGAGTAGAGGCCGATGTTCGCCAGGATGCCCGGGCCGATGTCGGTCAGCTTGTAGCCGCGGTCGGCGATGGCATTGTCGAGGAATGGCCGGTGCTGGAAATAGTTGGCGTCGATATCGCCGGCATCGAGCGCCACGTTCGGCGTCGTCCAGTCGGTGAACTCCACGGCCTCTAGCTCGATGCCCGCTTCCTTGGCCTCCGGTATGAGCGCGGAGATGGAATCCGCATAGGCGCCCGGAACCACGCCGATCTTGATCGTGTCGGCCTCTGCCGCCGTTGCGAAAGACAGCGCCAGCGCCGCCACGAATCCGAGAGTATGCAGTCTCATGTAATCGCTTCCCCGTATCGGTTGTTCTGAGTGCCTTGCCGCCGGTCAGTTGACCTGCGCACCTTCCGTCCAGGGAAGGCTGTAGAGCTTGTCGTTGTCGGCGAAGGACTTGTGGATCTGGGCCTTCACCGCGTCGGAGGCCTGGTAGATCTCGACGAAACGCTTGATGAGCGGCGCATCCGCATTGTCCTCGCGCGCCACGAAGCGGATCGCGAAATAGATGTCGTCGATTCCGGTATAGAGCAGCGCCTGGCCGGCGATGTCCGGAAGGCCGGCATTCACGTAGTGCGCCGGATAGCCCTGGGCGAGATCGACGTCTTCGAGCGCGCGGACGAGCTGCGGCCCTTCGATCTCCACGAATTCCAGCTTGCGGGGGTTTTCGGCGACATCGTCCAGCGTGCCGCGGGCGCCGACACCCTCGCGCAACTTGATCAGGCCGGCCCGCTCGATGAGCTGGAGGCCGCGCCCCTGATTGACCGGATCGTTCGCCACGCCGACGCGCGCGCCTTCCGGCAGGTCGTCGAAGCTCTTGTACTTCGAGGAATAGAGGCCGAGGTTTGGCAGGAGGCCGATGGCGACGCTTTTCAGCTTGAAGCCGGTCTCGGCCACCGCATTGTCGAGAAAAGCCTGATGCTGGAAGTAGTTGACGTCGAGATCGCCGGCATTCAGCGCCACATTCGGCGTCGCCCAATCGGTGAATTCGATGACCTTCACGTCGAGCCCCTGCTCGCGTGCCTCGGCCGCCGCCACCTCGACGGAATCGGCAAGAGAACCGGGCGTCACACCGATGGTCAGCGTCTGCGCAAGTGCGAACGTGGTGCTCAGCGAAAACGCGACCGCCGCCTTGCCCAGAAGATCGATCTTTCTCGTCAGCCAGTTTGCCATTGTCTTTACCTCGTGGATCATGTCTGCGGCCGGCAAGGCACCCGACCCGCGGCTCATTCAACGGAATGAACGATAGTTGATAAAATCAATCGAAAAAGTATTCTTTTTTCAATCTTGCGCACGCGCGCGAAAATTCGTTCCGCCGCGGCAGCGTCTTCCTGAGCCCGTTGGACATGAATGAGCATGCCGGAGCGCGATGGGTGCGAACTGGCGGAACCGCGTTGCCTGAACGGTCATCCCGACGGAGACAGGCGATGCCTTGAAGGGCAATTTTTTACTTGCGGGTCTTGAACCCGAAAACCGCAAAAACCAAATCGAACTCCGTCAGCCGCTGACGTCAGGGCTGACCGTGCTGGAAGCGCCGTCTTTCGGCGCTCCGTATCCATGTTGCTTCAAGGAGGATATGGCTATGGCAACATCTTACGACTACGCACCGCTGTTCCGCTCGAGCATCGGGTTTGACCGGATCTTCAATCTCCTGGAAAACGCACAACGCGCACGCTCGATCAGCGACTGGCCGCCCTATGACATCGTCAAGACCGGCGATGACAGCTACCGCATCTCGATCGCTGTCGCGGGCTTCGCGCGGGACGACCTCGACATCACGTTCCAGTCCAATCTCCTGACGGTGACCGGCAAGAAGCAGGAGGCGCCCGCCGATGGCTATCTCCATCGCGGCATCGGCGCCCGGCCCTTCGAACATCGCTTCGAACTTGCCGACCACGTCAGGGTGAATGGAGCTGACCTGAACAACGGCCTCCTGTCGATCGATCTCGTTCGCGAAATCCCCGAGGAGATGAAGCCGCGGAAAATCTCCATCGAGAGCGCACCGGCCCTCGAACAATCGGCGACCTCCGCGCAGATCGAAGCGCAGAAGGCCGCGTAAGACAAACATCATCGAGAAGGGGCGCCGTCGCAACGGCGCCCGTCGACATTCCGGGTTGGGAAGGAGAGCATGATGAAACCCGATATGTTCAAAGAACCCGTATCCATTCTCGTCGGCCTTGGCTTTCCGACGGAGGTCCGTTCGGTCATGGACGCCTATCGCCACCTCGTCGAATGGCCCGCAGCATGGAGAGATGCCGCGCATTCGATTGCCCTCAACGCCTGCAACGCCGCGCTGCGCGGTGAGATCGACGCGGAAACCGCACGCGGATTGTTCGCGGCCTACGCCGAAAAGCATGATCTGCTTGCGCCGGACACCCACCTGATCACAGCATCAGGATCGCGGCGCGACCGGGATCCGCACGTTTGCTGAGGTGCGCCGATGATGGACAACATGGCGAAGCAGGCCGTCCAAGACGTGATGACCATGGGACCCGCCGTTCTGATGCCGCAGAACATCCGGTTTCGGCGCCCCATCGACGTCGTGGATTCGCCCGCCCTCTCCGCTCCCGACAAGCGAACGATCCTCGCGGCCTGGGCGTCCGACTATTACGCCGTCGATTCGAAACCGGCACTGCGTCAGATACCGGGAACTCCCGAGGCCGTTTCGATCGATGACGTGCAGTCTGCACTGCAAGAGCTCGATCGCCGCTACGATCTCTGACCGTCGGCCAATCAGGCGGCCTGCTTTGTTACCTTGGCAAGCCGCGTGATGGCGACCGGGTCGACAATCGCTTGCCAAGCTCTCGAGGAGAGATGTACCCTCGCTTGCACAAGGAGAAAGCCGGCCCGGGGAGGAACGGGTACGGTTGGCACGGCGATGTTCGAGGAACACGATCCGTATCTCGTCGCACTTTCGGTGCTGGTGGCGATACTGGGAGGTTATACTGGCTTCGGCCTTGCGGCGCGGATCCGCAGCTCGGTTCATACCGGCCGGCGGCTGCTTCTTTCCGGAGCAGCCGGTTTTCTGGCGGTCGGCATCTGGACGATGCATTTCGTCGGCATGATGGCGGCGCCGCTGCCGCAGGATGCGGCCTATCTGGTGCTGCCGACGCTCGTCTCCTTCCTCATCTGCGCCCTTGTCGTCGGCATCTCGCTCTATTTCGTCAGCATCGGCGGTCCCTCGCGCATGCGCGTGCTCTGGGCGGCGCTGCTGCTCGGCTTCGGCATCGCCTCCATGCACTATGTCGGCATCCATGGGCTGGCGGGGCCTTTCACCATCCGCCATGATTATCCGATGGTGGCGCTGTCGCTGCTGATCGCCATCGGCGCGGCCTATGGGGGCCTGCGCATCTATATCGCGCGCCATGGCGGCTTGCGGCTGGCACTCAGCGCCGTCGCCTTCGGCATCGCGGTTTCCGGCATGCACTATACCGCGATGTACGGCATGCATTTCGAGCCCGGCACCGCCGGCGGGCACGCCATGGCCATGGACGGGCTCGTCGCCTCGCAGCAGGTCCTGTCGCTGGTCGTGGCACTGCTCTGTTTCCTGGTCGCCGGCGGCTTCCTGCTCCTCCTCGTGCCGGAAGCGCATCTCAAGGCAGAGGCCGAGCGGCCCGATCCGTCCTTTTCCGCCGTCCGGGCGAACAGGGCGGCCCCGCTGGCCGGCCTCGGCCAGCCGGCCCGGCCATTGGTCGCCAAGGTGCCCGTCGACGGGGCGGACGGCATCCGGTTCATCGATACGGCCGATATCCGCAGCATCCGCGCCGATGCGCATTATACGCTCGTCCATGACGGGCAGCGCGAGCGCATGTGCGCCTGGTCGATCTCGGAGATGGAATCGCAGCTCTGTCCCGAGACCTTCCTGCGCGTCCATCGCAGCCATATCGTCGCCGTGCCGCACATCGTGCTGATGCGCAAGGAGGGGGACGGCGCGGTCGTCGAGCTTGGCGGGCCCGTCCCGCACCTCGTTCCGGTGAGCCGGACGAAGATCTCCGAACTGAAGGCGCGGCTGGGCCTCGGCCGGCGCGACGGCCCGCACCGGGACGATGCCATAGGTCAAAGTGCCTGACGCAATTCGTGCGGGCAAGGCCGCCTTTCGTGCAGAAATCCGGCGCTGGTGCCGGAAAGCCGGCCGTCTCCTTGCCTGTCCGCTTCCCAGGGAAAATGCTGATCCCCGGTATATACCGGAGGAGACCCATGATACCCGGCCCGTTCCAGTTCCATCGGCCGCAGTCGGTTGCCGATGCGGTGAAACTGCTCTCCAGCCTCGGGGATGAGGCGCGGCCGCTTGCCGGCGGCCACAGCCTCGTTCCCATGATGAAGCTCCGCCTTGCCACGCCCGAGCATCTCATCGACCTGCACGGCATCGGATCGCTGAAGGGCATCCGGCGCGAGGGCGACACGCTCGTCATCGGCGCCATGACAACCCAGCATGAACTGGTGGCCTCGCCGGAGATCGCGGCGCTCGTGCCGATCGTCAAGGAAACCTCGCTGCAGATCGCCGATCCGCAGGTGCGCTATCGCGGCACGCTCGGCGGCAATGTCGCCAATGGCGATCCGGGCAACGACATGCCGGGGCTGATGATGGCGCTCGGCGCCCGCTACCGGCTGGAAGGGCCGGACGGCGCGCGCGACGTCGATGCCGTCGATTTCTACCAGGGCGCCTATTTCACCGCGCTCGAACCCGGCGAACTCCTGACCGAAATCGCCATCCCGGTTCCGCCATCCGGCCACGGCTACGCCTATGAGAAGCTGAAGCGCAAGATCGGCGACTATGCGACGGCTGCCTCCGCGGTGGTGCTGACGCTCTCCGCCGGCAAGGTCGAGACCTGTCGCATCGGCCTCACCAACCTGTCCGAGACGCCGCTTCTCGCCGAGGACGCCGCCGCCTGCGTGATCGGCACCACGCTCGACGAGGCAACGCTGTCACGGGCCGCCGACCTTGCCCGCGCCGTCATGCAGCCGGCCGCCGACGGGCGCGGCCCGGCCGAATACCGCACGCATGTCGGCGGCATCATGGTCATGCGGGCGCTGAAGCGCGCCGCGACCAGAGCCGCCTAAAGCATTTCCAGGAAAAGTGCGAAGCGGTTTTCCGTCCGGAAATGCGTAAAAACTCTAGGAGGAAACGATGGCAAAGACCCATGTGACGATGCGGGTGAACGGCAGCGAGGTCGAGGGCCTTGTCGAGCCGCGCACGCTGCTCGTGCATTTCATCCGCGAAAATCTCGCCCTGACCGGCACCCATATCGGCTGCGAGACCACCCATTGCGGCGCCTGCACCGTCGATCTCGACGGCATGTCGGTGAAAAGCTGCACCGTCTTCGCCGTGCAGGCCGAAGGCTCCGAGATCACCACCATCGAAGGCATCGCCAATGCGGACGGCACACTCTCGGCCCTCCAGGAGGGTTTCCGCCAGATGCACGGGCTGCAATGCGGTTTCTGTACGCCCGGCATGATCGTGCGCGCCCACCGCCTGCTGAAGGAAAACCCGACCCCGAGCGAAGAGGAGATCCGCTTCGGCATCGCCGGCAATCTCTGTCGCTGCACCGGCTACCAGAACATCGTCAAGGCGATCCAATACGCTGCCGCCAAGATCAACGGCACGGAGTTCACGGAGGCTGCGGAATGAACGACATGACCATCACGCGCGCCGAGCGCGAGGCCAAACTCGAAGGCATGGGCTGCAAGCGCAAGCGCGTCGAGGATATCCGTTTCACCCAGGGCAAGGGCAACTATGTCGACGACGTGAAGCTGCCCGGCATGCTGCACGGCGATTTCGTCCGCTCGCCGCATCCCCATGCCCGCATCAAATCGATCGACAAGGAGAAGGCGCTGAAGGTGCCGGGCGTGCTCGCCGTGCTGACGGCGGAGGACCTGAAGGGCGTCAACCTCGCCTGGATGCCGACGCTCGCCGGCGACGTGCAGATGGTGCTGGCGGACGGCAAGGTGCTGTTCCAGAACCAGGAAGTGGCCTTCGTCGTCGCCACCGACCGTTATGCGGCCGATGACGGCATCAATGCCGTCGAGGTGGAGTACGAGGCCCTGCCGGTCCTCGTCGATCCCTTCCATGCCATGGACGCGGATGCGCCGGTGCTGCGCGAGGACCTCGCCGGCAAGACGGAAGGCGCCCATGGCCCGCGAAAACACCACAATCACATCTTCGAATGGACCGTCGGCGACCGGGACCTGACGGATGCCGCCTTCCGCAAGGCGGAGGTGACGATCAAGGAAATGATCTCCTATCACCGCACCCATCCCTCGCCGCTGGAGACCTGCCAGTGCCTGTGCTCCTTCGACAAGGTGAAGGGGGAACTGACGATCTACGGCACCTTCCAGGCGCCGCATGTCATCCGCACGGTGGTCGCGCTGATCGCCAAGATTCCCGAGCACAAGATCCATGTGATCGCACCGGATATCGGCGGCGGCTTCGGCAACAAGGTCGGCGCCTATCCGGGCTATATCTGCGCCGCCGTCGCGTCGATCGTCACCGGGCGGCCGGTGAAATGGGTCGAGGACCGCATTGAGAACCTTTGCGCCACCTCGTTTGCCCGCGATTACCACATGACGACCGAGATCGCCGCGACGAAAGAGGGCAAGGTGACGGGCCTGCGCGTCCATGTGCTCGCCGACCACGGCGCCTTCGACGCCTGCGCCGACCCGTCGAAATGGCCGGCCGGCTTCTTCAACATCGTCACCGGCTCCTATGATTTCCCCACCGCCCATCTCGCGGTCGATGGCGTCTATACCAACAAGGCGCCGGGCGGCGTCGCCTATCGCTGCTCCTTCCGGGTGACGGAGGCGGCCTATTGCATCGAGCGGGCGATGGATATCCTCGCCCAGAAGCTCGGCATGGACCCGGCCGAACTGCGGCTGAAGAATTTCATCCGCCAGGAGCAGTTCCCCTATCACTCCGCCCTCGGCTGGGAATACGATTCCGGCGACTACCACACCGCCATGAAGAAGATGATGGAGGTGGTGGATTATGCCGGCCTGCGCCGCGAGCAGGCGGCAAGGCGCGCGGCCTTCCAGCGCGGCGAGACCCGCGACATCATGGGCCTCGGCATTTCCTTCTTCACCGAGATCGTCGGCGCCGGCCCCTCGAAGAACTGCGACATCCTCGGCATCGCCATGTTCGACAGCTGCGAGATCCGCCTCCACCCGACCGGCGCCGGCATCGCCCGCATGGGCACGAAAAGCCAGGGCCAGGGCCACGAGACGACCTGGGCGCAGATCATCGCGACGGAGATCGGCATCCCCGCCGACGACATCATGGTGGAGGAGGGCAACACCGACACCGCGCCCTACGGGCTCGGCACCTACGGTTCGCGCTCCACGCCCGTCGCGGGTGCGGCGATCGCCATGGCGGCGCGCAAGGTGAAGGCCAAGGCGCAGATGATCGCCGCCTACCGGCTGGAGGTGCACGAGGACGACCTCGAATGGGATATCGACGGTTTTCGCGTAAAGGGCCTGCCGGAAAAATTCCTCGGCATGAAGGATATCTGCTGGATCGCCTACAATTCGCCGCCGCCCGGCATGGAGCCGGGCCTTGAGGCGGTGAGCTATTACGACCCGCCGAACATGACCTATCCCTTCGGCGCCTATCTCTGCGTCATGGATATCGACGTCGACACCGGCGTCTACAAGGTGCGCCGCTTCTACGCGCTCGACGATTGCGGCACGCGCATCAACCCGATGATCATCGAGGGGCAGGTGCATGGCGGGCTGACGGAGGCCTTCGCGATCGCCATGGGCCAGGAGATCCGCTACGACGAGAACGGCAATGTGGTGACCGGCTCCTTCATGGATTTCTTCCTGCCGACGGCGGTGGAAACGCCCCATTGGGAGACCGACTTCACCGTCACGCCCTCGCCACATCACCCGATCGGCGCCAAGGGTGTCGGCGAAAGCCCGAATGTCGGCGGCGTGCCGGCCTTCTCCAATGCGGTCAACGACGCCTTTTCGTTCCTGGGATCGACGCATATCCAGATGCCGCACGATTTCTGGCGCAACTGGCAGGCGGCGAAGGCCCTTGGCGCGGTGTAGGATTGGTTCGATGCGCAGGTTTCGCCCCTCATCCCGCTGCCGCGACCTTCTCCCCGCAAGCGGGGAGAAGGGGCAGGAGGCTTGGCCTTCCTTCATCTTGTTTAGGGAAAACGGTGCATCGTTCTCCTTCTCCCCGCTTGCGGGGAGAAGGTGCCGGCAGGCGGATGAGGGGCGGCCCTCCCGCCATGCGACGGATGGGGCCACGACATGAACACACTCTCCCGCCCCGAAATCGGCGAGCGTTTGGCGAGCGCCGGCTACATCGCCGACCGCGACCTGTCGGTCGCCCTCTCGCTGATGCAGATGCTCTCCCGCCCTCTACTGCTCGAAGGCGAGGCCGGCGTCGGCAAGACGGCGGTCGCCTATGCCATCGCATCGGTGCACGAGACGGAGCTGATCCGGCTGCAATGCTACGAGGGGCTGGACCAGTCGGCAGCACTCTACGAGTGGAACTACCAGCGCCAGCTGCTGGCCATCCAGGCCCGGCAGGGCGAGGCGGCCGGCGGGCTGGAAGACGCGGTCTTCTCCGAAAAATACCTGATGGAGCGCCCGCTGCTCGCGGCCATCCGCCGGCAGAAGGCGCCGGTGCTGCTGATCGACGAGATCGACCGGGCCGACGAGGAATTCGAAGCCTTTCTGCTGGAACTGCTCTCCGATTTCCAGGTCTCCATTCCCGAACTCGGCACGATCACCGCGGTGACGATCCCGCATGTCGTGCTGACCTCGAACGGCACGCGCGAGCTTTCCGATGCGCTCCGGCGGCGCTGCCTCTATCACCATATCGACTATCCGGATGTCGAGCGCGAGGCGCGCATCATCCTCGCCCGCATCGAAGGGGCCGGCGCGGCGCTCGCCCTGCAGATCGCCCGCATGGTCGAGAACATCCGCAAGGAGGACCTGCGCAAGGTGCCGGGCGTCGCCGAAACGCTGGACTGGGCGGCGGTGCTGGTCGGCCTCGATATCGCCGACCTGAAGGACGATCCCGAAGCCGTGCACGAGACGCTGGCCTGCCTCTTGAAGACCCGCGAGGACAAGGCGCGCTTCCGCCGCGAGGTCACCGAGCGCCTATTGGGGAGGGTGGCATGAGCTGTTGCGGCGCGCCCCTGACCCCGGAGGAATCGAGCGCAGTCGGCCGCCTCGTCGCGGAAAAGCTGTCGGCCTTCCTGAAAACGCTGCGCGACAACGGCTTTTCGGTCGGGCTCGGCGAGGGCCGCGATGCCGCCGCGCTGATGGCCGCTGGCTATGCGGAAAAGCCCGGCCTGTTGCGCTCCGCCTTGAAACATCTGTTTTCCGCCCGCCGCAGCGAATGGGAGCGGTTCGACGGCATTTTCGATGCCTTCTGGCTGGGAAAGCGCGTGCGCAGCCGGAGCGCGGTCTCGGGAAATGCCGGGCCTGGCCTGAAAGCGCTGGAGGACGGCGGGGGGAAGGGCGGCGCGGTTTTGGATCAGGCTCCCGCCGATGGCGGAGAGGGCGCAGGCAGCGGCGAAAGCCGGATGGAGGGCGCCTCGGCGGTCGAGACGCTTTCCCGCATCGACCTCAGGAAACTGTCCGATCCGGCGGACATGGCGCGGGCGCATGATATCGCCGCCGATCTCGCGCGGGCGATGCGCACGCGGCTCACCCGCCGCGATCTCGCGCGTCGACGCGGCTACCGCATCGACCTGCGCCGCACGATCCACGGCAATATCGGCCATGGCGGCGTGCCGCTGGATCTCGTCCAGCGCCGGCGCAAGGAAAAGCCGCTGCGCCTCGTCATGCTGCTCGACGCCTCTGGCTCGATGACGCCCTATACGGGCCTCTTCCTGCGCTTCATGCATGGCGTGCTCGACGCCTTTCGCGAGTCGGAGGCCTTCCTCTTCCACACCCGGCTCGCCCATGTCTCCGACGCCATGAAGGAGCGCGATGCGCAACGCGCCCTCGACCGGCTTTCGATGATGGCGGAGGGCACCGGCGGCGGCACGCGGATCGGCGAGTGCCTCGCCACCTTCAACCGCTGGCATGCCGCCCGCGTCATCCATTCGCGCACCTGCGTAATGATCGTCTCGGACGGCTACGAGACGGGCGATGCCGCACTGCTGGCTCGGGAGATGGCGGCGCTGCGCCGCCGCTGCCGGCGCATTGCCTGGCTGAACCCGATGATGGGCTGGGACGGCTATGCGCCGGAGGCCGCCGGCATCCGCGCCGCCCTGCCGTTCGTCGATCTGCATGCGCCGGCCAATACGCTCGAAAGCCTTGCGGCGCTCGAACCCTATCTTGCGAAACTCTGAGGGAGGTCGCGATGAACGCCCATGTCGATGTGATGGATCTCGCCAACCGCCTCAAATCCGCCGAGGAGGCCTTCGTGCTCGCCACCGTCGTGCGCACCGTCTCGGTGACGGCGGCAAAGGCCGGCGCCAAGGCGGTGATCCGCCCGGACGGCACGATCGTCGCCGGCTGGATCGGCGGCGGCTGCGCCCGCGGCGCGGTGCTGCGCGCCGCCCGCCAGGCGCTCATGGACGGCAAGGCGCGGCTGATCTCGGTGCAGCCGAAGGAGCTTCTGGCCGAACATGGCGTTACGGCCGGCGAATTGCGCGAGGGCATCCAGTTCTCCGCCAACATGTGCCCCAGCAAGGGCACGATGGACATTTTCATCGAGCCGGTATTGCCGCGCCCCGCGCTCGTCGTCTTCGGAGCGAGCCCCGTCGCCGTGGCGGTGGTGGAGCAGGCCGCCCTGCTCGGCTTCCACATCACGCTCGCCGCGCCCGCCGCCGACCGCGCCGAGCCGCCCATGGCGGATGTCGTGGTGGATGGATTTTCCATCGCCGAGCCGCCGGCAGGCAAGATTTTCGCGCTGGTCGCGACGCAGGGCAGCGGCGACCTCGCCGCACTCCAGGCGGCGCTCGCCCTAGAGGCCGAATATTACGGTTTCGTCGGAAGCGGACGAAAGATGGCCGCGCTCAAGGCCGATCTGTCCCGCGCGGGCGTCCCGCCCGAGCGGCTCGACCGGATCAAGGGGCCGGCGGGGCTCGACCTCGGCGCGATCACGCCGGAGGAGATCGCGCTCTCCATCCTCGCCGAAATCCTCGCCATCCGCCGCCGCGACCAGCGCGGCGACGCCACCACACCCTGAAAGGACCATCTCATGGACATGAACGGCAGCGAACGGATCGAAGCCCCGGTGCAAACCGTCTGGCAGGCGCTGAACGACCCGGAAATCCTGCGCCAGTGCATTCCCGGCTGCGAGACGCTGGAAAAGACCTCCGACACCGAGATGACGGCAACCGTCGCGCTGAAGGTCGGCCCGGTAAAAGCCCGTTTCCAGGGCACGGTCCAGCTCCAGAACCTCAACCCGCCGCATTCCTACACGATCAGCGGCGAAGGCAAGGGCGGCATGGTCGGCTTCGCCAAGGGCGGCGCGGATGTGGCGCTCACCGAAGACGGGCCGGATGCGACCCTGCTCACCTATGTCGTCAAGGCCGAGGTCGGCGGCAAGATCGCCCAGCTCGGCAGCCGGCTGATCGATTCCACGGCGAAAAAACTGGCGGCACAGTTCTTTGCCGATTTCACGCAGAAGGTCGCGGGAGCGCAGGAAGCGGTTGCCGGTTGAACCTACCGCCGCAAACCGACAGAAGAGACCGCATCCAGCAGACCGGATAAACGCTCCGGAGTTTCAAAGTAATCCGCAATCTTCGCCAAGTTTGGCTTAACGCGATGTTGGGATGATCCGTCTCTTAAGAGCGGCCTGACTTGTAGTTGGCAAAGGATTGAAAGATCGCTCTACCTCTTGAACGCGAGCGGATGAAACGGTCCGGTATCCGTCTGCGCAGTCTGGAGGTTTCTGTACCGGCCGTTCTTTCGGGCGATGAGGTCGGCATGGCTTCCCTGCTCGACGATGCGGCCGTCGTCGACGACGAGGATGCGATCGGCATTGGCGATGGTGGCGAGCCGGTGCGCAATGACCAGCGTGGTGCGGCCGGCCGAGAGCTCGGCGAGCGACTGCTGGATGGCCCGTTCCGTCTCCGTGTCGAGCGCCGAGGTCGCCTCGTCGAGGATCAGGATCGGCGGGTTCTTCAGGAAGATGCGGGCAATGGCGAGGCGTTGCTTCTGGCCGCCGGAGAGTTTTACCCCGCGCTCGCCGATGATCGTGTCGAGGCCGTCGGCGAGGCTGGCGATCACGTCGTCGAGACGTGCCCGCCCGGCCGCATCCAGGATTTCGGCTTCCGTGGCGTCGAGCCGGCCATAGGCAATGTTCTCGCGGACCGTGCCGGCGAATAGGAACACGTCCTGCTGCACGATGCCGATATTGGAGCGCAGCGACTTCAGCGTCATGTCGCGGATGTCCACGCCGTCTATGGTGATCGCGCCCGATGCGATCTCGTAGAAACGCGGCAACAGCGAGCAGATCGTCGTCTTGCCCGCGCCCGACGGACCGACGAAGGCGATCGTCTCGCCCGCCTTGATCGCAAGGCCGAGCCCGTCGAAGATCGGCCGGTCGTTGCGGTAGCCGAAATGCACATCGCGGTATTCGATGTCGCCGCGCAGCCGGCCGGCGTCCCTTGCCCCGTCGTGGTCCCGGATATCCGGCTCGGTGTCGAGGAACTTCGTGTAGCGTGTAAAGCCGGCAATGCCCTTCGGATAGGTCTCGATGATCGAGTTGATCTTGTCGATCGGCCGGAAGAAGACGTTCACCAGCAGCAGGAAGCCGACGAAGCCCCCGGCCGAAAGCTCGCCACGCGTCACGAACCAGGCGCCCGCCAGCATCACCACCACCTGCACGAAGCGCATGGAGAGGTAGGAGAGCGACATGGAAGCCGCCATCACCTTGTAGGCCTGAAGCTTGGTGACGAGGTAGTTGCGGTTGCTCTCGGCGAAGAGCCGGCGCTCGTGGTCCTCGTTGGCGAAGGCCTGCACGACGCGGATGCCGCCGACATTCTCCTCGATGCGGGCATTGAAATCGGCGACGCGGCCGTAGATCGCGTGCCAGGTCGAGGTCATGCGCGCGCCGTAATGGGTGGTGACGAAGGCGGTCAGCGGCACGATGACGGCGGTGATCAGCGCCAGCGGCACATGCACCCAGAGCATCAGGATGAAGGCGCCGATCAGCGTCATGACGGCGATGAAGAGGTCTTCCGGCCCATGGTGGGCGACCTCGCCGATCTCTTCGAGATCCTTGGTCAGCCGTGCCACGAGATGGCCGGTCTTCTGATTGTCGAAGAAGCCGAAGGAGAGTTTCTGCAGGTGGTCGAAGGCCTTGCGGCGCATCTCCGCCTCGATACGGATGCCGAGCATATGGCCCCAATAGGTGACGATCACCTGCAGGCCTGCATTGACGAGGTAGATCAGGAGCAGACCGATGGCGGCGAGCCCGATGAGATCGAGCCGGCCAGTCGGCAGCAGGCGGTCGATGAAGAGCGTCACGGCGACCGGGAAGGCAAGTTCCAGCAGGCCCGCGGCGACGGCCGAGGAGAAATCCAGCGCGAACAGGGCGCGATGCGGGCGGTAGTAGGCGGCAAAACGTTTCAGGAGATCGGGCATCGGCGGGCAGGCTTTCGGTATCGGTTCTATCTGTTAAGACGATCGAGGTCGCCCTTTCTCCCATATTCGGCGCAGCTTTTCACGGGCCGGGGCGCATTTTCCGTCCCCCCGGCACGACCAGGGGTGTCCCTGAGACGGGATCGTCGATGACGAGGGCGGAAAGGCCGAAGACGGTCGCGACGAGATCTTCGGAAACGATGTCCTGCGGCCTGCCTTCCGACACGGCGGCGTAGCGGCAGACGTGGTTGAGGTCGTGCAGCACGGCGACGATCGTGCGACCTTGGGGCCGTGCCATCCGATGAGACAGAATCCAAGGGCTATGGACAGGACGAGACGGATCGCAAAGCCGTCAGCTTCGCCGTCTTTGCAGTTCGCCATCATGGACGACGAGCCCGAGGCCCGGTCCCGACGGAACCTTGAACATTCCGTTCTCCGGGATCGGGGGATTGGCGAAGACGACGTGCATGCGCGTCGACGGATCGGAGAATTCCGCGGGCTTGGTGTTGTGCATCAGGGTGGCGAGCAGGTGCAGGTTCGCCGCATGGGCGATCGTCGGCTGGGTCTGGTGCGGCACGAGTTCGACGCCGTGGGCAAAGCAGATGGCAGCGCACTGCATCAGGCCGGTGATGCCGCCCATCTTGATGATGTCGGGCTGCACCATGCGCACGCCGGCATTGATCATGTCGACGACCGCCTGCGTTGTATAGGACTGTTCGGCGGCCGAGACGGTAATGTCGAGACGCTGCGCAACCTCCCCCATGGCCCGGACATTGTAGTGCTGGACCGGCTCTTCGAACCAGATATAGCCAAGCTCTTCGAGCGCGCGGCCGACACGGATGGCACCGCCGACGGAATATTGGTTGTTGGCGTCGAAGGCGAGGGAGAAGTCGTCTCCGACCAGCTTGCGCACCGCCTTGGCCTTCGCGATATCGCCGGGGATGTCATGGTCCTGCCGCGTGCGGTCGCCGTCCAAGCGGATCTTGACGGCGGCGGGGCGCTCGGATTTCAGCCGCTCTTCGACAGCCCGCACGGTCTCGTCCACGGTGCGGCCGGCATTCCTTCCGACCGACGAATAGAACGGCAGCTCGGTACGCCACGCCCCGCCGAGAAGCTTGTAGATCGGAAGGTCGAAATACTTGCCCTTGATGTCCCAGAGCGCGATGTCCAGCGCGGCAAGCGCGCCCGTCACCGCACCTTCCGGACCGAGCTTTACATACTTGTGAAGCAGCCTGTCGCAGATGACGGCCTGGTCCAACGCGTCCAGACCGGCCAGCGAACCCGCGAAATCCCGCACGATGGCGAGCGAATGCTCGCCGCCCAGCATCGGGGAGGCCTCGCCGTAGCCGACAAGCCCATCCTGCGTCGTCACGCGCACGATCGCCGTTCTGCGCCCCGGCGGCTCATTCTCGACCCAGGTGACCTGAAAGGCGTCGACCGATTTGATGATGGTGCCCACTTTGGTTCCTTCCTGTCCGTAGTCGTATGGCGTCAGTCGTTCCGAGCCGCGACGCGGCTATCCGAAAAGCATTTCTATGGTTTCCATGGCCTCCAGGCGCGGCAGGGTGAACCGGATGCGATTGCCGTCCAGACGCGTCACGGGGATTTCGCGCTCTGCAAAGACGAGCCGGACGCGATCCCTTCTGAAGGATGACGGCACGTCGACGGTGATTTCGAGATCGTGGAGAGGGATCAGTTCCTCAATGATGCGCCGCTGCCCGGTGTTGAAACTGCCCGGAGCGGAAAAGTTCACGAGCGAGACGACGAGCCGGTCGCTCTTTTCCATGACGGAGAGGTCGATCAGGCCCGGCCCCTTGACGGTCGCGACATCGCGCCAGCCCTCCGCCTGCCTGACTGCGTTGGCGATAAGCCGGAAGAGATCCCTGAAGCCGTAGCGGAAGCCGATCAGGTCCGGCTGCCAGGGGAAATGGATGATGCGGCCCTTGCCGACGCGGCGGTCCACGATCATCGGATAGTCGGTGACGTGATTGATCGTGTTGAATTCCGGCACCGAAATCCCGCTTCCGACCTCCCCTTCCACCGGCGGCACGAGGGTCAGGGGCGCTGGAATGGCCGGCTGGTCGTCGGTGCGCATGAAGGTGATATCGCCGGCCACCGGCAGCAGATCCGTTCCCTCGAACCCGGCCAGCAACGGCGACGACGGGTCGCGGATCGCGGCATAGGCCGCCCGCAGGCTTTTCCAAGTGACGCCGGTTCCCTTCGCGCCGATCAGCCCGCCGAGGAGTGTCGTCTCCCGGGGGGCGCCCATCTCGTCGAAGTCGCCGCTGCGATAGGTCGAGACGAGATGGCCGCCGTTCCGGACATAGGTTTCGAGCGCCGCGCAGGCGGCATCCGACAGGCAGGCGGTGTTCGGAAGCATCACGGCCTTGTAGCGCGCCAGCATCTCCGCCGTGAGGCGGTTGCCGCTGAGGATATCGAAGGCAAGCCGCTGGTCCATCATGGTGTTGTAGGCGCCGCGGAAATGATCGAGGTAGCGGGCGGCCGGGTCCTTGTGGCCGAAATTGTCGAGGCTGTGGCGGGAATAGACGAGGGCGAGATCGGCCACCGGCTTCGCCTCCATGTAGGTGTCCCGGTTGCGGTCGAAGACGGCGAAGGTCTCGCGCAGGCCGTCCAGCCCCCGGTGGTCGAACTGTTCCTTCTGGTAGCCCGTCACATGGATCCACGGCATGACGCCCTGCGCCATGACCTGGCCGGCCCACATCCGGTTCTCCGCGACCGGGACGCGATAGAAGCGCCACCAGGGCAGGAAGTAGCTGGTCGTGATGCCGCCGCCCTTTTCGGGCGCGAGGCTGCGCATGTAGCGCGCTTCGAGGCCCGGCCAGAACATGTTCGCATAGCGCCGCTGCGCTTCCAGCACGATGCCGTCCTGGTGCGGTTCCGTATAGTCGAGGTCCCATCCGCCGACGCGGGAATGATCCCACGATTCCGCGACCTGGCTGAGGGGCATCCAGGCGCAGGAGGGCCGCACGCGCGTCTTCGCGGCCTGAACACGGGCGTTCCATTCCGCGATGCATTCGTAGCGCCATTCGTTGTATTGGCGCCAGACGGGATCGCTCCAGTTCTCGTCGGGAATGGCCTTGCCGGTCTTCGCCCGGAATTTCTGCTGGCAGACGGTGCAGTGGCATTGCGGCGTGTGCCACGGGGAGAACTGGGCGGCGTTCGCCCACAGGCCGTCGAAGGCGTAGCGCGTCAGGATCTCCTCGACGACCCTGATCATGAAGTCGTTGTAGTAGCCGCCGTTCGGGCAGGTGATGAAATGGCCGTGCACCTCGACCGGAGCCCCCGTCTTGTCCTGGGCGAACCATTCCGGCCGCTCGGCGTAGAGGGCGCGGGAGGCCATGCTGGGGTCGATGCGCGCGATGGGCCGGATGCCGCGCTTGGCGAGCGAGGCGATCATCTCCGCGGCGAGGTCCCGCTCGCCGAGGGTTTTGGCGCGGGGATGCAGAGGGATGTCGCTCGGATAGAAGGCCATGATGCCGCCCACCGAAAATCCCAGCGCGTCGAGCGAGAACGACTTGGCGAAATCGGCCATTTCCTCGGTGTTCCAGCTTCCCGCATCGCTCTCGCGAAGCGTCATGATCATCACCAGCGAGGACCGGAGCCAACTGTATTGGGAGTGCGGTGTCATTGAAGTCTCCATTGGAATACGCCGCAAAGCGGAAGCTTCGGGTGGCTTGCGCTGCACGCTGGACGATCGGATGCCGCGCGCCTAGGCGGCCACATGGCTGCCGAGAACAGGATCGGATTGAAGGAGTTCGCGGGTGTAGGGGTGCTGCGGGTCGGTGAAGAGGCTGTCGGTCCTGCCCTGCTCGACGATCTGGCCCTTCCGCATGACGAGAACCCGGTCGGCGAAACTGCGGACCACGGGCAGGTCGTGAGCGATGAAGATGTAGGAGAGGCCGTGCTCGTCCTTGAGGTTCTTCAAAAGCGCGATGATCTGCGCCTGGACGGACACATCCAGCGAGGAGACCGCCTCGTCGCAGATGATGACATCCGGCCGCAGGGCGAGCGCCCGCGCGATGGCGATGCGCTGCCGCTGGCCGCCGGAGAACTGGTGCGGATAGCGCTGGGCGTGCTCCTTCGTCAGGCCGACCTGTTCGAGAAGCGCGCCGACCCGCCCTTTCCATTCCTTTTTCGGCAGGACGTCGCGGTGGATGGCCCAGGGTTCCGAGATGATCTCCTCGACGGTCATGCGCGGGTTGAGGGATGCGGTCGGGTCCTGGAAGACCATCTGGATCTGGCGCTGCAGAACCGTCCGGTCGGCCTCCGTCGGCCGCAGCATGTCGCAGTTCCTGTAGGATGCGGTGCCGCCCGACGCCCTTTCGAGACCGAGCAGCGTGCGGGCGAGCGTCGACTTGCCGGAGCCCGATTCGCCCACGACGCCGAGCGTTTCCCCGCGCGCGAGCGTGAAGGACACCTTGTCGAGCGCCATGATGGCCGGAGACCTCGACGCGCTCGGATAGCCTTTCGACAGGTCCTTGACGGCGATCAGCGGTTCCACCCGCACGCCCTCGGGGCGGATGCCGGAAAACTGTGCTTGCCCGGAACCGCATTCAGCAGATTGCGGGTATAGGCGTGTCGGGGGGCGTTGAAGACCTGGTTCACCGGGCCGGTCTCGACGATCTCGCCGCCATTCATGACCGCGACGCGGTCGGCAAGACCCTCGACGATGCCGAGGTCGTGGGTGATCATCAGCAGACCCATGCCCCGTTCGCGCTGGAGCTCCTTCAGCAGGCGCAGGATGCGGGCCTGGACGGAGACGTCGAGCGCCGTCGTCGGCTCGTCGGCGATCAGGAGGTCGGGATCAAGCGCGATCGCCATGGCGATCATGATGCGCTGCCGCTGGCCACCCGAGAACTGGTGCGGATAATCGTTGAAGCGCGCACGCGCATTCGGCAGTTCGACCCGCTCCAGGAGGTCCAGCGCCCTGGCATTGGCCTCCCGGCGGTCGACGCCGTGGGCGCGGAACGTCTCCGCCACCTGCCAGCCCACGGGATAAACCGGGTTGAGGGCGGCAAGCGTGTCCTGGAAGATCATCGCGATCTTCGAGCCGTTCAACGCCCGCTGCCGTTCATAGGAGGCCTTGAGCAGGTCTTCGCCGCGATAGAGGACCTCGCCGGAGGTGATGCGGCCCGGTGGAATGTCGATCAGGCCCATGAGCGCCGATGAACTGACGCTCTTGCCCGATCCGCTTTCGCCGAGGATCGCAAGCGTCTCGCCACGGTCGATATGCCAGCTTACATTGCGAACGGCCTGGACCGTGCCTTCCTGCGTATGGAATTCGACGGAGAGGTTGCGGATTTCGACGAGATGTTGGTCGTTCCTGGTCATGAAGATTTCTTTCTGGATTCCAGCCGCCAACGCTGCACCGGATCGCCGACGATGCGCAGCCAGTTCGCGAAGAGATTGAGCGACATTGCCGTCAAGGTGATCGCGACGCCGGGCCAGAAGGCGACCCACCAGGCGGTGCTGAGATAGCTCTGCCCCTGGGCGACCATGGCGCCCCAGGTGAAGGCGGGCGGCTGGATGCCGAGACCGAGGAAGCTGAGGCTCGATTCCGACAGCATCACGAAGGCGAATTCGAGCGTTGCGATGGTGATCAGGGTCGGCGTGACGGTCGGGCGGATATGCCGCCAGATGAGCCGGCGCGGCGAGGCGCCCATGATCCGCGCCGCCGTCACGAAGGTCCGTTCGCGGACCTCCAGCACCTCGGCCCGCGTCGTGCGCAGGTAGATCGGAATGCGGGTGATCGCGAGCACGAGGATGACGTTGGCGATGCCGGGCTTGAGGACATAGAGGACGATCAGCGCGAGGAGGAGCGAGGGAAAGCTCATCACGACGTCGGCGACCCGCATGATCACCGCGCTGGTCCAATCGTTGCGGTAGCCGGCGATGAAGCCGAGGAAGGACCCGACGATCAGCGAACAGACGACGGCGGATGCGGCCAGGAGCATCGTGTTCTGCGCCCCGACGATGAGGCGAAGAAGGATCGATCGGCCGAGCGAGTCCGCTCCCAGCACGAAGGCCCAGCCGTATTTGAACGACAGGGGCGGTGCGTTGCGGGCGATGAGGTTGATCTTGTTGGACGAGGCCTCGAAGACCGCCGGCCCGAAAAGGGCGGCGCAGAAGACCAGGAGGAGGAACAGGACCGCCGCCGCCGCGAACTTGTCATGCCATAGCAGCGACAGATAGCGGCGGATGACGGATCGGTTCGGCTGGCCGTTGGATGCGATGGTGGTGTGCATGTTATCGCCTCAGCTATACCGGATGCGCGGATCGAGCAGCGCATAGGAAAGATCGATCGCGATATTGAGAATGAAGATGGCGACTGCGGTGATGATGACGCCGCCCTGCACCATGGCGAAATCGCGATACTGGATCGAGTCGATCATCAGCTTGCCGATACCGGGCAGGCCGAAGATGACCTCGATGACCACGGCGCCGTTGATCATTCCCGTCGCCTGGTCGCCGGCGACGGTGATGACCGGGAGCATTGCATTGCGCAGGGCATGGACGAAGATGATCGTCGTGCTGCGGACCCCCTTGGCCCTCGCCGTCTTCACATAGGCGGACGACATCGCGCTGATCATCGATCCCCGTACGACCTGGGCGATCAGGCCGCAGGGGCGGATGGAGAGCACCATGATCGGCAGGATCCAGTAGACGAAACCGCCGGTGCCGGAGGTCGGCAGCCATCTGAGCCAGACGGAGAAGACGAGCACGGCGACGATCGCCAGCCAGAAATTCGGCAGGCTTGCGCCGGCAAGCGAGATGACGTTGACGAAACGGTCGAGAATGCCGTTGGGCCTCTGGGCGGCGAGCGCCCCCGAGACGATCGCGACGACCAGGGCGAAGAACATGGCGAAGAACGCCAGCAGCAGGGTCGTCGGGAATGCGGCGAACACCAGATCGAGGACCGGCCGATCCTGGCGCAGCGAGGTGCCGAAGTCGAGATGGGCGAGATCCCGGACGAAATGCCAGAACTGCACGATCATCGGATCGTTGAAGCCATGCGCTTCGGAAAAGGCGGCCCTGGCCTCGGCCGAGGCTTCGACCGGCAGGTAGATATCGGCGGGATTGCCGGTCAGCCGCGCCAGGAAGAAGACAAGGACGACAAGTCCCACCATGGAAATGGCGCTGTGCGCCACTCTCGACCCAATATAACCGCGCAAGATGTTCCTCCCTTTCCCTTCATCCATCCATTCCTAACGGGTATCCGCCGGCCCTCCCCGGCCGACGGACACCGTCCCGGATGAAGGCCTACTTGATTTCCGCGAAGGTACCGTCCTTTTTCCGGATCACGGCACGATCTTCCGGCGTCTCCCATTCCTGTGCGTAGTCGCTCTTTTCCCAGGCTTCGAGATCCATCAGGCCGATGCCCATGCCGAAACCCGGTTCGCTCGTATAGGTATTGACCATGAAGGCCAGCCATTTGCCGTCCGGGCTGACATTCGAATTGCTGGCGCGCCAGGGCGCGCGGTCGAAGAAGCGCGTCATGCGCACGCGGCGCCCGGACCCGTCGAGCTTCAGCTTCCACAGATCGATCGGCGGGAACTGGTCGATGAAGTCGCAGGAGGATTCCAGGCAGATATGCTCCTGGTCGGGGAAGATGCCCTCGCATTCGTTGTGGGTGAGCGGTTCGTCGATATAGGTGCGGACATCGAGGGTCTTCAGGTCGATGCCCCGTGTCTGGGTCTTCCAGGTGGTGCTGCGATCGCGCGGGCCGATATATTCGGCCATGATGACTTCCGTGTCGTTGTTGCGGAAATCCTGCGGTTCCGGGCGGCGCAATCCCGTGACGTTCCGGTAGATCGGACGGGTCGCGCCGATCGTCGGCCCATCCGGCCCGTAGTCGATCTCCGACACGTAGCACTCGAAATCCTCGAACTTGCCGAGGCGCGGATCGTGCTCACCATGCCGGGAATAGGTGATGCGGTTGGCGATGGCCGAGACGCCGATGCCTTCGAAGATCGTCAGGCCGAGGGGGCGGGGCGGTGTCTTCGCCTCGCGGTCCATGAACCAGAGTTCCGACTCCACGTAGCGGCTGACGTGATGGTCCTTGAATTCCCTGGGGCCGATCAGAAGATAATCGCCGTTCGGCAGGAAAAGCACCCGCAGGAACGTGTGATGGTCGCCGAGGCCGCCGGTCAGATTGCTAACCTGCCGCGTTTCGAGGTCGATCTCGTGGACGTCGCCATAGGCCTTTTCCACGAAGGCGATGCGCTTTCCATCCGGGGACCAGTAGGGACGCGCACCGTAGTCGCAGAGCTTTTCATGGAATGGCGGCGGGTTGTCCAGGACGTGAGGACCTTCATAGGACTTGTTGTCCCACTTGTAGATAGGCATGCTGGTACCTTCCGTTCGAGCGGATTGCATTGAGTAGAGACGGAGAGGCGGCGTATCCGCCTCTCCCATTCGTCTTGGGGGTTATTTCAGGCTGATCGCTGCAAGTTCGAGCTGGCCGCCGGTGGTGAAATCCGGCTTGAAGCTGACGCGCGGCCCGATGCGCATGTAGCTGACCATGTGGAACAGCATGATATCGGGAACGACCTCCTGCTGGATCGTCCGGTTGGCCTGCTGGAAGAGCGAGCGGCGTTTGTCGCCGGTCGAGACGCTGGCATCATTGAGCACGGCATCGAGTGCCGGGTCGGAGATGTTGGAAAGCGCGCCTTCGGAGGTGTAGTAGACCATCATCGTGAAGAACGCGTCGCCCGCCGTGTTGTCGTGCAGTTCATGCACCATGGTCGGGCCGCGGTCCGTCGGATAGGGCTTGCGGCGCATTGCGGAATGCTGGATCTTGTCCACCATCCGGATCTGCACGTTGAGGCCGACCTCCTGCCAGCTTTGCGTGAGCGTCTGGAGCATCTCATCCAGGTTCGCCTGCATGAACTGGCTGCCGTAGAGGTCGATCGGCGCGTCCACCGGAACGCCGGCGGCCCTGGCCTCCTCGACGAGCGCCTTTGCCTGCTCCGGATCGTAGGGCCAGGGCTTCAGGCCGTCGTCATAACCGCTGACGCTCGGCAGCATGTATTGGCTGGCGGGCAGGGCATCGGCGCTCATGATGCTGCCGACGAAGGCGCTGCGGTCGAACGCCATGTTGAGAGCCTTGCGAACGCGGATGTCGTTCAGCGGTGGCTTGTCCATGAAGATGCGGATGCGGCTCGTATCGGCGTTGAGGTAGCCGACATCCATCTGTGCGTCGACATCCTGCGGGGCGATCTGGAGGCCGAGATCGGCTTCGCCGACCTTGATCATCGATGCACGAAGGGCCGGCTCTTCACGCCAGACATAGGTCGCCTGGTTGACCTGCGGCTTGTCGCCCCAGTAGCCGTCGAAGCGGGTCAGGACCAGACTGCTGGCCGGATCCCAGCTCGTAAAGACATAGGGGCCGGTCCCGACGGGCGATTTCGTAGCTTCCGTGGTGCTGGTGCCCGGCGCCGTCATGCCGATCTGCGACAGCGTGGTCGGCATCAGCGGCATGGGCGTGCTGGTCTTGATCTCGACGGTATAGGGATCGAGAGCCTTCGCCTCGATGGTCGTCTTGGCAAACAGGCGGATGGTGTCGCGGCACTGGAGCTCGGGGCTGAACTGCCGGTTGAGCGCTGCGATCACCGCATCGGCATTGAAATCGGTACCATCCTGGAATTTCACGCCCTGACGGAGGGTAATCTGCCAGGTCTGCGGATCGATCTGCTTCCATTCCGTGGCGAGGTTGGGCTTGATCTCGCTGGTCTCGGGATCCATGCGGGTCAGCGTTTCGACGACATTGGCCTTGAGGACCTGGCCGATATAGCCCGTCGAGTTCATGTGGCATGGTTCGACCACGTCGACGGCGGATGACAGCACGATGGTGATATCGCCGGATTTGTCCTGGGCGTAGGATGGGCTTGCCAGCATGCCGGCCATGCCGAGCCCCAAAATCATTTTGCTGATGTTCACAACGTTCCTCCCTGTTGTTGGCGGATGGGCGCCTCCACGCCCCCCAAAGCTTGGGACGGCTCCTGCGAGCGGGCCGCCTTCACTTTCACAGGGATGCTAAATCTAAACTTTATGATTGATAAGAAGCAAAAAATGCAGTTCATTATGTACTGAAAGTATCGGATGAACCGTGGACAAGCTTCGTGAAATCGAAACCTTCGTGGCGGTGGTCGCCGAGCAGAGCTTTGCCGGCGCTGCGCGGAAACTGGGATTGACGCCGGCCATTATCGGCCGGCGCATCAGCCAGATCGAAGAGCGGCTGGGTGGGGTCCTGCTGGTGAGGTCGACCCGCAAGCTCGACCTCACACCGCAAGGGGAGGAATTCCACAGGCATTGCAAGGTGATACTGACGCGTCTCGAAACCGCCGAACGGCTGGTCTCGGACGGCAGGAAATATGCAACAGGCCATCTGATCCTGTCGGCGCCCGCCGCCTTCGGCCGTCGCCATGTCGCCCCCCACCTTCCGCCCTTCATGCGGGAGAACCCCGACGTGCGGGTTTCCCTCAATCTCAGCGATCATATCACGGATCTGGTTCGCGAGGGCTATGAGGTCGCGATCCGGCTGGGGCCGGTCATCGACACGAGCCTTGTCCAGGTCCGGCTTGCGACCAACCGGGCCGTCCTGTGCGCGGCGCCCGGCTATCTGCGCGAGCGTGGCACCCCGCTCGTCCCGGCCGATCTGGCCCATCACAATTGCCTGGCCTTCAACGAATATGGCGGCCAGCCGCGCGGCTGGCATTTCCTGGTCGACGACCGGCCCGTCACGTTCAGGCCGTCGGGGACGCTCTCGTGCAACGATGGCGAGGTCCTGGCGCAGTGGCTGCGCGAGGGGCGCGGGATCGGCTGGCGCTCGCTTTGGGAGGTGGCTGCCGAACTGTCTTGCGGAGCGCTCGTGACGGTTCTCGACGACCATATGCCGCCGGGCTACGACGTGACCGCCGTCTATCCGGTGCAGCCGCACCTTCCGGCAAAGATCGGCCTGCTCATCGAATGGCTGCGAACCGTTTATGCCCGGCCGGGCTACTGGGAGGCGCCGTGAATCGTTACAAGGAGATGCGGGCCTTTCTCGCCGTCGTCAAGGAAGGCTCGCTGGCGGCCGCCAGCATCAAGGAAGGCATCACCTCCTCCATGCTGGGCCGGTACATCGACAGCCTCGAGCGGCGGCTCGGCATCCGCTTGCTGCACCGCACGACCCGGCACCTTTCCCTGACGGAACAGGGTGTGTTCTTCCTGAAGCACTGTCAGGAACTGGTCACCGAAATCGATGTGCGCGAGGCGGAGATTTTTCCCGATATCGCGCAGGTGACGGGGCGCCTGACCGTTCTCGTGCCGCCGCATTTCGGACGGCATCATGTGGCCGTGCATGCCGGCGCCTTCCTCGCCGCGCATCCGAACGTGCAGCTTTCCTTCAATCTTTCCAACGATTATGCCGATCCGACGACGGCCGAATACGATCTCTGCATCCGCATCGGAAACGTCATCGATCGAAGCTTCGTGACGACGAAACTCCTCAGCAACAAGCGCGTGGTCTGCGCGACGCCGGCCTATTTCGAACGTTTCGGCCGGCCCCGGACGCTGGAGGATCTCGGGCAGCACAACTGCCTTTGCGTCAACCTGCGGGCCGGCTTGCACCGGGAATGGCTTTTTCAGGAGAACGGCAAGCCCGTTTCCGTGAAGGTGGAGGGCACGATCGATTGCAACGATGCCGATGCATTGATCCGCTGGGCCCGCGACGGGCTGGGCCTGGCCTGGCGGTCGACCTGGGAAATCGGCGCCGAGATCGCCGACGGCCGCCTCGTCACCGTTCTCGACGACTATGCGCTGCCCAGCTTCGATATCACCGCCGTCTATCCCCGTGACCGGCCTCTGAAGTCGGCGCGTCTCTTCGTCGAGACGCTGCAGAACGCCTATTCCCAACCGGATTACTGGACCGTCAGGGCGTGAGACTGGCCGCCCGGCACGATCTCGATCCGTTCACGGCAGGTGGAAAGGGAGCGGAACCCGTCACCGGCGCGGGCGAGCGGGACATCGTGGCCAGGGACGATGATGTCGGCCATCGCCAGGATGCGGTCGATGCTTTTCCGCGCGGCTTCGGCATCGAAGGCGCCCGTCAGGGTCACGGCAGTGACTTCACCGCGATGTTTGAGCGCATCCTGCGCAAGCACGACTTGCTTGCCGTCGACGGTCAATGAAAGCGAAATATGCCCACCGGTATGTCCCGGGGTGCAAAGCACGCGAATCCCCGGCAAGACTTCCGGCTCCCCGGACATCAGGCGGAGCTGGGGCTGTCGCAACAGGGTTTCTGCAAGAAACAAGGGGACCGCGGGATCGGCCGCGCCGTGATTTTCAAAATAGTCGCGTTCCGTTTCATGGAGGAGAAATTCGGCCTGCGGGAAGCATTCGGCATTCGCCACATGGTCGAAGTGCAGATGCGAAAGAATGATGGTCTTGATATCGCTGTTTCGAACTCCCCTCGCGGCCAGCGCCCTGAGAAGCCCGGGACGGTCTCCGGCAGCGCCGGTATCGAAGAGCGCATAGCCGGCTGCCGTCCGCAAGAGAACCGTCGTACTCCATCCAAGGAAACCCCGTTCCGTGCGGCCGGGAAATCCGGTTAACAGGGATTCATAGCCAGTTTTCCTTGACGTCTGTGAATTCATCTTACGTTTCTGCCTTTCCGATCGTCAGCTTTCGTGCGCGAAATCAAGCCGAGCCAGCGACTGTTGCAGGCAAGCGTTTCCGTCTGCAAGGCTGGAGGTCTCTGCCGAGCGCTTTTCAGCCGTGCTCGAATATGTTGTGCGAGTCCTCCCTCGTCATCCTCTCTACAACCGGTCGACGGTGTCGAAATGCGGCCACGGGACCACGAGGAGATCTTTGACGACGCTCGAAACGGGCGACGCCGGCAGCGCCTGCCGGCTGATGCCGAACCACATCGACCACCCGGCCGCTCTCGATTCCAGCGTCCGCAAACCCGTCGATCTGGGCCGGGACTTCGAGATATGGCAGGTTCCGGAAATACCGCGGCCCGCTCAGGCCGCCCTTGGCGGCAGTCTCCCGGTCGCCGGGATCTGACACTGCGCACCGGTGGGACGGCCGCCAAGCTGGAACCCGGAAAGCAACTGCTTCAGGTGCTCGGCCTCCGTCGCGAGGCTCCGGCTCGCCGCCGAGGACTGTTCGACGATCGCCGCGTTCTGCTGCGTGCCCTGATCGATGATCGACACGGCATTGTTGACCTCGTGCAGGCCGACGGCCTGTTCGCGCGCCGCTTCGGCAATGGCCGTGACGTGCTGGCTGATCTCCTGCACATTGCCCACGATCGCCTGCAAAGCCGTTCCGGTCTCGCCCACGAGCGCCACGCCGGATTTCACCTGCTGTTCCGACCGGGCGATCAGGGTCTTGATTTCCTTGGCGGCCGTGGCCGAGCGTTGCGCCAGTTCGCGGACCTCCTGCGCGACGACGGCGAAGCCCTTGCCGGCTTCGCCCGCGCGGGCGGCCTCGACGCCGGCATTCAGCGCCAGCAGGTTCGTCTGGAATGCGATCTCGTCCATCATCTCCGTGATCGAGCCGATCTCGCGGGAGGATTGCTCGATCTCGCCCATCGTGGTGATCGCCCTGCGGACAACCGTTTCGGACTGCTCGGCGCTCTGCCGGGATTCGGCAACGAGCCGCCCGGCCTCCGAGGCCCGTTTTGCGGTCGTGCTCACCACGGCGGTGATCTGTTCGAGCGCGGCGGCCGTCTCCTCGATGGACGCGGCCTGCTGCTCGGTGCGCTTGGACAGGTCGGCGGCCGTGTGGCTGATTTCGCTTGCGGCGGCATCGACAGTGACCACATTGCCGCCGACGGCCTGCAAGGTGCTGCACAGCGTCTTGACCGAATGGTTGAAATCCTCGCGTAGCTTGTCCAGCGCGGGAATGAACGGCTCCCTGATCTCACAGGCCAGGTCGCCCGTGGAGATGCGGCCGAGGCCTGCGCCGATCTCGCGCACGGCCCGCACGCGACCCGAAATGTCGGTGGCGAACTTCACGATCTTCACCACCTTGCCGTCCTTGTCGAGGATCGGGTTGTAGGACGCCTGGATCCAGACCTCCCTGCCCGCCTTGCCGATGCGCAGGAATTCCTCGGCGACGAACTCGCCCGCACGCAGCTTCTTCCAGAAATCGGCATAGGCGGCGCTGCGCGCATGGGACGGTTCGACGAAGAGGCTGTGGTGCCGCCCGACGATCTCGCCAAGCTCGTAGCCGAGCGCAGAAAGGAAAAGGTCATTGGCGGTAAGGACCTCCCCGTCTGTGGAGAAGGCGATGACGGCCTGCGAGCGGGAGATGGCTTCGATCTGGCTCTGGGCATCTCGGGCGACCTCCAGCAGATCGGCCGAGCGCCCGGCTTCCTGGCGGGCCTCCTCGCCCTTCTCCACCGCGGAGGCCAGAAGCTTGCGCGTCTGTTCGATCATCCAGACGAGCGCCACCGTTTCGAGGATCAGGATGACCGCATGCAGCATGACCCGCTGGAGGCTTCCGCCGCCGTAGAAGACGAAGGTGTCGAGAAACAGGCCGAGGCCGATGTGGTGGAGCGCGACCAGACCGGCGCCGAGCAGGATCACGCGGACATCGTACATTAGGGCGCTGACCGCAAGCGCTGCGAAGAACATCATGTGAATGTCCGTCTGCCAGGGATGATTGCGGGCAACGATGAGAAGGGCAACGATCTCGGCCACCAGGACGGATACGACCATGAGCCGGAGCGCGTCGCCGTGGCGGGCGAGGAACCAGGTGGCGCCGAGGCCGAGCAGGCCGGCCACGGCAAGTCCGGAGCCGAGGCCAAACGCGCCCTGCAGGAGAAGATCGGTTGCCAGGACGCAGCCCGCCAGGATGGCGATAAAGGCGCAAAGCGCGATGGTGGCGTTCCTGCGGATGTTGTCGAGCGTCATGTGTCACCTGCGCCTGATCTGGATTGACCGTCGACGGACCGGCAGAGGCCGGTCGCCGCAAGCGTGAAGAGCGCGCCACGGGAGCGGACGCGTGATGAAAAATCCGGGTCCTTCGCATAGGCGATGACCACGTTCGAAAAACGGGAAGGACCAACGATCGCCCCGCCGGCCTCGGTGACACGCCGCCAGGCAGCCGCCTCGTCGGTGAGCGGCGGGAACACGACCGCCATCTGCCCGGTCGACGGCGGGGCCAATTCGGCAGCGCCCAGTCCGGTCGCCGTCAGGACAGCCATCGCAACGGCGGGCGCAAAGGCGCGAAGGCCTGTCCCGGCCTTGCTGTCACTGGCTGCCTCGTCCTTCATCCCGCCTTCACCAACCTGCATGAACGGATTGCGATGCTCCCGCGCCGGAAAACGACGCGGCCGTCGACACTCATGCGACGGAGAACATGACGGCATCATGCCGAGCTTCGGGACGCCCGGACGCCGCGTCGGCCGGCAACAGCAGACGGGCCGTCCAGCCTCGAACCGCACCGGCCGACAGCCGATCGTCCTCGACAGGCCCTCGCACCCAGCGGTGTTCGGCTATCTCCCGGATACAGCTTATATCACGACAAGTTAATGTTTTCGTACGCGCGAACCGGCGCCCGGAAATCGCCAATGTTCCAAGACGATCCGCCCTTGGTGCCAGTAGGGATATTGCAGCCAGGGCCGTCTGACGTCGTCGAGAGCCACTTATGCTCCTCAGCGCTGAGCTTCGTCCTTGCGAGCAGTAAGGCCTGTCGTCTCCGTATCAACAATCATGCCTCGCAATGGAACGCCTGGCCGCGGCGCAGCTACGATAGTGCGAGGCTGCAGCTTCGCGGCAGGACCCATCGGGCAAACCTGCGGGGATTACGAGGGAAGAACAGGCGGAGTGTCGTGCGAATCCATGACCACACACCTTATGGAACTGTGCGGTTTATTCCCTTCATTCAGGCCTTAACCGCACGGTGCATCGCATCCCCATAACAACGGATAAGATTGCCTTATCGGTCGTCTTCCTTTTGATGAAGAGGTATCGGTGTGGACGACACGGACGGCAAAAACTTCGCTCCGGGAGCATCAGCGTTACCGTACGGCAACCTGCTATCCAACAGGAAATCCAGGGTCTCGTCCGGGCTTTTGCATTCTCCCCTCTGGGTGGCATCGGACATCGTCCTGTAGGCGCATTTCTCGCCGACACCGACATCATGTAACGCCTGATGCCGGTGCCCCACAGGCTCGAAAAGCAACTGATGCCGGTCGGCATGTCTTATAGTGTAATGGAGATGGGCCTTGCATCTTTCCTGTAAAGTGGACCTTTTCGTCACAAGCCTTCGCCAAAGCCCGGCTCCCCTCCCCCGCGTAACCAGCCACCACAACGGCAGCCCGAAAGCCGCGACAAACCCGTTGTCCGTGAGCACCGTCCCATTCTCTCCGCCAAGAAAGAGCCGAACGTCGCCGGCATCCAGGATGGAGAGCAAGAGCACAGCCGGCCCGCCGAACAAGGTCGAACCCTCAATGAGAGCCGTGCTCGGCTCGAATCGCACCGAGAGCATCATCAAGACCATCGCGCCAAGGCTGAGGACGATGCCGAAACAGACCTGTTCCTGTCGTGGCGCAAGCCGATGGAACCGATCGCTCACATGCATGCAGGCTGAAACCAGCAGCGCACCGCAGGCAAGATTGCCCATAAGGACCTGCCGGATATGAGTCATTCCGCACCTGCTCCACGAAGTTCGCGAAACGAACCTACCGTGCACATGTTAATCCAACATTGACCCGCAGCCTCAACCGACATTCCCGACAGGCACCCCCTTACCGTTCGCCCGGAGCAATGCCATGAGCATTGGGCCGAGCGAGAACTGGCCGCGCGCCGCCTTTCGCGTCAGGTCGCGCAGATAGCCGCCCGGCGAGTTGATATGCCCTGCCCTTTCGAGAATGCAGGCGATCGCGACGGCCGCGTTTTCCGGTCCCATGGTTTCACAGGCCTCCTGATAGGCCGACGGGCTGACGCCAAGCGTGGAGCGGACGACCACCGCCGCCGCCATCAGGTCCCGCCAGTGGGTGATCGCGCCGTCCGGTCCGTACATCCCGATTTCCGGGCATGCCCTCAGCACCATCCCCAGCGGGAACGACCTGACCGGTTCGACAGGGCGTTCCCTGTTGGAAACGGACGGTTTGCCCTGCTCTTTTTCAGAGCAAGGTTCAAGTTCATGGATGGATTCGGATTTTGAATTATGTTTGTGCTGACGGTATTCGGCATCATTGGCGTCGGTTTTTTTTGAAATAAGCTGATCTTCCAGCATATTGACGATCTCTTCCCGCAACAGGGCCAGTTCGTCGAGGCATCCTTCCAGCTCGGTGGCATGCTTTGCGAAACGCAGCCGGGCGACAGCCGCCACATAGTGGTCTTCGATGAGGCCCCAATCGCCTGAAGCCCCCTCCTCCATCCCCGCCGAGATCAGCTTGCGGATATCCCGGCGCATGATGGAGATGCGTTCCCTGACGATCTTCAGGCGTCGGCGTTCCTCGGCCACCTGCTGGGCCATCTGCGCAAGCTCTTCCGAGCGGGCGAGCAAGGGCGCGAGACTGAAGCCGTAAGCCGTCTCTATCGTGCCGTCCCTGCCCTTTCGCGCGTAGCGCTTGCCATTGGGGCTGTCCTGGCGGTGGATGAGGCCCGCCTGAACGAGAAGCGCCAGGTTCTCGCGAAGGGTCGTGCCGGCAATGCCGTTCGCCCGCGCCGAGAGCTGCGCGTTAGAGGGAAACACGATAAGGTTCGCGTCCTCCTTCAATTCCACCTCGGGATGGAACGAAAGAAGCGCGTTGAGAACCGCAAGCGCCCGGTCGCGCAGCCCCATCAGGGATCGCGCATCGCAGGCGTCGCGGTAGATCTTCCACTTGTCGGCGGATTTCCCACGCTTGATATTGGCCGTCTCGAACTGGCCTTTCACCAGCGCAAGCGTCATCGGCCGCCGCCCGAAGGGCGTCGTCACATGTCCACTGTGCATTTCCTTCACCTTCCAAAAGGCAAAAGAAATCTGCTCACCAAAAAGGGTGCCAAAGACTCTTGACTGTGATTCGTGGAAATGCGATTCTCGGAGTGCTTAGTTCTGAGAGAGGCTTCCACGTGGGCAACCGCTTGGGGGCCTTTTTCTTTTGCTGTTCAGTCTCCCTTGTTTTCCTCGTCCAGGAACTGCGCGTAGAGCGCGTCCAGATTGCGCGAAAGAAAGTCACCGAACCGGGCGGCATTCTTCGCCTTCATCGACAGCGAAAAGATCTTGCCGCTGTTCTTGATCTCCGCCAGCACAGCCTTGTCCTGCGGCTCCCACTTGGCCTTGGCCAAAGCGGGCTCTGCCTTCCGGACCGGGCGCGTGCTCTTGTTCAGCGCGGCATAGAGCGCCAGGAAGCGCTCGTCCGGCGCCAGCGCCTGGAAGTCGGCGTCACGGACGATGCTGCGCACCTTGTCATTGTTGGATGCCTTGCCGGCCAGGAGCGAAAGCTCGACCCAGCGCTCCCGGCCGATGCCCGGCGCCGCGCCGATCGCGCGGATGATGTCGGCCGGGATGCGCTCGGTGACGGACATCATCTTGGAAATCGCCGCCGCATTGGCGGCCAGCGCCGAGGAAATGACCTCCCGATCATACCCCAGATCCTCCAGGCGCCGCGCGAAGAGCGCCCGCTCGATGAAGGTCAGGTTGGCGCGTGCGGAGTTTTCCTGGCCCTGCGCGATGACGTGGGTGCGGTCGTCGATCGACTTGACGACCGCCTTGACCTTGCGGCCGAGCTCGCGCGCTGCCCGCAGCCGCCGGTGGCCGAAGACGACCTGGTAGCGCCCGGCCGCCGTCGCATGCGGCCGCACGAGGATCGGCGTATCCTGACCCCGCTCGCGGATCGCCTCGACGAGCTCGCGGAAATCGTCATTGTCCTGTGCCAGGCGATCCTGCACGAAGGAATCGTCGATCAGGTCCGGATCGAACTCGACGACCGCCTCGCCTTCGAGAAAGCGGTCCGCCTGCTTGGCAAGCTCGTCGAGCGAACGCACGAGCGACTTTCCGGCGCCCCGCATCGGATAGGAGGCGGTCACCGTATTGTCATCCGGCAGTGCAGCCAGGCCTTCGAGGAGATTCTTTCTTGCCATCTTGTCAGTTCCGATAGGCCTCAGCCTATTGTTTTTCCTTCAATAAATACCGATTTTGTCAGCCGACAAATCAGCGCCCCCAGGAGCGATGGATGAGATCGGCGATTTCGTCATTGACGGCATCGAGCGATTCCAGCGCGCGATCATAGGTTCCACGGTTCATGGTGGCGCGCTCGACCTCGTAGAGCGTCTGCTTGGTGATGCCGGCGTCGGAGACGGCCGTGGACTTCACCATCTGGTTCTTCAGCATGAATTCGTGGAACATGGTCGACATGAAGCCGACCATCTGCGCCTGCGGCACATCCATCGGCTCGTAACGGGTGATGAGGTAGCGGTACCAGGAGAGATTGACTTCGGCCCCGGCCGCGCGGATCGGCTTCAGGATTCCGCCCAGCATCAGCAGGAACTGGCCCATCGACATGACGTCCAGCATCTGCGGATGGATGGTGATCAGCACGCTGGTCGCAGCCGTCAGGGCCGTCAGCGTCAGGTAGCCGAGCTGCGGCGGGCAGTCGATCACCACGACGTCGTACTTGTCGTCCACCTCGGCCAGCGCCCGCGAGATGCGGGTGAAGAAGGTCTTGCCCTCGTTCGACGACTTGTCCGCCATGGCGAGCGGCGTGTCGTATTCGTATTCCTGCAGGTCGAGATTGGCCGGGACGATATCGAGCCCCGGGAAATTGGTCGGCCGGATGATGTCCGCAAGCGCCTTCTTCTCTCCGTCATAGCGGATGGCATCGTAGATCGACGCCACCTGGTCGAGTTCCGGCTGGAAGCCGTGCAGGGAGGAGAGCGAGGCCTGCGGGTCGAGGTCGACCGCCAGCACCCGGTGCCCGGTCAGGGCGAGATATTGCGCCAGATGCGCCGCGGTCGTCGTCTTGCCGGAGCCGCCCTTGAAGTTGACGACGGCGACCACCTGCAGCTTTTCGCCGTTGCGACGATGCGGCACATACATGCGGCTTTCCGAACGGCCGTGCTGGTCGAGATACCGGCGCAGTTCCAGCATCTGCTCGGCCGTATAGGAGCGGCGACCGGACGGAGAGGTCTGCGGGGAGGGTCCCTTGCCGTCGAGATGCAGCTTCTTCAGGGTGCTTTGCGAAACGCCGACATAATGCGCCACCTCCGCCAGCGAGAACGACCGCAACGTCTTCCTTGCATTCGGCGGGAATCGTTGCACGCTGAGCAGATGCAGCTTCTTCGAGATCAGATCGCCCTGTTCGAGGATCTGGTCCTCGAAATTCACGATGTTGTGCACCGAAGCGCTCGGATTAGCGTTCATGAACGGTCATTCTCTCAGATAACGATTTTCAGCCGTAAAAGGCTACATAAGCGGGATTATGTGCGATTCTCTAGAGGGGACAAGGTTTTTAAGGTTAACAACCCGCCAGCCAATCGCCGTGAGACGGCCGCAAAAGGCTAACACCCTGCCGCAGCATTGCTTTTTCGCCCCATCACAGGCATCTGCTGCAAGCTGTCCGATCCTCCGCAACACCCGCGCACCGCGGCCGCATCAACGTCCCGGCACGCTTGGCGGCCGAATCGGGTTTCATCCTGCCATCTGCGCCGCACTCCGCCGATGCCTTGCAGTTCTGCAGGCTCATCGACAGATTTGTCGAGAATGGGCCTGTTGGAGACAGCGATTTGGTGGTGCATTCATGCGCAAGCCCGCGACAGGCGCAAGGCCTGCGCGGCGAAGCACGGACCGGTTCGAGGAGCCTGCGATACAATGAGCAAGTCCAATTACAAGGACATTGCCCGCCTTGCCGGGGTCGGCACCGCGACGGTGGAGCGGGTGCTGAACGGGCGCGGCGGCGTGCGCCCCGAGCTGGCCGAGAAGGTGGTGATCGCTGCCCGCAGCCTCAACTATCCCCGCACGCTGCCCGATGCACATCGCGGCTTGCTGCGCATCGAGGTCCTGATGGTCCGTCCCGAGACGACGTTCTACCGGCGCCTGTCCAAGGCGTTCGAGCGCATCGCCGCGACACTGGATCCCTTGGTCGTGGTGCATCGCAGCTTCACCGAGGAGATGAACCCGGAGCAGATCGCGCGCCATATCCGCTCGACCGACCTGCCGCGTGCGGGCCTCATCCTCGCCGTGCCCAACAGCCCGCTCATCAAGGCGGCGGTGGAGGCGGTCGTGGCCCAGGGCGTGCCCGTCGTGCATGTCGTCACCCGCGCCTCGGAAAAGACCGGCGCCTTCGTCGGCATCGACAACCAGGCCGCCGGGCGGACGGCCGCCTGGTTCATCGCCCGCATGGCCCGGACAGACGGCCCCGTCGTCGCCCTCTGCCATCCGATCTACCAGGTACACCGCGACCGCATCCGCGGCTTTTCCGATTATTTCGCCGCCCATCCCGGCCCGATCGCCTTCGAATGGCTCGGCTTCACCCGGGACGAGGAGCATTTCAGCGCGGAGACCCTTGCCATCGCGCTGGAGAAATATCCCGGTCTCGTCGGCCTCTACAATGCCGGCGGGGCCAATTCCGCGCTGATCAGCGTGCTGCGTCGCCATCCGCGGGGCAGGGACATCCTGTTCGTCGGGCACGAGCTGACCGATTATACCCGCGTGGCGCTCAGCGAAGGCATCATGGATGTCGTTCTCGACCAGGCGCCGGAAGCGCAGGCCCAGCGCGCGCTCGATCTCGTCCTGCGCCGCATCGGCCTGACGGATGTCGAACCAGACCCGAGCCCCATCCGCTTCATCACCATCACCGCCGAGGGCCTCTGATCTGATTTGATCAAGGAACCGTTCGGCATTCCGGCGAGCGCTTGATAATTTCCAAGTCGGGAGGAAAGCCGGCGTTGCACAAGGCGTAACGCGGCGAGCGGCGCGGCATGCGCTCCTTCCAACAGGGAAATTCCGCGGGTGCCGACGCACCCGCGCGTCCGAGGGAGAGCGCAATGGACGATCTGAAATACGGAACGCGCAACAAGCGTGGGGACTGGGCGCCGAACCAGCCGGTGGAAACCGCGCCGCTGTTTACCTTTCCGCTCCGCTTTCTGGCGATCCTCAAGTGGTTGCCGCACTATTTCTTTCCGTGGAACGCCATCTTCGCAGCCTCTGCCGTTGCCTACTGGGCCTGGGTGGTCCCGCCGGTCGAAACGATGCAGAGCCTCGGCGTCGGCTGGGCCGCCTGGCTCTATGCGGTGAACGCGGTCTGCGTTCTTCTCTTCTACGGCGCCTTCGAATTGCATCTCTATGTGCTCAAGCGGCAGGAAAACCGCTTCAAGTACAACGGAAAGTTCCCCGCCGACCAGAAGAACACGGCCTTCTGGTTCGAGAGCCAGAACCTCGACAACATCCTGCGCACGTTTCTTTCGGGCGTCACCATCTGGACGGCGATCGAGGTCGCCATGCTCTGGGCCTATGCCAATGGCTATGCGCCGTGGTTGAGCTTTGCCAAAAATCCGTGGACGCTGGCACTCGTCGCCCTCGTGGTGCCGATCATCCACGAGTTCCACTTCTTCTGCATCCACCGGCTCATCCACACGCCGTTCCTCTACAAGTGGGTGCATTCGGTCCACCACAATTCGGTGAACCCGTCGCCGTGGTCGTCGCTGTCGATGCATCCGGTCGAGCACCTGCTCTATCTCGGCACCGCCTTCTACCACCTGATCCTGCCGTCGAACCCCGTCCTGATGCTCTACCAGCTCCACTATGCCGGCTTCGGCGCTATCCCCGGCCATGTGGGCTTCGACAAGGTGGAGGTCGGCGAGGAGACGCTGGTCGACAGCCACGCCTATGCGCACTACCTGCACCACAAATATTTCGAGGTGAACTACGGCGACGCCCTGATCCCGCTCGATAAATGGTTCGGCACCTGGCACGACGGCTCGGCAGAAGGCGAGGCCCGCATGCAGGAGCGCTACCGCAGGCGCAAGGAAAAGCTCGCCGCCCGCAAGGCCCGCGCTGAAGCCCAGGGAGCCGCCGAATGACCTGGGTTCAAGCCTGCAAGCTCACCGATATCGAACAGGAAGGCGCCATCCGCTTCGATCATGGCGGCCGCACCTACGCGATCTACCGCGCGCCTGATGACAGCGTCTATTGCACCGCTGGCCTCTGCACCCACGAGGCGATCCATCTTGCCGAAGGGCTGGTCATGGATTTCGAGGTGGAATGTCCCAAGCATTCCGGCGCCTTCGACTATCGCACCGGCGAGGCCCTGCGCCTGCCGGCCTGCGAGAACCTGAAAACCTATCCCGCCGAGGTGATCGACGGAGAGGTTCGCGTCGCCCTCGGCTAGGGCGGCGTGCCGACAAGCAGGCCCGTCGGGCCTCCGGAGTGCGAGCGGGTGGACCGGCACCCACATTGGGAGGATACCATGAAATCCATGTGCCTGGCGGCCGCTCTGGCCGCCTTGATGGGAAGTGCTGCCGCAGCGGAGACGATCGGCGTCTCGATGCAGAGCTTCGACAACAACTTCCAGACCCTCTTGCGCGAGGGGATCGGCGCGCGGGCCGCCGAGGTCGACGGCGTCAGTGTCCAGGTCGAGGACGCCCAGACCGACATCTCCAAGCAGCTCAACCAGGTGAACAACTTCATCGCCGCAGGGGTGGACGCGATCATCATGACGCTGACGGACACCTCCGCCGCCCCCGGCATCAGCGAGGCCGCCGAAAAGGCCGGCATCCCGCTCGTCTATCTCAATCTCGAACCCGACAATGTCGGCGCGCTGCCGCAAAAGCAGGCCTATGTCGGGTCGAAGGAGACCGATTCCGGCGAACTCGGCGCGCAGGCCGCCTGTTCCCTGCTGAAGGAAAAGGGCAAGGCGAGCGATGCGCAGGTCTATATCCTGATGGGCGACCTTGCCCACCAGGCCTCGCGCGACCGTACCTCCTCGTTCAAGGACGCGCTGGCCGCCAGCGACTGCAAGGGCGTCACCATCGCCGACGAACAGTCCGGCGCCTGGACGCGCACCAATGCCATGGACCTGACGACCAACTGGATCACCGCGGGTCAGCCCATCGACGTGGTCTTCGCCAACAATGACGAAATGGCGATCGGCGCGATCCAGGCCCTGAAGGCGGCGGGCGTCTCCATGGACGATGTGATCGTCATCGGCATCGACGCGACGCAGGACGGTCTTGCCGCTATGGCGGCGGGTGACCTCGACGCGACCGTGTTCCAGAACGCCAAGGGTCAGTCGGCAAGCGCGGTGGATGCCGCGGTGGCGCTGGTGCGCGGCGAGGCGATCGAAAAGCAGGTCTGGGTGCCCTTCGAGCTCGTGACGCCGAAGAACATGGCCGACTACGCCAGCCGGAATTGATCCTCCCCGACCGGCGCCCCGGCGCCGGTCCCTTTCCACGGAGACCAGCATGGACGATATCGTCATCATCGGGGCGGGCGAGGCCGGCACCCGCGCAGCCTTCGCCACCCGCGAAGCCGGCTTTTCCGGCGCCGTCACGCTGATCGGCACGGAGCCGCACCTGCCCTACGAGCGTCCGCCGCTCTCCAAGCCGCTGGGCGGAGCCGTGCAGATGAAGACGATCTGCACGTCCGAGGCGCTGGAAGCCGCCGGCATCGCCTATCACCAGGGCCTTGCCGCCATCCGCATCGACGCCGCCCGCCGCAGCATAGCGCTCAGCGACGGCCGGGCATTGCCCTATGGCAAACTCCTGCTCGCCACCGGCGCCCAGCCCCGCCAGCTGGCATGCCCCGGCGCCGAGCGCGCGCTCGACTTCCGCACCTATCGCGATGCCGCGACCCTCTTTTCCCGCGCTGAAACCGGCGGACCTGTCGCTATCATCGGCGGCGGGCTGATCGGCATGGAGCTTGCCGCGGTGCTGCGGGGCAAGTGCATTGCCGTCAGCATCATCGAGGCAGCGCCCAGGCCGCTCGGACGGGCGGTTCCGCCACGCTTTGCCGAAAGGCTGCACGCCCGGCACCGGGAGGAGGGCGTGCATTTTCATCTCGGCCTCGGCATTGCCGAAATCACCCCCGATGCCGTCATGCTTGCCGATGGCAGTCGCGTTCCCGCCGGCACTGTCATCTCGGCCATCGGCGTTCTGCCCGATATCACGCTTGCCGAGAGGGCAGGGCTCGCAACGGCGAACGGCATCCTCACCGACAGCTTCCTGCGCACGAGCGATCCGCATATCTTCGCCGCCGGCGACTGCGCCGCCGTCTCCCAGCCGGGCGGCCGCGCCATTCGGTTCGAGAGCTGGCGCAATGCGCGCAGCCAGGCCGAGACGGCCGCACGGAACATGACCGGCGCCCGCGAGGCCTTTGCCGCCCTGCCCTGGTTCTGGTCCGATCAATACGATCTCGGCCTGCAGGTGGCAGGCCTGCCCCAGCCGGGGCACCAGAGCATCCTGCGACCGGTCGCCGGGGGCGAACTCGAATTCTACCTTGCGGACGGGCGCCTCGTGGCGGCAGCCGGCCTTGGCACCGGCAACGCGGTGGCGAAGGACATCAAGCTGGCCGAGATGCTGATTGCCGCCGGCATCCGTCCCGATCTCTCGGCGTTTGCCGATCCGGCCTTCAATCTCAAGGCGCTTCTCAAGAGCACCCGGGCCGCCTGATGCAGACGCTGCTCGTCTTCCAGTCGCTCTGGGCCATGGAGCGCCGCCATACGGATGGCCATGAACGCAGCCTTGCAGAAAACATCGCGATGATTGCAAGGGCAGGGTTCGACGGTGTCAGCGCGCACTATACCAACCGCACCGATGTCACCCGCCTTAACGAGACACTAGGCGGCACCGGCCTGAAGATCGAAGGCGTCTGCTTCCCGCGCAGCATAGACGACCTGCGCCTACCGCTGGAGCTGGCCGCCGAATTCCCGGTCAGCCATATCAACCTGCAACCCGATATCCGGCCGCGCCGGATCGAGGATTGCCTGCCGCTTCTCGACGGATGGATGCGGCTTGCCGGGGAGGCGGGCATTCCCGTCTATATCGAGACGCATCGCGACCGGATGACCACGGACCTCTATTTCACGCTCGATCTCCTCGACCGGCGGCCCGACCTGCCGCTTCTCGCCGACCTCTCGCATTTCCTGGTCGGCCGGGAGTTTGCCTTTCCGGTCTCGCAGGAGAACCATGCGCTGATCCGGCGCATCCTCGACAATGCCCAGGCCTTCCATGGCCGCATCGCCTCGCGCGAGCAGGTGCAGATCGAAATCTCCTTCCCGCATCACCGTCCCTGGGTCGATCTCTTCCGCTCGTGGTGGGACTACGGTTTCCGCGGCTGGCGCTCCCGTGCGGCCGAGGATGCCGCACTGGTCTTCACCTGCGAACTGGGGCCGAAACCCTATGCGATCACCGGCCGGGACGGCAACGACACGACGGACCGGTGGGAGGAGGCGCTCCAGCTCCGCCGGATGGCGCTCGATCTCTGGGTTGCCAGTGCCGCGCCCGCTCGGGATGGTTAACGAATGCTTACCTACTGGTCCACCGACAGGAGCAGTGCCGCAGGTGCCTTGGCGAAGAGGGGGAAAAGCGGGAGATCCTGGCCGAGCGTGAAAGTGTCTCCATCGAGAACGGAGCGCACGACGCGGCCAACCAGGCGAGAGGGGAGGGCAGCGGCCATCTCGCGCAGGGTCGTATCCTGCAACAGCAGGGTGCCGGGCGCCACCTTTCCGAAGGCGAGCCGGGGAACGGCGACGATCGCGAAGGCCTGCTGCGTGCCGCGCAGGAAGGCAAGCGCACCACCGTCGCCGCCGGAAACGGCGAGGGGCTGGTAAGGGCCCGAGAAGGGGAGGGGGCTCTTCCGTCTTGCTGCCAGCACGGTCGCCGTAAGCCATTGCTTGTAGAGGGGAAAGGCCGCACCGGCGGGTTCGGGCCTTTCGGGGATCGCCATTCCGGCGACATCCAGCATCGCCCGGTTGTCGGGATCGACGAGGGAGAAATCGCAGCGCTCGCTGCCCTGGTAGAGATCGGGAATGCCTGGCGCCGTCAGCTTGATCATCGCCTGGCTGAGGGCATTCACCCGGCCGGCGTCGATGAAGGGGGCAAGTGTCGCGTCGAAATCCCGCAGGAAGGCATCGTGCCGCATGAGACCGTCGATGAAAACGCCGACCATCCGTTCGTATTCGGCATCGGGTTCTGTCCAGTTCGTGGCGAGTTTCGCCTCGCGCAGGGCCTTGGTGGCGTAGAGCCTCATCCGCTCCGCCAGTGCCTGCAGCACAGCGGAATCGCCAGGGGCACCGGAGGGCCAGATGCCGGCGAGCGCCTGATAGATGAGCCATTCCACCTCCGGCTCCGGCACCATTCGCCCATCGAACATGGTGCGCAGGGATGCGTTGAGCGCGCTCCATCGCCGCGTCGCGGCAATCCAGGTGTCCGGCGCTTCGGTCAGCGTGTAAAGCCGGGCGCGGGCATCTTCGCCCCGCTTCGTATCATGGGTCGCGGTTGCCGACAGGCCGTGCGGCATGGTCTCGGCCCGGTGCGCCATGAAGGCATCAAAGGCCGATACGCCACCGATCGCGACACCGGGATCGCCCCCGACCTCATTCAGGGCGATGACGGCGTTTTCCCGATAGAAAAGGGTGTCTTCCACCGCCTTTGCCATGATCGGGCCGCTGAGTTGCTGGAAGCGCCGCCGGAATTCGGCGCGGGAACCTGCTTCGGCAGGATGCGGATCGTCGACCAGAAGGCCGGCCACAAAATCGATCGCGGAACGGAGTTCGTCCCCTCCGCCGCCTCGATCGCGTCCTTGCGTACACCCTGCACCAAGATGCGGTCGCCTTCGGGCACCACGGTCGCCGTCGTATAGGTTCGGTAGACGGGCAGCGCGATGATAAGGGAGCGGATCGCCCCGGCCAGTGCCCCACGGTCGAATTCCAGCCCGTCCGCATCGGCGATCGCCCTTGCAAGGCGCGCGACGCCCGCCACCTCGCCCGCAAAGTTCTCCATCAGCATCTGGCGTTTGGCGCTCCGCCTCTCCTCGGAATAGGAATTCTGCCGGTCCGGCGGTTTCAATGCGGTGAAAGCCTGTTGCAGCCGTTTCTGCCCCCATTCATCGACGAGAACATCCGCAAGCGCCCCGATGAATTCATAACCGGTCGTGCCCTGGACGGGCCAATCCGTCGGGAAGGGTTCCTTCCTCTCCAGGATCTTTTCCGTGATGATGGAGGGCGCGGGGCCGACGGCATCGCGCAGGCGCCTGAGATAGCCGAGAGGATCGGCAAGCCCGTCGACATGGTCGATCCTGAGCCCGTCCAGTATCCCCTCGCGCACCAGCTCGATGATCAGGTGGTGAGTATCTTCGAAGACGCCGACAGCCTCCACGCGCATGCCCACCAGGCCGGCGATCTCGAAGAAGCGGCGATAGCTGAGGTGCCGGCCGGCGGTCTTCCAGTCGGCCAGCCGCCAGGGTTGGGCATCGTGTATTGCATGAAGCCGCGCGGCGTCCCGCGATATCGCCTCCAATCCTTCGGCGATGGCCTCACGATGGCCCGGGGTCGCAAGCACGCCGGACAGGCGGCGCCGGTTTTCCGCCTCGTCCCCGGGCTGGAGGCCGGCGCCGGCCGTGCACAGATCCGCAAGGGCCGGCCACCTCACATCCGCCAGAACCTGCAGATAGCTGTGCGGATGCAGCGGATAGAAGGTCTCGTGATAGCGAAGCGCCAGCACGCCGTCGCGCGGGTCGAGCGCAAGGCTTATCGCCCCGTTTGCCAGCTCCGCGTCGAAGCCGCTGCCGAGAAAGGGAAGCGTCAGGCGCTCGGACCAGTCGATATCGAAATGCCGGGCATATGGACTGTCCGCCCCCATGTCACGACACTCCGCCACCAGGGATTTTCCAGATGGGCGGCCATGTGGTTGGGAACGATATCGAGGATGAGCCCCATGCCGCGGTCGTGCAGGTCGCGCGACAGGCGCCGCAGGCCGTCGAGCCCGCCGAGGCACGGATCGATTTCGTTTGCATGGGTGATGTCATAGCCATGGGTCGAGCCACTGACCGCCGTCATGACGGGAGACGCATAGAGATGGCTGATACCGAGCGCCTCGAGATAGGGCACGAGCCGGCAGGCGGCGGCAAAATCCAGGCCGTTGCGGAACTGGAGGCGATAGGTCGAACGGATCGGGATCAAGACATTGCCTCGCTGGCCGGCGGTGCACAACGGTCAGGTCCGGCGGCGCTTGAAATCCGATTGCGAAACGACACCGGCCAGCCGGTTCTGGCGGTCGAGCACGGCAAGACGGCGCAGATGCAGCGACTGCATGTTGGCCAGCACGCTTTCCGGCTCCTCGTCGTCGAAGCAATAGGTGATGTTGGTCGTCATGACGTCGCTGACCTTGGTGGTTTCCGCATCGAGCCCCGGCGCGACGGCACGCAGGATGATGTCGCGATCGGTAAGCGTGCCGACAAGACCGCTGGCATCCGCCACGGGCAGGAAGGCGATATCCCATTCCGCCATCAGGCTTGCGGCATATTGCAGGGTCTCCTCGGGCCGGACGAGATGGACATTGCGGGTCATGATGTCGCCGATGGGCATGAGGACCTCTTGCTGCGCTTTGACGAGAGCATGTCCGGAAAAAGAAATGTCGCCTCGGCACCGGACTGCGATAAAAACAACGCTCTAAAGCCGCGCCGGCGAACCGGGTCCGACGGCGCTGCTCTAGAAACAGACGAGCGGCACTTTGGTTCCAATGGCGGCTCCACGCGGCGGCTTGCCGGCGCGATCGATGGTGACGGCAATCGCCGGCCCGGCCGCGCCGTCCGCCCCCCGTTCGAAGATCGTCTCTCCGCCGGCCGCCGGCCAGGCCTTGCGTTCAGTCGTCAGGTTTACGCGCAGGCGAAGCGTCCCAGCAGAGAAATGCCAGTCCACGGCAAGAACGCCGTCCTCGGCAGGCAGTATCTGCGGCGCGGCTGCCGCGGAGAGCAGCGGCGCGACATGCGCCTGCCGGAGCCGGATGAGATAGCGCACGAAATCCATCCGCCGCCGGCCATCGGGCGAGGCGGCGCGCGACCAGTCGAGCGTCGAGCGCCGCATCGTCTCCTCCGCGATCGGATCGGGAAGACCGTCCAGGGTCTTGTCCGCCTCCAGCCCGCCGAACTTCTCCGCCTCCTGCTTGCGCCCCTGCCGTACAGCCTGGGCAAGATCGCCGGTGAAATCGGCGAAGAAGAGGAAGGGGCGTTCCTCGCCATATTCTTCGCCCATGAAAAGCATGGGGGCCGGTGGCACCAGCAACAGCATCGCCGTCATGACGTCGAACAGCGCCGGATCGGCAATCTGCGTGAGCCGGTCGCCGAAGGCGCGGTTGCCGACCTGGTCGTGGTTCTGCAGGAAATTGACGTTGACCTGCGGCGGCAGGCGGTCCTGCGGCGCCGGCCCCACCCGGTCCTGGTTGCGATCCGCATGCACGAAGCCCCTGGCCGTCGCCTCACGCAGGAGAGCCGTGGTGTTTTCCGCGAAGGGCGCGTAGTGCCCCTGCCGCTCCCCGGTGGCGACGACATGCAGGGCGTGATGGAACGCGTCGTTCCATCCGGCCGTATAGTGGCGCACCACGCCGCCATCGCGGTTGAGGAGGCTCTTGCGGCTCAACTGATCCTCGACGACGAGATGCACCGGCCGGTCCGGCACGGCCTGCCGGACCGCTTCCGCCATCTCGATGAGGACATGCTTTTCGCTCTCGTCGCTGATCTCCTCGGTCGCATCGAGACGCAGGCCGTCGAACCGGTAGTCGACGATCCATTGCAGAGCATTGTCGATGAAATAGCGGCGCACCGGCTCCTGCTCGAAGGCAAGCGCTGCGCCCCAGGGCGTATGGCGCTCGGGATGGAAGAAGGCCGGAGCGATGCGCGGCAGGATGTTCCCGACCGGGCCGAAATGATTGTAGACGACATCGAGCAGGACCATGATCCCATGGCCATGGGCGGCATCGACCAGCGCCTTGAGGTCATCGGGCGTGCCGTAGGCGCTGTGCGGCGCATAGTGCAGCACGCCGTCATAGCCCCAGCCGCGTCGCCCGGCGAAATGCGCGACGGGCATGATCTCGATGGCGGTGATGCCGACGTCACGGACATGGGCAAGCCGGTCGATGGCGGCACGGAAGGTGCCTTCCGGCGTGAAGGTGCCGATATGCAGCTCGTAGAGCACCGCCTCCTCCCAGGGACGGCCCTTCCAGCCGGGGTTTTGCCAGGCATGGCCGGCATGATCGACGACGATGGACGGGCCTTCGACACCCTTCTCCTGCGCATGCGAGGCGGGATCGGGAATCACGAGACCATCGGGGAGGCGGAAGGAATAACGGTCGCCGGGCCGGGCAAGATCTGTCTCGGCCGTATGCCAGCCTTCACCCGCCGGGCGCATGGCGATCTCGTTTCCTCCGACGAGCAGCGTGACCGTTTCTTCGGCAGGCGCCCAGAGGCGGAATTGCACCCGGCCGTCCTCGATGAGGCTCGGTCCCCAGCGTCCCGGCGTCGACGATGTCTGCGTCATGCGGATCCTCTCGTGGCGTAATAGGGGAGGGAACCGGGCGGCGACGAAAATGTTCCGGAACAAATCGCGCCTTTTCGCATTGCACCATCGTTCTCTTCGCACCCCCGACCGGCACTTCCCAAACCCGTCGCAGGTCGCGATGGAACATCCGCGGCGGCGGTCCGGGCTTCTGGAGCCGCATGCTCGACCGAAGGGGACATCACATGGGCTATTCATTTTCCGAACTCGATTTCATGAAGCCGGAACTCGGCGCCGAATTCACCGGCGAGGGCACGCATTTCGCCGTGTTCTCTGCCCACGCTGAACAGATGGAGCTCTGCCTGTTTTCCGACGACGGCAAGGAGGAGACGGCGCGCCTGCCGCTCCCCAAGCGCGAGGGCGGCATCTGGTCCGGCTATATTGCCGGCCTGAAGCCTGGCACCGTCTACGGCTACCGGGCGCAAGGCCCCTACGATCCGAAGAACGGCCACCGCTTCAATCCGAACAAGCTGCTGCTCGATCCCTATGCCAAGGAGATCATCGGCGAGATAGCCTGGGACGATGCGCTCTACGGCTACCGCATCGGCGATCCGGAGGAAGACCTTTCCTTCGACGATCGCGACAGCGCGCCCTTCATGGTCAAGGGCGTGGTACAGGATCCGGATTTCGACTGGGCGGGCGATGCCGCCATCCGCCGGCCCTGGACCGAGACGATCATCTACGAGGCGCATGTGCGCGGCATGACGATGAACCATCCGGGCGTGCCGGAAGAGCTGCGCGGCACCTTCATGGGCATGGCGAGCGACCCGATCATCGAGCATCTCGTCGACCTCGGCATTTCCGCCATCGAACTCCTGCCGATCCAGTATTTTCCCGACGACCGCCATCTCCTGGAAAAAGGCCTGCGCAACTATTGGGGCTACCAGACTCTCGGCTTCTTCGCGCCGCAGCCGCGTTTCCTCTCCGGCCGTGCCGTCATCGAGTTCAAGACCATGGTGAAACGCTTCCATGCCGCCGGCATCGAGGTGATCATGGATGTCGTCTACAACCACACGGCCGAAGGTTCCGAGCGCGGCCCGACCCTCAGCTTCCGCGGGCTCGACAATCTCAGCTATTACCGCCTGTCGCCGGACGACCGGCGCCACACCTATGACACGACGGGCACCGGCAACACGCTCAACATCGCCCATCCGATGGTGCTCCGCATGGTGCTCGACAGCCTGCGCTACTGGGTCGGCATCATGCATGTCGACGGCTTCCGCTTCGATCTGGCCAGCACCCTCGGCCGCACGCGGCACATCGAGTTCGACCGCCAAGGCACGTTCTTCGATGCGATCCGGCAGGACCCGATGCTTTCCGGCGTGAAACTGATCGCCGAACCGTGGGACGTCGGCGACGGCGGCTACCAGGTCGGCGGTTTCCCGCATCCTTTCCGGGAATGGAACGACAAGTACCGCGACGACGTGCGCCGCTTCTGGAAGGGCGATGACGGCCTCGTTTCGGGGCTTGCGGCACGGCTCACCGGCTCGGCTCCGCAGTTCCACCATTCCGACCGCGGCGCCACCTCGTCGGTCAACCTGATCAGCGCCCATGACGGCTTCACGCTCATGGACACCGTCTCCTATGACGGCAAGCACAACGAGGCCAATGGCGAGGACAACCGCGACGGCCATTCCGCCAACCACTCGCACAATATGGGCGCCGAAGGGCCGACCGAGGACGAGGCCATCCGCGCGGCGCGCGACCGTCGCCGGCGCAACATGATCGCGACCCTGCTGCTCAGCCAGGGCGTGCCGATGCTGCTCGGCGGCGACGAGCTCGGCAACAGCCAGAGCGGAAACAACAACGCCTATTGCCAGGACAACGCGATCGGCTGGACAGACTGGAACGGTCTAGACGATCCATTCCTCAATTTCTGCAAGGGCGCCATCGCCTTCCGCAAGGCCCATCCGGTGCTCCGGCAGGAGCGGTTCCTGACGGGCGAGGCGGGGGAGGGCGGCACAGTCGAGATCGCCTGGTACAAGCCGGACGGCGGCGACATGACCGATGCTGCCTGGACGGACGGCAATCTGCGCACCCTCGGCCTCTTCCTCGCAAAACCGGCCAACGGGGAAGGGGCGGACCAGCTCTTCATGGTCTTCAATGCAGGCGGGGATTGCGACGTCATGCTGCCCGCCGCAAACGGCATCACGGCATGGAAGCGGACGCTCGACACGGGATCGCAAGACGGCGCCTTCACCGAACATCCTGCGGATGGCCCCGTCATGGTCGCCGGCGCAAGCATCGCCGTCTTCGAACCTGCGGGATAACGATCGACCATGGCGCCGGAAAACCTGAAGGAGACCGGTCTCGTCTATGTCAGCGACAGCGAACCGGGCATCCGGCGCCAGCGGACCGGCCGCGGCTTCTGCTATCGCCTGCCCGACGGCGCGCTCCTGCGCGACGCTGCCGTGAAGGCACGCATCACCGCCCTCGGCCTGCCGCCGGCCTACGAGAATGTCTGGATCTGCATCGAGGCCAACGGCCACCTGCAGGCGACCGGCTACGATGCGCGCGGGCGCAAGCAGTATCGCTATCATCCCGACTGGCAGGCGCTGAAGAGCGGCGACAAGTTCGGCCAGCTCATCGCCTTCGGCCGCGCGCTGCCGAAACTGCGACGTGCGGTGAAGCGTGATCTTGAAGGCGAGGCCGGCGCTGTGGACACGATGCTGGCGGCAATCACCGTGCTGCTCGACGAAGCCCAGCTTCGTGTCGGCAACCGGGCCTATGCGGTCGAGAACAAGACCTACGGTGCGACAACACTGCTCAAGCGCCACGTGACCCTTACCGACGGGCGCATCGCGCTGCGCTTCACCGCCAAGGGCGGCAAACGCGTGCGCCGCACGCTGAAGCATCCCCGCCTCCAGCGCCTGCTCGAAGAGTGCGCCGACCTGCCAGGCCGCCAGCTCTTCGTGTGGAAGGACGAGGGTGATCTTGTCCGGCCGATCGATTCCGGCCGGCTCAATGCCTATCTCGCCGAGATTTCCGGCATCGCCATTTCGGCGAAGACCTTCCGCACCTGGGCCGGCAGCCTCGTTGCCTTCGCCCATGCTCGCCATGCGATCGAAGAGGGCAACCGCCCGACGATCAAGGGCATGGCCGACGCGGCGGCGGAAAGCTTGCACAACACGCCGGCCATTGCCCGGTCGAGCTACATCCATCCGGACATCATCGCGCTCGCCGAAAAACCGGAGATCCTCGGCCTTGCGCTGCGGCGCCCCGCGCTCGACATTTCAGGATTGCGGGTGGAAGAGGAACGCCTTCTGCGCTTTCTCGAAACCCGCAAAAGGGCGCAGCAGGGTTAGAGATGCTCGCATTGGAGCATTTCCGCTTTTTTCGAATCGCGAAAATGCCCCAACTCTTCAATTCTAACGCAGTTCCGGACGCAAAACCGCTTCGCACTTTTGCTGGAATTGCTCTAGTGGCGAAGCGCAAGTGCCTCGTCGTCTTTCCGCCGCGGCCGGCGGATCGCGTCGACGGCCTTGCGGGTGGCGTCGTCGGCCTCGTTGGAATTGCGTTTCGTCTTCAGATGCTCGGGCAGGGCGACCCGTTCCAGTTCGGCGCGCTCGCGCGCCGCCTGTTCCCAATGTTCACGATCCTTGCCGTGCGGGCGTCCTTCCGCCTCCCACAGGCCATAGGCGCGCTTGCTGATCCATTCCTGTCGCTCGTCATTCACGATGATGTCCCTTCGGTGGTGGCGGCGATCTATGTCGTCGTCCATGAATTCACGCGGAAACCGGCTTCCTTCGCCGCCTCGATGAAGGCGCGGCGCGCGAAGGCCGGGTCGTCGTCACTCGTCAGCCCCTGCTCGCAGACGCTTCTGGCCATCAGCGCTGCAGGTCCGTCTTCGATCGGCCAATGGTTCTTCAGGCACAGGAGGGCGTCTCGCGTGCTCTGCACGCGAAGCACCTGCCTGCCGCTCTCAAGCACGACGGCCTCATCCCACAGCCGATCGGTCGCAAAGATGGTCATTGCCGTTCCTCCGTCGCGGGTCTTTCGGTGGGAATGTCGACCAGACTGACGATGCCGACGACCCGCCGGTCGTCGTTCACCACCACGAGACGGCGCACACCGAGTTCGCGCATGCGGGCCGCCACCATTGCCGTGTCATCGCCCTCGTTACACACTTCAGGCGACACGGTCATGAATTCGGCAATCGCCATGGAGGTGGAATGCCCCCGCCCGAGGACCGAGACAACGATATCGCGATCCGTGATGATACCGACGATGGCGCCGACGCCCGGCACTTCGACCGGCAGGGCACCCACTTCGGTTTCAAGCATCAGCCGTGCGGCCGACTGGGCGGTGTCATTGGGAGAGACGGTCACGATCTGGGCGGACATCACGTCCTTCACAAGCATGTCCGTCGCCCCTTCACAGCCGTCCGTTGACGAGGCTGCGGCCGTTCGGCGCGGCGGGCACGACCACTTCCTCGTGATCCTGCCGGATGAGCGGCAGATCGACCTGTTGCGGCACGATCACCTGCGGTTCCCAGGAATTGCGGTGTTTGCGGGTGTTCCTCAGGTCGGCCTCGGGGGTGACGGCGGGTTTGCGGGCAAGCGGCTTCTTCTTCTGGCGCACGTTGAACTCCTGCGAACGGGCTTCGTCTTTTCAAGAAACGCAAGCGCGCCCGCTTGGTTCCCAAAAAACCGGAAACCGACATGCCCTGCCGCCGCTAAAACCCGCCGATATCGAGGGAACATTTGGAAGGCCTGCGGGTTTGCTGGGAATATTCCCACAAGGAGGGTGTTCCATGCCTGCAAAATCGAAAGCGCAGCAGAAGGCTGCCGGGGCCGCACTGGCCGCCAAGCGCGGCGACATCAAGAAGAGCGAACTGAAGGGCGCCTCGCGCAGCATGGAAAAATCCATGTCGCAGAGCGAGCTGAAGGAACTCGCTTCAACGAAGCGCAAGGGCAAGCCCGAGCACGCTTCGAAATCCGCCTGACGCGTTGAACGGGAGGAGCCGATGCGCGTTCTGATCGTCGAGGACGAATTCCTGATCGCCAAACTTCTTGAAGACGTGGTGGAAAACGGGGGCCATGAAGCCATCGGCCCGGTGTCGACCGTGGAGCAGGCCCTTGCCTATGCCCCGCGCACCGACATAGCACTGGTGGATCTCAACCTTTCCGACGGAAACAGCGGCCAGCTTCTCGCGCGGCGGCTGATCGACCGCTTCGGCATCGACGTCATTTTCGTGACGGGCGACCCGACATCGGTGCAACAGGGTTTCGACGGTGCGCTGGCGGTGGTGAACAAGCCCTTCCGCGACGAGGAGATCACCGGCGCTCTCACCCTGGCGCTGGACAAGCGAAGCCGCTCCGTCGCCCGCCGCGTCGCGCCCTGACATTGCGGTTCTCAAGCACGCCGAGAAGACGCATAACCTGGCGGGCCATAACCGACATCGGCCGCGACATGCCGAAGCGGCTGGCTCGCCGCCGATTGCCACCGGCGATGCCGATATAGAGAAGGTCGTCTTCGTCGGACGGGGTGAGCAGCGTGACGGGCGTCGTGTTGGCTACCGCGATATGCGCGGCGCCGACCCCGCGCAGCCGCAATATCGATATTGACCTGCATCTCCCCGAGAAAATCGATCGTGGTGCGGACATGGCCGTTATAGGCCGCTTCGATCCTAAGCGCCCCGCGGCAGTAGAACGGCAAACCTAATAATCGACCAGCCGCATCTCCGCCTCCGGCGTGCCAAAGCGCGGCTGAACGCCGAGAAGGGGCGCGACGCGCTGGATTATGGCCTTGATCATCGGCGCCGCGGTGGACGCCGCGGTTCGCCCGCCGTTTTCGCCCGTCCGGGGCGCATCGATGATGGAAAGGACGATGTATCGTGGCCTGTCCATCGGAAAGGCGGCGACGAAGGCGTTGAAATTGATGTTCTTGGCGTAGCGTCCGTTGATGACCTTGTCGGCCGTCCCGGTCTTGCCGCCGACAAGGAAGCCGTCGACCTGCGCGTTTCGGCCCGATCCCCTCTGTCCGTTCCAGTCATAGAGGAAGCGCATGTCCGCGCTCGTCGTTTCCTTGAGGACGCGGGTCGCGAGCGCCTGCGCCTCGTCCTTCGTACGCGGAAGGAAGGTCGGCGGGATGAGGTAGCCGCCATTCACCAGCGCGGCGGCCGCGACGGCGGTCTGCAGGGGCGTAGTGGCAACCCCGTGGCCGAAGGAGATCGTGACGGAATTGATCTTCTTCCATGTGCGCGGCTGGGTCGGCGTCGCGACGCCCGGCATCTCCGTCGCCAGCTTCGACAACAGGCCGAGCCGGGTGAGGAACTGCTGGTGGCCGTCGATGCCGACCATGTCGGCCACCGCGGCGGTGCCGATATTGGAGGAATACTGGAACACTTCCGGGATGGAGAGCGGGCGGTTCCTGCCCCTGAAATCCCGGATGGTGAAGCCGCCCATGCGGATCGGGCGGGAGGCATCGACGACGGAGTTCAGCGTGATCTTGCCCGCATCGAGCCCCATCGCCAGGGTGAAGCTCTTGAAGGTCGACCCCATCTCGAAGGTCGCGTTGCTGATGCGGTTGAACCAGCCTTTCTCATAGTTCCTGTCGACGCTTCCATCCGCCAGGGTGCGGGACGGCGCGTTCGGGTCGTAGTCGGGCACCGAGGCCATGGCCAGCACCTCGCCGGTCTCCACGTCGAGGATGACGGCGCCGGCCGCTTCCGCCTCGTAGTCGGTCATCGCCTTGGCAACGACGTTGCGCACGATGTTCTGGACGCGAAGGTCGATCGACAGCCGGACCGGCGCCAGGTGGGCATCGTCGGTCAGCCCGGCGGCCCGGAGGTCCGCCAGCCCCTGCTGGTCGAGATAGCGCTCCATGCCCGCAAGGCCCTGGTTGTCGACATTGACATGGCCGACAATATGCGAGGCGGTGGCGCCGCCCGGATAGAACCGCCGCTTCTCTGGCCGGAAGCCGATGCCCGGAAGCCCGAGCGCCAGGATCTCGGCCTGCTGCCTGGGCGTCAGTTGCCGCCGCAGCCACTGGAAGGCGCTGGGGGAGCGCAGCTTCCTGTGCGTATCGCCCCAGTCGAGGTTGGGAATGACGAGGGCGAGCTTTTCGACCACTTCGTCGGCATCGACGATGCGGCGGGGATCGGCATAGAGCGAGACCATGTGGAGGTCCGTCGCCAGCAGCTCGCCATTGCGGTCCGTGATGTTGGGGCGTGAGGCGATCGCATGGCCATTGCCGCCGATCGACGCGGAAAGGACAGGCTCGGAAAGGCCGTATTGCAGAAGGCGCCCGCCGATCACCAGATAGACCGCCGAAAAGATCGCGATCATGATCGCCACCCGCTGCCGCGCCTGCTTCCTGCGGCGCGCATTGGTGCGGACGAATGCCTCGCCCCTGGCGTGCCGGCCCCGGTCGAGGACGAAATGCGCGCGGCTCTTCAGTCGGATGACGAACGAGATCATTCCACAGCAATCCAGGCCCTGTCGCCGCAACGAAGGGCGGATCCCTGCGCGCTGACGGGAGGGAGCCTGCATGCAGACGGCCGGGAAACCAAGGAAAGACTGGGCAAGCACCGGCACGCGATTAAATTTGCATTAATATACATTTAAAGTCGTACCAACCGCCTTAACGGTTCATTAGGCGGGCGTCCGACGGGAAAAATCGAAAAGCTGTGCGAATGCGCTGGAAAAAACAGCACAAACCGCACGCGCCATGTAAACTCGCCGACATGGATTCGCGCGCACGCCCACCTGTTCCCGTCGTCCTGCCGCCCACGCATCTGCCCGGCTGGGCGCAGCCGCGCGGCCTGACCCCGGATGAACTCGACGCCGCCTTCGCCGCCGGCATCGCCCTGAAAACCCTGGACGACCTCGTTCGCGCCGAGCCTGTCTGGGCCGGCTGCTGGCGCGCGCGCCAGGCGCTTGCCTGCGCCGTCGCCGCCGTCCGGCTGGCGGGCAGGGGAGAGGACGAGGCGGCCCTGCGCGATGCGGCCCTGCTGACGGCACCGGGCGACGATCCGGGCCCGGCCGGAAAACTCTTCCTCGCTTTTAGCAGGCTCGCCGGCCGCAAGGGCGCCATCACCTCGAAATTCGTCGCCGAGCTTGCCGATCTCTTCGGCCTTGCCTGGGACGCGCGGCTCGGTGCGGCCGTCGATCATGCCGACGCGATCCTCCAGTCGGGTCGCCCGGCGCCCTTCGCCGCGGCCGAGCTCGTGGCCGCCATCCATGCCGAGCGGCCGGACGCCGAAGCCCTCGCCTGGGCGCTCGGCGATGCGATGATCGCGGAAAAGCTCAAATGGCAGCATGCCGTGCCGCTGTTGATGGCCGAACGCCATGGTCCGGCCTTCCGCACGCTCGGGGGAGGGGGCGTGTGCGCCCCGGCGAACCGGGCTTCGAGCGCGCCGTCTGCCTCGCGCTGGCCGAGGGTGCCGGGGCCGCGCTGCGCTCGGCCGGCGAGGTTGCGCGTCGTGCCGAACAGCTTCTTGCCGCCGCGCCGAAGGTGCGCACCAAGGGGGCCGGCGCCGTCATCCGCAAGCTGCTCGACGAGGACGCCATCTCGGCCTCCGCACGCAGCACCAACCTCTCCCGCTGGGCCAGCACGCGGCTGTTCGAGCGGCTGGAAGGGTTCGGCGCCGTGCGTGAACTGTCGGGCCGCACCTCCTTCCGGATCTTCGGGCTGTGACGATGACCGGATCGACCGCTCCCAGGGCACCGCGCGCCGGCAAGGCGAAGACGGAGAAGGAAATCCTCTTCGACCGCGAGCTGGAGGACCTGCCGCCGGACCTGCGCTGGCGGGAATGGATGCTGCGCATCGAGGCCGTCATCTTCGCCTCGGCCGAACCGGTCACACGCGAGACGCTGTCCCGCATCGTCGGCAGGGATTGCAGCATCGACCTCCTCATCGACGATCTCAAGGAAGACCTGCACGGGCGTCCCTACGAGATCGTCGCCGTCGCCGGCGGCTGGCAGCACCGGACGCGCCCACGCTACACCGATGCGATCCGGGCGTCCTCCACGCCCACGCGCGGGGGCGGGGCGCTGCTTTCGGAATTCGAGGCGATGGTGCTGATGGCGGTGGGCTATTTCCAGCCGGTCACGCGGAGCGAACTGTCGAAGATCTTCGGCAAGGAGGTCAGCCGCGACACGATCGGCGCCCTGCGCAATATCGGCTTCATCGGCTCCGGACCGCGCAGCCCGACGCCGGGCGCGCCCTATACCTATGTGACGACCAAACAGTTCCTCTCCGCCTTTGGCATGGAGACGCTGCGCGACCTGCCGGATATCGAGGCGCTGGAAGATGCCGGACTGCTGAGCCGCAAGGAAATGGTCGATGAAACCCTTCCGGCCCCGGCGGATGACGGGGAAGGATGACCGGGCCGGAAATCACCGTCCATTCCTGAGAGGGCGTCCTCACGATCGCTTTTCGGTCGGCTTCATCCCGGCCGGAATGGGGCAGACATAGGGTTTGCCGTCCTTCTTCTCCTTCGAGCTGCCTGATGTTCATGATGCCGGCACCCTGAAGGCAAGATCGATCACGTCGTCGATGCGCTGGAGGACGAAGGCGGCAGCCCTTGCAGCACATTCCCGCCGCTGCCGGAAAGGCCATAAGTTACCGGCATCGCCTGTTCAAGCGCGACGAAGCGCAGGCACCACGAACAAAGCCAGGGTCCGCCGTCGCGAGCCCACCACGGCAACGGCGTCATGGTTCCGATAGGCTTCAGGCTCCGTCGATCTGCCGCTTCTCCTTCGCATAGCGCACCAGCGCGAGGAAGCGGTAGATGCCGTGCACGAACTTGCCATAGGGCATGGTGACGAACAGGCTGAAGACGACACCGAGATGCAGGGCGAGCAGCAGGCCCATGGCTGGCGTGGCGCGCAGGACGAGCAGCAGGAGGCCGGTCAGGCTCGTCAGGAACAGCATGACGAGGAAGGCGACGTCCATGCCGGTGCGCGAACCGTCCTTGAGAACGGGATCGCGCCGCCATTTCGCATGGAGCAGGCCCGCCGGCCCGACGAGGAGCCCGATGCCGCCGAGCGTGCCGAGCACGACCGGGAGATCATAGACGGGGTAGGGGGCTTCGAGGCCGAGAAGGTAGTGGTAGAGCGTCGCCGTCGAGGTCGCGGCAAAACACAGGAGGAAGCCGTAGAACGTCATGTGATGGTAGAGGCGCCGCCGGTCGGTCGGCCGGTCATCCTCGTTCATGCAGCCGACCCCGCCGCCGTCGAGATACCGCAGGCTTCCCGCATCGCGGACTGCCTGCCAGATCGAGGCGGGTTCCCCGAGCGTGCCGGCGGGCTCGCCGATATCCTTCCAGAAATTGCGGATGCCCATCGCCATCGCCACCACGGCATAGGCGAAGGCCGCGCCGAAGAGCAGCGCCATCGCATTGTGCGGCATCAGCTTGTAGAAGGCGCCGGGACCGGTATGCACGCCGAAGAGCACGGCGGGATCGTGCCAGGCGGCAAAGCCGGCAATGAAGAGCGCGACGCTCAGCGCCGCGATCAGACTGATCGCCAAGCCGTTGCGATGGAACAGGCCGGAAAAGGCGCGCGGCCAGGCATAGGCCCGGTAGGAATCGTTGCGCACGATCGCCAGCGTCTTCGGCACGTTCACATCGAATTCGTGCGGCGGCGAGAACTGGCAATCGTGGAAGCAGGCGCCGCAACTGTGACAGAGATTGGCAAGATAGTTGAGATCGCCGTCCGAAAAGGCCCGCCGCATCTCCATGGCCGGAAAGACGGCACAGAGCCCCTCGCAATAGCGACAGGAATTGCAGACCGTCATCAGACGGTCCGCCTCGGCAAGGCTTGCCGTCGCATGGGCCGGCGGGAGGGAGGTGTGGATGTTCATGCGGCCTCCGGGGACTGGCTTGCGGACGAAACGAGACGGGCGGCCTCCCGCCCGGCAATGCGGCCGAAGACGCTGCCGATCGTCATGCCGATGCCGGCGGCATAACCCTGGCCGAGCACGTTGCCGGCCATGATCTCGCCGGCGGCGAACATGTTGGCCGCCGGGTGCCCATCCGCCATCACCATGCGCGCCGCACGGTCCACCTTGACGCCGAGATAGGTGAAGGTGATGCCCGGCCGGACCGGATAGGCATAGAAGGGCGCCGTCTCGATGCGCCGCGCCCAGTGGGTCTTGGCGGGTTCGAGGCCCTCGGTGCGACAGTCGTCGAGGGCGGCATGGTCGAAGGTGCCGGGCCGGACCGCGGCATTGAAACCGGCGACGGTACGCTCCAGCGCAGCGGGTGAAAGGCCCAGCTTCTCGGCAAGTTCGCCGATCGTCTCGGCTTCTACCGGCGGGAAGAGCGAGGGCATGAAGAGTTCGAGCGAGGGCGCGTCGAAGACGATATAGGCGATCTGGCCCGGCTGGGCGGCGACGAGCCGCCCCCAGATGGCATAGCGCTTCGGCCAGACATCCTCGCCCTCGTCATAGAAGCGCTCGGCATGCCTGTTGACGACGATGCCGAAGACGACGCAGTCGAGGCGCGTGATGATGCCGCCGTCGAATTTCGGCGCACGCGCGTCGATCGCGACGGCATGGCACTGGGTGGGATCGCCGATCTGCATCACGCCCCTGTCGATCAGCATCCGCAGCACCGTGCCGCGATTGTAGGGCGTGCCGCGAATGAGGAAGTTTTCGGCAATCTCGCCCCAGCCCTCCTTCAGCCAGTCGATATTCGCCTCGAAGCCGCCGCTGGCCGCGATGAAGGTCTTTGCGCGGATGGAGACGTCCTTGCCCGCATGCCGCACGGTGGCGGAGCGGAACCGCGCGCCCTCGATCGCAAGGTCCACGACTTCGGCGTCATAGACGATCTCGACGCCAAGGCTTTCGGCCGTCCGGTAAAGGGCGTTGAGCATCGCCCGCCCGCCGCCGAGAAAGAAGGAATTGGTGCGCCCGAGGCTGAGCGTACCGCCGAGGGAGGGCTGGAAGCGCACGCCCTGCTCGACGATCCAGGTCAGCATCTCCTTGGATTCGGCGATCATCATGCGCGCCAGGGCCTCGTCCGTCCGGCCGCCGGTCACGCGCAGCAGGTCGTCGAAGAACTCCTCCTCGCTGTAGGGGCCGGAAAGCGTTTCGGTCGCCGCATCGTGCGCGCAGCGCATGTTGCGGGTGTGGCGCGTGTTGCCGCCCCGGTAGAAGCGCGGTGCGCCCTCGGCGACGAGCACCCGCGCGCCGGCCCGCCGGGCGCTGATCGCCGCGCAGAGCGCGGCATTGCCGCCGCCTGCGATGAGCACGTCGTAGTCTGTCGAGCCGTCAAGCATGCCGGAACCGTTTCACTTTGCTGCACCTCACCTGCTTTATTGCACACATTTGTATACAGTCAAGCGGATGACGAGAGGACGGCCGCCGCCGCACGGCATCGATCGGTAAATCGGAAATGAAAACAGGGCCTCGCAATTGGAGAAGCCCCGTTCGCCGAACGGCAGTATGCAAATGGATACATTGATGTAGCGGGCGATGCGGAAATTATCTATAACGCCGGCGACACGCCAGCGGTCGGCGTGAATTTGATGTTCAGCGCCGAACACGGGAGTGAATTCCGGGTACGGACAGCGGAAATGGCCGCACCCGCATCCCGACAGGCGCTTTGGCGCGCGGGCGTTCGTACGTCAGTTTCTGGCGACCAGACGGAACGGGGTATAACGTGTCCAGATCCCTAGACAGTTTCAATTGTCGTTCGACCTTGACGGTGAACGGCACCGACTATGTGTATTACAGCCTGCCGAAGGCCGAGGCGAACGGGCTTGCCGGGGTCTCGAAGCTGCCCTATTCGATGAAGGTGCTGCTGGAGAACCTGTTGCGCTTCGAGGACGGTCGTTCGGTGACGAAGGAGCACATCCTGTCGGTCGCCGCATGGCTTTCCAACAAGGGCACGGTGGAGAACGAGATCGCCTATCGCCCGGCGCGCGTCCTGATGCAGGATTTTACCGGCGTTCCGGCGGTGGTCGACCTTGCGGCGATGCGCGATGCGATGGTCTCGCTCGGCGGCGATCCGGAGAAGATCAACCCGCTGGTGCCCGTCGACCTCGTCATCGACCATTCGGTCATCGTCGACGAGTTCGGCACGCCGACCGCCTTTGCCCGCAACGTGGAGCTGGAATACGCGCGCAACGGCGAGCGCTACCGCTTCCTGAAGTGGGGCCAGCAGGCGTTCAAGAACTTCCGCGTCGTTCCGCCGGGCACGGGCATCTGTCATCAGGTCAATCTGGAATATCTGGGCCAGACGGTTTGGACCAAGGACGAAGACGGCGAGATCGTCGCCTACCCGGATACGTGCGTGGGCACGGACAGCCACACGACGATGATCAACGGCCTCGGCGTGCTCGGCTGGGGCGTCGGCGGCATCGAGGCGGAGGCGGCCATGCTCGGCCAGCCGGTCTCCATGCTGCTGCCCGAGGTCATCGGCTTCAAGCTGACGGGCAAGCTGAAGGAAGGCGTGACGGCGACCGACCTGGTGCTGATGGTCGTGCAGATGCTGCGCAAGAAGGGCGTGGTGTCGAAGTTCGTCGAGTTCTTCGGCCCCGGCCTCGACAACATGACGCTGGCCGACCGCGCGACGATTGGCAATATGGGTCCGGAATACGGCGCGACCTGCGGCTTCTTCCCGGTCGATGCCGAGACGGTCAACTACCTCACCATGTCGGGCCGCGAAGAACAGCGCATCGCGCTGGTCGAGGCCTATTCGAAGGCTCAAGGCATGTGGCGTGACGGCGACGGCTCCGACCTCGTCTTCACCGACACGCTGGAGCTCGACCTCGGCGACGTGGTTCCGGCCATGGCCGGCCCGAAGCGCCCGGAAGGCCGCATCCCGCTGGAGAACATCGCCTCGGGCTTTGCGAGCGCGATGGAGAACGACTACAAGAAGCCGGGCCAGCTCGAGAACCGCTATCCGGTCGAGGGCACGGATTACGATCTCGGCCATGGCGACGTGGCGATCGCCGCCATCACGTCCTGCACCAACACGTCGAACCCGTCGGTGCTGATCGCCGCCGGGCTTCTGGCCCGCAACGCGGTCGCCAAGGGCCTGAAGACCAAGCCGTGGGTGAAGACGTCGCTGGCGCCCGGATCGCAGGTCGTCGGCGAATACCTTGCCAAGTCCGGCCTGCAGGCCGATCTCGACGCGCTCGGCTTCAACCTCGTCGGCTTCGGCTGCACGACCTGCATCGGCAATTCCGGCCCGCTGCCGGGTCCGGTCTCCAGGACGATCAACGACAAGGGGCTGATCGCCGCGGGCGTCCTGTCGGGCAACCGCAACTTCGAGGGCCGCATCTCGCCGGACGTGCAGGCGAACTACCTCGCCTCCCCGCCACTCGTCGTCGCCTATGCGCTGGCCGGCTCCGTGCAGAAGGACCTGACGAGCGAGCCGCTCGGCGAGGACAGGGACGGCAAGCCCGTCTACCTCAAGGACATCTGGCCCTCCTCGCAGGAGATCCAGGCCTTCATCATGAAGTATGTCACGCGCGAGCTCTACGCCTCCAAATATGCCGACGTGTTCAAGGGCGACGCCAACTGGCAGGCCGTGCAGGTGCCGGCGGGCCAGACCTATGCCTGGGACGACCAGTCGACCTATGTGCAGAACCCGCCCTACTTCGTCGGCATGGGCAAGACCGGCTCGGGCCTTTCCGACATCAGGGGCGCGCGGGTGCTGGGCCTGTTCGGCGACAAGATCACCACCGACCACATCTCGCCGGCCGGCTCGATCAAGGCGGCCTCGCCTGCCGGCAGCTACCTGATCGGCCATGGCGTCGGCGTCGCCGACTTCAACCAGTACGGCACGCGGCGCGGCAACCATGAGGTGATGATGCGCGGCACCTTCGCCAATATCCGCATCCGCAACCACATGCTGGGGCCGAACGGCAAGGAGGGTGGCTACACGATCCACTATCCGACGAAGGAGGAGATGTCGATCTACGACGCGGCGATGAAGTACAAGGAGGAGGGCGTTCCGCTCGTCATCTTCGCGGGCGTGGAATACGGCAACGGTTCCTCGCGCGACTGGGCGGCCAAGGGCACCAACCTTCTCGGCGTCAAGGCCGTGATCGCCCAGTCCTTCGAGCGCATCCACCGCTCCAACCTCGTCGGCATGGGCGTCGTGCCCTTCGTCTTCGAGGACGGCACGACCTGGGCCTCCCTCGACCTGAAGGGCGACGAGACCGTCACCATCGAGGGCCTGGAAGGCGACATCAAGCCGCGCGAGAAGAAGATCGCCAGGATCACCTATGCCGACGGCACCGTCAGGGACGTCCCGCTGCTCTGCCGCATCGATACCCTCGACGAGGTCACATACATGAACAACGGCGGCATCCTGCAAACCGTCCTCAGAGACCTCGCAGCCTGACGAAACGACAGGCACCGGGTCGCGACCGATCCGGTGCCCATCCATGCAAGGCGGCGCCGCTGCCGCCGAACGATGCCGTGCCGGGTCTTTCGCCCGGACAATCCCGAGCTATCCATGACCGTTGTTCTCTTCGCCGGCATGACCGTCACGGTGTTCCTGACATCGCTGCTCTCAGGCATTTTCGGCATGGCCGGCGGGATGATCCTGCTCTGGGTCCTCCTGTTCCTCGTGCCCGTCGCGACCGCGATCGCCGTGCATGGCCTGGTTCAGATGGTGTCGAACGGATCGCGGGCCTGGTTCTCGCGCGACTATCTGGACTACCGCATCCTCGCGACCCTCACGGCCGGCCTCTTCAGCGCCGCGATCCTGCTCATCCTCGTCGCCTATCGCCCGAGCCTCATCGTCGTCTCGATCGTCGTCGGCCTGCTGCCGATCCTCGTCTGGCTGCCGCTCGGCAAGCTGGAGCTCGACGCTTCGAAACCGCTGCATGCCTTCACCTGCGGTTTCCTGTCCGGCGGGCTGGCGATCGGCGTCGGCGTGTCCGGGCCGAGCATCGACGTCTTCTTCATCCGCACCAACATGGACCGGCGTACGGTCATTGCCACCAAATCCGCCATCCAGTTCCTCACCCATGCGACCAAGGTGGCCTTCTACTGGGATGCAGCGATGACGCTCTCGTCGGAGGGCTGGTTGGCGATCGCCGCGGCCGTGCCCATCGCCGTATTGGGAACGCGCTCCGGCAACATCATCCTGCACCGCATGACGGATGCCGATTTCCGCGCCTGGACGCGCTGGATCGTGACGGGGATCGGCGCCGTCTATTTCGTCTCGGGGATCATGCAGCTCGCCTGAGGGAAGGCCCGGGCGGGAAGGAGGGAAGATGACACAGATTTTCATACCGGCCGTCTTCTATCGCGGCGGCAGCAGCAAGGGCCTCTTCTTCCATGCCCGGCACTGTCCGCGGGACCCGGCCGCGCTCGAGCGGATGCTGCTCTCGGCGCTCGGCAGCCCCGACCCCTACGGGCGCCAGCTCGACGGCATGGGCGGCGGCACCTCGTCGCTGTCGAAGGCCGTCATCATCGGCCCGCCGACGCACCCGGACGCCGATGTCGACTATACGTTCGCGCAGGTCGCGGTCGACCGCCCGGTCGTCGACTGGGGCGCCAATTGCGGCAACCTCTCCTCGGCCGTCGGTCCCTTCGCGGTCGATGAAGGGCTGGTGCGCGCAGCGGACGGCGAGGCGCTGGTGCGCATCCACCAGGTCAACACGAAGAAGATCATCCATGCCCGCTTTCCCGTGCGCAATGGCAAGGCCGTGACGGCGGGCGATGCCGCCGTGGATGGCGTTGCGGGAACCGGCGCGCCCATCGCGCTCGACTTCCTCGATCCCGGCGGCACGGTGACAGCAGGCCTCCTGCCGACGGGACAGGTCGTCGAGAGGGTCGAGGTCGATGGCCGCATCTTCGAAATGTCGCTGGTCGATGCCAGCAATCCCGTCGCCTTCGTGGCGGCGGAAGACGCAGGCCTCACCGGATCGGAACACCCCGACGCCATCGAGGGCAATCGCGAGGCCATGACGCTGCTCGACCGGCTGCGCCGCGCCGCCGGCGTGCGGATGGGGCTTGGCTCGACGCCGGGTGGCGTCGGCCTTGCCAATCCCAAGATCGCCGTCGTCTCGGCACCCGCCCCCTTCGTGACGCTCGACGGCCGGACCGTCGGCGGCGAGGCGCAGGACATCGCCATCCGCATGCTCTCCATGGAGCGCGCGCACCGGGCGGTGACGCTGACCGGCGCCATGTGCCTTGCCGTCGCCTGCCGGATCGAAGGATCCCTGCCGCACCGGCTCTGCTCCAGGGACGCCGGCACGCAAGCCATCCGGATCGGCCATCCCTCCGGCATCGTCGCGGCCGGCGCAACCGTTTTCCCGCGCGGCGAAGGCTGGCATGTCGAGAGCGGCCGGGTCTACCGCACCGCGCGGCGCCTGATGCAGGGCGAGGTGGCTGTTGCGCCGTTCGACGGGGAGGGGAAGCCATGAGCCTCGGCGCGGCGGAAAGGCCGCTCCGTGACCTCCTCGATACCATCGGCTGGGACGATGCGCCGGTCGAGCGCCTCACCATCGAGGAGCGGCCCAAGGTGCTCGCAACCCCCTGGCCAGTCGCGCCGCTCGCCGCGGCGGTACTCGGCGCCGTGGGGCTGGCCGCCTCGCGCATCCGCGAGCTGAGGACCGGCGAGCGCCCGCGCATTTCGCTGGACATGCGGGAGGCGGAGCTTGCCATGGCGAGCTCCAGCTACCTGCTGGTGGACGGAAAGCCGGCCAAATTCAGCGATCCCTTCACCGGCTTCTATGAGGCGGCGGGAGGGGAATGGGTCTATCTGCACGGCAACTTCCCCCATCTGCGGGACGGGCTGCTCGCCCTCCTCAGCGTTGCCAACGATGCCGATGCGGTGAAGGCGGCGGTGGCCGAACGCCGGGCGGAGGATATCGAGGCCGAAGCGATCCGGCGCGGCCTGTGCGCCGCCCGGGTGCGGGAACGCTCGGCGTGGCTGCGCGAACCGCAGGCCGCGGCCATCGCGGCGCAGCCTCTCGTACATCTCGAACGAAGCGGGGCGGCAGCGGCCGTGCCGCTACCGCCAGGCGGCGAACGGCCGCTTTCCGGCCTGCGCATGCTGGACCTCTCCCGCGTCATCGCCGGCCCCATGGCAGGCCGCACGATGGCCGAGCACGGCGCGACGGTCATGCGCATCGCCAGCCCTCGTCTCCCCTCGATCCCCTCCCTGGTGATCGACACCGGTTTTGGCAAACACGCGGCCTTCGCCGAACTGGACACCGCGGAAGGGCGGGCGTCCTTGCGGGCGCTTGCCGCCGATGCCGATATCGTCCTCGATGCCTACCGGCCGGCATCGCTCCGCGGTCGCGGCTTCGGCCCCGATGATCTCGGCCGTCTCAATCCGCATCTCGTCCACCTCTCGCTGTCCGCCTTCTCGCTGCAAGGCCCCTGGCAGGGGCGCCGGGGCTATGACAGCCTCGTACAGGCGACGACGGGCATGGCGGCGGAGGGACGCGAGGGCAGGGGGCCGGCGCTGCTGCCATGCCAGCCGCTCGACTATCTCACGGGCTACCTTGCCGCCTTCGCCGCCATGCTCGCCCTCATCCGGCGCCATGAGCAGGGCGGGCGGTGGCAGGCGACGCTTTCGCTTGCCGCGACCGCGCACTGGATGTGGCGCATGCGCGATGCCCTGGGTGACGACGCCACGTACCCGTCCGCCAACCCGGACGTCGCCGCCGTGGCGGATCTGCTCGACACGCACGACACCGCCTTCGGCCGTGTCACCGCCCTGCGGCCGGCGCTTCGTTTCGATGGCGCGCGCGCCGGCTGGAGCCGCATGCCCGTACCGCTCGGCAGCGATCCGGCCTATTGGCCCCGATCATGACCGAGGCCCGGGCGGCGGAGCGCCGGCACGCGTCAAGTCTCGGCCCTGGTGATGACGAGGCGGACTTCGAGCGCCGCCTTGATATGGCCAACCGCCGCCTTTTCCGCACCCTCCGGATCACGCCGGCGGATCGCGTCTATGATCGCGACATGCTCGTCCGTCGCCGTCGTCGTGCGGCCCGGCTGGATGAAGGTCGTGTCGGGCAGCAGCGCGATCGTCTCCTGCAGGTCTTCCACCGCCTGGCGGAGGTAGCGGTTGCGGGCGGCGTCGTAGAGGCGCGCATGGAACTGCCGGTTCCACTGTGCGGCGACCTTCGGGGCCTCCGAGGCGGAAAACCGGGCATTGAGCCGCTCCAGATTGGCGATCTCGGCCTCTGTCGCATGGCGCGCGGCAAAGCGGGCGACGACGCCTTCCAGTTCCTCGCGCATCGCATAGAGCTCGAAGATCTGCTGCATGGAGAGGATCGAGACGGCGACGCCGCGGCCGGGCGCCGCCTCCAGCAGGCCCTTTTCCTGCAGGCGGCCAAGCGCCTCGCGCACCGGCGTGCGGCTGACGCCGAGACGGGTCGCCACCTCCTCCTCGCGCAGCGGATCGCCCGGCCGGTAGATGCCGTCGCGGATGGCCGTCAGAATGGCCTGGTAGGTGCTCTGGCCGCGCGTCTTGGAAAGCAGGTCCTTGGATGCGGTCATGACTGGCTCTCCCGTCCATGTGGACTTTCCGGCTACAGAAGGAAAAAGGCGTTGTCCACGGGCTTGTTTAATTGCATGCCATTGGATGCAAAGCAAAAGCGAAATGGTACGACCTTTGTCGAAGCATGAGACCCCACCCCTGAAGACGGCCGGGCACGGCAAGACCGTTCCGCTGCTTCACACCCTGCGCACGCTGGCCATCGGCACGGTCGGCGGCTGGTGCGGCTACATGCTCGGCCTGCCGCTCGGCTGGCTGCTCGGCGCAATGGCGCTGACCATGGTGCTGGCACTTGCCGGCGTGCGTGTGAGCGCCTCGCCGAAGCCGCGCGCGGCCATGATCGCGGTGGTGGGGCTGATGGTCGGCAGCGCCTTCAAGCCGGAGGTGCTGCGCCAGGCGACCGAATGGCCGGTGAGCCTCGCCGCGGTCGCCGTCTATACGGTCATCGTCGCGGCGTTCGGCATCGTCGTGTGCCGCCGCCTCGGCCGGCTCGACCCGGCGACGGCGGCCCTGAGCGGCATGCCCGGCGGCCTCAGCGAGCTGATCTCCATGGCGCCCTCCTTCAAGGCGGATGTGCGCAGCGTGAGCATGGTGCATGCGACGCGCCTCGTTCTCCTGATCACCATCGTGCCGCTGTCGCTCACCCTTTCGGGTGCGCTTGCCGCGCTCACCGGACGCACGGTCGACCGGACGATGCACTGGGCGCTGACGCTCTCGGCCCTCGACGCCGTCGTGCTCGCCGGCTGTGCCATGCTCGGCATCTTCCTTGGCCGCCGCCTCCGCCTGCCGGCGGCGAACCTCACCGGCCCGCTGGTGCTGAGCGCCGCTGCCCACATCACGGGCCTGACGGATGCGGCGGTGCCCGACCTCGTCATCGCCATCGCCCAGGTGGTGATCGGCGCGACGATCGGCCAGCACTTTGCCGGCGTCGCGCGGCGCACCATGCTGAACGGCGTGGTGCTCGGCCTGCTGCTCACCTGTTTCAGCCTCACCATGGCCGCGCTCTTCGCCATCGCCTTCGACCGCTATCTCGACATCCCCTTCGCGCTCGGCCTGCTCGCGCTGGTGCCGGGCGGGTTGCCGGAGATGAGCCTGATCGCCATCTCGCTCAATGCCGATCCGGCCTTCGTGAGCCTGCATCACCTGTGCCGCGTGGTCATCGTCGTCCTGGCGGCGCCGTCGATCCTGCCGCTCTGGTTGCGGTTGTCGGGCGGGGAGGGTAAGGGCTGAAGGCGGGAGGCGGGTGTTGCCGAGGCGCGATGCCCTCCTCGCCAACCGTCGCTACCCGCCAGCAACAGGAACCGATAGGCCATGGATATCGAGCAACCCCCAATCGGTGGACCGTGCCATGATCCTGGTCATCCTTTCCAACATCGCCTCGGCCATCGAGCGCTGCCTCGCCTTCGTCCGGCGCTGCGCGGACTATTCGCTGCACCGTTTCGACGCGCGCCTCATGGCGCGGGTGTACCGCGACTTCGGCCTGGCCGACCCATCCCCGCCGCCGGCGGCATCGGAGGCGCGCCATGCAGCCCTTCGATCCGGTAACGGCGCGCCTCGTCGTCGCGGTCTCCCGGTACGGGTCCATCGGGCGGGCGGCGGAGCATGAGAACATCGCCCCGTCCGCCGTCAGCCGGCGCATCAGCGAGCTGGAGGCCCGGCTCGGCGTCGCGCTGTTCGACCGCTCCCTGCAGGGCGCGCGCCTGACGCCGGCGGGCGAGGTCTATGTCGCCGGCTGCCGCGAGATCCTGCGGCAGGTCGCCGACCTCAACACGCAGATGGTCGATTTCTCGGCGGGCACGCGCGGCTCGCTGCGGCTCGCCTGCACCAGCTCCTCGCTGTCGGGCCGGCTGCCGGAGCTTCTGGCGGCCTATGCGCAGAGCCATCCCGGCATCGGCCTCGACATCCAGGAAATGTCGGCGGCCCTCGCGCTCGCCGCGATGGACGACGGGCAGGCGGACATCGCCTTCGTCGCCGACAACAACGATGTCGCGCGCTTCGAGACCGAGGTCTTCGAGGACGACAACGTGCTCGTCCTGTGCTCGCCGGATCATCCGCTGGCCGCGCGCCTGCAATCGGGAAAGCCGATCAGCTTCGATGCGGTGGCCGAACACGAGGTGGTGGGCATCCACCAGAGCGGCGCGCTCGACCGGTTGCTGAACGAAGCCGCCGCCCGCAGCGGCCGGGCGCTCGGCGAGCGGGTGCGCGTCGAAACCTTCCCGTCGCTTGTGCGGATGGTGGAGGCAGGTTTCGGCATCGGCTTCCTGCGCTCGACGAGCCTGCATCTGCTTGCGGGAACGGATGTCATCAGCGTGCGCCTGTCGGACGCATGGGCGAGCCGAAAGCTGCTTTCCGTGCGGCGCGGGTCGAGCCCGCTCTCCCGGCCGATCCGCGAATTCCTGGCACTGGCCCGCAAACGCTGAGGATCGACGCGGGAAGGCGGAATTCTATCCGGATTTTTTGGATACAATAGTATACATTGGCATCCATGGCTGATAGTCCATGATATCGTGAGCCGCGGGCTTCTGGAGGAGGATGGGCGAATGCAGGCGAAGGATGGAACGATCGTGCATGCGGATGCCGCTCGGCTGGAGGCCGCGGTGGCGGGGATTTTCGCCGGCCTCGACCTCCCCGCGCAGGACGCGGCCACCGTCGCGCATTATCTGGTTCTCGCCGATCTCCGCGGCGTCGGCACCCACGGCATTTCGCGCATTCCCGTCTATGCGGACCGCCTGCGCCGCGGCCTGGTGCGCGCCCGGCCCGATATCCGCGTCTCGCATCCCATGCCCGCCGCCGCGCATGTCGACGGCGATGACGGCCTCGGCTTCGTCGTCGCCCGCCGGGCCATGCAGGAGGCGATCGCCGCGGCGGAGCGGTGCGGCATCGGCATGGCGAGCGTCCGCAACAGCGCCCATTTCGGCATGGCTGCGGCCTATCTCCTGGAGGCGATCGATGCCGGACATGCCGCCTTCGTCTTCACCAATGCCTCGCCCAGCATGCCGGTCTGGGGCGGGCGCTCACCCTTCCTCGGCACCAGCCCCTTCGCCTTCGGCGCACCGGGCGGCGAGGGCTCGCCGCCGATCGTGCTCGACATGGCAACCTCGGTCGTCGCGCGCGGAAAAATCCGCCGGGCGATGCAGACGGGCGAGCCGATCCCGGCCGGCTGGGCGCTCGACGCCGACGGCCGGGAAACGACGGATGCCCGCCGGGCCTATGAGGGCATCGTGCTGCCGCTCGGCGGCCCGAAGGGATCGGGGCTGTCGCTGATGATGGAAGTCCTTGCGGGCGTGATGAGCGGCGCGGCCTATGGCGGCAAGGTCGGCGACCAGTATCGCGATCTCGACCGGCCGCAGAATGTCGGCCACAGCTTCATCGCCTTCCGCCCTTCGCTCTTCCTCGGCGAAGCGGCCTACCGCACGCGCATGGACGACCTCGTCACCCGCGCCCGCGCCTGTCCGCGGGTGGATGACGACCAGCCGATCCTGATGCCGGGCGAGCCGGAGGCGAACCGGATGAAAACACGGCTGGCCGAGGGAATCCCGCTCACCGCGGCCGACCTTGCCATGCTGCGCGAACAGGCGGACCTTGCCGGTCTCTCGATCGACCTCGACACGCTTGGAAGGGCCTGAGCCATGCTGCGGATCGCGATCCTCGACGACTATCAGGATGTGGCGCTCACCCTTGCCGACTGGGCCGTGCTCGGCGACGACTGCGAGATCGTCCGCTTCGACCGCAACCTTGCGAGCGAGGACGAGGCCGCAGCCGCGCTTGCCGGCTTCGACGTGCTGTGCCTCATGCGCGAGCGCATGCCGCTGTCCGCCGCGCTGATCGAGCGGCTGCCGGCGCTGAGGCTGATCGTGGTCACCGGCGCGCGCGTGCGCACCATCGACATGGAGGCCGCCGTCGCCCGCGGCATCACCGTCTGCCACACCCATGCCGGCGAATCCGCCCATGCGACGCCGGAAATCGCCTGGGGGCTTATCCTCTCGCTCGCCCGGTCGATCCCCGAGGAGAACGCCCGCATCCGCGCCGGCGGCTGGCAGCACACGGTGGGAACCGTGCTCGGCGGCAAGACGCTGGGACTGGTCGGACTCGGCAAGCTCGGCGGCCGCATGGTGCCGGTCGCCAAAGCCTTCGGCATGGAGGTGATCGCCTGGAGCCAGAACCTGACGGACGCGCGCGCCGCCGAAGCCGGCGCCCGCCGCGTCGACAAGGAGACCCTGTTCCGCGAGGCCGACGTGGTCTCGCTGCACCTCATCCTCGGCGAGCGCAGCCGGCACACCGTCTCCGCCGCCGAACTCGGCCAGATGAAACAGGGGGCATGGCTGATCAACACCGCGCGCGGCCCGCTGGTCGACGAGGCGGCGCTCATCGCGGCGCTGCGGCAGGGCCGCATCAAGGCCGGGCTCGACGTCTTCGACATCGAGCCGCTGCCGGCCGATCATCCGCTGCGCACCATGCCGAACACCGTGCTGACGCCGCATCTCGGCTATGTCACCGAAGGCGCCTATGCCGCCTTCTACCGCGACACGGTGGACAATATCAGGGCCTGGCGCGACGGTGCGCCCGTGCGGGTGCTCGCCGTACCGAAGACGGAGGAAGGAACGTGACTGATATCATCAAGACGGCGGATCTGGTCGACAGCAACGATGCCGAGGTGCGCTTCTGCGAGATGCAGTGGAAATCCTACGGCCGGCGCAAGGGCTTCCATGGCGAGATCGTCACGCTGAAGACCTTCGAGGACAACCGACTGCTGCGCGCGACGCTGGAGGAAAACGGCACGGGCAAGGTGCTCGTCGTCGACGGCGCCGGCTCGCTGCGCTGCGCGCTGGTGGGCGACCAGATCGCCGCCCTCGGCCAGGCGAACGGCTGGCAGGGCCTCCTGATCAACGGCGCGATCCGCGACAGCGCCGATATCGACGCCATGGATTTCTGCGTGATGGCGCTCGGCCAGGCGCCCAAGAAGAGCGGCAAGACCGGCCACGGCGCCCGCGACGTGCCGCTCGTCTTCGGCAATGTCGAATTTCGCACGGGGGCCTATCTCTATGCGGATGCCGATGGCGTGCTGGTGGCGGATGGACCGGTCCATCCGGCCGACTGACCAGGGCCACGCGAGGAGGCGAAATTGCTGCGGCACCGGGGCAGGCGCACCGGTGCCGTTTTCCTTGCCGGCCTAGCCGAGGGCCGCAACGACCGTTTCGGTGAACTGCGCCGTGCCGAGCGGTCCGCCAAGATCCCGGGTGCGGGTGGCGGCATCGGAAAGGACCCGGTCGATGGTCTCCTCGATGAGGGCCGCGGCTTCGATGTAACGCGCGTCGCCGGCGCGCTCGCCGTGCCAGCGCAGCAGCATCGCGGCCGACAGGATCATCGATGTCGGGTTCGCCTTGTCCTGCCCGGCGATATCGGGTGCCGAGCCGTGCTGGGCCTGCGCGGCGGCATGGTCGGCACCGGCATTCAGCGAGCCGGCGAGGCCGAGGCTGCCGGAGAGCTCGGAGGCGAGATCGGAGAGCGTGTCGCCGTAGAAATTGGTGGTGCAGATGACGTCGTAGCGGCTCGCATCGCGCACGAGCAGCGCCGCCATCGCGTCGATCAGCACCTCTTCGAGCTCCACGTCGGGATAATCGGCGGCGACCTTGCGCACCTCCTTCAGGAAGAGCCCATCGGTCAGCACGAAGGCATTGGCCTTGTGCACCGCCGTCACCTTGCGGCGGCGCGCCCGCGCCAGCGCGAAGGAGGCCCTGGCGATGCGTTCGATCGCCCTTGCCGTCACCTTGCGCATCGAGATCGCCACGTCCTCCGTCGGCATGTATTCGCCGGTTCCGGCAAACATGTTCCGATCGGGATACATGCCCTCCGTCGCCTCGCGCATGATGACGAGGTCCATCTCCGTGCCGCGGTGGAAGACGCCCCTGCGGGTGCGGGCCGGGCGGATGTTGGCGAAGAGGTCGAGCTGGGTGCGGAAGGCGGCCGAGACGTTGATGCCGCCCTTGTCGCGCGACGGATAGTCGAGATGGGAGATCGGACCGAGCAGGGTTCCGTCCATGCCGCGGGCCTCGTCGAGCAGGTCCGCGGGCAGCGTCGTGCCGGTCTTCTCCAGCGAAGCGAAGCCGATGTCGCGCGTCGTGTAGCGGAAACCGAAGGCGAAGCGGCGGTCGACGGCATCCAGCACCGCGACGGTGGCGCCGACGATTTCCGGGCCGATCCCATCACCCGGAAGAACAAGCAGTTTCATGATTCCATAAACTCCAGAAACAGGGGTACCGGTGACTCAGGCCGCAGGGGATGCCGGCAGCAGGGTCGCCGCCGGGACGAAGATATTGCCCTGCATCAGCTTGCGCGCGGTGCGCACCACCCCCCCGCTGATGATCTCGACTTCATTGCCATACGGCTTGCTCGTCATGGCGACATCGATGAGACCCGTCGGATGCTCGATGATCACGGTGCAATCGTCCCCCTCCGGTCGTTCTGCAAGGCCATCCGCCACGGTGCCGGGCACCAGCACGCAGGAGGAGACGCAGAGGCCGCCCGTCACCGCGAAGGCCGCATGGGTCTTGTGCGGCACGAAATAGCGCGCGGCGACGTTCCCGCCCTCCCGCGGCGCGGCCAGCATCGCCATTTTCGGCACCACCTTGCCGGTGACGTCGCCCAGGCCCATGCGGCGGCCGGCCTCCATGCGCATCGCTTCCATGCGCGTGAAGAAGGCCCTGTCGGCATCGAGTTCGGCGGCGCTCTCGTAGCCCGCCTTGCCGACATCGGCGGCGCGCACGATCATCATCGGCACCGCGACGTCGATGAGCGTCACATCGATCCCCTCGATTTTCTCCATCGGCTTGCCGGTGGGCAGCAGCGCACCGGTCTTCGAGCCGACGATATCCATGAAATTGAGCCGGATCTCCGCCGCCGTGCCCGGCACGCCGTCGATGCGGGCATCGCCCTCGTAATTGACGGCACCATCAGGCGTCTCGACGACCGCCTCGATGCGACTCTGGGTGTTGATGTCGTAGATGACGACGCTGGTCTTCTCCCCGCCGACCGGCACCATGCCCGTCTCGATGGCGAAGGGGCCGACGCCGGACAGCATGTTGCCGCACGAAGGCGAGGTGTCGACGATCGCCTTGTCGACGGAGACCTGGGCGAAGAGATAGTCGACATCGACCCCCTCGCGGCTCGACGGGCCGACCATCGCGACCTTGCTCGTCAGCGTATCCGCGCCGCCGAGGCCATCGATCTGGCGGATATCGGGCGAGCCCATCGCCGCCAGCAGGACGCGCGCGCGGATCTCGGGATCCTGCGGAATATCCTGCATCTTGAAGTAAGGCCCCTTCGACGTTCCGCCGCGCATGAGGATGCAGGGGATGGGATGTTGTGCTGGCATGATGCCCTCGCTGAGTGATGTAGACAATTGGATGCAATTGCACACCTTGAAAACCGGCGTGCGAACCCCGGCGTCGCCGCCGGGGCCGAGGGTCAGCGCAGCGGCCAGACCAGCTGGTCGTAGAACTGGTTCTGCAAGAGGCCGCCCGGCAGGTTCATGTGCAGGATCGATGTCAGCAGCAGCACCAGGCCGACGGCGGCGGCGGTCAGCACCAGCGTCTGCAGCCAGCTCGACCTGGCGACGATCTTGAGGAAGGCGACGAAGAAGCCGATCAGCGCCAGCGTGAAGCCAACGAGGCCGATGGCCGCGACGAAGCCGACCAGCCAGCCGACGAAGCGCCAGAGGCTGCCGCTGGTCGTGCCGTCATCGAGATCGAAGTTCATGTTGCCGGCCGTGCCGTGTCCCGTGGCTCCCCGGACCTGCCAGACCAGCACGGTGGCGGCCGTCAGCAGACCCACCATGCCGACGGCGATCGGGAAGACGGCATCGAGGAACGAGTTCTCCGCACCTTCGACGATGGTGAAGACGAAGAAGGCGACGGCGATGGTGGTGAAGACGACCTGCGGCCAGAGGTTCCTTGCAGCGGCGGTCTCGTCCTCCTCGCGCTCGAACTCGATGTCGGTGGTGATGCCGCCAGGAACGGCCTCCTCCTTCTGGCGCATGCGCGAGCGGCTGGTGAACCAGAGCGAGGCGACCGTGACGAGCGCGATGACGATGGCGATCGGGCGCAGCGGGAAGCCGTAGCCGTAGAACTGCACCGCCTGGTAGAAGTAGGTCTCGACCTGGCCGGCAAGCACGAAGCCGATGAGGAAGGCGGGGCGCGGCCAGCCGAAGCGCTTGAGGAAGATGCCGGTGAGCGCGACGACCAGCAGTGCCACGATATCCTCGAACGACCGGGTCGACTGGAAGGCGCCGAACACGATGATGAGGATCATGAAGGGTGCGAAGAGCACGAAGCGGATGGTCGTCAGCCGCGCGATGCTGGGCGACAGGGCGATGCAGGCCGCAGTGCCGACGACATTGGCGAGCGCCAGCGTCCAGACGACCGTATAGGTGAGGTTGAGGTCGCGGTTCGGGTCGGCCATGCCGGGGCCGGGCTGGAGCCCGATCAGGATCATCGCCGCCAGGAAGATCGCCATGGAGCCGGAGCCGGGGATGCCGAAGAGAAGGGTCGGGATGAGGTTGCCGCCGGCGCAGGAATTGTTGGCCGCCTCCGGGCCGATGACGCCGCGGATATCGCCCTTGCCGAACTGCGACTTGTCCTTGGCGGTCTGCACGGTGTGGCCGTAGGAGATCCAGTCGGAGACGCTGCCGCCGAGGCCGGGCATCAGGCCGACGCAGGCGCCGATCGTCGAGCAGCGCAGCGTCAGCCACTTCTCCCGCCAGGTATCGCGCACGCCGTCCAGCCAGCCGCGGCCGAGCTTGCCCGTGCTCGAAATGCTCGAATTGCCGCGCAGCAGATCGAGCACTTCCGGCAGGGCGAAGATGCCGAGGCCGATGATGGTGATCTCAAGGCCGCTCATCAGGTAGAGCGAGCCGAAGGTCATGCGCTCGCCGCCATTGGCCGGCGCCGTGCCGATCGCGCCGAAGGCGAGGCCGAGCGTGCAGGCGGCGATGCCCTTCGCCAGGCTGCTGCCCGAGAGCACGCCGACCATGGAGAGGCCGAAGATCGCCAGCATGAAGAGTTCCGCCGAGGTGAAGCTCAGGATGAGCGGCCGGGCGACAATGACGATGCCGGTGAGACAGAGCGCGCCGAAGAGGCCGCCGATCATCGAGGCCGAGAAGGAGGCGCTGAGCGCGCGGGCCGCTTCCCCCTTGCGGGCGAGCGGAAAGCCGTCGAGCACGGTCGCCTGCGAGGCGGACGAGCCGGGAATGCCCATGAGAATGCAGGAGAAGGTATCGGAGGTCGGGATGACCGCCAGGAGACCGACCATCATGGCGATCGCCGCGGTCGGTTCCATGCCGTAGACGAAGGGCAGCAGCAGCGACATGCCGGCAATGCCGCCGAGGGCCGGCAGGATGCCGACGACAAGCCCGACCGCGACACCGATCATCATGTAACCGAGATGGTGGGGGGTCAGCAGGTTGTGGAGCGAAGTGACGAAGACATCGATCACTGTGGCTGTCCTTTCGATAGCAACAGGTGCGAGACGGCGCGGGTGCTCCGGCCTCGTCAGTGTCGGCAGATGGCTGTTCGGGCCCGGTGGCTGCGGGCGGGCGTGCCCGCCGCCCTGCGGCGGCGGGGGGCGCTTCCGGTCAGAGTTTGACCTGATATTCCGTCGTCAGGAAGTTGCGCACCCATTCGCGCGCTTCCGGCTTGATCGACGTCGCCACCGCATAGAGCTTCTCGATATCGCCGCCGACGGCCTGCGCGTAGTCGCCGAGGACATCGGCCTTGGCCTTCTGCAGCTCGGGATCGGCCACCGCGTCGGCAAAGGCCTTGCGGTAGGTCGCAACGATGTCGTCCGGCGTGCCTTCCGGCAGCATGCAGGGTTTCTGGGCCGCAAAGCCGGAACCGAAGAAGGCGAGATAGGCGTCGTATTCCACCCCGGACGGTTTCTGGCCGTGCATCATCTCGTAGGCTTCGACGAAATGCGGCAGGTCGGGGAAGGTCGGGTCGCGCGCGACATTGCCCTCCGCGTCGAGAACGCCCCAGGAGAACATCGGCACCGCCGTGCCGGCCTCGACGAGCGGGGTGACGTTGGTGAGGTAGGCCGACGAGGTCTGGTAGTCGATCGTCGCTTCGCCGCGCTCGAAGGCAAGCCGCCCGTCGCCGCGCCCCTGCATGCCGAAGACATGGCGGACATTGAGGCCGAGCAGGCGAAAGGCGAGCATCGGCACGAGGTCGAGCGAGGTCGCGCCCTGGCTGCCATAGACCAGTTCCTGGTCCTTGATCTTGCCAAGGTCGGCCGGTGACTTCACCTCGAATTTGGCGGGCAGATAACAGACGCCGCCGGTGGGCGAGACGAGCACGGGGATCAGCTTGGCATAGTCATAGCGCACGCGCGGATCGCCGAGCAGGAACGGGAACTGCGTCGAGCCGGACGTGCCGAGGATGGCAAGCCCATCCGGCCGGGCGCGGGCGACGAACTCGTTCGAGCCGGTGATCGATCCGCCGCCCGGCACGTTGCGCACGACGACATTGGGGTTGCCCGGCAGATATTTCGACAGGTACGGTGCGAAGAAGCGAGCCCAGACATCCGAGCCGCCGCCCTCGGAGAACGGCATCCACCATTCCACCGTCTTGCCGGCGAAATCGACGGATGCCTGAGAAAAGGCGGGGCGCGCTCCCACAAGCCCCAGAGCCGCGGCAGCGGAGCCGGCGGCCAGCAGTTGACGACGCGTGAAATCAGCCATGTTTTTTCCTCCCACGATGGCAATGCGTTCAAATGTATACAAAGGTACACATGAAAGTTGGAAACGCCAAGCCCAGGATCGCCCCGGGCAGACATCATCCCTGCTTTCTCCCTTGAGGGATATGCGCCACCTGGATTATTAAGTTAAGTGCAAAATTTTGGATCACTGATGCACAATGCGCATTAATTGCGAAATCCTTGACCTTCGGGCCTTTCTCGCTGTGGTGGAGCTGGAGAGCTTCCACCGGGCGGCGGAAGCACTCAACCTGTCGCAGCCGGCCCTCAGCCGCCGCATCCAGAAGCTGGAAGCCTCCATCGGCGCCCCGCTGCTCGAGCGCACCACCCGGCACGTCTCCCCGACGGCGCTCGGCCTCGAATTGATGCCGCTCGTGCAGCGCATGCTGGAGGAGTTCGACGGCTCGCTCTTTGCCGCCCGCGACCGGGGGCTGCGGCGCAGCGAGCTGGTGACGATCGCCTGCCTGCCGACGGCGGCCTTCTATTTCCTGCCGACCGTCATCAAGCAGTTCAACCAGGAATATCCCGACATCCGCTTCCGCATCCTCGACCTGACGGCGACCGAGGGGTTGCAGGCCGTCTCACGCGGGGAGGTGGAGTTCGGCATCAACTTCATGGGAACGTCGGATCCCGATCTCCTCTTCGACCGGATCGCCGAGGACCCGTTCGTGCTGGCAGCGCGGCGCGACCATCCGCTGGCGGCGCGGCAGGAGGTCGGCTGGACGGACCTTGCGCCCTACCGGCTGATCACCGTGCACCGCTCCAGCGGCAACCGCACCATGCTGGACGCGGCGCTGGCGCGCGCCAATATCGAGCTGCGCTGGTCCTACGAGGTGACGCACCTGTCGACGTCCCTCGGCCTGGTGGAGGCGGGCCTCGGCATTTCCGTGCTGCCGCGCACGGCAACCCCGGGGCCTGACCACCCCATCATCGTCACGCGGCCGCTGGGCGCTCCCCGGATTTCCCGAACCATCGGCATCGTACGCCGCCGCGCCGCCACGCTCTCGCCTGCCGCCGAACATTTCCGGCGCATGCTGGTGGGAACCTGGCAAGGCGCCGGGGCCGGCGGCTGAGGGCACCCCATCGAAACGAAGAAAGCGGCGCGAACCGGGTCGCGCCGCCTGCATGCTCCTGTCCGGCTTCGCTCAGGCCCGGGCGGAGTCGAGCTGTTCGTGGTTCTTCTCGACGTCCTGCGCCTTGAGGTAGCTTTCGATCAGCAACTGATAGGCCGGGAAGATCTTTGTGTAGATGTTCGCCCATTCCTGCGCGTCGTCGCGGTGCCACGTCTTCTGCAGCTCGGAGGCGACGGCTGCCGTATCCATCGGCACGACGCCGGCCTGCACGACGCGGGCAAGGGTGATCTCCTGCGCCATCTTGGAATAGGTGCCGGACGCATCGACCACGGCGAACACCTTGTAGCCGTCATGGGCCGCGCTGATCGCCGGAAAGGCCATGCAGACGCTGGTGATCGTGCCGGCAATGATCAGGGTCTTGCGGCCTGTCGCCTTGACGGCGGCCACGAAGTCCGGGTTGTCCCAGGCGTTGATCTCGCCCTTGCGGGCCACATATTTGGCATGCGGGGCGTTTTCATGGATTTCCGGGATCAGCGGGCCGTTCGGGCCCTGCGGTACGGAAGCGGTGGTGATGACCGGCATCTTCGACAGCGTCGCCATCCGGGCGAGCGCGGCGGCATGGTTGCGCAGGACCGGCATCGGCATGTCGGCGACGGTCTGGAACAGGCCGCTCTGGTGGTCGATCAGCAGCATGACGGCGTCGTCGGCATCGATGACCGGGCGCTGGCCGTTGAAGTTTGCGGGGGTGCTCATGTCATTTCTCCTTGCTTGCGGTTGCGGGGTGGGGGAGGGGCCGGAGACAATCCGGCCCGGTTTGCCTCAGGCGAGAGCCGCCGGGGACAAGCTTGGGATCAGGCGGCGATCGTGCCGAACCTGCCGGCGCGGAAGTCTGCAAAGGCCTGCTGCAATTCTTCCGGCGTGTTCATGACGAAGGGACCGCGCATGGCGACCGGCTCGCCGAGCGGCGTACCGCTCAGCACCAGGACCGTCGCGTCGCTCTCGGTCTCAAGGCTGAAGGCGCCGCCTGTACGCTCGAGCAAGACGAACTGGCCGCCGCGGGCCACCGAGGTGCCGTTCACAAGAACGGAGCCGCGCAAGACGACGAGCCCGGCCGTGTGGCCCTCGGGCAGGTCGAGCGAGACGTCCTTGCCCTGGTTCAGCCTGAGGTCCCAGAGGTCGATCGGCGAGAAGGTGCGGGCCGGTCCCTTGTGGCCTTGATAATCGCCGGCGATCACCCGCAGGCGGCCGGCCTCACCGGCAAGCGCGACGGCGGGGATGTCGCGGTCGAGCAGCGACTGGTAGCCGGGCGCCGCATTCTTGTCCTTCGCCGGCAGGTTGACCCAGAGCTGGACCATGTCGAGCGTGCCGCCCTGACGGGTGAAGGCCGGAGAATGGAACTCCTCGTGCAGGATGCCGGCGGCGGCGGTCATCCACTGCACGTCGCCGGGGCCGATGACACCGCCCGCACCGGTCGAGTCGCGGTGTTCGACCTCGCCCTCATAGACGAGGGTCACGGTCTCGAAACCGCGGTGCGGATGGGCGCCGACGCCGCGCGGCCGGTCGGTCGGCGGAAAGGCGGCCGGGCCGGCGTGATCGAGGTGCAGGAATGGGCTGACATGCTCGCCGAGCGTCGCATAGGACAGCATCGAGCGGACCGGAAAACCATCGCCGACCCAGTGCCGGGCGGGACTGCTGTAGATGCCGAGGATCTTTCTCATGGGGTTTGGCTCCTTGGGATTTGCCGTTGGGCAATCTGTTGAGCCCAATATACGGCCGCACCAAACCTGGCAGTAGACGGCAATTTCATGCTAGCGTGTCCTGAATTCAGGACAATGGAGCCCCGATGCAGGACCTCAACGACTTCCGCTTCTTCGTCGACGTGGTCGAGCAGAACGGCTTTTCCGCCGCCGCCCGCAAACTCGGCATGCCACGCTCGCGGCTCAGCCGCCGCATCGGCCTCCTGGAGGAAAGCCTCGGCGTCCGCCTCGTACAGCGCTCCACGCGGCAGTTCACGGTGACCGAGATCGGCCAGGAATTCTATCGCCATTGCCTGGCGATGGTCGTGGAGGCGGAGGCCGCGCAGGAGGTGATCGAGCGCATGCGCGCCGAACCGCGCGGCACCGTGAAGGTCAGTTGCCCGTCTTCCGTCATCTACTTCCAGGTGGGCGAGATGATCGCGCGCTTCATGGCGAAGCACCCCCATGTCCATGTGCAACTGGAGAGCACCAACCGGCGCGTCGATGTCATCAAGGAAGGCTTCGACGTCGCCATCCGCGTACGTTTCCCGCCGCTCGGCGACAGCGACCTCGTGGTGCGCAGGCTCGCCGAAAGCACCCAGCGCCTCGTCGCGAGCCCCGGCCTGGTGGAAGGCTGCTTCTCCCGACCCCTCGTTCCGGCGGACCTGACGGTCATGCCGAGCCTTTCCTGGGGACCGTCCACCGGCGGGCACGAATGGCGGCTGGAAGGACCGCAGGGCGCGACGGCGACCGTGCCGCACGATCCGCGGCTGGTGACGGAGGACATGGTGGCGCTGCGCCAGGCCGCGCTTTCCGGCATCGGCGTCTGCCAGTTCCCGACCATGGTCGTGCAAGAGGACCTGGCGACCGGGCGGCTCATCGACATCCTGCCGCAATGGGCGCCGCGCAGCGGCATCATCCACGCCGCCTTCCCCTCCCGCCGCGGGCTTTTGCCCTCCGTGCGGGCCCTCATGGACTATCTTGCGGGCGAATACGCACTCTTGAGCAAGGCCGAGCAGCGCGCGCACACTGCATGACCATTCCGGACAGCCCCGGTTTCCTGCGGGGCGGCAATGGGGTATCGGAAAGCTCGGGCAGCCGAAGAACGGGGATCGATTTGCCATCCGCAATGTCAGCGAACGAGACGGGCCTGCGCGCCGCCATCAAGATCGACATCGTGGTGATCGGCGCCGGCCAGGCCGGGCTGTCCTCGGCCTACCATCTGCTGAAACTCGGCCTCAAGCCGGGCCGCAATTTCATCGTGCTCGACAGGAACGAGAAACCGGGCGGGGCCTGGCAGCATCGCTGGCCCTCGCTGACGCTGAGCACCGTCAACCGCGTGCACGACCTGCCGGGCATGGGCTTTTCCGAGGTGGTGCCGGCGGAGCAGACCGAGGCCAGGGCCTCCGTGGCGGTGCCCGACTATTTCGCCGCCTACGAGGAACGGTTCCGGCTGCCGGTCTATCGCCCGGTCACGGTCAAGGTGGTCTGCGACCGCTTCGAGCGGCTGCGGGTCGAGACGGATCGCGAGGCCTTTTCCGTCCGCGGCCTCATCAATGCCACCGGAACCTGGGAGACCCCGCAGATCCCCGACTATCCCGGTGCCGCGCTGTTCCAGGGCCGGCAGCTTCATTCTCGCGACTACCGGACGGCCGATGAATTCGCGGGCCAGCATGTCGTCATCGTCGGCAGCGGCATTTCCGCGCTCCAGCATCTCGACGAGATCTCTAAGGTGACGACGACGAGCTGGGTCACGCGCCGCGAACCGCAGTTCCGCGACACGCCGTTCACCCCGGAAGACGGCCGCGCGGCCGTCGCCATCGTCGAGGACAAGGTGCGCAACGGCCTGGTCCCGGGCTCTGTCGTCTCCGTCACCGGCATTCCCTGGACACCGGCACTGCGGGCCGCCGCCGCGCGCGGTGCGCTGAAGCGTCTGCCGATGTTCAGCGAGATCACCGCCCACGGCGTGCGCTGGCCGGACGGCACGGAGCAGAGGGCCGACGTCATCCTCTGGGCAACCGGCTTTCGCAGCTCGCTCGACCATCTCGCCCCCCTGCAGTTGCGCGGGGACAAGGGCGGCATCGTCATGGCCGGTCGTCTCGCCACGCAGGTCGGGAAGGACCCGCGCATTCATCTCGTCGGCTACGGCCCCTCCGCCTCCACCATCGGTGCCAATCGCGCGGGCGCGGCGGCAGCGCGGGAGCTTGCGACCTATCTCGGCCTGCCGTGAACCGCGGCGAGCCAGCCGAGCGCGTTTACAGGCGCCGATAATACGGATATACATTATCCGTATTCCAGGAATGGGTTCGATGATCCTCAAGAGCCAAGTCGAATGGGCGCTGCACTGCTGCGCCATTCTCGCCGGACTTCCGAGCGGGCGCTATCTCTCCACCAAGGCGCTGGCCGAGTTCCATGGCCTGCCGAAGGAGTATCTGTCCAAGGCCTTGCAAAGCCTGTCACAGGCAAAACTGGTCGAGTCCACGCTTGGACCGAGCGGCGGCTACCGCCTGGCCCGGCCACCGGCCGATATCAACTTCCTGGATGTCGTCGAGGCTGTCGAGGGCAGGGAGCGCACCTTCGTCTGCAACAATATCCGCGCCAACAATCCCTGTCGTCCGCAGGGGTATTGCGAAGCAGGTCCCTGTGCGATCGCCCGCATCATGTGGGAGGCGGACGAAGCCTGGCGCACCCGGCTTCGCGGCGTCAGTCTGGCTGATCTCATGGGGACGCTGGAAAAGGATATTCCGCCGAGCCTGCGGCAGAGCAGTTTCGAATGGGTCCTGAAGCGGGCCGGCTGAGGAGCACCATGGCGAAAGGCCGGGCCGTGAGCCCGACCTTGCCGAAAGCCGTCACTTCAGCGGATAGACGAGTTCCTTTTCACCGGTATCGACGACGAAGACCGCAAGCAACCGGGCGGGTTCCGTCTGGCTGTCATTCGCGCTCACGCCGTGCCGGTCGCCCGGCATTTCGGAGAAGTTTTGCCCGGCGCGATAGACCTTGACCGGACCGTCATTGACCTGGCTTCGGATCGCGCCTTCCAGAACGGTCGCATAGATGAATGCCGAGGAAAGATGGGTGTGCCCCTCGGAAAAGCCGCCGGGCCTGTATTCGACGAGCACGCCGCGAATGCTTTTGCCGGGGACATTGGGAAGTTCGTGCTCGTAGACGAGCGTCACCTTCGAGGTTTCGCCGGCCATGGACGCACCGGAGGCGGCTGTGAGAAACGTTGCCGCGAGCATAGCGGCAAGGAGGAACGACCTGGTCATGTTGCGGGCTCCATGTGTTCGAACGGGGGGGAAGCGCTGCCTCTCCCTTCGCGGCGCGACCCGCGCCGCGGTTCTGGTGGTGACTGCGGTTAATCGAGGCCGGCCTTGTCGAGGCCGTAGAGCTTGTCGGCCGATCCCGGCACGGACTTGAACGCGACGCTGACGCGGTTCCAGGCATTGATCGTCATGATCGAGAAGGTCAGGTCCGAGATCTCCTTCTCGGAAAGCTGGCCGCGCACCCGCTCGTAGAGTTCGTCGGGAATGCCGCCTTCCGGCATCCGGGTCAGCGCCTCCGTCCAGGCGAGGGCCGCACGCTCACGGGGGATGAAAAGGTTCGACTCGCGCCAGATGGCCACATGGTGGAGGCGCAGTTCGCTCTCGCCATGGATCCTCGCTTCCTTCACATGCATGTCCACGCAGAAGGCGCAGCCGTTGATCTGCGATGCGCGCAGGTTCACGAGATCACGGATCTTCTGTTCGATGACGCTGTCTTTCAGCGCCATGCTGAGTTCGGAGATCTTCCTGAAGAACTCCGGGGAACGCTGGGCATAGTTCAGTCGCTGGGTCATGTCCGTCTCCGTTAATTAAGGATATAACTTATCCTTATGGATATTTAGTATCCTTAATTGCTGGACTGTAAAGCCGAAACGGCATAAGCTCCGCGCATAAGGCTTATGTCGAATTGTATGAGGGCCATGGATATCGTCTCGGCACTGCGGACATTTCTGCGCGTGGCGGAGACCTCGTCGTTTTCCGCCGCGGCCCTGGACCTCGACCTGACGCAGCCAGCCGTCTCGCGGCAGATTTCCGCCCTGGAGGCCCGGCTCAATGCGCGACTGCTCCATCGCACGACCAATGCGCTGGCCCTGACCGCAGAGGGGGAGCGCATGATCCCCATGGCCCGGCGGGTCCTGGAGGCCGTCGAGGAACTCGGCGACCTCGGCCAGGAGGCCGGGGGCGCGGCCGGCAAGGTGAGGCTCTCCGTACCTGCGCCGCTCGGACTATTTCTCAGCGACAGGATGGCGGCATTCCTTACCCGCTATCCGGGCCTGTCGCTTGAACTGCTGTTCAAGGAGGAGGGCTCGGATCTCGTGCAGGACGGGATTGACCTCGAAGTGCGCCTCGGCCCCGTCTCGGACAACAGCCTGATCTTCCGCCGGCTCGGCTGGACGACCGCCTTCCTCGTCGCGGCGCCCGCCTATCTCGGCCGGCACGGTCTGCCCGCCGTGCCGGACGACCTCGTTTCCCATGATTGCATCTGTTATCAGCGGGCGGGAGACAACCGCATCTGGTCATTTTCCGATGGCGCACACGACATTCCCGTGCGCATCACGCCGCGCCTGATCGCCGATGGTGCCGTCGCGGTGCACCGGGCGACGCTCGCCGGTGCGGGGCTGTCCATCCTCTCCCACATCCTTGCCCTGCCCGATATCGAGAGCGGTGCCCTCGTCCACGTCATGCCCGACTTCCGGCCGACACGGCTGCCGATCAACGTGGTCTATCCCTCCCGCCGCAACGTGCCGCTGCGCGTGCGGGCGGTGCTGGATTTCCTGGCCGAGTCGATCCAGGACGATCCGCTGATGCGGGCGTCGGAAAACTGATGTTCCTATCGCATCACGACGTTGCAACCCGCGATACCAGTGCCTTCGATGCGGCGGGTATCACCGTCATCAATCCATCCAGCGCGGCGGAAAGTTTTTCTCGGCGCTTGCCCGCCGGCAGGGCACCGATGCCGAACATCAATTCCGCGACCGTCACGCTGGTGAGGAAAAGCGTTTCGACGGCCTGCTCGTCCAGCCAGGAACGCACGGCATCGTCGGGGATGGGCTTCATGGCCTCGGAGACGACACTCGTATCGAGAATGATCATTCGAAGCCCATCGTCGTTGCCGGCAGCGTGTCGCGGGCCTCATCGAGCGCGGCGAAATCCTCGTTCGTCAGGCCGAGGCTGCGGCTGCGCTCGGCCAGCGCGCTGCCCAGCCGCAGCCGCGCTTGCGGGCGGACCGCGGCCTCGAGAATGTCGCGCATCTCCGCCTCCGTGCTGCGCCCATGCTGCGCCGCGCGGACTTTCAAGGCACGATGCGTCGCCTCGGAAAGGTTGCGGATTGTAACCGCCGGCATGATGGCAACCTCGCATATGTGATAGCGATGCCATCAATATAAGATCGACGATATCATCCAGTAAGACGATACGGGCGACTACCAACCGGCCCTCTTTGAAAGGGAGACGGCGCCGATGCCTGGGGATAGGATGGCGCACTGTCGTTTGATCCGGGTGGAGTGCCATGCCCCTTCAAAATCGCGTCACGCCCTTCGGCGAGATCGTCGCGCTTCCGCAGCGTGGCCTGTTTACCGGCAATCGTGGCATCATCCATGACCCGGCGACGAAGACGCTGCTTTCGAAACGCTGGGCGTCCAGGGCCTGGCTGATCTGCCTCCGCGACTTCCAGGGCCGCCGGCGGGAGGTGATGGGGGGACGGAGTTGGACCGAATTGTTCTTCCTCGACGAGGCGGTCGCGCTGGCCGCCGGCCACCGGCCCTGCTTCTTCTGCCGCCGGGAGGCCGCGCAGCGCTTCCAGGCCTGCTGGGCATTGGCGAAGGACGAGCCGCCGCCCTCCGCCGGCACGATGGATGCCGTCCTGCACGGCGAACGCCTGGAAGGCCGGCGCAAGCGCCTCCACCCGATCGCCGGACCTCTGGCGGCGCTTCCCGACGGGGCGGTCGTGGCGGCCGAGGGGCACGCCTTCACCCTTCGCGCCGGCCTCGCCCATCGCTGGACCGCCGATGGCTACGCCCCGCCGCGACGCCTCGACAGCGCCGACGCCCTGCTGACGCCGCCCTCGACGGTCGCGGCGCTTCGTTCCGGCTACCGGCCCGTCCTCCACCCGTCGATCGATTGAGGCGCGTCATACGCGACGGTCACAGCATGGTCATCGCGGTGTAATACGCCTGTCATGCAGGCTTTCTATGCGCAGGGAGGTAACGCACCGCTCAAGAGAGGCCCTCCCATGCGTAAACTCATCCTCGCCCTGGCATCGGCAACGATTCTCGCCGGCGCCGCCAACGCCGCAACCGTCTATCCCATCGATCGCGCCACGATCCTCGTCGGCTCGCCGTTCGACTTCAAGGTCGAGTTCGATGCGGTCGTGAAGCCGGAAGACGTGAAGATCACGGTCAACGGCAAGGACTATGCGGAGGTCTTCGGCAAGCCCGCCGAATTCGTCGCGGAAGAGAAGGGCGCCGAGGACGAGGTGCTGGGTTCGGCGCTCATCCTGCGCGGCCTGACGATCGGCACGGCCGGCGACTACACGGTCGAGGTGTCCGCCGGCAGCGAAACGCAGTCGGTCAACTGGGACGTCTACGAGACCGCCGCCCAGCCGAAGGCGAAGAACATCATCTTCCTGATCGCCGACGGCCTGTCCGTCGCCCACCGCACCGGCGCGCGCATCATGTCCAAGGGCATGACCGAGGGCAAGGCGAACGGCCGCCTGGCGATGGACGACATCCCGCCGGTCGCCTTCATCGGCACGTCCTCCACCCATTCGATCGCCACGGACAGCGCCAATACCATGTCGGCCTACATGACCGGCCACAAGTCGCGCGTCAACGCGCTCGGCGTCTATGCCGACCGCACGCCTGCAAGCCTCGACGACCCGAAGGTCGAGACCATTGCCGAGGCACTGCGCCGGAACACCAGGAAGTCCATCGGCATCGTCTCCACCTCGGAACTCCAGGACGCGACGCCCGCAGCGCTCGTCGCCCATACGCGCAAGCGCGCCGACAAGGCCGAGATCGTCGGCATGATGCTCGACGTCAAGCCGGACGTCCTGCTCGGCGGCGGCTCGGCCTACTTCCTGTCCAAGGACGTGCCGGGCTCCAAGCGCAAGGACGACAAGGACTATATCGCCGAGTTCCGTAATGCCGATTATGCAATCGCGACAGACAAGGCCGAGCTCGCCGCGGCCGCCGGATCGAACCAGGAGCGGCTGCTCGGCCTGTTCCACACCGGCAACATGGACGTGACGCTCGACCGCGACTTCCTCAAGAAAGGCACCGTCGACAAGTTCCCGAACCAGCCCGGCCTCGTCGACATGACCAGGGCCGCGCTCGACAAGCTCTCGAAGAACCCGGAAGGCTTCTTCCTGATGGTGGAAGCCGCGTCGGTCGACAAGATGAGCCACCCGCTCGACTGGGATCGCGCGCTCGTCGAGACGATCGAGTTCGACAAGGCCATCGGCGTTGCCCGTGAATTCGCCGAGAAGAACCCGGACACGCTGATCGTCGTGACGGGCGACCACACGCACGGCGTCGCCATCATCGGCACGGTCGACGACGAGAAGCCGGGCGACGTGATGCGCGAAAAGGTCGGCACCTACGACAATGCCGGCTTCCCGAATTACGAGGACAAGGACGGCGACGGCTATCCGGATCGCATCGACGTCTCGCGCCGCCTGTTCCTGGCCGCCAACAACGGCCCGGACCACTACGAGACCTTCCGCCCGAAGCTGGACGGTCCGTTCGTGCCGGCCGTGCAGAACGAGACGAAGGAATATGTCGCCAACGAGGCCTACAAGGACGTGCCCGGTGCAGTCTTCGTGGAAGGCAATATCCCGAAGGAAGACGACACGGGTGTGCATGCCGTCGACGACGTCGTGCTGCAGGCCGTCGGCCCCGGCTCCGAAGGGTTCCGCGGCTACATGGAACAGAGCGACGTCTACCGCGTGCTGGCCGATGCCTTCGCGCTCGGCGTGCCGAAGGACTGACACCAGACCTTGCTGGACAGGCGGCCCGCGCCGCCTGTCCACGCTCCTGCCGACAAAGAAGGAGGCCCGGCCATGACGCAGACGGACCGCGTATCGTTCGAGAGGCGCCGGCTGCTTTGCGCGCTGGCGGCCTTGCCCACCCTCGCCCTTTCCCGCCCGGCCCTGGCCGGCGAGACGCTGGGCTTCAGCGAACTCTACAAGAGCTTCGGCGTGCTCGGCCTCGAATTCTCCGACAAGGTGAAGCGGCTGAACGGGCAGGACGTCGCCGTGAAGGGGTTCATGGCGCCGCCGCTGAAGGCGGAGGCGAACTTCTTCGTGCTCACAGAAATCCCGATGTCGCTCTGCCCCTTCTGCTCCTCGGATGCCGACTGGCCGGACAATATCCTCGTCGTCTACCTCGCCGAAAAGCAGACCTTCGTGCAGTACAATGCGCCGATCGAGGCCCAAGGTGTGCTGGAATACGGGTCGTGGGTCGATCCTGAAACCGGCTTCGTCAGCCAGTTGCGCCTGCGCGGCGCCACCTTCGACACGGTCTGACGATGCTCGCGCTCGATATTGCCGGCCTGGAGATGCGCTTTCCGGGCCTCGACACGCCGGTGCTCTCCATCGACAAACTGCATCTTGCCGCAGGCGGCGGCCTTGCGATCACGGGTGCCTCAGGCTCGGGCAAGAGCACGCTGGTCAATGTCGTCACCGGGCTGGAGCCCGCAATGCAGGGATCCGTTTCCTGGGGAGAAACGGAGATCACCCGCCTGCCCACCGGCCGGCGCGATGCCTTCCGCGCCGCCCATATCGGCCTGGTGATGCAGGATTTCCACCTTTTCCCCGGCCTTTCGGCCTACGAGAACGTCGTGCTGCCGGTGCGGCTCGCCCGCCGCCTGAAGCCGGCCGAGCGCGAACGCGCCCTCCACCTGCTCGAAATCACCGGCATTGCCCGCCCCGGCCAGCCCATCGAGACGCTGTCGCGCGGCGAGATGCAGCGCGTGGCGGTGGCGCGGGCGCTGCTGTCGAAACCGGGCGTGATCGTCGCCGACGAACCGACGGCGAGCCTCGACCGTCGCATCGGCGGCGAGGTGGCCGACCTCATCGTGCGGCTTGCCCGCGCGGAGGGTGCCACGCTGCTCGTCGTGACCCATGATCCCGCCCTGGTGGAGCGCATCGGCCGGCATATCGCCCTCGACGGCGGCCGTATCGTCGAGGATGCCGGCAAGGCGGAAGCGGCATGATGGGCTTCATCCTCGCCGATCTTCACCGGTTCAAGGGCGGCGCGCTCGCCGTCATCGTGCTGATCGCGCTGTCCGTCGCGCTCAGCGTCGCCGTCACGCTGCAGGAGCGGGCGGTGCGGCTCGGCAGCGCACGGGCGGCGGAAAAGTTCGACCTCGTCGTCGGCGCCGCCGGCAGCGAGACGCAGCTTGCCCTGTCGGCCGTCTTCCTCCAGCCATCCCCCCTGCCCCTGATGTCCGGCGCCGTGCTGGAAAAGCTCGCGCGGGACCCGCGCGTTTCCTTCGCCGCCCCCGTCGGCTTCGGCGATTCCGCCGACGGTCGCCCGGTCGTCGGCACGACGACGGCGCTGGTTGCCGCCCTGTCACCGACGCTTGCGGAAGGGGCTATCTTCGCCCGCCTCGGCGAGGCGGTGATAGGCGCCGACGTGCCGATGCGCCTCGGGGCACAGATCAAGCCGATGCACGGCGCGGCCGATACCGGCGGCCATACCCATGTCGAACTCGCCTATACGGTACGCGGCCGCATGGCGCCGACCGGCACCGCCTGGGACCGGGCGATCCTCGTGCCGATCCGGGCCGTCTGGCGACTGCACGGCATGGGCGCGGAGGCCGAACACGCGCACGACCATGGCGACGAAGCGCCTGACGGCGCGGCGGCGGAGGACCACGACCACGCGGTCCATATCGAGGCGGACGCGGCGCTCGACGAACACTTCGATGCCGAAACGCCCGGCATCCCCGCCGTCCTCGTCAAGCCGAAGACCATGGGCGACGCCTACCGCCTGCGCCAGGAATATCGCGGCGAGACGACACTCGCCGTGTTCCCCGCCGAGGTGCTGACCCGCCTCTATGCGACGCTCGGCGATGCCCGCAGCCTGCTGCTTGCGATCGCCATCGCCACGCAGGCGATCGTCGTCGCCGCCATCCTGCTCGTCACGGTCATGCATGTCGGCGCCCGCCGGCGGCAGATCGGGGCGCTCAGGGCCTTTGGCGCCCCGCGACGAGCGGTCTTCGCCATCGTCTGGGGCGAACTCTTCCTGCTGCTGCTGGCCGGTTTCGCCCTCGGCCTTGCCATCGGCTATGGCGCGGCACGGGCCATCTCCGCCGCCCTCGCCTCCACGACGGCGGTCCATATGCCCGTGGAATTCGCCCGGGCGGATCTCTCGCTGGCGATGTGGTTCGCCGCTCTTGCGGTGCTGGTGTCGATCGTACCGGCGCTTTCGGCCCTTCGCCTCAGCCCGGCGGCCGCCTTGAGAGCCTGATGGAGCTGGAGAGAGGACGGTCCGCATGGCCCCGGCAAAAATCGCCGGGCCCGTTTCCGGAATTGCTCTGTCGGCCGGTCAGATAGCCTCGCCGATGATCCTTGCGACCAGCGCCAGTGAGATCGCGCCGGCGTCCGGATGGCCGATGCTGCGTTCGGCGAGCGGGCGGGCACGGCCGAGTTTCGGCGTCAGCGCGGCGGTAGCGTCGGCCGCTGCCGTCGCAGCGCCTGCGGCGTCGATCCAGGCGGATTTCAGCGGCTTGCCGGCTGCAAACGACGCTTCCAGCGTCTCGACGAAGGGCACGAGCGCATCGACGAGGGTCTTGTCGCCGACGCGGGCGCGGCCAAGCCGCGTCACCGCATCGAGCGCAAGACGCGCGCCCCTGACCGCGGCGGCGTCATCGAGAACGGCATCGTCGGAAAGCGCGTTGCTCCAGGCGCGCAGCAGCAGGCCCCAGATGGCACCCGACGTGCCGCCCGCCCGGTCCGCCCAGGCATCACCGGCAACCGCAAGCGTGCCCGCAGCGCCGGCACCGGCGGCGAGCGCCTGCCCGACGGCGTCCCCGGCCGCGGCAGAGCCGCGACGCATGCCCTGGCCATGGTCGCCGTCGCCGGCCTGCGCATCGATGCGGCCCAGTTCGTCCTCCGCGTCCTTCAACCCTTTCGCGGCAAGGCCGAGAAGCCTTGCGATGCAGGCAGCGTCCTTGCGCGAGGCGGCCGAGGACGGGCCGAAGGTCGGCGCGGCATCCTCGTTGACGAGGGCGTCGGTGGCCGGCTCCGTGCGGATCTCGCCGCCGCGCCGGAGGACGGGCGCATCGCAGGCCGCGGTCCAGTAGGTTTCGAGCTCCGCATCCAGCCATATCAGCGTCAGCGAGCAGCCCTGCATGTCGAGGCTGGTGACATATTCCCCCGCCTCGGGCGCCACGATCTCCAGCCCGGCCGCCTTCAGCAGCCCGGAGATCGCGGTCCAGAGAACGAAGAGCTCCTCGTATTTCGTTGCGCCGAGGCCATTGAGCACCGCTGCCACGCGCGTGACGCCCTGCGGGCGCTCGGCAAGAAGCCGTTCGACGAGGAGGGCCGCAAGATCCTTCGCCGGCACGACGGCCTCCTCGCGGATGCCCGGTTCGCCATGGATGCCGAGGCCGAGCGCCATGCGGCCCTTCGGCACGGTGAAGAGCGGGCCGCCGGCGCCGGGCAAGGTGCAGCCGTCAAAGGCGACGCCGAAGGAGACGGTGCGGTCGTTGGCACGGCGCGTGATGCGCTCCACCTCGTCGAGGGAAAGGCCGGCTTCCGCCGCCGCGCCCGCGACCTTGAACACGGCAAGATCACCCGCAATGCCACGGCGCTTTCCATGCGCCTCGGCCGGCGCGCTCGCCACGTCATCGGTGACGGGAACGATGCGCACATCGATGCCCTCGGCCCTGAGACGCTCGGCGGCGACACCGAAATTCAGCACGTCGCCGGCATAGTTGCCGAAGCCGAGCAGGATGCCGCCGCCGTGATGGGCCTGCCGGCAGACGCGGGCGACCGCCGCCGTCGAGGGCGAAGCGAAGACGTCGCCGGCAACCGCCGCGTCCGCCATGCCCGCGCCGACATAGCCGGCAAAGGCCGGATAATGCCCCGAACCGCCGCCGACGACGACCGAGACCTTGCCCTCCGGCACTCGTGTCGCCCGCACCACGCCGCCGCGCACGAGGCGGACATGGCGGCTGTAGAGATCGGCAAAGCCGGCAAGCGCGGTGGCCGCGAAATCCTCCGGTGCATCGAAGATGGTGGTCATGGTGATCGTCCCTCGTCTTGCTGGATCGTCGTGTCAGCGGCGCGGCAGGATGCGCCGCAGGTAATCGCGGTTGGCGGCCGAGACCGAAAGGCCGTCGCCGCCGTAGTGCTCGCAAAGGAAGGCGCTGCGGAAACCGTGCGCAAGCGCCATGCGGATGGCGGCGCGGTAGTTGATGATGCCCGTCTCCAGCGGCGCCGGATGGGTGACGATAACCCCCGTTCCCGGATCCTCCGTGCGCGTATAGTTCTTGACGTGCCAGTATTTCGCGAAGGGCGCGACCTTCTCCATCATCGCCTGCCAGTGCTCGACGGGGCGGTGCAGGCGGATGAGGTTGCCGATATCCGCATTGATGCCGACATTCGGCAGGCCGACCGCCTCGACGAAACGCACGCTGCTGTCGGCCGTGCCGAGATAGGTATCCTCGTACATTTCCAGCGCCACCTCGATGCCGAGCTCCTCGGCATGGCGACCGAGCTCGCGGATGCGCGCGACGGCCTTCTGCCAGACGGCCGGATCATCAGGATTGCGCGGGCCATCGACCGTCCAGAACCAGAGCGCCGTCTTCTGCCCGGCCGTCAGCGGCTCGAAGAGGCCGAAGGAGACGGCGCCCGCGCCGATCGCCTTCGCGGTGTCGATGACGCGGTGGCCATAGGCGAGATAGGCATCGCCATGGACGGCATCGATGACGCTGCGGCGGGAGGTCGAGATCGCCGGGATCGTCAGGCCGAGCGAGCGCACCAGCGCCATGAAGGCGTCGAGCCGCGCCGGCGAAAGGTCGGCAAGTCGCAGCCAGCTATCCGTCGGGTCGAGCTCGGTGAAACCGGCGTCGACGACGTCGTCGAGCGTCGCCGCCCATTCCTCGACGGACTGGTCCTGCACCGAACGGCCATCCGCCAGGAGGTTGGGATACTGGATCATCGCGGCCGCGATCGGCCAGGTCTCACGGGTCCATGCGGGCGCCGGAACGGTCATGGCGAACTCCTGATGCGGAAAGGGTGGGGAGCCGGCGGATCAGACCGCCGGCGTGCCGTCCTGCGGGGACTTGGGAACGCCGAGCCGGCGGCGGCGCGAGATGCCGAGGAGCCAGAAGACGAGCGGCGAGAAGAGCAGCGCAAGGCCGATCAGCATCAGCGTCGTCACCAGCCCGTTCGACCAGAAGACCGAAAGCTGGCCGCCGGACAAGAGCATGGACTGCCGGAAGGCATCCTCCGCCTTGTCGCCGAGCACCATGGCAAGCACGAGCGGGGCAAGCGGGTAATCGAGCTTCTTGAAGACATAGCCGAGGAGGCCGAAGAGAAGCACCAGCCACATGTCGCTGACGGCATTGCCGACCTGGTAGGCGCCGGACAGGATGATGGCGACGATGATCGGCCCGATGATGGCGAAGGGCACGCGCAGGATCGAGGCATAGAGTGGCACGGTGGCGATCACCAGCACGACGGCGACGATGTTGCCGAGATACATGGAGGCGATCAGGCCCCAGACGAAATCCGGCCGGTCGGTGAAGAGCGTCGGACCGGGCGTGAGGCCCCAGATCATCAGGCCGCCCATCATGACGGCCGCGGTGGCCGAACCCGGCACGCCGAGCGCCAGCATGGGCAGCAACGCGGAGGTGCCGGCGGAATGGTCGGCCGTCTCCGGCGCGACGACGCCGCGCGGATCGCCCTTGCCGAACTGCGACTTGTCGCGGGCCGAGCGGCGGGCCACGCCGTAGCTCATGAAGGAGGCCGCCGTCGGGCCGGCGGGCGTGATGCCCATCCAGATGCCGATCAGCGTGGAGCGGGCGATGGTGAACCAGTAGCGCGGCATCTCGACCAGCGTGCGGCCGATCTCGACGAGCTTCACGCGCGCCTTGATGCCCTCGAAGCGCAGCCCCTCCTCCGTGGTCAGCAGCAGTTCGCCGATGCCGAAGAGGCCCATGACGGCGATGAGGAACGAGACGCCCTTGATGAGTTCGGGAATGTCGAAGGTCAGGCGCAGGTTTCCCGAGATCGTGTCCATGCCGACGGAGGCGAGCGCGAAGCCGATCATCATGGAGACGAGCGTCTTGAACGGCGACTGGGCGCCCATCGAGATGAAGCTCGCGAAGGCGAGGAAATAGACGGCGAAATATTCCGGCGAGGAGAAGCGCAGCGCAAAATTGGCGACCCAGCCGGAAAGCAGCGTGATCATCACGACGCCGGCAAGCGCGCCGAGGCCGGCCGAGACGAAGGCGAGCGTCAGCGCCCGGCTCGCCTCGCCCTTCTTGGCCATCGGATAGCCGTCGAAGGTGGTGGCGACGGAAGAGGGCTCGCCCGGAATGTTGAAGAGGATGGAGGTCGTCGACCCGCCGAAGAGCGCACCCCAATACATGCAGGAGAGCAGGATGATGGCCGAGATCGGATCCATCGAGAAGGTGAGCGGCAGGAGCAGCGACACGCCGTTCGGCGCGCCAAGGCCAGGCAGCACGCCCACCAGGATGCCGAGCGTGACGCCGAGCATCATGAGCAGGATGTGGTTGAAGCTCAGGATATGGCCGAAGCCATCCATGAGAAGACCGATATTTTCCATGTCTTTCCTCCGAAGACCGGCGCCCCCGCGCGATCAGTAGATCCCGAAGAAGGCCTCGACCGGACCCTTCAGGAGCGGAACCTTGAAGCCGATCTCGAAAATGACGAAGAAGAAGAGGGCGACGCCGATGCCCGCGGCAAGGCCGGCCCACCACTTGTACTTGCCCTGGAAGGTCATCGTTCCGGCGATGTAGAGCGCGGTGCCGACATAGAGGCCGACGAGGGTGGAGACCGCGGCAAAGGCGACGAGCGGCAGCAGGAAGCCGAGCACGACCTTGAAGCGCGCCATGTCGACGAAGATCTCGCCGCTGCCGCGATGCTTGACGACAGCGTAGACGAGGTTCATCGCGCTGCCGAAGATGATCAGCAGGCCGATATAGAAGGGGAAATAGCCGGCATCCGGCCCCATCTCCGTCCAGCCTGCGCCGGCCTCGATCGAGCCGTAGGCGACGGCGATGCCGAAGGCGCCCGTCAGGAGGGCGACGCCCGTTTCCATGGCGAAACGGGAAAGCCCATTCGCGCTGTTCTCACGCATGGATCAGACCTTTCCGAAAGGGGGTGCGGATGCCGTGGGGCATCCGCGCGGAACCTTGGGAGGTTCAGTTCGCAAGCCAGCCTTCGCGCTTCAGCACGGCACTGACGGCGGCCTCGTCCTTCTTGATGAAATCCGCAAACTCCGCGCCGCTCATATAGGTGCCGGACTGCGAGGTGTCGGCAAGATATTTCTGCCATTCCGGCGTCTCGGACACCTTCTTCAGGACATCCGCATAGAAGCTGACGACCTCGGGCTCGACACCGGCGGCAAGCCAGACGGTGCGGGGCATGGCGTAGTTGTCGATGGCGATGCCGCTGTCCTTGCAGGTCGGGATGTCGGCCCAGCCCTGGTCGCCGGCCACCTTCGCATCGTTCTTCAGCTTTTCCGACTTGAAGACGCAGACCGGCTTGACCATGCCGGCCTGCCACTGGCCAAGGTTCTCGCTCGGATTGTTGACATTGGCCGCGACGTGGTCGCCGGCAAGCTGCACGGCCGCCTCGCCGCCGCTCTTGAACGGAACGTAGCCGATGTCGGCACCGGTCGCCTCGTTGATCATCGAGGTGAGGATCTGGTCGACGTCCTTGGACTGGCTGCCGGCGACCTTCAGCGTACCCGGCGCCGTCTTGGCCTTCTCGACGAAATCGGCGGCTGTCTTGATGTCGGACTTGCCGTTGACCCAGAGCACGAATTCGTCGGAGGCGAGCGCGGCGACCGGCGTCAGGTCGGCGGCGGCGTAGGGCACCTTGGCGCGGACCGGCAGCAGATAGGCGTTGTTCGTGCCGAAGGTCAGCTTGTGGGCATCGCCCTTTGCGGTCGCGGCATAGACGAAGCCCTCCGCGCCGCCGGCGCTGCCCTTGTTGGTCACCACCACCGGCGCCTTCATCAGCTCATACTTGGCGATGATCGACTGGATGGTGCGGGCGAAGATATCCGTGCCGCCGCCGGGGCCTGCCGTGACGACGAATTCGACCGGGCGCTCCGGCTCGAAGGCGAAGGCCGGCAGGGCGACGCCCGATGCGGCCGCAACGATGCAGGCAATGGTAAGGGACTTTTTCATCTTGCTCCTCCGTTGGGATGATCCCGGCACGAACCTCCTCCGTGCCGGTATACCTCAAAAATTCGACAGGTCAGGCGGCGGCTGAAAGCGCGGCGGCCTTTTTCGCCATGCGCGCGGCCAGAAGCAGCGCCTCGCGGCTTGCCCCGACATCGGCAATGCCCTTGCCGGCAATGTCATAGGCCGTGCCGTGGGCCGGCGTGCAGAGCGGGAACGGCAGGCCGCCCATCATGGTGACGCCCTTGTCGAAGCCCATGAGCTTCATCGCGATCTGGCCCTGGTCGTGATACATGGTCATGACCGCCTGGAAGCCGTCCTTCAGGGCGCGCAGGAAGACGGTATCGGCCGGGAACGGACCCTCGACATCGAAACCGCGCGCCTTCGCCGCCGCAACGGCAGGCTCGATGATGTCGATCTCCTCCATGCCGAAGGAACCGCCGTCGCCGGCATGCGGGTTGAGGCCGGCAACGGCGATGCGCGGATTGTCATAGCCGGCATTGCGCAGGCAGGCCGCGGTGAGTTCGATCTCGGCGAGGATCGCCTCGACCGAAAGCGCCGCCGCCACGTCCTTCAGCGGAATGTGCGAGGTTACGCGCGCATTCCAGACCTTTTCCAGCACGTTGAACTCGCGGACCTTACCGGTGAAGCCGATGACATCGGCGACGAAGCGGATCTCGTCGTCATAGCCCGGATAGGCGTAGCGCATGGCCTTCTTGTTGAAGGGCGTGAAGCAGACGGCCCCGGCCTTGCCCTGATCGGCAAGCTGCAGCGCGGTGCGGAAATTGGTCGTCGCGAAGGTACCGCCGGCAAGCGTCGCCTCACCGCGCACCACGTCCGCCGGGTCGAGATGGGCAAGGTCGATGAAGACATGGCGCTCACCGCTCGCCGCACCGAAGGTCTCGAGCGTTGCGGCCTCCAGGTTAAGGTCGAGGCCGGCCGCCTTCGCGCCCTCGTCGAGAATGCGGCGATCGCCGATCACCACGAGATGGGCCGCCGCCTTGACGTCGTCGAGCGCGATGATGCGGGCGGTCAGCTCGGGGCTGATGCCGGCCGGGTCGCCCATGGCGAGCGCGATAACGGGACGCGCGTCTTTTGCGCTCTCGGTCATGATGAAGCTCCTCCGCTGCATTCTGTATGCAGCTTTCATACGGCATACAAAATTCTGCATCAAGTCTTTTGTATTCTGTATGCAGCATTTTTTATTGACGCCGCCCTCCGGCCTCTCCATGCTCGCACCAAATCGCCAACGCGGCCGGCGCCCTCGGGCCGGACCTGAAAGACGCAAGATCAAAGACATGGATGAGATCAGAAGCTTGGGGCTCCCGGAAAGCAGCCTGCCGGAACCGATCCGCCGCACGGCGCTGCACGACACGCTCGTCGGCCGCCTGCGCGACATGATCATCGAAGGGCACCTGTCGCCGGGAACGCGCCTCAACGAAGGCCAGCTCGGCCAGATGCTCGGCGTTTCGCGCACCCCCCTGCGCGAGGCCATCAAATATCTGGCGAGCGAAGGCCTGGTCGAGCTCGTTCCCAGCCGCGGCGCCGCCGTGAAGCGCTTCGGGGCGAAGGACGTCAAGGACATGCTCTCCGTCCTCGCAACGCTGGAGGAACTGGCGGGCAGGCTGGCCTGCGCCAGCGCGCGCGACGAAGAGATCGCGGAAATCCGCGCCCTGCACGACCGCATGGTCCGGCATTACAAAGCGGGCGACCGCCTGGAATATTACAAGCTCAACCAGGCGATCCACACGCGAATCGTCGCCATTTCCGGCAATGCCGCGCTGGCCGAGGTGCACGGCATGCTGCAGACCCGGCTGAAGCGCATCCGCTTCGTCGGCCATGAAGGCCCCGAAAAATGGGCCGCCGCCGTCGGCGAGCACGAGGAAATGGTCGCCGCGCTGGAGGCGCGCGATGCCGACCGACTGTCCGAAGTTCTCGGGCGCCACCTGAAAAAGGCCTGGGAGCGTGTCAGCGAGACGCTGGAGGGCGCCGGCCGGTAAGGGATCGGGTCATCCCTGGCAGCGCGGATGTTCAGCCGTGCCTTGGCAACGGCATCTTCGGCCCGGAACGCGGAGAATGCCGTTACGGGCCGGCATGAACTGGATGTCGACGGGCGTTGGAGCGTTTCCGCTTTTCTTCGAATCGCAATTCCGGACTTAAAACCGCCTCGCACTTTCGCTGGAATTGCTTAGAACGTCACCGCTCCATGCGCGCTCGCCACCGCCTTGCGCAGGTCCTCGATCGCCCCGTTGGACGCCGCGGGAAGCGTTTCGCCCTCCAGTTCGCGCGGCATCTTCCAGCCGGGATCGATGCCCTCCATGTTGGGCAGTTCGTGCGCGATGCCCTTGTGGCAGTCGATGCAGGTCGCCTTGCCGGGCAGGAGGAACTTCGCGTGGATATCGGCCGCGCGCTGGGTCTGCTTGGTGAAGTCCATCGCGACGGCCGAGTGGCAGTTTCGGCATTCCAGGCTGTCATTCGCCTTCAGCCGCGCCCATTCGTGCTGGGCAAGCTCCAGCCGGTGGTCGAGGAATTTCTCGCGCGTGTTGATCGTGCCGAAGATCTTGCCCCAGACCTCCTTCGAGGCCTGCATCTTGCGGGCGATCTTGTCGGTCCATTCGTGCGGCACATGGCAATCCGGACAGGAGGCGCGCACGCCGGAGCGGTTGGTGAAATGCACCGTGTTGGTCAGCTCCTGGTAGACGTTGTCCCGCATCTCATGGCACGAGGTGCAGAATTTTTCCGTGTTCGTCAGCTCCAGCGCGGTGTTGAAGGCGCCCCAGAACATGACGCCGCCGACGAAGCCGCCGAGCGTCAGGAAGGCGAGGCTGAGCGTTGCCGCCGGCGTGGTCAGAATGGTCCAGACCCAGGCGATCAGTGCCTTGATGCGCGCAACCATCACTCGCTTCCCGCCCTGGTGACGCCCATCTCGCTCATGTCCTTGAAGGTGTTCTCGACGAGCGGCTTGTGATCGGCCTGCGGCACATGACAGGCGGTGCAGAAATAGCGCCGCGGCGAGACGTCGGCGAGCATCTGGCCCTCGCGCGTCATGTAGTGGGTGATGCTGATCATCGGCGCGCCGGCATCCTGCGAGAACTCACGCTTGTGGCAGGAAAGACAGCGGTTGGCGTTGACCGACAGCTGGTAGCCGTCGATCGAGTGCGGGATGACGGGCGGCTGTTCCGGATAGGCGCGCATGCGGCGGATGTCGTCGATGACCCATTTCGGCAGGGGATCGGCCGGCAGGGTCTGCATCGCGTCGCCCTGCGGGCCGGAAAGCTGCGGCACCATCTGCGCCATGGCGCCGGTGGCAAGCACCGCCACGCCGATCGCGGCGAAAATCCATCCGGGGCTCGGGGTCAGGCGACGGGTTCGATCTTGACTGCGCATTTCTTGAAATCCGTCTGTTTCGAGATGGGGTCGGTGGCGTCGAGCGTGACCTTGTTGATGAGCTGGCTGGCATCGAACCACGGCACGAAGATCACGCCCGGCGGCATGCGGTTGCGCCCGCGCGTCTCGACGCGCGAGCGGATCTCGCCGCGCCGCGAGATGATGCGGATCTCCGATCCCTGGTTGAGGCCGCGCTTGCGCGCATCGTCGGCATTCATGAAGCAGCGCGCGCCGGGGAAAGCCTTGTAGAGCTCGGGGACGCGCATGGTCATCGAGCCGGAATGCCAGTGCTCCAGCACGCGGCCGGTGACCAGCCAGGTGTCGAACTCGTCGTCAGGGGATTCGGCCGGCGGCTCGTAGGGCACGGCGATGATCGCGGCCTTGCCGTCCGCATTGCCGTAGAACTTCACGCCCTCGCCGGGCTTCACATAGGGATCGTACCCTTCGCGGTAGCGCCACAGCGTCTCCTTGCCGTCGACCACCGGCCAGCGCAGGCCGCGCACCTCGTGATAGGTGTCATAGGGCGCAAGGTCGTGCCCATGGCCGCGGCCGAAGGCGGCATATTCCTCGAAGAGGCCCTTCTGCAGGTAGAAGCCGAAATGCTGCGCCTCGTTGTTGGCGTGGTCCGGGCTGACCTCGCTGATCGGGAACTTCGCCACGTCGCTTTCGGCGAACAGTACCTGGTAGAGAGTCTTGCCCTTGTAGGCGGGGTTGGCGGCGAGGATGTCCGCAGGCCACACCTCGTCCGTCGTGAAGCGCTTGGAGAATTCGACCATCTGCCAGAGGTCGGACCGCGCCTCGCCCGGCGCCTGAACAAGCTGGTGCCAGACATGGGTGCGCCGCTCGGCATTGCCATAGGCACCTTCCTTCTCCACCCACATGGCGGCGGGAAGGATGAGGTCCGCGCTCATCGCCGTAATCGTCGGATAGGCATCCGACACGACGATGAAGTTTTCCGGATTGCGGTAGCCCTGATAGGTCTCGTTCGAGGTGTTCGGGCCGGCCTGGACGTTGTTGTTGACCTGCACCCAGTAGAAATTGAGCTTGCCGTCCCGGAGCATGCGGTCCTGCTGGACGGCGTGATAGCCGGGCTTTTCCGGAATGATGCCATGCGGCACGCGCCAGATCTCCTCGGCATGCTTGCGGTGTTCCGGGTTCGTCACCACCATGTCGGCGGGCAGGCGATGCGCGAAGGTGCCGACCTCGCGCGCCGTGCCGCAGGCCGACGGCTGGCCGGTCAGCGAGAAGGGGCTGTTGCCGGGTTCGGAAATCTTGCCTGTCAGGAGATGCAGGTTATAGACCATCTGGTTCGCCCAGACGCCGCGCACATGCTGGTTGAAGCCCATGGTCCAGAGCGACATGACCTTGCGGCCGGGATCCGCATAGAGCTCGGCGAGCTGCCGGAGGAAGCCGGCCTCGACACCGGTCATCTCGACGGCCTTTTCCAGCGTGTATTCCGCGACGAAGGCCTTGAAGGCCTCGTAGTCCATCGGCTCCGTCTTGCCCGGATCGGCGGAATTGGCGGCATTCACCTCCACCGGATTGTCCGGCCTGAGGCCATAGCCGATATCGGTGACGCCGCGCACGAACTTCGTGTGACTCTGCACGAAATCCTCGTTCACCCGGCCGGACTGGATGATGTGGTTGGCGATGTAGTTGAGGATGACGAGGTCCGTGCCCGGCTTGAAGACCATCGGGATATCGGCGAGATCCATGCTGCGATGGGTGAAGGTGGAAAGCACTGCCACGCGCACATGCTCGTTGCCGAGCCGCCGGTCGGCGATGCGCGTCCACAGGATCGGGTGCATCTCCGCCATGTTCGAGCCCCAGAGCACGAAGGCGTCGGCATGCTCGAAATCGTCGTAGCAGCCCATCGGCTCGTCCATGCCAAAGGTGCGCATGAAGGCGACGGCGGCCGATGCCATGCAGTGGCGGGCGTTCGGGTCGAGATTGTTCGAGCGGAAGCCGGCGCGCATCAGCTTGGTGGCGGCATAGCCCTCGAAGATCGTCCACTGGCCGGAGCCGAACATGCCGACGGCGGTCGGCCCTTTTTCCTTCAGCACCTTCTTGGCCTGTTCGGCCATCACGTCGAAGGCTTCTTCCCAGGTCACCGGCTCGAACTCGCCGTCCTTGGCATAGACGCCGTTGCGCTTGCGCAGGAGCGGCGCCGTCAGGCGGTCGGAGCCGTACATGATCTTCGAGAGGAAATAGCCCTTGATGCAGTTGAGGCCGCGGTTGACCTCGGCCTGCATGTCGCCGTGCGTGGCGACGACCTTGCCCTCCTTGACACCCACCATGACGCCGCAGCCCGTGCCGCAGAAGCGGCAGGGCGCCTTGTCCCATTTGATCTCCAGCGCGCTCACCCCGCCCGGAACCGGCTGGGCGGCAGCGGGAAGCGCGATGCCCGCCGCCGCCGCTGCGACGCCCGCCGCCTGGGCCTTTAGGATGTCACGCCGCGTCAGTTCGCTGCCCATGCACCTCGTCCTCTTCCAATTCAACATGTTCGAAAACCATGTTCGCCGCGATCACGCCGTCGAGGACGGAGATGCGCATCAGCGTATCCCCGAGCACGCCGGTGCTCGGTCCCTCGATGACGACGACGATCTTGCCCTTGTCGCAGCCGTGCACCTCGACATTGTCGAAGCCCGCGAGCGCCGCCAGCACGCTGTCGAGCGCACCCGGCTTCGTGGCAATCACAGCGCTGGAAATATGATGTTGCCGCCGTTCAGGCATAAGCGGCCTCCGTGTTTCGCGGCGCGGTCGAAACCGCGCCGACGGGACAGACGGAGATGCAGGCGCCGCAGCCCGTGCAAGCCTCCGCCAGGAGGTCCGGCACGAACGGCCCGCCGCGCACCGGCCGGAAGCGGATAGCCGCGGTGGGACAGGCATCCCGACAGGCCTGACAGTCGACACCCTGGAACGGCAGGCAGGAGGACGCGATGGCGACGACATGATCGAAGCGGCCGGCGACGCCATCGGCGAACACCGGCTCGGGACAGTTTTGCGCGCAGGCGCCGCAGAAGGTGCATTCCGCCGTGGAGAAATCGAGCGCGGGCAGCCCATCGACAAGGGCGATGACGCCGGTCGGACAGTGTTCCACGCATTGCCCGCAGCCCGTGCAGGCCGCAAGGCCTTCCTCCGCGATGCCGGGCGGGCGAATGCGGGCGGCGGCGCTGCGCCGGCCACCGCTCAGAAAGGTCCGCCTGGAGAGAGCCTGCTGCACCATGACCTTCCCCTCAATGCCCGGGCGGGCCCGGCGGGCCATAGAGGATCTGGAACATCCAGACGAGGAAACCATAGCCGCCGACGACACCGACGGCGACGATCGGCCAGATGCCGAAAGCAAGGACAAAGAACGTGATGAGCTCCCGCCGCCGACGCGATCCGGGCCTTTGCGGCGTCAGTTGTTCCGGGGCGACCTCAGACAAGGTATACGTCCTCCGATACCATTCATTGTCGTAATACTAGCATTGCCCCGCTGAAAATAAAGTGAATTAAACTTTTCTATTTTAATCAAGTATATATTTGCGCAACATCAATTGCCGTTGTATTCAATAGAATATAACGATTGAAAGAACTTCGTCTAAAATAATCCAAAAATACGGAATAGCAGCCGATCACGACGGAGAAATATTAGAGAATCATCATCTCCGAAAGAAAACTATTCATCGGCAACCGGAGCGCCGGTCTTCATCGACCACGCACCGTCACGCCTCCTCGCCGGCAAGCATCTGCCGGCGGGCGAAAGGCCGATGCCGACCCTCATTCGCCGTTGCGCGTCCGTCAGTCCTCTTCCGCGCGCCCGCGACGCCAGTAGGAAACGACGAGGTGTTCGGTGTTGGAAAGGCGCCTTTCCTGCCGCGCGAAGCTGCGGATCGCCCGGAACGCTTCGAACTCGCAGCCCGCCCAGACATAGACGGCCTCGCCGTCCATCGGGAATGCCACGGACCGCACGGCATCGATCAGCAGGCTCGTGCTGCCCGGCGGCCGGCCATCGCGGAACAGCCATTCGACGGCGATCGCGGGCGGCGGCGCAAGGGCCTGGACCTCGCCGGCATCCGCGACCTCGATGAAGACCCGGCCGCGTGCGCCCGCCGGCAGGTTTTCCAACATGCGGGCGACGGCCGGCAGCGCCGTCTCGTCGCCGGCGAAAAGATACCAGCCGGCCGCAACGAGGCCGCCGCCGCCGGGGCCGACCACGCCGACCCGGTCGCCGACCGCCGCGGCCGCCGCAAAGCCGGAGCCGGGACCTGCATCCGCATGGAGCACGAAATCGATATCGAGCGTGCCGGCGGCCAGATCGACGGAGCGCACCGTATATTTACGCATCAGCGGGCGCAGCTCGGGCTTTTCCCAGGCGATCACCCCGTTCGCACCGACATGCGGCCATTGCGGCTCGCCCGCCTCCGGCCGCTGCACCATGAGATTGAGGTGCAGCGCGTCGAGCCCGGCGAACCGCGCGACGTTTTCGCCGGACAGCGTCAGGCGGCGCATGTGCGGTGTCAGCGTCCGGCAGGCGACGACCTGAAGGATCTGGAAGTTCGGCGGGCGGACGATCTCCTCGCCATCGCCCGTCCAGGTGATGGCCGGCGGATCGTCGCCGGCAAATTCCAGGATATGCGAGGCGACGGCCATACGGGCGAGATAGAGCCCTTCGAGATCCGGCGCGGCGACATCGACCAGCGTCGCCTCGCCCTCGCGCGAGAACTGCGCGCGGATGCTCCCGAGCCGAAGCAGCGGGCCGGTCGGCCCCTCGCTCACTTCTGCGTTATGCTCCAACATGTGGTCGCAGAATTCCGCGATGACGGGAGCGGGGTTGCGCAGAGCGATCCGCGCCCGGGCGGTGTACTGTCTTGCGTGCATGTCTCTTTCCTATTGCGCGTCGATCCAGAAGGTGCCCTCCAGCGGCACCGCCAGGAAACGGTCGTTGATCTCGGCGAGCGTCTTGGCGGGATCGACATCCGCGACGAGATCAGGGTGCATCCACTTCGCGAAACATTCGAAGACGAGGATGTTGAGAACCGAGATCGACAGCTGGTGCGACACCGCATGCGCCCGGCCTTGCTGCACCGCCGTCAGCCCGTCGCGCAGGCCCTTGCCGAGAATACCCGCGAAGGATTTTCGCGCGCTCTTGGCATCGACATCGCCGCCAAGCACGAGGCCGCCCTGGGCGGCAAGATGCGGACCGCCGGTGGCGATATAGACCGTGGGATCCGCGCCGAGCACGAATTCCGGGCTGAGCTGGCCGTCATAGCCCGGCACATCCGCGCCGATGCTTTCACCGCCCGCAAGCCGCAGATAGTCCGTCATGCGATTGCCCTTGCCGGGCGTCGAGCAGCAGGTGGCCCCCGCATGGGCATCGACCAGCACGGAAACCGGCTTCGCCCTCGCCGTGCGCTCCGTGATGCGCCGGTAGCGTTCCCGCAGGAAATCGCCGAACGCCCTGCCCTTCGCCTCCTGGCCAATGGCGGCGGCAAGCAGCGTGACGGAGAAGGCGGTCGTCTCCGCCGGTCCCTTGTCGTCGTTCACCGGCCCATCGAGGAAGAGGACGGGCACGCCCGCCGCCCCCAGCGTCGCGGCCGCCTCCGTCCAGCCGCTCTCCCAGATGGAGACGACGAAAAGGTCCGGCTTGACCGAGAGGATCGCCTCGACGGATGTCTTCCCCGGCAGCACGGCGCCGACGGTGGGAACGGCGTCAATATCAGGGAAGCGCCGGCGATAGGCCTCGTACATGCCGCGATCGATGCGCTGCGGCGCGGCCCAGCCGGCGATGCGCGCGACGGGATCGGGATCGACAAGGGCGAGCGAGAGGAGCAGCAGGCTTTCGTTCGTGACGATGCGGCGCGCAGGCTCAGCAAGGCGCACGCTGCGCCCGGCGGCATCCGACAGCAGGATCTCGGCCCGCGCCGGCAAGGCGAAGGCCGGAAACGCCAGCAGCAACAGGAGCGACAGCCGACAGAGGGCCGCCGGAAAGCCGGCGCCCCCTCCCCTCGTCCCGGTTCGATGCGAGGCGCTCACCACGAATATTTCAGGCTCGCGGTGATGGCGCGGCCCGCGCCGTAGTTGCAGCTTCCGCCGGTGCTGTTGAGGCAATGGGAGACGTACTCCTTGTCGAACAGATTGGTGACGTTGACCCGAAGCTTCGTGCCGGAAAAATCCTTGTCGATGGCGCCGAAATCGTACTCCGCGCCGATATCGACGAGCGCCCGGCCGGGAATGCGCAGCTCCGCCTTGTAGGTGCTGTCCGTCTGGTAGGAGGACATGGCCCGCACGCCCGCGGTGAGCGTCAGCCCGTCGGCGAAGGCCGGCCGATAGCTGAGCCAGACGCTGCCCTGATGCTCGGGCAGGCGCAGCACCTCACGGCCGAGTTCGACGGGATTATTGGACTTCAGCACTTCCGAATGGGAATAGGTATAGGCGGCGAGAAGGTCGAGCTCCGGCGTCAGCTCGTACTTGCCCTCGATCTCCAGGCCCCGCACCCGCTGGCGGCCCGATTGCACGTCGAACAGGATATCGGCCGGGTCCGGCGTCAGGGCGTTGTCGAGCGTCAGGTCGAAGAGCGAGGCGGTGATCATGCCGCGGCCGCCCGGGGGCTCGTATTTCAGGCCGATCTCATACTGCTCGGCCGTCTGCGCCCGGAAGGGATTGCCGTCCCGGTCCGTGCCGAGCGTCGGCAGGAACGAGGTGGCATAGCTGGCATAGGGCGCAAGGCCGTTGTCGAAGAGATAGGTGAGGCCCGCGCGCCAGGTCAGCTCCCGGTCCCGTGTCGTCACGGTCGGCGTGCCGGCAAGGCGGTTCGTGCTGTCGATCTCGGACAGGTCGTAGCGCAGGCCGAAGGTGCCCACCCAGTTGTCGTAGCGGATCTGGTCCTGCATGTAGAAGCCGAGCTGCTGCTGCTCCTGCAGGCCGGAGCGCTGGATGGCCGGCACGGGGATGTCCACCTCGCCGTAGCGCGGGTCGAGGAGGTCGAGCGGCGGCACGCCGGCGACGGCATTGCCGAAATTGGTGGAGGACATCGCCTTCAGGTAATCGAGGCCGAAGAGCATCGTGTGGTCGAGCGCGCCGGTATCGAAGCGGGCTTCGAGCTGCGTGTCGACATTGAAGGCCGAGACCCAATCGTCGGAGATCGCCGAGGCGCGGTTGAGCGTGTGCCCGTCCGGCTGCCAGGCGAAGGCCGGGTTGACGAGGACGAGGAACATGTTCTGGTCGGAGCGGCTGTAGCGCAGGTTCTGCCGCACCGTGAAGGTTTCGTTGAACTCGTGCTCGAATTCATAGCCGAGGGCGTAGAAGTCCCGGTCGAAGACATCCGCGTTGGGATCGCCGAGATAGATGTCGCGCGGCACGCGGGCGGTCGGATTGTCGATCAGCGTGCCGACGGCGGGGTAGAAGCGCGGGCTGAAGGTCGGGCGGTCCTTCTGGTAATAGCCGTAGAGCGTGAGCGTGGTCTGGTCGGTGGGCGACCAGGTGAGGCTCGGCGCCAGCATCAACTGCTTCTCCCGTTCCCGGTCGACCTGGCTGCCCATGTTCTTGCCAAGCGCGACGAGGCGGTAGAGCCAGTCGCCGTCCTCGGTCAGCGGGCCGGTCATGTCGAGCGTCGCCTGCACGCCGCCATGCGAGGAGGTCTGGAGGCCCGCCTCGTTATGCGCCGTCGCCTGCGGGCGCTTGCTCACCTGGTTGATGAGGCCGCCCGGCACGGTGCTGCCGTAGAGCACGGAGGCCGGCCCCTTGATGACGTCGATGCGTTCCAGCGCGAAGGCATTGACGCTCGGCGTCGCATAGTTGCTCGGGTCGCCCGGCAGAATGAGCCCGTCGAGCCACATCGTGCCATAAGCGTTGAAGCCGCGGATATAGAGCCAGTCGTAGCGGATGTCGTAGCCGTTCGGGTCCGGATGCACGCCCGGCGTATAGCGCAGCGCCTCGGCGACCGTGTTCACGCCCTGCGCATCCATCTGGTCGCGCGTGACGACGCTGACCGCCTGCGGCGTTTCGAGCAGGGACGTGTCCGTCTTTGAGGCGCTGAGGCTGCGCTTTGCGACGATGCCCTGGTCCGGCCCCTTCGGGTTGTCCTCGCCGCCCTCGACGGTGATCGTCTGGAGCGCCGTTGCGCCGGCCTCCTGCGCCTGTGCCGGGCCGGCAAGCCCCGCCAGCGCCGCGGTCGCGGCCAGCCACAGGCGCCTGCGCCAGATCGCGCGCCCTGCCCTCTCCGTTGCTCCCATCACCGTCTCTTCTGCCAATCTCATGATCGCGGTCCCACCGTCCGATAGCCTTTTCCTAAACTTGACCTCGTAAATCAAGTTAAGCTATCTCTAGGGCAACACTTGCACGACGGACAATGTCGGCACCTTTGCGCACCGCGCAGATGCCTTTGCGCACCGGCAAATCTCCGCGCAGTGCCGGAATTCGATCACCAATAACGGGTCATCCTGCGCAATGCCGGTGACCGGAACAGTGAAGGACAGGGGATGGCGGCCGCACCTGGCAACGCCGAAAACGAGGGCAAGGGAGGCCGCGTGCGCGTGCGCGATTTCCTGCGCCACGAGGGCATCGCCTTCGACAGCCCCGACGACCGGCTTTCGCCCGACGACACGCTGATGAAGGGCGAGTTCCTGCACAAGGAGCTGCGCCGCGGCCTCGTCCTGCATGTCAGCGACGCGATCGAGGAGCGGGCCTTCACGGCCACCTCGCTCCTGCCGGAGGAGCTTTCCTGCATCTTCTTCCTGGAGGGCAGCGTCGATCTTTCGATCGGTGGCCGCCGCTTTGCCTTCCAGGCGGACCGCAGCGCGGTGCGCGGCGTTGCGATCATGAATGCCTGCCCGGAAAATTTCGAACGCGCCTCGCGCGGCGGCCAGCACCTGCGCCATCTCGTGGTCTCCGCAACGCCGGAATGGCTGCACCGCGATGCGCTGGAAGCCGTGGCGGATACGACGGGCGGCGCGCGGCTGCTGCGCGATCACCTCAGCGAGCACCGTTGGACGCTGACGCCGCGCATGATGGAGCTGGTGCGGCAGATCTTCAGCCCCTCACCGCTCATTCCCGAACTGCGCGACCTCTATCTCGAAGGCCGCGCCGTCGAACTCGTGGCGGAGACGATGGCGGCGGTGCTGCAGGCCGACCGGCGCGGGGCGGGCGGCACCCTCCTGAGCCGGCAGGACGCGATCTGCCTCAGCCGCGCCCGGGACTTCATCGCGGCCCGCGCCACCGAGGCGCTGAGCGTGGAAACGATCGCGCGCGAGGCCGGCATCAGCGCGAGCGGCCTGCAACGCCTGTTCCGCGTCGCGGAAAACCGCAGCGTCTTCGACTATGTGCGCAATATCCGGCTGGAGCGCGCCTTTGCCGCCCTCGACCAGGAAGACGTCACCGTGCAGGAGGCGAGCGCCATCGCCGGCTATACCAGCGCCGCCAATTTCGCCACCGCCTTCCGCCGCCGCTTCGGCATCGTGCCGACGGCCGTGCGCAAGGCCGATCCGCGCTGACGGGCTGCCGTCAAAGGCCGAGATCCCGCGCAAGCGTCTCCGTGTCGCCAAGATAGCGCTGCAGGCGCGCGGGATTGTCCGGAAGCTCCGGCCGCGCCGCCGCCCAGCCGATATAGGTGAGCGCGCGCAGCAGCAGGAACAGCGGCAGGTGCTGGAATTCCGCTTCCGCCTGCGGCCGGACGGCGGCATATCCCTCCAGCAGGGCCGCGCGCAATTGCGGATAATCGGGTTCGTGCCGGTTGCGCAGCAGCGCAGTCGCCAGGTCGAACAACCGGAAGCCGAAGCCGCAATCGTCGAAATCGATGAAGGCGACGGCGCCTCCCGCCACCAAGACATTCTCGCGCACCAGGTCGGCATGGATCAGGCCGTAGTCCAGCCCCGGCGCCAGCGCCGAAAGCCGCGGCAGGAGGCGGTCGCGCAGGCGCGCCAGGGCATCCCGCTGCACCGGCGTGATGACCGGGCAATCCCAGAACCGGCCCCAGAAGGGCGCTTCGCCCAGCAACCCCTCGACATCCCAGGCCGGGCGCTCGAACCCGGCCGGTCGCACGAAGGCATCGGCCGCATCGTGCAGGCGCGCCATCTCCCGGCCGATGGCGCGAAAGAGCGCCGGCAAATCCCGGCCGCCCCGGGGAAGCGGAGCGCCCGTATCGCCGAGCGGCTCGCCCTCCATCCAGTCGATCAGGTCGGCATAGTGTCGTTCGGCCGCCGCCGGGGACGGCAAGGCGGCAAGCAGGCCGCCGTCCGCCGTGGCGATGGGCAGCGGCACGGCGATGTCCTTTTCACGCAGCGCCGCCATGAAGACGAGTTCCGAGGCGAGCGCCGCCGGCGAATGATAGGCCGGGCGGTGCAGCCGCAAGGCCGCCGGCCGGCCGTCGCGCAGGTGAACCTTGAAGACCGCGTTCTCGCGGTATTTCAAGAGTTCGGGCACCTGGTCCGGCAGGTTCCAATGGACAAGGGCTCCCGCCGCGCGGGCCGTCAGGGCTGCGATCATGTCATCCATCGCGTCACAGCCCGTTCAGCACATCGTCGAGCACCGCCAGCATCAGGTCGGCATTCTCCCGGGAGAAGGGCATGGGCGGGCGGATCTTGGTGGCGTTCTGGTGGATGCCGAGCTTGCCCATCAAGACGCCGCGCTCGCGCATGCCGTTGATCACCCGCGTGGCGATGTCCGAGGCGGGCGTCTTTTCCCGCCGGTCGAGCACCAACTCCGCGCCGAAGAACAGGCCGCTGCCGCGCACATTGCCGATCAGCGTATGCTTGTCCGCCAGCTTCCGCAGACACTCGCGGGCATAGGCGCCGACATGAAGCGCGTTCTCCTGCAGCTTCTGCTCCTCCAGCACGTCGAGAACGGCCATGGCCGCCGCGCAGGAGACCGGATTGCCGCCGAAGGTGTTGAAGTAGCGGAACGCCTTGCGGAAGACATTCAGCGTTTCGGACGCCGCCACGACACCGCCGACCGGATGGCCGTTGCCCATCGGCTTGCCGAGGGTGACGATATCGGGGAGGATGCCGGCCTTCTGATGCCCCCAGAAATGCGTGCCGGTGCGGCCGAAACCGGGCTGCACCTCGTCGCAGATGACAAGGCCTCCGGCCTTCCTGACAGCCGCGACGGCGGGCGCGAGGAAATCCTCCGGCAGGTCCGGAAAACCCTCATTGGCGAAGAAGGGGTCGATGATCAGCGCGGAAAAACCGAACGGGCTTTCCTGCAGCGCGGCGATCGCCGCCTCCACTGTGGCAGCCCAGGCCTCGGCGAAGGCCTTACCGCCCTCTCCGCCGAGCGGACGATAGGCATCCGGCGCCGGCACATGGTGTACATGCCCACCATAACCGCCGACCGGCGGCATGCGCGTCGAGAGCTGCGAGACCGCCGTTGTGTTGCCGTGATAGGTGAAGTCGGTGGCAATAACGCCCGTCCGGCCGGTCACCGCCTGCGCCATGCGCAGGGCCACGTCGTTGGCCTCGCTGCCGGTGCAGGTGAGGATCGCCGTGTCGAGGCTCCTGTCGAAGGTCGCCGTCAGCCGCTCGACATAGTCGAGAATGCCCTCGTGCAGGTAGCGCGTGTGGGTGTTGAGCATCGACGCCTGCCGGCAGATCGCCTCGACCACCCGCGGGTGGCAATGGCCGACATGCGGCACATTGTTGTAGCAGTCGAGATACCGTCGCCCGTCCGCATCCCACAGCCAGACGCCCTCGCCCCTCACCAGATGCACCGGGTCATCGTAGAAGAGCGACATGTTGCGGCCGAGCAGCCGCTCGCGGCGGGCGCGCAGGGCCTGCACATCGGTCATGGCGACACCCCTCGTGCTGCCGACAGCCCCGCATCCAGCGCCGAGACGATCTTCTGCACATCGGCCGCCGTGATGACGAGCGGCGGCGAGAGGATGACATTGGCGCCCGACGTGCGGACCATCACGCCCTCGTCATAGGCGGCATCATAGACCTTCTGCACCACGTCCTTGGCAGCCGCGCTCTTCGTCCGGCGGTCGGAGACGAGCTCCAGCGCGGCCATCAGCCCCTTGCCGCGCACATCGCCGACCAGTTCGTGCTTCGCCTTCAGGCCTTCCAGCCCGGCGATCAGCTCGGCGCCGCGCGCGGCAGCATTGGCGGCGGTGTCGATCCGGGCGGTTTCCTTCAGCGTCGCCAGCGCCGCCGCCGCGCCGACCGGATGGCCGGAATAGGTATAGCCATGGCCGATGGCGCCGAAGGAATCCCTGTTGGCTTCAAAGGCATCGGCGACCTTGTCCGCGATCATCACCGCGCCGAAGGGGAAGTAGCCGTTGGTGATCGCCTTGGCGGTGGTCATCATGTCGGGCTTGACGCCAAAGCCGCGCGAGCCGGTCCAGGCCCCGGTGCGGCCGAAGGCGGTGATGACCTCGTCGGCGATGAGGAGGATGCCGTGCCTGTCGCAGATCGCGCGCATCAGCGGCATGAAGGTCTCGTGCGGCACGATGACGCCGCCGGCGCCGAGCACCGGTTCCATGATGAAGGCGGCGATGGTGTCGGCGCCCTGGAAGGCGATCTCGTCCTCGAACTGGCGGGCGATCGCCTGGGCGATCTCCGCCGGATCGGCCGTGTTGAAGGGGTTGCGATAGGGATAGGGCGCGGCAAGGTGGAAGACGCCGGGCAGCAGCGGCTCGTAGTTGCGGCGGAAATTGGCATTGCCATTGACCGAGGCGCCGCCGAAATGCGTGCCGTGGTAGCCCTTCTTCAGCGCCACGAACTTGGTGCGCTCCGGCTGGCCGTTGATCTTGTGGAACTGGCGGGCGAGCCGGAGCGCCGTCTCGACGGAATCCGAGCCGCCCGAGGTGAAGAAGGCGCGGGTGAGCCCGTCCTCCCTGAAGAATTCGGCCAGCTCGTAGGACAGTTCGATCAACGGCGAATTGGTGGTGCCGCGGAAGGTGGAGTAATAGGGCAGCTCGTCGAGCTGGTCGCGGATCGCCTTCTTCACCGGCTCGCAGGAATAGCCGAGATTGACGTTCCACAGGCCGCCGACGGCATCCAGCACCGTCTTGCCATGGATATCCACCACCGAAACGCCCTCGCCCGCATTGATGATGCGCGGGGGCTTGGCCTGCATTTCAGCCGGATGCGCCATGGGATGCCAGAGATGACGGGCATTGTTCTCGATCAGGAAATTGGAATCGCGCATGGGATATCCTTTCAAAGTCCAAGCATGGTCAGCGCCTGCGCATAACCTTCGGCAGGCCGGGTCACGTCGAAATGCACATGGGGAAGGCCGACGGCCGCCGCGCCCTCGATGTTCTTCTTCTGGTCGTCGACGAAGACGCAGTCGGCACGGCTGAGAGCGAGTTCCGCCAGCACCTGTTCATAGGCGCGCGGATCGGGCTTCAGGATCTTCGTATAGGTCGCATCGACGATGACGTCGAAGAGGTCGATCAGCGGGAAGCGCTTGCGGAAGCTCTCGCCGTAGAAGAGGTCGAGCTCGTTGGAGAGGATGGCGAGCTTCAGCCCGGCCGCCCTGGCTTTCAGGATCGCGTCGCGCGCCTCGGGGCGCAGGACGAGTTCGGGATCCGCCCCGCGCGCCCGCTGCACGAAGGTCTTCATGTCCGTCCAGTCCTCGCCGAGCAGCGCGCCGACCTCCCGCGTGCGCGTCATCCAGTAGTCGCGTTCGGTGATTTTTCGCGCTTGCATCGATACCCAGAGCGGGTCGCTGGCCGGGTCGAAGGGACCGCGCCAGGTCAGCGTGCCGGCCGGCAGGCCGAGCGCCCGCTCGGTGATGTCATGCGTTTCGAACAGCGTGCGGGTGACGACGCCGCCGAAATCGAGGATCAATGCGCGCCTGGCTCCTGTCATGCCGCCTGCCCTTTCTCGACGATGCCTTCGGCCACCCAGCGGTCGAAGATTTCCAGTGCTCTCGCGGCAAAGTCCGGGGCGTTGATATGCGCATCGACCTCCTCGAAGGCGACGGAGGCCGGCACGGCACGGCGCATCTCGTCGAGGAAGGCCTCCAGCGCGTCCGGTTCGTGCAGCGGCTCGCCCTCCCGGTCCCATTCCTGGATGCCCTTTGTCGGCAGCAGGAAGGCGACGGGGGCGCTCGCCCCCTCCAGCTTGGCGGCGACGACGCGGGCGACCGCGCGCCGCTCGTCGGGCGAGACGGTGACGGAGGCGATCAGCCGGTTGTGCGCATGATAGGGCCGGCCGGCGAAGCGATCCGGCGTCTCCTGCCAGGCGGGCATGTCCACCATGTCGACCGCGCCGGGCGCGACGATCTGCGGAATGCCGGCGCGGCCGGCATTTTCCAAACGGTCCGGCCCGGAGACGGCGACAGAGCCGTTCTGCGCATTGGTCACTTCCTGGATGCAGAAATCGAAGACGGCGGCAAAGCCCCGCTGTGCCGCCACCGCCTCATAGGCGCGCCCGCCCATGCCGGTGGAATGGAACACGGCGACATCATAGCCGCGCCGCTCCAGCTCCGGCTTGAGCAGCTTCATGTAGCTGAGGCAGGAGGAGCCGAGCGAGGTCATGCCGACCAGCGGGCGCTGACGGCCGGGCCGCTCGCCGGCCTTGGCTGCGCCCACGACCGCACCCGAAGCCTGCGACAGCACCGCCCGGCAGATCGGGTTGAGGCCGTAGAGCCCGCCGGCCCACAGGATCATCATCAGGTCGGGCGCGATGCGTTCCGGCGGCAGGAGATGGGAATAGGCGATGGTGGAGACGATGAACTTCGGCACGCCGAGCGGCAGCACGGCGGCGACGTCGAGGGCGAGGTCCGTGCCGAGCGAGCCGCCGAGCGCGATCATGCCGTCCACCTCTCCCGCGTCCGAAAGCCGGCGCACCAGCGCCGCGGCGCCCTTTGCCATCAGCGCCATGGCGGTGTTCTCGTCGCCGCTGCCGGTGATCGCCTCCATGGTGGTGCCGGCCGCGGCGGCGATGTCGCGCTTGGAATGGTCCGGCACATAGGGCGGGTCGCCGAGCACGCTGACATCGACCAGAACGGGAACGCCCCCGGCCTTGCCGATGACATCGGCCATGAACAGGAGCTCCTCGCTCTTGGTATCGCCGGTGCCGATCACCAGAATATGGGGCAGACGGGCGTTCGCGCTCATCGACCGTTCCTCCTCGATATGAACAGCGGGACAAAGCGCCTGACCTGCGCCGAAGGCGCACCCGGCCCGCGCATGGCCCGACATGCCGGCTCGCTGCAAAACCGGTCTCCCACCGGAGGATAGCGGGCCGGCACGGCCCGCGTCAGTTCCATCTCGATATCCGGTGTGGACAAAGACCCCCGCAGCATCCGGGCCATGTCGTCGACGCGCATTTCCGTTCTCCTCCCGTCAAGTCCGGCTCCGCCCGCAGCAGCTCCTCGGGTGTCGCGGCCCATATACTTAACATGCGAATTAACTTGGCAGGAAGCACAACCGTTTGCAAGTCTATATTTGAAGCATTGGTTCATATAACGAACCGGACAAGTACGTTTTACCACCGCAACCGCGACGCTCGCAGCCGCGTCGGCCAATGCCCTTTCGCCGGCTTGACAGGCACCCAATCACTATTAACGTGTTAAATATGTTCGCGCGGATACGCCACGGAAATCACGCACGGCAAGCTCGGGATGCGGACCTCTTCAGGGGCCTTGCAAATCGACGGACGAACACCGAGAACTGCGTAGCGCCAGACAGGAGCAAGAGATGGACAGCGAAGAATTCCGCCAGTGGTCGCGAACGGCCGCCGATTGGGGCGCAGACTACCGCGCGGGCCTGCGTGACCGGCCGGTGCGGGCGCAGACGAAGCCAGGCGATATCGCCCGGCAGATCGCCCGTACGCCCCCGGAAGACGGCGAGGCGATGGAAGCGATCTTCGCGGATTTCGAGCGCATCATTCCCGATGGCCTCACCCATTGGCAGCATCCGCGCTTCTTCGCCTATTTTCCGGCCAATGCCGCGCCCGTTTCGGTGATCGCCGACTATCTCGTCACCTCCGTCGCCGCCCAGTGCATGCTCTGGCAGACCTCGCCCGCCGCCACCGAGCTCGAGACGCGGGTGGTCGACTGGCTGCGCCAGGCGCTCGGCCTGCCGGAGGGCTTTTCCGGCGTCATCCAGGATTCCGCCTCTACCGCGACGCTCGCCGCCATGCTGGTCATGCGCGAGAAGGCGCTCGGCTGGAAAGGCAACAGCGAGGGGCTGGCGGCGCACGGGGCGGTGCGCGTCTATGCGTCGAAGCAGGTGCACACCTCCATCGACCGGGCGATCTGGATTGCCGGCATCGGCGAGGCGAACCTCGTGCGCATCCCGACCAGGGGCCCCCTCAACGGCATGGCCCCTGAGGTGCTCGATGCCGCGATCCGCGCGGATCGTGCCGCCGGCCATATCCCGGCCGGCATCATCGCCTGCACCGGCGGCACCTCCATCGGCGCCTGCGACCCGATCCGCGATGTGGCGGCAGTGGCCAAGGCGCATGGCCTCTACCTGCATGTCGATGCCGCCTGGGCGGGCTCGGCCATGATCTGCCCGGAATTCCGTAATCTCTGGGAAGGCGTCGAGGCGGCCGATTCCATCGTCTTCAACCCGCACAAATGGCTCGGCGCCAATTTCGACTGCTCGGTGCAGTTCATCCGCAGCCCGGAAGACCAGGTGCGCACGCTGGCCATCCAGCCGGAATACCTGAAGACGCACGGCCATGACGGCATCATCAACTATTCCGAATGGTCCGTGCCGCTCGGCCGCCGCTTCCGTGCGCTGAAACTGTGGTTCCTGCTGCGCTACCACGGCCTCGAAGGGCTGCGCACGATGATCCGCAATCATGTCGCCTGGTCGAGGGAACTGGCGGAGCGTCTTGCCGGCGAGCCGGATTTCGAGATCGTCAGCGAGCCGGTGCTCTCGCTCTTCTCCTTCCGCCACAAGGGCGGCGCGGAGGCCGACCGGCACAATATCGCCCTCGTCAACGCCATCAACGACGACGGCCGTATCTACCTGACGCAGACCCGCGTCGACGGCCGCATCGCCATCCGCTTCCAGGCCGGCCAGTTCGAGATGACCCGCGACGACGCAGACACCGCCTTCACGGTCATCACCGAAATCGCCCGCTCGCTGGAAGACGCCTAGGACCGATCGACATTCAGTTCAGGCCGTGGCGAAAATGGTGGTTTTCCGCGACCCGGAGCGCAGCGTACTGAACGTACGTGAGCACCGGAAGCGCGGAAAAGCGCCGTTTGCAGACCGGCATGGACTGAATGTCGATCGGTCCTAGAGCTGGATCCAGGCCGTCTTCAGGTCGAGATATTTGTCCAGCGCGTGCAGGGACTTGTCGTGCCCGTTGCCGGACTGGCGAACGCCGCCGAGCGGCACGGTGTTGTCGGCCCCGCCATAGGTGTTGACATGCACGACCCCGGCGCGGATGCCGCGCACCATGCGGTGCGCCCGTGACAGGTTGGCGGTCCAGACGGCCGAGGCGAGGCCATAGTCCGTGCCATTGGCGATGCGCAAGGCCTCGTCCTCGCTGTCGAAGGGGATGATGGAGAGGATCGGCCCGAAAACCTCCTCGCGGGCGAGCGTCATGTCCGGCGTGACGTCGAAGACGGTGGGCTTCATGTAGAAGCCGCCGGTCTCGGCAAAGACACGTTTGCCGCCGGTGCGCAGCCTGGCGCCCTCGGAAAGCGCCTGTTCGGCAAAATCGAGATTCTTGCCGAGCTGCGCCTCGCTGGAGACGGCGCCTGCCTCGGTGGTCAACAGCAGCGGATCGCCGACCGTCATCGCGGCGGCGATCTCGGCCACCTTCTGCGAAAATTCCTCCGCGATGGAGCGCTCGACGAGCAGCCGCGAGCCGGCCACGCAGACCTGCCCCGAATTGCGGAAGATGCCATAGGCCGAGACCTTGGCCGCACGGTCGAGGTCCGGCGCGTCGGCGAAGACGATGTTCGGCGACTTGCCGCCGAGCTCCAGATAGACACGCTTCAGGTTGGAACGCGCGGAATATTCGAGCAGGCGCCGGCCGACGGGGCCCGAGCCGGTGAAGACCAGCACGTCGATATCCGGATGCAGGCCCATCGCCTCCCCGGCCACCGCGCCACGGCCGGTCACGACGTTCAGCACGCCCTCCGGCAGCCCGGCCTCGGCGCAAAGTTCGGCAAGGCGCAGCAGCGTCAGCGATGCGGCCTCCGCCGGCTTCAGCACGACGGAATTGCCGGCGGCAAGCGCCGGGGCGATCTTCCAGGCGCCGATCATCAGCGGGAAATTCCACGGCACGATGGCAGCGACGACGCCGACCGGCTCGCGGTGGACGAGGCCGAGGATGTCGCCGGCCGTCGGCGCGATCTCGCCATAGACCTTGTCGATCGCCTCGCCGTAATAGCGGAACGTGCCGGCGGCGCTGCCGGGCTCGGCCTTCAGCGCCATGGAAATCTCGGTGCCGTTGTCGCGCACGCCGAGCACGGCGAGCTCCAGGGCATGTTTGTCGATCAGCTCGGCGATCCTCAGCAGCACCCGCTTGCGCTCGGCCGGCACTGCCTTCGCCCAGCGGCCCCTTTCGAAGGCGACACGGGCGGCCTTCACCGCCCGGTCGACATCCTCCGCGCCGGCATCCGCAATGGTCGTCAGCCTGCGCCCGTCGATGGGCGAGACGACATCCAGCACCGCGCCATCCGCCGGGTCCTGCCAGATGCCGTTTATGAACAGCGCCTGCGGAGCGACGGCGAGGTTGCGGAGCGCTTCGATCTTTTCCTGCATGGTCTTCCCTCGAAGGACGGGTGGCGCCGGAGCGCCACCCGGATTCTCACACTTCCCGGCGGACGCCGAGCCGGGCAAAGGCACTGGCATCGCCCGCCTTCAGGCGCAGGGCGCACAGGAGGCCGATGATCGCGGCGATCAGCACGAGGCCCGGCAGGAACACGGCAAGCGCCCCCTCCGCCCCGGCCAGCGCGCCGAAATTCGTGGCAATGTAGAAGACCAGCGCCAGGAGGATAAGGCCCGTCAGAACCGGCAGCACCGTCGTGACGACGCGGTTGCCTTCGAGGCCCGGATTGCGGCCGAAGAAGGCGACGATGGAGAAGGCGGTCAGCGCCATCAGAAGGATGATCGCCAGCGTGCCGACATTGGTGAGCCAGGAGAACAGCGCCAGCACCGGATCCTGCCCCGTGAAGGCGAAGAGCGCGACGACGAGGGCGGCGATCACCGTCTGCACGACCGAGCCGGCATGCGGGCTCTGGAACACCGGATGGGTGACGCCGAGCGCCCTGGGCAGCAGGCCCTCGCGGCCGGCGACGTAGAGATAGCGGGCGACGCCGTTGTGGAAGGCGACGACGCCGGCAAAGAGGCTGGTGATGAAGAGGATGCTCATGATGGTGGTGATGCCGCCGCCGACATAGCGGTCCGCCAGGCCGAAGAGGAAGGTGGTCGGGTCGGCGAGGCCCTGGATTTCCGGCACCAGCTTGTCGACGCCCGCGCCGTTGACCATCAGCCAGGAGGTCAGCATGTAGAAGAGGCCGATGATCAGCACGGAGATGTAGGTGGCGCGCGGCACGGTCTTCTCCGGCTCGCGGGCTTCCTCGCTGTAGATGGTCGTCGCCTCGAAGCCGATGAAGGCGGCAAAGCAGAACAGGATGCCGATGGCCGGCGTGCCCGAGAAGAAGGCCGAGGGCGTGAAGGGCGCGGCGGAAAGGCCGCTGTCGCCGCCCTTCATGAGAATGGCGGCGTCGATGACCAGCACGACGAGATATTCCAGCACGACGAGCACGGCGAGCACGCGGGCGGAAAAATCCACCCGCCGATAGCCGAAGACCGAGACGAGCGCGATGCCGATATAGGTCCAGACCCACCAGGGCAGGTCGAGGCCGTAGCCGGCGAGGAAGCCGGCCGTGGCGGCGCCGAACAGGCCGAAGACGCCGATCTGCATGGCATTGTAGGCGAGGATGGCGACGAGCGCCGCGGCGCCGCCGGCAAGGCCGCCGAGGCCCTGCGCCGTATAGGCATAGAAGGCGCCGGCATTGCTGATATGCCGGGCCATGGCGACATAGCCGATAGCGAAGAGCAGCAGCACCGTCGTCACGAAGGCGAAGGTCAGCGGAATGCCCGGGCCGTTGCCCAGCATCATCGACAGCGGCACGCCGCCGGCAACCGCCGTCAGCGGCGCGGCCGCCGAGACAACGAGGAATGTGACCGCCCCGACACCGAGGCTGTTCTTGCGCAACTGGTTCGCGCCGCCGGGCGGCACGCTGTGTTCTGTCATGATCTTGCTCCCATCCTGGCGGCCGCCCCCACGCGTCCGGCGGCCGCTTGTCCGATGCCGTGCCGAGGCGACGGCGGTTCCCACGAAACATTTTCCTTGTGGTTCATTATTTGAACCGTTATTTTAATTATAGATTTGCAAAAGCCAGTTCCGCCGTCAAGTTATTTCTCATGTTAAGTATCTCGGCCGGTCGAGCGTGCGGAACAGGAATGGCAGGCAGCGGAAAATGGCTCCTTGCGGGACGACAGACACAACACCGCGGAGCGCAGCATGAGCACCATCGGAAAGGCCCTTTCCCTCCTCGACCTGATTTCCGAACTCGACAAGGATATCGGCCTCAGCGACCTCGCGCGGCTTTCCGCGCTCGACAAGGCGACGGCGCGGCGCTTCCTGGTGGAGCTGGAAAGACACGGCTTCGTGGAACAGGACGAGGAGACGCGCCGCTACCGCCTCGGCGCGGCACCCGTCCGGCTGGCCCGCCTGCGCCAGGCGCGTTTCCCCTTCGTCGCCGTGGCCGCCCCCTTCGTCAAGGCGCTGGCGGAAGAGGCCGGCGAGACGGTGCACCTGTCGGAATTTTCCGGCGGGCGGCTCTCCACCATCCATGTGGAGGATTCCGCGCAGGCGCACCGCGTGATCGTCGATCCCGGGGCCGTGCTGCCCTTCCACGCCACCGCATCGGGGCTCGCCTATCTCGCCTTCCTTCCCCCCGGCGAGATCGACCGGGCGCTGGCGCGGCCGCTGGAGCGCTTTTCCGCCCATACGGCCACGGATGCGGACGCCGTGCGCACGCTCCTGCGCGAAACGGTGGAGCGGGGCTATTCGATCAGCCAGCAGGGCTTCGAGATCGGCGTCATCAGTGCCGCAGCGCCGATCCTCACGCCCGGCGGGCGGCCGATGGGCGCGCTGGCGGTGGCGGCGCCGACCGCGCGCGCCGACATGGCCCGCATGCACGAGATCGGCCGGAAAGCCGCCGCCGCCGCCCGCGGCATCGCGGAGAAATACTACGGCGGCCGGACCTGACGGCCGGGGTGCCGCCTATCGCCGCCCCCGCGGCCGCGTCGCCAGCACGTTGCGGATCGCAAAGCTCGAATGGATGCGCGAGACGCCCGGCATGGCCGAGAGGATTTCCTTGTGGATGCGCTCGAACTCGCCCGCATTGGCCACCTCGACGCGCAGCAGGTAATCCGAGCCGCCCGTCATCAGGAAACATTCGCGGATTTCCGGATGCTTGCGCACCGCCGCCTCGAAGCGGTCGAGATGGTCCTCCGTCTGCCGCTCCAGCGTGATGTTGATGATGACGGCGATACTCGCCTCGACATTCGACGTGTCCACCAGCGCCGTGTAGCCGCGAATGACGCCCGCCTGCTCCATCAGCTTGATCCGGCGAAGGCAGGCGGACGGGGAGAGGCCGACATCGGCCGCAAGGCTGGCATTGCTCATGCGCGCATCGAGCCGCAGGAGCCGGAGGATGTTACGGTCGATCGCGTCGAGGGCGGCCATGGCAGATCATTCCAAATCGTCGTTGTTTCGTTCAAAAATCATGCTTTCACGCAACAATCAATCGCTGTTTCCTCGGCAATTTCACGATCGTTTCACTAGGCTTCGCGCAATTGAGGGGGCTTGGGATGGACGGCGGCATACAACGGGCCAGTACTGGCGTAGCAAGCGTGATCGACGGTGCATCGGGTTATCTCGGCATCGATCTCGGTGCGCTCGCCCGCAACTATGAAAAGCTTGCCGCCGAGGTCGCCCCGGCGCGCGCTGCGGCCGTCGTCAAGGCCGATGCCTACGGGCTCGGCGCCGGCCGGGTGGCCGAAAAACTCTACGCCCATGGCTGCCGCCACTTCTTCGTCGCGCAGTTCGTCGAGGCGCTTCGCCTGCGCCCCCTTCTGGCGGCCGACGCCGCGGTCTTCGTGCTGAACGGCCTGCAGCCCGGCAACGAAAGCGCCTGCGCCCGCGAAAACATCGTGCCGGTCGTCAATTCGCTGGAACAGTGGCACGCGTGGAGCGGCATGGCGAAGGCCCTCGGCCGCACGCTGCCGGCGGCGCTGCAGTTCGACACCGGCATGTCGCGCCTCGGCGTGCCGCCGGAGGAGGGCGCGGCGCTTGCCGGCCTCGTCAGCGCCGGCGGCATCGACGTCCTGTTCCTGATGAGCCACCTCGCCTCCGCCGACGATGCGCAGAGCGAACAGAACGAAGACCAGCGCGCCGAGATGGAGCGCGTTGCGGCGGAATTTCCCGGCTTCGACGTCTGCTTTGCCAATTCGGGCGGCATCTTTCTCGGCAAGGCCTATCACGGCGTGCTCGCCCGCCCCGGCATCGCGCTCTATGGCGGCGCGCCGACCGCCGGCCGGGCGAACCCGATGGAGCCGGTCGTCAGCCTCGACGTCGCCGTGGTGCAGACCCGCAGCGTGCCCACCGGCACGCGCGTCGGCTACGGCGCCAGCCACGTCACGGCCGGCCCGGCGCGCCTTGCCACCATCGCCGCGGGCTATGCCGACGGCCTGCCCCGCAGCCTCTCGGGCCGGGGCGCCGCCTATTGCGACGGCGTGCGCCTGCCCATCGTCGGGCGCGTTTCGATGGACAGCATCACGATCGACATCTCCGTCCTGCCGGAGGGCCGCCTTGCCCTGGGCAGCCGCGTCGAGATCCTCGGCCCGCATCAGAGCCTGGAGGACGTGGCGCGCGATGCCGGCACTATTCCCTACGAAATCCTGACCGGCCTCGGCCAACGCTACCGGCGGCAGTACCGCTGAGCCATTCTCTTCCCCAATGAGGACATCATGAAAGTCATCGTTCTCGGCGCCGGCATCGTCGGCGTCACTTCGGCCTACCAGCTTGCCCGCGCCGGCCACGAGGTCACGGTCGTCGACCGCCAGCCCGGCCCGGCGCTGGAGACGAGCTTTGCCAATGCCGGCGAGGTCTCCTTCGGCTATTGCTCGCCCTGGGCCGCGCCCGGCATTCCGATGAAGGCAATGAAGTGGCTGTTCATGCAGCATGCGCCGCTCATCCTGCGCCCCAAGGTCGACATGGCCATGCTCTCCTGGATGACGCAGATGCTGCGCAACTGCACCTCGGCCCGCTATGCCCTCAACAAGAGCCGCATGCTGCGCCTTGCCGACTACAGCCGCATCTCGCTCGCCGCGCTGCGCGCGGAAACCGGCATAACCTATGACGAGCGCATGCAGGGCACGCTACAGCTCTTCCGCACCGAGGCCCAGCTCGACGCCTCGGCCAAGGACGTCAAGGCGCTCGCCGCCGACGGCATTCCCTATGAAGTGCTCGACCCCGAGGGTTGCATCCGCGTCGAACCCGCGTTGAAACATGTGCGCGAGAAGATCGTCGGCGGCCTTCTGACGCCGAAGGACGAGACCGGCGACTGCTTCAAGTTCGCCAATGCGCTGGCGGCGAAGGCCGAGGCGCTCGGCGTCACCTTCAACTATGGCAGCATCATCCGGGGGCTCGACGTGGACGGCGGCCGTGTCCGCGGCGTCGTCACCGCCCATGGAGTGCTTGCGGCCGATGCCGTGGTCGTCGCGCTCGGCAGCTTCTCGCCGCTCCTCGTTCGCCCGCACGGCATCCGCCTGCCGGTCTATCCGGTCAAGGGCTATTCGCTGACGATCCCGATCACCGATCCCGCACGCGCGCCGGAATCGACCGTGATGGACGAGACCTTCAAGATCGCCATCACCCGGCTCGGCGACCGCATCCGCGTCGGCGGCATGGCCGAGATCTCCGGCTACACCAACGATCTCGGCGAGCCCCGCCGCCTGACGCTGCAGCACTCCGTCACCGACCTCTTCCCCGGCGGCGACGTGTCGAAGGCGAGCTTCTGGTCCGGTCTTCGCCCGATGACGCCGGACGGCACGCCCGTCATCGGCCCGACCAAGGTCGCCGGCCTCTTCCTCAACACCGGCCACGGCACGCTCGGCTGGACGATGAGCTCCGGCTCGGCCCGCGTCATCGCCGACCTCGTTTCCGGCCGGAAGCCGGAGATCGACGCCACCGACCTCGCCGTCGCCCGCTACGCCTGAGGCCCTTGCCGATCGCGCCGTTCAGGACGGACGGCGCGTGGGGACCGGGACGTCATCTGCGGCATCGGTGGCCCAGGTGCTGATCGCGTGGACCTGTCCCGGTATCTGGTCCTGCAGATAGGTCTCGTGACCCGGCAGGCCCATCGGGTAAAGCGCGTCGCGGCTCGCCTCATAGGCCGCGCTCTTGTCGGTGCAGAGGCGGATGCGCATATCCTCCGGCGCGACATCGGTCCGGTTCTGCAGGTTTTCCAGGAGCCCGGCATCGGAAGACAGGCGGCCGTCGAAAGCCTGCGTCAGGTATTGCGCCGATCGCTCGTTGCGCTCCCGTTCGGTCGTCGCGCCGAGAATGACCACCATTATGCGCCGTCCGTTGCGCGTGGCCAGCCCGACGAGATTCCGTCCGGAGGCGCAAAGGAAGCCGGTCTTCATTCCGACCGTGCCGTTGAAACGGGTCAGCAGCAGGTTGTTGGACTTGATCTCCTTGCCGTCGATCGTGACGGCCGAGGCGAGGAAGAAGCGGCGATATTCCGGGAACAGCCGGTCCACTTCCATGCCCAGCAGCGCAAGATCGCGGGCGGTCGTATAGTTCTTTCGGTCGAACAGGCCGTTCGGATTGGAAAAATGCGTGCCGGTAAGCCCGATGCGGGCCGCCGTCTCGTTCATGCGCCGGACGAAGGAGGCCTCGTCGGAGGCAACGGTTTCCGCAAGGGCCACGGCGACATCGTTCGCCGATGCGGTGATCATGGCGAAGAGCGCATCTTCAAGCGTCATCGTCCGCCCGAGAACCAGGCCGGATTCCAGAAAGGCCTGTTTCGTCGCGTTGCGGGACATGACGACCGGCGTCGTGAGATTCACCTCGCCGGCCCGGATGGCTTCGAACACGACGAGCGCCGACATGAGCTTGGTCGTCGAGGCGGGATACCACGGCACCCCGGCGTCCTCCTCATGCAGCACCTGATGACTGTCGGCATCCACGACGAGCACGGGCGTTGCATGTGCGGCGCCCCCCATGAAAAGGGATGCAACAAGCACCAGGCTCTTCCATGGTCGTCCGGCCATTGTGTTCTTGATCATGTACCCGTCTCCGCAGGAAGACGCCCTAATGACATGATGCACGCCGGAAAGACAAGGGTTTGCAGCGGCGCGAAACCGCGCAGGGGGCCGGACGCCGCCGCCCGCCGCGCCGCGACGCCGGTGGAAGCCGGCCTTCTCAGGCCAGCGATGCCTGCCGCGTCTCCGCATCGATCAGGAAGGCCGCGACGGCGGCGGCGACCAGAAGGCCGGCGAAGATGCCGATGGCAAGGCCGAAGCTCTGCTCCACGACAAGCCCCGTGAGGGACGGCGCCAGCAGGCCGCCGAGCCGGGCCACGGCGCCCGCCGTGCCCATGCCCGTCGCCCGCGAGGCCGTCGGGTAGAGTTCCGGGGTGAAGGCATAGAGCGCACCCCAGGTGCCGAGCAGGGCGAAGCTCATGATCAGCAGGGAGGCGCCGATCAGCGTGCCCGTGCCGGCGACGACGAACAGCAGGCATCCCAGCGCCGAGAGCAGGCAGAAGCCCGTCAGCGTCGGCCGGCGCCCCCATGTCTCGACCCCGTAGGCGGCCAGCGCATAACCGGGTATCTGGGCCAGCGCGAGGAAGACGAGGAAGCCGTAGCCCCGGACAAAGCCGAAGCCCTCGCCCGCAAGCTTCGGCGGCAGCCAGGTGAAGACGCCGTAATAGGAGACGGAGACCAGGAACCAGATCGTCAGGATCATCAGGCTGCGCTGGCGCAAATCCGCGCCGAAAATGCCGGGCTGCCCGACGCTGGGCGGCGAGACCAGGGGCGCATCCGCCGCCAGCGGCGCCTTGCCATTGGCAACGAGGATCCTGTCGAGAACGGCCTTCGCCTCCTGCATCCTCCCGAGGCGCAAGAGGTAAAGGGGGGATTCCGGCACCAGGAAGCGCAGGCCGATGCCCATCAGCGCCGGAATTGCCGTTGCCGCGAAGATGTAGCGCCAGCCGTCGGCCATGCCCGCAAGGCTGACCGCCCAGGCGACGAGCGCGACGATGAGCGTGCCGACGGCCCAGAACCCCTCGAGCATGACCAGCCAGCGGCCACGGTTTCGCGCCGGCAGGAACTCCGCCATCATCGCATAATCGACCGGCAGCGTGCCGCCCACAGCCACCCCGGTGAGGAAGCGCAGCACGAGCAGGATGGTGAAATCGGGCGCGAAGACGGAAAGCGTGCCGAAGAGGGCGTCGCAGGCAACCGTGACGATCAGGACCCGTCGCCGGCCGATGCGATCCGCCAGCCTGCCGAAACCGGCGGCGCCGAGGAGCATGCCCAGGAAGAAGAGCGTGCCGGTCTGCAGGGCTTGCGGGACGGTGAGATCGAACGTGGCGGCAATCGAGGCGGCCGTGAAGCCGACAGCGAGCACCTGCATCGCGTCGGCAGTCCAGACCAGCCCGAAGATCGCCAGAAGCCGCCGCTGATAGGCTCCGGCACCGGCCCGGTCGAGTACATCGTCCACGGTGATTGTGGTCATTCGGCCGCTCTCCGCATGTGCAGTCCCCTGGCAATGGCAGCGGCACCTTAACCGCCCGGCCGGATGAGCGGAATTGCCTGCAGCAGGAAATCCACCGGCAAGGCCGGCCTCGTCAGCAAGCGCTTCACCAATCCGGGAACCCTGCTGAAGGAAATCGACCCATGAACCAGGCCGTCATCCTGGTTGGCGAAATCTTCCGACATGACTCCGGAGCTTGAAATCGCATGCGACAGGTGGCATATATCAAGCGACAGATGACGCGGAGAAGAACCATGGCCGTCGCAGCAAAGGCATCCCAGGCAGCAGCCGGCGGGGAACTGCAGAAAATCGAAGCCCTGCTCGGCGGCGCGCGCATCCTGTCGCGCCGCCTGACCAATGCGCTCGACGCCCATGAACTGCTGCTGCACGGCCTGCCCGCCTCGGCGCTGGATCACCTTGTCGGCAATCTCGTCTTCATCGGCAAGAACGAGTCGCTCGAAAAGGCCGTGGGCATGAGCCTGCGCACCTGGCAGCGGCGGAAGGAGACGCCCTCCAAGCCGCTCAGCCTGGAACAGAGCGGCCGGACATGGAAATTCGCCGAGATCCTGGCAAAGGCGACGGACATCTTCGGATCGCAGGCGGAGGCCGAGCAATGGCTGGAGCGGCCGGCCGTCGGGCTCGACCAGCGCCGCCCCATCGACCTTCTCGGCACGCCTGCCGGCGTGGAACTGGTCGAGGATCACCTCGACCGTCTGGAATACGGCGTCTACGCATGACCTTTCTGCCGATTGCGCTCGGCGGCAGCGAGCTGGTCGCCTGGCGGCTCGACCAGGCCATCCATGCCGCGACATGGGATAGCGGCGAAGGGGCCTATCGCGTCGGCGGCCGCTGGAACAGCAGGGGCACGCGCGCGGTCTACTGCTCGCTCGATCCCGCGACGGCCATTCTCGAAGTCGCGGTCCACAAGGGGTTTCGGGCGCTCGACACGGTGGCGCATCGCATGACGGCCGCCGTCATCGCCGATACCGCAGATATCCACATCGTCGATCCGCAAACGGTGCCCAATCCCAACTGGCTGCGCCCGGGCATTCCCGGCGCGGGCCAGCAGGCCTTCGGCGACGAGCTCTTGCGACAGCACCGTTTCGTTGCCATTCCCAGCGCGGTCTCGCCGCACAGTTGGAACCTGATCTTTCTCGCAGGCGCCGCGCCGGGCGCCTACACCCTGAAATTCCAGGAAAATTTTGCCCTCGATACGCGGCTGCATCCACCGACGGCATGATGCCGACGCCCGGGCATGCCGCAAAACCATTCTTGGGACGGGACCGCCCGGGAATTTTCCTGGCTTCCCGGGAAGATAGGGCTACCTGTCGGCGGCGCCCGGCGCGGCCGACCCTTTTCCTTTGACGGCGCGGAGCATGGACAGAAGGTGAGCACGCAAGCAAAAGAGCCCAAACCGGCCGCAGGCAGGGCCACACGCCTGACAATCCTGTGCCGCGGCGCGACCGCGGCCAATCAGCAGACGCGATTTTCCTCCGACGTCCCCCTGCTGCCCAGGGAACGGGTGCGATTGCGCGAACGGGCACGAGGCCTCGGCCGGTTCGACCCGGTGCTCCATGCGCCCGAGCGTTCCGCGGCAGAAACCGCCGCCGCCTTCGCCCCCGACGCGGCATCATGCCCGGCGCTGCGGGATGCCGACTACGGACGATGGAACGGCCGGACGGTCGCGGATGTGGCGGAACAGTCGCCGGAGGACCTGCAGCGCTGGATGTCGGATCCGTCCTGCGCCCCGCACGGCGGCGAAACTTTCGAAGCGGTGCAGGCCCGGGCGGCGGCCTGGCTCGAACAGCGTCACGCAAAAGGCGGGCACACGCTGGCCGTCACGCATGCCATCGTCCTGAAACTGCTCTTCCTGCATGTGGTCGGCGCGCCCCTGACCTCGCTCTGGCGTATCGACGTCGAGCCGCTCGCAATGCTGTCGCTGACCAGCGACGGCAGGCGCTGGGCGCTTCGCAGCTTTGGCGCGGGACTGCCGGGTGGGGCGACGGAGACCGGCTGAGCCGACCGGGCGGGCGCAACACAGAACATTGAAACTTTGTGCCACTGAAATTCTTGGCAATATCAATTTTGGTTGCGCATCAAGGAAATCGCAGGCAAAAGCCAAGGGGAAAGGCAGGCGGGTGATATGGCCTTGATGGGACTGAGAGAACGGCAGAAGGCAAGCCGCCGCGAGCGCATCCTGGAAGTCGCAAAGGCGCGCTTCCAGACGGATGGCTACGCCCCGACCACGATCGAAATGATCGCCAGGGATGCCGACGTCTCCGCCGTCACCGTCTACAACTACTTCGACACGAAGGCCGGGCTTCTCCTCGCTCTCGTCAGCGAAAGCGACCAGTTGCTGATCCGCCAGCTGAAAGCGATGATTGCGCGTGAACCGACGGATATCATCGACGCCGTCGCCACCTTCGGCCAGATCCTGCGCCGCCACGCCATGCGCTATCTGGAGAAGTCGACCTGGCGCGAGGTGCTCTCGGCCAGCATCCAGGAGGGCAGCAGCGATTTCGGGCGGACCTATCTCGAACTCGACCGCGTTCTCATCGAGCTGATGCGCGCGATGATCGTCACGTTCCAGAAGCGCGGCCTGATACTGGAGAGCGTCGACAGCGAGGCGCTGGCCGACTGCCTGTTCTCGCTGCAGAACATCCGGTTCTTCCAGTTCATCGCCGATGACAACAGTGACGACGAGGACATCGACCGGCGCCTGCGCACCGACCTTGCCGCGCTCAGGGGCCTCTTCTCCGCAAAGTGACGCGGCGATGGCGGAACGCATTCCGGCATGAGGACGGTCCCGGCCTGCGCCTCACAAGCTTGCCTCCAAGGAACGCAGATCAGGCCCCGCCGCCCTTGTGCTGCACGGCAGCGCTGCCCGCAGCCTTGAGTTCGTCGATCGAGGCGATGCCCATCAGGGCGAGGCTGATCGAGACTTCCCGTGTCAGGATCGCGATCACCTCGGCGACGCCGGCCTCGCCTGCCGCCGCAAGGCCGTAGGCATAGGCCCGGCCGAGCATCACGCCATCGGCGCCGAGGCCGACCGCCTTGAGGATATCCGTGCCGCGGCGGATGCCGCCGTCCAGCATGAGGCAGAAATCCGGGCCGACGGCGGCCCGGATCGCCGGAAGCGCGCCGATGGTGCTCGACGCGCCGTCGAGCTGGCGGCCGCCGTGATTGGAGATCACGACGCCGTCGCAGCCAAGGTTCCGAGCAGCCACGGCATCCTCCGGCGCAAGAACGCCCTTGACGATAAGTTTTCCGGCCCAGCGCTCACGCAGCCAGGCGATGTCCTTCCAGGACAGCGTCTTGTCAATGCGGCGTGACAGGTTGGCCGCCTGTTCCAGGGCGCCGCGGCCGAAATCCGGCCGGTGCTCGATCGCCCGCACCGAAGGCATGCCGCGCATCGCGACGTCGGCGAGCCAGCGCGGCTTCAGCGCGAGCCGCGCCAGAAGCCCCGGCGTCACCCGCGTCAAGGAGCGGAAACCGTTGCGTACATCCCGTTCGCGAATGCCGGTAATGGCCGTATCGACCGTGACGAACAGGGTATCGACACCGGCCTGTTCGGCCGCCGCAAGGAACGCCTCCGAGAGCGAGCGATCCTCCAGCACATAGAGCTGGAAATGCAGCGGCCCGCCCGTCACCGCGCAAAGATCGGCCAGCGAGGCGATCGAGAAGGTCGACAGGCAGAAGAGGATGCCGGCGGCATGGGCGGCACGCGCCGCCTTCTCCTCGCCGCGGCCGGAATAGAGCCCGAGGAACCCGACCGGCCCCAGCATGAACGGCAGGGGATGGCGACGTCCGAGATAGACGGTCGAAAGATCCTGCTGACGGACTTCCGACAACACGGTCTGGCGCAGGCCGAACCGGGCGAAATCCGACCGGTTCGCCCGCATGGTCTCCTCCTCGAACGATCCGCCGTCGATATAATCGAAGAAGATCTTCGGCAGGCGCCGGCGGGCGAGGTCGCGAAAATCGTGGATATTGACCGGGGCCATGTCAGCCCCTGCCGGGGTCGATCGCGTCGAGAAAGCGGGTGACCGCATCCTCCCCCGCCACCGGCTCGCTGCCGGCCATCACCGCGATGGACAGGCCGATGAGCGAGGAGACGGGATTGTGGCTCGTCGCTCCGGCACGCAGGTTCATGACAAGCGTCGGGCAGAGGAAGAGGCCGAGCCTGACGACCCGCCGCCAGTCGGCGGGCAGCATGCCGCGCGCCTTCAGGGTCGCCAGCAGCGGACGCCACAGGGCCTCGGCCTTCACCTCCAGCAGCGCTCGCCGGACCGGGCTCGGTTCGAAATCCATGGTGACGTGCAGCCGGTCCCCCTCGAGACGCGCGCTGGCCTTGTACCGCTCGGCCGCCATGGCAGGATCGTACAGCCAGAAGGGATGGGCGAGGATGTTGTGGAAGGTCGTCTTCACTTCGGCGAGAAGCGTCGGGATGTTCTCGCCGGCAAAGGCCGGGTCGAAGAAGGCAAGGCGTGCGGAACCCTCGCGCTCCTCGTACCAGACATTGGCGTTGTGGGCATCGCCATGGGCGACGACGCCGCCGGCATCCGCAAGGCGCGCCGGGGCAAGCCGTTCGTGCGCGGCATCGAAAAGCGCGCCGATACCATCCGCGTATTCGACGCCGTTGACGACGAAGCGGCAGCGCGAAAGCCGGTCCCAGCCGAGCGTGAGGCCGGGAAAGGCGAAGTCCTCGCCGACATAGAAGCGCGAAAGCCGCCCGCCCGGATAGGCGCCAGCCGGCGGATCGATCAGGCGTTCGTAGAACAAGCGGTGGATCGGCTCGGCCGCGACCTCGGCGGCGCTCACCGGATGCAGCGTGTCGAGATAGACCTTCAGCACGGCCTCGCTCAGCGCGCGCTCGGCTTCGACGGCCCTGGCTCGCGCTCCGGCATCGTCCGTCATGTCCAAGGCCCGCAGCACGTCGGAGAAGCGTGGGTCGGTACGGCGGCGATAGACGAGGATCTGCTCGCCCGGCAACACCGACATCAGCAGCGGCTGGTCCACCGGCAGGCCGGCCTTCGCCAGGATGTCGGCGCGGTAATATTCGCCGCTCATTGCCTCCTCGCCTTCTTCCTGGTGGAACTTGAAGAAGAAGGCGCCGTCGTCAGTCTCGAAGAAACCGTTCAGCGAATTGAGGCTGTACTGGTCGTGGTTGATCGCCACGTTCCGCACCTCGATCGTGAAGAGGTCGCGCAGAAGATCGGCCAGCATCCGCTCCGCCTCCCCGCTTCCTGTCTTGGCGAGTTTCCTGATTTCCGCCGTGCGGCTGGTGGGCTGGTTCATGGCATTCTTTCCGGATGAAAGGGGATTATTTGCTGCCGTGCAGGTATCGGCTACCAAGCGAATAACGGCTGCCGACATAGGTCAGGGTGTTGACCGTAGCGACGACCGGCCCCGTCCAGGTCTTGCGGTGCAGGACGAGGCAGCAGTCGCCGAGGCGAATCTGCAGGAGGCGCGCATTGCCCTCGCCGGCCGGCAGGGCGCTGATGAGGTGTTCGACCTCGGTCAGCGGCGTTGCGGTCTGCAGGTAGTCGTAGGTCGCAGTAATGCTGAAATCCTGCTCGACATAGCCGGAGACGAGGTCCGGATTGACAAAGCGTTCCTCGAGCTGGACGGGCAGGTCGTTCTCGAAGTGGATCACCACCGAGTGATCGACGGGCCTGACGGCTTCGAACTCGAAGGCGAGCAGAAGCTCCGGCTCCGGTCGCCTGATGCGTTCGAGCACGACCACCTCGGCCCGGTGACGGCTGCCACGCGCCTTGATCTCGGTGATGATGTTGCTGATCTCGATCAGCGTCGATTGCGGCTTCGGCGGCGCGACGAAGGTGCCGACGCCCTGGATGCGGCGCAGGTGCCCCTCCGAGGTCAGCTCCCGCAACGCCCGGTGTACGGTCATGCGCGAGACGCCGAGCGCGGAGACGAGTTCGTTCTCCGAGGGAAGCCGGCTGTTGCGGCTCCATTTGCCGCTGCCGATATTGCCGAGGACGAAATCCTTGACCTTCTCGTAGAGCGGCGATGCGGAATCCGAAAGCGTGTTCATGGTTCACTGTCTCCACCGGCAGGCAGGGCCGGCATCCGGAATGACGCAGCGGCTAGTCCGCCACCGCGACGATCGTCTTCAGTGCCCGGCTTTCACCCCGCGAAAGCCGCTCATAGGCAGCCGGCACCGCGTCGAGTCCCGGCAGGACCTCGATCAGTTGCTCAAGCGCGGGGGCGAGTTCGGGAAGCAGGCCGACCGCATCGGCCAGTTCGTCCGCAAAGGCATGGCAGCCGACCAGCGCGATTTCCCGCTCGACGAGGATATTGGGGTCGAGGTCGAGCTTGCCGTGGCCGATGCCGACGAGGGCAAGCGCGCCACCGCCCGAGAGGAGGTCCAGCGTCCCCGCAATGGCCCGGATGCTGCCGGTCGCATCGAGCGCATAGCGCAGGCGCGCGTCAGAAAGCACCGCGTCGATGGCTTTCCTCTCCAGGGCGACGACCGTTCCGCCCGTCACCGCCTTCACCAGCGCCGCCTTTTCAGGGTTGAGGTCAATGAGCAGAAGGGGGCCGTCATGGAGGTGCGAGAGAAGCAGCGTGCTCAGCCCGCCGATCGTGCCGCAGCCGACGACGAGCACCGGCTCGCCCGCCGGGGCGGCCAGCCGGCGCACGGCATGCAGTGCCACCGCCAGCGGTTCGGCCATCGCGGCGACATGCGGCGAAAGCGTCGGATCGTGGCGCAGCACCAGCCGCGCGGGCAGTTGCACCGCCTCGGCAAAACCGCCGTCGCAGACCTCGCCGACGAAGCCGAGAGCCTCGCAGACATTGGCGCGGCCGCTGCGGCAGGCCGGGCATTCGCCGCACCACATGCGGGAATCCGCCGAGACGACATCTCCGGGTGCGACATGGTCGACGCCCTCCCCAACCGCCGTCACGCAGCCGCAGAATTCGTGCCCCGCCGTCGAGGGACGGCGGCTGATCCACTGGCCGGTGTGGTAGTTGTGGAGGTCGGAGCCGCAGATGCCGGCGGCCCGGACCGCGAGGTTTACGAAGCCCGGCGGCGGCGGGGCCGGCCAAGCCACCTCCTCCACCCGCAGGTCTTTCGCATCGTGAAGCCGCACTGCCTTCATCCTTCTCAGCCGCCCTTCTTCAGGTAGGCGTCGCGCAGCGGCGACACAGCCAGCGCATGGGAGGAGAAGCCCTCGTAGACCGCCAGATTGTGCGAATGCCGGGCGAATTCGGGATAGGCCGGCGCGGTGACGTAGCCGATCGAGCTGCGCTTGACGAAATCGGTGACGGAGAGCGGGCCGAAGGTGCAGGCCCAGCGGCTTGTCGGCAGGACCGCGTTCGGCCCGAGCGAGAAATTGGCGATGCTGACCGGGGTATGCGTGCCCATCAGGATCTCCGAGGCCTCGGTGATATGGCCGAGATGGATGAAGGGGTCTTCCGAGAGAAGTTCGAGATGCTCCGGCGCATAGGCGTTGACGAAGGCATAGCTTTCGTCGATCGAACTCGTCAGCACGATGCCGCCCGTCCTGCCGGTCAGCACGGCCTTGGAGAAGGCGACGCGCTGCTCCGACATGCGCGACCAGTGGTCCGGCAGGGCGGCAAGCGCTTCTTCCGCGACGCGGCGGCTGTGGGTGACCAGATAGGCCGACGAATCCGGGCCATGTTCGGCCTCGATCAGGAGGTCGAGCGCGGCGAGGCCTCCATGCACCGTTTCGTCGGCAAGGATCATCACCTCGGAGGGGCCGGCCGGAAGGCCGGTGTCGATGACGCCGGACAGCGAACGCTTGGCGGCGACCACCCACGGGCTGCCCGGCCCGACGATCTTCAGCGCCGGCTTGACGGTCTCGGTGCCATAGGCGACCGCCGCCACCGCCTGGGCGCCGCCGACCTTGTAGACGGTCTCCACGCCGGCGAGGCGCGCGGCGACCAGCGTCGCGGCATCGACGGAACCATCCGGCGCCGGCGGCGTGACGATGGCAAGGTTCGGCACGCCCGCAACGACCGCGGGAACCGAGGTCATCATCGTCACCGATGGGAACGAGCCCTTGCCGCGCGGCACGTAGAGCGCCACGGACTGGATGGGCGTGAAGCGGTCGCCGGCAAAGGCGCCGGGCCGGATCTCCTTCAGCCACATGGCTTCCGGCTTCTGCTCCTCATGGAAGGTGCGGATATTGTCGATGCCGAACTGGATCGATTCGACGACGCTCGCATCGACCAGCTTGAAGGCCGCGTCGAATTCCGCCTCGGTGACCTTGAGGTTGGCCTCGGTCACGGCGGCCTTGTCGAGTTCGCGGCCGAAACGCGCCAGCGCTTTGTCGCCCTCGGTGCGCACGGCTTCCAGGATCGGCGCGACCTTCTCGATGAAACCCGAAATATCGGTCTCCGACCGGCGCAGGAGGGCCGCCTTCTCCTCGGCGTTGAGCTTGGAATACTCGTAGAAAGACACTGATGTCATCGTCTTGTCCTTGATGTCTGGCCCTTCAAGGGTCATTTCGATTTGAGGAAGATGTCGAGGCCGACCAGACGATCGAGCAGAGCGATCACGAAGGCGGCGCAGGCGATGAAGACCACCGAGATGGCGGCAAGGTCCGGCGTGATGATCGACCGGATGGAATTGTAGATCTGCACCGGCAGCGTGACACTCCGGGCGTCGACGAGCAGAAGGCTGACCAGGAACTCGTTGAGCGCGAGGATGAACATCAGGAGCGAGCCGGTGATGACGCCGGGCAGCACCGCCGGAAGCGTGATGTAGAGGAAGCGCTGCAGGGGCGGCGCGCCGCAATTGGCCGCAGCCAATTCCAGATCGGGCGACAGGTTGCTGGCGCTTGCGGTCACGGCCCAGATCATGAAGGGCAGGTTGATGACGCAGCAGGCGATGCCGACGGGCCAGAGCTTGCCGAGCACGCCCGCATTGCCGAACACCAGCATCAGGCCGATGCCGGAGCCGATCAGGGGAATGGTGAAGGGCAGCAGCAGGTAGATCTGGATGGAGCGGGCGAAGCGCACGCGGTACTTGGCCAGCGCGATGCCGGCGAGCGTGCCGACGGGAATGGCGACGACCGTGCAGATCGTGGCGACGATCAGCGAGCGCACGAAAGCCTGCCTAAGATCGCTCGCCTGCGCGATCGCGCCGTACCATTTCAGCGACAGCCCGTCCGGCGGGAAGGTGATGATGTTGCCGGCGGTGAAGGATGCGCCGAGCACCACGACGGTGGGCGCGGACAGCATGAGGAGCGCGGCGATGACGAAGGTCCACAGGACGACGGATTTGCTGCGGCTGCCGGTCATTTGCGCGTCTCCCCCATGGCAAGCGTGCCCGCGCCGAAGAGCATGAAGACCACGCCGACGAGGATGGAGCCGACGGCGACGAGCATCAGCGACAGCGTCGCGCCGAGGCCCTGGTCGGAGGTGCGGAAGAACTGGTCGTAGATCGCGTTGGCGATGAAATCCTGGGTGCCGCCGCCGAGGATGGCCGGGATGGCGAAATCCGTCAGCGACAGCGTGACGACCACGAGGCCGGCGCCGACCAGCCCCGGGCGGGACAAAGGCAGCACGACATGGCGGAAGGTGCGCACCCAGCCGGCACCGAGCGAGGCGGCCGCGGCCTCCAGTTCGTTCGGGATCGCCGTCAGCGCCGGGGCCAGCATCAGCACCGCGAAGGGCAGCATGTATTGCACGAGGCCGAACAGCACGGCCGGATAGTTGTAGAGCAGCCGCATGGGCGGCACGCCGACAAGCCCCAGCGCCTCGTTGACCATGCCCTGGTTGCCGAGGATGATGAGCCAGCCATAGGCACGCACGACCTGGCCGATGAAGAACGGCAGGAACAGGGCGACCAGCAGGAACTTGCGCAGCGCCGAAGAGGGCGTTCGCACCATCAGATAGGCATAGGGGAAGGCGAAGAGCAGCGTGATCGCGGTGACGATCAGCGAGCCCATCAGGCTGCGGCCGGCGACCGTCGCGAAGAAATTCTCCGTCAGCACACGCTGGTAATTGGCGAGCGTGTAGTCCTCCGACATCAGGAACGTGCTGGTGTCGAGCACCCTCAGGCTCGTATCGCCGATCTGCACGAGGCCGAGCACCAAAAGCCCCACCAGCACGATGGCCGGCAGCAGCATGAGGTAGGGCAGGCCCCGCTGGAAACTCGATGGCCAGACGGCGGCCGCAAGGCGTTCGAGCATATCCATGACACGCCATGTCACGGGATATGCGGCACGGGGAGTGCGCATGAACCGATCCTCTTAACGAAAGGAGACGGCCCGCCGCCAAAATGCCGCGGCGGGCAGGCAGGGCCTCAGCCCTGCATGATTTCCTTGAACTTGGCGAACCACTGGCTCTCGTTTTCGACCTGCACCTTGGACGAGATGCGGATGAGGTGCTCGAAGGCCTCTTCCGTCACCGGATAGGACGGATCGTCAACGAGGTCGGCCGGCGGGGTGAGGCCGGGCACGACACCGGGCAGGCCGAGACCGTCGAGCCAGACCTGCTGGGCTTCCCTGGTCAGCGCATGGTTGATGTACTGCTTGGCCCAGTAGAGTTCGTTTTCCGGCAGGCCCTTCGGGATCCACAGGCCGTCCGTATCGAACTTCGCGCCCTCTTCCGGCACCACCCAGGCCAGCTCGATACCGTTTTTCTTAGCTTCGCGCGCATTGGTCGAAATGGTGCAGGCGGCGTCGATCTCGCCCTTCTGGAACCAGGTGGTGAAGTCCGGGTCCTCGCCGAGCAGCGGCTGCTGATCCTTGATCTTCGCGATGAAGTCCCAGGCCGGCTGCATGTTGCCGGGGATATCCTCCAGCTTGCCGCCGCCGGCAACCTGGGCCGGGAAGTGGAAGCCGATGCCGTCGTTATAGAGCGCGATGCGGCCCTTGAGCTTGGGATCGAGCAGGTCCTTCCAGGACTTCGGCGCACCGTTCGGGAAGGCCGAGGGGCGATAGGCCAGCACGTAGACATAGCCATAGGTGTTGACGATCGGATAGCCGTCGAGCCCGACGGGCTTGGCAAGCTCGGTGGTGTCCTTGAGGTTCGGCAGGTCCGACAGGTCCTCCGTCACGCCGCGCAGCGCCGACTTGGTGGCGTTGGTGGTCGTGTCCCAGTTCACATGGATCGGCGGCACGCGCTTCTGGGCGACGGCGGCCCACACCTTCGGCTGGATCTCGTTGTCTTCGGTCAGGTCATGGCGAACCGCAATGCCGGTGGCCTTGGTGAAGCTGTCGGAAACGCCGGCCTTCAGCGCGTCGACCCAACTGCCACCCCAGGCGCGGACGATGATTTCGGCCGGTTTTTCGGGCTCCTGGGCAAAAGCGCGGCTGACACCCAGCGTCGAAAGACCTGCGGACGCACCCGCCGCGGCCATCGATGCCAGCAGCGTGCGGCGACGGATCTGCATGGATGACAATTTATCATGTGACATTACGCGTTCTCCTCTGGCTTAGCCTTCGTTGGTTATTTTGCAAAGACATGCATGTCCCTTGCATTCCAGCCGAGGCGAACCGCATCGCCCGGGCCGAACTGCAGGTGGGATTCGGGATCGTGGTCGAAGACGCGCATCAGCACGCCGCCGAGCTGCGGAACCCGGATTTCATAGACGACGCGCTCGCCTTCGAAGATGCAGTCGACCACGAGGCCGTCCACCACCGTTTCAAGGCCGTCGAGATGACCATCCTTCGGCGCGACGCGGATCTGTTCGGCGCGCACCGCTCCGGCGCAGGGCTTGCCGCCGGCGAGCGTTGCGTCAGCCGCCAGGCCGGCAAGATGCAGGCCATTGGCCTCGATCGTCGCACGCGACCCGGCAAGCTCGACCACCCTGCCCTCGACGAAATTGGTGACACCGATGAAATTGGCGACGAAGGCATTGGAGGGCGCGCGATAGGCGTCCACCGGGCGCGCCTTCTGCTGGATCGAGCCACCGTTCATGACGATGATCTCGTCGGAAACGACCAGCGCCTCGCGCTGATCGTGCGTGACGTTGATCGTCGTCACGCCGAGTTCCTTCTGGATGCGGCGGAATTCCAGCTGCATCTCCTCGCGCAGCTTGCGATCGAGCGCGGCGAGCGGCTCGTCGAGCAGCAACAGGTCCGGCTCGAACACCAGGGCGCGGGCAATCGCCACGCGCTGCTGCTGGCCGCCGGAAAGCTCGTTGATACGCCGGCTGCCGTAACCGCCGAGACGGACGAGATCGAGATAGCGCTCCACCTTTTCCGGAATGCCGCGGGCATCGTGACGGCGCATCTTCAGCGGAAAGGCGACATTCTCGGCAGCCGTCATATGCGGGAAAAGCGCCAGCTTCTGGAACACCATGCCGATGGCCCGGCCATGCGGCGGCACGGCGCTGACGGGCTGGCCATTGATGAAAATCTCGCCGCCGGTCGGGCGATCGAAACCGGCGATCATGCGCAGCAGGGTCGTCTTGCCGGATCCCGATGGCCCGAGGATCGTCAGGAACCGCCCTTTCGGCAGGTCGAAGGATGCGCTCCGCACGGCATGGACATTGCCGAAGACCATGCTGACATCTTTGACGGAAACCGCAATCCGGTCGCGCGGCTCGACCGCAGGCTGCACGGCATCGACAACGCCCATGACATTCCCCTGTGCTGCTCTACCTGCGACCCGGGGCCGCTGGAAGGCTTCCTCTTGCCACTGCGGCCACGGGCGGGCGGCCGAGCATTTCACGTAGTTGTCTATACATATGCATACAAGCTCCGTCAACCAGATTTGCGCATTTTTTGCACTGCAAAAAAGACCGCTTAAATTTTGTGCAACCGCAAAAAATCGCCGCTTTGCAACGCCTCTAAAGGCAGCACGACCGATACAAGGGGGTGCACCGCTCAGATCGAGGCAAGGTAGCCGCCATCGACCGGAATGCAATGGCCGGTGACATAGGCGGCGGCATCGCTGCACAGGAAAACGGCCACGCCGCCGATATCGCCATCGCCACCGAAGCGACGCTGCGGGATCTTGTCCAGCATCCGCGCCTGCCAGTCCTCGTTCTCGTAGAACGCCTCCGTCATGGCCGTGCGGAAATAGCCGGGGGCGATGGCGTTGACGCGGATATTGTGCGGCGCCCATTCCGTGGCGAGCGCCCGCGTCACGCCGAGAAGGCCCGACTTCGACGCGCCATAGGGCACCGCCGTCGGAATGCCGACATAGGACGTCAGCGAGCAGAGATTGACGATCGCCCCGCCGCCCGACCCGGTCATCATGCGGCCGGCCGCCTGCGCGCAGAAGAAGGCGCCCTTCAGGTTCGTCGAAAGGATCGATTCCCACAGTGCCTCGTCGACGTCGAAGGACGGGCGGACATTTTCGAAGCCGGCATTGTTGATGAGGATGTCGAGACCGCCGAGCGCATCGGCCGCCGCCTTCGTCACGTCCGCGCAGGCCTCCACGTCGCGCACATCCCGCGCAAGCGCCACGCAGCGCCGGCCTGCCTTCTCCACCAGTGCCCGGGTCTCGGCCAGGCCATCGAGCGACCGCGCCGTCACAGCCACGTCGGCGCCGGCCTCGGCAAGCGCCACCGCGATGGCCTGGCCGATCCCGCGACTGGCCCCGGTGACGAGCGCCCGGCGGCGGGAGAGATCGAAGATCGGACGGTTCATGGCGGCACCTCGATTGACTTCCTGCAAATGACAGCACTTCCGCAAGAAAATGTCTATACATATATACAGATCAAAATTCCCGGCGTATGAATGCGGCATGGCAAACCCATCGCATGGAGCCGCAAAATGGCAGACCCTTCAAGCCTGATCCGCGGAGAAATCCGCTCTATCCCGCCCTACAATGCCGGGCTGACGCTCGAAGAGGTGCGGGCGACGTACCATGTGGACACCATCGCCAAGCTCGGCTCCAACGAGAACCCCCTCGGCCCTTCCCCGGCGCTGCGGCGGCTGTTTTCCGATATCGGAGAGCTCGCCCGGCTCTATCCCGATCCGCAAGGCCGCGCCCTGTGCACCCGGCTCGCCGCCGGCTTCGGCGTCGACAGCCGCCAGGTCATCCTCGGCAACGGTTCGGAGGACCTGATCGGCGTCATCTGCCGCTCGGTCGTGCGCCCGGGCGACACGGTCGCGACGCTCTACCCCTCCTTCCCCTTGCATGAAGACTATACGGCCCTGATGGGCGGCCGGATCGAGCGCGTGCCGGTGACGGACGACCTCACCATCGACATGGTGGCGCTCCTTGCCGCCGCGGCCCGAAAGCCGCGCATGCTGATGTTCTCCAACCCGATGAACCCGGTCGGCTGCTGGCTGACGCCCGATGAGCTTGCGGCGGTCATCGCCGCGCTCGACGGCGAGACGCTGCTGGTCATCGACGAGGCATATGCCGAATATGCCGCCGGCGACGACTACCCGTCGGCAATCGACATGCTGAGGGACAAGGACATTCCCTGGGTGGTGCTGCGCACCTTCTCCAAGGCCTATGGCCTGGCGGGCCTGCGCATCGGCTACGGCATCGTCGGCGACGGCGGCCTCTGCGATTTCTTCAACCGCGCCCGCACCCCGTTCAACACCAATGCCATCGCCCAGGCCTCGGCGATCGCCGCCCTGGACGACCTCGCCCACCTGCAACAATCGGTCACCGCCGCCCTTGAGGAGCGGGAGCGCATGAGGACGGCCCTCGCCGCCGCCGGCTATCGGACAGCACCGTCGAAAGGCAACTTCCTCTTCGTGGATGCAAGGAGGAACGCTTCGGAACTGGCCGTGGCGCTGCTCGAGCGCGGGGTCATCGTCAAGCCGTGGAAGCAACCCGGCTTCGAGACCTTCATCCGCGTGAGCATCGGCGCCCGAGAGGAAAACGACCATTTCCTTCGCGCATTCAAGGATGCGGAGAGCATGGCCACGACGACGCCGGCCAAATAGCCCAAGGCGAAGGAATAAACCTTCGCCTCGCGCCGGAACCGGAAGACAGCCCGTCGCACAAACGCATGCCGCCTGGCCGAGGAGGTCGGCGCTTGCCCAACACGGCAAGGCGGCCGCCTTCCAGGAGAAGACCATCGGCCAGCAGGATGCCGGTGCAACGGCCGGTGCTTTCCTGATCCGCCGCATGGCGGATTTCGTCGCAAGCCGGTAGGGACCGCCCTTCCGGCGCGCTTCATTTCAGGCCGATGGCAATGGCAAGGGCATCCTTGCCGCATATGCGAAATGGGGCTACCGGCGGGAGTCCCGTTGCTCTAGAACGCCATCACGACGAGGATTGCATCGGAGGTTTGCCGTGAGCCCGAACAACAAGACCATCACCACCTGGTATGTCGATCCGGACGCCGAGGACCGGATGGCGGATGGTCATGCGCCGATCTGGCGGCACCTGATCGACCTGATCGCCGAACGCGACCTCAGCCAGAAGAGCGTGCTGGACTTCGGCTGCAACCAGGGCGGCCTGTTGCGGCACCTCTATGCCATCAGGCCCTTCCGCAAGGCACTCGGCATCGACATCGCCGAGCAGTCGGTTGCCAGGGCCGAGGCCTTCAAGGGCAACATTCCCGTCCAGCATGCTGTCGGCGGGACGCTCGAGGGCTGGGTGGAGGAGTTCGACCTGGCGGTCAGCCATGAGGTGATCTATCTCCTCGAGGATATCGACGCTCATGCCGCCGATATCTTCAAGGCCCTGAAACCGGGCGGCGTCTACTATGCCGTCACGGGCTGCCATACCGACAACCCGCTCTGGCCGAAGTGGCGCGATCTCGTCGCCCGGCGCACGAACACCATCGTCCAGGACCGGTCGATCACCGACTATGCCAGGGCCTTTGCCAAGGCCGGTTTCGAAGTCTCCGGCCGCAAGCTGGAATATGACGGTTTCGTCCCGTTCTTCGAAGACGGCTGGACGCCCGACTTTGCCGATGCCCTCGACTATTACACGCAGACCAAGATCGTCTTCCGGCTCGTCAAGAACCCGGCCGGCGCAGCTTCGTAAGCTCGACGTCGAAATGGGGCGGCTTGTCGGGTGCGACCTCGACGAACCGCCCCTTCACCCGAAAGGTCCTTTCGATCAGGCCGCTTTCGGCAAGCGCCCTCGGCGCGCCGTCGAAGCGTAGCTCACCTTTCTCCAGAAGGCAGATGCGGTCGCTGACGGCGATCGCCTGGTTGATGTCGTGGATCGCCATGAGGATCGTCACGCCGCGCTCTCGGCTGAGGCGGTGCACCAGGTCCAGCACCTCCACCTGATAGCCGATGTCGAGGAACGACGTCGGCTCGTCCAGGAGCAGGATATCGGCCTCCTGCGCCAGCGCCGCGGAAATCCATGCGCGCTGGCGTTCGCCGCCGGAAAGCTCTTGCAGCGTCCGGTCGGCGAAGCGCGTGAGGCCCGTGCTTTCGAGCGCCCATTCGATCGCCGCTTCGTCCTTCCTGTCATAGGAGCGGAACAGGCCGACATGGGGAAAACGGCCCTGGCGCACGAGCTGCGCGATCGTCATCTCGTCCGGAGCCGTCGGCTGCTGCGGCAGGAAGGCGAGTTTTTTCGCAATGGCACGGCGCGACATCGAGGCGACGGCGACGCCCTCGATCTCCGCCCTGCCGTCCGATGGCGTGAGCAACCCGGCCAGGGCCTGCAGCGCCGTGCTCTTTCCCGAACCGTTCGGGCCGATGAGCGCGCGGATCTCCCCCTTCTCCATCGACAGGGAGAAATCGGTCAATGCCTTTCGGCGACCGTAGAGGACCGACAGGTGCGAGGCGGTGAGCGGCATGGGCGATCTCACGGAACCTTGCGCAGCAGCGCAAGCAGGACAGGAACACCCATGAGGGCGGTGACGACGCCGATCGGCACTTCTTCCGGCCCGCCGGCCAGCCGGCCGATCAGGTCGCCCAGCGTGACGATGACGGCGCCGAGCACGACGGTGAGCGGAAGGACCAGCGGAAAATGCCGTCCTGCGAGGAAGCGTGCCAGATGCGGGACGATGAGGCCGACGAAGACGACCGGCCCGACCGCGCCGACGGCGCTGGCCGCCAGCGCGCAGGAGACGAGCAGGACAAGCGAGAACTGCCGTTTATAGGACAACCCGAAGGAGCGGGCGACCGCCGGATCGAACCGCAGCAGGATCAGCGGGCGATAGATCAGCGGCAGCATTGCGAGGCCCGCAATGGTGAACGGCAGCAGGAAGAGCGCATGATCCCAGGTCCTTGCATAGAGGCTGCCGGAGAGCCATTCGAGAATGATCTCGATGCGCGCCGAGCCCCATCCCGCGATGAGCCCGATGGCGACGGCATGCAGAACCGCGCCGATGGCGATGCCGCAGAGCGTGATGCGGAGCGGGCTGAGATCGAGGCGGAAGGCGAGCAGATAGATGATGCCGCCGGCGAGCATACCGCCGATCATTCCGGCGGGCGGAAGCCAGGCGATCGGCAGTTCGTTGACGGAATAGGAATCGGGATTGGCGAGATAGACCGTGAAGAGAAGGAAGACCGTCACGGTCAGCGTCGCGCCCTGCGAGACGCCCATCAGCGAGGGATCGGCGAGCGGGTTGCGCGTGATGGTCTGGAGAAGCAGGCCTGCGAGGGCGAACTGCATCCCGGCGAGAATACCCGTCACGATGCGCGGCAACCTGATGTCGAGGATGATCGAGCGCGCTTCCGGCGAGCCGGTTCCGGTCAGCGCCGACAGGACATCCCGGACGGGGAGGTCGACGATGCCGAGGAAAACGGCGGCGACGAACGACAGGAGGACGAGCACCAAGGCGGCGGGCAGGATCCAGCGGCTTGGCTGGCCGATGGCCGGGGCGTTCAGGCTCATGCGCCCTCCCCCTTGAAATCGAGCCGTCCGCGCTGGACGAGATAGACGAAGAACGGCCCGCCGAGCAGGGCGGTGACGATGCCGACCGGCAGTTCCTTGGGAATGGCGATGGTGCGCGCGACAAGGTCCGCCGCGGTCACGATCAGCGCCCCGATGGCGGCGGTGAGGCCGATCTCCAGGGCCGTGCCGCGCGGTCGCAGGAGCTTGGCGATATGCGGTGCGGCAAGGCCGACGAACGCCACGGGGCCGGCGACAGGAGCAACGCCCGCCACGGGGCAGATGCCGAGCAGGAGCAGAACCGGTTTCCAGAGATTGAGCTGAACCCCCATCGCCGCGGCGGAATGGTCGCTGAGCGCGAACATGGCGATCACCCGATGCAGGAGGAAGGCGCCCGACACCCCGACCAGCACCCACGGCAGCATCTGCAGCAGATGTCCCCAGGTCCGCCCGGCAAAGCCTCCGGCCAGCCAGAACAGCAGCGCGGTCGATTGCGGCCCGGCGAAGAGCAGCACGTAGATCGTGATCGCACCGAGGAAGAGCGAGACGCTGACGCCGCCGAGCGCCAGATGCAGCGGATGGCCGTTGCCGCCCCGCGCCACCCAGAACGTCACCGAAGCCGCCGCAAGCCCCCCGGCGAGCCCGACGAGCGGGTAGTACAGCCCGGAAACGGAAGGCAGGAAGACGAAGCAGACGACGATCGGCGCGATCGCCCCGGCGGTGACGCCGGTGATGCCGGGATCGGCGAGCGGATTTCGGGTCAGCGACTGGAGGAGATAGCCCGACACGGCAAGCCCCGCGCCGGCCGTCGCGGCGGCAAGGCTCCGCGGCAGCCGGAGGGTCCAGACGAGGATCGACTCGATCCTGCCGTCGGGGCTGACGAGCGCCCGCAGGACGGCCTCGAAGGAGAGCGTGCGTGCGCCGGGCATCAGACCGGCCGCAAGGACGAGAAGGGTCGCGACGACGATGCAGCCGATGGCTATCGAGGATTTCCGTGCGTCCATCGTCGTCGCGGTCAGTCGCTTACTTCTGGAGTTCGGCCGGGATGATCTTGGCCGCTTCCGCCTTCACGTCAACCTTGGGGAAGACATCCGGATAGAGATAATGGGCCGCCTCGCGCAGGACGATCTCCCGGGCGATCGGGCCATTGGTCTCCACCCGTTGGTCCCCGACATAGAAGACCCGGTTGTTCTTGACGGCGGTGAGTTCCTTCCAGATCGGGTTGTTCTCGTGCGGGCGGTCCGGACCGTAATCATAGATGAAGAGGACCTCCGGATCCTTTTCAAGCATGGTTTCGAGGCTGAGATCGATGCCGAACTCGCCGCCCGGCGTCATGGCGCCTGCGATGTTCTCGCCGCCGATGGCGTTCACGATCGATGCGGAAGTGTTCTCGTCATGGAAGGCGAAGGGCACTTCGCCGCCCCACATGATGGCGTAACGGGGATGCGTATCCTTCGGCGCCTTGGCCGCGATCTCGGCAAGATGCGCGCGGAATTCCTTGTTCAGTTCGACGCCGCGTTCGGGCTTGCCGAGGATTTTTGCCAGCGCCTCGATTTCCCTGTCGCTGCCGTCGAGCAGTTCCATGTTCCAGGCGACATAGGGCGCGATCTTCTCGAGCTGCGGCGCATTGCCGACGGTATAGCGGCGGATGGCGACGATGAGATCCGGCTTTGCTTCCGAGAGCAATTCGAGGTTCGGCTTCGCACGCTGGCCGATCTGCGTCATGTCGCCGGTGAGGCCGAGCAGGAATTCCGGCGGGCGACCCGCCACCATGTAGGTGCTGGCGACCGGCTTGATGCCGAGCGCCAGCGCCACGTCATCGGCGAAGAACGAAATCGAGGCGATGCGCTTCGGATGGGCGGGGACCTCGACCTCCACACCGCGATCATCGGTCACCGCCTGCGTCGCCTCCTCGGCAAGCACGGGGTTCATGCCGGCAACGAGGCAGGCGGCGAAGACGCCGGACAGAAGGACGCGCCTGCTCGGCAAGGCAAAACTGGAAAACATGGTTCTCTCCCTCGATGTGATCAGTGATGACAGCGGCGCACGGCAGGTCGCATACGGGGTTGCGCCAAATGCATGCCGCGGCCCGGCAGAAAGCCCGGCGCGGATGGATCGCGCCGATTGCGGATATCGGTCTTCAAGACGGGCTTCCCGGATCATTCTTGTGGTTCGGAGAGAATGTGGATAGATATGGTCAACTTATTTGCAAGCGAAAGATTCTCACGCGGGCATGAGAAATCCTCAATCCAACCGCGCCAAACTGCCGCCGCTGGCGACGCTGCCGGCCTTTTCCATCGCGGCACGCACGGGCAGCCTCACGCTGGCGGCGCGGGAACTGCACCTGACGCCCGGCGCGATCAGCCGGCAGATCAAGTCGCTGGAAGATGCGCTCGGCGTCCAGCTCTTCCACCGCGGGCACAATGCGATTTCGCTCACCGATGCGGGACGGCAATATCTGATCCATGTGAACGCGGCCCTCGCCACGCTGGAGAACGGCACGCGCGCCCTTCTGCCGGATCGCGTGCGCCTGGTGATCCAGGCGCCGATCACGCTGGCGCGGCGCTGGCTCATTCCAAGGCTCGGCGCCTATCTTCAGGAAAACCCCAGCGTCGATCTCAACATCCAGTCGATCGCGCTCGGCGCCGGCGATGTTCCCGATGTCACGATCAGTTACAAGAGAGGTTCCGACGCGGCGCGGTGTGCCTCCGCCTTCCTGCTCGACCGGACGGTCGCCGTCTGCTCGCCACTTCTGATCGGCAGCATGGCGAAGACGGTGACGCCGGACGCGCTGCTGGACCTGCCGATCCTGCTCGACACTGCGGATGCATGGTCATGGCGGCGCTGGTGCGAGACGGCGGACATCCCGTTCCAGCCGCGCAGCGGCAGCATCACCTTCGATACCGACGAAGCCTCCATCGATGCCTGCATGACCGGCCTCGGCATCGGCCAGGCGAGCCCGTCGCTGATCGAGCGGGAATTGCGCGAAGGCCAGCTTATCCAGCTCTGCCCGGCCATCAACCCGATCGTCGGAGCCTACGAGATCGCGGGGCCAGCCCCCACGGACCGGGCGGCCGGGTTCGATCAGTGGCTCCAGACCTGGCGGACCGAGGCGGCGACGCGATCGTAAGGTCTGCTTGCGGACGGCATCACGTCCCGACCGACTTCAACGCCGGAACATGCGCGGCCTCGCGCCGCTTGACGGCCTCGATATCCCGGTAGCCGTCGGCCGGATGGGTTTTCGGCAGATATGGTCCCTCGCCGAACAGTTTTTCGCGCAGCGTTCCGGGGCGGTAGGCCGTCGGATAGGCGCCGCGCTTCTGCAGTTCCGGCACGATATGGGCGACGACATCCTCGAAACTGTCAGGCGTCACCGCATAGGCGAGGTTGAAGCCGTCGACATCCGTATCCGCCACCCATTCCTGCAGGATGTCGGCGATGTGCTCCGGCGAGCCGACGAAGACCGGCCCCATGCCGCCGATGCCGCCGAACTGGGCGAGCTCGTCGATGGTCCAGGATTTGTCGCCGCCGGCAATGTGCTCGACGAAGGAATGGATGGCATTGGTCTCGATCTTCTCCACCACGTCCGTCGGCGCATACTGGCCGAAGTCGATACCGCTCCAGCCCGACATGAAGGTGAGCGAGCCGTCGTAGGAGACGTAGCCCTTGTAGTCCTCGAATTTCCTTTGTGCCTTTTCTTCCGTCTCGTCGGTGATGATGGTGACGAGCGTGTAGATGAAGACCTTCTTCGGATCGCGGCCGGCGGCGGCGATGCGCTGGCGGATATCGGCGACATAGGCCTTGAGCACCGACTTGGTCGGCGCTGCGACGAAGATGCACTCCGCATGGGCGGCGGCGAAGGCCTTGCCCGGGCCGGAGGCGCCCGCCTGGTAGAGCACGGGGGTGCGCTGCGGCGAGGGTTCCGTCAGGCCGTAGCCGGGTACCTCGAAATACTTGCCCTTGTGGCCGATCTCATGGACCTTCTCCGGATGGGTGAAGATGCGTTTTTCACCGTCACGCACTACAGCCCCCTCTTCCCAGGAACCTTCGAGCAGCTTGTAGAGCACCTCGACATATTCGGCGGCGACCTCGTAGCGGTTGTCGTGCCGGCGCAGGCCGCCCTGCCCGACATTCTTCGCGCCGCTTTCAAGGTAGGAGGTGACGATGTTCCAGCCGACGCGGCCCTTGGAGTGGTGGTCGGCCGTCGCAAGGCGCCGGGCAAAGGTATAGGGATGCTCGAAGGAGGTGGACGCCGTGATACCGATGCCGAGATGTTCGGTGGCAAGCGCGATGGGGGCGGCAAGCTGGAGCGGATCGTTCACCGGGATCTGCGCGGCCTGGTGGATGGCGTGGTAGTTCGAGCCCTTGTAGACATCGTAGTAGCCGATGACATCGGCAATGAAGATGCCGTCGAAAACGCCGCGCTCCAGGGTACGGGCGAGATCCTGCCAATAGTCCAGGTCCTTGTATTTCCAGGATTTATCGTTCGGGTGCGCCCACAGGCCCGGCGACTGGTGGCCGACACAGTTCATGTCGAAGGCGTTGAAACGGATGTGGCGGGCCATGGGGTCTCTCCAGGTAGCAGCAATGCCTGACGGCATGGTCGTGCGGCGAGAATAGTGCCTCCACATTCTAAATACAGAAATTCTATCTTTTATATATATTAATTTTGGAAATGGCTTTTCTGGCCGCTGCCCGAAGGCTTTGGGAAGATGCGCGGAAGCGGCGGACACCCGTGCGCACCGATCCACCCATCCGACCGTGGCGCCCTGCCCGGTATCGGCCAGACCGCTGGAGACCGACCATGACTGCCCTGCACCTTGTCAAGGAACCCGAACTTCAGGACGACCGGGCCCGCCTCTTTGCACGCGCCGAGGAGATTTCCGCCGATCTCGCCCGCCGCGGCGCAGCGCTCGATGCCGAGGGCAAGCCGCCGCATGCGGAGATCGCCCGGCTGAAGAGCGAGGGCCTGCTGACGGCGCTGCACCCGGTCGAGATCGGCGGCGGCGGCCTCGACTGGGTGGACGGGCTGAAGCTGGTACGCATCCTCGCGCGCGGCGAAAGCTCGATCGGCCAGTTGCTCGGCTATCACTATGTCAACAGCCAGTATGTCTACTGGGCGGCCGACGACCCGGACAAGGCGTGGGACCTCGGCGCCGAGACGGTTGCGAAGAAGCTCTACTGGGGTGCCGCCGTCAATCCGCGCGATCCCGGCCTGACGCTGACGCGCCAGGGCGACCACTACCTGCTCAACGGCAAGAAGACCTTCTCGACCGGCGCGCATGTTTCCGACCGCATCAATGCGAATGCGGCCCTCGGCGACCAGATCGCCAATCTCGTGCTGCCGACCGACCGGCCGGGCTACATCGCCAATGACGACTGGGACAATATCGGCCAGCGGCTCTCCGACAGCGGCAGCGTCGAGTTCCGCGATTTTCCGGTCTACGAGACCGATTTCCTCCTGCCGCTCGCCGAAAAGGACAGCGCCCCGCCCGTCCAGGCAACGTTCAACACGCCGCTGATCCAGCTCGTCTTCGTCAATTTCTATCTCGGCACGGCGGAAGGCGCGCTCGCGGCGGCGAGCGACTATGTCCGGACCACGACGCGCCCCTGGGTCACGTCCGGCCTCGAAAAGGCAAGCGACGATCCGTACATCCTGGAGCGCATCGGCGAGTTCCGTGCGGCGCTGAAGGCATCCGCCGCGCTTGCCGATACTGCCGCAACCGCCGTTCAGTCGGCGCTTGCGCGCGGCCGCGGCGTCAGCGCCCGCGAACGCGGCGAGGCAGCCATCGAGGCCTATGCGGCCAAGGTCAACGCCACCCATGTGGCGCTCGACGTCACCGCCCGCGTCTTCGAACTCACCGGCGCCCGCTCGACGGCCGCCCATCACCGCTTCGACCGCTACTGGCGCAACGTGCGCACCCACACGCTGCATGACCCGGTGTTCTACAAGGCGCGCGAGGTCGGCGATTTCGCACTGAACGGCCGCGTGCCGGAGCCGAGCCTCTATAGCTGACGGCAAAGAACCGGCATGAAACGGGGCGGCCCGCAAAGCAGGCCGCCCTTTTTCCTGGCCAAAAAAAGGGCCGCAATCCCGAGGGATTGCGGCCAGGGGACCACCCCCACCACGAGGGTTGGATTTCAGAGCGCGCCGTTCTTCGGCGGGATGACGCCGTTGAGGTGATAGTTGCCGACGACGTGGTATTTCCAGCGCACCGGATCATGCAGCGTATGCGTGCGGGCGTTGCGCCAGTGGCGCTCCAGATTGAGGCCGCGTTTCGTTGCGGAGGTGCCGGCGAGCTCGAAGAGCACATTGGCCGCGTCGATGGCGAGCTCCGTCGTCAGCACCTTGGCGGCGGCGACCGCCAGCGTGGCGGCAACGGCATTCTCCTCGTTGAGATTGACCTGTGCCTGGTCGACCTTACGCCCTGCTCGCTCCAGCACGGCCTCGGCCGCCTCAATACGGATGGCAAGCTCGCCGATACGGGCGATGGTCAGGGGATCGTCGGCCGCGCGGTCGACACCGCTGTCCGTCCAGGGCCGCGCCTTGTCGCGCACATAGCCGATCGTCTCCTTCAGCGCCGCGCGGGCGATGCCGAGATCGACGCCGGCATGGATGATCTGGCCGACGGAGCCGATCGTGCCGGGGCGCTCGAACCCCTTCTGATGCTGGACCACGGCGTCGGCCGGCACATAGACATCGCGCAGGATCGTCGTGCCGCTGCCCGTCGTGCGCTGGCCGAAACCGTCCCAGTCGTCGACGATCTCGATACCCTCGGTCTCGCGCGGGGCGAAGGACATGGTCAGGCGATCCTGGCCATCCAGCGCGAAGATCGCCACCCAATGGGCGAAGAGCACGCCCGTCGAATAGAACTTCCGGCCGTTGATGCGGAAGCCCGCACCGTCCGGGGTGATGCGCGTATTGTAGTCGCCGACCGTCCTGGTGCCGACCTCGGAGAGGGCGTTGCCGAAGCGGTCGCCGGCAAGCGCCCGGCCGAAATAGAACCGCTTCTGCTCTTCGCTGCCGTCATGGCGCAGCGCTTCGAGGATGTAGAAATGGTTCTGGGGAATCTGGCCGATCGAGCTGTCGGCCTCCGACAGGATCGCCGTCACCTCGGCGAGCACGGCGTTGGAGACATCGATACCGCCATATTCGGCCGGGACGGTGATGGCGAGCAGGCCGGAGGCGGAAAGCTTGTCCAGTTCCTCATGCGGCAGTGCCCGTTCATAGTCGCGCCGGCTCGCCCCGATAGCGAATTCGTCGGCCAGCCGGCGGGCGACGGCGAGCGCCTCGTCCTCGCTGACGATGCGGTGGGCGGTTTCCTGTCGGGCGGCGAGCCGGGTGACGCTGCTCATGAAAGATCCTTTCGAAAAGTCCGGGATTACACCCGGCCGGCGGCCTTGCGGTTGGCAAAGCCGATGGCGAGGACGGAGAAGATGAGAAGGCCGGTGCCGACCTGCTGCCAGTAGAAATTGAGGCCCGACAGCAGGAGCCCGTTGGCGACCACGCCGAGCAGCAGCACGCCGAGCACGGTCCCCGGTACGTTCGGCCGGCCATGCGGGTCGAAGGTGGTGCCGATGAAGGTCGCGCCGATGGCGTTGAGCAGGAAGGCATTGCCCGAGGAGGGGATGTAGACCGTCACCGTGGAGGTGAGGATGAGCCCTACCACGGCGGCGATCGTCGAGACCAGCACGTAGGTTGCGGCGGTGATGCGCGGAAGGCGCAGGCCCGAATAACGCACGACGCTCGCCTGGATGCCGGTTGCGAGCGCCACCCGGCCGAAACGGGTGCGCGCCAGCACGACCCACGCCCCGGCGACGACCAGCGCCGTGACGATGAGCGGCACGGGAATGCCGGCGATCGCGCCATGGCCGAGGAAGCGAAAAGCCTCCGGCACGCCGGCCGGCGGCAGGTAGACCGGATTGCCGCCATTCGTTAGCAATTGCTGCACGCTGCGGCCGACGAAGAGCGTGCCAAGCGTCGCGAGGAACGGCGAGATGCCGATGCCGGCGATCAGCACGGCGTTGAAGAGGCCGACGAGCGCCCCGCCGGCAAGCCCGCCGAGCGCCGCGAGCGCCACCGGTTGCCCGGCGAGCACGAGGGAGACGAAGGCGAAGCTCGAAAAATCCACCGCCGTGCCGACCGAAAGGTCGATGCCGCCCGCCGAGACGGCGAAGGTCATGGCAATGGCGACGATGGCGAGCAGGGCGAAATTGTTGACCAGCACGCTGAGGAGATTGGCACCGGAGAGGAAGCCGGGCGCCAGCGCCGCGAAGAGCGCAAAGACGGCGGCCAGCGCGGCGACCAGCGCATAGCGTGCGAGCCCGTGGGCGAAGGACGGAAGGGCCATGTCAGGCATTCTCCTTGCGGCCGAGCAGGGTCGTGGCGGAGACGACGAGCAGGATCAGGAGACCCTGCACGCCGCTGACCAAGGTGCTGGAAATGTTGAGAAGCTGGAAACCGTTGATGAGGAAGCCGACGAAGAGCGCGGAGAGCAGCGTGCCCGTGATGGTCGGCACCAGCCGGCGGGAGAAGACCGTGCCGAGCAGGGCCGTGACGACGACCGGCAGCAGCATGTCGCCGGCCCCGGTGGTGCTGCCCGAGAGATAGGAGACCGAGAGGACGCCGGCGAGGCCGCCGCAAAGGCCGCTCGCCAGGAAGGAGCCGGCGACGAACGACCTGACCGGCAGGCCCGCCGCGCGCGCCGCATCCGGAAAGGCGCCGACCGCATAGAGGCGAAGGCCGAGGGGCGTATATTGCACGATGGCGGCGACGACGAGCGTGAAGCCGAGCAGGATATAGGCGAGCACCGGAATGCCGAAGGGACCGCCGGCCGAAAGCGCCGCGAGGAAATCCGTGGAGGCCGGCACGACGGTGTTCTGCGTCAGCACCAGTTCGAGACCGGCGACGACGTTCATCACGGCGAGCGTCGCCAGCAGCGGCACGATGCCGGCCAGCGTGACGGCGGCGGCATTGACCGCGCCGATGGCAAGGCCCGTTCCAAGCGCGCCGAGGATGGCGAGGCCATCACCATGGCCCGCCTGCACGAGCGAGGCATAGACGGCGGCGCTGAGGCCCATGTTCGCGGCGAGCGACAGGTCGATGCCGCCCGTCACCACATTCGAGCCGCCCGCGATGATGACGATGGTGAGGCCGATCGCCAGCACGCCGGCAATCGCCGACTGGCCGAGCACGTTGCCGATATTGCCGACGGTGAGAAAGAACGGCGCGGTGACGGAGAAGACCACGAGAACGCCGATGAAGACGGCGAGCGCACCGCCCCGCAACGCGATCGTGGCGAGCTGGCGGCCGAAGGCGGGGCCGGGTTTGCCCGTCTCGAAGGCCTTCTGCGCCTCGATTTCGATGACGGAGGCCGGGATATAGGGGGCGTCAACCAGCATGGCGAAGCGTCTCGTGGGCACCCGTGACATCCGCGAGGATCTCGCCCGGGCTCGTTTCGGAAGAGGGGAACTCCCGCGTCACGCGGCCGCGGAAGAAGACGAGGATGCGGTCGGTGACACCGAGCAGTTCCTCGATATCGGAGGAGAGCACGAGGACGGCCGCGCCGCGCTCGGCCAGTTCCCCGATCAGCCGGTAGATCTCCACCTTGGCGGCGATGTCGACGCCGACCGTCGGCTCGTCGAGCAGGTAGATTTCCGACTGCCGGCTCAGCCATTTGGCGATCGCCACCTTCTGCTGGTTGCCGCCGGAAAGCGTCTTCACCAGCGCGTCGACGCCGTCGGTCTTGATCTCAAGCCTTTTCACGAGGTCTTCCGTCTGACGGCGTTCCGCGCTGCGGTCGATGAGGCCGCGGGAAAATCGGTCGAGGCTGGCGAGCGTGGTGTTTTCGGTGACGGTGAGGTCGAGCGCGACGCCGTCGCGGCGGCGGTCCTCCGGCACCAGCGCCAGACGCCGGCGGGTGGCGGCGGCGGGATCGGCGGACAACACCGTCTCGCCCTTGATGCGGACGGTTCCGCCGGTCGGCCGGTCGAGGCCGAAGAGCGAGCGCACCACCTCCTTGGCCCCCGAGCCGACGAGGCCGGTGAGGCCCAGCACTTCGCCCTTGCGCAGCCTGAAGGACACCGCCTCGAAGCGGCCCGCGAGCGCAAGATTCTCCACGTCGAGGACCACCTCGCCGGGGGTGACGTCCGGTTTCGGATAGAGCTCGCCGATGGCCCGGTTGACCATCAGCGCACCGATATCCGCCGCCGAGGTTTCCGCCACCGGCAGGGTGGCGACGTCGCGGCCGTTGCGCAGCACCGTCACGGTGTCGCAGAGATCGACGATCTCGCCGAGATAGTGCGAGATATAGAGGACCGTGACGCCCTCGGCGCTGAGGCGTCGGATGAGCTGGAAGAGCAGGTCCGCCTCGCGCCGGACCAGCGCGGCGGTCGGCTCGTCGAAGACCAGCACCTTGGGATTGGCGATGAGCGCGCGGGTGATCTGCACGATCTGCTTTTCCGCCGCGGACAATTCGGCGATCAGCGCCGAATGGGGCAGGGAGAGGCCGAAATAGCGCTCCAGAATCTCGGCGGACTTGCGGCGCATGCCCGCACGATCGAGGAAGGGCGTGCCGGGAAACCGCAGTTCCCGTCCGAGGAACAGCGCCTCCCCCACCGTGAAGGTCGGCACCAGCAGGCGGTCCTGGTGGATGAAATGGACACCGAGTTCTTCGACGAGATGCGGCGTCAGCCGGTCATAGGCCTTGCCGTCGATCTCGACGGTGCCCTCGTCCGCCCGGTGGAGGCCGGCGATGAGCTTGATCAGCGTCGACTTTCCCGCGCCGTTCTGGCCGACGAGGCCATGCACCGAGCCGCGCCGGACGGTCAGCGACGCGCCCGAAAGCGCCTCAGCCCCGCCGAAACGCTTGACGATGTTTTCGAGGCGGATGATCGCCTCGCCGCTCTTTGCCGTGTCCGCCATGGCTGGATTCCCCGTTTTCCGGAAAGGGACCGCGGCGCCGCCGCGGTCCGCTTCGACGATCAGCCGATGCCGAGCTTCTTCGAGACCTCGCCGACATTCTGCTTGTTGGCGAGCAGCGCCGGCACATAGGTCTCACGCGGCAGGGTCTCGCCGGCGAGGTAGCGGGCGACGTTCCGGATCGCCACGCGGCCGAGTTCGGCCGGCTGCTGGGCGACGTCGGCGGCGGCCGGCGAATTCGGATCGGCGACGAGCTGGAGCACTTCCGGGCTGCCGTCGACGCCGTAGGTCCGGATCTCGGTGCGACCGGCGGCGGTCAGCGCCTGCGTCGCGCCGAGCTGCGGGATGTCCCATGCCGACCAGATCGCCTTGATCGAGCCCTTTTCCGGATATTTGGCGAGGATCGCGGTGATCTGGGTGAAGGCGTCCTGGACGGTGTTGGGGATCACGTCGCGCAGCTCCGGCTGCACGATCTGCACCTTCGGGAAATATTTCGTCACATTGACGAGCTGGTCGTAGCGGATGGCGCAGGGCGTGACGCCGTAGAAACCGTTGAAGACGACGATGTTGCCCTCGCCGCCGATGTCGGAGACGAGCTGGAGGGCGAGGTCCTTGCCGATGCCCCAGTTGTCCGAGGTCGAATTGTTGATCGAGTTGACCGAGCCGACATCGATGGTGAAGACCGGGATATCGGCCTCGCGCGCCTTTTTCAGCCAGGGATCGATGACGCTGAGCGTGCCGAGGAGCTGCACGATGGCATCCGGCTTCTGGGCGATGAGCGTCTGGAGCTGGGAGACGAGCTTGCCGTCGTTGCGGCCGGCGTCGACGGCGATCGGCTCGCCGCCGAGGCGCTTCACTTCCTCGACCTGGGCGTTGTAGGCTTGGAGATCGAAGAAATGGTCCGTGCCGGCGGTGCTGATGCCGATGCGCTTGCCCTTCAGGGAAAGCCCCTCCTCAGCCGCTGCGGTGCGCGCCGAAAGAAGGCCGGTGCCCGCCACCACGCCGGCGACGGCCGTGAGTTTCAGGAGATTGCGGCGGTTGACGCCGGAAAACGTGTCGTCGGTCATGGTGTCCCCGTTGGATCAATAATCATATAATCTATAAAATAGATGGACTAATATGCGAAAACAGGCAGGTTTTTCCAAAATGGAGCCGGCTTGGGAAAAGATTCGGCTGTACGCAACATGCGGCCGCGCGGCCCGCCCCTTCACTCCGCAGCAGCCGCCCTTGCGCGGAACCAGCCGGCGGGGTGTCGGTCCGGCAGGCGGTCGCCTTCGCCGAAGAGGCGGTTGCGCAGGCTGCCGGCCGCGTAGGCGGTCTTGTAGCGGCCGCGCTCCTGCAGAACCGGGATGACGAGATCGACGAAATCCTCATAGCTTTCCGGCGCGACGGTGCGGGCGAGGTTGAAGCCGTCCACCTCGCCTTCCGCGATCCACGCCTCCAGCGCATCGGCCACCTGGTAGGGATTGCCGACGATCAGCGGATAGCGCCCGCCGAGCGCCATCTCGGAGAGGATGCTCCGCTTCGTCCAGCCGCGCGCGCGGGCGAGATCGACCGAGGTCTGTACGAAATTGCCCTTGCCGTAGGCGATCGGCTCGTCGAGTTCATATTGCGAAAAGTCGATGCCCGTACCGGCGGAGAAATGCGCAAGGCCCGCCTCGGGGCTGGCGTAGCGGGCGTAGTCCTCGAACTTCTCCTTTGCCGCCTTCTCCGTGCGGTCGACGACGACGGTGAGGCCGGCGAAGATACGGACATCCTCGGCTCGCCGGCCCGCCTCCACCGCGCCCTTGCGGATGGCGCGCGCCGCGGTGCGCGCGACGTCCGTATCCGGCGGGGAGATGAAGACGCATTCGGCGTGGCGTGCGGCGAAACTCCGCCCGCGGCCGGAGGTGCCGGCCTGGTAGAGCACCGGCGTGCGCTGGCGCGAGGGCTCGCTGAGATGATAGGCCTCGGCGCGATGGAATTTTCCTTCGTGCCGGACTTTTCGCACCCGGGCCGGGTCCGAATAGACGCGGGCACGGCGATCGCGGATGGCGGCGTCGTCGTCCCAGCTTCCTTCCCAGAGCTGGTAGAGGAGATCGAGGAATTCGTCGGCCCGGTCGTAGCGCTGGTCGTGTTCGCCGAGCGCGCTTTCGCCCATCGCCCGCGCCGCACTGTCGAGATAGCCGGTGACGATGTTCCAGCCGATGCGGCCGTCCGTCAAATGGTCGAGCGTCGAGATGCGCCGGGCGAAGATGGCGGGCGCCTCCGCATTGACATTGACCGTGACACCGAATCCGAGCCCCTTCGTCACCGCCGCCATGGCGGAGATCAGCATCAGGGGATCGTTGACCGGAAGCTGGATGGATTCGCGCAGGGTCAGGTCGACGGACCGCTGGTAGACGTCGTAGACCCCGACGATGTCGGCGAGGAACACGCCGTCGAACAGGCCGCGCTCCAGCGTCATCGCCAGGTCCGTCCAATAGCTGAGCCTGATATAGCGGTGCGACTGGTCGCGCGGATGCGTCCAAAGGCCATGATTGATATGGCCGGCGCAGTTCATGGTGAAGGCGTTGAGGAGGATTTGTTTTCGCATGTCTTCTTGCGGAGGGCGGCACGGCGCCCTCCCCTTCTTCCGGCCTGTCAGATCCACGAATGCAGCGGCGGCTGCACGCCGTTGAGGTAATACTGACCGACCGCGTGGAACTTCCAGCGCACCGGATCGTGCAGCGTGTGGGTGCGCGCGTCACGCCAGAAGCGATCGAGATTGTGCGTACCGAGCGTCGAGCGCGTGCCGGCGAGCTCGAAAAGCTTGTTGGCGGCGGCCAGCGCCACCTCCGTCGTCAGCACCTTGGCTTCCGCGACCGCGATCTTCGCCCTGGCGATCGTCTCGTCGGTGACGCCCGCAATGGTCTCGTCGAGCTGGCGGCCGGCCCGTTCGAGCAACGCTTCGGCGGCGTGGAGGCGGATCTTGAGATCGCCGATCGCCGCGATCGTATAGGGATCGTCCGCCGCCTTATCCGAGCCGCTGTCGATCCACGGGCGGGCATGGTTTCGCACGAGGTCGATGGTCGCCTCGATGGCGCCGCGCGCGATGCCGGCGTCGATCGCCGCGTGGATGAGCTGGCTTTGCGGACCGACGGCGCTCTGGTTCTCGTAGACGATATGGGCGGGCAGCACGCGGGCTTCCGGGATCGCCACCGCGTTCAGGATCACCGTGCCGCTCGCGGTGGTGCGCTGGCCGAAGGCCGACCAGTCGTTGATGACCTCCAGCCCCGCCGCGTCCCGATCGGCGACGGCGACGACGACATGGCCGTCCTCATCGAGCGCAACGATGGGCACGAGATGGGCAAAGAGCGCGCCCGTGGAATAGAATTTCTTGCCCGAGACGGTGAAGTGCTCGCCCGTGCGGACAAGCTTCGTCTCGAAAGCCTCGACATTCTTGCCGCCGAATTCGGAGAAGGCGTTGCCGAGCCGTTTGCCCGCCAGCACCGCGCCGAAAAGCTCGTGCTTCTGTGCGTCGCTGCCGGTCTGGCGGATGACGTCGATGATCTCGAAACTGTTCTGGGCAATCTGGGTGAGGGAAGGATCGCCGGCCGCGAGCGTGGCGAAAACTTTCGCCAGCGTGACCTGCGAGACACCCGCCCCGCCGTACTCTTTCGGGATGGTGATGCCCCAGAGACCACTTTCCGAGAAGAGGTCGACCTCGGAGAAGGGCAGGCGCCGGTCGCGGTCGCGCTCCCTCGCCTCGGCAGCGAAGAGCGGCTTCAGCCGTTCCGCGACGGCGATCGCCTCCGCGTCGTCACGGATGACATGGGCGGCTCGCGCCGGTGGGGCGGGTAGCCAGCCGGCTTCGCCGGGCGCGGGTTCGGCAAGGGTTTTTCGTGCGTTGGCTTGGGTCGGGGTCATGGGTTCGGCCGTCACTTCAAGAAGGGGTTGCCGGGCTGCGATAGGGCACAGCCCGGCGGCGAAGGGCGAAAAATCAGAAGGCGGCGACCACCTGTCCCTTGTAGCGCTCCTCGATGAATTTCCGCGTCTCTTCGCTGTTCAGCGCCTTGGCGAGCTTGGCGACGCGCGCATCGCCCTTGGTCTCCGGGCGGGTGACGAGATATTCGCTCCAGACGTTGTAGCCATCCTGGCCGCGGTCGATCAGCAGCGACTTGGAGATGTCGAGCTTTGCCTCGAAGACGTAGTTGCCGTTGAGTGCGGCGAGGTCGACCTCGCCGAGCGCGCGCGGCAGAAGCGCCGATTCCAGCTCGACGATCTTGAGGTTTTTCGGGTTCTCGACGACGTCCTTGATGGTCGGCAACGGGTCTTCCGGCGAGGTCAGCTCCGGCTTGCCGGCAACTTTTATCAGACCCAGTTTTTGCAGAAGCAGCAGGCCGCGTCCGCCATTGACCGGATCGTTCGGGATCGCGACGGTCGCGCCGTCGGCGAGTTTTTCCACCGCGTCGATCTTCGTCGAATAGGCGACGAAGGGCTCGATATGCACGGGCACGATCGGCGTCAGATCCGTGCCGCGCTGCTTGTTGTAGTCGTTGAGGAACGGCCGGTACTGGTAGTAGTTGGCGTCGAGCTCGCCGGAGACGAGCTGGGCGTTCGGCTGGATGTAGTCCGTGAAGACGCGGATATCGAGGTCGAGGCCGTCCTTGGCGAGGATCGGCTTGACGAATTCGAGGATCTCCGCGTGCGGAATGGCGGTGGCGCCGACGACGAGCGTGTCGTCCGCCCTGGCGGAACCGAAGGCGGCAAGCGCGAGGCCGGCGGCGATGGTGAGGGATTTCAGGATGCGCATGTGGGTCCTCCTGGCGCGGGTCATTTGCGGGAAAAATGGGCGACGAGACGGTTGCCGCTCGCCTGGATGAGCTGGACGAAGACGATGAGGATCGCCACGCAGACCAGCATGATTTCGGTCTGGAACCGGTGGTAGCCGTAGCGGATGGCAAGATCCCCGAGCCCGCCGCCGCCGATCGCGCCGGACATGGCCGTATAATCGACGAGCACGATGGCCGTGACCGTGACGGCCGCCAGGAGGCTCGGCAGCGCTTCGGGCAGCACGGCGCGCAGGATCGTCTGGCTGGTGGACGCGCCCATCGCGAGGCTCGCCTCGATGACGCCGCGGTCGACCTCGCGCAGCGCCGTCTCGACCAGCCGTGCGAAGAAGGGCGCGGTGCCGACGACGAGCGGGAAGATGACGCCGCGGACGCCGAGCGAGGTGCCCGTGACGATGACCGTGACGGGCATCAGCACGATGAGCAGGATGATGAAGGGCACCGAGCGGATGATGTTCAAGACGAACGACAGGCCGCCATAGGCGACCGGGGCCTGGAAGAGCTGCTGTCGCCCGGTGAGGAAGAGCAGGACGCCGAGCGGCAGGCCGACGAGCACGGTGAGCAGCAGCGCGCCGCCGACCATGGCGAGCGTCTGGCCGAGCGCCGCACCGATATCGCCCCAATAGATGTTTTCAAACGACATGGCGCGGCCTTTCCTCGATGGCGGCCAGCGGCGCGCCGCCCAGCTCCACATCGACGCCGCTCGCCTCCAGCCCCGCGATTGCGCCCGCCACGTCCCGCCCGCTGAGCGAGACGATGAACTGCGCATAGGGTGTCTCGCGGATATGGCCGATGCGGCCGGCGAGGATCGCGTAATCGACGAGGTTTTCCCGGGCGATGCGGCCGAGGATCGGCTTGTGCGCTGCCGGCCCCGTGAAGGTGAGGCGCACGGTGCGTCCGCCGAGATCGGCCCCGGCGACGGCGTCGAGCGAACCGCCGTCCGGCTCGGCCTCGCGCACCAGGCGCAGCGTCGCGGGATGGCGCGGATGCAGGAAGACGTCGGCCACCGGTCCCTCCTCCACCACGCGGCCGCGATCGAGCACGGCGACGCGGTCGCAGGTGCGGCGGATCACATCCATCTCATGGGTGATGAGCACGATGGTGACGCCGAGGTCGCGGTTGATCTGGCGCAGGAGATCGAGCACCGCGCCCGTTGTCTGCGGATCGAGCGCGCTCGTCGCTTCGTCGCAAAGGAGAACCGAGGGCTCGCAGGCAAGCGCCCGGGCAATGCCGACGCGCTGTTTCTGCCCGCCCGAAAGCTGGCGCGGATATTTCTGCGCATGCTCCGTGAGGCCGACGCGGGCGAGCAGCGCCGCCACCCGTTCGGCGATCTCCACCTTGCCATATTGCCCGGTCAGTTCCAGAGGATAGGCGACGTTTCCGGCGACCGTGCGGGCACTCAAAAGGTTGAAATGCTGGAAGATCATGCCGATCGACCGGCGCAGCGCGCGAAGGCGCTCGCCGCGGGCGTCCGTCACCCGCTCGCCGGCGACAAAGATCTCGCCGCCGCTCGGGCGTTCCAGCAGGTTGATGAGCCGCACCAGCGTGGACTTGCCGGCGCCGGAGGAGCCGATGACGCCAAAAATCTCGCCCTTGGCGATGGAGAGGTCGACACCGTCGAGCGCGGCGACCGCGCCCTGCCTGCCGGCAAAACTCTTGGTGATCCGTTCCAGCCTGATCATCACCGTCAGCCCGCGCTGGCGCCGATGCGCCATTGATAGGGCGGCGGCGTGCCGTTGACGGCGAAATCGCCGATGATGCGATGCTTGTAGATGCGCGGATTGTGCGAGGCGAGCGTGCGGGCGTTGCGCCAGTGGCGGTCGAGGCCGGCCGGCTTCTTGGTCGCCGAGGCGCCGAGCGCGTCAAAAAGCAGGGTCGAGGCATCGAGGATGAGGTCCGAGACGACCGTCTGGGCCTGCGCGGCCTCGAGTTCGGCAATGGCATTGGCCTTTTCCTCGGCCTCGGCGTCATCGACGAAATGGGCGGAGTAGGCGCGTTCGAGGCTGGCGGCCGCCTGAAGGGTGACCGCGCCCGCCGCATAGGCCGCGGCGCGAATGCGCCCGACGACCTGCAGGACCTGAGGATCCGCGCTGGAACGCGCGGCGCTCGCGTGGGTGTAGGTACGCCGCCGCTCCGCCACGGCTTTGGCAACGTCCGCCGTGATCGCCCGGCCGATGCCGGCGAGCGTCGCAAGATGCACGAGCTGGTAGAAGGCGGCCGAATATTTGAAGCGATCGTCGTCGATGACGACATCGTCAGGCGCGACGGCGACGTCGCGGAAGGTGGTGGTGCCGCTCGCCGTCAGCGTCTGGCCGAAACCGTCCCAGTCGTCGACCACCTCGACACCGGCGGCTTCGCGACGCACGGCGACCGAAACGTCCTCCCCGGCCGCATTGGACGCGCCGACGTCGATCCAGTCGGCGAAGAACGAGCCGGTCGTATAATATTTCGCGCCGTTGAGGACGAGCCGGCCGTCCTTTTCCGCGACGTTGGTGGAGAAGCGTTCGAGCGCTGCACCCGTTCCGATCTCGCTCCAGGCGTTGCCGGCGATCTCGCCGCGGCCGATCCGGCCGAACCAGAGCGCCCGGCGCGCAGCGTCCTTCGTGTTGAGGATATCCTCGGCGAAGCCGAAATGGCCGCGCAGCGCCTGCGTGATGTTGGAATCGGCGGCGGAAAGCTCGATGAGAAGATTGAAGAACTGCGGCAGGCTCGCACCCTTGCCGCCCGCCTCGACCGGCAGACGCACCGCGCCGAAACCGGCCTCTTTCAAAAGACGGATCGCCTTGTGCGGCAGGTCGCGCTCCAGGTCCCGCCGCACGGCCTCGGCGGCGATCTCGGCGAAAATCGGCCGGAACGGCGCGGCCAAAGCCTCATATCCTTCCCCGGGGCCGGCGCCCCAGGCGTTCTCGATCTGCGTCATGCTTCCCACTCATCGCTGCCGTGCCGGCCGCGGCGGCCGATCACGCTTGGAATTGACGAGGAGAGTAGCCGTCGCTCCATATAAATACAGAAATTCTATCTTTTTTATATATTATAAAGCGGAATGCTGTTTCTTCCGGCAGCCGGGACGGGGATGGCCCAAACAAAAGACCCCGGCGCGAGGAGGAAGCGCCGGGGTCGCACGCCGATCGGGCGGCCGGCCTCAGGCCAGCGCGATGGCTCTTTCCAGATCGGCGATCAGGTCGTCGGGATGTTCGAGACCGATGGACAGGCGCACGTAGCCGGGCGTGACGCCGGTCGCGAGCTGGTCTTCCAGCGAGAGCTGCGAATGGGTCGTCGTCGAGGGATGGATCGCCAGCGAGCGCGCATCGCCGATATTGGCGAGATGGTAGAAGAGCTGGAGACTGTCGATGAAACGGCGCCCCGCCTCGCGACCACCCTTCAGCTCGAAGCCGACCAGCGCGCCGAAGGCGCCTGGCGTGAAGTATTTTTCCGCCCGCGCCTTGGCGGCACCCTCCTGGAATTTCGGGAAGATGACACGCTCGACCTTGGCGTGGCCCTTGAGATATTCGGCGACCTTCACCGCGTTCTCGTTATGCTGGCGCAGGCGCAGCGGCAGGGTTTCGAGGCCCTGGATGAACTGGAAGGCGTTCTGCGGGCTGATCGCCGCGCCGAGGTCGCGCAGGAGCACGGCACGGGCGCGCAGGATGTAGGGGTGGAAGGCGATGGCTTCGGCCTTCTCGATCCAGGTCTTGCCCTGATAGCTGGCGTCCGGCTCGGTGAGGTTCGGCTGGCGGGCCGGGTTCTCCGTCCAGGGAAAGGTGCCGCTGTCGACGATCGCGCCGCCGATGGAGGTGCCGTGGCCGCCGATATATTTCGTCGTCGAATAGACGACGATGACAGCGCCATGCTCCAGCGGACGAATGATCAGCGGCGCAGCGGTGTTGTCGACGATGAGCGGAATGCCGTGGCGGCGGCCGATGGCGGCGACCTCGGATATCGGGAAGACCTCCAGCTTCGGGTTCGGCAGGGATTCGGCATAATAGGCGCGGGTGCGCGCGTCCGTCGCCTTCTCGAAGGCTTCCGGATCGGACGCATCGACGAAGCGGGTCTCGATGCCAAAACTCTTCAGCGTGGCGGCGAAGAGCGCCCAGGTGCCGCCATAGAGGCCGGCGGCGCTGACGATGTTGTCGCCGGCCCGCGCCAGGTTGAGGATCGCGAAGGCCGAGGCCGCCTGGCCGGAGGCAAGCGCTAGCGCGGCCGCGCCGCCTTCCAGCTCGGCGAGGCGCTGCTCGAAGGCGTCCTGCGTCGGGTTGGAGACGCGGGTATAGAGATGGCCGGGCGCTTCGAGGGCGAAGAGCTTGTCGGCGCCGTCCGTGCCGGGCAGTTGGAAGGACGAGGTCTGGTAGATCGGCACGGCGACCGCGCCGCTCGCCGGATCGAAACGGAAACTGCCGCCGTGCAGCGCGATGGTTTCCGGATGACGGCTCTTGAAGGTGGCGGTTCCGGCCGGGATGGTGACGATATCCTGCTCGGCGACCTCGGGGGATTGATGGATCGTCATGACAGTTCTCCTTTGGTGAGGCGCCCTCAGGCGCGAGAGGGGCGGACGGACAGGAACACGCCCGCGACGAGAATGCTTGCCGCGGCCCAGAAGGCCTCCGGCGCGTACCACCGGATGCCGTAGAGATGGTCGTTGGCGCAGAGCGCCTGGGCGAGCGCGCAGAGGTCGCTCGCACCCGCAAGGCAGGTCACGGCCTGACGGACGGTGAGATAGTCGTTCTCGACGACCTTGCCGAAGATCAGCCACCACCAGCCGACGGCGACGAGGGCGAGAGCACCACCGGCAATGGCGACGGCATGCTGGCCAAGGCGCGCGCTAGACATCGTGGGCGATCCCCAGCGTTTCGAGCAGCGAGCGGCGCAGCGCGATGAGGCTTGCATCGTCCCGCCGGCGCGGATGCGGCCGGTCGACCCGCACCTCCGCGACGATGGCGGCGGGCCTGTCGGAGAGCACGATCACGCGGTCGGCCAGAAGCAGCGCCTCCTCCACGTCATGCGTGACGAGCAGCGCGGTGAAGCCGGCGCTCTTCCACAGGTCGAGAAGCTCGTTCTGCATCCTCAGCCGCGTCAGGGAATCGAGCTTGCCGAACGGTTCGTCCAGCAGCAGCAGCTTGGGATCGTTGACCAGCGCCCGGGCAAGCGCGGCGCGCTGGGCCATGCCGCCGGAGAGCTGGTGCGGGTAGAAATCGGCAAAGCCTTCCAGCTTGACGAGCTCCAGCACCTCGTCGATGCGGTATTCCCGCTCGCGGATGAGGCCCCGCGCCTCAAGGCCCGTCGCGATATTGCCGCGCACGGTGCGCCAGGGAAACAGCGTCGCATCCTGGAAGACGAGGATGCGGTCCGGGTTCGGCGCGGTGACGGGCCGGCCGTCTTCCAGCACCCTGCCGGTCGTCGGCGCCTCCAGCCCGGCGGCAAGGCGCAGCAGCGTGGACTTGCCGCAGCCCGACGGGCCGAGAAGGGCGACGAACTCGCCGGGCGCGATCGTCAGGCTCACATTGTCGAGAACCTTCAGTTCCTTGCCGTCGAGCTCGTAGCGGTGGGAAACGCCTTCCACATCGAGCGCGATGCTGGCGGCGGGGGCTTCTGCAAGGGCGAGCGCCATCAGAGGATCCCCTTCTGCCAGCCGAGCAGTTCATCGCGCACGAGGAAGAGCAGCCGCACCAGCCCGGCGCAAATCAGCGCCATGACGATGAGGGCGGCATAGACATTGGCATAGGCCGAATAGGCCGTGTTGAACTGGAGATACCAGCCGAGGCCGAACTTGGCGCCAAGCATCTCGGCGACGACCAGAACGGCGAAGGAATAGTAGAGCCCCATGAACAGGCCGACGAAGACGTTCGGCAGCGAGGCCGGGATCGCGACCTTGAGGACGAGGAAACGATTGTCCGCGCCGAGGGTGCGGGCGACATCGTAGAAGGAACGGTTCACCTGGCTGACCCCGGCCGCCGTGAGGATCGCGACCGGAATGCCCGACGCCAGCGCCACGAGAAAGACGGAGGCGTGGAAGGTCGACGGGAAGATGAAGAAGGTGCAGGGGATCCAGGCGCTCGCCGGCACCGGCCCGATCAGCTTGAGAAGCGGCATGCCCCAATAGGCGAACCGCTTCGACCAGCCGAGCGCGACGCCGCCGGCAAAGCCGACGAGGATGCCCGAGAAGAAGCCGAGCCCCCACAGGCGCCCCGTATAGGCGATGCAGATCAGCAGCCGCTCCCAGTCGGTGACATAGACGTGCAGCAGGCCCTGCGGCGGCGAGAAGAACGGCTTCGGCAGCCAGCCGAGCTTGGCCGTCAGCACTTCCCATGCGGCAAGCCAGAGGCCGAGCACGATGAACCACGGCCCATAGTGGACGAGCGTGCGGCCGACCCCGCCGAGCCGGTGGACCGTCACCGACAGCACGAGAAAAATCCCCGCGCCGGCAAGCGTGACAGCGGCGAAGAGCTCCGTCGCGCCCCAGGTGATAACATCGGGCAGGCCATAGGTCAGCGCCGCGGCGAGAGACCAGGTGCCGGCCGCGAAAAGCCCGTTGCGCCAGATGCCCGAAAAGGGAAGGGCGAGGGATCGCCGCCCTGCCCCGCCGAATGTTTCCTCGACCGCCGTGCTCATGGCGTCACGCGAAGATGTCGATGGTGATGCGGCTTGCGATCTCTTCCGGATCGGTGGAGGCATCGATGACGCCGGTCAGCTTCAGGTCCTCGTAGCCGATCCGCACTTCCTTCAGCAGATCCTTGCCGAACCAGTGGTCATGATAGGTGAAGGCGGCGAGGACCTCCGTCAGATCCTGCAGCGACAGGCCCGGCTTCAGCGTGTCGAAGTACCATTTGGCGACTTCGTCCGGGTGCTTTGCCGTGTACTGGTGGATTTCGAGGTTAGCGGCCGCGACGCGCTTGATGGCATCCTTGTTGGCCTCGTAATAGTCGCCGTTGACGCCGAGCACACAGCAGACGCGATCCTGGAAGGTGCCGGTCTGCGTATCGGCGACACGGCGGAAACCGTGCTGTTTCTCATAGGAATAGGCCCAGGGATCCATATGCGCGACGGCATCCGCCTCGCCCTTCAGCACGCCCTCGGCCACGAGGTCGAAGGGGAAGACCTTCCAGGTGACGTCGGCTTCCGGATTGAGGCCGGCCTTGGCAAGCGCGACGGAGAAGGCGACGCGCGAGGGCGACATCACGTCGAAGGTGCCGATGGTCTTGCCCTTGAGGTCGGTCAGGGTCTTGATGTCGCTGTCCGGCTTGACCAGGATGCTCTGGCAGCCCCCATGCGAGCCGGCGAAAAGCCGAACGTCGAAACCCTGCTCGATGGGCTTCAGCCAGTCGTAGAGCAGGCCCGGACCGGCTTCGGCCTTGCGGGTGGCGAGCGCCTGGATGAGCGTCTGGCCGCTCGCGCCCTGATAGAACAGTTCCACATCGAGCCCATGCTTGGCATAAATGCCCTTGGAAAGGCCGAAGCCGACGGGAGAATGGCAGGCCGCGACCTCGGTCCATTCCAGCTTGATCGGTATGAGATTGCCGGCAATGGCATAGCGCGTCGAACGGGCGCCGATCACGCCGGCCGTGGCGGCGAATGCGGTGACGCCCGCCGCCTTGATCAGGCCGCGGCGCGACAGGCCCCTGGAAAGGATGGTTTCGGATTGCTGGCTCATCGGATGTCCCCTCGCGAAATGATGGGGTCAGCCTATCAAAATTGTATATAGTTTATAGATTTTATGGATTATTTCATTGCCCGGCGGAGGAATATTCTTTTGCCGTTTGCAGGCATCGCGGTTCCGGCATTCTCCCGATCGCGTGCTTTGCCTTTTCCGCTCCGCCTCTTGCAAGTTCCCGGCGGAGGCCGCCACAGGCAACAAACGCCAGAAATTCCATTAGCAATTCGCCTCACCCTCCCCATACGCCGACTGGCCAACGCATTGCACGCCCTGCAGTCGAAACCGGCCGCCACAGGTCCGCCCCGGGAAGCAATTTCCTCTCCCGTCGTGCAAAATGGAATGTTCGTTCCTTAAATACACTAATTATATAGATAATATAAAGATATCTTCCGCGCCAGCCAGAGAGCGTGTCCCGCGGAAGCTCAGTTCTTTTTGAAAACGGGGACATTTCAATATGATAGTTCAAAAACCCTTCCGGCGGGCCATTCAGGCGGCTGCGGCCGCCGCCTTCCTTGCCACCACCATGCTTTCGGGTCTCGCCCATGCCGGCCCGACGCTGGACAAGATCAACCAGCGCGGCGCCATCAAGGTCGGCGTCGGCACCACGCCGGGCTTCTTCGCGCCCGACAGCAACGGCAAGTGGCAGGGCTTCTTCATCGATTTCGGCCGGGCCCTTTCCATCGCCGTCTTCGGCACGCCCGACAAGGTGGAGTTCACCTCCTCCTCGCCGCAGCAGCGCCTTCCCGCCCTTCAGAGCGGCGAATTCGACATCCTGCTGTCCGGCGTGACCGTCACCACCACCCGCGCCTTCAAGCTCGGCTTCCACTTCGGCCCGACGGTCTTCTATGACGGCCAGGGCATCCTCGTGCGCAAGGACCTCGGCGTCACCAAGGCCGCCGACCTCGACGGGGCGACCATCGGCGCGCAGAGCGGCACGACGGGCGAGCTCAACGTCGCCGACTTCTTCCGCAAGACGGGCAAGACCTTCACGCCCGTCACCATCGAGGATACCGGGCAGTTCATCGACGCCCTCGAATCCGGCCGGGTCGATGCGATCACGCAGGATTCTTCCGATCTCGTCGGCAAGCGCACGCAGTTGAAGAAGCCCGACGACTACGTGCTCCTGCCCGAGCGCCTGTCCAAGGAGCCGCTCGCACCGGCGATTGCCGGCGGCGACGACCGCTGGCTGGAACTGGTGAACTGGACGGTGAACGCGACGATCCAGGCGGAAGAGTGGGGCATCACCTCGGCCAATGTCGATGAGTTCCTGGAGACGGACGATCCGGCCATCCAGCGCTTCCTCGGCGTCGACCCGTCCTTCGCGAACGAGCTCGGGCTCGATCCGAAATGGGCCTATACGATCATCAAGACCGTCGGCAATTACGGCGAGATCTTCGAGCGCAACCTCAAGCCGCTCGGCTGGGACCGTGGCTATAACAGCCTGTGGACCGACGGCGGCCTGCTCTACTCGCCGCCGTTCCGCTGATGTCGGACAGACGCGTGTTTCGCGCTGTGGTGCCGGGCCCGCCAAGGCCCGGCGCTTTCGGGAAGGTGCGCGCCTGGTGGGGCGGCTGGCCGGTCGGCCAGCTCGCCTTCCTTGCCGTCGTCGCGCTTTTCGCCGCCCTGTTCGTTCACAACGTGCTCGAAACCATGGCGCGGATCGGCATCCTGCCCGGCTTCGGCTTCCTCTCCAGCTCCGCCAATTTCGAGATCGGCGAAAGCCCGATCGCCTTTCGCGCGGGGGACACCTATCTGCGCGCGATCCTTGCCGGGCTTCTCAACACGCTGAAGGTCTCCCTCCTCGGCTGCCTGCTTGCGACGATCCTCGGCGTTGCCGTCGGCATTGCCGGCCTTTCGCGCAACCTGCTGCTGTCCGGGCTCGTGCGCTGGTATATCGAGATCACCCGCAACACGCCGCTGCTGCTGCAGCTCTTCTTCTGGATGGGTCTCGCCAAGGCACTGCCCGCGCCGCGCCAGGCCGCCGCGCTCTTCGGCACGGTCTTCCTCACCAATCGCGGTATCTACATGCCCTCGCTGTCGCTGGAGGGCGGCGTCTTCGGCCTGCCGGCCGCGTTGGCGCTTGCAGGCACGGGCGCCATCGCGCTGCTTCTCGCGCTGCGCGCCGCCCGCCGGCTGACAGGCAGGACCGGCCTTGCGGCGGTCATCCTCGCCGTCGCCGCGGCGTTTTCCCTTCTCCTCCTCTCCGGTGCCCGGCCGGTCGCCGAGATACCGGCGCTTTCCGGCTTCAACATTCGTGGCGGGCTCAATCTCTCGCCGGAATTCGCGGCTCTCCTGACCGGCCTCGTCGTCCGGTTCTCCGCGCTGATCGCGGAGATCGTGCGGGCGGGCATCCAGTCGGTCGGCACCGGCCAGTGGGAAGCGGCGCGGGCGCTCGGGCTGCATGACGGCCAGATCATCCGCCTCGTCGTGCTGCCGCAGGCGCTGCGCGTCATCACGCCGCTGACGACGTCGAGCTATCTCGACCTCACCAAGGATTCGAGCCTTGCCGTCGCCATCGGCTTTCCCGACCTCGTCAGCATCGTCAACACAACGGCCAACACGACCGGCCAGTCCATGGAGGCGCTGATCATCCTGATCGGCACCTTCCTTGCCATCAACCTCTCGCTGTCCGCCCTCATGAACGCCTACAACAACCGCGTCGCCCTTCGGGGAGACACCCGATGACGGCGGCCGCCCGAACGCTTGCGACACTGCGCACCGGCCTGTTCGGCACGCGCACGAACACGCTGATCACCGCCGCGACGCTGCTCGTCCTGTCGCAGATCCTGCCGCCGCTGCTGCGCTGGGCCGTGCTCGACGCCACCTTCACCGGCGATGCGGGCGCCTGCACGCGGGAGGGCGCCTGCTGGGCCTTCGTTTCGGCGAAGCTGCGCTTCATTCTCTTCGCCTTCTACCCGCCGGACCTGCAATGGCGGCCGGCGCTGGTCATCCTGCTCATCGCGGCGATCCTGACGGCGAGCGCCCTGCCCCGCTTCTGGGGCCGCACGCTGCTTCTCGCCTGGCCGCTGACGATCCTCGCCTGCTGGCTTCTCCTGGAGGGCGCCTTCACCGCGACACCCATCCCCTCCAATCAATGGGGCGGCCTGCCGGTGACGCTCTTCGTCTGGGCCGTCTGCTTTGCCGCGGCAACGCCCGTCGCCGTGCTGCTGGCGCTCGCCCGCCGCTCGTCGCTCGGCGGGTTGCGCACCTTCTCGGTGCTCTATATCGAACTGATGCGCGGCACGCCGATGGTCGGCATCCTCTACGTCGCCATGCTGATCCTGCCCATGGCCCTGCCGGACGCACTCTCCTTCGACAAGATGCTGCGCGCCATCCTCATGGTGACGCTGTTCTGGGCCGCCTATATCGCCGAGGTCATCCGCGCCGGGCTGCAGGCCATTCCCGACGGACAGCGGGAAGCGGCGACGGCGCTCGGCCTCGGCTACTGGGGGACACAGCGCCTCGTCATCCTGCCGCAGGCCTTCCGCATCGTCATTCCCGGCATGGTCAATCTGGCCATCGGCTTCCTTCTGGCGACATCGCTGCTCGCCGTCATCGGCATCTTCGACCTTCTCAACGCCGCCCGCGCCGCGGCGACCGATCCGCAATGGCTGGGTTTCTACAACGAGGCCTATATCGTCGTCGCCCTCGTTTACTTCGCCATCTGCTTCAGCGCGTCCCGCTACAGCCGGTGGCTGGAGCGGCGGCTCACGGCCGGCCGGCAGCCGGCCGGCGCATCGGCCGCGTCGCGCAAGGAATAACTCCGGCGGCGGCGGCACAGAGAATATAATTCCTTACTCAAACTATAGAATTTATTATCCTGTTGCGAACTTTGTTCCAACCTGGAAGACAGCGCATGAGCAAACCCGACCAGCCCCTTGATTTCCTCTGGTTCATCCCGAGCTCCGGCGACGGCGCCTATCTCGGCTCCGATGAGCTGAGCCGCCCGCCGGATCCGGGCTATTTCCGCGAGATCGCGGTGGCGGCGGACCGCCTCGGCTATTCGGGCGTGCTCATTCCCGTCGGCGCGGCCTGCGAAGAATCCTTCGTGCTCGCCGCCGACCTTGCCGCACGCACGGAGAAACTGAAGTTCCTGGTGGCGATCCGCCCGGGAACCGCGACGCCGGCCTATTATGCGCGCCTCGCCTCCACGCTCGACCGCGTGTCGAACGGCCGGCTGCTGCTCAACATCGTGGTGGGCGGCAGCGCCGAGGAGCTTGCCGGCGACGGCATCTTCCTGCCGCATGACGAACGCTATGATCACGCCAGCGAATTCTTCCAGGTCTTCAACGAACTGATCGAGACCGGCCGCTCCACCCTCGACGGCAAGTACATCAAGGCGATCGACGCCAAGCTCGGCCTGCCGCCGGTGCAGGCGCCGCGCCCGCCGATCTATTTCGGCGGCTCGTCCGATGCGGCGATCGATTTCGCCGGCGGCATCGTCGACAAGTACCTCACCTGGGGCGAGCCGCCGGCGCAGGTCGCCGAAAAGATCGCCCACGCCCGCAAGGCCGCCGCCGCCAAAGGCCGCGCGGCGACCTTCGGCATCCGCCTGCACTTCATCGTGCGCGAGACGGACGACGAGGCATGGGAAGCCGCCGACCGGCTGATCTCGAAACTCTCCGACGAGGCCATCGCCTCGGCCCAGGAGGTGCTGACGAAAAACTCCGATTCCGTCGGCCAGGCGCGCATGGTGGCCCTGCACAACGGCCGGCGCGACAGGCTGGAGGTCTCGCCGAACCTGTGGGCGGGCATCGGCCTCGTGCGCTCCGGCGCCGGCACGGCCCTGGTCGGCTCGCCGAAGACCGTCGCCGCGCGGCTTCGCGAATATCAGGCGCTCGGGATCGATACGGTCATCGCGTCGGGCTATCCGCATGTGGAGGAGGCCTACCGCGTCTCCGAACTGCTCTTCCCGGAACTCGGCCTGCCCGGCCCGCGCAACCAGTTGCGCTCGTCCTTCGGCGGCCACCAGGTCTTCGGCGGCGGCGGCCATGGCGGCAATGTCAAGCTGACCTCCGCGTCGTAGGATCGGCCGGCCCTCATCAAATGCCCGGGTGGCGGCCTGCCACCCGGAAACAACCGCATGGCCGCCTCGGACATGGCTCGACCTCGCCACGGAGGAAACGCCCGCCCTTTCGAGGCGGGCGTGGTCGTCACCCCTTGACCGGTTTTTCCAGGAGGTACAGCAGGTCCGGATGATGCGCGGCCGCGACATCCGGATGGGAGCGCAGGCGGCTTTTCAGGTGATTGATGCCGACTTCACGGAAGATCGGGTTGAGCGGATCGACCGTCACGCCCCGTTCGGCGCGCTTCAACTCGTCCGGCAGGGCGATCACGGGAATGGTCGCGTCGTAGCGCGCGCCGAGGAAGAAGGCGACGGAGAAGCGCTCCGTGCCGGCAGGCGGCGTGACGACATCATGCACATCCGCCCGCACGAAGCCGTTGGTCGCAAGCTCCAGGAGCTCGCCGCTGTTGATGATGAACGTGCCGGGCACCGGTGGCGCCTCGATCCAGACGCCTTCCTCCGTGCGGATGCGCAGGCCCGGCGTCGTATCCTGCAACAGCACCGTGACGAAGCCGCCGTCCTTGTGCGCGCCGACGCCCTGGTCGCTGCCGGCAGCCTCGCGGCCGGGATAGCGGATGATCTTCAGGAGCTGCGAGGGCGACGGCTCGTAGATCTCGGCAAAGGCGTCTTCCGGCTGGCCGAGCGAAAGCGCGATGGCCTTCAGCACGTCGATCCCGATGCGGGTGACCTCCGCCTGATAGCGCAGCAATAGCTGCTTCAGCTCCGGTTGCGCCGCCGGCCACTGGTTCGGACCGTAGAGGCGGTTCCAGGGCGTCTCCGGCCCGGCTTCGACCGGCACGCCCTCCGTGTTGATGTCGAGCTGCTCGCGCCAGTCCTGTTCCCCGCGGGTCCGTTCGTAGCCGGCCCGGTTGTAGCCGCGGAAATGCGGCGACTTCACCATCTCGATCGACAGCTTTTCCGCCTCCGGCAGGGCGAAGAACCGCTTGGAAGCGGCGAGCACGTCATCGATCAGGCTCTGCGGCACGCCGTGGCCGGTAAGATAGAAGAAACCGTGGTCATGCAGGACGCGGGTCAGCTCCCGGATGAAGCCCTCTCGCTCGGCGGGGCCGCCGTAGAAGCGGGAAAAATCGATCGTCGGCAAATGGATGGGCTTGGTATGAATGGTCATGAAAGCTCCTCGATAAAGATGATGCGCAGGCCGGACATACGGCAAGGCCAAGCCGCGGCCGAAGGTTCGGGACGGTCTTCAGATATCCGCCCCCGGTGGTCGACAGCCCGTGGATCGGCAAGCTCCTGCCGGGAACAGCCGAGATCGATTGCAGCATCGGGGGACGATGGCGGCTTCGCGCAGCACTTGCACCCAGCCCAAGCTGCCCCCTGGAGGCGACAAAACCATCTTGCCTGCAAGAGCGGCGGCGAAAGGGCGGTCTGCGATCATCACGATGTTCTTCTTCGAAACCCACAAATTATATAATCTATAGAATTTAATCCCAACGAGAGCGCACATTCCAACTTGTACCGGGTGGCGTAGTTTTTTCTCCTATCTTCAACGCACGCGGCATGCGCGGCACCTCTGGCAGACGCCGGGAACAGCGCAATTTCAAGACGGACGTGCCTCCGGCCAGAGGCGATTGTGACAATGACGAAGCGCGGATAGTGCCGGGGCGCCTCCCCTTGCCTCGCTCACACTTACTCCATCATGCCGGGCAATCCCGCCGCCAGCGTGTCGATGGCCAGCCGGACGCGCGGCAGCATGACGGGGGAGCGCGGCCAGACGGCATGGGTCTCGAAGGTGACCGACGGCACGGCCTTCAAGACCTGCCGAAGCCGCCCCGCCGCAACGTCGTTCCGGATCATCCAACAGGGCAGCCAGGCCAGCCCCAATCCCCGACAGGCCGCATCCCGGATCGATTCCAGATCGTCCAGCCTCAGGCGGGAGCGGGGCAGGACGACACGCCAGGGATCGTCGGACGATGGAAAGACCCAGGTGTCATGGCTCTCCCTCTTGCCATAGATGATGCCCTCATGGTTCGGCACGTCCTCCAGCCCTTGGGGTTCGCCGTGCTTCTCGATATAGGCCGGCGAGGCGCAGACCGTCAGGCGCTGGAACGCGACCCGCCGAACGATGGTATCGGCATCGTCCTTGAGGCGGCCATTGCGCACGGCCAGGTCAAAGCCGTCGGCCCGCAGGTCGGCGACACGGTCGCTGAAGGAGAGGTCGAGTTCGAGCCCCGGATGCTTGTCGAGCAGGCCGATCAGCAGCGGGGCGACGCATTGGCGGCCGAAAATGACAGGCATCGTGACCCGCAGCTTGCCGCGGACATCGCGCCGGCCCGATTCCAGCTCCGCCTCGCCGGCCCGGATCTCCTCGATCGCCCTCAGGCATCGCTCATAGAAAAAGCGACCCTCTTCGGTCATGCCCTGGCTGCGCGTCGTGCGATGAAAAAGCCGGACCTTCAACCGCGCCTCCATGCGCGCGATCGTCTTGGCCACGGCGGAGCGTGTCAGGTTGAGCCGCTTCGCAGCCGCCGAGAAACCGCCGGCATCGACCGCTTCCACAAAAACCGAAACGTCCTTCAGGTGTTCCATATTGTATCCATCTGGGAACCAGTGTGGCGAATTAATACCGCAACTGCCGATGCTTTTTCAACGATAGGCTTCCTTCAATGCATCCAGAAGGAGAATGACGATGACGATGGCAAGGCAGTGGAGCATGGCGGCAATCGGTCCGAAGGATTTCGCGATCCGCACCGCCGCGATCACGGAACCCGGTTACGACGAGATTCGCGTGCGCACCGAAGCCGTTTCCCTGAACTACCGCGACAAGCTTGTTCTGGAGACCGGCATGGGCCTGCCGCTGGAATATCCCTTCGTACCGGCCTCCGACATGGCTGGCGTGGTCGAGGCCGTCGGCCCCCGCGTCACCCGCTTCAAGCCCGGCGACCGGGTGATCTCCACCTTCATGCCCGGCCGGATCGAAGGCAAGGGCCTGGGCGATGCGCGCAATCCGCCGTACAGGACGCTCGGCGGCGCGCATCCCGGCGTGCTCTCGGACTATGTGACCTTTCCGGCAGACTGGTTCGTTGCCGCGCCGAAGACGCTGGATGCCGGGGAGGCAAGCACGCTGCCCTGCGCGGGCCTTACGGCATGGATGGCGCTCATCGAAAGCGGAAAGCTGAAGGCCGGCGAGAAGGTGCTGATCCAGGGAACGGGCGGGGTCGCCCTCTTCGCCCTGCAGATTGCGCGGGCGCATGGCGCGGAGACCTTCGTCACCTCGTCAAGCGCGGAGAAGCTCGAAAGACTACGCGCCCTGGGCGCCGACCATCGCCTGCTTCGCGACGGTTGGGTGGAACGACTTCTCGACCTGACAGACGGCCATGGCGCCGATCATGTGCTCGATATCGCCGGCGGCGCGGGTTTTGGAGAAGCGCTGAACGCCGTGGCGGTGGGCGGGCGCGTCTCCCTGATCGGCGTGTTCGAAGGGTTCGAAATCTCCGGTCCCGCATCGGCGCTTCTGCTCAAATCGCCGGTCGTGCAGGGCATTTCGGTCGGCCCCCGCCGGGCGCTTGAAGATTTCGTCAGGGCCGTGGACAGCATCGGGCTCAAGCCGGTGATCGACAGGCGCTATCGCTTCGAGGACGCAGACCAGGCATTCGCGCATCTCGATCGCGGACCATTCGGGAAGATCGTGATCGAGTTCTGAGGCGTTGCGGCCGCCCGGGCGGGAATGCGCCGGGCGGCAAAACACGCCATGTCCCTGTTCGCTGTGCCGTGGAAACGCAGCCGCATGGCTCCGCATTCCACCGGCGGAACGCCGATGCCGCGGGAAGGGCTGATCAAGAAGCTCAGCCGAGCGCGTCCTCCACCGCCGCAGCGGCGGCAAGAAGCCGGTCGTCGCCGTTGCGCGGCGCCGAGACGAGGAGCCCGACGGGCATGCCGCCGGCACCCGTGCCGCAGGGCAGCGAGACACCGCACCAGTCGAGGAAATTGCCGACAAGCGTGTTGCGCAGCGTCTTGCCGTTGGTCTGGAAGAACAGGTCCTCGTCATCGAGCAGCGGCTGGATTGCCGGGGCGACATGGGGCAGCGTCGGGCTGAGCAACAGGTCTTTCGGGCCAAGCCGGGCTTCGAAGGCGGCGGTCAGTTTTTCGCGGGCCTCCAGCGTTTCGAGATAGTCGGCGACGGTGATCTTTTCGCCGAGCAGCGTACGCTTGACGACGCGCGGATCCATCTCCGCCGCTGCCGCGCCCTTGATGCGCGCGCGGTGAAGGACGAAGGCCTCGGCCGTCACCAGTGCACCGTGTTTCGCCATCAAGTCGAAAATCGCGGAAAATTCCGGGAAGGCCTCGCGCCGGATGCGCGCGCCGGCCCGCGAAAGCTGCGTGACGCCGGCCTCGAAGGCCGCGACGACCTCCGGTTCCGCGCCGTCGAAGAACACGGTCTCGGGGATGACGAAGGAGAGATCGGCAACATTCCGGCGCGGGATGGGTCCCGCGGCGGGCAGACCCCGCATGGCCGCATCGATGAGGATCGCGTCCTGCACCGTACGGCAGAGCGGGCCGAGGGAATCGAGGCTTTTGGCCAGCGGGAACACACCGTCCATGGCATAGCGGCCGCGCGTCGCCTTGTAGCCGACGATGCCGTTGAAGGCGGCGGGGATGCGCACCGAGCCGCCGGTATCCGTGCCGATGGAGACGGGCACGAGCCCCGCTGCGACCGCGACGCCGGAGCCGGACGAGGAGCCTCCGGGAATGCGGTGCTCGCCGGCGGGCGAGGCCGGGTTGCGCGGCGTGCCGTAATGCGGGTTGATGCCGAGGCCGGAAAAGGCAAATTCGCTCATGTTCACCCGCCCGACGCTGACCATGCCGGCGCCGGCAAGCGCCTGCACCACGGCCGCGTCCCGGCCTGCGGGCGCCGCATCCTTCAGCACGCGCGAGCCGGCGGTGGTCGGCAGGCCCGCAATATCGAAAAGGTCCTTCCAGGCGACCGGCACGCCATCCAGCACGCCGCGCGAGCGCCCTTCGCGCAGGCGCCGCCGCGCAGCCTCCGCCTCCGCGTTTGCGCGCTCTTCCAGAAGAAAGGTGAAGATCGCGGCATCCGGATGGGACCGGATGGCCGCGAGCGTCTCTTGCGCAAGCGCGACGGGGTCGAGCGCACCCGATTGCAGGAGCACGGAAAGCTGGGCGATCGACCGCGGCTCTGTCGTCATCGTCAAATGTCCTTCTCTGCGCGCCCGACAAGCTGCATCCAGCGTCGGACGAGATAGTTATGTTCATCCATGGTCGTGTTCCAGACGGCGATGCCGTTGGCGCGCTGCCAGTAGGAGCCGCCGCTGCGCACCGAACCGCGTTTCACGCGGACCGTGCCATCGGGACCTGGCAGGTCCTCCCGCGCGGCAAGGCCTTCGTACCAGTAATCCCACTCGGCGGCGCTCATATAGCGGCGCGAACGCTCCGGGGTGGAGATATAGTAGCCCTGCCGGGCGACGACCGCGCCCGGCCAGCCGGAAATCCACCAGTTGAGATAATCGTAGGCGACATCCAGCATGCGGCCGGAAAGCCGCCGCGAAAGGCACAGGCCGCCGTGCCAGGCGCGATAGCCTTCCGCGGGCGCGGCCTGTTCGACGGGGAAACCCCGGCCGTTCAGGATGCCGATGCCCGTCGACCACATGCTCTGGATGTCGGTTTCGCCGGCCACCATCAGCCCCGCGGCCTCTTCCGCCGTGCGCCAGAAACCCCGGAAGAAGCCCGCCTTGCGCCGCGCCTCCAGGATATCCATCAGCTCGTCGATCTCTGCCACCGTCATGTTGCCGATATTGCCGAAGCTCATCAGGCCGGCCGCCTGCGCGGCAAGCGCGGCGTCGAAAATGCCGATCGCCGGCTCGTCGACGAGGGCGGCGCGGCCGCTCCAGCGTTCGTCGAGAAGCGCGGCCCAACTGTTCATCGGCTGAAGGGGATCGACGGCATCGCTGCGATAGGCGAAGCTGTCGAAATTGTGCGTCGTCGGCAGCATGGAGATGCGGCCGGTCGGCGTGTCGCCGAGCGCAAGGCTCGGCTGGACATAGAGCTTGCGGGCCGGCACGTCCCCCTGGCCGAGACGGGCGCCCGGACCGATCTGGCCGGTCTTCGTCAGGTCGTTGATCTCGTCCCAGAGCGCAATGCGGGCAATCTCGATCGGCTGGATGGCGCGCCAGTACCAGACGATATCGAGATTGTGGAAACACTGATCGTAGATGTCGTAGCTGTCGGGTTCCTGCGCGGCCTTGTGCTGGGTGACGATGAAGTCGTTGTTGTCGAAACTGACCTCGATGCCGAGATCGGCCTCGGCCTTCACGCGCAGCTCCTCCAGAAGCGAGATGGCCGTGCCGAGCACGCGCAGCTTCGGCTTGCCGGCCGTATGGACGGCCGGTGCTGCCGGTTCCGGTTTCGGGGAATGCTTGTTCATCAAGGGCTCTGGGCGTTGCGAACCGGTGCGGCTGCCTCTGGCTGCGGACTGTCTGCGGCCTTCCCGGCAAGCGCGAAGGCGTTGAAGGACCGTTTCAACAGGTTCGGATCGAGACCGTCAACAATAAACACGATGCGCGAAGAGCGCTCCCCCGCCGGCCACGCGTCCATATGCACGGGCGGATGGACGAGATGCTGCACGCCATGCACCGCCACCGGCCGGTCCTCGCCGTCGATGTCGAGCATGCCCTTCACCCGCAACACGCGTTCGCCGTGGCGGTTGAGCAGCATGGTGAGCCAGACGCCGAAACCGGTCCAGTCGACCGGGGCATCGGCGGCGATCACGAAGGAGGAGATGGCCGCCTGGTGCGGCGTGCCGTCCGCCGTCACCAACCCGGCGGGGGCATCGCAATAGAAGCCGCTCGCCGATTGCAGTTTTGCTGCGCGATGGGCCGCGTCATCGCCGAAGAGCGCTTCGGCGCCCGGCCCGTCGGCCGTCGCAATGTGGTGGACCGCATCGGGGTTGAGTTCGGCAAGGCGCGAAAGCAGGCGCGCCAGACCGGCACTGCCCGCGCAAAGATCCGCCTTGGTGACGACGATCCGGTCGGCGATGGCCGCCTGCCGGTTCGATTCGACATAGGTTTCGAGTTGGGCGAGGCCATTGACGGCATCGACAGTCGTCACCACGCTGCCGGCGCGGAAATGATGGCGCAGCACGGGGTCGGATTTCAGCGTCGAGAGCACCGGGAAGGGATCGGCAAGGCCGGTGCTTTCGATGACGACGCGGGTGAAGGGCGGCACGAGGCCGCGCTCGCGCTTCGAATGGAGATCGCGCAGAGCCTCGGCAAGCTCGCCGCGCACGGTGCAGCACACGCAGCCCGATTGCAGCAGCACCATCGTGTCTTCGATCCGTTCGACGAGATGGTGGTCGAGGCCGACCTCGCCGAATTCGTTGATCATGACGGCGGTATCGGCAAGCGCCGGATCGGCAAGCAGACGCTTCAGCAGCGTCGTCTTGCCCGAACCGAGAAAGCCGGTGAGGAGATGGACGGGCGTGAAAGCGGGAATGTCAGCCATCGCTCACGCTTTCCATGCGCGCGATCAGCGCGGGGTCGAGCGGATCGCAGGGCCGGCCGGCGAGGCGCTCGGCGGCCGGCCAGAGATGGCCGAGGTCCTCGATCATCTCGCTCTTGCCGGTGCGCGTCGCCAGCACGAAGGATGAGCCCTGCCAGTCGGAAAGACTCATTCCGAAGGCGGCCAGAATGCGGTTGACCGCGACAACCCGGCGGGCGCGCTCGCGCCGCCGGTCGAGGCGCTCGACATTGCGCGTGAAGACGCCGGGCCGTGCGGCGGCATCCGTCCAGTGCTGATCTCCGCCGATGACGCCGCATAGGGAGCACATGGGGTGGTTCCTTTCTTCCTTGGATGCGGCGCCCCCTCAAAGGGAGGGAGATGGGATGGGGACTGTTTCGCCCATCTCCAACATCGCTCTTGGATCAGGGATCCCGCCCCTACTTCTTCCGCGGAAACCGCCGCGCAAAATCATCCGCGATCTCGTCCATCGTCACGAACTTCACGCCCGGATGCCTGATCATATGCGCATAAAGCCGCTCCAGCATCATCAGCACCTGCGGCCGGCCGGCGACGTCGGGGTGGATGGTGATCGGGAAGACGGCATAGTCCATCTCGCGGTAGACCCAGTCGAACTGGTCGCGCCACATCTCCTCCAGATGCCGCGGATTGACGAAGCCGTGGCTGTTCGGCGATTTCTTGATGAACATCATCGGCGGCAGGTCGTCGAGATACCAGGAGGCCGGGATCTCGATGAGGTCGGTCTCGTGCCCACGCTTCAGCGGCACCATCCAGTCCGACGGCTTCTTCGAATAGTCGATCTTGGTCCAGCTGTCGCCGACGCGCACGTAATAGGGCGTGAAGTCGTTGTGCATCAGCGAGTGGTCGTACTTGATGCCCCGCTCCAAAAGCAGCTCGTTGGTGACGTTGGAGAACTCCCACCACGGCGCGACGTAGCCGGTCGGCCGCTTGCCCGAGAGTTTCGAGACCAGCTCGATGCTCTTGTCGAGCACCTCCGTCTCCTGCTCGCGCGTCATGGCGATGGGGTTCTCATGGGTATAGCCATGGATGCCGATCTCGTGGCCGGCCTCGGCAACGGCCTGCATCTGCTCGGGAAAGGTCTCGATCGAGTGGCCGGGGATGAACCATGTCGTCCTGACGCCGAACCGCTCGAAGAGCTTGAGGAGGCGCAGGCTGCCGACCTCGCCGGCGAAGATGCCGCGCGAGATGTCATCCGGCGAATCCTCGCCGCCATAGGAGCCGATCCAGCCGGCCACCGCGTCGACGTCGACGCCGAAACTGCACAAAATCTCTTTTGCCATTTTGTATCTCCTTGGTTCCCTCAAAAAGGATCAATGGGCCGGGATGACCGTCGCCTCGGCGGGGTTCCAGCTCAAAAGAACGGGGGTTCCGGCCGGGAACGCGCCCGGGCGGTACTTGTCGACATGGGCTTCGAGCGCAACGGCCCGCCCGTCCTGAAGCCGCGCCGTCAGGTGCGCGATATGGCCGACGACCTCCGAACGCTCGATGCGGGCGTCCACCCGGTTCTTCGCGCCGAACAGCGTCCCCTCGCCCGCCGCATGCACCTCGATCGCCTCGGCCGGCACGACGAGATTGACGCGACCCTTCTCGGCGAGCGCGCCGTTGGCGCGGCCGGAAAGCGTTCCGATGCCCGTCGTCACCACCACGTCCTCGCCCTCGCTGCCGGCGACCTCGCCCGAAAGCACGGTGTTGCGGCCGATGAACTGCGCGACGAAGGGCGTGTTCGGGCGGGTGTAGAGCTGGTGCGGCGGGCTCACCTGCTCGACGCGGCCCTGGTTCATCACCACGATGCGGTCGGAGAGCGCCAGCGCTTCCGACTGGGCGTGCGTGACGAAGATGAAGGTGACGCCGAGGCTCTTCTGCAAGAGCTTCAGCTCGTTCTGGATGGCCTTGCGCAGATTGGCGTCGAGCGCGCCGAGCGGCTCGTCGAGCAGCAGGATATCCGGCTCGACGACGAGGCCACGGGCGAGCGCGATGCGCTGGCGCTGGCCGCCGGAGAGTTTCTCCGGCTTGCGCTCGGCGATGTCCTCAAGGCCGAGCGTCGCAAGGATGCGGTCGACCTTCGCCTCGCGCTCGCCCTTGGGAACACCCTTGACCTCCAGCCCGTAGCCGACATTGCGGCGCACGCTCATATGCGGGAAGAGCGCGTAGTTCTGGAAGATCATCGATGTCGGGCGGCGCTGCGGCGGCACGTCGTTCATGCGCTCGCCGCGGATCAGCATGTCGCCGGAGGAAATGCCCTCGAAGCCGGCGATCATGCGCAGCGTCGTCGTCTTGCCGCAGCCGGACGGGCCGAGGAAGGCGATGAACTCGCCCTTGCGGACGGACAGGTTGAAGTCGATGACGGCGGGCGTGCCATTGTCATAGACCTTGCCGACATTGTTGAGTTCGAGGTCGAACAGCATCAGGAAAATCTCCGGTCGCGGACCGGGGCCACGCGCGCCCCGGTCCTTCGTCTTGGGATCAGGCGTTGAGGAATTCGTCCCATTTCTGGATGAGATGGTCGTATTCGTCCGGCCACTGGTGCCAGTAGGCGACGTTCTTCGCGCGCTCCTCCAGCGAGCCGCCGTCGCGCAGGTCCCCCTCCTTGATGCCGCGCTCCTCCGCGCCGACCCAGGGCTTGCCCTCGTACCAGAAGGCGTATTTCTCCGGGGACATGACATCCTTGATGTTGGTGGAGGGCGAATAATAGCCCTGTTCGGAGACGGTGATGCCGGGCTCGCCCGAGAGCCAGTAGTCGGCATAGGCGATGACGGCGTCGCGGTTGGCCGTGCCGGCGATCATCGACGGGCCGATCGCCCAGCCGCGATAGCCTTCCTTCGGCACGGCGTACTTGCAGGCCTTGCCCTGCGCCTTGACGGCCATCACCGCCGGCTGCCAGGCGTCGCAGACGACCATCTCGCCCGAGGCCATCAGGTTGACCAGCTCGCCGAAATCGCCCCAGAGCGCGCGGAACTGGCCTTCCTTCTTCTTGGAGACGAGGAAGGCGGCGGCCTCGTCGATCTCGGCGGCGGTCGGGTTGCCGGGGTTCTTCACATCCGAGAGGCCGAGCGTGTTCATCGCCATGATGGCCTGGCCGAAGGCGATGAGCGGGTCGGTGTTGAGGCCCGACTTGCCCTTCCACTTCGCATCGAAGATCGCCGTCCAGGTGTTGGCCTCTTCGTCGGAGAGCACGTCCGGATTGTAGCCGATGGAATCGTAGTTGTAGACGGCAGGCACCATGTTGAGCACGGTCTGGCCCTCGTCCGCCCAGATCTGGCCGACGATCTGCGCGGCACGGTCCCACTTGTCGCTCGCCGTGGTGAAGGTGTCGCGGATATTGGCCCAGTTCTTCAGCGAGGCGGCCGGGATCGTCTCGACATTGTCGGTCATGACGATGGAGGGCAGGCGCTCGGCGATGATCTCCCAGCAGTCGTAGTCCTTCGAGCCCGAGAGGATCTTCGTCTGCGCGTCCGGGAAGGTGGCGGCGGTGCCCGAGGTGCCGCCGACGCCGGAGGCCTTCTTGAACTCCTCGAGGATGCGCTCCTGCACCGTCACGGAAAGGCCGATGGTGCGCAGTTGCTGGCCGGCGAGGTCAGCGGCCTGCGCGAAGGCCATGCGCGAGGAGAGGAACGGCGTGCCGCCGCCCATCGCCAGCGCCATCACCCCGGCCGAGCGCTTGAGGAGCGAGCGGCGATTGATTTCCGACTTGAACATGTCTCTTCTCCAGTTGTTATCGTTCCCCGGAGCCGCCCCGCGGCTCCTTTTTGTCTGCAATTCCGGACGCAAACCGCTGCACATGCTTGCCGGGATTGCTCAGTACCGGCCCACCAGGAGGCCGCCATCCACGACCAGCACCTGGCCGGTCATGTATCTCGCGCTGTCGGACGCGAGGAACACGGCGACATCGGCGATGTCCTCCCCGGTCCCGAGCCGCCCCATCGGAATGAACTCCGCCGCCTTCTCCGCCCCCGCGGGCCCGAGCGAGTTCTCCTCCGAGAGAAGCTGCGCGGTGCGGATGTAGCCGGGCGCGATGCCGTTCACCCGCACGCCGTCGCGCGCCATCTCCACGGCAAGGCCTCGCACCAGGCCGACGACGCCGGATTTGGCCGCCGAATAGTGCACGTGCTCGTCCCAGCCATAGGCGACGCCCATGATCGAGGAGAGCGCGACGACCGACCCCGACCGGCGGGCGCGCATGCCGGGCGCGGCGGCCCGCACGAGGCGGAAGATGCCCTTGAGGTCGATGTCGAAGGTGAGGTCCCACTTCTCGTCGGTGAGGTCGGCCAGCTTCGTGCGGTGCGCGATGCCGGCATTGGCGACGACGACGTCGATGCGGCCGTGCCGCGCCTCGACATCGGCGACCAGCGCGTCGGTCGCCTCCGTCGAGCGCACGTCGTAGAGGTGGAACTCCGCCGAGCCGCCCGCGGCCGAGATCGCCGCCACCGTCTCCTGGCTTTCCCTTTCAAGAATGTCGGTGACGATCACATGGTCGCCCAGGGCCGCAAACGCCTTCGCGGTGGCCGCGCCGATGCCGATGCCGGCCCCTGTGACGATGACGATGCGTTTCGTTTCTCTGGTCATGGATATCTCCGGGTTCACAGCATGACGTCGCCGGAATTCGGCCCGAGCGTCTGTCCGACGAAGAGGCTGGCGGCGGGGGATGCGAGGAAGGCGACGGTCTCGGCCACCTCCTCCGGCTCGCCGAAGCGGCCGAGCGGCAGGCCCGCCCGCTTGGCGGCCCGCCAGTCCTCCGAAAGCTGCATGACGAGCGGCGTGTTGATCGGGCCGGGCGCGACGGCGTTGACGCGCACCCCGCGGGCGGAAACCTCGCGGGCGAGCGCCTTGGTCATGCCGATGATCGCGGCCTTGGCGCCGGAATAGTGCACGAGCTCGACGCCGCCGATCTGGCCGAGCTGCGAGGCGACGTTGACGATGACGCCCGCCCCGGCGGAGAGCATCGCCGGCAGCACTGCCCTGGTCATCAGGAACGTGCCGCGCACATGCACGGCGAACATGCGGTCGAAATCGTGGACATCGAGGTTCTCGAACAGCGCCTGATGGGCGATGCCGGCATTGTTGACGAGCAGCGTGACATCGCCATGCGCCGCGACGGCGGCAAGATGGATGGCCGCGACATCCGCCTCGCCGGAGACATCGCCCGCCACGGCGACGGCCTTGCCGCCCGCCGCGCGGATCTCGTCCGCCACCGCCTCGGCGCGCTCGGGCGAGAGGTCGTTGACCGTCACGGCGTAACCGTCCGCCGCGAGCTTTTGCGCGATGGCGCGGCCGATGCCGGAGCCTGCGCCGGTGACGAGAGCTGCGCCCGCCATCACGCCTCCTCCTGGATCGCCATGCGCTTGGCGCGGCGCACCGACAGGCCCATCAGCACGGCATAGGTGCCGAGCAGCGCGAAGGAGAACAGCGTGGTCAGCACGCCGAAGGCGAAGACGTTCGGATGCACTTCCACCGAGAAGGTGCCGTAGATGGCGAGCGGCAGCGTCAGGTCCCGGCCCGAGGCGAAGAGCGTGCGCGAGAACTCGTCATAGGAGAGCGTAAAGGCGAAGAGCATGGCCGAGAGCACGCCGGGGAAGATCAGCGGGAAGGTGATCTTGCGGAAGGTGCGCGCCGGGGTGACGCCGAGCGACCAGGCGGCTTCCTCCACGCTCGGATCGAAGCGGTTGAAGATCGCCAGCATGACGAGGAAGGCGAAGGGGAAGGTGTAGACGACATGCAGCACGAAGGCCGTGCCCCACCAGTGGCGGTCGACGCCGAGCGTGTTGGCGACCAGCGCCATGCCGAGGCCGACGAGCACGCCGGGCACCATCATGCCGAGCACGATGAGATAGAAGACGACGCCCGAGCCGCGGAACTTCTTGCGGAACGCCTGGGCGGCGGTGACGCCGAGCACGGTCGAGACGATCATCGTCATGACGGCGAGCGCCAGCGAGCGCACCAGCGCCTGTTCGATCGGCAGCGGCGCGATGCGCGAGGGCGGGGTGAGGCCGAAGAGGTGCTTGTACCAGTAGGTCGACCATTCGATGATCGGGAATTGCGGCCCGCCCTCCGGCCCGGTCTGGAAGGAGAGGATGGCGAGCACGGCGAGCGGGCCGTAGAGGAAGACGATGAACAGCGTCGTATAGAGGCCGAGGCCGAGCTTGATGCCGGAAGCGCTCATGGCTCAGAGCTCCTTCCTGAGATCGACAACCCGGAGCAGCGCGGCGACGACCGCGCCCATCAGGATGGTCAGCACCACGCCGGCAACCGCGGCGAAGGCCCATTTCAGCGACCCCACCTGGGTGACGATGATGTTGCCGAGGAGGTTGACCTTGCGGCCGGACAGCGCGGCCGAGGTGGCGAACTCGCCGAGCACCATCACGGAGACGAAGATCGCACCCACCACCACGCCCGGCATGGAGAGCGGAAGGATGATGGTTCTGAAAATCCGCCAGAAGCTCGCCCCGAGATCCTGCGCCGCCTCGATGACGGAAGGGTCGATGCGGCCGAGCATGAAGGCGATCGGCCCGACCATGAAGACGCAGTAGATCTGCGTCATGCCGATGATGACGGAGAGTTCGGAGAACAGCAGCACCTCGATCGGCTGGGTGACGATGCCGAGCTTCATCAGGATCATGTTGATAGCACCCTCCTTGCCGAGCATCGGCCGCCAGGCGAGCACGCGGATGAGGAAGGAGGTCCAGAACGGGATGACGCAGAGCACCAGGAGTGCGGTCGAGAGCGTCTTGTTCTTGACGAAGAGCCCGACGAAGAGCGCCGCCGGATAACCGACGAGGAGGGTGGAGACGAGCACGATCAGCCAGATGCGGACCGTCGTCCAGAGCGCGCCCAGATAGGTGTCGGAGGAGAAGAAGGTGATCCAGCTCTTCAGCGTCAGCGTCGGCTCGATCTTGAAGGTGGTCTGCGTCCAGAAGGAGACGTAGACCATCATCAGGATGGGCGCGACGAGGAAGAGCAGCATCCACAGGACGCCAGGGGCGAGCAGCCAATAGGTGCGGTCCGGCTGCCTGCGGGTGGAAGGCGCCGCCGTTTCGACGGGCGTGTCATGGCTGGTGGCGGCCATCGTCATCTCTCATTCTCCGGGTGGACAGGGGCAGGACCGGCGACGGGGTTCTCAAACGAAGACAAGGGCGTCCTCCCGTTTCCAGACGAGGGCGTAGCGGGCCTTCTCCTCGAAGGCCTCGGGCGCGGCATGGCTGAGATGCGTCTCCACCTCGAAGACGCGGCCGTCGTCGAGTGTGAAGAAGGAGTTGATCGCGGCGCCGGAATACTCGCTGGCGACGAAGCTCGCCTCGATGCGCACCTCGTCGCCAGCGGCCGCCGCATCTCTCGGGCGGATCGCAACACGGTCGTAGCGGATGGCGTAGGCCGGCCTGCCGGATGCCTGGCGCACGCCGCCGAGCGCAAGGCGGCCGACGGGGCTCTCGAAGACATCGCCCGAGACCGCGCCGGAAAAGATGTTGTAGCAATTGAGGAAACGCGCGACGTCGGCGGAGGCCGGGCGGCTGTAGAGCGTGCCGGCATCCGTCGCTTGCGCGATGCGGCCGCGATCGAGCACCAGCACGGTGTCGCCCATGGCGAGCGCCTCGGTCTCCGAGCCGGTGACGTGGAGGAAGGTGACGCCGCAGCGCTCGCGGATGGTGCGGAGCTCCCCGCGCATGCGCGTGCGCAGGTTGGCGTCGAGCGCGCCGAGCGGCTCGTCGAGCAGCACCATGCTCGGCTCCGTCACCAGCGTGCGGGCGAGCGCCACGCGCTGCTTCTGGCCGCCGGAGATCTGCGTGACGGCGCGGTCTTCGAGGCCCGTGAGCCCGACGAGGCCGATCATGTCGCGCACCCGGGCGGTGACGGCCTTCGCGTCCGTCACCGGGGCGACGGCGCGGTTTTCGAGGCCGAAGGCGATGTTCTGCGCGACGCTCAGATGCGGAAAGAGCGCGAAATTCTGGAAGACGAAGCCGATGCCGCGCTCATGCGGCGGCACGCCGTCGATGCGCCTGCCGGCAAAGAGGATCTCCCCGCCGTCCGGCTGCTCGAAGCCGGCGATGACGCGCAACAGCGTCGTCTTGCCCGAGCCCGACGGCCCGAGCAGCGAGACATAGGAATTGTCCATGAGCGCCGCATCGACGCCCGCAAGTGCCGGCACGCCGGCAAAGGCCTTGTGCACATTCTTCAATTGGAGGACGGCTGACACCTCTGTTCCCACCAGTTCCGGCCAGGACCTTCGGCGCACGGGGGCTCCGCATCCCCGGGCGCGAACAAGCCGTCGGAGAGGGCAAGAGGCTCCCGTTCGCGCATCGGTCAGATGCGCGGCGCAGCGTCGATCCTGAGCATTTCGTTTTGTTCCACTGTCGACGCCTCTTCCGGGCGTCTTGTTGTCAAAACCATGGCATAAATGATTTTTGTATTCAATAGACTTTTTAGAAATTTCTATCGCGGGGCCGCTCCGGCCTTTTGCTCATGAATTTCCGGCTGCGGAGACCTCGTCTTCGCACCAGGACTTCCCACGTCTTCTGGCGAATTTGCGAGCATTATGCGCAAAAATCACCGCTTTCGCCGATAAATTCGGCGGGCAGACCGCCATGGCGGCGCGACCAGCGATAGCGCACCGTCATCTTTCGCGCTCGAAGCACCGTCAAGGTTATATTCAAATTTTGTATTCAATAATCATTTATGCCATCCTTTCCTTGCGGCGGAGAATGCGGCAGAGTGCTGCCCTCCACGAGGCCGACGGATCAGGACCCCATGAAGGACGAGCAGGCAGCCACCGGCACCCAGCGACGCTACGCGATCGCCGAGGACGTGCTGCGCAGCAATATCGAGGCGGGCACGCTGCCGCCCGGCCTGGTGCTCCTGGAAGGCCCGATCGCCGACATCCTGCAGACCTCGCGCGCGCCGGTGCAAAGGGCGCTGCAGGCGCTGGAGGCCGAGGGGCTGGTGCACCGCTTTTCCGGCCGCGGCTTCCTGGTCGGCCCGCCGGGCGCCGGCATCGAGCCGAACCGCACGGACATCAAGGCGCTCGGGCTCATCGTGCCGCGCCATGCGGACGAGGCGCTGCAAAGCCGCTCCTCCTGGGAGCGCATCTACAACCAGGTCGAGGCGGACGTCGCCGGCTGCGTGGTGTTCGGCCGCTACCGCATCATCGAGATGGAGCTCGCCACCCATTTCAACGTCAGCCGCACCGTGGTGCGCGACGTGCTGACGCGCCTGCGCGAGCGGGGGCTCGTGCGCAAGAACCAGAGCTCGCACTGGATCGCCGGGCCGCTGACCGCCCAGACGGTGAAGGACCATTTCGTGCTGCGCACCATGCTGGAGCCGCCGGCGATCCGTCTTGGCGCGCGTGCCGTCAACCAGGCGCGGCTGGAGGTGCTGCTGAAGCGCCTGCGCGCCGCCGAAGAGGCGAGCGCCGCCGGCTCCCTGCGCGAAAGCGAGGCGATCCAGACCGAATTCATCGAATGCTGCGTGCTCGCCGCGCCGAACGAGCGGTTGAAGGATCTCGTGCGCAACAACCTCCTGCCCGTCACGGCCACCGACCGGCTGCTGCGCCGCCTCGGCCTGCCGGGCGATCCCGCGATCATCACGGAGCTGCGGCTGGTCGGCGAGCTTCTGCTGCGCGGGGCGACGGAAGCGGCCGTCTCGATGATGGAGACCCATTTGGAGGCCTCGCTGAACCGCACCATCGCCCAGATGAAGATCGTCGCGATCATCCCCGGCCCGGGCGTCACGGCGGCGTATCTGACACCCGTGCTGGATTGAGAAGCAGCGGATCGCAAGGCGTCCGCCCGCCCCCCGGGAAGAGGCCGGGTCATGCCGTCCATCCCCCTCTGGCCTGCCGGCCATCTCCCCCTCAAGGGGGAGATTGGATGGGGCACCGTTCCGCCAATCTCCAAAGTTGCCGATTGAGCAAGGTTTTCGCCTCTTGCCGATCTCCCCCCTTGAGGGGGAGATGGCCGGCAGGCCAGAGGGGGGTGCGCCGAAACGCCACGACCAGGCCGCCCTCGCTGCACGGACAATGACCCCGCCCCGCCGGGCGGGCCATGTCTCGTCCTGAGCGCGGCGGCCGGTCGCATCGCCCCTCCCCTATGCCAGCGCTTCGCGCAGCTGCGCGAGGCTCGCCTGCCGGGCCTTCCGCGCCGCCAGCGCCTCCTCCATCGTCACCTTGACGAAACGGGTCGGGGTGTGGGGCTGGAGCTGGCCGATCAGGTCCATGTCGGCGGAGATGACCGTGCCGACCATGAAATAGCCGCCGCCGGACACGGCGTCGCGGTGCAAGATGATCGGCTCCGTGCCGCCGGGCACCTGGATCGAGCCATAGGGATAGCAGCTATCGACGATGTTCGACGGATCGGAGCCCGCCCCGAAGGGTTGGTCGCGCGCGACGAAATCCAGCTTGCGCCCGCCCTTGAAGCGATAGCCCATGCGGTCGGCCTCGTTCGCCACCTTCCATTCGTCAGCGAAGAAGTTCTCCTGCGACGCCTCGGTCAGGCGATGCCAGTAGAGGCCCGGCACGACGCGCAGCGCCGCCGGCAGGCCCGGCTTGCGGCGCAGCGCCTCCGGCACCGTTCTTCCCTCGCCGGAAAGGCTTGCCTTCCCGACCGGCAATTCGTCGCCCGCGGCAAGCGGCCGGCCCTTGTAGCCGCCGAGCGCGCCGATCGGATAGGTCGAGCGGCTGCCGAGCGCTTCCGGCACATCGATGCCACCGGAGACCGCGATCAAGATGCGCGCGCCGGACTTCAGGAAGTCGAAGGTCAGCGTCTGGCCCGCCTTCACCTTGAAAGCCGTCCAGCCGGGCTGGGCAACGCCGTCCACCTTGGCCGGCATGTCCGCACCTGTGACGGCGACCAGCGCATCCTCAGTGAATTCCAGCTTGGGGCCGATGAAGACGGCCTCGAGCCCCGCCGCGCCTTCGTCATTGCCGACCAGCAAATTCGCCGCGCGCATGGCGAAACGGTCCATCGCCCCGCCGACAGGGATGCCGAGATGGAAATAGCCGGGCCGGCCGAGATCCTGGACGGTGGTCGCAAGACCGTGGTGGAGAACCTTAATGGCCATGGAGCATGCCCTCCAGCGTGGCGTTGGTGCCGTCGATATCCTTCTGGAAGTCCCGGAGGTCGAACCGCACCTCGCGGATGGGCGGGGCGAAACGGCCCCGGTCGACATCCTCCACCGCCTGGTCATAGGCGTCGCGATCGATCGGCTTGAACTTGACGATGTCGCCGGGGCGGAAGAAGACCATGAAATCGCGGAGATAACTGGTCGTCTGCGCCGGGTCGAAGATCGGCATGGGCGTGATGCCGAACATCTGGTAGCCGCCCGCCCCGCGCACCGAATAGATGCAGCCGAAGCAGCCGCCATGGCCGACCGTCAGCCGCGGCGTGTCCGTGCGCGGCCGCAGGTATTTCGGCACCTGGATCTGCCGCTTTCGCTCGACCATCTGGTACATGAACGGCAGGCCCGCGACGAAGCCGACCATGGAGACGAACCAGGGCGAGCCGGAATGGGCGCCGACGAAATCCTCGACCGAGCCGTAGCCGTTGATGCGCGCGGCATAGTCGAGGTCGGTGCCCGAGGGCTCCTGGTGGCGCTCGCGAAAGCGCATCAGCGTCTCGTGCGTCCAGGGATCGTTGTAGAAGACGGGGATCTCGACGATGCGGGTCTTCAGCACGGGCTCGGCCTTTTCCGCCGCGCCCTCGATCGCCTTCACTTCCCGCAGGATGTCGTCGGGATGGATGAGGTCGGGATCGAACTTCACCTGAAAGGAGGCGTTGGCCGGGCAGATCTCCGTCACGCCCTTAATGCCGCTCTCGCGCACGCCCTTCGCCATGGAAAGGCTCTTGAAGAAGGCTTCGAGCGACATCTCCTCGCTGCATTCGACGAAGAGGTGCTCGTCGCCGCCAAATGTGTATCGGATGCTCATCAGGCAACCTCCGCGCTCGCGCCGGCCCTTGCGGCGAATTCGGTTTCAAGCCAGTGTTCGAGGAAACGGGTGTCGAAGGCGCCGCGCCGGACGCTGTCGTCCGCGGCGAGCGCCAGATGCAGCGGGACGGTCGTTGGGATGCCCTCGATCGCCAGCCCCTCCAGCGCGCCCTTCAGCCGTACGAGGCAAGCCTCGCGCGTCTCGGCCCAGACGATGAGCTTGCCGACGAGCGAATCGTAGAAGGGCGGGATCGTGTAGCCCTCGTAGAGCATCGTATCGAAGCGGATGCCCTCGCCCTCAGGCACGACGAGCCTCGTGATCGTTCCCGGCGCGGGCATGAACCCCCTGGCAGGGTCTTCCGCATTGATGCGGCATTCGATGGCGTGGCCCTCGGCCGCGACATCCGCCTGGCGGATCGACAGCGGCGCACCGCCGGCGATGCGGATCATCTCCTCGACGAGGTCGATGCCCGTGATCATCTCCGTCACCGGATGTTCGACCTGGATGCGGGTGTTCACCTCGATGAAGTAGAATTCCTGCGTCGCCTCGTCATAAAGATATTCCACCGTGCCGGCGCCGCGATAGCCGACCGCACGGGCAAGCGCCACGGCGCTGTCGCAAAGCCGCGTCCGCACATCCGCCGGCAGCAGGAAGGACGGCGCCTCTTCCCACACTTTCTGGCGACGGCGCTGCAGCGAGCATTCCCGCTCGAAGCAATGAATGAAATCCTGCCCGTCGCCGAGGATCTGCACCTCGACATGGCGCGCCCGGGTGATGACCTTCTCCAGATAGAGGCCGCCATCGCCGAAGGCGGCGAGCGCCTCGGCGGAGGCCTGCGGGAAATGGCGCTCCAGGTCGGCACGGTCGGCGGCGATGCGGATGCCGCGGCCGCCACCGCCTGCCGCCGCCTTGATCATGATCGGAAAGCCGGTTCTTTCCGCCACGGCCCGCGCTTCCTCGATCGTCGAAAGGCGTCCCACGCTGCCCGGCACCGTCGGCACGCCGGCCTTCGCCGCGACGGCCCGCGCCGCGACCTTGTCGCCGAGCAGGCGGATCGCGTCGCCCTTCGGGCCGATGAAGATCATGCCCGCCGCCTCGACGGCATCGGCGAAATCGGCATTTTCCGAGAGGAAGCCGTAGCCGGGATGCACCGCATCGACGCCGGCGGCCTTCGCCGCGTCCACCACCGCCGCTATGTTGAGATAGGACTTCTTCGGCGCCGGCGAGCCTATGTCGACGGCGGCATCCGCGAGCTTGACCGCCAGCATGTCGGCATCCGCCGCGCTGTGAACCTGCACGGTGCGGATGCCGAGCGCCCTGGCCGCCCGGATGATGCGCACCGCGATCTCGCCGCGGTTGGCAACGAGGATCGAGCGGATGGTCATGCCTCCACCTCGGCGATGACCTGGCCCGCCATGACCGGCTCCTCGTTGTCGACGAGGAAGGTGATGTTCCTGCCCGCAACGCCGGCCGGCACTTCCTGGAAGGTCTTCATCACCTCGATGAGCCCGATCGCATCGCCGCTCGAAACGGCGTCACCATCCGCCTTGAACGGCGGGACGTCCGGCGAGGATGCCCGGTAGAAGGTGCCCGGCAGGGGCGATCTGATCTCGATCTTGCTCATGGTTCTCTCTCCACTTTATGACGTCAGCGCCCGGCCACGTTCGAGACCGGCGCAATGCGAATGCCCGCCCCCACCAGCGCCTCGCGCATCTGGCGCACGATGTCGAAGGCGCCGAGCGTGTCGGAATGGAAGCAGATGGATTCGAAGTCGATGGCGATGTCGTTTCCCGTCACCGTCCTGACCTTGCCCTCCTTGCAGGCGCGCAAGACCTTGCGGGCGATCGCCGCCGGATCGGGCCGGCCGGCATCGCGGGTAAAGACGATGGAGCCGCTGTCGTCATAGTCCCGGTCGGCATAGAATTCGCGCACGACCGGCTGGCCGGCCTCCCCGGCCGCGCGCCAGGTGGCCGAGCCGCCCATGCAGAAGATGTAGGCATTCGGTTCGACGGTGCGCATGTACTGCACGAAGATCTGCGACAGTTCCGGATTGGCGGCCATCTCCATGTAGAGCGCGCCATGCGGCTTGACGTGCTGCAGGCGCACGCCGTGGCGATGGGCGAATTCCCGGATGGCACCGACCTGGTAGATGATGTCGTTGACGAGTTCCCGGGCGGTGCCGGCGATCTTGCGGCGGCCAAAACCCTGCAGGTCGTTGTAGCCCGGATGGGCACCGATGCCGACGCCGTGCTCGGCGGCAAGCCGCACGGTCTGGTCCATCAGGTTCGGGTCGCCGGCGTGGAAACCGGCCGCGATATTGGCCGAGCTGATCAGCGGCATCAGGGCGGCATCGTCGGTATCGCCGACGCGCCAGCGGCCGAAGGCCTCGCCCATGTCGCAATTGATGTCGACGACCTCGCGCACTGTCTCTTCCCTCGCCTGCTTTTCCCGACGGGGAAACGCTAGGTCGTTTTCCGCCTTTTGAAAAATTCTATTTTTCCATATATGAATTCTGAAAATCAGAACCCGTTGCCTCTTTTTGTTGCGGCGCAAAAATACGGGAAATCAAATGGATATGCGCAGAACGCCCGCAATGGTGCGGCGCCATGCCCATTTCGATATCGCCCCTTCTGATTTTCCGATACCTTGCCACAATAAATCAGAAGGGACGGCACAGCCTTGACGATCAGCCTCAGACAGATCCGCTACTTTGTCGCGACGGCCGAGCTCGGGCAGATCTCGCAGGCCGCCGTCGACCTGTCGATCTCGCAGTCCGCGGTGACGACGGCGATCAAGGAACTGGAGCGCACGGTGGGCGTCGGCCTCTTCCTGCGCACGCCGCACGGCATGGACCTAACGCCGGCCGGCCGGCAGTTCCTGTCGCATGCCTACGAGATCCTGAAGAAGGTCGACGAGGCGGTGCACCTCAATGCCGTCAGCAGCGAGATCGAGGGCACGCTTACGGTCGCGGCGACCTATACGGTCATCGGCTATTTCCTGCCGCTGCATATCGAGCGGCTGCGGCGCCTCTTTCCGAAGCTCGACATCCAGCTCTTCGAGCTCAATCGCGAGTCGATCGAGGAAGGGCTTTTGAGCAACCGCTACGACATGTCGGTGCTGCTCACCTCCAACATCCTCAATCCCGCGCTGGTGACGGAGAAGGTGCTGAGCTCGACGCGCCGCCTCTGGCTGCCGGCGCAGCATCCGCTGCTGCAGGCCGAGACAGTGGGGCTGAAGGAGATCGCGGAGGAACCCTACATCATGCTGACGGTGGACGAGGCGGCGCATTCCGCCCTCAAATACTGGAGCACGACGCCTTACCAGCCCCGCGTCATCCTGCGCACCTCCTCGGTGGAGGCGGTGCGCTCGCTCGTCGCCAACGGCCAGGGCGTGGCGATCCTCTCCGACATGGTGCACCGGCCTTGGTCGCTGGAGGGCCGGCGCATCGAGACGGTCAATATCAGCGACGCCGTGCCCGCCATGGATGTCGGCCTCGCCTGGCGGCGCAACATGGAGCTTTCCCCGCCCATGCTCGCCTTCCGCTCCTATTTCCAGCAGGCCTTCCATCTGCCGGAACGGTGACCGGCGGCAAGCGGCAGGCCTGGGCTCGATGTCCGCGCGCGCCACACCGGCTTGAGAGGGAGGCGCCGGCATTCGCTACGTCGAACGGCTGTGTTGCGCCATCGGGCGTCTCGTCGCAATCATGCGAGACCACCGGCCGGAGGTTCGCCATGGCATGGATCGGCACAGTGCTTCTCCTGCTGACGTCCCTTGCCTTTCTGGGCTGGGGGCTTTGGAAGCGCGGCGGATTCTACGGTTTTCCGTTTCTCGCCGCCGCCATGTTCCTGACATTCGTCCTGCCGCAGATTCCCGGGCTCATCAACGATCGCTTCATGCCACAGGACGGCGCCTTGACGCGCGCGATCTTCTTTTCCTGGCTGTGCCTTATGATGTGCGCCATCGGCTGGGAGCTCGGGCGGCATTCGAAACCAGGCTGGAACGCCACATTCAGCGAAAAGCGGCTGCTTGCCTGTTCCGCCGTGCTGTCGCTGGCCGGAGCGTATTTCTTTCACAAGTTCGGCCAGCTCGACGATGAACAGCGCCTCCGCGGCTTTCTCACCGGAAACGCGGTCGCATATCTCTTCTTCGCCAAGCTCCTGACCTACGGGCTGGCGATCGCGCTCCTGTGCTTCGCGCGCCGTCGCTCGCCGATGGCGCTCTGGATCATCCTGTTCGACTGCGTGTTCTACTTCGACCGCATCGTGATCGCCGGACGGCGCGGCGAGGCGGCCGAACTCGCTCTGATGATAGCGCTCGCCCTGTGGTTTCACCGGCGATATGCCGTACCCCGTCATGTCGTGGCGTCGAGCCTGGTCTTCGCCGTCGTCGGCCTGCTCGCCGCCGGCGAATATCGGGCGGCGACCTATTACAGCGGCGCGCCGAACTGGCGCGCGGTTCTCGACATCAACCTTGCGGAAAACTGGCGCAAGCTCATCCAGCAAGGCGGCCCGGAATTCCGCAACCTCGCGTTCTCCCTTTCCTATGTCTCCGAAAACAACGCCTATGATTTCGGTTCGACCCACTGGAACACGCTCGTCCATTCCTATGTGCCGGCCCAGCTCGTCGGCTCGGCGCGCAAGGAAGCGCTCTACATTCGCAACCCCTTGCGATACGCGGTCGGCTATGAACCGGCGCCGGGAACGACGCCGACGGGCATGATGGACGCCTTCGCGTCGTTTTCCTATTTCGGATGCCTGAAATTCGCGCTGATCGCGGCCCTGCTGGCAGGGATCTATTCATGCGCCATGCAGGGCAATACGGCCATGCAACTGCTCTATATGCTGTCCGTCATACCGGCCATGCTCGCCGTGACCCATTTCACGAACGAGATCGCCATCGCCTGGGTGCATATCGCGCTCTTCATGATACCGGTGCTGATCTTCGCGCGTATCCCCGCCCCCAGGGCGACGAACGACCGTTCTTCCCCCATTCTGGAAAAGCGCTACAGCTGCGCGAAAAAAACCTCCATGAGCTGAACGATTCCATGGGTGCCGGTCTTCTGGTAGATTCTGTATATGTGCGCTTCGACGGTTCTTGGATGAATGCCGAGATGCTCGGCAATGGTTTTTGCCGAATGCCCTTTCACCAGCTCCATGAGAATCTCGTGCTGACGTCGAGACAAGGTGGACAGAAGACCATTGCTCACCTGTGCCGCGGCCATGCGCGACTGGTCCAGAATGCACAGGCATACTCTGTTTCCGTCTATTTCCAGGAACGGCCCGATCTGAGAGGGGATACATACATCCCCATGGCCCGCTTGTTCTATCTCCAATGCAATTCTTCTCAGGAAATCAGCAATTTTCCTCGTTTCACCACTGACCACGACATTATTATTTCGAATTAAATCTGGAGAACTCTGACGCAGCTTCATCTATGACTCCCGCATGATAGTCATCGATAGGCTAAAGCCCATTCAACAACGCGAATCGGGCTTTTTTTTATTCACCGCACGCGGTGAAGCACTGCCCTCACGCGCCGATGGGGGAAGACTGCCGGCCGGTGGCCGATCGGGTAAGGCGTGACGGCTGTTGAAGTGCGGTTCAGCGGAAGCCTGGCGCGGTGAAACGTCAGCCCGTGCACCCTTGCCCGGCAACCCGATGTCCGGGCTTGCGCGCCATCGCCATCAGCGTCCAGCCCCAGTCACGGCGCTCCAGAAGGTCGCGCCAGCGATCGCCGACGATGGCTCTCAGGGCGTTGTTCAACCTTCGGCCGGCCAGGATGCGGCGCAGCCCCTTGTGGGCGACGGGGCTGGCGGAAACGAGCCGCTCGACATGGAAGCCGGCTTCCAGCAGGTCGTGAAGCTCACGCCTGTTCACCCAGTTGCGCAACTGGCCGGGCTGGGGCGGCGGGACATGGCAGCGCTCGGTGAGAACGGTCCTGTTCTGCGTAGCGAGAAGCAGAACGCCGCCCGGCCGCAGGAGCCGCGTGATCCGGGCGATGAAGGCCGGCTGGTCTGCAATATGCGAGAGAACCTCCAGGCTCACCACGACATCATAGGCTTCCTCGCAAAGGGGCAGCGCGGCGAAATCGCCTGCGATGAACTTGATATGGGGCCAGCGAAGCTGCGCACGCCGCAGCACCTCGTCCGACAGGTCGGTGCCGGTGACCTGGCCGAAGCGAGCAAGGTGCGGGCACAGCCATCCCGTGCCGCAGCCGACTTCGATGATGTCCAGGTCGTCGCGGTCGAGCCCGCCCAGCCAGTCCAGAACGATCTCGGCCTGGCGGCGCGATATTTCGCCGACGCTCGCCTCGCGATTTTCGGCGTTCCATGCATTCCAGAACGTGCGCTGGCTCTCGATCGTTTCCATGCGGCGAGCATGCGGTCGCCGGCGCAGGCGCGCCATCTGTCCTTTCGGCGCAGCGCCTTGCGCCATTGGTGGTAAGGCGCCTTCCCCGCAAAACCGGGCATCAAACCGACGGGAAAGCCGAGTTGCGGCGTAGGAGGTGGTGACCGCACATGCCCCTGCTTCGGCCAAAAGGCGGAGTGCGTGGGGGAAACGAGGTAGAAAACCAGAGCGTGTAAACATCTTCCGGTGTTTTACTTCTCGTCTCTTCCCCCTTTGCTCGAATGTTCAGGCCCCGGGGTCTCTCGCTATGCTTCATCGCCGGCCAAACACCGTGATGATGAACGGTGAGCGCCGCAACGAGGGGGATCCTATGGTTTTCCTGCTGCTTGAAAGTTCAGCTTCCCTTGCCTTGAGTGCCTTTCTGATCATTTTCCTGCGCCGGCTTGCGGTCCCCTTGCACCTGATCGACCTGCCGGATCACCGCAAGCTTCATGAAGGCGCCGTTCCGCTTTGCGGCGGCATCGCGATCTTCCTGTCCTTCGCAGGGATTTCCCTTCTGTCGGAACCTTTGAGCCTCGGGCCTGGCTTCTGGGCGGCGATGGGCCTGATCACGGTCCTCGGAGTCGTCGACGACCGGTTTCCCCTGCCTGCCCGCACCCGTTTCCTGGCGCAGGTCCTGATCGCGCTGGCCCTGATCTCCACGGAAGATCTTGGCCGGCTGTCCCTCGGCGATCTGCTGCCGCCGGAAGCGATCGGGGGGCGGTAGGCCTTTTCATCCTCTCCGCCATATTCATCGTCGGGCTGGTCAACGCCTGGAACATGATGGACGGCGTCGATGGCCTTGCGGGCGGCAGCGCCGCAGCCGCCCTGGTCTGGATCCTCCTCCTTGCGGTCCATCTCGGCGAGGAAGGGCTTGTCTTCCCCGTTATGGCGCTGATCGCGGCGATCGGCGGCTTCCTGATCTTCAATGCGCGGAGCCCGTGGCGGCCGAGGGCATCCGTCTATCTGGGCGATGCCGGCAGCACCACCCTTGGGGCGATCATCGCCTATCTTGTTCTGCACCTCTCCAACGGGACGGAGGGCCTGCCTTTCCCTGTTCTGCTGTGGCTGGTCGTCGTGCCGGTCATCGACACGCTCAGCCTGATGGTGCGCCGCATGCTCGATCATCGCAGCCCGATGTCGGCCGATCGGCGGCATCTGCACCACCTGCTGATCGACACGGGCCTTTCACCGGCCGCTGCGAGCTACACCATCATCGCGGTGTCGTTCCTGTGCGGCGGCGTCGGTTATGCCGGTCTTGTCGCCGGCCTGCCGGCATCGGTGATGACGATCGGCCTCTTTTTCGTCGCCTTCGCCCATACGGCCTTCGTACTGGCCGTCGAAGCCACGGCGCGCCACCGCGTCGCGCGGCCCCCGATCCATCTGCATCTGTGACCGGCGGAGATGAGCCCATGTCGATTTCCGTGCTCATCATGACGCTGAACGAGGAGCGGAACCTGCCCGCCTGCCTCGCTTCGCTGGATTGGTGCGACGACATCGTGGTGCTTGACTCCTACAGCACCGACCGCACGGTGGAAATCGCGCGCGCCGCGGGAGCGCGTGTCTACCAGCGGGTGCACGACACGGAATCCGGGCAGCGCACCTATGGCTTGAAGGAGATCCGATACAAATACCCCTGGGTCTACACGCCCGACGCCGACGAGATCACGCCGCCGGACCTGCGCGACGAGATGCTGGCCATCGTCCGCGACCCGACACGGCCGGAGACCTCCTTCCGCATCCGCTACAAGAACATGTTCATGGGGCGCTGGATCAAGCATAGCAGTCTCTACCCGACCTGGATCACCCGGCTCGTGCGGCCGGATTGCGTGCGCTACGAGCGGGAGGCGCATTCGCGCTGCCTTTCAGACGGCCCGGAAGGGCGTCTCAATGCGCATTTCATCCACTACAGCTTCAACAAGGGCATGACCGCCTGGTACGACAAGCACAACCGCTATTCCTCTTCCGAGGCGCGCGAGACGATCGCCAGCCTGCGCGAGAAACATGTGCCCTGGCGCGATGTGCTGAGCCATGTGCCGGAGACGCGCCGGCGTGCGCTGAAGGAACTCGCCATGCGGCTGCCCTTCCGCCCCGCTGCCCGCTTCCTCTACATGTATGTCGTGCGCGGCGGTTTCCTCGATGGCCGGGAAGGCTATCACTATTGCCGGCTGCTGGCGGCCTACGAATACATGATCGTCATCAAGACCGAGGAGCTGCGGCGACGCGAAAGCGGCCTGCCGGTATGACCGGGGTCAGGGGAGGCCTACCGCCTCCCAAGGCCGCCGTCAGGAGAAGGAAGGACGAGGCTCCTGCTCCTGACGGTCGCACCCCGGGACGGGGTGGATCGGCGCAGTCGTTTCAACATCGAGGAGGCCCGTTCCCCCATGAAGTCCCGTTATGACGATCCGCGTTTCGACGACGTGACCCATGTCTCACCGCTTCTCGGCGGGCCGACCTTCGCGCTGCGTTTCCGGCTGATGCGGCTGGCATGGCTCATCGCATGGCGATGCCTTGCCGCCTGGACGCCCTCGCCGTTCCATCCCTGGCGCAACCGGTTGCTGCGCCTGTTCGGGGCGAAGCTGGATCCGACGGCCATCGTGCATGGCACGACCTCCATCTGGTGGCCGGGCAACCTCATCATGGGGCCCAACGCCTCGATGGGGCCGGGCGTGATATGCTACAATGTCGCGCCGGTGACGCTGGAGGCGCTGGCCATCGTCTCGCAGCGCGCACATCTGTGCACCGGCACGCACGATATCCATCGGGCGGCCTTTCCGCTGGTGTCACGGCCGATCGTGCTGCGACGCAGGTGCTGGATCGCGGCGGAGGCCTTCGTCGGCCCCGGAACGGTGGTGGGCGAAGGGGCCGTGCTCGGCGCGCGCGGGGTGGCGATGAAGCCGCTTGCGCCCTGGACCGTCTATGTCGGAAATCCGGCCCGCGCCGTCGCCGGCCGCCGGCACGAGGACGACGCCGCCTGATTACGCAGCATGCGCATAGGCTTCGTAGAGGCCGGTCGTCAGGCGTGCGATGCGCGGCCAGGTGTAGTTCTCGAAGACCAGGTGCCGCCCGCGCATTCCCATCTTCTCTGCCGCGCCGGTATTCTCCAGGATCTCGATCATGCCATGGGCGATCTCCGCCGGCTCCAGCGTCGTGACGACACCCGCACCGGCGATCGCCACTTCCGGAAAATGGCAGGCATGCGTGATGACGACGGGCGTACCGCAGGCGAGCGCCTCGGTGATCGCGATGCTGAACCCCTCCTGCCGGCTCGGCAGGCAGAAGCAGGCGGCGGCAACGAGCGCCTGCAGCTTCGTTTCGCCGTAAAGCGGCCCGACCATCAGGACACGCTTCTCCAGCCCGAAGCGCCGCACCAGCGTGCGGAAATCGTCTTCCGCACCGCCATCCGGCCCCGCGACCACAAGATCGACGTCGGGGCATTCGGCGGCCACCTGCCGGAAGGCGTGGGCCAGCAGGTCCAGCCCCTTCTTGTAGTGCAGCCGGGAAAGGAAGAGCACGTAGCGCCGCCCGGCCGGCCGGGCAATCAAATCGAGAAACGGTCGCGGCGACGGAAGCTGTTCGAATTCCTCGATGAAGACGCCGTTCGGGATGATCTCGGCCGGAGCGCGCAGGCCCACCGGCTGCATCAGGTCGACCTCGTCCCGGTTGAGCGCGTGGATGAAGGCGGCGTTGTCGAGCATCCGGCGGCAGCCGAGCGCCAACGCCAACCGCTTCTTCCAGCGCTTCTGGGCGAGGCTCCACGTATCGAGCATGCCCGCCGGGCAGACGCAGTAGGGAAGACCGATGCGCCGCGCGATGGTCGCGGCGGAAACGAGGATCGGTTCCCAGACGCCATGCAGATGCAACTGGTCGGCATCGGCGAGCACGTGGCCCAGCAAGCCGCGCGCCTTGCGGCAGAGGATTTCCTCGACGCGTCCCGGCGGGGGAAGAAGATGCCAACTGATCCGCTCGAAACCGGGAATGAACCGGCCGAGCACAGCCATGCGGGCGACGACGTTCCGGTCCGCCTGGCTGACGACCTGGACGTCATGGCCAAGATTTGCCTGTGCGGCGGCGAGCCGCATCACCACCGCCTGCGGCCCGCCCTTGTCCGGATCCATCGAGGTGATGACGTGCACGATCTTCATGACACGACGCCATGGCGCGCATGCAGGCGGGTGAGCACGTCGAGAAGACGGCGGCCGTATTTTTCGACCGTGTTCTCCCGGGCGGTGCGCCGGGCGTTTTCCGACATGCGCGCCCTTGTGTCCTCATCGTCGGCGAGATGGCGGATGGCCTCGACGATCGCCTGGGGATCGCGCTCGCGCACGATGAGGCCCTCCACGCCGTCGCGCACCACGCTGCCGGTGCTGTAGGTGGTAATGACCGGAAGGCCGGCCGCCAGCGCCTCGTAGACGACCGTGGCCGAGCCTTCGCAAAGCGAGGGCAGCAGGAACGCGTCCGCCCAATGGTATTCGGCGGCGATCTGCTGGCGTGGCACGATGCCTTTCAATTCGACCGAGCGACCCAGCCTGCGGCGAAGGGAGGGCGGCAGGCGGTCGGGGCCGACCATGCGGATACGCGCGGCGGCGCCGAGGCGCTCGGCAGCCTGGAGCACATAGGGCGACCCCTTGCGCAGCCCGACCTCGCCGACGGTGAGCACACGGAACGGCCCGGGCGTGCGGCCCGCCGCGCCGAACCGCGCCTCGGCGTCGACGCCATAGGGAACGACGACGCAACGCTCCGCCGGCCCGCCTTCTGCAACGACATGATCGCGGACGAATTCCGACGGGCAGACGATGCAATCCGCAATCCGCCATTCGGCGCGTTCGCGCCCGGCGAGCGTGTCGGCGAAAGGATTTCGCTTCGGCGGCCCGGCCCAGTCGGGAAAGCGGCCCATCTCCTCCGCCAGGATGCGCTCCAGTACGGCGCGCGGCGCGACCATCTGCTCGACGGCGGTCCACATGCCCTGGCGCTTGGCCGCCTGCATCTGCTCCAGCGCGTCGCCGCTATAGGCGTAGAGGCCGGCCGCATCGTGAAACCCACAGCCGGCGACGAGCGTCGAAAAATGACTGCCGGCCCAGACAGCGTGCGAGATCTCCTCGATGTCGTTTTCGACACGAAGCCGCCGAATGCCGGATCTGAGGCCGAACAGCGGGAAATCCGTGATGAGCTCGGCGGGAACACCGCTCGGGATGCGTCCGGTGAGGCGGCGCACCGCCTTCGGCAACAGCCCCGGCGGCAGTTTTCGCAGCAGGGAAGGCCAGCTCTTCGTGCCGCAGATATCGGTGAAGAAATGGCCGAGCTGGCCTTCCCGTGCCAGAATCCGGGGCACGGCATAGTGCATGCGGGCGCCGAGCTGGCTGACGACGATCGTCTCGTTCACGACGGCTCCTCCAGGATGCGGGATCGTGCGGGAAGTGCATCATCCTCGGCGAGCGCGTGAAAGAGGGTGCGCCAACTGACGAGCGCGCGGTCATAGGCGTAGTCCGTTTCCAGCAAGGCCCGCGCCTTCGCACCCATTGCCGCCACGCGCTCCGGCGCGGCAGCAAGCGACGCAATCGTTCCGGCCAGTCGCTCCGGCTCGCCAATGGTGGCCGTGACGCCGCAGCCATGCGCGTCGATGACAGCGGCGACGCTGCCCTTGGGATCGCCGATGAAGAGCGTCGGCCGGCCGGCGGCGAGAACGCCATAGAATTTGCTCGGGACGATGCAATGTTCGAGATGGGGGAGCAGGGAGACAACATGCAGATCCGGCACGCCGAGGCTTTCGGCGATGCGCTCCGCCGGCTGCAAGGGCTTGAACGTTACATTCGTAAGGCCACGCTCGCGCACCGCGGCCATGACCGGCGCCAGCTTGTAGCCGCCGCCGACCATCAGGAAGGCGATATCCGTGCGGTCCTTCAGCGAAGTGGCGGCATCGATCAAGGTGGCGAATTCATGGGCCCTGCCGAAATTGCCGGAATAGCCGACGACGAATTTTTCCTGGTAGCCCCAGGCGGCGCGCAGGGAATTTCGGTCTTTCGCGACCGGCCGGATCTCGGCGGCGTCCGACCAGTGGTGCAGCACCTTGACGCGATCGGCCGGCGCACCGCGCTGGCGCAGGAAATCCGCCATCCTTTCGGTCGGGCATATGCTCAGCCGCGACCGCGCGATCGAACGGTCGCGCAGATGGGCGGCGAGCCGGCCGAGGAAGGGTGCCCTGCGAAAGAGGCCGAGTTCGACGGCGGTTTCGGGGAAGAGGTCCATGATCCAGTTGATCATGTGGCCGCCGCGCAGGCGCACCGGCAACCCGCAGGCGAGCGAGATGAGCGGCGGATCCGTGCAGACGACGACCATATCGCCGCGCCTGACATGGCGCAGCAGCCAGATGAAAGCCATGACGTGGAAGGAGAGGTAGTCCACGGCGCGCCCGGGCAGGGCATGGCGGCCGAAGCGGCTCGTGGCGAGCCGGACGATGCCGACACCAGCATGGGTTTCCTTGCCGGGAAGAGCGCTCTGCGGGTCGTCATGGCGGCTGCGGCTGGCGACAACCGCGACCTCGGTCCCGTGCCGCGCCAGTCCGAAGGCAAGGGCGGAGACCATCCGGCTCGTCGCCGACTGGTCGGGATGAAAATACCGATTGACGAAAATCACCCGCATGATCGCGCCCCGCCCTCAATTCTGGAGTGTACGATCCTGCCAGCCGTGCCGCATCCGGCAAGCTCTCCAAAGGCGCTAGGGAGCATCCGGCTCCCCTATCCGCCCTAAGCCTTCCGCAGGGGGAGCATAAACCTTCGGTTTGCATTCGGCGGCCATCGCCTGATCGGAGGAGGAGAAACGCATCGCACTGCTCGAACGGTCACCTTGTGATCCGGTGCCCGCTCGCTAACTCTCGCAGATTGAGACGGGGAGCGAGCCATGACCGACAAGACAGCCCTGATCATCGGCGTAACCGGCCAGGACGGCTCCTATCTGACGGAGCTGCTGCTGGGGAAGGGCTATCATGTGCATGGCCTGAAGCGCCGGTCCTCATCCTTCAACACGGCCCGGGTCGACCATCTCTATGTCGATCCGCGCACGCCCGGCGCGCGCTTCCAGATGCATTTCGGCGATCTTACCGACGCGATGAACCTTTGCCGGGTCATCCAGGAGGTCCGGCCGGACGAGATCTACAATCTGGGTGCGCAGAGCCATGTCCAGGTGAGCTTCGAGACGCCGGAATATACGGCGAACACCGACGCGCTCGGCACCCTGCGGATCCTGGAGGCGATGCGCATCCTCAAGCTCGGGGCGGATTGCCGCTACTACCAGGCCTCGACCTCGGAGCTCTTCGGTGGGCTGGGGGAAACGGCGCAGCGCGAGGATACACCCTTCCACCCGCGCAGCCCCTATGCCGCGGCGAAACTCTACGCCTACTGGATGACGATCAACTATCGCGAGGCCTACGGCTTCCATGCCTCGAACGGCATCCTGTTCAACCATGAAAGCCCCCGGCGCGGCGAGACCTTCGTGACGCGCAAGATCACGCGCGCCGTCGCGGCGATCGAGTGGGGGATGCAGGACAAGCTCTATCTCGGCAATCTCGAGGCCAAGCGCGACTGGGGTCACGCGAAGGACTATGTGGAGGGCATGTGGCGCATCCTGCAGCAGGATGCGCCCGACGACTATGTACTCGCCACCGGCGAGGTCCACACCGTTCGTGAATTCGTGGAATGCGCCTTCGACGTCGTCGGGCGGACCATCGTGTGGGAAGGGCATGGGGTCGACGAGGTCGGCTACGACCGCAAGAGCGGCGAGCGCCTCATCGAGATCGACCCGCGATACTTCCGGCCCGCCGAAGTGGATTTCCTGCTCGGCGACCCGGGCAAGGCCTGGGCCCGGCTCGGCTGGAGCCCGACGATTTCCTTCAGCAATCTCGTTTCGGAGATGGTGATGTCGGACGTGAACGTCATGATGAGGGAGAAGGGTCGCAATGACCTCCATGGATGAAAGTCCCTATGATCTGCGTGGAAAACGCGTCTGGGTGGCCGGCCATCGCGGCATGGTGGGCTCGGCGCTCCTGCGCCGCCTGGAGGACGAAAACTGCGATCTGCAGACCGTGCCGCGCAGCGAGGTCGACCTGACCTCCCAGGCCGATACGGCGAACTGGATGCGAAAGGCGCGGCCCGAGGCGGTGTTCATAGCCGCCGCACGGGTCGGCGGCATCAGCGCGAACGCCCGTTATCCCGCCGAATTCCTCGTCGAGAACGTGCTCATCCTGGTGAATGTCATCAAGGCGGCCTCGGAACTGGGCGTCGAGAAGCTGATGTGCCTCGGTTCAAGCTGCATCTATCCGAAACATGCCGAGCAGCCGATCCGCGAGGAGGCTCTGCTGACAGGAAGTCTTGAGCCTACCAACGAGGCCTATGCGATCGCCAAGATCGCCGGAATGAAGCTCGCTTCTGCCTATGCGGAGGAATACGGCCACCGGTTCATCTCCGTCATGCCGACCAATCTCTACGGCCGGAACGACAATTTCGACCTCGATCATTCCCATGTCATCCCCGCACTGATCCGCAAGATGCACGAGGCGAAGATCGCCCATCGCGACAGCGTGGTCGTCTGGGGCACCGGCACGCCGCGGCGCGAATTCCTCCATGTCGATGACCTCGCCGATGCCTGCGTCTTCCTCATGAAGCAGTATGAGAGCCCGAAACCCATCAATATCGGCTCGGGAGAGGAGATCGCGATCGGTGAGCTCGCCTTCCTCATTGCCGACATCGTCGATTTCCGCGGCCATATCGTTTTCGACACGCTGAAGCCGGATGGCGCCCCCAGAAAACTCCTCGATTGCTCCAGGCTTCGCGCGCTCGGATGGTCGCCGAGCATCGGCCTCAGGGCCGGCATCGAGGAACTGTACGACCGATGGAAGAAGACGAGTCGTAGCGTGCAAGGGCGGCACGATTATCCTTAGAATGGTGTCGCCTTGCGCAACTCATGATTAATCATAGTACTATTCACACTAAATAATTGCCATATTTACGTATTTTCCGAATCTATTCGGGTCGCGTTCTGGTGATGTATGGTGGAAAATGGACAAATACGGGAAAGCGACGGCGGCCGGCAGGCTGGAAAACCGCTTTTGTCACACTCAATTTTGACGTTGCATCTTTTTTGAGATGTGACGCGGCGGCCAGACATTCCCGACGTTAAGCGTGATGTACCAGGAGTTTCGCTGTGACTGAAGTCAGGGGAATAATCGGGTCTGGCATCGGAAAGGGCTTGAACGGGGCGATCCCGTCCTCCCCTTTCCCATCGTCCGTCAACGTGAAGCCGTCGCTCTACCGGGCGCCGGTGCTCGACATCATCGACGAGCGGGCGCTCGACCGCGAGTGCCTGTCGCAAAGCCTTGTGTCGCACGGTCTCAACATGACGATCGTGCTGTTCAATTCCATCGACGCGTGGATGGCGAAATACTCCGGAGAATCGAGCGGCCTTCTGATCAGCCTCGGTAGCCATGACTTCACCGAGTCCGGCATCGAGGACAGTATCCGCATGCTGGTCACGAAGTTTCCCGAGCTGCCGGTCATCATCCTGTCCGACAATCATGACCTGCGCCAGGTGCTGACGGCGCTGGATCTCGGCGTCAAGGGTTTCATTCCATCGGCAGTCGGCATCGCCGTCTGCGTGAAGGCGATTTCGCTCGCCTTGTCGGGCGGTATCTTCATCTCCACCGAGAGCCTGCCGGAACTGCGCCGCCTGATGTCCGTCGCCGACCAGCAGGAGCGCAAGCGGGCCGAGGTCTTCACCAGCCGCGAGGAGGAGGTCATCTCCATGCTCAAGCTGGGCAAGGCGAACAAGATCATCGCCTACGAACTCGACCTCAGGGAAAGCACGGTCAAGGTGCATATCCGCAATATCATGAAGAAGCTGAAGGTCCACAACCGGACGGAGGTCATCTTCAAGCTCAACGAGCTGTTCAGCTAGGGCATTTCCAGCCGACATGGGGAGCGCCTCTGTGTCCGAAATCGCGGAAGGCGAACGGGCCTACCCCTATCGGCCAGCCCGTCTATCCCAAGGACTTGGATGGCGCGCTACCCCTGCGGTGATAGGTCTAGGAGACCGAGCGGGGGCTGCGCAATGGCCGGGTTCATCCAGAATTTCGACAATTCGAACAGGCTGCGCGACCTCGCGCATTCGATGATCCCGGGCGGCGCGCACACCTATGCCAAGGGAGACGACCAGTATCCCGTGCTCTCCCCCGGCTTCATCGTCAATGGCTACGGCTGCCACGTCTGGGACGTCGACGGCAATGGCTACATCGAATACGGCATGGGCAACCGGGCGGTCGGCCTCGGCCATGCCTATCGCCATGTGCTCGATGCCGTCATGCGGCAGCTCGAATTCGGCTGCAACTTCACGCGGCCCTCGCATATCGAGGTCGAATGCGCCTCCACCTTCCTGGACATGATCCCGACGGCCGACATGGTGAAGTTCTGCAAGGACGGCTCGGATGCGACCTCGGCGGCGGTGCGCCTGGCGCGGGCGGTGACGGGGCGGGACCTCATCGCGCGGTGCAGCGATCATCCGTTCTTCTCGACGGACGACTGGTTCATCGGCACGACCGAGATGAATGCCGGCATTCCCAAGGCCGTCAGCAACCTGACGCTCGGCTTCCGCTACAACGACCTTGACGATGCGCGCGCGCTTTTCGCCCGCCATCCCGGCGCCATCGCGGCGCTGATCCTGGAGGCCTCGCGTGGCGACGATCCCGAGCCTGGCTATCTCCAGGCCCTGAAGGACCTGTGCCACGACAACGGCGCGCTGTTCATCCTCGACGAGATGATCACCGGGCTTCGCTGGGCGCGCGGCGGTGCGCAGGCGCATTACGCCGTGCAGCCAGACCTTTCCTGCTTCGGCAAGGCGCTGGGCAACGGTTTTGCCATCTCGGCCCTTGCCGGCCAGCGGGAATACATGGTGCTTGGCGGCATCGAGCAGGTGGAGAAGCCGCGGGTCTTCCTGCTGTCGACGACGCACGGCGCCGAGACCCACGCCATGGCGGCGGCGATCGCCACCATGCATGTCTATGCGCAGGAGCCCGTCATCGAGCATCTGCGCAGCCAGGGGCTGCGGCTGAAGGCGGGGCTTGACCAGGTCATCGCCCGGCACGGCCTGCAACGCCATGTCAATGTCGTCGGGCACCCGGCCTGCCTGTCCTATGGAACGCGGGATGCGACGGGAAAGCCCTCGCAGGCATTGCGCACCCTGCTCCTTCAGGAAACGATCCGCCGCGGCGTGCTCGCCCCGTCGCTGGTGGTGAGCTACTCGCACGGCGACGACGATATAGACCAGACCGTCGATGCCTTCGACGGAGCCCTCCACATCTATCGGCTGGCGCTGGAAGAAGGGGTCGAACGCTACCTCGTGGGCCGGCCCTCGGAGGTCGTCTTCCGTCGCTACAACAGCCGAAAGGGGTAGGGTATCGCGGCGCCTGCACCGTTCGAGCAGGGGGCGCCGTCTTTGTCCTCAATCGCGGCCGCGACACCCCGCGCCTACCATCCGCGAACATCAGATGGGGGTTTTCGACATGAAGGTGCTTGTGACCGGACACCAGGGCTATATCGGCGCCGTGATGGTGCCCTTCCTCTTGCGCGCCGGGCATGACGTGCATGGCTATGATGCCGGGCTCTACCGGCACTGCGCTTATACGCCGGGCGGCGCGATGTTCGATATCCCGTCCGTGCTGAAGGATGTGCGCGATATCTCCCCCCGCGACCTCGACGGCTTCGACGCCGTGATCCATCTCGCCGCCCTTTCGAACGATCCGCTCAGCAATCTCGATCCCGAGGTCACCTACGACATCAACCACAGGGGCAGCGTGCGGGTCGCGCGCGCGGCGAGACAGGCGGGTGTGTCCCGCTTCCTCCTCGCCTCCTCCTGCAGCAACTACGGCCTTGCCGGCGCCGACCTCGTGGACGAGGATGCGCCGCTCAATCCCGTCTCTGCCTATGGCATTTCCAAGGTGCGGGCCGAGGCCGACATCGCCGAACTTGCGGATGCGCGGTTCTGCCCGGTCTTCCTGCGCCCCGCGACCGCCTACGGCCTGTCGCCGATGCTGCGCTTCGACATCGTTCTCAACAACCTCGTCGCCTGGGCCGTGACGCAGCACCTCATCCTCCTGAAATCGGACGGCACGCCCTGGCGGCCGATCGTGCATGTCGAGGATATTTCCCGCGCCTTCCTCGCAGCCCTCGAAGCGCCGGTGAAGAGCGTCTTCAACGAGGCATTCAATGTCGGCCAGACGGCGCACAATTACCAGATCCGCGAGATCGCCGACGTCGTCGCGCGGATCGTCCCGGGATGCCGGCTGGAATATGCACAGGAAGCCGGGCCGGACGCGCGCTCCTACCGCGTCGACTTCGGCAAGATCGCCCGTGTTCTGCCGGCGTTTCGGCCGCAATGGGACGTGGTCGCCGGCGCGCGCCAGCTTTATGCGGCCTACAGCAGCGCCGGGCTCAGCCTCGCGGAGTTCGAAGGGCCACGTTACCAGCGCATCAGCCAGATCCGCCAGCTCCTCGAAACCGGCGCGATCGACCCGGACCTGCGCTGGCGCCCCGCGGTTCGCAGCCCGGCCGCCATGCGGGAAATACGCGTTTGAGGCGATGGCATGAACGAGGCCACACGATTTCCCCCCGGAGCCTTGCCGGGCGACACGGCCGATCCGGGCCGCGCGCTTTTTGCGCTCGTCGCCCGGCTCTTTCCGATCTGCCGAAGCATCACCGGCAACGGCGTGCGCGAAACCCTCGCCATCCTGTCGGAGCATGTCGACATCGCGGTGCGGGAGGTGCCGACGGGCACGCAGGTGTTCGACTGGACGGTGCCGAAGGAATGGACCGTCCGCGGCGCTTTCCTGCGCACGGCAAGCGGCCGGACCGTGGTGGATTTCGCCGACTCGAACCTCCATCTCATGAATTACAGCGAGCCGGTCTTGCGCCGCCTGTCGCTGGAAGAGCTGAAACCGCATCTCCACACGCTGCCCGACCAGCCGGACCTGATCCCCTACCGCACCAGTTACTACAGCCGCGACTGGGGTTTCTGCATGACCCATCGCGACTACCTCGCCCTGCCCAACGAGGAGTACGAGGTCTTCATCGATACGGAGCTTGCCGATGGGGCGCTGACCTATGGCGAAGTCTTCCTGCCGGGCGAAACGGATCGCGAGGTCCTGCTCTCCGCCCATATCTGCCATCCTTCGCTGGCGAACGACAATTGCTCGGGCCTTGCCGTTCTGACCCTTCTTGCGCAAACGCTGGCGCGGCGGCGCAACCGTTTCGGCTACCGCTTCCTCTTCGCGCCGGGCACCATAGGGGCGCTGTGCTGGCTGGCCGCGAATGAAGAGGCAACGCGCCGCATCGATCACGGCCTGGTCGTCTCCTGCATCGGTGACGGCGGCGGGCCGGTCTACAAGCGCAGCCGCCGCGGTGACGCGGTCATCGACCGGGCGGTCGATGCCGTGCGCTGCGACGGGCGGCGGGTTGCCACGGTGGATTTCAGCCCTTTCGGCTATGACGAACGCCAGTTCTGCTCGCCGGGCTTCAACCTTCCGGTCGGCCTCCTGCAACGCAGCGCCTTCGGCTCCTTCCCGCAATACCATACCTCGGCCGACAACCTGGACCTGGTGCAGCCGCAACACCTGGCATCCTCCTTCCGGATGATCCTCGATATCGTTGAGGTTCTGGAGGGGGACTGGCTGCCGCTGAACCTTTCGCCGAAAGGCGAGCCGCAGCTCGGGCGGCGCGGGCTCTATTCGGCGACCGGCGGGCACAAGGTTACCTCGGATGTCACGATGGGCTACCTCTGGGTCCTCAATCTGGCGGATGGCGCTCATACCCTTCTCGATATCGCCCGCCGTTCCGGCCTGCCCTTCCGCGATATCGCCGAGGCCGCCGCCCGGCTGAAGGCCGGCGGGCTGCTGGCCGATGCGGGGCCGTCAGCCTGAGAGCAACGGCCAGTTCCTGTCCTTGTCCGACATGGCGGAGGGCGTGGCCGGCCAGTCGATGCCGAGCGCCGGATCGTCGTAGCGGAGGCCGCGGCTTGCCGCCGGTTCATAGCGCACCGATATGAGGTAGCCGACCGCGACGTCCTCGGTGAGCGACAGGAAGCCGTGCGCAAACCCCTCGGGAATATAGAGTTGCCGCATGTTCTGCTCGGTAAGTTCCGCCGCCGTCCAGCGAAGATAGGTATGCGACCGCGGCCGCAGATCGACCGCGACATCCCAGATCGCCCCCTTGAGGCAGGACACCAGCTTCACCTCACCATGCGGCTCCTCCTGGAAATGCAGGCCGCGAAGCGTATGCCTTTGCCGCGAGCGGGAAAGGCTGTGCTGCACGAAATGGTGCTCGAGCCCACGCTGCTCCATCTCGTCGATGCAGAAGGTTCGCGCGAAGGAACCACGCTCGTCCGCAACGGGACATGACCCGATCAACCATACGCCTTCGAGATCAGTTTGGGCGAACAACATGACATCCTCCCTTCCGGGGACGCGCTATCCTGCCGCATGCGATGGTGCTGCCAAGTGCTGCTTCCGACGTATTCTGGCGGGCCGGCCGGCCTATAGTTAGGAAAATCTTACCCCCTGGTTCGAAATGCTACGCCTTTCAGACAGGGTGTCTGTTCGCATGGCAGTATCGTAACTGCCGTACCACTCGCCTAATCTGACAGTGGGCCAAGAGACGATTTCAATTTGGAAAGCTGTTCACGTTCAGCTTTTCGTTCCCGTTCTGTCGAATTTTCTGTGGAGACGGTAGATGAGCTCGCAGATTAGTCCTTCGCTTTCGTACGCATCCGATATTTCCCTGAAACCGAGCTGCCGTTTGTGCGGTACGGCACTGAACCATACTGTCGTTGATCTCGGCATGTCGCCGCCTTGCGAGAGTTTTCGTCAGGAAAACGAGCTCGGACGCATGGAGGAATATTATCCGCTCCATGTCCGTGTCTGCGAAGAATGCATGCTCGTCCAACTGGAGGAGTATGTCAGCCGCGAAAGCATCTTTGAGGAGTATGCCTATTTCTCGTCCTACTCCACGAGCTGGGTGGCGCATGCGAAACGCTACTGCGAAGGAATGATCGACCGGTTCGGCCTCGATGGCGAAAGCTTCGTCGTGGAGGTCGCCAGCAATGACGGCTACCTGCTCCAGCATTTCGTGGCGCGCGGCATTCCGGTGCTCGGCATCGAGCCGGCCGCCAATGTGGCGAAGGCCGCCATCGCCAGGAACGTGCCGACGAAGATCGCCTTCTTCGGGCGGCGGCTTGCCGACGACATGGTCGCAGCCGGCCAGCAGGCGGACCTGATCGCCGCCAACAACGTTCTGGCGCAGGTGCCCGACCTCAACGACTTCCTCGCCGGCATGAGCCGCATCCTCAAGCCGCACGGGGTCATCACGCTGGAATTTCCCCATGTCGCGACGCTTCTGGCGCACAACCAGTTCGACACGATCTACCACGAGCATTTCTCCTACTTCTCCCTGCTCACGGTGCAGATCGCCGCGCGGCTGCACGGCCTTGAGGTTTTCGACGTGGAGGAACTGCCCACCCATGGCGGTTCGCTGCGGGTCTATCTCGGCCATGCCGGTGCGCACAGCGTGATCAGCCCCCGCGTCGCCGACCTCCTGGGGCAGGAACGGCGCGACGGGCTCCATACGGTGGAGGCCTATACGTCCTTTGCAGCCAGGGCCCGCAAGGCCAAGCGCAACCTGCTCTTTTTCCTCATCGGCGTGAAGGAGCGCGGTGGGCGCATCTGCGGCTACGGCGCCCCCGGCAAGGGCAACACGCTGCTCAACTATTGCGGCATCGGCACGGACTTCCTCGATTTCACCGTCGACCGCAATCCCTACAAGCATGGCCGGTTCACGCCGGGAATGCACATTCCCATCCTGCCCGTCGACGCGATCGACCGGCGCAAGCCGGATTACATCCTGATCCTGCCCTGGAACCTCAAGGACGAGATCGTCGCCCAGATGCGCCATGTCGGCGAATGGGGCGCGAAATTCATCGTCCCGATCCCCGATGTCAGCATCATCGATCCCTCGGAGGCCTGGTCATGAAGGTCGTGCTTTTCTGCGGTGGCCGGGGCACGCGCATCCGGGAATATTCCGAAAGCATCCCCAAGCCCATGATCCCGCTCGGCACCCAGCCGATCCTGCGTCATGTCATGCAGTATTACGCCTCCTACGGGCATGACGATTTCACCCTCTGCCTTGGCTACAAGGCGGATGTCATCAAGGGATTCTTCCTGAATTGCCGGCCGCAAACCTTTTCGGACTGCGTGGTGTCCGGCGAGGGCCGGGTCGAACTTCTTGGCGAGGCGCAGGAGCAATGGCGCGTGGCGCTGATCGACACAGGCATCTGGCGTAACATCGGTGAGCGCCTGTGGGCCGTGCGCGACCATGTGATGAGTGAGCGAATGTTCCTCGCCAACTACAGCGACGGCCTGACCGATGTCGATCTCGACGACATGGTCGCCCGCTTCGAGGCCAGCGGCAAGATCGCCTGCTTCCTCGCGGTCAGGCCGCCGCTGACCTATCATCTCGCCGACATCGACGCGACCGGCCGGGTGGTCGAGTTCCGCTCGTCGGACACATCGGAAATCTGGATCAACGGCGGCTACTTCCTGATGCGCCGCGAGATCTTCGACTATATGCGGGAGGGTGAGGAGCTGGTGCTCGAACCCTTCGCGCGGCTGATCGCGGACGACATGCTGATGGCCTACAAGCATGAGGGCTTCTGGCGGTCGATGGATACGCTGCGCGACTGGCAGGTGCTGGAGGAAATGGTCGAGCGCGGCGAGATGCCGTGGGTGCGCCGGGCGGCGGCCGGCCGGGTCTCCAGCCTTCGGATGGCAGGCCGTTCATGAAAACGCTGTCGATAGCCTCCGCCGGGCACCCGTTGAAGATCCTTTGCCTCGGCGCGCATGCCGACGACATCGAGATCGGAGCGGGCGGCACGATCCTCGGCCTGATCGCGGCCGGCGTGAAGCTCGACGTCTACTGGTGCGTGCTGAGCGCAACGCCCGAGCGCGCGTTGGAAACCCAACGTTCGGCGGCCGCCTTTCTCGAGGGCGCTGCCGCCGCGGTGGTGGAGGTCTGCGGCTTCGAGGACAGCTACTTTCCGAGCCAGAGCCGCGAGATAAAGCAGTTCCTGCTGGCATTGCGTGCACGCGTGGAGCCGGAGGTGATCTTCACGCATAGCCGCTTCGATGCGCATCAGGACCACCAGGAGTTGAACAGGCTGACCACGAATGTCTTCCGCGACCACCTCGTGCTGGAATACGAGGTTCCGAAATGGGACGGGGACTTCACGGAGCGCAACACCTATGTGCCGCTGCTGCCGGGAATGATCGAGCGCAAGATTGACCTGCTCATGGAGCATTTTGCGACGCAAAGATCGAAGGACTGGTTCCACGAGGACGTGTTTCGAGGCGTTGCGCGCATGCGCGGAATGGAATGCCGTTCGCCCTCGCTGTTCGCGGAGGCGTTTACTGTAAGAAAATTGGCTCTCGTTTAAGTGGATTCACCTTTACGAAACGTTAACGCTAATAAAGCGGAGAGATGCACAAGCGGAAATAGATCAGGACTCGGATTTCGAACCAGGAGTTAGCGAGGGATATCATGGCGAAAGACGAAACATTTTTGGAGAGGCAGTCAATCGATATCTTTCGATCACGGAACTCGCTCGGCGTCGAGCGGCGGGAGGCCGTGAGCGAGCGAGTTGAGTATCCGTCGCAAACCTACGCGGCAAACGATTACCTGGCGATCTTCGACAAACGGAACCTCGACCGGGAATGCCTGGCGAACAGTCTCATTTCCCACCAGATCGGCATCAGCATCTTCACCTTCTCGGGCATCGCAAGCTGGCAGCAATGCAAGTCGACGCTCGGCACCCTCAGGGTCGCATTGATCAACATCGGCAGCAACGACATCACGGATGTTTCGGTTCGCCAGGAAATCACCCAGCTCGTGACGACGCTGGAGCCGGTGCCGGTCGTGGTGCTCTCCAACAGCCAGACGCTGGACCATGTGCTGCAGGCCATCGATCTCGGCGTGCATGGCTTCATTCCAAGTTCCGTCGACATCGACGTGTGCATCGAGGCGATCGGACTGGCGATTGCCGGAGGGCAATTCGTACCGGCAAGCAGCGTGCTTGCGATGCGCGGGCTCGTCGGGGGCTTCGTTGCCCGCAAGGCGATCCGTTCCGCCTTCACGGTACGCCAGACGGCCGTCGCCGAAGCGCTGCGCCGCGGCAAGGCGAACAAGATGATCGCACGGGAACTCAATCTCTGCGAAAGCACCGTCAAGGTGCATATCAGGAACATTATGAAGAAGCTCGGCGCCACGAACCGCACCGAGGTCGCATGCAAGGTCGGCGACCTCCTGCCCGACGCCGAGCATCATCTCGACCGGGTCTAGAACGCCCCGCAACAGGAATAGTGTCATGATCGTGTCGGGGAACCCTGGCGTCTCCGAGGAACTCGCCGTTTCTCGGGCGGTATCGCTTGTCTTGCAGCGCAAATGGCTGATCCTCGCCTTCCTGGCGGCCGGCATGTTCGGCTCGACGGTCGGTTACCTGGACCAGCCTCCGCGCTACTTCGCCGAGGCGGTGCTGGCGCTGGACGTGCGCAAGTTCCAGGCGCTGCCCACAGAATCCGTCGTCTCGCCCCTGCCGCAGGAAAGCCCGGCACTGCGCACCGAAATCGACATCATCAGTTCGAGGTCCATGGGAGAAAAGGTCCTGACGCAGCTCCGGGCGGCCGGCGTCGATGTCGCCAAGGGTCTGGGCCTGACAGGGGAGACCGGCGCCGGCTCCTCGGCGGCAACGACCGCCGAGCCGAGATTCCACCCGGCCATCGACGATCGCATTCTGGTCGATCACTTGCTCTCCGGCGTGCGCGTCGCCAACGACGGCCGGTCCTATACGATCTACATTTCGTTCAGCGGTGCGAACCCGGAATTTCCCGCCATTGTCGCCAATGCCTATGCGGAGGCCTATATCGATTATCAGGTCGACGTGCAGACGACCGCGACGCGGCATGTCAGCGACTGGCTGGGCACCCGTCTGGTGAGCCTGCGCAGCGAGCTCGAACGATCCGAACATGCGGCCACCGAGTTCCGCGAAAAATCCGGCATCGTCAAGTCGGGCGGCACGACCCTGCTTTCGCAGCAGATCGCCGGGCTGAACACGGAGCTGGCGAAGCTGAGGGCGCAGGTCGCAGGCGCGAGCGCCCGGCTGGAGACCGCGCTCGACGTTTCCAAGACAGAAAGCGGCCTCACTCTGTCGGAGGTCCTGAACTCACCGGCGATCCAGCAACTGCGCACCGAGGAGTCGCGCCTCAAGCGCTCGCTCGCGACGATCAGCGAGAGCGGTGCGGTCAAGAACCCGCAGATCCCCGAGCTGAAGTCCCAGCTCGAGACGATCCAGGCGCAGATCGCGGTGGAGGTGGACCAGATCGTCGAGAGCCTGCGCAACGAGATCGAGGTCTCCAAGCGTCAGCAGGCCGGCCTCATAGCGAGCCTCAAGCAGATGCAGACCGAAATGTCCATCGCGAACGAGGCGATCGTCCAGGCCGACCAGCTCGATCGCGAGGCGAGCGCGAACCGCGCGATCTACGAGAGCTATCTTGCCCGCTACAAGCAGACGATCGAGCAGGACGGCATCGCGATGGCGGAGGCGCGGATCATCTCCAAGGCGATGCCGCCATCCTCGCGGGCAGGCCCCGATGCTGCGACCTGGCTGCTCGCCGGGATCGTCTTCGGCCTCGCCGGCGGGCTGCTCGCCGCCGTGCTTCTGGAGCTGCGCTCCGTCTTCCTGCGCCGGTCGACCGCCTATGAGGAACATGCCGGCGTGCCGATCGTCGGGCGCATTCCCGAGCTTTCGCAGCACCAGCGGACCGGCATCGCCAAGCTGATCTGCCAGGGGCATGCGCCCTTCGCCCATGCGGTGGCCGACCTGCAGGGGCGCCTGCGGCTCTCCGCCCGCGCCGGCAACGCCCTGACGGTTTCGGTGACGTCGGCCGGCCCTCGTGAGGGAAAGACCTTCATCGCCTCCTGTCTCGCCCGGTCGCTGGCGGCGACGGGCCTGCGAACCGTCCTGCTCGACGCGAACCTGCTGGCCCCGGCGGTGGCGCGGGAGTTTTCCATCCAGCCCGGGCGCACGCTCGTCGATCTCGTTGCCGCACGCGATGGCATTTCGCTTGACGACGTCCTGCGCCACGACGGCGGATCGGGCATCGATCTCGTCTGTGCCGACGTGGCGGAAGGCCCGGCCGAACACGTTCTCGGCCACGAGTCCTTCGCCCGGCTGCTTGGTACGCTCAAGCAGACCTACGACGCGGTGGTCATCGATTCCGTCCCGGTGGGGAGCGGGTCGGGGGCGCTGCTCGTGTCGGCGCTGGTCGATGCGACCATCTTTGTCATCCCTGCCGGCAGCGACCTCCTGCAGGCGATGAGCGGCCTGCGCAAGGCCGCAGCGGCCGGTATCGTCGTGGACGGTCTGGTCATCAACGAGGCTTCGCGCGGCACATTGAAACGCCGGGCGAGCCCGACCAAGGATCTCCAGGCCGCGAATGAAGGCAGAAAACGAACCGATGCGGCCATCGACATGCCGTCGATTGCCGGAATGTGAGGCTTGAAACAGATGCTGAAAGCGCAAGAGGCCATTCCCACTGCCGCCGGCCGTCGACGAGGCACTATCCGCCTGGCCGCGGTCCTCGGCGCCCTGCTGCTTGCCGTTTCGAGCGGTCCGGACAAGGCGGCCGGCGCCGAATATCCGGTGGGAAGCGGCGACGTGCTGCGCATCACCGTCTATGGCGATACCGGGTTGAGCGGCTCCTTTCCGGTCGGCGCGGACGGCACGATCGGCTACCCGCTGCTCGGCAATCTCCCCGTGGGGGGCAAGAGCATCGAGCAGGTCCGCGCGATCATCGACGACGGGCTGAAGGTGCATATCGCCAATCTCTCCGTCGCGGTGGTGGTGGAGAACTACGCACCCGTCTACATCGTCGGCGAGGTGCAGAAGCCCGGCAAATACGAATTTCACCCCGGCATGATCGCGCTTGAACTGTTCGCGCTCGGCGGAGGACAGAAGGAGGCGCTTGCGGAGGGCGAAAGCGGTTCCGCGCGCCTTACCGGCCTCCGGCAGGAATATGCCGATCTGGGCGTGCAGCTTCTCGGCCAGGACGTGAAGCGGGCGCGCCTCGAGGCGGAACTCAACGGGCGGCCTTTCACCTATGTGGCGAACGACGACATCGGAACGCCCGATGCCCGCGTCGTCCAGCAGGTGGTCGAGGCCGAGCGCACGCTGTTCGAGATGCGGCGCACCTCGCTCGATGCAGAATTGAGCAGCCTGGAGCGGCAGCGGGTTGGTTATGTCGAGGAGATCGACACGCTGGAAAAGAGCGGCAAGCTGCGCGATGGCGAGCTTGCGCTGCTCAACGAGGACGTCAAAGTGGCGAGCGCCATGGTGGAGCGCGGCCTCACCTCGAAAACCCAGCTTCGCGAGAAACAGCGGGAAATATCCGCCACCAACCGCGACGCCCTGGAGTTCGGCTCGTTCCTCGCGCGGGCGCGCCAGAACCTGACGCTGATCGACGGTCGCTTGGTATCGCTGCGCGGGCAGCGCCGCGGCGAGGCGGCAGCCGAGCTGCGCGAGGTGAACATCGACATCCTGCGCCTGCGCCGGAAGATAGCCTACAACATCCAGTCCATGGCGGAGGCAGGCATCGCCCTGCAGAAGAAGGATGGCAGCCGGCAAGCTGCCTTCCGCTTCTCCGCCATCCGGATGCTCGACGGCAAGTACCAGGAAGTCGAGGTCGGCCAGACCGACCCGGTGCTGGCGGGCGACATCCTTCGCGTGAGCATCATCCTGGACGAGGCGAACATCGCCCGCCGATGAGCCGGGCGCGAAACCGTTTCACACATTTGCTGGAAATTATTCCGGAGGCGGGAGCGAACCCTGGCTCGTCGCCCCGGAACGCCTGTCAATGGTGAGCGACACGCTCAAGGCCTGTAGCCGACGGCCCTCACCTGGCTGATCCCCGTCATGAGCCGTCCGTAGACGGTGCAGATGCGGTTCATTGCCCTCTTGCCAACGATGGGGCCAACAACCCACCAGTAGCGCGGCCAGCGGTGGTGGATTGGCGACGCGCTGATTTCCGTAAAACCGGCGCGCTTCAGCAGATTGCCGAGATTGCTGGGCGACCATGTGAACAGATGGAAGTTCGGGTCGTCCTCGCGGTAGCGCATCTTGAAGGTTTCGCTCGGAGTCACGAGCACGATCCGCCCACCTGCGCGAAGCCTGGTGAACATCAACCGCACCATGGCGAGCGGGTCGTCGACATGTTCGAGTGCATGATGGGAAATGATGACGTCGGCCCAGCCTTCCTCTATCTTCTCTATACTGTCGAAAACCTGGATGCCGTTCTTGCGCGCCGCCGCCGCGGCAGCCTCGTTGATCTCGACGCCGACCCTCTCCCTGACATCGAGGCCGGAGAGTATGTAGCCGCCGCCGCATCCAAAATCGATCACGCGATCCGACGGGCCGACAAACTTCTCGAACTTCAGGCGATCGAAATAGGCCGCGTAGCGCTGGTGCGCGAACGTCTTGTCGAAATAGGACGTGTCATAATAGGCGTTCTTTTCGGAAACGGCGGCTGCGTCGGAAACGGTCATGTTCTCCCCCGTAAGGCAAGGCCGGACAGACTGAGCGCCCGTACCCGACACTATAGGAAACCGTTCCGACGGTGTTAACGCGACTGTATGGGGTAGAACCTCCACCGAACGTATAGGAGGCTTACGCCCTGTCGCGAGAGCATCGGCAGGTCGTTCCCGTCAACCACTAGCGCAGCGCCCTGGCAAGGAGCGAGCGGACGCGCGGCATCATATCGCGACGCCGCAGGAGATAGCCGAGGGGCGGCACGAGCGCCGTGAAGGGCGACAGCCGGAAGGCGACGTTCAGCAATCGCAAGGCCTCCGCATTTCCCTGCAGGGCATGGGACACGGCCGACCAGTAGGCGCGCTGGGCGATACCGCGCCGGGCGCGCTTGCGCAGCGCCTCGGCCCCGTCCAGCCATCGACCCTCATGGTGGAAGAAGCTCTCCGCCGCCGCCGCCGTGTGCAGGACATGCAGGCTTTGATGCGTCCACAGGTCTGTCGAACGGTTTGCGGCGTGGGTGCGGATTCCGGCCTGCACGCAATCGAGCGCGGCGACGGGACCGTGCATGGCAAGCCGCAGCCACACTTCGTAGTCGTCGCTGTGCGGAAGGGAGGTCCGGTAGTGGCCGGTGCGCTGCTGGACGCTGGTGCGCACGAGAATGGATGGGCCTGGTATCTGGAAGACGCCGAGATCGCAGAAACGCTCGATGAAGGTGCGGCCGGACATTAGCTCCACCGTCGGGAAAGCAGGCTGCGCCGCGACCTCGGGCAACGGCGCGTCGTCGCAGATCGCGACAGCATGTCCGTAGCAGAAGGCGATCGCCCGGTCTTTCTCCATGACCGCGGTTGCCCGCCGGAGTGCGCCCGGCACGAGAAAGTCATCCGCAAAGAGGAGAAGAAAATAGTCGGCGCGCGCCCAGTCTATGCCGGCGTTGAAGGAGGCGTGGGGACCAAGATTTTCCGGGCGAAGCAGCAGTTCCACCCGCGGGTCCGCAGCCGCAAGGCGCCGGGCGATCGCCACGCTGTCGTCCGTCGAGGCGTTGTCGACGATGAGGACGCGCACGGCGGCGGCTTCCTGAGACAGCGCGCTCGTCACGCAGGCTTCGAGATACCGGCCGTAATTGTAGTTGGGAATGACGACATCGACGCTCGCCATGACCTAGGCCCCTGCGGCGAGGAGCCGCCGCAGCCGTTCGATGCGGCTGCGGCCAAGGCGCAGCCCGATCTGTATTTCGGCAAGGAAGGGATGGCGCGTGAGGTGCAGCCCGGCGAGCCAGCCGATCGCGGCAAGGATGGTGGCCGCAGCAAAGGACAGGAGGTCCGACTGCGGCTGCTCGTTGGAGATGACAAGCGCCAAGGGGCCTGCAAGGGCAAAGGCGGTGACGATGGCGCTCGGCGCAAACGCCGCAACGAGGGCGCGCAGGGAAAAGGGGATATGGCGGCGTACGAAGAAGAAGCCCACCGCCGTCTGGACCGGAAGCGCGATGAACTGGCTGAGCGCCATGGCGATCACCCCGTAGAGGCTGGCGGTGCAAAGGATGGACGCCGCAAAGACGCGGGAAACCAGGCTGGCGAGGAAGGCGTCGCGGTTCTGGCCAAGTGCCAGGAGAAGCGGTCCCGTGACGATCGCCGGCGCCCAGAAGACGGCGGAAAGGCCGAGGATCCGCACGACGGGAATGGCCTCTTCCCACTGGTGGCCGAGCACGATCCGCACGATCTGCGGAGCAAGAAGGCAAACCATGATGGCGGCCGGCCAGTAGAGCACCGAAAGATAGGCCAGCACGCGAAGATAGGTTTTCTCGATGTCGTATCCCTCGCGGATGCTGTTCGCCAGCGCCGGGAAGGCCATGCTGTAGAAGGCGGACATGATGATGCGGTCCGGCACGCCGCAAAGGGCGTTCGAGCGGTTGTAGAGCGCGACGGCGGTCATGGAGGTGAGCCGGCCGAGGATCAGTTGCGGCACGGCTTCCTGGATACGCTCCACCACCAGCGCCGCCCCCTTGAAGGCGCCGAAGGCAAGGACCTCCCGCCAGCGCGAGAGGCCCGGGCGAAAGAATTCCCGCGTCGGCACGGGAGAAAGCATGACGGAGAGGCCCGCGAGCATCATCGCGCCCGCCAGCAAGCCCCAGGCAAAGCTGATCGGACCGAAGCCGAGGACGGCAAGAAGGATGGTCGTCAGCCCGTTGACGAGCGACACCGCAGTGCGGATCGCCGCAAGCGCGCCAAAGCTCATGTTCCTGCGCAGGATGGCGATGACGGGCTGGGCGACGGCCTCCGTGAAACCCGCGACGGCGGCGAGCAGCAGGAAGAAGGAAAGGTCGGGCGTGCCATAGAAGCCGGCGATGAGGCCGGAGGCGAGACCGAGACCGAGGGCGACGGCGGCGCTGCACAGCACCTGCAGCGTCAGGGACGTGCCCACGGCCTCCCGGTCGACGGCATGGCGCTGGATGAGGAACTCCGCCGTGACGAATTCACGCGTCGAGAAGGCGACCACCGCGATGGCCAGCCCCGTGACGGCCTCGCCGATCTCGCCGGGGGTGAGCAGTCGCGCCACGGTCGCAAGGACCGCGAAATTGATGAGCAGGGCGAGATATTGCTCCAGCGATGCCATGATATAGGCGCGGCGAACCATGCGGGTCACACTTTCCGGCGCCGGCGGGCCGGCGGCGCTGCGTTTTCGGAACTGCATCTCATGTCGGTTCACTCCACAATCACGGGGCAACGTACGCCCGCCGCCGGCGCACACCACCTGTCCGTTTAGCCTGGGCCCTCCCCTTCAAGGCGTACGGTGTCAGGCGCACCGCTCCTTCAATATGCCCGACAGCAGAAGCTCTCCCTGCCGGGCGAGCTCGCGACGGATCGCGGCGTTGTGCTGCTCGATCTCCTTGCGGGCGCCATCGAGGTCCGCGAGCGCCGTGCGCACCTGCCCGATCAGGACCTCGACGTCGAAATCCTCGATATGCTGGCAGAAGGCAGCGCGGCCGAACGTCGCCATCAGTTCGTCGTTCTTCTGCGCATATCCGAGCGAAAAGGCCGGCCGACCGGTTTTCAGGGCGCAGAGCAGGTTGTGGTAGCGCGAGACGATGGCGATATCGACCTTCTTGAGCTCTTCCATCACCTGGTCCAGCGAGGTTGTGCGCGCCACCGACACGAAGGCGTGGCTCGCGCCCGCAGGGCGTGGTGCAAGCCCCTGGAAGATATCGTCCAGGGCCGTTTCGTCCGCCTTGTCCCCCATGAAGAGATGAACCCTCCGGCCATCCTCGAGAAGCCGGCCGATGACCGCCGAAAGCTTGTTTATATAGGTGCGGTAGATCGCGTCCCCATCGGCCTGCCCGCGTTTCCAGCCGCGATAGTGCATGACCCCGACGCCGATGGCGGCATGCGGCGGCCGGCGGTCCACGACGGGGTCTTGGGTCGGGGCACGCAATCCGAAGGCAAGATCGGGAAAGCGAAGATCGCGGGACACATCGACGCCGAGATCCTTCACGTAACGGAGCGAGAAGTCGTCGCGGTAGGACCGGTATTCGGCCATCTGCACGGCCGCCTTCAGGAAGCGGCGGCTGAGCGCGTTGTGGATCGGTCCCGCGCCGATGCTGACAAAGGCGATGCGGATGCCGCGCAAACGGGCGGCAAGGCACCACCAGAAGAGGATGAAGGGCCAGCCGAACGGCGCCTCCTGGAAATCGTCGAGGATGCCCGTGCCGGGAATGACAAGGACCTCCGTCCCGGCAAGCGCCTGGAAAATGGCGATCATGCTGCCGATCCGGGAGGGTACGCGCCAGAAGCCGGCGCCGGGCGATCGTACAGACCGGCCCGTTGACGGCTTCTTCCCGCGGATGCTGACGACATCGAGCGCGAAGTCGTCGCGGACTTTTGCCGGATTGGAGCAGATGCACAACAGCCTCGCCTCGGGCCGCGCCTGGCGCAGGAAGCGCACCATGGCTTCCAGCGAGCCGTCATTGCCGGAGTTTCCGGAGCCGAACTGTCCCAGCAGGCCGATCTTCATCCGTAGGTCCCATCCGGAGCGTGATAGCGGCGGGATTATTGCGCCCGGGCGGAGAGCGGAAAACGCCCCCCTTCGACCCACAGCCTCATCCGGAAGGGGTAGATCGGCAGAGGGCTGTCGCGAAGGAGGGCTGTGACGGTACGAACGGGCGGATTCCAATGCCTCCCCGTGCAGCGACAAAGGATGCAGGGGGTTGACCATGAAGCTTGCCTATTTCGTCCTCCCGCATCTCGGCGGCACCTACACCGTGTTCACGCAGCTTCGCAGGGGGCTTGCGCCCTACGATATAGAACTCCGCTGGCTCGGGCTCCGCCACGGGACCGGCGGCGTCGACCCCACGCTTTCGGACGCGGCGGCCCTGGGCGCCGGGATCGATGCGGCCGCCCTTCCCGACGACCGGGAAACGGCCCGCCGCCTCGCCGACGCCATCGTGGCGGAAGGCTTCGATGGTGTCGTCGTCAATGTTCTCAGCGACCGCGTCCAGACCAACATCGTGCGTTACCTGCCGCCCGAGATCCTGCGCTTCATGGTCGTGCACAACATCACGCCCGGCACCTATGCCGCGGCCTGCGCCATCGCGCCGCATGTGCACGCGACCATCTGCGTTTGCCGCCGCGCCCGGGATGATCTCGTCGACCGTCACGGCTTTCCCGCCGGCCGCACCCATGTCATTCCGAACGCCGTTTCGCTGAAGGATTTTCCTTTGCAGGATCGCACGTTACGGTTTGAGGGCCTTCGCCTGCTGTTTCTCGGCCGGATCGAGGATGCGTCGAAGGGCGTCCTGTGGCTGCCGGAGATTTTCGCGCGGTCGCCCGGCACGGCGCGGCTGACGATCGTCGGCGATGGTCCGGACCTGCCCCGCCTCCGGGCGGCCCTGCCCGCCTCGGCGCGGATCGATTTCCTGGGCGCCGTCGGCATCCAGGCGGTGCCAGCGCTGATGGCACGCCATGATGTCCTCCTCATGCCGTCGCGCTACGAAGGGTTGCCCATGGCCCTGGTGGAGGCCATGGCCGCGGGCTGCGTGCCGATCGCTTCCGCCCTTCGCGGCGTCACGGACATGGTCGTCGACGACGGGTATGACGGCCTTCTGTTTCCTGTCGGCGACAGGAGGAAGGCCGCCGACCTCGTCCATGCGCTCGATGGCGATCGTCCGCGCCTCGCGCACCTGTCCGCCGGCGCCCGGCGCAAGGTGGCGCGGAATTTTACCGTGGAGCGCATGGCGATGCGCTATGCCGAGGCGCTGCGCAAGACCGCCTTGAATCCCCCACCGATCGCCCCGTCGCTGCCCATCGAGAACTGGTCGCTGCCCTCGGGTCTGCGCCCCGGCTTGCGGACCTACCTCCCCGGCCCGGTGAAGAACTGGCTGCGCCTGGTTCGCGAGCGGCTGTGACCTGTCGCTTGCGGCCTATGTCGATCCCTTCGAAAGGAACCGCCATGCATGTCCTCCGCCTCGCCCTCTGCGTCTGCCTGCTGGCCAGCCTGTCGCTTCCGGGAGATGCGGCCGGTGCGGAGAATGCGCGGTTTCCCCTGCGCATCGCACCTGACGGCCTCCATCTTGAGGACCAGGCGGGACAACCGTTTCTCATCACGGGAGATTCGGCCTGGTCGATGATCGCGGACCTCTCGGCATCGGAGGCGCAGTCCTACGTCGCCGACCGCAAGGCGCGGGGGTTCAACACCCTCCTGGTCTCGCTGATCGAGCACGAATTCGCCCGGAACGCACCCGCCAATATCGACGGCGTCGCACCCTTTCTCGAACCGGGCAATTTCACGAAGCCGAACGATCCCTATTTCGCGGCGGCCGAGCGCATGCTTGATATCGCGCTCAAGGCGGACATGCTGGTGCTTCTGGCGCCGGCCTATCTCGGCGCCAATGGCGGCCCGCAGGGCTGGTATGGCGAAGTGGCCGCGGCCGGCCCCGAGGCGCTGCAGGCCTATGGCCGCTATGTCGGCAAGCGTTTCGCCCGCTATCCGAACGTCATCTGGGTCCAGGGCGGCGACTATGATCCACCCGAAAAGCGCCTTGTGGAGGCCCTGGCCGCGGGGATCGAGGCGGGAAATCCCGGCGTCCTGCAGACGGTGCACGGGGATCGCGATTCCGCAACCAACCTCTACTGGAAGAACGCAGGCTGGCTGAAGCTCGATACCGTCTACACCTATGGCGACGTGGCCGCGGCGGCTCTGGCGCGCCACCGCTCCGGTCCGCGCCGGCCCTTCTTCCTCATCGAATCGCGCTACGAAAACGAACACGGCGTCGGCGCATCGGAAATCCGCAAGATCGCCTATGGCGCGTTGCTGTCGGGGGCGAGCGGCCAGGTCTACGGCAACAATCCCGTGTGGCATTTCGGCGGCCCCGGCCTTTACGACGCCCCAGTGGGCTGGGAGCAGGCGCTCGCAAGCGAAGGCGCGCAAAGCATCGGCCATCTCGCACGGTTTTTCGAACGTCTCGACTGGTGGAGGCTGCGGCCCGCCGACCCGACATTCGCCGTCAGGGCCACGGGACTGCCCACGGCGACCGCGATCTCGGCCCTTGCGGATGACGGATCCTTCGCCGTCGTCTATCTCTATGATGCGCTTTCCGTGGAGATCGATGCGCACGGGCTTGCGGCTGCGGACCCGGCCTTCGAATGGTACGATCCGTCCACCGGCGCGCTCAGCCGATCCGGCCCGCTGGACAGAAATGCCGGCATCCACCGGCTGCAGGCCCCGTCCACGCAGAACGCTTCGGGCTCCAGCGACTGGCTTCTTCTCGTGCGGGGCGGCGCTTCGCGCCGCTAATGTCCACCGGCCTCACTGGCCGGCGATGCCCATTTCGATTTCGCTGTCGCTCCAGCCTTCGCGCCGATAGCGGAGAAAGAGATCCGCAAGCGTGGCGGCGCTCTTGTCGGTCTTGTCGAGAGCCGCGTCGACCGCGCGCCGCGCGGGTGTGGATGCGATCTTTCGTTCCTTCACTTTTTCCATGAGAAAGCCCCTTCCGGAAAGGATGGTTGCGCCATGGCCGGCCGAACAGCCGCGCCAGGGCGGGAGAGACCCGGAGGACGAGGACACAGGGCGCCTCGGGGTCTCCCCCAACCGTGGCCGGCAAGGATGGGAATCGGGGGCTGCCGGCACGGTTCTGCCCGGCCGATGCTTCCGGCAGAGGGCCAGGTCACGGACCATGCTGCATCGTAAAACTCTCTTCCGCCGAGGCAACGTGGCTGAAAGGTCTAGGCCCTAGCCAAATGGTTTACGCCGGAGGGTTTCCCGGTATCGCCGAAGGCGAATCCGGCGTTTGCTACCGCCGATACCGTTGCCAAGTAGGGTCATCTGCGTGGTGGTGATGGCCGTCGTCGATTTTGCATGGATGGCGGCGGGCCTTCGTCCACACGCGCGATGGTCTCACGCCTGGCACCTTTCATGCAGGATAGACGCGCTTCGAAACGAACCGGTGATAGAGCCAGGCAAGAAGAACAAGGGCTCCGGTTCCCCCGGCGATCGGCAGAAGCAGGAAAGACCAGCCTGCGCCGGCAAGGATGACAACCAAGGGATTGCCCCCGGCCGGCGGATGAAGCGTACCGGTGAACTGCATGAGCGCAATGGCAAGACCGACGCCGAGCCCCATGGCGACGACACCATTGCCGAGGAACGTCAGGACAAGCAGGCCGACAAGCGCGGAGATCAGGTGGCCACCGATGACGTTCCGCGGCCGTGCAAGCGGGCTTTGCGGCAAGGCGAAGAGAAGAACGCAGCTTGCTCCAAATGGTGCGATCAAGAGAACCTGGCCCAGATTCTCCGTCAGCACGGCAAGCAACCAGATTGCGAACGCGCCACCGAGGCCTGACGCGAGGGCGGGAATCGCACTCCTCCTGATATGGAGGAGAAGCGCCTGCGTCCCGGAAACGGGCCTGACGGCTTCCATACCTGGCGACATGTGCTCGCCTCCTCAGGAAAATCGGCCCGCGCATGTCCGTCTTGCGCGGGCCGGGCCGATCAATTGGCCTTCTTGAACTTGACCGCCTCTTCGGAGCCACCGGTCGCATTGCCCTTCGAATAGGAATGCGCGCCGACACCGGCCAGGGCTCCGCCCTGCGCGATCAGATATTCGTTGCGGATCGGCCGACCCTCGAAGAAGCATTCGAGGATTTCGCGCGTGCCGGCCGCATAACGGGCCTGCGCCGAGAGCGAGGTGCCCGAGATATGCGGTGTCATGGCGTTGTTCGGGGCCGTTCGCCAGGGATGATCCTTGGGCGCCGGCTGCGGGAACCAGACATCGCCGCCGTACCCGGCCAGGTGGCCGCTCTCCAGCGCGCGCGCAACGGCGTCCCGGTCGCAGAGCTTGCCGCGTGCGGTGTTGACGAGATAGGCGCCGCGCTTGAAGAGCTTCAGCGTCTCCGCGTTGATCATGTTCTCCGTCTCGGGATGCAGCGGGCAATTCAGCGTCACGATATCGCAGGCCGGATACATGTCTTCCCGCGTCTCGTGCCAGATCAGGCCCAGTTCCAGCTCGACCTCGCGCGGCAGGCGGTGGCGGTCGGTATAGTGGAGATGCATGCCGAACGGCTTCAGCCGGCGCAGAACCGCAAGACCGATACGGCCGGCAGCCACCGTGCCGACATGCATGCCTTCGATGTCGTAGGAGCGGGCGACGCAATCGGCGATGTTCCAGCCACCGTTCACCGCCCAGGCATGCGACGGCGTATAGTTGCGCACGAGGTTGAGGGCGGTCATCACCACATGCTCGGCCACGCTGATGGAATTGCAGAACGTGACTTCCGCGACGGTGATGCCGCGGTCGATGGCGGCCTGCAGGTCGACGTGGTCCGAACCGATGCCGGCCGTGAGCGCCAACTTCAGCTTCGGCGCCTTGGCGATGCGTTCGGCCGTCAGATAGGCGGGCCAGAAGGGCTGGGAGATCACGACGTCCGCATCGGCCAGTTCCCTCTCGAACCGGGAATCCGGCCCGTCCTTGTCGGAGGTAACGATGAAGGTATGACCGTTCGATTCCAGATAGTTGCGCAGACCAAGCTCGCCGGACACGCAACCCAGCAGGCTTCCCGGAACGAAGTCGATCGCCTTCGGTGTCGGCAGGGTCTGCCCGTCGGCATAGCGTTCGATGACCGGCAGGGAATCACGCGCATAGCCGGTCGGATAACCGTCGATCGGATCATCGTAAAGGACGCACACTACTTTGGCCATGACATTTCCTTTCTGAACTTGAGACAACCAGAGACCCTCCCGTACGCGTGCCGCGTACGGGTCAAAGGCCTGCTCGGTACGATCAGGCACGCCGGCCGGTGACCGGCGAGATGCGGGGTTCCTCCTGGAGGCCTCGGGTTAAGAGGTATCTCTTTGACACAGGCATCTTGCATGGCAGCCGATGCGACATCCAATGGATGTTTTTTACGAATCCATAGGCGATGCCGATGAAGTTGCAGCGCAGCAACAAGCAACTTCAATGCCGGTCAGAAAATTTGCCCGCACCTGGCGATCGGCCGTCATCGGCCCTCCCCGACGACACCCAGCTTTCGACCCTGCCGGCCGTGTTCATGCATCGCGGCGTCCCGCAAGGGTCCAGCGCCTCCGCCGAAGGCACGATCGAAATGCCCTTCGATATCGGCGCGCTCCACACAGTCCTGGAGCGCCAGGACCATCGGCGATTGCGGCAGACGGTCGGCGAGCACGAGGCCGATCGCCTGATGGTGAACCGGATCGACCATGTCGAGAAGGACCAGGTCGTCCGCACGGCCGAAGACGAAGCCGAAGGTGTGGGGCACGATCGCGCACCACAATCCGCGGCGCAGATGCGAAGCAACGCCGAGAAAGGAGTTGCTGACCACCTTCGGACGAAGCTCCACTCCCGCGCCTGCGGCAATCCCGTTGAGGATACGCCTGTTCTGCATATCGTCGGACAACAGGCACAGCGGCTGCGTCACCGCCTCCGCCCAGCGCACGGTCTGCGCCTTCGCCAGGGGATGGTCGGACCGGCATGCGAAAACGTAGCGCTCCCGGTAGAGCGGAAAGCGCCGGACATTGTCGAGCGGTTCGTTGTCGAGATAGGTCAGGCCGCCATCGATCTCGAAGGTCTCCAGCGATTTCTCGATCGCCCGTGACGACATCGAGCGGATCTCGATCTGGACCAGCGGATTGCGATCTTCGAACTGCTCGGTGACGAAGGAGACCGATGGCATGGCCGCAGGGATAACGCCGAGCCGCAACGTGCCGGTCAGCCCGCCCTTCTTCTTGCCCCTGAGGTCATCGTGCAGGCTTTCGTAGTCGGCAAGGATCTGCCTCCCCCAGCGCAGGACCTTTTCGCCTTCGGCGGTCAGCGAAAGGAAGCGGTGACCCCGGACGATCAGGGAAAGGTTCAAATCCCCCTCGAGCTTTCGAATGGCCTGCGACAGCGTCGGCTGCGTGACGCTGCACAGCTCCGCCGCCCGCCCGAAATGCTGCTCTTCGGCGAGCGTCACGAAAAACTTCAGATGCCTGATCAGCATTAACGCGTCCCGTATCGTTTCTCGCGTCATCGATCGGAGAGCCGAACGGACTTTCCGCCCGGTCGCGGCCGCCAGCCTCAAGCGGCTGGGCTCAGCGCCGCACGCCACCGCATCGATATCGCTCTTTTCAAATCGTTATATTTCATGAAATATAACGATTAGTGGATTTGCCATCGAAGCGAAAGCGCCTTTGGGCGGCATCCGGCGCGGCAACAACGATTTGAAGGGTCATCGGATCATCATGCAGGAAGAAATCCGGATCGCGGTCGCGCTCATCATCCGAGAAAACGGCGACACGCTTCTCGTGCGCAAGCGCGGCGGGCCGCAATTCATGCAGGCCGGCGGCAGGATCGCGGGCACCGAAACGCCGAAGGCGACGCTTGCCCGGAGATTGCGCGAGGAACTGAGCCTCGACATTCCGCCGGCGCGCATGGCGCCCTTCGGCTGTTTCGAAGCGGAGGCGGCCGACGAAACGGACCACCTCCTCGTCGCCTATGTATTCAGGGTCCAGCTCGAAGACGAGATCATCGCGCCGACCTGCGAGATCGACGAAGCGAGGTGGATGCCGATCCACGACGCGCCGACACTGCCGCTCGCCCCGCTCACACGCAACCACATCCTCACCCTGTACTGGCAGATGCAGTTCGGAACGGATCTGCCCCATCAGCAAGGCCGAGAAGCCGCGGCCTGAGCGCCCCCTGCCAAGATCGGAACATCCATGCCGAGCCTGCCCCGCCTGACATCTCCACAACCAGGCCCTTCGGGTGTTTTCCTGCCCCTGCAAGCGCCTGCGGCGAAAGCCGGCTCGCAGCGCCTGCGGACGTGGGACATCCCCACGACGTTCCACTGCTCGATCATCGGCACATGCCTGACCGCCGGCGAACTCCGCCAGATTCTCGTCAAGGCCGGACAGGAGGACGCACGCACCGCGACGGACCATGCCCTGCACGGGCGCGGCGTGCGTCTTGCCGGCCAGCGCGACCACGCGGCAAAGCTGCTCAACAAGGCGCTCGACAAGCGCCACGAAAGCGCCATCAAGCGCATTCCCCGCCAGGCGGACGAGGCGGCGTTGCGCAGCATCTGGCGGGAATCCTTCGACCGTGGCGACATCGCCGGCCCCTACTGGGCGCTGATGAGCCATCCGGGCAGCCCGCAGGCGCTGATCCGCGACATCTTCGGCGAGGTGCATATGCTTTCGCACCTTGTCGGCAGCGCGAGCCGCCTCGACATCGCCCGCCTGACACGGCTGGAAAAGGACCTCGCGCTTGCGCATGAGAAGAGCGAACGCCAGGAGCAGCGGCTGAGGGCGGCCGCCGACGAGCGTGTCGCCTTGCAGCAGCGCATCCGGCAGCTAGAGGAAAAGCTGGTACAGGCCCAAGCATCCGCCGCCGCTTCTCGCCGGGCATCCCCCGCAACCGGCGCGACGGACCGCGTCGAAACCGGGTCAAACCGCGCCAATACCTTCGCCGAACAGCTCGCCGCGGCCGAGGAGACCATTGGCGGCCTGCAGCGCGCCCTCGACCATTCGCAGGATCTCAGCCATGCCCTGCTTCGGGAAAACGAGGCCCTTGAGGCGATGCTTGCCGAAAGGACGAGGAGCGGGGAGAGGCAGGACGCCGTCGCGATGCCCGGACCTGTTCTCTATGTCGGCGGCCGGCGCAATCTGTTCGATCATCTGCGCGCCTGCGCGGAAAACCGAAGGGTCGATCTGCTCCTTCACGACGGCGGCATGGAAGACAGCACGACGCTCCTGCCCGCCCTCGTCGGTCAGGCGGCGACGGTTCTTTTTCCGGTCGACCACATCAGCCACACGGCTGTGGGCCTCGTGAAGCGCCTGTGCCGGGAACAGGGCAAGTCGTATCTGCCGCTTCGCTCGGCCGGCCTTGCCAGCTTCCTCGCCGCGATCACCGGCGCCTACGGCAGACTGTAAACGGGCCGCCGTCAAAGGGTGACTGTGCCGTCGCGAGAAAGACAACCGACCGGCAAGGGTTGGTTGGCGGGCTCCCAGAGCGGCAACGCAGATGCTTCGCTGCCATCCGTCAACAGGCCGGCTCCGGCTGTTGCACCCACATTCGCCTGCATGATCTCCGCCAGGATGGAGAGAGCGATGGAGGATGCGCTCTTGCCGCTCTCGAACAGGCCGGCCGGCCCGCGGATCCGGCCCAGCTTCTCCTTTTCCACACCGAAGCGCGCCAGGATATCGAGCCGGCGCTGATGGGTCTTCCGGCTGCCCATGGCGCCGACATAGAAGGCGTCCGTCTCGAGGATGAGCGGCAGCAGGTTCGTTTCCCATTCGTGGTCATGGAACATCACCGCAACCGCCGTATGGCGATCCGCATGGATCACCGGCAGGCTCGCCGCGCTCGGAATCGGCACCACCTCCACGCCCGGCGTCTTCAGCACCTCTTCCCGCGTTTCCCTGTCCGGCGAATAGAGCACGACCTCGAAACCGGTGAGCAGGCCGAGCCTAGAGAGTTGAACGGCCGAAGGCCCGATGCCGGCGATGATGAGGCGCGTGCGCGGCGCGTAGATGCGGGTCAATGTCTCGGTCTCGTCGCCCGCAAGCGAAGGCACATGCATCATGGCCGGCAGACGGCGGTGCAGGCGGGAATCGATCGCAACCAGGTCCTCATCCGCGATGCCGACATCGAAAACGAGTTCGATCGCACTGCCGCAGGGAAGCTGGATATCGAAATATTTCGAGCCGCGGCCGTAGCGCACGCGCCGGCTCTCCCCGTCCTGGATGGCGGCGATGGCCTCGGTGACCACGGCCCGCTCGATGCAGCCGCCGGAGAGATAGCCCGTCCAGCGTCCCGTCTCCGAAACCGCCATCTGCGCGCCCAGCGGACGTGGCGAGGATCCCTCGATCTGCACCAGCGTGACGATCGCGATCCGCTCGCCGCGACGCTTTCGATCGATGGCAAAGTCGATGACGTAATCGTCGAACTGATCCCACGATCCGGCTGGCATCTTCATCGCGTGCTCCTCTTCTCAGGCAGGTTCATGAACATCGGCCGGCATCGATACCGACGCGGGCCGCACCTCCATCGCCAGCTTGTAAAGCATGTCGGCCTTGAAGGGCGTCGCGTAGAGGCGGACCCCGATCGCATCCCGAATGGCATTGCCGAGCGCCGCGGCGACCGGATTGTACGGGCTCTCGCTCATCGATTTCGCGCCAAGCGGTCCGATCCGGTCGTAAGTGTCGGCGAAGAAGACCTCGGTGCGCGGAATATCGGCGAAGGCGGGGATGTGATAGCCCCGGAAGGTCGGGTTCGTGACCCGCCCCTCGCCGTCGATCTTGAGATCCTCGTAGAGTGCGGCGCCGATCGCCTGGGCGACCCCGCCTTCCACCTGGCCACGGCACTGCATCGGGTTCATCACCGTGCCTGCATCGGCGGCATGGACGGAGCGCAGGATGCGGATCTCGCCGTAACGGCGATGGACGGCAACCTCGAAACCCTGGACATTGAAGGCGACGGAGCGCGGCGTGCCGCCGCTGCGACCCTGCCCCGAGAGCTTTACCCCCGCCAGGGCCGCTGCCTGCGCAAGCTTCGCAAGCGGGATGCTTCGGCCCGCGGCAATCACGACGCCCTCGCCGAGCCTGCACGCCGATCGCCGGGTGTCGGCGAAGGATGCCGCAAAATCGAGGAGCATGCCGGCAAGGTCCTCCGCCGCCTCCCGTGTCGCCGAGCCGGCGACGACCGTCCCGGTGCTGCCGAAGGCGCCCGTGTCATGCGAGATGTGGTCGGTGTCCGACTGCTTGATGCGCACATGGGAAAGCGTCGTGCCGAGTAGCGAGGCGACGATCTGCCCATGCACGGTCGTCGTGCCGTTGCCGAACTCGGCCGTGCCGGTCTTCAGCTCGTAGGTGCCGTCCGACAAAAGCGTGACCCGGCTTTCGGCCCGGTGGCCGCGCGGCGGGATCGTGTCGATCATGCCGGCGGCGATGCCGCGGCCGATCAGCCAGTCGTCGGAGAGATCGGGATGCGGCCCCTTGCACAGGGCGGCTTCCACCCTGTCAAGGCACTGGTCGAGCCCGTAGCTGCCATATTCAACGTCATGCGGGCCGTCGTCCGCCGCGGTCATCGGGTCGCCCGGCACGACGACGTTGATCCGGCGGAACGCGATCGGGTCCATGCCGATCTGCCGGGCTACCTCGTCCATCGCCGATTCGATCGCGAAATTGCTCTGGCTCAGCCCATAGCCGCGAAAGGCACCGCTCGGCATTTCGTTGGTGTAGACGGCAACGGAATCGACCTTCTTGTTGGGGCAGCGGTAAAGCGCGATGCATTCTCCCGAGCCGTGGTACATGACACCCGGTCCGTGATTGCCATAAGCGCCCGTATTGGAGAGCATGCGCATCGAAATGGCCGTCAGGCGGCCGTCCTTCTTCGCGCCGACCTTCACCGTGATCTTCATCGGATGCCGGCTGGTGGAGGCGGAAAACTGTTCCGTACGCGTATATTCGAGCTTCACCGGGCGCCCGGTCTTGAAAACGGCGAGCGCCACGATGTCCTCGGTGATCATCTCCTGCTTGCCGCCGAAACCGCCGCCGACGCGCTCGGCGAAGACCCGGATCTTATCCTGCGGCAGGTCGAAGAGGGCACACAGCGCGTCGCGCGTCAGGAACGGCACCTGCGTGCTGGTGCGCATGTTGAGTCGCCCGTCGCCGTCGAGCCAGCCGATGGCGCCATGGGTTTCGAGATGGGCGTGCTGCACGCGCTGGATATGGTAGGTGCCCTCGTGGATGGCGTCCGCCTCGGCAAAACCCGTCTCGACATCGCCAAGATGCCCATGCAGTTCGGCGACGATATTGCGCTGCGGATTGGCGATGCGGGACGAGAGGGGCTTGTCATGCACGACATGCGCACCGGGCTTCAGGGCGTCCTCCGGATCGAAGACAGCGGGCAGCAGTTCATATTCGACCGCAATCAGCTTGCAGCCGGCCTCGGCGATCCCCTCGCTTTCCGCAATGACGGCTGCAACCCGCTGGCCGATATGGCGAACGATCGGATCGAGCACCAGCGTGTCGTCGGGGTCGTCCGTATACATCTCGTGGCGCGCGGTGGAAAAATAGCGATCCGGCGCATCCTCGTGGGTCAGCACCGCGACGACGCCCGGCAGCGCAAGCGCGGCGCGCGCATCGATGGAAACGATGCGGGCGGACGGATGCGGCGCACGCAGGATCTTCATATGGGTGAGGCCGGCCAGGTCACCGACGGGCGCGACATCCATCGTATAACGCACACGGCCGGTCACGACGCCAGGCCCCGCAGGGGCCGCGAGATTGCGGCCGCACGCCTCGCCTGCGCCGACGCGCTCGACATGCTTCACGCCTTCGATGGCATCCGCAATCGCCCGGTAGCCGGTGCAACGGCACAGGTTGCCCTTGAGCGCGGCCGGCAGGTCACGGCGCTGGGCCTGGTCGAGCGCCGCCGCCGTCATGATTGCGCCGGCCGTGCAGAAGCCGCACTGGAAACCCTGCGCGTCGAGAAAGGACTGCTGCACCGGATGCAGGTCGTCCGGCGATCCGAGCCCCTCGATCGTCGTCACCTCCAGGCCTTCGGCACGAAATGCCGGCACCAGGCAGCTATGCACCGGCCGGCCGTCGAGGTGGACGGTGCAGGCACCGCAGTCGCCCGCGTCGCACCCCTTCTTGACCCCGAAACAGCCGAGGTCGCGCAGGAAGGTGCGCAGGCACTGGCCCGGACGGGGCGTGGCCTCGTGCTCCGCACCGTTTACGAGATAGGTCATGGCCGCCCTCCGAGTTCGAGCCGGATCTCTTCCGCGAAGACATGCGTCATGTGCCGGCGCCAGTCGGGCAAGCCGTGGATGTCGTCGTAGTAGAGCGCCTCGGGAATTTCGGCTTCCAGGCGGCGCGCGAGCTCCCTCTCGCCCGGAAGAGCGGTAAAAGCGAGCCGGACCGGGCGCCGCGTCGACGCCGTTACCGTGAGGACGAATTCCCCCCGGTTCACAAGCGTTCCGATGAGAAGCACGCCGGAACGGCCGAGCGGCGTGAGGCTCGCGCGGCGAAAGGCCGTGCGGCGCGCCAGCGCTTGCCAGGGCAGGCTGATGCTGCGCAGGATCTCGCCCGGCCGCAGGTCGTTGCTGAGCGGCCCCTTCACGAAATCGACCACCGGAAGCCTTCGCTCGGAACCATCCGGCGACCAGATGGTGCAGACGCCGTCGAGCGCCGCCGTCAGCGAGATCATCGGACCAGCCGGCAGCGACATGCAGAGATTGCCGCCGACCGTCGCCATGTTCCAGATCTTGAAGGAGGCGAGGAACGAGCGGCAGCACGTTCCGATCAGCCGTGCCGCCGGCCAGGCGACCGGCGGTTCGAAGGCATCGAGCGTCGCCACCTTGCATGTCGCTGCAATCGAGAGGCCCGCATCGCTGGCAACAAGGGGCTGCCAGCCGAGATCGGAAAGGTCGACCAGCCGGGAGAGCTTCGGCTGCGGCTCGGAAAACAGCCAGGTCCCGCCGCCGAGCCAGGCATCGCCCTCGCAAAACGGCCAGAGTTCGGCGCGCTCGCGCGGCCTCCTGACGGCGGTGATGGTGTTGATGTCCAAGGCGGCAGCTCCGGTGCGAATGGCGGCGTCCCGTGCCGCGCCATCACTGTCGCGCATCGCAACTGATCTTGCCATTTCCAATTCAAGAGCAGATTGTTGCCGGAAAGGCATCAATGGAATGCATCGCCCATGCGCGCTCCGAAGGAAAAAACCACCCGTCCGTCACCGCCGCGCGAGCGCGCGCTGTCGCCTGCCCTGCTCGCCCGCATGTTCCACCAGCCCGCGATGATCTACTTCCAGACCGTCGCGGAGCTGCTCTCCGTTCGCGAATGCGCCCGCCGGCTCAACGTCGCGTCGTCCGCGGTCTCGCGCCAGATCGCCCAGCTCGAGGATGCGCTCGGCATGGCGCTCTTCCAGCGCGAGGGGCGTGGATTGCGGCTGACGGCGGCCGGCGAAATTCTCTTCCGTCATGTGCGCCGCGTTGCTTCGCCGCTGGAGGCGGCCGTCTCGGAGCTGGACATGCTGCGCGGGCTGAAGACCGGATCGGTGCGCATCGCCACGGTGGAGAGCGTCGGCCTTTCCTTCCTGCCGCCCCTCCTGATCGCGTTCTCGCAACGCTATCCGACGCTCCATCTCAGTGTCGAGGTCACGTCGTCGGCCGACGTCGTCACCCGCCTCGTCGACGAGACCGTGGATGTCGGCTTCGGCTTCGTCACGGTGCCGCCGCGCGAGATCGAAATGGCCGTCCGGCGCGACGTTCGCGTCGGTGCCCTGATGCGGCCGGACCATGCCCTGGCAAGCCGCCAGAAGCTGACCCTTGCCGACTGTTTCGTGCACCCTGTCGCGATCGGGACCCGCGAGCTGTCCATCCGGCGCGCCATCCAGTCGACCCTCGACGCATCTGCATCCGTGCCGCCGCCGCTTCTGGAGGTGGGCTCCATCCGTATGCTGGTCGAGCTGGCGCAGGCCGGGCATCATGTTTCGATCATGACCCCGATCGGCGCGCACACCGAAATCAGCAGCGGGGCTCTGGTGTTCCGCCCACTCGACGATCCCGGGCTTTCCACCAACCGGTTCGGCCTGATGGTGCGCGCCCGCGCCGGTCTGCATTTTGCACCGGCCGTCTTCTACGATCATGCAAAGGAGCACTTCCGGAGCCTGGAACTGCCCGGAACGGTGCTCGCTTGAAGGAGGCGCCCCCCGCGCGACGAAGGGATAGAGGGAAGCGCGGCAGCAAGGCATTCCTGCGGTCCGTCGCGTGCGCGTGCAGTTTGCTGCGATACGGCGGCGACGCAAGTGGTGCCGGTGCGTGATCGGCCTATCGGTTCCAGCGACGCCTCGTTATATTCGACCGAAGCCAACGATAGCGGCGCGCGCGGAGCCACCATTTCGAGGACGACCGCCGCCGTTGCGGACTGACGTGGAACCGGAATGAACTGTTCATTGCAGGCTGCCGGAATGTGAGGGTGCATGGGTATCGAGAAGCCGTTCGGGAAAAGTGCCATTACCGTCGAGGAAGCACGCGGAATGATCACCTCCGCGATACGCCCGGTCGCGGTGGAGACCATCGGCCTGCAAGAGGCATTGGGTCGGGTTTCGGCCGCCGCGGTCAGATAGCGTCCGTCAAGATGGTGTAATTTCGGGTGTGGCCCCGGGCTGTCATGATCAGGCGGCTCTGGGTGTAATCTGAAGTGTGGTTTCCTCCTCGATTGTTGGTGGATTTATCTCGGCCATCGCCTCGACCTGCATGTATCGGCTGAGGAGTTGCCATTCGTCGTTGGCTTCGAGCAGGACCGCGCCGATGAGGCGGACGATGCTGTCCTCGTTGGGGAAGATGCCGACGACATCGGCGCGACGCTTCACTTCCTTGTTCAGCCGCTCCAGCGGGTTGGTGGAATGCAATTTGGTACGGTGCTGCGCCGGGAAGGCCATGTAGGCCAACACATCGGCCTCGGCATTGTCCATGAAGGTGCCGAGCTTGGGCCATCTGGCGCGGAGTTGGTCGGCGACATGCCGCCATGTCTGCACGGCGCTGTCGTGGTCGGGCTGGATGAAAGCCTGCCGGATCGCGGCGGCGACCATGGTGTGCTGGCCCTTGGGAACGTAGGCAAGCGCGTTGCGCATCGCATGAACGCGGCACCTCTGCCATGTCGCGCTGAGGATGCGGGTGATGGCGGCCTTCAGCCCCTCATGAGCGTCGGAGATGACCAGCTTGACGCCGGTGAGACCCCGGCGCACCAGATCGCGCAGGAAGCTCGTCCAGAACGGCTCGGCTTCGGAAGGGCCGATGTGCAGGCCGACGATCTCCCTCTTTCCGTCCGTATTGACGGCCACCGCGATTATCGCCGCCACCGAGACGATGCGCCCGCCCTCGCGCACCTTCAGATAGGTCGCGTCGAGCCAGAGATAAGGCCAGTCGCCCGAAAGCGGGCGCTTGAGGAAGGCGTTCACCCGCTCATCGATGTCCTTGCAGAGCTTGGAAACGGAGGATTTGGAAATCCCCGTCATGCCCATCGCCTGCACCAGCTCATCGACCTTGCGCGTCGAAACGCCGTTGATCCATGCCTCCTGGATCACGGCCACCAGTGCCTTCTCCACCATCTTCCTCGGCTCCAGAAAGCCGGGGAAATAGGCCCCTTGCCGCATCTTCGGTATCTTCAGGTTCAGCGTGCCGAGCCGGGTGTCGAGCGAGCGGTCGCGGTAGCCGTTGCGCCAGGTCTGGCGGCCATCGCCCCGCTCATAGCGGCCAGCGCCGATCAGGCCGTCCACGTCGGCCTCCATGATCAGTTGCAGCACGCTTTCGGCAATGGCCCGCAGAAAATCGCTGTCGCCACTCTTCGCGGCAAGCTCGGCAAGGGGTAATCTATCGTCGGTCATCGGAGTTCCTTTCGGCAGGTTGAAGTCGAACAACTCCACCTTATCCGACAGGCCCGGTGACCACCCGGCGCTCGGCAAAAGCGGCAGCGCATTCTCCACCGCAATTTCCACTCAATGCGCCCCCGAAATTACACCACGAACGTGGACGCTACCCGCGGTCAAGGCACTGACGACGTCGCCGCCCTTCGACGTGTCCGCAATGGATGGTTATGCCGTCCGGGCTGGCGACGTCCCTGCCAGCGGCATTGCGCTTCCCCTCGCGGGCGCGTCGAAAGCGGGACTTGCCGCCGTGCCGACGCTCAGTCACGGAACATGCATGCGTATCTTCACCGGCGCGCCTGTTCCAGCCGGCGCCGATGCGATCGTCATTCAGGAGGACGTGGAGAGCGACGGGGAGCGTATCGTCTTTCGCACCGCCGCCCAACGGGGCCTCTTCATCCGCAAGGCCGGTTTGAACTTTGCCGAAGGAGCCGAGGTCGTCGCGGCCGGGCGCGTGCTGACGGCGCGCGACATCGGATTGCTTGCCGCCTCCGGTCACGACAGCATCCTCGTCCACCGCCGGCCGAGGGTCGCGGTGCTTTCGACCGGCGATGAACTGGTGGCAAGCGGGACCGGCATCGGTCCGGGCCGGATCTTCGACGCGAACCGCCCGGCACTCCTTGCGCTCGTCCGGGCATGGGGTGGCGAGGCATCGGACCTGGGCATTGCCGGCGATGACGACGCCGCGATCACAGCCGCCCTTCAGGGCTTGGATGCGGATCTCCTGCTGATCACCGGCGGCGCCTCCGTCGGCGACCACGACAGGGTGCGGCCGACACTTCAGGCACTCGGCCTGAGCTTCGAATTCTGGAAGATCCGCATGCGCCCCGGCAAGCCGCTGATGTTCGGCACGCTCGGCGACATGCCGGTGCTGGGACTACCCGGCAATTCGGTATCGGCCCTGGTCTGTGCCGTGCTTTTCCTCAAACCCGCCATCGGCGCGCTGGCGGGCCACGACGCTTCCGGCCCGCGGTTCGAGAATGCTCGTCTTGTTTCCCCAATCGGCAAGACGGGAGAGCGGGACGATTATTTGCGAGCAACGGTCTCCCTTGATGATGGTGCGCTCTTAGTCGAAGCGTTCTCCGAGCAAGACAGTTCGATGCTGGCCGTGCTCGCATCCGCCAATGCGCTCCTGTTTCGGCCGGCGGGGGCTGCGCCAGCCGTGGCGGGTGAAACCGTCAAGGTCGTCAGGCTTGACACGCTCCCCGGTTTCTAGAGCAGTTCCAGCAAAAGTGCGAAGCGGTTTTGCGTCCAGAATTGCGTCAAAATAATCCAAGTGGCATGACCAAGGGGCCATCGCCTCAGCGCGGACGAGGTGCCACGAGACGCGCCGCCCGCCACCAGCCGTCGATCGCTTCGGCATCCGGCTGCAGCCCGATCGCCGACGGCGCCCACGCGTTCCAGGCCTCCATATGCCTGGGCGAAACGGTCGTCAGCAAAGGCATGCCAGCCTGCACGGCGAATGTGAACGCATCCCAAAGGCCCTGCCGCATCGCTTCCAGCTTGCCGAACTTGCTGAGCACCAGGACGTCGGCGGAAGCGATACCAGCCATCAACACGCTGCAGACTTCCTCCACGCCGCGGGCGTCGAGGTGGCACGAGGTGGCGGCAGGCGGTGCATCCAGATGGATCGAAAACCGACGGCCGGTCGCGATGTCGCGCAAATGGCCCGCGCTGCACGCGCCTTCCCCTTCGTAGCCTTCTGCGAGCACCCCTGCAACGCGGGCACCCTCATCGCGCCACCGTGTCACGGCGTCCGCAAGCAGCACCTGCGGATGATGCGCATCGTGACTGGAGATAACGGCGATATTGCTTTGTATTGTCATGATGGCGTTATAGCGCACAAGTTCGCCTTTGGCTTGGTCGGCAATCAGCAATCGCGGGACTGCCGAGCCTGTTTCTCCGAAGATCGAGGAGGCCGCCTGCCGCTACGCACCTCGCTTGCAAGTCCCTCGACTGTTCGATCAACGGCGGCGGCGAGGAGAGCGTCTCCATGCGCAGCACCACGGAAAGGCCGGTTCCGAGAATGCCCGACAACAGGGAACAGGAAGGCAAACGGACCTAAATGCGTTATAAGCACAAAAAAATTGCATTGAACGGGGCTTCGCATGGATATCGACCGGGCTCGCACCTTTCTTGAGATCGTCCATACCGGCAGCTTCCTGAAGGCGTCGGAGCGGCTGCACATCACCCAGACGACGGTGAGCGCGCGCATCCGCACGCTCGAAGAAGCGCTGGGGCGCAAGCTTTTCGTGCGCACGCGCAACGGCGCGGCGCTGACGGCGGCAGGGCGGGAATTCGAGCGCTTCGCCCAATCCTTCGTGCAGGTCTGGGAACGGGCGCGCCAGCAGCTCACCGTGCCGCCCGGCCGCACCGCCGTCGTGGCCGTCGGCGGGGAGGTGAGCCTGTGGAACCCCCTCATGCTCGAATGGCTGGTCTGGATGAAGGGGCATTGCCCGAGTATCGCGGTCCATGCCCGCATCGGCATTCCCGACCAACTGCTCGAACAGTTGCGCACAGGGGTGCTCGACATCGCCGTGCTCTACGCGCCGAAGCTGATGCCGGGCTTCCGGGTCGATCTTCTGGAAGAAGAACAGCTCGTCCTGGTGCGCAGCACCACCGGCTTGAAGGAGGGCGAGGAACCGGACCATGTCCATGTCGAATGGGGGCCGCAGTTCGCCGGCCAGTCCGGTTTCGGGCAGGCCGGCTTTGCCGAGCCGGCGCTACAGGTGGATTTCGGCCTGCTCGCCCTCCACTATATCCTGCGTGTCGGCGGCACCGGCTATTTCCGCAAGGGAACGGTGGCGCCCTATCTGAGGGCCGGCACGCTCGAAAGGATCGAAGGCGCCCCCGAATTCACCTATCCGGTCTACGCCGTCTACGCGGACTCATCGGGGACCCGGCGGGATATACAGGACGCGCTCTCCGGCCTGCGACAGGTTTCCCACCAGCCGGCCGGCGGTGTGCCGGCGATCAACACGAGCGGCCCCGTCTGGCTTGGAAAGTGAGTGTTTTCAAGCGGGCGTGAAGGGACGCCAGGTCGCGCGCATCATTGGCGCAAGCCCCTTTCTCGCGCATTCTGTGACTGCAGGAATTTCAAGCGTTGAGGAGGAGGAAGAAATGATCGGCAAACAGAACAAGGGACAGGCAACCGACATCGACCTGCGCAACCTGCGCGAGGCGATGAAGATTGCGGAGGAAAGCCGTGCGACGGGCAATCACCCGTTCGGCGCGCTGCTGGCGGGGCCGGATGGCGCCGTGCTCCTCACCGCGGGCAACACATTCAAGGACGACAAGGGCGTCGGCCATGCCGAGATGAATGTCGCGCGCAACGCCGCAAAGGCCTATTCGCCGGAATTTCTAGCCGAATGCACGCTCGTCACCTCGGTGGAGCCGTGCTGCATGTGCTCGGGCGGCACCTATTGGGCGGGTATCGGCCGTCTCGTCTACGGCATGACGGAAAAGCGCCTCGCGGAACTCACGGGCGACAATCCGGAAAACCTGACGATGGACATGCCCTGCGAGCGCATTTTCGATGCCGGGCAGCGCCGGGTGGAGGTCGTCGGCCCCGTCCCTGCGCTCGAAGAGGAGATTGCAAAGGCTCACGAAGGCTTCTGGTGAACAGGACGGGAGCCCGTCGCTAGCCGATTGAATCAAAAAGACCGGGCTACAAAGACAGCGGATGCCTTGCACGGAAGCTCAGGCAGACGCCAGGAAGGCGAGCGCCTGTGAATGCAATCCGGCAGAGCCGGCCGCGATGATGGAGCCGCCATTTTCCGCAGGCCCGCCGCTCCAATCCGTGACGACGCCGCCCGCCTGCTCGATGATCGGAATGAGGGCGACGATGTCGTACGGCTGCAGGCCCGCCTCGACAACGAGATCGACCTGCCCGGCGGCGAGCATGCAATAGGCGTAACAATCCGTGCCGTAGCGCGACAGGCGAACCTGCCGCTCCAGCCGGTCGAACGCGGCTCTCTGCGCGGGCTCGAAGATCGCGGGCGTGGTCGTGCAGAGCATGGCGTCGGCGAGGCTTTCCGTTGCCCGCGTGGCAAGCCGGGTGCGGCCATGCGGCCCTTCATAGTGCGCGCCGTGGCCAGTGGCGTAAAACAATTCGCCGATGAACGGCTGCACCATCATGCCCGCAACCGCATCGCCCTCGTCCGTCAGGCCGACAAGCGTGCCCCAGAGCGGTATCCCGGCAATGAAGGAGCGCGTTCCATCGATCGGATCGACCACCCAGACATACCGGTTCTCCGCTCCCTCCGCGCCGAACTCCTCGCCGAGAATACCGTGGTCCGGAAACTCGGTCCGGATCAATGCGCGGATGGCCTTTTCCGTTTCGCGATCGGCTTCCGTCACGGGGTCGAAGCCGGCCGCAAGCTTGTTGGCGACAAGACCTGCCTGCCGGAACCGCGGCAGGGTCTCGCGCGCTGCGACCGCGGCGAGCCGGTGCATGAAATCAACGGGGATCATTGCTTCGCCTTCCTCAAACGGCCTTCAACCATTCCGCCCAGCGCGGATCGCTCATCACGAAGCGCGCCCGCATGTGCTTCCAGAAGCCGTATTTGAAGAAATCGAAATCGAGCCGGGAGATCCGGTTCTGCACCATCGCCCAGGTCGACCATTTCAGATCGACCAGCGCCTTGAACAGGCAGACCCGCGCCAGGAGAGCCGGATCGAGACGGCCGTAATATTCCTCGATCATCTCCGCCTCCACCTCCGGCGAGAAGCACATTTCGCTGAACCACAGGGCAAGTTCGGCCGCCCGGTCGTTTGTCGAGGCATATTCGAAATCGACGAGCATGACCCGCTGGTCGGCATGGAGCAGGAAATTCCCGGCGAGCGTATCGTTCATGCAGGGGGCGAGGTCGAGGCCGGACGCTTCCAGGGCCTGCCGCGCCTCGCGGTAGCGCGCATTGAGCCAGCCGAAATCGCCGGGAAACTCGCCGCCCAACACCAGGGCCTGCTCGAAATGCTCGTCGATCATGTCGAAGGTCGTCTTGCGCTGGGAGAGCGGCGCGCTGTCATTGAAGGCCTTCAGGGCGCGCAGGCCGTTGAAGCGCACGACCGGGTCGAGAAAGTCTGCATTGGTGGATGTGCGCAGCCCCTCGACGAACTCGCTGATCTCCACGCCGGTCTCGGGGAAGAAGTCGATGATGCGCGCGCCGACGCCGGCGGCATGCGCCTTGCGGCCGGCCTCGTTCGCCGTCCGGCGATCGATGAACATTTCCGTGCCTTCGCCCGGAATCTTGACGAAAAAGCTGTGCGGCGTGCCATCGACATGCACCCGCCAGTTCGGATTGCTGATGCCGCCAGGCACCGGCTCGTAGGAAACCGGCCGCTCCCGCCAATCCGCGACGGCGAGAATGGCGGCCTCGATCGCCCGCTCCGCCGGAGATACGCCTTCACCCAGACTGCGCCGCATCCGCCCCTCCCTCAGACCTGTTTCAGCCACGTTTCGAAGCGCGGCCCCTCGATCACGGTGCGCGCCCTGAGCAGCCGCCATTCGGCATACTTGAAGAACTCCACGTGCTTTCGCGGCGAGCGCGCCGCACTGATGAAGCCCCATAGCGCCCACATCAGATCGTCCGCCGCACCATAGAGACGCGCGCGGGCAAGGATCTGCCCATCCGGTTTTCCGGTCGCGATCTCGATCGCCAGCAGCGCTTCGCCATCGAAGGGAAGCAGTTCGGCGAGCACGGTTCCAAGATCATGGACGGGGTCCGCCTGTCGCGCCCATTCGAAATCGACCAGCCGGACGGCGTCTTGCGGCCCGACCATCACGTTCGACGACACGCCATCGGCATGGCAGGCGACGCGATCGACGCCGGCCGCCGCGATCGCCGCGCCAATCCGCTCGACGGCCGCAGCGACGGTCCGCACCGGCGCGGGCAGGATCACGCCGGGCGCTTCGGCAAGCCTTCGATAGGCAGCGACGAGATCGAACACGCTGCGGTCTTCGGCAAGCGGTTCCGCCTCCTGGAAGCGGCGCTTGGCGGCAAGCAGGTTTTCGAGCACCGCGGGACGGCGAAGCACATCCGCCCGGCCCCATGCCCATTCCTCGCCCAGCACGTCGAAGACGAGGACACCGCGTGCGGGATCGGCATGCAGCAGCCGGGGCGCGATACCAAGCTCTCCCGCCTTGCGGCTGGCCTCCGCAACGCGGTCCAGCGCGATGAAATCGGCCATGTCGTCGCACCGGTGCTTGATGAAGACTGGCGGCCGGCCGGGCGCCGTGGCGAAAAGGCAGGTGTTCTCAACGGCCCGGTGAATGGGAGAAACAATGCCCCCGATCGACGGAGAAAGCGCCGCACCAGACAGGCCGATGGCTGCAAGCGCGGGCAGGATCGCCTCATCGTTCTGCATGAAATCCTCCCTCGGCGAGCTGCCGCAACAGTGCTGTCAGAACCTTGAGACCCGCCTTCATGTCCTCCGGATGGGTCAGTTCGTCGGGATGGTGCGCGATGCCGTCGACGCTCGGAATGAAGATCAGGGCCGAGGGAATGCCGGCATTTTGCAATGCCACGGCGTCATGCCCGGCAACCGAGCGCATGATCAGCGGATCGAAACCGCAGGCACGTGCCGTGTCGCCGGCAAGCGCCGACAGACGGTCGTCCATGCGGGCGGGCGCGCGCAGCCCATTGGCGGCAATCTCCAACCGCGTGCCGGTTTCGCGCGCCGCCTTTTCGAAGGCCGCGATCACCGCCCGGCCAGCGATGTCGAGTTCGGCGACGTCGAGACCGCGCAGTTCGAACCAGACCGTCGCGCGCTCGACCACGACGTTCGGCGAATTCGGCTCGATGACGAGGCGCGCAGCCGAGCGATGGAGGTGGGGATGATGCGCGGCGACGAGGGCCTCGAAGGCCGTAATACCCCGCGCGACGGCAAGAAGCGCATCGCGCCGGTCCGCCATGGGTGTCGGTCCCGTATGGGCGGCGCGGCCGGTCCAGGCCGCGGTGATCTTGCGGGCCGCCCAGGTCCCCTCGACGATGCCGATCCGCCGCTCGGCCTCCGTCAGGACCCGGCCCTGCTCAACATGCAATTCGACATAGGCTTCCGGGCGAGGCGGAACGCTTCCCGTTTCGCCGGCCACACCGATCGCATCGAGGGCGGCGCGGAGCGCAATGCCAGCCCCGTCCTTGAGAGCAAGCGCATCGTCCAGCGGCAGGGCGCCCGAAAAGACGCCGCTGCCGGTGAGGCTCGGCTGGTAGCGCGCACCTTCCTCGTTCGTCCAGTTGACGACAGCGAGATTGCGGCTTGGGCGAAAGCCGCCAGCGCGAATCTCCGCATCGAGATCCAGCGCCGCGCAGCCGGCCGCGAGCACGCCAAGCGTGCCGTCGAAGCGGCCGCCGCGCGGCTGGCTGTCGAGATGCGAGCCGGCAAAGACCCAAGGCCCCCCCTCACCCGCCCAGTCGAAACAGGCGAACTGGTTGCCGATCGCATCCTGCGCGATGCGGGCGCCACCCCTCGACATCCAGTCGGCAAAGAGGCGGCGCGCCGCGCCATCCTCGGCGCTTGCGGCCAGCCGCGTGATCCCTGCCCCGGGATGCGCGCCGATCGCGGACATCCGATCGAAAATCGTCGCCAGATCGGAGCCGGCCATAGCCGCTGCGCTATCCATGGATGATCTCCAGTCCCTCGGCCTGGACAGCCGTGACGAGAGCGGGCGGAGGACGGCGGTCCGTCACCAGCGTATGAACCCGGCCGAACGGCGCAGTGATGACGTTGCCGACCTTGCCGAACTTGGAGTGATCGGCAAGCATCACGCTTCGCGACGTCTGCTTCAGCAGCACCTGGCGGATGCGCGCCTCGTCCTCCTCGAAGTCCATGAAGCCGTAATCGGCATTCACGGCGGCCGCGCCCATGAACACCATGTCGAAATGGAACTGCTGGATGTAGGCGATCGTGTCGTAGCCGACGAGATCCTGCTCCACCGGACGCAGGTGCCCGGGCGTCATCAGCACCTGAACGCCGAAATGCTCGCAGGCCGCCTGCGCGATGCGCAGCGAGTTGGTATAGAGCCTGAGTTTCTTGAAACCGACGAGCCGGCGGGCCAGCGCCAGCGTCGTCGTGCCGGTGTCGAGGAAGATGACGCAGTCGTCGACGATGAGGTCGCGCGCGAGGCCCGCGACCTCATCCTTCTCCAGCGCATTCAGCTTGATGCGCTCGGTGATCGGCGTGTCGGCGGTGCGGCCCGCCGGAATGGCACCGCCATGCACACGCCGCACGGCGCCCTCGGCCTCCAGATCCTTGAGGTCGCGCCGGATCGTTTCACCGGAAACGCCGAATTCGGCCGAAAGCTCGAGCACGCTGACGCGCTGATCGCGGTCCAGGCGCTCCAGGATGACCTCCTTGCGGATCTCACTCGACATGAACGGCTTCCTCCTCATGCGGCGCCTCGTGCCGGTGCAGGCAGGCGGCGTAGTTGCCGCCGGCAAGGGCCAGCAGCGGCGGGTCGGTTTTCTCGCAGTCGCCTTGCGCGCGCGGGCAGCGCGAGCGGAACGAACAGCCGAGCGGCAGATCGATCGGGCTTGGCGGCTCGCCGTCGAGCAGGTAGCGCGGGCGCGGAAAACGGTTGTCCTCCAGCGTCGGCATGGCGCTCAGCAGCGCCCGCGTATAGGGGTGGTGCGGCTGTTCGAAAAGCGTGCTGTTGTCTGCCAATTCCACGATGCGCCCGAGATACATGACGGCGATACGGTGGCACATCCGGCGCACGAGCGCGAGGTCGTGCGAAATGAACACATAGGAAAATCCGTGTGTTGCCTGGAGCCGGTTGAAGAGGTCCAGAAGCTCGGCCTGCTCCACCTGGTCGAGCGCCGACAGCGTCTCGTCGAGGATGAGCAGGCGCGGCTTCAGCACCAGCGCGCGGGCGATGTTGATGCGCTGGCGCTGGCCGGCGCTCAGACCCACCGGCAGCCGGTCGGCAAGCTCCATGTCGAGCCCCACCTCGGCCATCGCCTCCTGTGCCCGTTTCGCCGCCTCCGCCCGGCCGACGCCGTGAATGAGCAAAGGCTCCTCGATCATGCGCTGGAGCGGCATGCCTGACGGCAGCGAACCGTAGGGGTCCTGCAGAAGAAGCTGGAAGGACCGGCGCATTTCCGTCAGCGAGCGGGCGGAAAGGTGCGAAAGGTCCTTGCCGAGGAAGGCGATGCGACCGCCGTCCGGCTGCTCCAGCCAGGCGAGGAGGCGGGTCAGGGTGGATTTGCCGCAGCCGCTTTCGCCCACGATGCCGAAGTTCTCGCCGGCCTTCACGGTGAAGGAGACGTCGCGCACCGCCTTCACCTCGTTATAGGCGTTGAAGGAGCCCCGCCGGCGCACCAGGTAGGAGCGCATGACGTTGTCGACGGTCAGCACCGCCTCGCCTTCCTGCGCCGCCGGGGCCGCCACATCCTTCCAGATCGAGGGGATGCGCAAGATGAGCGCGCGCGTATAGGATTGCCGGGGACGCGCGGCGATCTCCGCCGTGCGCCCCTCCTCCACGATGCGGCCGCGCTGCATGACGAGCGTGCGCTCGGCGATCTGCGCCACCACCGGCAGCGATGACGAGATGAAGAGGAAAGCGGTATCCAGGCTCTGCCGCAGCCCGTCGATGAGGCGGATGATCTGCGCGGCCACCGTCACGTCGAGCGGCTGGGTGATGTTGTCGGCGATGACCAGCGACGGATCGGAAACAAGCGCATCGACGATCATCACCCGCTGCATCATGCCGCCGGAGAACTGGAACGGCGCCTCGTGGAAGCGGGCGCCCGGCGAAGGAATACGCACGCGGGCGAGCAGGTCGAGCACCTTGTCGCGCGCCTCGGCCCGGCCGATCCCGGGTCGCACGCAGCGCAGCTTCTCGACGATCTGCTGGCCGATCGGCAGACGGGGATCGAGCGACCCCATCGGATTGGCGCCGATGAAACCGATGCGGTTGCCGCGGATGGCGGAGAGCGCACGCGGCGGCAGCGACAGGATGTCCTTGCCCTCGAAGACGACCTTGCCGGCGGCGATCTCCAAGGGCGTGGAGACGGCGCGCACCAGCGCACGGGCAAGCACCGACTTGCCGGAGCCGGCCTCGCCGACGAGGCCGAGCACTTCGCCGGGCGCCAGGGCGAAGCTGACATCGTCGACGACGCGCCGGCTGCGCCCTTCACGCTCAAGATCGACGCTGAGATTGGAAACGGCAAGAATGGGACCGGCCATCACGCTTCTCCCCGCAGCACGGCATTGCGCGCGCGCTCCAGCGCCGATCCCATCAGGTTGAGGCAGGTGAGCGAAACCAGCATGAAGACGCCGGGCATGGTGGCGATCCACCAGGCGTTCAGAAGGTATTTTCGCGCATCGGCGATGACATTGCCGAAGGTGGGCGTCGGCGGCTGCACGCCGAGGCCGAGAAAGCCGAGAATGGATTCGAAGATCATCATGCGGGCGATGTCGAGCACCGCGACGAAGGCGATGGGCGGCAGAACGACCGGCGCGACGAAGAGCAGCATGATGCGCAGGTCCGAAGCCCCGAGCACCCGCTCGCCCAGCACATAGCCGCGGCTGCGCTCGCCGAGCGCCACGGAACGGGCGACGCGGGCATAGAGCGGCCAGCCGGAAAGCCCCAGAACGAGGATGATCGCCGGCACCGTCGGGCGGGAGACGCCGAGAATGGTGATGGCGAGGATGATCATCGGGATCGAAAGCTGCGCATCGGTGAGCCGCATGATGACGGCATCGACCCAGCCGCCGCGAAAGCCGGCATAGAGCCCGAGGCTGCAGCCGACGACGAACATCAGGACGACGGTGGTGATGCCGATCAGCAGCGAATAGCGCAGGCCCACCAGACAGCGCATCAGCACATCGCGGCCGAGCTGGTCCGTGCCGAGCAGGTAGGGCCACTTCCAGCCCTCGGCGGGGAACGGCGGCAGCAGCTTGGAACCGTAGGCGATCTTGATCGGATCGACCGGGCTCACCAGCGGCAGCAGGATCGCAAGGCCGACGAGCACGGCAAAGCCGACGAGGCCGATGCGGAAATCCGTACGCGCCGCAGCGATCTGGAGCATGCGCCGGGTGGGCGTGACGCCCCGTTTGGCCGCGGGGCGCGGGGCGACATTCTCATGGGCGATATCGGCCACGTCAGTACTCCAGTCTCGGATCGATGGTCATCGCGATGAGGTCGACGAGGACGTTGATCATCACGAACATCACGGAAATGAAGATCGCGATGCCCTGGATGAGCGGGAAATCGCGTTGCAGCACGGCATTGATCGTCAGGAGGCCAAGGCCGGGATAGTCGAAGATGAACTCGATGACGAGGACCCCGCCGAGCAGCATGCCAAGCTGAACACCGAGCAGGTTGATGAGCGGGATCGCCGAATTGCCCAGCGCATGGGAGAAGATCGTGCGGCTGCGCGAGAGGCCGCGGATCGGCGCGAGCTGGATGAAATCCTCGCGCATCACCTGCGCCACCGAGACGGTGAGCGTGCGCAGGATGAACGGCACGATCTCCACCGCAAGCACGATCGCCGGCAGGATGGTGTAGCTGAAACCGCGATAGCCGATGGCCGGAAGCAGTTTCAACTTCACCGACAGGAACAGCGTCAGCACGATGCCGAGCCAGAAATTCGGCGTCGACACGCAGATGGAGCCGATCGCAAGCGCCAGCTTGTCCGGCCAGCGCCCCGGATAGAGCCCGCCCAAAGTACCGAGCGGCACGGCCACGAGCAAGGCGAGCGCCAGCGCCACGGCCGCAAGCTGGAGCGTCATCGGCAGGGTCGCGAGGATGAGGTCCAGCACCTTGGCGCGCTCCTCGCGCGTCGCATCGTCGAAGGACGAGCCTCCGAGGCTGGCGCCGCTTTTCGGGCGCACGAAGGACGTGCCGAGATCGCCGGTCACGAGATCACCGAGATAGGAGACGAACTGCACGGGAATGGGCCGGTCGAGGCCGAGTTCCTTCGCTTTCATCACCACCACCTCGTCGGGCGCCATGCCGCCGACGATGAGGCGTGCCGGATCGCCCGGCACCACACGCAGCAGCGTGAAGATGATGAAGGTCACGAGCAGGATGATGAGCGCTCCCTGCAGGAGCCGTCTCAACAGGAACGACAGGACGAACATGCGGTTTCCCTTGCGCTGATCGGTATGGAAGCGGCCGCCCTTGACGGCGGCCGCCGCGTGCCATCAGGCCAGGGTCGCCTTGTTCGCGTCCATCATGCCGTTCGGGTAGAAGTACATGCCGTCCAGCCCGTCGCGCATGGCGTGGATGAAGACCGAGGTGAACAGCGACAGCGCCGGCACCTTGTCCGCCAGCATCGGCATCACCTCGTTCTGGATCACCGCCTTGCGCTCCGCCGGATCGAGCGTGTTGCGCTCCTTGTCGAGAACCGTATCCAGATCCTTGTCCTCGATGCCGCAGATGCGCTTCGAGCTCGAATGGAAATGCGTACGCAACACGAGGTCGGGTTCCGGCGAGCCCGTCGACCAGCCGCAGTCGATCATGTGGCCCGGCCCGCCGCCCGGCCGGTCATAGAGCCGCTCGTTCCAGGCCGCGACCTCCATGACATTGAGCTTCACCGGGAAACCCTGTTCCTGGAGCATCGCCGTGATGACCTCGCCATATTCCTTGGTCTTCGGATAGAAGCCGACCGAGGTGATGTATTCGAGTTCCGGCAGGCCCTCGCCCTTCGGGAAGCCGGCTTCGGCCAGAAGCCGCTGGCTTTCCTCCGGATCGTATTCCGGATAGTTCGGCGTATCGACATAGCCGAACTTCACCGGCGAGATCCACGCCTTGGACGCGTGGCCGGAGACGCCAAGGATGTCGAGCAGCACGGCGCGGTCGATGGCATGGGCGGCCGCCTTGCGCACGCGCGGATCGTTGAACGGCGGCTTGGAGCAGCGGAACCAGAGATATTTGTTCTCGACGGACACCGCCTTGCTCAGCTTGTAGCCGCCGGTCTCCTCGATGGTCTGGACCTGTTCGGCCTCAAGACGCTCGATGAGGTCCGCCTCCCCGTTGAGCAGCGCCAGCGTGCGGGTGGTCGCATCGCCGACGAAGCTGAAATTGATGCCGGGAATGGCCGGTTTGCCGAGATAGAAGCCGTCGAAAGCCTCCAGCACCGTCGTGTTGCCGTCCTGGCGGGCGAACTTGAAGGCGCCGGTGCCGTTGGGACGGGAGGACAGCGTCTTCGGGTCGGCGACGTCCTTTGCGGACATGATCGGCAGGAAGGCCGACAGGAACCAGAAGAGGCTCGCCGGGTAGCCGGCCTTGTCGGTCCTGATGCGGGCGACATGATCGCTCACCACCTCGACCTCGCATGGGCCGGGATACCATGCCGCCGGCCGGTCGGGCTGGCTGGCATATTCGAAGGTCGCCTTCACGTCTTCGGCGGTGAAGGGCTTGCCGTCATGGAAGGTCACGCCCTCGCGCAGCGTGAACTCCAGTGTATGCTCGTCGACGAGCTTCATGTCGGTCGCCAGTTCCATCACCAGTTCGTCCGGGTTGTCCGGCCGCATCGGCGCGCGGGTGAGATAACCGAAGACGAAGCTCTCCAGATTGATCTGGGCGAGCGTGGTGTGCGAGGACGGGTCCCAGTTGCCGGTCAGGTTCTCCGCCGACATGAAATTGAGGACCTTGCCCTCGGCGGCATGCGCCGGATCGACGAAAAAGGCGGTATTGAGGACCGGCAGGCCGACGGCGACGCCAGCGAGCGCAGAACTCTTTAGGAATGCTCTCCTGTTGAATTGCATGACGATATCTCCGCAGTTGGATTGCTGGGTGTTCCCCACCCCGCTTTGCCGCCAGCAACGACAAGCGGAGGTATTTTATTCTGGAAAAGATGGTCTTCGGCCTGCTGGCAGAAGGCCATCACAAGCGCATCGGCATGCCGCCGGCCAACGACCTGAAGACCGACCGGCAGGCCATTCGCCGTCAGCCCGCAGGGCAGCGAGGCTGCCGGGTTGCCCGACAGGTTGAAGGGATAGGTAAAGGGCGTCCAACCCGTCCAGGCCAGCACCTCGGACGGCGACGTGAACCCTTCGGGCGCCTCGCGGTCGGCAGCGAAGGGCTCGACCGGCACGGTTGGCATGAGCAGGAGGTCGATATCCTCGAAAAGCGCATGGACGCTGCCGGCGAATTCGGCGCGCGCCTTTGCAGCCGCAAGATAATCGGCGAGATCGTAGCGCGCCGAAGCCTCGACGAGACCGCGGAAACCGCTCCCGAAAGCCGAGAGGTCTGCCTGCGCGCCATAGGCGACGCCACGACCGGCGACCCAGAGCGTTTCGAAAATCCCGATCGGGTCCTGCCAGTCGAGGACGACCGGGCGGATGTCGATGCCGAGCGTCGTGGAGAGGGTCGCAACGGCTTCCCGCACCACCCGCTCGATTTCGGGCGCGACGGAAAAGCCGAACAGGCCGGGTACGAAACCGACGCGCAACGACCCGAGGGATCGTGGTGTCGTATAGTCGGCGCCGTCATCGGGCAGCGCCTGATGGTCGCGCGGATCCGGCCCCTTGAGGATGTTGAACAGGAGGGCGCTATCCTTCGCCGAAAGGCTCATCGGACCGGCATGGGAGAGCATTTCCGTTGCGCTCCACGGCCAGGCCGGTATGCGCCCCAGCGAACCCTTCATGGCGAAAATTCCACAAAAGGCTGCCGGGATGCGCACGGAACCGCCGCCGTCGGACCCCAGCGTGAAGGGAACCATCCGCGCGGCGAGCGCCGCACCGGAACCGGAACTCGAGCCGCCACTCGTCAGTTCCAGGTTCCAGGGATTGCGGGTCGGCCCGTAGAACTCCGAGCAGCCGGATCCGGACCAGCCCATTTCCGTCGTCGTCGTCTTGCCGATCATGATCGATCCGGCATCGATCATCCGCTGGACAATCGGTGCCGTCGCCTTGGGAGCGAAATTGCTGTAGGCGGCCGAGCCTCGCTGACAGAGCCGGTCCGCCACGAAGAAGAGGTCCTTCACCCCCATGGGGATGCCGTGCAGCGGGCCGCGCAGGCGTCCTTCCGCCCGCTCCCGGTCGCAGGCGCGCGCCTCCTCCAGAGCCTCCTTTTCGTAGACCTGGCTGAAGGCGTTGACGACCGGGTTCAATCGCCGGATGCGCTCCAGGCTTTCCTGCACGAGCGCCTCGGAGGTGAGGCTGCCGGAAGCAATTGCCGATCTGAGTGCAAGAACCGAAAAATCCACGACCTTCATCTCCAGTTATGTGGATTTATGTTGGTTTTGTGGGAATTGTCAATATGCAGAAAATCAACAAAACACAGCCAAATCGGCATGTCCCGCACACCGGGGACCACTGTGTTGATTTCCAATAAGAAAATTTTCCACGCTTGGAGCGTGATGCGCGTCGACCACGGCTCGTCCCCGAACTGCCATGAAACGAAAGCCGACCTTTCTTGCCGGAAGGCTACCCTTCCCCGGCGCTCAAACGCTCGGGCATCATGCTCGCATCCGTCCCGTTCGAAGCACTCGTTACAATGCCGAGGACTCTCCACCGACATCGACAAGCGATCCGATGTTATTGTGGACTCGTCTCAAGCTTCGGAACGGCAGCGAGCAGCATCTGCGTATAGGGATGCCGGGGCGCGGTAAAAACCTGCCCCGCCGGGCCCTGTTCGACGATCTCGCCATGGCGCATCACGACGACGCGGTCGCACAGGTGATGCACGACCGAGAGATCGTGGCTGATGAACAGCAGCGTGATGTTGAGGCTGCGGCGCAGTTCCATCAACAGGTTGATGACCTGCGCCTGGATCGAGACATCGAGCGAGGCGACCGGTTCGTCGCAGATGATGACTTCCGGCTGCATCGCCAGCGCCCGGGCGATGGCGATGCGCTGGCGCTGTCCGCCCGAGAACTGGTGCGGATAGCGATCGGCCAGCGCCGGGTCGAAGGCGACGGCGCGCAGCCAGCGATTGACATAGTCGCGCGCATCGGCGCGCGTGCAGAAACCGTGGGCGATCGGCCCTTCGGCCACCGACTGGAAGATCGTGCGGCGCGGGTCGAGCGAGGCGAAGGGATCCTGGAAGATCATCTGCACATGGGTGCCGAGCTTGCCCGTCGCCGAGCGCACCGGTTTGCCGCCGACGCGGACCGTGCCGGAGGTCGGCGGATAGATGCCGCACAGGATGCGCCCGAGCGTCGATTTGCCGGAGCCGGATTCGCCGACGAGGCCGAGGATCTCGCCGCGGGCGATGGCAAGGTTTGCCGAGATCACCGCATGGACGGGGCCGGGCTGGCGCAGCAAGCCCCAGCGTATGCCGAGGCCCCGCAGGAAGCCGATGCGCGGGGCGAAGATCTTCTCGATCGCCTCCGCCTTCACGAAGGCTTCGTCGGGTGCGGCCCCGATCGCCGCGCCGCCGAGACCGTCGAGGTCCACGGGGCCGGCCGCCTCGGTCGCGGCGGACGCCAGCGGCTTTCCGGGGGTCGAGCGCGACGGCAGGGCGTCCAGCAACCCTTGCGTATAGGGATGCTGCGGGTTGTGCAGCACTTGCCGTGCAGGACCGGCCTCGACGATCTTGCCGCGCCGCATCACCGCGATGGTGTCGGCGATCGAGGAAACGGTGGCAAGGTCGTGGCTCACCCAGATCAGGGAGGTCCCCATCTCGGCAACCAGCGCTTTCACCATGCGCAAGATCTCGGCCTGCACCGAGACGTCGAGCGCGGTCGTCGGCTCGTCGGCGATGACGAGTTGCGGGCGATGCAGGAGCGCGATGGCGATCGCCACGCGCTGGCGCATGCCGCCGGAAAATTCGTGCGGATACTGGTCCACCTTGCTTTCCGGATCGACGATCCTCACCCGCTCCAGCGCCTCGACCGCGCGGCGGCGGATTTCGGCCTCCGAGACCGGTTCATGCGCCCGGATCGCCATGCCGATCTGGTCGATGATCCGGACCACCGGGTTCAGCGTCATCATCGGATCCTGGAACACCATGGAGATGTCCTTGCCCCGGATCTTGCGCAGTTCCCGGCCGTCGAGCCCGACCAGTTCGCGCCCGTTGAACCGGATGGAACTGCCCTCCTGGATGCGGCCGGTCTCGTCCAGCAGGCCGATCAGCGAGAAGCCGGTGATGGACTTGCCCGAGCCGCTCTCCCCGACGAGGCCCATGACCTCGCCGCGCTTCAGCGTGAAGGAGATGTCGTCCACCGACTTGACGGTGCCCCTGTCGGTCGCAAAATAGGTCCGCAGATTGCGGACATCCAGAAGATCGCTCATTTGCGCAGCCTCGGATTGAGCTGATCCCTGATCTGGTCCCCGACCAGATTGATCGCCATGATGAGGATGATGAGGGCGACGCCCGGATAGATCGCGATCCAGTAGCGCCCCGACATCAGGTACTGGAATCCGTTGGCGATCAGCATGCCGAGCGACGGCTCCGTCGGCGGCAGGCCGACACCGAGGAAGGAAAGGGTCGCTTCCAGCGAAATCGCCGAGGCGATCTGCACCGTGGCGACCACGATGAGCGGCGGCAGCGAATTCGGCAGGATATGCCGGGTGATGACGAACCAGCCGCTCATCGGCACGGAAAGGGCGGCCTGCACATAATCCTTCTGCCGTTCGGCCGCGGCGGCGCCATGGGCAGTGCGCACGAAATAGGCATATTGCGCGAAGACCAGCGCGAGGATGAGCTGCGACTTGCCCTGGCCGAGGATCGCCGCGACGACGAAGGCCAGCAGGATCGCCGGGAAGGAGAGCTGGATGTCGACAATGCGCATGATGATGGATTCGATGCGCCCGCCGACATAGGCGGCAAAGCACCCCACCACCGCGCCGATCGAAAAGGCGATGGCGCCGGCGACAAGCCCCATCTGCAGCGAGATGCGCAGCCCGTAGACGATGGCCGAAAGCAGGTCGCGTCCCTGGCTGTCCGTGCCGAGCAGATGCACGATGCCGGTCGAGCCGACATGGCCCGGCGGGCGGCGGGCATCGCGCAGCACCAGCGACTTCAGGTCATAGGGGTCCTGCGGCACGAGAAACGGCGCGAAGACGGCCAGGAGAATGATGGCGATCACGACGCCGAGGGCCACGACCGCGATCTTGTTGCGGCGGAAGATATGCCAGAATTCGGAAAGCGGCGAGACGGACGTCACCGCGCGGGCTTCCATCGACATGTCAGCGCCTCCCCTGCCGCAGGCGCGGATCGAGCGCCGCATAGGCGAGATCCACGCAAAGATTGATGACCACGAAGAGCGCCGAGACGAGCATCAGGTAGGCGACCATGACGGGCCGGTCGAGCGAAGTGATGGAATCGACGATCAGCTTGCCGAGCCCCGGCCAGGAGAAGATCGTTTCGGTGACCAGCGCGAAGGCCAGCGTCGAGCCGAGCTCCAGGCCGAACACCGTCACCAGCGGGATCGAGATCAGCTTAAGCACATGACGGCGCAGGATGGTGCCTTCCGAAATGCCGGCGGCGCGCGCGAACTTGATCGTGTCGGTGAGCATCACCTCACGGGTGCCGGACGCGGCGAGCCGGCACATCATCGACAGCTTGAACAGCGAGAGATTGAGGGCCGGCAGGATGAGATGCGACCAGCCGTCCAGCGTCAGGAAGGAGAACGGGATGCCGAAAAGCTCCGCCGTCTGCCCCCGCCCGCCGGCCGGCAGGACGCCGAACTGCACGGCGAAGACCATGATCAGCATCAGGCCGATCCAGAAGGTCGGCACCGAGAAGCCGAGGATCGACACGGCCATGATGGCCTTGGCGATATAGCTGTCGGGCTTGTAGCCGGCATAGACGCCGAGCGGAATGCCGATGAGGGAGGCGAACAGCACCGCGATCAGCGTCAGTTCCAGCGTCGCCGGCAGACGCTGGGCGATCAGCGTGACGACCGGCATGTTGAAGACGAAGGAGCGCCCGAGGTCACCGGTCAGCAAGCGCTGGAGGAACTGGAAATACTGTTCCCACAGGGGCAGGTCGAGCCCGTATTGCTGGATGACCTGCTGGCGCATCTCCTGCGTCACATCGGGCGAGATCAGCACGTCGACCGGATTGCCGATGACGTAGACGCCCATGAAGACGAGCATGGACATGACCAGGAGCACGAAGCCCGCCTGCCCCAATCTGCGAAGAATGAAAGATGCCATGTCTCCCCCCGGTGAACCCGCGACGGGGCAAAATGCCCCCGGATTTCAGTGCCAGCCGTGCTCGATCTCGTGACGCGTTTCCTCGACGCCGATCTGCCAGACCTCCAGCATGTCCGCATCGGGCCGCTGGAAGACGCCGTGATAGTTGCCCTCGGCGATACGCGCGCGCTTGCGGCCCGCGTCGACGCGCGACGTGGCGGCGAAATCGATCCGCTCCTTCTGGAAATTGGGGATCGGTGCGCCTTCGAGACGGGTCCAGGGGAAGTTTTCCATCCAGCTCGCATGCGAGGCGGCAGGATCGATCTCCTGCACCTTCGCCATGGTCCTGGGCGCGCGCCACCAGTCGTGCAGCTTGACCGAGGTGTCGCGGTTGCGGTTCATCCACTCGCTGATGACAGGATTGACCGGCGTGTTGCCGCCATGGCCGTTGACGATGAGGATGCGCCGGAAGCCGGAACCGTGGAGGCTGTCGAGGATATCCTCGAAAATACCGATATAGGTGCGCAGCGAAAGGGTGACCGTGCCGGGGAAATCGGCAAAGCCCGAGGCCATGCCGTAGGGCAGGCATGGAAAGACCGGCACGCCGAGCGGCGCGGCCGCCTCCACCGAGACCCGCTCGGCCAGGATCATGTCGGTGGCAAGGCTCAGATAGGCATGCTGTTCGATCGAGCCGATCGGCAGGACGCAGCGATCGTCTTCCTTCACCCGCTCCTCGACCTGGCTCCAATGCATGTCCTGAATGCGCATTTCCCGTCCTTCTCACTGCTCGGCCACGCCTTCGGCGCGCCGCCCGTCCCCGTTGTCCACGGGGAGCCGCTTCTTGAAATTAGTTCTTTATGGATCAAAAATTGCGATTGACGCAAGGGTTTCACGCCAAATAAAGTCCCATTCGAGATCAATATCTATTTTGCATGGGATGGCGGAATGGACGAGGCGTTACGTCAGGCACTGTTTGAGGGGCGGGCCGGCCGGGAGGAGCCCGTGGTCGCGCCGGGCACGAAAATCGACGCGCTCATGCACGCGAAACTGTGGGACAATCCCTGCTGGTTCTCCTTCCGCCTGAACTATCTGGCACTTCACTTCAACAACCCGGTCTACAGCTATATCCAGCAGCATCTCGGCCTGCTGCGCCCTGAATTCGTGGTGCTCTGGTCGCTCTATCTCGGCGGAAGCTCGACGCTGACCGATGTGGTGCGCTCGTCCGGCTTCCCGAAGAACACGCTGAGCCGCGCCGCCAACAAGCTGACCCGCCTCGGCATGATCGACCGCGCGATCGACCAGGACGACCAGCGCCGCATCACGCTCGATCTCACCGGCAAGGGGCGCGAGGCGGTGGAATTCGCCAAGGGCATGATGATCGAGCATGAACGCCGCATGCTGGAATGCCTCAGTCCCGCCGAGCGGCTGAGCCTTTCGGAGATCATGACCAAGCTCGTGACCGCCTCCGGCCAGTGGCCGCAGATGATCGACAACGATCAGTCGGACGACGCGCTTTGATCCGCACCTATCATTCTCCGGCTGGAGCCGGACGGCGCCGCCGCCGCCAACATCCCGTTTAACGAGAGAGGAAGTCCGATGATATTGAAATCCATGCTCCGCGCAGCCCTGGTGGCCACCATGCTGCCGTCGCCCATCGCCGCGCTCGCCGCCGATCTGGTGATCGCGACGAAGAACGGCCCGGCCTCGATGGACCCGCACTTCACCGCGACCTCGGCCAATGCCGAAGCCACCAAGCACATCTTCGACACGCTGCTGCGCTCCGGCAACAATCTGGAAATCCTGCCGTCGCTGGCGACGAGCTGGCAGGCGCTGGACGACACGACCTGGGAATTCAAGCTGCGCCAGGGCGTGAAGTTCCATGACGGATCCGACTTCACCGCCGAGGACGTGAAGTTCTCCATCGAGCGCATCCCGAACGTCACCGGCCCGAACCCGTCGACCATCTATGTACGGCGCGTCGCCAGCGTCGAGATCATCGACGACTATACGCTGCGCGTGAAGACCAATGGTCCCGCCCCCACCCTGCCGAACGATTTCATTCGCCTCTTCATCGTTTCGCACAAGGCGGCAGCCGACTACTCGACCAAGGACAGCTCGGCCGAGGGCTTCAACATGGGCAAGGCGACCATCGGCACCGGCCCCTACAAGTTCGTGAGCTGGGCACCGACGCAGGACCTGGTGCTGGAGAAATTCGACGGCTACTGGGACGGCGCCCAGCCGTGGGACAAGGTCATCCGCAAGGAAATCCCGAATGACGCGGCCCGCGTCGCCCAGCTGAAGGCCGGTCAGGTCGACCTCATCTCCAAGGTGCCGGCAACGGATCTTGCCAGCATCGAGTCCGATTCCGCCCTGCAGGTGATCAAGACGGAATCGATCTACATTCCCTACCTCGAATTCGACTTCCGGGAGAACTCCCCGCAGGTCTGGGACAATGCCGGCAAGACGCTCGACAAGAACCCCTTCCTCGATCCGAAAGTGCGTGAAGCCTTTGATCTGGCGCTCGACCGCGAGACCATCGTGGAATTCGCGCTTGAGGGCATGGGCGTCGTCTCCACCCAGCTCGTCAGCCCGAATATCTTCGGCTACAACACGGCGATCGCCGCTCCGGCCTTCGATGTCGAAAAGGCGCTCAAGCTGATGGCCGAAGCCGGCTATCCTGACGGTTTCAAGGTCGCGCTCAGCTATGCCAACGACCGCATGCCGACCGAACTCGGCCCGACCGTCGCCCAGCTTCTGGCCGCGATCAACGTCACGGTCGATGTGCAGGGCGTACCGGCCGCGGTGTTCAACCCGGCCAAGACTCGCGGCGAATATTCGCTCTACATGGCCTCCTGGGGCACGCTGACGGGCGAAGCCAACTACATGCTGTCGTCGCTGATGCACACCAACGATGCGGAAAAGTCGCTCGGCGCCTTCAACGTGCGCGGCTATTCCAACCCGCAGATGGACAAGCTGATCGAGGATGCAGCGGTCGAGATGGACGAAGCCAAGCGCCGCGCCCTGCTTGAGGAGGCCAACATGCTGGTTGCGACCGACCTGCCCGACCTCCCGCTGGCGACCAACCTGTCTGCCTGGGGCGCCAAGGCCGACAAGGTGACCTACGATCCGCGCTCGGACGAGGACACGCTGGCCATGGACGTCCATCCCAAGCAATAAGCCCGGCAACAGGCCTCAGGGGCACCGGCAGCCGCCGGTGCCCTTTCTCGTGATAATCGGAGATTCCCATGACGAAATTCGCCCTTGCCATCCATGGCGGCTGCGGCGTGATGGCCAAGCTGGACCTCAGCGAGGCCGAATGGATCGCAGCCCGGCGCGACCTCGGGCGCGCGCTGGAAGCCGGCTATGCCGTTCTGGAGCGCGGCGGACGTGCCATCGACGCTGTGCAGGCCGCCGTCGTCGTCATGGAGGACAGCCCGCATTTCAACGCCGGCCATGGCGCTGCGCTGAACGAGAACGGCATTCATGAACTGGACGCCTCCATCATGGACGGAGAGACGCTGGCGGCCGGCGCGGTCTGCGCCGCGCGCCATATCCGCAATCCCGTGCTTGCCGCGCGCGCCGTTCTCGAACATGGCGATGCCGTGCTGCTGGCAGGCCCCGCCGCCGACCGCTTCGCCGAGGCCAGGGGGCTGGCGGTGGTGGATCAGGCCTATTTCACCACCGAACGGCGAAGGCAGGCGCTGGCCGCGATGAAGGCCCATGTCGCCGCCGGCACGCAGGTCGCCGCCAGCGAATCCGAAAAGCACGGCACGGTGGGCGCGGTCGCGCTCGACCGGCACGGCCACCTTGCCGCCGCCACCTCGACGGGCGGCTATAACAACAAGCCCGACGGACGGATCGGCGACAGTCCGGTCATCGGCGCCGGCACCTATGCACGCGACGGCGTCTGCGCGCTCTCCGGCACCGGCAAGGGCGAATTCTTCATCCGCCACGTCGTCGGCCACGAGGTCGCCGCGCGCATGGCCTATCTCGGCGAGGACGTGAAGACTGCCTCTGCCAAGGTCATCATGGAAGACCTGAAGCCGCACAATATCGGCGCAGGCCTCGTTGCCGTCGGCGCCGACGGCTCGGTCGCCGCCCCCTACAACACCGATGGCATGTTCCGCGGCTGGGTAACGGACACGAAGGAATTTCGCGTCGCCTCCCACGCGGAAGTCATGTCCTATCCATAGGGATGCCCTGTCGATCACTCCAGGATGTTCGCTGGCGCAAGGTGGCCGGCTGGCCCCTCTTTCCGGGCAGATGAACACCGGCGACATGGCTGCCGGACAAGGCCCGAGGGAGATAACCTTTCTTCTCTTTACAGATGCTTCGCATCAATCTTCCGCGTCGCGATGACCGTCGTGAGCGCCATTACCGACGAGTTCCCTCCTTGGCACCGTTAAGGCTTGAGGAAGCCTTCCGGGGCGTCTCCGGCAATCAACGGAAGCCGTTTTGAGCCCCTCCTGGCTCAATCGAGCGAAAGCGCAGCAATCCCGCGACACCCCCGGCAATAGCGAAAGGTCACAGACCTTCCCTCTCCGATAAATCTCCCCGGGCGAGACACCCCTAAGGAGATAGCCATGATCAAACCCACTTATCCGGCCCCATCCACCGCCAGCGAGCATCTTTTTGCGGCCCCCATGCCACTTCGCCGCAACCTCTTGATTGCCGGCCTCTCGGCCTCTGTTTTGGCAGGAATGCCTCTCAGCGCCGCAGCCGAGAACACCTCCAGCAACGGCAACCATGCCACCAGGGAAAACCACGATATGAACTACGTAACCACCGTCGACGGCACCGGGATCTTCTACAAGGACTGGGGCCCGAAGGATGCCCAGCCTCTCGTTTTCCATCACGGCTGGCCGCTCTCCGCAGACGACTGGGACGCTCAGATGCTCTATTTTCTCGGCAAGGGCTATCGGGTGATTGCCCATGACCGCCGTGGTCATGGCCGTTCGAGCCAGGTCAGCGGCGGCCATGACATGGACCACTATGCCGCTGACGTCGCGGCGGTCGTCGAACATCTCGACCTGCGCAATGCCATCCATATCGGCCATTCCACCGGCGGCGGCGAGGCTGCGCATTATGTCGCCAGACACGGCCAGCCGAACGGGCGCGTGGCGAAGCTGGTGCTGATCGGAGCTGTGACGCCGATCATGGTAAGGACTGCGGCCAATCCCGGCGGCCTGCCGATCGAGGTTTTTGACGGACTGCGGGCGCAGCTCGCCGCAAACCGTGCGCAATTCTACTTCGACCTGGCAAGCGGCCCCTTCTACGGCTTCAACCGCGCCGGCGCCGAGGTCACCGACACGATCGTGCAGAACTGGTGGCGTCAGGCCATGACGGGAGCTGCGAACGCGCAGTATCTCGGCATCAGGGCCTTCTCGGAAACCGACTTCACCGAAGACCTCAAGACCATCACGGTTCCGACGCTTGTCCTGCATGGCGACGACGACCAGATCGTGCCCGTCGCCGACGCCGCCCCCCTCGCGGCCAAGCTTCTGAAGAATCCCACCCTCAAGATCTATCCCGGCCTGCCGCATGGCATGTGCACGACCCATGCCGGGATCATCAACGCCGACCTGCTCGCTTTCATCCAGCGGTAGGCCGGCCGGGAGGCGGCGCTATCCGCCGCTGGCGCCGCCTCCCGATCCAGATCGCAGACATCGGCATTGAAGGCGAAGCTATTCCCAAGCATAGGGCATTTCACCAATCGACAGGGATCAGGCCCGCATTCGAAGGGGGCTGCCCGTTCCCCGGAGCAGATCAGGATATCCCATCGGCCGATATCGTCTGCAGCCCTCGGGCTCTACTTTCCTTCCACATTCTCGACCACGAGCCTGTTGGAAGGATCACGTATGGCTCCCTCCCCTTTCATGGATCAAGACCCCGCTGCAATCGCCGCCCCTCAGAAATAGAGCGGAGTCCCGGCGGATAGGGAGATGCAGCGCGTGCTCCGCACCGCCCCGATCGAATCCTTCAGCATCGACGACCCTTTCGATACCCGCCTCGCTCATTGGAAGCACGCGCCGTTTCATGAGGTCGTGCTTCCAATGTCGGATCACGTCATCATGACCTATCTCGGACCGATGCAACGCCTTGAGCGCCGATCCGGACGGCAATATTCAACCGGTATGGGGCGTCGCGGCAGCATAACCTTCATCCCGGCCGGGTCCAGCTCGCGCTGGGACATTCATGGTCCGATGGAGATCGTGCAGCTCTATCTGGCGCCGGAGCTTCTCGACCAGGTGGCACGGGAATGCCCTGGTCCGACCAAACCGCTGATCGAAAGTACCGCGCGGCCCGACAATATCATGTCGACACTCCTTGAAATGACGCTCAACTCGGCGGGCGGCCTGGTCCATCTGGATGCCCTGTATCGTCAGCAACTCGCGACGCTGATTGCCATCCATATCGTCAAGACCCATAGCGGTCTCGCCGAGATGGCCTCGAAAGCATACGGCGGCCTGTCTCCCACCGTTCTGCGGATGTCGCTGGAGCGGCTGTCTTCGGAAAACGAGGACGATTTCTCGTTGGGCGCTCTCGCGGAGGCGGCCAACCTTTCGCGCTTTCATTTCTGCCGCGCATTCAAAAAAAGCACGGGCCTGACGCCACACGAATGGTTGCGGCAGAGGCGCATGGAGCAGGCTGTGGCGATGCTGCGCGATTCCGCGATGCCGATAACCGACATTGCAGGCGTGCTGGGCTATGCGACCTTGACCGCTTTCTCCGTCGCATTCAAACGGCACACCGGCCTGACGCCCAGCGAATGGCGCCGGACCGCCGGCTAATTGGCACCATGAGCGACAGCCGGATTTTCACCACGGCTCCGGAAGCCGAAATCGGCAGCCGGTTGTCAGAGACGATTGCAGCCGGTTCGCGGCGAACCGGCTGCAAGGCATTCCGGGGAGCGCAGGCGCGCGCCCCTGCTTCAAGCCAGGGTCATGCCACCATCGACATGCAGTTCGATGCCGTTGACGAAACTTCCGGCTTCAGAGGCGAGGAACAGCGCCGCGCGCGCAAGTTCCTCAGGCAGGCCCATTCGCCCCACGGGAATGAGGGATGCCATGTGCCTTTCGAAAGCCGGGCGATCGGCCTCCGAAACGCCGAGCTTGCCGAGGATCGCGGTTTCGACCGGCCCGGGACTGAGAATGTTGACCCGGATCTTCCGCGGTTTGAGCTCGACGGCCCAATTCCTGGCGAATGCGGCGACCGCGGCTTTCGAACCGGCATAGACGGTATGGTCCGGCAGGATCTTCGTTGCGGCGAGCGAACTGGTGACGATGATGCTGCCGCCGTCGCGGATCAGCGGAGCGACCGCCTGTACGCCAAAGAACACCCCGCGGGTATTCGTGGCGAAGTGCCGGTCGTATTCGTCCGGCGTCACCTTGTCCGACGTGGTGAGGTTGATGATGCCGGCATTCGCCATGTAGACGTCCAGCCTGCCGAATCTGTTCTTCACCAGGTCGGCAAGCTTCTGATGATGCGCCAGATCGGCCACGTCACCAATGAGGCCGATGGCGCCGTGGCCGATGTCGGCGACCGCCTGGTCGACGACGTCATCACGCCGCCCGGTGATGATGACCTGTGCGCCCTCTTCGGCGAAGAGCTGCGCGGTCGCCTTGCCGATGCCGCTGTTGCCGCCGGTGATCACGGCGACCTTGTTCTTGAGCTGCTGCATTTTGCTTATCTCCTTTTCAACGGAGCGTGAGATAAGCTCTGCGACCTCAAGCCTTTAGACCATGGTCAGGCACATGATCTGTGCCGCGGAGATGCCAATGCCGAATCTGCTGGATGAGACATCGGGACTGATGGCGTTCGTGCGGACGGTCGAGGCCGGATCGTTCACGGCGGCCGCACGCGATCTGGGCAGCACGCCCTCGGCGATCTCGAAAAGCGTGGCACGCCTGGAGAAGAAGATCGGCACGCGGCTTTTCCTGCGTACCACCCGCGCGCTCACCCTGACGCAGGACGGGCAGGTGTTCTTCGAGCGCGTCGGTCCGCTTTTGCGGGAACTGGATGCGAGCGACGAAGCCATCCGGTCGCAGGGGACACCATCGGGCAGACTGCGCATCAGCATGCCTGCCGAGCTCGCCCCGCTCTTGCTTCCACGCCTGTTCGGTGCTTTTGCGGCGGACTACCCGGACCTGCATCTGGACGTCGGGCTGACCGATCGCTTCGTCAACCTTGTCCGCGAAGACTATGATGTCGCCCTGCGCGCCGGCGCTCCCATGCAGGACGATCTTATCGTCCGTCGTCTGGCGGACCTGCCGATGGCGATGGTCTGCTCCCCCGCCTTTCTGGAGACATGGGGCAATCCTGAAACCGCTGAAGCCCTTGCCGACCTGCCTTTCGCCCGCTACGCGATGAATGGCGCGGTGCAACCCGTCCGCCTGGCAGACGGAACGGCCTTCACTCCAAGGGGGAGGATCGATTGCGACACGGGCGCCGCCCTGATTCATGCCGCGCGCAGCGGGCTTGGCGCCGCCTATGTCCTGCGATGCCTGGTTGCGCATGAACTGCGGGAGGGCGCGCTCGTCTCCGTCGCACCGGACATCGCGCTGCCGACGCTTCCGCTCAGCGTCCTGCATGCCTTCGGACGCACCGTCCCCGCGCGCGTCAAGCTGTTCTGCGACTTCATGGCCAGCGAGGCCAAGGCGCTTGCCGGGCTTTGAGTTTTTCTTACCTGGAGCGGGTCCGGTTCGGATTGAACCGGACCCGCTCCATCTTCCTGTGTTTTCGTTTGGCTTTACGGGAAGATCGTCTTTCCCTGGCAAACGCAATCGACCATACGGTCAGTAGTCCCAGAAGACCGGAACCCAGCGAAAGGCGTCACCATCGGCCGCCACCCGGCCGACGGAGGGGAACGGCAGGTGCGTGGCCACCAACTGCTCGCCGGTACCCGCCAGTTCCCGCAAGAGGCGGATCCGAACGCGGGCGGCCTCCTCCGGGTCGTGCTCGAAGCCGTTGTGCCAGTCGGGGTGGTCGAAGCCGACCGCGAACACCGCATCGCCGGCGAAGGTCAGCCGGTCGCCGCCGGATGCCAGGCGGACGACACTGTGCCCGGGCGTGTGGCCACCGGTGCGCCGGACGGTCACGCCCGGCGCCACCTCGTGCTCCTCATCAAACGGCCGCAGATAGCTGCGGTACGCTGCCGCGAACCGCTTGGCTGCCGCCCGAAGCGCGTCCGGGAAGCCCGGGGGCATGTTGACATGCGTGAAATCGGGGGCCTCCCAGAACCGGATCTCGGCGGCAGCCACGTGAATGCGCAGATCTGGGCGCAACCGGTCCTTCACGCCCTCGACGAGCAGCCCGCCAATATGGTCCATATGCATGTGGGTAAGCACCACGTCGGTCACGGATGCAAGATCGATGCCGGCGGCTTCCAGCCGCCTGACCACCTGCCCGGCCCGGGGCAGGTTCAAATCCGGGTCCAGCCCGAGCCCGGCATCGACGAGTATGGTCTGCCCGCCGCTGCGGACCAGAACCACGTTCAGGGACCAGTCGAAGGCATCCGGCGGCAGGAACATCCCGTCCAGCCAGGCCGCGCGTTCCTTCGGCTCGACATTGTGCCCCAGCATCTTGGTCGGGAGGGGCAGCACGCCGTCGCTGATCACCAGCACTTCGATCTCGCCGACCTGCACCGCGTAGCGCGAGGGAACCAGTTCTTCCGTTCCCGATCCATTCGGGAGGGCCCTGCTCAAGCCCAAGTTTGTCTCCTGCTGCCCCATCGTACGGGGATTTGCTTCTGCCTGCGTCATGATGCGCTCCTGTTTTGCGGGATCGGAACGTGCCGAGCACGGACCATGCGACGAAGTGTAGGTCGGCATGTTCTGACGGTCGATCAGGCCATGGAAGAGGCTGGGCTACACCAGAGAACAGGGTTGACTGCCCGGTTCGGTTACGGGAGCAGGGATTCCGTGATGGCAGGCTGGCGTGAAGGAATGGATACGGATGATGTCGACGTGATCGCCAAGACGAACGCCCCGCCCCGTATCACTGGCGAAGACACCCTCTCCCGGGTGGACGGGCCGAACAAACGCTCGCGCCAGCCTCCACGCCGCCGCGTGAACCAGACATCGGCCATGATGCGCGAGCGGTAGCGAACGTGGACGGGATCAGCTTGGCCGGTTATCCAGAGCATCGCGGAGGGCCGCAAGCAGGACATGGCCATCGAAGGGTTTGCGCAGGAAACCGCCCTTGCCGCGAGACCGGCTCTGATCGGTAATCTCGTGCCGGCCCGTGATCAGGAATACCGGCAGTTCCGGAAGCGCTTGCCGGATCCGGTCGCGCAGTTCAAACCCGTCGGTTCCCGGCATGCCGATGTCGGTGATCAGGACCTCTATGCCTGTAAGCCCTTCGTCAAGCAGTGCCTCTGCCGAAAGGAAGCTCCTGGTCACATATCCTGCCGATTCCAGCAGCTCCTCCAGGGAAGCAAGCACCCTCGGATCATCGTCGACGATTGCCACAACAGGCTTGCTCATACCGTGTTCCTTGCTATCCGCCATTCCATTGGCGGCCGGTTCGGTTCGATGCGCCAATCCCGGCTCATGCGTTTTTCGTCATTACGAGCGGCAGGGTGAAGATGAATTTCGCACCACGCGGTTCGTTCCTCTCCGCCCACAACTGCCCGCCATGCGCTTCGACGATCGAACGGGAGATAGCGAGCCCCATCCCCATTCCCTGATCCTTCGTCGTGAAGAAGGGCTCGAATATCCTGTCGGGAAACTGGATGCCTCTGCCTTGATCGCTGACTTCGATCCGGGCCATGTCCCCGGCCCCGTAACCTCGGATCCGAAGGATCCTTTCGTTCGAGACGGATGCCATCGCATCCATGCCGTTTCGCATGAGATTGACCAGCACCTGCTGGATCTGGACCCGATCGAACGGAACCGGCCGTAGCCCGCTGTCGCCTTCGATCGTCATCCGCACGCGCCGCCGCGAGGCCTCCTCGGCAAGCAGAGCGCGGGCTTCGGCAACGACGGTGCCAAGCGTCGTGCAATCCCTCTTGTCCGTCGATTGCTTGAAGAGGGCGCGGATACGGCTGACGACATCGGCCGCGGAATCGGCACTTTGGACAATCATCTCCAATGCCTTCTGGGCCCGTTCGATGTTGGGGGGCTCCGCGGTCAGCCAGCGCTGGCAGGCGCTGGAATAATTCATCACGGCCGAGAGCGGCTGGTTGACCTCGTGGGCGATCGATGCCGACAGCTCCGCAAGGCTCGCTGCCTGGTTTGCCCGGGCCAGGTTCTCCTGGGCACGGCTGAGCTCCTCCTGCGCATTCACCTGATCCTCGATATCGAGGCATATTCCGTTCCACTGGACGATCGCACCATCGCCATTGCGCATCGCCGTGGCGCGCGTCTCCACCCAGCGATACACACCGTCGAACCGCCGCAGCCGATGCCTCAGCGCATAGGGCTCGCCTGTGGACAGTGCGTGGTTGTATCGCTGCTTCACCGCCGCGAGATCCTCGGGATGGATCACCGCGTCGAGTGTGCCGTCCAGCCGGGACTTTCCCTCTTCGTCCTTGTCCTCGAGGTTGAAGCCGAGATATCGGCGGAGCCGCTGGCTGCGATATATCGGCTTGCCATCGGGCAAGGCGCAATAGACCATTGCGGGCAACGTTTCGACCAACTGACGGGAATACCGTTCGCTCTCGCGGAGCGCGTCCTGCGTCGTGACGAGGTCATGAATGTCCGTGCTCACGCCGTACCATTGAAGAATCGCGCCGGCTTCGTCCCGCAGCGGCGCCGCCCGCGTCTCGGTCCAGCGATAGCTTCCATCGGCCCGGCGCTGACGATAGCGCTGGACATAGGGAACGCCCGCCGTGACCGACTGCCGGAAAGCTTCCCTTGCCGCCGCCCTGTCCTCCGGATGCACCACGCCGAGGGACGCAGATCCATCGGGTGCGGTGATGTCTTGCAGCGTGGCGCCGGTTATCTCGGTGAAGGGTTTGCTGACATAGGTCGGCGTCCCATCCGCCGCGGTGCTCCAGATCAGCGCCGGCACGGTATCGATCAATTGCTGGAGCTGCCTTTCGCGTTCGCGCAAGGCAGTCTCGGTGCGTTTATAGACGTCGATGTCCAGCGCGGTACCGTACCATCCGGTGATCCGCCCCTGCTCGTCGCGTGTCGGCCGTGCCGCGGCCCGATGCCAGACATAAGCGCCGTTGGCGCGCAGGACCCGGTATTCGAAGTTCCAGTTCTCGCCCGTCCTAAGGGCATGGCGCAACGTCTCGGCTGCCCGGTCGCTGTCGTCGGGATGCGTGCCTCGCTGCCAGCCCTGCCTCCCACCGTCCAGGAAGGGTTTGCCGTCCAGCAGAAGATTGAGATCCTCCAATGTCATGGCGATCGAGGTCTGCGCCGTCGGCGTCGCATAGGTGAACTGCCCGATGGCATCGATGGCCCAGGCGCCGCCATAGAGCTTTTCGATGGCAAGGGCCGCTTGAATCGCATCGCCGGTCTCGCCGAAGGAGCGCGCGATCGTCCATGGCGCATCCTGTCGTGCCACCGCCGGATCGACGTCGACGCTATTGCCATGGCCCGGCTCCATCCGGAACTCGACCCAGCGATAGCTGCCGTCCGCCTGAAGCTGGCGGTAGCTGCTGATCTGGGGAATGCCATGGAAGAAGGCCCTCGCCGCCGCCTGCTCGACAATGGACCTATCATGTGGATGGATCGCTTCCATGGACGGACGCGGATTGCGGGCGGGTCCGCCGGCTAGAGGATCATCGAGATGTACCGCCGAACGCTCGCCGGGCTCGGGCCGAAGGGCAGCGTCGATCACGGTGCCGTACCATCCGACGATCACGCCCTCGCCGTTGCGTATCGGTTGTCCGGTGCTGCGCGCCCAGCCATAGACACCGGTCGCGCGCAACATCCGGTGCTCGACATTGTAGTGTTCGCCGGTTTGCAGGCAGCGGCGCCAGGCCGCTGCCGCGGCATCGTAGTCCTCCGGATGTATGACCCGCCTCCAGCCGAAGGCGCTTCCGGCAGAAGGCGCATTGAGGCTTTCCAGGGTGATGCCGAGAAAGGCCAGCGCAGCCGGCGTCACATAGATGAAGACGCCCTCGGCATCTGTCGCCCAGGCATTGCCGGTAATCCGCTCGACAATCCTGGCCGCCTCCATAGCGTTGATATCAGGTGGTTTTGCAGATCCGCTCCCATCTGCTCCCGATGTTCCGGCTGACCTCGACATGCCTCGACCTGATCCCATTGCACTTGAGATCGTCGTGATGCCTCGTCCGACGACCGGCACCACGATCCACCCAACCGGCAGCGTATAATGGAGTTGACGACAAAGACACCTGTGCCGAGGTATAGAGCCTTCCGATGCGCATGGCGTCGTTCACGGCCGTGCGGCCGCTGATGCCAAAACCGGAGTGGCGCGGCGGCTGCGCCACTCCGGCATCGGTGACCTGCGTCAGGCGAAGCCCGTCGTTGCGGGGTCGAACATGGACGGGCAGGCCCGGCGAGGTCCTGGCGCCGATGGCGTCGAAGTGGCTCCGGAATTTCGCCGTGACGCGTGTCACGAGCTTATTTCTCGTAGGTCGTCAGGTTGGTTTCGTCCGTGTCGACCACGAACACGGCAAGCAGCAGGGCGCGCTCCGTCTCGCTGGCATTTTCGCTGACGCCGTGATGATCGCCGGGAAATTCAGAGAAGTTCTCGCCGGCACGGTAGACGACGATCGGGCCGTCATTGACCTGGCTGCGGATCGCGCCTTCCAGAACCGTCGCATAGATGAATGCCGAATCCGGATGCGTGTGCGCAGGCGAGTTGCCGCCGGGCGCATACTCGACGAGCACGCCTTTCATGCTCTTGCCGGGCACGTTCGGCAATGGCTGGTCATAGACCAGCGTGACCTTTTCGTCATCGCCGTCATGGGCGGCGCCCGCCGCGATGGAAGCGAACAGGAACGCCGTCGCGTAGAAAAGTGTCTTGATCATCTTCGTTCACCTTGTTGAACAGAGCTTCACCGAACCGAGGATCCGGCGAAGCTGAGAGAAATCCCGGAGCGGCCGTTCACGCTTTCGGGGCACCGGCGGTTTTCAGCCAGTCGTCGAAGCGGATCTGGCCAAGGCGTGCGCCATCATCCGGAACCAGCGTCCGATCATCGATCTCGACCTCGAAGTAGCGGGCCTGCGGATCAGCAACGACGGTGCGCGGATCGTTGGTGGCCTTGAGGTAGCGGGCGATGAAATCGTGCATCCGCCCCCGCTCCGGACCGGCGATCTCGATCATGCCGTTCACGGGTTCGGCGGTGCTGGCATCAGCCATCGCATCCGCCACGTTGTCGGCTGCGATGGGCTGAAAGGCGCCCGTGGGCAGCCGAACGGTCATTCCCTCGGTGGCCGACTGGGCGATGGCGCCCGCAAATTCGAAGAACTGGGTTGCGTGGACGATCGTGTAGGGAACGCCGGAATTCCTGATGTGCTTCTCCTGAAGCAGCTTGGCGCGGAAATACCCCATCGCCTGCATCCGGTCGGTGCCGACCACCGAAAGTGCCACGTGGTGGCGAACGCCGGCGGCCTTTTCCGCCGCAAAGAGGTTGCGGCCCGCCGCTTCGAAGAAGTCCATGGCAGCCTTTTCCTCGAAGGACGGCGAATTCGCCAGATCGATTACCACCTGGGCGCCGGCAAGCGCCTCGTCCAGGCCTTCGCCGGTAACGGTGTTCACGCCGGAATTCGGCGAAGCGGCCAGCACGTCATGGCCCTTCTTGCGAAGCCGTTCGACAGTTTTCGAGCCGATCAGCCCAGTGCCTCCAATGACGACGATTTTCATGTCCACTCTCCTGGTTTCAAGTTGATGTCGGATTACTCGGATCGCCGAGCGGCGCAGGGGCGCCGGGCGACTGTTTGACGAAGCCGTTTATCGATGAACGAGGCTGCGTCCCCGGGATGGGAAGCCGTCAGGGCAGGCCGGCCACGGCGGCGAAGGCCCTTGTTTCGATGATATCTCGCATCCCGTCTCTCCCTCGCGTCGTCTCGACTTGTGAGGAGAATGCGCCAGAGCGGGCCGCCGGACTATCGAACGCAAGCATCGCTTACCTAGTCCCAGAGGACAGGTCCGGCACATCGGGGGATTAGGTGCCTTGCCCGATCCGTCGATCACCAACTCTGTCGGCATGGCGTCAGGGCACACCCCAGGCATGTCTGACGGCACTGGCATAGGTTGGCGCCAGACCAGCGGACAGGGGAGCAAGACCGTTTCGGCCGGTCGCCGATGGCCGGGGAGGAAGATCTTTCAGGAGATAGGGGCTTCTTGATCAGGCCCGCTGCAACCGGTGATGCCTGAAATCAGTCCTGCGGCTTCTCGCGCAAGCCGGGCGGCAACGAATCCCAGGCACGAATGAGTTCGCCAACCGAAATCGCCCCCATTTTGCGCATCACATTGCTGCGGTGGAGCTTGACGGTGATCTCGCTGATCCCGAGGTCGAAGGCGATCTGCTTGTTGAGGCGCCCATGCGCGACCTCCCGGAAAACCTGCCGTTCGCGCGGTGTCAGGGTCGCAAACCGTGTCGCGTGCTGGTGAATGTTCTGCGCCTGCGCCCGCTGCTCGACATCCCGCTGGATACCGGCAATCACGGCGTCCAGCAGCGTCTGGTCACGCACGGGTTTCGTCAGGAAATCGATGGCGCCGGCCTTCATCGCCTGCACCGTCATCGGAATGTCGCCGTAACCCGTCAGGAAGATGATCGGCTTCGCAATTCCCCGTGCCGCAAGCTGGTGCTGCAGGTCAAGGCCGCTCGCCCCCGGCATCCGGACATCGAGAACCAAGCATCCGGGCCGGTCGGGAAGGCCGACATTCAGGAGTTCGGAGGGGGATGGAAAGCAGGCAACGTCGAGCCCGACGGATTCCATGAGTTCCTGCAGGGAATTCCGGACGCCCGCGTCGTCATCGACGACGAGAACCAGCGGACAATCCGCAATGACGGCGGCGGTGGCGGTCATCGTGCGGCCTCCGGATGATTTGCGTGTGCCGCAGAACCTGTCTCACGCTTGCAAATGAACATGTCCTTCATGACCAACATCCCCATCCGCCGGAGCGACGGATCCGAAGCCCGCCTCATGCCTTACCGCGGATCCGGGCTTCGGTTCTTTCCTCGACCCATCTGCGGACTTCCTCCGAAAACTCCGGCGGCATCTTGCGCTCGAGGACGCCGGCGATGTCGGCCAGCGTCTGGCTTTCCAGGCTATCGCGCATCGCCTTCTCCGCACGCAGCATCACCGCATGGATCGCGCATACACCCTTCGTTGCCCATGCCGGTGGCCGCCCGCCAAAGGCGGCGCAACGGCCCCGGATTTCCTGGCAATCGAACAGCGGTTTCTCGCCTTCGATGGCATCGACGACCGCGAGCACGCTGATTGCCTCGGGCCGCTTGGCCAGTCGATAACCGCCCCTCACGCCCTCCGATGAAGCCACGATTCCAGCTTTCTCCAGCTTCGGAAAAACCTTCGCCAGGAAACTCGGGGAAATGCCCTGAAAATCCGCCAGGTCGCGACTGCTCAATGGTGCACCGGGCGAATCCACCAGCCACAGGAGACAATGCAATGCGTATTCCACGCCAGCGGTGATATGCGCCATAACGTGGACTATAATGATCCGCGTTATGGCTTGCAAGCCGGATGACGTTCGGATAGGCCCGATCGAGGGGCCGCATCGCCGCTGCCAGGCATCCGGAAGCCCGGTCGCGATCACTCATGCAGATCGCGACCGGTTAACCGCACGCTTTGTGCCCACAGAGCTTCGGCGATGGCCGGATCGACCGCGAAAGGCCGAACACCAGCCGCGCCGAGCTGGCCTTCCGTGCGCAAAGGCGCAATGTCGCAATCCTCGCAATAGACGCCGCCGATCCCGGCCAGTTCCGGCGCGGTGGCACACCATATCGTCGTGGCGGCGCCCTGTTCGGGCGATTTCTTGTCCCGGGCAGGATCGACCACCGGTGTACCGTCCTCGCTCAAAGCGCCGAACGCATCGATCTCTTCCCGGCTCAGATGCCGCGCCAGCGGACCGAGGATAGAGCCCGGATGAACCGAAAACGCCCGCACGCCATGCGCGATGCCACGCGCATCCAATGCAACGGCGAAGAGGGCATTCGCGGTCTTGGCCTGGCCGTATGCGAGCCACTTGTCATAGGCACGACGCGTGAAATCGAGGTCGTCGAGATCGAGGCCTCCAAGCTGGTGCGCGCGGGAGGAAAGGACCACGACGCGCGCGCCTTCGGCGGCACGCAGCGCCGGCCACAGCGCGGCGGTCAGATGAAAGTGCCCAAGATGATTGGTGGCAAGTTGCCCTTCATGCCCTTCCTTGTCGCGGAACAGGGGCGTGGCCATCACGCCGGCGCTCAGTATCAGAAGATCGAGGGTTTCGTGATCGGCCTGAAACCTGTCGGCAAAACCGTCGATGGAAGCCGGATCAAGCAGATCCATGGAAACGATCTCGACGCGATCCATTCCGGACAATGCTTGCCGTGCGGCCGTGACGTCGCGTGCCGGCACGATGACATGGGCGCCCCTCGACGCGAGAACCCGCACGGTCTCGCGACCAAGGTTGGATGCACCACCGGTAACGACGGCCGTCTTGCCGGAAAGGTCGACGTCCCGCACGACCTCCTCTGCCGTCGTGAAGGGGCCGAAGGGCGTGCCAAGTGTCTCTTGAGTGACCGTCATGTTCTTCTCCTGTCTGAAAGCCAGGAAAGTGGACGTCGAAGACGAGTAATTCTATATGAAGTATGCCTGAATCATATAGAGATCGTCCTGAATCGTCATGGAAGACCCGCTTTCACAGTTCCTGAGTCTGGTCGAGGCGCGCGCGGTGATATCCACCGGGCTTGCGGCAAGAGGCCTATGGGCAATGCATGTACCGCCCGTGCGGGCGCTCAAATGCAACATGATCAAGCGTGGCGAATGCACGGTGGAGACCAGGGGAAAGCGATGGCGGCTGACGGCGGGAGACTGTTTCCTGATCGGCCCCGAACTGCCTTTTGTCATCGGGACCGATTTGAACCGGCTGCCCCGGCACGCCGCCGAGGTTTTTGCCGGACCACGCGAGAGCAGCTACGCACAGCTGAATGCCGGCGCGGGACCGGACTTCCTTTGTCTCAGCGGGCGCATGGACCTGACGGAAACCGCACGGTTTCTGACGGACACGCTACCGCCGATGATCGTGGTCCGCTCGGACAGCCCGGTTGCCGGGCGCCTGCACTGGCTTGTCGGCAGGCTGGAGGACGAGCTTTCCTCCAAAGCCCCCGGCTCGACGGCGATGGCAAGGCAGATCATGCAGATGATTTTCATCGAGCTGCTGCGAAACCTGCCGGAAGAGCGGACGGGCAGCTGGCTTGCGGCGCTTTCCGATCCGCGGATCGGCGCCGCGCTGCGCGCCATTCACGATGCGCCCCGTCGGGTTTGGCGCCTCGATGAGCTTGCAGGGATCAGCCATCTCTCACGATCGCGGTTCTCCGCGCGGTTTCGTGCCGCCGTCGGGCGCGCGCCGATGGACTATGTGCTGCGATGGCGCATGACACTCGCACAAAAGGCGCTGCTGCAACCGGATGCAACGATCGCGACCATCGCGGCGCAATTCGGTTACGGTTCGGAAAGCGCCTTCATCCACGCCTTCCGCCAGGCGACCGGCCTGACTCCACGCCAGGCCCGGCAGGAAGCAAGATCAAAGGCTACAGACCTGCCCGCCGGCCTCGATTTCCCTGCCAACCGGTAGGGAAGAGGGGATGTGCCCCCCTTAAGAGACCGCCGGATCGCAAGCCCTCCGAGTTTCCCGGAACGGCAGTCTAAATCCTACCCGACCGGATCATGCTGAAATAATTGTCTCCACCCACCTGGCCGCCCTTCAATGCAATCTGCAGGCCATCCGCAGGACCGCCATGGGCCATGCAGAGCGGCGAGCCAGGCGTTTGCGGCAGCGGCATTCTCAGCGTGAGGGCGGCGATTCCCATCTCGCCGAGCGCATGGCTTGACGTGTCGCCTCCGGCGACGACGGCGCGGAATAGGCCCGCGCGTGCCACCAGTTCCAACTGGATACGACCGAGTGCCCGGCCAAGCCGATGGCGTGCGCCGACGGATGAATTAAGCTCGCCGCCACGGTCGGCGGACGGCCCGAGTGCCGTGTAAAGCACGACGCTTCGGCCGCTCTCAAGCACCGTGAGGCCGGCCTCGACCGCGGCTGCGATGGTTGCAGTATTTTCTGCACGGGAAAGGGCGACCGGGTCGAGAGTCACGCCATCGAAACCATTGACGAGAGCATGGCGGATCTGGCGCTCCGTCGTCGGCGAAACGCTGCCGGAGACGACGGCGATGCGATCCACCGGACCGGCATCGGCAAAGGTTGGCTTCTCGCCGAGCAACCCGTCCTTCCGCCAGGCGGGGATCAGCGCGTATTCGACGCCCGACGAACCGCAGACGAAGCGGCTTTTCGGGCGCAACCGGTTCCAGAGCAGGCTGCCTGCCGCCGCCTGCGTCTGCCGGTCGAGCACGTCGAGCAGCAGGATATCCGCCTCCTCGGGCTCCGGCGCATCGAGCAGCGCGACATTGTCCACCAGCGCGGAGGACAGTTTTGTCTGGCGCGCGAGATGCAGCAGCACATTGGCCTCGTCCATCGGCGTGACGGGATGGCGCGCCATGACGGGATGGCGGTCGATGCGATAGTTGCGGCCCTGATAGGCGGCAAAGAGCTCGCCAAAGGCCGTATAGCGCCGGATCTGCGGCGCGCCGACGATAAGCGGCACGGTCGCCGCGCCGAAGACGGCGCGGCCGATCTCGATCGCCCGGCCGATATTGCCGACATGCGGAGCGGAATCGAAGGTCGAGCAGATCTTGTAGTGGCAAAGCTCTGCATCCAGCGTCTTCAGCCAGCCGAAAGCCTCGCTCAGATGCACATCCATCCAGTCCGGAACCTCGCTGCGGCTGGTGCCGGCAAGGCCGAAGGCGCGTGCACCAGCAAAGCGCGACAACAGGTCGGCATCCGGCACTTTCAGGAAAAGCACCGTCTCGACGCCGTTCGAGGCAAGCGCCTCCATGACGTCGGTCGAGCCGGTGAAATCGTCGCCGTAATAGCTGATCAGGGGTCGCATCATGGCTCAGGCCACCTTGCCATCGGCAAATTTTTCGATGGATTGCCGAAGTTCCGGATGGTCCTTGGCATAGGCCTCGAGCGGCACACCGGCGACCGCCGCCTCCCAGGCCTGCTTCACCGCCTTCACCCCTGCCCCCGGTCCGCCCGGATGGCTGACGATGCCGCCGCCGCAGAGATAGAGCAGATTGGTCGAACCACCCGTCGCCGCGATCGTATCCGGCGCCTGGCCGCCCCATTGGCCGGAGCCGATGACCGGAAGCGCCACGTCCCTGTCTGAAAACAGCGGCGTGGTGACCGCCTTGTAGGAGCGCACGAAACTGTCATCAGGCTCCCAGTATTTGACACGGATACCGTTGATCTGGAACTGGTCGACGCCGAGCAGGCGCCAGAACTGCTGCCAGACGGAGAATTCGAAGCCGAGCCCGGCATGACGCGTGAGGATGTCCCAGCCGTTGCGGTGGGCGTGCAATACAAGGCCGGAGCGCTTGCGCAGGAAGGCAAGCCCGCCGAAGCCGATGGAATTGATATTGACGACCGCACAATTGCCGCCGGCTTCCAGCACCCGGTCATGATTGCGCATCATCTCGTCCGGATCGGCATGGCTGATGCCGAAGGCGTACATGACCTTCTTGCCGGTCTTCTGCTCATGGTCGAGAATCTTCGGCATGACCGCCGCCACGCGATCCTTCAGCGACGAATAGGCCGGGCTCATCAGCTTCTCGTCATCCTTGATGAAATCGACACCGGCTTCGATCAGTTCACCGACCATTTCCGCCGTCTCATGCGGGCGAAGGCCCAATGCCGGCTTGACGATGGTGCCGATGATCGGCCGGCCCCTGACCCCCGTCAGCGCAAAGCTCCCGGAAACGCCGAACTGGGGCCCAAGATGGGCAGCGGCGAATTCCAGCGGCAGCTTCATGTCGACGATGCGAATGCCTGTCATGCCCTTGATGGAGAAGACGCCGCCGATGGCGATCGTCATCAACGCGGAAAGATCGGTGCCAATGGCATCCAGCGGGAAGTCTATGTCGACATCCGCGCGGCTGAACTGCGTGGCGTCGCCTGCCTCGTCGGGAAAGGATGCGCGATCCACCGGCGGCAGCGGACGGATGGCGACGACGCGCGCGGCGACGCGGGCCTTCAGCGCCTCCGTCTCGCCCGGCAGCGCCACGAAGGTACCGGTCGACTGGTCGCTGGCGATTTTCATCGCCATGGCCTCCACCGGACCCGGCGTCTCTATCCGATATGTCAGACGGATCACGTTCCCTCCCGCCGCAGAGGCGTATCTTGTTATAGCCCAATAACTGGTATAATGAGTATTTATGTTATTGCAAGCCGATTGCGGTGAAAGCTGTTGCGGCGAAGGAACTTGGTGCATATTCAAACCTGTCGAAATCAGGTGACTCATGAGCGTCGTTTCCGAACCGATCGTCCGCAAGAAACTCTCCGACGAAGTTTTCGCGCGATTGAAGACCATGATCGAAACCGGCGAATTGAAAGCCGGCGACGACATGCCCTCCGAGCGCGAACTCATGGAGCGCTACGGCGTCGGCCGCCCGGCCATTCGCGAGGCCATGCAGGCGCTCGCCGGCAAGGGGCTGGTCGAGATTTCCCAGGGTGAACGTGCCAAGGTGCTGCGCATCACCGCCGAATCCATCATCCGCCAGGTGGACCTGCCGGCCAAGCTGATGCTTTCCGGCTCCTCCGACTCGCTGGAACACCTGAAGAGCGCCCGCATCTTCTTCGAGCGCGGCATGATTCGCGAGGCCGCCACCAAGGCGACACCGGAGCACATCGCGGAATTGCGCGCCCTCCTCGACAAGCAGAAACAGAGCCTCGGCGATGCGGATGCCTTCATCGATGCCGACATGGAATTCCACCAGTACATCACGCAGATCTCGGGCAATCCGATCTTCGCCGCCGTCAGCGGCGCGATGCTGGGGTGGCTGAAATCCTATCATACCGAAATGCTCATCTGGACCGGTCGCGAGAACTTCACGCTCGCCGAGCACGAGGAAATCATCCGTGCCATCGAGAGAGGCGATGCGGACCTTGCCGAAAAGGCGATGATCAAGCACCTCGAACGCTCCCGCGCACTTTATGCGCTCAAGGGACAGAAATAGTTCAGAGCACGATCTCGGCACAGCCATAGGGCGGCAGGACGAGCCGCGCGGCGACGGGCAAAGCCTCTTCTGCGATCAGCGAGACCGCACGCGGCAGCGAAGGCAGGACCACTGTCTGCATTGCCGGCGTGATATTCGCCAGCAGCAACCGCTCCCGCGAAGCAAGCCCAAGCACCGCATCCGGCCGCGACGTTTCGACGGATTGCACATCCTCGCCCGCCAGTGCGCCGAGGCGTGCGACGACATGCGCGAGCGGCCGCCACGTCCCCTGCGCCCTCGGCTCGCCCTCCCCCGCCACCAGCCCGAACGGACCGGCAAGCGTCGAAAGCGTCAGGACTTCCAGCCCCGTAGCGGCAACGGTCGCGGCATAGGCCAGCGTCCAGGCGGCGCCGAACTGACCATTGTGGCGCGGATCGACATTGGCCATAGGAATGCGCGCTCCCGCCGGATTGTCCTTCGTCGTGCTGCCATAGGGGTTCTGCCGCATGGCGATGGTCGAAGGGCCGATGCGGTAGGGCTTTTCGCCGTAGATGGCGCGGGTCGAGCGGACGACGGAACGCAGCGCCTCGAAAGTCTGCATGACCGAGAGATCGTCGGCGGCGTGCACGATGGGGTTCGTGCAATGGCTGACATAATCGATGAGATCCGCGGGCACGCGCTTGCGGTTGAGTTCCGTGAAATAGCTCATCATGCCACCGCCGAGGCGGATACCGGGAAAGGCGGCCCGCGCCGCGGCATAGATGTCCTTGAGCAGCGGGCATTCCGGCCAGATGCTGCCCGGCGGCGTCGACTGGCGATCGACCGAGGGGCAGACGAAGAGCGTGTCGGGCAGCAGACCGGCTTCACGCACCAGGCGGGCAAATCCGGCCATCTCCTCGGCCAGCGGACGCCTGCACGGCACGGCCAGTTCCAGCGTCACCCTGAGACCGGATTTCGCCGCGATGCCGGCATATCCCTTCAAGGCCGCCAGGCCGTGGCCGGCGCCGGGATCGAAATGGGCAATCAGATGCCGTGCGCCGACGGCCGCCAGGGTATCGAGCACGGCATGTTCCTGCGCGAGGCACTCCGGGCGCACACCGACGCCGATTTCGGGAAAGCGGCGACCTGTCGGCGCCATTTGCAGGGTGATGGCGCCGGATGCGCCGGTGGCGGGCGCCGCATCGTCGGCAGCCTGGATTTCGACCGTTATCGCCTGGCTGAACGGCTGGCCCTTCGGCACGAGATAGGGCCAAGGCAGCGACAGCGGGCGCACATAGGTCTTGAAGGAGCCGTCGGTCCAGTTGCGCTGGTCCTCCATCTCGAAGACGTCGCCGCCGAACGTTGTCGCCGCCGAAATGCCGGATGCGACCTGATGGGTGATCGCGGAAATATCCTTGAACGGTTGCCAGGGCTCGATCTGGTCCGGCCAGTGCGCATGCTCGACGCTGCCGTCGCCATGGCGGACCTGCAAGGGCCGTCCCGCCACGCCGATGACCGGATGCAGCACGACGAAACCGGCGCGCGCGGTTTCGAAATCGGCATCGCTGACGCAATCGGCGAAGAAGGCCACGGCCTTCGTCGTGCCGGAGATCGCAATGGCGCAATCCAGATTGGCGCCTGAGGGCGCGGTGAAGCGGGCCTTGTAGGTAACGGAAAAACCCTCGCCCGCTGCCTGCACCGCCAGATCGCGGATCACGGCATTGCAGGTGCCCCAATCCTTGTCGCGCACAAGAAAGGCGATGGCGCGCAGCACCTCATGACCGTGAAACCGCAGGGTGCGCAGATTGCCATCCTGAAGCACCACGCTCAGGTCACCGGCAACGAGCGGGCGGCTTTCCGGTTCGCGTTCGTTCGTGCCATAGAGCCTGAACAGGTCGCCGCTCATGCAAGCAGGTCCGCAATCGCGATCGTCTCGCCACGCTCGGCGCTGCGATAGGCGGCCTCGACGAGCGCGAAGGTCTTCAGGTTGTCACGGCCGGACGTATCCGGCTCGCGGCCCTCCGCCAGTCGCTCGACCCAGTGTTTCTGGATAAGCGCCACGCTCTCCTGGATATTGTGCCATGGGCGCGAGGCCCAGGGCAGCAGATTGGGCGCGACGACGCTCCGTGTCGTACCGTCGGGACCGTGGACTGTCAGCTTGTAATCCTTGCCGAGGCGCAGCGTGCCCCTGCTGCCGTCGATCTCGACGAAGGTTTCCGGAAAGGGTTCTTCCGGCAGTTTCGTCGCGTAGCTGACATCGACGATCGAGGTGATGCCGTTGTCGTGGTCGAGCAGCATCGTGGCGACATCCTCGCCGGCAATATCCGGATTGATACGGCGCGTGCGGGCCGTCATGCGGCTGGCATCCCCGAAGAGGAAACGGGCGATATCGAGGGAATGGATACCCAGGTCTTCGATGATGAAGCGCTTTCCCCTGGCAAGATAGGGCTGGCCGGAGAAGACATCGAAGCCGGAGCGAAAGGAAACCCGTCCCCAGAAGGGCTCACCGATCACACCGCTGTCCAGCACCGCCCTGACGGCGAGGATCGGCGTCTGCCACCGGAAATTCTCGTGGATCATCAGGGCAATGCCGGCCTTTTCGGCAGCGGCGACCATGGCCTTGGCATCGGCAAGCGTCGGGGCGAACGGTTTCTGGCAGATAACCGGCACCGCGTGGCTGGCGGCAAGCTCGACCAGCGCGCGGTGGCTGCCGACCGTCGTCGCTATGTCGACGAAATCGAAGCCGCCATCATCGAACATCTCATCCGCCGACCGGTATCGCCTGTCGACGCCGAACTGGTCGCCGACGAGGTGAAGACGCTCCGGATCCCGGTCGCAGATCGCCACGATCTCGACGTCATCAAGATCCTGCCAGCCATGCATCTGGTTGACGGCGAAGAAGCCGCAGCCGATCAGCGCACCCTTTGTCTTCGCCATGCTCAGCCTGCCTTTGCCATCTGCATCAGGGTGACGCGCTGCTGGAGGCGGCGCTGTGCCTGGTCGACCACGACCGCCACGATGATCACGAGCCCCTTGATCACCATCTGCCAGAAGGAACTGACCCCCATCATCACCAGACCGTCGGAGAGAATGCCAATCACGAAGGCGCCGATGATCGTGCCGCCGATCGTGCCGCGTCCGCCCGACATGGATGTACCACCCAGAACGGCCGCCGCAATGGCGTTCAGTTCGAGATTGGTGCCGGTCGCCGGATGCGAGGCCATCAGTTCCGAGGAAATGATCAGGCCGACGATCGCTGCACAGAAACCTGAAAACATGTAGACGAACATCTTCACGCGATTGACGCGGATGCCGGACATGCGGGAGGCGCGCTCGTTGCCGCCGACGGCGAAGATATGGCGGCCGAGCGGGACGAAGCGGGCGAAGTAGGCCGCTCCCAGCGCGACGACGATGAGAATCCAGACGGAGACCGGAAGGCCGAGGATCGAGCCGGAACCGAGATAGGAAAAACCCTGGTTGCCGAGGTCTTCGCGGCCCGTGAGATTGGGCAGCGTCTGGCCGTCGGAATAGAGCAGCGCCATGCCGCGCGCCACGTAGAGCGTACCGAGTGTCGCGATGAAGGGCGCGACGTTGAGCCGGGTGATGAGCAGGCCGTTGACCGCGCCGATCAGGATACCGACGGCCATGACGATGATCGCGACCTCGACCACGTTGAAATAGACCGTGTAGCCGAGCGGCAACGCCACGCCATACATGATGAGACCGCCGGCGATCATGCCGCAGAGGCCGACGATCGAGCCGACCGAGAGATCGATGCCGCCGGTGATGATGACGAAGGTCATGCCGATGGCAAGGAACGCATTCTGCGTCGCGTGCTTCGACATCAGGATCATGTTCGCGGTCGACAAGAAGTTCGGCGCGAAGATCGAGAAGAAGATGATCACCGCGAAGAGGGCGATGAAGGTCCTCAGCTTCATGATCGTGAGCAGGGCCGCGCCCGTGGAGAGATGATTGCCGGTGGCGGCAGTGTGCGTTGCTGTCGTCATCACGCATGCATCCTTCTGGTTTTGTGTCCCTCCGCGGAGGCCGAAACGATCATCTCCTCGGTGGCATCCTTGCGGTCCACCACCATCACCAGCCGGCCGTTGCTCATGACGGCGATGCGGTCGGAAAGGGCCATGACCTCTTCGAGGTCGGAGGTGGAGAACAGGATGGCAAGCCCCTCGCCCGCCAGTTGCCGCATGGTGCGGAAAACGTCCGCCTTGGCGCCGACATCGATGCCGCGGCTCGGCTCGTCCATCAACAGCACCTTCGGCCCGGTCATCAGCGCCTTGCCGATGACGACCTTCTGCTGGTTGCCGCCGGACATGGAGGTGACGTCGAATTCCGGGTTCTTCGCCTTGATGGAAAGATTGCGGATCGCATCCCGGACCGCCTTCTTCTCAAGCTTCAGATCGATATGGAAACCGCCCTTCAGGAACTGGCCCAGGCTCGCCATGGAGAGGTTGTCGGCGATCGACATGGACTGCACGAGGCCCTCGCGCTGGCGATCCTCCGGGATCAGCGCCAGACCTTCGCGGATGCGCCGCGTCGTATCGCGCCCCTTCAGCTCCTCGTCCTCGACGAAGATTTTCCCCGTATAGTGCTCGTGCCGACCCATGATGCATTCGAAGAGTTCGGAACGCCCCGCCCCCATCAGGCCGTAGATGCCGAGGATTTCGCCCTTGCGCACGCCGATCGAGACATGATCGACGGCATAGCCACCCTGCGCCCGCGGCAGGCAGATGTTTTCCGTGCGAAAGACCTCCGCGCCTGGTTCGTGATCGACCTGCTTGGCAAAATCCTTGGCGTCCGAGCCGATCATCGAGCGCACGATCCAGCGTGTGTCGATATCCTTGACCATGGCATGGCCGGTGATCTGGCCGTCCTTCAAGACGGTGATGTAATCGCCGAGGCGCATCAGCTCTTCCAGCCGGTGCGAGATATAGACGATGGCGACGCCGCGCGCCTTGAGGTCGGCGATGACGCGGAAGAGCACGTCGACCTCGGCGGCGCTGAGCGCCGAGGTCGGCTCGTCCATGATGAGGATGCGCGTGTCGAGCGAGACGGCTCTTGCGATCTCGACCAGTTGCTGCTGGCCGATCGGCAGGTCTTCCGCCAGCGTATCGGCGGAAATGCCGGCCTCCAGCCGGTTCAGGAATGCGTTGGCCCTTTCCACCTGCGCCCTGTGGTCTATGCCGCGCAGGCCCCGGGTGATCTCGCGCGTCGCGAAGATGTTCTCGGCGACGGAGAGATTGCCGAAGAGGTTCAGCTCCTGGAAGACGATGCCGATACCGTGGCGCACGGCGTCCGCGGGGCTGTTCAGGTGGATGCGCTCGCCATCCATCCAGATTTCCCCCAGTGTCGGCTGCTCGACACCGGCGATGATGCGCATCATCGTCGACTTGCCGGCGCCGTTTTCACCGACGAGCACGTTGACCGCACCGCGCCGCAGCTTCAGGTCGGCCTTCTTCAGCGCCACGATGCCGGAATAGGCTTTCGTGATGTCCTTGAGTTCGAGAATGACGTCGCCGTCGTCGATGCCGCTCATCTCAGCCTCCGACCGCGATGGTGGCGGGCACGAATTGCGGCAGTTGCCCCTTGGCCGGCAGCGGATAGGCACCCGTCGCCTTGATCGTCCTGCCGGTCAGGCCTTCGCGCGGCAGCTTTTCCAATAGCGCGCCGTTCACATGGGTGTTGAAGGACTTGCCGTACTGCGCCCATTCGATCTGGTTCTTGAAGTCGTTGAAACTCACGAAATCAAGGCTGTCGCGCAGCGCCGTGCCGCGGATGGCCGGGCCGATCGAGACGCGCACATCCGCCTGCCTGTCGCCGTCGACATCCACGTCCACATAGGCTGCGCGCGACTTCGTTTCTTCCGCGACGATCACCCCGTCGATCTTGGCCGCAAAGGTCCAGGGCGCGTTGCCCTGCTTCTCCTTGTGGCCGTATCTTGTAGCCGCCGCGTCGAGGTCGTTCGCCGCAAGGGCGGAAACCTCCCGGAACGGGCCGGCGCGCTGTTCGAGATAGGGCACGACCTTCGCGTCCCAGATATCGGCGACCAGCTTGTCCGGATTGAAGGCACCGGCCGCCGCCTGCTTCTGTTCGTCCTCGGTCTTGACGAACTTGCAGCCGCCAAGCGCCAGAGCGCCGGCAAGCAGAACCGTACAGGCAGCCTGAAACCTCACCATTCCATTCTCCGTCATGAACAGAAAGCGCGAGGCAGGACCGCACCCCGCCTCGCGCCACCGCGAAAAATTATTCGGCGAGTGCGAAGGTCTCGAGCTTGCCGGCGTTGTCCGCGGTGATGAGCACGCAGTCCATCAGTTGCTTTTCCTCGGCCGGCACCTTGCCGGTCGTGATGTATTCATGCGCCTGGGTGACGGCGAGCTGGGCCTGGGCATAGGCCGGCTGCATGACGGTCGCCTTGATGCCATCGGCCTTGATCGAGTCGCGCACATCGTTCGAGCCGTCGAAGCCGACGACGATGACATCCTTGCGGCCGGCCGCCTGGAGTGCCGCGATCGCGCCCATGGCCATGGTGTCGTTGCCGGCGATCACGCCCTGGATGTCCGGGTTCGCCTGGAGGATGGTCTCCATCTTGGAGTAGCCTTCGGTCTGGCTCCAGTTGGCCGACTGCTGGGCGACCATCTTCATGTCGGGATATTCGTCGATGACGTCGTGATAGCCCTTGGAGCGGATGCCGGCATTGAGATCGGCTTCGCGGCCGAGCAGCTCGACATAGTTGCCCTTCTCGCCCATCAGCCTGACGAATTCTTCCGCGCCGAGCTGCGCGCCCTGGTAGTTGTTCGAGACGATCTGCGAGACGGCGACGCCCGTGGCGTTGATCTCGCGGTCGATCAGGAAGGAGGGAACGCCGGCATCCTTCGCCTTCTGCACGGCGGCGATCGAGGCCTCCGAGCCGGCATTGTCGAGGATGATCGCCTTGGCGCCGCGGCCGATGGCCGTATCGATGAGCTGCGACTGCTTGTTGGCGTCGTCGTCATGCACGAGGACCAGCGTCTCGTAGCCGAGTTCCTTGGCCTTCGCCTCCGCGCCGACGGCTTCCGCCTTGAAGAACGGATTGTCGTGGCTCGGCGTGATGATGGCGATGAGATCGGCAGCGAAGGACGGCATGGCGACGCCTGCGGCCATGACGGCGGCGAAGCCGACGGTGATCAGTCTGCGGGTAATGTTCATCTTTTCCTCCCGGTTAGGCACCGGCTCCCTGCGGCCATTCCTCCATTAAAAAGGGCCGCCCCGGTGCAAGTCGCGTCGTCGGCGGGCGAACCCGCCGGAAAATCAGGTGATGCGCTGAATGCTGGCGGCGATTTCCTCCGGCTCGAACACGCGCTTCCAGTCGTCCTTCATGAGCACGGGCTTGCCGAATTCGATCGCCTTGTTGCAGGCATCGGAGAAGACGCCGGGCGTCTCCTCGAAGATGACCGCGCCGAGCACGTTCATGTGGCCGAGCAGGAAGTCGCGGGCCGCCTCCTTGGCGACACCGCGCCTGACGCATTCATCCATGGCCTCGCGCATGACGACGAGCAGCGAAGCGCAGACCGTCTCGGAGAGCCCGGGCTCCAACAGCGCCATTTGCTCGACGGTGACGCGGTGCGAACGCATGACCGGAGCCCAGATGGCCTTGGCGATCTCCTCGCCGAGCGCATAGGCCTCTTCCGGGCCCTGCATCAGGGCGGACACGATATGCTGCTTGGCGGCGATGCCGCCGAAGAAGTCGCGCTTGGCGGCCGGGTCCGTCTCGTCGTTGAAGATCGGCGGATGGCAGGGATGCGTGACGAAATAGGTGAGGTCCCCGCGCTTCGGCAGATGGCCGGCGAAAGGGGCGGCCGCGTCGAGCGCCACGATCATCGTGCCCGGCTTCAGCTTGTCGACGATGCCGGCCGCGACCTTGCCGATCGCCGTGTCCGGAACCGCGAGGATCACGACATCGGCGCCGTCGAGGCCTTCATCGGCGGAGACGCAGGAAAGGCCAAGGTCATCGGAAAGACGCGCCTTTCCGGCATCGCTCACCTCGACATGACGGACATCGAAGCGCGAACCCTTGAGATTCCTGGCGAGCCGATAGCCCATTTTGCCACCGGCGCCGAACAACGCGATCGATGTCATCGAAGACCTCCCTGAATGCGACAGCCGAACCCAACGTCGTCCAGCCGAATTTCCCCAACCGGGCACCCGGTGTAAGCCTATATCCTCAAACTGGTATGACATGTCAATAACTATCTATCGCAATATGTGATATCTCGACGAACACAACATACCGCCGGCAAATCCCAAGACACCTGTCGCCCAAGTCAATCTATTGAAAAAAGATGTTTTTCCGCCATGCCGGAGAAAAGGGAAAGACCGGATCTCGGGCGACGTTCGGCTCAAGGGCACATCAGGAATGAGGCATTCAGCCCCGTTCTAGCGCCGACAAGCAACGCTGCGACGAGCCTATATTGCATTCCGCAAACACGCGGTCGCACCACACCAGACGCGACGCAACAGGAAAGATCGATGTCTGTTGCCGGCGAGCGGTCGAAGTGCGCTTTGCGCCTAGACGGCACATCCACACGCTTCAGAAAAGCCCGTTCATTAGGCGGCGATATTCCTCCTCCGGCCTGCCGTAAGAATCACGCGCGAAATCCTCCAAGGCCGGACGGTTGCGAATGACGACGCTGCCTCGCAGCGAACGGATGAAGCCTTCGCCTTCGAGAACATGAAGGGCGGTCGTCACGCTGGGCCGCCGGACGCCCAGGAGCACCGACAGGAGTTCGTGCGTTACCGCCATCTCGTCGCTGCGCGAGCGGTCGTGGCACATGAGAAGCCAGCGGGCGAGCCGCTCGTTGACCTCGTGCACCGCATTGGACACGGCCGTGTGCGCCAGTTGCACGGCAAAACTCTCCATCGACCGGTTCATGATTTGGACGAAGGGCTTGCTCTGGTCCATCCAGCGGCGGAAATCGTCAAAGTCCATGCTGTAGCCCTCGGCGTCGAGCTGGACCGTCACGTCATAGGAACTGATCCGGGCGCCTGTCACCGCGGAGGTCGGGATATAGCCGTCGAAACCGAAGATGCCCGCTTCCGCGCGCCGGCCTTCCGGCGTCGTGATCACGACGGACCCGATGCCGGATGTCAGAAAATACACCGCGTCGATCGGCCGGTCCCGATGCGCCAGGGGCGTGCCCTTGGGAAGGACCTCGTGCTTGAGATCGGGTGCCAGCATCTGGAAGTCGACATCCGGCAGAAGCTGCAGGAGGTTATTGGGGGGTGCGGAGCGCAACGGGGCGGCCATGTCCACGCCTCCTGTTTCGGGCCGATGTATATTGCAGCGCCTGGCATCGGCACTTCGGAGATGATGCCGACGCGCCGCCGAGCTTACGACTTCCTGTCCATGTCGCAAGGGCGGGCGCGCGACGGTGAGCCACACGCGAGGCGACGCATACAAACGCGGCCGGCCCGAAGGTCCGGGCCAGCCACTTCGTCAAAGATCTGGGAATTGCGACGTTTCTGCGCGATCAGCGCCGGTAGCGCAGCCGCTCCTGCTCGATTTCGGCCGGACCGTAGGGATCGAGCGTCTCGTCGAAGCGCGTCCAGCCCTGTTCGGAATAGGCCGCCCGCCGCTCGTCCGGATCGACCCAGTTCGACTGGCGCAGGATCGCCTCGGCCTCCGGATAGAGGCTTTCCTCGACGCGGGCGGTAACGAGCGTGCCGCCACGGCGCACGCCTTCGGCATAGACATGGGCGTGCTCTTCCGGCACGCCGGATTCCGTCATCGCGCCGATGAGGCCGCCTGCCGCACCGCCGGCGACCGCACCCGCAGCGGCGCCGGCCGCTGTGGCGGCAAGCCAGCCTGCGGCAACGACCGGCCCTACGCCCGGAATGGCCATGATGCCAAGGCCCGTCAGAAGGCCGCCGACGCCGCCGACGGCTGCGCCGATACCGGCACCCGCTCCCGCGCCTTCCGCAGCATTCGTATCGCCGCTCCGGCGCTCGTCCGCATTGTTCGAGACGATGCTGATATCGTCCGAGGGAATACCCCGCGCTTCAAGGGCGCTGACTGCGTCACGCGCGTCGGAATAGTCGTCAAAAAGTCCGGTAGCAGTTCTCTTCATGGCAGTATCCTTTTCTCAGTTGGCAACGATGTTGCCCTGGTAGTCGAGTGCGACATTGACGGATTTGCCGTCCTTCATCGCGGTGCCGCGCCAGACACCCTTGTCGTCGAGCGTGAGCCCGGTGATGTCGGCATAACCCGCTTCCACGATGCGTTCCTTCGCCTGGTCCTCGGTGAAGCTGTTCGCACCTTCGACCGGCGCGGTGGCGTTGTTCTCGTCCGGGGTCGCGATCGCCGGCGTATCGCCATCAGTGGCAGGCGCCGTGGAGGTCTGGGCGAAGGCGCCGAGGGTCGATGCGCCGACGAATGCGGCGGCGAGCAATAACTTGTTCATGGTGTCTCCTCGTTGTCAGCCTGTTGAAGGCAAGGAGCAAACAGAGATCGAGGCGTTTGGTTCCTCGGTAATTTTCAGGGGGTGTCAAATGGCCTCACCCTGAGGCCGGGTTTGCCGAAGGGATAAAAGGCGAGGAAGAGCCACAGATTCGCAGTGAATTCCGGAAAGCAAAGGGAACATTCTTCGCCATTCCCGGTTGTAGAAGGAAGACAACAGCGTGGGGTTTCGGCATGGAAAGCGCTCCCAATTGGCAACTGCCCGTCGTACTGGCCGATCCGCAAGCGGAAGCGTTCGTGGTGGTGCGCAACGCCCAGGAGGCTGCGGCCTATCTCATGGATTTCTGGCCGAAGCAGCACGGCCCCGCCTTCTACAAAGCCATTCGCCTCTGTGCGGATGCGCTCGACGGCGAGGCGGCGGACGAGGACGTGCGGGATGCGTTTCTGGCGGCCGCACACGATGCGAACATCGCCATCACGATGCATTGACCCGGACGGAGACCGACGGATCGTAGCCTACCGCAAGCCGGTCTGCTTGGGCGGGTCATCGTTCTCGTCCGGGTTCGGATTGGGCTCCTCGTCCGGCAGGCGATCGGGCTCCGGCTCCTTGACCGGCGGCGTGGGCTCGCCGATCGGAGGAAGATCCGGCACCGGGTTCGGGCCGGGACTGGGTTCGTTCGGAATGATGGCCATGAGCGGGGCTCCTTCCAGGTTTGACCAGATCTATTGCGCCATCACGCTGCGCGCGCCGACCTGGCGAAAGGCCTCTTCGACCTTGAGCAGATCGGTGCGCGCAATATCGGCCGAGACCCGGATCTCACCGTGAAGCGGCGCATCGGCGCGAAAGGCATCGCCACCGGAGGGCTTGACCCCGGCCGTGTTGGCCTCCGTGCTCGGCTCGACGAAGACATCGGCGCGGGCGATCCCGCATTGCTGCACGAGATGTTCGACGGCCCGGTCGGCGGCCTCCCGGGTCGAGAATGTCGCCCACATGGTCTTCGTGCTGTCATCGGACATGGCACCCTCTCCTCTTCTTCAGGGGTCAGGTTTGCAACGCGAAGGGGGGACCGATGGTTTCAGCAATTGTTCTCGTCAAGACGCGCCAGGGCGCCCGATCTCGTCCTCGAGCATCTTTCGCGCGCGATTGACGCGGCTTTTCACGGTGCCGATCTCGCACCCGCACAACCGCGCGGTATCGATGTAGCTAACGCCCATCGCGACAAGCAGCAATGTGCGGCGCGAGCGCGGCGGAATGCGTCGAAGTGCGCAGTGCAACTCACTGCGGCGAACCGCCCATTCCTGCGGCGCTGCCATGCCGGTTCGTTCGATGATTGCGTCGTCCAACCCGACAGGTTCCCGACAGCGGCGGCGATATTCCGTGTTGAAGGTGTTGCGCATGATCGTGAAGAGCCACGAACGGAGTTTCGTGTCCGGGTGAAAATGGTGAGAGGATCGAAGCGCCCGCATGACCGTTTCCTGGATCAGGTCTTCGCGATCGCTCGCCGACCGGCTCAGCCGTTGGGCAAACCGCCGCAGCGCAGGCAATTGCGCTTCAATTGCACCGTAAACCGTCTGAGTGGCGCGCTCGGAGACCAGGACTTCCATTCATTCCTCCCTTTCGGGGGAAACGGAGCGCGGTCGTGGAGGTTGCTGTACGATAGCGTACGGATTCCGGCAAAAGAGAATGGAACACTTCGCGGCTTCGTTAGTCCTTAGAAGAGTCGAAACTGTTCCGAGGCGAACATGACCCGCTACTTCTTTCACATCTGCAGTCGAGCCGAACGGATCGAGGATCGGGAAGGTGCGGATTTCAACACGTTGAATGCAGCGTTGGACGATGCCCGTCTTGCAGCCCGTGAGATACTGGCCGAGGATGTCCGCAAAGGGCAGGTAGACGAAACACGCATGTTCGAGATTGTCGACGAAAGCGGGCGACTGGTGGCGCGCATGCCTTTCAGCGATGCAATCAATTAGCGGGCCGGGACACAACGGTCCCTATAAGCCGTTCGTATTCCTTCTCGCATTCCCCATAGGCGTCATGCGCAAAGGCTTCGAGGCCTGCCCGGTCGCGCACGCTGACGACGCCGCGCCCGGAATAGATGAGCTTCTTGCCCTCCAGCACATGGAGCGCCGTCGTCACACTGGGGCGGCGGACGGCAAGCATGACCGACAGGAATTCGTGCGTCAGGCTGATATCCGCCCCATCCACGCGGTCCTGGCACATCAGGATCCATCGGGCGAGCCGCTCATCGATCTGGTGCGCGGCATTGGAGAGTGCGGTGTAGGCCTGCTGGACGGCCAACGCCTGGGCGTAGCGGGCAAAATGCCTGCGAACCTCGAAATCCTCGGACAGCACCGCCTTGAGGACCGGGACAGGGATGCGGTAGGCATCCCCATGCATCTGCATGAGGATTGAGAAGGGATCGGTATCGACATCAAGGATCGCCGACGTCGGACACATGCCGTCCCGCCCGATGATCCCGATCTCGCTATGCTGGCCCTCCGGAGACCGCACGACGACGGACGCGATCCCGCTCTCGAAGAAATAGGCGTGCTCCATCGGCTGATGCGGAGAGGAGAGCTGGCAGGAGCGAGAAAGCTCTATTCGCTCCAGCCGCGCAGCAAACCGCTCCAGACTCGTTTCCGGTAAACGCCGCAGCAGGTTGTTCCGAAACCTGCCCTGCCAAACGTTTGCCATCCAACAATCCCATGCAGTTCAGCGACCGCATATCTGCCAAAGGCCTCGGTCTCTCCTGGAGTCAATGGCCGTCCATCTATGACCATAAAATCGGTGAGACAACCCAGCGACGGGTGTCGGTACGGAAGCGGACAAAGGGGAACGGACGTGCATCCACCGTCGGCCGAGCCTGCGAGAAAGCGGGCACGGAGATCGGTACGGTTTCGTACAAACCCTCGTGCGACAGGAACATCCTCTCCTCCAGCGCATTTGGCTGGCACGAAAGCGGGGGAGGCATCATGCAACATCTCGACAAGAAACTTTCGACACCGGCAAGCAGAGTGTTCGACGTCCTGGCCTATTGCCGATCACAGCGCATCAAGGAGTCGGAAACCAGAAAGCTCGTGCGGCTGGTGGGTCGATTTGCAAGCCGGCTCGAAATCCAGATGAACCTGACAAACCGGCCGGCGCGCTTCCGATAGAACTGGCAGCCCGAGTTCCTGTCCACGGCTGCTCTCGATTTTTCTGCGCTTACGCGGCCCGCCGGATCAAAGCCCGTTGCCGCTCCCATGCCAGTGGCGTCCCCGGTCAGATCGGCCTGCTCAGATAAGGCGATCCCTTCACTGCAAAGCGCCATGGGCGTTCAGCGGCCTTGCTGATCCCGATGCGCACACCGCTCGCCGAAACGGGCGCTTTACAAGGCAGTTCCAAGGAAAAAGGTGCATCGAGCACCGAAAGCCCGTTCAACTCGGCGGTTACAGCGAGCGCCTTGCACAGATTACCCGGTCCGGAGCAGAGCTTGCGCGTCACCGTCATCATGCGGCGCGCCATCATCGTCTCAAGCCCGCACATCGGCTCCAAAGCGCGGATGAGCACCGCGCTACCCCGTTCGCAGACGAAATTGAGGCACCAGTGCAGGCCGTAGGAGCGATAGATATAGGCCCGCCCCGGCTCACCGAACATCGCGGCGTTACCAGCCGTCGGTCCGCGAAAACTGTGGGACGCCTCGTCGTCCTGACGGTAGGCCTCGGTTTCCACGATGCGCCCCCCAATGCCATCGAGCAGCAGGCGGGCTCCCAGAAGGTCAACGGCGACGCCAACCACATCCCGTGAAAAGAAGCTTTCATCCATTCCTCGCCTCGCAGTCAAACCATGTGATCGAGCATCGTCAGGGCATTTTCGATAGCCGCACCGGACGCCGTATTGTCGAAGACGCACCAGCTATCGGCAGCAAGGTATTTGCCGAAGACATCGATGTCTGCATCGCCGTAGCGGGAATAGTAGATTTCGGGCGAGCCGTGCAATCGGACATATGTGGGCACCTCGTGGAAATCGGATATCGGCCAGACCGGTGCGGGATCGGCCAGCACGCGGTCGATGGCATAACGGTGCAGGATCGCTCTGGCCGGTTGCGAGGCCCAGCTTTTGTGGCGAGGTTCGATGACGAGGGTGCCCTTAAAGACGCGGCGCATGGCGGCAAAGGCCTTCTCAGCGTCCCCGGCATCGAACGTGAGACTGGGCGGCAACTGGCACAGCAGGGGGCCGAGCCTGCCATCCAGCGCCGAGACCTCGTCCAAGAACGTATTGAAAAGCGTATCGATGTTCCGCAATCGCGCCATATGCGTGATCTCGCGTGACATCTTCACCGCAAAGCGAAAGTGATCCGGCACCGCCGCTGCCCAGCGCTCGAACGTCTTCGTCTGGTGATGGCGATAGAAGGTGGAGTTGATCTCCACGCCCTTGAAGACTGCGGCATATCTTTCGAGACCGCTTCCCGTTTCGGGAAATCTATGAGCGACGGCCTTCGGGATCGACCAGCCCGCTGTTGCAACAAACGGCACCTTCTTCTGCCTCCTTCACGGCGGGGATGGCCCGCCGGACGACGACTGACCGCAGAGTGACGGCACGTCCGGTCAGTCCATGCAGCGCGGAAATCCGCAGCGTCGGCTTTGGTTCCCGCAGGACGCGGCACCGGAACATTTGCCGCCTGCCGGCATTGGTTTTGCTTTGGAGCAGGAGGGCGAAGCGTGGCGCCGCGAGCAAACTGGAAAGGTTTCCTGAAGGTGGGCGAACTGGTTTGCCCGGTGGCACTCTATACGGCCGCCTCGACCAGCGAACGCATCGCCTTCCACATGCTCAACCGCAAGACCGGCCACCGGCTGCACCGGGAATTCGTCGACAGCGAGACGGGCAAGGTGGTGGAGCGCGCGGACCAGGTGAAGGGCTACGAGGCGGGCGAGGACGACTATATCGCGCTCGATCCGGAAGAAATCGCCGCCGCGGTGCCCGAGAGCGACAAGACGCTGGAGATCGGGGCATTCATCGCCTGCGACGACATCGACGACCTTTATTTCGACAAGCCCTACTATCTCGCTCCATCCGACCGGAACGGCTTGGAGGCCTTCTCGCTGATCCATGAGGGCATTAGAGTGAAGAAGGTGGCGGCTCTGGCCGAGACCGTGCTCTTCCGCCGGGTGCGCACCCTCCTCATCCGCTCCCAGGGCGAGGGACTCATCGCGACCACGCTCAACTACGATTACGAGGTGCGTTCGGCCGAGGAGGCGTTTGCCGAAATCCCCGCCATCAAGCTCAAGGGTGAGATGCTGGAGCTTGCCGAGCATATCATCAGGACAAAGAGCGGCCGCTTCGACCCGAAGGCCTTCGACGACCGTTACGACGCGGCGCTGGCCGAGGTGGTGAAGGCAAAGATCGAGGGCCGGAAGATCAAGCCCGTCAAAGCAAAGGCCGAGGGCAAGGTCATCGATCTCATGGATGCCCTGCGCCAGAGCGCTGGAAAAGGTGAAAAGCCCGCAAAGCGCAACGCCAAAAAACCGGTACCAACACGCAAGAAGGCGGCAAGCCGCCGGAAGGCAGGATGATCATGGCGACGCTGGACGTCTACCGGCAGAAGCGGGACTTCAAGGCCACCTCCGAGCCGCGTGGCAAGAAGGCCCGCAGGGGCGGCAACAGCTTCGTCATCCAGAAACATGACGCAACACGGCTGCACTATGATTTTCGCCTCGAAATGGACGGCGTACTCAAAAGCTGGGCGGTAACGCGCGGCCCGAGCCTGGTGCCGAGCGAAAAGCGGCTGGCCGTGCATGTGGAGGACCACCCCCTCGCCTATGGCGATTTCGAGGGCACGATCCCCAAGGGCGAATATGGCGGCGGCACCGTCATCGTCTGGGATCGCGGCACCTGGGAACCGCTCGGCGACGCGCGAAAGGCCTACGCCAAGGGACATCTTGAATTCACGCTCGACGGCGAGAAGCTGCACGGCCGCTGGCATCTCGTGCGCATGCAGGGAAAGCCCGGCGAAAAGCGCGAGAACTGGCTGCTGATCAAGGGCGACGACGAATTCGCCATGCCGGAGGGCGAAGATGACCTGCTCGATGAACGGCCGGAATCGGTGAAGACGGGGCGGGAGATCGCCGATGTCGCGACGGAGGAACCCGGCTGGTCCTCGAAGACGGGGCGCATCCGCACGTCATCGAGAAAGAAGGCCAAACCCGAGAAGAAAGAACCGGAGGCGGAAGCGCCCGATCCTTCCGGCCTCAAGGGTGTGCGCAAGGCAAAGCTGCCGGACTTCCTGCCGCCGACGCTGGCGACACTGGCGGCTGCGCCGCCGGCAGGCGAACGCTGGCTGCACGAGATCAAGTTCGACGGCTACCGGCTTCAGGCGCGCATCGAGGCCGGCCGGGTCAAACTCCTCACCCGCAGCGGGCTGGACTGGACGAAGAAATTCGGCAAGGCCGTGGTCGCCGCGCTTGCCGCACTGCCGGTCGGCACGGCGCTGATCGACGGCGAGCTCGTGGTCGAGACCGGCGCCGGCGCATCCGACTTCTCCGCTCTCCAGGCCGATCTCAGCGCAGGACGGGACGACCGCTTCACCTTCTACGTCTTCGATCTCCTGCACCTTGACGGCTACGACCTCACCCACCTGCGGCTCGAGGCGCGCAAGGCCCTGCTCGAAAAGCTCGTGCCGGAAACGGAGAGCATCCTGCGTTACAGCGGCCATTTCGATGAGAACGGCGCGCTGGTGCTGCGCCATGCCTGCCGTCTCAGCCTCGAAGGCGTCGTCTCCAAGCTGCGCGACGCACCCTATCGCGAAGGCCGCAGCAAGAGCTGGATCAAATCGAAATGTTCGGCCCGGCAGGAATTCGTCATCGGCGGCTACGCCCCGTCCACCGTATCGCGCCAGGCGATCGGCTCGTTGCTGCTCGGCGTCCACCACAAGAACGGCGCGCTCGAACCGGTCGGCCGCGTCGGCACCGGCTTCAGTGCGCCCGTCGCCGCCGATCTCTTCAAGCGCCTTTCGCGCATGCGGACGGACGAAAGCCCCTTCGGCCGGAAGTTGACGGCGGAAGAGGCACGACAGGCCCGCTATGTGCGGCCGGAACTGGTGGCCGAAGTGGAATTCCGGGCCTGGACGGCCGATGGTCATCTGCGCCACGCATCATTTCGTGGCCTCAGGGAAGACAAGCCGGCAAAGGAGGTCATCGCCGAAATGCCGAAGTCAAGGACATCAGCAGCATCGAAGGTCGAAAAGGCGCCGCGCCGCACGGTGCGCCTCACCCATCCAGACCGGGTCTACTGGCCCGAAGAAGGCGTCACCAAGGAAGGGCTCGCCGATTATTACACCGAGGTCTGGCGCCATATCGCCCCGCATATCGTCGGCCGCCCGCTTGCGCTGCTGCGCGCGCCCAGCGGCATCGACGGCCAGACCTTCTTCCAGAAACACGCCTGGAAGGGCATCAATGCCAATATTATCGAAGTGCAGGATCCCATGGAGAAGGACGACGAACCCTATGTCGCCATCAATGATCTCGATGGCTTGATGGGCCTCGTGCAATCGGCGGTGCTGGAAATCCATCCGTGGGGCTCGACGCTTGCCGACTGGGAGCGGCCGGACCGCATCATCATGGACCTCGACCCCGGAGAGGGCGTCGAATGGCAGGCGGTCATCGAAGCCGCCGAGGAGACACGAAAGCGCCTCGAAGCCGCCGGGCTCAACGCCTTCGTCAAGACCTCCGGCGGCAAGGGCCTGCACGTCTGCGCCCCGCTCAAGCCGTCAGCACGCTGGCCGGCGGTCAAAACCTTCTGCAAGGGCATCGCGGACGCCATGGCGAAGGACAGCCCTGACAAATATGTCTCGACCATCACCAAATCGAAGCGTCGTGGAAAGATCCTCATCGACTATCTACGCAATCAGCGCGGCATGACGGCGGTCGCCCCGTACTCCACCCGCGCCCGCCCCGGCGCGGCCGTCTCCATGCCGCTCGCCTGGAACGAGCTCAGCGCCGATATCGGCCCCGCCTACTTCACCGTCGACAACACACCGACGCGCCTTCAGGCGCTGACCACGGACCCCTGGGCGGACTTCAAGAAGGCCGCGGAGCCTCTGAAGACCGGCAAGGCGAAGGGCTGAGCTATTTGCCCTTGCCTTCTGCTTTGATGCTCTTGCGCAGGGCATCCATGATGTTGATGACATTGCCCGCAGTCGCCGGCGGCGTTTTCGTTCTGGCGGGGCGCTTGCGGCCCTTCTTCTTCGCGGCGATGATCTCGAGCAGCCGGTCCTGCACCGGATCGTCCGCCATCCCGGGGTCCCAAGCCTTCGTGCGCTCCTCGATCAGCGTCTTGACCAGCGCCAGCGCCTTGGAATCCGGCTTTGCCTGCTTGAGACCGGCGAAATAATCCTTCTCGTCACGCACCTCGTCGCCATAGCGCAGCGTCCACAACACGATGCCCTTGCCGCGCGGCTCCAGCATCACTGCCCGTTCACGGCGATAGAGCACCAGGCGCGAAATGCCGACCGTCCCGGTCGCGGCCATGGCCTCGCGAATGACGGAAAACGCCTCCTCGCCGACCGTATCGTTCGGGACCAGATAGTGAGGGGAATCGTACCAGATCCACGCGATGGTCTCGCGTGGCACGAAGGTCTCGATATCGATGGTGCGCGTGCTTTCCAGCGCCACTGCTTCGATCTCGTCGTCCTCCAGCATCACATAGTCGTCCTCACCGCGTGGATAGCCCTTCACCTCATCGTCCTCGTTCACTGCCTTGCCGGTGACGGCATCGACATAGCGGCTGACGACCGGGTTGCCGGTCTTGCCGTTCAGCGTGCGGAAGCGGACCTTGTCCTCCTGTGAAATCGCAGGCGACATGGCGACCGGGCACGTCACCAGCGAGAGCTTGAGATACCCCTTCCAAAAGGAACGTGGCGCCATCAGCCCTTCCTTTCGAGTGGAAGGTGCTTCGACAGGGCGAAGCGCTCGGCGAATTTGATGTCCTCCTGCGTGACGATGGGGATGGGATCGGAAAGGATGGCGAGGAGCGTCTCACGCGAGATCGAATCTTCCTCCAGTGCATCCAGCAAAGCGCCGCGCGTCTCGCGCTCGGCGCGCAGCAGCGCCGCCAGCGCCAGGATCAATCTGTCCTTGTTGTCCATGAGAACCTCCCGAACCGCGCATCTGGGGGGTCTAATGCGTCATTGTCGCATCTGTTCCCGGAACAATCGGCGGATGGAGCAGTTCGACCCTCGATCCAACCATGGCGAGGCGAACATGACCCTGACAGCGCTGGCGCTCAACTGCACCCTCAAGACAAGAACCGCCAAGAACCCCTCCTCCACCGGCCGCATGCTGACGCTGCTTGCCGCCGCGATGGAGCCGTTTGGCGTGACCACGGATTTCCTGCAGCTTGCCGATTTCGATATCAAGCCCGGCGTCACCTCCGATGAAGGCCATGGCGACGACTGGCCGGGCATCCGCCGCAAGGTTCTCGACGCCGACATCCTCGTCATGGGCACGCCGATCTGGATGGGCCAGCCATCGAGCGTCTGCAAGCGGGCGCTGGAGCGCATGGACGCGTTTCTTGAGGAGAAGGACGACAAGGGGCGCATGGTTTCCTATGGCCGGGTCGCCGCCGTCGCCGTTGTCGGCAACGAGGATGGCGCACATCACGTCTCGGCCGAGCTTTTCCAGGCGCTGAACGATGTGGGCTTCACCATTCCCGCCAACGCCGTGACCTATTGGGTGGGTGAAGCGATGGGCTCGGTCAATTTCGTCGATCTCGAGGACATCCCCGATGTCGTGCGCTCGACGCTCGATCTCGTCGCCCGCAACACGGTGCATGCCGCCCGTCTCTTCAAGGCCCGGCCCTATCCCGGCGAAGGAGACTGAGCATGGCGAAGAAAAAGAAGAAATGGTCGCAGGACGTGACCGAGAAAAGCGACGCGATGGACCTCAAGGAAGGCGTCTTCAAAGAGGGCAGCGCGAAGAAGATCGCGCAATCCTTGAAGCGCTCGGCGGAAGAAAGCGACCGGCGCAAATCGAACCCTTTCCGTTCGGCCATGTCCATGCTGACATTCTATATCAACCGGGCCGGCCAGCAGCTTTCGAGAAACCGGCGCAACACGCTGGAAAAGGCCAAGGACGAATTGCGCAAGGATTTCGGCAAGGAACCGAGGAAGGGCAAGTGAGCCGGGAACGGAGAGGCGACAAGCACCATGTCATGGTCATGCGCGAGACGCCGACATCCAACGCGGTCCCGCTGCGATGAATAAACCAGACATCTGCCGCAGAAGAGAACATATTTCCTTACAGAAACTATAGAATTCATTATTTTTCGAGAAACCGCAACAAATGGCTCTCTCGAGTTTTCAGCATGTCGTCCCGCAAGATCGTTCTCGGCACCATTCTCTATCCCAGTGGTCATCACGTCGCCGCCTGGCGGCACCCAGCCACGCAGGTCGACGCCAATGTCGACGTCAACCACTACATCCGCGCCGCGCGCGATGCCGAGGCGGCCGGCTTCGAGATCGCCTTCATTTCCGATCGCCTCGGCGTGCCGAAGAGCCGGGCGGAGGCCCTGCGGCGCATCGACGAATGGTCGCATGGCTTCGAGGCGCTGACGCTGGCCGCCGCCGTCGCGACCGCGACGACGCGGATCGGCGTGGTGGCGACGGCCTCCACGACCTTCAACGAGCCGTACAATCTGGCAAGGCAGCTCGCTTCGCTCGATCTCATCAGCCACGGGCGCATCGGCTGGAACATCGTCACCTCGTCGCTGCAACAGGAGAGCGACAACTTCAATCCGGGGCCGGACTTCGACCATGCCGCCCGCTACGCCCGCGCCGACGATTTCGTCGAAGCCGTGCTCGCCCTCTGGGGAAGCTGGAATCCGGATGGCTTTGTCCGGGACAAGGAAAGCGGCGTCTTCTTCGAGCCCGACGCCGTGAGGACCGTCGACTACGAGGGACGGTATTTCCGCAGCAAGGGTCCGCTCAACGTCATTCCCTCGCGGCAGGGCCGTCCGCTCCTGGTGCAGGCCGGCTCGTCCGACAGCGGCAAAGCGCTCGCCGCAAAGACCGCGGACGTCGTCTTCACCGCGCAGACCGATATCGTTTCGGCCCGCAGCTTCTACCAGGATATCAGGAAGCGCCGCACGGCCTCCGGCAAGCGCGCCGACGACGTCCTCATCCTTCCCGGCATCTTCCCCGTCATCGGCAGGACGAAGGCCGAAGCGGAAGACAGATATGCCGAATTGCAGAACCTCATCCAGCCCGACGTCGCGCTCTCGCTGCTCGAAACCTATCTCGGAGACGTCGATCTGTCCGGGGTCGATATCGACGGTCCGCTCCCGGACCTGCCCGTGTCGAACTCCATCCGCAGCCGGCAGGTCCTTCTGACCGAGCTTGCGCGCAAGGAGGGCCTTACCGTCGGCGCGCTCGCCCGCCGCATCGCCGGCGCGCGCGGCCACTGGCAGGTCATCGGCACGGCGGAGGAGATCGCCGGCCAGATCGAGGACTGGACCGCCAGCGGCGCGGCAGACGGTTTCATGCTGCTGCCCCCGACCTTCCCCGAGGGGCAGGACGACTTCATCCGCACCGTCGTCCCCCTGCTGCGGGATCGCGGCCTTCTCAATCCCGGCCCGCAGACCGGCTCGCTGCGCGAACGGCTGGGCCTGCCCCATCTTGCGCGCAACCGGCCGCCCGAAGCGGGCCGGAACCGCGCCTGAGCACCGAATATCATTCCAACGCAACCCGAACGGACCGTACAATGCATCTCACGATCAAGTCCCTCCTCGCGACCTCGGCAGCGCTTGCCATGCTCTGGCCGGCCCTCGCGCAGGCAAACCCCATCACCGTGGCCGATCCCGGCTATGCCACCGCGCAGGGCACCGCCTATGTCGTCAAGGTCCTGCTCGAAGAGCAGCTCGGCAAGGAGGTCGAGGCTGTGAAGGCCGGCTCCGTGCCTGTCATCTGGGAGGCCCTGAACCGCAATGGCGGCGAGATCGACATCTGGACCGACGTCTGGCTGCCGAACCAGCAGGCGCTTGTCGATCAATATGCCGGCGAGGGCGGCAAGGTGAAGCTCGCCGCGAATTCCTATGCCGGCACGCAGGGCTACTGCACGACAAAGGCGACGGCGGACAAGCACGACATCCACTCGGTCTTCGACCTCGCCGACCCGGCCAAGGCCGCCGTCTTCTCCGCCGATGGCAAGGGCAAGGGCAGGATCTGGCTCGGCGCCGCCGGCTGGCTCTCGACGAATATCGAAACGGTGCGCGCCCGCGACTACGGCTTTGCGGATTTCTTCGAACTCCAGACGACGGACGAAGCGGTCGCGACCGCCGATCTCGACGCCGCCGTGAAGGCCGGCACCGGCTGGATCGGCTATTGCTACGGCCCGCACCAGAATTTCGCCCGCTACGCGCTGGAAGTGCTGGAAGAGCCGGTGCATGACGACGCAACCTGGACCTTCGTCGAGCCGTCCGATCCGAACTGGCTGGAAAAGTCCTCGATCAAGTCGGCCTACAAGGATGCGGCGATCCACATCGCCTATTCCAGGTCGCTCGCGGAAAATGCGCCCGAAGTGGCGGCGATCCTCGATAAGGTGACCTTCACCACCGACGCCGTCAGCAAGCTCGCCTTCGCGATCGCCGTCGAGGGCAAGGCACCGGACGATGCCGCCAGGGACTGGATCGCCGCCAATCCGGACGTCGTCGCCGGCTGGACCGGAAACTGATCCATGATCGAGCTTGAGGACGTCTGGAAGGTTTTCGGCACGGATGAGCAGGCGGTCCTCGCAGAGGCCCGCCGGCCCGTGCCGGACGACGCCGTCCTCAAGCGCCTGCGCGCCGTCATCGGCGTCGGCGGCGCGAGCCTGTCGGTCGGCAAGGGCGAGCTGGTCTGCCTGATGGGGCTTTCCGGCAGCGGCAAGTCGACGCTCGTGCGCCTGATCAACCGCCTGCTCGAACCGAGCGCCGGCAAGGTGCGGATCGACGGCGACGACATCCTGGCGCTCGGGCCGAGGGCGTTGCGCGAGCTGCGCTCCCGGCGGATCGGAATGGTGTTCCAGTCGCACGCCCTGCTCGCGCATCTTTCCGTGCGCGACAATGTGGCCCTGCCGCTCGAAATCCGCGGCGTGGCGCGCACGCGGCGCGAGGACCGGGCGGATGAGCTCCTGGTGCGCGTCGGCCTCGGCGGCCTCGGCGACCGGCGGGTCGCCGCGCTTTCCGGCGGCATGCAGCAGCGCGTGGGTCTTGCCCGGGCGCTCGCCGCCGATCCCGATATCCTCCTGATGGACGAGCCTTTCAGCGCGCTCGATCCGCTGATCCGTTACGATCTCCAGACCCAGTTCATGGCGCTGTCGCGCGATCTCGGCAAGACGACCGTCTTCGTCACGCACGACGTCGACGAGGCCTTCCGCATCGCCGACCGCGTCGTTCTCATGCGGGCGGGCCACATCGTGCAGGCGGGAACGGCGGAGGACCTCGTGCGCCAGCCCGCGGACGATTATGTCCGCCGTTTCGTCCAGAACGCCCGTCCGCCGGCGCGCGTGCAGGACCCCATCGTGAAAGCAAGAGCCATCGCATGAGCGACCACACGGCGCGGGACGAGGCCATCGACCGCTTCGCCGCCATCAACAGCACCTATTATCGCCGGGCTTTCCAGCGGATCGGCGAGCGGCGCGGCTATGTGCCCTCCTTCAATGCCGCCGCCGCCCTGCTCGGTCCCATCTGGCTCGCCGGACGACGCCTCTGGTCCGCATTCTGGCCGTTTCTCATCGCCGACCTGCTCGCCGTGGTGCTGATCGCCTTCGCGCTCGGCGGCGGCGCCAGCGCCGAGCCGGACGCCCGCGCCGACCGGCTCGAAACCCTCGCCGCGACGCGCCTGGTGGAAGCAAAGGCCGCGAACGACAAGGATGCCGGCACGCCCATCGCAAAGTCCCTGACGCGATCCGCCGCTGCATTGGAACAGGCGGCGAAGGACGCCCGGCAGGCGGCCGAGGACGCCAGGACCGGCGCCTCTCTGCTGGCCCTGCTCGGTATCGGCATGTTCACCGCCTCCCGTCTGGTGGCGGGTGGGCTCGCCAATCATATCGCCGAACGCCGTTTCCGCGCCTGGCGGCTGGAAGGCGATGCGGGCAAGGCGGGCTTCAGCCGGCTACACGCCGCCGGCGCGGCGGCGCTTCTGGCCGTCTTCGTCCCGATCGTCTTCCTCCATTTCAACGACCGCACGCTCTTCGACGCCTTTCCGAGCGATCCCGCCTGGAACTCGGACGCCGCCGCCTGGCTGGACCGGTTCATCACCGCCATCAGCAGCGCGGTCTCGCCCGCGGCGGGCACCCTGACGAAAGCGATCAACGGCATGCTCGGCCTGATGGAAGGTATCCTGACGCGGACGCCCTGGCCGGTCGTGATGACGATCATCCTCGCCATCGCCTGGCAGATCGCAGGCTTCCGCGTCTTCCTGCTCACCTTCGTCGCGATCAGCTATCTCGCCATCCTCGGCTATTGGGAAAAGAGCATGCAGACCGTTGCCCTTCTCGGCACGGCGGCGCTCATCTCCATTGCGATCGGCATCCCCCTCGGCGTGCTGTGCGGCTACAACCGGCGCGTCGCGGCGATCGTGCGCCCGCTGCTCGACTTCATGCAGACCATGCCGGCCTTCGTCTATCTCATTCCGGTGATCGCGCTCTTCGGCATCGGCAAGCCGTCGGGCATCATCGCGACGATCATCTTCGGCATTCCGCCCGTCGTCCGGCTGACGGCGCTCGGCATCGCATCCGTACCGGCCTCCGTGCGCGAAGCCGCCGTCGCCTTCGGCGCTTCGCGGACCTTCATCCTCTTCAAGGTCGACCTGCCGACGGCCGCGCCATCGATCATGGCTGGCGTCAGCCAGACGATCCTCATGTGCCTCTCCATGGTCGTGATCGCCGCGCTGATCGGCGCGAAGGGCCTCGGCGAGGACGTGCTGCATGCCCTGCAATATGCCGCGCAGGGCCAGGGTCTTCTCGCGGGACTTGCCATATTGCTCTGCGCGATCGTGCTCGATCGGGTCGTACAGGGACGCCGGCCGCAATGACATCCGTCGTCGAGGAAGACCTCGTCTCCTGGAAGCCGCCGCCGCGCAGCAGCAATTTCGTCGTTTTCGCCCTGGCGCAATGCGCAAGCTTCATGGGCGCCTGGGCGCAGAAGACCGCCGTCGGCTGGCTTGCCTGGGATCTCACCCATTCGCCCGCATGGGTGGGCGCGATCGCGCTCAGCGACCTGATCGCCGCCCTCTGGGTGGCGCCGCTCGCCGGAGCCGTCGCGGACCGCAGCAACCCGTACCGGCTGATCCGGCTGACCCAGGCCCTGACGGTGCTCAACTGCGGCGCCATCTGGCTGCTCCTGACGTCCGGCGGCATGATGCCCTGGCTTTTGCTCCTGTGGGCTGTCATTGATGCCACGCTGCAGGGCTTCAACAATCCGGCGCGGATGCTGGTCACGGGCATGCTGGCGCCCGAGGGGCGGCTGTCGCAGGCGATCGCCACGAACTCCATCGCGGTCAATATCGCCCGGACGGCGGGGCCTGCCATAGCGGGTCTGCTCATCGTCAAGGCCGGCATCGAAAGCGTCTTCGCCTTCAACGCCCTCTCCCTCGTCGCCACCTTCGCCGCGCTCGTGCATGTCCGGCGCTGGATCGATCACACCCCGCATGCGGCCCGATCCGCGCCGCTCTCCGGCGATGTCCTGGCCGGCTTTCGCTACATCGCCGGCGAACCGGCCATCGCGATGCTCTTCGTGCTGACGATCTCGTTCTCGCTCCTCGCCCGCCCCTTCACCGAGCTCTTTCCGGCCCTCGCCGGCGGCTCGTTCGGAGGCGGGCCGGAGATGCTGGCGATGCTGATGAGCGCACAGGGCATCGGCGCCTTCGTGGGGGCGAGCTGGATGCTGCGGCGACAGAGCGCGCCGGCGCTGGTGCGCACGAGCTACGGTGCGGCGCTCGGCATTTCCGCGGCCCTGGTGGTCTTCGCCTTCAGCACGTCCGCCTCCCTCGCCCTGCCGGCCATTGCGGTTGCGGGCCTGTTTCATGTCGTCTGCAACATCGCCATGCAGTCCATGGCGCAATCGCTCAGCCTGCCGTCGATGCGCGGTCGCGTGCTGGCGCTCTACATGCTGGTCTTCCGCGCCGCTCCGGCGCTCGGCGCCTTCGCCCTCGGCGCCCTTGCCGAATGGTTCGACCTGCAGACGATGATCGGCATCGCCGCGGCGCTGTTCGCCCTGATCGTGGCGGCCGCCTTGCCCGCCGCGCGCCGCATCTATTCCGGCGCACGCGGCACGGCATCATAGTCGGCGGAGCATCAGCCGTTGCGCGAGAGCCGGCGCTGGCCCGCCAGACCGAGAATGGCGCCCAGCGTACAGAAAAGAAGAAAGACCCAGCCCGACAGTGCACCTGCCTGGATGCCGGACAGGAGCACGCCGACGGTGCAGCCGAGGCCGGTCATTGCCCCCCATCCCATCAGCACGCCGCCGGCAAAGCGCGCGGCGAGGCCGCGCGGACCATGCCACGAAGGCTGGAAACGCCCTGCGGGAAGCGCAGAGGCGAAACTCGCAAGGACCATGCCGGTGACGAAAAGACCGTTCGACGAAAGCAGCGCCGTCTTCACCGCACTGATGCAGCCGCGCACCGTGTCCAGTCCCACGAGGGTCTCGGGAACGAGGTTCAGCGACAGGCCACCGGTGCGCACAAAACTGCCCAGTTCCGCCGTCACGCCGAGCGGTGCGACGCGCAGATAGGCGAAGGCGCCGATCGCGGCGACGAGGATGCCCGTCACGACCGGCGGCCAGCGCCGGACGAAGACCGTCTCGAACGGCGAGGCGGGCTGCACACCGGCATCCAGCGGCCGGATGGCGTTGCGAAGGACCAGCCATGTAATCACGCCGAGCGCGAGCAGCCCTGCAATGGTTGCGCCGGCATAGCCCAAAACACCCGGAAGCCAGACCGGCGGATCGTCGAACACCGTCCAGGTATAGAGCGCGTTCCATGTCGAAAAGCCGATCAGGAAGCCGGCAGCGGCGCCGAGAAGCGCGGCGAGCGAGCCGAAGGCCCCCTCGCCCAGCCGGTAGAGATGCGCCGAAAGGCACGAGCCGGAGATCGCCATGCCGAGGCCGAAGGTGAAGGCGGCGAATGCAAGCACCGGCCCGACCGGGCCGATATGGGCGTTCGGCGGCAGGCGGCCTGGTTGCGGCACCGGCACCCAGGCCCCGAGCACCGCCTGGTACAGAACGATCCCCGCGGCGAGCGCCACGAGAATGGCGATGACGCCGGAGGCATCCCGCCTTTCGACGAAGTCCCGCAGATTGCACAGAAAGCAGAAGCGGCCGCGTTGCAGGACGATGCCGAAAGCGCTGCCGGCGATCAGCGAGAAGGAGAGCGCCCGTCCGGCAGCGTCCTGCGCCAGCCAGATGCTCCAGGCGGCGATGAGGACAAGCACCGAGACGGACAGAAAGCGGGCGATCATGGCAGACATGGCGATCCCACGACTGGATATGAAAATGCGGGCGGACCTGGAAGTCGTCCGCCCGCGTCGGCATCCTGCGCGGCGTCAACACCGCGCCCCTTGGGAACCGCTGTTACTTGCCGGTCCAGATCGTACCGGCGATATTGTTCACCGGCACGCCGACGGCGTTGCCGTATTCGGTCCAGGAACCGTCATAGTTGCGCACGTCGTAGCCGAGGATCTTCTTCAGCGCGAACCAGGTATGGCTCGACCGCTCGCCGATGCGGCAATAGGTGATGACCGGCGTCGAGCCGTCGACGCCCTTTTCCGCGTAGATCGCCTTGATCTCGTCGGCGGATTTGAACGTGCCGTCCTCCTTGACGATCGTGCCCCACGGAACGTTGACGGCACCGGGAATGTGGCCCGCGCGCACGGACAGTTCCTTCACGCCCTCGGGCGCGAAAATCTTGCCGGCATATTCATCGGCCGAGCGGATATCGACGAGCTTGATGTCGTGCTTGCCCTCCGCGACCGCGACGACATCGACGAAGCGGGCACGCACGGAATCGTCCCGATCGGCCAGCGCCAGCGTGGAGTCGGCGTGATCGGGAACCGCGGTGTCGAGCGGCAGGCCCTGCGCTTCCCAGAGCTTGCGGCCGCCGTCGAGCAGCTTGACCTGATTGCCGAGACCATAGACCTCGAACACCCAGGCTCCCCAGGCGGCGAACCAGTTGTTGTTGTCACCATAGAGGACGATCGTCGTGTCCTTGTCGACACCCGCATCGCGCAGGACCTTTTCGAAGGCTTCGCGGCTGGCGATGTCGCGCTTCTGGGGATCCACGAGGTCGGTATGCCAGTCGAGGTGGGCCGAGCCGGGAATATGGCCGCGTTCATAGACACCGGTGTCGACGCTGACCTCGAAAATGCGAACCTTCGGGTTCGAAAGATTGTCCTGCAACCACTTCGCATCGACAAGCGCATCCGACGCCAATGCCGTTCCCGCAAGGAAAGCCGTCGAAAGCGCAATGGCCGAAAGTGTCTTGATGCCCCGGATTCCCGTCATGTCATTCTCCCCTAAGCTCGATATGAAACAGCCAAAGCATCCCCCGGGTCGCACCGGTTCGGAAGGGAATATATTCTATAATTTTTATATAATTTAAACTCCCGTGCTCCCACCGTCCGCCGGCCCGGCGACCGGCCGGCTCAGATCATGTAGTCCGGCTCGCTGAGGGTCTGGTCCATGGTCACGCCCGGCAGAGCCGTGTGCGGCTTGCCGACGGGCCTTGCCGGAACGCCGACGACGGAGGTGTAGGGCGCGACCGGCCCGACGACCACGCTGCCGGCCCCGATCTTCGCGCCGACGCCCACCTCTATGTTCCCGAGAATCTTCGCGCCCGCGCCGATCAACACGCCCCGGCGCACCTTCGGATGCCGGTCGCCCGTTTCCTTGCCGGTCCCGCCGAGCGTCACGTTCTGCAGGATGGAGACGTCGTCCTCCACGACAGCCGTCTCACCGATGACGAGGCCGCTGCCGTGATCCAGCATGATGCCGCGCCCCATCACCGCGGCGGGGTGGATGTCGATCGCGAAGGTCTCCGAAATCCGGCTCTGGACGTGGCAGGCCAGATGCCGGCGACCCGTTGCCCAGAGCCAATGGCCGACACGGTAGGCCTGCAATGCGGAAAAGCCCTTGAAGTAGAGGAACGGCGTCAGGAGCTCGGTATTGCTGGGATCACGGTCCTTCACAGCCTGAAGGTCGGCCGCCGCCGCCCCGAGCAGCCTCGGCTTGTCGGTGTAGGCGCCGTAGATCAGTGCGAGAAGCTCGTCGCGATCGATATCATGATCGGCAAGCTTGATCGCCAGGCGATGCGAGAGCGCATGGCCGAAACTGGCATGCATCAGCACGGCCGAGTTCATCGCGCGCGCCAGCGCCTGGTCGCGCTGGGCGGCCGCGCCTGCCTCCTGCCGCAGCGTCTCCCACAGCGCGGCAACGGCACCGCGGGCAGCGTCCTCGATGGGGAGGAAGACGACATTGTTCTCGTGTCCGGGCATTGGTTAGACCTCATCGAGGGCAGGATGCCCGCCTTGCGGGCGGGGTTCCCATGGTGGACGCCGGGTAGGCGTGGTTGAGCCGGACGCCATGGCGCCCCACGGCCCCGGCGGCTACACCGCGTCCAGGATCTGCCTTTGCAGATCGACGGCCCGCGGGTCGGCAAGCTCCTGCCGGGGACGGTCGAGATCGATCTCGATATCGAGGGCGATGGCGCCCTCGCGCAGCACGACGACGCGATCGGCCAGCGCGACGGCTTCCGCGACGTCGTGGGTGATCAGCACCGTGGTAAAGCCACGGCCCGTCCAGATCCGTTCCAGCAGACGGTGCATCTCGATGCGCGTCAGGGCGTCCAGTGCGCCGAAAGGCTCGTCGAGAAGCAGGATCTGCGGCTCGCTGACCAGCGCCCGGGCGAGCGCAACACGTTGCCGCTGGCCGCCGGAAAGCACGCTCGGCCAATCGTTCTCGCGGCCTTCGAGCCCGACATCCACGAGGGTACGCCGCGCCTTTTCCTGCCAGCGCGGTCCGCGGGCGATGCCGACATTTTCGACGACGCGCTGCCAGGGCACGAGGCGCGCCTCCTGGAAAAGGAGGCGCACGGAAGGATGGAGGCGCTCGACCTTGCGCCCACCGATGCCGACGCGGCCGCTGCTTGCCGTGTCGAGGCCGGCGATGAGGCGCATCAGCGTCGACTTGCCGCCACCCGACCGGCCGACGACGGCCAGGAACTGGCCTGCCGGAATCTCCAGGTTGAAATTTCCGAGCACATTCAGCTTGCCGAAGGACTTTTCAACCCGCGACAGCGAGATCGGAAGACCTGCCGCACTCTCCGGCACATAGAAATCGGCGGCGCTCATCGCTCTCCTCCCTGCCGCGTCTGATAGGCGGGGTGCCAGACCAGCACGCGCCTCTCGATCGCACGGGTCGCCACATCCGCAAGCTTGCCGAGAAGGGCATAGACGATGATGCCGAGCAGGACGATGTCGGTCTGCAGGAATTCCCGGGCGTTCATCGTCATGTAGCCGATGCCGCTGGTGGCAGAGATCGTCTCGGCGACGATGAGCGTCAGCCACATGAAGCCGAGGGCATAGCGCAGGCCGACGAGGATGGAGGGCAGTGCGCCGGGCAGGATGATCCGCGTGATCAGCGCCTTGCGGTCGAGCCCGTAGACGGAGGCCATCTCGACGAGCTGCGGATCGATGGTGCGCACGCCATAGAAGGTGTTGATGTAGATCGGGAAGAAGACGCCGATCGAGACGAGGAAGATCTTGGCCGTCTCATCGATGCCGAACCAGAGGATGACGAGGGGGATGAGCGCCAGATGGGGGATGTTGCGCACCATCTGGAGCGTGCTGTCGAACACCGTCTCGGCCGGCTTCCACAGCCCGTTCACGACGCCCGCGACGAAGCCGAGCCCGCCGCCGATGACAAGGCCAATCAGCGCGCGCTGCGTGGAGGCGAGCGTGTGAACGAGAAGCGAGCCGTTCAGCAGCGACCGCCAGAAGGCGACCGCGACGGTCGTCGGCGCCGGCATGAGGCGGGCGGTGACGAGCCCGCTGCGCGCCGCAATCTCCCAGACGATCAGGAGCACGATGGGAAGGGCCCAGGGCGCAAGCGCGCTCCCCAGGCCCTTGAGGTTGGGCTTGCGGGTCTCGCCGGCAGCATAACCGGCCACCGACGTCTCCGCCATCAGGCACCACCCTTGCGCACGGCATCCGCGATCGAGATCTTCTCGGGGATCAGCCCCAGCTCGAAGAACGTATCGGCGATCGCCTGCTGCTGCTTGACGACGCTTTCGTCGATCGCCTTGACGCCGTAGGACTGGCGCTCCAGCGCAATAGCGAGCACGTCCTCCGGAATACCGACGGAGGGCGCCAGTTCGGCTGCCGCCGCGGCCGTATTGGCCTTCGCCCATTCGTCGATCTCGGCAACGGCCTCGATCACCACATCGACCGCCTCGGGATTGCCGTCCACGAAGGGCCTGGCACCGAGATAGAACTGGTGGTTCGGCACGATGCCTTCGCCATTGCGCAGTTCGCGCGCCTCGATCGCCACTTCCGCGGCAGCCTGGAACGGATCCCAGATCACCCAGGCATCGACCGCGCCCTGCTCGAAGGCGGCGCGGGCGTCGGCCGGCGGCAGGAAGGAGGTCTTGACGTCGCCATACTGGAGGCCCGCCTCTTCCAGCGCCTTGACGAGCAGGTAGTGCACGTTCGAGCCCTTGTTGAGCGTGACCGTCTTGCCCTTGAGGTCCGCCACCGTCTTGATGGGGCTGTCCTTGGGCACGAGAATCGCCTCGCCGCGCGCGGCCGGCGGTTCATGGGCGACATAGACGAGCGGCGCACCGGCGGCCTGCGCGAAGATCGGCGGCGTTTCGCCTGTCGTGCCGAAATCGACGGCGCCGACATTGAGCGCTTCCAGCAATTGCGGGCCAGCGGGGAACTCCGTCCAGGTCACCGTGTAGCCGATCTTCTCCAGCTTCTCCTCAAGAAGACCCTTGCCCTTGAGCAGAACAAGCGTACCGTATTTCTGATAGCCGATGCGGACCGTCTTGTCGGACGCCCATGCGGGTCCGGCGCTCAAAAGCGGCAGGGCCAGCACGGCCGCAAGAGCCGTCGAGAAAAAGCGGCGTGAAATCGTCATGGCGTCCCCCCAGGGTCAGGATCAATTAGGTTACATAATCTATAGATTTCCCCCGTTTGCGAGGGCACCTATTCCAACCTTCCCCGGCGCTCGTAGTTTTTTCTCCTAGCAAGCCGGCAGGCATGGCCATGCCAGCCCGAACGCGCTCGCGAACCCGTGGCGTCCTGTATCGATCACCTCGCGTCCCGTTTCGCGGCTGACCCTGCAAGGGGAAAACTTTTCCTGCCACGCCATATCTTTTGAGTGGGCCTGCCTTTCAAGCCGGAGAAAAACACATAATTCTTATAGACAATGACGCAGGGGATATTCATGGCAGCCGAGAGTGCGAAGATTGTTGATTTCCAGGCCTATCGCGACGCACGCCGCAAGGCGTCCGCACCTTCCCTGCCGGCACAGGCCGCAATGCCGCCGACCGGCATGCAGCCGATGGTGATGTGGGTTCCTGTCTGGACCTTCTTCCCGGTCATGGCGAGTCCGTGGGCCTATGCGCAGTGATGCTGCCGCCCTGCTCGACCAGGCCCCCGTCCCGGCCCTGTCGGACACGATCTGCATCCGTACCGGCCAGCACCTGCGCCGGCTGAGGACACGGCGCGGCTATTCGCTCGACCGTCTCGCGAAGGTCTCCGGCGTCAGCCGGGCCATGCTGGGGCAGATCGAAACCGGCAAGAGCAGCCCGACGCTCAGCATCCTCGCCAAGATCGCCGCCGCTCTCGACGTCTCCTGCGCTTCATTGATCATCGAGGCCGACGAGCCGACGACGGTGTTGCTCACGCGGGCTGCCTCCAAGACCTTGTCGTCGAGCGACGGGAAGTTCGAGACACGCGCGCTCTTTCCCTATGACGGCGATCGCACCGTGGAATTCTACGAGCTGCGGCTGGCGCCTCACCATGCCGAACGTGCCGAAGCCCATCGCGACGGCACAGTGGAGAACCTCGTCGTCGCGGAAGGCACCGTCGAAGTGATCGTCGGCAAGCAGCCCTATATTCTCGGCGAGGGCGACGCTCTGGTCTTCGAGGCAGACGTGCCGCACGTCTATCGCAACATGACCGGCAGCCCCGCAACCGTCTATCTCGTCTCACGGTACCGAGACGTCATACACATATGAAAAGGCCTCCCGGAAGGGAGGCCTTGAAGAGTCTTGCCTTCGATGCGTCTCAAGCAGCCATCGAGCAGCACATCATCATGCCGCCGCACATCATCATCATCGGCATGCCGCCGTTCAT
>NZ_CP015738.1:0-445803 GCF_001652565.1 Shinella sp. HZN7 | reverse complement strand
CTGGCAGCGTCTGGTCGTCGGCAGCTTCATCCTGCTCGCCGCCGCCTTCTTCGTCACCCGCCAGCGCAAGAAATAACAGTTTCATACGGAGAGGATTCCATGAAGAAGTTCCTGAACGACCCGGTCGATTTCGTCGACGAAATGCTCGACGGGATTTACAAGGCCCATCCCGCCGTGACCTACACCGCCGACGACAGGCGTTGCCTGGTCACGTCCAGCCCCAAGGCCGGGAAAGTCGGGATTGCCACCGGCGGCGGCTCGGGACACCTGCCGCTTTTCCTTGGCTATGTCGGCGATGGCATGCTCGATGGCGCGGCGGTCGGCGGGGTTTTCCAGTCGCCGAGTGCCGAGCAGATGTATCAGGTCACCAAGGCCATCGATCAGGGTGCCGGTGTTCTCTATATCTACGGCAACTATTCCGGCGACATCATCAACTTCGACATGGCGGCCGAACTCGCCGATCTCGACGGCATTGAGGTCAGGCAGGTCGTCGGAAACGACGACGTCGCCTCCTCCATCGTCGGCGAAGAGCATAAGCGCCGAGGCGTTGCCGGCATCGTCTTCGTCTACAAGGCGGCGGGGCGGCCGCCGCCGAAGGCCTTTCGCTCGACGAGGTGACGCGCATCGCCAACAAGGCGCGGCTCAGAACCCGCACGATGGGCGTTGCGCTTTCAAGCTGCGTCGTGCCGGAGATCGGCCATGCCACCTTCTCGATCGGCGACGACGAGATGGAGATCGGCATGGGCATCCACGGCGAGCCGGGCATCAGCCGCAAGAAGCTTGCACCGGCCGACAAGGTTATCGACGAGATGATGGAGCGCATCTTCGCCGAGCAGGACTACAAGCAGGGCGACGAGGTGGCAGTGCTCGTCAACGGCCTCGGCGGCACACCACTGGAAGAGCTCTACATCCTCTTCCGCCGTGTCTCGCAGCTTCTCGAAGAGCGCGGCGTTACGGCAAAGCACGTCTGGGTCGGCGAGTTCGCGACGTCGATGGAGATGGCCGGCGCCTCTGTCTCCGTGCTGCATCTCGACGCCGAGCTGGCCCCCCTCATTGCCAAGTCGGCGAACACGCCCTTTTTCAAGCACATCGCAGCCTGAGGATCGACCATGGACGCCATCAAGCCTTCTGATCTCATCCAGCTCTTCGATGCGTGGAAGACGCTTTTCGCCGATCAGAGAGAGTTCCTCATCGCCCTCGACGGCAAAGTCGGCGACAGCGATCTCGGCATCACCATGAGCAAGTCCTTCGCCGCTGCCGCGGACGCCGTCACGGCGGAGGGCGAGGCGGCGGGGATCGCCAGGCTCCTGCGCACCGCCGGCGCCACCATGGCAAGGGCGGCCCCTTCCACCATGGGAACGCTGACGGCGACGGGCTTCCTTCGCGCAAGCAAGGCGCTCGATGGCGCGAGCGAAGTCGGCACACAGGAGGCGGCCGCCTTCTGGACGGCCTTTCGCGACGGCATCGCCGAGCGCGGCAAGGCCAAGGTAGGCGACAAGACGATCCTCGATGTACTCGATCCGATCGCACGGACGCTTGAAGCCGCCGCTTCGGCAGGCAAGCCGCTGCCCGACGCGCTCGCCGCAGCCACCAGTGCCGCCGAGGCGGCACTGGAAGGCACGAAGTCCATGGTCGCCCAGCACGGCAAGGCCGCCGCCTTCCAGGAAAAGACAGTCGGCCTCCAGGACGCCGGGGCCACGGTTGGTGTCTTTCTTGTCCGTGCCATGCACAACTTTGTCGCCCCGGCGTGACGTGCCGGCTTGCGCAGCCGTTCTCTGAGAGCGGCCGCCGGGCCACAACCGCGCTTGCCTCTCACAAATGATCGTTTCACGAAGACAATCACGGCGCCGATGGGGCCGATTTTGGCAAGGTGGTGCGGTGTCTTGATTGCGCAATCCGCTCCGTCTGTTCGGCCCGATCCGGCTCTCCGGTCAATGCCGCAACGGTCAACCTGTCGCAGGCACCGGGCGCCGGGCGGCCGACGATATAGCCCTGCACCTCGGTGCATCCTTCCTGCCTGACACAAGCCAAATGCGCCTCCGTCTCCACGCCCTCGGCCACCGTGGTGACGCCGAGGCGCTTGCCGAGATCGGCGATGCAGCGCACGACCGCGGCGCAATCCGGCCGCTCGACCGCATCCCTGACGAAGGAACCGTCGATCTTGATCTTGTCGAAGGGGAAGACGCGCAGGTGGGCGAGCGAGGAATAGCCCGTGCCGAAATCGTCGAGCGCGACGCGCACGCCCATGTCCCGCAGCCGGCGCAGGTCTCCCACCACGTCGGATTCGCCGTCGAGCAGCGCGGTTTCGGTGATCTCGATCTCCAGCCGCTCCGGCGACAGGCCCGAGCCGACCAGGGCGGCGAGCACCATCGGCGCGAGCGTGCCCTTGCCGAGCTGCACCGCCGAGACATTGACCGCGACACGGGCGCCGTCCGTCCATCCGGCCGCATCCCGGCAGGCCCGGTCGAGCACGAATTCGCCGAGCAGGTCGATCAGGCCGCTCTGCTCGGCGATGGGAATGAACTCCGCGGGCGAAACCCAGCCCTTATGCGGATGATGCCAGCGCACCAGCGCTTCGCGCGCCGTGACCTCTCCGCTGCGAATGTCCACGATGGGCTGGTAGAAGACGAACAGCCGGTCCTTTTCCCGGAGCGCCCGGCGCAGGCTCGCCTCCAGCCGCACCCGGTCCTGCAGGCGCGCGTCCATGTCCGGCGAATACATCCGGAAGGCGCCCTTGCCGGCGGCCTTGGCGGCATAAAGCGCCATGTCGGCATGGGCCAGCAGTTCCTCGCCGGTGGTGCCGTGCAGCGGCGCGAGCGCGATGCCGACGGAGGCGCCGATCTGGATCTGCCGCCCGGCCTCCAGCGGATAGGGCAAGGCCAGAAGCTCGATCAGCGTGACCGCCAGCCGTTCGACGCTGTCCGTCGCATCGCCGGGGACCAGCACGGCGAATTCGTCGCCGCCGAGCCGGCCGATCACCACGTCCGGCGCACCGCACGCCTGCCGCAGGCGCGCGGCCACCTCCTTGAGAAGCGCATCGCCGGCCCGATGGCCCCGGGTGTCGTTGACCAGCTTGAAGCCGTCGAGGTCGATGAACAGCAGGCACGCGCAGCGCACCTCGCAGCCGAGCACGGCGTCCAGCCGTTCATGGAAGGCGGCGCGGTTGGCGAGGCCCGTCAGCGTATCGAAATGGGCAAGCTGGCGGATGCGGCTTTCCGCCTCCACCTCCTTGGTCACGATCGCCCAGGTGAGCATGGGACCGAGATAGCCGCCGTCGCTGGCCGTGATCGCCGAGACCTTGAGATCCAGCACCTCCGGTCCCACCCGGATGCGCGCGTTGTGCGGCAGGTTGCGGGGATCGGCCAGGAGGTTGCGCTGGTGCTGCGGATGCTGGTGGAAGACGTCGATCGAGGTGCCGAGCAGGCTGTCGGCGTTGATCGGCAGCAGGTGCTCGATGCTGCGGATGAGGCTCTTGGAGGTCTCGTTGGCATAGTTGATCCGCAGCGTGCCGGGCTCGACCGTCATGACGGCGACGGGCATGTCGTCGATCATGCGCAGGAGCCGGCTCTGCTCGTCATGCTTGCGGCGGGCCTCGGTCTCCGCATTCACCATGGCGGTGAAATCGCGATGGTTGACCAGCAGGATGACCAGCATGCCGATGGAGACGAGCACGATGTTGACCGCCATGGCGAGGAAGGTCGGCTGGCCGGTCACCGTGAAGAAGGCGACGAAGGCGCCGTTGACGATGACGGTGACGATCAGCGCCGCCGAGCGCAGGTGCAGGAGGCAGAAGATGCAGGTGATGACGGTGATCGCCATGTAGAAGGCGATGTGCGACCGGGTATAGGCATCGCCATAGGGAAACAGCAGGAACGACCAGAGCGTGAAGGCCGAGGCGATGACGACGGCGAGGCGGTTGGTGCGCGAGAGGGCGCGCCGCGCCCGCTCGGGCGTCGGGTCGATGCGCCGCATCCGCCACCAGTAGAGGATGCGCACCAGGCACAGCGCCGTGAAGACCGCCGGCACCAGGACCGTCAGCCAGAGCGGGGCGATGGGCATGTGCGTGGCCGCCAGCGCCCAGGTGCTGGACAGGAGAATGAAATACATGATCGGCAGCTGCCAGGAAAAGGCGCGATACTGCGCCTTGAGCAGGTCCGGATTGTCGGCTGGCACCGACAGGAGATTGGGAATGCGATATGCCAGTTGCTTCATGAGGCTGCCTTTTCTGTCTTCCGAACCGGAAGGGCGCACGCGCCCACGCAGCGCACGCGCCTCCCGGTACGCCCGTCTTATCCGGCCAGCCTGCGCGGCTGGTACGCTGCCGGGCGCATGTCGGAATGCGTCTCCGCCGGCCGGCCGCGGCCGGTTTCGGCGCCGACGCGGAACTGGCCGAGGAGGTTGAAGAGCGCTTCGGCCTCGCGGGCGAGGCTGTGGCTGGCCGCCGTCGATTCCTCGACCATGGCGGCGTTCTGCTGCGTGCCCTGGTCCAGCGTGTTGACGGCCTGGTTGATCTCGCCAAGGCCCGTCGCCTGCTCCTTCGCCGCCTCGACGATGGCCACGACATTGGTGTTGATGTCCTGCACCTGGCGGACGATCCGCTCCAGCGCCTCGCCGGTCTGGCCGACCAGCGACACGCCGCTCTTCACCTGTTCACCGGAGGTGTTGATCAGCGCCTTGATCTCCTTGGCGGCATTGGCGGAGCGCTGGGCAAGCTCGCGCACCTCCTGCGCCACCACGGCAAAGCCCTTGCCGGCTTCACCCGCCCGCGCCGCCTCGACGCCGGCGTTGAGCGCCAGCAGGTTCGTCTGGAAGGCGATGTCGTCGATGACGCCGATGATGTTCGATATCTCCCTGGAAGAGCTTTCGATCTCCCCCATCGCCGTGATCGCCTTGCGCACGACCTCGCCCGATCGCTCCGCGTTCTCGCGGGTGCTGGCGACGAGTTTTCCGGCCTCGTCGGCGCGGCGGCTGGAATCGGCCACCGTGGTGGTGATCTCTTCGAGCGCCGCCGCCGTTTCCTCGACCGAGGCGGCCTGCTGCTCGGTGCGCTTGGACAGGTCGTCGGCGGCAGAGCGTATCTGGTTCGAGCCGGCGGCGATCGCCTGCGCATTCTCGCCGACCGCGGTCATGGCCTCGCGCAGCCGTGCGCAGGCGCCATTGAAGTCGGTGCGCAGCTGTTCGAGCGACGGAATGAACGGGTTGGGCAGGTGCAGCGTCAGGTCGCCCTGGGCGAGCCGCGTCAGCGCGCCGGCGAGCGTTTCCACGTTCTCGACGCGGCCGGTCACGTCGGTGGCGAACTTCACCACCTTGAACACCTTGCCGTTCATGTCGAAGATCGGGTTGTAGGAGGCCTGGATATAGATGCGCCGGCCGCCCTTGCCGATGCGCATGAACTCCTCCGCGACGAACTCGCCGGCCCTCAGCCGATCCCAGAACTGCCGGTATTGCGGGCTCTGGCAATAGGTCGGGTCGCAGAACATCGAATGATGCCGGCCCTCGATCTCGGACAGCTGGTAGCCGAGGGTGGTCAGGAAATTCTGGTTGGCGGCGAGGATGTCACCGGCCGGCGTGAACTCGATGACGGCCTGGGCGCGCGACAGGGCCTCCAGCTTGCCGGCATCCTCGGCGCTTCTCAGCTTCTGCGCGGTGATGTCGGTGGCGAACTTCACCACCTTGCAGGGCTTGCCGCGGCGGAACACCGGATTGTACGACGCCTCGATCCAGATTTCCTTGCCGCCCTTGCCGATGCGCTTGTACTGGCGGCTGTCGAACTCGCCGCGCCCCAGCTTGGCCCAGAAGGCGCGGTAGTCCTCGGACGCGGCCTCGGCCGGATCGACGAAGAGGCGATGGTGCTGGCCGACGATCTCCGGCAGCGTATAGCCGAGCGCCCGACAGAAATTCTCGTTCGCCTTCAGGATCTTGCCCGTCAGGTCGAACTCGATGATGGCTTGGGATCTTTGCATTGCGGCAAGAATGGCGCTCGCATCGGATGCAAGGCCGAAAGAAAAGGCTGTCATGATTCCTCCTCGGCGGCAGGCCTGGTTGAAATTTCGCAACAGACCACCGTCCGGCGAACGTCTGTCGACCTGCCGGTAAAGCGATCACTCGGATGATTGAGTGTCCCGGGGCGCAGCCTCAGGACCGGGGCGGCGGGCTCAGTGGACGGGGTCGTCCGGCTCGGGGGCCGCCATGGACGTCTCGACCAGCGCCAGGTTGGCCAGAAGGCCGTCGAGCATCCTCTTGGCCTCGGTCATACGGGCGATGAGACGCCGCACGCGTTCGGCCTCCGCGTCGTCCGCGGTCCCGGACGGTGTTTCAGGCTGGCATGAAGGGCAAGAAAGATTCAATTGCATTGGGCACCTCGGTGGCTCTCTCAAGGATGAAGTCTAAGCCCCGAATCCGTCATCATGCCGGAACCGATACGATCGCATCTATTCGGATGAACTAAAGTAGCAAGTCTCCCTTGACAACCATGAAACGATAAGGCCCGTTTGACTCGCCTTCGTCACAAAAACTGCGCGTATTCTACTCAAAAGCTGCACATCACCCGCAACAATTGAATCAGATTGTATAATTCCGCGCATTGGCGGCCGATCAGTCGTGCGCGCCGGGAAGGCGGAGCTTGAGGCCCATAGCCGTCGCCGAGGAGGTCAGAACGAGACCGTGGCGACCCAGCGCAGCGACGATGGCGGTGACCGTCGCGTCCTTCATGTGCTCGCCGGTGGTCTCGTAGCGCCGGATCGTCGCGGTGGAGACGCCCGCCTGCTCGGCGAGTTCCTCGGCAGACCAACCGAGCATCACGCGCGCCGCGCGCAATTGCTGCGGCCTGAGCGCCGTCCCCTCGCTCTCCAGGTTTGCGGTATCGCGCCGCCATGTCTCCTCGATGAGACCGATCCATTCCATAGGCGTGCCGTTTTCGTGGCGAACGGGCGTGGTGCGCGCCAGGACCTGTCGATACTGGCCGTCGGCATAGAGCAGACGATAGGATATGTCGCGGGCGAGCGCGTCTTGCTCGCAGGCCGCTCGCAACGCTTCAACCCGCGCGCGGTCGTCGGGGTGAATCGCTTTCATCCAGTCTTCCGTGCCGCACTGAGCCTGGTCTTGGCCCGTGATACGTTCCCAGCCGCGAAGATCACCGACGACGCCATTCAGGTCACGAGCCCAGAAGACCCCGCCAGCCATGTCGATGAAAGCGTTCAACCGTGCGCGCTCGCGGTAAAGGACGGCTCTCGCCTCGCGCTCCGCGGCTGAATCCTGCACCAGGCCGACGATACGGTCCGCTGCGGTCGGTTCCTCGACCGCGATCCGGATCCAGCGCGGCGGGCGCTGTCGGTCGACCAGCCGCACTTCGCGGGATATCGACACGCCCATGGTGACGACCGGATAGATGGAGCGAAAATCCTCTCGATCCTCGGGATGAAGCAGCGCAGCCCATTGATGGAGGTTGAAGGTCTCCCCCCGCGGCAGGCCCAAGATCCTGAAAAATCCGTCCGTGCCGTGCACTTCCCCCGTCGTCAGGTCGGCATTCCAGAACCCGACATCCAGGAAACGCTCTGCGACATCGACATAGTGGCGGGAGGAGACGAAATTCGGTTGTTTCTGCGGCATGCATTCTGGGTCCGTTTAGGCGCCGCGATCGGCACAGAAGCCTGCAGCCTGCATGTCCCAGGACGTTCCGCTCCAACCTCTCGCGACTGCGAAACGCCCGCCGTAGCACCCGGCATGATCCGGTACTATCGGGTATATACCTGAGGTAGCCGCCGTTTCGTCCCGGCATCTGACGAACATCAAGAAAGCGCAGGATATTAAGAAGAAACTACGGCTCTATGAGCCTGTTGCGCACCGCGAAAAGCGCCACGTCCACCGCCGTATGAAGGCCGAGCTTGCGCATCGCCGTCGTCCGGTGCGTATCGACGGTTTTCACGCTGACATCCAGCTGCGCGGCAATGCTTTTGTTCGTTTCGCCCAGGGCCACGAGGCGGACGACCTCGATTTCCCGCGGCGTCAGCATGGCGACAGCGTTCTGCGCGGGCCTTTGACGTGCTAGGTTCGGCGAGATATAGGTGCCGCCCGCCGCAACCGCGTCCATCGCGGCAAGCAGGGCAGCATCGTCCTCCGTCTTCAGCACATAGCCGCGCGCGCCCGCTTCGAGGAGCGCTGCAAGCATCCGCTCGTCGGCATGCATGGTGTAGATCAGCACACCGAATCCGGGCATGTCCCGGCAGAGCTGGCGCGTCACCTCCAGCCCGTTGATCCCGGGAAGGGAATAATCGAGCACGGCCAGGCGGGGCCGCAGCGCGCGTGCCAGCCGGAGTGCGGCTTCGCCGGTTTCGGCCTCGGCACAGACGAACCAGCCCGGGCGGGCGGCCAAGATCGCCCGGAGGCCTGCACGGATGAGCGGGTGGTCGTCCGCGATCAACACGTCCAGCCGCGCGCCGCGCGCCTTCATGTCCTCAAACACCCTCGCTCCTTTCGTCCCGCGGCAGGCGAAGCCGGACGGTCGTGCCCTCGCCCGGCCCGCTGAAGATATCGGCGCGCCCGCCGCATTGCCGAACGAATTCCTGGGTCTGGCTCAACCCCATACCGTGCCCCTCTCCCGCCTCCTTCACCGTGAAGAACGGATCGAACGCCTGCCGTCGGACCTCCTCGCTCATGCCGATCCCGTCGTCTGTGACGCTGACATCCACCCAGCTTTCGCCACTCGACAGGTCCATGCCCTCGGCGGGGCGCACGTCGATCATGATCGTCCCGCCCGACGGCATCGCGTCGCGGGCGTTCAGCACCAGGTTGACGATCACTGCCTGGAACTGCGCCCTGTCGAGGCAGCAGGCAGTGGCCTCGCCCGCCGACGTGGCTACGACCTCGATGCCCGGCCCCGCCGCCTGCCGCGCGATCGGCAGGATTTCCCGGACAAGTTCGCCCGGATCGGCGGCTTCGAGGTGAATCTCGGTGTTGCGCGCATAGGCGAGCAGCCGGTTGACCAAAGCCCGGCCTGCATCGAGCGAGGTATCCACCTCGTCGAGCAGCTTCACCGCCTCCTGCCTGTCCGTGACCAGGGGACGCAGGACGACGGTTGCAGAACGGATGATCCGCATCAGGTTTCCGCAATCATGCGCGATGCTGCCGGCAAAACGGCCGACGGCCTCCAGCCGCTGGGTCGTCTCCAGCCGCTGCCGTGCCGCTTCCTCGCGCCGCCGGCCACGGCGCGTCAGCCATTCCAGGCCGACGAGCAAGGTGAGCAGGATGGCTGCCCCGACCAGAAGGACCGTGGCATGGGATCGCCAAGGCCGCGTGACGTCGGTCTCGCTGAGCGCCACCAGCACGACCACCGGCGCGATCTCCAGCCGCTGATACCCGGCGACCTGCAGCACCCCGTCAATGGGGCTTTTGAGCCAGGCGACACCGGGATTCTGCGCAGCGAGCAGGCTGCGAAACGGCTCGGCATGGGCGAAGGATGCGCCGATCATTTCCTCCCTGGCGGGTGAACGGGCAAGCAGCGTGCCCGGCGAGAGGAACAGCGAGATCGTTCCGCCGCCCACCCAGAGCTTCTGGTAGAAGCTCTCGAAATAAAGCGGCTCCACCGCGGCAACGACGATGCCGCCGAAGCTGCCGTCCGCCGCCTCGATCCGCCGGCTCATGCTGATGAACCAAACGCCGCGCGAACGGCTCTTCAGCGGACGGCCGATATGCAGCCCGACGGAAGGGGCGTCCTTATGGATCGTGAAATAGTCCCGGTCGGCAAGGCTCACCCTGGGCGTGCTCGGAAAATCGGTGTCATGGGAAATGTAACCGTTGCGGTCGATTACGAAGAGCGCACGCACGAAGGGCATGGACGCCAGTCTCTTATGGAGACGCGTGCGGAACACGGGGTCGTTGTCGGGCATGGCAGGGCTGGTCGCCAACTCGCCGGATATATCCTGAAGATTGACGTCGACAGACTGGATCGTGCGGGCGACCTGTTCGGACATGACGTGGACGAGATTGGAAACGTTGCGCTCGACGTCTTCGCGCGCCACGGAATAGCTTCGCCACAACTCGTATGCCAGCAGAAGAGCCACGCACAGGCCGAATATCAATGCAGGCAATGACAGAAACGCGTGCCTGACAATTCTCATCACCCGAACCAGCTGCGTTGTCGAGATGGAAAGAAACACGATGGAAAACTAATCCCTCCTCATAAGGTTATTCCATAGAACGCGTTGGATACCTCCTCTAGGCGAAAGGCAACTCGCCTGGCCGGCGAAACCAAACCACATCCGACGGTGGATCGCCGGAACCATTCCCTCCACATGCCCGTTCAGCCTTTCTGTTCGAGAAGGATACGGTTTGCCGCGATGCGACGGGCGACCAGGAGAGCAGATGTGGTCCTTTAATCATTTAGTCATTATAGTGACTGGAAAAACTGAATGTTTCCTTATGGCTATCCGCCGATGCGTATGGCGGAGATTCTTGGGGAAAATGTTCGGAGGGTCCGCCTGGAACGAGGGCTGACCTTGGAGTCGCTGGCGACCGAGGTCGGCCTTGCCTACAGCTATCTTGGAGGAATCGAGCGCGGGCAAAGAAACCCGACGCTTGCCGTCGTGGAGCGGATCGCAAAAGCTCTGGAGATCGAGCCGATCTCGCTGCTGATGACGAATGCAGGGTAGACGCACGCATTCATTTTGCGCGATCTGCTGATCGTGACGGTGTATGTTTATGACTTCGGGACGGGGTCTGCTACGAATAGCTTCGATCCATTTTAGTCGAAGCGGCTTTCAGGCTTCGCGGGCAGTGGCTGCTACGCAACGCTCATCGGTGATTGGATGACCATATTTTCCGTCCGACATGTCACCGTCTATCGGTATAAGAGGCGCGTGGCCTTCGGTGAGCATCGATTGCTGTTCAGGCCAAGGGACAGTTTCGATCAGACGCTTCTGAGCTCTCACCTGACGGTCGATCCGCAGCCCGAACAGGTCCGATGGATTCATGACGTTTTCGGCAATTGCGTCGCTCTCATCGGGTTTTCACGCCCCTCTCGTGATCTTCGCTTCGAAACCGTCATTCGCCTCGAGCACACGCCACAGGTCCCGATGGATCTGCAGATCGATGAGGAGGCTTTGACCTATCCCTTCACATACGACCGCGAAGAAGCACCGGACCTGGAGGGAACCATCAAGCGTCACTACCCCGATCCCGAGGATGCGGTCGCCAAATGGGCGCAGCAATTCGTGCGGATCGGGCAGCCCACCGAGACCGGCCACCTGCTGATGACAATGTGTTATGCCATCCATGAGGGCTTCATATACGCGCGCCGCCTGGAGCACGGAACGCAGGCACCGCTCGAGACCTTGCAGCTTCGGCGTGGAACCTGTCGGGATTTTGCGCTGCTGATGATGGAGGCGGCCAGATCGCTCGGGCTCGCTGCACGCTTCGTCACCGGCTATATCTATGTTCCCGACCGCGACGGTTCGACGACGCTCGGCGGCGGATCGACCCACGCCTGGTGCCAGATCTATCTGCCCGGCGCCGGCTGGGTGGAATTCGACCCCACCAACGGCATCGTCGGGAACCGTGACCTGATCCGCGTCGGCGTGGCCCGCGACCCGAAACAGGCCGTCCCTCTGTGGGGCAGCTACGATGGCAGTGCCTCCGATTTCGACAGCATGTCCGTGCAGGTGAACGTGACCACCGACGATCCCGGCGCAAGGCTCCATGGATGAGCGGAACACCCGCCTTGCCTGGACGTTGCCGCTGAACAGCCGTTTTGGCAGGGGTTCCTCCTCATAAGGATGCAACAATGAAAATACGCGCTGGGTTTCACCTGGGCTACGAATGCAAGCAGGCGACGCCGATGCTGCTGGTCCTCAACATCCATCCGTCACGCCGCGCGGACCTGCTGACGGAACAGGTGCTGAGTTTTGACCAGCCGATCGAAAGCTGGGGCTATATCGACGGCTTCGGCAATGCCTGCAGCCGGATCGTCGCGCCGCCGGGGCTTACCACAATCTCCACGGAGTTCGAGATTTATGATAGCGGCCTGCCGGATCCCACGCCGAAAAATGCCTTCCAGCACGACATCAAGGATCTGCCGGACGACGTGCTGGTATATCTGCTCGGCAGCCGCTACTGCGATACCGACCACCTTGCAGACTTCGCCTGGGAGACGTTTTCATCGACGCCTCTCGGCTGGCCGAGGGTGCAGGCGATCCTCGACTTCGTTCACAACCACATCGCATTCGACTACCAGAAGGCCGATCCCCTCAGGACAGCCTCTGGCGGATACAAGGACCGGACAGGCGTATGCCGCGACTTCGCCCATCTCGCCATCACGCTTTGCCGGTGCATGAACATTCCGGCACGCTACTGCACGGGCTATCTCGGCGATATCGGCGTACCGCAGGACCCGAACCCGATGGATTTCAGCGCATGGTTCGAAGTCTATCTCGGTGGACACTGGCATACCGTCGACGCGCGGCACAACACACCACGCATCGGCCGCATCCTGATGGCGACCGGCCGGGACGCCACCGACGTGGCGCTGACGACCGCCTTTGGGCCTGCCATCCTATCGCGTTTCGAAGTCGTGACCGAAGAAATCACCCACGCTGCCGAGCGGGCCATTTGAAGCGCGAGATCGGGAGCCGTGTTTTGGCTCCTGATGGGATTCGAACCGAAGATCCAGAACCAATTCTGATCGATTGCCAACACCGTTAGGCGTATATTTCGGCACCAAATGGTGCTATAAATGCCGCCTCAACGCGGGAGCCTTGGCATGCGATCTACTATCAATCTCGACGACAAGCTTATGGAGCGAGCAAAAGCGCTAACCGGGACCAGGGAAACGGCTGCGCTTGTCCGCCAGGCATTGGAGACCCTTGTCAGGGTCGAATCCGGAAAGCGGCTCATCGCGCTCGGGGGCTCGATGCCCGATGCCGAAGCAGCCCCGCGCCGTCGGAGCGAAGCGACGAAGTGATCCTGGTAGATACCTCAATTTGGATTGATCATTTTCGCCATGGCGATGCAGAGTTACGCAAAATCATCGAGGACGACCGCCTACTCTACCACCCCGTCATTATCGGCGAGCTGGCGCTCGGCAGTCTGCGGGACCGTGATGCCGTGATGGCCTTCCTGTCGGCACAGCGCCAAGCATTCGTCGCCACGCACGATGAGGTCATGACGATGATTGATCGGCATTCAATTTTCAGCATGGGGATCGGCTACATGGACGCCCATTTGTTGGCCTCTACGCTACTTGACCGGCGATCGCTCTTGTGGACGAGAGACAAACGTCTCGCAGCCGCGGCTCAAAAGGCAGGCGCCCCACTGCACACACCTACGAGCTCATCCAACCGATTCTGAGAGGCGTGAACACTATCCGAATTTACGTGTCTTTACTGGATTCGGACCATCCATACAGACGCGCAACGCAATCCGAAAAAACTGAAAACCGCTCCCAATTGGAGCGGGATCGCAACCTTGGCGTCGAACAATCGGCAGGATGTGCGGATGCGAGCAGCAATATCGCCTGGTTTCCCAACGCCGCCGCCACTACGGTGTGCGGAAAAGTTACTGCGGCAGGCGCTTGGAAATTCAGCAAGGCGGCTATCAACGCCGGGAACTATTCCATCGTGTATCGATGCACCGCCGTTGGCGGACGGCGGTGCATTGCACTAGAGTTTGAACGTCTTGACTTCGTTTCCCCGTTCGATCGAGCGATTGGCGATGAAGCGTTCCGATTTTGCCGTGTCCGTCTTCCTGTCCTCCAGATGCTGCAACATGGCTGCGAGCCGCTTGACCGCCAGCGCCTTGTTGCGATGCTGGGATCGCTCGTTGCGGGCGATGACGCGCAGTCCGGTTGGAATGTGGATAGCCCGGACGGCGCTGTCCGTGGTGTTCTGATGCTGGCCGCCGGGTCCGCCCGCCCGCAAGGTTTCAAAGCGGATGTCGCGCGGATCGATCGCCACAGCTTCTCCGCCGCCGAGATCGACGCGCTGTACGGAGACGAACCAGTTCTGCCGCTTGTGGCCGGGACGCAGCGGGCTCTTGAACAGGAACTTCACGGTGCCGCAGAACTCCGCGGCCATGCACGGTGCCGCTTCGCCCTCCAGGCTGACGAGGGCGGATTTCGGGCCGTGCCGATCCGGCATAGGTCCCGTGCTGACCTCAAGGAGGCAGCCACGCGCCGCCGCTTCCTTTTCCAGGATATCGAGACACGCCCTGACGGCGATGCGGCATTCGGCAGGACCGTTGCCGGCGGTGATCAGCAGATCAATAGCGGTCATGCTTGCGCCTCCCCGTCTGGCGGTGATCCGGTTTGTCCGGGCGGCGGGCACGCCCCTCCTCGTCGACCGCCTTCTTGTAGGTGACGAGCGGCCGCATGGCGGCCAGGCTTTCGACCAGCCCGGCCGCCGCAAGATCGGCAACCACCTGCCCTGCATCCTTGTAGGCGGAGGGCGCCTCTTCGATGACGAGCGCGCGGTCATCGCATATGGCGATGCCACCCCAGGCGTTGCGCAGGAGGTCGTCCCGCTCGGAGCGGGTCCGGCCGACGCGGCCGTGCATGGTGGTACGGTCGTATTTGCGCCCCGCACCATGCGATATGCCGCCCAGCGAACCGACAACCTTTTTCGTGGCCCGCACGATGTAGCTCAGCGTCGCGCGCGAGCCTGCGAGCGGGGCGATCGTGCCGGGATCGACGGCCGCCGCGCCCTTGTGGTGGACATAGCCCGTCCCGCTCCGGCGAACGAGATTATGCGGCACGTCGGTCACCAGACGGCAATCCGCGCCAAGCGCCGAGGCAGCCTTCTCGGCGATGAGGATGCGGTTGAGCGAGGCCCAGGCAACACATTGATCATGCCTGCCGAGCCAATGGAGGCCGGCCGGAGACGCGGCATCGAGCCCCGACATCAGGTCCGGTTCGGCCGAGAGACTGTCGGACAGGACAGTTGCTCCGAAGCCGCGGGAACCGGAATGGACGAGCAGGTAAAGGCCCTGGCGGTCGATGCCGGATACCGGCGAGGAGAGGCTCTCCACCGCCTGCAGCTCGCAGAAGTGATTGCCGCCGCCGATCGTTCCCAGCGCATCCGCGAAGAGATCGCCCGGAAGGCCAGCGCCGTCGAGGCGCCCGGCAGCATCATCGACCGCAAGCGCATCGAAACGCCGGAGACGGCTTGCCGCCCTGTCCAGCTTCAGCTTCCGCAATGGAAGGTCGAGCTCGAACAAGGACATGCCGCAGCCGATGTCGTTGCCGACAAGCAGCGGATGCAGCCTGTCCGACAGGAGCGCGACACCTGTCGCACCGTATTTGCCCGGATGAAGATCCGGGAAGGCCGCGATGCTTCTGACGCCCGGAAGGCGCGCCATCCTGTCGAGTTGATCGAGCGCGGCGCCCTCGATCCAGCTTTCGGCCGAGAAATAGTGATGGATAGCCGCCGGCGCGCGTGCCGGCTGGGTGGGGACAGACGTGTCCCCGAAAAAAGTGCCCATGATAGAACTCTGGATAGGTGCTCGTGTCCGCCGTCAAAGACGGCAGGTCGAACGATCCTCCTCAGCCAGGCTGAGTCAGACCGGAACCCCGATGGGGCGTGTGGAGATGTTCTGCATCAATCCGCTCCCTTTCCAGAAACATATTGACGGCGCTTATACGCGAATTCCGTCCAGTTTCAACCGTTATCGCGCCGGCCGCCGCCACAAGGGCAGCGGCCGGCCCGTCGTCACTTAGCGCCTTTCCCGCCTCTTCCGCCACGGCGCGTCCCTTTGCCAGTCCCCGGCCATGATGCTCCCGAAGGGCACGACCTCGTCGACCACCTCGGCGAGGCCATAGTGCTCGATCTGGGCGCGCACATTGGCGGCGGACTTGTAGGCGCTGGGCAGCTCGGAAGCATCCGCAAAGCCGGAGAAGAAGCGCACGTCGAGCCCCGCCGTCTCCTTTTTCAGGACGTCCGCCAGGTTGTTCGGGCTCAGGCCGCGGGCATCGGCGCCGTATTCCTCCGCAAGGCGCCGCATATGGGCGCTGCGGGAAAAATTGCGGCCGGCGCCATGCGGCGAGAATCCGAGGCCATGGGCGGCATTGGAACCGCGAACGATCAGGATCGGCTCCGCCATGTTGAGCGGAATGATCGTCAGGTCTGTCGCGTCATCCGCCCACTTGTCGAAGGCGGGCGTCGCCCCCTTGCCGTGGTAGAAGAGCCCGTCGGACTTGCGGAAGACGAAGTTGTGCTCGTTCCAGAAACGGTCGGCCACCTTGGCCGAGAGCCTTTCCGCCGCCATGTCGTGCAGGACGTAGTGGTTCTCCTTCGTCCACTGGCGGATCGTCTGGAGCGCCGACCAGTAGAGGTCGCCCTCCTCGGTATCGACGGGAATCCAGGCGTTTTCCCGATGCGTCTGCGGCGAGAGCTGCTCGCGGAAGCGGTTGGCGACCTTCATGCCCTTGTCGTAGAGGCGCGCGCCCGGTGCCCGCGACCCGTGATGGGTGACGAGCGCCGTTTCACCGGTCGATTTCATCGTCCCGACATAGGCGAAGTGGTTGCCGTCGCCCTGCGTCGCGAAGTGCTCGATGCCGGCGCTGAGCGCGCCGTCCCGCAGGTAGGGGTTCTGCTGGAAGGCGGACAGCGTCGCTTGCGAGGGCTTGAACTGCGCACCGCGCGGGCGCCCACCCGGACCGAAATGCGTCACCGCATGAACGGCGTCGAGCAGGGCCTTCGGATCGACATCGGGGAAGATGGAGATCGCCATCGAGCAGCAGATATCGGCCGAATGCATGCCGGGGTGGATCGCCTCGGATGCGACGACGCCGCCGACCGGGATCGTCCCGATCGGGCCTGCCGGGCAGGCATCGGGCATGATCGCCGCCGAGCGCACCACGGGCGTGCGCACCAGCGCCCGCATCGTCGCATTGACCTTCTCCACATTGTCCTGCTCGAAGGCGTTCTCCGCACGGATGTTGGAATAGATCTCGATATCGTTGTCCGCCCTCAGCGCAAGCGTCGGGCCCGGCTGGAAGGCGCGTGCCGCCTCCAGCGCGCCCTCCATCGAACCGCCTTCGCTCAAGACCGTGTTGGCGGCGTCCAGCGCATCGCGGAACCACTTGCCCTGGGCCATGCCCGCATCGATCAGATCCTGCCCGCTCACTACCTGTTTCATCGTTTCTTCTGCTTCTGCAGTCCTTCTATCCTTCGAGTTTCCTGTCCCCGGGCGACAAATTCGGGCGGAAGACGTTTCCGCACGCATTCCATCTGCATGGCGCGATGCGGCCCATGTAGTCCTCCGCAGCATTCGCCCGGGGCCTCTTGTCATCCCGGCGACGAACCTTGGCGGGACGGTTTCTGAGCTACGCACATCCTGACGAACATGCGGGATGGATCGAACATCCGACCTGCGCGCCGGATATCCGGCGAGCCGCTCTTACCTGTAGTCCCACCGGCATTCGCCGGGCATTCCCTATGCAAGCCGTTGCAGCGGCGACGAGGGTGAACGAAACCGGATGGCCCCGCTCGTGCCAGAGAGCGTATGCCCAGGAGGAGTCGAACCTGCCAGACCATCCAACGGTGGTGGCTGTAGTTCCGTCCGGCATTCGCCGCTGCAAGTCTTCCATGGGCAATAGCCTTCTTGCCCATGTCGTTCGTCCGTGACGACGAGGTGTGGTGAAACGACCCGCTCTATCCGCTGAGCTACGGGTCCATGGTTGGGGGACCCGGCGGGATTCGAACCCGCGACCTGGAGGTTAACAGCCTGTAGTTTCATCCGGCATTCGTCACGGTCCCCGTGCCGTTTCACGGGCGGCACGGGGGTATTGCTTCATGTCAGAGCTCGATCGCCTCGATTGCCCTCACCCAGCCGTCGGCGCCCTTGCTGTCGGCGGCGAAAGCGGTGATGGCCCCATAGACGGCATCCGAGAAGCCGCCGATGTTGAGCACGTCGTTCCGGGTCGGCGCCTGCGTGGTGGCGTAGGGCTGGAGATCGAGGCAGACCAGCTTTGCAGCCGGGTTGACCCGCTTGATCCGTGCCCATTCCGTCATTACGCCCGTCGGCTGACCGGCCTTGCGTGCATCCACCCAGGATTCATTGTCCGAGATGAACACGACGAGATCGACCCTGGCCTTCTCGTCCGCCAGCTTGCGCAGCGGCGCGGAGCAGTTCGTTCCCCCGCCGCCGATGGCCGCCAGCTTGCCGGCATTGGTCATCACCGAATCCCGCCGGTTGAGCGCGACGTTCACCACGCCGGTCTCGAACGGCAGCACCCGCGCCTTCGGGTTGCGCTGCAGGAAGGCCGCCGTCATCAGGCCGGCGACATCGATGCAGCGAACCGCCGACGTCGCCCCCTTGCGGTATCCGGTCACGGGCGATGCCATGGATCCGGAAACGTCGGGGCACAGCACCACGTTGCCACCGAACGACGGCACGTTGGCGATCGCGATATCCATCGCGTCCTGCAAGGCATCGCGCACGACATCCGGAACCTGGCCGTCGACCATCTTCCACGCCATCATCAACTGATAGGGGAAGACCCTGGCCTTGCGGACCTCGTCCGGATCAGCCAGCCGCGCAGCCAGCGCCTCGGCAAAACCCTCGACCTCGAACACGCCGTTGCGTGCGAAGGTGTTGAGGTTCTGCCGCACCATCTGCCAGCCGCCCTTGCGGGCGATCTCGACCCAGTGCTCGCGCGTCAGCGGCAGCGAGGTCAGCATCTGGAACGGCACGTCCGGCACCGGCCGCGTCTGGTCGCGCCGGAAGGCTTCCAGCGCCTTGACGAGGTCCGGCAGCGCCGCAACGTCGTGCGGCTTGCCGATCGCCCAGGCATAGAGCGCCCTGCGCTCTTCCGATGCCGGCTTCGGATGCACCATGCGGATGACATCGGCCAGCGACGGGTCGTTGCCGACCATCGCGCGCAGGATCTGCCCGGTGCTTGCCCGTTCCAGCCATGCCTGCACGGCCTTCTTCGGCCGCGTGCCGAGCGACTTGCGTCCCGTCGCGCCGGAGCGCATCACCTGGACGAAGCCGCGCAGCATCTTGCCGCTCCTGACCACACGCGGGAAGGCGCGGGCGAAGGCGTCGCTCTCAAGGCTGGACAGCATGGCCAGCAGGGTGACCGGCATGTCCTTCATGTGCCCCTTCCCGGCCGCGTGGATGGCGACCTTGGCAAGGAATTCCGGCTCGACCTCGAGGGCCAGCGCCTTCACCGCCTCCAGCTGCTCGGCACCGTCGGCGTAGAACGTACCGTTGAACGTGCCGGTCACGGCATACTGCGCCAGCGCCTCGCGCGGCGTCAGCCTGTAGGCCGGCGCGGCTTCGTGGTTTTTCGTGTCCGTGCCCGCAAGCAGCTTTCCGAGATAGGTTTTGAAGATCGCCTTGTTGACCATGACGGCACCTCTTGTTTGGTTCGTGCCAGATACATTTCAAGCGGCGTGCCAGTTTGACGAAACCACCTCTCAGAAGTGGAATTTTTCTTCTAACCGACTGTAATCAATATCTAAAAATTATTCTCTTCCAGACGTCGACCAAAATTGCCAAATTTCTATGCTCCCATTATCCTATCCAAAAATATCCACCCTTATAAAATTGGATAAGACATGAAGCGGCGTGTCGCCATCAGCATCCTGGGAACCACCCTCGACATGGGGAAATGGGACAATCGCTGGAGCCGCTGGCGACCCAATGTCGGGCTCTGCCAGCAAGCCGGCCTGTTCATCGACCGGCTGGAACTCATCCATGACAACCACGCGAGCGCCCTCGCCACGCGGATCATCGCCGACATCGAGACCGTGTCACCGGCCACGGAGGTGCGCAGCAATGTCATCAATTTCCGCGACCCCTGGGATTTTTCCGAGGTCTACACGAACCTTCGGGACTTTGCGCGCAGCTACCCGTTCGACCCCGATACCGAGGATTATCTCGTCAACATCACCACCGGAACGCATGTCGCGCAGATCTGCTGGTTCCTGCTGACCGAAGCCCGCATCATCCCCGGCCGGCTGCTGCAGCTCTCGCCGCCGCGCGACCGCGATCCGGGCCAGGATTTTGCCGGCACGCACCGGATCATCGACCTCGACCTCTCCCGCTACGACGAGATCGCCAAGCGCTTCGCCTCCGAGCGCGAGGAGGCCGCCTCCTTCCTGAAATCGGGGATCTCCACGCGCAACACCGCCTTCAACCGGATGATCGACGAGATCGAGCGCGTGGTGATCCGCTCGGCGGCGCCGGTCCTCCTGACCGGACCGACCGGCGCCGGCAAATCCCAGCTCGCCAGGCGCATCTACGAGCTCAAGAAGGCGCAGCGCAAGGTCAGCGGCCCCTTCGTGGAGGTCAACTGCGCGACATTGCGGGGCGACCAGGCGATGTCCGCCCTGTTCGGCCATGTCAGGGGCGCCTTCACGGGGGCCGCCGGCGAGCGCGCGGGCCTCCTGCGCTCCGCGGACAAGGGCGTGCTCTTCCTGGACGAGATCGGCGAACTCGGCCTCGACGAACAGGCCATGTGCCTGCGCGCCATCGAGGAGAAACGCTTCCTCCCCGTGGGCGCCGACACCGAGGTCTCCGCCGATTTCCAGCTTCTCGCCGGCACCAACCGCGACCTCGCCGAAGCCGTGCGCCTCGGAAGGTTCCGCGAGGATCTTTTTGCCCGCCTGAACCTCTGGACGTTCCGGCTGCCCGCCCTTCGCGAGCGCAGGGAGGATATCGAGCCCAACCTCGATTTCGAGCTGCGCCGCTTCCTGGAGCGCGAGGGCCAGAACGTGACCTTCAACAAGGAGGCGCGCGAACGCTACCTCGCCTTCGCCACCGGCCCCGAAGCCGTCTGGAGCGCGAACTTCCGCGACCTCTCCGCATCCGTCACCCGCATGGCCACGCTCGCCCCGCAGAGCCGCATCACCATCGAGGTCGTCGACGACGAGATCCGGCGGCTCAAGACGGCCTGGCAAGGCGCGTCGCAGCGCGAGACATCCGACGACATCCTTGTCGAGCATCTGGGCGAGGAGGCCGCGGCGCAGCTGGACCGGTTCGATGCCGTGCAGCTCGCCGCCGTCCTCCAGACCTGCCGCAAGCATGTCAGCGCCAGCGCGGCCGGCCGGGCCCTGTTCGCAAGCTCGCGCCTGGAAAAGAAAAGCAGCAACGACGCCGACCGCCTGTCCAAATATCTCGCGAGGTTCGACCTGAAGTTCAGTGATGTAAGTATGCAGCGCTAATAGGGACGGGATTGCGGCCCTTCGATCTGGAACCTTCCGCCGCCTTTCCCCATTCCCTTTGCGAGCGCGGGCCGTGTCAACCGGACGCGACAGGGATGGCGGACATGGTGGTTTTTCCGGTTTCTCACCATGGCCAACGAAACGGCAGTCGAGCGCCCAACCTGTCCGGACCGTCTCACCCCTCTTTTGCGAAGGTGCGCACCATGTCCGAGACCCTGCTTGCCGATATCGCCCGAAAACTGAAGAAGATTGATTTCTGCATGATGTCAACGCACGGAGGATCGGGCGCGATCACCAACCGCCCGATGAGCAACAACGGCGATGTCGAGTACGACGGCGACTCCTGGTTCTTTTCCTACGCCGATACCAACAAGGTCGCCGATATCGGCCGCGATGCAAAGGTCACGCTGTCCTTCACGGAACCGCCGAGCCTGCTTGGAAAACCCGGCATGTTCATATCGATCGAAGGCGAAGCGAGCCTGGTCCGTGACAAGGCGCAGTTCGAGGAGCACTGGGTGCCCGACCTCGACCGCTGGTTCACGCAAGGTGCTGACACGCCCGGTCTCGTGCTGATCAGGGTCCAGGGCAAGCGCGTGCAATACTGGGATGGCGAGGAGAACGGAACGATCCTGCTTTGACGCAAGTGGCGCATCGCCACCTCACCGCAGGGCCTCAAGGCTCTCCACCAACTCCCGAACACGCCGTATATCGTCGACGAAGAGAGCGTGTTGGCGCCGGCGTTCGGCCTCGTCCGGCAGCCGGAGCAGGTAGGATGGGTGGATGGTCGGGTAGAGCACGATGTTGCCCTGCATGGTGATCGTCTTGCCGCGCATCTGGCCAAGCGGCTTGCCCTCCCCGCTCAGCGCATGGAGCGCGGTGGCGCCCAGCGAAACGATGAGACGCGGCTTGATAAGCTCAACCTCCTTTGCCAGCCACCAGCGGCAATGGTCGATCTCCCCCTTGTTTGGCTTCTCATGAATGCGCCGCTTGCCGCGTGGCTCATATTTGAAATGCTTGACCGCATTGGTGAGGTAGACAGCATCGCGGGCAAGCCCCGCTTCCTTCAACACCGCATCGAAGACCTTTCCCGCCGGGCCGACGAAGGGGCGGCCGGCGAGGTCCTCCTGATCGCCCGGCTGCTCGCCGACCATCATCAGAGGGGCACTTTGCGGCCCCTCGCCGAAAACGGTTTGCGTTGCCATGCAATGCAGCGGGCAGCGCGTGCAGCCGCGCGCCTCCTCCCGCAAGGCCTCGATCGTCCCGGCTCCGACGGGCTCGATCCGGGGCATGGCCTGCGCCGTTTCCTGAAGACGATAGTGAAACAGCGGCGGATCCTTCGCGGCCTGCTCGGCCATGGCCCGCACATTGGCTTCGGCATTGGCGATCATGCCGGGAATGAGGTCCGCCTCCGGCAGGTTGCGCCAGTATTTCTTCGGCATTTCCGCCTGCATGGCTTTCAGCTTGAGGCGGGCCGGATTGAAGATGCTCGCATAATAGGTCCGCCAGAGATCGTCCGTCGGGTCGCCATGGCCAGGGTTTTCACCCGGCCGGGGGTCGAAGAGCAGGCTTTCACCATCCCAGCTTGCCGTGCCGTTCGGCGTCGCGATGATCCAGTCCATGTCGGCAAAGCGCCGGCGGAAGAAGGGCGCCGTGCGGGCGACGACGAAATGGGACGGCTCGAACCAGGCAAAGAAGCGCCGCCGGCCGTTCGTGTCGCCGGCAATCTCCTTGAAGCGCACGAAGGCCGTCATCTTGTGGCTGTCGCGATTGACGTTCCTGGCAAGCAGCCGCGCCCATGCGACATCCTTGTCCGCGTCCAGTTCCAGCAGGCGGCGATCGGACTGCAGACGCCACAGCAGCCTGTAGAGCAGATGGAAACGGCCGGGCTCCGTGTGGCAGACGACCGCCTCGGCCAAGGGCAGGAAGGCGGACGGCACGGTGAGTGGCTGCGCGCGCTTGTCGGGCTTCGGCAAATCCGGCAGCGCATTGGCGGCAAACAGTTCATCGTCCAGGCCACGGATGCGCCAATCCGCCTCGCGAGGCGAAATGCCGGCCGCGGCCAAGGCCCGCGCCGCATCGCGCCACTCGGCAAAATCGCCTCGGCCGAAAAGCGGAATCGTCTGCATCAGAGCAACGAGAGCTGTTCCGGCTTCGGCGCGAAAAGCACTTTCAGGTCGGCGCGATCGGCAAGCCGCCGCGGCACCCAGCCCTCCGCCTCGATAAAGGCGCGCACCTTGCGCAGCGAAACGCCGAGCCTTGCCAGATCATCGAGCCTGAGACGCCGGAAGCGGCGGCTGGAAAGGATGGACGCAACCGTCTTCGTACCGAGGCCCGGCACCCGCAGCAGCCGCTCGCGCTCCGCGCGGTTGACGTCGACTGGAAAATCCTGGCGGTTGGCAAGCGCCCAGGCGAGCTTGGGATCCATGTCGAGATCCAGCATGCCGCCGGTCGCCCCGGTGATCTCCTCCACGCCGAAACCGTAGAACCGATAGAGCCAGTCCGCCTGGTAGAGCCGATGCTCGCGCACCAGCGGTGGCTTGATGAGCGGCAGCGCGCGGGAGGCATCGGGAATCGGGCTGAAGGCCGAATAGTAGACGCGCTTCAGCCCGTAGCCACTATAGAGCCGGGCACTGGTCTTCAGGATGGTGGCGTCGTCTGCACCATCGGCGCCGACGATCATTTGTGTGCTCTGGCCGCCGGGCACGAAACGCTTGCGCCGCTTGGTCTGCAAGGTCGGATCATCGGCCGCCTCGATCTTCCGGCGCAATTCCCCCATCGCGCGGCGAATGCCCTCCGGCCGCTTTTCCGGCGCGAAGCGGCCAATGCCGGCATCCGTCGGCAGCTCGATATTGAGCGAGAGCCGATCGGCATACAGCCCCGCCTCCTCGATCAGTCCGGGCGCGGCATCGGGAATGGACTTCAGGTGGATGTACCCGCGAAAACCATGAACGGTGCGCAGGTCCCGCGCCACCCGCACCATCTCGCCCATCGTGTGATCCGGCGAGCGGATGATGCCGGAGGACAGGAACAGCCCCTCGATATAGTTGCGCCGATAGAATTCGAGCGTCAGCCACACCACTTCCTCCGGTGTGAAGCGGGCGCGCTCCACATTGCTGGACGAGCGGTTGATGCAATAGGCGCAGTCGAAGATGCAGAAATTGGTGAGCAGGATCTTGAGCAGCGAAATGCATCGCCCGTCCGGCGCATAGGCATGGCAAATCCCCGCCCCTTCCGTCGAGCCCAAACCGCCGGTGCCAACAGAATCACGTTTGACCGTTCCGCTCGAAGCGCACGAGGCATCATATTTGGCGGCATCCGAAAGGACGGCCAAGCGTTGCTGCAACGATTTCTTCATATTTGTTCACTATATGTTCCATGTCATGCCGTCAAACGAAAAGAATCGCCCGGTGGCGCGAAGCCTTCGCTGTTGACGGAATGCGCGAGATCAAGCGTCGCGAAATCCCGTCGAGCGGCGCTCGGCATCGATTTCGAAGGGCCGACATCGCAATGCCTTTCAAGGGTTGCCGCTGCCGGCGGTTTCATCCCTTGGGCGAACAAGAAATTCCTGCAGCAAAATGCAGGAGGCCGGCTTGCCGCCGGCTCTGCAATCCTACCAGCAGCAGAAGCCACCATCGACGAGAAGGTCGACGCCGGTCACGAAGCTTGCAGCATCGGAGAGCAGGAAAACGGCAGGACCGACCATCTCGTCCACGCTCGCCATGCGCTGCATCGGGGTCTGTTCCTCGAACAGCCTCGTCTGGTGCACCATTTCAGGGCGGGTGTTCATCGGCGTCGCAGTGTAGCCCGGGCTGATCGTGTTCACGCGAATGCCGCGCGCCACCCACTCCATCGCCATCGACTTGGTCATGTGGATGACGCCCGCCTTGGAGGCGTTGTAATGGCACTGGCTGAGGCCGCGGTTGACGATGACGCCGGACATGGAGGCGATATTGACGATGGAGCCGCGGCCGCTCTTCAGCATGGCGCGGGCTTCCGCCTGGCAGGAGAGGAAAACACCCTTCAGGTTGATGTCCATCATCGTCTGGAACTGGTCTTCCTCCATCTCCTCCGCCGGATTGGCATTGGCGATGCCGGCCGCGTTGACGGCGAGCGTGAGCGAACCGAGCTCCGTCTCCGTGCGGGCGACCGCATCGTTCAGCGCCGCGCCGCTGGTAACGTCGGCCGCGATCCGGATGCTGCGGCGCCCGGCCTTCGCGATGAAATCGGCCGTCGTCGCGAGGCCATCATCGCTGCGGCGGTCGAGCAGCGCGACATCCGCGCCGCACTGGGCAAGGCCCATGGCAATGCGCTGGCCGATGCCGCTGCCGGCTCCCGTCACGAAGGCGACATTTCCGGAAAGATCGAACAATTTCGGCGCGTTGAGGGAGATGTCAGTCATGATGCTTTTCCTGTTCAGATCGTCGCCAGTTCCATGACCGAGACGTCGTTTGCCTCCGCGCGGTCCAGGATACCGGCCTGTTTGCCCTGCGCCATGACCATGATGCGGCTGGAGACGCCGAGCACTTCTTCAAGGTCGGAACTGACCACGATGACCGCGACGCCCGCGCGGGCGAGGTCCATGATGAGGTCGTAGATCGACGAGCGGGCGCCGACATCGATGCCGCGCGTCGGTTCATCCAGCACCACCACCTGCGGCTTGCGCGCCAGCCACTTGGCGAGCACCACCTTCTGCTGGTTACCGCCGGAGAGCTCGCCCGCATTCTGCCCGCCCCGGCCCTTGACGCCGAAGCGCTTGATATAGTCCTCGGCGAACTCGCGGATGCGGCGCGAGGAAAGCCAGCCGTTGCGGGAAATCTCGCCGAGATTGGCATAGCCGATATTTTCCGCGATCGAATGTTCGAGCACGACGCCCTGGAGCTTGCGGTCCTCCGGCACGAGCACGATGCCGTTGCGGATCGCGTCGATCGGCGAGCGCGGCGTGACGGCCTTGCCGCGCAGCAACACCTCGCCGCCGGAAATGGGGTCGGCACCGGTCATGGCGCGCACCAGTTCCGTGCGGCCGGCACCCATCAGGCCGGCAATGCCGAAGACCTCGCCCTTGCGAACGGAAAAACTAATATCGCGGAAGGCTCTCGACGGCGAAGAAAGGTTCCGCACTTCCAGCGTCACCTCCTCCGTCGGTGCAGGCAGCGTTGGGAACATGCGCTCCAGCGAGCGCCCGACCATCGCCTCGACGATGGTGCGGACCGGCACGTTGCCGCTGTCGAATTCCTGCACCTTGGCGCCATCGCGCATGACGACGATGCGGTCGGCGATCTGGCGGATTTCCTCCAGCCGGTGCGAAATGTAGACGATGCCGACGCCGTCAGCCTTCAGCCGTTCGATCTGCTGGAAGAGGAGTTGCGTCTCCTCGCCGCCGAGTGCTGCGGTCGGCTCGTCGAGGATGAGCAGGCGCGCGTTGAGCGTCAACGCCTTGGCGATCTCGATAAGCTGCTGTTTTCCGGTGGAAAGGCCCTCGACGAGGCGATCGGGCGAAATGTCGAGGCCGAGCCGCTTGAGGCCGCTCCTCGCCCGCTCTTCCATCGCCCTGCGGTCGATGCGGCCGGCCTTCATGGGATAGCGGCCGACGAAGACGTTTTCCGCGATGGAAAGCTTCGGCAGCAGCTTCAGTTCCTGGTGGATCATGCCCACGCCCTCGTCCATCGCCGCGCGCGGATTGGCGGGGGCATAGGGCTTGCCGAGCCAGGTCATCTCGCCCGCGGAGGGCTGCACGGTGCCGGAAATGATGTTCGACAAAGTCGATTTTCCGGCACCGTTTTCGCCGAGCAGCGCCACGACCTCTCCCGGATGGATGTCGAGGTCGACACCATGGAGAACCTTGACCGGACCATAGGATTTCTGGATCCCACGGAGCGACAGGATGGGAGAGCGTGTCGTCATGGCGCTGCTGCCTTTCGTGTCCGGATTACGGATGGCTCTTGACGAATTCCGGCGCGTTCTCGCAGGTCGTCAGAACGGCATTCGGCGTCTGGCGCTCCTCGACCTTCTGGCCGGCGGCCACGGCCAGCGCGGATTCGACGGCGAGAACGCCCATCTTCTGCGTGCTCTGCGTCGCGGTGGCGATGAACGGGCCGTTGCATTTGGCGAGGTATTCCAGCGCCGAGACGTCGCCGTCATAACCGCCGATGATCACTTTGTCCGAGAGATTGGCAACATCGACCGCCTTGGCCGCACCCATGGCGAGACCGTCCGCCTGGCCGAAGATGATCGTGATATCCGGATTTGCCTGCAGCATGTTCTGCGCGATCGTGAAGCCCTCGTCGGCCGACCACATGTTGCTCCACTGCTGGTCGACCAGTTCGACGCCCGTGGCCTCGTCGATGGCGCGCTTGCAGCCGGTGAAGCGATCGACTTCCGGCGTCGTGCCCTTCTGGCCGTGAATAATCGCCATCTTGCCCGAGCCGCCGGCCTTCTCGATGATGTGCTTGCAGACGGCATAGGCGGATTCGACGCTCTCGCCGGCGATGAAGGTATCGCCCGGTGCACCATCGGGAACGCGGTCGACGTTGATCACCGGAATGCCGGCTTCGCGGGCAAGGCGGGTCGGCACGGCGGCAGCGGCGGCACCGGCCGGGATGTAGATGAAGGCGTCGATGCCCTGGGTCATCAGGTCCTGCACCTGGCTGACCTGCGTGGCGGTGTCGTTCTTCGCGTCGACGACGATGACCGTAAGACCCTTCTCCTTGGCGTATTTTTCAACGCCGAGCTTGATCTGGTTGAAGAAGTCGGCCTGGAGGTTCGGGACGGCAAGGCCGATCGTCTTGACCTCCGCGGCGGCCGCGGGAGAGGCAAGGACCGCAGCCGCGGTTGCCGCCATCAGCAGTTTGGACAGTTTCATGGTTTCTCCTCCGAGTTTCCCGGTGGTTTCCGTTTGCCGGAGACCACCTTCCCTTTTGCCGGTCCGCACCATTGCCGACCGTTTTCCGCACCCCGCCGCGTGGCCGCGGGGTGAAAATCGTTATTTCCGCTTGCGATAGGTTTCGGCGGTCACGGCCAGCACGATGACGGCGCCGATGATGACCTGCTGCATGAAGGGCGAGACGCTGAGCAGGTTGAGGCCGTTGCGCAGCACGCCGATAATGAGAACGCCGATGATGGTGCCGCCGATGCCGCCCGTGCCGCCCGACAGCGACGTGCCGCCGATGACGACCGCCGCGATGGCGTCGAGCTCGTAGGAAACGCCCGAGGACGGCTGGACCGAGTCGAGGCGCGCGGCGAGCACCATGCCGGCAAGTCCGGCGAGGAAGCTGCACACGACATAGACGAGCACGGTCGCGCGCTGGACATTGATGCCTGCAAGCCGCGCCACTTCCGCATTGCCGCCGATGGCATAGAGCACGCGCCCGCCGTGGCGGTAGCGCTGGTAGAGCAGGCCGATGATGAAGACCACGATCATCACGGCGACCGTCAGCGTCAGGAAGCCGCCGAAACGCACGATCGCCATCATGTTGAACCAGGCCGGAAAGCCGATGATCTGCTGGCCGTCGGTGATCATGTTCGCAAGGCCGCGCGCAATCGACATCATCGCGAGCGTCGCGATGAAGGCCGGCACGTTGAAACGCGTGATCAATAGCCCCGCGACGAGCCCGTTGAGCGAGGCGACGAGCAAAGCGAGCGGAATGGCAAGCCCCATCGGCACGCCGGCAACGACGTGGAGATAGCCGAGCACCATCATCGCCAGCGCCATGACAGAACCCACCGCAAGATCGATGCCGCCGATCAGGATGACCAACGTCATGCCGACCGCCATGACGCCCAGCACCGTGATCTGGTCGAGCACGTTGAGGAAGTTGCGGATCGACAGGAACTTGTCCGTCGCAAACGTGAGGAAGAGGCACAGCACGATCAGGCCGATCAGCGGCCCGGTGGCCCCGCGCAGGGATGGTAACAGCCCGCCCACGATGCCCTGTTTTTCCTTCGCTGCAACCAGCATGAACGCTCCTCCCGGTCAGCCAGCCACCCTGGATTGGCGGCGCGCATAAATATTCATTACCGTGTGTAAATTCGTATATGATCGATCCGGGTCCTGTCAATACGATGCAGCCAGCTAATTTTTGCACCACCATCCGCGATTTCCGCTTGACTTGCCGGATCCCCGTGCAAGTATATAGGCAACTGTATATTTATTCACTATGGGGGTTTCATGCAGCCGAACGATCTCGACCGCATCGCTCGCCAGATCCGCCTTCGCGATCTGCAAGCGGTTTTCGAAGCCGGCGCCGGACACATTGGCGGGGAGATGTCGGCCATCGACATCCTGACCGCGCTCTATTTCCGCGTGCTGCGCATCTGGCCCGACCAGCCGAAAAACCCGGACCGTGACCGTTTCGTGCTGTCGAAGGGCCATGTGGCACTGGCGCTCTACGTGACGCTCGCCAAGCGCGGCTTCATTCCGGAAGAAGAGGTCGCGACCTTCCTGAAGCCGCATTCGCGCCTCAACGGCCATCCGAACTGCAACAAGGTGCCGGGCGTCGAGACCAATACCGGCCCGCTCGGCCATGGCCTGCCGGTCGCGGTCGGCATGGCGAAGGCCGCCAAGCTGACGGGGGCCGCCTACCGCACCTATGTCATGACCGGCGACGGCGAAATGCAGGAGGGCTCGAACTGGGAGGCCATCGCGGCCGCCGCGCAGTTCGGCCTCGACAACCTGACGCTGATCATCGACCACAACCGCTTCCAGCAGGGCGCGTCGCTGAAGGACACCAACAACCTCGCCCCCTTCCCGGCCAAGCTCGAAGCCTTCGGCTGGGATGTCACCGAGATCAACGGCAATGTGATGGACGAGATCGTGCCGGCGCTGGAAAAGCGCGGCAGCCGCCCGCACTGCATCGTCGCCCACACCAACAAGGGCCACGGCATCTCCTTCATGCAGGACACGGTGGACTGGCACCACAAGGTGCCGAACGCCGAACAATACAAGATTGCCGTGGCTGAGCTTTCGGAGACGCTGTGATGAAAGACGTGATGACCTCTCCCAAGCTGCACGATTGCCGCGACGCCTTCGTCGCCACGCTGGAACGCCTCGGGGCGGACAATCCGAAGATCGTGGCCGTCTGCAACGATTCCGTCGGCTCCTCGAAGCTCGGCGGCTTCAAGTCCCGCTGGCCGGAACGGCTGGTCAATGTCGGCATCGCCGAGCAGAACATGGTGGGCGTCGGCGCCGGCCTTGCCAATGGCGGGCTGCTGCCCTTCGTCTGCGGCGCCGCCTGCTTCCTGACCGGCCGCTCGCTGGAGCAGATCAAGGCCGACATCGCCTATTCCAACGCCAATGTGAAGCTGATCGGCATTTCCTCCGGCATGGCTTATGGCGAACTCGGCCCGACGCACCATTCCATCGAGGATTTTGCCTGGACCCGCGTGCTGCCGAACCTGCCGGTCGTCGCTCCCTGCGATTCGATCGAGACGGCCGCTGCCGTGGAATGGGCCGCGCATTATGACGGTCCGGTGTTCCTGCGCCTCTCGCGCGTCGGCGTTCCGGACCTGCTGCCGGCGGGCCATAAGTTCGAGCTGGGCAAGGCCAACCTGCTGCGCGATGGTGATGCCATTACCCTCATCGCCAACGGCACCGTGACCCACCGCATCTTGAAGGCGGCCGAGCTTCTGGCCGAGCAAGGCATCAAGGCCCGCGTGCTGAACATGGCGACGGTCCGGCCGATCGACGTCGAGGCCGTGGTGGCTGCCGCGCGCGAAACCGGCGCCATCCTGACGGCGGAGGAACATTCCACCATCGGCGGCCTCGGCTCGGCGATCGCCGAATATGTGGTTGCGGAAGCGCCCGTGCCGATGAAGATCCTCGGCGTGCCCGGCATCTTCGCCCCCACCGGTTCGGCCGAGTTCCTGCTCGATGAATTCGGCATGTCGCCGGCGGCAATCGCCGAGGCGGCCGTCGCTTTGATTGCACGGAAGTCTTCCCGCGCGTGATCGCGCCGGATTAGATGACGTGCCGGGCGCGGCAAGGCCTCCCTTTCGCCGCGCCCCCCATTTCTGCCTGCCGGAGCCGCCATGACGACCGCCATCCTCGCCATCGACCAGGGCACCACGAATTCCAAGGCCGTGCTTGTCTCCACGGCCGGCGAAATTCTGTCGCGCGGCGCCTCTTCGGTCGGCATCGAGCACCCGCAGCCCGGCTGGGTGGAGCAGAGCCCGGTTCGCATCTGGCAATCGGTTCAGGAAGCAATCGCCGCCTGCCTGCAAGCCGGCCCTGAAGTCGACATCCTCGGTATCGCGATCTCCAACCAGCGCGAATCGGTCACGGTTTGGGATGCCGCGAGCGGCGAACCGCTTGGTCCGGTGGTGAGCTGGCAGTGCCGCCGCAGCGCGCCGGCCTGCGCCGAGCTGATCGCGGCCGGCCATGCGCCGCGTGTGCAGGCGCTCACCGGCCTTCCCATCGATCCGATGTTCCCAGGCCCCAAGATGAAGTGGCTGCTCGACCGCGTGCCCGCAGGAAAAACGGTCCGGCTCGGCACCATCGACGCCTGGCTGATCCATTGTTTCACGGATGGCGCAGTGCATGCCTGCGACGCCGCCAATGCCGCGCGCAGCCAGCTTTACGATCTAAATCAGCAAGTCTGGAGCGACGAACTCTGCGCCCTATTCGGCGTGTCGAAATCCGCCCTGCCCGAGGTGCGCGACAGCGCGTCTAATTTCGGCATTACGAAGAACGTGCCGAGCCTCCGGGACGGCATCCCGATCGCCTCCGCCATCGGCGACAGCCATGCCGCACTCTTCGGCCACGGCGCCTTCAATCCCGGTGACGGCAAGGTGACCTTCGGCACCGGCTCGTCGATCATGACGACGCTGCCCCGCTTCATCGCGCCCGAACAGGGCATCACCACCACCATCGCCTGGTCGATCGGCGGTACGCCGACCTATGCCTTCGAGGGCAACATCCTCGTCTCGGCCGCCGCCCTGCCCTGGATGGCCGAGATGCTCGGTCTGCCGGATGTGCAGGCCCTCACCGATCTCGCCGCCACCGCCCAGCCCGGCGGACCGGGTTTTGTGCCGGCCTTCGTCGGCCTCGGCGCGCCCTACTGGCAGGCGGATGCGCGGGCGCTGTTTTCCGGCATCACCTTCACCACCACCCGCGCCCAGATGGCCCGCGCGGTGACGGATTCCATGGCCTTCCAGGTCCATGACGTCTTCAAGGCCATGTCCGCGCAATCGCCGACGCCGCTTGGCCGCCTCTATGCCGATGGCGGGCCGAGCCGGAACACCTTCCTGATGCAATGCGTCGCCGACACGCTGAACCACGTCATCACGCAATGCGATGCGCCGGAGGCTTCGGCGCTTGGCGCCGCCTATCTCGCCGGCCTTTCGCTGGGTGTTTGGCCCGATCTTGCCGCCATCGCCGCCCTGCCGCGCGCCGGCAATCCCATCGTCCCGCGCGCCGCCGATACCGCGCAACGCCTTGCGGTCTGGCAGGACGCAATCTACCGCTCGACCGTTCCGGGTCCTTCAACTATGAGTGAATAAAAATTCACCAATGGAGGACTGCATGGGACGATTGAACGAGCTGCGACTGATCGCCCGCATTGCCCAGATGTACCATATCGAGGGCAAGCGGCAGGCGGAGATCGCCGAGACCATGCACATGTCGCAGGCCACCGTTTCGCGCATGCTGAAGCGGGCCGAGCAGGAAGACATCGTGCGCACCACGGTCATCCCGCCCGCCGGCACCTTCGCGGACCTCGAAAACGCACTGCGCGAACGCTATGGCCTCACCGAAGCCATCGTCATCGACTGTTCGGAAGACCGCGACGGCGCCATCATGGCCCGCATCGGCGAGGCCGCAGCCCATTTCCTCGAAGTCACCCTCCAGCAGGACGAGATCATCGGCGTCTCCAGCTGGAGCCAGACGATCCTGCGCATGGTGGACAACATCCATCCGCTGAAGAACGCCAAGGCCAAATACATCGCGCAGATCCTCGGCGGGATGGGCGACGCCTCGGTGCAGACCCATGCCACGCAGCTCACCGCGCGCCTCGCAAGGCTCACCGGCGGCGAGCCGCGGCTGCTGCTCGTGCAGGGCATCACCTCCTCGCGCGAGGCGAAGCTCGTCATGCTGGCCGACCCGGTGGTGCGCGAGACGATGGACCTCTTCGGCCGCCTCAGCCTCGCCATCATCGGCATCGGCGCCGTCGAGCCGTCCGAACTGCTCGCCCGCTCCGGCAACACCTTTTCCCGCCAGGAAATGGCGATGCTGCACGAGGCCGGCGCGGTCGGCGAGATTTCCTACCGCTTCTTCGACAAGGACGGCAAGCCGGTGGAAACGCCGCTCAACGAGCGCGTGATCGGCATCTCGCTGGAAGACCTGCGCCGGACGAACCGTGTCATGGCGCTCGCGGGCGGAGAATCGAAAACCCAGGCCATCGCCGGCGCCCTGAAACTGGGCGTCATCGATGTGCTCGTCACCGACAAATTCACAGCAGCGCGGCTGACGGCCTGATTTCAGCCGCCGGTCTGCTGCGCATTATGGAGAAGAGACCATGAGACGTTTTGCAGGCCAGACGGTTTTCGTCACCGGGGGCAACAAGGGCATCGGGCGCGGCATCGCCAAGCGCTTCGCCGAAGAAGGCGCGAAGGTCGCCATCGCCGCAATCGAGAAGGATACGGTCAAGGCAGCCGCGACGCTGGCAGAGGAAACCGGCGCCGAGGTGCTCGGTCTCGCGCTGGACGTGACCGACGCCAAGGCCGTGCAGGAAGCCTATGGCGAGGCCGAAGCGAAGCTCGGCACCCTGTCCGTCTCCGTGCAGAACGCCGGCGTCATCACCATCGCCAAGGTCGAGAACCTCACCGAGCGCGAATGGGACCTCAACCTCGACGTCAACACCAAGGGCGTCTTCCTGTGCTGCCAGGAGGCGATCCGCCGCTTCCGCGCCAGCGGCACCAAGGGCCGCCTCGTCAACACCGCCTCCGGCCAGGCCCGTCAGGGCTTCATCTATACCCCGCACTATGCCGCGTCGAAATTCGGCGTGGTCGGCCTGACACAGAGCCTTGCCAAGGAACTCGCCCGCGAGGGCATCACCGCCAACGCCATCTGCCCCGGCATCATCCATACCGAGATGTGGGATTACAACGACCGCGTCTGGGGCCAGATGCTCGGCGAATACGGCCCGGGCGAACTGATGGCCGAGTGGGTCGAAGGCATTCCCATGGGCCGCGCCGGCACCCCGGCAGAAGTTGCCGCTCTCGTCGCCTTCCTCGCCTCTGCCGATGCGGCCTACATCACCGGCCAGACGATCAATGTCGACGGCGGTCTCATCATGTCGTGACGCTGAGGTCATTCACGAGACGTTCCATGCGCAAGGCAAATGCGCGCTGAGCCGCGCATTTGCTGACCTGTCTGTCCTTCACAATTCGCTCGATAAGCTCTGAGAACAGTTGAAAAATAGATCTTTTGAGGCGTATCGCCCATTACGGAACATAACCAAGCGGAAGGAGATATCCCTTCCGGCATTCACGCTTCGCGTGAACCGCGGTTTCGAATGAAACCGAGCAGCGGAACCACGACGAACCCCGCCACGATCAACTGGGCAACCAGCGCCTCACGGACGGGATAGAGGCCGAAATAGATCTGCAGCCAGGCACGATCCGGGAACCATGCCACCGGCGTCGCAGAAACCAGGGCCGCGGTTTGCAGCCCCCGAATGCCGCTACCGACAAGCACGACGGACAGAACGGCGAGCATCCCCCCGGTCAGCCGGAAGAATGTCGCAAGGGGCAGCGTCGCTTCAAGGCCGAGCATCACATAGCCGGTCGTGGCGGCCAGGATGCCGCCGACGACCAATCCCGCAAGGACAGGCGCCGCCGGTGCGTCGATCAGCAGCGCCTCATAAAATAGAACCGTTTCAAAGCCCTCGCGGAAGACGACGAGAAACGACAGCGAGAATAGAGTGAACCATCCAAGTTTACCGCTGGAATCCTCGCCCTTCCCCCTGGTCGCAGCCACCGCCTTGCGGCGGATTTCCGCGATCCAGTCGCCGACATAGGACTTTCTGAATATCCAATGGGTCACATAGAGAAGCACTGCGGCTGCCGCCAGTGCCGAAAGCCCCTCCAGCAGTTCTCGCTGAAGCGTGCTCAGAGCGAACAGGCGGCCGACGGCAAACCAGAGTGCGAAGGATCCGCCCACCGCGGCCGCCACGCCGCCCGTCACCGGCCGGCGCCAGCCATTGACACCGCTCGCCTTCAGCGCGCCGATCATGCAGGCAAGAACGAGGACGGCCTCCAACCCCTCCCGCAGGAGGATGGCCAGCGATTGCAGGAAAGCCCCCAAGCCCGAAAGTTTGGTATCGAGAATGCCTGCGGCCTCTTGCGTGGCCGCCTTCATGCGGTTCACGGCCAGCTTCAGAGTTCCCTCGGGGCCGCGGGCGGCCATGATACGTCCCAAGCCAGGATGTTCTGCACTGCCCTCCCAGAAATCCGCCTCCATCCTGAGTGCCAGGGCCGGCGCCCGCGGCATCAGACGCTGTTCGATATCGGGATCAAAAAGCGCATAAGCTTCCAGCCGCTTGAGCTCCGCCTCTTCCCAGTCGCCAGCCTCGCCGGCCAGCAGAACTTCGTCAAGAATATCCGGCAGCAGAGATAGGGCTGCCCCGTAACTGCCCTTCGACAGATCGGCCCCATAGACAACGGCGATGTGTGCCTCGGCTTCCTCCGAGAGGCTTCTGACGCTGGTGCCATCGCCTTTTTGCCTGATCAGCGTCTGGATGTCCTCAAGGATGGCCGACAGCCTGTCGAACGACTGCGGCGCGCGGGCGGCAAGATCATATCCAAGGTCCCCGAACAGCATCTCCGCGCGGTCACGAAAGAGCCCGGCTTCGAAATACTCGAAGGGGATGACTACTTCTCCGTCCCTCACGGCTTTCTCGTATTCGACTGGCACAAGCGCCATGAACCGGATGAACAGGCGGACCCGACGGTCTCGTTCCTCGGGGGAAAGGCTGGCCGGTGCGTAGGTGGCGAGCAGCTTTTCGATGTGGACGAGCAACGCTTCCAGCTCCTGCCCCTGCGAAAGGCCCGGATCGTTCAGGCGCGCGAAAGCTTCCGCGATCCGCGTTGCCTCTTGCGTCCCGAGACGCGCCGCAAGGTTCTCAGACAGGAGCCTGTGCAAGCCGCTTGCCTGGGCGAGCACGCCGGCGAGCTGGACCCCGTAGCCGGCGGCCCGGTGGCCGCGCGCCTCGGCGACGGCTTTGCGCAGTTCGCCGGCATAGACGCCGAGCAGTTCCGTTTCGATCACGCCCCGCGCCTGCTCCGGCTCCATGCGTCCGGCGAGCGCTTCGCGCATGGCGATGCTGGCGGCCGTGTCGCGGGAGGCCCGGGCATATTCGCGAATGTTGAGCCAGCCGGCCGCTTCCGCCACCAGTCCCTCGTCGAGGCGCATGAGGGCCGCGCTGAAGGCGCCGTCTATCAGTCCGGTCCAGATCCGGGCGCGCGCCGACGCCGCGGCCGCCGGATCCCAGTGCCCGACCGCCTCGGCGAACCCGCCGATCGCCTCGTCTATAGACCGCGCCCGGGATGGCGCCACCTTTTCATAGGCAGGTCGGAGCCGGGTGGACCAGAGCCGGCGGACCTCTTCCAGCCGCGCCGCGACATCCTCCAGCAAGGCCGCCTCCGGCGCCCGGAACAGGCGCCGCTGGATCTGCGCGCTTTCCACACGCAGTGCTTCGGCATCCTGCCAGGGCACGTCCGCTCCCGCCGCCGGTCCCAGGAGGGAAAGGAAGACGGCCAGTGCGAAAAGGAGAACACGGACGGCATGGGCGATCATGGATTGGCCTCTTTCCCGACGGGCAGGGTGAAATGCCCTGCCGCAAGTTCGAAGGGAGGAATGATCAGGTCCGTCTTCAACGTGTTGTAGGCGAATTCCTGGGTGGCGACGCGATACCAGAGCCGGGCTTCAAGCGTGAACGGTCCCGTGGCGCGGGGCGGAAGCGGCACTTCGTAGGCGACGACATCCTCCCCCTTCGGTGGAACGCCTGGGCGGACATGCGTGATGGCGGCCGTAATGAAGGTCAGGTGGTCCGGGATGCGCCTGCCATCGGAATCGATGAAGTCCTCGCGCCAGATCACGGCATTCGGATCGGTCTCGCCGCGCTCGGCGTCGAACGCGCCCGAATGGTAGATTTCCGTGCCCGACGCATCGCGGACGACGACTTCCAGCCACATGTATTTCTGGTCGATCACGCCGGTCGGCAGATTGTGGCCGGCGCCGAGGTTCTGCACGGCCACGCCGAACCGGAGCATGCCGTCGGCAGCGGCCGCGTCGCGCAATGCAAGCCCGGCGGCCGAGCGCAGAAGCGCCCGGGTCGCCTCGCCCTGCCTCGCGATCAGCGCGGTGTTTCGGGCATCGGTGAGGCCCGGCAGGATGCCGCCGCGCAGGAAGGTAAGGTTGGAGCCGAGGCTCGTGTCGAACATCAGGTAGTTCGAGCCGACGAAGTTGTGCGCATAGCGCTCCGGCTTGGCGAGATCGCCGGCCCGGATCTGCCGGACATAGGCGGCGGGGTCGGGCGCCATGTGGCAATCCTGGCAGTTGACGTCGTTACGGGCATACCAGCTGCCGCGCCATTCGGCGAACGTCGTCTGAACATGCTGCCGGCTGCGGGCTCTGGACATCGAGGGATCGTAGGTTTCGGTATGGCAGCCGCCGCAGAAGTCCGAACTGGCGATCAGCGCGTTCGTCTTTGCCGCTCCGAAGGCGCGGGCATGATCCCGCGGCGCGACAAGGATCATGGGATCGGAGAGCCCGTCGACGCCGGTATTCAACGCCAGCGTCAATGCGCCGTTGCCTTCCTGCGGGTCCGCATGGACGGCCGTATGGCACATGATACAGGTAACGCCTTCCGTGGCTGCGTCCGAAGGCATGACGGACTTGAACCGGTTCGTCCTGCCCGACAGCACTTCGCCGGGAGCATGGCATCCCTCGCAGAAGCGGGCCTTCTCGATGCCATCCCGGTGTAATCCTTCGTTGGCCTCCACCGCACGCTCGTAGATCGTATCGCGGCCGGCAATGGCGTGGAGCGACGGCGCCCATTCGTCGAACTCCTGCCGGTGACATGTTGCGCATTTTGCCGCCGACGGAATCGACGCAGGGTCCGCGAACCTGCCGTTCTCCGTCTGGAGCCTCGACGGCCAGAACGGCCGCTCGCGGCCTGCCGCATCCAGGCCAAAGGGCAGCCGGTAAAACGGCACATCCGCCAGATCCACGCCGGGTTCCGGCGCGACCGGCGCCAGAACACCCGCACAGAAGATGAAAACCAGAGCCAGGAAGGCGCCGAGTGCCATCGGAGGCAAGTGCGCCTTGAGCTGGTACTTCATGACAAACACCGCTTCTGCCGGTCCACCCTGAGCACCCAATGCCTCATGCCAAGGTGGACAAGAAAGCCGGCGGCGGCCGCAAGCGAAGCCCAGAGGTGCAGGAAGGTCAGGACATGTGTCGCCTCAAAGCTCCAAAACCAGAGCCCACCGGCAAGATAGACGACCGTCGGCAGCGTCATCATCAAACCCGTCACGACGACGAGAACGAATTTTGCCAGGAGAAGCCAACTGAGGACGCTGAAGGCAGGCCGTTGGCTCCTCGGCAGACCTCGTAGCACATGCCCGCCGATCCAGGACAGGAAGAGCGCCGTGAAGATCAGCCCGAGGGCGAGATGCACAAGAAGGACCGCCTCTCCCGCATTCCAGTTTCGTCCGGCAAGGAATTCGAGATACAGACCCGTGCAGACAAGGGCTACGAACAGGAGCGACAGCGCCAAGGCCCGCCGGATGCCGGGACGCTTCGGGCCATATTCCAGCATGAAACGCCGGCAGGCAGGCGTGGGAAGGGTTTCCAGGTTTTTCATCGCGTCCGGTCCTCCGGCCGACAGATCCTGCCGGCCTTTTGTCCCGTGGCCTTCGTTCAACCGCGGATCTGCACCTTGGCCTTGGCCGCAGCTTGGAGCACCATGGCGACAATCCGGTCGGCGATGTCCTGCGCCTCGTTGCCCAATGCGTCGGCCTCCTCGGCGCCGAACTTCGCGCCGGCCGTCTCACGAGCATGGGTGTCCTCCACGAGTGCCAGCAGCTCCTCGAAACCGGCCTTGATGCGGCTGTCGAGGTCCACATCACTCGCCGACACCACCGGCGAGAGCGCTTCGGAATACATCTTGCGGCACCCGCTCATGATGGCCTGAACGTCCGACAGACGGCTTTGGGCGACAAACGCGCCGATCTCGCCGGAAATGAACTGGGATTCCTTCCATTCACCGAAATAGTCGCCGACAGTCGGCGTCATCACGACCACGGAGGTGAAGGCATCCTCGCGGTTCGGCTTCCAGGCATTCATGTCGGCGTCGAGGGCTTTGGCCCAATGGGTCAGCGCTTGCGCCGCGCCGAAACCGAGATTGGCGTCGAAAAGCATCTCCCCGCGCGTCACCTTGCCGTCGCCGTTGAGGTCCACCGGCAGCTTGACGCCGTTTTCGTCCATGCCCCACAATAGTGGCTCGGTGATGCCGTGGAATAGGTTCCCCGGCCGCTTCAGCACGGTGCCATCCGGCAGGGGCAGGTCGTATTCCGCGACGTCCTCGGTTTCCGTGCCCGGATTGCCCGCATCCAGAATGAGGTCGTACTTGGCGGTCTCGGGAATGCCGGCAACGATTCCCTCGATCGTCTCGTACTGGTTGGACGCCTCCAGCCACAGGGCGCGAATGGCATCGATCTGTTGGGCGAGCCGGGCGCCATCGGCGGCCCAGGCCGCCGCATAGTCTCCGCCATGCGCGACGATCACGCCATGGTAGTCGGCAAGGCCGGCCTCCAGCCGTTCCGCTTGCGCAACCAGCCTGCGGCTATGGTCGAGCGTGAATTGCTTGACATTCGCAAGGCCTCGGCTTTCCCCGCCATCCGCCGCAATGCCGACCACAGGCATCAGAAGCAGCGAGCCCAAAGCCGCAGCCACGGCCAATCCCTTTTTATCCATAGCGAAATCTCCCACGCAAATCCCGAAACGCGGCATCGATGCTCGCGGGAGGGACGCCCTGCCGCGCGGTGAACCGCCGTTGCGAATGGTTATCGCTCGCGAGAGAACCGCTCTTTGCGCCAACGCAAATGTGGATAAATTTAGGAAGGATTTAACACGGCATACTGCCGTACCCGCCGGGCCGCTCCGCATTCAACAGGGAAAAAGGCGCGGGCCGCATCAATGCTTGCATATAAGGCGATCGCCCAGATGCGCGACGAACACGAGGACACTGCCCGCTTCTTCAGGACATCGAGTACGCTGCCGCCATGGCATGGCGCTGTCCGAAGGTGCTTGCAGCTCATGGACCGCGCACTATACGGGTCTGCGGAAACTCACCGATAATCTCGTGCTGCATCTCGAAAACGAGGTGCTTCACGCTTCGAAAAGCCAAGCCTCGCCGCCGCCAAATGACGCCGAAACCGAGGCGGCATCCAAGAGACAACACCCTGTGAGCGCTGCCTCCTGAACGAAAATCATCACGCCTGCATAACCGATCGCAATCAGGACAAGCCCAACGAGAAGCATCGCCATCAAAGTGCCGCCGCCGAGGTCCCGGCCGCTGACATGCTCGCCGGAAAATACCGCGGGCTTGCGAGAGCCTTCACCATCCCGGTGGCCGGAATGTGCCCTATGCGGCGGCCTCAAGGCGTGCGCCTGCGAAATGACCGGTCATGGCAAGGATCGCCTCGCGATCCGGCATCAGGCAGGCGGCTGTTGCCAGCGCATCGGATATCGCCGCCGAGGGCGCCGAGATCGAGACCGATTTCCAGCTCGCCCGCACCGGCATTCCGGTTGCGGGATCGAGGATATGCCCGTCATGTCCTGCTTGGTCGAAGGTCGTGCCGAGGGGGGCGGACGTGGCAAGCGCACGCTGGCGCAGCGCAAGTCGCTCCCCAGTCTCCAGTCGCACCGGCCATTCGCCGCCGTCCGGCCTGCCGCCAAGCGCACGCAACTCGCCGGTATCGATGAGGATATCGGTCAATCCCTCGGCCTCCAGCAGCGCGGCGACCCGGTCGCCAACATAACCCTGGCCGATCCCGTTCAAGGTCAGCGCCATGCCAGGCTTCAGGGTGATCATTGCCGCATCGAGTTCTACCTTGGTCCAGTCGGCCTTGGCGCGCACGCGTTCGACAGCCTTTGCATCGGGCCGGCCGCCACCGGCGGCGGCTTCCGCCCAGAGCGCCCAGAGTGGCTGCACGGTCGGATCGAACCGGCCACCGCTCGCCCGGTGGACGGCGCCGGCCAGCGACAGGCACTCCAGCAATTCGAAGGGCGGGTGGGCGAGATGCCCCTCGCGGTTCAGCCGTGCCAGCGCGCTTTCCGGGCGATAGAGGCTGAGGATGTTCTCCAGCCGGTCGATTTCGCCCATGACGCGGGCAGCGATGGCCGCGCCGTCGGGATGGTCGAGCCGGATCGAGGCGCGCGCCCCCAGCGCCTGCCCGGTCCACAGGCGGGCGGTTCCCGTCGCGGCGCGCGCGGCGGCGGGTAGGACGGCCAGCGCGGCGGAAATCATGATCAGGCGTCGGCGGGTAACGGGCATGGCTCAGCCTCCGGCTTTGTTGGGCAGGGTGCGCAGACGGCTATCGAAATCCGCGTCGTCGGCCCCTTCGTCCGCGCCGGTCTCCACCGGCGTCAGGACCATGTCATCGCTGATCTCGGCGAAGACCAGCAAGCGCCCGCCCTCGGCTGCGGCGAAGGCCTCCGCGCGCTCCCGGCTGGAAAAGGGTACGGTCTCCGGCGCGCCCATGCCGCCCGCGCGGGCGGAGCCGACGACGTAGAAGGCCTTGTCGACGGGGATCCAGTTGCCGGCGCCAGGCTGCTCCCATGTCGCACCCGTCCGGCCCATGTCGTTGACATAGACGGCGAGGATCGGCGCGACCTGCTCAGGCCCGCGCATATAGGCGATGGCGTCGCGCACCTGGCTGAAGAACAGCGGCGCGGGATAGCCCTCCAGGAAGACCTGCGCCTTGGGGCCGGGATGCTCCAGAAGATTCATCTGGCAATAGTGGCCGAGGGTTTGCGCGTTCATGTCCTGCGGCGCGGTGCTCTGCACCGCCTCTTCCTTGCAGGCGGTGAGCAGCGCGAGCATTGCCACGAGCAGCACGGGGCGAAGACGGTTCCTCATGGCGTCACCTTCCGGAAGGCGCTGACGGCGAGCGCGATTGCCGCAAGCGGCCAGAGAAGCAGCGAGGCGGCCGATTGCCAGAGCGGGATCGCGCCCGCCGCCCCGCCGATGCCGCCAGCCGCCGCGACGGCCTCGGCCGCCGAGAGATTGAAGACACGGAAGGCGTCGGCCGGATTGGCGAGCAGCGCCGCCGGCAGCGCCCGCGTCGTGAACTCCCCGCCCCCGTCCGTGACGATCAGCGCCAGGAGCGCCAGGTCGTAGAGCACCACGGCCACCAGCCAGAGCGCGATGGCCAATCCCGCGGCCCCCGACGGACGCCGCGCCAGCGCGGAGAGCGCATAGCCCGCGCCGAGGAAGGTCGCGCCCAGCAGCACCGAGGACCAGATCAGCCGCCACAGCGAGCCGAAGCCCCCGATGGCCGCCGGATCGGTCCAGACGGCCACCAGCGCCGCCGTGCCATAGCCGAGCGTCACCGCGAGGGCGAGGATCGCCAGATGCGCGGCGAGCTTGCCGAGCAGGATCTGAAGGCGCGAGACGGGATAGGTCAGCAGCAGCGGCAGCGTGCCGCGCTCCACCTCGCCCGCCACCGCGTCAAAGCTCATCAGCAGCGCCAGCAGCGGCACCAGGTAGACGGCGAGCGAGGTGAGCGAGGCGACCGTCACGGAGAGCCGGTCGACGCCGATATCGCCCGTCGGAGCGGAGCCGGCGGCGGCGAGCACCAGCGCGAACAGCACCATCATGCCGGTGGCGATGGAGACCCAGCGATTGCGGAAGGCGATGCGGAATTCCGAGGTCGCGGTGGCGAGGATGCGGCTCATTGCCCGTCCCTCCGGCTGAAATGGCTGTAGATGTCCTCAAGGCTCGGCGGAATCACGTCGAGGTCGGCGACCGCGCCGCCGAGCGCCGAAATGCGGGCGAGGAGCGGCAGCTTCTCCGCCTGCACGCAGGAAAGGCGGATGAGCCCATCCGGCCCGGCGACCGCCTCGGGAAGGGCTGCCGACAGCGACGGCGCATGGCCGCCGGCCGGGCGGACCAGAAACGCGACGGGCAGCGCGGCGCGGGCGCGCAGGTCCGCCAGCGTGCCTTCCGCCACCAGGTCCCCGCCGGACAGGATGAGGATGCGGTCGGTGCGCGCCTCCACCTCGGTCAACACGTGAGAGGACAGGAGGATCGCGGTTCCCTCGGCGGCAAGGCCGTCGAGCAGGTCGTAGAAATCGCGCCGCGACACCGGGTCGAGGCCGGAGGTCGGCTCGTCCAGCACGAGGAGGCGCGGGCGGCCGATCAGCGTCTGGGCAAGGCCGACGCGCTGGCGCATGCCCTTGGAATAGGTGCCGATGCGCCGCCGCGCGGCGTGGGCGAGGCCGACGCGCGAAAGAAGCTCCATGGCCTGGCGCGGGTTCTCCCCGCGCAGCGCCAGATAGTGGCGAAGCTGCTCCTCGCCGGTCAGCGCCGGGTGGAAGGCGACGTTTTCCGGCAGATAGGCCACCTCCGCCCGCGCGGCCGGCGAGCCGGGCAGCGCGCCGCAGACCGAGACCTCGCCGCCGTCGTAGGGAATGAGGCCGAGGACGATCTTCATCATCGTCGACTTGCCCGCACCGTTATGGCCGAGCAGGGCGGCGCGCTTTCCCGCCTCCAGCGTCAGCGAAACGGCCTTCAGCGCCTCCACGTCGCCGAAGCGCTTAGTGAGCCGGGAGATTGTCAGGGTCGCTGTCATCATGGTTTCCTTCGGCCCAGCGGCTGGCGGCCTCGGCCTCGAAGCCGAGGATGTCGGGCGGGACGGATATGGTGAGGGGGCGCATCAGCGGCGCGCTGTCGCGCACGCCTCCGGGCAGCGTGGCGGGAAAGTCCCGCTGGCTCCAGCGCACGAGCTGCACGGCGGGCGAGCCGATGAGGAGGCTCGCGGCCGGCTGCGACCAGAGGATCTGGTCCATCAGGTCGTTGGGCCGGTAGAAGCTGTCGGCAAGGCCGTCGCCGTTGAGGTCGAAGGCCGGGTGATCGGACCAGAAATTGCCCCGGCCCTCATGGCTCCATTCCATGTTGCGCGTGCCGACATATTTCACCTGCTCGCGGTTGGCGATGAAGGCATTGCCGGTGAGCACGTTCTTCTCCGAGCCGGCGGTGAAATGGATGCCGATGCCGCAGCCCTCGAACCGGTTGTCCCAGAGGAGGTTCTTGTGGGCATTGTAGATGAAGAGGCATTTCTTTGTGCCGCCGCGCACCAGATTGCCCGTCACGTCGGCATTGTTGGCATAGTTCAGCATCAGCCCGTGCTCGCGGTCGCCGAGGCTGAGATTGTTCAGGATCTTCGCCCGATCGGAGAACATGATGGCGAAGCCGAGATGGTTGCCGATGGAGACATTGCCGGAGACCTCGGTGTTGCGCGTGTACATGAAATGCACGGCGAAGCGCAGGTCGCGCATCACATTGCCGCGATAGATGCTGTCAGCGCTGGCATTGGAGAAGATGCCGTCGCGGCCGTAGCGGATGACATTGCCCTCCAGCAGCGTGCCGGGGCTGTTCCAGACATAGATGCCGTTGCCGCGCTCGTTCATGCGCGGGCTTTTGGTGCCGACGATCTCGTTGCCGATGACGGCGGCGTTACGGCCGCCATGCACGTCGATGCCGTGCATGTTGCCGGTGACGAGCAGCTTTTCGATGCGCGCGCGATCGGCGCCCTGGAGGATCTTCACCCCGGCGTCGAGGTCCTGGTTCACGCGGCCCGAGCCGGTGACGGTGAAGCCGGTGAGGGTGACGTCGGGCGCGGCAATCGTCACGACGCTGCCCTGCCCTTGCCCGTCGATCACGGCCCCGCGCGGGCCAAGAATGGTGAGCGGCCGGTCGATGGTGACGGGGCCGACATAGGCCCCGTCGGTCAGTGTCAGCACATCGCCGGGCGCCGCCCCGGCGATGGCCGCCGCGAGGCTGCCCGTACCCGGCGCGACGGCGCGCTCCGCCGCTGCGAGCGGCGAGGCGAGAAGAAGGCCGATCAGGAGGACGGGCAGGCGCATCGTCAGGCCTCCTTCGGTTCCACGAACATGCGGCCGCGCATTTCCATGTGCAGGGCATGGCAGAACCACTGGCAATAATACCAGTAGACGCCCGCATTGGCGGCGACGAAGGTGACGGAACTCGTCTGCTGCGGCCCGACCTCAATGGCCACGCCATGGTTGCCCATGGTGAAGCCGTGCGTCAGATCGTCGATCTCGTCGAGATTGGTGACGATGACCGTGACCTCGTCGCCCTCCTTGACCGTGAAGCTTTCCTGGCTGAAGTTCGGCGCGGTCGAGGTCATGTAGACGCGCACCCTGTTGCCGTCGCGGATGACCTCGTCGGTCCATTCGTCGATGTTGACGCCGTCGGCCTCCGCCTGCTTGCGCGTTTCGGCCCACATCGGATCGTTGCGGTCCCAGGTGGAGCGGATGTTCGCCATGATCGAGGGCGCGACGGCGATGGCGTCGTGCGGCTCGGCGAAGTTCGGGCCATCGTGCACCAGCTTCATCCTGTCGCCGGAGATGTCGATGAGCTGGTCGTTCTCCGGCTTCAGCGGGCCGACATTCAGGAAGCGGTCCTTGGAGAACTTGCACAGGCACACCAGCCAGTCGTTGGCCGCGTCCAGCGTCTCGCCCATCACGGTCTTCAGGTGGCCGGGCTGGTACTGCACGTCGAGCTTGTCCCTGATCGGATCGACCTTCTCGCCGGCATAGGCGCGGATGGCGTCCTCGATGTTCCACTTCACCACCTGGCTGTCGAGGAAGAGCGAGGTATAGGCGTTGCCGCGCCCGTCGAAGGCGGTGTGCAGCGGGCCGAGGCCGAGTTCCGGCTCCGCCACCACGGCGCTGCGCGGCTCGGCGTTCTCATGGAAGAGGGCGTCGAACTTCGTCACGTCGAGCACGGTGACGGTGGGCGAGAGCTTGCCGCCGATGCACAGGTGCTTTTTGTCCGGCGCCATGTTGCAGCCGTGCGGGTTGTTGGCGATGGGGATGTAGCGGGTGAAGAGGGAGTTGGCTTCCTTGCGGCCGTCCAGCACCTTGACGCCGTTTACCTCCTCGTACTGGCCGGCGGCGATGGCCTTCTCGATCTCGGCGATGTTGAAGACGACGACGTGGTCCATCTCGGACTTGGTCATCTCCTCCAGCGTCATGCCCATTTCCGAGTTGTAGGACGTGGAGAACGCCCACTTGCCCTCATAGTCGGCATCGCAATTGTCGAGGTTCCCCGAGACCTGCACCTGCCAGGCGACGTCCCACTTGTCCGCATCGACCGCCGTGAAGATGTTCACATAGGTCGAGACATCCGTCATGGTCGCACCGTCGTTGTCGAGCGGCGCCTCGTCCTCGCCGTTGCAGAAGACGTAGTTCGAACGCGGCCATTTCTGCGGACGCATGCCGTGGATGCCCTTGGCGTTCGGGATCTCCAGGATGGCATCGGTCTTCATCACGTCGCAGCGCACGCGGGCGACGCGCGTATTGGCCTTGTCGTTCATGAAGAGGTAGCGGCCGTCGTACTTGCCGTCGGTAAAGGACATGTGGACGTGGTGCAGGTCGCCGTTGTCGTGGATCTGCCTGCCGTTGGCGGCGAGCTGCTTCTTCGTCTTCTCCGTCATCGTGCGCTGGTGGATGCGGATCGACTCGTTCGTCTGGCCCCAGCCGGTGGCCGAGCAGCGGTTGAACACCGGCACGCGCATCAGTTCGCGCATCGAGGGGATGCCGAGGATGCGCATCTCGCCGGTCTGGCCCGAGGACCAGAAGCCGTAATAGTCGTCGAGCTTGCCGGGCGCGACGGAGCCGTCGCCTTCGGCGGCGCGCGCCGGGGTCGCGAGGCTCGCTGCACCGAGCCCGACCGTGCCCATCGTGCCGGCGAGAACGGCCGTTCCGGCCGTGGCGCTGAAGAGCGCTCGGCGGCTCAGTCCCTTGTGTTCCTTCGATTCCATGGTCGACTCCTTTGGTTAGACGTTGGCTTGTTGGACTTTGGCTGCGGGTTGGTGGATCGGGGCGCCGCCGGGACTTGCCGCGAGCCTGGCCCGGGATTTCATCTTCTTGATCACGACGGGGCACACGGTTTCGGACTGGTAGAGCACCTGACAGTGCAGGCAGTTGATGCACTCGTTCGGGTTGATCTCACCGGTCCTGTGGATGGCCTGCACCGGGCACTGGTTGGCGCAGGTCTGGCAGGGGTTTCCGCATTCGTGGTAGCGCTTGAGCCAGTCGAACATGCGCATGCGCGCGGGAATGGCGAGCGCCGCGCCGAGCGGGCAGAGATAGCGGCAGTAGAACCGCTCGACGAAGAGCCCGGCGACGAGAAGCGCGACGGCATAGGCGACGAACGGCCAGGCGCGGATGAACTTCAGGATGATCGCGGTCTTGAACGGTTCGATCTCGGCGAGATGCTCGGCCTGCTCGACGCTCATCAGCGACACGCCGAAGAGCCCGAGGAAGATCATGTACTTGATCGGCCAGAGCCGCTCGTGCAGGCCCCAGGGCAGGGTCCATTGCGGAATGCGCAGCTTGCGGGCGATCTGGTTGGTCAGCTCCTGCAGCGCGCCGAAGGGGCAGAGCCAGCCGCAATAGGCGCCCCGCCCCCAGAACAGCAGCGCGGCGGCGACGGCGAACCACAGGATGAAGGTCAAGGGATCGAGCAGGAACGCCTGCCAGCTAAAGCCGCTGACGAGGCTGCCGAACAGCGCCATCAGGTTGACGACCGAGAGCTGCGCATTGGCGTACCAGCCGAGGAAGACCAGCGTCACCGTCAGGAAGGCGATGCGGAAGATGTAGAAGCCCTTCGCGTTCCTGACCGCATAGGTCTGGAAGAAGAACACGCCCGTCAGCACCACCAGCATGGAGCCGAGGACGGCGATCTTCAGCTTGGAGTCGCGCCAGATGCGCTTCCAGAGGTCCGCCTGCGCCGCGCCCTCGGTCTGCGGAGAGACGACAGCGACCTCCCTTGCCGGCGGGGCGATGGCGGTGAGGTACTTCTGCGGGAGCCGGTAGCCGAGGTCGAAGGTGTGGAAGACCTTCTCGATAGCCCCCACCTCGCGCTGCGCCAGAAGCTGGATACGGAAGGGTTTCGCCGGATCGAAGCCGAGGCCGGCGGGAATGCGGAACAGGTCCATCTCGGAAAATTCGGGCGCACCGGCGAGCGCAATGCCGCCGAGGCGGCGATGGTCGCGGTCGCGGAAGCGCACGGAAACGTCGTCCTGGATCAGCACGATCCGGTCGAAGATGCCGCCGCGCACATAGCCCGAGCCCTTGAAGGAATAGAGCCCGCGCCCCACCGCCGCGACGGCGTTCTCACCCTCGCCCAGCCAGGCCTTGAGGTTGGCGTCTTCGGCCGGGCCGAGCAGCGCCTTGCCGATGGCGGGAACGGAGACCAGCGCCGCCTGCATGTCGATGAAGGTGGTCTGCGGCGGCTCAGGGATCGCGCGCTGGCGGGCGCGCGCGTCGGGATGCCCGGCGAAGGCGGCGTTGACCTGCGCGACGTCGAGCGACAGCCGGCGCAGGGTTCCGTCGCCCTCGGCCTCGGCCCAATCGGCGGGCGACGCGGCATCGGGGTCGATCTCGAAACGGGGGCCGGCGCTTTCCGCTTCCGGAGCCAGTCCGCCGAGGCCGAGCGCCCGCGCGACCTTCAGCCCCGAACGGACGATCGAATCGTCGATCACCATCACCGTCACGGTCGCGCCGGAGATGATGTCCACCTCATGCGCCGTGCCGCCGGATTTCGCCTCGGCGAGGAGGTCGAGCCCGGCATAGGCGGCGACCAGCGCCTTCACCTTCGCCTCGGGAATGCCGATGAGCACGATGGGCTCGGAATGCTTGACCAGCTGGACGCCGAGGATCTTCGCATCCGGGCCGACAGCCACCATCGTATGGATCGGCTTGCCGGAATAGCCGGTCGTTCCCACGAAGTCCGAGGTGACGAAGACCCAGCCGACGGTCTCCCCGCCCTTCAGCACGGGCGCGGCCGCGATATCGTCGCGCACGGAACCGAAGCCGTCCGCGCCGGGCACGAGATCGGAGGCGACCGCGGCGGGCAGATAATCCTGCAGCACCGTTGCCGCGCTGGCGGAGACCGCAAGGCACAGGCTGGCGCAGAGCAGAAGGACAAGACGGAGGCATTTCATTCCAGGACATTCCCGCAGTTCGTTACGGGCAGCTTTGGAGCGGCGAAGCCGACCAGTCGTTGAGCCAGAACAAACTTGGGACGGATCGGCCAGGGAGGGCCTTCCGGGCGGCCGCATCCCGCAATATGCGCCCCGATGCGGATGACGCTTCACACGGACCATGCCCTGCGCATGCCGATCTGCGTGGCGCCGCGGCCGGACGGCGTGTGCACGGGTGAACGACGTGGCCGAGGCCTACGGGCTTTCGCGCAACCACCTCCTGAAAGTGGCGCAGACCCTGCACCATCTCGGCCTCACCGAGACGACGCGCGGCCGGGTGGGCGGCATCGCGCTGGCGAAGGCGCCCACCGAGATCGCCGTCGGCACGCTGGTCCGGGCGACAGAAGAATATGCCGGTTCTGCGATTACCCCGGCATCGTGGTCGTCGTTCTCGCTGGCTTTTACATCACGATGCAAGGTTCTATCTTGCCGACAAAATCCACGATACCATCGTGACGAAGGCGACGGCACAGAGCCCGTCTCATCAAGCCCGACCAAGACCGCATAGATGCTTGCCATGATCATTGCCAGGCACAGACATTGACATCAGTCCGGCCCCTCTCTTTCCAAAGGTAACGACCCTAACGGATTGTTCCGAAGAGAGGCGGCCATCCCATAATCACAATCTCCGTTCTGTGGGAATCCTGAATCCCCACACGCCTTAGTCCATGATGTCGCGCATAATGGATCGAACTGCTTTCAGGGCAGGATCAACGCTTTCGTTCCCCTTGCTTTGCTGGCTCCGGACCCACGCGTCCTGGGCTTCCTGATATCTTGTGGCGGCCACCCACGGCTCGATTTCGGCCTTGTCGAGAACACGAACGGTCGCGCCCGCATCCTGCAGCTCCTGGATCTGGGCGTCAAAGCTGTTGTCCATCACCGATCCGAGAGTGGTATAGGCCGACTCCGCAGCCCGCCGGATGGCGTCCCTGTCGTCCTGCGCCAGCCCGTCCCAGGTGGTCTTGTTCATCGCCAGAAGATAGACGTGCCCGAGCCATAGATCCTTGGAAGCCAGAATATTGGGCGCGACCTCATGCACTTTCAGCATGTATCCGCTGTCGACGTTCACCATGAGCCCATCGATCGTCCCGGCTTGCAATGCGGCGGGGACTTCCGGGCCCCAGTGCATCGTGACGGGAGTGGCACCCACATTGGTGAGGAAATCCTGATGCCAGAAGCTGGCGGTTCGCCACCTGCCGCCGGAGACCTCATTCAATGAACCGAGGGGCTTCGTGCTGTAGAAGGCGACGGGGTAGCCGGTGCCGAAGTAAAGGGTGACGAGGTTGTTCTCGGTCATCTCCTCGGCGAATGCCGGAATCTCTGCATATACGCGCTTGAAGAATTCGATCTGTCCGTCGCCGGTCGGCCCCATGGGAAAGCCCTTGAAAATCTGGTGCAGCGGCATTTCGTTCGCCGAGTATTCGGGCACGACGGTGGATATGTCCACGACCTCGCCCGCCGCGACCGCACCGCGCGCATCATAGGCAATGGCAAGTTCTCCGTTCCAATGGTCATCGATTTTCAGACGGCCGTTCGACTCCTTCTCGATGGCGGGGAAAAGAACGTCCTTGAGAAAGCGGGTCCGCATGCCGCCGAGCGGCTCATGATCGCTATACACAAGAACTTTCGGCTCCTGAGCCACAACCGTCGTGTGGTTCAGCAGAAGCATGGAGGTCGCCACGGTCGCTGCAAGAAACAGCCGCCGGCTGGCTGCAATAAGGTCGAGTCTTTCTGTCTTTTCCAGCATTCAGAATGCCCTCGTCATGAGAAAGGTTGATGATCATAGAATCGCGGCACCTGAATAGTGCGGTGTCGTTCCGATAGAAGTTCGACGGTGACGACTTCGTCACGCACCTTGCTTCTGTGGCAAAGCTAACCGTCACTTGTCGCAGAGCTATGCCAAGCCCAGGAAAAACTGTATTAAATTGTAACTGTACCCCGCTTGGATTGCCTGGCATTTTTCCGGGCCTTTTGCGTCGCAAGCCCAGGCGGCTACTCGGCCGGCATCGTGAGGTTCGGGCGGCCCGCATCCACCGTGAGCCGGGATCGTCCCTTGAAAATCCTCCGGGTTGCGAAGAACAGAACGGGGATGAACAGGATGCCGAGGACAGTGGCGGAGATCATGCCGCCCATCACACCGATGCCGATCGAATTCTGGCTGCCGGAGCCGGCCCCATTCGCCGTTGCCAGCGGCAGAACACCGAGGATGAAAGCAAAGGAGGTCATCAGGATCGGCCTCAGGCGCTGGCGCGCGGCATCGAGCGTCGCCTCGATCAATGTCTTGCCCGCCGCCTGCTGCGCGATGGCGAACTCGACGATCAGAATGGCATTCTTCGCGGCAAGACCGATGGTCGTGAGCAGGCCGACCTTGAAGTAGACGTCGTTCGCCTGTCCGAAGAGTGTCGCGGCAGCCAATGCGCCGAAGATGCCGACGGGGACGGCGAGCATGACCGAAAGCGGGATGGACCAGCTTTCATAAAGTGCAGCGAGCGCCAGGAACACGACCAGCACGGAGATGGCATAGAGCTGGATGGCCTGGTTGCCCGCGAGCAGCTCCTGTGCCGAAAGACTCGTCCATTCGTGGGAGAATTCACGCGGCAGCAGCTCCATCATCCGGTCCACTTCCGTCATCGCCTGGCCCGAGCTTTTTCCGGCAGCGGCCGCGCCCTGGATCTGGACGGCGGATACGCCGTTGTAGCGCTCCAGCCGCGGTGAACCATAGGTCCATTTTCCGGTGGCGAAGGCCGAGAAAGGCACCATTTCGTCGCGGTTGTTGCGGATGTACCAGCGGTCGAAATCGCCAGGCTGCATGCGGAATTCGGCTTTCGACTGGACATAGACGCGCTTGACGCGACCGCGATCGACGAAATCGTTGACATAGGTGCCGCCCCAGGCAGTCGACAGGGTCGAATCGATGTCCCCCAGGCTGAGCCCGAGCGCACTTGCGCGCGCACGGTCGATCGATACGGAATATTGCGGCGTGTCTTCCTGGCCGTTGGGCCGGGTGCCGGTCAGTCGATCGCTCTGCGCCGCGAGGCCAAGAAACTGGTTGCGGGCGGCCATGAGCGCCTCGTGCCCTCTGTTTTCCGTATCCGTTATGAAGAAATCGAAGCCGGCGGAGCTGCCGAAGCCGGGTATGGCCGGCGGCGCCAGCGCGACGACCCGGGCATCGCGGATTTTTCCGAAAGCGGCCATTGCGCGGGCGGCGATTGCCTGCGCCGAGGATTGCGGTGTCGTGCGCGCATCGAAGTCCTTGAGCGCGATGAACGCGACGGCGACATTCTGGCCCTGGCCGCTGAAATTGAAGCCGACGGTGCCGAACACGCCGTCGACATAGTCCTTCTCCTCGTTCAGGAAGTGCCCGATCACGCTATCCAGCACGCGGGCGGTCCTGTCGGCGGTCGCACCGGGAGGAAGCTGGATCGTTGCGAGAAGACGGCCCTGATCCTCTTCCGGCAGGAAGCCCGTGGGCAGAGTGTTGAACAGCAGGCCGGTGGCAACGACCAGCCCGAAAAACGCCAGCATCGAGACGGCCGTCCACCGGATCAAAACATCGACGCTGCGCCTGTAAAGCTGTGCTGCCCACTCGAAACCGCGGTTGAACCAGCGGAAAACAAAAATCTTGCGCGCGTGGTGCTTCGGCTTGCGCAGGATCGTCGCACAGAGCGCCGGCGTCAAAATGAGCGCCACGAGCACGGACAGGATCATCGCGGTTACGATCGTGACGGAAAACTGGCGATAGATGACGCCGACCGAGCCCGAGAAGAAGGCCATGGGAATGAAGACGGCGGAGAGAACGGTGGTGATGCCGACCAGCGCACTGCTGATTTCCCGCATTGACTGGATGGTGGCCTCGCGCGGGCTCAGCCCCTCCTCCTCCATGACGCGCTCGACATTTTCGACGACGACGATGGCGTCGTCCACGAGAAGGCCGATCGCCAGCACCATGCCGAACATGGTCAGCGTGTTGATGGAATAGCCGAACAGGGCAAGCACGCCGAGCGTTCCCAGGAGAACGACGGGGACGGCCAGCGTCGGGATCAAGGTCGCCCGGAAATTCTGGAGGAAGATGAACATGACGACGAAGACCAGCGCAACGGCTTCGATCAGCGTGTGCACGACACCCTCGATGGAAAGCCGCACGAAGGGCGTGGTGTCATAGGGATACTCGACCTCCACATTGGCCGGCAGGCTGCCTTTCTGGCGCTCTATTTCCGCCCGGACCGCATCCGCGGTGTCCATGGCGTTTGCGCCGGTCGCCAGGCTGAAACCGATGCCCGCCGCGGGGTGACCGTTGTAGACCCCCGTCGTGGTATAGCTCTCCGCGCCAAGCTCGACCGTCGCGACATCTTTCAACTGGATGAGCGCTCCATCGTCCTCGCTCTTGAGAATGATGGCCTCGAATTCCTCCTTCGTCTGCAGCCGGCTGCCGGCCGTCACCGTGGCGTTGAGCTGTTGGCCGGCGCTCTGCGGGAGGGCGCCGAGCTGACCTGCCGAGACCTGCGTGTTCTGCGCCTGCAAGGCAGCCGTCACGTCGCTGGCGATCAACTGATACTTCGCCAGCTTGTCGGGATCGATCCAGATGCGCATGGCATAGCGGGAGCCGAAGATCTGGGTGTCGCCGACACCCGGCACGCGGCGCAGCGCGTCGTTGAGCGAAGCATCGATATAGTCGGCGAGATCGTTTGCCGACTGCCTGCCATCCGTCGACACGAAGGACGCGATCATGAAGAAGCTGGACGTCGACTTCGACACGGTGATGCCGGTGTTCTGCACGACCTGCGGCAGCCGTGACTGGACGAGCTGGAGATTGTTCTGCACCTGCATCTGCGCGACGTCGGGGTTGGCCGCATTCGTGAAGGTCAAGGAAATCGAGGCCTGGCCGGTCGATGTCGAGCTGGATGTGATGTAGTCGAGATTGTCGATGCCGGTCATGCCCTGCTCGATGACCTTGGTCACGGAATTCTCGACGGTCTGGGCATCGGCGCCGGGATAATTTGCCGTAATCCGCACTGTGGTCGGCGCGATCTGCGGATACTGCGAGACAGAAAGCGTGGTGATCGACAGGGCGCCCGCAAGCATCACGACGATGGCGATGACCCAGGCGAAGATGGGACGATCGATAAAGAAACGCGACATTTCAGGATCCTAGCGGGTGGCGATGCGAGACGCGTCCGACGAGAGACGAGTGATGCCCGTGTCATCCGATAGACGTTGCGCACTCTCGTTGGCAGCAACCACCTCCCCGGTCTGCTCGTCGAGCCGAACTGCGGTCACCACGACTTCCTGGCCGTTCTGCGCGCGCTGCAATCCGTCAATCACCAGGCGATCACCATTCGCGACCCCTTCATCGACCAGCCAGTTGTTTCCCAGGTTGCGTTCGACGACCAGCACCCGTTCTTCGATCCTGTTGTCGGCGCCGACGAACTTCGCAACGGCTTCGCCCCTGGGATTCCTTGAAACGGCACGTTGCGGCAACAGGAAACTGTTTTCCCGGAACCCTTCTTCGACAATGGCGCGGACATACATGCCCGGCATCAACAGTCCGTCGTTGTTTGGAAAGATCGCCCGGATCGTGAGCGTGCCGGTGGTGGGGGATACGGAGGATTCCGAAAACTTCAGCTTGCCGGGATAGGGGTAACGACTGCCGTCCTCGAGCAGGAGCTCGACGCTGACGAAGTCGCCATTCGTCCTGATCCTGCCCGCCGCGATCTCCCTGCGCAGACGCAAGAGGCTGGAGCTCGATTGAACGACGTCGACATTGATGAGGTCCAGTTGCCGGATCGTGGCCAAGGGCGCCGCCTGATCGGCGGTGACCAGCGCACCCGGCGTAACGCTGGACGCGTCGATGCGCCCGTCGATGGGCGCGCGGATTTTCGTGTATTCGAGATTGATGCGTGCGGTCTCAAGAGCCGCCGTCGCAGCGGCCACATCCGCCTGAGCCTGCAGCAGGGCCGTTTGCGCATTGTCGAGATCCTGCTGGCTGACGGCGTTGCGTGCCGTCAGGTTTCTGTAGCGATCGAGCCGAGACTGCGCGCCGGGTATGGCGCCATCGGCGCGCTGAAGGGCAGCCTCGGCATTCCTGTAAGCAGCCTCGAACGGCGCAGAGTCCAGTTCGTAGAGGATATCGCCCGCCTTGACGTCGCTGCCCTCCTCGAAATTCATGCTGCGGACGATGCCGCCGACACGCGGACGAACCTCGGAGACGAGGTGGGCGCTCGTGCGACCGGGCAACTCCGCCGTGAGCGTCACGGTCTGGGGGCGCAGCATCTGTGCGCCGATCTCCGGTTTCGGCAGGATGGGACGCGCTTCGACGGCCTCTCCCTCGCTGCAACCCGACAGCACAATGGCCATCGTTGCCCCAGTGAGCAGACGAAGAAACAGGTGTCGCACGATCATCGGGGATCCTTCTGGGCAAGGTCGTTTGTGGAACGCGTTGAAATGTCCGGGCAGCGGGAACTGCCGGATCGAAGCTTGGATAAGGCAAGGCTACCGGCTCTTTGTCGCAGAGATGTGCCAGGGAGGATGGAGACTGTATCAAATTGTAACCGGGCGGCGGCTTCGGTTGCAGCGCACCAAATCTGCGACACTTTAATACAATTTTTGGGGTGCCGGGCTCTCCCGCAACGGTATAGTTGAAGCGTGCTGCACCAAGTCCGAGAGGATGGATGACAAGCGAGCCCCACATTGTCGTCGTCGACGATCACCGCGAGATTCGCGATCTCGTGGCGGCCTATCTTTCCCGGCATGGTTTTCGCGTCAGCGTCGCGGAAAGCGGCGTCGCCCTCCGCAGGATTCTCGAACGGGGCACGGCAGACCTCCTCGTCCTGGACATCATGATGCCTGGGGAGGACGGCCTTTCGATCTGTCGGCAGATCCGTGGCAGCAACGACCTGCCGATCATCTTCTTGACCGCGATGGCGGATGACACGGACCGTATCATCGGCCTGGAGCTGGGCGCTGACGACTATCTGGTCAAACCGTTCAATCCGCGCGAACTGCTGGCCCGGGTCAGGGCGGTGCTTCGCAGGACATCCGGCGCTTCGCCTCCGCGGGAGGCGTCCAAGGATCAGATCATCGATTTTCACGGATGGCGTCTTCATGTCCGTCGACGGGAACTGCAATCCAGGGACGGCCTTGGCGTTGCACTCAGCACGGCCGAGTTCCGCCTGTTGAAGGTTTTCCTGGATCATCCGCATTCCGTGCTGACGCGCGATGAACTGCTGGACCTGACGGTCGGGCGAACGGCCGATCCGTTCGACCGGAGCATCGACAACCAGGTCAGCCGGCTGCGCAAGAAGATCGAACCCGATCCGAAGAACCCGACGATCATTCAGACGCACTGGGGCGGCGGCTACAGTCTTTCCGTCGAGGTGAGCGTCAAATGATGTTGTGGTGGAAGAAGAGCCTCGCCGGTCAGTTCATCGTCTTCATTCTGGCGGCGCTGTTCGTCGGCCAGACCATCGCCTTCCTGGTCTCCTCCAGGCAGCGCGAAGCCGCGATCAGGCAATCCGTCGAAAGCGACTTCGTAAACAGGACGGCTGCGCTTTCAAGCGTATTGGAAGCGGTTCCCGCCGACATGCGCCGCAATGTCCTTATCGCAAGCTCCACAGGCTATGCGCGCTTCTGGCTTTCGGATCGAGACCCTTCCGCCGATCCCCATGCCTGGTATGAAACGGCGCAGTCCTATCTCCGAGCATCTGCCTCCGACCTCATCCGATCGCAGGCCGCTGATGGATCGGCACCTGTCTCCAGCGGGGCAGCGCCCTCGTTGGGAGATCCCGACATCACCGGTTGGCATCCATTCGCAGCAGAGCCAGCCATTCCCCATGCCCAGTTTCTGCATTTTTCCAGCCAGGAAGGCATGGGCATCGTACAAAGGCTGAATGGCAACTCCTGGCTAAACGCCGTTTATTACAAGCCATCCCCGCCGTATATCTGGAGCAGCCAGTCGATGCTTTCGATCGGCATCACGGCGGTTGTTCTCAGTTTGATCGGCGTCCTGGTCGCCCGTCGGATCGCGCGGCCCTTGCGTCGCTTGACGATTTCCGCCGAGGCGCTCGGGCGCGGCGAGGCGATACAGCTATCCCCTCCCCGGGCGCCCGACGATATCCGTCAGCTTTACGAGGCCTTCGACCGAATGCAACTAAGGCTCCGACGCTTCGTCGATGACCGAACGCGCATGCTGGCGGCGATCGGCCATGATTTGCGCACGCCGCTCACGACATTGCGCCTGAAGGCCGAGTTCGTGAGCGACCCCGATCTTCAGAGCAAGATACTGGCGACCGTTGACGAAATGCAGACAATGACGGAAGCGGCATTGTCCTTTGCAAAGAGCGAGGCGACCGTGGAAAAAACCCGAACGGTCGACCTTGCGGCTCTCCTTGGCAGCCTCTGCGACGATCTTGCCGAGCTTGGCCACGATGTCGTCTTTCAGGAAACCGACAGGATCAGCTATCGCTGCCGCCCGGACAACCTCAAGCGGGCCGTGCGCAATCTGATCGAGAACGCACTGCGCTATGCAGGCCGCGCCGCCGTCAGGGTCGAAACACGTACGAACGCGATCGAAATACTGATCGAAGACGAGGGGCCGGGCATTCCGCCGAGCGAACTCGAGCAGGTGTTCACGCCGTTTTACAGGGTCGAAAGCTCGCGAAACCGGGAGACCGGCGGAGTGGGGTTAGGCTTGTCCATAGCAAGGGCGATAGCCCGTCATCACGGCGGGGATATCGTTCTGTCACCAAACAATCCGGGCCTGAAGGCAGCCGTTGTCCTGCCTGTCCTGTAACGCTGGCGAACATGATCGAACGGCGCGCGAGATGGCATCCTTGAGGCATTGCTCATTCACGCCGTCCCGCGTCTCGACCCGCAACCGGAAGAGCTTTCATGCCGCCAAGAACAAGGGCGACGATCTCGCGAAGCCTTGTCTCCCGGTTGTCCCGGGCCGTTTGGGCAATCAGCGTCGGATGATGAAATGCCGCCGTTGCCTCGTAAAGCATTTCGGCCTTCAAGCACGCATCCGAACCCTCGCGGGCAATTTTCGCCCCCGCCAGGAGACCGGCAAGCTGTTCCAGCAAGGTCCGCAGGTGGGCGACGACAAACGGCTTCTCACGCGCCGACGCGATGTCGAACGCATGAAGAGGCTCCGGATCGTCCAGCGCCGCCTGTCTCTTCATCTGGTAGAGGCCGACGAACCATTCCTCGATCCGCCTCTCGGGATCGATGTCGGAGGACGCGACAGCCGACATCGCGCATTCGACCCTCGACAGCCATCGTTCGATCACGGCGTCGAGCAGGGCCGCCTTGTCGGCAAAATGAGAATAGAGCGCTGCATGGCTTACGCGGATCTCCTTGGCGACGTCGATCAGCCGGACCTTGTCGAAGCCGACGAGGCGCATGCGCGCCAGCGCGGCATCCACGGCCTTTTCCTTCAACTCATCGGCGGACAAGCCCGTCCTCGGCATGCGCAAATCTCCCGGTTGACAATCGAATTAGTTACATATTACATATTTTGTAATTTGAAACAAGCAGCCAGCGCCGGCTCGATCCAGTGCATCCCGGCAAGCGGAGTTGAACAATGATAAACATGATCACCAGGCAATTGGGCAAGGGAGGCCCGGCGGTTTCGGCTCTCGGGCTGGGCTGCATGAGCTTCCGCATGGGAAGCGACGCCGGCGAGCAGGAAGCCGTCAGCACGATCCAGGCCGCAATGGATGCGGGATTTTCGTTTCTCGACACCGGTGATTTCTACGGAAGCGGCCAGAGCGAGATGCTCGTCGGGCGGGCCATTCGCGACAGGCGTGACAGTGCATTTCTCAGCGTCAAGTTCGGTGCGCAGGTCGCTCCGAACGGCCGCGTCATCGGTCTCGACGGACGCCCGAATTCCGTGAAGAATTTCGCCTCCTACTCGCTGAAGCGGCTCGGCGTGGATGTGATCGACCTCTACCAGCCCTGCCGGGCGGATCCCGAGGTACCCTACGAGGAGACGATCGGCGCGGTCGCCGATCTGATCCAGGAGGGCAAGGTACGCTATCTCGGCGTGTCGGAGGTCGGCGCCGACCTGCTCCGGCGGGCCCATCGCGTTCATCCGGTCACTGCGCTCGAAATCGAATATTCGCTGGCCTGCCGTTTCATCGAATCGGAGATTCTGCCGGTCGCGCGGGAACTTGGCATCGCCATCGTTCCCTACCGTATCCTTGCCGAAGGGCTGCTCGCCGGAACGCTCCCGAAAGAGGCGCCGCCCGAGGGAGCGCATTTCCTGGCGCCCCGCATGCAGGGGGAAAACTACACGCGCAACATGAAGACGGCAGCGGCTCTTGAAGCGATGGCCGCGCGCAAGGGTTTTACGCCGGCACAGCTTGCGCTTGCCTGGGTCCTGTCACGTGGCGACGACATCATACCTCTCGTCGGAATCAGTCGCCCGCGTCGTATCGCCGATAATGTGGCCGCACTGGATGTGACGTTCACACCGGAGGAGCTTCGCGAACTGGATCAGGCATTTGCACCGGGCTCGATCGTCGGCGCGCGTTACCCGGAGTTCGTCATGAAATGGGCGGCACGGTAGCGGCCTCGGTGCTCGTTCGCCGACGCAGGCCAGTCGCAGCCAGTCAGGAATCGAAGACGATGCTTGGAGAATGTACGATAGCTTCGCCGCGGGAAGCTCTCCAGTATCCCGGAAGAGAGGCCGACTGCGTCGCGGCATTGCGACCCTGGGTGGCGATCCTTTGCATCGCCCGCGAGGGTGTCCTTGCCGCTCTTGTCGAAGACCGATGCCTCAATGCCTGTGAAGAGCTTTTCACGCACTCGAAGCGGGCAGGCTGGAGCCGGGAGGAAACCGGGAGAGCCGCCCGCCATATCGCCCGTGAATTTGCTTGCGTGGATGCCGTCTGACCCTTCCGGGGAGTTCCCCCTTCCACGCCTCATGGCTACGGGCCATCGTCACTCCGCCGCATCGGCGCGAAGCGGATAGCGCAGCGAGCGGTCGAGCGCGGCGCGAAGCTCGCGTTTCACGGCTTCGAAGTCGTCGGCATCGCGGTTGCGAGGCCGTGGCAGGCAGACATCGACGACGGCGTCGATGCGGCCCGGCTTCGGGCGCAGGACGATGACGCGATTGGCAACGACCAGCGCCTCCTCGATGTCATGCGTCACCAGCACCAGCGTCGGACGACTTTTCTCCCAGAGCTCGACCAGATGATCCTGGAGACCCGCGCGCGTGAGCGCGTCCAGCGCCGAGAAGGGTTCGTCGAGCAGCAGCACGCTCGGCCGCGTGACCAGCGCACGCGCGAGCGCAACGCGCTGGGCCATGCCGCCGGACATTTCCCGCGGCCATTTTCCCGCCTGTTCGCCGAGTCCGACGCTGTCGAGCACCGCGGCCATGCGGCTCTTGCGCTCGCCGTCCGGCACGCCCTCGATCCCGAAGGCGACATTGTCGCCGACGTTGAGCCACGGCAGCAGCCGGGGCTCCTGGAAGACGAGACCGACAGCGGGATGCGGTTCACAGATGCGCTCGCCGTCGACACGGGCTTCGCCGAGGGTCGGCTGTTCGAGGCCGGCGATCAGGCGAAGAAGCGTGCTCTTTCCGCAGCCCGAGCCGCCGACGATGGCGACAGCCTCGCCGCTGTCCACGGTGAGGGTGAAATCCTGCAGCGCGGCGGTGCCGTTGCCGTAGGTCTTGGAAAGGTGCCGCAGTTCCAGCATGTCAGTGCGTCGCCTCGTAGGAATCCTGCCAGCGCAGGAAAGGCGCGCTCGCGGCCACGATCAGCGCATCCGTGATCTTGCCGATGACGGCGAAGACGAGGATGGCGGCGACGATCTGGTCCGGCTTGCCCAGTTGCTGACCGTCGACAAGCAGATAACCGAGCCCCTGCGAGGCGCCCATGATCTCGGCGGCGACGACGAACATCCACCCGAGGCCGAGGCCCGTGCGCAAGGCGAGCACGACATTGGGAAGGATCGCCGGAATGAGGATACGGCCGACGAGCCTGTAGCCCTTGAGCCGGAAGATCCGGCCGACCTCGACGATCTTGCGGTCCACGCCGAGCACGGAAGCGGCAACGCCGAGATAGACCGGGAAGAAAACGCCGACGGCGATAAGGGCCACTTTCGATTCCTCGAAAATACCGAGCCAGAGGATGAAAAGCGGAACCCAGGCAAGCGACGGAATGGCCCGGAGCCCCTGGATGCTGGGATCGACGAGGGTGCGGAACAGGCGCGAATATCCGGCCGCCGCCCCGATCAGGATGCCGGTCAGGGCGCCGATGAGAAAGCCTACGGCGACGCGCCACAGCGTCGCGCCGATATGAAGCAGGAGCTCGCCGCCCTCGCTGAGCGACCAGAGCATTGCAGCGATGCGGCTTGGCGGCGGCAGCAGGCGGCCCTCGGCCCATCCGGCCTGCACGACGACCTCCCAGCCGGCGGCAAGGGCGACGGGCAGGACCGCGCCGAGCGCGACCCTGTATCGCCAGCCTCCGGTCGCCGGGATGCCCGCGGGGGCTTGCGCCTTCGCGGGCAGGACCGGCATTGCGGTGTCGACGGCCGTCATCATGCGCCTCAGTTGGTGGCCAGCTTGAAGCTTGGATCGATGAGCGCGTCCACCACGGCCTTCACGTCCACGCCGGCATCGACCACGCCCGCCCGTTGCAGGGCAAGACCGGCCTCGAGGATGGTTGCCTTCTGCTCGTCTCCAATCGCGCTGTGGGTGATGTCGGTACGCTCGATCTGGCGGGCGATGACGTTTTCCGGCAGCTTTGCGACCTTGACGAGCGCTGCAGTCAGTTCGGCGGGGTTTTCGAGCGCATGTTTACGGGCTCTCTCATAGGCGGCCAGCACCCGCTCGACGAGTTGCGGATTCTCGCTGGCAAAGGCCTCGCGGACATTGAGGACGCCCCAGGTATTCAGCTCGGGCTTGCGATAGAACAGTTCGGCGCCATCTTCGACCTCGGCGGCCGCCGTCAGCGGATCGAGGCCCGCCCAGGCATCCACGTCGCCACGCACCAGCGCGGCCTTGCCGTCCGCATGCTGCAGCAGCACGAACTCGACGTCCTTGTCGGTCAGGCCGTGATCGGCCAGCGCGCGGATGAGGAAGATATGCGGATCAGTGCCGCGCGTGACGGCGACGCGCTTGCCTTTCAGATCCTCGACCTTGGTGATCGGGCTGCCCTTCGGCTTCACGAGAGCGGTCCATTCGGGGCGCGAATAGACATAGACGGATTTGATCGGATTGCCGTTGATCTTGCCGACGAGGGCCGCGGCACCCGCTGTCGAGCCGAAGTCGATCGAACCCGCGTTCAGGAATTCCAGGGCCTTGTTGGAGCCCTGCGACTGTATCCAGCGCACCGAAACGCCGTCCTCCTTCAGGCTTTCCTCAAGCCAGCCCTTCTCCTTCAGGAGCAGGCCGACGGGATTGTAGGTGGCGAAATCGATGGTGATTTCCTTGACCTCGGCCTGCGCGGGAGCAGCAAGCCCGAACGATGCGATAGCGGCAAGGGCAAGAAGCATACGGGATAGGCTGAAACGCGACATGAAAACGGCCTCCTGAAAACAGTTGCCGGCAAATGTGCGGCACCTTCATATTATAAAATCTATAAAATACATGTATTATGTCAATTCATCGGGAGGAATGATTATTTCCTTATTGGAGACGGGCGCAGCCACTTTTTCCCCGATACCGTCCGGCATCAGCGGTTTTCTTTCAGCGTTTGACCTGCCCCCGAGGTCGATCCGCAAAACCTCCAGCCAATCCGCCGAAGAAGCGCACCAGTCTGGCGGCGCGCTTTCGAGAGCCTCTTTCGTATCCTCGTGTCAGTCCGGCAAAACGGCTTTCCATCCTGCTTTCAATTTCGTCGCAAACGGTCGCCTTTGGCAGGGGCGCGGGCGGGCTGCCCGGCTATATCTTGCGCTGATGGTCAGCGCCCTCGGCCCTGATCAGATCCAGGAGGCCGGGCAGGCGCCGGTCGATCTCCTGGCTTCGCAATGTCGCCGCCCGGCTGTTTCCGCGATTGACCTGCCGGATCAGCCCCGACTCCCGAAGAACGCGGAAATGGTGCGTCAGCGTCGCCTTGCTGACGGGCAGCCCGAACGATGCGCAGGTCCGCTCCGTCCCCGGCGGGGCCTGCGCCAGCTCCATGACGACACGCCGACGCAGGGGATCCGCCAGCGCCGACAAGACGTCCCCGAGTGCAATTTCGTCTTCCGCCGGATGACCTTCGCTGTCCATGTCTCTCCACAAAGGTATGTATTGCATCATACCTATACAGGTGGTAGGTACGCTTTCCATCGTACCAAAAGGAGGTGCCATGTCCAGAACTGTCTTCAGTCTTCCCGCCCAGGATGCAGATGAAACCGGCCCCTACGCGCTTGCCGGCCAGGCCCGCGCCAAAAGCGGCAAGGCCGACGAGCTGGAAGCCTGCCTCCTCGCCCTCGTCGATCCCACCCGCCGCGAAGAAGGCGTCTTGGAGTATCATGTGCACCGCGACCGGGCCGATCCCGAGCTTTTCGTCTTCTATGAGGTCTGGGAGAGCGCCGCGCACCTCCACGCCCATCTGTCCCAGCCCTATGTCCAGGACTTCCTCGGCAGACGCCACACGCTCCTTGCCGGCGACATGGAAATCCGCTGGCTGCGCATGGCAAGCGCGTATCAGGGATGACGCTTGAGGCGTCGCCGGCGCGCTGTTTCCGAAATGAATCCTGAGAAGGCTGCGGTACTCCGGCCGGGAAACGATCTTCCTGATGCTCTACACAGGCTGCAAATTCCGGAAAATACGGTCCGAATGCCCCGGAACGTTCCATGGCCGGTCGACCCCGCCAAGCGTTTCGCCGACAGCGAGGCCGGCCTGGATGGCGTCCTCATGGAAGCCGGAACCGAAATAGGAACCGCAGAACCATGTGTTGGATTGGCCTTGCAGCGACCAGAGCCGTCTTTGGGCCGCAAGCGTCGCGCCATTGAAAAGCGGATGCTGGTAGACGCCACGCCAGATCACCTTGTCCTGCGCCGGGGCGTGCAGCGGGCTCAGTGTCACGAACAGCGGATGCTCGCTTGCAATGCCCTGCAGGCGGTTCATCCAGTAGGTGACACAGGGTTTGCGCCGTTCGGCGCCGGCGCGGCCGGAGCGCGCGAGATAGTTCCAGCTCGCCCAGACGCGGCCGCGCCGCGGCATCAAGCTGCCGTCGCTGTGGAGAACCGTTTCGTTCAGCCCGTAGGAGAAGGCGCCGAGCACTTCGGCCTCGCGCTCCGACCGGTCGGCAAGAAGAGCAAGCGCATGGTCGGCATGGGTGCCGATGACGACGTGGTCGAACCATTCCGGCTCCGCGCCCGGCACGGTGATCTCCACCGCGCCGTTGACCCGACGGATCGCCTTGACGGGCGCATTCGTGCGGATGCGGTCGCGAAAGGGTGCCGTGAGCCGCGCGACATAGGCGCGGCTTCCCCCGTCCACGGTACGCCAGACCGGGCGGCGGAAGAATTTCAACAGACCATGGTTCTCGCAAAAGCGCACGAAGGAAACGGCCGGATAGTTGCCGATCTCGAGCGCCGGCGTCGACCAGATCGCGGCCGCCATCGGATAGAGGTGGTCCTCCCGGAAGGCTGTGCCGAAACCGGCGCCGTTCAGATAGTCGTCAAGGCTTGCCGACGGATCCAGGTCACGCACGCCCTCCGGCGCCTCCCGATAGAAGCGCACGAGATCATGCAGCATCGACCAGAAGCGCGGGCTCGCAAGGTTGCGGCGCTGGGCAAAGAGGCCTGCAAGACTGGTACCGGAATATTCGAGAAGACCGTCGTCCATGGAAACGGCAAAGGACATGTCCGAGGCCTTGGTCGGCACATCGAGATGGCGGAATAGCGCGGTCAGGTTGGGATAGGTCATCTCGTTGTAGACGATGAAGCCGGTATCGACCGGAGCGTCGCCCGCATCCACCGTATGACAATGTCCGCCGATCCGGCCGTCCGCCTCGAAGACCGTGACGTCGTGGCGCTTCGACAGCAGCCATGCCGCAGACAGGCCCGCGATGCCCGTCCCCACGACGGCGATTTTCAGGGACCGGTCGGATTGGGAAAAATGGCGCATCGGGTCTTCCTGCCGCTGTCGATCTACTATCGGACTTTCTATAGGGTCTACGAACGCGAAGCCCGGCCGGATCACCCGTCTCCGACATTTCGGGAAGAGTGATCCGCGGTGAGAACAGCCGCGTAAAAGGGACATGCATGATCATTCGAGCCACATCGAGAAAGAGGCCCGGCATGGTGTGCCGCCGAAGCGGTATGCCGTCGTGAGCCTCGTTGAAAACCGGCAGGCGCCGACGCCGGAAGAACTGGTCAGCCTGCTCCAGTCGGTCTCCCGCGACCGGGACCGGCAGGCCTTTGCGCTTGTCTTCCAGCATTTCGGTCCGCGCCTGAAGACATTCTTCCTGCGTTGGACCCTGTCAGCGGCGGTGGCCGAGGACCTCGTGCAGGAAACGATGCTGACCGTCTGGCGCAAGGCATCCTATTTCGACCCCGCGCGTGCCGGCGTCGCGACATGGATCTTCGCGATCGCCCGGAACATCCGCATCGATCACCTGCGCCGCCGGCGCGTCCCATCGAGCCTGCCGCCCGATCCCGAGGAGATTCCGGCCTCGGTCGAGGACCATATCCTCGGTGCGCAGCGGGACGAACAGGTCCGTCGTGCGCTTGCCGCACTCCCGGCCGAGCAGCAGACGATCATTCGTCTCTCCTATTTCACGGAGAAGTCGCAGAGCGAAATTGCCGAGGCGCTGGGCATTCCGCTTGGCACCGTGAAATCTAGAACACGCCTGGCGATGAACCGCCTGCGCGCGCTTTTGGAAGACAAGACATGACCACCAATCATCACGCAACCGACGAGACCCTGATGCGCTTTGCCGCCGGCACGCTCGCTGCGGGGCCGGCCATCGTCGTCACGGCCCATCTTGCGCACTGCCCCGCCTGCCGCGCCCGTGTCGGGGAATACCGGGCATTGGGCGGCGCCCTGCTGGAGAGCGCCGAGCCGACCTCCCTGTCGGCGGCGGCGCTGAGCGACGTGCTGGCGCTCATCGACGCGGAAGAAGCCGCCGCTCCCGTCGCCCCGTCGCCCCCTGCCCCCGTCGAGATCGAAGGCGTCCGGCTTCCCGATGCGCTGCGCGGCTGCGAGATCGGCCGCTGGCGCTGGATCGGTCCCGGCATGAAGATGAGCCGGGTCGGCATACCGCACGATCCCGATGCGAACCTCATTCTCCTGAAGGTCGGACCGGGCCGGGCCCTGCCCGATCACGGGCATGTCGGAACGGAGTTCACCTATATCGTCTCGGGCGCGTTCACCGACCGGTTCGGCACCTTCCGCCCCGGCGACCTCGCCGAATTGGACGAGGACGTGGAGCACCAGCCGATCGTCGACAAGGACGGCGAATGCATCTGTCTTGCCGCCATGGAGGGCAAGATGCGCTTCAAGGGCGTGATCGGCCGGATGCTGCAACCGATCTTCGGGATCTGAGCCATGGGAGCGGTGGCCTTCTTCCTCCTGACGGCTGCCGCTCTCTGCATTGCCATGGCTCTTGCCTGGCTGGCCGTGCTGCGCGGCGCCAAATCCGGCTGGGTCGATGCGACATGGTCCTTCCTGGTCGGTGCGGCCGGCCTTGCGGTGGCGTTGACGCCGGTTCCCGGCTGGGACGGTGTTTTCGGACGGCAGCTTGCCGTCGCCGCCGCCGCCGGCCTCTGGTCCTGCCGGCTTGGTCTGCACATCGTCCGGCGCACCATCGGCGGTGGCGAGGACCCGCGCTACGCGCGGCTTCGGGAGGAATGGGGCGCTCGCTGGCGCTTGCGTCTGTTCGTTTTCCTCCAGGTCCAGGCCGCTGCCGCCTTGCTGCTCGCCGGCACCATATTCCTTGCCGCCCGCAATCCGGCACCTAGCCTGCAATGGAGCGACATGGCCGGCTTGACCATCCTTCTCCTCGCGGTGGTCGGCGAAGGCCTGGCGGACGCGCAACTGGCACGGTTCCGCAACGATCCGGCACAGGAAGACGGGGTCTGCGATATCGGCCTTTGGAGCCTGTCGCGCCATCCGAACTACTTCTTTCAATGGCTCGGCTGGACCGGCTATGCGGTGATCGCAATCGGTCCTGCGGGCGCCTGGCCCTGGGGCTGGGCGGCGCTGGCCGGCCCCGTCTTCATGTACTGGCTGCTCGTTCACGTCTCCGGCATTCCGCCGCTGGAGGCCCATATGCTGCGCTCGCGCGGCGCCGCCTTCACCGCCTATGCCCATCGCGTCAACGCCTTCTGGCCCGGCCCGCAAACAAGGGAGCGCGCACCATGAACCTTGCCGCCACCGCCATCACCGCCGCCGAACGCCTGCCCCTTCCCGACAGCGCCCTGCGCTTCGGCATCGACCGTCTCGTCGGCCGCAAGCGTCGGCATCTGGCAGGCGCCGGTGTGGCGGACCGCAATTTTGCGGCAGCCATGGGAGAATGGCCCATCGCCGTCCACACCGCGCAAGCCAACGCACAGCACTATGAACTACCGACGGAATTCTTCGCGCTGGTTCTCGGCCCAAGCCGGAAATACTCCTGCTGCCTTTACGAAACGGCAACCGCCACGCTTGCCGAGGCCGAGATCGCGGCCCTCAAGGAAACCTGCCGCCATGCGGAACTCGCCGACGGGCAGGATGTGCTGGAGCTCGGATGCGGCTGGGGCTCGCTCGCCCTCTTCATGGCGGAGCGCTATCCGGCGTCGCGCATCGTCTCGGTATCGAACTCGACCTCGCAGCGCCGCCATATCGAGGCGGAAGCCGGACGCCGCGGGCTCGGCAATCTCGCTGTCGTCACGGCCGACATGAATGCCTTTGCTCCTTCCCGACGCTACGACCGCATCGTCTCCGTCGAGATGTTCGAGCACATGTCGAACTGGAAGGCCCTGCTCGAACGCGCACGCGGCTGGACAAAGCCGGACGGGCGGCTGTTCCTCCATGTCTTCTCCCATTGCACGAGCGCCTATCGCTTCGACCATGCCGACAGGGCGGACTGGATCGCGCAGCACTTCTTCACCGGCGGCGTGATGCCGAGCCATGGCCTTGTGCGGGAATTCGGCGAAAGCTTCACCGTCGAAAGGGACTGGCGCTGGAGCGGCAGGCACTATGCCCGCACGGCACGCGACTGGCTGAAGAACATGGACGCCAACCGGGACGCGGTCCGCACGCTCTTTGCGGCGACGTACGGCCGCGACGCGGCGCTCTGGATGCGGCGCTGGCGATTGTTCTTCCTGGCGACGGCCGGGCTTTTCGGCCATGCGGACGGCACCGAATGGGGCGTCAGCCACTACCTGCTCCGCCCGGCCGGCCGGACATGATCACGGCCCTGCGCAACGCCTTCGCCGCGGTGCGCGGTTATGCCGACCATCCGGATCCGCGCGTGGCGGCCGCAAACGGCATCGCGCTCCTCGTCGCCTCCAACCAGCCATTCTATCCGATCTATCTCGTCTGGCTGGTGAGCCGGGACATCGCGCCCGCCTGGTTTACCTTTCTCTCGACACCGCTCTTTCTCGCCGTTCCGGCGGTGGCGCGCTGGAACACGCTGGCCGGGCGGGCGCTGCTGCCCGCCGCCGGTATCGGCAATACCATCCTCAGCGCCTGGCTTTTCGGCATCGCCTCGGCGGTGGAGATGTTCTTGATCCCCTGCGCCGTCATCGCACTTCTGCTGTTCCGCCCGTCGGAACGTCTCGTCGCCCTTGCCCTGGCAGGCTCTGCCTTTGCGGCTTTTCTCCTGCTGCCCGGCATCTATGGCGATCCGCTGGTCGCCTATACGCCGCAGGAATATGCAGCACTGGCACGGCTCAACATCGTCAGCGCCGCCATGCTGACGGCCTTCGTCGCCCTCGTCTTCTCGAACCGCCTCGCCGCGGCCGAGCGCTCAGCCGAAGCGGCTGGCGACAAGAAAGCCGGCTGAACCGCCTACCGCCGTCACGAAGGCGCCCCATGGAATATCGGCCAGCGTGACGGCAAGCGGCCAGTCGCGAAGCGTCGCCTGGTTGGTCAGATCGTAGGTGGCATAGGCGACGAGGCCGAGCACGGCGCCGTTGAGCGCCGCTTTCGAAAGCCCGCCGCCCTGCAGCGCCGGCAGCACCGCGAAGAACACGATGCCCGCGACGTAGATGAGGTAGAAGGCGATCGCCGGCGCCAGCCTGAACTGCGCTTCCAGCTTGTCGCCCAGCAAAGGCCGGTACAGCGTATCGGCCATCGTCGTCAGCCAGATCGCATCGACGATGAGAAACGCGATGCCGGCGGCAAGATAGGCGATGACGATCGTCTTCATATCGATGACTCCGGTGCGTTTCCCGCTTTTACGTCCTTTTCGCCGCAACGGATCACCGCGAGGTGAACCGAACGCGGCCTTTGCGCGTATGAGAGGAAAAGCAAGGAGGATGGCGTGATGAGAATGCCCGTCTTGACTGCACTTGCCTTCACCATGCTCGCGACATCAGGCGCTGCACAGCAATCCGCCGATCCGAGCGGCGTCTGGATGCGGGACGACGGCAACGCGCGCGTGCGCATCGCGCCCTGCGGCAGCAACATCTGTGCCACCAATCTGTGGATCGGCGACACCAGCAAGGGGGAGGAAGCGGGTGACCGTCTCGTGATGTCGCTGAAGCCGAAGAACCGCGATACGCTTGCGGGAACGGCCTATGATGCCAAGCGCGGCCGTACCTATTCCATCACCGTGCGGGTTTCGGACCGCGCGCTTGTCACGCGCGGCTGCATTCTCGGCGGCATACTCTGCAAGGATGTCCACTGGGCATCGGCGCAATGACATAGCGGGAAAGCACGCATGACCCGGAACCGCATATCGAGCATGGAGGAAAACGGGCCCCCGCCTGCGGCGGCCGGAATCCTTTATCCCGGCAAGGTCATGCATCAACGCCTGAATCCCTTCGGGCATCGCTTCAGCTATTCCGTCTTCTCCCTGCTCGTCGACATCGACCGCCTGGACGAACTCGACCGCATGTCCGGGCTCCTCTCCGTCGACCGATCCGGCATCCTGTCGTTCCGGACGCGTGACCATGCCGAGAGGGAGGGCGAAACCCTTCGGACGCTTGCCGATCGCCTGCTCGGCCAGGCGGGCCTCGCGCAACCGGCCGCCCGGATCCTGCTGCTCGCCTATCCCCGCATGTTCGGCTACGTCTTCAATCCCCTTTCGACCTACTTCGCCTACGACGCAGGGGAAAAGCTCATCGCGATCATCTACGCCGTGCGCAACACCTTCGGCGAACGCCACAGCTATGTCGCCCCGATCCTGCCCGGTGAGACGAGCCCGGCGGGAATCCGCCAGTCACGCACGAAGGTGTTCCACGTCTCGCCCTTCATGGAGATGGGCCTGCGCTACCATTTTCGTGTCCTCCCGCCCGGAAAGGCCGTGCGGCTGCGCATCCACGAAACTTCGGCCGGCGCGCCCCTGTTGGCCGCCGCCTTCCATGGCGAGGCGATGGCCCTCACCACCGGAAATCTCGCCCGATACCTGCTGCGCTTCCCGTTCATGACCCTGAAGGTCATCGCCGGCATTCACTGGGAGGCCCTCAAGCTCTGGCTGAAGGGCGCCCGTTTCCACCCCAGCCCGCCGCCGCCAGCAACCGCCAGCTTTCGCGACGAGGGCCGCCAGCCGGCTTCTTGCGAGGCCGTTCCACCTCGGCCCTGAGATCAAGGCCGCAAGGCCTGATCTTCTTAGTCGTCGCCGGCAGGTAGACCGGGGCTTCACAGGTCGTGGTGTTCCCCATCATCAGGTCGTAGAGCGTGGCGGCGAACAAGGCAGGGAAAGCATCCGGCCGGTACCTGAGCCCGGCCTCATATGGCTACCGGACGTCAGCTCGTTCCCCGTGCCCGGCGGCGCGGAGGACGCGCATTTAGGCGGCCTGGTACCGGGAGCGCGAAGAGACGCCGTGTTCCCGCGGACCCTCGAATGCCCTCGTGTCGCCCCGCAGGGCAGTCGCCGCTCGCCGTAAGCCAGCGATCGAAAGAGGATGGGTCGCGCAAAGTTTGGGTTGACCGCTTTCGATGGCGAAGCGACACTTCTACGGCAAGGCAGGAGGAAAAGCGATGGACGAACCAGACCGGTGGCGCCACATGGCAAGCGCACCGAGAGACGGCAGCCGGATTCTCGTCACGGTCCGCTCGTCCGAACAGGGGCCGGCGGAAGTCGATGTCGCCTACTGGTCGAATGGCGATCGGTTCGGTGCGGAAGGCTGGCGCGCCTCTGACTCCTCCCCGGGCCGAATCGTCGAATATGCCGAGCCGGAGCTGAAGTGCTGGATGCCCATGCCCTCGGCCAATCCCGGCCGCGCCTCCGTGCCCTCGCCCTGGGAAGGCGAGGACGCCCAGCAGCTTGACGGGTCGGGCATCTGACGAACCCGCTCCGCCGCCCGAAAGGGAAGGGCACCATGTCCTTGGGATCGCCTCCTTCGGCGGTGGGATTTGTCACGCCGGCCATGTCGACTTTCTTCCCGCTGATCTGGAAATAAACCCACGCCAATTGAAAACCCTCCTGGCGGCCTCCCGGCGCGGCAGTTTCACCGCGCCGCCAGCGAGGCGAGCCTCGCGCAGTCAAGCTTCAGCGATCAGATGCAGGCATTCGAGGAGAACCTGGGCGTTCAGCATGAATATCCGTCACCAGGTCCGCTGCGCCAAAGGGCGCGGGGCGGCCGGATTGACGTGCGGCACCGGCATGGTCGATCGCAGCGGTAAGCCGGCCGTCCCAGTCCAGCCCCGACGAACCAGTGAGCGCAGCGACGGATTTCGAGGAAAAGCCGGGTTTTCGAGCGGCCAATCGTTTGAAGGCCAAAAGCAGCCTTCCGGCCGGATCGGGATCATCACCGGCACCGGTCAGCAGCACGGCATCGCGCAGCGCCGCTTCGTCCTCGCCGCAACCCATCAGACGGCAGCGGCGGCAACACATTTCAGAGCCCGCCGAGACCGCCGGCACGCCGCCCAGACAGGCGCCGACCGGACGAGATCATCCAGGGATTTCAAGCGAGGCCGGAAGGCAGCGGCGAGCCTCACCAGGCTCGCGATTGCGCGGCAGTCGGGCAAACCTGCGGGGATCGCGAGGAAAGAACAAGCGAAGTGCCGAGCGAATCCATGCCCGCACCACTTGTTTGGAACTGTGCGGTTTACTCCATTCGTTCAGGCCTTAACCGCACGGCGCATCGCATCCCCATCGTGATGGATAAGATTGCCTTATCGGTCGTTTTGTTCATTATAGGGGAATGGACCGAATCGACGACGAAAACGCCGACAATCACCCCCCGCAATCCTCCGCGAAGCCGTAGGACGCAGCGATGGCCGAAGGCAAGTCCGCCACCGCCGTTGCCGCATCCGTGCCTCCCCGCCTGCCGACCCACCTGCAGGATCTCACGGATCGCGCCCGCCGGGGCCTGCCGCACCAGGGCGCATGAACCACTGCGGGAACGCGGTGTCGCCCTCGCATCCCAGCCGATCCCCCTCCGAGCCTCCTGCCAGTCGATCGGCACGGCCGGCAGATTCCAGACCGTCACGAGAGCGATCGTGGAGATGGAAATGCCGCCCGGCGAACTGCTCGCCCTCTATGGATCGATGACGAAGGAGGCGTAATTATGAACGACGGACCGGGCCGCAAGAACCTCGCCCTCGGGCTGATTTCGACAGGCCGCGACCGACCATCGGTGCGGAGAAAATCAGCCTCCTCCCCTCCCCTGGCGAACACCGGCGATGACGACACTGCTCCTTCCAAGCCGACCGCCGGCCGAACCCGGTTCCAAGACCTTGTTGCCAAGGGCACCAACTCGCCCGCACGAGCAAGCAGAGGCGCGAGGCTAAAGCCGAATGCCGCCCCGATCTCCCCTCCCCTGCCCCGATGCGCATAGCGCTTGCCGTTGGGGCTGTCGCGGCGTTCGATCAATCCCGCCTCGACAAGCGCGGCAAGGTGCCGGCGCAAGGTCGCGGCGGCTATGCTGCGCGGGAGGACACCTGCTTGTTCGACGGGACACTGCGAGCGGCCCGCGGTCATCGGACAGCTCAGCGCTCGGACAAAAGCTCGGCAGTGCCTGCAGCACCGTAATCGAACGGTCTTGCAAACACAAAACACCCTTCACCTCACCAATGCCGTTGAGAGCTTTCCATTTACGAGCACTTTATTCGGGCCACGGCCGGCCGTCGCGAGCTGGCCTTTGAGCAAGGCAAGTGTCATTGGCCGCAACGTGTGTGATCCTCTCAGTCGAAGCACCGCTTATTGCGAGGGATCGACCGCGTTAAACGCGCATTAGCTCCGGCATTCCTTCTGCCAGCCACCCTGCAAAGCCGTTCTCCTTTTTCGAGATGGTGACGGTCGTTCCCGCTAGCGTGGATTTCATGCGCCGAAAGACGCGGTCGCCAATAACGAAATCACGGTTTGTTCCTGAGTATCGTGTTCTGTCCGGGACGACGTCGCAGCTACCGCTCGCATCGCCAGGGAGATGCGTCCAGCGCCGTCCGCCGTTTGAAATTCCGTCGTGGGAAAATCTTCCGGACAGCTTCAATTCTGTTTGAGCCTTTCAGCGCCTCTGCAAACGCAGTCCATTTCGGACGGCCAGGGCCGGCGGCGTATCGAGAATGACAATGTCGTATCGATCCTCGACGCGAGCTATCGCATTGTTGAGCCGTTCGAGGAACAGCCCGAGATCGTCACGGTTTTCTGCGCGAGGCAGGAAGGGATGTCGAACTCAAGATCCATGAGTTCCAGATTGCCCGGGACGAGATCGACGTCCGGAAATACGTCGTCCGGATCACATCCGCCAGCGAACGTCGCTCGTTATCGTACCGGATCGCAGCATAGGCCGTTTCATTCTCCCCGAGATCGAATGCCGGCTGGATTCTGAACAACGCCGTCATCGACGCTTAAGGGTCCAAGTCGATGCAAAGGACGCGATAGCCCTGGAGGCCGAGAGAATGGGCCAGGTGGATGGAAGTCGTCGTTTGGGAGTTGCCACCTTGAAGTTCGCCGTCGCGATTGTTTGCGGCTTCTCGCCCGCGCGACGACAGGGCAGCAGGGTCTGGGCGTCGTCGGGGCGAAGCGCCGCGAGAAATGCACGCAGCTCTCTCACCTGCTTAGCGGTATATAGGCGTGAATTGTTGTCCGCACGCTCCGGTACAGGCCCCTTCCCTCTCGATGATGAGCTGCCACAAAGTGCTTTCAGGAAACTTCCGCAAGCGCACGAGGTCGGTTGTTGAAAACATACGGGCGAAGGTTTTTTGCTGCCGGAGGAGAAAAGCCCTCTCACGCATCTCGTGCAGCACGGCCGATAGCTTCATCGTGTAGGTGCCGATCTTCAATACGGCATCGGTGACGGTTAGGGACGCCAGACAGGTTTCGATTCTTCAAGGCGTTTTCGTTAACAAAAGGTTATCAGCACACGGGTCGGCGGGAGCCGCCGTCTTTTACACTGTGTCAATCGGACCGCTGCTTAACAGCTGTTAAGTGCGCTCCATGGTGAGCCCTGCGCTTCGTCTTCGGCAAACTGGAAGCCTCCGATCTGCCTCTCTGGGCGTGTTGAACCTCGTGCTCGTCTCAGATGGATCCCACAACACGCGGCTTTCTCAAGGGGATAAGCGTTAGAAGGAGGTGTGGAGGTAACAGATCATCGTTCAGTTGCCAGCTGTCAACTCGGCGAAGCCTCATTGCAAAATGCCTTGGGCCATAGTCTGACCCCGCGCCGCGATGGTAAGTTCGACCGTTGCGGCGACCGACCGGGGCAAGCCGACACGGGCCGGGATGGCTGCGCGATTGCGTCCAATTCCGGCATCCCTGGCAAACCGGTAAGGAGTCAGCGATGCAGTGAAGCACACCGTCAGCAGTGGGCGGTGAGCCGGGAGCGATCCTTTTGACCATCAGGCAAAAGGCGCCGGGGAAGATGCGGAATACCGCTCTTCCCGGGAGGAAAAGCGGTATTCCGCTTTTTCGTCGGGGCATTCCGTGTTATGCGGAAATCCGCTTGTTTTGAAGAAAAGAGCGTTTTCCCGCATGAAATCCTCCGTCGCAGAAGATCTTGGCGCGCAGCTGCGCCGCACCCGCAAGGGCCGCGACCTGACTCAGCCGGCGCTGGCGGCGCGGCTGGGGCGGGATCGGGCGCGCATTTCGGAACTGGAACGCGACCTCATCCAGGGGCGGCTGGGGCGCGACCGGCTGGCGCTGCTCCTGGAGATCTGCGACGCACTGGATCTTGCCCCCGTGCTGGTGCCGGCCGAACGGCTGGCGGCGGTGCAGGCGCTGCTGGTGCCCACAGGCTCGGGAGAGGGCGCGACAAGCCCCGGCGGCACCGCCTTCGACGATGTCTTCGTCGACCTTGCCGACGGAGGGGCATGATGGCGCGCGCGGCGGTGCTCGGGGTGCATCTCCTCGATGCGGCGGGCATGCCCCGGCGGGTCGGCATCCTGTCGCGCGACGGGGAGGGAGCGACGGCCTTCCTCGTCGACGAGGCCTATCTGCGCGATCCGGCGCGGCCGGTGCTGAGCCTCGGCTGGCAGGTGCCGGGCGACGAGGCGGCGACGCGCGGCCGGCTTGCCGCCCGCGGCGACAAGATCGGCCTCAACGGCCACCTGCCGCCCTGGTTCGCCGGGCTCCTGCCGGAGGGCGCGCTGCGCGATCTCGTGCTCGCCGAGATGGGCCCGGGCCGGCACGACCAGTTCGACCTCCTGATGCGGCTTGGCGGCGACCTGCCGGGCGCCGTGCTGGTGACGCCCGAGACGGCACCGCCCGAGACCGCCGGCCCCCTCCACCTCGAACGGCTCGCCGGGCTCGACCTGCCGCAGCCGGAGGGGCTGATAAAATTCTCCCTGGCCGGCGTGCAGCTGAAATTCTCCGCCGCCCCTGCCGGCGCGCGGCTGACCGTGCCGGCGCGGGGCGGGGAGGGGAGGGCGATCCTCAAGGTGCCGGCGGCGCGCTATCCCGGCCTGCCGGAGGCCGAGTTCGCCGCCATGACGCTCTGCCGAATGATCGGCGTGGCGACGGCCGATTGCCGGCTCGTGCCGGTGGACCGGATCGACGGCCTGCCGGCGGGCTTCCTTGCGGGCGGGGCGATGGCGCTTGCCGTCGATCGCTTCGACCGGCCGGAGGAGGGTGGGCGCCTGCATATGGAGGATGCCGGCCAGGTGGTCGGCGCCGTCGGCGAGCGCAAGTACACGATGGCGACCTACGAGACGATCCTCAACATGATCCGCCGCTTCAGCACCGACTGGCGCGCCGACGTGCTGGAGGGCATCCGCCGCATCGTCGCCGACGTGCTCGTCGGCAATGGCGACAACCACCTGAAGAACTGGTCCTTCCTGTTTCCGGGGGGCGGGGCCGTGCGCCTGTCGCCGGCCTACGACATCGTGCCGACCGTGCTCTTCGCCCCCACCGACCAGCTGGCGCTGCGCTTCGTCGGCACCCACGGCTTTTCCGCCGTCACCCTGCGTCGCTTCCGCCGCGTCGCGGATTTTCTCGGGCTCGATCCGGACTGGATCGAGCGGGAGGTGCGCGACACCGTGCTGACGGCGCTTGGTCTCTGGCCCGCGGCGCTCCGCGAGCACCTCGGCGCCGCGCAGGCGGAGCGCCTGACCGCGCGGCTCGAAACGCTGGCGCTGGTGCAGGAGGCGCGGGGCTAGCCCCGTACGCCGTTTTTCAAGCGCTGGTTCCAGCCGTTCATCGCATCTTCGGAAGGCATCTAGGCTGGAGGCCCCCCAGGCCGTTGCCTGCTGTAAATGGATCCTGGAACCCGCCCCGCCCTCCTTCTCCCTGCCGGAAAGACGATCACGGCAGGGAAGGGTGTGTTCAGCCGTGGGCGCGCACCTGCGCGGCAGGAAGACTGGCGGCGATCTCGCGGGCGACGAGGACGGCGTGGTCCGTCACCTGCGGCAGGCCCATCAGCTCGCCGAACGTGCCGCGTGCCAGCGGGCCGGCGACGAGGAGCGTGCCGGACGGCCGCCCGTCGGGGGCGATGGTGCGGCTCTGTTCATCGACCAACAGGCCGAGGCCCGCCGGATCCGCCTGGACATGGCCGGCGGCAGCAAGGCCGGAGAGGAAGGGCTGGCTTTCCAGCACCGTCTCGTGGCCCGGCCCCGTCGTCACCACCACGGCATCGAAACGGCCGTCTTCGAGGCCCCGGCCGTGCCGCAGGCGCAGGCGCACGGCAAGGCCGCCCGTCCCGTCATGCGCCGCCGCCGCGATCGAGGCGGCGCGGAAGGCAAGCGTGCCCTCGGCAAGGCGCTGCTCCAGCACCGCCTCCACCTGCGGGGCGATGCGGAAGCGATGGGCATCCCAATAAGGCCGCAGGAAGCGCAGGAGCCGCCGGCGCTCGACGAGCGGCAGCGCACGCCAGATCGCGCCGCCCTCCGCCCGCACCCGGTCGAGGACCGCATGCCAGCCGATGCCCTGCGCCCTCGCCTCGGCGACCGTCTGGCGAATGCGCCGGAGCAGGGCACGCGCCGAGCGGGCGGGCGGCGCGGTGAAGCTGCCGAACGGCGCCGGCGCGGCGAGGTCGTGGCCGCGGGCGCGCAGGCCCCGGCGCGAAACGGCGGTGATGAGGCCGCGATGCCCGCGGGCATCGAGCGCGGCGATCACATCGGCCGCCGTGAGACCCGCGCCGACGACCAGGACCCGGTCGAGCGCGCCGATGTGCCTGAGGGCGCCGGGCACGGTGGCATCGGGGATGTAACCGGGATGCCCGGCAAGGGCGCGCTCGAGCACCGCGGGGGCGCGCGGGGCCGGATGGGTCGTGGCGATGACGATGGTGTCGGCGAAGAGCACCGTCCCCTCCGCGGTCGCGATGCGCCAGTCGCCGCCCTCCTGCCGGGTGATCGCGGCAACGCGGCCGCGGTGGTGCTCCACCGCCCCGCTGCGAAGGAGCGGCGCGAGCTCGTTGGCGACATAGCGGCCGAAGGCCGAGCGGCGGGTGAAGACGTGGCCATCCGCCGTCTCCGCCCCCGGATCCGTCGCAAGATAACCGGTCGCCCGCAGCCAGCGGGCGAAATGCTCGCCGTCGTCGGGCAACAGCGACATGCGCGCGGCCGGCACGTTGATCCGGTTCACCGGCTCGTCCGTGTCATAGGCAAGGCCGCCGCCGAGCCGGGCGCGGGGTTCGAAGACGACGATGCGCGCCGCATGCGCCGGCAGCGACCGCGCCAGGTGATAGGCGACGGCCGCTCCGCTGAAGCCGCCGCCGACGATCGCGACGACCGGAAGGAAGGATGAGGTGCTCATGCGCGCCTTTCAGTGAAGAGCCGCGGGGGACGCCCCGGGAGAAGGGATGCGGGATGGCAGGCGGGACGGCGCGCGGCCCGCGCCGGCCGCCCGCGTCTTCAGGAGATCGAGGAAATCGTAGCCAGCCGTCCACCGGCCGAAGCCGCTGGCGACGTTGATATGGCCGGCATGGCCGATATCGACGAGATCGCTGCCCCAGGCCCGCGCCGTCTGGCGCAGCCGTTCGGCCGGCATGTAGGGATCGTTGAGGCTGCCGACGACGAGGGAGGGAAAGGGCAGCGGCCGCGCCGGCATGGCGCCGAACCGGATGATGCAGGGATGCAGCGCCTCGGTCGTCTCCAGGTCGCAGGGCGCCACCAGCAGCGCGCCGCGGATGCGGCCGGCCAGCCGGCTTTCGGCGAAATGCGCCGCCAGCAGGCAACCGAGGCTGTGGCCGACCAGCCAGACGTCGTTGCCCACCATCTCCACCACCCGTTCCAGCCGGACGAGCCAGTCCCCCTGCTCCGGGCAGGACCAGTCGTGCTGCTCGACGACACGGCTTTCCAGGTTGTCGCGCGCCCAGTGACGCTGCCAATGCGCGTCCGGCGAGCCGTTGAGACCCGGCAGGATGAGCGTATCGACGGGAATATCGAGCGACGGCATGACGGCCTCCAGCATATCGGGATGCCCTGCGGCATCGATACCGGGGAGGATAGCGCGTTTGCCCTGCGAGTATAGAAATTCTATCTTTTATATGGACTAATTTCGGAAAAGCCTTTTCGCGCCCGCCGGGGCGGCGCCCGGCCCGCGCCGGTTCAGGGCGACGGCGCCTTCAGCGGGCCGAGCGCGCTCAGGTGCTTGCGCATCGCCTCGGCGGCCTCGGCATTCCGGCTGTCCAGCACCAGTTCGAGGATGTGCACATGTTCTGCGCAGCGCTGCCGGGCCTGCTCGCGGTCCACCCGCTGCTGATATTCGATGAGCCGGCGCAGCCGGTCGACGCGTCTCAGGCTTTCGATGAAGAAGGCGTTGCGGCTGCATTCGGCGATCGCCTCGTGCATCTCGCTGTTCGTCTCGAACAGGCGCACGGCCGAGATCTCCAGAATCTCCCCCGCCACGAAACGGCGCTGCTGTTCGAGATGCCGCTCCAGCACGGGCCGGTCGAGCGTGAAGCCCGGCTCCAGCAGCGCGGCCGGCTCGATGGCCTGGCGGAAGCTGTAGCTCTGCCGGTAGGTCTCCATCGAGGTCAGCACCGGCAGGAAGCGCCAGCCGTGCCCCGGCAGCCGCTCCGCCCAGCCCTCCTCCGACATGCGCCGGAGCAGCGCCTGCAGGCGCGGGCGGGTGATGCCGTAGCGGCGCAGGAGCTCGTTCTCGCTCGTCCGGTCGGGGATCGCGCCGGCCAGCCGGTCGCGGGCGATGGCGAGATAGACCTCCTCGCCGCCGTCGGGCACCGGTGTGCTGGCAGCCAGCGCCTTCGCGGCCAAGGGGTCGGCCACCTTGAAGCCGCCGCGCTCGGCCGCCGCCAGCACGCCGGCGCGCTGCAATTCGCGCAGCGCCGTGCGGATCGGCGAGCGCGAGACGAGGAAGCGTTCCGCAAGCCTGCGCTCGGTCAGGGGCGCGCCGGGCGCCAGCCGCTCGGCGTGCACGAGCCGGGCGATCTCATGGGCAAGCGTGCTGGGTATCGGGGTCATGGGCGCTCCTGCATGGCTTGGGCCTTGTCGCATGTTCCGCAGGCTTCGCCAAGCATCGGTTCTTTGTACTTGCATAATACCAGGATTCAGACTATTGGACTTTTGTCATTTCAAAACACCAGAAGGGCGTGCCGGGGAGAACGGCGGGTCAGATTGATCGCCTGTGGATTGTCGTATATACGCGCTTAATACCATCCAGGGGTCGATCATGAACGAACTTCATCGCTCGCTGGCGGACAAGATCGTCCGCCATATCAGGACATCGGCCATGGAACGGGGACAGCACCTGACGGAAGCCAGCCTCCAGTCCCTGTTCGGCACGTCGCGCCAGCCGATCCGCTCGGCGCTCGGCATCCTCGCCGACCAGGGCATTGTCGAGCGGGTGCCGAACAAGGGCTTCTACCTGCGCGATCCCGACCGCATCGCCGCCGATCCGCTGCCGGCAGCCAACGAGACGTCGGACGAGGCGACCTATCTGCGCATCGCCGACGACCGCCTGTCGCGCCGCCTGCCGGACCGGGTCAGCGAGACAGACCTGATGCGGCGCTATGGCGTGTCGCGGCTTGGGCTGCGGCGCATCCTGACGCGCATTTCCGGCGAGGGCTGGATCGAGCGCAACGAGGGGCGGGGCTGGACCTTTGCGGTGCTGATCGATTCCGTCGAGGCCTACCGCGAATGTTACGACCTGCGCCAGGCGATCGAGGTGCACGGCATCCGCTCGCCCGCGTTCCGGGCCGATCCCGTGATCCTCGCGGACCTGCGCCGCCGACAGGAGATCGTCGCCGGCGGCGGCTGGCGGCGGCTGAGCCAGATGGAGCTGTTCGAGGCGAATTCGGCCTTCCACGAGGGGCTTGCCACGCTCTCCGGCAACCGTTTCCTGGTCAACACGGTGCAGAAGCTCAACCAGCTCCGCCGCCTGATCGAATACCGCCAGACGCTGAATGCCGAGCAGGTGCGCGACCAGAATGCCGAGCACCTCGCCATTCTCGACGCGCTGGATGCCGGCGATACCGGCCGGGCGGCGGACCTGATGCACGACCACCTCGGCAAGGCCAAGCTGCGCAAGGCCCGCGCCGAAATGTTTTCCGGTGGCCCCGCTGGCGGGCCGAGCAAGGGAGGTGACACATGACACGCGTACTTATACCCGCAGGCGCGCTGGGACTGGGCTATGACCGCGCGGCGCTGGAGCGCGGCGTCGCCAACCAGCCCGACATCATCGCCATCGACGGCGGATCGACGGACAGCGGCCCGTCCTATCTCGGGCGCGGCGTCTCGAAATATTCGCGCGCTTCGACCAAGGTGGAGTGGCGCGAATTGATGCAGGCGCGGGCCAAGGCCGGCGTGCCGCTCGTCATCGGCACCGCCGGCACCTGCGGCGCCGATGCGGCGGTGGACTGGCTGTTCGACATCACCCGCGAGATCGCCCTGGAGGAGGGCATGCAGGTCAAGGTCGCCACGCTGAAATCCGGCCAGCCGAAGGAACGGGTGAAGACCGCGCTCGGTGAGGGCCGCCTGCACGCGCTGCCCGCGGCGCCCGACATCAACGAGGCCATCGTCGACGACTGCACCAACATCGTCGCGCTGGCCGGCGTCGAGCAGGTGGCGGCAGCGCTCGCCACCGGGGCGGACATCGTCATCGCCGGCCGCACCACGGACACCGCCATCATCGCGGCCCTGCCGGTCGTGCGCGGCGACCATGCCGGCGCCGCCTGGCATGGCGCCAAGGTCGGCGAATGCGGGGCGCTCGCCACCACGCAGCCAAATTCCGGCGTGATCCAGATCGACTTCGACGCCTCGGGCTTCACCATCGAGCCGATGGCGACGGACGCCGCCGCGACGCCCTACACCGTCTCGGCCCACATGCTCTATGAGAACTCCGACCCCTTCATCCTGCACGAGCCGGGCGGCCATCTCGACGTGACGCGGTCGGAATACGAAGCGCTCGACGGGCGCCGGGTGCGCGTCGAGGGCTCGAAATGGGTGCCGGGGCGCTACACGGTCAAGCTGGAGGGCGCCCGCATCGTCGGCTACCAGACGGTCGGTCTCGCCGTTGTCCGCGAGCGCCGCTATGTCGAGCATGTGCGCGAATGGGCGGCGGATATCGAGGCCAGGGTGCGCGACAAGATCGTCGCCCGCATGGGCCTTGCCCCCGATGCCTTCAGCGTCGAGATCCGGCTGATCGGCATGGATGCGACGCTCGGCGCGCTGGAGAACCGCCACGACATTCCCGTCGAGGTCGGCATTCTCGGCATCCTCACCTGCCCGACCGCCGAGCAGGCGGCCGAGGCCGGCAAGATCCTCAACCCCTATCTCCTGCACCATCCCCTGACCGAGGACGAGCCGATGCCGACCTTCGCCTTTCCCTTCTCGCCCGCCGAAATGCAGCGCGGCGCGCTCTACGAGTTCTGCCTGAACCATGTGATGGAGCTGGACGACCCGCTCGCCGCCTTCGCGCTCGAAACCCACGAGGTGGGACATGCCTGAACTGGGAAGCCTCGTCAGCAAGGTCCGCTCCAAGAATGCCGGGCCGTTCTGGCTGACGGTCGATGTCTTCTGCGACGACCCGGCAACCTATGCCCGGGTGCGCGACGGGCTGAAGGACGCCACGGTGGCGCGGCTCTTCGGCGTCGAGCAGCAATTGCTCAAGCGCTTCGACATCCCAGCGCTCAACGTGGTGAAGTTCTCCGTGCCGCGCCCCGTCGTCCAGGGCACTCGCGCCGACCGCGACATGCACGGCGCCGGCTGGGCCTGCCTGCTGGAGGAACTGCAGATCGACTGAGCGGCCTGTTGCGCACCGTTCCTTGCAGCGCCCTCTGCTCCGGCAGGGGGCGTTTCGTTTGTAGGTCGAGGTTGCCGTTCTTCCCTTCTCTCCGAGGGGGAGAAGGGGATGGGGCGACCGACCGTTTCCTCATGCAGTTGTCCTGCCTTGCGGGGGAGATCGGAGCGAGCGCCCTTGAGCGCCCTTGTCTCCTCTTCGCTCCATGTCCTCCCGGCAACACGGGTGTTGCGCAATCGATCGCATTGTCGTAAATGTAATATTAAGACAACGGCAAGGAGGCCGGTGTCTGTGTTGCCGGATCTGGCAGCACCGGGGCTTTCGGCCCGGACTTTTTGGGAGGAAATTATGATCAAAGCAGTTTTTGCCGCAGCATTGGCGTTTTCGCTTTCGGCCGCAGCGCCGGCCCTTGCCGATCCGGCCGTGGTGATGGCGCCGGGCGGTGCCGGCGGCGGCTATGACGCCATGGCGCGCCTGCCGTTCGAGGCCATGTCGAAGGAGGGCATCTTCACCGACGGCGCGACCTTCACCAACAAGGGCGGCGCCGGCGGCACGATCGGCCTTGCGGAGTTCATCGGCGCGAACCGCGGCAACGACAATGCCGTCATGTCGATGGGCGTCATCCTGGTCGGGGGCATCCTGCTCAACTCCTCGCCCGTCACGCTCGACGACGTGACGCCGCTGGTGCGCCTCACCAACGATACGGGCGTCGTCGCTGTCGCGACCGATTCCCCGATCAAGACGGTGGACGACCTCGTCAACGCGATGAAGGAGAACCTCGGTGCCGTGTCGATCGGCGGCGGCTCGGCCGGCGGCGTCGACCATATCGTGATGGCGCTGATCGCCAAGGAGAGCGGCCTGGAGCCGGCCAGGCTGAACTACATCCCCTATGACAGCGGCGCGGAAGCCGTGACCGCGCTCGGCGGCGGTGCCGTATCGGTCGCCGTCTCGGGCGTCTCGGAATTCAAGCCGATGGCCGATGCCGGCCGCATCCGCATCATCGCCGTCACCTCCGAGGGCCGCGTCGAGGGCATCGACGCGCCGAGCCTGAAGGAAGCGGGCCTCAACGTGGTCGTCGGCAACTGGCGCGGCATCGTCGGCGCGCCCGACATGTCGGCGGAGGGCCGCAGCATGTGGCTCGACCGCTTCGCCAAGATGCACGACAGCGCTGCCTGGAAGGACATCCTGGTCAAGCAGGGCTGGGAAGACGCCTACCTCGCCGGGGATGATTTCGTCGCCTTCCTGAACGACGAGAAGACCCGCATCGGCGAAATCCTGAAGGAAGCCGGCCTCACCAAATAAGCCGCCGCGCTTCTCGAAAGGATGTCTGACATGACGGAACGCCCCTATTGGCTTGCGGCGGGAACGGTCGGCTGGGGAGCCATCGTTTTCTGGAAGGCCGCGGAACTGCCCCAGTTCGACCAGTACGCCCATGTCGGCCCGGGCTTCATGCCCTCGGCCGTCGGGCTCGGCCTGGTCGTCCTGGGCCTGCTGCTGGCACTGCAGATCTACCGGGGCGTTCCGTTCGAGGAACAGGGCGCCGAGGACGTGGGCGAGGACCACAAGGTCAACTACATGGCGCTCGGCCTTGCCGCGGCCGCCAGCGCCCTGCCGATGCTGACGATGAAGCCGCTCGGCTTCGTCATCACCTGCACCGGCTGTTTCGTACTGGTTGCGGCGGCCTTCAAGTCGCGCCGCTGGCATCTCGACCTGGTGCTCGGCCTCGGCTTCTCGCTGCTGTGCTGGTGGCTCTTCCGCAGGCTGGGCGTCCAGCTCGGCGGTCTTCTTCCGATGATGGGGGTGTAGGATGGATGCGATCACCGGCCTGATGAACGGTTTTTCCGTCGCCCTGCAGCCGCAGAACCTGTTCTGGGCCTTCGTCGGCACCTTCATGGGCACCGCCATCGGCGTGCTGCCCGGCATCGGCCCGGCGCTGACCATCGCGCTGCTCCTGCCCGTCACCGTCTATATCGAACCGACGGCGGCCTTCATCATGTTCGCCGGCATCCTGTACGGCGCCATGTATGGCGGCTCGACCACCTCGATCCTGCTCAACACGCCCGGCGAGAGCGGCGCGATGATGACCGCGCTGGAAGGCAACAAGATGGCCCGCCAGGGCCGCGGCGCGGCAGCGCTCTGCACGGCCGCGATCGGCTCCTTCGTCGCCGGCACCATCGGCACGCTCGGCATCACCTTCCTCGCCCCGCCCATCGCCGAGCTCGCCTTCATCTTCAAGCCGCAGGACTATTTCGCCCTGATGCTGCTCGCCTTCCTCTCCGTCTCCGTGGTGATGGGGACCTCCAAGGTGCGCGGCTTCATCGCGCTCTTCCTCGGCCTGTCGCTCGGCGTCGTCGGCATCGACAAGCAGACCGGCCTGCAAAGGCTGACCTTCGGCGTGCCGGACCTCATGGACGGCGTCGAGATGACGGTCGTGCTCGTCTCGCTCTTCGCCATCGGCGAGACGCTCTATGTCGCCAGCCGCTTCGGCTTCCAGAAACCCAACCTCAATCCGCTGGCCGGTGGCATCTGGATGACGAAGGAGGACTGGAAACGTTCCTGGAAGCCGTGGCTGCGCGGCACCCTCTTCGGCTTTCCCATCGGCGCGCTGCCGGCCGGCGGCGCAGAAATCCCGACCTTCCTGTCCTATACGGTCGAGCGCAGCCTGACCAAGCATCCGGAGGAGTTCGGCCATGGCGCCATCGAGGGTGTGGCCGGCCCAGAGGCTGCGAACAACGCCGCCGCCGCCGGCATCCTGGTGCCGCTGCTGACGCTCGGCCTGCCGACCTCGGCCACCGCCGCGATCCTGCTCGCCGCCTTCCAGAACTACGGGCTGCAGCCGGGGCCGCTGCTGTTCATCAACTCCGCCGATCTCGTCTGGGGCCTCATCGCCTCGCTCTATGTCGGCAACCTGATGCTGCTCGTCCTCAACCTGCCGCTGGCGGGGCTGTGGGTGCGGCTGCTCTTCATCCCGCGGCCCTATCTCTATGCCGGCATCCTGATCTTCTCGCTGGTCGGCATCTGGGGCGTGTCGAACTCCTGGGTGGACCTTGCCATGATGGCCGGCGTCGGCGTGCTCGGCTATACGATGCGCGTCTACGACTTCCCGATCGCCCCGGTGCTGATCGGCCTCATCCTCGGGCCGATGGCGGAGGTGCAGATGCGCCGCGCGCTCGCCGTGGGGCAGGGGGATCCGATGGTCTTCGTCTCCACCCCGCTCTCGGCCGTGCTGGTCGCCGTCTCCGCCCTGATCCTCATCGTGCCGGCGCTGCTGCAATGGCGGCGCACCCGCAAGATCGACATGCCCGACGAAACCGCCGGCGTCTGACGCCGCCCACCATCCACGCCGATGCCTGACCGGCCGCCTCCCTGCGGCCGGGCGGGCGGTCGCAACCCTCCGGGAGCCCAAAATGGCCGAAACGCTTTATTTCCGAGCCGAAGACCTGACCCGATACGCCAAAGCCCTGTTCCTCTCCGTGGGCATGAGCGAGGCGGACGCAGCGCTGATCGCGGGCGACCTCGTCAAGGCGAACCTGCGCGGCGTCGACAGCCACGGCGTCAGCCGCATCCCGATGTATCTGGAGCGGCTGAAGCGCGGCCTCGTCAATCCGCGCCCCGAGGTGAAGGTGACGAAGGCGGCGGGCGCCGTCGCCGCGGTCGACGGCGACAACGGCATGGGCTTCATCGCCTCCGACATCGCCATGAACGCCGCCTGCGACATTGCCGGCGAGATGGGCATCGGCCTTGCCGGCGTCCGCCGCTCCACGCATTTCGGCATGGGGGCATGTTATGCGCTGCGCGCCATCGAGCGCGGCTTCATCTCGATGATCTTCACCAATTCCTCGCCCGCCATTCCGATGTGGGGCGGGCGCACCACCTTCCTCGGCGCAAGCCCCATCGCCGCCGGCATCCCCGGCGGCAGGCACCCGCCCTATGTCATGGACATGGCGATGACGGTCATCGCGCGCGGCAAGATCCGGCTCGCCGCCATGAAGGGCGATCCGATAGCCGAGGGCCTGGCGCTCGATGTCGACGGCAACCCCACCACGGACGCCGCCAAGGCCTTCGAGGGCGTCTGCCTGCCCTTCGGCGGCGTCAAGGGCTCGGTGCTGGCGACGCTGATGGACCTGATGTCCGGCGTCCTCACCGGCGCGAACTTCGGCGGCGACGTGAAAAGCCTCTATTTCGACCATTCCGAGCCGCAGAATGTCGGCCACCTGTTCTTCGCCATCAAGCCCGACCTCTTCCTCTCGCTGGACGATTTCGGCGCCCGGATGGATGAATTCTACGAGCGCATCAAGCGGCTGCCGCGCGCGGCCGGCGTCGACGAGATCATGATGCCGGGCGAGCCCGAGCAGCGCCGCGAGGACGAGCGCCGCCGCACCGGCATCCCCGTCACCGGCAATGTCGTCGCGGACCTTGCCGCCGAGGGCGCGGCCGCCGGCATCGCCGTGCCGGAAGGCAGCGCGGCCCCGTTCGAGGCGGCCTGATGAACCGCCTCTCCGCCCATATCGGCTATCTCTACGCAGACCTGCCGCTTGCCGAGCGGCCGGCGGCGGCGGCGCGCGACGGCTTCACCGCCGTCGAGCATCCCGAGCCCTGGGCCGTACCGGCGAAGGAGATGCGCGCCCGCCTTGCCGATCTCGGCCTTGCCTTCTCGCAGGTCACCTCGGGCATGGGCGATGCGGCGAAGGGCGAGAAGGGCCTTGCCGCGCTTGCCGGCCGCGAGGCGGAATTCCGCGCCGGCTTCGACCGTGCGCTCGCCTATGCACAGGAGGTCGGCTGCCCCTTCGTCCATCCCATGGCAGGCGTGCCGAAGGGCGGTGTCGTGGATGCGGCCGAGACCTACCGGCTGAACCTCTCCTGGGCGCTGAACCGCGTTGAGGGCAGCGGCGTGCGGGTGCTCGTCGAGGCGATCACCATTCCCGGCTACCACATGGGCAGCCTTGCCCTTGCGGCAGACCTGCAGGACCAGTTCCACGGCCGTTTCGCCCTCTTGTTCGACACCTACCACGCCGCCGTGCTGGGCGAGGACCCGCGCCGCTGGATCACGCGGAATGCCGGCCGCATCGGCCATGTCCATATCGCCGACCATCCCGGCCGCCACGAGCCGGGAACCGGCACGCTCGCCTTTGAACCCATCCTCGCCGCCCTCACGACGGCGGGCTATGCCGGCGCCATCGGCTTCGAATACATCCCCTCCGCCGCGACATCCGCCAGCGCCGCCTTCCTGCCCGGCTGGAAGCGGCTCCTTTCCGAAAAGGTTTCGCCATGACCGCCATCACCTCCGTCAACCCCGCCATCCTGCGCCCGCACGAAATGAAGACCAACGACCGCGGCGGCGGCGCGCGCACCACGCCGCTCGTCACCCGCCGCTGCGGCTCCACCAGCATGATCAACGGCATCACCGCCTTCGATCCCGGCGCCGCCATCGGCCTGCATTTCCACAATTGCGAGGAAAGCGTCATGGTGATCGAGGGCGAGGCGATCGCCGAGATCGACGGTGTCGAGCACCGTCTCGCCACCAACGACACGACCTGGATCCCCGCCAACGTGCCGCACCGTTTCATCAACGCGTCGGACAAGCCGATGCGCATCTTCTGGACCTATGCCACGGTCGACGCCACCCGCACCATGGTCGCGACAGGCGAGAGCCGGTCGATCGACGCCGAACACGGCCACGCACCGAAATGACGGAGAAACCCCTGCCGCCGGTCGCCACCCGTTCGGCGGCCGCGGCCCTCTGACGGGCGGGGCATGGTGCGCAGCCTTTTTCTATGGGGCGGCATGACCTTGCGGATCGGCCCGCAGCCGCGCCAGCGCTGCGACGATCGCCCGCCCGGCAGCCTCCACGTCCCCGGCTGAAATGTCGAGATGGGTGACCATGCGGATGCGGCTTTCGCCCTCGACATTGACGCGGACCGCCTCGCCGAGCAGCGCTTCGGCCAGGGCGCGCGCGGGCACGCCCGTTCCGGAAAGGTCGAGAAAGAGGATGTTGGTGACGGCGCCCCCCGGCTGCAGGGCAAGGCCGGGCACCGCGCCGAGCAGCGCCGCGAGCCGCCGGGCATTGGCATGGTCCTCCGCCAGGCGCGCGACATTGTGGTCGAGCGCATAGAGCCCCGCGGCGGCGAGGATGCCGGACTGCCGCATCGCCCCGCCGAGCCGGTGCTTCCAGACCAGCGCTTCCTCGATGAAGGCCTCCGGCCCCGCCAGCACGGCGCCGACCGGGCATCCCAGTCCCTTGGAGAGGTCGATCCAGACGCTGTCGCAGGGCGCGGCGAAGCGCGCCGCCGCAAGGCCGGTGGCGACAGCGGCGTTGAGCAGCCGCGCGCCGTCCATGTGCAGCGCAAGCCCCTTCTCCTGCGCCAGCGCCTTCAGCGCGAGGATATCCGCCTCGGGCCAGATGCGCCCGCCGCCCCGGTTGGTGGTCTGCTCGATGGCGATGACCCGGCTGCGCGGCGAACGGTGGCGCGGCGCACGCAGCCGGCGGGCGACGTCCTCCACGGAAAAGAGGCCCGTCGCCGTCTCGATCGGCCGGAACTGCGCGCCGGAAAGCGCGGCCGCCCCCGCCCCCTCCGAGCCGAAGACATGGGCGTTCTCCGCGCAGACGATCTCGTCCCCCGCCCGGCAATGGACGAGGAAGGCGATCTGGTTCGCCATCGTCCCGGAGGGCAGGAACAGCGCCTTCTCCTGCCCGAGAAGCCCGGCCACCCGCGCCTCCAGCGCCAGCGTCGTCGGATCCTCGCCCCGCTGCTCGTCGCCCACGGGCGCCGCCGCGATGGCCTGGCGCATGCCCTTGGAGGGGCGCGTCGCGGTGTCGGCGGCAAGATCGATGAGGCGGGGCTGTATCGGCATTGTCAGCTCTGTCCTTCCGGTGTTGGAAACCGGCCGGGACTATGCAGGGGCCGCCAGGCGAAAGGCAAGCCAGGCTCCTCAGGCAAGGCGGTAGGGGATCGTCTCGCGGATGTCGGGATCGACCTGGAGGCGGCCGCGGATCGGCGGGACGGCGCGGCTCGGACAGTTGCCACGCTCGCACAGCCGGCAGGAGATGCCGATCGGCTCGAAGCGCGAGCGCTCGCCGATCGCAAGGTCGTCCGCATAGACGAACTGGTCGGCATAGGAGACCTCGCAGCCGAAGGCGAGCACATAGCCCGTGCGCGTGGCGGCAAAGCCGCCGGTGCCCTTGAAGGTCTGCGTCGCAAGACAGAGATAGCGCACCCCGTCGGGCGTTTCGGCGAGCTGGCGGATGATGCCCTGCGGCACCTCGAAGGCCCGGTGGGCGTTCCACAGCGGACAGGCCGCGCCGAAGCGGGCGAATTGCAGCTTCGTCGCGCTGTGCCGCTTGGTGATGTTGCCGGCGCGGTCGATCCTCGCGAAGAAGATCGGCACGCCCTTGTTGCCCGGCCGCTGCAGCGTCGAAAGCCGGTGGCAGACCTGTTCCAGCGAGGCCTCGAAGCGGGCGGAGAGAAGTTCGATATCGTGGCGCAGTTTCTGCGCGGCGGAAAGGAAATCGCTGTAGGGCATGACGAGGGCGCCGGCGAAATAATTGTGCAGGCCGATGCGACAGATGTCCTTCGCCTCGTCCGTGCGGAAATTCGCCCGCTGCACGATCTCCTCGATCTCCCGCGCCGCATGGAGCTGGGAGATCTGGTGGGCGAGCTGGAAGACCTGCGTCGGGTTCGCCGAGAGCCGGTTGAGGGTCAGGACCTTCCGGTCGCGGTCGTAGTGGCGCAGCGGGCCGTCATTGGTCTCGGCGAAGGAGACCGAGACGCCGAACTGCCCCTTGAGGCGGCCCACGAGGGCCGATTTCCGGTCGAAGCCCGCGCCGTAGAGGCCGGCCGCCAGCGTTTCGGCGAGAATATCGAGCGCGTGCACGTAGTTGTCGACGAAATGGAAGAAGTCGCGCACCTCCTCGTAGGGCGTGGCGCCGAGGCCGGGGGCGTTCTCGCGGTCGTGGTCGAGGCTCGCCAGTTGCTCGCTCTTGCGGCGATAGGCCTGGTGGGCGAGCACCAGCGCATGGGCGAGCGCCGGGGCATTCTGCGAAATCAGCTTGAGTTCCTGGAGGGAAGGGCTGAAACTCTCGAAGATCGGGTCGGCGAGCGCCTCGCTGAGCGCCGAGAGCAGCCGGTCGGTCTCCCCGCGCGAAAGCTCGCTGATGTCGAGGTTGAACTTGTCGGCGAGCTGCAAGAGCACGGCGGCGGAGACGGGACGCTGGTTGTTCTCGATCTGGTTGAGGTAGCTGGTGGAGATGCCGATGCGCTTGGCGAACTGGCTTTGCGTCTGCTGGCTCGCCACGCGCAGCTCGCGCACCTTCAGGCCGATGAACAGTTTTCCGAGAGCCATGTTCGCAATTTCGCAAGTTTCAATTCGCGAATTTATAATTCCACATTCGCGCCCGATCAAGACTTCAGCAAACCTGTGCAAACCGGTATGACTACCAGACGACACCAGTGGGAGCCTTCATGCGCGACATCCTTGAACAACTCGAACAACGCCGCAGCGAGGCGAGGCTCGGCGGCGGCCAGAAGCGCATCGACGCCCAGCACGGCAAGGGCAAGCTGACGGCGCGCGAGCGCATCGAGGTGCTGCTCGACGAGGGCTCCTTCGAGGAATACGACATGTACGTCACCCACCGCGCCGTCGATTTCGGCATGGCGGGGCAGACCTTCGCGGGCGACGGCGTCGTCACCGGCTGGGGCACGATCAACGGCCGACAGGTCTATGTCTTCAGCCAGGATTTCACCGTGCTCGGCGGCTCGCTGTCGGAAACCCACGCCCAGAAGATCTGCAAGATCATGGACATGGCGGTGCGCAACGGCGCCCCGGTCATCGGCCTCAACGACAGCGGCGGCGCGCGCATCCAGGAGGGCGTCGCCTCGCTCGCCGGCTATGCCGAGGTGTTCCGCCGCAATGCGGAGGCCTCCGGCGTCATCCCGCAGATCTCCGTCATCATGGGCCCCTGCGCGGGCGGCGCCGTCTATTCGCCGGCCATGACCGATTTCATCTTCATGGTGCGCGACACGTCCTACATGTTCGTGACCGGCCCGGACGTGGTGAAGACCGTCACCAACGAGATCGTCACCGCCGAGGAACTCGGCGGCGCCGGCACCCACACGAAGAAGTCCTCGGTCGCCGACGCGGCCTATGAGAACGACGTCGAGACGCTGGAGAATGTCCGGCTGCTCTTCGATTTCCTGCCGCTCAACAACCGGGAGAAGCCGCCGGTCCGCCCGTTCCACGACGATCCCGCGCGCCTCGAAATGCGCCTCGACAGCCTCGTGCCCGAAAGCTCGACCAAGCCCTACGACATGAAGGAATTGATCCTGGCGCTGGCCGACGAGGGCGATTTCTTCGAATTGCAGGAGGCCTTCGCCCGCAACATCATCACCGGCTTCATCCGGCTGGAAGGCCAGACGGTCGGCGTCGTCGCCAACCAGCCGATGGTGCTGGCCGGCTGCCTCGACATCGATTCCGCCCGCAAGGCCGCGAAATTCGTGCGCTTCTGCGATGCCTTCTCGATCCCGCTGCTGACCCTTGTCGACGTGCCCGGCTTCCTGCCCGGCACCGCGCAGGAATATAACGGCATCATCAAGCACGGCGCCAAGCTGCTCTTCGCCTACAGCCAGGCGACGGTTCCGATGGTCACGCTGATCACCCGCAAGGCCTATGGCGGGGCCTATGACGTCATGGCCTCCAAGCATATCGGCGCCGACGTCAACTATGCCTGGCCGACCGCCGAGATCGCCGTGATGGGCGCCAAGGGCGCGACCGAGATCCTCTACCGCTCGGAACTCGGCGATGCGGAAAAGATCGCCGCCCGCACGACGGAATACGAGGCGCGCTTCGCCAATCCCTTCGTCGCCGCCGAGCGCGGCTTCATCGACGAGGTGATCATGCCGCATTCCTCGCGCCGGCGCATCGCCCGGGCCTTCGCATCGCTGAAGAACAAGCAGGTGGAGACGCGCTGGAAGAAGCACGACACGATACCCCTTTGACGAGGGCGGGGAGGATGCAACGGCCGGAACTGACGCCGGAGGAGGCGCGCAAGGATCACTGGCACATGCTGCGCTTCATGATGCTGCATGCGCTTGTCGGCGGCCTGATCGGCGCGGCGACGGCCGCCGCCGTCATTCTCCTCGATGTCGGCGGCATCGGCACGCGCATCGCCCGCGCGGCGGACCCGGTCATGCCGGTCCTGCTGCTCGTCGTGCCCTTCGCCTCGCTGTTCGGCGGGGCCGCGACGGCCTCGGCCATCCTGCTGATGCCTTACGAAAAGAAATACAAAGACAGACCGGGACCGGAAGACACCTGATGTTCAAGAAAATCCTGATTGCCAATCGCGGCGAAATCGCCTGCCGCGTCATCAAGACCGCCCGCAGGCTCGCCATCCCCACCGTCGCGGTCTATTCCGATGCCGACCGCAACGCGCTGCATGTGTCCATGGCCGACGAGGCCGTGCATATCGGGCCGGCGCCGTCGGCGCAGTCCTACATCGTCATCGACCGCATCCTCGACGCCATCCGCAAGACCGGCGCGGACGCCGTGCATCCCGGCTACGGCTTCCTGTCGGAAAACGCCGCCTTCGCCGAGGCGCTGGAGAAGGAGGGCGTCGCCTTCATCGGCCCGCCGGTCGGCGCCATCCAGGCGATGGGCGACAAGATCACCTCGAAGAAGCTGGCGGCGGAGGCCGGCGTCAACACGGTGCCCGGCCATATGGGCCTGATCGAGGATGCCGACGAAGCGGTGGCGATCGCCTCGCGCATCGGCTATCCCGTGATGATCAAGGCGTCCGCCGGCGGCGGCGGCAAGGGCATGCGCATCGCCTGGAACGACGCGGAGGCGCGCGAGGGCTTCCAGTCCTCGAAGAACGAGGCGAAGAGCTCGTTCGGCGACGACCGCATCTTCATCGAGAAGTTCGTCACGCAGCCGCGCCATATCGAGATCCAGGTGCTGGGCGACAAGCACGGCAACACGCTCTATCTCGGCGAGCGCGAATGCTCGATCCAGCGGCGCAACCAGAAGGTCATCGAGGAGGCGCCGTCACCCTTTCTCGATCCGCAAACGCGCAAGGCCATGGGCGAGCAGGCCGTGGCGCTGGCGAAGGCCGTCGGCTACCATTCCGCCGGCACCGTGGAGTTCATCGTCGACGGGAACCGCAATTTCTACTTCCTCGAAATGAACACGCGCCTTCAGGTCGAGCATCCGGTGACGGAGCTCATCACCGGCATCGACCTCGTCGAGCAGATGATCCGCGTCGCCGCCGGCGAGAAGCTGGCCTTCGGTCAGGACGACGTGCGGCTGAACGGCTGGGCGATCGAAAGCCGCCTCTATGCCGAGGATCCCTACCGCAACTTCCTGCCGTCGATCGGCCGCCTCACGCGCTACCGTCCGCCGGCCGAGGGCAAGGCGGCCGACGGCACCGTCGTGCGCAACGATACCGGCGTCTACGAGGGCGGCGAGATCTCGATGTATTACGACCCGATGGTCGCCAAGCTCTGCGCCTTCGCGCCGGGCGAGGGGGCGGAGGCCCGGCTTGCGGCGGTGGATGCCATGGCCCGCGCGCTCGACGCTTTCGAGGTCGAGGGCGTCGGCCATAACCTGCCGTTCCTGTCGGCCGTCATGCAGCAGCCGCGGTTCCGCGAGGGCCGGCTGACGACCGCCTATATCGCGGAGGAGTTCCCGGACGGCTTTCACGGCGTCGAGCCGGACGGAGAAACCGCGCGGGTGCTTGCCGCCGTCGCCGCCTCGGTCAACCAGGTGATGCAGGCCCGCGCCGTGCAGATTTCCGGCACGATCGGCAACCACCGCCGCGTCCTCGGCAAGGACTGGGTGGTGCGCTTCGGCGAGACCGAGCTTGCCCTGACGCTGGAAACCGGCGTGGAGGGCGCCAGCGTGCGCTTTGCCGACGGCACCGTGCTGCCCGTCGCCGGCAGCTTCGTGCCGGGCTCCACCCATGCCACCTTCACCATTGCCGGCGAGACGGTCGGCATCAAGGTCGATCTCGTCGGCCCGGCCATCCGCCTGCGCTGGCGCGGCATGGACGTCAAGGCCCATGTCCGCTCGGGCCGGGTCGCGGCGCTGGCGCGGCTGATGCCGAAGAAGCAGCCGCCGGACACCTCGAAGATGCTGCTCTGCCCGATGCCGGGCGTCATCACCTCCGTCAGCGTCAAGGCGGGCGATACCGTCGAGGCCGGACAGGCGCTCGCCGTCGTCGAGGCGATGAAGATGGAGAACATCCTGCGCGCGGAACGGCGCGCGGTCGTCAGGCGCGTCGCCGTCGAGCCGGGCGCGAGCCTTGCGGTTGACGAGCTGATCATGGAGTTCGAATGATGGCAGACGACCTTGACCGCAACCGGCAGGAGGGCGCCCGATGACCGAGAAGACGATCGCCGACTGGGAGGCGCTGGCCGAAAAGGAGCTGAAGGCCTCGCCCGAGACGCTGACCTGGCAGACGCCGGAGGGCATCGCCGTCAAGCCGCTCTACACGGCCGCCGATATCGAGGGCATCGATCACCTCGCCTCGCTGCCCGGCTTTGCGCCCTTCGTGCGCGGGCCGCGCGCGACCATGTATGCGGGGCGGCCGTGGACCATCCGGCAATATGCCGGCTTCTCCACGGCCGAGGCCTCGAACGCCTTCTACCGCAAGAATCTCGCCGCCGGCCAGCAGGGCGTGTCGGTCGCCTTCGACCTTGCCACCCATCGCGGCTATGACAGCGACCATCCGCGCGTCGTCGGCGATGTCGGCAAGGCGGGCGTTGCCATCGACAGCGTCGAGGACATGAAGATCCTGTTCGACGGCATCCCGCTCGAAAAGATCTCCGTGTCGATGACGATGAACGGCGCCGTCATCCCCATCCTCGCCAGCTTCATCGTGGCCGGCGAGGAGCAGGGCGTCCCGCGCGAAAAGCTGTCGGGGACCATCCAGAACGACATCCTCAAGGAGTTCATGGTCCGCAACACCTATATCTACCCGCCGGCCCCCTCGATGCGGATCATCGCCGATATCATCGAATATACCGCGCGACAGATGCCGAAGTTCAACTCCATCTCGATCTCCGGCTACCATATGCAGGAGGCCGGGGCGACGCTGGTGCAGGAACTGGCCTTCACGCTGGCCGACGGGCGCGAATATGTCCGCGCCGCGCTGGCCAAGGGCCTCGACGTCGACGATTTCGCCGGCCGCCTCTCCTTCTTCTTCGCCATCGGCATGAACTTCTTCATGGAGGCCGCCAAGCTGCGCGCGGCGCGCCTGCTGTGGACGCGCATCATGCAGGAATTCGAACCGAAGAAGCCGTCCTCGCTGATGCTGCGCACCCATTGCCAGACCTCCGGCGTCTCCCTGCAGGAGCAGGACCCCTACAACAACGTCATCCGCACCGCCTATGAGGCGCTGTCAGCCGCCCTCGGCGGCACCCAGTCGCTGCACACCAATGCGCTGGACGAGGCGATCGCGCTGCCGACGGAGTTTTCCGCCCGCATCGCCCGCAACACCCAGCTCATCCTGCAGAACGAGACGGGCGTGACCAAGGTGGTCGATCCGCTCGCCGGCTCCTATTACGTCGAAAGCCTCACCAACGAGCTGGCGGAAAAGGCCTGGGCGCTGATCGAGGAGGTGGAGGCGATGGGCGGCATGACCAAGGCGGTCGATGCCGGCCTGCCCAAGCGGCTGATCGAGGAGGCGGCGACGCGCCGGCAGGCGGCGGTCGACAAGGGCGAGGAGGTGATCGTCGGCGTCAACAAGTTCCGCCTGGAGGACGAAGCGCCGATCGACACGCTGGAGATCGACAACACCGCCGTCCGCTCGTCGCAGATCAAGCGGCTCGAAGCGATCCGGCGCCGGCGGGATTCCGCCGCCGTCACGGCCGCGCTCGCGCGCCTTGAGGAGACCGCCCGCACCGGTAAGGGCAATATCCTGGACGCGGCCGTCGACTGTGCCCGCGCCAGGGCCACCGTCGGCGAAATCTCCGATGCCCTGCGTGCGGTCTTCGGCAACCATGTCGCCGAGCCCAAGGTCGTCCGCAACATCTATGGCAAGGCCTATGAGGGCGAGCCGGAACTGTCGGTCCTGACGGAGCGTCTCGACGGCGTTGCCACGAAGCTCGGGCGCAAGCCGCGGGTGATGGTGGCCAAGCTCGGCCAGGACGGTCACGACCGCGGCGCCAAGGTGATCGCCTCGGCCTTCGGCGACCTCGGCTTCGATGTGCTGGCGGGGCCGCTGTTCCAGACGCCGGACGAGGCGGCCGCCATGGCCGCGGCGAAGGGCGTCGACGTCATCGGCGTCTCCTCGCTCGCCGCCGGCCACAAGACGCTGATGCCGCAGCTTGCCGAGGCCCTGAAGACGAAGGGCGGCGAGGACATCATCGTCGTCTGCGGCGGCGTCATCCCGCGGCAGGACTATTCCTATCTGATGGACAACGGCGTGGCCGCCGTCTTCGGCCCGGGCACCAACGTGCTCGATGCCGCCCGGACGGTGCTCGACCTGATCGAAGGCCGCCGCAGGAACCAGTGAGGTCAGCATGCTGAAACGCGTCAACCATATCGCCATCGCCGTCCCGGATCTGGCAGCGGCGGCCAGCCGCTACCGCGACCTCGGCGTTGCGACGACCGAGCCGCAGGACCTGCCGGAACACGGCGTGCGCATCGTCTTCGTGGAGTTCGAGAACACCAAGATCGAGCTCCTGGAGCCGCTGGGGCCGAATTCGCCCATCGCCGCCTTCCTGGAACGCCAGCCGGCGGGCGGCATCCACCACATCTGCTTCGACGTGGACGACATTTCGGCGGCCATCGGCACAGCGACGGAAAACGGCATCCGCCTGCTTGGCGGCGGCGAGCCGAAGATCGGCGCGCACGGCCATCCCGTCGTCTTCGCCCATCCCAAGGATTTCCAGGGCACGCTCGTCGAGTTCGAGGAGAACTGACGAAAGACCCTACGCCCCCGCCGCGCCCGCGCTGCGCCGGAAGACGGCCGGGGACTTCCCGGTCCATTTGCGGAAGGCGCGGTAGAAGGCGCTCGGCTCGGAAAAGCCGAGGTCGGCGGCAAGCTGCGTGACGTTGGCATGGCCCTCCGCAAGGGCCTCCATGGCGAGCGCGCGGCGCAGGTCGTCCTTGATCTCCCGGTATGTCTGCCCCTCCAGCTTCAGCCGCCGTCGCAGGCTCGGCGCGGGGATGCGCATGCGCCCGGCCAGCTCCTCGAAGCCCGGCCAGGCCTGCGGCGCGAGGCCGCCGAGGCGCTGGCGGATGGCGGCCGACAGGCCCATGTCGTGCCGGTAGCGTACGAGGATGTTGCCCGGCGCGTGGCGGAGGAATTCCTTCAGCGCGCGCTCGTCGCGGATGGTCGGCAGGTTCAGGAACTCGGCATCGAAGACCAGCCGCGTCTCCGGCTGGTCGAAGCGCACCGGCGCGCCGAAGAACAGGCGGTAATCGGTGCCGACCGGCGGCGCGCTGCAGCGGAAATCGACCCAGCGGATCGGCAGCCGCCGCCCGATCAGCCAGCAATTGACCCCGTGCACGATGATCCAGAAGGTGCGGTAGGCGAAGGCCGAGCGCGGCCCGCCCGCGTCCTTCAGCACGATCTGCGCCAGCCCCTCCTCGACGACCAGCGTGCCGTGCGGATCGTCGAGCACGATCCTCAGGAACCGCAGCGCCCGCCGCAGCGCATGTTCCAGCGTCGCCGTCGAGAGGATGGCCTGGCAGAGCAGCGCGAAGGAGCCGGCGCGCATGGGCCGCGCGCCCTCGCCGAAGAACTCGTCGTCCATGGTGCGGGCCACCGCGTGCCAGAAGGCGCCGTAGCGCTCGGCCGGAATGGGGCCGGTGATGACCGGCGGGAGGCCCGCTTCGGCGAGAAGCGGCGCGGCCTCTACCCCCTGCCGCCGCAGGCATTCGAGCGTGTCGTCCATGAAGCAGGGCGCGATCATGCGGCGTTCCATGCGGCCTGCCCTCCGTCCCTATGGCAAAAGCGATCACGAAATCTGAAACCTTCGGTCATTGCATACCATATTTCTCCGCCGCATCATCCCCTCTCGAAAGAAGGGGAGCCGGGCGGCATGGAGCCGGGGCGCCGCGCCTTCGCCGCCTGACAGGGCGGCCGGCGGGGCAGGGAGCCCGAACCGCCCGCCGGACACAGTCCGACATCATCACGACCGAATGCCTGGCGGGTGTCCTCACGCGCCGGATGGCGTTCTGCGCCGATCGTGGGCAGCGCAGCAAGGCCTCAACCATCGCCCGCAGCCAAACTGGGAGCGCATCCATGAAGAAAATCCTCTTGTCCTCGGTGGTCCTGACATCCCTGGCCCTGTCCGGCGGCAGTGCCTTCGCCGATATCGTCATCGGCGTCGCCGGCCCCATCACCGGCCCGAACGCCGCCTTCGGCGCGCAGTTCGTCAAGGGCGCGGAGCAGGCGGCCGCCAACATCAACGCAGCCGGCGGCGTGCTCGGCGAACAGGTGAAGATCGTCATCGGCGACGACGTCTCGGACCCCAAGCAGGGCATCTCCGTCGCCAACAAGTTCGTCGCCGACGGCATCCACTATGTCGTCGGCCATTTCAATTCCGGCGTCTCGATCCCCGCCTCGGAGGTCTATGCGGAAAACGGCGTGCTGCAGATGACGCCCGCCTCGACCAACCCGCAGTTCACCGAGCGGGGCCTGTGGAACACCTTCCGCACCTGTGGGCGCGACGACCAGCAGGGCAGGGTGGCGGCGGCCTATATCGCGGCCAATTTCAGGGACGCGAAGATCGCCATCGTGCATGACAAGACGCCCTACGGCCAGGGCCTCGTCGACGTCGCCAAGCAGGAGCTGAACGGCGAGGGCATCACCGAGGTCCTCTATGAGGGCATTACCGGCGGCGAGAAGGATTTCTCCGCGCTGATCGCCAAGATGAAGGATGCCGACGTCACGCTCATCTATTTCGGCGGCCTGCACACCGAGGCCGGGCTGATCATGCGCCAGTCGGCCGACCAGGGGCTGAAGGCGACGCTGTTCTCCGGTGACGGCATGGTCTCCAGCGAGCTGGCGCAGATCGCCGGCGACGCCGTCGTCGGCACGCTGAACACCTTCGCGCCCGACCCGCGCCGCAATCCGGCGGCAAAGGAGGTGGTCGAGGCCTTCCGCGCCGCCGGCTTCGAGCCGGAGGCCTATACGCTCTATTCCTACATCGCCGTGCAGATCGTCGCCGCCGCCATCGAGAAGACGGGCTCGGCCGAGGATGCGCAGAAGGTCGCCGAGACCATCAGGTCCGGCGGTCCCTGGGCGACGGCGCTGGGCGAGATCGGCTACGACGCCAAGGGCGACATCAACCGCCCCGACTATGTCATCTACGAATGGCGCAAGGGCGAGGACGGCAAGCCGACCTATTTCGAGAAATAGAGCATTTCCAGCAAAAGTGTGAAGCGGTTTTGCGCCCGGAAATGCGGTAAAACAAAGGGTTAGAGCGTTTTCGCGATTCGGAGAAAAGCGGAAACGCTCTAGGACGCACGCATCGCGTCCGGGAACCGGACCGGCCGCGACGGGGAGACCTGCCGCGGCCATCTGCGTCACAGCGTCGGCAGCACCGCGCGGATATGGTCGGCGAAAGCGATCGTCGCGGGTGACGCGTCGCCGTCGGCGAAGGCGATCAGCATGCCGAGATGCGGCAGGTGCGGCAGCGGCGCGTTGAGGATGTGAAGGTCGGGCGGCACGGCCTCCTGCGTCATGACGCAGATCGCAAGGCCGGAGCGGGCAAGGCCGATGAGGCCGGCAAGGCTGTTGCTGGCATAGGAGATCTTGTAGCGCAGCCCCGCCCGCGCCATCGCCTCGCAGGCCGCGCGATGATCCATCGCATTGGAGGCCGGCAGCGCCAGCGGCACCGTATCGCCGAAATCATGCGCCTCCAGCGTCGGCTTGCTGCCGACCCAGACCAGCGGCTCGGTCCGCACGATATTGTCCACGTCGGCTAGATTGGGCGTCGAGACCAGCGCCAGGTCGACCTTGCGCGACGGCAGGAGAGCGCGCAATTCCGCGGTCGGGGCGGAGACCACCTTGATCTCGACATCCGGATAGCGCGTGCCGAAACTCTTCAGCAATATGGGAAAGAACGACAGGAGGTAGTCCTCCGGGCTGCCGAAGACGATGGAGCCGTGCAGGCCCTTTTCGGAAAAGGCGGAGACGGCCTCGTCGTGCATCTTCAGGATACGCTCTGCATAGGCGAGGAAGCGCTCGCCGCTTCCCGTCAGCCGCACGCCGCTGCCGCTGCGGTGCAAGAGGCTGTGCCCCAGCATCTCCTCCAGCCGCTGCATCTGCATCGTCACGGCCGATTGCGTGCGGCCGACCTGCACCGCCGTGGCGCTCAGCGAGCCGGAATGGGCGGCATTGACGAAGGTGATGAGCAGGCGAAGGTCCAGCGGTCCCAGCATATCAGTTTTCCTTATATCGGAATCAAAATACTATCAATTTTACAGAGACCCTGCCAGCCGGTATCGCTTTTGAAACGGCATCGGAGGCTCACATGTCACGCAATCAGGACCCCGCCTTCTGGGCGGCCGCACGCAAGCATCTCATCCGCTACGGCGGCAGCTTCGACCCCGCCATCATCGAACGTGCCGAGGGCTGCTTCGTCTTCGATGCGGACGAGCGCCCCATCCTCGATTTCACCTCCGGCCAGATGAGCGCGCTCGTCGGCCATTCCCATCCGCACATCGTCGCCACCGTCCAGCGCCAGATGGGCGCGGTGGCGCATCTCTTCAGCGGCATGCTGTCGCGGCCCGTCGTGGACCTTGCCGCGCGGCTGGCGGCGCTGGCGCCGGGGCTCGACCGGGTCATGCTGCTGTCGACCGGCGCGGAATCCAACGAGGCGGCCATCCGCATGGCCAAGCTCGTCACCGGCAGGCACGAGATCGTCGCCTTCTCCAAGAGCTGGCACGGCATGACGGGCGCGGCGAGCTCGGCCACCTACAGCGCCGGCCGCAAGGGCTACGGCCCCGCCATGGTCGGCTCGCTCACCATTCCCGCCCCCAACACCTTCCGACCGCGCTTCCGCCATGCTGATGGCAGCCTCGACTGGAAGACCGAGCTCGACGACGCCTTCGGGCTGATCGACAGCCAGTCGGTCGGCAGCCTTGCGGCCTTCATCGCCGAGCCGATCCTGTCGAGCGGCGGCATGCTGGAACTGCCGCCCGGCTATCTGGCGGCGCTGAAGGAAAAGTGCCGCGAGCGCGGCATGCTGCTCATCCTCGACGAGGCCCAGACCGGCATCGGCCGCACGGGCACCATGTTCGCCTTCCAGCGCGACGGCGTGACGCCGGACATCCTGACGCTCTCCAAGACGATCGGCGCCGGCCTGCCTCTGGCGGCCGTCATGACGACGGCGGAGATCGAGGACATCGCCCATGAGAAGGGCTACCTCTTCTACACGACCCATGTCTCCGATCCGCTGCCGGCGGCCGTGGGCCTTGCCGTGCTCGACATCGTGGAGGAGGAAGGGCTGGTCGCACGCGCCGGGCGGCTCGGCAGCCGGCTGTTCGAGGGCCTGTCGCAGCTCAAGCAGCGCTTCGACTGCGTCGGCGACGTGCGCGGCCGAGGGCTGATGCTCGGCGTCGAGATCGTCAATCCGGACCGCAGCGCCGACCACGAGCTTGGCAGCCGCATCGCCGCCGAAGCCTTCCGCCGCGGGCTCAGCATGAACATCGTCAAGCTGCCCGGCATGGGCGGCGTGTTCCGCATCGCGCCGCCGCTGACGATTTCCGAGGAGGAGATCGACATGGGCCTTCGCATCATCGCCCAGTCCATCGAGGCGGCATCCGTCTCCGGTGCCCGCGCGCCGGGCATCGCGGCTGAATAGGGAGAACGAGGGGATGCACGACGCGAACCCTGCCGGCGAAAGCCTTTCCACCGGGCCGGCCGAGACCCCCGACACCATCCGCGTCCTTGTCGCCAAGCTCGGCCTCGACGGCCATGACCGGGGCGCCAAGGTGGTGGCGCGCATCCTGCGCGATGCGGGCATGGAGGTCGTCTATACCGGCCTCTACAAGACGCCGAAGGACGTCGTGCAGGCGGCGATCCAGGAGGACGTCGACGTCATCGGCGTCAGCCTGCTCTCCGGCTCGCATGTCCCGCTGTTCCGCGAACTCGGCCGCTGTCTGCGCGAGGAGGGGGCGGGGCATATCCTCGTCGTCGCCGGTGGGGTCATTCCCGAGCAGGACTACCCCGCGCTGCTGGAGGGCGGCGTCGATGCCATCGTGCCCCAGGAGGCCCGTTCCGACCTGATCGTCACGACGATCACCGATCTCGTCACGGCGCGTGGCCGGATATGACGGTCGTCACCCATTCCGCAAGTCCGCGACGGGCGGCCTATGTCCCCTCGGCCGACCTGGTGAAGGACGTGCTGTCGGGCCGGGCCATCGCTATCGCGCGGATGATCTCGCGCGCGGAGGAGGGGTATCCGGAGGCCGCCGCGGCGCTGGCGGAACTCTACAGGCTCGGCGGCAAGGCCCATATCATCGGCATTACCGGCGTTCCGGGGGCGGGCAAGTCGACCCTCGTTTCGGCGCTGATCAGGGCCTATGCCGCCGGCGGCCACAAGGTCGGCGTCATCGCCGTCGATCCGAGCAGCCCCTATTCCGGCGGGGCGATCCTCGGCGACCGCGTGCGAATGAGCGAGACGGCAGCGGCCGGCGGCGCCTTCGTGCGCAGCATGGCGACGCGCGGCCATCTCGGCGGGCTGACGCGGGCGACGCTCCAGGCGGTCGACGTGCTGGATGCGGCGGGCTACGACCCCGTCATCATCGAGACCGTGGGCGTCGGGCAAGACGAGGTGGAGGTGGTGACGGCCGCGCACACCGTCGTCGTGCTCTCGGCGCCGGGCCTCGGCGACGACATCCAGGCGATCAAGGCCGGCATTCTGGAAATCGCCGACATCCACGCCGTCAGCAAGTGCGACAAGCCGGAGGCCGCCGCGACGGTCTCGGCGCTGCGCGGCATGCTGGCGCTCGGCGGCGAGCGGCCCGGTTCCCGCCGGGCGCCGCCGGTCCTGCCGGTCAGCGCCGTCTCCGGCGAGCGCATCGGCGAACTGAAGGACGCCATCGGCGCGCATTGGGCGCATCTCAACGAGAGCGGCGAACGGGCCGAGCGCCAGCGCGCCATGGGCCGCACCCGCATCCTCGGAACGGCCCGGCATCTCTTTCAGCAGAAATTCCAGGAAGCACCCGAAACGCTCGAAAGGCAGATCCGGGCGGTGACGGAACGGCGGATGGATCCCGCCGTCGCCGCGCGCGCCCTTCTGGGTTGGGAGGAAACACCATGAGCAACGCCCATCTCTTCTCCGCTTCCGCCATCGACGCCATCCGCGAAAGCCAGGCGGAATGGGAGGAGGGCGCCCTTGCCGCCTTCCTGAAAAACCGGCCGGAGGAAAAGGACGTCTACGAGACGGAGAGCGGCATCCCGCTGAAGCGGATCTACACGGCCGCCGACGTCGCCGACATTCCGGCCGAGGAATTGGGCTTTCCCGGCGCCTATCCCTTCACCCGCGGCGTCTACCCGACGATGTATCGCGGCCGCCCCTGGACGATCCGCCAGGTCGCCGGCTTCGGCAATCCCGAGGCGACGAACCAGCGCTACAAATACATGATCCAGACCGGCCAGACCGGCCTTTCGACCGACTTCGACCTGCCGACCCTGCTGGGGCTCGATTCCGACGATCCGATGGCCTTCGGCGAAGTCGGCCGCGTCGGCGTCGCCATCGACACGATGGACGATATCGACCGCCTGTTCGACGGCATCGACCTGGAAAAGATCTCCGTCTCGCTGACGATCAACCCCTCGGCCTGGGTGGTCTATGCCATGTTCGTCGCCGTGGCGGAGCAGCGCGGCTGCGACCTTGCCAAGCTGACCGGCACCTTGCAGGCCGATCCGCTGAAGGAATATGTCGCCCAGAAGGAGTGGATCTATCCGGTCCGCCCGGCCGTGCGGCTCCTGCGCGACCTCATCATGTACAGCGCCAGGGCGACGCCGAAGATCAATCCCGTCAGCCTCAGCGGCTACCATCTCTCCGATGTCGGCGGCAATGCGCTGCAGGAGATCGCCTTCACCATGGCCTTCACCATCGCCTATTGCGAGGAGGTGACGAAGGCCGGCATGGATATCGACGATTTCGCCCCGCGCCTGTCCTTCTTCTTCATCAGCCACCAGGATTTCTTCGAGCAGATCTGCAAGTTCCGCGCCGCGCGCCGCGTCTATGCGAAGATCATGGCGGAACGCTTCAAGGCCGGGAAGCCGGAATCCATGCGCCTGCGCGTGCATGTGCAGACGGCGGCGATGAGCCTCACCAAGGTCGAACACCACAACAACCTCATGCGCACCGCCATCCAGGCGCTCGGCGCGGTGCTCGGCGGCTGCCAGAGCATGCACACCAACGGCCTCGACGAGGCCTTCGCCATCCCCACCGAGGAGGCGATGAAGCTTGCCATCCGAACCCAGCAGATCATCCGCGAGGAGATCAACGTCACCTCGGTGATCGATCCGCTCGGCGGCTCCTATTTCATCGAGCGGCTGACCAGGGACATGGAGACCGAGATCTGGAAGATGCTCGACGAGGTGGAGGAACGCGGCGGCGCGGTCAAGCTGGTGGAAGAAGGCTGGTTCCAGCAGAAGCTCGCCGATTCCGCCTATGCCACCTTCAAGAAGATCGATTCCGGCGAGAAGATCTCGGTCGGCGTCAACAGGTTCGCCGACGAGGCGAGCAGCACCGCCGAAGTGCATATCCACCCCTATGACGAAGCATGTACGCAATTGCAGATCGACCGGCTCCAGGCGGTGCGGGCGAACCGGGACGATGCGCGCATCCGCACTCTGCTGGCCGAGCTGGCGGAGGAGGCACGCTCCGACGACACGAACCTCCTGCCCAAGACCATCGAACTGGTCAAGGCAAGGGCGACGCTCGGGAGATCTGCGGCGCGCTGCGCGGCGTCTGGGGCGCCTATGCCGAACCGATGATCGTGTGAGGCGGGGCGATGAACGAGACTGTCCTTTCCACCCTCGAAGGGCCGATCGCCTGGATCGCCCTCAACCGACCGGAGCGGCTGAACGCCATGAACCGGCCGCTCGTCGACGGGCTGATCGCGGCGCTTTCAGCCGCCGAGGCGAACGACGCCGTCCGCGCCATCATCCTCCATGGCGCCGGCCGGGCCTTCTGCTCGGGCGACGATCTCAAGGACCTCGACGCGCAGACCGCATCCGAAGCCGAGACGCAGGACTGGGTGGAGGCCATCCAGGCCGTCACGCACCACATCATGCGGTCGCGCAAGATCGCGATCGCCGCCGTGCACGGCTGGTGCGTCGGCGGCGCGCTGGAATGGGCGATCAACTGCGATTTCCGGCTCTTTGCCGAGAACACCCGCTGGTTCTTCCCCGAGGTCGGCTACGGCCTGTTCGTGACGGGCGGCGTGACCGCGCTCCTGACCAAGCAGGTCGGCCCGCAGGTCACCAAGGAACTGCTCATCCTCGGCGAACGCCACGATGCGCACAAGGCGCTGGAGACCGGCATCGCCTGGAAGGTCGTGCCCGACGACACCTTGCTCGATGCTGCCCGGCAGCTCGCCCTAGCGGTCGCCAGCCGCCCGGCGGGCGCGGTGGCGGATGTCAAGCGCGCCATCAATGACGGCTTTCACTCCTCCCTCGAAGACGCGATGGCGCAGGAGACGGCGGCCACGGTCCGCGGCTTCCTCTCTCCCGAGGCGCAGGCAAAGGCAAAAGGGTTCTGACCGTGTCCATCATTCCCGCCTTCTCGTCCCTTTCGCCCGTTCCGGGCCTTCACGACGACGAGATCGAAGAGCGTGTCCTGCCGAAAATCCTCGTCAGGCAGGCCGAGCGCTTCGGCTCCAGCCCCTTCCTCGACATCTGCGGCCGCACGGCGAGCTTCGAGGAGATGCTGGACCTCACCTGCCGGCTTTCCGGCGGCCTTCGCCGGTTGGGCGTCGGCCGCGCCGACCGGGTGGCGATGCTGCTGCCCAACTGCCTCGAACTGATCGCCACCTGGTTCGCCGTCTCCAGCCTCGGGGCGATCGAGGTGCCGAACAATCCGGGGCTGAAGGGCGACCTGCTCTGCCACAATCTCAACAATTGCGGGGCGGAGGTGCTGGTCGCCGATGCGGCTGCCCTGCCGGAACTCGCCATCGTGCAGGACCGGCTGCCGGCGCTCCGCACGCTCATCCTCGTCGGCGCCGATCCCGTAGAGGCGCGCGCGGCGGGGATCCGGATCGGCCGCATCCTGCGTTTCGAGGAATGCCTCGCATCGCCCGCCGCCCTCGACCTTTCGGCCGTGCACTACAGCGACCCGATGGCGATCCTCTATACGTCGGGCACGACGGGCCCGGCCAAGGGCGCGCTGATGTCGCACCACCATTGTTACGCCTGGGCGGCGGCGATGGCGGCCAATCTCGGCTACCGCACGGATGACAGCTACTTCTCCGCCCTGCCGCTGTTCCACACCGATGCGCAGATGTTCGGCGTCTACCTGCCGCTGATCTACGGCACGCGGACAACGCTCGTCGACGGGTTCAGCGCCTCGCGCTTCTGGGCGCAGGTGCGCGACAGCGGCGCGACGGCGACGAACCTTCTCGGCGCCATGGCCGTCATCCTCCTGCGCGCGCCGCCGGAGGCCCGCGACGGCGACAATCCGGTGCGGGTCTGCCAGTGCATTCCCATGGTGCCGGACAAGGCGGCGTTCGAGAAACGCTTCGGCATGCGCCTCGTCACCGGCTATGGCCAGACGGAGACCAGCTTCGTGACGCTCGACACCGTCGACGACACAAGGCCCGGCTCCTGCGGCAGGGCGCATCCCGACTGGGAGGTGGCCGTCGTCGACGACAGGGACCGGCCGCTGCCGCCCGGCAGCATCGGCGAGATCGTCTCGCGGCCCAGGAAGAGCTGGAGCATGTTCTCCGGCTATTACCGCGCCGAGGCCAAGACGGTCGAGACGCTGCGCAATCTCTGGTATCATTCGGGCGATGCCGGCGTGATGGACGCGGACGGCTGGCTCTACTTCAAGCACCGGCTCAACGAGGCGATCCGCCGCCGCGGCGAGAACATCTCCGCCTACGAGGTGGAGACGCTGGCCGAGCAGCACCCCGACATCGTCGAAAGCGCCGCCTTCGGCATCGCCTCCGAGTTCACCGAGGAGGACATCATGGTGGTGGCCTTCCGCCGCCCCGGATCGACGCTCGATGCGGCCGGCCTGCTTGCGCATTTCAGGGCGAACGCGCCGCGCCACATGGTGCCGCGCTATATCGAGATCACCGATGCGCCGCTGCCGCGCACGCCGACGGAAAAGGTGGCGCGCAGCGTGTTGCGCCAGCGCGGCCTCGGCCCGGCGACCTTCGACCGGGGATCGCGCTAGGCTGCGCGGCCCGGCGGGGCCGTGGTGACGCGGCGATCCGCACACATTCGCTTGAAGAAGGGGGAACAAATTGCAGTCGTTTGCGTTCCAGCGTACACTACAGACGGGAGAATCGACACTCCCGGCTGACGACAGCAGGAGAGTTCCATGGGAACCGCCGGCAGCGACGTTTTCGATCTATTTTCAAAGGCTTACGCGAGCACTGCGCAAGAAGAGCTGAGCCTTCAGGAATACCTGTTGGCCTGCCGCGACGACAAGAGCATGTATGCCACCGCGCCCGAGCGCATGGTGGCGGCGATCGGCGCGCCGACGCTGATCGACACCAGCGCGGACGAGCGTCTCGGCCGCGTCTTCGCCAACCGCACCATCAAGATCTATCCCGCCTTCGCCGATTTCTTCGGCATGGAAGACACGATCGAACGCATCGTCGGCTACTTCCGCTACGCCGCCCAGGGACTGGAGGAGCGCAAGCAGATCCTCTACCTGCTCGGCCCCGTCGGGGGCGGCAAGTCCTCGCTCGCCGAACGCCTCAAGAAGCTGATGGAAGAACAGCCGATCTATACGCTCGCCATCGACGGCAAGATCAGCCCGGTCTTCGAATCGCCGCTCGGCCTCTTTTCCCGCGACCGCATGGGCGAGCTGCTGGAGGACAAGTACGGCATCGCCCAGCGCCGGCTCACCGGCCTCATCTCGCCCTGGGCGACCAAGCGGCTGGACGAGATTGGCGGCGATATCTCCAGGTTCAGCGTCGTCAAGCTGATGCCCTCGCGCCTGCGCCAGATCGCCATCGCCAAGACGGAGCCGGGCGACGAGACCAACCAGGACGTGTCCGCCCTCGTCGGCAAGGTGGACATCCGGCAGCTCGAAAATTTCAGCCAGGCCGATCCCGACGCCTATTCCTACAGCGGCGGCCTCAACCGCACGACGCAAGGGTTGCTCGAATTCGTCGAGATGTTCAAGGCGCCGATCAAGGTGCTGCATCCGCTTTTGACCGCCACCCAGGAAGGCAGCTACAACGGCACGGAGAATTTCGGCGCCTTCCCCTACCAGGGCATCGTGCTCGCCCATTCCAACGAATCCGAATGGCTCCAGTTCAAGCACAACAAGAACAACGAGGCCTTCCTCGACCGCATCCTCGTCGTCAAGGTGCCCTATTGCCTGCGCGTCACCGAGGAACGGCAGATCTACGAAAAACTGCTGCGCGAGAGCGAGCTGGCCGACAGCCCCTGCGCGCCGGAAGTGCTGGAGAACCTCAGCCGCTTCACCGTCGCCACCCGCCTTTCCCCGCACGAGAACTCGCCGACCTACACGAAGATGCGGGTCTATGACGGCGAGAACCTGAAGGACACCGACCCCAAGGCGAAGTCCCTGCAGGAATACCGCGATGCCGCCGGCATCGACGAGGGCATGACGGGCGTCAGCACGCGCTTCGCCTTCAAGGTGCTGTCGGAGACCTTCAACTACGACACCAAGGAGGTCGCGGCCGATCCGGTCCACCTCATGTACATCCTGGAACAGGCGATCCGGCGCGAGCAGTTTCCGAAGGAGGTCGAGGCGAACTATATCGACTTCATCCGCTCCGAGCTTGCCGCCCGCTATGCCGAGTTCATCGGCCACGAGATCCAGAAGGCCTATCTGGAATCCTACAGCGAATACGGCCAGAACCTCTTCGACCGCTACATCGCCTATGCCGATGCCTGGCTCGAAGACCAGGACTTCAAGGACCCCGACACGGGCCAGATCCTCAACCGCGAGATCCTCGACAGCGAGCTGTCGCAGATCGAAAAGCCCGCCGGCATCGCCAATCCCAAGGACTTCCGCAACGAGGTGGTGAAGTTCACCCTGCGCGCCCGCGCCCGCAACAACGGGCGCAACCCCGCCTGGACGAGCTACGAGAAGCTGCGGGAAGTCATCGAGAAGCGCATGTTCGGCCAGGTCGAGGATCTTCTGCCCGTCATCAGCTTCGGCTCGAAGAAGGACAGCACGACCGAGAAGCAGCACGCCGAATTCGTCCAGCGCATGACGGCGCGCGGTTATACGGGCCGCCAGGTCCGCCGGCTCGTCGACTGGTACATGCGCGTCAACAAGGCCGGCTGACCATGCCGAAGCGGGGGACTGGCGCATGCCGAATTTCATCGATCGCCGGCTCAATCCCAAGGACCGGAGCCTCGGCAACCGCCAGCGTTTCCTCAAGCGCGTGCATGACGAGCTGAAGCGCACGATCCGCGACCAGGTGAAATCCGACAAGATCGCCGACGTGGACGCCGCCCATGGCGTGCCGATCCCGCGTCGCGGCGCGGACGAGCCGAGCTTCCGCCATTCCGGCGCCAGCGGCGAGCGGCACCATGTGCTGCCCGGCAACCAGACCTTCTCGCCCGGCGACCGGATCCGCAAGCCCGAGACGGGCGCCGGCGGCGGGGGCAACGGACGCGGCCCCGGACGCGGCGAGGCCGCCGACGACTTCCTCTTCATCCTGTCGCGGGAGGAGGTGCTGGACCTCTTCTTCGAGGACCTGGAGCTTCCCGACCTCGTGAAGCTCAATCTGCGGGAGACCGTCACCTACAAGCCGCATCGTGCCGGGCTGACGACATCCGGCACCCCCACCAACATCAATGTCGGGCGCACCATGCGCAACAGCTTCGGGCGCCGCATGGCGCTGCGCCGCCCGAGCGAGCGGGAATGCCGGGTGCTTGCCGACGAGATCGCCGCGCTGGAAGGAGAGGAGCGGCTGTCGCTGTCGCAGCGCAACCGGCTCACGCAGTTGCGCCAGGAGCTGGAGGTGCTGGAACGCCGGCGCCGGCGCATCGCCTATGTCGATCCCGTCGACGTGCGGTTCAACCGCTTCGAGCGCCAGCCGCTGCCCAATGCGAGCGCGGTGATGTTCTGCCTGATGGACGTTTCCGCCTCGATGGGCGAACGCGAGAAGGACCTGGCAAAACGTTTCTTCGTGCTCCTGCACCTCTTCCTCAAGCGCCGCTACGAGCGCATCGACATCGTCTTCATCCGCCACACGGACGAGGCGCACGAGGTGGATGAGGAGACCTTCTTCTTCAGCAAGCAGAGCGGCGGAACGATCGTCTCGACCGCGCTGGAGGAGATGCAGCGCATCATCATGGACCGCTATCCCTCCAATCTCTGGAACATCTACGCCGCACAGGCCTCGGACGGCGACAATGCCAATGGCGATTCCGAGCGCTGCGCCTCGCTGCTGCGCGACGAGCTGATGAAACTCTGCCAGTACTATGCCTATGTGGAGATCATCGACGAGCGCGAAAGCGAGATCTTCGGCACCACCGACAACGGCACCTCGCTCTGGCGCGCCTATCGCACGGTCGACGGGGCGGTGCCGAACTTCCAGATGACGCGCATTTCCCGGCCCGCCGACATCTACCCCGTCTTCCGCAAGCTCTTCGCCCGGCACCAACCCCGCTCCGTGCGCGGCTGAGGGGGCAAGCGGATGGCGAAACGACCGGCCTCCTCCCTGCTGTTCGAAGGCTCCGAATGGAATTTCGCGACCCTGTCGCGGGCCTATGACGCGATCGAGGCCATCGCGATCGGCGAGATGGGGCTCGACGTCTACCCCAACCAGATCGAGGTCATCTCCTCCGAGCAGATGCTGGATGCCTATTCCTCCGTCGGCATGCCGCTGATGTACCAGCACTGGTCCTTCGGCAAGCGCTTCGTCTTCGAAAGCCATCTCTACCGCAAGGGCTATCGCGGCCTCGCCTATGAGCTCGTCATCAATTCCAATCCCTGCATCACCTATCTCATGGAAGAGAACACCATGCCGATGCAGGCGCTCGTTACCGCCCACGCCGCCTTCGGCCACAACCATTTCTTCAAGAACAACTACCTGTTCCGCCAGTGGACGGATGCCAGCGCCATCCTCGGCTACATGGATTTCGCCAAGAAATACGTCGCCAAATGCGAGGAGCGGCATGGCCCGGCGGCGGTGGAGGAGATCCTCGACGCGGCCCATGCCCTCATGGACCAGGGCGTCTTCCACTATCGCCGCCCGCCGCGGCTGTCCTCGGAAAAGGTGACGGAGCGGGCGCGCGAGCGGCTGGAATACGAGGAGCAGACCTATAGCGACCTGTGGCGTACCCTGCCGACGGCGGGCGGCAATGCCGGCATCGAGGCGGCCGAGCAGGAGGCGCTGGAGCGCAAGCAGGCGCTGAACCTGCCGGAAGAGAACCTGCTCTACTTCCTGGAGAAGCACAGCCTGATCCTGGAGCCCTGGCAGCGCGAGATCCTGCGCATCGTGCGCGTCATCGCCCAGTATTTCTATCCGCAGGGTCAGACCAAGGTGATGAACGAGGGCTGCGCCACCTTCGTGCACTATTTCATCATCAACCGGCTGTTCGACCAGGGCCGGATGAGCGAGGGCGCCATGCTGGAGCTTCTGGCGAGCCACGCCAACGTGGTCTTCCAGCCGGATTTCGACGATCCGCGCTTTTCGGGCCTCAATCCCTACGCGCTCGGCTTCGCGATGATGCAGGACATCGAGCGCATCTGCACCCGGCCGACGAGCGAGGACCGGGACTGGTTTCCCACCATCGCCGGCAATGGCGACTGGCGGGGAACGCTGCTCGACGCCTGGGAGAACCACCGCGACGAATCCTTCATCCTGCAATATCTGAGCCCGACGCTGATGCGCCGCTTCCGCCTGTTCCACCTCACCGACCGTGCCGACGAACGGTTCTGCGAGGTCGCCTCCATCCATGACGAGCGGGGCTATTCCGCGGTGCGCGCCGCGCTCGCCCGCAACTACGATCCCGGCGTCAATCGGCCGGATATCCAGGTGGTCGACGTCGATCTCCTCGGCGACCGGCAGCTTCGGCTGCGCCACAGCGTCAAGCACGGCATCCTCCTGAACGAGAGCGACCGCGACGCGACCCTCGCCCATGTCCGCCGGCTGTGGGGCTACAATGTCAGCCTGTCCGGCGTGGATGCCCAGACGGGGGCTTCGCTTTATGAGTGCTCGGCGACGGAGGCGTGATTGGCGTGAGGGCAGGCAATTGCATATGGACGGTGGAGATTGCCGCCCCACCCCCCCTCTGCCCTGCCGGGCATCTCCCCCTCAAGGGGGAGATTGGATGGAGAGCCGTTTCGCCCGTTTCCAGCGCTGCTGATTAAGCGAGGCTTTCGCCTCTTGCCGATCTCCCCCCTTGAGGGGGAGATGCCCGGCAGGGCAGAGGGCAACTGTGTTTGAACTTATAGCCTGATCGGCCGGTTGCTCCGGATCATGGCGTTGAGGATGACGAGGAGTTGTCGTCCAGCAGCGATGAGGATGGTTTTGGGGGCCTTGCCGGCGGCACGCATTCGATCCCGCATGGCAATGAGGGTAGGGACGCGCCGGGTTGCGGTTAGGGCTGCAATGTACAGAGCCTCGCGAACCTTTCTCCGCCCACCCCAGATGCGCCTTGTGCCCTTCCATGTTCCGCTTTCACGCGCATGCGGCGCGAGTCCTGCAAGAGAGGCGATACGTCTTCGATCGAGAGTGCCGAGTTCGGGCAATTCTCCAAGCAGGGTTGCCAGCACGGTGGGGCCGATACCGGGCACAGCAGACAGGAGATGGGCCTGCGCCGCAAGGTCACGGCTTTCGCCGATGATGGCCGCGATCTGCTTGTCCAGTTTCTCGATCCTGCGGTCGAAGATGGCGATCATGCTGTCGATGTCGTGAAGCAATTCCGGTTGCCCGGCGCTATGCCGGCGCAGCTTCTCGGCCTTTCGGGCTTCGACCAACTGCTTGCGTCGCCTGAGGAAATCGGCGAGCCGTTTCCTTTGTGGCTCCTGCGGCTTGGTGATGGTCAGGGGAAGGCGCTGCCCCATCTGGGCCAGCACCCTGGCATCGACCTTGTCGGTCTTGGCAAGCACGCCGAGCGCGCGGGCGAACTCGCGTGCCTGCCGTGGGTTGACGCGGGCATAGGTGACGCCGTGCTCCGCAAGGACTTGCATGAGGACAGCATCGCATCCGCTGGTGGCCTCGAAGACGACAAGAGCGGAGGTCTCAAGCGTTACGATCCATTGCGTGATGCCGGACTTGGTGTTCTCGATCCTCGACGTCCTGCGCCCGGCATTGATGCAGACGTCGATGAAGGCGCGGGAAAGATCGCAGCCGACGATGATCTGTGGCATGGTAAAGCTCCTGTCCATGTCGTGCGGGCTCGTGGCAGGCCCAAGCAACTGTTCAGGTTGACGACCAAGCGAAGGGGACCCTTGCTCTCAGACGGGATGGGACCCATGGGGGGACGGGTTCCCCTCCGCTCAAACACAATGCCACATCTCAAACAGACAGGGGGTGGGGCGGCAATCTCCACCGTCCATATGCGATAATCCTGCCCCCTTGCGGGAAGAGTGTCATGCCCCCCGCGATTGCCCTGCTTGCGCGCGCACGTCGTTCCCCCTGACTCGTACCGTCGGGACCGAATCGGTGCAGTACTGGTCGTAGAGGCTGCGATATTTCTCCGCCGCGCCGAAATCGCTGTAGCGGGGGAGCGCCGCCATGTCCGTCTTGTTGAGCACGACGCCGACGATCTTCGCCTCGATGCGGCTTTCGGCCGAAAGCAGGTCGCGCACCAGCGGCGAGGGGGTCTTGCCCCATTCCACCACGAAGAGGAAGCCGTCCGCCAGCGGCTCGAAGGTCTTCACGTCGACGACCGGGGCGAGCGGCGCAAGATCGACGACGATGTAGTCGAAGGTCTGGCGCAGCTCGTCGAAGAGGCGTTTCATGGCGGCCGACGCCATCAGCTCGTTGGGATGATGGATCTCGCCCGCGCCCGCCCGGCCGCCGGCCGGCAGCACGGCAAGCTTGCTGCGGCGGTCGACCTTGATCGCCTGGTTCCAGGCGGCCTGCCCGAGCAGCACCTCCACGAGGCCGGCCTGCGGGGCGGGTTTCAGCATGGCGGTGAGGCTCGGCCGGCGCAGGTCCGCGTCGATCAGCAGCGTGCGCTTGCCGCTGGCGGCGAGCAGCGCGGCAAAGTTGATCGCGACGGTGGACTTGCCCTCCTGCGGCAGGGCGGAGACGATGCCGATCACGCGGCTCTCGCGGCCGTGCAGCATCATGTCGCTGGCGAGCCGGGCATGGCGCAGCGTCTCGGCGAAGGCCGAGCCCGGCGCGTCGAGCACGATACGCGTCATGCGCTCGAAGGGAATGACGTCGCCTTCCTCCGTGCCGCCGTCCTCGGGCCGGGCGGGCTGCGCGCGCTCCTTGCGGGCGCCGACAAGCGGCAGGTAACCGAGCGGGCGCAACCCCAGCACGGCGCGGATGTCGTTGCCGACGCGGAAGGCGCGCTCGCGCATTTCCTGCAGGACGGTCAGCGCGCCGCCGCCCATCAGGCCGAGCACCAGCGACAGACCTATCGTCAGCGTCCTGCTCGGGCTGGAGGCCGCCGTCGGCACGCCGGCATCGGAAATCACCCGTGCCTTTGCGATGGGGAAGGACTGCTGCTGCGTGGCCTGCTCGTAGCGGGCGAGATAGGCGTCCGACAGCGTCTTCAGCGCCGCCGCCTGCTGTTCCAGCGTGCGAAGCTGCACCGAGGAGCGGTTCGCCTCGGCATTGCTGCCGGCGACCTTCTCGATGTTCTCGCGCAACGAGACCTCCCGCGAGCGGGCGACGTCGTAGTCGTTGCGGTAGCTCGCCGTCAGTTGCTGGAGCTCCTGGTAGATCTGCCGGGCAAGGTCTTCCTTCTCGGTCCTGAGCGCCGTCGCCTGGGGATGGTCGGCGCTGAAGGCGCGGGTGATCTCCTCCTCGCGCTTGACGACAGCGTTGTAGCGGCCGCGCAGCTCCTGCATGATGGCATTGTCGCCCTGCCGCGCCGGGATGGTCGCATTGGCGACCGCCTTCTCCGGCCCCTGCTCGACAATCGCGCGGAACTGGTTGTAGCGGGCGGAAGCGCTTGCCGCGTCGGCCTGCGCCACGATGAGCTGGCTGTTGAGATCGGCAAGCTGCTGTTCCGACATGAGCTCGCCGCGCGCGGCGGTCAGGCCGTTCTCATTGCGGTAGCGCTCGACCGCAAGCGCTGCGGCCTGCGAGCGCTGCTGGATATCGGCAAGCCGCTCCTGCAGCCAGATGCTGGCCTGCTCGCTGGCATGGACATTGGCATCGAGCTGCTCGGCGAAGAAGGCCGCGGCATAGGCCTTGGCGATGGTCGCCGAAAGCTGCGGGTCGGGCGAGCGGAAGGAGACCGCGACGACGGAGCTGCGCGCGACGCGCTCGACGCCGAGGGCCTGCTGCAGCATCGCCGCCGCCTTCTGCCGCCGGCCCTCCGCTTCCGCCTCCGCCGAGGGGGCGGGACCGTCGGATCCGAGGGAGGCAAGCGACTTGACCCAGCCCTTGGCGAGGGAGACGGGCGATTGCGGCGGGTTGAGGATCGTCTCGTTTTCGGAGAGTTCAAGGGCATCGACCACGCGCAGCGCCAGCCGGCCCGATTTCAGGATCTCGATGGCGCTGGCAAGGCGCGTGTCCGCCTGCTGGCTGGTCTGCGGCGTGGTCTCGGCCTCCTCGGCATAACGCGACAGGTCCTCGTCGAGCAGGATCTGGGTCATGGCCGTATAGAGCGGCGTGGCGAAGACGAGATAGAGGACGCCGAGCGCCAGCGCCACGACGACGGAGAGCGCGATCAATCGCGCCCGCCGCATGAGGATCGTCACCAGACGGTTTAGATCGATGAAGCTGTCGGACGCATCCGGCTCCCTGCGGAAAAGGCTGCCGTACGGCACGGTGCGGTGATGCATGGGGCTCCGTTCTGCCTTTCGGCTCATTGGTCGCTGCCTATGCGGATCCCGGGCCGGTGGTCCGGGATCCGCTTGTGTCAGGCGGCGCGTGCGCCGCCGCCATGGGCCATCACGAGATCGCGGAGCGGCTCGAAGAGCGCACCGCCGAGGTCCGGGCGGGCCAGCGCGAAGGCGACATTCGCCTCGATAAAGCCCTGCTTCGAGCCGCAGTCATAGGTTCGCCCCTCGTAGACATGGGCATGGAAGGGCTGCGTCGCGGAGAGCTTCAGCATGCTGTCGGTCAACTGGATCTCGTTGCCGGCGCCGCGCTGCTGGCGGGCGAGATGGCCGAACACCTCCGGCTGGAGGATGTAGCGCCCGTTGAGGAAGAAGTTGGAGGGCGCTTCGCCCGGTGCCGGCTTTTCCACCATGTGGGTGACGGTAAAGCCGTGCCGCACGGCCACGCCCTTGCCGACGATGCCGTATTGCGAGGCCTCCTCGGGCGCGCATTGCTCGACGCCCACCACATTGCCGCCGACCTCGCCATAGAGGTCCATCAGCCCGGACAGGCAGCCGCGCGGACCGAAGGATACCATGTCCGGCAGGAGCAGCGCGAAGGGCTCGTCGCCGATGAGATCGCGCGCGCACCAGACCGCGTGGCCAAGGCCGAGCGGGGCCTGCTGGCGGGTGAAGCTCACCGCGCCCGCCGCCGGCAGCAGCCGGCCGAGTTCGCTGACCGCGGCCTCCTTGCCGGAGCGCTCCAGCGAGGAGATCAGCTCCGGCGTGTCGTCGAAATGGTCCTCGATGACCTGCTTGTTGCGGCTGGTGACGAAGACGACATGCTCGATGCCGGCCTCGCGCGCCTCGTCGAGGGCATATTGCACGACCGGGCGATCGACGATGGTCAGCATTTCCTTCGGCATGGCCTTGGTGGCCGGCAGGAAGCGGGTGCCGTTGCCGGCAACCGGGATGACGGCCTTGCGGACGGTCTTGGTTCGCTCCATGGCATTATCCTTTGTTCTTGAGCGGCAGGTCTTCCGCTGTCGTTGGGGAGAGGGCCGCGCGCGCCGTCAGGCGGCGCCACCGGGCGGCGATCGGCATCGAAAGATGCCGGAGCGCGACGGGATCGCCGAGCGCCACCTTGAGGGCGGGCCCGAGCGAACGGTTCTTCAGATGCTGGACGAGCGCGAGGAAGGAGCGCGTCTCTTCGAGGTTGCGCGTGCGCCGGCGCTGGGCCGCGGCGGCCGCGCCCTGAAGCGGGAAGCGGGCGAGAAAGCGCCGGTCGCCGGCCAGCATCGCATCGACATGGTGAAGGTGCAGCACGCGCGAGATCGACCCCTCGCGGATGTGGTAGACATAACCCGCCTCGGGCACGATGGCAGAGGTCCCGCCCGCGGCGAGCACCGAGGCGAGCAGGAGATAGTCCTCGCCGATGCGTAGCGCCTCGTCGAAGGCAAGGTCCTTCTCTTCAAGGAAGGACCGGCGGAAGACCGGCTTCATGTAGCCGAAAGTGTGCGTGGCGCGGAAAATCCGGTTGGCGTCGATGAAGACGGGCAGCGTCAGGGCCGGCATGGCGGCGAGTTGCGCCGCGTCGAACATCCGCTCGCTGCGGCCGTCGGCATGCAGCACGTCGAGATTGTCGACGACGACGGCGGCGCCCTTCGCCTCGGCCGTGGCGATCATGCGGCAAAGGCGATCCGGCTGCATCGTGTCGTCGGCGTCGAGCACCGCGATCCAGCGGCCGCGCGCGGCGGCAAAACCCGCATTGCGCGCCCCGCCCGGTCCGCGGTTGCGATCGAGCGGCAGGAGTGTCAGCCCGGGCGTGCCGAGCGCGGCGACGGTCGCGCGTGTCGCGTCCGCCGAACAATCGTCGACGACGATGATCTCCACGGTCACGCCCTCCTGCGCGGCGGCGCTGCGAATGGCGTCGCCGATCGTATCGGCCGCGTTGTAGGCGGCGATCACGACGGAGACATCGGGGCCGGCATCGGGCGGTAGCGTGCGGGTCATCGCGTCGCGGCCTCCGGCTGTCCGTAGGGTTCGATGGCGCGGGCGCCGAAAAGGCCGCCGATCACGCCGGCATGCAGCAGGCCGCGCAGGAGGAAGCGGTTGCGCTGCACCGGCAGGAGGACGAAGGCCGTTGCCGCCGCAAGGCAGAAGCCGGCCTTCGCGGCGGCGAGCCCCGCCGCGCCGGTCCGGCCCGTGCCGCGCCCGGCAAGAAGCCGGCCATGGGTCTGGCCCATGCGCAGGCGACGCTGCGCCAGCCAGGAAAACCGGGCGCGCGCGGGCGGAACCGGCTCGTTGACCCAGGCCTCGCCGGCAAAGGCGATGCGCCCGCCGGCGGCGTGCACCTCGCCGAAGAAGGCGGTGTCCTCGCCGCCGCTGCGGCCGAGCGCATGGTCGAACCGGCGGCCGGCGACGGCCGACGCGGCAAGGCGCAGCAGCACGTTGCAGGTATAGCCGGTGCGGATCTCGCCGCTCACCCAGACGGGGCGGGTGGAATGGAAATCGCCGCGCCGCATCCAGCCGGGGGCATCCGGCCCGTACTGCGCCCTGACCGGGCCGAGGACCACGTCGGCGGCGCCCGTCGTCGCCGTGGCGAGCAGGTTTTCGAGCCATTGCGGCTCCACCGTCTCGTCGTCATCGACGAAGGCGAGGAAGTCGGCATCGGCCGCCTCCAGGCAGGCATTGCGGGCGAGCGAGATGTTGCCGGCCGGGCAATGCACATAGGCAAGCGCCATCGGCAGGTTTTTGCGCGCGGCCTCGGCGCAAGGACGGGCGCTTGGCTCCACGTCGTTGTCGGCGACGATGACGCGCAGGGTAACGCCCGGCGGCACCGTCAGCGCGGCGAGCGAGGCCAGCGTCTCGCCCAGCGCCGCTATCCGCCGGAAGGTGCAGACAGCGATGTCGATGCGGAGCGGAGCGGGGGCCGTCATGCCGTGACCCTTCGCTGGCGGATGTCGAGAAGCTCGCGCCAGAAGCCGGCGGACCAGGCGAAATGCATGATCATGGCCGAGACGGCGGCGAGCGGGCCGTAGGGGTTGCGCTGGCCGAGCGCCATCCAGGCGCCATAGCCGAGGCAGGCCGCCGCCCACAGCACGAAGGGCACGGCGGCGATCCAGGTGATGGCCGCCAGGAACGCCCCGACCGCCACCGGCGCCACCATCAGCGGCAGAAGCTGGCGCAGGCTCGGGCGCGCGCGGTGCTTGAGGAAGTTGCGCGCCCGCCCGCGGCCATAGCGGAAATACTGCTTGAACAGCGGCCCGGCGCTGGCGCGCGGATAGTAGATCATCGCGGTGCGCGCGGTCATCCAGATCCGGTAGCCGGCCGCCTGCAGGCGATAGTCGTATTCCGCGTCCTCGTTGGCGGTGAAGGTCTCGTCGTAGCCGCCGACCGTGCGGAAGGCGGAGATGCGCATCAGCGCGTGGTGGCCGTGGTCGGTCCAGTGGCTCTGCGCCCCGGCGCGATGTTTTGCTCCGCCGTTGCCGAGCACGGAATTCTGCGCGACGGCGGTGGCCTTCTGGAAGGTGCCGAAGCCGACGGTCTGCATGGCGACGACGACGGAATCGGCCCCGGTCGACAGCGCTTCCTCGACGAGCACGCGGCAATAGTCCGCGGGATAGGTGCCGTGCGCGTCGATGCGGATGAGATAGTCGTGGTCCATGCCGAAGGTCTCGACGGCAAGGTTCACGGCGGCGCTCTGGATGCGCTTGGGATTGTCGAGGAGGTGCAGGTTCGGCACGCTTGCCGCAAGCTCGGCGGCGATGGCGCGCGTGCCGTCCGTGCTGCCGCCGTCGGCGATGACGAGCGTGGCGTTGAGCCCGGCCAGCGCCGGCTCCAGTTGCCGCACTAGCGGCTCCAGGTAGCGCGCCTCGTTGAGGCACGGGATCACGATCAGGCACCGCACGGATGTCACGGGGTCAATGGTCATGGCAATCCACCTTGCTTGCGAGAAGGGAAGGAACGGGCGCGGGCTCCGCCGCCGGCGCGCGGAGCGCGGCGAGGCGCTGGACGAATGCGGCGCAATCGGCCCGGTCATGGATCCAGGGTTTCGACCCGAGCCTGGCGAGCGCGGCGTGGAGCGCCCGGTAGCTGTCGTCGTCGAAGGCGGAAAAACGCGTCACCAGCGTTTCAAGGCGGGCATCCCGCAGCGCAATGCCGATGCCGCGCTGGCCGGCAAGCCGCGCCGTCTCCGTTCCGCCCAGAACGATGGGCAGCGCGCCGTGGCGGCATCCCTCGTAGAGCCGGTTGGGCAGCAGCCACGCGGAGTTCAGCCCCTCCTCGAAGAAGTCGATCGCCCAGGCGAGATCGACGTCGCGGTAGATGGCGGCGAGATCCTCCGGATTGCGGTAGGGGCCTTCGAAGCGGATGAAGGGTTCGCGCGCCACGAGGCCGTCGAAATCGTCGAATTCCGAGCGGGCCGGCCGGCCGCGCAGGATCACCTCGAAGCGGCCCTCCATGCGCCGCGTGAAGGCGGCGAGGAGATCGAGCGACTTGCGGCAGCGGATCGCGCCGAACCAGCCGATGCGCCAAGGCTCGCCCGCCGACCTTTTTGCCCGCAGGGGCAGGTCGTCGGTCGGGCCGTCCAGCGCCAGCACGCGGTTTTCCACGAGATGGACCGGCGCCTTGACGCCGGAAAGCGGCCTGAAATAGTGCTCCACGAAGGCCGGCGAGCTGGTGACGAGGAGGCCGGCCTTGCGGGCGAAATGGCGCTCGGCCGCGCGCAGGCCGCGGCTCGCCACGCCCTTGCCGGTCAATAGCCGGTGGATGTCGAGGCATTCATAGGCGACCGGCACAGCGCCGCCGAAGATCGCCTGCGCCCGGCCGGCCAGCGCCAGCATTTCGAGATTGCGCGCGAGGATGACATCCGGCCGCGCCATGCCGGCCAGCCGCTGGCGAAGCGTGGCGCCGGCGCGGGCGACGGCCGCAAGGCGCTGGGCGAAGCGGGCGTCCCGTGTCGCGCCGAGCTCCACGGGAGCGACGCCCTCCACCGCCGCGAGCCGGTTCTCGCCGCGCCGGAAGCCGGCGAGCGTCACCTCCGCCCCGCCCGCGCGCAGCATCAGCACGCGGCGGCGCACGGCGGGATCGGAAAGATCGTGAACGAGATAGAGCACCCGGAGCATCGGCCGCGTCCCGGTCAGTTCAGCAGGCAGGCGACGGAGCCGGCGAAGCGGCAGCCATCGCCCTCGGCGGTGAAGGCGACGCGCTCCACCTCCAGCCGCGTCGGGCCGGCAAAGGCGAAGCGGCCCATCCAGCCGGTCAGCGTATCGCTGCCCCACAGCGAGAGGAACACCTTCTGGGCGTTCACTGGCAGCGCCGCCGGATCGGTCACCTCGTGCACGAGGGCGCCGTTCACATAGTAGCGAAGCCGGTCCTTCTGCCAGACGAAGGCATAGTCGTTGAAGCCGGCATCCGCCGGGCCGGGAAGCGGCACCAGCTTCTCGTTGCCGCCCTTGCCGGCGACATACTGGTTGAGCTGGACGCGCGACGTGTCCTTGCCGAGCACCTCGAAATCGATCTCGTCGTGCTGTTTCTTGTCGGCCGGGCCGATATAGGTGAAGAAGGCCGAGTTGAGGCCGGAGCCGGTCGCCGTCTTCATGCGCACCTCATAGGTGCCGTAGCCGTAGCGTTTGCGCGTCTGCACCTCGCCGCAGGCATAGTCGCGCTCGCCGGCCGGCGCGGCATCGAAGGAAAGCAGCAGCTTGCCGTCCCTGACCGCGACCTGGCCCTTCGACCAGGTGCAGTTCTGGTGCGCGCCGTTGTTCCAGCCGTCCGAGACGTACCAGAAGCCCGTATCGAGCGTATCGAACTCCTCGACGAAGGAGGTGCCGCTTGCGCCCTCCTGGGCGGCAAGGGGGCCGGCTGCGGCGAGCGCCGCAAGAAGGGCGCCGGCCCGAAGGGCGTTTTTCAAGGAAGCGGTCATTCCGGTTACCTCCGTTGGGCGATAGAACCGCTCGGCTCCATCGGCGGATGCTGGCGCTGGCCCGTGGGCGCCCGCGGGCCGCCCAGCCGGCGGCCGGTGAGGATGGCGTGCAGCGACGGCGTGAAGCGCCGCGCGGCGGCATGGCTCACGACGAGGATGGCGAGCGCGAGCAGAGGGCTTGCGACATAGAAGAGCGGGTAGGCGTCCGCGCTGCCGATGCGGTTCCAGACCATCCAGAACAGGACGAGCAGCGGATAGTGCGCGCAGAAGATCCAGAAGCTGAGGCCGCCGAGCTTCGCCAGCGCCGCGCCCGGCGCCGTGCGCACCAGAAGCGCGGAAAGCGCCCAGGCGCCGAAGATGCCGACGATCGCCGTCAGGCTGCGCAGCATGTCCAGCCAGGCGGGGAATTCCGGGCCGAAGGCAAAGAGGGCGAGCGACAGCGCCACCGCCATGGCGAGCACGGCGAGGACGAGCGGCACGGCGAAGCGGTCGAGGCGGCGGATGTCGAAACGGTGCAGCGCGGCGCAGACGCCGAAGCTGAAGCCGAACAGGATGGATTTCTTCAGGAAGATGCCGTTCGGCAGCGGCAGCACCGCATAGGCGAGCATCAGCGTCAGTACGGTGCGCGGATAGCTCAGCACGGCGATGGCGATGAGCGGCGAGAGGAGAAGGCAGAGCAGCAGATCGCGCAGGAAATAGAGCGGGATGTTGACCGGCCAGGTCTCGATGGCGAAGGCAAGGTTCATCCAGTCGCGCGGCGTGGCGTTCAGAACGTCCGGCAGGTAGCCGAAGCCGATGCCGCGCGACTGGGCCGCCAGCACGAGGAGGAGGAAGGCGGTGTTCCACAGGAGAAACGGCACGAGGATCGTCGAGGCCTTGGTGCGGAGCGTCCGGCGATAATCGAACCCCGCAAACCCGCGCTGGAAGAGCAGGTAGCCGGAAATCGCGCTGAGGCAGGGAACGCCGATCCGAAACAGGCTGTCGCCGAGGAAGACGCGCAGCCAGTCGAAGCCGCCGAACTGCCCGGCATAGGGACTGGTCGCCGGATCATAGGGCACATGCACGAGGATGATGCCGCTGATCAGCACGATGCGCATCAGGTTGATTCGCTGTGAAACGGTCGCGTCGATATCCACGGTGTCCGTCACCCCTCTGGTGTGCCGCTCCCCCAAGCGGCCGTTCAAACAAGAGCAGACTCGAGCCTACGAAGCGGAGTCTGGGTGACGGGACGGAAAAAAATATGGCGGCGCAACAAATTCGCGTGATGGGAAGGTTGCATTGCAGCATAATGACAGGTGCGGCGCCGCTCGCGGTAGGGGAATTCCGCCCGCCGTCCGGCAAGACCAAGCGCCGCGGCATCAATTCTTTGCAGTCTATTCGAATATACTGATCTGCCTGCAATTATGGGGTGCAGGAGCCTGTAAAGTTTTTTTCGATGACTGGCCGCGATCGGCCCGGCTGGGGGCCGATTGCGGCAAGGCGGGGCCGAAATGCGGCAGGCTCAGGGCAAAGCGGGCGATGCCTTGGGCCGGCGCGCGAGATCGAGGAGCTTGCGCAGCAGCGGGCGCTCCGTCAGGAGGACCAGCACGCCGTAGAGGACGCCGCCGAGCGCGATGCCGGCGGCAAGCTGCAGGGCGGCCGGCAGTCGCGGGGCGAGGACGTGGTCGAGGGCGTAGCGCACGGCGAGCGCCATCAGCACGGCTGTCAGCATCGGGCGCACCGCGCGCACGAAGCCGGAGAGGAACGGCGTGCCGTCGTCGCTGAACACCAGCCTGGAATAACCGACCAGCACGAGCGCGTTGACGATGCAGAGCGCCGTCATCGCCGCGACCAGCGTGCCCTCATAGGCGCCATAGGCGACGGCGGCGGTGGTGACGACGGCGCGGCCGACCGCCCAGCGGAAGAGCGCGCCGCCATGGCCGGCGCCCTTCAGGTAGGGGATGAAGGTGCTGCACGGCGTCAGGATGCCCTTCGACAGCGCGAGCAGGCCGAGCACCGGCCAGGCGGCCGCCCATTGCGGGCCGAACAGCAGGAGCATGGCGGGTTCGGCGAGCGCCCACAGGCCGAACATCATCGGCGCGAGCAGCAGGGTCGTCACCTGCGTGCTGAGCATCAGCGCCTGCGAACGGCGTTCGCGGTCGTGCATCATCGCGCTGAAGGCGGGAAAGAGCACGCCCATGACGGCGGACAGCACCACCTGGTTGGGAATGCTGGAAAAGCGGTTCGCCGCAGAATAGGCCCCGGCCTCCGCCAGTCCCAGGAAGCGCGAGATGACGACCATCGGCGACTGGAAGGTGACGAAATTGGCGATCTCCGAGCCCATCAGCCCGAGGCTGAAGCGCGCGAGCCGCGTCACCTCCCCAAGGCGGAAGCTAAGGCGCGGCAGGTAGCGCGAGACGAAGAACAGGCCGGCCAGCCGCACGACGCCCGCCACGAAGAGCTGGACGACCAGCGCGACGACGCCGAAGCCGACGAGCGCCAGCGCGACCGCGGCGATCGCCGCCAGCGATTCGGACACCATGCTCCACAGCGCATCCTTGCTGAACTGCATGCGCCGGGCGACGAGGGCATAGGCGACGTCGCCGGCAAGCTGCAGCGGGACGAGCAGGCTCATCAGGCGCAGGAGCGGGGCGGCATCGGCCGCGCCAAGCCAGCCGGCCAGCGGCTCGGCCCAGAAAAACAGCCCCGCCGCCATCAGGAAGGCGAGCGCCAGATTGGCCCAGAACACCGAGTGGATCGTCTCCTCGTCCTCCCGCGGTTCGAGGATGAGGGCCGAGGCGAGGCCCGCCCCGCCGATCATCGCCAGAAACTGCACGAGGGCGAGCGCGACGGCCACCGCGCCGAACTCCTCGGGCGAAAGCAGCCGGGCGAGAATGGGCACCGTGACAAATTTAAGCCCGAATGTGCTTGTCTTGGATAGGACGCTCCAGCCGACGTTTCGCGTCACCGACTTCGCGTTCACCTGCTGGGACATGGCGGATACCTGCTCGAAAAAGGAGCCCTGGCGACGACGAAATGCCTGCGCCGGAAACGGCCGCGCCCCCGTGGGAGGAGACCATGCGAAACTCTTTCTAGAGAAACCACAGGGACGAAAAGATGGCGAAGCTGACAGTTATCATCCCCTTCTACCAGAAGGAGCCGGGCATCCTGGAGCGTGCGCTCAGGTCTGTTTTTGCCCAGAATTTCAACGACTTCGATGTCATCGTCGTCGACGACGAATCGCCGTATCCGGCCGATGGCGACATCATCGCCCTTTCGCCGGAAGACCAGGCGCGCGTGCGCATCCTGCGGCAGGAAAATGCCGGGCCGGGCGGCGCGCGCAACACCGGGCTCGACCATGTCGCGCGAGAAACCGAGCTCGTCGCCTTCCTTGATTCGGACGACACCTTCGCCCCCGGGCATCTTTCCCGCGCCCATGCGGCGATGACCCGCTTCAACGCCGATTGCTACTTCGCCTCCATCACCGGTGGCGATGCCTTCTACTATCATTTCGGCGTCGCCGGTCTTGCGGAAAGCGAGACCGTCGTGCGGCTCGTGGAGGATCCGCTCCTCATCGAAATCCCCGGCCTGACGCAGGTCATGCTGAAGAACTGGAGCTTCCTGCACCTCTCCGCGATGGTCATCGGCCGGCCGCTGATCGAGCGGGTGCGCTTCGATGCGGCGCTGCGGCTTGCCGCCGAGGACGTGCTGTTCTTCTGCGATTGCGTGCTGGCGGCCAGACGCGTCGTGCTCGGCGCGGAGGCGGGGGCCGTGCGCGGGGAGGGGGTCAACATCTTCCACGGCGTCGACAACGATTCCCCGCAATTCCTGCGCCAGCAGTTCAACACCTGGCTGGCGCTCGACCGGCTGGAGACGCGCTTCACCGAGCGGCCGGCGGAGGTCGCCTCGCTGCGCGCCTACAAGCAGACCGCCAGGCGCCAGGCGCTCTGGGGCCAGGCGCGGCGCGTCAAGCGGCGCAAGCTGCCGCAGTTCGACATGCTCGCCCGCTGGGCACTGCGCGATCCGCGGCTGATCGCCAGCGCCTTCGCGCTCGCCGTCGGCAAGGTGTCCCGCTGATTCTCTTTCGCGCCGGGCGGGAACGCCCGGTCCCTTGCGCCCCGCTCTTCCAAGGAGGTGGACATGAAGCCCTATTACTGGGAATCGCAGCACGGCAATTTCGGCGACGACCTCAATCTCTGGCTCTGGGATTTCCTGCTGCCGGGCTTTCGCAGCGTCCATCCCGACGTGCTGCTCGTCGGCGTCGGCACGGTGCTGAACAAGGCGCTGCTGCCCGAGGCGGGGCGCAAGCTCGTCATCGGCAGCGGCTTCGGCTACGGCGTGCTGCCGGACATGCGGGATGAAAGCCTCTGGGACATCCGCTCAGTGCGCGGGCCGCTGACGGCGGCAAAGGTCGGCGTGCCGGAGACGCTGGGCATCGTCGACCCGGCCGTGCTGGTGGCCGACATGCCGGAATTCTCGAACCTGCCGAAGTGCCATGGCTGCAGCTTCGTGCCCCATTGGGAATCGGCGGTGGCGGGCCTGTGGCCGGCCGTCTGCGCCACGGCGGGCCTCAACTATATCGATCCGCGCGGCGAGGCGAAGGCCGTGATCCGGGCGATCGCGCAGTCCGAGCGGATCGTCGCGGAATCCATGCACGGCGCGATCCTCGCCGACGCCTTCCGCGTGCCCTGGACGGCGGTCAGCACGTCGGACAGCATCAACAGCTTCAAATGGCGCGACTGGGCCGCGACGGTCGGCGTCGAACACCGGCCGCGCCGCGTGCCGCTGTCGAGCCGGGCGGAAGCCATCGTCAAGGGTGCCCGCTTCTGGGGCGTCGACTATGAGGGATACAGCGCCGAGCGGCCGGAGCGCGGCGCGGCGGGAGACGTCGCCGTGGCGCCCGCTGCCAGCAAGCCGTCGGGCACGGGCCTTCGCCTTGCCGCCAAGCAGGTTCTCGCCGCGCCCTCGACACTGGCGCTCTGGCAGGCAAGCCGCGCCGAACCGCAGCTCAGCGCCGATACCCGCCTCGCCGCGCGCAAGGCGCAGCTCTACGACGTGCTGGAAGACGTGCGGCGCGACTACCTGTAAATCCCGCGATGCCGGCCGGTCCCGTCAGGCCGGCTCGGCGGGCAGCAGGTAGCGCAGGCCCGCCTCGGCCGGTGCCTCTCGGCGAAAGCGCCGGTAGGCGGCCTCCGCCTTGTCGCGCAGGATGCCACCGGCAATGGCCGGCAGGGCGGCGGGATGGCCGAAGGCGTAGGAGAGGGCCGCACCGGCACCGCGCTCCCGCTTGCTGTCGAGGAAGCGGCGCAGGGCATGCCGGTTGCCGATCTGGCGGCAGTGCCGGCGCATGACGCCGAGCGCCTCGGGGGGAATGCCGCCCGTCGCCAGGATGGAGCGTTCGGCGGCATGCAGCGCCGCCAGGTCTTCCGTGCGGTGCCGGCCGCTGAGCGAGTTCTCGCGCACCAGCGCGCCGTAGCCGCAGCTCTCGATCACCGTATAGCGCGCGCCGTTCGCCAGCGCCCGCACATAGAGCTCGTAGTCCTCGCCAAGCCGCATCTCCTCGCGGTAGCGCAGCCCGTGCGCATCGAGAAAGGCGCGGCGCATGAGCGGTTTCAGGAAGCCCAGTTCGCCGCGCGGCGCGCCGCGGCGGGAAATGTTGCCCTGCACGAAGGCCTTGAGATCGAGGCGGCGCGGGCGCGGCGCGAACTGCGCCGGCTGGCGAAGCGGCTCGGCCTCCGCCATGAAGGCGATGTTGTCGGCGATGAAATCCCAGTCCGGGCAGGCGAGCATCTGGCGGAAGCGGCCGGGAAAGAAGACGTCGTCCGCATCGAGGATGGCGATCAGCGGTGCGCGGGACACGGCGATCGCCCGGTTGCGGGCCGCCGAGGGCCCGCGGTTCTGGGTGAAGCCGAGGATTTCCAGCCGGCCGCTCGCATCGTTCGCGGCGGCCGCCGCCGCCATCGTGCGGTCGTCCGATCCGTCGTCCACCACCACGACCTCGGCCACTTCCGGCTGCGCAAGGGCCGAGCGGACGGCCCGCCCGATCGTCTCCTCGGCATTCTTCGCGGCAATGATGACGCAGACCGTTTCTTCCTGGGCCATGGGCATATCCCCGTCACGCGTTGAACCATGGCGCGGGGCACCCGCGCTGCAATGCAGCATGAAAGGGGAAAAGGGCACAAAAACGGCCTGCCGCCCGAGGCGGCGCGATCAGGGCTTGGAGTGGCCGGGCTCGTTCATCGAAACGGGAACCTTGCTCTTCGCCGCATCCCGGCTCGTGTCGATATCCGGCGTACCGCGCGCGCCGGCATCGATGCCCCGGCGGCGTTGCCGGGCCTCGCGCCAGACGAGGAAGAGCGTCGTGAGGAAATAGCCGACCTGGATGAGCACGGCGCAGAGGAAGGTCTGGAGGGCGGTGGTGGCGAGCGAACCGGTGGAAAGATAGGTCACCACGGCAAAGGCGACGAGCGCGATTGCCATGCTCAGGAAGAAGCGCGGCGCATAGGCCATGCTGTCCCGCCACTTTTTGTCCGGCACGCGTGTCATGATTGGATTCGCCTTCTCCTCACAGGCTACCCGGCACTATAGTGTGCCGCGTCAACAGGTGCAATCAAGGGTAAAACCCGTGGGCCGTCGCACCGGTTCCACCCTAGCCCGGCGACCTTGCGCTTCCGTTAAAATGCTCCCGCAACCGATTCGCTGCCTTGTTTTTGCCAAGTTTGGGGCGCGGTTCGCGCCGAATGCGGGTTGTCGCGCGGCCAGCCTATCCGAGAGGTTGCGCCCGCCGCGTCTCCAGATCAAATTTTATTACGGCCTCTGCGGTTTTTCCGCGGAAACTGTGCACTGCAAAAACAATATTGCGATGCAAAATTATGCGCCTTCTCCATGTATATTCCGGTGTTTTCGTATCTTCTCCCCAGAGAAAGCCGATGACGGCTTCGTAATTCCGCAGCGCACGTTTTTTCAAAAGAAGTGAGATCGCAGTTTCCATGCGTGATCACGCAGAATCGGAAGGCGCGTTTCCATGGGGAAATGCTTCCAGATTGGCCAGAGCAAGCGAACAAAGACTTCAATTTAGCACATAAACAATTGCTTAAATTACAGTGCTCCACCCTTTCCCGCCGCTTCACATTTCAAAAAACAAACTGTGACCACACAGTCCGCATTGGATGGCAGAGCGCGTCCGAGGGGACCGACCCTATCGCAAATCCAAGTGGAGCCATCTCTATGAAGTCCGCGACACGATCGGCCAGTTCGCCGTATTTCAGTTCGTTTGCAACCGGTGCACCGCCGGTGGGGGGAATATCGAAACGAAGCTTCGACATCCTGGTGGCGCTTGCCGCCATCATCCTCATCAGCCCCATCTTCCTGATGATCATGGCACTGGTGAAATTCTCCGACGGCGGCAGCGTCTTCTACGGCCATCGCCGCATCGGTTATAACGGCACGACCTTCCGCTGCCTGAAATTCCGCACCATGGCGGAAAATGGCGATGCCATCCTGCAGCAATATCTGAAGGACAACCCGGCCGCCTATGAGGAATGGCGCACCGCGCGCAAGCTGCAGTTCGATCCGCGGGTGACCGTCGTCGGCACCGTGCTGCGCAAGCTCAGCCTCGACGAGCTGCCGCAGCTCTTCAACATCCTGCGCGGCGAGATGAGCCTCGTCGGGCCGCGCCCGGTGGTGGAGGACGAGCTGGAGCTCTACGAGGCCTCCGCCATCTACTATCTCCAGACCCGCCCCGGCCTCACCGGCCTCTGGCAGGTCAGCGGGCGCAACGACGTGTCCTATGCGGCACGCGTCGCCTTCGACACGCACTATGTCTGCAACTGGTCGCTGGTGAGCGATCTCATGATCGTCGCCCGCACCATCCCGGCCGTCTGCCTTTCGCGCGGCAGCTATTGATCCGGAAGAAGCGCCCGCGGCCCCGGCTGCGGGACGCCCGGAAGACAGGGGTTTCCATGAAGACGACATCGAACGCGGCTTTCGCCGCGGCCGCTTTTCCCATGAAGGCGCGCACGGCGCTCTGCCTTGCCTTTCTTGTCATTGCCGGTCCGGCAGGTGCCGAGGTCGGCGAATACCGGCTCGGGGTGATGGACAAGCTGCGCATCCGCGTGGCGGAATGGCAGACCGCCGAGGGCGCGATCCGCGACTGGAGCGCCGTCAGCGGCGACTACAGCGTCGGGGCGGACGGGGCGGTTTCCGTGCCCTTCCTCGGCCCGCTGCCGGCGGACGGCCGCACGACCGGCGAGCTCGCCGAGGAGATCGGCCAGAAGATGCAGGTCCTCTTCGGCCTGCGCGACCGCCCGTCCGCCTCGGTGGAAATCGCCGAATACCGGCCGGTCTATCTTGCCGGCGAGGTGCAGACGCCCGGCGCCTATCCCTATGCGCCGGGACTGACGGTGCTCAAAGCCGTCAGCTTCGGCGGCGGTCTGCGCCGCGCCGATGCCGGCCAGCGCTTCACGCGGGATTTCCTGCGCTCCGAAGGCGAGGCGGCCGTCTTCCTTGCCGAGCGCAACCGCCTGCTGGTCCGCCGCGCCCGCATCCACGCGGAGATGAACAACGCCAAGGGCATCGCCATGCCGAAGGAGCTCGGCGATACCGAGGAGGCGCGCGCGCTGATGGAGAGCGAGAAGGCGCTGATGGTCTCGCGGGAGAAGCGCCTGCGCCTGCAATTGACGGCGCTCGCCGATCTGAAATCCCTGCTCGGCACCGAGATCGACGCTCTCGCCAAGAAATCGCAGACCCAGACGCGGCAGCTCGAACTCGTCCAGGCCGATCTCGACAAGGTCGACACGCTCGCCGAAAAGGGCCTTGCGATCAGCTCCCGGCGGCTGGCGCTGGAACAGCGCACCGCCGACCTGCAGGCCGCCCTGCTCGACATCGACACCGCCTCGCTGAAGGCCAAGCAGGACATCAACAAGGCCACGCAGGACGAGACCACCCTCACGAACGACTGGGACGCGCAGCTTGCCCAGGAATTGCAGAACACCGAACAGGAGCTCGACACGCTGGCCCTGAAGCTCGGCACGAGCCGCAGCCTGATGTCGGAGGCGCTGATGCAATCGGCCGATGCGGCCGCTTTCAAGGACGGGCTCTCGTCCGCCAACATCGCCTATTCGATCCTGCGCACGGTGAAGGGCAAGGCCGAAGAGATCACCGCCACCGAGACGACGCCGGTCCTGCCGGGCGATATCGTCAAGGTGGGGCTGAGCCTGAAGACGCAGTGAGGCGGCCATGCGGATCGCCAAGGCAAGCCTGATCGACCCCGGGGCCAACACGGCCTATGCCGCGACCGCCGTCGCGCTGTCCTTCTTCGTCTTCGCCTATTCCTTCCGCTTCGGCCAGGTGTCGATCCTCGCCTATTATGCGCTGTGGCTGCCGCTGGTCATCGTCGATTACCGGCGGGTGCTCGGCAATTATGCGCGCTACGGCTGGATCTTCGCCTTCGCCGTCTTCGCGTGCCTCTCCGTCTTCTGGTCGCAGGCGCCAGGCGTCACGGCCCGCGCGGGCGTGCAATATCTCTCCCATGTCGTCTGCGCGCTGATCGCCATGCGCGTCGTCGACACGCGCACGCTGGTGCGCGGCGGGCTTGCCGGCACGGCGCTCGTTTTGTGTTACTCGCTCGTCTTCGGCGTCTATCATCTCGATCCGCTCGACGGCACCTACAGCTTCGTCGGCGCCTTCGCCTCCAAGAACCAGCTCGGCTTCTACGCCTCGCTCGCCGTGCTCTTCGCCTTTGCCGCGCTCTTCCTCGGGGCCGAGCGCGGGGCGTGGAAGCTCGTCGCCCTCGTCTGCGTGGCCGTCGCGCTCTATTGCCTGAAAGCCTCGCAATCAGCGACCTCCGTACTGACCACCGCCGCCGTCGCGGGTCTCTGCCTCGGGCTGAAGGCGCTGGAATGGCTGGCGCCGGCGCACCGCAAGATGCTGTTCCTCGTGCTCGCCGTCTTCGCCGTCCTCGTGCTCCTCGCCGGTGCCTATGGCGGCGGCTATGCGCTTGTGCTCGGCGCCTTCGGCAAGGATGCGACGCTGACGGGGCGCACCTATCTCTGGCAGCAGGGCATCGAGACGGCCGCGGTCGCGCCCTTCGTCGGCATCGGCTACCAGGCCTTCTGGGTGCAGGGTTTTGCCGAGGCCGAGCGGCTGTGGGCCGCCTTCTTCATCGGCACCCGCTCGGGCTTCCATTTCCACAACACCTTCATCGCCGCGACGGTGGAGACCGGGCTGATCGGCTGCCTCTTGCTGTCGATGGTGCTGCTCGCAGCGCTCGCCGGCCATCTCCACCGCCTCCTGTCGGCGGCGCACGACCTGGAGGCGCTGGTCCTCTTCACCGTTGCGGCCCTCCTGGCGGTGCGAACCTTCGTCGAGATCGACATCCTCAATCCCTATCATGTCGGCTCCTTCCTGCTCTATTTCGCCGCCGGCAAGCTGGCCGATGCCCGCCGCGCCCGAAGAGGGCAGCCGGTCTACCGCGTCCGGCTGCCGCCGCGCGCCGAAGGCATCCGCCCATGACGGAAGAGACCCGGCCGGCGACGCTCTACGGCATCCAGTACCTGCGGGCGCTCGCCGCGCTCGCGGTCGTCTTCTTCCATGCCGGCGAGCGCAGCGGCCATGCGCTGGCGATCGGCGCGGCGGGGGTCGACGTCTTCTTCGTCATCAGCGGCTTCATCATGTGGGTGATCGTCGCGCGGCGCCCGGTCCCGCCCGGCCGCTTCCTCGCCGAGCGCCTGCGCCGCATCGTGCCCGTCTACTGGCTGGCGACCGGCGCCATGGTGGCGGGCGCGCTGCTCGGCCTCTTCCCCAATCTCGTGCTGACGGCACGCCACCTCCTCGCCTCGCTGTTCTTCGTGCCCTTGCCCTCGCCGAGCAGCGGGGAGGTCTGGCCGGTTCTCGTCCAGGGCTGGACGCTCAACTACGAACTCTTCTTCTACGCCGTCTTCGCCGCCTGCCTGCTCCTGCCCGCGCGCATGAGGCTTGCCGCCGTCGCCGCCATCTTCCTCGCCCTCGTGGCGCTCGGCCTGGCGGTGACGAGCGAGAACCCGCTCTTCGTCACCTATACCCGGCCGATCATCCTGGAATTCGTCGCGGGCATGCTGATCGGCCGGCTGTGGCTCGCCGGGCGGGTGCGCGGGAGGGTGCCGGGTCTTGCCCTGATCGGCCTGTCGCTCGCCGGTTTCGCGACGATCGGCATCCTGCGGCTGCCCTTCGACGAATGGATCTGCGGCCCGCTCGCGGCCATGCTCGTCTACGGCACCGCGGCGCTGGAGCGGGAAGGCGGCGTGCCGCATCTGCGGCTTCCCGCGCTCCTCGGCGATGCCTCCTATTCGATCTATCTCTGGCACACCTTCGCCATCTCGGTCGTGGCGAAGGCGGGAACGATGCTCGGGCTGGCGCCGGCGCTCGTCTTCCTCGCCTCTGTGCTCGCCGGCCTCCTGGCCGGCCTTGCCGGCTACCGGCTCATCGAGCGCCCGCTGCTGCGCGGGTTTTCCGGAAAGCGCCGCATGGAGGCCGCCCGCAAGGCAGTCGCCGCCGGGGGATAACGCATCCGTCCATGAGCCCGTTCTGCCTGACGGCATCTCCCGCTTTGGAAGGAAACCGTTGCCGTTCTCCCCTTCTCCCCCGCGGGGAGAAGGTGCCGGCAGGCGGATGAGGGGGATGGCGAAGGCGCAAAGGCTCTATCCGAGCCACCCCCTCATCCGACCCTTCGGGCCACCTTCTCCCCGAGAAGGGGAAGGAGGCAATGCCGAATTCCACATGCGACTGCCTGGCCCTCAGGGGGAGAAGGTTGGGCGCCCGCATTTCTGACGCAGAGGGTGTCGCGGGTTAGCCCCTCCCTCTTGTTGGGAGGGGACTTCACGCCGGGCGATTGCCCTCCGGCCCGAGCGACGGAAAGGTGAGTTCCACCACCGTGCCCCGTCCCGGTGCCGAGAGGATGCGGGCGTCGCCGCCGCTCTGGCGCACGAAGCCGTAGACCACGGCGAGGCCGAGGCCGGCGCCGCCTTCCTCGTCGCGCGTGGTGAAATAGGGCTCGAAGGCCTTGTCGGCGGCTTCCGGCGACATGCCGATGCCCTCGTCCGCCACCGAAACCACGACGCCGGCGCCACCGCCGAGGCAGCGGATGAGGATCGTGCCGCCCGACGGCATGGCGGCGGCTGCGTTGAGGCAGAGGTTGAGGATGGATTGCTCGAACAGCGCCGCATCGAGCAGCACCGTCGGCAGGCCTTCGGCGATGTCGAAGACGAGCCGGCACTTCTCGCCGACGGCGATTTCCAGCACGTCCGCCATGCCGCGCAGCAGCGCGCCGATTTCCACCGCGCTCGGATGGATCGGCTGCTGGCTGCCGATGGAGAGCATGCTGCCGGCGAGCGAGCGGCCCCGGTCGGCGGCCTTGCGGATGCGGGCGAGATGCCGCTTCTGCCGGTCGTTGAAGCCGGTCTCGCGCTCCAGGAGACCGAGGCTGCCGGTGATGATGCCGATCATGTTGCCGACCTCGTGGCTCACCTGGTGCGTCATGCGCATGATGCCGTCGAGGCGCTGGATCTTGGCCGCCTCCGCCTCCTGTCGGTCGATATCGGTGACGTCGCGCGCGAGCAGCACGATGCCGCCGTCCGGCTGGCGCGACAGCGAGACCTCCGTCACCCGCCCTGCCGCAGAGCGATGGCGCAGCACGGAGCGGTCGCCGAGCGCGCCCGCCTCGCTTTCGGCCGGCAGCAGCGCCGGGTCGATCTCGGGGATCGGGGCGACGAATTTGCGCACCGGCAGCTTGCGCGCCGAACCCGACCAGCCGACGAGCTCGATGACGCGGCGGTTCATGGTGATCGGCCTGCCGCGCGGATCGAAGAGCGCGATGCCCTCGTTCATGGTGCGGAAGGTCGAGCGGATGGTGCGCGCGGCGGCCTCGGCGGTGCGCCGCAGCCGCGAGACGCGCTCGACGCTTTCCCGGAAGGCGCGGAAGGCCTCCAGCAGCCGCACCAGCTCGGTCTCCGTGCCGTCGTAGCGCGGGGCGTCGACGTCCTTGCGCCCTTCCGCCAGCGCGTTCATGCCGTTCGACAGCGCGACGATGCCGCGCGAGACGCGCATGACGGAGCGGATGGAGAAGATCGCCATGACGAGCACGAGCAGCGCGGCGAAGGCGACGATGACGAGCAGGCGGCTCAGCGCATCGGAGGTCGAGACGAGATCGTCGTTGAGGCTGCGGGCGACGGCCTCGCTCTGGGTCTCCGTGGCGTGCGAGAGATCGCGCGAGACTGAATGCAGCCGCGAGACGGCGGCGCGGATGGCGAACATTTCGAGGAGGTAGCGCGTCTGCGCCTCGAAGACGCGTTCATAGGGCGCGAACTCGGCGGCGGAAATCCGCACGTCCGGCGCGGCGCGCTCGATGCGCGGCGCGGTTTCGGCAACATAGCGGCGGCGCAGTTCCCCGAGCTGGAACAGGCTGTCGGAATTGGAGGCCGACTGCACGATCGCATTCAGCCGCCGGCGGAAATCGGTGTCGGCGATGCCGCTGCCGGTGGCGATCTCGCCGAGCGCGGCGGCGGCCTCGGCCTTGTGCTGCTGGGCGCTGTCCGCATCGCCGGCAAGGGCCATGGTCTGCGTGCGGATCGTCTCCAGGAGCTCGACGATGCGGGCGCTGGCAAAGCCCTTCACGGCTGCCGCCCCGCTCTCCGGCGCCATGGTGCGCAGCAGCGCGTCGACCTGCGCGACCACCGAGCGGCTTTCGCTGGAGACCCGGTAGGGCGAGGTGGCGTTCATCAGGAAGGGCGCGCTGGAGACGAGGTCGGAGACCTGGCGCGAGACGAGCGAGGCCTTGGCGAGGCTCGAAAAGGCCTGGAGGCCGTAGCTCGCCATCTCCTCGCGCGCCCGCTGCAGGCCGTAGATGGCGATGGTCGACAGGCTGAAGACGAGCACGCAGATGAAGACGATCGCAAACGGCAGGCGGAAGGCGATCGAGGAGAGGAAAGGGCGGCTGATCACGGCGAAGGCTCGCCGTCGTCGGTGTCGAGCACGTAGCCCTTGCCGCGCCGCGTCTTGATATGGCGCGGCAGGTCCGGGTTGCGCTCGATCTTGCGGCGCAGGCGCAGCACCAGCACGTCGACATTGCGGTCGATGTAGCGGTCGCTCTCCGCGCCGAGCCGGTCGAGGATATGCGCGCGGCTGACCGGGATGTTCGGCGTCTCGGCGAGGATTTCGAGCAGGGCGAATTCGGCGCCGGTCAGCGACTTTCCGGGATCGGTGCGGCAGACGGCGCGGCGGTTCGCAAGGTCCACCGACCAGTCGCCGAGCTTCAGGGAGGCCGGTTCGTGCTCGCGCTCGCTGTCCCGCTCGGGCTTCAACGAGGGGATCGTGCGGCGCAGCACGGCCTTGATGCGCGCCGTCAGCTCGATCGGCTCGAAGGGCTTGACGACATAGTCGTCCGCCGCCGTCTCCAGCCCTAGCACCCGGTCCGCGGCGCTGCCCGCCGCCGTCACCATGACGATGCCGATATTGGTCTGCGCGCGCAGGCGCTGGGCGAACACCCTGCCGGAAATGCCGGGCAGGTTATGGTCGACGAGCACGAGATGCACGCTTTCGCGCGCCAGCACGCCCGCCGCCGCCTCCGCCGACGGCGCGGTCACCGGTATCCAGCCCTCCGCCTCCACCAGGTCGGAGATGAGCTCCGCCATGTCCGGATCGTCCTCGACGATCAGAATCCGTATCCTCTCGTTCAGCACATGTCCTTCCTCCCGCGCCCATCATAGTGAGGCCGGGATGATTGTTCAAAGCGGCTCGCATTATGCGACCTTGTCACATTTGTAACCTTTGTCATCTTTGAGAGGACGGGCAGGCCGTCGCTGTAAGAACGGTAACCATTCTTCGATTGCGGTGCGCGGCGGATGTGCCATCCTGAACGCGGAGATTGGGATGCCCGCCGCTGCAGGCGGCGCGTTCCAAATGGGAGGAACATCGTGAGAGGCATCAGCGCTTTCGGCGCGGGCGCGGCCCTGTGGCTGGCGACCGCCACGGCCGGCATGACGGCCCCTTCGCTCACCGTCCTGTGCGGTGTGGACGAGGTGTGGTGCGCTGCCATGCAGAAGGCCTACGAGGCGAAGACGGGCCTTGAGATCGCGATGACGCGCATGAGCACCGGCGACATCCTCAACCAGATCCGCGCGGAAAAGGCAGCGCCCACCGTCGACGTCTGGTGGGGCGGCACGGGCGACACGCATCTGCAGGCCGGCTCGGAAAACCTGCTCGAACCCTACCAGCCGGCGCATGAGCGCGACATGCTGCCCTGGGCGCAGAACTTCTTCGCCATGTCCGGCGGCCGCTCGGCCGGCATCTATGCCGGGGCGCTGGGCTTCGCCTACAATGCCGACCTGCTGCGGGCGGCAAAGCTGCCGGCGCCGACCTGCTGGAAGGACCTGACGGACATCGCCTATCGCGGCCGCATCCAGAGTGGCAATCCGAACTCCTCCGGCACCGCGTTCACGACACTCGCGACGCTCGTGCAGCTCTTCGGCGAGGAGGAGGCCTTCCGCTACCTCGCCGCGCTCAACCGCAACATCGAGCGCTACACGTCATCGGGCTCCGCGCCGGTCAAGGCCGCGGCGCGCGGCGAGGTGCTGATCGGCATTTCCTTTATGCACGACGCCGTCACGCAGAAGGAGGCGGGCTCCCCGCTCGTCATCGTCGCGCCCTGCGAGGGCACGGGCTACGAGATCGGCGCCGTCAGCATCGTCAAGGGCGCGCGCCACGTCGAGGAGGCGAAGCGCTTCGTCGATTTCGCGCTGAGCCCGGAGGGCCAGGCGACGGGCGCGGCGGCCGGCCAGAACCAGGTGCCCTCGAACGCCATGGCGAGCCTGCCGCTCGCCGCGCCCGACATCTCGCTGATCAAGATGGTGGATTACGACTTCGCCACCTTCGGCTCGCCGGAAGAACGAAGTCGGCTGCTCGAGCGGTTCGACGCGGTGCTCTCCGCGACGAACTGATCGAGGCCCGGAAGCAAACCCTATTCGACAATGCGCGAACGAGCCGCCGGCGGGCAGCCCGAAGGCCCCGCCATGCCCGTCCGCGCCAGCATTCAAACCAAGGCAACAGGAGGATGCCCCATGAAGACCAGAACCCTTTCCCTCATGCTTTTCGCCGGAACGGCGCTTGCCGCCCTGCCGGCTGCGGCGGCCGGCGAACTCAACCTCATCTGCTCGGCCGACGTCGTCATCTGCGAGCAGATGAAGGGCGATTTCGAGAAGGCGCACGGCGACATCAAGGTGAACATGGTGCGCCTGTCCTCGGGCGAGACCTATGCCAAGGTGCGCGCCGAGGCCCGCAACCCGAAGACCGACATCTGGTGGGCCGGCACGGGCGACCCGCATCTGCAGGCCGCGTCGGAGAACCTGACGCTGGAATACAAGTCGCCGAAGCTCGACGAACTGAACGACTGGGCGAAGAGCCAGGCCGAAAGCGCGGGCTACAAGACGGTCGGCGTCTATGCCGGCGCGCTCGGCTGGGGCTACAACACCGAGATCTTCAAGTCGAAGGGCTTCAAGGAGCCGGTCTGCTGGGCCGACCTGCTGGCGCCGGAACTGAAGGGCGAGATCCAGATCGCCAACCCGAATTCGTCCGGCACCGCCTATACGGCGCTCGCCTCCCTCGTGCAGATCATGGGCGAGGACCCGGCCTTCGACTATCTGAAGAAGCTCAACGACAACATCTCGCAATACACCAAGTCCGGCTCGGCGCCCGTCAAGGCGGCGGCGCGCGGCGAGACGGCGGTCGGCATCGTCTTCGTGCATGACGCGGTGGCGCAGACGGCCGAAGGCTTCCCGGTCAAGTCGATCACGCCCTGCGAGGGCACCGGCTACGAGATCGGCTCCATGTCGATCATCAAGGGCGCGCGCAACCTCGACAATGCCAAGATCTGGTACGACTGGGCGCTGACCGCGGAGGTCCAGTCGCGCATGAAGGATGCCAAGTCCTTCCAGTTGCCGTCGAACAAGAACGCGGAAATCCCCAAGGAAGCGCCGCGCTTCGAGGACATCAAGCTGATCGACTACGATTTCGCGACCTATGGCGAGCCGGCCAAGCGCAAGGCGCTGCTGGAGCGCTGGGACCGCGAAGTCGGCGCGGCCGCCAACTGACGGCCTGATGGACGGCGCCCGTCTCCTCCGGGCGCCGTCTTCCCGAAACGACACACCATAGCGAGGTCGGCCATGAGACATGGCAATCGCAGGCTGGACGTGGTCCTGATCCTGGGCGTGGTCGCTTTGACCCTTCTGCCCTGGTACCGGATCGACGGCGGCTTCTACGGGTTCGGTTGGCTGGCCGGTTTCCCCCTTTCCACCGAGGCCGCGCCCGGCCTCGTGCAGATCGCCGCGCATGGCCGCCTGTGGCTTGCCGGCGTCGTTCTGCTGCTTATCCTCGCCGGCGCGGCGCGCGGCATGGCGGACCCGATGCGCCGCGGCGCCGCGCTGGCCTGGCTGGGCGCGCTCGGCGTCCTCTTCCTGTCGCTGCAGGGCCTTGCCATCGGCTTTTCCGGCTGGACGTGGACGATCAGCGAAAGCCTGTTCGGCATGCTCCCGGACGGCCAGCCCGCAATGGGCGCCGGCGCCGTGCTCTCGGCCGTCGTCTTCGTGCTGCTCTTTTCCTTCGGCCTTGCCGAGCGCGGCGTCATGAAGGGCGATGCCTTCGTCATCAGCGCCATCTCGCTGCTCGTCTTCCTCGTCGCCGTCTTCGTCTTCTATCCGATCGGCAGCATGTTCACCGGCGCGGTGCAGGATTTCGACGGCTCGTTCAACCCGGACAATTTCATCCGCAACCTTCAGGATCCGAGCATCTGGAGCCTGAACTGCGTCATCGGTGCGGGGCGCTGCGGCGTTGCCTGGCGCACCCTGTGGCTCGCCATCATGACCGGTCTCGGCTCGACGCTGCTCGGGCTCGCCTTCGCGCTGGTCGCCACCCGCACGCGCTTTCCCTACAAGAAGGGCCTGCGCCTCCTCACCATCCTGCCGATCATCACGCCGCCCTTCGTCATCGGCCTGGCGCTGACGCTGCTCTTCGGCCGCGCGGGCGTCATCACGCAGGGGCTTTCGGAGCTTTTCGGCATCGAGCCCGGCCGCTGGCTCTACGGCCTCACCGGCATCTGGATCGCGCAGGTCCTTTCCTTCACGCCGATCGCCTTCCTCGTCCTGATCGGCGTCGTCGAGGGCGTCAGCCCGTCGATGGAGGAGGCCTCCACGACGCTGCGCGCCGACCGCTGGCGCACCTTCCGGCGCGTCTCGCTGCCGCTGATGAAGCCGGGCCTCGCCAATGCCTTCCTCATCGGCTTCATCGAGAGCATGGCCGATTTCGGCAATCCGCTGGTGCTCGGCGGCAGCCACGGCGTGCTCTCGACGGAGATCTTCTTCGCCGTCGTCGGTTCGCAGAACGATCCCTCGCGCGCCGCCGTGCTCGCCATGGTTCTGCTCGCCTTCACGCTCTCGGCCTTCCTCGCCCAGCGTTTCTGGCTGTCCGGCAAGAACTTCGCCACCGTTACGGGCAAGGGCGACAGCGGGGCGCATATCGCGCTGCCGCGCGGCCTGTCGATCGGCGTGCATGCCATCGTCATCCCCTGGGGCCTCTTCACCCTGGTCGTCTACGGCATGATCCTCGTCGGCGGCTTCGTGAAGACCTGGGGCCTCGACAATTCGCTGACGCTCGACCACTACGCCAAGGCCTTCTCCATCAGCTTCGACAATGGCACTGCTTGGGGCATCGCCTGGACGGGCGTCGCCTGGAACTCCTTCTGGACGACCATGGAGATCGCCCTGATCTCCGCGCCGCTGACGGCCATCGTCGGCCTTTTGACGGCCTATATCATCGTGCGCCAGAAGTTTACCGGCAAGAACGTCTTCGAGTTCGCGCTGATGATGAGCTTCGCCATTCCCGGCACGGTCATCGGCGTCAGCTACATCATGGCCTTCAACCTGCCGCCGCTGGAAATGACCGGCTCGGCGCTGATTCTGATCGCCTGCTTCGTCTTCCGCAACATGCCGGTCGGCGTGCGCGGCGGCATCGCGGCGATGAGCCAGCTCGACAAGAGCCTGGACGAGGCCTCGCTGACGCTGCGCGCCGGCAGCTTCCGCACCATCCGCAAGGTCATCCTGCCGCTCCTGCGGCCCGCCATCACGGCCGCGCTCGTCTATTCCTTCGTGCGCGCCATCACCTCGATCAGCGCCGTCATCTTCCTCGTCAGCGCCGAATACAACATGGCGACCTCCTATATCGTCGGCCTCGTCGAAAACGGCGAATACGGCGTGGCGATCGCCTATTCCTCCATGCTGATCGTCGTGATGATCACCGTCATCACCGGCTTCCAGCTTCTCGTGGGCGAACGGCGCCTGCGCCGTGAAAACCGCGTCGCCGGCCTTGCCCCCTCTCGTCAGGAGAAAACCGCATGATCAACCAGAAAGCCGGCTCCGTCACGTTCGAGAACGTGAAGAAGGCCTTCGGCGCCTTCACCGCCATCCCCGACCTTTCGCTCACCATCGAGCCCGGCACGCTCGTCACCCTGCTCGGCCCCTCCGGCTGCGGCAAGACGACGACGCTGCGCATGCTCGCCGGGCTGGAACACCCGACGGCGGGGCGCATCCTCATCGGCGGCAAGGACGTCACCATGCTGCCGGCCAATGAGCGCGACGTCTCGATGGTCTTCCAGTCCTACGCGCTCTTCCCGCACATGAGCTCGCTCGACAATGTCGCCTACGGCCTCGAATCCTCCGGCCTTTCGCGCAAGGAGGCGCGGGAGAGGGCGGAGGAGGGGCTGGCGCTCGTCGGCCTTGCCGGCATGGGCGGGCGCCTGCCGGCCGAGCTTTCCGGCGGCCAGCAGCAGCGCGTCGCCGTCGCCCGTGCGCTGGTGCTGGAGCCGCAGGTGCTGCTGCTCGACGAACCGCTCTCCAACCTCGATGCGCGCCTGCGCCGCCGGGTGCGTACGGAGATCCGCGAGCTCCAGCAGCGCCTCGGCTTCACCGCCGTCTATGTCACCCACGACCAGGACGAGGCGCTCGCCGTCTCCGACCGGATCATCGTCATGAAGGACGGCGAGATCGCCCAGTCGGGCGCCCCGCGCGAGCTTTACGAGTTCCCGGCCTCCTCCTTCATCGCCGATTTCATGGGCGAGGCGAATGTCATCGCCTGCGAGGTCGTCGGCATCGACGGCACCGAGGCCGATATCCGCATCGGCAGCCTGAAGCACCGCGTACCCGCCGGCCGGGCGAGGCCCGGCGCCGCCAGCCTTGCCGTGCGCCCCGGCGCGGTGACGCTCGCCGAAGGCCGCGGGGAGGGGCTTGCCGGCCGCATCCTGCATTCGGCCTATCTCGGCGACCATGTCGAATACGAGGTGGAGACCGATGTCGGTACGCTCTTCATCGTCGACCATGCCGTCGACCGCATCCTGCCCGCCGCCTCCGACGCCACGCTCGGCTTCAAGAACCGCGGCATCGCCCTCATCAGCAACTGATACACCAAGGAAGAACAGCATGACGTCGCAAGAGACGGACCTCGACAGGCGCTTCGTCCTCGCCAAGGCCATCGCCCAGGAGGCGGGGGCCATGGCGCTCGATTATTTCAACCGCCGCGACAGCCTGGTGATCGAGACCAAGCGCGACCCGCAGGACGTCGTCTCCATCGCCGACCGCACCGTGGAGAAGCTGATCCGCGAGCGGGTCGAGGCGACGTTTCCCGGGGACGGCTTCCTCGGCGAGGAGTTCGGCCATACCGCGGACAGCTCCGGCTATACCTGGGTCGTCGATCCCATCGACGGCACCGCGCCCTTCGTCAGCGGCATGCCGAACTGGTGCGTCTCGATCGCCGTGCTGCACGACAATGAGCCCGTCATCGGCGTCATCGGCGCACCCTGCCACAACGAGCTCTATGCCGCCGCCGCCGGCAGGGGCGCCAAGCTCAACGGCAGGGTCCTGACGCTCGACCCCACCCGCAACGTGCGCAACGCCATGACCGGCATCGGCGCCAACAGCCATGTGGCGCCGGAAGTCATGGCCGACATCATCAGCCGGCTGCTCCAGGCCGGCGGCACCTTCATCCGCAACGGCTCGGGCGCGCTGATGCTCGCCTATGTCGCGGCCGGCCGGCTCGTCGGCTACTACGAGCCCTACATGCACGCCTGGGATTGCCTTGCCGGCTATTGCCTCGTGAAGGAGGCCGGCGGCTGGCATCACCCCTTCCCGGTGGAGGGCGAACGGCTGACCAGGGGGGCACCGGTCGCCGCCGCCGGCCCGGGCGCCCGCGCCGACCTCGAAAGGCTGGCCGGGCTTGCCTAGCCGGCCGGTTTTGCGCGCCGATGCACGGCTGTGCAATATTGTGTTGACAAGTGCCGACCCTCAATGATTGACTGCACCCACTGACCGGCCGGGATGGGAGGAAACATTCCCGGTTTGGTCGAATTCGGTGCGGTGGCCGGCGGAAGCCGGCAGGGGAGGAAACATTGCACGGCTTTGCGAAGACTGCTGGAAAAACGTGCCGCAACGCACAAGGCGGGCTCCATGGCCACGTCTGATGCGACTGTAGCGCCAGCGCCCGTTGGCGGCGCGCGCTGGCGTTACAGATTGCGGCTGGCGCTGCGCGAGCCGACGACGGTGATCGCCGTTCTGATGGCGGCGCTGTTTGCCTATCTCATCGTGGTGCCGATCCTGTCGATCCTTTCGGACGCGGCCACCGTGCAGTTCGGCGACGAGCGGCGCACGGCGGGCGAAACGGGCAGCGTCACCACCTACTATCTCTACCGCGCCTTCGCCTCGCCCGTCGCGCACGATCTCTTCTGGGAGCCGCTTCTAAACACGCTGAAGGTGGCCTTCGGCGCCATCGCCATCTCGCTGTCGGTCGGCGGCGTGCTCGCCTGGCTGATCGCGCGCACCGACATGTTCGGCCGCCGCTGGTTCGCCACCGCCCTCATCGTGCCTTACATGCTGCCGGCCTGGACCTTCGCGCTCGCCTGGACAACGCTGTTCAAGAACCGCACCGTCGGCGGCCAGCCGGGCTGGTTCGAGGCGATCGGACTGTCGCCACCCGATTGGCTCGCCTATGGCCAGGTGCCGATCACCATCATCCTCGCGCTGCACTATACCCCTTTCGTCATCCTGCTGTTCGGCTCGGCGCTGCGCCGCTTCGACAGCCAGCTGGAGGACAGCGCCCGCATTCTCGGCGCGCCGGGCCGGGTGGTCGCGCTGCAGATCATCCTGCCGCTGATGCGCCCCGCGCTGCTGTCGGCCGTGTTGCTCATCTTCGCCAAATGCCTCGGCGAGTTCGGCGTGCCCTATGTGCTCGGCCTGCCGGTGAAGTTCGACGTGCTGGCGACCTCGCTCTACCGTTCCATCGGTTCGCGCCAGACCGGCGTTGCGGGTGTGCTCGCCGGCGCCATCATGCTGATCGGCGTTCTGGCCATCATGATCGATGCGCATCTGGCCCGCGAGGCGCGCCGCTTCGTCACCGTCGGCTCCAAGGGCGCGATGAACCGGCTGTCGCGGCTGAAATCCTGGCGCTGGCCGGCCAGCGGCTTTGCCGCCGCCGTCTTCATCGTCTCCGTCGGCATGCCGCTCCTGACGCTGGCGCTCTCGACGGTCATGCACCAGCCCGGCAGCTTCGCCCTGTCGAACTTCACGCTCGATTACTGGATCGGCCGGGACCTGCCGACGGTCGCCATGCGCACCGGCATCCTGCTCAGCCCCGATCTCTGGCAGGCGGCGCTGAACACGATCTGGATCGTCGGCATCGCCTCGGTCTGCTCGGGCATCCTCGGCGTGCTCACCGGCTATGTCGTGGTGCGCACCACCATCCGGCCGCTGGCGATCTTCCTGCGGCAGGTCACCTTCATGCCCTATCTGGTGCCCGGCATCGCCTTCGCAGCCGCCTATCTCTCGCTCTTCGCCGTGCAGCGCGGGCCGATCCCCGGCCTCTACGGCACGACGCTGATCCTCATCCTCGCCCTGATGGCGGACCAGATGCCCTATGCGTCCCGCGCCGGCATCTCGGCCATGATGCAGCTCGGCAAGGACCCGGAGGAGGCGGCGCAGATCGTCGGCGCCGGCTGGTTCCGCCGCATGACGTCGATCGTCATCCCGATCCAGAAGGGCTCGCTCGTCACCGGCATCCTCCTGCCCTTCATCTCGGGCATCAAGGGGCTCAGCCTCTTCGTCATCCTCGCCGTGCCCGCCACGGACGTGCTGACGACCTTCTCGCTGCGCCTCGTCGACTACAACTACACCCAGGCCGCCAATGCCGTGGTGCTGATCATCGCCGGCCTTGCCTATGGCGGCACGGTGCTCGCCCAGCGGATCACCCGCACCAACCTTGCCGAGGGACTTGGAAACTGATGCCCGATATCGTTCTCAGCAATGTGCAGAAATCCTACGGCGCTGGCTCGCCCAACGCGGTGAGCGACCTCGACCTTCACATCCGCGACGGCGAGTTCATGTGCCTGCTCGGCCCCTCCGGCTGCGGCAAGACGACGACGCTGCGCATGATCGCGGGGCTGGAGAACCTGACGGACGGCGAGATCGGCGTCGGCGAGAAGATCGTCGACAGTCCGGCGCGCGGCGCCTTCATCGGCCCGGAAAAGCGCGGCATGGGCCTCGTCTTCCAGTCCTATGCGCTCTGGCCGCACCTCACCATCGAGCGCAACACGGACTTTGGCTTGCGCCTGCGCAAGGTGCCGAAGGCCGAGCGCGAGGCGCGCGTGACCGAGGTCATGAAGGCGCTGGACATCGAGAAGTACCGGCACCGTTACCCCTCGCAGCTCTCCGGCGGCCAGCAGCAGCGCGTGGCGCTCGCCCGCATGCTGGCGGTCAATCCCGGCGTGCTGCTGCTCGACGAGCCGCTGTCCAACCTCGACGCGCGCCTGAGGCTCGAAATGCGCGCCGAGCTGAAGCGCATCCATGCCGCCTTCGGCACCACCATCGTCTTCGTCACGCACGACCAGTGGGAGGCGATGACGCTCGCCACCTCCATCGCCGTCATGAACGAGGGCCGGCTGCAGCAGCTCGGCACGCCCAACGACATCTACGACCGGCCGGCGAACCGCTTCGTTGCCGAATTCGTCGGCAGTCCGCCGATCAACATTCTCGAAACCGCGACCGGCCATGCGCTGGATCGCGCCGCATCGCATTGGCTCGCCGGTCGGCTCGGCGAGAGCGCGGGGGTCGGCTCGGTGGGCTTCCGGCCCGAGGCCCTGCAGATCGCGCGCTCGGAGGCTGCCGTTCCCGGCGACAGCTTCCGCCATGCGGCCGAGGTCACCGGCATCCTGCCGACCGGCGGCAGCTGGATCATCGAACTGAAGGTCGACGGCCGCGCCCTCTTCGCCACCACCACCGAATGCCCGGTGCTGAAGGGCGGCGAACGGGTCTTCGTCCATGCCCGGCCGACGGCCATGCACGTCTTCGACGCGGCGGGCCTGAGGCTCGCCGGCGCGGACGACACGCTGGCGCGCGCCGCCTGAACCGAAACGGAAACTGAAACCCGCGCCATCCGATGGGAAGAGACGGATGGGGCGAAGCTGGAGGAGGAAAACATGCGGAAATACGGTTTACTGGCAGGCGCCGCGCTGGCGCTATGCATGGCCGGCGGGGCGCTGGCGGAGGATTTCAACCTCGACGCCCTCATCGAGGCGGCGAAGAAGGAGCCGCCGCTGTCGGTCTATGACAGCACCGGCAAGATCGTCGACATGGTCGAGGCGTTCAACGCCAAATACGGGCTGAAGGCGGAGGGCTCGAAATCCAAGGCCACCGCGCAGCTCGAAACGATCATCCGCGAATCCCAGTCGGGCAACATCCAGACGGACGTGTCCTTCATCTCCGACCCCTCGGCGGTGGTCGGCCAGCTGATGCCCGCCGGCTTCGTGGAGAACTGGGTGCCGCCGGATCTGGCCAAGGACATCTCGCCCGAGGCGCACAACCCGCTGCTCGTCGTGTCGAGCCCGAACTTCCTCGCCTACAACACCAAGCTCTACGACAAATGCCCGATCACCAATATCTGGCAGCTCACCGAGGCGGAGTGGAAGGGCAAGGTCGCCCTGCAGGACCCGCTCGGCAAGCCGTCCTACACCGACTGGTTCAACCAGATGCGCAGCCGCATCGACGACAAGATCGCCGCCGCCTACGAGAAGCAGTACGGCAAAAAGCTGGAAACCGACCTCGGCAGCGCGACCGAGGCCTTCGTCGCGGCGCTTGCCGCCAACGGCCCGCTGCTGACGGATTCCGATTCCGCCGCCGGCGAGGCCGTCGCCGCGCCCGGCCAGAGCGAGCCCTTCGTCGGCCTCGTCGCCTCGGCCAAGTTCCGCGACAATGCGGGCAAGGGCTTCTCGCTCGGCCTGTGCGCCGGGGTGGATCCGATCATCGGCTTCTCCAACCCGACGGTCGGTGTCATCGTCAAGGGCTCGGACAGCCCGAACACGGCAAAGCTCTTCGTCCACTATGCCATGACGGCCGAGGGCATCGCGCCGCAGGCCGAGGACGGCAAGCTGTCCAGCAACCGCACGGTCGGCCTGCCGGACGACGAGCCGTCGGGCATCGGCAAGCATCTCGATGCCCTGCTGAACTACGACCCGGCGACGGGCCTGGAAGACTGGGACAGCCGGCAGGACTGGCAGGATTTCTGGCGCGTCCACTACAAGCGCTGAGCGAAAGACGGGCGGGCCGTTCCCCGGCCCGCCTGCCGCCCTTGCGGCGGCAACGATGAGATGAAAAACGAACAAGGCAGGAAAGACAAGGCACATGAGCATTGACGAGGGGGCGATCGACCGCCGGGAGGCCTTCCTGCACGCGCTTGTCCGCGAGGCGGCGGAGCTTGCCCGCGCCGGCTTTGCCCGGCAGACGGGGCAGGCGGTCAGCATGAAGGGCCCGCAGGACTATCTCACCGAGACGGACGGGCAGGTGGAAGACCATCTGCGCGCCCGGATTTCTAAAACTTTCCCCGAGGACGGTTTCCTCGGCGAGGAGGGCGGCGGGGAGCCGGGCGGGCAGGCCTGGGTGGTCGATCCCATCGACGGCACGGCCAATTTCGCCCGGGCGATCCCGCATTTCTGCGTCGCCATCGCCTTCATCGCCAGGGGCGAGGTGCAGCTCGGCGCCATCGTCAACCCGGTGCTGGACGAGGTCTATTTCGCCCGCCTCGGCCGCGGGGCGCGCCGCAACGGCACGCCGATCCGTGTTTCCGCCACGAGCGACATCGCCGCCACCTCCTTCGAGATGGGCTGGTCGAACCGCCGGCCGCTCGCCCGCTATATCGGCGCGCTCAACGCGCTGTTCGAGGCGGGCAGCAATGTCAGGCGCGGGGCCTGCGGGGCGCTGGGGCTCGCCTATGTTGCGGACGGGCGCAGCGACGGCTATGCGGAACTGCACATGAATTCCTGGGATTGCCTTGCCGGCCTCCTCCTCGTGCGCGAGGCGGGCGGGGTGACGGGGCCGTTCCTGTCGCTCGGCGGGCTGACCGCCGGCGCGGCGGTGCTGGCCGCCGCGCCCGGCGTCGCCGCCATCCTGTCGGAGGCGACGGGCATTCCCCTTCTGACCGGGCCGGACCTGCTGGCCGCGGCGGAAGAAGCGCATCGGAGAACCGCATGACCGACAAACCCACCCGCCACTACGACCGCCCGCCGATCAGCCGCGTCTACGAAAACCTGCCGGGCTTCGGCGTCGATCTCTTCGTCGGCGGCCGCGAGGGGGCGTCGGACGTGCCGCTGCTGCGCGAGAACGGCATTTCCACCGTGCTCAACTGCGCGGTCAATCTCGACTTCAACTATGTCGCGGCGCCCGACGAGGTCTCGCATGACAGCCGCGTCGGCTACGGACCGGCGCCCATCCGCTATTACAAGCTCGGCATCGTCGACGGCCCCGGCAATCCCGACACGATGTTCCTTGCGGGCTACTACCAGCTCCTCGGCGCGCTGCAGCAGGTCCTGCCGGAAAAGCCGAGCTACCCGATGCGCGAGCGTGGCAACGTGCTGGTCAACTGCCGGGCGGGGCGCTCGCGCTCGGTGATCCTCGCCGCACTGCTGCTGCACCTGCAGATCCCCAGCGAATTCCCGACGCTTGCCGCCGCGGTCGACCATGTGCGGGTGAAGCGCGAGCTGCGCCCGGACGAATGGCACGAGACGCCGAAGCCCATGCTGGTCGCCGCCGCCGAGAGTGCCGCCGGCTGGGTGCGCCTCGTCGAGGCCGATCGCGTCCGCACCGCCGCGCCCGCAAGGGCCACCGCATGATCCGCATCGCCGTCATCGCCGATCCGCATGTGCATGACTGCGCCTGGATACCTGATGGTTCCGGCCTGCCCGGCGCCATCCGCAGCTTCACTGAAACCGCCGCCTCGACGCGTGTCTTCAACGAGAGCATCCCCGCCTTCCGCGCGGCGCTGGACCGCGTCGCCGAGGCCGGCGCAAGGATCGTGCTCCTCGTCGGCGACCTCACCGACGACGGCCAGCGGCCGAACATCCGCGCCGCGCTCGCCCTTGTTGAGGAGTACCGCCAGCGCCACGGCATCCGCGTGCTGATGACCCCCGGCAACCACGATTTCTACGCCCTTGCCGGCCGGCCGCAGGACAAGAGCTTCCTGATGGCCGACGGCACGCCGCTGCTCCTCAGAAGCGCCGATTGCCCGGAGGCGGCGACGCTCGGCACGGCGGAGGCGCTCGCCATGCTCTCCGGCCTCGGCTTCATGCCCGAGGCCGGCGATCTCCACTGGGAAAGCCCCTTCGGCACCGATCCGGCCTGGCAGGCCCGCAGCTACGAGGCGGTGAGCCCGGACGGCGGCACGCGCTGCCGGATGATCGATTCCTCCTATCTCGTCGAGCCTGTCAAAGGCCTCTGGGTGCTCGCCATCGACGCCAATGTCTGCGTGCCGCGCGACGGGGCGGGCGATCTTGCCGATCCCGCTGAGTTCCACGATCCGACCGATGGCGGCTGGCGGGCCGTGCTCGCGCATCGTGCCCATCTCTTTTCCTGGATGGCGGATGTGGCGGCGCGGGCGAAGGCCAGGGGCAAGCGGCTCCTCGCCTTCTCGCACTATCCGGCGCTCGATCCGCTCGGCGGCGTGTCGAGCGAGGAGGTCGCACTGTTCGGCCCCACCGGCCTTGCCCGCCGCGCGCCGACGGCCGCGGTGGCCGATGCCTTTGCCGCGACCGGCGTCCCCCTGCATTTCTCCGGCCATCTCCATGTCAACGACACGGCGCGGCACGAAACGGGCGCGGGGCGCTTCGTCAATATCGCGGTTCCCTCGCCGGTCGGCTACGGCCCGGGCCTGAAGATCGTCGATCTCTACGCCGATCGCAGCGAGATCCGCACGCTCTGCCTCCGGCAGGTGCCCGGCCACGACGCGGCCTTTGCGGCCTATCGCACCGAGGCGGCGCGGGAAGGGGCGGAAGAGCCCGCCGCGAGCTCAGCGCCCGACCACGGCACCTTCCTCAGCCGTCATCTCGTCAATCTCGTGCACGGGCGTTACCTCGCGCGCGAATGGCCGCGCGACATGGTGGAGTTCGTGCGCACGGCGACGGTCGCCGACCTTCTCGAAGCGCTCGGGCTCGACCGCACCAGCGCGCCGGGCTTCGGCCTCAACGAGCTCGTCGAGGACTGGTATCGGCTGCGCAAGGCGGGCGAGCTCAGCCATGCGGACATCGCGCCCGACCGGCTGGCCTTCTACCGCGACCTTTGCGCAAAGGCGCCGCATATCGAGGGCGACGGCCTGCCGGCCCGCTTTTCCACGCTGCTGCGCATGATGCGCGCCTATCTCGACCGCCCGCCGAACCGGGATTTCTCCCTCAGCCTGCCCGACCTCGTCGTCCGGGCGCTTTAGAGTTTGTCAGGGAAAAGTGGGAACCGGTTTTCCCGAAGAGACAAACGAAAACAAAGAAACCTGGAATCTGTCAGGTTCGGAATGAACCTGACAGATTCTAGGGCCGCACGCTCTTGCGCCAGGCGACCTGCGTCGGCAGGCGCTTGGGCGGGGCGGGGTCGGCCTCGTCCTTCTCGATGATGGCGACGATATGGTCGGCGATCTCGCCGATCGGCTGGCGGAAGGTGGTGAGGTTGTAGCCGATCCAGCCGGCCTGCGGGATGTCGTCGAAGCCGACGACGCAGAGCGTTTCGGGGATGTCGAGGCGGAATTCCAGCCGCGCCACGTCCATGAAGCCGAGCGCCAGGAGGTCGGTGACGCAGAACACGCCGTCCGGCCGGCTGGAGGCGCCGAGCAGCTGGCGGGCGCCTTCCGCGCCGGTCGCATAGCTGGTCGGCCCGGCACGGCTGACCTGCGCTTCGAGGCCGAGCTCGGCGGCAGCGGCGACGAAGGATTGCTCGCGCGTCACGATGCTCGGCGTGCCCGCCGTCGAGCTGACCACGGCCAGGCGCCGGCAGCCGGCCCGGTGCAGCATGAGGCAGGCCTCGCGCGCCGCGCTCTCATTGTCCACCAGCACGATCTCCGGCCCCTCGATCGGGTCGTCGCGGTTGATGAGGATGACGCGCTGGCCGTTCTCGATGCAGGTCTCGATCAGCGAGACGGGCGGCGCGCCGGACACCACCACCGTGGCGTCGGCGCGGTAGTTCAGCGTCTGGCGCAGCGCCGCCTCGACATTGTCCGGCTGGCCGGCCGTGTTCAGCACCATCACCACCTTGCCGATCGCCTGCAGCTTGCGCGTGGTGACCTCCACCACATTGGAATGGAAGGGCGCCTGCAGCTCCGCCACGATCATGCAGACGATGCCGGACCGGTGGTGGATCAGCCCGCGCGCCAGGTGGTTGACGTGATAGCCGAGCTTTTCCGCCGCCGCGAGCACCTTGGCGCGCGTCGCCGGCGAAACGCTGGCCCCGTCGGTGAAGGTGCGCGAGACGGCCGAGCGCGAGACGCCCGCGAGCTCGGCCACGCGAATGGCGCTGACCGAGGCCTTTTTCGGCCTGGACCTGGATGTCGTCACGTCTTCCTGCCTCCGGATGCGTTTGTGCATACTTGCGCATATTCTTCGCGCTGTGCAAAGCCGCAGCGTGATGAATTTCCCCGGAAAAGCGTGAAATCGCGGGATCGCACCGCCTTTCCCGCCATCGGTCTTGCGCGGGTTTTCGCACGGCTGTGCAAGGCGCACTGTATCGACCTGGCGCAGGCAAGGGAACTCGAAATCGTCTTTCGCGTTATGGCTGCATGACGGACCTGATCGACAGTGATGAACGGCGGGAAGGGGCGCTCTGGAGCGTTGCACGCGGCCAGTCGCCGGTCATCGGCACCGCCATTCACGACGGCCACCTGCTGCGCAGCGACCTTGCGGCACGCATGAAGCTCGACGCTGCCGGCCGGCTGCGCGAGGAGGACCCTTTCACCGCCGCCTTCATCACGGATATCGGCAACCGGATCGTCGTCCATCGCTCACGCTTCGAGGTGGACCTGAACCGGCCGCGCGACGGCGCCGTCTATCTGCGCCCGGAACAGGCCTGGGGCCTCGACATCTGGGCCGAACCGCCCGGCCACGAAGTGCTGGAGACGCTGCTTGCCCAGCACGACGGCTACTATGCCATGCTGAAGACCCTGCTTGCGGACATGGCGCGTGCCCATGGCCGCTTCGTCCTCCTCGACATGCACAGCTACAACCATCGCCGGGCCGGCCCCGACGGGCCGCCGACCGCGCAGGCGGAGGCGCCGGACATCAATATCGGCACCTTCTCCATGGACAGGGCGTTCTGGGCGCCGGTGGTCGATGCCTTCATGGCCTGCCTGCGGGCGCAGCCTTTCCCCGGGCGGCAACTCGATGTCCGGGAAAACGTCGCCTTTGCCGGCAAGGGCGAGCAGACGCGCTTCGTGCACCAGCATTTCCCCGGCCGCGGCTGCGCCATCGCCGTGGAGTTCAAGAAGATCTTCATGGACGAATGGACGGGCGCGCCGGACCGGGAGGCGATCGCCGCCTTTCGCGCCGCCATCCGCGCCAGCCTGCCGGTGCTCGAAGGCGCTCTCCGGGCCATGCCCGGCGGGGACGGGCCATGAGCGGGCGTGCCCGCAAGGCGGTGGACCCGCTCGCTGCCGTCACCGAGGCACTGGAGCGCGGCCTTCCCGTCCGCCTCGACCTGCCGCGCCGCGGCCGGCTCCACCTCGATCGCCCGCTGCCGTTTCTCGCCGTGCATGTGAACCGGCGCTCGGCTCCTGCGGCCCGCGCAGCCACCATGGCCAATGCTGCCTATCTCCTGGCCGGCAACCTCTCCGACGCCGCGGCCATCGTGCGCCTCGTCGGCGAACGGATGCGCGAGGAATTCGGCGCCTTTCTCGTGCTCGATTTCGGTGAGCTCGCGCGCGACCAGCTCGCCGCGGACACGCCCTATCTCGCGCCCTTCGAGATCAGCGTCTCGGCCTCGCCCGATGCGGCGGCGGAGCGCGCGCAGTCGGCCTTCGTCGGGGCGGTGGAGAAGATCGACGGCCGCTACCGCGCGCCGCGCATCGCGCGGCCGACGCTTGCCGAGGATCCCCATGCGGGCCTTGCCCGGCGCCTGCCGGATATCCCGACGCTCACCGTGCGCGTCGCGCCGATCTACCGGGTGCCGACCTCGCGCGCCGTCTATCCGGAACTGCAGGGCCGGCTGGTCGCCCGGCTGGTCGATGCCGGGCTGCGGGCCGCCGGCCAGTTCGCCCGCAGCGAGACGGCGCTGGCGCCCGCCACCCACCGGGCGCTCGGCCGTCGCGTCTTCGTCGAGGCGGTGGCGCGCGCCGACCGCGCCATGGACGACATCGCCGCCAGCTTCGATTTCCTGCTCGCGGTGACGCCGATCAATGCCGACGCGGCCTTCGAAGCCTTCCGCGCGGCCGGCTGCGAGCGCGCGCCGACCTTTCTCTACCGCCCGCTCGCCATCGACATCGCCGCGCGCAAGAAGGCGCTGTTCTCCATTGCCCTCGACCGGTTCGAGGATCCGGTGCTGGAGCGGCTCTACGGCGAGAAGCAGCAGGAACTGGACCTCCAGCTTTCCATGCTCGCCGCCCGCGAGGATGCCCGCTTCGTCGAGATGAGCCGGGCGCTCTACGGCTCCGTCGACGGCCGGCTGGCGAAGGCGGCGAGCGACATTCTGGAGGCGACCGCCAAGCCCGGTCGCAAGGCAGCCCCGCAAGAGGTGGACCATCGCTATGTCGAGCGGCGGGCGCGGGCGATGATCGATCGCTACAGCGCGCAGTTCTCCGCCTTCGCGCCGAGCGTCGAGGTGCGCAACGACCTTCCGCCGGGGCTGATGGTGTCGAGCGACCGGCTGCTGATCGCCCGCACCACGACGATGGCGCGCGAGCGGGTCGAGGCGCTGCTGAGCCACGAGGTCGGCGTGCATCTCTTGACCTATTGCAACGGCTCCGGCCACGGGCTGCGGCTCTTCCGCTCCGGCCTTGCAGGCTACGAGGGGGCGCAGGAGGGGCTGGCGGTGCTGGCGGAATATCTCGTCGGCGGCATGACGACGGCCCGCCTCCGGCTGATCGCCGCGAGGGTGGTCGCCTGCGCCGCCATGCTGGGCGGGGCGGGTTTCGTGGAGACCTACCGGCTGCTGGCGCGCGAGCATGGCTTTACCTCGCCCGCCGCCTTCAACATCGCGCTTCGCCTCCACCGCGGCGGCGGCCTTGCCAAGGATGCGGTCTATCTGCGCGGCCTCCTGGAAATCCTCGCGCATCTGCGCGGCGGCGGCGATCTCGAACCGTTCTGGCTCGGCAAGATCGCGGCCCGCCATTTCGCCGTCATGCAGGAGCTCAGCCTGCGCGGCCTGCTCAAGGCGCCCCGCCTGACACCGCAATTCATGACCGCCAAGGGCGCGGACGAGCGCCTTGCCCGGCTGCGTGCCGGTCTTTCACCCCTCGATCTCATCGCCTGAGGAGGTTCTCCATGCGCATCGCTTTCTTCGTCAACTCGATTGCCGACGAAACCCCGCAGTTCACCACGACGACGCTGGCGCTCGCCGCGCTCAACCGCGGCCACGAGATCTGCTACGTCACGCCGGGCGATTTCGTGCTGCGCGCGGATGACAGCCTTGCCGTGCGCGGCCTGGTGCTGCCCTCCTCGGGCTACAAGAAGCCGGAGACGCTGCACAAGGACCTGCAGGGCGAGAACACCGAAACGCGCATCTTCGACGTCGCGGAGATCGACGTCCTGTTCCTGCGCAACGACCCCTCGCTCGACGTGACGGACCGGCCCTGGGCGGCCCATGCCGGGGCGCTGTTCGGGCGGCTTGCGGCGCTGCGCGGCACCCTGGTCGTCAACGATCCGGCCGGCCTCGCCAAGGCGCAGAACAAGCTCTACCTGCAGGATTTCCCGCCCTCCGTGCGCCCGGCCACGCTGGTCTCCAAGAGCATCGAGGAAATCCGCGGCTTCATCGCCGGGCAGAAGAAGAAGGGGGCGATCATCAAGCCGCTGCAGGGCTCGGGCGGCAAGAACGTCTTCAAGGTCGCCTCGGCCGACGACCAGAACCTCAACCAGATCTTCGAGGCGGTCAGCGGCGAGGGCTATCTCATCGCCCAGAGCTTCATGCCGGAGGCGAGCGAGGGCGACGTGCGCTTCTTCGTGATGAACGGCCGGCCGCTGATGCGCGACGGCAAATACGCCGCCTTCCGCCGCGTGCCGGCCAAGGGCGAGATCCGCTCCAACGTGCATGTCGGCGGCGGGCCGGCGCCGGTGGAGGTGACACCCGCCATGCTCGCCGTCGTCGAGGCGGTGCGCCCGAAGCTCGTCGAGGACGGCATGTTCCTCGTCGGCCTCGACATCGTCGGCGACAAGATCCTGGAGATCAACGTCTTCACCCCGGGCGGGCTCGGCAATCTGGCGCAGCTCTACGAGACCAACTTCTCCGACACGGTCATCGCCGCGCTGGAGGAGAAGATCGCCATGCGCGCGGCCTATGGCGGCCGGCTGGACAACAGCCGGCTCGCCACGCTGTGAGCGGCATGCCCCTTACGTTTCAGCGCCGGGTGGCGATGCCGGCGGTGAGGATGCCGAGCAGCGTCAGGAGCGCGACGCCGAGCACGACATAGCGCGCCGCATCGACCGCCACGTCCCCGCCGGCCGCCATCAGCGTGCCGGCAAGCGCCGAGGTGACGGAGAAGGCGATGAGCTGGGTCGTGGTGATCGCGGCCGTCGCCTTGCCGCCCTCGGCCGGGTCATGCGTGCTGCTCATGGCGGCAACGCCGAGCAGGGGTCAGGCAAGGCCGATGCCCGAGCAGGCCGCCGACCAGCGGGCCGACGCCGGCGAGCTGCTGGCTGAAGAGCGGGATAAAGGTCTCCACCATGACGCCGGCGCTGAGCGCGGCGATGGTGAGATAGCCCCATTTCAGCGCATTGCCGCGCCGGTAGGTGATACGCGGCAGGAATGGTGTTGTGCGCGCGCCGCTCGACGAGCACGAAGAGGACGAGGAGCGCGAGGCCGGCGCCGACGGTCGCCAGCGTCGACCAGCCGATCGGCACGATGGCGCTGAGGCTGATGGCGATAGTGGCAAGCACCAGCGGCACGAGCGAGGCGACGGGCACGGGCGTACGGTGCGGCGAACCGCCCATGCCGGCAAAGGCGCGCTGCGCGAGAAGGGCGAAGAGCAGGGCGACGATGGCCGAGACGACGAAGGACGTCGTCACCCAGGCATAATAGGTCTGGCCGCCGATATCGGCGACGATGGAGGCCATCGTCGAGCAGATGGCCGACGAGTACCTCGCGCGCCTGCACGGCGTCTTCGGCCGGCAGCAGGAGACGAGCGATGCCGCAACCATGCTGCTTTCGGAGATCTGGAGCATGGAGAGCTGGGAGGACACCGCCCACTGCCGCATCCTGTTCGAGCTTCTGGCGGAGGCGGGGCGCAACGAGCGGGTCCGCGCCATCCTCGCCCGCAACACCGATGGCGTGCGCGCGCTCCTGTCGCAGGCGCTGAAGGCCGGCCAAGCGCGCGGCGAGGTGGACCCGGCGCTCGACCCCGAGCACGCCGGCGCCATGCTGATCGCCATCGTCGACGCCGCCCCCATGCTGCCGCTGATGGTGCCCGGCATCCGCTTCGACGAGAGCCGGGCGCTGATCACCACCATGCCGCCGATGGGCAGGATGCGGCCTCAGGCAGGCGTCTTCCTGACGTAGCGGCAGGCGGCGTGGCGGCTCGATCGCCCGCCATTCGCAACGGGTATGCGGCCGCGGAATGTCACCCGGACAAGATTTTGTTGTCGCCGGCGGCAAGAGGAGAATTTCCTGCCTATGTTAACCGGCGAATCGCCGCCAATATCGGCAGCAAACGCTGACCGCAGGAGACACAGATGCTGATCGCGAATCCCACCCGGCGCTCGTTCTTGCAGGCCGGCGCCGCCCTTCTCGCTTCGACCGCGCTGCCGGCCATCGCCCTTGCCGAGAGCGCCCCCGCCGGCGGCCGGCTGGTGGTGGCGGCCGATTCCGAGCCGAAGAACCTCAATCCCGCGATCGTCGCCTCCAACGGCGTGTTTTTCGTCGCCAGCAAGGTTATCGAGCCGCTGGCCGAGGCCGCCTTTACGGGCGAGGACGGGCTGTCGCCGCGCCTTGCCACAAGCTGGGAAGGATCGGACGACGGCCTTTCCGTCACCTTCCGCCTGCGCGAGGGCGTGACCTGGCACGACGGCACGCCCTTCACCTCCGCCGATGTCGCCTTTTCGGCGCTCGAAGTCTGGAAACCGCTGCAGAATCTCGGCCGCATCGTCTTCGCCCATCTCGAGGCCGTCGAAACGCCGGATGCCGCCACCGCCATCTTCCGCTTTTCCAAGCCGACGCCGCTCCAGCTCATCCGCAACGCCCTGCCGGTCGTCAGCAGCGTCATCCCGAAGCATCTCTACGAGGGTACGGATATCGCGACGAACCCGGCGAACACCCAGCTCGTCGGCACCGGCCCCTTCCGCTTCGCCGAATACAGGCCGGGCGAATATTACCGCCTGACGCGCAACGAGGCCTATTGGGACAAGGACCAGCCGAAGCTCGACGAGATCATCTTCCGCGTGCTGCCGGACCGCGCCGGGGCGGGCGCGGCGCTGGAGGCGGAGGAGATCCAGCTCGCCGCCTTCTCCGCCGTGCCGCTCGCCGATCTCGACCGCATCTCCAAGGTGCCGGGCCTTGCGGTCGTCACCAGGGGCTACGAGGCGCTGACCTACCAGCTCGTCGTGGAGATCAACCATCGCCGCAAGGAGCTCGCCGACCTCAAGGTGCGCCAGGCGATCGCCCATGCCATCGACAAGACCTTCGTCGTCGACACCATCTTCCTCGGCTATGCCGAAGCCTCCACCGGCCCGGTGCCGAAGAACGCGCCGCAATTCTACGAGGCCGACGTGCCGGCCTATGCCTTCGATGTCGCCAAGGCCAATGCCCTGCTCGACGAGGCCGGCTATGCGAAGGATGCGAACGGCACGCGCTTCACGCTGAAGCTGCGGCCCGCGCCCTATTTCAACGAAACCCGCCAGTTCGGCGACTATCTCCGCCAGGCGCTCGCCGCCATCGGCATCGATGCGGAACTGGTGAACGCGGATTCGGCCGCCCACCAGAAGGCCGTCTATACCGATCACGATTTCGACCTCGCCGTCGCCCCGCCGGTCTTCCGCGGCGACCCGGCGATCTCCACGACCATCCTCGTGCAGTCGGGCATTCCGGCCGGCGTCGGCTTCTCCAACCAGGGCGGCTATGCCAATGCCGAGCTCGACGCCGTCATCGCAAAGGCGGCCGAGACGATCGACACGGCGGCCCGCACCGCGCTCTACCGCCAGTTCCAGACGCTGGTCGCCGCCGACCTGCCGCTGATCAACGTCGCCGAATGGGGCTTCATCACGGTGGCGCGCGACAGCGTGCTCAACGTCGCCAGCAACCCGCGCTGGGCGGTGTCGAACTGGGCCGATACCGCGCTCAAGACGTGACGGCGGGGCCATGACGGGCGCTTTCGTGGATCCCCTTTCCGGCCAGCCGGCCACCTCTCCGGCAAGGCAGGGTGGCCGCATATGAACGGTGGAGTTCGCTACCCCCCTCTGCCCTGCCGGGCATCTCCCCCTCAGGGGGGGAGATTGAATGGAGCACCGTTTCGCCCCTCTCCGGCGTTGCCGGTTGAACGAGGGGCTCACCTCTTGCCGATCTCCCCCCTTGAGGGGGAGATGCCCGGCAGGGCAGAGGGGGGTGCCTTCACCATAGGCGATACCCTCGCCTCGGGCCGGAGACCGCCGGCAAGCCGCAGGGCATTATCGCGCTTGCTCCACCCCACGCCCGCACCCCAGCGGCAAGCGCCGTGACCCGCCCCCTCCGCCTCACCGCACGCCGGGCGATCAGCAGCATTCCCGTGCTGCTGATCGTCGTCGTCATGACCTTCCTGCTCCTGGAAACGGCGGCGGGCGATGCGGTCGATGCCTACCTGCTCTCCATCGGCGGCGGGGATGCGGCGATCGCCGGGGCGCTGCGGCAGGCCTACGGGCTCGACCAGTGCATGGCGGCGCGGCTGTGGCTCTATCTCTCCGCGCTCGCCCGGCTCGATCTCGGCTGGTCCGTCGCCTTCGACCGGCCGGTTCTCGGGCTGATCATCGAGCGCCTGCCGAACACGCTGCTCCTGATGGGAAGCGCCACCGTGCTCGCCTTCGCCTTCGGCTCCACGCTCGGCATCCTCGCCGGCGCGCGGCCGGGCAGCCTGCGCGACCGGCTGCTCTCCACCCTCTCGCTGGTCGTCTATGCCATACCGGGCTTCTGGCTCGGCCTGGTGCTCGCCATCGTCTTTGCCGTGCAACTGCGCTGGCTGCCCACCTCGGGCATCGAGACGATCGCCTCGGGCCGCACGGGCCTTTCCCGCGCCGCCGACATCGCGGCCCATCTCGTCCTGCCCGTCGGCACGCTGGCGCTCATCTATACCGCGCTGTTCCTGCGCGTCATGCGCGCCGGCATGGCCGGCATCTGGCGGCTGGATTTCGTGCTCTTCGCCCGCGCCAAGGGGCTTTCACGCGCCCGCATCGTCCTGCGCCATGTGGCGCGCAATGCGCTCCTGCCGCTTATCACCATGCTCGGCCTGCAGGCGGCCGCCATGCTTGGCGGCAGCGTCGTCATCGAGAGCATCTTCGCCATTCCCGGCTTCGGGCGCCTGGCGCAGGAGGCGGTGAGCGGGCGCGATGCGGCGCTGCTCTGCGGCATCATCGTCGTGAGCGCCGTGCTGGTCATCCTCGTCAATCTGCTCGTCGACATCGTCTATGCCGCGCTCGATCCGCGCGTCGGCACCGCGGAGCGCGGCGCATGAAGCTTGTCCGCGACATGCTGCGCCGGCCGGAGGGGGCGACCGGCCTTGCCATCCTCGTCCTGCTCGCGCTTCTCGCGCTGCTGGCGCCTGTCCTCTTCCCCGGCGATCCGCTGAGGATCGCCGGCCGGGCGCTGACGGCGCCCTTCACCGATCCCGCCTTTCCGCTCGGCACCGACCGGCTCGGCCGCGACGTCCTGGCCGGCATCGTGCACGGTGCGCGCACCTCGCTCTTCGTCGGCCTCGCCGCGGCGCTGGCGGCGCTGGCGATCGGCCTTTCGGTGGGGCTTGCGGCGGGCTTTGCCGGAGGGATTGCCGACGAGGCGCTGATGCGCGTGGTCGATGCCTTCCAGATCGTGCCGAGCTTCCTGCTGGCGCTCGCCTTCGTCAGCGTCGTCGGCGCCTCGGTGCCGGTCGTCGTGCTGGCCATCGCGCTCGGCGCCTGGGCCGATCCCGCGCGGCTCACCCGTGCCGAGGTGCTGTCCGTGCGCGGGCGGGACTATGTCGCCGCCGCGCGTATTGCCGGCATGCATCCGGTGGAGATCGCCCTGCGGGAAATCCTGCCCAACGTGCTGCCCACGGTGCTGGCGCTCTCGGCCATCATCGTCGCCACCGCCATCCTGACGGAAGCGGCGCTCTCCTTCCTCGGCCTCGGCGATCCCAATGTCGTCACCTGGGGTTCGATGATCGCCGAGGGGCGAAACGTCCTGCGCTCCTCGCCCTTCCTGTCGATCTTCCCCGGCCTCGCTTTGGTCGCGACCGTGGTCGGCGTCTATCTGCTCAGCGAGGGGCTGACCAATGCGCTTGCGGGGGAAGCGAGTGTCGAAAGGAAGAAATCACGGCGCGCCGGCAAGTACCCCCCTCTGCCCTGCCGGGCAGAGGGGGGTGCCGGCGCTGGCGACAATCCCCCTGCCGAACAGGGGGAGGAGGGCATGCTCTGCCGGACGAAAAACCTCTCCGTCACCTATCGCGGCCAGGAGACACCGGCCCTGACGAACCTCGACCTTGCGATCCACGCCGGCGAGCGGCTGGCGATCATCGGCGAGAGCGGCTCGGGCAAGAGCACCCTCGCGCGGGCGCTGGCCGGGCTCCTGCCCGAAGGGGCCGAGGTGGAGGGCACGGTGCGCTGGGCGGCGGGCGCCGCACCGCTTCCCGGCCGCGACCTCGGCTTCGTGCTGCAGGACCCCTCCGCCAGCCTCAACCCGGTGCTGACAATCGGCGAGCAGGTGGCCGAAGGCGCGCGCCGGCATCTCGGCCTCTTCTGGCCGGAGGCCCGCGCCCGCGCGCTCGACATGCTGGAGCGGGTGCGCCTTCCCGAGCCGGAAAAGCTGCTCGCCGCCTATCCGCACCAGCTCTCCGGCGGCCAGCGCCAGCGCGTGGCGATCGCCGCCGCGCTCGCCGCCCGTCCGGGCCTCGTCATCGCCGACGAGCCGACCAGCGCCCTCGACATGGTGGTGCAGGCGGAGATTGTCGCGCTGCTCGACGAACTGGTGCGCGCGGCGGGCATGACGCTCGTCTTCATCACCCACGACATCGCGCTGGCCGCCGGCTTTGCCGACCGGGTGGCGATCTTCAAGGACGGGGCGCTCGTCGAAACCGGCCCGGCGGCGGCTGTACTGGCCGCACCGCGCGAAACATATACGAAGATGCTGGTCGCCAGCCATCGCGACCTCGCCTCCCCACCGCTGGTCGGGGAGATCGGTGCATGAGCCTTCTCGTCGCGCAAGATCTTGGCAAGCGCTTTTCCTCCGGCGGCCGCACCGTGGAGGCGCTGCGCGATGTCTCGCTCAGCTTAGCGGCGGGGGAGACGCTCGGCCTTGCCGGCGCTTCGGGCAGTGGAAAATCCACGCTGGCGCGCATCCTCACCCGGCTCATGCCGGCCGATGGCGGCAGCGTGCGCTTCGCCGGCGAGGACTGGCTCGCCCTTTCGGGCGCGGACCTGCGCCGCCGCCGCGCCCGCATGCAGATGGTGTTCCAGGACGTTTCCGGCGCCTTCAATCCGCGCGCCACTGTCGCCGACGCGCTCGACGATCCCCTGCGCATCCACGCCGTGGTGCCGAAGGGCGAGCGCGCGCGCGAGATCGCGGCCCTGCTCGATCGGGTCGGCGTGCCCGCCGCCTATGCCGGCCGCGCGGTCCGCGACCTTTCCGGCGGCCAGCGCCAGCGCGTCGCTATCGCCCGCGCCATCGCCACGCGCCCGGCGCTGATCGTGCTCGACGAGGCGGTCTCGGCGCTCGACGTCTCGGTGCGCGAACGCATCCTGCACCTGCTCGCCACGCTGCAGGAAGAGCGCGGCATCGCCTATCTCTTCGTCTCGCATGACCTTGCCGTGCTGCGCGCGCTCTCCCACCGCATCGCCGTGATGGAGGCCGGGCGCATCGTCGAATGCGGGCCGGCGGGCCGCGTCATCGCCGATCCGCAATCGCCCGCCGCCCGCGCCCTCATCCGCGCCGTGCCGCGCCTCCTATCCCAGGAAAGCAAGGAAAGCCCCGATGGCCGCTGACCGCTGGAATGCCCTGAACGATGTCCCCGATTTCCCGCCCGACCGCCTCGGCCCGCTCGCCGACCGGCTCGCCCGCATCCTGAAGACCCGCAACGACATCCTCCTCTTCCAGACGGAGGCCGTCGTGGCGCTGGAGGCGGTGGCGACCAGCATCGCCCGGCCGGGGCTGACGGCGCTCAACATCGTCACCAGCCCGTTCGGCGCCTGGTTCGGCGACTGGCTGCGGCGCGGCGGCGCGGATGTCGTCACGCTCTCGGCCAAACCCGCCCGGCCCATCGACATCGAAAGCGTGGAGGCGGTCTTCGATGCCCATCCCGAAGTGAAGGCCGTCATCCTCTGCCATGCCGAATCGGCGAACGGCGTGCTCAACCCGCTGGCGGAGATTGCCGCCGCGGCCCGTGCACGCGGCATCGTGACGATCGTCGATGCGGTCGCCTCGGTGGGCGGGCATGCGCTCGACGTCGATGCGCTCGGCATCGATATCGCGGTGATCGGCCCGCAAAAATCACTTGCCGGGCCGGCCGGCGTCTCGGCGCTGTCGGTCAGCCAGGCGGCCTGGGCCCTGATTTCGGCGGCGGGCGGGCGGCGCAGCTCGACGCTTTCCCTGCTCGACCGCCGGGACTGGCTCGACACCGGGCGCGGCGCGCTTCCCGGCACAGCGGCGCCGCTGGAATTCTTCGCCTTGGAGGCCGCGCTCGGCCGCTTCGAGGCGGAGGGGGCGGACGCCGTGCTCGCCCGCCATGTCCGGGCGGCGGCGGCGTCGCGCGACGGCCTCCTGGCGCTCGGCGCCCGTCCCTGGGCGGATTTCGGCCGGGCATCCCATCTCGTCACCACCGCGGCGCTGCCCGAGGCCGTCGATCCCGAGACCTTCCTTGCCGCCGCCGCGCCGCTCGACATGGAACTGTCCGCCGGCATCGGCCCCGGCGCCGCGCGGCTGGTGCGGCTCAACCATACGGGCCGCCGGGCGCGCTTCGATAGCGTGCTCGGCAATGTGCTTGCCTATGGCATCGCCCTGCAGAAGTGCGGCGCCCCGGCGGATCTTGCCGCCGCGGCCGCGGCTGTCGCCGCGCATTACGGCGCGGATTGAAGCCGTTCGAGGAAATCGGGCACCACGCGTGCAACGGACAAAATCGCTGGCGCCCGCAGGGCATCGAATAAGGAGTTGGAAGCGCGCCTCCTGCCCCTTCTCCCCCTTGGGGTGAAGGTCGCGGCAGCGGGATGCGGGGGCGGCGCAGGCGGAAGGCGGCGTGCTTACCCCCTCGTCCGACCCTTCGGGCCACCTTCTCCCCGTGGGGGAGAAGGGGAAAACGGCAATGTTGTGCGCCCTGGCGGCATCGGGGGTAGTGGTGCGCGCCAGACGGGCGACGTGCTCTCGTCGCCATCCGACAAGCCTGCGCAAAAATCGGGCACGCCGCGTCTCAGGCAGAAGCAACGCGGCATTTGCATAGCTGCATTGCACAATAAATGTTTCCCATCTGGTCAAAAAAATCGCATAGTGCCCTCAGTTGATGCACACGGCGGTTTTCCTCCCAGTGCCGCCGCATCAGCTGTTCCCCTCTGGAGGTTTTTGACCTTCACACTTCATGGGCCGCGGTTTCCGCTGGCCCATTTTTTTTGGCCCCTTCGCGGCTTGATTTTCCCGGCCATTCGGAGGCATCTGCCGGAAACACTCACGCCGACACGGTGGGACATGCAGCCGGGCGCACTGAACGTACTGGTCATCGACGAGAACCGCATTCGCGCCGCCATCATCGAGGAGGGGCTGCGCGATGCCGGCTATGCCGTGACCGTGGTCGAGGAGATGCAGGGCCTTGCCCGCCGCATCGCCGAGCTCAATCCCGACGTCATCGTCATCGATCTGGAAAACCCCAACCGCGACATGCTGGAGAGCATCTTCCAACTGACCCGCGCGATCCAGCGTCCCATCGCCATGTTCGTCGACAAGTCGGACGAGGCCTCCATCGAGGCGGCGGTGGAGGCGGGCGTCTCGGCCTATATCGTCGACGGGCTGAAGCAGGAGCGCGTGCGGCCGATCCTGAAAATGGCGATCAGCCGCTTCAACGCCTTCTCCCGCCTCAGCCGCGAGCTGGAGGAGACGCGCAGCGAGCTGGAGAACCGCAAGGTGATCGACCGTGCCAAGGGCCTCCTGATGCGCTCGCGCGGGCTGTCCGAGGAGGCGGCCTATGCGCTCTTGCGCCGCACGGCGATGAACCAGAACCGCAAGATCGCCGAGATCGCCCAAAGCCTCGTCACGGCGGCGAGCCTGCTCGATCCGGAAGCGCCCGATCCGGGAGTGAAGACATGACGATGCGCCACGCCATCACCGCCGGCTTCGTGCCGCTGCTCGACAGCGCCCTCCTCGTCGCCGCGAAGGAGAAGGGCTTTGCCGCGGCGCAGTCGATCGACCTCACGCTGGTGCGCGAGCGCTCCTGGGCGAGCATCCGCGATCGCCTTGCCGTCCGCCAGTTCGACGTCGCCCATATTCTCGGCCCGATGCCCATCGCCTGCAATCTCGGCCTCTCCGCCCCGGCCCCGAAGATGATCGTGCCCATGGCGCTCGGCCTCGGCGGCAATGCCGTCACGGTCTCCGCCGCGCTCTGGCGGGCGATGGCGGAAGCCGGCGCGACCGCCGACCTCGACGCGCGCGAAAACGGCGCGGCACTCCGCCGGGTCATCGACGGACGCGCGGGGGAGCCGCTGCGCTTCGGCGTCGTGCATCCCTATTCCGGGCACAATTACGAGCTGCGCTACTGGCTGGCGGCGAGCGGCATCGATCCGGACCGCGAGATCGACATCCTCGTCCTGCCGCCGCCGGACATGGGCGATGCGCTCGCCGAAGGGTTTATCGACGGCTATTGCGCGGGCGAGCCCTGGAACACCTTCGGCGTCCTCAAACGCGGCGCGCATCTTGCCACCGTCAAGGCGGCGATCTGGAAATCGAGCCCGGAAAAGGTGCTCGGCGTCGATGCGGGCTGGGGCGAGGCGAACCCGGAGGCGCTGGCCGCCCTGCTGGTCGCGCTGCACCACGCCTCGCTCTGGTGCGGCGATCCGCGCAACCACGCGGAACTCGCTTCGCTGCTGGCGCTGCCCGCCTATGTCGGGCGCGAACCGGACCTCCTGCTGCCGGCCCTCACCGGCATCCTGCCGGTCGGCGGCGGCGCGGTGCGCACGGTCAGCGATTTCTTCGTGCCGCAGGCCAAGGCGGCCACCTTCCCCTGGAAGAGCCATGCGCTGTGGTTCTACACCCAGATGGTCCGCTGGCGGCAGGTGGCGCATACCGAGGCGAACCGCCAGGTCGCCGCCAAGACCTATCGCCCGGATGTCTATCGCGCGGCGCTGAAGACGCTCGGCATCGCCATGCCCTCGGCGAGCGCCAAGGTGGAGGGCGCGCTGACCGCGGAAACGCCCGTCGGCTCCTCCGGCGCGCTGACGCTCGGCCCAGACGGTTTCTTCGACGGCGGGCGCTTCGATCCCGACGACGTCGACGGCTATATCGCAGCGCAATCGCGCTAGCGCCTATTTTATGCGCACTGCACAAAATTTGGCGCAGCTTTGCCGATGGCCTATGCGCATGCCGGCATGCGGTCTTCCAGGAAATGAATTAAATCAATCGTTTGCCGAACTGGCACGCCGATTGCTTTTCTTTCCGTAGGCCTTCGGGCCACGATATCGGCGTCCAACGACGGGCGCCACCAGCAAAGCCGCTGATCGGGTTTTTCGCGCACATGACCTCCCTCGTGTCGCGCGAAAAGAACCTGGCCAGCGGCTTTTTGTTTTTCACCCCCAAGATGGAGCGGCACGACCTTGTCGGGCCACGGAGACGCCATGTCCGAGATCAAGCAGCCCCTGTCCCCGCGCGAACCCGCCGTCGCGCTCTGGATGTCCACCTTCGCCTTCACCATCTGTTTCGCCGTCTGGACGATTTTCGCCATCATCGGCATCCGCATCAAGGAAGACCTGGGGCTCACCGAAGCCCAGTTCGGCCTCCTCGTCGGCACGCCCATCCTCACCGGCTCGCTGGTGCGCATCCTGCTCGGCGTCTGGACGCCGCGTTACGGCGGCCGCCTCGTCTATACGCTGACCATGCTGGCGGCGGCGCTTTCGACGCTCATGCTCTCGCACGCCGCGACTTTCCCGCAGATGCTGCTCGCCGGCCTCGGCGTCGGCCTTGCCGGCGGATCCTTCGCGGTCGGCGTCGCCTATGTCTCGCCCTTCTTCCCGCCGGAAAAGCAGGGCACGGTGCTCGGCATCTTCGGCGCCGGCAATGTCGGCGCGGCGCTGACGAAATTCCTCGCGCCCTTCGTGCTCGTCGCCGCCGGCTGGCAGATGGTGGCGGAAATCTGGGCGGCGGTGCTGATCCTCACCGCCTGCCTCTTCTGGTTCACCACCAGCGACGACCCGGCCTTCCGCAATCGCCGCGACGGCAAGGCGCCGAAGCGCAGCCTCATGCAGGAATTCGCGCCGCTGAGGAAGGCGCAGGTCTGGCGCTTCTCGCTCTATTATTTCTTCGCCTTCGGCGGCTTCGTGGCGCTGGCGCTCTGGCTGCCGCGCTACCTCGTCGGCGTCTACGGCTTCGACATCGCCACCGCCGGCATGGTCGCCGCCGCCTATTCCATTCCCGGCAGCGTCTTTCGCGCGCTCGGGGGCATGCTTTCGGACCGCAAGGGCGCGCGTGCCGTCATGTACTGGATGTTCGGCGTTTCCGCGGTCGCGACGCTCGTCCTGTCGCTGCCGTCGGGCGTCACGCCCGCCGTCTTCATCGTCACCGTCTTCGTGCTCGGCTTCGTCATGAGCCTCGGCAAGGCGGCGGTCTACAAGCACATCCCGGCCTATTACCCCGACAGTGTCGGCCCGGTCGGCGGGGTCGTCGGCATGGTCGGCGGGCTCGGAGGCTTCGTGCTGCCCATCGCCTTCGGCCTCCTGAAGGATGCGACCGGCCTGTGGTCGAGCTGTTTCCTGCTGCTCTTCGCCGTCGTCGCCGTCTCGCTCCTCTGGATGCATCTTTCCATCCGCCAGATGGAGCGCCCCTCCGTCTCCGCCGTCGCCGCGTAAGTGTTAGGAAATCCCATGACCGAGAAACTCGTCATCGTCGGCAACGGCATGGCCCCCGGGCGCATGCTGGAGCACCTCCTCGAAAAGGCCCCGGGCCGGTACGAGGTCACCATCTTCAACGCCGAGCCGCGGGTGAACTACGACCGCATCATGCTCTCGCCCGTCCTCTCCGGCGAGAAGGCGTATGAGGAGATCATCATCCACGGCGACGGCTGGTACATCAAGCACGGCATCACGCTCTACAAGGGCCACCGCATCGTCGCCATCGACCGCGATGCGAAGACCGTCACCTCCGATCACGGCGTCACGGAACGCTACGACAAGCTCGTCATCGCCACCGGCTCCGTGCCCTTCATCCTGCCCGTGCCGGGCAACGACATGCGCGGCGTCATCACCTATCGCGACCTCGACGACGTGCAGGCCATGCTGCTCGCCGCCCAGTCGCGCGAGAAGGCCGTCGTCATCGGCGGCGGCCTGCTCGGCCTCGAAGCCGCCGCCGGCCTTGCCGGCCGCGGCATGGACGTCACGGTGCTGCACGTCATGCCAACGCTGATGGACCGCCAGCTCGACCCCGCCGCCGGCTATCTCCTGCAAAGGGAGCTGGAAGGGCGCGGCATCAAGATCCTCTGCAAGGCGAACACCCGGGCCATCGTCGGCAACGGCAAGGTCGAGGGCATCGAACTGGACGACGGCCGCGTCATTCCCGCCACGCTCGTCGTCATGGCCGTCGGCATCCGGCCGAGCGTGAGCCTCGCCAGGGAGGCGGGCCTTGCCGTCAACCGCGGCATCGTCGTCGATCACGGCATGCAGACCTCGGACGGCGGCATCCTAGCGCTCGGCGAATGCGCGGAAGTGGGCGGCATGGTCTACGGCCTCGTCGCCCCGCTCTACGAGATGGCGCGCGTCGCCGCCGCCCATCTGGCCGGCGACCGCTCGGCCGCCTTCGTCCACTCCGATACGCCGACCAAGCTGAAGGTCACCGGCATCGAGCTCTTTTCGCTCGGCGATTTCGCCGACGGCGACGACCGGGAGGAGATCGTGCTGCGCGATGCCTCTGCCGGCGTCTACAAGCGGCTGGTGCTGAAGGACAACCGCATCATCGGCACGGTGCTTTACGGCGAGACCGCCGACGGCGCCTGGTTCAACGACCTGAAGAAGAAGCAGACCGACATTTCCGAGATGCGCGAGACGCTGATCTTCGGCCAGGCCTATCAGGGGGGCGCACCGCTGGACCCTATGGCGGCCGTTGCAGCCTTGCCGGATGATGCGGAGATCTGCGGCTGCAACGGCGTCTGCAAGGGCAGGATCGTCTCGACGATCACGGAAAAAGGCCTGGCCTCGCTCGACGACGTGCGCGCCCACACCAAGGCGTCCGCCTCCTGCGGCTCCTGCACCGGCCTCGTCGAGCAATTGATGACGCTGACGCTCGGCGACAGCTACAACCCCGCCGCCGTTCAGCCCATGTGCGGCTGCACCGATCTCGGCCATGACGACGTGCGCCGCCTGATCAAGGCGAAGGGACTGAAGACCATTCCCGCCGTCATGCAGGAACTGGAGTGGAAGACCTCCTGCGGCTGCGCCAAGTGCCGCCCGGCGCTCAACTATTACCTCGTCTGCGACTGGCCCGACGAATATGCCGACGACTACCAGTCCCGCTTCATCAACGAGCGCGTGCATGCCAACATCCAGAAGGACGGCACCTATTCCGTCGTGCCGCGCATGTGGGGCGGCGTCACCAATGCGCACGAACTGCGCGCCATCGCCGATGTGGTCGACAAGTTCGAGATACCCCTGGTGAAGGTGACGGGCGGCCAGCGCATCGACCTGCTCGGCATCGAGAAGGAGGACCTGCCCGCCGTCTGGGCCGATCTCGGCAAGGCCGGCTTCATCTCGGGGCAGGCCTATGCGAAAGGGCTGCGCACGGTGAAGACCTGCGTCGGCTCCGACTGGTGCCGCTTCGGCACGCAGGATTCCACCGGGCTCGGCATCCGCATCGAGAAGTTCATGTGGGGCTCCTGGACGCCGGCCAAATTGAAGATGGCCGTCTCCGGCTGTCCGCGAAACTGCGCGGAGGCGACCTGCAAGGATATCGGTGTCGTCTGCGTCGATTCGGGCTTCGAGATCCATTTCGCGGGCGCGGCGGGCCTCGACATCAAGGGCACGGAGGTGCTCGGCCTCGTGAAGACCGAGGACGAGGTGCTGGAGCATATCGTGGCGCTGACGCAGATGTACCGCGAGCAGGCGCGCTATCTGGAGCGCATCTACAAATGGGCCAAGCGCATCGGCCTCGACGAGATCCGCCGCCAGATCATGGGCGATGCGGACAAGCGCAAGGCCTTCTACGACCGCTTCGTCTTCTCCCAGACATTCGCGCAGGTCGATCCGTGGTCGGAACGCGTCTCCGGCAAGGACAAGCACGAATTCAGGCCGATGGCGACCATCGGCTACGGCGAGGCCGCGGAATGAGGAGCACGGACATGACCTGGTTTCCCATCGGCAACATCGCCGACATCCCCCTGCGCGGCGCGCGCTGCGTCAAGACGCCGGAGGGGAAAATCGCCGTCTTCCGCACGGCGGAAAACGAGGTCTTCGCCATCGAGGACCATTGCCCGCACAAGGGCGGACCGCTCTCGCAGGGCATAGTGCATGCCAAGGCCGTCACCTGCCCGCTGCACAACTGGGTGATCTCGCTGGAGACCGGCAAGGCGCTCGGGGCGGACGAGGGGGCGGTGCGCACCATTCCCCTGCGCAACGAGGACGGGCTGCTCTCCATCGCGCTCGAAAGCCTGATGGCGGCGGCGGAGTAGGCAATGACAGGAGCCAGCCTCGCCCCTCATCCGGCTGCCGCCACCTTCTCCCCGTCCCGACGGGGAGAAGGGTGCTGGAGCACCGGCATTGCCATATCCTCCTTCTCCCCGCTTGCGGGGAGAAGGTCCCGGCAGGGGGATGAGGGGCGTGCGGCGCTCCGAACAGGAGCCGCCCATGCCCGTTGAGACGAAGACGACCTGCCCCTATTGCGGCGTCGGCTGCGGGGTCATCGCCACGGTCGGCGATGACGGCGCGGTCTCCGTCAGGGGCGATCCGGACCATCCCTCGAATTACGGCCGGCTCTGCTCGAAGGGCTCGGCGCTTGCCGAGACGATCGGTCTCGACGGCCGTATCCTCCACCCCGAGATCGCCGGCCGGCAATCCACATGGGACGAGGCGCTGACCCTCGTCGCGGAGAAATTCTCCGCCGCCATCGCCGAACACGGCCCGGATTCCGTCGCCTTCTACGTCTCCGGCCAGCTTTTGACCGAGGACTACTACGTCGCCAACAAGCTGATGAAGGGTTTTGTCGGCGCGGCAAACATCGACACCAATTCGCGGCTGTGCATGTCCTCCTCCGTCGCCGGCCACCGGCGCGCCTTCGGCTCTGATACGGTGCCGGGCAGCTACGAGGACCTGGAGCTTGCCGACCTCGTCGTCCTTGCCGGCTCGAACCTCGCCTGGTGCCATCCGGTGCTCTACCAGCGGCTGGCCGCGGCCAAGGCGCGGCGGCCGGGCCTGAAGGTGGTGGTGATAGACCCGCGCCGCACCATGACGGCGGATATCGCGGACCTCCATCTCGCCATCCAGCCGGATACGGATGTGGCGCTCTTTGCCGGCCTCTTTTCGCACCTCGTCCGAAGCGATGCGGTGGACCAGAATTTCGTCGCGGCGCACACGACGGGCTTTGCGGAAGCCTTCGCGGCGGCGGTTTCCTTTCCGGAGGCGCTGGAGCGGACCGGCCTGCCGGCCATGCAGTTGCGCGAATTCTACCGGCTCTTCACGCAGAGCGAAAAGGTCGTGACCTGCTACAGCCAGGGCGTCAACCAGTCCTCCTCCGGCACGGACAAGGTCAACGCCATCCTCAACTGCCACCTCGCCACCGGCCGCATCGGCAGGCCGGGCATGGGGCCGTTCTCGCTGACCGGCCAGCCCAACGCCATGGGCGGGCGCGAGGTCGGCGGCCTCGCCAACATGCTCGCCGCCCATATGGCGCTCGAAAGCGCGGAGGATCGCGACCGGGTGCGGCGCTTCTGGCAGGCTCCGACGATCGCCGGAAGACCGGGGCTGAAGGCGATCGACCTGTTCCAGGCCGTCGCCGAGGGGCGCATCAAGGCACTCTGGATCATGGCGACGAACCCCGTCGTCTCGATGCCGGACGCCGGCGCCGTCGAGGCGGCGATCAGGGCCTGTCCCTTCGTCGTCGTGTCCGACATCCTGAAGGAGACGGACACGGCCCGCCATGCCCATGTGCTACTGCCCTCGCTCGGCTGGGGCGAGAAGAACGGCACGGTCACCAATTCCGAACGCCGCATCTCCCGCCAGCGCGATTTCCTTCCCGCGCCCGGCGCGGCGCGGGCGGACTGGTGGCAGCTTGCCGAGGTCGGGCGGCGCATGGGTTTCGCAAGGGCCTTCGCCTACGAACGGCCGGCGGAGATCTTTGCCGAGCACGCCGCGCTTTCCGCCTTCGAGAACCACGGCGGCCGCGACTTCGATATCGGCGCCTATGCCGGCATCGGATCGGCCGCCTATGATGCGCTCGGCCCCTTCCAGTGGCCGCAACCGGCGGGCCGGGCCGAGGCGGAAACCCGCTTCTTCGCCGAAGGCGGCTTCTATCACGCCGATGGCAAGGCCCGCTTCGTCGCCGTCACGCCTGCCGACGCGGACCGCACGAACGCCGCCTATCCCTTCACGCTCAACACCGGCCGTATCCGCGACCAGTGGCACACCATGACGCGCACCGGCAAGAGCGCCCGCCTCTCCGCCCACATCGCCGAACCCTTCGCGGAACTCCACCCGCGCGACGCGCTGGAAATCGGCGTCGCGCCGGCAGGCCTCGTCGAGATCGAAAGCCCGCTGGGCAGGGCGGTGGTGCGTGCCCTCGTCACCGACCGCCAGGCGCGCGGCAGCCTTTTCGCGCCGATGCACTGGAACGACCAGTATGCGGCGAAGGCCCGCATCGACGCCCTCGTGCCGCCGCTGACGGACCGGGTGTCCGGCCAGCCGGCCTCCAAGAACGTCGCCGTCGCCGCCCGCCCCTTCAAGGCCGCGCACTATGCCTTCGCCGTGTCGCAGGCAAAACCCGACGCCCTCGACGCCGCCTACTGGGCGATCGCCAGGGCAGAGGGCGGCTGGCGCATGGAGCTCGCCTTCGACACGGCGGCGGACGATTGGGCCGGCTGGTGCCGCCGCACCTTCGCCCTGCCGGAAGACATCGAGCCGCTCGGCTATGCCGACCGGCAGACCGGCGAGATCCGGCTTGCCTTCTTCGACGGACCGCGCCTGCTGGCGGCCTTCTTCCTCGCGAGGGAGCCGGTGGCGGTGGCGCGCAACTGGGCGATCGCCGAGCTCGCCGCCGAACATCCGGATCTGCGCAGGCGCTTTTCCCTCGTCGCCGGCCGGCCGGGAGCAGACAAGCCGGATCCCGGCGCGACCGTCTGCGCCTGCTTCGGCGTCGGCATCAACCAGATCGTCGCGGCGGTGCGCGGGGGATGCCATGGCGTCGAGGCGATCGGCGCGGCGCTGAATGCCGGCACCAATTGCGGTTCCTGCCGCGGCGAGATCCGCGGCATCATCGAGGGATGCCTCGCCACGGCGGCGGAATAACCCCGTCCGGGCAGGTTCTGCCGACGTTCACGGCAACCGTTGCGACCGGCGGCCGGCAGGGGCCGATGCGTCAGAGGCCGGCGGCCTTCGGGGCGGGGAGGTTTTCCTTCAGCAGCACCTCGATGCGGATGCGCTCCTGCGAGGCGAGCAGTTCGCGGTGGTCGGCGCGGGCGCGCATGATGCGCAGCGCGCTGCGCACGGCATGGCCGGGGTCCTGGGCGATCACGGCGTCGATGCGCTCGTCCCTCAGCGCCTGCGCGCTGAAGGGCGTATGCTCGTGCGCGATGACGGTGAGGTCGCGGTCGCCCTGCGCATTCCAGACGGCCGTCAGCGGCACGCGCGCCTCCGCGCTCAGGACATAGACGGCGAGCGTATCCGGATGGTGCTGCAATGTGCGCTGGATGACGAGGTCGGCGCGCTTTTCGTCCGCATAGGTCTCCAGCGACGGCAGGCTCTGGAGATGCGGAAACTGGGCGTTGATGATGCTGTCGAAGCCGAGGCGGCGCTGGATGCTGTCGAGCGCCATCATGGTCTCGGCGACGACCATGATCTTGCCCGGCCGCGCGCCGATGAAGCGGCCGGCGATCTTTCCCGCCGTCGCGCCGGCGGCAAAGTTGTCGATGCCGACATAATCGGCACTCTCCAGCCGCTCCTGGCCGGAGAGGAACTGCACGACCTTGACGTCCCGTTCGACGAGCCGCACCAGCGCGTCGCGCACCTGCGGCGATTCCGGCGCCATGACGGCAACGCCGTCCACCGCGTCGTGGTCGATGGCGGTGAGGTATTTGGCGACGTGGTGCGGGTCGCTCATCGCAATCTGCGCGACCTCCACCTCGGTGGAATCGGCCCGCAGCGCCTCCTTCGCCTCGCCGACGCGGGCGATGAGTTCGGCAAGATACTGGTCGCCCGAGGTCGGCAGCACGAAGCGGAAGCGGTAAGTCTTGTTGCGGGCCAGCGCCACGGCCGCGGGGTTGCGCACGAAGCCGATGCGCTCGATGGCTTCGGCCACCTTCCGTGCGGCCCTGGAGCTGACATTCGGCCGCTCGTTAAGGACGCGGTCGACCGTCGCGAGGCTGACGCCCGCGGCTTCTGCCAGGTCTTTCGCGGTGGGCCGCATACTCCACTCTCTTTCACATCGGCGTGATCCTGAACCGATTCCTCTAACAAAAGCAGGCGAAAAGCAAGAATTGAAGTGCGCACCTCAAAAATTGCTTGCATTGAGGTGCGCACCTCAATATGAGTCGATGCGTGGCCGGCAGGAGGAATGTCGCCTGCCACGGAGGCGGCGCGGAGGAGAGCGACCCGCAGGACGGGTGCGCCCTGCCTCATTCCGCGCCATGTGCCCGCGACGGGCGTTTTCAACCTTCCGATGGAGGTCGGGAGGAGGGGGAGGAGAACCCAGCCATGACCATTCGCCATTTCAGAACACTGGCCGCTTCCGGCGCGCTTCTGGCCGCCGGCGTCGCCATCCCCGGTGGGGCGAGCGCCAGGGACCTGACGCTCTGCTGGGCCGCCTGGGACCCGGCCAACGCGCTGGTCGAGCTCAGCAAGGATTTCGAGGCCAAGAGCGGCGTCAGCATGAAGTTCGAATTCGTGCCGTGGCCGAATTTCGCCGACCGCATGCTCAACGAGCTGAATTCCGGCGGCAAGCTCTGCGATCTCATGATCGGCGACAGCCAGTGGATCGGCGGCGCGGCGGAGAACGGCCAGTATGTCAAGCTCAACGATTTCTTCGACAAGGAAGGGATCAAGATGAGCGACTTCATTCCGGCGACCGTCGTCGGTTACGCCGAATGGCCGAAGAACTCGCCGAACTACTGGGCGCTGCCGGCCTTCGGCGACGTCGTCGGCTGGAGCTACCGCAAGGACTGGTTCGCCCGTCCGGAACTGCAGGCGGAGTTCAAGGAGAAATACGGCCGCGAGCTGGCCGTGCCGAAGACCTTCGGCGAACTGAAGGACATCGCGCAGTTCTTCCAGAAGCGCGAGATCGACGGCAAGACCGTCTATGGCGCGGCGATCTACACGGAGCGCGGCTCCGAGGGCATCACCATGGGCGTCATGGACGTGCTCTACAGCTTCGGCTTCAAATACGAGAACCCGGACAAGCCCTATGAGCTGGAGGGTTACGTCAACTCCGCCGAGGCGGTGAAGGGGCTGGAATTCTACAAGGAGCTCTACGACTGCTGCACGCCGCCCGGCCATTCCGACGCCTACATGTCCGAGGACATCGACGCCTACAAGTCGGGCCAGGTCGCGCTGCACATGAACTTCGCCTTCACCTGGCCGGGCATCCATGCCGACGCCAATGTCGGCGGCGACAAATCCGGCTATTTCCCCAACCCGGCAGGTCCTGACGGCGCGGCCTACGCCCAGCTCGGCGGCCAGGGCATTTCGGTCGTCTCCTCCTCGGAAAAGCAGGAGGATGCGCTCGCCTATATCAAGTGGTTCGCGCAGCCGGAGATCCAGCAGAAATGGTGGGAGATGGGCGGCTATTCGGCGCTGCTGAAGGTCGTCGAGGATCCGAATTTCGCGACCAGCCAGCCCTATGCGCAGACCTTCCTCGACTCCATGGCGATCGTCCAGGATTTCTGGGCGGAGCCGGCCTATGCCTCGCTGCTGCAGGCGGCGCAGAAGCGCTTCCACGACTATGTCGTCGCCGGCCAGGGTTCCGCAAAGGACGCGCTCGACGGCCTCGTCAAGGACTGGACGGAGGTCTTCGAGGACGAAGGCAAGTACTGACGGTCCGTAACCCCCCTCTGCCTGCCGGCATCTCCCCCACAAGGGGGAGAAAGCAGGCCGCACGCTCTTCCCGTGATTTTTCATGGTGAGGGTCCGGCAGGCTAGCCCGTCCCCTCTTGCGGGAAGGGGTTGGGGAGGGGTCTTTCGATCAAGGCCGATCGCCTTCATACTCCGCCCTGCGCCCGCCGCCTCCCAGCGGGTCACGGCGCGGCCGGAGCCGGGGATTTGTCCCGGCTCTGCCGCCGCTCAGTCAAATATGTAGGGGAACACCCATGCTGAAATCCACCGTGGACCGGGTCGCCGAGGCGACGCCGCACGTCATCGCCAGACGCATGCACGGCCTGTCCGACCGCGCGCTCGCCTGGCTCTTCGTCGCCCCGTCGATCGTGCTCTTGCTGGCGGTCAACATCTTCCCGCTGATCTGGACGATCCGGCTGAGCTTCACCAATTTCCGCGTCAACCGGCCCAATGCCGAGGTCGATTTCGTCGGCCTCAGGAACTATGCCAGCATCCTGTCCGACCGCGACATCTGGCTGACCATGCAGGCGACGGCGCATTTCCTGATCTGGACCATCGTGCTGCAGGTCCTGATCGGCTTCTCGCTCGCCTATCTCATCAACAAGAAGTTCCGCGGCAACGATCTGTGGACCACGATCATCGTGCTGCCGATGATGCTGAGCCCGGCGGTGGTCGGCAATTTCTGGACCTTCCTCTACCAGCCGCAGATCGGCCTCTTCAACTATGCGGTCGGCTTCCTGACCGGCGCGGACCCGTCCAGCTTCTCGATGATCGGCGACGTCAAGCTCGCGCCCTGGGCGATCATCATCGTCGATACCTGGATGTGGACGCCCTTCGTCATGCTGATCTGCCTTGCGGGCCTGCGCTCCATTCCGCCAAGCATCTATGAAGCCGCCGAATGCGACCGCGCCAGCAAGTGGCGGCAGTTCTGGACGATCACCATCCCGCTCGTCCTGCCCTTCCTGATGCTCGCCGTGCTCTTCCGCGGCATCGAGAACTTCAAGATGTTCGACCTCGTCGTGCAGCTCACCGGCGGCGGCCCCGGCTCGATCACCGAGCTGACCTCGATCAACCTCAAGCGCGAGGCCTTCGAGAAGTGGCGCACCGGCTATGCCTCGGCCTATGCCGTCATCCTCTTCGTCACGGTCTTCGGCCTCGCCTCGATCTACGTCAAGGCGCTCAACAAGGTGAAACAACGATGAGCTATTCCGTCACCGAGCCGTCGCTGCGGCAGAAATGGGTCGCGGGCATCCTGGTCATCGGCTATGCCCTGATCACCATCCTGCCGCTCGTCTGGATCATCGCCACCAGCTTCAAGTCCCCGTCCGACGCCATCGCCTATCCGCCGAAGACCTTCTTCACGCCGACGGTGGAAGGATACGTCAACGTCTTCACCACGCGCACCCGCCTTTCGCCCGACCAGTTGCAGGCGGTCGGCGAGCCGACCACCTGGTACGACAAGCTCGTGCGCAAGGACGGGCTCGTCATTTCCGGCCCCTCGCGCTTTGCCGAACGCTTCACCAATTCGGTGATCATCGGCTTCGGCTCGACGGTGCTGTGCATCGTGCTCGGGACAGTGGCGGCCTATGCCTTCTCGCGCTTCAAGGTGCCGCTGAAGGACGATCTCCTGTTCTTCATCCTCTCCACGCGCATGATGCCGCCGATTGCCGTCGCCATCCCGATCTTCCTGATGTTCCGCTCGCTCGGCCTCAGCGACACCCATGCCGGCATGATCCTGCTTTATACCGCAGTGAACCTGTCGCTCTCCGTATGGCTGCTCAAGGGCTTCATCGACGAGATCCCCGTCGAATACGAGGAGGCGGCGCTGATCGACGGCTACACGCGCTTCCAGGCCTTCTACAAGGTCGTGCTGCCGCAGGCGGCGACGGGCATCGCCTCCACCGCGATCTTCTGCCTGATCTTCGCCTGGAACGAATATGCCTTCGCCGTCCTGTTGACATCCGGCAACGCCCAGACGGCCCCGCCCTTCATTCCCACCATCATCGGCGTCAGCGGCCAGGACTGGCCCGCCGTCGCCGCCGGCGCGACGCTCTTCCTCGTGCCGGTCATGGTCTTCACCATCCTTCTGCGCAAGCATCTCCTGCGCGGCATCACCTTCGGAGCAGTCCGCAAATGACTCGATTTTTCAACGGCCTCCTGCATTTCCGGCGCAGCGCCTGGGAAATGCTGGCCTCGGTGCTGATCGCGGCGGGCGTCGTCATGCTCATGCAGCCCTTCGCGCTCGCGCTCTATTCCTGGTCCTTCGTCGTCACTCTCCTCGGCACGGTGATGTTCATCATCGTCAGCCATTTCCCGGAGTAGGCCGATGGCGCAAATCAGGATCCAGAACGTGCGCAAGGAGTTCGGTGCCTTCACCGCCGTCCGCTCCTCCTCCTTCACCATCGAGGACGGCGAGTTCTTCATGCTGCTCGGCCCCTCCGGCTGCGGCAAGACGACGACGCTGCGCATGATGGCCGGCCTCGAACTGCCGACCTCGGGCGAGATCTTCATCGACGGCGAGGAGGTCGGCATGAAGCCGGCCAGCCAGCGCGACATCGCCTTCGTCTTCCAGATGTTCGCGCTCTACCCGCACATGAACGTGCGCAAGAACATCTCCTATCCGCTCGTCAGCCAGGGCATGAAGCGCGAGGAGGTGCGGACGCGCGTCGCCGAGGTCGCCCGCATCCTCAAGATCGAGCATATCCTCGACAAGCCGGTCGGCGGGCTTTCCGGCGGCGACCGCCAGCGCGTGGCGCTCGGCAGGGCCATCGTGCGCCGGCCGAAGGCCTTCTTCATGGACGAACCGCTCGGCGCGCTCGACGCGGAATTCCGCGAGCATATGGCCGAGGAACTGCGCGCGCTGCACGACCGCATGGGCGCGACCACCGTCTATGTCACGCACGACCAGCTCGAAGCCATGCAGATGGGCGACAAGATCGTCGTGATGAACCACGGCGTCGTCGAACAGTTCGGCAAGCCGCAACAGATCTACGACTGGCCGGCGACGAAATTCGTCGCCCAGTTCATCGGCTCGCCCTCGATGAATTTCCTGGAATTCGAAGGCATGATCGGCATCGGCGGCAACAGCATCGATCTCGGCGGCGTCAAGGTCGACGTGCCCGCCGCGCGCGAAGGCCGCGACGGCCGCCTGACGCTCGGCGTCCGGCCGGAACATGTGAAGTTCCGCGACGATGCCGCCTATCGCGGCCGGGTCAGTGCCGTGGAATATCTCGGCACGACGCAGATCGTCACCCTCGCAACGGAACACGGCGAGCTGAAGGCGCGGATCTCCTCCGCCCACAAGGTGCGGGAGGAGGAGCTGGTCGGCCTCGACTTCGACGCGCGGACCCTCTCGCTCTTCGATGCGGAAAGCGGCAAGGCCCTCCTCTCCGAGGGCAATGAAGGAGTGCTCGGACATGGCTGAGGTCGTCCTTGAAAACGTCACGAAACGCTTCGGCGGCACGCTCGCGCTCGACAATGTCTCGCTGACGGTGCCGGACGGCTCCTTCGTCGTCCTCCTCGGCCCGACCGGCGCGGGCAAGACGACGACGCTGCGCATGGTCTCCGGCCTCGACGCGCCCGACAGCGGCGAGGTCACCATCGGCGGCCGGCCGATGAAGGGCCTGTCGCCCGCCGAGCGCAATGTCGCCATGGTGTTCCAGCAATATTCACTCTATCCGCACCTCACCGTCCGCCAGAACCTGGAGTTCCCCCTGAAATCCCCGCTCCTGAAGACGCCCCGCGCGGCGATCGACCGGAAGGTTCAGGAGGTCGCCGAGGTGCTGCAGATCGCCCACAAGCTGGAGAACAAGGCAACGGCGCTTTCGGGCGGCGAGATGCAGCGCGTCTCCATCGGCCGCGCACTGGTGCGCAACCCCGAGATCTTCCTGATGGACGAGCCGCTGAGTTCGCTCGACGCGAAGCTCCGGGCGGACCTGCGCATCGAATTGAAGCGCATCCAGGCGAAGTCCGGCGCGACGCTGCTCTACGTCACCCACGACCAGATCGAGGCGATGACCATGGCGACCCATGTCGGCGTGCTCAATGAGGGAAAACTGGTGCAGTTCGGCTCGCCGCGTGCAGTCTACGAAGAACCGGTCAGCGTCTATGCCGCGACCCGCCTCGGCCAGCCGCGCATCAACGTGCTGCCGGCCGATCTTTTCGCCGGCGCCCCCGCGGGGGCGAAAAGCATCGGCCTTCGCCCGGAGCATATATCGCAAGGGGAGGGGGAGGAGGCGCTGGTCAAGCGCGTCGAGCATCTCGGCGACCAGACGCGCCTGCACCTTTCCTTCAAGCGGCACGACCTCATCACCGTCACCGACGCCCACACGCCGCTGAAGGGCGGCGAGACCATCCGGATCCAACCGTCGCGGCCGCTCTATTTCGACGCCGCCGGCATGCGTTTAGCTTAGGGAGAACAACAACCATGGCGCAATTCATCAACAAGCGCGAAGACGTCGTCACCGAGGCGATCGACGGGGTGCTGGCCCTTTCGGGCGGCGCGCTGACCCGGCTCGACGGCTATCCGCATATCCGCGTCGTCCTGCGCAGCGACTGGGACAAGTCGAAGGTGGCGATCGTCTCCGGCGGCGGCTCCGGCCATGAGCCCGCCCATGTCGGCTTTGTCGGCAAGGGCATGCTGACCGCCGCCGTCTGCGGCGACGTCTTCGCCTCGCCCAGCGTCGATGCCGTGCTTGCCGGCATCCTCGCGGTGACCGGCCCCGCCGGATGTCTCCTCATCGTCAAGAACTACACCGGCGACCGCCTGAATTTCGGCCTCGCCGCCGAGCGGGCGCGCGCCTTCGGCCTCAATGTCTCCATGGTCATCGTCGGTGACGACATCGCGCTGCCCGACCTGCCGCAGGCCCGCGGCGTCGCCGGCACGCTCTTCGTGCACAAGATCGCCGGCGCGCTCGCCGAACGGGGGGCCGACCTCGACACGGTCACGGCGGCCGCCAGGAACGTCATCGCCGGCACGCGCTCCATCGGCATGTCGCTCGACACCTGCCGCGTGCCCGGCTCGCCGAAGGAGGACCGCATTCCCGAGGGCAAGGCCGAGCTCGGTCTCGGCATCCATGGCGAGGCGGGCGTCGAGCAGATCGATTTCGCCGGCGCGCGCGCCTCGGTCGCGACCATGGTCGAACGGCTCGCCACCGTCATGGGCGAGGGACCGCATGTCGCGCTGATCAACAATCTCGGCGGCGCGTCCGTCTTGGAAATGTCGGTGCTCGCCCATGACCTGCTCGGCTCTTCGGTCGGCACGCGGATCACCCATGCCATCGGCCCCGCGCCGCTGATGACCTCGCTCGACATGCAGGGCCTTTCCATCTCCGTCTTCCCCGCCGACGCGGCCGAGCTGGAGCTCCTGAAAACCCCCGTGCCGATCGCCGCCTGGCCCGGCGTCTCGGAAGTCCGGCCGATCGCGGTCGCGGCCCTGCCGGACGGCCTGACGCCGATCACGCCGATGCCCTCGAACCACGCGGCGACACGCGCCTTCGTCATCAACTGCTGCAACGTGCTGATCGCCGCCGAGCAGGACCTCAACGCCCTCGACGCCAAATCCGGCGACGGCGACACCGGCTCGACGCTGGCGGGCGCCGCCCGCGCCCTGATCAACGCCATCGACCGCCTGCCGCTCTCCGACCACACGCAGCTCCTGCGCGCCATCGGCCTGGAGCTGAGCCAGACGATGGGCGGCTCCTCGGGCGTGCTGCTCGCCATCTTCTTCGCCGCCGCCGGCGACGGCGCCTCCAGCGGCCTGCCGATGCGCGAGGCGCTTCGCGCCGGCCTTGCCCGCATGCAGGAGATCGGCGGCGCCAGCATCGGCGACCGCACCATGGTGGACGCCCTCTCCCCCGCCCTCGAAGCGCTCGGCGAAAGTGTTTCTGCCGCTGCGGACGCGGCCCGCCAGGGCGCGAACTTCACCGCGACCCTCACCCACGCAAAAGCCGGGCGGGCGGCCTATATCAATGCGAAGCAGCTTGAGGGGCATGTCGACCCCGGCGCGGAGGCGGTCGCCCGGCTGTTCGAGCATCTGGCAGCGTGAGGTCGTGGGAAAAGGCTGGAGCAGCCACGCGCTGCACCGGTCTCATCAAGGGCTACGGCATGACCACGGCCCAGATCCTCTACCTCCTCGCAAAGCGCCGCAGCCCTCTCCTCCGTCATGGTCGGGCTTGACCCGACCATCCACAGGCCACGAGTGCCGCGTGAATCCTCGGGTCAAGCCCGAGGATGACGGCGAGGGTGGGTTGGAGGCTGGAGGTCGGCAACGAAACAAGGCCGGGGCGGCGATTTGCTGCCCCGGCCTTTGCCATTCGGGATGATGCTGCGCGGGTTGTTACGCCGCGTGCGCTTCCCTTTCTCCCTCCATCGTCGACTTGCCATGCTGCACCAGCGGACGGTTTCCCGTCAGGCGGCGGAGCAGCACGTAGAAGACCGGCGTCATGAAGATGCCGAAGAAGGTGACGCCGATCATGCCGGAGAAGACGGCAAGGCCCATGGCGGCGCGCATCTCCGCACCTGCCCCGGTGGACAGGACCAGCGGCACGACGCCCATGATGAAGGCCATCGAGGTCATCAGGATCGGGCGCAGGCGCAGGCGGCTCGCCTCGATCGCGGCCTTGATCGGCGTCCTTCCCTCGAATTCCAGCTCGCGCGCGAATTCGACGATCAGGATGGCGTTCTTCGCCGATAGGCCCACCAGCACCACGAGGCCGATCTGGGTGAAGACGTTGTTGTCGCCGCCCGTGTACCAGACCCCGGCGAGCGCGGCGAGCACGCCCATCGGCACGATCATGATGATGGCGATCGGCAGCGTCAGGCTTTCATATTGCGCGGCGAGCACCAGGTAGACCAGGAGCAGCGCCAGCGGGAAGACGACGATGCTCGAATTGCCGGCGAGGATCTGCTGGTAGGTGAGGTCCGTCCACTCGAAGTCGATGCCTGACGGCAGCGTCTCGGCCGCGATCTTTTCCACCGCCGCCTGCGCCTGGCCGGAGGAGAAGCCGGGGGCCGGGCCGCCATTGATGTCGGCGGCGAGGAAGCCGTTGTAGCGCGTGGTGCGCTCCGGCCCGGTCGTCGCGTCGACCTTCAGGAGCGCGGCGAGCGGGATCATCTCGCCCGATTGCGAGCGTACCTTGAGCTGGCCGATATCCTCCGGCTTGGCGCGGAACGCCGAATCCGCCTGGACGCGCACGGAGTAGGTGCGGCCGAACGCGTTGAAGTCGTTGACATAGAGCGAGCCGAGATAGATCTGCAGCGTCTCGAACACGTCGGTCACGCGCACGCCGAGCTGCTGGGCCTTGGAGCGGTCGAGATCGGCATAGAGCTGCGGCACGTTGATCTGGAAGCTGGAGAACAGGCCCGCCAGCTCCGGCGTCTGGTAGGCTTTCGCCAGGAACGCCTGGGTCGCCTCGTTGAGCGGCCCGTAGCCGAGGCCGGCGCGGTCCTCGATCTGCAGCTTGAAGCCGCCCGTCGTGCCGAGGCCGTTGACCGGCGGCGGCGGGAACATGGCGATGAAGGCATCCTGGATGGCGCCGAACTTCTGGTTGAGCTGCATGGCGATCGCCCCGCCCGACAGTTCCGGCGTCGTGCGCTCCTCGAAGGGAGCGAGCGAGGCGAAGACGATGCCGGAATTCGAGCCGATGGTGAAGCCGTTGATCGACAGGCCCGGGAAGGCGATGGCGTGCTCGACGCCCGGCTGTTCCAGCGCGATCTCGCTCATCTTCTTGATGACCTCTTCCGTGCGGTCGAGCGTCGCGCCGTCCGGAAGCTGGGCGAAGCCGATGAGGTACTGCTTGTCCTGCGCCGGCACGAAGCCGCCGGGCACGGCGTTGAACACCGCATAGGTCGCACCGACGAGGGCGAGATAGATCGCCATCACCAGGGACTTGCGCGTGACGAGCCCGCCGACGCTGCGGCCGTAGCCGTTGCCGGCGGCGCTGAAGGCGCGGTTGAAGCCGCGGAAGAACCAGCCGAACAGGCCATCCATCACGCGCGTCAGCCAATCCTTCGGCGCATGGTGGTCCTTCAGGAGAAGGGCGGCCAGAGCCGGGGAGAGCGTCAGCGAGTTGATGGCGGAGATGACCGTCGAGATCGCGATGGTGAGTGCGAACTGGCGGTAGAACTGGCCGGAGAGGCCGCTGATGAAGGCGAGCGGCACGAAGACGGCGACGAGGACGAGCGCGATGGCGATGATCGGGCCGGAGACCTCGCGCATCGCCCGGTAGGTGGCTTCGCGCGGGGACAGGCCGTTCTCGATGTTGCGCTCGACGTTCTCGACGACGACGATGGCGTCGTCCACCACGATGCCGATGGCCAGCACGAGGCCGAAGAGGGTCAGCGCGTTCACCGAGAAGCCGAAGGCATACATCACGGCGAAGGTGCCGATGATGGAGACCGGGACGGCGAGCAGCGGGATAATCGAGGCGCGCCAGGTCTGGAGGAAGACGATGACGACGAGCACGACGAGCGCGATGGCCTCGAGCAGCGTGTCGACGACCTTGTCGATCGAGGCGCGCACGAATTCCGTCGTGTCGTAGACGATCTCGTATTTCACGCCCTCGGGCATGGCGATCTGGAGCTGGTCCATCGTGGCGCGCACATTGTCGGCGATCTCGATGGCGTTGGAGCCCGGCGCCTGCAGGACGGCGACGGCGACGGCCGGCTCGCCGTCGAGCAGCGAGCGCAGCGAATAGTCGGCCGCGCCCATCTCGATGCGCGCGACGTCGCGCAGGCGGGTGATCTGGCCCTCCGCGCCGGTCTTCACGATGATGTTGCCGAATTCCTCCGGCGTGCGCAGGCGCCCCTGCGCATTCACGTTGAGCTGGAGGTTGACGTCGTTGGCGGTGGGCGAGGCACCGATGATGCCGGCGGCGGCCTGCACGTTCTGCTCGCGGATGGCGTTGGAAATGTCGCTGGCGGCAAGCGCATGCTCCGCCGCCTTCTGCGGATCGATCCAGACACGCATCGCATAGTCACCCGCGCCGAACACCTGGACCTGGCCGACGCCCTCGATGCGGGCGAGGCGGTCCTTGATGTTCAGCGTGGCGTAGTTGCGCAGATAGGTGATGTCGTAGCGGTCGGTCTTCGAGACGAGGTTGACCACCATGATGAAGTCGGGCGAGCTCTTGACCGTGGTGACGCCGAGCGCGCGCACTTCGGCGGGAAGACGGGGTTCGGCCTGCGACACGCGGTTCTGCACGAGCTGCTGGGCCTTGTCCGGATCGGTGCCGAGCTTGAAGGTGACCGTCAGCGTCAGGACGCCGTCGGAGGTCGCCTGGCTGTTCATGTAGAGCATGTCCTCGACGCCGTTGATCTGCTCTTCGAGCGGCGTCGCGACGGTTTCGGAAATGACGACCGGGTTTGCGCCGGGATAGGTGGCACGCACGACGATCGAGGGCGGCACGACCTCCGGATATTCGGAGATCGGCAGGGCGCGCATGCCGATCAGGCCGGCGACGACGATGAGGATCGACAGCACCCCGGCGAAGACCGGGCGATCGATGAAGAAACGGGAGATGTTCATGGCAATACCCCTCTCCAGGGACGAACGGACCCATCCGGCGGGCGATGCGCCGCCGGCGGGCATGGGATTGTTGGTTGTTTCGGGGCAGGGCGGGTGAGCGTCCTGCCGGTCTTCGGCTACGGTGTCTGTCGCGCCTCCCGCAGGGAAGGTCATCGCAGACGGTTTGGCCCCTCATCCGGCCTGCCGGCCACCTTCTCCCGCAAGCGGGGAGAAGGGATATGCCGAGCCGGTTTCCTCGACCCTTGCCGGTTCGTCGGGCACGTCCCCTCTCCCCGCTTGCGGGGAGAGGGTTAGGGTGAGGGGCTGAACCTCGAACCGCCCGCCTACTTCACCGAGGCGACATTCTCCTGCACCTGCGGATCGACGACGACGCCGGGGCGGACGCGTTGCAGGCCATTGACGACGATGCGGTCGCCGCCGGCAAGGCCGCTTTCGACGACACGCTCGTTGCCGGACAGGCTGCCGAGCACGACCGGCCGGTAGGCGACCTTGTTGTCCTTGTCGACGACGAAGACGAACTTCTTGTCCTGGTCGGTGCCGACGGCCTTTTCGCTGATGAGGATCTTGCTTTCGGCCTTCGGCTCGCCCATGCGGATGCGCACGAACTGGCCGGGGATCAGCCTGCCGCCGGGATTGTCGAAGACGGCGCGCACGGTGATCGTGCCGCTCGCCGCGTCCACCTCGTTGCCGATAAGCTGGAGCTTGCCGCGGATCGGCGTGCCCTCGTCGGCGAGCGTGCCGACCTCGACGGGGATCTGGTCGATCGGCGGAAGCGCGTCCGTGGAGGCCGGCAGGGCGGCGAGCGCCCTGGCGACCGTCTCCTCGCTGACATTGAAGCCGGCATAGATCGGGTCGACCGAGACAAGCGTCGTCAGCGCCGGCGAGGTCGAGCCGGCGGCGACGAGGTTGCCGGTGGTGATCTCCACCTTGCCGACGCGGCCGGAAACCGGCGCGCGCACTTCCGTATAGCCGAGCTCCAGCTTGGCGGCGTGCAGCGTGGCCTCGGCCGTCTTCAGCGCGGCGCGGGCCTCGGCCAGCGCGTTCTGGCGCGTGTCCACCTCGCTTTGCGAGATGCTGTTGCTCTTGGCGAGGCGCTGGCCGCGCTCAAGCTCGGTCGTGGCGAGCTTCACGCGCGCCTCGGCGGAGGCGTACTGGCCTTCGGCCTGCGTCACCGCGGTCTTGAAGGGCTCCTGGTCGATGGTGAAGAGCAGGTCGCCCGCCTTCACCAGCGCGCCCTCGCGGAAATTCACCGCCTCGATGGCACCGGCGACGCGCGAGCGGATCTGCACGCGGTCGATCGCCTCCAGACGGCCGGAAAATTCCTGCCAGGTCACCACATCGCGGTTTTCGACCACGGCGACCGTGACCGGCACGGCGGGCACTTCGGCCGTCACGGTGGCTTCCGCCTGGGCGACATTGCCCGGCAGTTGGAAATAGAGGGCTGCGGCGGAAACGGACACAGCCAGTCCCAGGCCGGCGCCCGTCAGGGCCCAGCGTTTGCGCTTCGACGTCATGTTCTCTTCTCCTTGCGGCCCTTGGACCGCGCGTTTCAAATTAAATTAGTGAATGCTTATATTTTGAACAAAACCCGAAAACTGGCGGCCGACCTCCTCTTGCCAGGTGGATGGCCGCTTGGGAGACCAGTCAGGGGTTTCGCCCGTCTTCCCGCCATAAATTTCAGGCCAGCCTGTCCCGGCGGGGAGCACATGCCGGCGAACCTTGACGCCCGCTGCGGTGAGGCAGTCGGCGTAACCGAGGGCTTCGTCGCGCAGCGGATCGTCCTCCGCCGAAACGACGAGCGCGGGCGCGACGCCCGCAAGCCGCGAACAGAGGCACGGCGCCGCATAGGGATGGCAGACGCCGCCGCTGAGATAGTGGCTCCAGCCCTCCGCCCAGCGCTGGCTCATGCCGAGCGCCTCGGACTCGCGGAAGGAAGCGGTGCCCATGAAGGGATCGAGCAGCGGGGAGAACAGCACCTGGCCGTCCAGCTCGTCGGCGAAATGGTCGCGCGCCTTCAGCGCCACGCCGGCGGCGATGTTGCCGCCCGCCTCCTCGCCGCCGATGATGAGCGGCGACTTGCGGTCGCCGAGGCCGGCGCGCTTCTTGGCGAGATAGGAAAACATGGAAAAGCCGACTTCGAGCGGCTTGGGGAAGACACCGCCGCCCGGCGCGCCATAATCCAGAACGGCGACGATGGCGCCCGTGGAAGCGATGGCCTCGGCGACGGGGGAGGGGCGAAGGCCCTCTTCCAGGAACGCGCCGCCATGGAAGTAGAGCAGGATGGGGGCGCCCTTGGCGAACTCCGCTCCCTGATAGACGCGTGCGGACACGGGGCCGATGGCCACCTTGTCGAACGTCATATCCTTGATCTCTACCGGCATGGTTTCGTCCTCGGGCCCCTCTGGAATTAGGATGGGGCCTCACCATTTATATCGTGCCTGATCGCGGCGATATAAGTGTGCCAAAACTGACTTCACTATCCATATTCTCGAACAATAGCAGCTTCCAACCTGGGAATGTTCCATGGATCAGCTTTCCGCAATGCGTGCCTTCCTCCGCGTGGTGGAGACCGGCAATTTCACCCGGGCCTCCGCCGCGCTCGGCATGCCCAAGGCGACGGTGAGCAACCTCATCCAGAACCTCGAAACGCATCTGCAAACCAAGCTGCTCAACCGCACGACGCGCCGGGTGATGGTGACGACGGACGGGGCGCTCTACTATGAGCGGGCGATCCGGATCGTCGCGGAGATCGACGAACTGGACGGCAGCCTCTCCCATTCCCATGCCAGCCCGCGCGGGCGCCTGCGCGTCGAGATGGCGGGGGCCTTCGCGGACCTGCTGGTCATTCCCCGGCTCGGCGATTTCCATCAGAAGTTCCCGGATATCCATATCGACCTCGGCGTCGGCGACCGGACGGTGGATTATCTGGCGGAGAATGTGGACTGCGCGCTGCGCGGCGGGGCGCCCGGCGACCAGTCGCTGATCGCCCGGCGCGTCGCCGAGATGGATATCGTCACCTGCGCCGCCCCGGCCTATATCGAGGCCTTCGGCACGCCGCGGCACCCGCTGGACCTCGGCGGCGCGCACCATTGCATCAACTATTTCCTGGCGCAGACCGGCCGCACCATGCCTTTCGAATTCGAAAAGGACGGCGAGACGGTCGAGGTCGACAGCCGCTATATCGTCTCGGTCAACGATGCGCGCAGCTATCTCGCCGCGGCCCTGTCCGGCCTCGGCGTCGCGCCGCTGCCGCGCTTCATGGCGACCGAGGCGCTGAAGAGCGGGGCGCTCGTGCCGGTGCTGCCGGGCTGGCGGTCGGAACCGATCCCGCTCTACATCGTCTATCCGCCGAACCGGCACCTCTCCAACAAGGTCCGCGTCTTCGTCGACTGGCTTGTGCGGCTGCTCGCCGAAGCGCAAATCGGCGCCTCGTCGGCAAAGAACGAAAGCCTCAGTGCTGGTCGAGCGCCCGCGTCAGGGTGAGGGCGGCGATGGTGCAGATGGCGCCGGAGATCAGGTAGCCGCCGATGAAGACGATGCCGAAGCTGGTGGCAAGGCCGAGCGCCACGAGCGGGGCGAAGCCCGCGCCGACGAGCCAGGCGAGGTCCGAGGTCAGCGCCGCGCCGGTATAGCGGTAATATTGCGTGAAGCGCGAGGAGACGGCGCCGGAGGACTGGCCGAAGGTGAGGCCGAGGATGAAGAAGCCGATCAGGATATAGGCGTCCTGCCCCTTGCCGCCGGAATCGAGCAGGAAGGGCGCGGAGAAGGAGAAGATCGCGATGAGGATGGCGCCGGCCATGAGCTGGTTGCGCCGGCCGATGCGGTCGGCGATGACGCCCGACAGCACGATGCCGACGACCCCGACGGCCGCGCCCGCCACCTGCACCCAGAGGAACTCCTCCACCGACTGGCCGCCGGTGAGCATGATCCAGGAGAGCGGGAAGATGGTGACGAGGTGGAACATGGCGAAGCTTGCGAGCGGCACGAAGGCGCCGAGCACGACATCCATGGCATGCTTGCTCAGCATTTCGAAGATCGGCCGGGCCTGCAGCTCCTGCGCCTCCATGGCCGCGCCGAATTCCTTGCTGGCGACGATGCGCAGGCGCGCGAAGAGCGCCACGACGTTGATGGCGAAGGCGACGAAGAACGGATAGCGCCAGCCCCAGGCGAGGAAATCCGCCTCCGAGAGATTGCTGACGAAATAGCCGAAGAGGATGCTGGCGAGCGCGAAGCCGAAGGGCGCGCCGAGCTGCGGGATCATCGCGTACCAGCCGCGGCGGTTTTCCGGCGCGCTCAGGCTGAGCAGCGAGGCAAGCCCGTCCCAGGCGCCGCCGAGCGCGAAACCCTGGCCCAGCCGGAAGAGCGCGAGCAGCGCCACGGCCCAGTAGCCGATCGTCTCGTAGCCCGGCAGGAAGGCGATGGAGGCGGTCGAGCCGCCGAGGATGACCAGCGCCACCGTCAGCTTGGTGCCGCGGCCGTAGTTGCGGTCGATCCACATGAAGACGAAGGAGCCGACCGGCCGGGCGAGGAAGGCAAGGGGAAAGAGCGCGAAGGACATCAGCGTCGCGGCCACCGCGCTGCCGGCGAAGGGGAAGATGAGCTTCGGGAAGACGAGGATGGAGCCGAGGCCGTAGACGAAGAAATCGAAGAATTCGGAGGTGCGCCCGATCACCACGCCGATGGCGACGCTGCCGGGCGAAAGCGGCTTGTCGTCGTCATGCATGCGGCGGGCGTCCCGCTCGAGACCGGAGGAGGAGGGGTTAGCGACCGAACTCATGAATTTCTCCGAGCGATGTGCGCCATGTCGTTAGAGTGTTGACTATTCGGCGTCCAATATCAAGAATTAGGCGAAACGTGCGCGCTGCGGCAAGGTTGCGTCCGAACCTGCGACCCGTCGCAGCACGGCTTGAAGACCCGCGACGATTATTGCGCTAGATCAATTTTGCGGCGGCGGACAGCCCAAAAGTTTCTACCGCACTGCGACAGAATGCTGCGCTGCGACGAAGCACCTCATTTCCAAGCGCGACCATGCCCGCTTATTGCCGACTAGACAGAACGCAAGTTGAGGCCGCAATGCCGAAGCCATTCAGTTTAGCCCGAGTCTCGATCCTCCCCCTGATGCTGGCCCTGCTTTCCGGATGCAACATGGTCGTCATGTCGCCCTCCGGGGACATCGCCACGCAGCAGCGGGACCTGATCGTCATCTCCACCATCCTCATGCTGATCATCATCGTGCCGGTGATCGCCATGACGCTCTATTTCGCCTGGCATTACCGCCAGTCGAACACGGCGGCGAAGTATGATCCGGAGTGGCATCACTCGACGGGCCTGGAAGTCGCCATCTGGTCGGCCCCGCTCGCCATCATCATCGCGCTCGGCGCCATCACCTGGGTCAGCACCCACAAGCTGGATCCGTACCGGCCGCTGGAACGGCTCGATGCGGCACGGCCGGTGCCAGAGGAGACGAAGCCGATCACCGTCGAGGTGGTGGCGCTCGACTGGAAATGGCTGTTCTTCTATCCGGACCAGGGCATCGCCACGGTCAACGAGATGGCGGCCCCCGTCGACGTGCCGATCAACTTCAAGCTCACCGCCTCCTCGGTGATGAACTCCTTCTATGTGCCCGCGCTCGCCGGCATGATCTACACCATGCCCGGCATGGAGACGAAGCTGCACGCCGTCATCAACAAGGCCGGCGAATACGAGGGCCTGTCGTCGAACTACAGCGGCGACGGCTTCTCGCACATGCGCTTCAAGTTCCACGGGCTCGACCAGGCCGGCTTCGACGCCTGGGTGGCGCGGGTGAAGCAGAACGGCACGGCGCTCAACCGCGACGCCTATCTGAAGCTCGAAAAGCCGAGCGTGAAGGAGCCGGTGCGCTACTACGCCACCGTCGACGACGGGCTCTACCAGGCCGTGCTCAACATGTGCGTGCGCGAAGGCCAGATGTGCATGAAGGACATGATGCATATCGACATGACGGGCGGGGCGGGCAAGGAGAGCCACGGGAACAAGGCGAAACTCGAACACGACAACCGCCATGCCGCGGACGAGGCGCCCGCCGCCACCTTCCCCGAGACCGGCAATCCCGCGCGCAGCGAAGAACCGGCCGAGGGCGTGGAGGAGAACCCGGCCACCACGAACCACGACGCGCACCAGTCACACTAGCTTTCATTGCGCCCGCCGGCCGCGGCGGGCGCGCAAGGCCCTCGCATGCACCGGGCCGCCTACGAAACGATATTGGACGATCCCATGTTCGGCGACATCAGCCTCACGCAATTCATTTTCGGACGGCTCACCTGGGAGGCAATCCCCTACCACGAGCCCATCCTTGTCGTGACCTTCGCGGTCGTGGCGCTGGGCGGCATCGCGCTTCTCGGCCTGATCACCCGGTTCAGGCTCTGGGGCTATCTCTGGAACGAGTGGTTCACCTCCGTCGATCACAAGAAGATCGGCATCATGTACATCATCCTCGCCATCATCATGCTGCTGCGCGGCTTTGCCGACGCCATCATGATGCGCATCCAGCAGGCGATCGCCTTCAATGGCAGCGAGGGCTATCTCAACGCCCATCACTACGACCAGATCTTCACCGCGCACGGCGTGATCATGATCTTCTTCGTGGCGATGCCCTTCGTCACCGGCTTCATGAACTATGTCGTGCCGTTGCAGATCGGCGCGCGCGACGTCTCCTTCCCCTTCCTCAACAACTTCTCCTTCTGGATGACGACGGGCGGGGCGGTCATCATCATGATGTCGCTGTTCGTCGGCGAGTTCGCCCGCACCGGCTGGCTCGCCTATCCGCCGCTCTCGGGCGCGGACTACAGTCCCGGCGTCGGCGTCGACTATTACATCTGGGGGCTGCAGGTCGCCGGTGTCGGGACGACGCTTTCCGGCATCAACCTCATCGCGACCATCGTGAAGATGCGCGCGCCGGGCATGACCTTCATGAAGATGCCGGTCTTCACCTGGACGTCGCTGTGCACCAACATCCTGATCGTCGCGACCTTCCCGATCCTCACCGCCACGCTCGCCCTCCTGTCGCTCGACCGTTACGTGGGAACGAACTTCTTCACGAACGACCTCGGCGGCAATCCGATGATGTATATCAACCTCATCTGGATCTGGGGCCATCCGGAGGTCTACATCCTCGTCCTGCCGGCCTTCGGCATCTTCTCCGAGGTCGTCGCCACCTTCTGCGGCAAGCGGCTCTTCGGCTACACCTCCATGGTCTACGCCACCTGCGTGATCATGATCCTCTCCTACATCGTCTGGCTGCACCACTTCTTCACCATGGGCTCGGGCGCCTCGGTCAACGCCTTCTTCGGCATCACGACCATGATCATCTCGATCCCGACGGGCGCGAAGATGTTCAACTGGCTGTTCACCATGTATCGCGGCCGCATCCGCTACGAGGTGCCGATGCTGTGGACGGTCGGCTTCATGGTGACCTTCGTCATCGGCGGCATGACGGGCGTGATGCTGGCCATCCCGCCGGCCGATTTCGTGCTGCACAATTCGCTGTTCCTCATCGCGCATTTCCACAATGTCATCATCGGCGGCGTGCTGTTCGGGCTGATGGCCGGCGTCGTCTACTGGTTCCCCAAGGCCTTCGGCTACAAGCTCGATCCGTTCTGGGGCAAGATGAGCTTCTGGTTCTGGCAGATCGGCTTCTTCTTCGCCTTCATGCCGCTCTACGTGCTCGGCCTGATGGGCGTCACCCGCCGCGTCAGCCAGTTCGAGGACCCGTCCCTGCAGATCTGGTTCGTCATCGCCGCCTTCGGCGCGGCGCTGATCGCGCTCGGCATCGCCTCCTTCGTCATCCAGCTCGTCGTCAGCTTCCTGCGGCGCGACCAGCTCCGCGTGACGGGCGATCCCTGGGACGGGCGCACGCTGGAATGGTCGACCTCCTCGCCGCCGCCGGACTACAACTTCGCCTTCACCCCCGTCGTGCACGACCATGATAGCTGGTACGACATGAAGAACCGCGGCTACGAGCGCCCGCTGGAAGGCTTCAAGCCGATCCACATGCCGAAGAACACCGGCACGGGCGTTATCCTGTCGGCCATCAGCGTCGTGCTCGCCTTCGCGCTGATCTGGTACATCTGGTGGCTGGCGGCGCTCTCCTTCATCGCGCTCATCGCGGTGTCGATCGCCCATACGTTCAACTACGACCGCGACTTCTTCATCCCCGCCGATACCGTGACGGCGACCGAGGACGCGCACACGAAACTGCTGCAAGAACGGACCTGAGCCCATGAGCGCGACCCAAGTCCACGATACCGACGGAAAGCCGGTCTTCTACCTCAAGGACGAGCATCACCCGGAAAACAGCACCATGCTGGGTTTCTGGCTCTACCTGATGAGCGACTGCCTGATCTTCGCCGTGCTCTTCGCAACGCACGGCGTGCTCGGCCGCAACTATGCGGCCGGCCCGTCGCCCGCCGATCTCTTCGACCTGTCGCTCGTCGCCATCAACACGGCGATGCTGCTCCTCTCCTCCATCACCTACGGCTTCGCCATGCTCCAGATGGAGCGCAATGCCAAGATGGAGACGCTGGTCTGGCTCGGCATAACAGGCGTCTTCGGCGCGGCGTTCCTGGCGCTGGAGCTCTACGAATTCTACCACCTGATCCATGAGGGCGCCGGCCCGACGCGCTCGGCCTTCCTGTCGTCCTTCTTCACGCTGGTCGGCACGCACGGCCTGCACGTCACCTTCGGCATCATCTGGCTGATCACGCTGATGGTGCAGGTGAAGAAACACGGCCTCAACCCCGAGAACCGCCGCCGGCTGATGTGCCTCTCCATGTTCTGGCACTTCCTCGACGTCATCTGGATCGGCGTCTTCTCCTTCGTCTACCTGCTCGGAGTCCTCGGATGAGCCACGAAAGCGCTTCGGAAGCCCATCACGCCCATAGCCACGGCCACGATGCCGGCCATGGCTCGTTCAGGAGCTACATGATCGGCTTCGTCCTCTCGATCATCCTGACGGCCATTCCCTTCTGGCTGGTCATGGGCGACGTGCTCGACAGCAAGCTGTTCACCGCCGTGCTCGTCATGGGCATCGGCGTGGTGCAGATCGTCGTGCACATGGTCTACTTCCTGCACATGAACCCGCGCTCGGAAGGCGGCTGGACGCTGATGGCGCTGATCTTCACGCTGATCATCGTCGGCATCGCCATTGCCGGCTCGCTCTGGGTCATGCATCACCTCAACACGAACATGATGCCGATGACCCATGAGATGATGAAGACCATGCCTTGATCGGAGCGATGGGAATGAGCGCCGGGGCGACCACCCCCCTCTGCCCTGCAGAGCGGCATGGAAGATGGATGAAACGGTGCCACATCGCCTTCTCCCCCGCGGGGGAGAAGGGAAGGAGCGGCAATGTCGCATTCCCCAAGCGCCCCTTGTGGGGGAGATGCCCGGCAGGGCAGAGGGGGATGGCCTAGCCCATGTCCGAACCTTCCGCCCGCGCCCGGCGCCTCCTCACAAGCGTCCTCGTCCTTCTCGCCGCCGTCTTCCTCGCCCTCGGCACCTGGCAGGTGCAGCGCCTGTTCTGGAAGCGCGACCTCATCGCCCGCGTCGAAAGCCGCGTCCATGCCGAACCGGTGGCCGCGCCGGCGCGGGCCGGATGGCCGGCGATCAGTGCGGAAAGGGACGAATACCGCCGCGTCACCGCCACCGGCCTCTTCCAGCACGACAAGACGGTGCTCGTGCAGGCCGTGACGGAGCGCGGCGCCGGTTTCTGGGTGCTGACGCCGCTGCGCCTGGCGGACGACACGACCGTCCTCGTCAACCGCGGCTTCGTGCCGGCCGATCGCCGCGCGCCCGTCGACCGCGCGGGAAGCGAGCTTGCGGCCGGCCCCGTCGCGGTGACGGGGCTGCTGCGCCTCAGCGAACCCGGCGGCGGTTTCCTGCGCGCCAACGATCCCGCCGGCGAGCGCTGGTTCTCCCGCGATGTCGCCGCCATCGCCGCCGCAAAGGGGCTTTCCGACGTCGCCCCCTATTTCATCGACGCGGATGCGACGCCCAATCCCGGCGGCCTCCCGGTCGGCGGCCTCACGGTCATCGCCTTCCGCAACAGCCACCTCGTCTATGCGCTCACCTGGTACGTGCTGGCGGCAATGAGCACGGCCGGCCTCTGGCACGTCCATCGGCGGCGGCGCGTCTAGAGCGTTTCATGTTTTGATTGAAGCGTATCCTGCGTTTAAGAAGTAGTTTCGGCATTCCCTTGGTCGGATTGTTTTGACGAGATCGGCGACGAAGCGGCACGTGTCCTCAATGGTGCGCTTCTGTGCGAGACGCATCCAGTGTTTGATTTTGGCGAAGGCTTGCTCGATGGGATTGAGGTCCGGAGAATAGGGTGGCAGGAACCAGAGCCTCGCACCTGCCGCTTTGACGGCCTGGCGGATGGCCACCGATTTGTGGCTGCCGAGATTGTCCATGATAACGATGTCGCCGGGCTTGAGAGCGGTCACGAGTTGTTGCTCGACATAGGCACGAAAGCACCGGACGTTGATCGGACCGTCGAAGACGCATGGGGCGGTCAGCCGGTCGCAGCGCAAGGCTCCGAGGAAGGTCAGGGTACGCCAATGGCCATGCGGCGCGAAGCCGCGCAGGCGCTTGCCCTTCGGTCTCCAGCCCCTTAGCGGCGCCATGTTGGTTTTGATCCAGGTCTCATCGATGAAGACGAGCCGCGTCGGATCGAGATGGCCTTGCCATACCTTCCAGCGTTGGCGTTTGCGGGCGATGTCGGCCCGGGCCTGCTCAAGGGCAAACAGTGTTTTTTTTTGAAGCGCAGGCCTTCACGACGCAGGAACTGCCACACCGTGTTGTGCGAGACCATCACCCCGCGCCGGCTCAGTTCATCCTTCAGTCCGTGTAGGCTCAGATGTGGATTCTGCTGTAGACGGGCGGCAATGAAATCGCGATGCGGCTCCAGAATGCGCTTGCGATGTCCGCCCATCTTGCCTGGTGCAACCGAGCCGGTCGCCCGGTAGCGTTGCGACCACTTCACAACCGACGAAACAGCAACACCAAACCGCCCTGCCACCGAGCTGCAACTCTCGCCGGCAAAAACGGCCGCGACAACACGTTCGCGAGGGTCTCCAGATAGGGCTCGAACCATCCGATGCTGGCCTCCTCCCAGCCAGCATCTTGAATCACAAAACCAACCTCATGGGAATCCAGATCGATTCAATCAAAGACAAAAACGCTCTAGAATGCGATCGAGGCGCCATGCCAGCGGCCTCGTGTCTTGAAGGCCGACGGCGGGCCAAACACGCCGTTCCGGCGAGCTGCAAAGCCGCTGCGCCCTTCAACGTGGCAGGGCAGCAGCCGATCCGGCAGAACGTCCCGCCTCCCTGGACGCCCGTTCCAAGCTGCGGCCGAGAACCCCGAGGAAGATTGCGAAGAACCGCCGCGGCCCGTCCTCGCCCGCCGGCGTGAGGTCGCCGAAATGCTCGGCGAGCGACCGGTAGCAGGCGAGCCTGCCGGGGGCGATATGGGTGGGAGCAGCGGCAGGGGACTGGCGCAGGCAATACCAGTCGGCGACGAGGTCGAGGAGCGGGACGGCCTCCAGCGGACCCGTGTCGAGGCCGGCCGGCGGCGTGCCGTCCGCCATCAGCCGGCAGAGATCGGCGAGCGTCATGCGCCGCGCCATCTGCGCCATGTCCGCCGGCCATTCCTTCGGCAGGAAGCGCTGGAGGACGAGGGCACGCATGTGGTGGTGCAGGAAATCGCCGTAGTCGCGGGCGGCGAGCGCCGGGTCCGGGGCGAGGCCTTCGCGAGCCTGCTCGGCCCGGTAAAGCGCGAGGAGATCGGCATCGAGCGGCGTCTCGGCAAGCGAGACGGTTTCGACGGACGGCGCCCCATCCCCCGTCTCGACCACGACGAAGCCGGCGGGAAAGGCGACGAGCGAGGGCACGGCGATGTTGACGAGGCTGCGGCCACCCTCATCGTGGCGCGAGCGGGCCTCGACATGCAGGTGGCCGCTGAAATGCAGCGACAGGCCGGCGGCGATGAGCGTTTCGGCGACGATCGGGCGGGGCGTGCGCTTCGCGACGTTCGTTTCGCCGAAGAGCGCACGCTCGCTATCCGTCTCATCCTCGAAGGGATCGAGCGCGGGATAGTGGGAGAAGGCGAGGAGCGTCTTGCCCTTGCGCGCCGCCCGCGCCGCGACATCGGCGATCCAGGCGAGGAGATAGGGTTTTACGCGCAGGAGCGCGTTCCAGCCGGCATCGGAACTGTCGAGGAAGGCTTTCTTGCGGGCGATGTCGCGCCGGCCGTTGCGCGGCTCGAAGACATTGGCGTCGATCATCAGGAGCCACAGGCCGTCCTCCGGCTCGACCAGGTAGGAGGCGTCCATCAGCCGCCGCACGGTGCCGCCGTCGGCGGAGCGCAGGTCGTGCTCGCGCGCGGCGGGCGCGTCATCGGCGCCGAAGGGCGTTTCGAAATGAAGGTCGCCGGGGCGGCGGAAATAGCCGAAATCGCCGAGCGCGCGGATGCCCGCCGGCACGCCGTCGCAATACATCTTCTCCGTCACCACCGGACGGCCCGGATCCTCCGCCGCCTTCTCCGCATCGCTCGTCACGAGCGTCGTGCCGCCCCCGGCATGCACATAGCGGGTGTCGCGGTGCTTGCCGAGCGGGCCGAAGACGTCGTGGTTGCCCGGTGTGGCGTAGAAGTTGAGGCCGTGGCGGTCGCGATAGGCCGCAAGCAGCCGCACGAGGCTCGCCACCGTGCCGCGCTGGCCGTCGTCGGTATAGTCGCCGAGCAGGACGACGTGGCGGATGCCCATGGCGACGATCCGGTCGAGCGCCGCGGGGAGGGTGGTAAAACTCTCGTTGAAGACGCGGGTGGAGCGGACGGTGTCGGCGAAGGTGCGCACCGTCAGCCTTCGCCCGTTCACGACGATGCCGGGAAAATCGTAGTCGCCTTCGATATCGTGGAAATGGGCGTCCGCGATGACGGCGACGCGGGCCATGGGCCTACGCCCGCCTGCGGTAGAGGAAGTAGCGCTTGCTGTCGACGGTGGCGGGCAGCGCCAGGGGCTCCAGCGCCGCGTGGTCGAGCGGCAGGCCGCTGATGGCGATGCCGCCGGCGCCGAGCGCGCGGGCGACGATGTCGGGCAGCCAGGTCAGCGTGACCGCGTCCTTGTCGTCATAGCCGGTGCCGATATCGGCGTGGACGAGCGCGGCATTCGTGCCGGCAAAGGCCCTAGCCGTCTCGACGATCTCGCCGAGCACCAGGTCGCCCGGCGGCGGCGTGGAGGAGGAATGCGCGCCGAGCGCCCTATCGAAGGCGACGATGCGCCGGCCGGGGAATTTCTCGCGCAGGTGATCGAAGGTCCGGCCGTTGCCGAGGCCGATCTCGAGGATCGCGCCGTCCTCCGGCAACGGCAGGGCCTGCGCGACATGGTCGATGACGTCACGCTGGGCGGACATGCGGCGGATGAAGCTTTCGAGGCGGCTCATGCGGGGTCTCAGGCCTTGAGGATCGTGTCGGCGGCGATGCCGCGCCGGGCGAAGACGTTGCGCGTGTCGACGATCAGCGCGCCCCATTCGGCGAGCGCCGCATAGTCGACGTCGTCATGGTCGGTGGCGATCAGGATCGCGTCGAAGGCGCGGATGTCCGCCTCGTCCCAGGCGACCGACGGGCGGCCGCGGAAGGCGCCGTATTCGCGGGTCGGCGGGATTTCCGGCACATGCGGATCGTAATAGCTCGCCGCGCCGCCGCGCTCCTCGATCAGCTCGATCAGCTTCAGCGAGGGGCTTTCGCGGATGTCGGGCACGTTCTTCTTGTAGGCGAGGCCGATCACCAGCACCTTCGAACGGCTCAGCGCCTTGCCGGCGCGCCGGTCGAGCGCCTCGGCCAGCCTGCCCACCACATGGCGGGGCATGGAAGAGTTGATCTCGCCGGCGAGCTCGATGAAGCGGGTCGGCAGCTCGTGGGCGCGCGAGGCCCAGGTGAGATAGAAGGGATCGATCGGGATGCAATGGCCGCCAAGGCCCGGGCCGGGATAGAAGGGCATGTAGCCGAAGGGTTTTGAGCTTGCGGCGTCGATCACCTCCCAGATGTCGATGCCCATGGCCTCGTAGACGACCTTCAGCTCGTTCACCAGGGCGATGTTCACCGCGCGGAAAATGTTCTCCGTCAGCTTCACCGCTTCGGCCGTGGCGGTGGAGGAGACGGGCACGACCGTCTTGACCACCGCACCGTAGAAGGCGGTGACGAGCGCCTGCGCCGCCACGCCGTCGCCGGCGACGACCTTCGGGATGGTCGAGGTCTGGAACTGGCGGTTGCCGGGGTCCTCGCGCTCCGGCGAGAAGCCGAGGAAGAAATCCGCGCCGGACGTCAGGCCGCCGGCCTCCAGCGTGCGGCGCACCAGGCCGTCGGTCGTGCCGGGATAGGTGGTCGATTCCAGGACGACGAGCTGGCCGGGGCGCAGCGTCGCGGCGATGTCGCGGCAGGTCTGCTCGACATAGCGCATGTCGGGGTCGCGGTGGCGCGTCAGCGGCGTCGGCACGCAGATGGCGATGATGTCGCATGCGCCGAGCCTTGAGAAATCGCTCGTCGCGGCAAAGCGGCCGGTGCGGTGCTCGGCGGCAAGGATATCGCTCGGCACCGCCTCGATATAGCTGCGCCCGGCCTCGATCGCGGTGATCTTGCCGGGGTCGATGTCGAAACCCGTCACGGCAAAGCCGGCGCGGGCGGCGGTGATGGCGAGCGGCAGGCCGACATAGCCGAGGCCGATGACGCCGACGCGGGCCTCGCGAGACGTTATTCGCGCCAGCAGCGTCTCGTGGGAAAGCAAGGCAGTTGGCATCGGCACTCCGCGCACATATACAGGACCGCGCGTTGAGATGGGAGAGTTTGGCCAGCCTGTCAACCCTTGCCGTCCGGCCTCGCCGGGCGCGCAGCACGATGGGCCGCAAAGCCGTGCCGCGGTTCGCGGCGCCAGGGCGACGATGAGAAAGGGCCTGCGGGCGAGCATGAAGATCGCGTTCTACGCCCCGCTGAAATCGCCGGACCATGCCGTGCCCTCGGGCGACCGGCTGATGGCCCGCCAGCTTATCGACTGCCTGAGGCGGGCCGACCATGCCGTCACGCTCGCCTCGGAGCTGCGCGCCTTTTGCGGCGACAGCGACGATGCGGCCGCCTATGCGGCGCTCCGGGCGCGGGCGGCGGCGGAGGTCGAGCGGCTTTCGGTGCTCTGGCGGGCGCAGGGCGCGCCGGACCTCTGGTTCTGCTACCATCCCTATTACAAGGCGCCGGACCTGATCGGCCCTCCGCTCTGCAAGCGCTTCGGCGTCGCCTATGCCACGGCGGAAGCCTCCTATTCCGCACGCCGCAATATCGGCATCTGGCGCGACATGCAGGCGCAGGTGCTGGAGGCGGTGCGCGGCGCGGCCGTCAATATCGGGCTCACCGCCCGCGACCGGGCGGGCCTTGCCGCCGCCGCGCCGGATGCGGCCGTTGCGCCGCTGAAGCCGTTCATCGACGCGGCGCCGTTCACCAGCCGGGCCGCACGGCCGCAGCCGGGCCACCTCGTCACCGTGGCGATGATGCGGGCCGGCGACAAGCTGGAGAGTTTTCGCGCGCTTGCTGCAGCGCTGCGGCGGATCGAGGACCGGCCCTGGCGCCTTTCGGTGGTCGGCGACGGGCCGCTCAGGGCCGAGGTGGAGGCGCTGTTTTCCGGCTTTGGCGACGGGCGCATCGCCTGGCGCGGGCAGAAGCCGCAGGCCGCGGTGGCGGAGATCCTGGCCGGGGGTGCGCTCTATGTCTGGCCGGGCTGCGGCGAAGCCTATGGGCTCGCCTATCTGGAGGCGCAGGCCGCCGGCCTTCCGGTCGTCGCCTGGCGGACGGCGGGCGTTCCGGAAGTGGTCGAGGACGGCGAGACGGGGCGCCTCACCGCGCCGGGCGATCACGCCGCCTATGCGGCGGCCATCGCGGCGCTCCTGGACGACGCGGCGGAGCGCCGGCGCCTTGCGGAAAAGGCCCGCGCCCGCGTGCTGGCCGACCATTCGCTGCCGGCCGCCGCCGCGGCGCTGGATGCCATCGCGCGGAACACTGCGGGAGAGACGGGATGACGCTGCCTGCCTGCGCAAGCCCCCTTGCGGACGAGATCGCCCGCCGGGCAGCGGCCGGCAGGCCGCTCCGGCTGTGGCTGCGCGACGACGATGCGGTGGCGCCGACCGCGGCGCTCGACACGCTCCTGGCGCTGACCGCGCGCCATGCGGTGCCCGTGCTCATCGCCGTCATCCCGGCCTTGACAGGCGCGGCGCTGGCGGCGCGGCTTGCCGAGGCCCCGCTGGCAGGCGTGGCGGTGCATGGCTGGGCGCATGAGAACCATGCGGGACCCGGCGAGAAGAGCCAGGAACTCGGCGCCCACCGGCCGGCGGAGACGGTGCTTGCCGAGCTCGGCCGGGGCTTCGAACGCCTCGCTGCGCTCCATGCCGGCCGCTTCGTGCCCATGCTGGTGCCGCCATGGAACCGCATCGCGCCCGCCGTCGTCGACGGCCTGCCGTCACTTGGCTTCAAGGCGCTCTCCGTCTTCGGCCCGGAAAAGCCCGCGCCGCTCGCCGTGCGCAACACCCATGTCGACATCATCGACTGGCGCGGCACGCGAGGCGCCCGGCCGGCGGAAGCGGTGATCGCCGATCTCGTGCGCGTCTCGCAGACCCATGACGGCCCGATCGGCCTCCTCACCCACCACCTCGTGCACGACGCGGCGGCCTGGGCGCTGATGGCGCTGATTTTCGAGGCGACGGCCGGGCAGGCAGGGTGCGTCTGGGAGCGTGCGGAGGATCTGGTCGGGTAGGGCGGCGGGTTGCCGGGCGTCCTCCTCCAGCGCCGCTTCGTCCTTCTGGCGCTGCTCGCAAGGGCGGTGCGTTGGTCGCGCCGGAAAGAAGCGTGCGCGCTCCGCGACCACCCCCCTCTGCCCTGCCGGGCATCTCCCCTCACGGGGGAGATTGGATGGAGAGCCGTTTCGCCCGTTTCCAGCGCTGCTGATTAAGCGAGGCTTTCGCCTCTTGCCGATCTCCCCCCTTGAGGGGGAGATGCCCGGCAGGGCAGAGGGGGGTGCTCACCGCCTTTCGCGCCGCAGGAAACGACTCCCGCACGCGGCGCACCGCTCCTGCACCGAGCAACATGCGCCGGTCGCAACCTCGCAGGCGGTGAGCGGATGATCACAGAAATATGAAGGTGCAAGAGCGCGGCGAAGGCGGCTAGTCCCTTGTTTCTGCCGCAATTCCTTGGCAAATCCAGCCCGCGCCGCAAGGTGCTTCGCTGCTTCGCGGAACGGGGTTCTCCCGCCGCAAAAGGCGAAAAGTCCGGAAAGGAATGCCTTTGCAGCGCGCGGAAAGGCTTTCGTCAAAGGACGGAAGGACAATGTGCCGGCCGGCGCACGCAACAGTGATCCGGGCGACCCGGAAGGGACGTTCAGGAAATGCCGGCAGGCAAGGCCGACGGAGCGGTCCTCAGTGCGCGGTGGCGAGCCGCTCGCCCATGATGCGCATGGTTTCGGCCATGCTGCGGGGGCAGGACGAGAGGACCTTGAGGAAGCAGTCCTTGCGGATACGCAGTGCTTCCACGACCGTGGAGGCCTTGACGGTGGCATTGCGGGTCGTGCCGCAGAGGATGGCGATTTCGCCGACGACCGAGCAACTGCCGGTCGATGCGATCTTCTCGTCTCCCGAGGGGCCTTCCTTGTAGACGTCGACGACGCCCGAGAGAACGACATAGGCGGCATCGCCTTCGTCGCCCTGATGGAAGAGTTCCTGACCTTCACGGTAGCTGACCCGATCGGAAGCGAAGGCGAGCAGTTTCAGCTTGCCTGCATCGATGCCCGAGAACAGCGGCACCCGTCGTAACATCTGCACTTCGTCGTTCAAGATCATAACAGTCAACCGCCTCGAATTCCGGTTATCTGATCACTTCATACCAGTCATGCTATCAGTTGCTTGTATACCGTACCACTTTCGACGATCGTGTCGTAGGTTCCGTCTTCCACCAAACTTCCGCCATCAAAAGCAAGCACCCTTTTAAAGTGTTTTGCAAGCGGGGTATTTGACAAAACCCAGACAACAGCGGGATTATCACCGCTCTTGGCAATGAACGCAAGGGCCGCCTCCACGACGTGTTCCTGGAGGTGATGGTCGACTCCCGAGAACGCCCGGTTGAAGATGTAGTAGTCCGAGCGGCGGATGAGGGCGCGGGCAAGGCCCAGCTTCAGGCGCTGCAGGCTGTTCAACCGCCGGCCGCCGGCGCCGATGTTCGATTCCAGCCCCAGTTCCATCAACGCATGGTAGAGTTCCGGCCGCTTGGCCAGAAGCTCCCCGCCGATCTCCCTGAGCTTGGAAATGGCGTCGCTGAAGCGATGGTTGAGCTTGCCGAACACGATATTGTCCACCAGCGTTCCCGATGTCAGATAGGCATTCGGATTGTAACGTTCAATGTGGGCCTGCAGTTCCGCCGGCAGGTTCGCGTGGAACTGGTGGCGAACCTCGACGATCTTGCGCATCAGCTTCTCGTCGAGCACGCCGAAACGGTGCCGCGGCTCGACATAGAAGAAGCTGAGCTTGATGAGCGCGATCCGGTCCTCCTCGCTCGGTGCGGCATTGTGCCGCAGCTTCTGCAGCAGGTGCTGATAGGTCGGGATCTCGTCCGCCCGCATGAAGGTCAGTTGCTCGAAGAACGGGTGGTCGGGCGGCAGGTCCTTGAAGAGCTCCACCGCGCTTTCGGCGATGCCCTTGCCCATTTCGAACAGCGCTTCGCCGAGGCCGCTCTCGCGCATCATGTTGCGGAAATAGGGCGTCTTGACGATGGCCTTGGTCGAGGCCTTCGGGTCCGGCATCATGCCGAAGAACAGGTTCTCGGCGACCGGCGCCTCGGTATTGTACTCGTTGTCGCGGAAGGGCACGATGAGGTTGTTGAGGTCGCGGCGGTCCAGCTCCTCGCGAAGGTCATGGCGCATCTCGACGATCTGGGCGGCGAAGTCGGGATTGGTGTTGACCGCGATCGAGGAGTGCAGCGCCAGTTGCAGCACGTCGTCGGACAGCTCCACCACGTCCAGCACCGCCATCATCGCGCCGAACAGCCCGTCCGTGCCGTTGGCATTGAGTGTGCTCGGGTCGATCCAGTTGCCGTTGAGGTCGAAATCCGGATTGCCGGAGCGGCGCGCCTCCAGCACGTCCCATCGGCGCTGGTCGGCGGCCGGCCCCTTGTAGGCGGCCGGCTCGATCGGCGCGTGCTTGAGGCCGTAGAGCAGGTTGTCCTTCAGGCTGCCGTGGAAGAAATAGGCGTCGGGCGAGACATAGGAGATGCGCCGGCCGGTCACCGCCTCCGGCAGGGTGAAGAGGTCGTCGTCACCCGCCGTCACCTTGCCGCCGGCCGGCCAGACGACGCGGGCCAGCGCCTCGGCGAGGCGGTCACCGCCGCTGGCCGCCGCACCGATGATGGCGACGGTCTCGCCGGGCGCGATCTTGACGGTGACGTGTTCGAGAACCCGGCCGCCGATATCGTCGTCGATCAGGAGGTTCGTGGTGCTGAGCGGGTGGTTCAGGACCGCCCGGCTTTCCGTGTCGATCGCCTGGATCTCGGGGGCGATCATCTCGTCGGCCTCGAACTGCTCGACGACCTGCTCGTATTTGACCTGCACGTCCTGGCGCACCAGTTCCCAGTCGATCAGTTCCTTCAGCGGCCCCGGCAGCTCCTTGTAGGCGTTGATGACGGCGACGAGCTGGCCGACGTCGAGCTTGCCGACGATGGTGAGGTAGCCGCCGATGCAGTAGAACAGGAAGGGCGTCAGCTGGGCGAGGAAGTTGTTGAGGAACTTGACCAGGAACTTCCACTGGTAGATGTCGTAGCGGATCTTGAAGATGCGGCCGAGGCGGGCGGCGATGTCGGCGCGCTCGTAGTTCGAGGTGTCGTAGGCGTGGATCGTGTCGATGCCGTCGACGATCTCCGCCACGCGGCCGGCGAGCTGGCGGGCGGTGAGCTGGCGTTCGCGGCCGAGCTCGATGAGACGGCGGCGCATGCGCGGGATGATGCCGACCTGGATGGCGGCCATGGCGAAGGCGATGAAGCCGAGCCAGAAATGCTGGATGAAGATGAAGATCAGCGCCGTCAGCGCCTGGCCGCCGAGCAGCGCCGGCTGCACGAAGGCATCCGCGGTGAAGCCGCCGAGCGGTTCCACCTCGTCCTTGACCATCGAGGAGACCTCGCCGGCCTTGATGTGCTTGAAGTAGCGCGGCGGGAAGCGAAGGATGCGATCGACGAGCTCGTAGCGGATGCGCCGCAGCAGCCGCTCGCCGAGACGGCCCTTGTAGGTGTTGATGAAATACTTGAACAGGCCGTTGATGATGACGAGCACGAGGAACGTCAGGCTGAGGGCGAGCAGCGAGGGCATGCGCTCCAGCGGCAGGCCGGCGAAAAGCTCGACATGGCCGAAGAGCGGCAGATCGAAGGCGATCGGCATGAAGAGCTGGGTGTTGCCGGGCTGCTCGAATCCGGTCCCCTGGATCGGGCCGTTGACGATCTGCTTGGGCAGGTCGAAGGCCAGATAGTAGGGGATCATGGACAGGGCGACGATCAGCAGGATGAAGAGCTGCTGCGGCCGGGTATGGACCCAAATGTACCGGGCGAGGCTTTTTTCCATAAAGAGCTTCTGTGCGTGAACGGCCGCTGTCTGGCGTGAAGATTATAAGACAGCCGCAATACCGCAAGAGCTAGGTAGCCGCGTGCTGTTTTAGTAGGGCCCTCAGGATTTTTGCGGTACGATTGGCGCCATCCAGTTGCAAAACAGGCACATTTTTCTCCGTTTCGGCGGAAAGCGCGCGGGAAATTGCGTCCGCCATCGTCTCCCTGGAAAGCGCATCCTCGCGCAGCACGACCGCCCGGCCGAGCCGTTCCAGCCGTTCGGCGCGCGCCGTCTGCTCGCTCTCGCCGCCCGACGCGAAGGGCACCAGCACCGCGCCGCAGCCGGCCTGCAGCACGTCGCAGACGGTGTTGTAGCCGGCCTGCGAGACCGACAGCCGCGCTGCCGCCAGGAGGTTGCGGAAGTCGGTGCGGAAGCGCACGAGATCGACATTGGCCGGGCACGCGGCGGAAAGCCGTGCGAAATCGGCCTGCGGCAGGTTCGGGCCGGTAATGACGAGCCAGCGATACGTGCCGTCGAGCCCCGGTGCCGCCTGGAGCGCGGCCTCCACGAGGCCGGCGCCCACCGCCCCGCCGCCGGCCGAGACGACGATATCGTAGCGTTCCGCGGCAGGCTCGACCGCCGGGCCGCCGACGAGGCCTGTATAGACCACCCGATCGGCAATGGCGTCCGCCAGCGGAAAGGTGTCCTCCAGGCGCACGAAGGCCGGGTCGCCATGCACGAGCACCCGGTCGAAATGGCGGCGCACGAGATCGATCGTCTCCTCGTCGCGGCCCGGCATGGCGCGCTCCTGCAGGATGTCGCGCAGCGAGGTGAGGAGGAGGGGGCGCGGCGTGCTCGCCTCGATGGCCGCAATCAGCGGCAGCAGTTCGAAGCGCACCTGGCGGCGGCCGAAGGGGAAGGCCTCGGCGATGACGATATCGGGCCGTGCGGCGTGATAGGCGGCAAGCAGCCGGTCGCGCCGCGCGGCCTTGAAGGCCTCGTCGATGACCGTGCCGGTCTCGTCGACGAGCGCGGAAAAGCCGCCGTCGCCCACCGCGATGGCCGGCAGGGCGACATGGTCGATGCCGGGGCCGGGAAAGCCGTCGACCGGCATGCCGCCGGCGAGAAGCGTGACGGCGAAGCCGTCGTCGACGAGCGCGCGCACGATGCGGCTGGCGCGGGCGAGATGGCCGATGCCGAGCAGGTGCTGGACGTAGAAGAGGACGCGCGGGCCGCTCATCGCCGGGCTCCGGCCGTAAACAGCGCCTTCAGTTGCGCGATGCTGGTATGGTGGTCGAAGCTCCGGCGCACCTTCGCCTCGGCGGCCGCGCCGAGCCGGTGGCGAAGGGCCGGGTCGCGGATCGCCCGTTCGAGGGCCCGGGAAAACGCCTCCGCGTCCTCGGAGGGCACGAGCAGGCCGTTCTCTTCGGTCTCGAAAAGCTCGGGAATGCCGGAAATGTCGGTCGCCACGCAGGCGAGCTGCTGGCTTGCCGCCTCCACCAGCACGTTCGGCAGCCCGTCACGGTCGCCGTCCGGCGTGATGCGGCAGGCGAGCGCGAAGATGTCGGCGCGGCGATAGGCGGCGAGCACGTCCTTCTGGTCGACCGCGCCGAGCCAGGTGATCCTGTCGGCGATGCCGAGCGCGTCGGCGAGCTTCTGCAGCTTCGCCCGCTCGCCGCCGTCGCCGGCATGGACGAAACGCCAGGAAAGATCGGCCGGAAGCCGGGCGAGGGCCTTCAGCAGGATGTCGTAACCCTTCTTCGGCACCGCGCGCCCGACGCTGATGATGGTGACGGGATCTTGCGGGTCGGCGCCGTCACGCGGCGGGCGGGGATTTTCCCCCGGCCTGCCGGCATCTTCCCCACAAGCGGGGAGACAGCAGCGATCCTGCGCTTCCCCGGGCGCTTCATCGAGCGGGTGCTGCATGGCAAGCCCCTCTCCCTTGGTTGGGGAGGGGTCCTGCAATGGCGGAAAGCGGTCGAGGTCCAGCCCGTGATAGCTGAGATGCACCCGGTCGCGATGGAGACCGGCGAGGGTCTGTAGGTGGGCGTGGCCGGACCGGGTGCAGGTCACGGCCCAGTCGGCGGTGGCCAGCTTGTCGGCGAGCTCCCAGTCCTCGGACGTCCAGATGTCCTTGGCATGGGCCGAGACGGTCCAGGGCAGGGCCAGCATGCGGCTGGCATAATTGGCGACGGAAGCGGGGGTGTGGATGAAATGGGCGTGCAGCCAGCCGCCACCGTCCGGCCATTCGCCGACGAGCACCGCCGCCTGGCCGAAACGGCGGAACCGGTTGCGGCTGAAATCGCGCGGCAGGTCTTTCAGGAACCGGCGGAGCGCGGCGCCGAAGCCGGGGGCGCGAACGCTCTTCACGAGGCCGCGCAGCACGCGCAGCGGCTCCTCGTGCAGGTATTCCGGCAGGTAGAGGACCGGCGCGCGGATCTCGTCATGCACGGGATGGCGCTTGGCATCGGTCGGGCGGCGCAGCGAGACGAGCACGAGATCGAGCCCGGCGCGCTCCAGCCCGAGCAGCTCCTGGGCGATGAAGGTTTCCGAAAGGCGCGGATAGCCCTTCAGCAGCACGACGATCTTGTAGGGCAGCGACACGGCGGGCGTGGCCTCTTTCACGCGACGGAGGGCGGGGTGAGTTCCCGCGCGGAAAGCTCGTCGCCGACGATGCGGGCGATGTTGCGCAGGCCTTCGAGCCGGAGCTCGGGATTGCCGCTCGAAGGCGGACGGCGCTGGGGCAGGGTCTTCAGCGCGGCGGCAAGGCGCGCGGGATCGGCCGATTCCTCCGGCAGCAGCATGTCGATGAGACCGAGCTCGGCGGCGCGGGTGGCGCGGATGAGCTGTTCCTCGCGGGGCTGCACGCGCGGCACGATGAGCGCCGGCTTGTCGAAGGAGAGGATCTCGCAATAGGTGTTGTAGCCGCCCATCGCCACCACCGCCTTCGCGCCGGCGACGAGGTCCTCCATGCGTGAATCGAACTCGATCACCTCGACATAGGGAATCTTCGCGGCTTCCTGCGTCAGCTTGGTGCGCTCGCCCTGCGGCATATAGGGGCCGAGCACGATGAGGGCGCGGTGGGTGAGACCGGCATCGTGCCGGTAGGCGCGCAGCACGTCCTCCACCAGTTCCGCCCCGTCGCCGCCGCCGCCGGTGGTGACCAGGATGTAGTCGCCCGACGGCTGGTACTGGGCGCGGTCCATCTGCAACGCGTTGCGCTGCAGGAAACCGACGAAGTTCAGCTTGTCGCGCACGCCCTGCGGCACGTCGAGCCCGACCAGCGGATCGTAGAAATCCGGCGGGCCATAGACCCAGATGTCGTCGTAGAACTTCGCGATCTTGTGCATGACGTCCTTGCGCTTCCACTCGGCGTCGAGCAGGTGCGGGGAATCCATGACTTCGCGCAGGCCGAGGATCAGCCGCGTGCCGCGGCCCTTCAGGTAGGCGAGCGTTTCCTCCACCTCGCCGGAAAGGCCCATCGGCTCCTTGTCGATGATGAAGATGTCCGGATTGAACGTCTCGGCCGTGTGGCGGATGATCGACCGGCGCATGGTCAGCGTGTCTTCGAGGTCGATATGGCGCTCCAGCGAGGTGTATTCGCCGTTGCGCAGCTTGATGACGCTCGGGATCTTCACGAAGTCCACGCGGGCGCGGTAGTCGAAGGCGCCGGCGATCGTCGCGCCCGAGATGATCAGGACGTTGAGGCCGCGATATTCCTCGACCAGCGCGTGCGCGATCGTGCGGCAGCGGCGCAGGTGCCCGAGGCCGAACGTATCGTGGCTGTACATGAGGATGCGGGCGTGCTCGAAACTGCGGCTCAAGGACAGGACCTCCTGAAATCCGCCGGGCTCGCCGTCATGGAGGGGCGCTTCTTCTGCATTCGTAATCCCGATTTCACTTATAGGGGTCAGCCGCATCGCGCAGTCCATCGCCGAGGAAGTTGAAAGCCAGAATGACCAGAACGACGGGTACCACCGGAAAGAGCAACCACGGATAGAGAGCGATAATATTGATGCTGCGGGCTTCCGTCAGCAGGATGCCCCAACTGGTGATGGGCGGCCTGAGGCCGAGCCCGAGGAAACTCAGTGCCGTCTCCCCGAGGATCATGCCCGGAATGGTCAGCGTTGCGCTGGCGATCAGGTGGGACATGAAGCCGGGTATGAGATGGCGGCGGATGATGCGGGCGCTGCCCGCGCCCATGACCTGGGCCGCCAATACATAATCTTCCTCCCGCAAGGCAAGAAGTTTCGAGCGCACGGCGCGCGCAAGTCCGGTCCAGTCGAGCATGCCGAGGATGATCGTAATGCCGACATAGACGAGAATGGGGCTCCAGGTGACGGGGATGATCGCGGCGAGCGCCATCCACAGCGGAATACTGGGGATCGATTGCAACACTTCGATGACGCGCTGCACGACAAGGTCGAAGACGCCGCCGTGATAGCCGGCAAGGCCGCCGATGACGATGCCGAGCACGAAGCTCATGGCAACGCCGAGCGCGCCGATGGTGAGCGAGATGCGCGCGCCATAGAGGATGCGCGAGAGCATGTCGCGCCCCAGCCGGTCGGTGCCGAGGAAGAAGAACTGACCGTCCTTGGCCGGGCAGACGAGGTGGACGTCGGAGGTGAAGAGGCCCCAGAACCGGTACCTGTCGCCGCGGCAGAAGAAGCGCAGCTTCTGCACGTCGGTCCTGTCGTCGGTGTAGACGCGCCGGAGATTGTCCATGTCGAGCGTCATCGTCTGGCCGTAGACGAAGGGGCCGACGAACCGGCCCTCATGCATGAAGCGCAGGGTCTGCGGCGGGGAATAGATGAAGTCGATGTTGCGGGTGTGCAGGTTGTAGGGCGCCAGGAACTCGCTGACGGTGATCATCAGGTAGATGACGATGAGGAAGATGCCGGAGACGAGCGCCATGCGGTGGCGGCGGAACTGCCACCACATCAACTGGAACTGCGAGGCCTGGGCGACCTTCTTCAGCTCCTCCGTCTTGCGCTCGGCGGCATAGGGGTCGAACGGCTTGTCCGAGACGAAATGGCCGAGCGGGGCGCCGGGTTCGGGAAGGGGCGTCTTCACTTGCGGGCGCCTCCGCCGAGCCGGATGCGCGGATCGAGGATGGCGAGCGCGATGTCGGAGACCAGCACGCCGATGACCGTCAGGAAGGCGAGGAACATCAGGAAGGAGCCGGCGAGATACATGTCCTGCGTCTGCAGGGCCTTGATCAGCATGGGGCCGGTCGTTTCCAGCGACAGCACGATGGCGGTCACTTCCGCGCCCGAGATGATCGAGGGCAGGATGGAGCCGATGTCGGAGATGAAGAAGTTGAGGGACATGCGCAGCGGATATTTGGTGAGGACCCGCATCGGCGGCAGGCCCTTGGAGCGCGCGGTCACGACATATTGCTTGTTGAGCTCGTCGAGCAGGTTGGCGCGCAGGCGCCGCACCATCGCGGCCGTGCCCGCCGTGCCGATGATGATGACCGGGATCCAGATATGCGAGAGGATGGAGCGGACCTTCTCCCAGCTCATCGGCGCACCGAGATACTGGCGGTCCATCAGCCCGCCGATCGAGACGCCGAACCAGATATTGGCGAAATACATGACGACGAGCGCCAGCATGAAGTTCGGCACGGCGATGCCGATGAGGCCGGCGAGCGTCAGGCCGTAATCGCCCCAGCTATACTGGTGGGTGGCGGAGTAGATGCCGATCGGGAAGGCAATGAGCCAGGTGAAGATGATCGTGACGAAGGAGACCAGCACCGTCAGCCAGAGCCGGTCGCCCACCACTTCGGAGACGGGCAGGCGGTATTCGAAGGAATAGCCGAAATCGCCGGTGAGCATGCCGCCGACCCAGTAGACATAGCGCAGCGCCGGCGGCTTGTCGAAGCCGTAGCGCTCGCGCAGCTCCTCGATCTCGGCCATGTCGGTGGCCTCGCCCATGGCGCGCAGCTCGGCGATGTAGCTCTCGAAATAGTCGCCCGGCGGCAGTTCGATGATGGTGAAGACCAGCACCGAGATGAGCGCCAGCGTCGGAACCATGACGGCGATGCGCCAGAGGATGTAGCGGATCATCGGGCGGGCTCCTCGGGGTGGGGCCGATGGGGTTTCGTTCCCGCTCGCCCCTCATCCGCCTGCCGGCACCTTCTCCCCGCAAGCGGGGAGAAGGAGGATGTGGCGCTGTTTTGCCAAACGTCCGCTCGGGCCGCGATCGTGCCGCAAATCCCTTCTCCCCGTTCACGGGGAGAAGGTGCCGGCAGGCGGATGAGGGGCATCCGGCCGGCCGACGACCACGCATGGAAGATCGCCTGTCCCATCACGCCTCCTCCTCGTACCAGAACGTGTCCGGCATGTAGACGCCGAGGAAGCTGGTCGGCTGGAAGCCGCAGAGGGCCTTTTCCGGCATGTTGCGCAGCCGGCGCGACCGCACGACGGGCTGCGAGATGCCGTTGACCGTGCCGATGGTGAAGACCTGTTCGGCATGGTGGGCGAGCATGTCGTGCCAGATCGTCGCGCGTTCCTCCTCCGTCGTCGTCATTTCCCAGGCGGCGAGCTTGTCGACGAGATATTGCACCTCGGGCATGTCCGGCGGCTCGCCCTTGGTCTTCACGGTCGCGTAATACATGCCCCAGACCGGCCACTGGTACTGGTCGTCGGCGCTCGGGGCGAGCTCGGCGGGCGACATTTCCGGCGTCGGCACGCCGTTGTCGAGCCCGTACCAGACGGACATCACCACCTCGCCGCCGATGGCGCGGCTGCGGAAGATGTCGCGCTGGGAGACGCGCACGAAGAGGCCGAGGCCGACCTCGCGGAAATAGTCGGTGACGAGTTCCAGCACGTCCGTTTCCAGCGTGCTCTCCCCGGCGCTCTCGATGACGACATGGGCGGGGCGGCCGTCCGGCAGGAGGCGTGTGCCTTCCTCGTCGCGCCTGTCGAGGCCTGCCGCGTCGAGCAGGCGGTTGGCTTCCGCGGGGTCGTAGCCGGCATAGGCCCTGGCATAGTCCGGCTTGAAGAGGGGGCTTTCCGGCAGCACCGTGTTGGCGCTCTCCTGGCCGAGGCCGTAGAAGACGGCCTTGTTGATCTCCGTGCGGTTGATGGCGAGCGACATGGCCCGGCGCACGCGCACGTCGCGCAGCACGTCGCGCCAGCCCCTGTCGCCGCAGTTGAGATTGGGGATCAGCGCGACGCGCGAGCCGAGCGTGCGCTTCCACAGCATCACGTTGATCGGATACATCGTCTCGGCGTTCTTCAGCAGCGTGTAGTCGGTGAAGTCGAGATTGGCGATCTGGAGATCGCTCTCGCCCGTCGCAGTCTTGGCCGAGATGAGGTCCGGCGAGGAGACGTTCAGCACCAGCCGGTCGACATAGGGTAGCTGCGTGCCGTTCTCGTCGACCCGGTGGAAGAACGGGTTGCGCTCGAAGATGAACTGCTCGGCGGGCGGGGCGGTGCGCGGCCGCCAGGCCTCCAGCGTCGGCAGGTCCGGGTTTTCCGGCCGCGTCTGGCGCGACATCTTGATGTGCAGGCCGCGCCAGTCGTCGACGCGCTGCTTCTTGATGTGCTTTTCCAGCTCCTCCGCGGCCTGGTACTTCTTGTGGAACTGCCGCATGTAGGCGGAGGGCAGCGCCAGCACCAGCGGGATGGGCGAGGCGAGCTTCGGCAGGAAGTCCGGGATCGGCTTTTCCCAGGTGTAGCGCACCGTGACGGGATCGATCACCTCGAAGGCCGGCGGCTTGCCCTCGACCAGCAGGTCGACCGGCGGCCCCCCCTTGAAGAGCTCGCGGTTGAGGATGACCTCCTCCCAGCAATAGCGGAAATCCTCCGCCGTGAAGGGGTCGCCGCTCGACCACCGGTGCCCTTCGCGCAGGCGGAAGGTGAAGATGCGCTCCTCCTCCACCGCGAAGCTCTCAAGGATATCGGCCTGGAGCTTCAGGTCCCGGTCGTAGCCGACGAGGCGCGAATAGCTGTTGATCGGCACGAGGCGCACGTCGCGCTGGCCGCCGATCAGCATGCGCAGCCGGCCCCCCTGGACGCCGGGGGCGCCGCCGAGCGCGGCGGTGTTGATGACACGCGGCACCTTGGGCAGCCGCTCGGCGACCGGCGGCAGCTCGCCCGCCGCGACCTTGTCCTTGAAATAGTCGGTTTCGCCGAAGGCGCTGCGGGCAAGGCCCGGAACGAAGGCGGCGGCCAGGAGGCCGATTGTGGCGCGGCGCGTGATCACGAGGAGAGTTCCCGCATGTCGGCGTTCCTGCGCGCGAGCACGAAATGGCCGCCGCCGAGATCGGCCGGCGCCATGCCCTCGCTTCCCGTCTCGTCGTCGCGGAAGACGCGCGCCCAGCTCTCGCGCGAGACGGCGCTGGCCCGCCCGGCCGTCTCGAAGTTCAAGGGGCGTTCGAGATCGGGGAAGGGCACGGCGTCGAGCAGCGCCCGCGTATAGGGATGCACCGGCGCGGTCATGATGATCTCGCGCGGCGCGATCTCGACGATGCGCCCGGCCCACATCACGGCGACCCGGTCGGCCATGTAGTCGACCACGGCGAGGTTGTGCGAGATGAAGAGATAGGTGAGGCCGAGGTCCTTCTGGAGGTCCTTGAGGAGGTTGAGGATCTGCGCCTGCACGGAGACGTCGAGTGCGGAGACCGGCTCGTCGCAGATGATCATGCTCGGCCCCAGTGCCAGCGCCCGGGCGATGCCGATGCGCTGGCGCTGGCCGCCGGAAAAGCTGTGCGGATAGCGCTTCAGCGAGGCCTCGTCGAGGCCGATGGCGCGGATCAGCGCCTTCGAGGCCATCCTGCGCTTGGCCGCATCGCCGTAGTCGTGGATGTCGAGGGGCTCGCGCAGGATGTCGCCCACCGTCATGCGCGGCGAGAGCGAGGATTGCGGGTCCTGGAACACCATCTGCATGCGCGTGCGCAGCGATTGCAGCTCCGCACCGCTGGCGTTCAGCACGTCGACCGGTCCCTTGCCGTCGTCGAACAGCACGGAGCCGGCATCCGGCTTTATGGCGCGCATCAGGATCTTGCTGACGGTGGTCTTGCCGCAGCCGCTTTCGCCGACGAGGCCGAGACATTCGCCGCGCCGGATGTCGAAGCTGACGCCATCGACGGCCGGCCGGGGCTTCTCCTTGTGCCGTCCCGGCATGTTCCAGCTGTCCTTGCGGGACTCGAAGGTCTTGCTGAGATCGCGGACCGACAGGATGACGTCCGGCCCGGTTCGGGCCTGGTATTTCTTGGAGAGCAGGCTGTCCTGGTCGACCTCGATCTCGCGCAGCGGCTTCAGCCGGTCGCCGCGCTTCATGCCGAAATGCGGGATCGCCGCCATCAGGCCCTTGAGATAGGGATGGGCGGGCCGCTGGAAGATCGTCTCGACCGGCCCCGCCTCCATGATCTCGCCCTGGTAGATCACCACCACCTCGTCGGCGATGTTGGCGACGACGCCGAGATCGTGCGTGACGAGCAGCACGGCCATGTCCATCTGCTGCTGCAGGTCGCGCAGGAGTTTGAGGATCTGCGCCTGGATCGTCACGTCGAGCGCCGTGGTCGGCTCGTCGGCGATCAGCAGCGCCGGGCCGCAGACGAGCGCCATGGCGATCATCGCGCGCTGGCGCATGCCGCCCGACAGCTCGAAGGAATACATGTCGTAGACCTTGCGCGGATTGGAAAAGCCGACGCGCGACAGCATGTCCTCGCAGCGCTCGCGCATCTCCGTCCCTGTAAGGCCGCTGTGGATGGCGAGGGACTCGCTGATCTGGTCGCCGATCGTGTGCAGCGGCGAAAACGAGGTCATCGGCTCCTGGAAGATCATGCCCATGCGCCCGCCGCGGATGGAGCGGATCTTCCTGCCGTCGCGCGGCAGGGGCAGGATGTCGATGGGGCCTTCGTCGGAGAGCGGGTCGTCGAAGAGGATCCTGCCGGAAACGCGCGCGGTCGGCGGCTGCAGGCCCATGGCGGTCTGGCTGATGACGGACTTGCCGGAGCCGGATTCGCCCACCAGGGCGGTCACCTTGCCGGGCAACACCCTGAGACTTGCGCCCCTGACGGCGGTGATCCTCGCGCCCATCAGGGAGAAGGAGACGTGCAGGTCTTCAATCCGCAGCAGGTCCCTCGGCCGGCGCCTCGCATTCGAGTTCATATGTGCTTTCTCGCCTGACGGATTTTATCCACGCGGCCTTTTCTTGATGTTCCCCGCCGTGACACTAGCGCGCGCACTTTTTTCTGTCCACGCCTTACTCCGGGCAAGGTTGGGGGTTGTCGTTGCTTCGGCCGGGGCCGAATATGAAGGAACGTCTCCGGCGGGCGGGCTCGCTCTTGCCTTGCCCCCGGCGCCGGATGCAAAACCGCGTCGCACTTTTGCCGGACTTCCTCTAGGACAGCTTGATGTCAGCCAAGCAACGATTGAACGAACAACTGGAAAAAGCCGCCGAATACCGCGAGGCCGGCGATTTCGGCGCCGCCTGGCAGGTGCTGGAGGAGGTTTCCATCGATCCCGAGCGCGCCGCCCTCGGCCCGGAAACGGCGCTCGGCCTGCCGCGCCGCCTGCATTCGGCCTTCCTCAAGCTCGCGAAGGCCGAGGACGATCCCCTCGAACGCATCGGCTACCAGTACCATCTCGTGCCCGACCCGGACCTGCTGGCCGCCCACGGACGCTTCTCCTCGGCCGAGCGGCGGGCGATCGCCGAGGCCAACCGCACCGCGATCCCGCCCGTCATCCACCAGGTCTGGATCGGGGAGGGGGCCGTGCCGCCCGCGGCCAAGGCCTGGGAACAGCACGCCAAGGCCCACGGCTACGGCTATTTCCTCTGGCGGGAAAAGGACCTGGAAGAGGCCGGCATCCACGGGAACAGGGCGTTCGCCGCCATGCTGGAGCGGGGGGACTATCCCGGCGCCGTCGATACCGCCCGCTACCTGCTCGTCGAGCAGGAGGGCGGCATCTACCTCGACTGCGACTGGTATCCCGCCCGCGCCGACATCAGCTTCCACGACCTGCTGCCGATGACCGGGCTGACCGCCATGGCGGAGGACATTCCGCGCAAGACCGGCCGCGGCAGCCTGCTGCTCGCCAATTCCTTCCTGGCCGCCCCCGCCCATCACCCGGTCCTCATCCGCCTCAATACGGTGCTGCCCGATGTCGTCGCGGCGATGCCCGGCGCGCCCGCCTGGTGGTCCACCGGCCCGCTGATCTTCACCGTCGTCGCCCGCGGCGCAGCGATCACGCTCGCCGATGCCGGGCTGGTCGCCGGCACCCTGCCGCGCGGCACGCCGCTTGCCGATGTCGAGGCGGCCTGCCGGGCGGCCGAGCGTGACGATGGCGGGCTGTTGTTGGCGTGGAAGTCGTGGTGAGGCAGGCCGGAGGCGGGTGGCAAAGGCCGCCGGCCCTTCCTAGATAACCGCCCGCATTCCACTTGAAGCCGGCCCTGTTCCGTGCTTTGCCCGGCACCATATTCCATCTGTGACGAACGACGGCTAGGACAGCCGCGACAAGGGTCCCATCCGGAGAAGAAACACCATGAAGATCGCGATGATCGGTTCGGGCTATGTGGGCCTGGTATCCGGCGCCTGTTTTGCCGATTTCGGCCATACCGTCGTGTGCATCGACAAGGCCGAGGCGAAGATCGAGGCGTTGAAGCGCGGCGAGATGCCGATCTTCGAGCCGGGCCTGGAGGCGCTGGTGGCGGAGAACGTCAAGGCGGGGCGGCTCTCCTTCACCACCGAGTTCGCGGGGCCTGTCAGCGAGGCCGACGTCGTCTTCATCGCGGTCGGCACGCCCTCGCGGCGCGGCGATGGCCATGCGGACCTTTCCTATGTCTACGCCGCCGCCCGCGAGATCGCCCAGTCGGTCAGGGGCTTCACCGTCGTCGTGACGAAATCGACCGTGCCCGTCGGCACCGGCGACGAGGTGGAGCGCATCCTGCGCGAGACCCGCCCGGAGGCGGACATCGCCGTCGTGTCGAACCCGGAATTCCTGCGCGAGGGCGCGGCGATCGGCGATTTCAAGCGGCCGGACCGCATCGTCGTCGGCATCGAGGACGAGCGGGCGCGCGAGGTGATGACGGAGGTCTACCGGCCGCTCTATCTCAACCAGTCGCCGCTGCTCTTCACCACCCGCCGCACCTCCGAGCTGATCAAATACGCCGCCAACGCCTTCCTCGCCATGAAGATCACCTTCATCAACGAGATCGCGGACCTGTGCGAGAAGGTCGGCGCGGACGTGCAGCAGATCTCGCGCGGCATCGGCCTCGACGGGCGCATCGGCGCCAAGTTCCTGCATGCCGGCCCCGGCTATGGCGGCTCGTGCTTCCCGAAGGACACGCTGGCGCTGGTCAAGACCGCACAGGACAATGACAGCCCCGTGCGGCTGATCGAGACGACCATCGCCATCAACGACACGCGCAAGCGCGCCATGGCCCGCAAGGTCGTTTCGGCGCTCGGCGGCGAGGTGCGCGGCAGGAAGATCGCCGTGCTCGGCCTCACATTCAAGCCGGAGACCGACGACATGCGCGATGCTCCGTCGATCTCCATCATCCAGGCCCTGCAGGACGGCGGCGCGCACATTTCTGCCTACGACCCGGAGGGCATGGAGGCGTCGAAAGCCGTGCTCGACAACGTGACCTACGGCACCTCGCCCTATGATATCGCCGAGGGCGCCGAGGCGCTTGTCATCGTCACGGAATGGAACCAGTTCCGCGCGCTCGATTTCCAGCGGCTGAAGGCCAGCATGGCGAAACCCGTCCTGGTGGACCTGCGCAATGTCTACAAGCCGGAGGAGGTGGCCCGCCACGGCTTTGCCTATTTCAGCATCGGCCGCGGCACCTCTCCCATGGTCGCGCCGGTCTGCGAGGCCGCTGAATGACGCATTTCCTCGTCACGGGCACCGCGGGCTTCATCGGCTTCCACCTGGCGCGGCGCCTGCTGGAGGACGGCCATTCCGTCACCGGCTTCGACGGCATGACGCCCTATTACGACGTGCGGCTGAAGCAGGCGCGCCTTGCGCTGCTGGCGCCGTACGAAGGGTTTCGACAGGTCACCGGCATGCTGGAGGACCGGGCGGCGCTGGATGCGGCCGCGGCGCTGCAGGAACCGGAGGCGATCATCCACCTCGCCGCCCAGGCCGGCGTGCGCTACAGCCTGGAAAACCCGAAGGCCTATGTGGATTCCAACCTGGTCGGCTCGTGGAACGTGCTGGAGCTGGCGCGGGCGCTGCAGCCGCGGCACCTGCTGCTCGCCTCCACCTCCTCGATCTACGGCGCGGCGGAAAAGATCCCCTTCGCCGAGGCCGACCGGGCCGACGAACCGATGACGCTCTATGCCGCCACGAAGAAATCCATGGAGCTGATGGCGCATTCCTACGCCCATCTCTACCGGGTGCCGACAACGGCCTTCCGCTTCTTCACGGTCTACGGTCCCTGGGGCCGGCCCGACATGGCGCCGATCAGGTTTTCCGACGCCATCCTCTCCGGCCGCCCGATCGACGTCTACGGCGAGGGGAAGATGAGCCGCGACTTCACCTATGTCGACGACATCGTCGAGGCGATCGTGCGGCTCGTCGACGTCGTGCCGCGGGAAGAAAGCCGCGTCACGGCGCCCGGCGTCGTCGACACGCTCTCGGCCGGCACGCCCTTCCGCACCGTCAATATCGGCGGCGGCCAGCCGGTCGGGCTGATGACCTTCATCGAGACGATCGAAAAGGCGCTCGGCCGCCCCGCCATGCGCAATTACCTGCCCATGCAGCCCGGCGACGTCCCCCGCACCTTCGCCTCCACCGACCTTCTTGCCCATCTCACCGGCTTTTCCCCCCGCGTGACGCTGGAGGAGGGCATCGCGGCCTTCGTGGCGTGGTATCTGGAGTGGCGCGCGCGCTAACGCCGCGCTTCATTTCCGTGGGGCAGGAGCGGCCCGAGGCGGGATGGCGACAGCCGGGTTCGGCGATTCCGGATCACATAAGACGATTTATGGAACTAGAGCGAATTCCAGAATGCTCTAATGGCAGGATTGTAGGTCGTAGAGGCGGAATTCCGGGCGGGTGCCGGCGGCGAGCGGTTTGGCCGGGGTGAAGGTGATGCGGCGCGTCTCGCCGGCGGCAAGGTCGAAGGCGTTGTCGGAATAGCGGCCGTCGCCATCGGTCTCGATCATCACGAAGAGCGCCAGCCCCGCGGCGGTGACGTCGAGATGGATGGCGCCGTCCGGCCCGTCCTCCTGCGTGAGCGTCAACCCGGCGGGCTCCAGCTCCAGCGCCTTGTAGGTGCCGTGGACATGGTGCCCTTCGCCCTGCATGCCGTTCGACGCCGTGAAGCGCCAGGCCAGCAGGCTGCCGGCCGGCAGATCGGCCACGGCGACGGTCGTTGCGGTCACGGCAGCATCCGGCGTGCAGACCACCCGGACATCCGCCAGCGGCCGGCGCTCCCCCTTCATGTCGAGGAGCGAGATCGAGAGATCGACGGTGACATCGGCGAGGGTGTCGTTCACCAGCGAGAAACGGATCGCCCCGCCGTCGTCCTGCGGGATCGCGGCAATCGCGACCGGCTGGAAGAAGCGCCGGACGAGATAGTGCATCGCCTTCCAGCGGCCGCCATAATCGAGGCTCGACCAGGAGGCGACCGGCCAGGTGTCGTTGAGCTGCCAGTAGAGCGTGCCCATGCAATGCGGCTTCAGCGAACGCCAGTATTCCACCGCCGTCTTGATGGCAAGGCCCTGCTGGATCTGGCTGAGATAGACGAAGTTCGGAAAATCCTTCGGGAAGCGGAAATAGCGGAACATGGTGCCGGCGATGCGTTCGTTGCCGCCGGCATTCTTCTGGTGCAGCTCCATCACGGGCGAGGCGATGTTCATGTCCCTCGCCTCGGCATAGGTCCTGATGACGGGCAGCGACGTATAGGACTGGAAGCCGAATTCCGAGCAGAAGCGCGGTCGCACGGTGCGGTAGTTGTCGAACGGCTTGTTCTCGTGCCAGACGGACCAGTAATGCATGTCGCCGGAACCGTCGGCATGCCAGGCGTCGCCGAAATCGAGATAGCCGGAGGCCGGGCTCGACGGCCACCAGATGGCATCGGGCGCGGCCCTGCGCATCGCCTGCTCGATCGTCCGGTTCAGCCGGTCGTAGGAAACGAGGAAGCGGTCGCGGTCCTTCCGCGGCTCGTCGAACCAGGTGAGCGCGCCGCCCAGCTCGTTGTCGCCGCACCAGAGCGCGATCGACGGATGGGAAGAGAGGCGGCGCACCTGGTAGTCGACCTCCCGCGCGACATTGTCGAGGAAGTCCTCGGTCGAGGGATAGAGGTTGCAGGCGAACATGAAGTCCTGCCAGACCAGGAGGCCCATGCGGTCGCACAGGTCGTAGAACCAGTCCTGTTCGTAGAAGCCTCCGCCCCAGACGCGGATCATGTTCATGTTGGCCGCCCTGGCGGAGTGCAGCAGATCCTCGGTCCTGTCGCGGCTCGACAGCGAAAACAGCGCGTCGGCCGGAATCCAGTTGGCGCCGCGGCAGAAGATCTCGCGCCCGTTGACCTTCAGCCCGAAGCGGCTGCCGGCTGCGTCGGGCGTGGTGACGAGGTCCACCGTGCGCAGGCCGATCTGCCGGACGACGGCATCGCCGGGCAGCTCGACCGTGAGCGTATAGAGCGCCTGCTCGCCGCTTCCCGCCGGCCACCACAACCGCGGCCCGGCGATCTCGAAGACATGGGTGACGGCCGTTTCGCCGGCGCCGACGCCGGCATCGAGGCGGATGCGCTCGCCATCGAGCGCGAAATGCAGGGCCACGATATCCGGGGTCTTCGCGAACACGGTCGCCGTCACCTGCAGATAGACCGACCCGTCGGGATTGTGCACCTGCCGCGTCGTGACATGCTCGATGCGGGCCCTGTCGAGCCTGCGCAGCAGGATCGTACCGTAGAGGCCCAGCGGCGCGATCGCGATGTTCCAGTCCCAGCCGAAATGGCATTGCGGCTTGCGCAGCATGTTGCCGTTAGGGATGGGCGAATTGCCGGCATGGTAGGGGACGTAGAAGGGTTGCCGGGCCTGCCGGTCGGCACCGGCCGCGATGTTCGAATGGAAGACGATGCGGATGACATTCTCGCCGGCCTTCAGTTGGGCGCCGACATCGGGCCTGTAGCGGCGGAAGCAGTTGTCGGCGAGCAGGACAGGCGCGCCGTTGACGAAGACGGCGGCCACCGTGTCGAGATAGTCGATGTCGAGATACCACTCGCCATCCGGCTCCGCCACCAGGAAGCGGCGCTCGACGACCCAGTCGCGCTGCGCCACCCACTGCACGGCCTCCTCGTTGCGGCCGAAATAGGGATCGGGAATGAGGCCGGCGTCCCGCAGTGCCGTGTGCACGTCGCCCGGCAGGGTGATCGGCGCCGTGATGTCGCCCTCGGCCGAGGCGAGCGTCCACGGGCCGGAAAGATCGATCGCGGGATTGGTTTTCGGCAAGGATGTCATGGCTCTATCCGGATCACAAATCGAGGGACGAAAGGCTCGCGGTGCGCGACGAAGCGCGATTTGCAGAAAGGGCAGCAGCCCGCGCCGCCGCGCGAGCGATGCCCACCAGCAAGCACGCCCTTCCGCTGCGTGCTGCCGATGATGAATATCCCGGGCTGGCCGGCGCGCCGGGATCGAACCCGACCCGCACGCACCCGGCCCCGCCGTCAGGCCTTGACCACGCTGGCGGTGTAGATCTCGTCGATCGTCCGTCCGAGGCTGGCGTTGAACGCGTCATCGTCCATCGTCACGCGCAGATCCTCCGTCAGCGCGCGCGAGAAGCTGGCGATCATGCCGTGGTTGCGGCTGAGCTTCTCGCAGGCATCCGCCCGGCTGTAGCCGCCCGAAAGGGCGACGACGCGGATGACCGCCTTGTGGTCGACGAGCGGCTTGTAGAAATCCGCGATCGTCGGGATGGTGAGCTTGAGCATCACCTTCTCGCCCGCCGGCAGCGCATCGAGCTCCCGGGCGATCTCGTCGCGCAGGATCGCCTCGGCTTCCTCCTTGCTCGGGCTCTTGATCGAGACTTCCGGCTCGATGATCGGCACGAGGCCGTGGCCGAGGATCTGCCGGCCGACCGCGAACTGCTGCTTCACCACGGCGGCGATGCCGGCCCTGTCGGCATGGGCGATGACCGAGCGCATCTTGGTGCCGAAGATGCCCTTCTTCACCGCGCGGGCAAGCAGGGCGTCGAGATCGGGCATCGGCTTCATCACCTGCGCGCCATTCTCCTCGGCGGCAAGGCCCTTGTCGACCTTGAGGACGGGCACGACGCCGCGCTCCTCCCACAGATAGGACGGCACCGGCCTGCCGCCGGCCTCGCCGTCCATGGTCTTCTCGAACAGGATGGCGCCGATCACCTTTTCGCCGGTGAAGGCGGGCGCCGTCATGATGCGCACGCGCATCTCGTGCATCAGGCGGAACATCGCCTCCTCGCCGTCATAGTCGGTCTCGGCGATGCCGTAGAGCCGGAGGGCGCCGGGCGTCGATCCTCCGCTCTGGTCGAGGGCGGCGATGAAGCCCTCCTTGCCGGTCATCTGCGCCATCATCCTTGCATCGGCCATGGTTTCCTCCCTGTTGCGGGCCGGGGCGCGGCGCGCCCTGCCCTGATCTCGTCTTCCCCGCCGCCCGGCCTCATGCCGGAAGGCCGGCCTTGCGGTAGCCCTCGACGAAATGCGCCCGCGTCGCGGCATCGCGGAACGGCTCCGTCTCGGCCCATTGGCTGGTCGAAAAATGCGGGTTCGCGACCAGGAACAATTCGACCTCCGCCCGCGCCTCGTCGAGCCGGCCAAGCTGGGCAAGGCTTGCCGCCAGGAAGCGGCGCGAGCCCGTGCGGTAGGTCTCGTCCCGGGTCAGTGTCTCGACGGCGGCCTCATAGGCGCCGGCGGCATATTGCGCCTGGCCGAGCGTCAGATAGTACCAGCTCGCCGGATAGGGATTGAGCCGGAACGCCTTGCGGATCTGCTCCAGCCCCTCCTCGATGCGCCCGGCAAGGACGAGGATGTCGGAGAGGGTGGCGAAGGTGTCGGCCTCGTTCGGATCGAGCACGATGGCTCTCGCGAATTCCGCATCCGCCTCCTCGAAGCGGCGCTCGTAGGCGAGCAGGTTCGCCAGCACCCAGCGGCAGCCCGCATCGTTGGGATCGAGCGCGACGGCCTTTTCCGCAAGGGCAAGGGCAAGACGGCGGGCCGGCTCCTCCGGCTCGCCCCAGTGCACCCAGCCCATCCAGTGGTTCATGGCGAGCCAGCGATAGGCCTCGGCATAGTGCGGGTCGAGCGCGACGGCACGTGTCAGCATCAGGTGCGCCTCGCGCGCCGTCTGCGGCGAATCGTCGATCAGCTTGCGCGCCCGCACGCACAGGTCGTAGGCTTCGAGGCTGTTCGGCCGGTTACGCGGCGGCGGGGCGCGCAGGCGCCCGAGCAGCGCCTCGACGATCTTGCCGGCGACCTCGTCCTGCACGGCGAAGATGTCGTCCAGGCTGCGGTCGAAACGTTCGGCCCACAGGTGGTCCCCGTTCTGTGCATCGACCAACTGCGCGTTGATGCGCACGCGCCCGCCGGCGTGCCGCGCACTGCCCTGGAGCAGGTAGCGCACGCCGAGATCCTCGGCGATGGCGCGCACATCCGCCGCCCTGCCCTTGTAGGCGAAGACCGAGTTGCGGGCGATGACGAAGAGGCCGGGCATGCGGGAAAGGTCCGTGATGAGATCTTCCGTCAGCCCGTCGGAAAAGCTCTCCTGCTGCGGATCGCTGCTGACATTGACGAAGGGCAGCACGGCGATCGACGGCCTGTCGGGCAGCGGACGGGGCATGCGATCCACCCGATGCGGCGCGATGGCCCCGGTGAAGCGATAACCGACGCGCGGCACCGTCGAGATCCATTCGCCGCCGCCTTCGGCCGGGCCGAGCAGCTTGCGCAACTGGGCGATCTGGACGGTGAGGTTGCCCTCCTCGACGGCCGTGCCCGGCCAGGCCGCATCCATCAGCTCGGCCTTGCCGAGGATTTCGCCGGGCCGTCCGACGAGCGCGGCAAGCAGCTTCAGCCCGCGATGGCCGACGGCAACGGGGTCGTCGTTCCGAAGGAGCGTTCCCGCACCGGAATCAAGCACGAACGGACCAAAGGCAAAGCGCGCTCCCTGCATAGGGCGCATCTATAACCGGTTTTGGAAGTTTTTGAGAACTTTTTGGGAAGGTTTAAGGACGGTTCCCGTCCGCCTCCCGCACAATCCAGCCTTCAAGACGGGCCAGCCGCCGGAACCCGGCCGGCCCGGCAAACCCGATGGAGGTTGCCATGACCACGATATCCTCGCACGCAAGGCCGATCGCCCTGCCCGTCCCCGCAACCCTTGGCGCCCTTCTGGCCGCCTGGGACGCCCGCCTGCGCTTTCGCTGGGACCTCGCGCGCAAGGCGGCGGAAACCCCGCACCTGATCGACGATATCGGTCTCACGCGCGACGAGGTCGCCGCGGAGATCGCCAAGCCGTTCTGGCAGGTATAAGACGGGATCATGTCGAGGTTTGCATGACGGCCGAAAGCACGACAGCAGGTGAGGAGCGCGGCCTCCCGTGGGCCGCGATGGCCGGCATCATCGCGACCGTCTCGGTCTTCGCCCTGGCGCAGGGGCTGACCTATCCGCTGCTCAGCTTCATCCTGGAGCGGCAGGGCACGACGCCCGGCCTCATCGGCCTGTCGGCCGCCATGACGCCGCTCGGCTTCATCGTCTCGGCGCCGCTCATTCCGGTGCTCGCGCGGCGCGTCGGCGCGGCGCGGCTGGCGGTCCTGTGCGCGCTCCTCGCCGCGCTCATCCTTGCGGCCATCGGGCTCGTGCAGGACGTGCGGGCCTGGATGCCGCTGCGTTTTCTCCTCGGCGTCTTCGCCAATCCGCTCTATGTGATCAGCGAGACCTGGCTGATCGCGCTCACGCCCGCCGCGCGCCGCGGCCGCATCCTCGGCCTCTATTCCTCGGTCGTCTCGGGCGGCTTCGCCATCGGCCCGCTGTCGCTCGGTCTTGTGGGCACGACGGGCTGGGCGCCGTTCCTCGTCGGCATCATCGCCTTCGTCCTGTGCAGCCTGATCGTGCTCGCCGTCGCCCGGCGCCTGCCGGACATGCCGCGGGAAGGCGAGACGGCATCGGTCGGCGGCATTTTCTCGCGCGCGCCGCTCCTCCTCTTCGCGGTCTTCACCGCGGCGGCCTTCGAGCAGACCTTCGTGTCGCTCTTTGCGGTCTATGGTGCGGCGCTCGGCAGCGGCGAGGCCCGCATCGCCGCGCTCATCACCGTGTTCATCGCCGGAAACGCCGTGCTGCAGGTCGTGCTGGGGCGCATCGCCGAGCGCTGCGGGTCGGCGCGCACCATGCTGGCCTGCGCCCTTGCCGCGCTTTTCTTCTGCCTGCTTTTGCCGCAGGTCTTCGCCGCCTGGCCCGTCTGGCCGCTGCTCTTCCTCTGGGGCGGGGTCTCGTTCGGCATCTACACCATGGCGCTGATCCAGCTTGGCGAGCGCTTCACCGGCCAGGCGCTGATCGCCGGCAATGCCGCCTTCGCCCTCGTCTGGGGCATCGGCGGCATTGCCGGCTCGCCCGCGACGGGCCTGGCCATGCAACTGATCGGCCACCGGGGCCTGCTGGCCGCGCTCGGCCTCCTGTGCGCCGTGCTGGCGCTCCTCTTGATGGCGCGGCGACGGCGGGCCTGATCGCCTTTATGCGGTCTTGTTCGCCTCCAGCTTGTCCTGCGTCTTCGTGTCGAAGTCGGCGGCGTCGTGGCGCTCGTGCAGCTGCTCGGACGGATCGCCGCTCAACCGGTTCACCATGCGGCCGCGCTTGACCGCCGGGCGGGCCGCGATCTCGGCCGTCCAGCGCTGGACGTTGCCGTAGCTCTGGACATCGAGGAAGGTGCCGGCATCGCCATAGGCCTGGTTGAGCGCGAGGTTGCCGTACCACGGCCAGATGGCCATGTCGGCGATCGTGTAATCGTCGCCGGCCATGAACCGGTTGTCCGCCAGATGCCGGTCGAGCACGTCGAGCTGGCGCTTCACCTCCATGGCATAGCGGTCGATGGCATATTGGATGCGCATCGGCGCATAGGCATAGAAATGGCCGAAGCCGCCGCCGAGGAAGGGCGCCGAGCCCATCTGCCAGAACAGCCAGTTGAAGGTTTCCGTGCGGGCGCGCAGCGCGCTCGGCAGAAAGGCGCCGAACTTCTCGGCGAGATAGAGCAGGATGGAGGCGGATTCGAAGACGCGCACCGGCGCGCCGCCGCCCGTCGGCGCGTGGTCCATCAGCGCCGGGATCTTGGAATTCGGATTGACCTCGACGAAGCCGGAGCCGAACTGGTCGCCATCGCCGATGCGGATGGGCCAGGCATCGTATTCGGCGCCCGCATGGCCCGCAGCCAGAAGCTCCTCCAGCATGATCGTGACCTTCACGCCGTTGGGCGTGGCGAGCGAATAGAGCTGCAGGGGATGCTTGCCGACCGGCAGGTCCTTGTCATGCGTCGGGCCGGCGATGGGGCGGTTGATATTGGCGAAGGCGCCGCCATTGCCCTTTTCCCAGGTCCATACCTTCGGGGGCTCGTAGCCGGCGGGGAAATTGTCGGCGGGGGATTTCTCGGTCATGAATCTATCCTTGTCTTTGCCCGAACGCATCCGGCTGCCGGATGCACCTTGCTCCATATAGGAAGGCGATTGCGTTTTCTTATCCCCTCCCGCGGTTCCCGTGCAATGCAGGGTCATCGCCTCTGACGTTCGACGGTGCTGCACATCCCCTTCTCCCCCGCGGGGAGAAGGGGAAGAAGGCAGCAGTTTCCTTCCATAGGCGATGGCCCGCCTTCAGCAGGGCAGGATTACGCCGGGATGGCGCGGGGCTATAGCGGATGCCGGACGGTTGGCGCATAGTCCGCCGCCGAGAGGCAAGACACATGAAATACGATTACTGCGTCATCGGCGGCGGCATCGTCGGGCTGGCAACGGCCATGCGGCTTCTGGAGGATCGTCCCGGCAGCAGCCTGGTCCTCCTGGAGAAGGAGGCGGCGCTCGGCCGGCACCAGACCGGCCACAACAGCGGCGTCATCCATGCCGGCATCTACTATCCGCCCGGCAGCCTGAAGGCCGAACTGTGCCGCGAGGGCGCGGCCGCCACCAAGGCCTTCTGCGCCGAGAACGGCATCCGCTTCGAGACCTGCGGCAAGCTTCTCGTCGCCACCTCCGATCTCGAAATGCAGCGCATGGACGCGCTTTACGAACGCTCGAAGCAGAACACGATCGAGGTGCACCGCCTCGGCGCGGGCGAGTTGAAGGAACGCGAGCCGAATATCCGCGGCCGCGGGGCGCTCTTCGTTCCCGCGACCGGCATCGTCAGCTATGCCGAGGTCTGCGAGGCCATGGGACGCCGCATTGCGGCCCTCGGCGGCGAGATCCGCCTGTCCACCCGCGTGACCGGCATTCGCGAGGCACCGGACGCGGTGACCATCGGGTCGGAAGGCGGAAGCTGGCAGGCGCGCAAGCTGGTGGTCTGCGGCGGCCTCCAGTCGGACCGGCTCGCCCTTCTCGCCGGCCTGGCGATCGAGCACCGCATCGTGCCCTTCCGCGGCGAATATTACCGCCTTCCCGCCGACAGGAACGACATCGTCCGCCACCTCATCTACCCCGTCCCCGATCCCGCCTTGCCCTTCCTCGGCGTCCACCTGACGCGGATGATCGACGGCAGCGTGACGGTCGGGCCCAATGCCGTGATCGGCTTTGCCCGCGAGGGCTATCCGCGCCTTTCCGTCAACCTTTCCGACATGGCCGACTACGCGCTGTTCCCCGGCTTCTGGAAGACCGTGTTCGCCAACCGGAAATCGGCCGTGACGGAGCTGCGCAACTCGCTCTGGAAACCGGGCTATCTCGCGCAATGCCGGAAATACTGCCCGGGCCTCGGGCTTGCCGATCTCCTGCCGCACGAGGCCGGCATCCGCGCCCAGGCGGTGGGGAGGGACGGCGCGCTCATCCACGATTTCCTGTTCGTCCAGACGGAGCGCATGCTGCATGTCTGCAACGCGCCCTCCCCCGCCGCCACCTCCGCCATCCCGATCGCCCGGATGATCGCCCGCCGCACGATGGAGACACCGTAGCCGCCCAGCCGGAAAGGGCGGTGCGATGACTTCGCTGCGATGCCCCTGGCGCCTTCATCAGGGCGCTTGCGTGGACCGAAGAGGGCGGGCCTTCCGCCTTTGCCTTTTGCCGAATCGCCCGGGTGCCGCTAGAGCAGGACGCACACAACGGGACCGGAACATCCTTGAAGACCATCGCGATCGATTTCGAGACAGCCAATGAACAGCGGGCCAGCGCCTGCTCGGTCGGCCTCGCCTGGATCGAGAACGGGCGGGTGGTGCGCGTCGAGGAGCGGCTGATACGACCGAAGAGCATGCGCTTTTCCTCCTTCAACATCGCGATCCACGGCATCCGGCCGGAACATGTCGAGGACGCGGGCGAGTTTCCCGAGGTCATGGACGAGTTCGCCGACGATTTCCGGAACGCCACGATGATCGCCCACAACGCGGCGTTCGATTTCAGCGTCTGGCGCGCCTGCCTCGATCAGTACCGGCAAGGCTATCCCGAGCTTCGTTATCTCTGCTCGGTGAAGATGGCGCAGAAGGTCTGGCCCGATCTCGGATCCCACAAGCTCAACGTGCTCGCCGCCCATCTCGGCCTGAGCTTCGCGCACCACAATGCGGCCGAGGACGCCGCGGTCTGCGCGGAGGCCGCCCTCTCGATCGCGCGATCGCTCAAGGTGGACAGCGTGCAGGACGTGCCGGCGCGGATCGGCATGAAGGCGGGCCGGCTGTTTGCCGGCGGCTACGAGGCCTGCACCTGCCGCAGGTTCTGACCGGCGGCCCTGTCGCCGGCCTCGTTTTCCGCCTTGCAAAAGCCCGCATCTGGTTGAAAAAAGAGCCGCGTCATCGCAATGCGGGGCGCTCCCGCACTATCGCCAAGATTTTTTCTATCTTCGCTTTTCATTCCTGGATTGTACGCAGCCGAAACTCTACGTACCGGTCCAACACCGCCGGCTGTCATTCGGAGCAACAATGTTCGCACGCAACAAGGCATGGTCCAGCGCGGCCGGGGCCGTCTGGCTTTTGATCACGGTAGCCACCGGCGGATCTCAGGCCGCATGGGCGCAGACGGCGGATGCTTCCAGCCCGCCGCTGGAACTGGCCGGCGTCGACGTCACGCGCGTCGAGCCGCGCGACATTGCCAGCGACGTGCGGATCTCCGGATCGCTGGCGCCGATCCGCCGGTCGACGCTCGCCGCGCGCGTCGCCTCGACGATCGTCGAGCTGCCCGTCAAGGTCGGCGATGTCGTCCGCAAGGGAGACCTTCTCGTGCGCTTCGACACGCGGGCGCTCGAATCCACGCTGACCGTGCGCCGGGCTTCGGCGGAGGCCCTGGCCGCGCAACTGCAGCTCGCCGAATCCGTCCTGCGCCGCACCACCAGCCTCGGGCAGAGCGGCGCGTCCACGGAGGCGGCGACCCTGGAGGCCGAGGCCAATGTCGCCAATCTCGCCGCCCAGCTTCGCTCGAAGCAGGCCGAGATCGCGGATGCCGAGCGCGACCTCGCCGATGCGCAGGTCCGCGCCGTGTTCGACGGCGTCGTCGCCTCGCGCCCCGTCGAGCAGGACCAGACGGTGGCGCTCAACACCGAGCTCCTCACCATCGTCGATCTCTCCAGGATGGAGGTGGATGCGGGCGTGCCGACCAGCCGCATTCCCATGGTGCGGGTCGGCCAGCCGGTCGAGCTCACGGTCGAGGGTTTTGCGGACAGGACCTTCTCCGGCGCCGTCACGCGCATTTCGCCCACCGCCGTCGCCGGCTCGCGGGCGGTACGGGTCTTCCTGGCGATCGACAACAACGACCGCACGCTGAAGGGCGGCATGTTCACGACGGGCATCCTCAAGGTCGACGAGCGGAAGGGCGTCATCGCCCTGCCCAACGCGGCGATCCGCCAGGACCAGACGGGCAGCTTCGTGCTCAAGGTGACGGAGGGCGTGCTGCGCCGCCAGCCGGTCGTGCTCGGCACGGCATGGACGGACCGGGGCCTCGTCGCGGTCTCGGGGCTTGAAACCGGCGACGTCGTCGTTTCCGCGCCGCTGCCGGCGCTGGAAGCGGGCATGCCGGTCGTCGTCGAGGGGCTGTAAGCGATGTTCCTCACGCGCATCAGCGTCCGCCATCCCGTCTTCGCCACCATGATGATGGTGACGATCCTGGTCATCGGGCTGTTCTCCTATTTCCGCCTCGGCGTCGACCAGTTCCCCGAGACCGACCTTCCCATCGTCGTCGTCACCGCGAGCTATACGGGCGCCTCGCCCTCGACCGTGGAAAGCGAAGTGTCGCGCCCGATCGAGACGGCGCTGAACACGATCGGCGGCATCGACACGATCATCTCCGAATCCTACGAGGGCCGCTCCGTCGTCGTCGTGCAGTTCGAGCTCGACGTGGATTCGCAGGTGGCCGCCCAAGAGGTGCGCGACCGCGTCGCGCGGCTGGAGGCGAGCTTCCCCGACGCGGTGGACACGCCGCAGGTCACCCGCTTCAATCCGGACGACGCGCCCATCCTCTCCATCGCCGCCTCGTCCTCGAAGCGCACGCTTTCGGAGATCACCACGCTCGCCAACCGCGTGATCACCAACCGGCTCAGCGTCATCGCCGGCGTCGGCCAGATCTCGCTGGTCGGCGGCAGCGAGCGCCAGGTGCTCGTGATGGTCGATCCCGACCGCCTCGAAGCCTATGGCATCGCGGTCACCTCCGTCATGGACGCCATCCGCAAGGAGAACCAGGACCGCGCCGCCGGCACGCTGATCTCCGGCATCAACCAGCGCATCGTCACCGTCGAGGGCCGCGTGCCGGATGTGGCGGGCTTCAACGGCATCATCGTCGCGCAGAGCGGCGGCTATCCGGTCTATCTGTCCGACGTCGCGACGATCCTCGACATCGGCGCCGAGGTGACGAGCCGCGCCACCTACCAGGGCATGCCCTCGCTGGGGCTGGACGTCGTCAAGGTGCAGGGCGCCAACACCGTGGAAGTGGCGCGGGAACTGCGCAAGGAGATCGCGGCGCTGAATGTCGAGCTTGCCCGCGAGGGCGTCGAGCTGAAGGTGACGCGCGACAATTCCCGGCCCATCGCCGCCCAGGTGCAGGAGGTCCAGCGCACCCTGATCGAGGGCGGCGTGCTCACCGTGGTGATCGTCTTCCTGTTCCTCAATTCCTGGCGCTCGACCGTCATCACCGGGCTGACCCTGCCGATCTCGGTGATCGGCACCTTCGCCCTCATCCATGCGCTCGGCTTCACGCTCAACACCATGACGCTCATGGCGCTGTCGCTGTCGATCGGCATCCTGATCGACGACGCGATCGTCGTGCGCGAGAACATCACGCGCCATCTGCACATGGGCAAGAGCCATGTGGATGCCGCCCTCGACGGCACGAACGAGATCGGCCTTGCGGTTCTTGCCACCACGCTCTGCATCGTCGCGGTCTTCCTGCCCGTCGCCTTCATGGGCGGGCTCATCGGCCGGTTCTTCCTGCAGTTCGGCGTGACCGTCGCCGTCGCGGTGCTCATCTCGCTCTTCGTGTCCTTCACGCTCGACCCGATGCTGTCGAGCGTCTGGTACGATCCGCAGTCAGAGGTGAACGCCAAGCGAGGCCTGCTCGGGCGGCTGATCGCGCGGTTCGACCGCTGGTTCGAGCGCCTCGCCGACCGGTATCGCCGGCTCATCCGCTGGACCTTCCGCTATCGCAAGACGACGGTCTTCGTGGTCATTGCGCTGTTCTTCGCAAGCCTGATGCTCGTGCCGCGCATCGGCGCGGAATTCCTGCCGCCGGCCGACCAGGGCGAGGTCTCCATCGCGCTGAAGGCCACCGAGGGCGCGTCGCTGGACTACATGGCGGCGAAGGTCGGCCAGGTCGAACGGGCGCTGCGCGAGTTCGACTATGTCGACACCATCTATTCCACCATCAATGCCGGCGGGGCGCGCGGCTTCAACGAGGCGACGGTGGCCGTCCAGCTCAAGCCGAGCACCGAGCGCTCGGTGACGACGGCGGCCAGCATGGAGCCGTTCCGCAAGCGCCTCGCCTCCATTGCCGGCCTGGAGGTCTCCATCGGCCAGAACACGGGCATGGGCTCGTCCCAAAAGCCGCTCCAGCTCTCCGTGCTCGGCGACGGCGAGGCGGAGCTGCGCCGCATCTCCAACGAGATCACCACCGCCCTTGCCGCCATCCCCGGAGCGACGGAGGTCGAATCGTCGATCGAGAACAAGCGCCCGACGCTCGCCGTGCGGATCCGCCACGAGGCGGCGAGCGACCTCGACGTCTCGATCGCGGCCATCGGCGATACCCTGCGCCCGCTGGTGGCGGGCGATGCCATATCCGTCTGGAACGCGCCGGACGGGGAGACCTACGATGTCGTGGTGCGCCTGCCGGCGACGGGCCGGCGCGATGCCGCGCAGCTTCGCGACCTCACCATCGCCACCGGCCGGACGGACGAGAACGGCAAGCCGATCACCGTTCTGCTCGACCAGGTGGCCGACGTCATCGAAAGCACCGCACCCGACGCCATCACGCGCAAGGACCTCTCACGCGAGATCCGGATCGAGAGCAATATCGAGGGGCGCGCGCTCGGCGACGTGACGGCGGACCTCAACGCCGCCATCGAGAAGATGCAGATCCCGGCGCGCTACCGCATCAGCTTCGGCGGCGATGCGGAAAACCTTCAGGAGAGCATGGGCTATGCGCTCCAGTCGCTCGCCCTTGCCGTCATCTTCATCTACATCATCCTCGCCTCGCAGTTCGGGTCCTTCCTCCAGCCCGTCGCCATCATGATGACGCTGCCGCTGTCGCTGATCGGCGTCTTGATCGGCCTTCTCGTCACCGGCTCGACGCTCAACATGTTCTCGATCATCGGCTTCATCATGCTGATGGGCCTCGTCACCAAGAACGCGATCCTGCTCGTCGACTATTCCAACCAGGGCCGGCGAGAAGGCAAGAGCCTCCAGGACAGCCTGGCGGATGCCGGCGCGGTGCGCCTGCGGCCGATCATCATGACGACGCTGGCGATGATCTTCGGCATGCTGCCGATGGCCATCGGCCTCGGCGAGGGCGGCGAGCAGCGCGCCCCGATGGCCCACGCCGTCATCGGCGGCCTCATCTCCTCCACGCTCCTGACGCTCGTCTTCGTGCCCGTGGTGCTGACGCTGCTCGACCCGGTCGGCGCGCGCGTCGCCGGATGGTTCCCCAGGGGCCCCCGCCACCGGGAACGGCAGGGCGAGGAGGACGCCGCCCTCCAGCGCCCTTGAAGCGCCCCGTCCCGGGGGCGGGCCGAGCCGCGGAAACGGCCCCGCGAGATGGCAAAATCGCCGGTTTAGGGAACCTTCCCGGCCCCCGGCCGTTTACGGTGCATTGCGAAAAAGTCCGCCAGTGCTGCCCGCTGGCGCAAAATTCCTCTTTTTCGGGTTCAACGCGCCCTCGCAAAGCCCTCATGCAATGAGGGGCGCGGCCCACAAGGTAGTACCGATTTCATGGCTCGTCTCGTCGTCGTTTCAAACCGCGTTCCCATTCCCGACAAGAGCGGGACTGCGCCCGCCGGCGGCCTCGCCGTCGCCCTTCAGACAGCGCTGGAGGCGCGCGGCGGGCTCTGGCTCGGCTGGTCCGGCCGGTCCTGCGCGGACGATGCGGTCGGGCCGCTGCAGAGGCTGAAGGAGGGCAATATCGAATACGCGCTCACCGACCTCACCGAGCGCGACGTCGAGGAATACTACCAGGGCTTTGCAAACCGGGTGCTCTGGCCGATCTGCCACTACCGGCTGGACCTTGCCGAATACGGCCGGCGCGAAATGGCCGGCTATTTCCGCGTGAACCGCTTCTTCGCAAACCGCCTCCTGCCGCTCATCGAGCCGGACGACCTGATCTGGATCCACGACTACCATCTCATCCCGCTGGCCGCCGAACTGCGCCGGCAGGGCGTGACCAACCGGATCGGCTTCTTCCTGCACATCCCCTGGCCGGCGCCCGACGTCTTCCACGCCATGCCCGTGCACGAGGAGATCCTGACGAGCCTGACGGCCTATGACGTGCTCGGCTTCCAGACGGAACACGATTGCGAGAACTTCGCCGATTGCCTTTTCCGGCGCGGCCTCGGCAAGCGGCTCGATACGTTCCGCTTCGTCGTCGGCGAGCGGGCGTTCACCGCCCGGTCCTATCCGATCGGCATCGAGACGGACGATTTCGCCGCGCTGGCGAAACGGGCAGCCGAGACCGCGCTGCACAGGCGCATGCTGCAGAGCCTCGACGGCAAGCAGCTCATCATCGGCGTCGACCGGCTCGATTATTCCAAGGGCATCACCCAGCGCATCGACGCGCTCGAATCCTTCCTCAACCGCCACCCCGACAGCCAGCGAAAGGTGACGCTGCTGCAGATCACGCCGAAATCACGCTCCGAAGTGCCGGAATACGAGGCGATGCAGCGGGCCGTCGCCGAACAGGCCGGCCGCGTGAACGGCGCGCTCGGCACGGTCGACTGGGTGCCGATCCGCTACATCAACCGCTCACTGCGCCGCCCGGCGCTGGCCGGGCTCTACCGCATGGCCAAGCTCGCCCTGGTCACGCCGCTGCGCGACGGCATGAACCTCGTCGCCAAGGAATTCGTCGCGGCCCAGAGCGAGGAGGACCCGGGCGTCCTGCTGCTCTCCCGTTTTGCCGGCGCGGCGCAGGAGCTGAAGGAGGCCGTGCTCGTCAATCCCTACGACGTCGAGGGCACCGCGGACGCCATGGCCCGCAGCCTCGCCATGCCCGTCGAGGAGCGCCGGGAGCGCTGGAAGGCCATGATGAAGACGCTGCGCGCCAACGACGTCTTCACCTGGTGCAACACGTTCCTCGATGATCTCGCCGGGGGACCCGCGGCGCAGAAGGCGCGCCCCGCCTCCGTGTCGACCTCCGTCAGGCCTGCCGAGACACGCGTGCAGACCCAACGGAAGGCCACGTCGGTATCCTTCGCGCGCTGGTCGTAGCCGGCCTCAGCAGGCGCCGCCGTCCCCGGCCGCGCCGTGCTGCCGGAAAGCCGACAGGAACCGGGTGGCTGCCTGTTCGAGGTTCGCCAGATCGTATCCGCCCTCCTGGATCAACAGGACCGGCAGATTAAGCCGCCCGAGCATGTCGCCCATCGTCCCGAAGGCCGCGGCGGTCAATTGAAGGCCCTGGGCCGGGTCGCTTGCCAGGGCGTCGAAGCCGAGGGAAACGATCAGGACCGCGGGCCGATGGGCGAGCGCGGCGTCGAGGCATGTCCTGAACGCGGTGAGATAGGCCGCATCGCCCGTGCCCTCCGCAAGGGGATGGTTCAGCGTGCGGCCCGGGGCGGATCGCCCTCCCGTCTCGTCGGCAAAGCCGGTGAGGTGCGGATAGTAGCCGGCAGGGCTCCTGTGCAGGGAGGCGAAGAAGGTGTGCGGGTCCTCCCAGAATATATCCTGCGTGCCGTTGCCGTGGTGGACGTCGACATCGATGAGGCTTGTCCGCCCGAAAGACGAGGCAAGCGCCCGTGCGGCTATGGCGGCATTGTTCAGATAGGTCGCGCCGCCGCCGAAATCGCGGCCGGCATGATGGCCCGACGGCCGGCAGAGGGCATAGGCCCGCCGCTCCCCCTCCCGGATGAGCGCGGCGGCGGTGAGGGCCACCTGCGCCGCCCAGTACGCGGCCTGCCATGTGCCCGCGCCAACGGGGGTGAGCTGGTCGCGCAGATGATACCCCGCTTTGGCGATCGGCGACCAGTCCGGCCGGTAGGCATCGGGACGGGTTTCGAAGACGGCGGGCGCGAGCGGCCCGTGTCCAGCGCCTTGCGATGCGGCGAGGAAGTCGAGATAGCGGTCCGTATGGACGGCCGCCAGCGGCGTCATGCCGTGATCGACGGCGTCGACGACCGCAAGCCCGGCGCGCCGCACCGCCCGCAGCAGCGCGTCGAGGCGTTCGGGCACGTCCCGGCTCGGCCGGGCAACGCCGCCTTCGACGACGGCGCCGGGGCTGTGCAGCCGGTGCCTATCGGAATAGACCGCCTTCATGTCAGACGGGGATCAGCACGGCGTCGCGGCTGTTCCAGCCGAGCGAAATGGCCTGCGCGGGCGCGATATCGATGCCCATGCCGGCATTGGGGATCTTGGCGACGAGCGTCGCATTGTCCCCGAAGCGGACATGGACCCGGCGATGGTCCCCGAGATAGATGACCTCGTCGACAGTCCCGGAGACGCGGTTGCTGCAGGCCGCGGCCCGGTCGAGATAGAGCCGTTCCGGGCGCAGGGAGACGATGACGGGCTGGCCCTTCGAGAAGGCCGCGCTGCTGGAGACGCTGATGAGCTGCCCGTCCTCCGTGCGCACGCCGTATTCATCCCCGTCGCCGCTGACGATCCGACCGGTGAACCGGTTGTTCTCGCCGATGAAGCCGGCGACGAAGGCGGTCGCGGGACGCTCGTAGAGCTCGCTCGGCGAGGCAAGCTGCTCGATCCTGCCGGCATTGAACACGGCGACGCGGTCGGACATGGTCAGCGCCTCGGACTGGTCGTGCGTGACATAGACGACGGTGATGCCGAGGCGCTCGTGGAGGTGCTTGATCTCGAGCTGGAGATGTTCGCGCAGGTTCTTGTCGAGCGCGCCGAGCGGTTCGTCCATCAGCACCACATCCGGCTCGAAGATGATGGCGCGGGCGAGCGCGATGCGCTGCTGCTGCCCGCCCGAGAGCTGGGCGGGCTTTCGCTCGCCCATCGCCCCCATCTGGACCATGTCCAGCGCCTTTCGAACGCGGCGGGCCCGCTCCCCCTTCGCGATCTTGCGCACCCGCAAGGGGTAGTCGAGGTTTTCGGCGACCGTGAGGTGGGGAAAGAGCGCATAGTTCTGGAAGACCATGCCGATGTTCCGTCGATGCGGCGGCACGGCGTCCAGCGATCGCCCGTCGATCCGGATGCTGCCGGAACTCGGTGCCTCGAAACCTGCCAGCATCATCAGGCTGGTCGTCTTTCCCGAGCCGGACGGCCCGAGCATGGTCAGGAACTCGCCCTTCGCGATGGTGAGGTTGAGATCGTCGACCACGAGGTTGCGACCGTCGTAGCTCTTGTCGATGTTGAGGAATTCGACGTAGTTGGAGGATGACATTCCGGTTCCCCTTTTATCTGTCATGCGGCCGCGTGGACCGCGGGACGGCGCTGCGCCCAGGGGCGCGCCTCTTCCAGTTGCGCCGCGAGCTGGAGCAATGTCGCCTCGTCGCCGAACCGGCCGGTGAACTGCGTGCCGACGGGCAGGCCGTCGGCCGTCCAGGAGAGCGGCACGCTCATTGCCGGCAGGCCCGCCATGTTCGCGAAGGTCGTGAAGGCCAGAAATTCGAGGAAGCGCTCCATGACCGCCTCGCCGCCATGCCTGTCGGCATCGAAATGGCCGAGTTCGGGCGGCGGCGTGCCGAGCGTCGGGGTCAGCCAGACATCGACGTCGAGCAGGAAAGTCGCCAGCGTCCTGCCCGTCATGTGGAACCAGTTGAGATCGACGAGATAGTCGGCGGCCGAAATCCGCGAGCCGACGCCGTAGAGATACTGATTGAAGCTCTCCACCTCGGCCACGAGCGCGGACGGGTCCTCGCCGCGGCTTCGCGCCAGCGCTGTGATCGCGCGCGTCGCCGTCATCGCCCAGAACCGCTTGTAGAGGGTGCGGTAGGTTTCCCCGTCGATCGACGGCGCGCAGTCCACGACCTCGTGGCCGAGGCTTTCGCACAGGCGCGCCGTGTCGATCGCCGCCGCCACGCAGTCGGGATCGACCGTCGTGCCGAGCAGGGAGGCCGTGGTGAGGCCGATGCGCAGGCGGCGCGGTTTCGTCCGGATCGCATCCGCATAACAGCCCGAAGGAGACGGCGCGGTGTAGGGATCGCCGGGCATCGGGCCCTGTGTCGCGTCGAGGAGGGCGGCGCTGTCGCGCACGCTGCGGGACAGGACATGTTCGTTCACGATCCCGCCCGTGCTGTCGCCGAGATCCGGCCCCAGCGTGATGCGCCCGCGGGAGGGTTTCAGCCCGAAGACGCCGCAGCAGGATGCGGGAATGCGGATGGAGCCCGCACCGTCGCCGCCATGCGCCGCCGGCACGATGCCCGCCGCCACCGCCGCGCCGGCGCCGCCGCTCGAACCGCCGCTCGACCGCGCGACGTTCCAGGGATTGCGCGTCGGGCCGAACAGCTTCGGCTCGGTGGTGCCCAGCGTGCCGAATTCGCACAGGTTGGTCTTGCCGAACGTGCTGAGGCCGGCCGCGCGGTAGCGGCGCATCAGTTCGCTGTCCCGGGCGGGCACGAAATTCCGGGTCAGCCGGGATGCGCCGGTGGTCGGCACGCCCTTCATGTGGCAATAGAGGTCCTTCACCAGGAAGGGCGCCCCGGCGAAAAGGCTGTCCCTGCCCGCATGCGCGGCTTCCGCGCGCGCCTCGTCATGGAGCGGTGCGATGATCGCGTTGATCGCGGGGTTCACCTGTTCGGCGCGCCGGATGGCCGCCTCGACCAGCTCCCCCGCCGTCACCTGCCCCGATTTCACGAGATCCGCCTGCGCCGCGAGGTCCAGATCGCCAAAATCGTCCATCGTCACGCCCTCACGCTGCAAGCCGGTCGGCGGCATCGTCGAGCGCCGCCGCTATGCCGTCGACGAGCTGGTCGACCTCCTCCGGCGTCATGACGAAGGGCGGGCATAGGGAGATGACGTCGCCCATGTTGCGGATCATGACGCCATGCGCCCGGCAGCGCTGCTCGACAAGCGCGCCGACCTTCAAGGCGGGATCGAAGGGCGCGCGGCTGGCCTTGTCGGCCACGAGCTCGATGCCGGCAAGGAAGCCGGTCCCCCTGACCTCGCCGACGAGGACATGGCCCGCGATGCGCGCGTCGAGCGCGGCGAACAGCCGGCGGCCGAGGTCGGCGGCCCGGCCGGGGGCGTCCATTTCCCGGTAGATGCGCAGCACATCGGCCGCCACCGCGGCGGTGACCGGATGGCCGGAATAGGTGAAGCCGTGGCCGAAGACCCCGATGCGGTCGGCCTCGTCGGCAATCGCCTGGTAGATGGGATCGCCGATCACCGCCGCGGCGATGGGCAGGTAGCCCGAGGACAGGCCCTTGGCGACCGACATCATGTCCGGAACGAAGCCGCAGGCCTCGGACCCGAACCACTTTCCGGTTCGCCCGAAGCCGGAGACGACCTCGTCCGAAAGAAGCAAGATGTCGTGCTTCGTCAGAAGCTGCCGCAGCGCCGGGAAATAGCCCGCCGGCGGCGGGACGACGCCGCCCGCCCCCATGATCGGCTCGGCGATCATCGCGGCGATGGTTTCCGGCCCTTCCGCTTCGATCAGGGCTTCCAGCGCGGCGATCAGCCGGGCGCAATAAGCCTCCTCGCTCTCGTCCGGCAGGGCGTTGCGGTAATAGTGCGGCTTTTCCGTATAGATCACGTTGAGGCCGGGCATGTTGAAGCTCTCATGCATGTGCGGCAGCCCGCCGAGGGCCGCCCCCATGACGGTGCTGCCGTGAAAGGCGCCCTTGCGGCTGATGATCTTGCGCTTGCCGGGCTTGCCGCGCGCGACATTGTAGTACCAGGCGAGCTTGATCATCGTGTCGTTGGCTTCCGAGCCCGAATTCACGAGGAAGACCTTGCTGCCCGGGATGGGGGAAAGCGTCGCGATCTGCTCGACGAGTTCCACGGTCGGGTCGTTCGAGCGGTGATTGAAGGTGTGGTAGGTGGCGAGCCTGCGCATCTGGCCTGCCGCCACATCCGCAAGGCGCTCGCTGCGGAAGCCGAGCGAGGCGCACCAGAGGCCTCCCATACCTTCGAGATAGCGGTTTCCCATCTCGTCGACGACATAGCAGCCCTCCCCCGCCGTGATCACCAACGGACCCTCGGCCTCGTGCCGGCGCGGATTGGTCTGGGAATGGAAGTGGTACGCCATGTCGCGCGCCCGCAGCGAGTTATGCAAGGTAGCCTCCGGAACCGTGTTTGCTATTTTATAAGTTATAAGTTATCAGAAAGCGCATGCAAGCGAATTTCGCCGAGGGCGGGAAACTTTTTGCAACGCCCCGCCCATGGCGAGCGATAAGATATAAGCGATTGGCGGCTCCGGGCATTTCAGCTAGAGCTGCGATAAAGACGAGGAGAATGCCCATGAGCGTTATGGAGATGCAGCCCGGCGAGGTGGGCAGCCTGTCCGCCCGGATCTACACCAAGGTGCGGGAAGGCCTCATCGTCGGCAATTTCGCGCCGGGCGACCGCCTCCTCATGCAGGACCTGGCAGAGCAGCTCGGCACCAGCGTCACGCCGGTGCGCGAGGCCTGCCTGCGGCTCGTCAGCGAGCAGGCGCTGGAACTGCGCTCCGGCAGGTTCGTCACGGTGCCGGATCTCAGCCGCGCCCGCTACATCCAGATCAAGCTGATCCGCATGGCGCTCGAGGGGCTGGCGGCGGAACACGCCGCCGACCATGTGACCGCCGCCGATCTCGCGCAGCTCGAAGCCTTCCACGCCGCCTTCGTGAAGAACGAGAAGGCCGGCAACCTGGAGGCGGCGCGCTCCTCCAACCGGGCCTTCCATTTCGGCGTCTACCGCCTGTCGCGCATGCCGATGCTGGTCGGCCAGATCGAGAGCATGTGGGTCTCGATGGGGCCGATCCTCAACGTCTACTACCGGGAAATCCCGCACAACTATACCGGTGCGGAGGAGCACGTGCACCTCATCGAGGCCCTCAGGGCCGGCGACAAGAAGAAGGCCCGCCAGGCCATCGAGAACGACATCCAGCGGGCCTCGCCCAGTCTCCTGCGCTATTTCGAGGAACGCGGCGCCGCGTGAACCCGGCGCCGGATTGATCCTAGACCTGCGCGATGCGCGGGGTGCGCAGGCCGGCGGTTTCCCCGCCGTCCACGGTCACGACCGTGCCGTTGACATAGGTCGACTGATCCGACAGCAGCCAGGCGACGACATCCGCCACCTCCTGCGGGGCGCCGAAGCGGTTGGCGGGGATGCGCAGTTCGAGCTGCTTCCTGCGCAGGGCATCGCTCATGATCCTGTCCATCATACGCGTTCCGATCTGGCCGGGGCAGACCGCATTGAAGCGCACCTCCTCGCCGAACTCCAGCGCCAGCGCCTGCGTCAGGCCGATGACCGCGGCCTTCGAGGCGCAATAGACGGCAAGCCCCTCCTCGCCGGTCTTTCCGGCGATGCTGGCGATGTTGACGACCGATCCCCGGCCGCGCCGCAGGCCTTCCAGCGCGTGGCGGATGAAGAGGAACGTGCTGCGTGCATTGACCGCCAGCACCTCGTCCCAATCGTCCTGCGTGGCGGCGGCGAAGGAAATGCGCTTCGACATGCCGGCATTGTTGACGAGACCCGCAAGCCGGCCCCCGCCAAGATCGAGCGCGCGGTCGACGACGCGCCGGCAGTCCTCCTCGCGGCCGACATCGCCGGGCACGAAGGTGACGCCGGGACCGATCTCTTCGAGCGCCCTGCCCGCCGCCGCATCGCGGCCCGTCGCCACCACCCGGGCGCCGGCCGCTGCAAGCTTCTCCACGCAGGCCCGCCCTATCCCGTGCGTGGCACCTGTCACGATGATCATGGTTTCACCCCTACAGATTGGCAATCGAACGGTTCGCCGCCGCGCGCTTCTGCGCCAGGGCACCGCCCCCCATCAGGACGATGGAGATGATCACGAGCAATGTCGACATCGCCAGGATCGACGGATCGATATTGTCCCGGAGGCCGTCGAACATCTGACGCGGCAGCGTGCGCTGGCCCGGCCCGCTGATGAAAAGCGCGACCACGACCTCGTCGAACGAGAAGACGAAGGCGAAGAGCGCGCCCGAGATGACGCCCGGCGCGATGAGCGGCAGCGTCACCGTGCGGAAGGCATGGAACGGGCTCGCGCCGAGGCTCGCCGCCGCCCGCACGAGGTTCATGTCGAAATTCTTCAACGTGGCGGTGACCGTGATCAGCACGAAGGGCACCGCCAGGACCGCATGGGCGAGAACGAGGCCCAGGAAGGACGCGACGAGCCCCAGCCTGGCGAAGAAGAAATACATGCCGACGCCGCTGATGACGACGGGCACGATCATCGGCGAGATCACCACCGCGAGGATCATCGAGCGGGCCGGAAGCCGGCCGCGCGACATGCCGAGCGCCGCCAGCGTGCCCAGCACCGTGGAGACCAGCGTCGCGCCCACGCCGATGATCAGGCTGTTGAGGAGCGCCGACATCCAGGGCTGCGGCTGCAGGATCTTCTCGTACCATTGCAGGGAAAAGCCCGGCAACGGATAGGACAGGAAGTTGGCCGAGCTGAAGGAGATCGGGATGATGACGAGCGTCGGCCCGATCAGGAAGACCATCGCGAGGCAGCAGAAGGCGATCTGCACGCGTCTCAAGGCAACAGGCATCTCTCACTCCATTCCAACGATGCGGCCGATGCCGACGATCCGCCCGACGATCCCGTAGAGCGCGAGGATGCAGGCCAGAAGCAGGACGCCGAGCGCGGCGGACATGCCCCAGTTGATCGTGGTGTTGGCATAGAAGGCCACGAAGTAGCTCAGCATCTGGTCCGACGCGCCGCCGACGAGGGTGGGCGTGACATAGTAACCGGCGGAGATGATGAAGGTCAGCAGACATCCCGCGCCGACGCCCGGCAGGGTGAGCGGCAGATAGACCCTCAGAAACGTCGTGACAGGCCCCGCGCCGAGCGATGCGGAGGCTTTGACATAGGACGGCGAGATGCCCTTCATGACGCTGACCAGCGGCAGCACCATGAACGGCAGCAGGATATGCACCATCGCGATGTAGAGGCCGGTCCGGTTGAACACGAGTTCGAGCGGCGCATCCGTGATGTTCAGCGCCTGAAGCAGGCGGTTCACCACCCCCTCCTTCTGCAGGATGACGATCCAGGCGCTCGTCCTGACAAGGAGCGACGTCCAGAAGGGCAGGAGCACGCAGGCCAGCATGATCGCCGAGAAACGCCCGCCGATGGCGACGATGGCATTGGCGACCGGATAGGCGACGAAGAGGCAGATCACCGTGACCAGCGCGCTGATCGTCAAGGTCCGCATCAGCGTCGAGAGGAACAGCCGCTCCTCCGGCGGCGCCATCTGCACCCCGCCGTTCTCCCCGGGGCGCAGGTCGACGGCCGAGAGCAGGTAGAAGGCGGTCAGCGGCGCGCCGTTGCGCTGGATGACCCGCCAGTAGGCCGGGTTGTCCCAGTTCCCGTCGATGGCGAGCAACTGCGCCCTGGCGGGTTCCACCGGCGCCTTGCGGACCGTTCGCACCGTCTTGGCAAGAAGGCTGCGGAACCCGGTGATCTCGTAGTTCAGCCGGCGGCCCGCCTCCGCCAGGACCTTGGGATCGGCACCCGCCCGGATGTCGGCGGCCAGCGCCTCGAAGGCCGCATCGGGCGGCGTGTCGACCCCGTCCCAGCCCTCCAGCGAGGCGAGCGTCATCGGCAGCGCATTGCGGACCTCGGGATTGTTGATGGCATGGAACAGCATCGTGCCGAGCGGCAGCACGAAGGCAAACACGATGAAGGCGACGAGAGGGCCGATCAGGACGAGGCTGACGATCGTCTGCCGCCGCCTGTCGGCGCGAAAGCCGGCGGCAAGGGCGGAAACCCGCCCCTGCTGGCCGTCGGCCGCGCCAGCGCGCGGCCGCAGGAGGACATCCGACGTCATTGCGCGCGCCATGTCGCAAATCTCGCCTCAAGCGCCTCGCCATGATCGGCCCAGAATTCCGTGTCGAGCGCCACGGCCGCGGCCATGTTCGCCTCGGTGGTCGGAAGATCCTTTGCGATCTCCGGCTTGACGCCCCTGATGGCCGCAAGGTTGGTGACGCCGTAGGCGATATGTTGCGGGAAGGCCGCCTGGGCGCTCTCGGTCGAGGCGAAGGCGATGAACTTCTCCGCATTCTCCCGGTTGGGCGAGCCCTTCACGATGCCCCAGTAGTCGATGCCGAAGACCTGCCCGTCCCAGATGAGGGCGAAGTCCTTGCCGGAGGCGTTGGCCGCAGCGACGCGGCCGTTGAAGGTCGCCGTGGCGACGACGTCGCCGGCGGCAAGGCGCTCGACGGATTCCGCGCCCGTCGTCCACCAGAGGATCGATGACTTGATCTCGTCGAGCTTGGCGAAGGCGCGGTCCTGGCCCTCGTCCGTGGCAAGCACGTCATAGACCGCGTCCTTGGCAACGCCGTCCGAGAGGAGCGCGATTTCGAGCGTCATCTTGGCCGTCTGGCGGAACCCGCGCTTGCCGGGCCATTTCTCGACATTCCACAGGTCGGCCCAGGTCTTCGGCCCATCCGCGAGCTTCGCCTTGTCGTAGCTCGGCACCATCGACCAGACGAAGGCGCCGACGCCGCAATCGCTATAGGCTTCGGGAATGAAATCCTCCCGCTTGCCGATCCTGCTCCAGTCGAGTTCCTCGAAAAGGCCCTCGGCGCAGCCCGACAGGAGGGTGTTCTGCTCCACCTGCATGACATCCCAGGAAACGCTGCCGCTGTCGACCATGGCGCGCACCTTGGCCATCTGCCCGGAATAGGAATCTTCCGTCAGCACCACGCCGGACGCCGCCGCGAAGGGCTCGAAGAAGGCCTTGCGCTCGGCATCCTGCAGCACGCCGCCGGCCCCGACGACGGTCAATCTGCCGGCATCGGCAAAGGCGGCGGGCGCACCCGCCAGGACGGCGAGCATGCCCAGCCCGCCGAAGAACCTACGATACGTCATGACATCCTCCCTTATTGCGCGACCCAGCGGTTGAAGCGCTGCTGCAGTTCCTCTTCGTGATCCACCCAGAACGGCGTGCTGACGGCAAGCGCACCCGCCATGTTCTCCTCGGCCGTCGGAAGCTGCGGCTTGATGTCGGCGGCGATGCTGTCCATCGCCTTGGCGTTGGTCACGCCGTAGACCATCTTCTCGGCAAAGGCCTTCTGCGGCTCCGGGCTCGTCATGAAGTTGACGATGTCGAAGGCCTGGTCCCTGTTGCCGCCCTTCGGAATGGCCCAGAAGTCCATCGCATAGAGCTGGTGGGTCCAGGACATCCTGAAATGCCGGCCCTGCTGGTTGGCGGCGATGACGCGCCCGTTATAGGCCGAGGTCATGGTCACCTCGCCGGAGGCCAGCCATTCCATCGGCTGCGCGCCGCTTTCCCACCACTGGATGCTCGGCTTGATCTCGTCGAGCTTGGCGAAGGCGCGGTCCTGCCCTTCCCTGGTCGCCAGGATGTCGTAGAGCTCTTCGGGCTTTGCACCATCGGCGAGCAGGGCGATTTCGAGCGTCATACGCGCCTGCTTGCGCAGCCCGCGTTTTCCCGGCCACTTGTCGAGATTCCAGAAATCCGCCCAGGAGGTGACGCCGCTCGTCTTGTCGCCGTCATAGGCGAGGATCTTCGACCAGACGAAGGCGCCGACGCCGCAATCGGATTTGGCAGGCGCGATGATGTCGGCGCTGTTCGGCAGGCTGGCCCAGTCGAAGGGTTCCAGCAGGCCCTGGTCGCAGGCGAGGATCATCTCGTTCTCGTCCATCTGCACGACATCCCAGGTCGTCGTGCCGGTCTCGACCATGGCCTTCACCTTGGCGATGCCGCCCGTATAGGATTCCTCCAGAAGCGGCGTGCCGGCCTTGTCCTGGTAGGGCTTGAAGAGCGTTTCGCGCATCACGTCCTGCGTCGCGCCGCCGAAGCCGACGACGGTCAGGTCGCGCGCGAGCGCCGGAGACGAAACGACGAGCGCGGCGCTCGCCATCATTGCAAAAAACCGAGTTCTCATGGGTTCCCCTTTTATGTTCGAGAGCAGGTTGGAAGATCAGGCCGCGACGGAACGGGCGAGGCCCGCCATGGTCGTGTCGATGAGTTCGAGCGTGTCGTCGAGGACGGCGCGATCGTGGCTCAGCGAGAGGTAGAGGCGCTTGAGCTGGAGCGGCTGGAAGACCTGCCGGCCGGCGATCAGCGCGCGGCGGAAGCGCATGTCGAGATCGTTGTCGTTGCGCAGGAGGTCCGTGTAGTCGCGGAACGCGCCGTCGAAGAAATAGACGAGCCAGACCGAGCCGAAGCCGGCGGCCTGCGCCTTCAGACCGTGCCGCGCGATGATGCCGTCGATCTCGCCGCGCAGATACGCGCCGAGCTCGAACAGCCGCTCGTAGACGCCCGGTCTGGCAAGCTCCCCGATCGTCGCCTTGACGGCCGCCATGGAGGCGGGCGTGCCGTTGAACGTGCCGCCCATGAAGACGGCGCCCTCGCCCGTGCGGCCCACCCGCTCCATGATCTCGCGCCGGCCGGCGAGGATGCCGATCGGATATCCGCTCGTCGCGGCCTTGCCGAAGGTGGCAAGATCGGGCGTGACGCCGACGATCGACTGGTAGCCGCCGAGCGCGTGGCGGAAACCGGTGATCACCTCGTCGAAGATGAGGACGACACCGTGCTCGGAGGTGATGCGGCGCAGGTCGGCGAGAAACTGCTTCTCGGCAATGACCGCGCCCATATTGTGCGCGATCGGCTCGACGATGATCGCCGCGACCTCGCCGGGGTTTTTGCGGATGTAATCCTCGACGGCGCCGGCGTCGTTGTAGGGCAGGATGGCGGTGTGGCGGGCGGCATCGAACAGCATGCCGTCGGACATCGGGTCGTAGGAACCGATCATCTGGCGGCTCGACTGGCCGTTCATGGCGACATAATCGTGCCAGCCGTGATAGCCGCCCTGGAACTTGATGATCTGCTTGCGCCCCGTATAGGCCCGGGCGAGACGCAGGGCATGGTAGGTCGCCTCCGAGCCGCTGCTGCAGAACGCCACCTGTTCGGCGCAGGGGATCGCGTTCACCAGCAGCTCGGCCACCTCGACCTCCAGCTCCAGCACGCCGGCGCCGATCAGGTCGAGGTTTTCGGCCGTCTCGGCGATCGCGGCGGCGACGGCAGGCGGGCGGTGGCCGAGGACATTGGCGCCGAAGGCGCAGTGATAATCGGTGTAGCGGTTGCCATCCGCATCGTAGAGATAGGCCCCCTCGGCCCGGGCGAAGGCGATCGGCGCGCCGAGGCGCCGGCTGGGGCTCAACAGGCCGCCCGGTATGACGGATTCGGCGCGCGCGGCGATCGTTTCGTTGTTCGTCGACATCGGCATTCTCCTTACGCAAGGCTTTCGAGCGCCACGGCCCTTATGCCGTCGCCGTCCAGGCGGTAATGCCTGTAGAGATGGGTGGGGGGCGCGATCAGGCTGTATTCGTCGCGGATGCCGTGCCGGACGAGACGGGCGCCCCGGCCCTTTTCGGCCAGCACTTCCGCAACGGCACCGCCGAGGCCACCGAGAATGGTGTGCTCCTCGACTGTCAGGATGACCTTCGAGCGGGCCGAGGCCTCGATGATCGCCTCCTCGTCGAGCGGCTTGATCGAATGCATGTCGATCAGGCCGACGGAATGGCCGGCGGCGTTCAACTCCTCCATCGCACGCCTGGCGCCATGCACGGGATAGCCCGCGGCGATGATGGTGATGTCCCTGCCGATGCCGTGCACGATCGCCTTGCCGAGTTCGAAGGGGACGCCGTTCTCGTAGACGACCGGATCATGGCCGCGGTGGATGCGGAAATAGATCGGAAGCGGATAGTCGACGGTCGCCCTGAGGGCCGCATCGAGCGCCGGCCCGTCCGCCGTCGACACGACGGCGAGGTTGGCGATGCTGCGCATGATGGCGATGTCTTCGGTCGCGTGATGGGAGGTTCCGTAGAAGCCCAGCGAAATGCCGGTGTGGTGCCCGATCAGGCGGACCGGCTGCCTGCAATAGGCGACATCCATGCGGATCTGCTCGCAGCACAGCAGCGCCAGGAACGAGGCGAAGGTCGCCACATAGGGAATGACGCCCGTCGTCGCCATGCCGGCGGCGGCCGAGACCATGTTCTGCTCGGAAATGCCGAACTGCACGAAGCGCTCGGGATAGCGCTGGGCGAAGCCGGAAAGGCCGTTGGAATATTGCAGGTCCGCCGTGCCCGCCATGACGGGGTGGCCGGCCTCGGCAAGGGCGATGAGCGCATTCGACAGCGTGGGGAGCGAGGGCGCACGGCGGTTGATCTCGCGGTACTGCCACGAGTCCTTGGAAAGCAGCTGGGTCATTGGGAGATCACCGTGTTCAGGATCGTTTCGCGGGCCCTGGCCTCGTCTTCCGCGCCGAGATAGCCGAGATGCCAGCCGGGCTCGGTTTCCATGTAGTCGATGCCCTTGCCCTTCACCGTGCGGGCGATGATGCAGCAGGGCTTTTCGCGCGTGCGATCGGCCTTGACCCTGCGCAGCAGCGTCGTCAGCGCCGCAAGATCGTGGCCGTCGACGGTGTGGACCTCCCAGCCGAAGGCGCGCCATTTCTCGTCGAGCGGTTCGATCGCCATGACGTCGTCGACCTTGCCGTCGAGCTGGTAGCCATTGCGATCGACGATGGCGACGAGGTTGGAGAGATCGTGCGCGGCGGCGGACAGGGCGGCTTCCCAGACCTGGCCTTCCTGCATCTCCCCGTCGCCGAGAAGGACGAAGGCATTGAAATCGCGCTTTTGGAAGCGGGCGCCGAGCAGCATGCCGACGCCGTTCGACAGGGCATGGCCGATGGAGCCGGAGCTGAAATCGACGCCGGGGACCTTGGTCATGTCGGGATGGTCGCCGAGCGGGCTGCCGAGCCGCGTATAGCTTTCAAGCCATGCGGGATCGAAGAAGCCGAGATCGGCGAGAATGGGGAAGAGGCCGACGGCCGCATGGCCCTTGCCCATCAGGAAGCGGTCCCGGTCGACCCAGGCAGGCTCGCCCCTTCGAAGCCGCATCACATCGTAATAGAGCGCCGCGAAGATCTCCGCGCAGGAGAAGACGGAGGTGTAGTGGCCCACCTTGGCGATCGAGATCAGCCGAAGCGTCTCGAGCCTGACGAAGCGCGCGCGCTCCTCAAGGAAGGCAAGCTGTTCGCCGGACAATAGGTCATCGTCGCGCGCCACCGAAAGGTGGCCGCCTGGAGTCTGTCGCACTGACAAGGATCTGCTCCCGCTGTTTTCTAACTTATAAGTTATAAGATATAGAAAACCGGCCGGCGTGCAACAGTTTTTTGCGCAAGGGGCGCATTGCCCGGCATGTCCGCCGCAACAGCCTTTCGATCATGGGGGTGAGCGTCGCGGCGCGCGCCGCCGCCAGCCGGAAAGGCCGGTCGTGCGGTGCATCGTGGCTATTGCCGCGCATCATGAAGGACGGCGCCGAGCGAGGCCCGGCCGAAGGGGAACGCACCCTCCTGCCCGGCCATGCCGCCAAGGACGGCAAGAGCTTCGCGCGCTCTCAGCCGCGCGCTTTGCGCTTTCGCGTCCTTGATCGCACGCCTCTTCCGATCGCAAAGCGCTGAACGCCATTGCACGGCATGCTCCGGGGGAGTGTTCTAAACGGCCGTCCGGCGCCGAAGCCCTGTCGCTCCGGCTGGAAATGCCTCGGCTGGCCCAAGGGCGATCCGTCGCCCGCCGGCATCAGGAAATGATGTCGAAGTCCGAGGCGGTCAAGGCGAGGCCCTTGTCGAGAAGCGCGAACTGGATGGCCTTGCCGCCGCCGCTGCCGTCGGCATCGTACCATACCTTCCCGCTCGCCTTGTCGTAGATGATGCGATCGGAAGCATCATGCGCCTTCGTGCCGATGTAAAAGGCGCCGGAAGCCAAATCGCCGACCTTTCCGACCTTGGTGAAGATCGTTCTATCCAGAAGGATCGTGTCATCCTTCACCGAGAAGTCGTCGATCGTGTCTATGTTGATGGAGCCGAGTTTCGTGTCGAACACGAAACTGTCCTTCCCGCTGCCGCCGGACAGGAAATCCTTGCCCAGCCCGCCATAAAGCTTGTCATTGCCGCCCTGGCCCCACATGCGATCGTTGCCGTTGCCGCCCGACATGTGGTCATTGCTCTTGTCGTCGGCCTGCGCTTCGCCCGCGATGGACCAGGTCTGCGGCTTCATCGTCTTGCCCGTCGTTCCGTCCCAGGTGAGCGTCAGGGCCTTGCCGAACCAGTCTCCGCGCGGCTTGGCTTCAGAGCCGCCATACATGAGGTCGTTGCCATTGCCGCCACTCATCGTGTCGCGACCATACCCGCCATACATGAGGTCATTGCCGTCCTGGCCATAGAGACTGTCATCGTCCCACTCGCCATGCATGTAGTCGCCGCCGGCCCCGCCATACATCTTGTCGTTGCCGCGCCCGCCCAGCAACTGGTCGGCCCCGTCCTTCGCACCGGGACCGGAGGTGCGCACCTCGCCATTGCCCTTCAAGCCGGAAATGTCCGACTTGTCGTAGCCGAAGATGACGTCGTTGCCGTCGAGACCGACCGCGATGTCGCGGCCCGGCCCGCAGACGATCAGATCCGCGTGTATGCCGGTCCAGATGAAGTCATTGCCGGCGCCGGCCACGACCTCGACGGGCTGGGTCGCACCGGAGACCTTGAAGAGCTCCGGACGGCTCCCGACGCCCTTGAAGCTCAGGCCTGTCTCGGATTCGCCATGGTGCACCATATCGACCTGATACCTGCCGCGGGTCTCGCTGTAGCTGTAGACTTGGAAGGAAATGACATCGACGCCTTCCGGTATGGTCAGGGTGCCGCTCGTCTTCTCATTGTGCAGGAACTCGATCTTGTAATTCGGTCCGAACTTGTTCAGATAATCGTAGGTATATCCGCCCCAACGGAGCGACAAACGGACCCCTTCCGAGAAAATATAGGAAACAAGAAGCTTGTCGCCTGCCTTCAATCCCGACGCATCGAGATCAAGAACAAAATAGTCGGCGCTGTCATTTCCAAGATATTCGTCGATATTTCCCTTGTATCGGCCGATGACATCACTTCCGATCTTGAAGACCGGATAGCTTGATCCGTCATAGGTATCGCCCTGCGTATCCTCGGAATACTGCTGTATGGTCGCCATCTTCCACCCCGTTCCAATGGCATCGCCTGCCGACGACACGCCCCTCTATATTATCGATCTTGCCGAATATCCTGTCAACGCAGCAATAAAATGGAAAAACTTGCTTTTCGCCCTGAGAACAGCCCGTATTGCTGGACTTGATGCGCGGCCGCCCCGTCCGGTGCCCGGGGCGCAGCGCCCACCCGTCAGGCCGGCGCCTTTATGGTCATGCGGCCATAGGCAACGAGGCTGAAGCCGGTCGCATACATCAACAGGCCGAACAGCGCGGGCGGCACGGCGATCTCCGGCGAATGCATCATCGTGATCGCGAGGACCATGCCGATCGCCGCGTTTCGAATGCTGATCGAAAGGGTCACCGTGACGGCCTCGGCAGCCGAGAGGCCGAGTGCGCGCGACCCCAGCAGACCGAGCGCCACGGCGCAGACGACCAGGGCGACGACGGCCGGCCCCGCGCTGACGAGGATCTCCACCCACCGTTCATACACCGAAATGCCGATGCCGACGATCAGGGCCACCAGCACCAGGAGGCCGAATGCGCCGACCAGCCTTTCGGCGCGCGCGGCGAAGCCGGGGGCCTTCCGCCGGATGCCCATGCCGACGATCACCGGGAACAGGATGATCGCGATCATCACCCCGATCGTGCGCAACACGGGAAGGTAGACGCGGGCATCGCCATCGCTCAGGCGTTCGATCGCGAAATTGGCGAAAAGCGGCAGCGTCACGATCGCGACCAGGCTGCCGACGGCGCTCAACGCGATCGACAAGGCCAGGTCCCCCCTCGCGAGATAGGAAAACAGGCTGGACGTGGTGCCGATCGGGCAGGCGGCGACGACGACGAGGCCGACCGCGATTTCCGGCGGCAGGCCCATGAGCATGGCGAGCAGCAGGGCCACCAGCGGCATCAGCACGAGCGCGGCGACGATGCCCCAGACGAGGGCCTTCGGCTGCGTGACCACGCGCTGGAAGTCGACGGGCGCGAGCGTCATGCCGATGCCGGCCATGATGATGAACACGGCGATCGGCAGGCCGATGTCGATGAGGGCGGATTGCTCCATGCTGCTCTTCCCAACAGAGGCGTGGTGGTCCCGCCTGGCCGCCTAGCTTTGATGCATCCGCCCTCCGAATGCAACCGGCGTGATGGACCCTGCCCCCTCCGCCGCCCGGGCGGCAGACGGCGTGCGGCCGCAAAACCCCTTCAGGGCCGCTGGCTGCCCGATATGGCGAGGTATATGGAATAGAGCGAGGCCGTGGCGGTGATGAAGAGGCGGTTGCGCCGAGGGCCGCCGAAGGTGAGGTTGGCGACGGTCTGGGGCACGCGGATCTTGCCGATCAGCGTTCCCGCCGGGTCGAAGCAATGCACCCCGTCGCCGGCGCTGGACCAGAGATTGCCGGAAACATCCGTGCGGATGCCGTCCGGGATGCCGGTGTCGATATGGCAGAAGACGCGGCCGTTCTGAAGGCGGCGGCCGTCGGCGACATCGAAGGCGCGGATATGGCGCGGCAAGGCCGGATCGTGGCTGGCGGCGGAATCGGCGACATAGAGCGTGCGCTCGTCCGGCGAGAAGGCAAGGCCGTTGGGCTGGGCGAAATCGCCGATGACGGCCTCGATCGCGCCGGTCTCGGGGTCGAGGCGATAGACGTTGCGCGCCGCCTGCTCCGGTTCGGCCCGGTAGCCCTCGTAATCGGACAGGATGCCGTAGGTCGGATCGGTGAACCAGACGGAGCCGTCCGATCTCACCACGACGTCGTTGGGCGAGTTGAGGCGTTTTCCCGCATGGCTTTCGGCGAGAACCGTGATCGAGCCGTCGATCTCCGTGCGCGTGACGCGGCGCAGACCGTGCTCGCAGGAGACGAGGCGGCCCTGCCGGTCGCGGGTGTGGCCGTTGGCGAAATTGGAGGGCTGGCGGTAGACGGAAACGCCGCCGTCCGGCGTCCAGCGCAGGATGCGCTGGTTGGGAATGTCGCTCCACAGGAGCTGGTTGGCGTCGCTGAACCAGACCGGCCCCTCCGCCCAGCGGCAGCCGGTATGGAGCTCCTCGAGCCGCGCGCTGCCGACGATCAGGTGGAGGAAGCGCGGGTCGTGGATTTCATAGGGGGATTCGGAGGCCATGGCTGGTGTTCCTGGATTACCGGGCGCCGGGTCGGCGGCCGCCCGCAAGCATGATGACGCTGATGATGATGAGGCCGGTCATGATGAGGCGCACGCCCGCGCCGAGACCGTAGGTATTGAGCATGGAGACGACGAGGAACATGAAGAGCGAGGCGCCCCAGACGCCCGGCACGTTGGAATCCCCGCCCGCCACCGCCGTGCCGCCGATGACCACGACGGCGATCGACATCAGGAGATATTCCGAGCCCATGTTCAGCGCCGCGCCGCCGGAAAAGCAGGCGAGCAGGTAGCCGGCGAGCGCGGCGAGCACCGCACAGAAGACATAGGTGACGAAGCGCGCGCCATCGACGGGAATGCCGGCCATCCGCGCCGCCGGCATGCTCTGGCCGATCGCGGAGATCCAGCGGCCGTAAAGCGTCTTTTCGAGGAGCAGCCAGGCGACGAGCGACAGCACGAGGGCGATCAGCGCCACATTGGGCACGCCGAAGGTGCTGGCCGTCGTGAAGTCGGCCAGGAAGGGCGGCGGCTTGATGCGCAGGCCCCGGTTCGTCCAGATCGCCGTCGACTGCACGATGAAGCTCATCGACAGCGTCGCGATGATGGGCGGGATGCGCAGCGTCTTGATGAGGGCGTAGTTACCGATGCCGACGGCGACGCCGATGAGGATCGCGACGACAAGGCCCGGCAGGATCATGCCGTTCTCCACATTCATCAGCTTCAGCGCCACCGTGCCGGCGAGCGTCATGGTGGCGGGCACGGAGAGGTCGATATTGCCCGGCCCGAGCGTGATGACGAACATCTGGCCGATGCCGACGATGATGGAGAAGGCGGCGAAGGTGAGCGCGGCCTGCGTGAGGCCGATCGCGCTCGCGCCGCCCGTCACGGAGATCGTCGCGAGCCAGACGATCACGGCGGCGATCCACGACCAGATCCAGCTCTTCTGCGCAAGGTGCCGGAAAAGGGTCATCGCCGCCTCTCCCGGTTCTCGATGCGGTTGAGGACGAGGCGAAGCGCCAGCACGGTGATGAGGATCGCGCCCTGCGCGCCGATCTGCCAGTCGGGCGAGATGCGCAGGAACGAGAGGAACGAGCCGGCAAGCGTCAGCGTCAGCGCGCCGATGACGGCGCCGATCGGCGAGACGCGGCCGCCGATGAACTCCCCGCCGCCGAGAATGACGCCGGCGATCGACAGCAGCGTATAGCGCAGCGCGATATTGGCGTCCGCCGAGGTGGTGAGCCCGACGAGCGCGATGCCGGCGAGCACCGCGAAGAGGCCGGCGAGCCCATAGGCGGCCGCGCGCGCAAGGATCACCGACCAGCCGGCGCGCTCGACGGAGCGCTGGTTGCCGCCGACGCCACGCATGAGCACGCCGAGCGAGGAGCGCATGACGACAAGATGGGCGATGGCCGCGATGACGATGCTGGCGACGATCGCCATCGGCACGACCGGCGGCTTCATCGTCATCAGCGCCCGCGCCCAGTCCGGCGCCTGCCCGCCCGGCGCGGGCAGGAGCAGCACGGCGAGACCCGCCCAGACGAAGCTCATGCCGAGCGTGACGACGATCGACGGCAGGTTGCGCAGGTGGATGACGACGCCGAGCAGCGCATAGACGCCGATCGCTCCGAGGAGGATGAGCCCGCCGACGAGCGGCGCGTCGCGCAGGAAGGTCGCGGTCACGCAGGCGACGAAGCTGACGAAGGCGCCCATGGAGAGATCGAGATCGTTGACCGCCATGACCAGCATCTGCGCGATCGTGGCGAGCGCGATCGGAACGGCGAGGTTGAAGAGGAGGTTGAGACCGACATAGCTCATCGCCCGCGGCTGCAGCCAGAAGACGGCGGCGAGCAGGACGGTCAAGGAGAGCGCCGGGATGAGGAGGCGCACGGCGTCGTTGGACATCCTCATGCGGCCGCTCCCTCGAAGGAGGCGGCGAGGATGTTGGCTTCGCCGACGGCATCGCCGGAAAGCTCGGCGACGATCCGGCCCTCGCGAAAGACGTAGACGCGGTCGCAGAGGCAGACCTCCTCCATCTCCGTCGAATACCAGACGAAGGTGCGGCCGGTCGCGGCCTCCTGGCGCACGATCTCGTAGACCTCCTGCTTGGTGCCGACATCGACGCCGCGCATCGGGTCGTCCATCAGCACCACCGGCGCGCGGGTCGCCAGCGCCCGGGCGAACAGCACCTTCTGCTGGTTGCCGCCGGAAAGCGACAGGATGCGGTTGCCCATGTCCGGCGTGCGGATCTCGATGCGCCTCTGCCATTCGGCCCCGCGCGCGTCCTCCTCGCCGGTTCGCACCAGGCCGCTGCGCGTCATGTCACCGAGCGAGGCGATCGAAAGATTGCGCAGGATGCTCCACAATTCGAACACGCCATTGAGCCGGCGGTCGCCGGCGACGAAGGTGACGGCGGGATCGCGCGCGGGCAGCCAGGCGCCGCTTCCCGCCGCATGCAGCGCCATCAGCATGTCGGTCTGGCCATGGCCCGCCAGCCCCGCGAGCCCGACGATCTCGCCGGCGCGCGCCAGGAACGGCAGGCCGCGCCCGCCCTGCTCAAGGACCACGGGCGCGCCGGTGAGGTCGCGCGAGGCGCGGCGGTGGGCCTCGCCCTTCACCACGCTGCCCATGGCCTCGACGAGGCTGCGCTCGGAAAAATCCGCCGCCGGCCGGCTTGCGACGATGCGGCCGTCCTTCATCACGACGATCCGGTCCGCCGTGGCGAGGATTTCGCCGAGGATGTGCGAGATGAAGACGACCGACCCGCCGGCCGCGACGAAGCGGCGGACATGGACGAGCATCTGTTCGGCAAGGCTGGCGTCGAGCGAGGACGTCGGCTCGTCGAGGATGACGAGGCGCGGCGCGACGCCCGCATCGGAAAAGGCCATGGCGATCTCGACCATCTGCCGCTCGGCGATGGAAAGCTCGCCGACCGTGCGATCGCTCTCGATGCCGTGGCCGGGAAAGATCGCGGCGAGGCTCGCCTCGATGACCGCCCGCGCGCGCCGCCGCCAGCCGAAGCCGCCGAGCGGACGGTGCATCAGCCGGACATTCTCCACGATGGTGAGGTTGGGGCAGAGCGAGAGTTCCTGGAAAACGCAGCGCACGCCGCGGGCGCGCGCCGCCGTGATGCCGTAGGCGCGCGCGGGCGCCCCGTCATCGCCCGCAACGCCGCCGGCATGGGGCGTCAGGCCGCCGTTGATGACGCTGACGATCGTCGACTTGCCGGCGCCGTTGTGGCCGACCAGACCGACGCACTCGCCCGGCATGATCGACAGCGTCACGCCGTCGAGCGCCCTGACCGCCCCGAAACTCACCCGGGCCTCGGCGACCGCGATCACCGGTTTCCCCATCTCACCCGTCATTGGCCATCGCTTCTGTGCTGGAAAAGACCGCGCGGCCAGGGCGACCGCGCGGCGCCGGGAGGCCTTACTGGGCGGCTTCGATGACCTTGATGGCGTCGGCCTGCGAATATTCCACATTCGCGACGCCGCCCGCCTGGGTGGTGGCGAGGTTGGCTTCGAGATTGTCCTGGTCGATGCGCAGGAACGGCACGACGAGGTCCTTCTTGACCTCCTTGCCGTCAAGGATCTGCTGGGCGACCCAGAAGGCGAGCGTGGAGACGCCGGGCGCGATGGAGACCGACATGGTCTCGTAGCCGTTCGCGTCCTTCTGTTCCTTCCACCATTTCAGCTCGTCCTCGCGGTTGCCCATGACGATGACGGGCATCGGGCGCTTGGCCGCGGCGATCGCCTGCGCCGCGCCATAGCCGTCGCCGCCCTGCGTGACGACGCCGACGATCTCCGGCAGGCTCGGCAGGATGCCGGCGACGGCCTTCTGCGCGACGTCCTGCGCCCAGTCGCCATGCACGGAGCCGACGACCTTGAACTGCGGGAATTGCTTGACGCCCTCATGGATGCCCGCCGAGATCTCGTCATCGACGAAGACGCCGGCAAGGCCGCGGATTTCGAGCAGGTTGCCGCCCTCCGGCAGCTTCCCGGAGAGATATTCGACCTGGCTGCGGCCCATTTCCTTGAAATCGACGGCGATGCGCCAGGCGCAGGGTTCGGTCACGATGCCGTCGAAGGAGACGACGGTGATGCCGGCATCGCACGCTTCCTTGACAGCGCCGTTGAGCGCCGTCGGCGAAGCGGCGTTGACGACGATGGCGTCATAGCCCTGCAGGATCATGTTCTGGATCTGCGCGGCCTGCTCGGTCGCCTGGTTCTCGGCCGTCGTGAACGGATCGGCGGCAGCGACCGCGCCGGCCTTCACGGCCTCGCCCGTCACCTTGTCCCAGCTCGTCAGCATGGCCTGACGCCAGGAATTGCCGGCATAGTTGTTGGACAGGGCGATCTTCTTGCCCGACGTGTCGGCAAAGGCGGAAACGGGCACGGCGACGCACGCGGCGACGGCCGATGCCAGAAGCATCTTACGAATTCCCATCTGTCTCTCTCCCTCAGGATCCGGTTGGCCGGATCGAAATCGTTATCCGCTGAGCTTCCTCCTCTCAGCCCGGACAGGATGCGGGAGAACGGCAGGCCTGTACAGGCGCGGCTCGGCAAGTCATTTGCGGGATTTGCGCGAGAAGTTGCGGGTTCACGCAAGACGCGGCTATGCTTGTCGGCGCTTACTGGAGGGCGGCGACGGCGCGGGAGGCCGCCGCCGGGAGGATGTTCGCCCATGCTGCAACTGGCGCCTGCCGCGCTTTTCGAGCACTATCTCGGCATTTCGCGGCTGCTCGCGGGCCAGCTCGATTTCCGCTCGGCCATCCGTTCGGTGGCCAACGAGGTCGCCCATATCATCCCGCACGATCATCTCGACGTCTGCGTGCTCGTGGAGGACGGCAACTACCACACCGCCTACGAGACCGGCATCGACACCGCCTGGGGCGACCTCGAAGGCGCGCCCGTCGTCTACAGCCCGATCCGCTCGCTTTTGTGGGGCGAGGTCGACTACCTCCTCAGCGACGACGCCACCGTCGATCCACGCTTCCGCTTCGAGGGCGCCTTCCGCGCGCCGATCGACGAACAGTCGCTGCGCAGCCGCATCCATGTGCCGATGAAGGTGGAAGGCGCGATCATCGCCGCCCTTTCCTGCTCTTCGCAATCCGCCGGGCTCTATACGCTCGACGATGTGGAGCGCGCCCGCGTGATCGCCGACCTGCTGACCCCCTATTTCTTCGCGCTGCGCGCCGCCGAACAGGCGCAGCGCTCCGCCATCGTCGAGGCGGAGGCCCGCGCGCGGGAGGAGGGCCTGCGCCTCGGCGCGCTGCGGCTGACCGAAGCGCTCGAACAGGAGCGCCAGCGCATCGGCATGGACCTGCACGATCAGACCCTCGCCGACCTCACCCGCCTCGCCCGCCGCGTCGAGCAGCTTTCCCTGAGCGGCGAGATCGGCCCTGACGCGCTGGAGCCCGTGTCGCGCTCGCTGCAGCACTGCATGCATGACCTCAGGCAGATCATCGAGCAGGCCAAGCCCTCCGTCCTCCAGCTCTTCGGCCTGGCGCAGGCCGTCGAGAACCATCTCGACCGCTCGGTGCGCGACAGCGGCATGCCGATCCGCTGGGCGCTCGCCGACGAGACGGCCGGCGCGCTCGACAAGCTGGAGCCGACCGTCAGCGTCGCCCTCTTCCGCATCGCGCAGGAGGCGATCAACAACGCCGTCCGGCACGCGCGCCCGACGACGCTCGCCGTGCGCCTGCGCATCGAGGCCGAAAGCCTCGTGCTGGACGTCGTGGACGACGGCTGCGGCGTCGTTCGCACGCGCGGGCGCATCGGCAGCGGCGTCGAGAACATGAAGACGCGCGCCCGGCTGATTTCCGCGAGCTGCGCGATCGGCGCGGGGCGCAACAACAGCGGTACGACCGTGACGGTCCGGCTTCCCCTCGCCCCGCAAGGCGGCGCGGCAGCCCCATGCGAAGGAGGAACGGGTGATGAAAGTCCTGATCGTGGAGGATGATCCCCTGCATCGTTCCTACCTGCACGAGGCGGTGAGCGCCGCGCTGCCGGAATGCGAGACCGTCATCGAGGCGGAGAACGGCCTTTCCGGCGAGAAGCTCGCCCGCGACCACAAGTCGGCGCATATCGTCATGGATCTCCAGATGGCGACGCGCAACGGCATCGAGGCGGCGCGCACGATCTGGAAGGAACGGCCGGAGACGCGCATCCTCTTCTGGTCGAACTATTCCGACGAGGCCTATGTGCGCGGCGTCTCGCGCATCGTGCCCGACGGCGCGGCCTACGGCTACGTGCTCAAGTCCGCCTCCGACGAGCGGCTGAAGCTGGCGCTGCGTTCGATCTTCGTCGAGAGCCAGTGCGTGATCGACCGCGAGATCCGCGGCGTGCAGCAGAAGAGCCTCGGCCAGACGAACGGTTTCACCGATTCCGAATACGAGATCCTCGTCGACATCGCGCTTGGCCTGACCGACCGGGCGATCGCCCGCCGGCGCAACCTGTCGCTGCGCAGCGTCCAGAACCGCCTGCAGCAGCTCTACGACAAGCTGGACGTCTACCAGTCGACCGGCGAGGACAGCGAGGATGCGCGCTTCAACCTGCGCACCCGCGCCGTCACCACCGCGCTCCTGCGGAAACTGCTGAACTACAGCGCGCTGGAAAAGGCCGAAGCCGACCTTCAGGAATGGCTGACCAACCTCTGAGGCGCGCCGCGGCCTTTTCCCCGCCCCGTTTCACCGGACCCGGACGGGTTCGGCATAGTAGGGCAGCCGGTCGATCCGTGGCGACCACAGCCCCTTGTCCACGACGGCGCGCACATGGGCGGCGATCTCCTCCATGGGCGCAAACCACACATCGCCGCGCGTCAGCACCTGCTCGAGGAACCGGTGCACCACCTCCCAGCGCGCAAGCCGCCCGGTGGCGAAGGGATGCACGACCGGCACCCACAGCGCGCCGTGCCGCCAGGCGGCCTCGAACTCCTGCGCGAAGGCGGCAAAGCCCTGTTCCGGCGCGCGGACCGGCATCATGTAGTCGAGGTCGATCGACTGGACATATTGCGGCCAGTCGTCGAGGCCCCAGTGCGACGGAAGCTCGACCAGGCTGCCGGCCTCGCATTCGAGGAGGTAGGGAATGTCGTCGCCCATCAGCGAGGCATCGTATTCGAAGCCGCGCGCGACCAGGAGATCGGCCGAGCGATGCGAGAAGTTGTAGAGCGGCGCCCGCCAGCCACGCGGCCGCCGGCCGCTCGCCTTGACGATCACCTCGATGCCGCGATCCAGCCAGTAGGCCTCGTCCTCGTCGGAAAGCTCGCGCGGATGCTCGTGCAGGAAGCCGTGATGGGCGAGCTCGTGGCCGCCCTCCAGGATGGCCTCGATCGCCTGCGGATAGCGCTCGATGCACCAGGCCGGCACGAAGAAGGTCTGCCTGATGCCGAGCTGGCGATAGCTTTCGACGATGCGCGGGATCGCCACCTTCGGCCCGTATTGCAGCATGGAGATACCGGCGACGCGGCTATGGCCGTCCTCCGGATGGGCGATGTGGATGAGGCTGTCGGCATCCATGTCGAAGGTGATGCAGGCGGCGCATTTCGCGCCGTTCGGCCAGGGAATGGGATTCTTGATCACGGCATGATGCTCCCGCCATTGCTGCCGACGCCCTGGCCGGTGAAGTACCGTCCGCCGGAGCCGGCGAGGAACAGCGCCAGTTCGCCGATCTCCTCCGGCTGGCCAAAGCGGGCGAGCGGGATGGCAAGCTCGCGCGCCCGCCATTCGGCGCTCATGTTCGCCGCGCCGAGCATGTCCGTGTCGATCGGGCCGGGGCAGATGGCGTTGACCAGGATGCGGGGGGCGAATTCCTTCGCCCAGGAGCGGGTGAGGCCGAGCACGCCGTGCTTGGAGGCGACGTAGGGCGAGAAGGTCTCGCGGCCGTAATAGGCCATGTCCGAGGCGATCAGGATCACCCGGGCCGGCGCTTCCGCCGTGCCCTCCATCAGCCCGATCGCCATCTTGCCGACGAGGAAGCTGCCGCGCAGGTTGATGGCGATCACCCGGTCGAAATCGGCGGCGGACGTGTCCAGCAGCGGTGCCTCGTGGATGACGCCCGCGCAGTGCACGACCACGTCGAGCCCGCCGAACCTTTCCTTCACCGCATCGCCGACCGCAAGAACGGCGCTTTCGTCGGAGACGTCGCAGGAAAGCGCCAGCGTCTCCGCCGCACCGGCCCCGGCCGCCGCGGCGGCGGTTTCATCGGGCCTGCGGATGTCGGCGAGCGCGACGCGCGCACCCGTTGCGGCAAAGACAAGGGCGCAGGCCGCGCCGATGCCGCGATAGGCACCCGTAATGAGAACGCGCCGGCTCATGCCATCACCTCGCCGCGATCGAGCATCAGGCCCTGGCCCGTCATGTCCTTCGCCCCGTCCGAGGCGAGGAAGAGATAGGGTGCGGCAAGGTCCTCCGGCTCCAGCAGGCCGGGCAGGACCTGCGCACCGACGATCTCGGCCAGCAGGTCCTCCTCGCTGCGGCCGGTGCGCAGCGACATGTTCTTCAAGGACAGCATGGCCGCCTCCGTGCGCACCCAGCCGGGGCAGACGGCGTTGACGCGGATGCCCCTCGGGCCAAGCTCCTTCGCCATCACGCGCGTGAAGCCGAGATTGGCGTGCTTGGAGGTGATGTAGGCGGCGAAGTCCGGCACCGCGACGCGGCTCCAGATCGAGGCCGTCACGATGATGCGGCCGCCCTCCACCATATGGGGCACCGCGTTGCGGGTCACGTAGAACGTGCCGTTGGTGTTGATGTCGGTGATGCGGCGGAACGTGTCCTCGATGGACGGATCGGGATCGAGCAGCGGGGTGATGCGCTCCAGCCCCGCATTGTTGACCAGCACGTCGATGCGGCCGAGCGGCGCGAGCGCCGCCTTCACGGCGGCGCTGTCGGTGATGTCGCATTCGATCGCCGCGACCTTGCGGCCGAAGCGGGCGGTCATTTCCTGCGCCGTCTCCTGAATGCCCGCGCCGGAGGAGAGGATCGTCACATCGGCGCCGGCGGCGGCGAAACCTTCCGCCACGGCCCGGCCGATGCCCCGGCTCGCCCCCGTGACGAGCACATGCTCGCCGGAGAAGTCATAGTGAAGTCGTCCCATGGTTCAGCCCTTCCTTGCGTGCATGATGCGGCCGATGAGGTTCATGAGAACCTGGGCGGCGAGAATGGCGGTGCCACCGGTCTGGTCGTAATCGGGGGCGACCTCGACGAGGTCGATGCCGACGATGTCGCCGCGCTTTGCAAGCGCCGCCAGGATCTCCAGCACCTCGTAGTAGATGAAGCCGCCATGCGACGGCGTGCCCGTGCCCGGCGCGATCGACGGGTCGAAACCGTCGATGTCGATGGTGACGTAGTAACGCGCCCCGGCCGGCACGCGCTCCACCACCGCCTGCGTGCCGAGCGCCCGGATCTGGCGGACCGAGAGGATATCGGACCCCATTTTCCGCGCATCCTCGTAGCCCTCCCTGGCCGTCGAGGAGACGTTGCGGATGCCGAGCTGCGTGAGGCCGCTGACATAGGATTTTTCCGCCGCGCGGCGCATCGGATTGCCGTGGCCGTAGCGCACGCCGTGGCGCTCGTCGACGAAGTCGAGATGGGCGTCGATCTGCACGATATGGATCGGGCCGTTCTTCTCGCAGTCCTCGGCAAAGGCGTTGACGCAGGGGATATTGACCGAATGGTCGCCGCCCAGCACCACCGGCAGCGCGCCGGCGTCAAGGATCTTGCGCACGCCGAATTCGATATTGGCATGGCTCTTCATCGTGTCGGTGTGCACGATGTCGGCATCGCCGATATCGACGACGGAGACCGCGCCGCTCGGCAGGTAGGTGACGTCGTCCTCGTGGTCATAGGCGCCGCCATGGCCGAAGGAGAAGAGCGTGGAGGCCTCGCGGATGGAGCGCGGCCCGAAGCGGGTGCCGGCGCGCCACTGCGTGCCGCAGTCGAAGGGGGCGCCGAGGATCGCCACATCGGCGTCAATGGCGTCCCAGTCCGGCTGGTAGGGATATTTGCCGAAGGTGCAGATGCCGACGAACGGCAGGTTCAGGCGGCCGGTCTCATAGGAATTGCTGGTCATGGTCGTTCCGTTTCAGATGGATGACAATGGAGGTGACGGGCGCCACGGCCCTTACGGCTCCGTGCCGTTCGGGGCCGCCTTGCGCCAGAGCTTCGACAGCGCCCAGAGGCCGACGGCGACCCCCGCCAGCACCAGCTCGCCGATCAGGAAATCGGTGGTCTGGGTGATAAGGGCATAGCCGGTGAAGGCGACGACGATGACGGGCGGCAGCGGCCAGAACGGCATCTTGAAGGGCCGATGGACATGCTTCTGCGAGATGCGGCTCCAGAAGGCGGCGACCCCGACGAAGAAGTAGACGGTCGCGATCATCGTCCCCGCGAACATGATGAGCCAGTCGAGGCTGGACATCATGATCAGGAACGCCGAGGGGACGAGCAGCGCGGCGACGCCCCAGCCCGGCGAGCGAAAGCGGTTCAGCCCGGCAAGCCTGTTGCCGATTGCCGGCGGCCAGAGACCGTCGCGCGCCGAGGCGAAGACACCGCGGGCGAAATACATCTGGAGCGTCAGCGCGGCGTTGAAGAGCGCCGCGATGACGCCGATATTGACGATCGTGCTCGCCCAGGGGCCGAGCGCGCTTTCGACCGCCGAAACGATCGGCGCATCCGACTGCAGGAAGGCGACCAGGTCCGGCGCGGCGATGACGCCGGCGAAGAGCGGGATCGTGATGAGGATCGAGGCGAGGATCGCGGCATAGATGACGGCCCGGCCGACATCGCGCGCGCCGCCGACAAGCTCCTCGACGAAGCCGCAGACGGCGTCATAGCCGTTCAGGACGTTGAAGGCCGGCGCCAGCGTCGCCAGCGCGATGCCGAGGGTCAGCGGCACGAGCTGGCCGTTCTCCAGCACGACCGGATGGAACACGATGTCGACCGGATTTTGCACCGGGGCGACGATCGCCGCCAGCACGATGAGCCCGACGACGACGAGCTGCACGACGAGAATGGCGATGTTCACCTTCGCGCCGATCTCCACCTTGGTGATGGCGATGGCGCCGGAAACGGCCAGCAGCAGGAAGGCGATCACCTCATTGGGCACGGTGATCCACGGCAGCAGGTTCTTCAAGAAGATCGGAATGCCCAGCAGCAGCGATGCGGGGATCACGATGCCCTGCGTGACGAAGTTGAACAGCGTGATCCAGGCCAGCGGCTCCGGCAAGGCGCTGCGCACCATCGAATAGGAGCCGCCCGTCGACGGATAGGTCGAGGCGAGCTCGCCGAGGCACATGGCGATCAGGACCACGACGACGCTGAGGATCAGCATCGCCCCGACGCCGAAGGTCCCGCCGACCTGGAAGACGCCCGCCGTCAGCAGCAGCACGGCCATGGCCGGCGAGGCGTCGGCCATGGCCAGGCACACCACATGCGACACCTGGAGCCGCCGCCGCAGCGTATGCGCCTCCCCCTCGGCCGCCACCCCTTCATAGTCCGGGCTCCGCCCGGATCCTTCCAGCACTTTCGTCGATGACATCGCTCACTCCCCCTCTTCGCATCCGGCATGGATGCAACCCACGGCCCGACGCCCGCCACGTCGTCGCACGGGCCCGGTCCCTCCGACCGGGCACGCCACGCAGGGGCGCCATCAATCTATAGCCGATTAAAACTTTTACTAAGTAAATTTTTTAGTCGCGAAAACTTTCTTCGTCAACGGCGAATCTTTCGAAACGCGATGCGATTTCCGGCGGGTCGACGGCGGGCAGGATGGGAGATGGGGGCGGGTCGCCAGGCAGGCGCGCTGTGGCGGGCCTCTTCGGCACCGGCACATCTCTGCCGGACGCGGCGTTCCATTTCAGCCGTCGTCCGGGGGTCAGATATACAGCGCGTCCTTGTGCGTCCGTCCGGACGCACGGCGCTTCAGTGCTTCAACACGCGTGCGAGGAAGGCGCGTGCGCGTTCGTTCTGCGGGTTGTCGAAGAATGCGTCCGGCTTGCCGATTTCCAGGATCGCGCCCTGGTCGATATAGACGATCCGGTCGGCCACTTCGCGGGCAAAGCCCATTTCGTGCGTCACGATCATCATCGTCATGCCGTCGGCGGCCAGCTCGCGCATCACGTCGAGCACCTCGCCGATCATTTCCGGATCGAGCGCCGAGGTCGGCTCGTCAAACAGCATCAGGTGCGGCTCCATCGCCAGCGAACGGGCGATCGCCACGCGCTGCTGCTGGCCGCCGGAGAGCTGGCCGGGATATTTGTGCGCATGCGCCTTCAGGCCGACGCGGTCGAGCAGCCTGAGCGCGGTCGCCTCGGCCTCGGCCTTCGACTTGCGGTGCACGCGCATCGGCGCGATGGTGATGTTCTCCACCACCGTCTTGTGCGGGAAGAGGTTGAACTGCTGGAACACCATGCCGACGCCCTTGCGGATGGCGGCAAGCTCGCTTTCGCCGCCGAGAAGGCGATCCTCCTCCACGGGCATCGGGTAGCCGTCCACCAGGAGGCTGCCGTTCTGGTACATTTCCAGCCCGTTGACGCAGCGGATGAGCGTCGACTTGCCCGAGCCGCTCGCGCCGATCACCACCACCACCTCGCCGCGCGCCACGGAAAGGTCGATGTTCTTCAGGACGTGATAGCTTCCGTAGAACTTGTTGAGGGTCTTCATTTCGACGATGGTGCTCATGGAGCGGCCTCCGGTGGTGTTCGCGTCGCTCATCGGCTGCCCCGCGCAAGATGCTTTTCGAGCTTGCGGGCGACGAAGGTGATCAGGGATCCGACGAGGAAATAGGTCAGGAACAGGAACGAATAGACTTCATAGGTGCGGTCGCCATATTGCGGGTTGGCGAGGATCATCTGTCCGGCGCGTAGGAAGTCGGTGAGGCCGATGATGAAGACCAGCGGCGCCGTGTTGAAGATGTCGAGCACGTTGCCGACGAGTGGCGGCACCACCACGCGAAGGGCCTGCGGCAGGACGATCGAGCGGTTGATGTCGAACTCGCTCATGCCGAGCGACCGGGCGGCTTCCGTCTGCCCGCGCGGCACGGCCTGCAGGCCGCTGCGGACATATTCGGCGACATAGGCGGAATAGAACAGCGTGAAGCCGATCATGCCGCGCACCACATCCGCCAGATTGAGCTGCGGCGTCAGCACGGGCATCAGGATCCAGATCCAGTAGACGACCATGATCAGCGGCACCGAGCGCATCACCTCGATATAGGCGGTGCAGATCCAGCGCACGCTGGAAAAGCGGCTGCGGCGGCCGAAGGCGAGCAGGATGCCGATCGGCAGGGTGACGACCGCGGTGACGAGCGTCAGGAGGATGCTGAGCAGCAGGCCGCCCCACAGGCCGGCGCCGGGCGGCGCCATCACGGCGAAGATCGCGATCAGCCCGACAAAACTTGCCGGCACGAGACCCCTGCGGGCCGCGGGAACGCGGGAAATCAGCGCCCAGGACAGCCCGAAGAGAGCGACGAGCGCGGCAACGCGCAGAATGTTCGCAAGGTCCTTCGTCCCCGTCAGGACCAGCGCAACCGCCACCACGAGGAGGAGGCCGCCGGCATGCCGCCCGCGGAACGCGAAGACGCAGCCCAGCGCCGCGCCGAGCAGGGCGGCGATGATCATCGCCGCGACCCAGGTCCGCCACACCTGGTCGACCGGGAAGATGCCGATCATCAGGACGCGCAGGCTTTGCGGAATGATGTCCCATTGCGCCACCGTCAGCGCCCAGCCGGCGATCTGCCAGATGAGCCAGAGCACGCCGGGAATGACCGTGAGGGACAGGAGGACGTCGAACGGCTTGGCGAACAGGTTGTGCCGCGACCATTTCAGGGATCTGGCGATCATCGCGACGCTCCGTGTCTTGTCATGCGGCGGTCGGCCCAGCCGACGGCGGCGCTGATGGCCCAGCTCAGGATGAGGTAGGAGGCCATCACGATGACGATGCCTTCCAGGCTGTGGCCGGTCTGGTTGGCGATGGTGCCGTAGATGTTGAACAGCTCGGGATATCCGATGGCGATGCCGAGGGCGGTGTTCTTCGTCAGGCTGATATACTGGTTGCCGAAGGACGGGAGGACGACGCGGAAGACCTGCGGCAGGATGATGTCGTTGACGGTGTCGCGGCGCGTGAGGCCGAGGGAGGCGGCCGCCTCCCATTGCCCCTTCGGCAGCGCGTCGATGGCGCCGCGCACGATTTCCGCGATGTAGGACGCGCTGTTGACGACGATGGCAAGCAGCAGCGCGGCCATTTCCGGGCTCATGCTCGTGCCGCCACGCGCCTGGAATTTCGAGGCGACGGGAAGGTCGAGGCCGACGATGCCGGTTGCGAACATCATTGCGCCAAGCAGGAGGACGGCGCCGGCGCAGATCCACCGGACCGTGCCGTTGCGATCGAAGAGCACGCCGAGGATGGCGACCCAGAATGCCGTCGCGGTTCCGATGGCGAGGACCGAGTCACCCCCCTGCCAGGTGGGGACGGGGAAATAGAGGCCCTGCTGGCTGATCACGACGCCGTAGACTTTCGCGGCGGCGGCGATCGGCGGGAAATGCAGGACGACGGCGAAATACCAGAAGACGAGCTGGATCAGGAGCGGCGTGTTGCGCACGAACTCCACGCACCAGAAGGAGAGGTTGCGCACCACCCAGTTGGTCGAGAGCCGGCCGACGCCGAGCAGCGTTCCGAGCACGGTGCTGAGAAGGATGGCGAGGACGGCCACCTTGATCGTGTTGAAGATGCCGGTGACGAAGGCCTGGGCGATCAGGTGATCCGACGTGAAGTTCAGCAAGGACGGCCAGACGCCGTCCTCCAGGGCGACCGTCTTGCCTTCGCTGATGTCGAAGCCCGCGGCATCCCAGAGGAAGGAGAAGCTGAACCTGATCCCGTGCCGGGCAAGTCCTTCCTTCACCGCGAAGGCGAAGAGGACCACGAGGACGATGGCCGCCGCGACGATGGCGGACTGGGTGGCGTTGTACCGAATCCGGTTGCGCCGGCGGCGAGCCGGCAGGTCGTCGTCGGCCACGTTACCGGCCACGCTCGCTTGGGTTTGCACAGTCATGTCGAAATACCAGAACCGATTGGGGGACCGGGGCGCGATGCCGCCCCGGTCCGGTCAGGAGGGGATCAGTTCCAGAGCGGCGAATAGATGGCGCCGCCCTCGGTCCACAGGGCATTCGGCGTGCCCTTGCGGTCGAGGAACATCCGGGTGTCCGGGCCGAGATTGCGCGCATAGATCTCGCCGTAATTGCCGGTGGCCTTGATCGCCTGCGCGACGAAGTCGTCGGGAAGGCCGAAATCCTTGCCGTAGCCGCCGCCGACGCCGAGGAACTTCTGGACGAACGGATCCTCGCTCTTCTGCTTCTCTTCGAGATTGGCCTGCGTGATCCCGGATTCCTCCGCCTGGAACAGGCCGTAGGTGACCCAGCGCAGCGCGTTGCGCCACTTGGAATCATTGGCCGCGACGAAGCCGCCGAAGGGCGATTTGTCGAGCGTATCGGGCAGGATCAGATAGTCGGCCGGCGTCGGCGAGTTGCCGGCCCAGGCGGCAAGCGCGGACTTGTCCGTGCTCATCGCGTTGCAGCGGCCGGAATTGAGGGCGGCGAAGAGCTTTTCGAGGTTCTCGTAGGTCAGGACCTTGGAGCCTTCCCAGCCGCGCGCCTTGAAGGCGCTGGTGAGGACCGTCTCGGTCACCGAGCCCTGCGTCGTGCAGAAGGTGGCGCCGTCGAGGTCGGCGAATTCCTTCACGCCAGACTCCGTCTTCACCATGACGCCCGTGCCGTCGTAGAAATTGACCGGCAGGAAATCGATGGCGATGGAGGATTCGCGCGCCGGCTTGATGGTGGTGTGCGCGAAGACGACGTCGACCTGGTTGGTGAGGACCGCATCGAAGCGGCTCTTGTCGGTGACCGTCACGAACTTGACCTTCGACGCATCGCCGAGGACCGCGGCGGCGACGGCGCGGCAGAAGTCGACATCGAGGCCTTCCATCTGGCCCGTCGTCGTGTTGAGGTAGCCGAAACCGGGCGCGGTGTTGTCCGTGCCGCAGTTCAGCGTGCCGCGCTGCTTGACCGTGTCGAGGACGGAGGCCGACGCGTGCCCTGCGGTAACGGCGAGGCCGGCAAACATGCCGGCCGTGAGAAGCTTGATCAGTTTCATTGCAGTCCCCTGTGAATATCGCGAGCGCCCTGCACGCTGGTGCAGAGCCCGGTTCTCATGCCGAGAGCTGATTTGGGCGATAGGGCAACAGCGGCTCTTGCCGTTCTGTAGCGATTGTTCCCGCCATTGGCCTAAGTCCGCCGTTTGGTAGCCAAGCTGCGAACCCATATCAATCGACAGGGGGACGATAGGAACACGATTTGTTCAGGTCTACTTAATTCTGCTTTACGTACTATTTAGCAAAACTGTTTGATTTTAACCGTCGGCATTGCCTGCGGAAGCCGTATCAGGCGGGATCCGCGCCTCGCCCTTGCCCGTGGGCAACCGGCGGCGGGAGCCGATCCGCGCGTTGATCTCCGCGATGAAGGCCTGGACGGCGGGGCTGCGTTTCTCCCCCTTGCGGAAGGCCAGCGAGATCTTGCGGCGGATCTCCGGCTCGACCTTGCAGACCCAGACGTCCTCGAGGTCGTAGCTCGCCCGAAGACCCGGCAGGATCGAGATGCCATAGCCCTCCCGGATCAGCGCGATCGTCACCTCGAAGCCCTTGCAGCGGGCGACGATGTTGGGGGTGAAGCCGGCCTCCTGGCACGCATCGGTGATCATGCGGTTATAGGCCGAGGAGGCGGTGTCGAGCGCCCAGCGCTCGTCGCGCAACTGATGCAGCATGACGGTCGGCTGCTCGGCCAGCGGATGGGTCTGGGACACCATCACATTGAAGACATCCTCCATCAACGGGATCGTCTCGATGTTCGGATCGACGGCACCGGCGGGCACGTTGAGGTCGTCGATGATCGCGATGTCCGTCTGCCAGCTGCGCAGGGCCGCAAGGCTCTCGGCGGGTTCCATCTCGTCGAACTGCACCGTGAGGCGCGGATGGAGGCGATGGAGGCCCTGGATCGCCCCGGCCACCACCGCCGCGGCGACGGAGGGAAAGGCCGCCACCCGCAGCTCGCCGGCAATGACCTTCTTCAGTTCGGCGATGTCGGCGCGGGCCGATTCCAGCTCGATGAGGATCCGCTCCGCCCGTTCGACGAGCTGCTTTCCGGCCGGCGTCAGCTCGACGCCGCGCCCGCGCCGCTCGATGAGGTCGATGCCGACCTCCTGTTCCAGCAGCGCGATCTGCTGCGAGACGGCGGATGGGGAAACGTATAGCGCCTCGGCCACCGCGGCCATGGTCTTGCGGATCGACAGTTCGCGCAGCGCGCGCAAGCGGGCAAGGTCCATTCTTTCCTCCTGGAGCAGCACGAAGAATGATTAGCAAATCAGAACGCATGTGCAAATATTATTAACTTTTTCTGGATCGAAGCCGTGACTAGCCTTTCTCCAAGCCCTCATACCCCTTGCGGAGACTGGTCATGACCGAACAGACGAAAGCCTATTTCAACGCCCCCGTTCACGAGCGCGACCCGCTCGTCGCCGGCGCCATCGACAACGAGCGCAAGCGCCAGCAGGACCAGATCGAGCTCATCGCATCCGAGAACATCGTCAGCCGCGCCGTGCTCGACGCGCTCGGCCACGAGATGACCAACAAGACGCTGGAAGGCTATCCGGGCAACCGCTTCCACGGCGGCGGCCAGTTCGTCGACGTCGTCGAGCAGGCGGCGATCGACCGCGCCAAGCAGCTCTTCGGCTGCGCCTATGCCAATGTCCAGCCCCATTCGGGCACGCAGGCCAACCTCGCCGTCTTCTTCCTGCTGCTGAAGCCGGGCGACAAGGTCCTCTCGCTCGATCTGGCCGCCGGCGGCCACCTGTCGCATGGCATGAAGGGCAACCTGTCGGGCCGCTGGTTCGAATCGCACAACTACAATGTGGACCCGGAAACCGAGGTCATCGACTATGACGCGCTGGAGCGCATCGCCGAGGAGGTTCGCCCGACGCTGCTGATCACCGGCGGCTCGGCCTATCCGCGCGAACTCGACTTCGAGCGCATGGGCAGGATCGCGAAGAAGGTCGGCGCCTGGTTCCTCGTCGACATGGCGCATATCGCCGGCCTCGTCGCGGGCGGCGCCCACCCCTCGCCCTTCCCGCATGCCGACATCGTCACCTGCACCACGACCAAGACGCTGCGCGGCCCGCGCGGCGGCCTGATCCTCACCAACAACGAGGCCTGGTTCAAGAAGCTGCAGGCCGCCGTCTTCCCCGGCGTCCAGGGCTCGCTGCACAGCAACGTGCTCGCCGCCAAGGCCGTCTGCCTCGGCGAAGCGCTGCAGGACGACTTCAAGGTCTATGCCGCGCAGGTCAAGGCCAATGCCCGCGCCCTTGCCGAGACCCTGATTAACCGCGGCGTGCGCATCGTCTCCGGCGGCACGGACACGCACATCGTGCTGGTCGACCTGTCGAGCAAGGGACTGATCGGCAAGCAGGCGGAAGACCTTCTGGCACGCGCCAACATCACCGCCAACAAGAACCCGATCCCGGGCGACAGCCCACGCCCGCCCGAATGGGTCGGCATGCGCCTCGGCGTCTCCGCCGCCACCACGCGCGGCATGAAGGAAGAGGAGTTCCGCACGCTCGGCACCATCATCGCCGACCTCATCGAGGCGGAAGCCGCCGGCACGGCGGACGACGTCGTCGACGGCGCGAAGGCCAAGGTGGCCAGGCTGACGACGGCTTTCCCGGTCTACGCGCACTGAGCGCGAGAGATCCGGACCGACAGAAGGGGGCGCGCCACGCGCCCCTCGTTCCGGCCCGAGCCGGGCCTTGGATGATGCGAAAGGGAACGTCATGGGAATGGACAGGGTTGCGGGCGGTGCGATCATCGACGGCAGGATGTTCGCGGCCGGCCTGCTGGACGACGTCGCGGTGAAGGTCGCACGGCTGAAGAACGCGACCGGCGCCGTGCCGGGCCTCGCCGTGGTCCTCGTCGGCAGCGATCCCGCCAGCGCCGTCTATGTCGGCTCGAAGCATCGCCAGACGGCCGCCGCCGGCATGAATTCCTTCAAGCACGAGCTTGCGGCCGACACGACGCAGGACGACCTGATGGCGCTGATCGGCCGGCTCAACGGCGATCCCGCCGTGCACGGCATCCTCGTTCAGCTTCCCCTGCCGCCTCATCTCGACACCGGTGCCGTCATCCAGGGCATCGATCCCGACAAGGATGTCGACGGCTTCCACATTTCCAATGCCGGGTGCCTTTCCACCGGCCAGCCGGCGCTGGTGCCCTGCACGCCGCTCGGCTGCCTGATGCTGCTGAAGCACCGGCTCGGCGGCGATCTTTCCGGCCTGCACGCCGTGGTGGTCGGCAAGTCGAACATCGTCGGCAAGCCGATGGCGCAACTGCTGCTTTCGGAAAACTGCACGGTGACCATCGCCCATTCGCGCACGCGGAACACGCCGGAGCTCTGCCGCACCGCGGACATTCTCGTCGTCGCGGTCGGGCGGCCGGGCCTCGTGCGCGGCGACTGGATCAAGCCGGGCGCCACCGTCATCGACGTCGGCATCAACCGGGTGGAGATCGACGGCAGGTCGCGCATCGTCGGCGACGTCGCCTTCGAGGAGGCCCGCCATGTGGCCGGCGCGATCACGCCCGTTCCGGGCGGCGTCGGCCCCATGACGATCGCCTGCCTGCTCTCCAACACGCTCACGGCCTTCAGCCGCCAGCATTCCATCCCTATCGACTGATCGACCCGAAAGGATCGCCAATGTCCGCCCTTTCCAACCGCTATGCCCTGCGCGTCGCCTGCCCCTCGATCCGGGGCGTGACCGCCACCATCGCCACCTACCTCTCCGCCAACGGCTGCAACATCTCCGACAGCGCCCAGTTCGACGACAAGAGCACCGGCCGCTACTTCATGCGCGTCAGCTTCCAGTCCGAGGAGGGCCGCACGCTGGAAGCGCTGCGCGAGGGTTTCGCCGAGATCGCCGCGGCCTATCAGGCGGATGCCGAATTCTTCGACGAGACGACCAAGCGCAGGGTCATCCTCATGGTCTCGCGCTTCGGCCATTGCCTCAACGACCTGCTCTATCGCCAGCGCATCGGCGCCCTGCCGATCGACATCGTCGGCGTCATCTCCAATCATTTCGATTACCAGAAGGTGGTCGTGAACCACGACATCCCCTTCCACCACATCAAGGTGACGAAGGAGAACAAGCCGGAGGCCGAGGCCGAGCAGATGCGCATCGTCGAGGAGACGGGCGCCGAGCTCGTCGTGCTCGCCCGCTACATGCAGGTGCTCTCCGACGAGATGTGCCGGACGATGTCGGGCCGCATCATCAACATCCACCATTCCTTCCTGCCGTCCTTCAAGGGCGCCAATCCCTACAAGCAGGCCTTCGAGCGCGGCGTGAAGCTGATCGGCGCGACCTCGCACTACGTGACCGCCGATCTCGACGAGGGCCCGATCATCGAGCAGGACACGGTGCGCGTGACGCACGCCCAGAGCGCCGAAGACTATGTCAGCCTCGGCCGCGACGTGGAAAGCCAGGTGCTCGCCCGCGCCATCCACGCCCATATCCACGGCCGCGTGTTCCTCAATGGCAACCGGACCATCGTCTTCCCGCCCTCGCCCGGCTCCTATGCTTCCGAGCGCATGGGTTAGGCCCCGCCCGCCGCGGGACCCGTGAAAGGCGTCATTCCCGGCACGCGCCTTGCCAGGTCGAGATCGCCGCGGCTATCGCTACCCCCTGAAGACCGGCACGCCGCCGCCAATGGCGCGGCGCGCGCCTCCCACCCGAAGCAGGATCACGACATGGCCATCCACCTACCCGACAATCCCGCCCGCTCGGATGTGCTGGCGGCGCGCCCGACGCTCTGGACGAACCCGCACTACACGGAGAACGCCATCGCGGATGCGACGCTTCCCGTGCGGCCGTCGGATGTGGACGAGGCGCGGGAAAACTGGCGGCGGCTCGCGCCCCTGCTGGAAGCCTGCTTCCCCGAACTGCAAGCCACGAACGGCGAAATCCGCTCCGATCTCGTGCCGCTGGAGGCCATGCGCAAGGCGCTGGGCTATGACGCCGCCGAATTCGGCACCCTTCTCGTCAAGGCCGACAACGCCCTTCCCGTCGCCGGGTCGATCAAGGCGCGCGGCGGCGTCTACGAGGTCTTCCTGTTCGCCGAACGGCTGGCCCGGCGCGAGGGCCTGCTGAAGGCGGGCGAGGACATCCGGCGCCTTGCCGGACCGGACGCGAAAGCCTTCTTCTCCCGCTACACCATCGCCGTCGGCAGCACCGGCAATCTCGGGCTCAGCGTGGGCGTCGCGGCCCGCGCGCTCGGCTTCAGGGCGACGGTCCACATGTCCGCCGACGCCAAGGCGTGGAAGGTCGAGCGGCTGACGCGGCTCGGCGTCGCGGTCGTCAGGCACGACGCCGACTATACGACCGCGGTGGAAAATGCCCGCATCGCCGCCGAGAGCGACCCGACGATCTACTTCGTCGACGACGAGCAATCCCGGCAGCTTTTCCTCGGCTACAGCGTCGCCGCGCTGGAGCTTGCCGGACAGCTCCAGGCCCGCGGCATCGTCGTCGATGCGGAGCATCCGCTGTTCCTCTACCTGCCCTGCGGCATCGGCGGCGCACCGGGCGGCGTCGCCTATGGCGCGAAGACGGTCTTCGGGGACAATGTGCACTGCTTCTTCGTCGAGCCGGTGCAATCGCCCTGCGCGCTGGTCCATCTCATGAGCGGTTCAGCGGATCTCGTCTCCGTCTACGATGTCGGCCTGACCAACCGCACGGAGGCGGACGGCATGGCCGTCGCCCGCATGTCGGCCTTCGTCGCCACCGTCATGCGCCGCATGCTGGCCGGCGTCTTCACCGTCGACGACCCGTCCCTGTTCCGCTGGCTCCTGAGCGCCCACCAGAGCCAGAACCTGCGCCTCGAACCGTCCGCCGCCGCCGGCTTTGCCGGCCCGGACTTCCTGGTGAAGCACCCGGCAGGCAAGGACTTCTGCGCGCAATGGCAGATCGGCGGCCGCCTCGCCCAGACCACCCATGTCATCTGGACCACCGGCGGCGCCTTCGTGCCGGAGGACCGGTTCCAGGCCTTCCTGCGCACGGCGAACGAGATGGGCGGGCCGACCTGACGGCCGGCAACCCGCCTTGGTGCAAAGCGGACATACCGCGGCACGGCCCGTTCGCATCATCGATGCGTGCGCCACCAAGCGCCCGTATCCGCCGCCTCAGAACAAGGCCATGTCGCCGACCAGCAGGTTGCGGGCGAGCCACGGGCTTTGCCGGCCTTCCGTGTCGCGCAGCACGCGGGTCTTGACCGCGGCGTAGAACTCGCCGAGGTCGATGACGCCGTTGGCGTCCGCATCCGCCGCGCCGCGCCCGGCGCCCAGCACCTCGACGATGGCCGAGGTGAAGACGCCGCCGCCCCTGCCGGCGCTTTCCAGCGCCACCTGCCGGCCCTTCGAGGCGGCGAGCACCACCATGGGCGCGCCGGCACGGGTCAGGAGCGCGCCGGCCACGTCGTCGTTGGTCGCGAAGGCGCTGCTGCCGGCAAGGCCCGTATGGCAGGCATCGAGCAGCACCACGACCTTCGCCTCGGCCTTGGCCAGGACGGCCGCGACCTCCCGCCAGACCAGCGCGGTTTCCTTCAGCGCCGCGGTGCGCGTGCCGGGCAGCGCGAGCAGCAATTCGCCCGTCGTGCCGCGCTCGCCCGAGCCGACGGCATGGCCGGCGAAGGAGAAGAGCAGCGTATCCTCCGGCCCCGCCGCCGCGACGGCATCCGCCACCGCCTTCAGGATCGTTTCCGCCCGCGCGGCCTCGTCGGTCAGCAGGATCGGTTCCCTGCGCCCGTCGCCCGCCTGCGCCAGAACCGCCTTCAGGCGCTCGGCATCGCTGCGCGCGAAGGAAAGCGCGGGAATGGCGGGATCGCCGCTATAGGCGTCGATGCCGACGAGGACGGCATGGAGCGTTCCCCGGCCGCCCGCGGGCGGCGGCAGGACGAGGCCCTTCGGCGTGCTGACGAGGCCGTCGGCATCGTCGGCGAGCACGGTGATCCAGTGGCCGCCGCCGGGATCGTCTATCTCGAAGACCGCCTCGGCCGTCGCGCCCGTAACGGCGCGCTCGCTCACCAGGCGGCCGTCGACGAAGACGCGCAGGCGGGCAAGCGCGGTATCGTCGCTGGCGCTGACGACGAGGCGGCGCCGGCCGGCCTCCGCCGCGCGCGCGGAAAAGGCGACCAGCGGCGGCGCGCCGAGCGTTTCCGGCCGCGCGGCGACGTCGTGGCCCGCCAGCACCGCCTGTGCAAGGCCGGGCCGGTGCAGCGCCGCGCCGAACTGGTGGACGGTCTGCAGGCCGGCCATGCCGGCAAAGCGGACATTCAGCGCATGCGCGCCCTCGTAGCTGGTGTCGAAGCGGCCGTCCGGCAGCATGACGACGATCTCGTCGTCGATATGCACGCCCGCCAGCGCCTGCTCGCCGGTATCGACGCGGGAGACAGTGAAGCGGCCGTCGTGGTTGAGCTGCACCAGATGCCGGCCGTCGCGGGTGAGCCGCATGGCGCGCACCAGCGTCGGGTTGTCCAGCGGCATGAGGTTGCCGATGCGCCTGCCGGTGCGCGTGTCGATGACGGCGGCCATGCCGGAATAACTGGCGGAGACGAGGATGCGCTCCTGCGCCACCGCAAAAACGCTGATCGCGCTGGCATCGGACGCACTCCAGCCGAAGGCGCTCGTATCCTCGGAGGCCTTGTCGGGCACGAGCTGCCGGTCGATATCCACGATGAGGCCGTCCGAAACCAGGATGAGGCCCGCCTGGCTGATCCGCGAGCTGCCGGCATAACAATTGACGAACAGCAGGCGGCGGACCTTCGTCTCCTCCCCCAGCGCCAGGCTTGCTCGATGGCGGCCGGATCGAACGCCTCGGCGGAGGTGCTGCATGCAAGGCCGATGTCTTCCCGCGGCAGCGGGCGGATGCGCCCGCGGATGGCCGGCGTGGCCGCGGCGATCTCTGTCACGAGCGCGTCGATCTTCGCCTTCCGCGCGGCGCCGAAATCCATATGGTCGCCATAGGTGTCGTGATCGATCCGCGACACGCGGTCGATCTCGCCGATGACATCGCCGATCCGGTCGAAGATTGTCGCCTCGGAGGTCTGGAAGACGGGTTGCGGCAGGCGGCCGAGGCCGCGGCCCGCCACCGCGACGGCGCAGAGCACGTCCCCGCCCTCCACGCGGGCAAGGCCGCGCCCGTCCTCGGCCGTTTCACAGCGCTCGTCGGTGTCCGCCGCCGTCGCCGTCACCGCCGGCAGGGGATTTTCGACGGCTTGGTCCTCGGCCACGAAGGCCTGCACGTCCGGTTCGCGCGCGTTGATACGGTAGCTCTCCATGCCATGGGTGACACGAACGGGTTCGCCGAACCGCCAAAGCGGGCTTTCAAGCGGAATATCGATGCCGCGGTGGGTTTTCACAAGCTGGCGAAGCGCCTTGCGTGCGCCATCGGGCTCGAAATCGTCGCTCTTGCCCTGTGCCATCAAGGCAAGGAGCCCCGGCCCGCTTTCCGCTAGATCGTGGGTCTCATCGGAAATCATGTCCCAGAACAGCCCGCCGTCCTTCAAGCCGTCGGCGTTGGGGCCGGTCATCGCCACGAACATGCGGTCGATATCGAGCACGATTTCGGTGAGCCAGCCGACCTCCATGTTCCGCATGGAGGTTCCGGTGACAAGATCGCTGTCGAGGGTGGAGACGACGGTGTTTTCCAACTGGCGGATTTCCGCGCCGAGCACGATGAAACTGTCGTTGCGCGCCCAGGCGAGCACTCCGGGGCGCAGCACCTGGATCACCGCGCCATCGGCAAGGTCGACGACCTCGATCCGGTTGTCCGTCGCCCGCCCCGCCGCCACGAACCGCCCCGCCGGCGAGAACCGCGGGTTCAGCCCCGCCCGGGCGAGCAGCAGCGCGCCCGTCTCCCGGTCGAAGACCTCGTAGCGGCCGTCATAGACCTTCATCGCGTGGCGGCCGGAGGCATCGGCCAACACCATCTCCGGCGCATCGGTCGTGAAGCGGTCCTGGACAACGATCTCCGGCAGGCCGAGCTGGACCGTCAGGTCTGGCGAACGCTCCGTGCGCAGCACATGTTCGCCGCATTTTCCGCCCGTCACCAGGCTGACGCCGATATCCTGCCGGCCGGCGGAAAGCAGGAAGGCCGTGATGAGCCCGCTTGCCGCGGGCTGGCGGCCGGAGAGCGGGATGATGGCGCGCGTGCGCGCCTGCGCATGACGCAGGCCGTCCGGCCCCTTCGCCCCGGCCGTCAGCGGCAGGAAGCCCTTGCCCCTGAAGCGCGTGGCGGGCGGGAAATCGGCGACGATGAACAGCGGCAGGGGCGAAGGCCGCGCCGCCGGGAACTGGTAGCCCAGTTGCAGGCCGGTGCCCGGCGTCAGCTTCTGCGTCAGGCCGATGGTGAACCGGATGCCGGCGACGAGCGCCCGCGCCTCGGCGAGCGCCTCGGGACAGGCCAGCGTCCCGGTCTCCACAACGGGAGAGCGCCGGAGCGCGGCGATCCTTTCGCGCATCTGCCGGCCGAGGCAGGCGGCATCGCCGCCGCAGCGGCCGCGTTGCCGCAGCCAGGCGCGCTGCTCCGCCACCAGCGTCTCCGCGGCGCTGCCCGTCGCCGCGGCGCGCGCGGCGCCGTAGACCGCCGACATTTCGGCATCGAGCGCCGCCAGTGCCGGATCAGCGCAGATCGCCCGCTCCACCGCGTTCGAGGCCTTCCGGCAATCGAAGCTGGGCTGGGCGGTCGCGGAAAGGGCGAAAAGCAGCAGGAGAACTGCGGAGGCCGGCAGGACGAATGTCAGGCGCATCGGCATCACCTCGGAAACGAAACCGCGATCCCTTGTCTTCCGTGCCCCGGCGCTTACGGATTGTCCGCCCTCTTCGCGCCCCGCCCCAGAACGTCGTGCATGGGAATTCCGGGCCAGGCGGCGACTCCACGCTCACTTGTTAGCGCTAACGGATCAAAGGCGCCGCTCATTCGCGGCATGGTTAAATAAAAGACAAAGGAGGCGCCCCGTCGATCTCACATCAACACGCCAAGCGGAGGCGTTCTTGCGCCCCAATGCAATATCGCAAGCGAACGAGATCGATGCCCGGTCGGGCCGGATTTTGTCGAAGGCGGGCGCTTTTGCATCAGTCGTCCCCGGCGGACCGCCCGCGTTCGAGTGCCTGCAGCATCGGATAGATGCTGAACGCCCCGCGGACGGCCTTTTCGGTGAGATCGCGCAGGTAGCCGCCGGGCGAGCGGATGGCTTCGCCCCGCTGCAGGAGGGCGGCGATCACCACCGCGGCCGCCTGTTCGCCCATCGCGGCCTTGGCCTTCTGCCAGGCATCGGGCGAAATGCCCAGCATGGAGCGCACGAGATCGGCCGCCGCCAGAAGATCGGCCCAGCTTGTCAGGCCGTCCCGTCCATAATCGGCGATGTCGGGGCAAAGCCTGACCAGCCGGCCAAGGCTGATCGCCATTTTCTGTTCCGGCGCCGGCCTCGCCTCGTTCACGGCCTTCGCCTTTTGGGTTTCCCGGCCGTAGGATTCAAGATTCTGGTCTGTGTTTGAATTCTGTATATGCTGCTCGGTTTGAAGGTCATTGCCGCTCATTTCTTCTTCCGAAAGGCTTGAGAGATAAGCGTTTTCCACTTCGGCCCGAAGGCGCAGCAGCCCCGCGCGCCGCGCCGCGAGGAGATCGCCGGCGGCGCGGCGGCCGAGCCCGGCGGAAAGGTCTGCCAGGCGCGCGGAATAATCCAGCCAGTCGCCGGCCCTACCCTCCTCCAGGGCCGTGGCGAGGATCTTGGCGATGTCGCGCTGGTGCAGCGTCACCTCGCCGCGCAGGGCCCGCACGGCCCTGTCCTCGGCCCGCACGGCCTCCGCCGCCTCGAAGATCTCGCCGGCCCGCAGCGCCAGCGGCGCAAGGTCGAAGCCGAAGGCATCCTCCAGCGCGCCCGTCTCGTCGCGGCGGCAGAAGCGCTTGCCGTTGGCGCTGTCGCGGCGGAAGATCAGGCCGGCCTCGACGAGCGCCGCAAGATGGCGGCGGATCGTCGCCGGGGCCATGCCGCGCGCGCGCAGCGAAAGCTCGCGATTGGACGGGAAGACGATGATCGGCGCCGCGCCGTCGAGCTCCCGCTCGGCGACGAAGGAGACGAGCGCCTCCAGCACGCTGATCGTGCGGTCGCCGATGCCGTAGGCCCGGCGGGCCTCCGTCACGGCGCGCATGAGCTGCCACTTGTCGGCGCGCCCGGTGTCGTTGCCGCCCGCGCCGGCGCGCAGCTTTTCCTGCCGCCCAGCCGCCGCGCGCTGGCGCAGGAAAAGGCGCGCACTCATCCGTCCGCCGCCGAAAGGCGTCGTTGCAATCTGCTCCATCATTGTCGGGTCCCCTTTTCCGAGGCAAGGAGGTCCCGTCGACGCCGGCCATCAGGCAGACGAAGTCCTTCATTTCGTGCGGCGACCAGGCCGGACGACTCTTGACTTTGACTGTTGGAAGTGATTCTCTCGAATTGCTACATAGAAGAGGGCTTCCGAAATGGTGACGTTTTGGGGGCCTTTTTTCTTGTCTCCGCGTTTCCTTTCGCTGGTTTCTCAGGTGTTTGCCGGCCGCTCAGGCGGTCGAATCACATGTGTTCGCGCTCAGTCCCTGCCCGCCTTTTCGGCCAGAAAGACCGCATAATCCTCCCGCAGGCGGCCCGTCAGCGCCGCGATGAAGGCCGGATCGACATCCTTCGCGAAGGAAAGGCGCACCGCCCTGCCCTTGCGCTCGACCGTGGCAAGCAGCGCGCCGTCGGCCCGCACGATCTTCTCTTCGGCCGCCGCCGGCGCCTTCTGCGCCGGGCGCAGCAGCCGGTCGAACAGCATCTGGAAGCGCTCGTCGCTTGCCGCCGCCGCAAAGCGCTCGGAGGTCGTCTCGTCGGCCGCCTTCTCGATCTCCGCCCCGTTGCCGTTGGAAAACAGCGTGCCGAGCGCCATCCAGCGCTCGCGCCCCGCCTTCGGCGCCGGGCCGATCGCGCGGATGAAGCGGAAGGGCACCGCCTCGGCCACCTGCAGCAGCCGCGACAACTCGCTCTTCTGCACCGTCAGCGCATCGCAGACGAGCCGGCGCTCGAAGCCGCGGCCGACCAGCGTATGGGCAAAGAGCGCGCGCTCGATGAAGCTCAGATTGCGCCGCTCGGCATTCTCCTTGCCCTGGGCGAGCACCAGCTCGTCGTCGGTGAGCGGCCGCACGATCGCCTTGACCTTAACGCCGAGGCGGTGGGCGGCCTTCAGGCGGCGGTGACCGTAGGCAACCTGGTAGCGGCCTTCGCCCTCCCCTGCCCCGCCCGCCGCCGGCGAGGGGCGCACGAGGATCGGCACCTGCTGGCCGTTCTCGCGCATGCTCTCGACGAGGGCGAGGAAATCCGGGTCGTCGCGCTCCTCGTCGGAAAGGCGGTCGCTGACGAAGGAGACGTCGATCCGACCGGTATCGAGCGAGACGATGCGCTCGCCCTCTTCCAGCGCCTGGCGCAGCGCGCGCGCCTCCTCCGCCTCGCGGGTGATGGAGGAGAGCGTCAGCCCCATCGCCTTGACGGCGCCGGAGGACGCGCGGCCGGAGACGGCGGGCGTCTCGGCGCCGGGAAGCGACTTCGTCTCGGGCGCGCGCTCGGGGCCAGCGGGCAGGATGTCGCCGCCGAACAGCGCCTTGATCGAATTCTTGCGGTCGCGGCCGGTCATCATGCACGACCCCATGCGCTGTGGACGAGCTGCTCGATCTCCTGGTTGACGGCTTCGAGCGAATCCATCGCCCGGTCGTAGGTGCCGCGGGAGAAATTCTCGCGGCCGACCTCGTAGAGCGTCTGCTTGGTGAGGCCGGCATCGGAGACGGCGGTGGATTTCAGCATGGCCGCGGTCAGCACGCGGTTGCCGAAGAGCGAGCGCAGGAAGCCGACGATCTGCGCCTGCGGCCCGTCATGCGGCTCGTAGCGGGTGACGAGGTAGCGCAGGAAATCGAAATTGAGCTGGCCGCCCGCCTCGCGCACCACGCCGAGCAGGTCCGAGGTCATGAACAGGAACTGGCTCATCGAGGCAACGTCGAGCATCTGCGGATGCACGGTGACGATGACCGAGGTGGAGGCGCAGAGCGCCGAGAGCGTGAGGTAGCCGAGCTGCGGCGGGCAATCGATGACGACGACGTCGTAATCGTCGGCGACCGAGGCGAGCGCCGCCTGCACGCGGGTGAAGAACAGGCCGTGCGCCTCCCCTGCCCGGCGCTCGGCGAGCGCGCGCGGCGTCGCATGCTCGAATTCCTGCAATTCCAGATTGCCCGGCACGAGGTCGAGATTGTGGAAATAGGTCTTTCGCACGATGGCGGAGAGCGGGCGGGCCTCGCCGTCATAGCGGATCGCGCCGTAGATCGTGTCGTTGCCGGCCAGGTCGAGCTCCGGCTGGTAGCCGAAGAGCGCCGAGAGCGAGGCCTGTGGGTCGAGATCGATGGCGAGCACCCGGTGGCCGGTCATGGCGAGGTGCTGGGCGAGGTGCACGGAGGAGGTCGTCTTGCCGGAGCCGCCCTTGAAATTGGTGACGGAGAGGACCTGCAGGTGCTCGCCGCGCGCCGGATCGCGCCACTTCACATAGGAGCGGGCCTTCGCCGCATTGCCCTTGGCGCGGGCCTGTTCGGCGAGGTGATGGCGCAGCGCATCGATGTCGGCGAGCGAATACATGCGCCGCCCGCCGGGACCCGTGGCCAGTTCCGGCCCCTCTCCCGCCAGCGAGATCTGCCGCAGGTAGCCGTCCGAAACGCCGATCAGCCGGGCCGCCTCGCCCGACGTGAAGCTGCGCAGCGTCTTCTGCGAGGTCGGCGGGAAGAGCCGGTCGCGCATCGCCTGGAGCTGCACGGACAGCGCCTGTGCATCCTCCGCAATGGTTTCGTCGGCCGGGCGAAGCGTCGACATGGATTCTCCCAGGGCTGTGTGCGACGGCTTGGCCATCGGCAGTCTCCGTTCATTCCCGACCCGCGGCCCCTCATGGTCCGGCGGATCGCCTTGCCCATAGTCTCCCCGATTCTCCACCCGGGGATATGCGGGGACGGAAAAATCTACAGAGGCTTCTGGCAGTTACGGCAAAAAACACAATCTTTGCCCAGTTCCGTAAGAGACGGTGGGACAGGTTCCGAGTCGCGTCAAGCGTTTTTTGGTTAACGAGCCCTTAACGGAGGAGGGCCGGAGTCCCGGAGAATCAGGGTTCATGCGAGTCTTGCGGGATCGTCGTCCACCGGATTCTGGCTCCGCCGCGCGTGAGGCCGGACGACCGCTGCGCCAGGCCGCATGCCGATCCTCGGCCGATTCGCGTCCCCGCCTTACCGGCCCACGCCGTTGACAACTGTCAACGGCGCGATCCATCAGCATCGTGAATCGATGCGACGTCATCGATTCCAAAAAGGCGTTGGACGGGATTCGCTCCACCGGCGAGACTCGCCCCATGGAAGAGACGAGGTCAAGCCATTTCGAGCGCCGCGATGCGGCCCGCAACATGCAGCGCTTCTACCGCCTGACGGTGACGCGCGATCTCTTCGGCGCCGTGCTGCTGGTGCGCGAATGGGGACGCATCGGCGCCTATGCCCGCGAGCGCAGGGAGGTCAAGGCAAGCCTCGCGGACGCCCGCCGGGACGCCGCGAGGCTTGCCGCGCAAAAACAGCGGCGCGGCTACCGCGCCGTCGAAGAAGGGGACCGGCGTTGAGACCCCTTGAGAAGGGCTTTTCGGCCTTGTCGCCGAAGCGCCGGAAAGGTTGCTGGTCCGCCGCGTCGCGCGACGATCTCTTCCGAGAGCCCCCAACATGTCGGCGCTCATCCTCACCGACGGCCCGCTGATAATCGAAAACCCGGCCATCATCGACTGGATCGCGTCAAGGCTCGACGGCGCTGCTGCAGCGCCGCCGTGCCTTTCGAGAAACCGGGCCGCGCGTCGCACGGCCCGGCTCCTGTTTACTTGCCGCCCCAGGCGGCCGGATAGTCCGGCAGCTTTTCGCAGCCGCACATGGCGTGGTGCAGCGGCGGCATCTTCTCGTTGACGTACTGGTCGAGCGTCTCGGCGGTGATGGATGGCTGCGGCATCACCCATTCCGGACCCGGCACCGCCTCGCCGTTCAGCACCTTGACGGCGGCAATGATCGGCGTGCGCCACTGGTAGGTCGGATAGGTCGGGGCGATCGCCTTGAAGCCCTCGGCCTTCCATTTCATCAGGAAGTCCTGCTGGTCCTCCCCGGTGATGATCGGCAGCGGCAGGCCGGAATCCTCGAAGGCTTCCAATGCCGCGACAGCCGTCGCGCCCGCATCCATCCAGATCGCATCGATCGAGCCGCGTTGCAGATAGTCCTCGACGATCGACTTGGTCTTGGCATTGTCGCCCTCGGTGAATTCCTCGCCGATGACGTTCAGTCCCTTCTCCTTGAAGATGCGCTTGGCGGCGGAGGCGCGGGTCTCCAGCACGTCGACGCCGGGCACGATGCGCAGCATCAGCACGTTGGCGCCGGCCGCGGCGTTGGCGGCCACGAACTCGCCGGCCTGGATGCCGAAACCGTAGCCGCCGACCGGATGGATGAAGGTCACCGGGCACTTGGTGTTGACGCCGCGGTCGAAGACGATGACCGGCAGCCTGGCGCAGGCCTTCTCGACAGCGGGGGTCAGGGCGGCGGTGGTGTTCGGCGAGACGATCAGCACCGAGCACTTGCCGCCGTTGATCAGGTCGTCGATGTCGGAAATCTGCTTATCGTCGGAACCTTCGGCATCGACGTGGATGAGCTCCTTGATCTCCGGATGCAGCTTCACCTCGGCCTGCATGTTGGTCCAGCCGGTCACGCGCCAGGCATTGTTCACCCCGGCATTGGAGAAGCAGATCGTATGGGGACCGTCCTTCCTGTACTGTGCGGTGTCGGCCATCTGGTCACCGTAATATTGCACCCATGGCTCCCCCTCCGGGCCATTGGCCTTCGCCGTCAGCATCTCGCGCTGCCTGGCGAATTCGGCGGGGTCGTCGAAGTTCAGCTGTTGGGCCTGCGCGGTGCCCGCAAAAAGGGCAGCCGAAACAGCGGCGGTCAGCAGTCTTTTCATGTCTCACTCCCGTTGATCATGATGTTCAGTTCCTCCCGGCGGCCTTGCGGCCGACGAAATTCAGGTCCCGCCGGCGCGGTTGCGCCGGTAGGTGGCAAGCACGACGGCGACGATCAGGATCAGGCCCTGCACGACATCGCGCACCGGCTTCGGCAAGCCGATGAAGTTGAGCAGCGTGAAGATGGCGGTCAGCGTCAGCGCACCTGCAATCGACGCCGGCACCGAGCCACGCCCGCCGAGAAGCTGCGCCCCGCCGATGACGCAGGCGGTGATCGCCTGCAATTCGTAGCCCACGCCGACATCGGTCGACACGCCCGCAAAGCCGCCGAGCAGGATGCCGGCCGTCACCGCGCTCAGCGACGAGATGACGAAGGCGATGATGCGCACCTTCTCGATCGGCACGCCCGACATCTGGGCGGCCCGCGGATTGTCGCCGAGCGCATGCAGCATGCGCCCGAGATTGGTGCGGTGCATGAGCCAGAACAGCACCGTGCCGACGACCATGAGCACCAGCAGCGCCACCGGCAGGAACTGGACGAGCGGGATGCCCTGGAGGTTCACGCGCCCGAAAAAGCGGAACGTCTCCGGCAGGTAGCCGCGCGGCGAACCGCTCGACCACATGAAGGCCGCGCCGTTCAGCGTGATCATCATGCCGAGCGTGGCGATCAGCGAGGGCACCCTCAGGAAGCTGACGACGACGCCGTTGACGACCCCCACCGCCAGCCCGACGGCGTACATGACCGGGATCACCCACCAGGTCGCATCGGCATTGTTGTCGAGCAGCATGGAGGAACCGACCACCGTCAGGGTGATCAGCGAGCCGGCGGACAGGTCGAAGCCGCCGGAGACGATGACGTAGATCTGGCCGGCCGCGAGGATGGCGAGCGGCGCGGCACGCTTCAGGAAATTCATGTAGCCGGTGGGCTCGACGAAGTTCGGGTTCGACAGCGTGATGGCGACGAGAAGCGCTGCCAGCACGAAGAAGACGGGATTGATCTTCGGCAGGCGCCCCGCCCTGGCCGCGGCGTGCGTCTTTGCGGAGCCGGCGGTTTCCCGGATCATGCCACTATCCTCTTTGAACGTATGGCGTAGAAGGCGACGGCGGCGACGATGATGATGCCGCGCATGACCTGCTTGGCGAAAGCGTCGACGCCGGCCAGGTTGAAGATGGAGTCGATCAGCGAGAAGATGATCACGCCGGCGACGGTGCCCCAGATCCCGCCCTTGCCGCCGGACAGGATCGTGCCGCCGATGACGACGACCGCGATCGATTCCAGGTCGTAGGCGCCCTCCGTGCCGATCCAGGGCGAGCCGGATTTCAGGCGGCTGGCGAGATAGAGGCCGGCCAGCGATGCGCACAGGCTGCAGATGATGTGGCTCGCCATCACCACGCGCGTCGTCTTGATGCCGGCCGCGCGCGCCGTGTCGCGGTTGCCGCCGACCGAATAGATGTTGGAGCCGAAGCGGGTGAAGCGCAGCACGATCCACGCGGCAAGGACGAGAAGCGTCAGCACGATGAGGCTGACCGGCAGGCCCAGCACCGCGCCATAGGCGAAATACTGGAACGCATCCGGCACCGAACCGCCGAACCGGCCGTGGAAGGAGGCAAGGCACCCCTGGATGACCAGCGCCATGCCGAGCGTCGCGATCAGCGGATTGACCTCCAGCCGGGTGATCATCAGCCCGTTCAGCGTGCCGACCAGCGCCCCCATGAGAAGCACGGCAAGAACGGCCGGCAGCATCATCGCCGGATCGCCGTTCATGATGACGGAGGCGACCACCGCCGATGCCGAGATCAGGTGCGCCACCGACAGGTCGATGGAGCCGACGAGGATGGCGAAGGTCTGGCCGACGGCCGTGATGCCGAGCGCGATGGACCGGTTGAGGATGGCGATCGCCGCCTCCGGCGTCAGGAAGCGCGTGAGGCCGAGGCCGAGTGCGATGGCGACGTAGATGGCGAGCGCCACGCCGAGCAGCAGCGCGGGTGCGTAGCGTTCCATGCGCCGGGCCGGGCGCTTGACGAAAATTGCCGTGCTCATGCCGCGACCGCCTCCTCGCCGGTTGCCGCCAGCATGACATCCGCCTCGCTGACGCCGCGCGGGAACGCCGCCACGAGCGCCCCGCTGCGCATGACGAGGATGCGGTCGGACGCGCCCAGCACTTCCGGCAGATCGGACGAGACCATCATGATGGCCGCGCCCTTGCGCGCCAGATCGCGCATGAGATGGTAGATGCCGGCCTTGGCGTTGACGTCGATGCCGCGGGTCGGCTCGATGAAGATCAGCAGGCGCGGCGCCAGCGCCAGCCAGCGCGCGACGATGGCCTTCTGCTGGTTGCCGCCGGACAGGGCCTTGATGTCCTGCGAGAAGCTGCCGGCGCGCACATCGACATTGCGCAGCAGCATCTCCATCTCCCCTGCCGAGACGAAGGGCGTGGCGTCGGCCTTTGCGGAAAGGCTGGACAGTGCCCGCGCCGTCAGCATGCCATTGTCCGAGACCGACTGCATCAGCACCAGCGCCTCGGCCTTGCGGTCTCCCGGCAGGAGGCCGACGCCGGCGCGGATGGCCTCGCGCGGACTGGTAAAGCGTGCCGGCGTGCCGGCGAGCGTGACCTCGCCCTCGGTGAACGGCGTAAACCCGAATATCGCCTGGGCGAGCGCGACGCGCCCTGCCCCCTGCAATCCGGCGAAACCGACGATCTCGCCGGCGCGCAGATCGAACGACACGGATTTCAGCCGGTCATTTCCGGCGTTTCGCACGCTGAGCACGACATCGCCGATCTCCTCCGGCCTGGCCGGCTCGGCATAGAAATCGCCGAGGTCGCGGCCGACCATGGCGCGCACGATCGCATCGGGCTCCGGCACATGGTCGAAGCTTGCCGCCGTCTCGCCGTCCTTGAGCACCGTCACCCGGTCGGCCAGCCGCGTGATCTCACGCATGCGGTGGGTGATGTAGACGATCGCAACGCCCCTTTTCCTCAGCGTGTCGACGAGGCCGAAGAGGACCTCGCATTCCGCCTCGTTCAGCGCGGCGGTCGGCTCGTCCATCACGATCACCCGCGCGTCGAGCGACACCGCCTTGGCGATCTCGACCAATTGCTGGCTGGCGACGTCGAGGTCTGCCACAACCGTGTCCGGCTCGATGCGGTGCGCCGAGCCGAACAGCGCGAGCACGCGCCGCGCCTCGTCGTTCATCGCCCTGTGGTCGATCAGGCCGAGGCGCGTCGGCTCGCGGCCGAGGAAGATGTTCTGCGCGACCGTGCGCTCCGGCAGCAGGGAGAATTCCTGGTAGATCACGGCAATGCCCGCGCGGATCGCCGCCAGCGGATGGGTGAAATGCCGTTCCGTACCGCCGACGACCACGGCGCCGCCATCCGGCCGGTAGAGGCCGGAGAGGATCTTCATCAGGGTCGACTTGCCGGCGCCGTTCTCGCCGGCAAGCGCGTGCACCTCGCCGGAAAAGGCCGAGAAGCTCACGCTCTTCAGCGCCTTCACGCCGGGGAAACTCTTGGTGATGCCGCGCATCTCGATTGCGGGACTGCTCATGCTGCTGCCCATGTCTTGCGAATGAAGGTTGCGCTTTCGGAGAAAAGCGTCTCGAAATCCGGGAACAGCGGCCGCCAGACGCGGGTCGCCGTCGCGATGGCCGGCAGTCCGGCCCCGAAGGCCTCCAGCGTCAGCCAGCCGTCATAACCGATCTCCTTCAGCACCGTGAACATCGCCGGAAAGTCTATGTGCCCGCGCCCGGGGATGCCACGGTCGTTCTCCGAGACATGGAAGACGCCGATATGCTCTCCGATCAGCCGGATGGCCTCCTGCGGCCGGCGCTCCTCCACATTGGCGTGGAAGGTGTCGTACATGATCTTGAAGGCGGGATGCCCGACCCGGTCGACATAGGCGCGGGCCTGTTCCATCGTGTTGAGGTAATAGGTCTCGAAACGATTGAGCGGCTCCAGGCTCAGATGCATGCCGCTGGCCGCCGCCCGCTCGGCCAGCGCCCGGTGCGCATCCGCGCCGTATCTCAGCTCGTCCTCGCTGGCGCCCGCGCCGGTAAAGAAGCCGATCGGCGCATGGAACGGTCCGCCCATGCTTTCGGCGCCGAGCGCAATGGCGCAATCGAGCGCCCAGTCGAGATGGGCAAGGCCGCGCGCGCGCATCGCGGCATCGAGGCTGACCGGATTGGCGTCCGGCGTCGGCACGATCGACGTCGTCGACCGGCCGAGCCCGAGGGCATCCAGCCTCCTGCCCAGCCGCTCGTAGTGTCCGACCTCGCCCTTGAGGACCGGCACTTCGACGCCGTCATAGCCGAGGTCGCGCAGCCGCCCGATGCTGTCGAGATGCCTCTCCTCGACGAAATCGGTCAGGCAAAGGAGATTGATGCCGAGTTTCATGATGCGCTCAATGCAGCCTGATGCCGAGATCGCCGCAGGTCGCGCGGAGCCAGGCCAAGGATTTTTCGATCATCGGGCCGGCGGTTCCCTCGCATTCGAGGCTGAGCACGCCGTCGTAGCCATGGTCGCGCAATATCGCGAGGCAGGCCTTGATGTTGTCCGCATTGACGCCGTCGCCCAGCGCGCAATGGCTGACCGCAATGCCGGTCTGCCCGCCGCGCACCGCATCCGCCAGCGATTGCGACACGTCCTTGACGTGGACATGGCTCACCTTGTCGATGAAGCGCTGCAGGAATTCCGTCGGCTCCTGGCCGGCGATAAAGGTGTTGCCGGTGTCCATGTTCAGGCGCAGCCACCTGGAATCGACGAAGGCCAGCATGCGCTCCATGAATTCCGGACGGGTGGTGAAATATCCGTGCGGCTCGATGTTGACGATGATCTCGTGCGCTTCCGCAACCTCGATGATCGTCTCGTAGCTGCGCTTCATCAGCGCCATCGATTCTTCCTCGGAAAGGCCCTCGGGCATATGGAGGCCGTCGGTCGTATCGACGCAGGGGCTGCCGGCCTGCGCGGCCCAGGCGATCGACTTCAGCACATAGGGCACGCCCCGCAGCGGCCCGTCCTTGCCCGAAAGCGGATAGGCGGCATCGACCTGGGAGAAGCGTACGCCGTAGCGGTCCATCTTCCGGCGCAGCAGGACAGGATCCTCGTAAAGCGCGACATGCGGCTGGTAGCCAAGCCCGTGGATCCAGCTCACGCCGTCGATCAGGCCGCATTCGATGAAGTGCACATCATTGTCGCTCGCCCACTGCAAGCATTTTTCGAACGACCAGTAGGCCGAGTTGAACGCGTCCGTGTGGAAGCCTATCCGCACCGGCAAATCCTCCCAATTTCTCCTCCATACCGTTGAACTTCAACGGTAATCACCAGCGCCTCCATTTTGTCGCTTGATGATGGCGCAGCATTGCGCAATAAATCCCTGCCCGCGTTCGAAATAGAGGACTGGTAAATTTCAAACACGGGCGGAGGAGATTTCATGAGCAAGACCAACAACGAACGCGCCGTGAACCGGCCGGCGGTTTTCCGCGAGCCGGGCGCGCTGCTCTATGCCGGAAACTGCCAGGACCTGATGAAAGCGTCGCTCGCCGGCCAGGTTGCGCTCAATGCGTGGACACGGCGCGGCTATCCCGGCATAGACCTCGGCAAGGCCCTGCCGCAGGTCTGCTCCGTCGGCGGCTGGGATGCCACGACCCCGCAGGACTGGGGTCTGCGCGAGCATTGCAACGAGGGTGTCAAGATCGCCTATCTCGCACGCGGCTCGCTGACGATCACCATGGATGGCCGCAAGACCACCATCAGCGAGGGGCAGATGTTCGTCGTGCGGCCCTGGCAGTTGCATGCGCTCGGCGATCCCACGATCGGCGCCAGCCACATCATCTGGGTTCTCATGGACATGGGCGTGCGACGCCCGCACGAGACCTGGCTCTGGCCCGACTGGATCGGCTGGCCGGAACGGGACCGCAAGCGGCTGAGCGAGCTCCTGTCGAAAAACGAGCAGATGTCCTACCTCGCCTCACGCGACGTCGCCCGCACCTTCCTGGAGATCCACGAGGTGGTCGCGGGGGGCGATATCGAGGGCGGCGAGGCACGGTTGCGCCTGCTGATCTCGATGATGTTGCTGCAGTTCCGCCAGATGCTGGAAAGCCAGTCGCCCGTGTTGGACCTTGCGCTTGCAAGCTCCAAGCGCACGGTGGAGATTTTCCTGAAGCGGCTCAGGCATGCGCTCGACGAAGACTGGACGCTGGAAAACATGGCCGCCGAGTGCAATCTTTCCCGCACCCAGTTCACCCAGCATTGCCAGGTCCTGACCAACATGACGCCCGTGCGCTACCTGCAGATGCTGCGGCTCAATGCGGCGCGCGAACTGCTCGAAAACGGCCAGCACTCGGTCACGCACGTCGCCTTTGACTGCGGCTTCTCCTCCAGCCAGTATTTCGCCACCTGCTACAAGAAACGCTTCGGCTTCTCGCCGATCGAGACGCCCCGGCCGCAGGTATCCATCGCCAATTGAGCCACAGGCTCGAATGCATGGCGTTACCGAGCGTGATGCGACGCACGGGATCGTGCGTCGGCCTGACCGGCGTTACCGGTCAAGGTCGCCCTGATCGAGACCGAAGTGATCCAGCACCAGTTGAAGATTACGGCGGTTGGATTTGAAATAGACATCGAAGACGTCGCCCAGCACCGGCACGCTTCCCGCGACCGTGTCGAAGCCGACATTGACCAGCATCCTGACGAGCTTGTCGTTGGGCACGCCAAGGCGGCGGGCCTCGTTGACGATGACGAGGCTGACGGCCGCGGCCGCGAAATCGCCGATGCCCGGGATCAGCCCGAGGACCGAGTCCGCCCCGAGCGAGATCCGCGTGCCCGGAACGCGAAGCGCCGTGTCCATCAGACGCGCCAGTCCGCGGATCCGTCGAAGACGCGTCAAATGCTCGATGGGTATGTCCTGCTTTTTCATTCTCCTTATGTGGTCTCCGCGCCCTGGCATTCAAATGTCATGCCGCAGCCTTGTGCTTGCCGAGGCAGCCACCCCGGCGACGATGCGCGGGCGCTTCGCCCCGGGGTCATTCGTGCGGCCTGGCGGCATCGTCAGGATCATCCTTGAAGGTCGACATCGCGCGAAGGGTCACGAAGGTCACCACGGAAAGCACGATTGCGGTATCGTAGGATCCCAGACCGACGGCCGTGCCGATGGCACCCGTCGCCCAAAGGCTTGCGGCCGTCGCCGTTCCGCGCACGCTGTTCTTCACGACCAGGATCGCCCCTCCGCCGATAAAACCCATGCCCGTTATCAGGCCTTCCACGATGCGTGCGGTCGCTTCCGCATTGCCCTGAAGAAGCGGCTCGGCGGCCTGTACGAAGCCGCAACTCGCGATGGCGACGAGGGGAAAGGTTCTCAGCCCTGCGCTGCGTTCGTGCCTCTCGCGGTCCCACCCTATCGGAAGCGCAAGAATATAGGCGGTCAACAAGGTAGCGAGGTGAGGAAGCACGTCGAGATTGACGCCGATTGTCTGCAGCCACTGCATGGAGGATCCGGGGTTCGGGTTTATTCCTGACGTGCGAAATAGCCGCCCTCGTCATCACGGCAAGGTCACGGCCAGTCACATCTTTGTTTTGGAACCATTCCAAGTCACCGCGGTTCAGACGTTTGGCTGAGGGAGGAGCGACTTGGCGACGCGTCGACAGTTCATTCATTCGATTTTGTTTGCAAGCGCAGCGATTGCTGCGCCTTCGGCTTTCGCAAGGACGATATCCGGAATCCCGTGGGTTGCGGGCATGGCGGACCAGCCTGCGCTGCCGGACCCAACCCGGACGTTCTTCACTGCGGCCGAGCGCGCCTGCGTGCGCGCCATCAGCGCGCGCCTGATACCCTCGGACGACACCGGTCCGGGTGCCGAGGAGGCCGACGTCGTCACCTTCATCGACCGGCAGCTTGCCGGCTTTTATGGCCGCGGCGAACGCTGGTACACGAAAGGCCCTTTCTCCGAGGGCACCGAGCAGCAAGGATACCAGTTCGAAAGCCCGCCGGCCGGGCTCTACCGCAAGGCGCTCGCCGCGCTCGACGCGCACTGCCGCAGGACCCATGAAGGAAAGGCGTTCGACGAACTCGGCGCCGAGGTCCAGGACGGCATCCTCACGGCCATGGAGGAAGGCGAACTCGAATTCGAGGGCGTCGCGGCGGCGGCCTTTTTCGAACTCGTTCTCGACAACACGATCGAGGGTTTCTTCAGCGATCCGATTTATGGCGGCAACCGGGACATGGTCGGCTGGCGCCTCGTCGGCTTTCCCGGCGCGCGCTACGACTACCGCGACTACCTCGACCATGACGGAAAACGCCTCGACATCCCTCCCGTCGGCCTCGCCGGACGGCCGGAATGGAAAACCCCGTAGGAGGAGGCGAAGGCATGGCGAAAAAATTGCCGCCGGTGGATGTGGTACTCGTCGGCTTCGGCTGGACCGGCGCGATCATGGCGCAGGAACTGACGGAGGCCGGCCTTCAGGTTCTGGCGCTCGAACGCGGCGGCTGGCGCGACACGCCGACCCACTTTCCGACGACGATCGCGCCCGATGAACTGCGCTTCTACTGGCGGCACGAGATGTTCCAGGACACGGCCCGCGAAACACTGACCTTCCGCAACAACGACAGCCAGAGGGCCCTGCCGATGCGCCGCTGGGGATCGTTCCTGCCCGGCAGCGGCGTCGGTGGAAGCGGCGTGCACTGGAATGGCCAGACCTTCCGCTTCCTGCCGTCGGATTTCGTCGCCGCCAGCCACAATACCGATCGCTACGGCCCGCTACCGGAGGGCATGACCGTGCAGGATTACGGCGTCACCTATGACGAACTGGAAACCCATTTCGACCGCTTCGAGAAGCTCTGCGGCATCGGCGGCAAGGCCGGTAACCTGCGCGGCGCGCTGCAGGCCGGCGGCAATCCGTTCGAGGGCCGGCGCAGCGACGACTATCCCAACCCGCCCATGGAGATGACATTCGCCCAGAAGCAGTTCGGCACGGCGGCGAGGGAACTCGGCCTGAACCCCTTTCCCGCGCCGTCCGCAAACATGAGCCGCCCCTATACCAATCCGCTCGGCGTGCAACTGGCGCCCTGCACCTATTGCGGCTTCTGCGAGAAATACGGCTGCGGCAACTATTCCAAGGCCATTCCGCAGACGACGATCCTGCCCGTCCTGATGGGAAAGCACAACTTCACGCTGAAGACGCACAACGAGGTGCTGGAGATCAGGCGCGACAGCAGCGGCCGGCGGGCGACCGGCGTCACGCATGTCGACGTGCACGGCGAGGTCTTCGAACAGCCGGCCGAGATCGTCATCCTCTGCGCCTATCCCCTGCAGAACGCCCGGCTGATGATGCTCTCCGGCATCGGAAGAACCTACGACCCACGCAGCGGCGAAGGCCTTGTCGGCAAGAACTACTGCTATCAGGTGGTCTCGTCCGTCGATGTCTTCTACGAGGACAGGTACACCAACCAGTTCGTCGGGGCCGGCGCGCTCGGCATGGTGATCGACGAGTACAACGGCGATAATTTCGACCATGCCGGGCTCGGCTTCATCGGCGGCGGCTACCTCGCCTGCTGGACGACCAATGCGCGGCCCATCGAAACGCACCGCACCCCGGAGGGCACGCCGGAATGGGGCGCGGGCTGGAAGAAGGCCGTCAAGGAGAACTTCCTGAAATCGACCGGCGTCTCGACCCACGGCGCGTCCATGGCCTATGCGCAGAACCACTTGGACCTCGACCCGACCTATACGGACGTCTACGGCCGGCCGCTCCTGCGCATGACCTACGACTTCACGCCGAACGACCGCGCCATGACGGCGTATCTCACCGAACGCGCCACGGAGATCGCAAAGCGGATGGGCGGCCGGGAGATCAAGGTGAATGCGCGCGAGGGCGCCTACGATTCCATGCCCTACCAGACGACGCACAATACGGGCGGCACGATCATGGGCAGCACGCCGGCAAACAGCGTCGTCAACCGCTACCTGCAAAGCTGGGACGTGCCGAACCTCTTCGTGATGGGCGCGGGCGTCTTCCCCCAGAATGCCGGCTACAACCCGACGGGCACCGTCGCCGCGCTGACCTACTGGGCGGCCGAGGCCATCAAGTCCCGCTATCTTCCAGATCCCGGCCCGATGGTGCGGGCATGAGGAAGAGCGCGTCCTTCCTTGTCGCGGGCTCGGCTCTTCTCGGGGCGGTCGAAGCCGCTCGGGCCAACGATTTCGCTGCGGTCGAACGCGGGCGCTATCTCACACAGGCCGGCAATTGCCAGGGCTGCCACACGCCTGCGGGCGAGGAACCCTTCGCTGGAAGCCGCCCGCTGGAGACACCCTTCGGCGTGATCTACACCCCCAACATCACCTTCGACACCGAGACCGGTCTCGGGCGCTGGACCAAGGACGATTTCTGGCGGGCGATGCACGAGGGCAAGGCGAAGGACGGGTCTCAGCTCTATCCCGCCTTTCCCTACCCGCACTTCACGAAGATGCCGCGCGAGGACGTGGATGCGATCTACGCCTATCTCGCGACGCTCGAACCGGTGCGCAAGAAGAGGCCGGAGAACGAACTGCCCTTCCCGCTGAACTGGCGCTTCACCGTCAAGGGCTGGAACATGACGTTCTTCGAACCCGGCGTCTTCCGGCCGGATCCCGAAAAATCACAGGCCTGGAACCGGGGGGCATATCTCGTCGAGGGCCCGGGGCACTGTTCGGGCTGCCACACGGAGAAGAACCTCCTCGGGGCTGACAAGAAGGGCAGGCACCTGGCGGGCGGCAGGCTGGAGAACTGGTCGGCGCCCGATATCCGCGCAGGACGGCACGGCGGGCTGGAGAAATGGTCCGAGGAGGAGATCGTCGAGTTCTTGCGAACCGGGCGCAATGCCCATAGCGCCGCATTCTCGATCATGTCCGAGGTCATTTCCTACTCCACGCAGCACATGGCCGAAGCGGATCTGAAGGCGATCGCCACCTATCTCAAGGACCTCACGGGCGAGGAACGCGCAGCACCACGAAAACCGGCCGACGCCGTGATGACGGCGGGCGCGGCGATCTATCTCGACAATTGCACGGCCTGCCACGTTTCCGATGGCAGCGGCATTCCCCGCTTCTTCCCGCCGCTCGCGGGCTCCGGCAAGGTGAACAACCCGGATCCGACGACCGTCATCCGCGTGCTCCTCGAAGGCGCGCGGGCGGTGCCGACGAAGACGCATCCTTCGCCGCTCACCATGCCTGCCTTCGGCTGGAAGCTCGACGACGATGAAATCGCGGCGGTTGCGACCTATGTCAGGTCGAGCTGGGGCAATTCCGGCGGCGCAGTGGAGGCGGACGAGGTGCGCAAGCTGCGCGGCCTGCTTGCAGAAGGTCCGCCATGATGGGAGCTCCGAGGGAGACGACGATGCCGCAGGCCATCTACGACATCTATTGCGGCCCCGCTCCCGATCTTGCGTCCCTGCCGTGGCGCTGGAACCTCGATCCCCTACTGCTTGCCGCATTGGCCGTGCTCGCGCTCGCCCTTTTCCGGAACGGGGGTGAGCGTGTCTCCGCGGCGCTCGGGCTCACGGTCCTCGTCGTCGCCTTCGTCTCGCCGCTCTGCGCGCTGGCCTCGGCGCTGTTTTCCGCGCGCGTGTTCCATCATGTGCTGCTGGTCGCCGTCGCAGCGCCCTTCCTGGCCCTGGCGCTCGGCCGCGCGCCCTGGCTCGCGCGCGCGCCGCAATTCGGCTTCGCCGCCCATACGCTGCTGTTCTGGCTCTGGCATTCGCCGGCCGCCTATGGCTTTGCGCTTTCGTCCCACACCGCCTACTGGCTGATGCAGCTTTCCCTGCTGGGCTCGGCGGTTTGGCTCTGGGCGGCGGCTCTGAATCCACGCACGCCGGTTGGCAGCGCCTGCGCCCTTCTGTTCGGCTCCGTGCTCCAGATGGGCATGCTCGCCGCGCTTCTCACCTTTTCCCGCGCACCGCTTTACGACGCGCATTTCGCAACGACCGCGGCATTCGGCCTGACACCGCTTGAAGACCAGCAGCTTGCCGGCGTGCTGATGTGGGTTCCGGCCGCAGGCCCCTATCTTCTCGCGATGCTGTGGCGCATCCGCGCGGTCCTTTCGGAACGCAGCCCCGATCGGCGGGCTCCATGATCGCGCTCACCAAGTTCATGCACATTGCAGCGATCGCGATCTGGGCTGCGGGCGTGGTCAGCCTGCCGGGCCTTTACGTGCAGAGGGCCCATGTGAAGGACGAGGATGCGCTTCTGCGTCTACAGCGGCTGGTGCGGTTCGCCTATGTAGCCGTCATTTCGCCGGCCGCTTTTCTCGCCGTTGTCACGGGAACGGCGCTGATCTTCCTGCGCCAGACATTCGAGCCGTGGTTCTCGGTGAAGCTCGCCTTCGTCGGCGTTCTCGCGACCTTCCACGTCCTCACCGGGCTCGTCGTCATCCGGCTCTTCCGCAAGGGGGAGATCTATCCGGTCTGGCGCTTCGTCACGGCAACGGTGCTCAGCGGCGCGGTCGTCGTCGCGATCTTCTTCATCGTCCTCGCCAAGCCGGCCATCGACCTTGCCGTTCTCGACGTCCTTGCCGAACCCGGCGGCCTCAAGCGTCTCTATGACGAATTCAGTCCTTGGAGGAAACCATGAGGCCGACGCCGTGATCGAAGATAAGCTTGCCCCCGTGCCAGCCGGCGATCCCCGTAAGAACGGCGGAAAGCCCCGACAGGAACAGCCCCTGCGGCAGGACGTCGAGCAGGTTGGTCGCGCGCACGCCCCAGTTGGCACCCATCACCGCGATGAGGGTCATGGCCGCAATGGCATGCGCCCAGCTTGCAACGCGCGCGCGGATGCCCGGGACGAGCAACAGTTCAGCCGTTCCGACGGCACCGGCGGCCATGCCGAGGAAGAACGCGCCGCCGGAAGACCAGAGCCCGACACGAAGCCAGAATGCATCACCCGTCCACCAGTAAAGGAGGTCCACACCGAGCGTGGCAAAGACGAAGGCGATGGGAAAATGCACGCTCATGGCATGCAGCGGATGGCCACTGATCGCAACGAGCGAACTCGCATCCTTTTCTTCCACCTTCTGGATGACCGGATTTCCCTGATCTCGCGTTTCTTCCATGCGCGTTCTCCCTTCCGGCCGATAACCATGCGGCGCGCCATCGGGTTCCGCGGCGTGCTCGCCTTTTCCTCGGTCCTTCCGCTCGCCGGCTGCACGGGCGACCTTTCCGCGCTCGATCCGGCCGGCCCCTTCGCCGCCGCCATCGCGGATCTTTGGTGGCTGATGCTGGCAGGCGGGGCGGCGATCTTCCTTCTCGTCCTCGGGCTGTTCCTGCTTGTCCTCTTCAGGCCGGGATCGGGACGGCGGATATCGCCCTCCCGCTGGATCTGGGTCGGCGGCGTCGTCTTTCCGCTCGTCACGCTGGTCGCACTCATCGGCCACGGCCTGATGCGCGGCGAGTACATCCTCAACCTGCGGATCGGCGGCGATCCTGTCGAGGTGGAGGCGCGCGGCAGCATGTGGCACTGGGAGTTCCGCTATGCGGACGGCGCGCGCGCAAGCCGCGGCGTTCTTCATATTCCGGTGGGCAGGACGGTCGTGGTGACGGCAACCAGCAAGGACGTGATCCATAGCTTCTGGGCGCCGCGGCTCGGCGGCAAGATCGACGCGATCCCCGGCCATGCCGCCACCGTGCGCATCCTCGCCGACCGCCCCGGCATCTACGGCGGCATCTGCTCGGAATATTGCGGCACGGGCCATGAGGGCATGCGCTTCGAGGTCCATGCGCATCCGGCCGAGGCGTACGAGGCGGTGCTGGCCGGCCTTTCGGACGAACGGGAGGCGGCGCGATGACCCCTTCCCGCCATAAAACGGCCCTGCGCCTCCACCGGGAACTGACGGACATCTGGGCCACGCCACCGGGATGGGGCCGCCTGCAGGCGGTCAACCACACGGTCATCGGCAAGCGCTTCATGCTGACCGCGCTCGTCTTCTTCGCCATCGGCGGCGTGCTGGCGATGCTGATCCGCACGCAGCTTGCGACGACGCAAAGCGCTTTCCTCGACGCCGCCGCCTATGCGCAGGTCTTCACCATGCATGGCGTGGTGATGATGTTCCTTTTCGCCATACCTTTCTTCGAGGGGCTGGCCATGTACCTGCTGCCGAAGATGCTGGGCAGCCGCGACCTCGCCTTCCCGCGCATGTCCGCCTATGGCTACTGGTGCTACCTTTTCGGCGGCATGTTCCTCGTGGGCGCGCTTGTCGCCGGCGTCGCGCCCGATGGCGGCTGGTTCATGTACACGCCGCTCTCCTCGGCAACCTATACGCCGGGCGTCAATGCCGACGTCTGGCTGCTCGGCATCACCTTCGTCGAAATCTCCGCCCTTTCCGCGGCGATCGAGATCCTCGTCTCCGTGCTGAAGCTGCGCGCGCCCGGCATGTCGCTGACGCGGATGCCGATCTTCGCCTGGTACATGCTCGTCGTCGCGGGCATGATGCTGATCGGCTTTCCGCCGCTGATCCTCGGCTCCATCCTCCTGGAGGCCGAAAGAGCTTTCGGCCTGCCCTTCTTCGATCCGGCCCGCGGCGGCGATCCGCTGCTGTGGCAGCATCTCTTCTGGCTGTTCGGCCATCCGGAGGTCTACATCATCTTCCTGCCGGCCGCCGGCGCCCTCTCGACGATCATACCGACGCTCGCCCGCCGCCCGCTCGAAGGCTACGAGATCGTCGTCGCGGCGGTCATCGCCATCGCCTTCCTCTCCTTCGGCCTGTGGGTCCACCACATGTACACGGTCGGCATTCCGCATGTCGCCCTCTCCTTCTTCTCGGCGGCGAGCGGGCTGGTCGCGGTCCCGACCGGCGTGCAGATCTTCGCCTGGCTCGCGACGCTCGCGCATGGAAAGCCACGCATGTCGGTGCCCATGCTGCATGTCTTCGGCTTCCTGTTCGTCTTCGTGCTGGGCGGGCTGACGGGCGTGATGCTTGCCATGGTGCCCTTCGACTGGCAGGCGCACGACACGCATTTCGTCGTCGCGCATCTCCATTACGTGCTGGTCGGCGGCTTCGTCTTCCCCATGATGGCGGCCGCCTATTACTGGCTGCCGCACATCTTCGGCCGGCAGTCCGTGCAGCATCTCTCGCACGCGGCCTTCTGGATGATCTTCATCGGTTTCAACCTCACCTTCTTCGCCATGCACCTCACGGGGTTGCGCGGCATGCCCCGGCGCATCTCCACCTATCCGCCGGAGGCCGGCTGGGAGACGCTCAACTTCGTCTCCTCCATGGGCGGCTTCATCATGACGACGGGCTTTGCCCTCGTGGCGCTCGACTTCCTGTTGCTCGCCGTCTTCGGCAAGCCCTTTCGTCGCAACCCCTGGCGGGCGGGAACGCTGGAATGGGCGATGCCGACACCGCCGCCGGCCTATGCCTTCGCATCGCTTCCCGGGATCTCGGCGCGCGCGGACCGGCTCGACCCCGACCGGCTCGGACCGGCGCTTGCAGCGGGAAAAGGCTATCTGGGTTCCACCCGCCACGGATGGATGGAGATTCTCGGCGTCGACATGGTAACCGGACGGGCCGAGCAGGTCGTCGTCCTGCCCAACAGAACCTGCCTTCCCCTGCTGACGGCGCTCGCGAGCGGCAGCGTCTTCGCGCTCCTCCTCCTGAAGCTCTATTGGCTCGCCCCGCTGGCTCTTCTCGTCGTGGTCGCGCTGTTTCTGCTATGGACCCGCGATTGCGGTCTGACGTCCGATCTTGCCGACCTGCCCGTCGGCCATGGTCCGAACCTGCCGCATCACTACCATGCCGAAAGACCGCCATCCTACTGGGCGATGGTCTTCACCCTCGCCGCCGACGCGACGCTCTATGCATCGCTCCTGTTCGGGGCACTCTTCCTCTGGCTGTCCGCCCCCAACTGGCCACCCGGCCTCGACATCCCCGTCGATGCCTTCACCTGCGTGGCGGTCGTCGCGGCCTTGGTCATCGCGGCAGCTTTCGGCCGCCGATCCCTTTCCGGCAATGACAGGGCGGCGAGAAGCCTGTGCTTTGCCGCGCTCGCCTATGGCGCCGCGCTGATCGTCCTCGTCGCCTTCCTCGTCGGCATCCATGGCGCGGCGACACGGCACGCCGCCGTCGCCAGCATCTTTGCCGTCAAGAGCTACGCTGCCCTTCACATTGCCGTCGGTCTCGTCCTGTCGTTGTTCTGCTTGTGGCGCATCGGAAGCGGACATGTTTCCGCCCGCAGGGATCTCGACCTGCGTCTCGGTCGGCTCTGGCATATGTTCACCTTGATCACGGGCCTTGCCGCCATGGCCTTCCCGTTCATCCTCACACTCCTGGCCGGCGGAGCAGGCCCATGAGCGGAAATCCCCTGTTTGGTCTCTTCGCAGCCTGGATCGGCTGGGCCGGCGGCTTTCTCATCCTCTACACCCTTCAAGCGACCGGCTGCCGGGCGGGCTGGGACAGCCACATGATAGGCCCGGTCTCCACGCTCCGCCTGCTGCTGGTCGCGACCGCCTTGACCATCGTCTTCGTCCTCCTCGGACTTTCATGGAAGGCGAGGCGGAACGGGCCGGCATCACCGCTGGCGAGGATCGGCGCCCTGGCAAACGGCGCGGCGATCCTCGCCACGCTGTGTTTCGCCGGCGTCCTGTGGCTGGGCATGTGCGCGTAACCTGGAAGAGACCGCCTGACAGGCAGGCATAATTTGATGCAGGCGGAACAAATTGTTCTTGTCGATGTTCCTGCGATACTGATTGCGTCGGGGTCCGTAGCAGCCGCTCGCACCGACCACGCTTGCCTCGACATTGGCTGTTTGAGCGGAGGCAAGGCGATGCCGAAATTTTATTTTCACGTAAGGACCGCTTTCACCTTCCACAGGGACCTGGAAGGCAGTGTCCTCGCCACCATGGACATGGCGAGGCAGCAAGCGGTCGCCGCCGCACGAGAGATCTTGTCCCACTCTGTCGCGCGTGGCCAGACGATAGACGGGCGCTCCTTCGAGATCGTCAATGAAGACGGCGTGATACTTGAGATCATATCCTTCATGTCGGCGATCCGGCGTGGCTGATTTCGCGGATGGGCTGGTCATTCGCAACCCCGGCGCCGGATGCAACAATGGTGCACTATCACGTTACAATGCGCATTCGGCCAGCAACGTGGTCAGCCTATCCTCTTATGCGCGAAAACCCGCTGCTTCTCGTTGAAGCACCATCAGATGAATCCGCTGGGAAGCTGCCTCGGCAATGGTGATGAGCGCTTCACGGTCTTCCTTGCCCAGCGTCCTGGGGACGACGTCGATGACACATATCGAACCCAGCGCAAAACCGAGCGGGTCGCGGACGGGCGCGCCGGCATAGAACCGAAAGCCATAGGGTTCGGCCAAGGTCGGATTCTGCGCGAATTTGTTCGCTTTCGTAAGATCCTCAATCACGGTCAGTTCGTTCGCGACGAGCGTTTCATTGCAGAAAGCCCAATCTCGCGGGGTATCGGAGCCCTCGAAACCAACCCGCGATTTGAACCACTGTTCGGCCTGCGTGATAAGCGTAAACATCGCGATAGGAGCACGGGTAGCGTGCGCCGCCAAGCGTACAAGCCGGTCGAAACCGGCATCCGGTGGAGAACCCACCAATCCCGACTGCCTCACCGCCTCCAGGCGTGCGCGCTCGCTCCAAGGCTTCGGGAATGCCGCAGGCTCGCTCTCGTCCTGCTCGTGGGCGGAGAGATAGTCCACAATTGCGGCACTCGTTGCGGCAACATCGGCCGCCATCCTGAACTGGACATGCCGTGGCGCCAAAGCGACGGGACCAGCGGCGCCGGCCGCTTTCAGGCTGATGATGAGCGTCCGGTTGAAGCGCACGTCATTGCTGAGCGCGGCCACCAGCCTCTTCCGCTCCCCCTCATCGGCGTTCTCGACGACGACAAGCATGGGCGGAATGAAAGCGAGCCACGCCTTCACGATTTGAATTTCTTCGGCAACATCCACCAGCAGCCCCGATCCGGGAAGACCGGCAGTGCGCCACCGGGCGGCACGCCCTTCGCCCGCCAATATCACGGCATGAGCCCGGACGGCCGATTGCTCGTGGGCGGAGTTGTCAATGAGATCGAGCACAGCCTGACGCGGTATCCGCCGGTGACCTCCGGGCGTTTTCCAGGAGGGCAACTGACCGCTCTCCACCCAAAGCTGGGCAGTGCGTACCGATACGCCTAGTAACTGGGCTGCCTTCGCAGTTGTAAGAACATCATCCACGGCTTGATCCACGATTGTGGCGCAAGATATAGTAAAAAATGCTAAATATGCAATAAATGAAAGACGCCACCTTCCCGCGCAGCCTCGGCTGACGGCCCGGGGAGACGCGGACTTGGAACGACGCAACCGACTGGCGGCATAAGTTCGAGAAAACCGGGCCGGACGTGGCGATGGATATCGCCACGTGCTGAACTGCCTGAAAGCAGCTACCTATGAACTTCAGCCTTGTTCGCTGTTTCGTGCGGGCGACAAGCCGTGCTGCAGCCGGATCATGTCGGCGGCCCGTTCTCCGATGACGACGCAGGGCGCCATTGTGTTTCCGACGGTAATTCGCGGCATGATGGAGGCATCGGCGATGCGAAGGCCTTCTATGCCGTAAACCTTGAGCCGGTTGTCGACCACCGACATCCAATCACGCCCCATCTTTGCCGTGCAGGACTGATGCCAGTAGGTGACCGCGGACCTGCGAATGAAGTCGATCATTCCCGCCCGGTCCCGCATGCGCGGGGCCGTCTCCCCCTTGATCAGCGGGGTGAAAGCCTCGCTGTTTCCGACCTCGCGGCACAGTTCCACGGCCGCCAAGGCGGCAGCCATGTCTTCAGGCTCGCTCAGAGAGTTTGGCTCGATGAGGATAGGATCATCCGCAGCAGGCCCCGAGAGGCGCAGCCGACCACGGCTTTTCGGTTGTGCAAGCCCGGCAAACATCGTCCAGCCATGCTCCGGCGTCTCCACTTCCACCTCTGCCGGCGAAGGCACCGCGAATTCGAGCTGGCACTGAAGGATATCCGGCTGGCGGAGACGCGAATCGCTTTTCCAGTAGAGTGTCGCTTCGCAGCCACCGCCGCCGACGCCTTCAGGCTTGCGGTAGGCCCAGGTGCAGCCGAACGCGATGTGATCCTGGTGATTGCGGCCGACGCCCGGGAGATGCTGGACAACAGGAATTCCGTGGGCCTGCAACTCTTCCTTGGGACCGATGCCAGACTGCATGAGGACTTTCGGCGTATGGACCGCGCCGAGGGACAGCACCGTCTCGCAGCGCGCGCGATACTGGCGGTGCTCGCCATCGAGCAGAACGTCGACCCCGATCACCGTCTTGCCATCGAGCATCAGCCGCGTCACCAGCGCATTCGTGAGAACGGTCAGGTTCGGCCGCGCCATCATTGGATAAACGTAGGAGCGGAACACAGATTCCCGCTTGCCGCCGCGGATTCGCAACTCCGCGATCGATGCGCCTCCCGCACCTTCCATCATCTCTCCATTGGGGCTGTCAAACACCGGAATGCCCGCCAGGCCCGCGGCGTCGACCAGGGCCTGTGCGACCGGCTGGGGGCTATCAGGCTGCGCCACGTAGACCGGTCCTCCGGTTCCCCTTCGCAAGGGATCCGGTGCGCCACGCCAGTCTTCGATCCGGCGATAGTAGCCCAGCACCGACTCATAACCCCAAGCCTCATCGCCCGCTTCGGCTGCGAAGTGGTTCCAGTCCTCCTTGTGGCCGCGCGCCCACACCATGACGTTGATGCTCGAGCCGCCGCCAAGCCCCTTGCCCATGCTCAAAGGAAGCCGCCGTCCATTAAGCCCGGGTGTGGGTTCTCCGGAGAAACCCCAATCCCGCTCGCTGCCGAGGTTCAGCGGCCACCGGGATGGATCGGAGACACTCTCGGCCGCGTCGTCCCCGCCCGCCTCGAGAAGCAGCACCCGCGCATTGCCGTCTTCCGCCAATCGGGCTGCGACGACGGATCCGCTGGAGCCGCCACCGCACACGATGAAATCGAAATCGTTGCCGGAATATTCGCGCAGCACGTCCTGTTTCTCTGACCGGGCTTCGGCTTCGGTCATGAGCTCAATTGTCCTTTTCATGGGATCGACCTTTCCTGAGGGTTTCCAGTGAAGAGGGTTGCTACATAACCTGAGCTATTTTCAAAAACAACAATTTTATCATTTCTATCGTTTTTTACGAATTCTATCATCCGTGAAGAGGGCTGAGCAGGGCGTGCATCGGGGCAGCCGCGACCGAAGATCGCCGGCTCAGACGGGGAAAAATTGATGAGCAGCGATAGGACCGCATGCACCTGTCCCACCTTCCGATCCGGCCGAAGCGGCTTGCGCAGCAAAGGCCCATGGAAGGCAGGCAGGCATGGCTTGCCGCCAGATCGGGATTTATCCGTTCAGTCCGCCCTGCCGGCCAGGGCCGGACGATCGACATGGTCGTTCACGGCCTGAACCAGGCCGCGCAATATGCCGATCATGTGATTGCGGTTGGGCGGCGGCATATTGGCGACAGGTAGTCCCGGCGCGTTGCTGCCCCGCCCTCGTTAAGGCGACCTCATCCAGCCGACGCGATGCAGGAACGCGCGCCTGACGGCACGCTGAATGTCCTTGGCCGAGACCACTGCGATATCGTGACAGCCGACAGGCATGGAGCCTGGATCACAACGGTGCCGACCATGACCCCGTGTGATCGTAGATCTGGTTGCGCAGCTCCCGGATACCCTTGTTCAGCGTGGCGAGATCGCCGGGCGTCTTTCCGGACGCGCTCAGGAGCGCGTCTCCGAGACAGCCCCCGCGAAGCCTGAGCGCCTTGCCCTCATCGGTCAGCGCGACCACGACCTGTCGTTCGTTTTCCGGGTTTCGTGACCGGTGTACCAGCCCGGACGTCTCAAGCCGCTTGAGCAGCGGCGTCAGTGTGCTCGATTCCAGGGCCAGCTTTTCGGCGATAGCGCCGACGGTCTGACTGTCATCGCGCCAGAGCACGTTGAGGACGAGATACTGGGGATAGGTCAGCCCCAGTTCATCGAGAACCGGCTTGTAAAGCCGCTGGATGGCGATGCCGGCCGTGTAGATGGCATAGCAGAGCTGGTCATCGAGTGGCACGGGGATATTGGCGGCTTCATCGGTCATGGCGGTTCCTCTTCGCCCTATATAGCGGTGTGAATGGCGAAAATATATATCGCGATAAAAATTTCGCTGGACAAATCGAACGCCCTCCTTTACGTCATTATTTATCGCGATAACATTTATCTTGATATGGCAAATTCACCCCTGAAGGAGACAGAACGATGCCCTCGATGACCAAAGCCCTGCTCGCCGCCACCGCCGCCGCCGTCATTTCCGCCGGTTCCGCAGCGCATGCCGAAGACCGTATCCCGGCCGACCAGGCCGTCCGCAACGTCGTGCTGGTTCACGGCGCCTTCGCCGATGGATCCGGCTGGCGCGGCGTCTATGACAATCTCACCGCCCGCGGCTATCACGTCAGCATCGTGCAGAACCCGCTCACCTCGCTGGAAGACGACGTTGCGGCAACCAAGCGCGCCCTCGACCGCCAGGACGGCCCGGCGATCCTCGTCGGCCATTCCTGGGGCGGGGTCGTCATCACCGAGGCAGGCGATCACTCCAAGGTCGCGGGCCTGGTCTACGTTTCCGCTCTTTCGCCCGATGCCGGCGAAACGACCGCCCAGCAGTACGAAGGCTTTGCACCGACGCCCGACTTCGTCATCGATATCGGCGAGGATGGCTACGGCTTCGTGAATCCGGACAAGTTCAAGGCCGGCTTCGCGCACGATACCACCGATGCCGATGCCGCATTCCTGCGTGACTCGCAGGTGCCGATCAACATGTCCGTCTTCGGCACCAAGCTGACGAACGCGGCCTGGCGGACGAAGCCGAGCTGGGCTGTTATCGCCACCGAAGACAAGGCCTTCGACCAGGCCATGCTGATCCATATGGCCGAGCGCATCGGGGCGAAGATCACCAAGGTCTCCGCCAGCCATGCCCTCTTCATGACCCAGCCGACGGTGGTCGCAGACGCGATCGACAGTGCCGCACAAAGCGTTGCGGCCGAGCTAAAGTGATGGCCAGCGCTTGCGCTTGAGAAAAGCAAAGCGGGCGAAGCATCAGTCGCTTCGTCCGCTTCGCAATGCCAATCCACAGCTACGCCCTAGAACGGCAGGCGTGCATTGTCCTTGACGTTCTTCATGACGAAGAAGGTCCGCGTCTGCCGGACGCCGGGCAGCGCGATGAGTTTGTGACCATGCAGCTTGTTGAAATCCGCCATGTCTCGAACGCGGATCTTGAGAAGATAGTCGAAGTCACCGGCCACCAGGTTGCAGTCCAGCACCTCCTTCAGTTCGAGCACCGCCCCCTCGAATGCCGCAAAGCTCTCCGGGGTCGATCGATCCAGTACGACGCCGACCATGACCAGCGCCCCCAGCCCGACCGAGGCCGGCGCGATCTCGGCCCGAACACCGGTGATGTAGCCCTCTTCGAACAGGCGCTGGGTGCGCCGATGGCAGGTCGCCGGGCTGGCATTCACCCGGCTGGCCAGTTCCGCATTGGTGAGGCGCCCCTCGACCTGGAGCGTGCGCAGGATGCGCAGGTCGGTACGGTCCAGAGGAGCCTTGGAAGAATCTTCCATATTCTCATCCATTATGGTTCATAAATCTCATCTTATCGTAAGTCTATCATGATAACTACGTAAAGTCAGGCAAACTTCGGAAGCACCTTTCAGGAAAAGCGCACTATTCTGCGGATGATGTGCAAACACCAATCCACCGTTTCCGGAGCTCCCGATGTCCCTTCTCGAAAAGTTCGAACGCTACCCTCTTACATTCGGCCCGACCCCGATCGAGCATCTGCCCCGCCTGACCGAAGCGCTGGGCGGCAAGGTGCAGATCTACGCCAAGCGCGACGACTGCAATTCGGGCCTGGCCATGGGCGGCAACAAGCTGCGCAAGCTGGAATATATCGTGCCGGACGCAATCGCTTCGGGCGCCGACACGCTGGTCTCTATCGGCGGGGTGCAATCGAACCACACGCGCATGGTCGCCGCGACCGCCGCCAAGATCGGCATGAAATGCGTGGTGATCCAGGAAAAATGGGTGCCGCACTATGACGCCGTCTATGACCGCGTCGGCAACATCCTGATGACCCGCCTGATGGGCGCCGACAGCCGCCTCGTCGACGACGGCTTCGACATCGGCATCCGCAAGAGCTGGGAAGACGCGATCCAGTCGGTCAAGGATGCCGGCGGCAAGCCCTATCCGATCCCCGCCGGCGCCTCGGTGCACAAATATGGCGCCCTCGGCTATGTCGGCTTCGCCGAGGAGGTTGCCGAACAGGAAGAGGCGCTCGGTTTCACCTTCGACTACATCGTCGTCTGCGTCGTCACGGGCTCCACCCAGGCCGGCATGATCGTCGGCTTTGCCGCGCAGGATCGCGCCGACCGGGTGATCGGCATCGACGCCTCCGGAACGCTGGACCAGACGAGGGCGCAGGTGCGGTCCATCGTCGACAACACGTCCGAACTGGTCGGCCTTGGCCGCACGGTCCGCGAGGACGAGATCGTCATCAACCCCGACTATGCCTATCCGGCCTACGGCGTTCCCTCGGACGAGACCAACGACGCCATCCGCCTCGCCGCCCGCACCGAGGCGATGATCACCGACCCGGTCTATGAGGGCAAGTCGATGCAGGGAATGATCGACCTGACGCGCAAGGGTTTCTTCCCGGAAGGGTCGCGGGTGCTCTATGCGCATCTCGGCGGTGCGCCGGCGCTCAACGGCTACAGCTACTATTACAGGGAGGGCTGAGAGCTTATGCGCTCAACCGGTCCAGCCTTCTGCCCGCAGTTGACGGGCGACCTGCACCGCGACACCAAGACGGCTGTCCAACCTTGCGGGGCGGTGAGCGGGTGAAGGGCGGGAGGCCGGGAAGAGGGTAGCCCGGCCTCCCGAAAGCCGCCTATGCCGTCGGGACAGTGCCGCCGTCGATCGTGTATTCGGTTCCCGAGATCGAACCGGCCCGCGGAGAGGCAAGGAAGGTTATCAGATCCGCAACCTCCTGCGGCTTGGCAGGCCGCCCGAGCGGGATCCCGCCGAGGGCCTTCATGATGATCTGCCTGCCGCCCTCGACGTCGGTTCCGGCGTCGGCTGCCAAGCGCTCCGCCAATGCGACCGCCGCTTCGGTTTCGATCCAGCCCGGCGAGACGCGGACCACACGCACGCCCTTGGGCGTGACTTCCTTGGAAAGGCTCTTGCTGTAGGTCGAAAGCGCCGCCTTGGCCGCCGCGTAGCCGGTCGTGGCCTCCGGCAAGGGCAAGACATGCTGGATCGACGTGACGTGGATGACGACGCCCGATCCCTGCTCGATCATCGACGGCAACAGGGCCCGGTCGAGGCGGACGGCTGACATCAGATTGAGGTTCAGCTCCTTGAGCCATTCCTCATCGGTAAGGGCCGCAAAACCGCCGGGCGGCGCAGACGAGCCGCCCAGCACGTTGACGATGATGTCGACGCCGCCAAGGCGCTCGATGACGGCCCTGGCAACGACGGCGCAGCCTTCGGCGGTCGTCACGTCGGCGGCAACGTAGTGGACACCATCCGGGGACGTCTCAGGCACGGTCCGCGCGGTGGCAAGGACCGTCACTCCGGCCCCTGACAACGCCCGGACCACGGCCGCGCCGGTCCCTTTGGTGCCTGCCGTCACCAGTGCGCGGCGGCCGGCAAGCTGAAGATCGAAGCTCATACGGCGATCTCCAGCTCTGCGATCTTGTTGCCTTCGAAAACGAAGACGTAGCGCAAGTCCACGGGGCTGCCGGGGAAATCTCCGGCCAGATGGCTTGTGACGACTGTCCTGCCGTCTTCGGCCGCGATCGCGAAAGGGTCGACGGTGTAGGTGTATTTCGTGGAGGAGCTTTCCTTCCAGAGCCGGATCGCCTCACGCCCGGCATAGGTGTTGCCCTCGTCCCTGACGATGGCGCCTTCGGTGAAGCATGCGGCGACATCCTCAGCGCTTCGTCCTTTGTCGGCGGCGAAATAGTCTGCAGCGGGTTGCGGTAGGTCGATAGGCATCTTCATTTCCTTCCTGAGCGACACGGATAATGGCGTGATCGGGTCAGCAGAGATCGCCGGCGGTGGTCGTCTCCTCCCCCCGCACTGCACGTTCTCTCCTTCACCCCGACCCGACGGCTTCAACGGTGCGGCGTCGGCCGCAATGAATGCCGGCGCTATCGGGGTTGATCAAAGAGATAGATGCTGTATTCTGAAAAAATGACAAGTACAGACAAAAAAGTAAGATACTTACCTAAAAGTAAGCAAGGCGCGTATACGCGTGAGACCGCGGCCGCAGGCGTCGAACAGGCGCTGAAGCTGCTTGAGGGACGCTGGAAGCTGGTGATACTTTTCCATCTGTTCGGCGGCCATGTGATGCGCTTCTCCGATCTCGAACGGGCAATTCCCGCGGTCTCGCAGAAGATGCTGATCCAGCAGTTGCGACAGATGGAGAAGGACGGGATCGTCCGCCGCATCGTCCATCACCAGGTTCCGCCGAAGGTCGAATATGCGCTGACGGATTGGGGCCAGGCGCTGTGTCCGGCGCTGGATGCACTGCTTACATGGGCCGCCGACCGTCCCCCCTTGGAGACCTCCGCCGCCACAGACGAAACGGCGCAATAGTCGTCGAGACGTCATGAGCCGTCTCCGATTGGGGCGGAGCGCTGCTCCCGCCTCGATCATGTGAACATGGTTTTGAACCTCTGTCCGCTGACGGCCGGCGACATGCTGGCCGCATGGCTCAGGGCAAGCAGCGTCTCCGTCATGCTGCCTCGATGCCGCGCCCGGGCCAGCGCTCGCAAGCGCGTTGCGGGGCGGCGTGAAGGCCGTCTCACTTCCCTCGTTCAAACGAGCCGAACCAGACCTCACCCTCAATCGGCGGCAAGCCCCTCCCAGACGCTACAGTTTCCGCCCGGTTCATCTCAGGGCATAATTTTCTACTATTTATATAGAAAAAGAACGACCTGTCTTTCTCAGGGGCGCGCCGCTCCGTACGTTCTAGGCATGCCACGACCGGATAGCAGGACGCTTCTCGAGTTCGGGCGTCCAACCAGGCTCAAACAGCAGGAACCGATCATGTCTCGTGCAGTCTTGAAATCCCGCCGCACCGCCGGCATAGGCGCAGCGTTTCTCCTGTCGGCCGCACTTGCCGTCGGCTTCTCGGCCGCCGCCAAGGCGGAGGATCGGCAGACGGTGACGATCACAGACGAACTCGGCCGCGAGGTGACGTTGCCCGTGCCGGTGAAGGCGGTCTATCCGGATCTCTGGTATCAGACCGAAATCGTCCGGGCGATCGGCGCCGGCAAGACGATCGTCGCCGTCGACCAGACCGCCGATCCGCGCAAGAACACCGCAAACAAGGACTATTTCTCGGAGTTCGCCGACGTACCGGATGCCGGCCATTTCGATGGCCCGAACTGGGAGACGATTGCGACTTCAGGCGCCGAGGTCTTCTTCGCCCGCCGCAACTCGCCCTGGCAGGATGCCGAGGAAAAGCTGAAGCCGTTCGGGATCGAGGTCGTGGTCGTCAGCACCTGGGATCCGAAGGTGCTGCGGGCGCAGCTGCCGAACATCGGCAAGATCTTCGGCGCGGAAAAGGGCGCTGCCGACCTCGCGCAGCTTTACGACGACATCGAAAAGGTCCTGACCGAGAAGCTGAAAGGTGTCGAGCCAAAGACGGTCTACTTCGAGAACAATGCCGATTTCGTCACGTCCCTCCCCGGCTCCGGCTGGCACGACACCATCGTTCTGGGCGGCGGCCAGAATATCTTCGGCGACATCAAGATCGCCAATACCGGGAGCGCGTCCGTCCATACCTATACGGTCGACCCCGTCGAAATCATCAACCGCAATCCCGATGTGATCATCCACAACGGTGTCGACGGCCTGGCCTCCGGCTACGAGCCCTGGGACCAGAAGCAGCTCGCCGATCAGTCCGACCGCATTGCCGGCCGCGCCGGCTGGAGCGCGATCAAGGCCGTTCAGGACAAGAACGTCTTCGTCTTCAGCAACTTCTTCTTCTCCGCGCTGGGCAAGCAGATCGGCGCCCTTGCGGTCGCCAAATGGCTCTATCCCGACCGCCTGGCCGATGTCGACGTCGATGCCTACTTCGCCCGCTGGCTCGAAGCGCAGGGTGTGAAGCCGCGGCCGGTTTCCGACTACGCCTACAAGCTCGGCAGCTAAACCGACGCACCGCAGCAAGCAACCGATTAGCGAGGACTGCAATGAGTTCCATCGAGACAGACCCCGATCTGGCCGACGCACCCGGCGGGGAGGCCAGGAAATCCCGGCGCGCCCGCGACCGATATGCGTTCCAGAACGCCGCGATCGCTTTCGGACTGGTCGCGGTGCTGGTTACCGCCGTTATCGGAATCCAGATCGGCACGTCGGGGGCAACGCTCGGCGACGTCTTGCAGACGTTCTGGGCGAAGATAACGGGTGCCGTGCCCGCGGATCGCGCAACGCTCCAGATCCAGACCGTCATCTGGGAACTGCGCGTGCCGCGCATCACGCTGGCAATCCTCGGGGGCGCGGCGCTCGCGGTCGCGGGCACCCTGTTCCAGGGTCTGCTGCGCAATCCACTCGTAAGCCCCTATACGCTCGGGATTGCGCCGGCGGCGGCTTTCGGTGCATCGCTCGCGATCGTCCTGTTCGGGGCGACCGCCGGCAGCGCAGCGCTCTCGCTCGTGTTCGGGGCCTTGCTGTTTTCCTTCCTCAACACCGCATTGGTGCTGTCGCTGGCCTCGACCCGGAACCTCAATCCCACTTCGCTCATTCTTGTCGGCATCGCCCTGTCGCAATTGTTCGGCGCGCTCACGGCCTGCATTCAATACTTCGCCGAGGATGAAATCCTTGCAGCCATCGTCCGCTGGACCTGGGGCTCGGTCAATAATTCCGCCTGGTATCAGGTGCTGGTGCTGCTGGCCCTGCTGGGCTTTGCCTTCCCCTACATCCGCTACCGCAGCGGCGCGTTGAACGCCATTGCCTTTGCCGGCGACGATTCCGCCAAGAGCCTCGGCGTCGCGGTCTCCAGAGTGCGGCTGGAGACCATTGCCATCGCCGCCACGCTGACTGCCGTCACGATCGCCTTTACCGGCATCATTGGCTTCGTCGGTCTGGTCGCGCCCCATATCGCGCGGCTGGTGGTCGGTTCCAACCACCGCTTCCTCACGACCTTCTCGGCCATCATCGGAGCGCTCTTGCTTGTCGTCTCCGATGCCGTCGGCAGGCTCGTCATTTCGCCGGGCGTCATTCCGGTCGGCATCATCGATGCCCTGGTCGGCGCGCCCATCTTCCTCTACCTCATCCTCACTCGGCAAAAGGCGATCGAATGACCCTCAGGATTGACTCCCTCGTCGTTGGCTACGGAAAGAGAGAGGTCGTCAAAGGCGCGACCCTCCAGGTCAGGAAAGGCGAACTGGTGGGGCTGCTCGGCTCCAACGGCTCCGGAAAATCCACCCTGATCAAGACCATTGCCGGCATCAACCGCCATACGCGCGGCTCGATCACCTGGAATGACGGAACGGACCTCGCGGCGCTGCCGCGGCGGGAACTGGCGAAAATCGTCGCCTATGTGCCCCAGTCCATCGGCCTTTCCTTCGCCCTCGACATCAAGGAGGCGGTCCTCCTGGGGCGCACCCCCTATTTCGGCACCCGCCCGCGGGACGACGACTGGGATCACGTGGAAGCGGCGATGCGCCTGCTCGGCCTCGACGAACTCGGCGACCGCGCCGTGAACGAACTCTCGGGCGGCCAGGGCCAGCGCGTGCTGATCGCCCGCGCCCTGGCGCAGGATCCGGAAATCCTGCTGCTCGACGAGCCGACCAGCGCCCTCGACATCCGCTACCAGTGGCAGACGCTGAGCGTCGCGCGGGCTGTCACGCGGAAGAACAACGTCGCCGGCGTGATCGCCATCCACGACCTGAACCAGGCGGCCCGCTTCACCGACCGCGTCGTGTTCCTGCATGACGGCGAGGTCATCGCCGACGGTCCGCCGGCCGACGTCTATTCGCCGGAACTGATCAAGCGGGTCTACGGCGTCGATGTCGAGCTCTCCGCCTACAAGGGCTTCGTTCAGGTCCATCCGCTTTCGGAGCACGCCGAGCACCATCACCGGCCGGCGCCGTTCGCCCCGGCCTTCACGCCGCGGCCCGCCGAAGGACGGCTGGAACTCCAGGCCTGAAGACCGCCACCATTTCTTGAGGACGACCGCCATGACGAACAAATGGGGAGGCCGCACAAGCGAGCGCGGCCAGGGATTGGTCCTGGGCCTGCTCCTGGGCGGGACCGGACAGACGAAGAAGCCCGGAAGGGACGGGCCGACCGACAACCTGCTCGACATCGACGCCTATATCGAGCAGGCCCGGCAAGCCGAGCGCGGCAAGATCCACACGATCTTCCTCGCCGACGCCCTCGTCACCAGCGAGACGGCGCCGAAGCCCGGACTGGAGCCCGTCACCCTGCTGAGCGCCCTTGCCGCCCGCACGTCGCGGATCGGCCTCATCGGCTCCATCTCGACATCGTTCACCGAGCCCTACAACCTTGCCCGCCAGGTCCTCTCGCTCGATCACATCTCGGGTGGACGGGCTGGCTGGAACCTCGTCACCTCCTCGGCCGGCGAGAAGAACTTCGGCAAGCCGCTGCCCGCCCATGACGACCGCTATGCCATCGCGGAGGAGTTCGCCGGCGTCGTCCAGGCGCTCTGGGAGAGCTGGGAGCGCGACGCCGTGACCTATGACGACAGCGGGCGGCAGCGTGTCGATGCCAGGAAGGTCCACCGGATCGACTGGAGTAGCCGGCATTTCTCTGTTCAGGGTCCGCTCAACGTCTCGCGCAGCCCGCAGGACAAGCCGATCCTCGCCCAGGCCGGCTCGTCGGCCGAGGGACGCCAGCTCGGCGCGCGGATCGCGGACGTCATCTTCACGACCGGCCTGACCGAAACCGAGCCGTCCATCGAGATTTACCGGGATTTCAAGCAGCGCGCGTCGGCTTTCGGCCGCTCGCCGGATGCCATCAAGATCCTGCCGGGTGTCGCCCCCGTCATCGGCTCGACGGACGAGGAGGCCAAGCGCTTCTGGCGGAATGTCATCGACGACATCGATTTCGAGGAAGGGCGCAAATCGCTCGCCAGCCAGTTCGGCGGCGTGGACTTCGAGGGGATCGACCTCGATGCGCCGATCCCTGTCGCCGAACTGCCCCAGACGGCGAAGGTGGAGGGCCGGCGGTCCCGGTTCGGCGTCTTCCGCGACCTGATCGAAAGCGGGAAGGTGCGCACGGTGCGCGATCTCATCATCTATCATTCCAGCGGCGCCGGGCACTGGTTCCCGATCGGCTCCGTGGAAAACATCGCCGACCAGTTGCAGGACCGCTACGAGCGCGGCGCGACCGATGGCTTCAACTTCCTTGCCTTCACGCTGAAATACGAACTCGGCCTGACGGCGCTGACCGATCATCTCATTCCGGAACTCCAGCGCCGCGGCATCTTCCACCACGACTACCAGCACGAAACCCTGAGACAGAACCTCGGGGTCTGAGCCGGCGCCGCTGCCCCGGCAGCAGCCGTCGCGTAACGGAGACAAGAAAGCGATGACCCGATACATCATCATCGGCGCGGGCGCCGTCGGCGCAAGCCTTGCGGCACAGTTCGAGCTTTCCGGCGTGGACTATGCGCTCGTCGGCAGAGGCGCCCAGATCCGCCATATCCTCGAGCATGGCCTCACCTATCAGCGTCCTTCCGGCACGCGCCGGCTCCGCCTGAAGGCCTTCGATACGGCGAGCCCGCCGCCCCTGCGCCAGGACGACATCTTGCTCCTCACGGTCAAGGCGCAGGATGCCGGGGGCGCCGTTTCCGATTGGGCCTGGCGTCCCGTCGACGGCACCGATGGCGAGACGGCGTCGAGCCTGCCGATCGTGACGTTCCAGAACGGGCTTGCCACGGAATCCATAGCGCTGCGTCGCTTCGCCAATGTCTACGGCGCCAGCATCCTCACCCCTGCCCGCTTTACCGAGACGGGCACGGTGGTCGTCGGCGGTCATCCGCAGGTCGCCGTCGTCACCGTCGGGCGCTACCCGCATGGCACGGACGATATTGCCGCCCGGATCGTCGCCGACCTCGCACGGTCCGAATACATCGCCGAGACCACGTCGGATATCCGCCGCTGGAAGGCAGCCAAATTGCTGCACAATGTGCGCAATGTGCTCGAACTGTTCGATGGCGCGAACGAGGAGCAGGCCCGGGTGTCCGAGGCTCTTGTCGAGGAAGCGCGCAAAGCGCTGACTGCCGCGGGCTACAGCCTGGCTTCCCCCTCGGAACGCACGATCAGCATTGCCCATTGGGGAACGGCTGAAAACAGCGGCATCGAACCGGGACAGCAATCCACCTGGCAAAGCTTCAAGCGCGGCGCATCGAGCGAGGTCGACTATCTCAATGGCGAGATCGTTCTGCTCGGGCGTCTTTCCGGCATCGCGACGCCCTATAACGAGGCTGCCCAGCAGCTTGCCGGCCGTGCCGCCGGGCAACCCGCCTTCGAGAGATTGCTGCCGCTGGAAAGGCTTCAGGCACGTGCGAAGACCATCTCCGATGCGACCGGCGTCACTGCGCCACATGCTGCCTGAAGGCGGCAGCGGCCATCACCGTTGCACATGATTGTGCGCTTGCCGCCTTCGATCTTGCCCTTGGCAAATACCAACCTGCAAACGAGATGACACAATGACCCGCAGCATCGACTACTTCTTCGGCATCGGCTCTCCGTGGGCCTATATCGGTCTCGACCCGTTTCTTGATCTCGCTCGACGCTTCGGCGCAGAGGTCCGGCCCTATCTCATCCCGCTCATCGTCGAAAATGGCGGCATCTATTCACGCGACCGGCCGGATGCCCGCCGCGCCTATTGGCTGAAGGACCTTCAGCGCTGGGCGGCGTTGCGCGGCAAGGTCATCGATTTCTCCAACCGGGCCGGACTTTCCGATCCGACACCGGCGGGTTTTCTCATTCTGGCCGCCCAGCTCGAGGGCGAGGACTGGATTGGCCTGACACGAGCCTTGCAGGCGCCCTATTGGAGCCGCAAGGTCGATATCGGCGATATCGCGGTGCGCCGGCCGATCATCGAGGCCGCGGGGTTCGATGCGGACGCTCTGGAGACCCGGGCGGCGCAGGACGATGTCGCCGCCCTCTGGCAGTCGAACCGGGAGGTCGCGAAGGAGGCGGGCGTTTTCGGCCTGCCGACCTTCCGCTACCAGGGCGAACTCTATTGGGGCCAGGACAGCCTGCCCTTCCTGGAACGCCACCTCGAAGGTGCACGGCTCATCGCCTGACCGGATACCCGTGGAGACAGACATGCCTCTTACACTGCCCGGCCCGCTCGTCACGACAAGCTGGCTTGCCGAACACCTTCACCAACTGACTGATGCATGACCGTGCTTCCTCAAGAGTTCGTCGCGCAACTGGAGGCGCGCTTCGCCGAGCGCTTCACGACCAATGCAGCGGTACTGGAGCAGCACGGCCGCGGTGAATCCCACCATGTGGCAGCCCTGCCGGATGGTGTCGTCTTCGCCGAGAGCACGCAGGAGGTTGCCGACGTTGTGACGCTTTGCGCGCAACACCGCGTTTCCGTCATTCCCTATGGCGCAGGCACGTCGCTGGAAGGGCATCTCACCGCCGTAAAGGGCGGCATCTCGCTCGACCTTTCGCATATGACCGGGATCCTGCGCATCAGCCAGGACGATCTCGACTGCACCGTGCAAGCCGGCGTCACCCGCGAGCAGCTGAACACCTGGCTGCGCGACAAGGGCCTGTTCTTCCCCATCGATCCCGGCGCGAATGCCTCGATCGGCGGCATGGTCTCTACCCGTGCTTCCGGCACCAATGCCGTCCGTTACGGCACGATGCGTGAAAACGTGCTGTCCCTGACCGTGGTGCTGCCGAACGGCGAGGTCATCCGGACGGGCGGCCGGGCGCGAAAATCCTCCGCCGGGTATGACCTGACGCGGCTCTTCGTCGGCGCCGAAGGGACGCTTGGCGTCGTCACCGAGGTTACGCTGCGGCTCTACGGCATTCCGGAGCACACCGTCGCCGCGCTCTGCTCCTTCCCCAGCGTCCAACAGGCGATCGACACCGCGATCGCCGTCGTGCAGCTTGGCATTCCCGTCGCGCGCATGGAGTTCATGGACCGCGGGCTGATCGCCGCAGTCAACGCCTATTCGAGCCTGTCCCTGAAGCTGGAGGATACGCTGGCCTTCGAATTTCATGGCCCCGTCGGCGCCGTCGAGGAGCAGGTCGCGCTCGTCGCATCGCTGGTGCAGGAAAACCGCGGCAACGACTTCGAATGGGCGACATCGCCCGAGGAGAGAAACCGGCTGTGGAAAGCACGCCACAGCGCCTTCTACGCTGTCGTTTCGCAGCGACCGAATGCCAAGGGCTGGTCGTCCGACGTCTGCGTTCCGGTTTCAGAACTCGCCGGCTGCGTCCTGCACACCCGCGAATTGCTGAAGAGCTTTCCCGTCCCGGCCGCCATCCTCGGCCATGTCGGCGACGGCAACTACCACGTCGTCTTCGCCGTCGATCCTTCGAGCGAAAGCGAGCTGGCCGCCGTCGCTGCCATCAACAAGAAGATGGTCGAAAAGGCACTCTCGGTCGGCGGAACGTCGACGGGCGAACACGGCGTCGGCACGGGCAAGATCGCCTATCTCAGGCAGGAACACGGCAAGGCCGTCGACCTCATGGCCGTCATCAAAAACGCCCTCGATCCGCTCGGCATCATGAACCCGGGAAAAATCCTGCCGACGGCATGACGACGATCATCCACGGAAGGACTAAAAATAGGAACGACCTGTCTTTCTCTTCACCGCCGGATGGCCTAGAACCTTGCTGGCCTCATGCTGAACGATCTCCGTCGTCTGAGGACCATAGGTGACGTACTCCAATCCGAAGCAATCCCATGAAAGAACCCATATCAGATCAGATCGTCACAGCCGCCGGAGCGCTTTTCTACGGCGAAGGCATTCGTGCTGTCGGCATAGATCGCATCATCGAAGAAGCGAACGTAGCGAAGGCAACGCTCTATCGACACTTCCCGTCGAAGGACCACCTCGTCGCGGCCTATCTTCAGGATCGCCACGAACGGGTCATCCGTTCCCTCCACGAAGCTCTGGAAGCCCAATCGGACCCGCGAAATCAGATCAAACTGATTTTCGAACGTCTGCACGAAAAGGCCGATACCCCTGAATTCCGCGGCTGCGCCTTTGCGCTTGCCGTTGCCGAACACGGCGATTCCGACCGGATCGTGTCCGTTGCCCGAACGCACAAGAAGATGGTCGGCGACATTTTCCGGAACATCATGTCGAAGGCCAATGTCGAGGGACAGCAGGCAGGTGCGCATCTTTGCCTGCTGTATGAAGGGGCGCTTGCAACCGTCGCGGTCGGACGCGATCCCCAGGCCGTTCTCGTCGCGCGCGACTGCGCGCTCGCCGTTTTCGACGCGGCTACCCTTTCCGTCAAAAGCCCGCCCTGAAGAGCACCTCTGTCCATCGATCGGCCGGAAACAGCACTGGGCAACACGGGGTCGGCGACGCACCCGCCGTGCGGGTGTTCGAGGAAATGCGGCTTGCGGTCGGGAGCGGCGATGCCGAAGAGGCTTCGGGAAATGCTGATCCACCCCGTCGCGGAAATCGAACAAAATAATCCATAGATTTAGTAGAAAAAGAATAACCAGTCTTTCTCTCTGCTGGCCTCCTGCCTACGCTGTGCACCATGATCCGCCCGGCAACAAACAGGACCCGCACCATGACTGACCGCTTCCTCCCGTTCTCCCTTTCCCGGCGCCGCCTGCTGACAGCCACCGCGGTGCTGGCATTCACCACCCTGGTTGGCACGGCGAATTTCACGCCTGTTCAGGCAGAGGACAGCGACGCCAATGGCGGCGACATCACCTTCCTCATCGATTCCCTGGGAGACACCTGGATTCCCAACAACAGCGCGATCTCCAGCTTTCAGGGCCACATCTGGGGCCATGTCACCGACAAGCTTCTCTACGTCGATGCCGAGGGCAAGGTCAGCCCTTGGATTGCCGAACGCTGGGAGCAGAACGATGATGCCACCGAGTTCACCCTGCATCTGAAGAGCGGCGTGACCTTCTCCGACGGCACTGCGCTCGATGCCGCAGCGGTCGTCGCCAATCTCGACATCTGGTATGCCGGCCGCAAGAACGAGGGCATCAACCCGATCGGCCTCTTCCCGAAGACCTACGACCATGCCGAAGCTGTCGATGCGACGACGGTGAAGGTCTTCTTCAACAAGCCGACGCTCGGCTTCATCCCGACGCTCGGATACCACGGCTCGATCCTCATCTCGCCGAAGACGCTCGCGCAGCCTGCCTCCGAGCAGGCGGACCTCAGCAAGACGTCGGGCAGCGGCCCCTATGTCGTCGATTCCTGGAAGGAAGGCGACTTCGTCAAGCTGGTCAAGCGCGAGGACTACAACTGGGGACCGGCGGCCGTCGGCCATACCGGTCCGGCATTCCTGGACACGATCACCTACAAGCTCGTGTCCGAACCCTCGCTGCGCGTGGCTTCCGTCCAGTCGGGCCAGGCCGATATTGCCTACAACGCCTCCCCTCAGGAGCTGAAGTCACTCAAGGACGAGGGCTTCACGATTGCCACCCCGCGCTATCTCGGTTTCGTCAACGGATGGGCCGTCAACACGAAGCTGCCCCCCTATGACGATGTGAAGGTGCGCCAGGCCCTTCAGGCCGGCATCGATCGCCAGGAGATCATCGACACCGTCTACACCCCCGACTGGAAGCTCGCGACCTCCTTCATCCAGAGCAACGTGCCGGGCGCGACCGACCACAGCGACTTGCTGGCCTACAATCCCGAAAAGGCCGAAACGCTGCTCGACGAGGCGGGCTGGGTGAAGGGCGCCGACGGCATCCGCACCAGGGATGGCAAGCCGCTGTCGCTGACGCTCCACTCGAACCCCTATCTGGCGACGTCGAAGTCGGTCGACGAACTCATCGCCCAGCAGCTCGGCAAGATCGGCTGGAAGGTCGATATCCGCGCCTATGACGTCGTGACCTTCGGCGAGAAGGTCAAGTATGGCGGACCGGCCATCCCGGCCTACGAGGTGACGCGCAGCTTCATCGACGCCGGCACCGTCGCCGGCATCCTCACCAATGCCAACAATGGCGAGAACTGGTTCGCCCTCGACGACCGCGATCCGAAGCTCAACGACCTGCGCGACAAGATCGCCGGCGCCGGCTCCACCGAGACCCGCAGCCCGCTGCTGGATGAGCTGCAGACCTACATTCTCGACCAGGGCTACTTCATCCCGCGCACGCAGATCGTCCAGCGCATCTACGTGCAGTCCCCGACGGTCAAGGGCGAAGTCTATAACGGCGTCGCCTATGCCAGCTACTACACGGCCAAGAAAAGCGACTGATCCGCAATTCCGAAGAGCAACGTGAGGTGACCGGCATGAGGAATGCCTACCTGACCTACGCCGCAAAGCGTCTTGCCCAGGCCCTGGTCGTCATTCTGCTGACCTACGTCTTTACCTTCGTCGTCGTCAGCATCCTGCCGGGTGATCCCATCACCAACGTCCTGAACAATCCGCAGAACGGGTTCACGCAGGACGAGATCAAGGAGATCATCGCCGCCCAGGGCCTGGACAGGCCGGTGCTTGTCCAGCTCTGGTCGTCGTTCTCCGGCTTCGTCACCGGCGATCTTGGCCTGTCCATGCGCTCCCATCGGCCGGTGGCGACCCTGATCGCCGAGGTGCTTCCGTCGACGCTGATCCTGGCGGCGTCGGGCCTTGCGGTCGCGCTGGTCCTGGCCGCCGCGGTCGCCTACGGCACCCAGTTCGTTCCCAAGAGATACGGCCAGGGGCTGCTGCGCGGCTTCCCGTCCCTGTTCCTGTCCGTGCCGAATTTTGTCATCGGCCTGGTGCTGATCCATTTCTTCGGCTTCCAGCTCGGCGTCTTCCGCGTCATCGAACCGGACAGCGTCTGGGCAACCCTCTTTGCTGCGATCGCGCTCGGCATTCCGATTTCCGCCCAGATCGCCGAAGTGCTGATCGCCAACCTCGACAACGAGGCGGCGCAGGAATATGCGGCCGTCGCGCGCGGTCGCGGCCTGGGTCAGGCGCGCCTCTTCGCCAGGCACCTGCTCAAGCCCTCGTCGCTTCCGGTCGTCACCGTCATCGCGCTCACCATCGGCGAACTGCTGGGCGGATCCCTCATCACCGAGACGGTGTTCGGGCGCACGGGCATCGGCAGTCTGGTGCAGCGGTCGGTCAGCACGCAGGACCTGCCCGTCCTGCAAGCGGTCGTCTCGCTCGCGGCGGTGGTTTTCGTGCTCGTCAACCTGATCGCCGACCTGCTCTACCCGCTGCTCGACCCGCGCGTGACGCTTCTCGGCGGGCCGAAATCCCGTGCCGATACCAAGGACGGCTCGACCGGCGTTTCTCCGGCGGTGGCATCATGACCCTCACCTCCTATTCCACCACCCCCAACGTTTCCATCCGCAAAAGCCGTCTTCGCGTGCCGCCGACCGTCACGCTTTCATTTGCGATCGTCGCGCTGGTGCTTGCCTGGTCGCTCGCCCCGGCCCTCTTCACGAGCTTCAGCCCTGTCAACGGCGTTCCCGCCGACAAGCTGCTGGGGCCGAGCTTCGCGCACTGGTTCGGCACCGATCATCTGGGCCGCGACGTCTACACCCGCGTCGTCTATGGCACCGCCTCCTCGGTTTCGAGCGCGCTCATCGCCGTCGTCATCGGCGTCGTTGCCGGCGGCATCATCGGCCTGCTCGCCGGCTTTTTCGGCGGCTGGGTAGATACCGTGCTTGCCCGTCTGGTCGATGTGCTGCTCGCCATCCCGAAATTCCTGCTGGCCGTCATCGTCGTGACGGCGATCGGTTTCGACACCATCAATGCGGCCATCGCCACCGGTGTATCGGCTGTTGCCGTCTTTGCGCGCGTCATGCGCTCGGAAGTCATCAAGACCCGGCGCGCGACCTTCGTCGAAGCCTCGTTCCTCCTGGGAGGCACGCGCGCGCATATCCTGTGGCGGCATGTCCTGCCGAATGCGTCGCGCTCGGTGCTGCCGCTCGCGGTGCTCCATTTCGGGGACTCGATCCTCGTCATCGCCAGCCTTGCCTTCCTCGGATACGGCGACCCGCCGCCGGCCTCCGACTGGGGCCTGCTGATCTCGATCGGCAAGGATTACCTCAAATGGCCGTGGCTGGTTTACGCCCCCGCCTTTGTCACGATCGCGACCGTCCTCTCTGTGAACAGGATCAGCCGATGGCTACGCAAGACAGACTGACCACCCTTCCCTTCCGCAAGGATTTGACCGCGCCGGTATCGACGCCCCTGCTGCGCACCGAAGACCTGTCGGTTTCCTACGGCTCGCAACGGGTCGTCACCGGGGTCGGTTTCGAGCTTGCCCGCGGCAGGAGCCTCGCCCTTATCGGGGAATCCGGCTCGGGCAAATCGACCATCGCCCGCGCCGTGCTGCGGCTTCTCGCCGGCGGCGGACGCGCGACGGGCCGTGTGGAATTCGATGGCGAGGAGGTGCTCGGGCTTTCGGAGCGCCGCTTCCGCCCGCTGCGGGGACGGGCCATGGGCTTCGTGCCGCAGGATCCCGGCAATTCGCTCAACCCGGTGCGGACGATCGGCGCCCAGGCGATGGAAGCGGCGGCACTGCTCGACGAGCCGGACAAAGCCATTCGCAAGGCGCTCGTCCTGGAAACATTTTCGCAGGTCGGGCTCGACAACCCTAAGCGCGTCTACGATTCCTATCCGCACCAGCTCTCCGGCGGCATGCTGCAACGCGTGCTGATCGGCCTGGCCGTCCTCCCGCGGCCAAAGCTGCTGGTCGCGGACGAGCCGACCTCCGCGCTCGACGTCACCATCCAGAAGCGGATCCTCGACCTGCTTTCGCGCCTGCAAAATGACCTCGACATCAGCCTCCTTCTCATCACCCACGACCTTGCGATCGCCGCCGAGCGTGCCGATTCCCTCGTGGTTCTCAAGGACGGTGTCATCCAGGAGGCCGGCAGCACCGCGGCGGTGTTCGCCTCCCCGAAATCCGCCTATGCGCGAAAACTCCACGCCGACGTGCCCGCACTCAATCCCGACCGCTACGCCGCGCTGCGCGATCCCGGCTTCCACCGCCTCAATGCCGGCGCAGAGAAAGAACCGAAGATCACGGTGAATGCCGTCACCAAGTCATTCGCCCTCGACGGCAAGCTGCTGACAGCCGTCAACGGCGTCTCCTTCTCCGTGCCCGCCGGCACGACCCACGCGCTGGTCGGCGAATCCGGCTCCGGCAAGACGACGACGATCCGCCTCCTGCTTGGCCTGGAGGCGCCCGACGCCGGCCAGATCGCCATCGCCGGAGAGCGGCTGAACGGCCGCTCGCATACATCGCTGCGCACGACCTGGCGGCACCTGCAGCTCGTCTACCAGAACCCGTTCACCTCGCTCGATCCGACGTGGAAGGTCGGGCAGCTGGTGCGCGAACCCCTCGACCGGTTCAGGATCGGCACCCGTGAGGAACGGGACGAGCAGGTTCGCGAGGCGCTGGCCAATGTCGGCCTCGGCGAGCATCTGCTCGCTCGCAGGCCGGACGCCCTGTCGGGTGGCCAGCGCCAGCGCGTGGCGATCGCCCGGGCACTCGTTCTCAAGCCGGACGTGATCGTGCTCGACGAGCCCACCTCCGCGCTCGATGTCAGCGTTCAGGCCGATATCATCGAGGTCCTGTTGTCGTTGCAGGCCAGGCTGGGGCTGACCTATGTGTTCGTCTCGCACGATCTCGCGCTGGTGCGCCAGCTCGCGCACACCGTTTCGGTCATGCAGCACGGCCGCATCGTCGAACATGGCACGGTCGCCGACATCTTCGACCATCCCAAGGCACCCTATACCCGGTCGCTGCTGGACTCGATCCCGGCCGGTCTCGCCCGCCCCGCCCGCATGGCGCGCCCGCAGACCCGGCAGGTCCTCATCGCGGAAAAGATCGCATGACCATCGCCGCACCCGCCCATACCCTGCCCGCATCGTTCCGCCCGAAACAACGGCTTGGCTTCAACACACGCGTCTCGTTCAATGACGATGCCGGTCCGGCACAGGGCCTGCGCGAGGGCATCGACCTGTTCAAGGCGGCCGAACAGCTGGGCTTCCAGTCCGGCTGGGCCTACCAGCGGCACTTCGACCACTATCTCTCCTCGCCGCTTCCGTTCTTCGCCGCCGCCGGCCAGCACACAAGCCGGATCACGCTCGGTTCGGCGGTCATCCCGATGCGCTATCAGGACCCGATCCTGCTCGCCGAAGCGGCCGGAACGACCGATCTTCTGATCGGCGGCCGGCTGGAACTGGCCATCGCCACCGGCGCCAATGGCGCTTTCGATGCCGTGTTCGGCGCCATCGAGACGGATGCCCGCACGGAAGCAAAACGCCGCCAGGCCCGCTTTCTTGCCGCCATCTCCGGCGCGGTGCTTCACACCGTCGTGGAAGCCGGCCAGGGTGTGCCGGAGGGCGCCGAGCTGCGCGTGACCCCGCATAGCCCGAGCCTCCGCGCCCGGATCCGGCAGGGTTCGGCCAGCATCGAATCCGCCGTGCAGGCCGCCGAACTCGGCATCGGCCTCATCTCGGGAACCGTGCGCCACGGCCAGGCCGAGGGCGAGACCTTCGGCGCCTATCAGGCCCGCATCATCGAGGCCTATCGCTCCACCTGGCATAAGACTTGGGGCACTGCGCCGCCATCGGTCGCCGTCGCCGCCTCGATCCTCGTCGGCACCACGGCCGAACTCCGGGAGAAATACGCGGCCTATGACCTCGAACGCCGGACGCTCGGCATCGCCGCCTCCCGCCCGAAGGGTGCACTGGCGCCCGCCAGCCAGCCTGCGCCCGCAGGCGCCCAGATTTCCCCGGTCTTTCAGGGCACGCCCGATCAGGTGATCGAAGCCGTGTTCACGGATCCCGGCCTTGCCGCGGCGGACGAGATCGTCCTCTTCCTGCCGCCCGCCTACGGGCTTGCCGAGAATATAAGGCTGCTGAGCGATCTGGCGGAAACGGTCGCGCCAGGGCTCGGCTGGTCGCCCGCGCGATGACCGGCCTGTCGCCGGATTCTCCCGGGGGTGATCCCGAGGGAATATTTTCTATCATTTCACTAGAAAGAGAAAGACCTGTCTTCCTCATCACGGCACATCGTCTTAACGTGCCCGCATTATCGGTAAAAGATTGGAGCTCCCATGGCCGCGGAATTCATCAGCGTTAGCTTCCCGAACGCCTCGAACGACCTGACCCCTCTTCCCGACGCGCCGGTGGATCCGCTTTTCCTGGAGCGCTATGCCCGCGCCCTCGACGATTACGGGTTCAACTATACCCTGCTGCCCTACTCCTCCTCGTCTTTCGATCCGTTCACGCTCGGCGCCACGGTTCTCGCCCACACCAGGAACATCAAGATCATCGTCGCGCTGCGCCCCAACACCGTCTATCCGACGGTTGCGGCCAAATCGCTTGCAACGCTCGATCAGCTGAGCGGCGGGCGTGTCGTCGTGCACTTCATTGCCGGCGGCAGCGACGAGGAGCAGGCCCGTGAAGGCGATTTCCTCAACAAGGAGGAGCGCTACGAGCGGCAGGAAGAATACATTCGCATCCTGCGCCTTGCCTGGACCTCGAAGGAGCCCTTCGATTTCGACGGCAAGTATTACCAGTTCAAGCAGTTCCGCAGCGCGGTGCGCCCGACGCAGGGGCTGATCCCGATTTCGCTCGGCGGCTCGTCGGATGCAGCCTACCGCATCGGCGGTTCGCTCTGCGACATCTTCGGCCTCTGGGGAGAGCCGCTGGCGGAGACGAAGCAGCAGATCGACCGGATCTATGCGGAAGCCGCCAAAGCCGGCCGGACCGATCGTCCGCGCATTTGGGTCACCTTCCGCCCGATCGTGGCCGAAACCGACGAACTCGCCTGGGAAAAGGCACACCGGGTTCTGGAGCGGCTGAACGACAACCGTCAGAAGGGCCTCGGACGTTCGCCCCTTTCCGCGCCGCGTCCCGCCAATGTCGGGTCCCAGCGTCTCCTCGACATCGCGGCGCGCGGCGACGTGCATGACCGGGCCCTGTGGTATCCGACGGTCACCGCGACCAATGCCGGCGGCGCCACCACGGCGCTGGTGGGTTCGCCCCGCACGATTGCCGATTCCATCCTCGACTACATCGATCTCGGCGCCGACCTCATCTCGATTCGCGGCTACGACAATTTCAACGATGCGGTCGATTATGGCCGCTATATCCTGCCGCTCGTGCGCGAAGGTATCCGCCAGCGGGAAGATGCTAAGAAGACGGCCGCCGCCTGATGACGGCGCTGTTGCTGAACCAGCCGGAAAGCCCCGGCGGCACGCCCTATGACACGGACGTGCTGAACGCCACGACCCGCGCACTCGCTGAAGCGGCACCGGACGCCGACCGCACCGGTGCGTTCCCCTGGCCGGGCATCCGTGCCGTTCACGAGAGCGGTCTTCTGGAAAGCACCGTCGCCATCCGTCATGGCGGACAAGGCGCCAGCCTCTGCGATGCCGCCCACATTCTGGCGGCACTCGGCCGGGGCGACCCGTCGGTCGCCCTCATCAGCGCCATGACGATCTTCAACCATCTCGGTCAGGCGGGGAAGAACCACTGGCCGGAGGGTCTCTACACGCGCCTGCTGGCGGAGGCGAAGCACCGTCCGCTCCTGCTCAACGCCGCCCGCGTCGAGCCGGACCTCGGCTCGCCGGCGCGCGGCGGCCTGCCGGCAACGCTTGCCCGGCGCACGGCGACCGGCTGGTCGATCACCGGCCGCAAGCGCTTCGTGACCGGCGCGCACGGCCTCACGCATTTCCTGGTGTGGGCGCATACCGACGAGACGCCGGCGCGTGTCGGGACCTTCGTCGTGCCGAACGGCCTTCCCGGCATTCGGGTGATCGAAAACTGGAGCAGCCTCGGCATGCGCGCCACGGGTTCGCATGACGTCGAATACACCGATGTCGAGATTCCAGCGGACGACGTTCTCGAACTCGTCGATCCGTCCGTCGCCCAGCAGGACAACCGCGCCCATGCGGGGATCACGCTGGCGCTGACCGCCATCTACCTCGGCGTGGCGGAAGCCGCACAGGCAGCCTTCATCCGCTTCGCCCATGAGCGCATCCCCACCAATCTCGGCCATCCCATCGCCCGCACGGAGCGGTTCGTGACGCTTTCGGGTGAAATCGACCTTCTCGTCTCCGGTGCCCGCCAGATCATCTTCGATGCGCTCGGAGCCGACAAGAGCGAACCGGAACGGTTGATCAGAGCCCGTATTCTTGCCGGGCGGCACTTGCGCGAGGCCGTCCAGATCGCGGTGCGCGGCATCGGCAATCCGGGCCTCGGCGCCGATCTCGGACTTGAACGGCATTTCCGGGACATCCAGTCCGTGCTCGTCCATGCGCCCCAGGAAGATACGTCCATCGCGATACTGGGCCGCTCCGCCTTCGATGCGTGGAAGCAGACGGAGGCCGGCGGGTCGAGCCATCCAACGAGAACACCTGTTCTCAAGACGGCATAACGGGAAGGACTTCCGTCCTCCCTGCGAGCTTCACGCGAACGATTGAGGGAATTTGAATGAGCAACAATCTGATCGTCGGCTTCTCGGGAAACATCACCCGTCCGTCGAGCACGCGAGGTTTCGTGGAAAGCGTCACGGAAGCGCTCGCAAGAAAGGTTGGCCGGCAACATGTGGTCTTTGACGTCGAGGACCTCGGATCATCCTTGGCGGCGGCAAGGTCGGTGGCTGGCCTGGCCCCCGAAGCACGCAATGTGATCCGAACGATTGTCGAGGCTGACGCGCTCGTTATCGGATCTCCGACCTACAAGGGGAGCTATACGGGGCTCTTCAAGCACGTCATCGATCTGCTCGATCCCGCTGATTTACGCGGCAAGCCGATCGTGTTGACGGCAACCGGCGGCGGAGACAGGCATTCGCTCGTCGTCGAGCATCAGTTGCGACCGCTTTTTGCATTTTTCGAGGCCTTTGTTACGCCGACCGCGATCTATGCCTCGGGTCGTGATTTCATCGACGGCACAGTGTCGCCTGTCATACTCGGTCGTGTGAATCAGGCAATCACGGAAGCTTCCCTGCTGATCGGCGCACAGCCGATTTCGGCGGCAGTCGCGGCGGAATAGGCTCCCGCCATGTTCCGCGCGATCCGCATTTGTCGCAGGCACCCGGATTTGCAGGCGATGCGAGCGCCGCGAGGATAGAGACCAATGATACCAGCAAAAAAACATGTGGTCGGAATTACCGACCACATGATCGGCGCGCCCGATCTCGAAGCCGGCGTGCTCGGTGACGATGTCGAGATAGACTTCTTCGCCAGCACGGACGAGGCGTCCTTCACCCCCGACCGGCTGGCGAGGCTCGATGCCCTGATGGTCTGGGGTGCGAGACTCGGGCCGAAAAGCATCGCCCACCTGACCCGTTGCAAGGGTGTCGTGCGCTATGGCGTCGGCTACGAGAAGATCGATCTTCATGCGCTCGCAGAGGCCGGCATCCCCTTCGCCAACAATCCGGACTATGGCACCGAGGAGGTCGCAGACCACGCCGTTGCGATGATCCTTTCCCTGCACCGGCGGCTTTGGGAACATGATGCCCGCGCCCGCGGATACACATCCGGATGGCAGGTCCATAGCCTGAAGCCGCTTTCACTCTCCAACAGAGCCACGGTCGGCGTTGTCGGCGTCGGCCGGATCGGAACGGCGGTGATCAACCGGCTGAAGCCCTTCGGCTTTCGTCTTCTCGGTTATGATCCAAACCAGCCGCCAGGGCATGAAAAGGCCATCGGCTATGAACGGCCGGAGCGACTGGACGAACTCTTTTCCCAATCGGATATCGTCACGCTCCATTGTCCGGCAAACGACGAGACTCGCGGCATTCTGAATGCCGAAGGCCTCGCAAAGCTGAAGCCCGGCGCCATCGTCGTCAACACCGCGCGCGGAGACCTGATCGAGGATCTCGATGCGCTCGAGGCCGCACTGCGGAGCGGGCATCTCGCTGCGGCCGCTATCGATACGCTGGTCAAGGAACCGCCCGGCGCTCATCCGCTGCTTACGGCGTGGCGAAGCCGCGAGGACTGGATTGCGGGCCGATTGGTAATCACTCCGCACAACGCCTTCTACTCTGACCACGCGTCCGTCGAGATGCGTCGCAATGCGGCGAAGACGGTGAGAATTCTGCTCGATGAAGGCAAGCTCAGAAACCGCGTCACGGAAAGATCGTGAGCAGCGGTGACATAGCGCCGATGGAGGTTCGCGGGACACAAACGGCTATCGTTTTGTGTCCGATGCGCGCACGAACGCTTCCAGGCGGTCGAAGAAGGTCCGCCAGGCGGCTTCCTGCGGAAGCGGGATATGATTGCGGCTCTCAAGAAGCACGAATTCCGCTCCGGCAATGCGGCTGGCCAGTTCCCGACCCTGGTCGAGCGGCTGGACGCTGTCGCCACGGGCGTGCACGACGAGGGTCGGAATGTCGATCTCTTCCACGATGGAGCTGACGTCGAACGTATCGACCGCCCGGCGCAGGGCGACGGCATTGTCCGGCGAGGTCGTGCGGCACTGAAGGCTCACGAGCGACTCGATCTGCTCGCGCGTGCCGTCGGGAATGAACATCGTCGCAAACGCATCGATGAAAGCACTTCCGGCTCGCCCCCAGCCGTGGCGCATCAGCGTCAGGATCGCCTCGGCCTGCTGCCGCTCGCCCTCGCGCATGCGGATCAGCCGGCCCTCGACAAAACCGCCATGCAGGACGAGATGGGACACCCGTTCGGGATGGCGGTGCGCATAGGCCAGGGCGATCGGCGCGCCCTGGGAGGTGCCGTAGAGGGCGAAGCGTTCGAAACCGGCCGCGTCGACGACCGCCGCGAGGTCGTCGACGAACCGGTCGAGCGAGAGGTCGCCGATATCCCAGTCGGAAAGACCGTTTCCGCGCTGGTCGTATCGCGCGACCCGAAAGGCGCTGTTCAGCCTGTCGAGGAACGGCCGCCAGATCGGACTGGTCCAGTCGTGATCGAGATGGGTCAGCCAATGCCCGGCCTTGACGAGCGGATAGCCCTCCCCGCTCGTGGCATAGGCGATCCGGGTCCCGTCACGTGAACGGCAGAAGGCGATGTGCTGGTTGCCCGCCGCCGCAGGCGGCCTGCCGGGCGCTTCCACCGCGACGTCTCCGACGAAGCGGAAACCCCGGCGGGGAAAGGTCCGTATCCATCGCTGCCGCTTGCCGTCGTCCTCGACCGCCGAACGCGCAGCGCTGATCCTCGCGCTGACCGCGGCCTCCGAGACGATCCGGCCACCCCAGATCGCCCCGACAAGATCGTCCGTGGTGACGACGCGATCGCGCGATTCGATCAGGTATAGCAGAAGGTCGAAGACCTGCGGTTCGACCGGGCGCGGTTGTCCCCGCGCGAGCAGTTCGCGCGTTTCCCGTACGAGCTCGAAATCGCCGAACCGATAACGCATGGGCAACAGTATAGACGGCCGGCATCCCGCCGGCAGGGAAAATTCAGGAAAAGACAAGACAATCGTGAACGTCTCCTCAAGCGGCGTGGCCGATCCCGTCCGACAATGGCGCCGAACAGCCAGGGAGCGTCCACCATGCCGATCCAGCCGCCAGCCGACATCGTCCGCCGCAGCGACGGCTCCATCGATATCGATTTCTATGCCCGGCAGGGGGCAAGGCTGCGGGACAAGGCCAGGACGGAGGCCTTCGGGCGCATCGCCGCCACGTCCGCCCGCGCGCTGCGCTTTCTGGCAAGGCCGATGAAAGCGCACCGTCATGGCGACGCGCAGGCGCACCTGACGACCACGGAGCATCGCGCGCCAGCCGCCGGGAAACGAGAGCAGGCTCCTTGACTGAGGGCCACCCCATCGTCCCGGCTCCTTTATGCCTCTTCCGCACGGCAGCATGTTTTCCAAACCCTATCGCCAAGGCGATCCGGTCAGTTCCACGGACGACCTTCTCGCGGTGCAAGCACCGGGCCGGCCAATGGCGGGCAGACGTTTTCCAATCGACAATCCTTGAAATCACGTATCAACCATCCATATACCATCCATACGGATGGAGAATGTCATGGCAAACAATGTGTACAAGCTTCGCGACAAGGGCGCGGACCTGGAGAAGATCACCATCAACCTCGGCTATGTCGACCTCGGTCGAATCGACCTCCTCGTGCAGGAAGGGTTCTACTCGAACCGCACCGATTTCATCCGTACGGCGATCCGCAACCAGCTTGGCGTCGATGGAGAGGCTGTCAAACGCTCGATCGTCCGCCACACCCTCGAACTGGGACTGCGCGACTACAGCAGGGCGGATCTGGAAACCGTGAAGGCAGCCGGCGAGAAACTGCATATCAAGGTGGTCGGCCTCGCCCGTATTGCGCCGGACGTCACCCCCGAGCTTGCCCTCGCGACCATCGAATCCATCACCGTGCTCGGCGCGCTTCAGGCCAGCGCGGAAGTGAAGGCCGCGCTCGCAGACCGCATCCGATAGGGCCTTCGCGCCCCTAAACAAGGACGAGACCATGAACAATGAATTTGCCGCGGCCATGCGCCGGGCGACGCTCTCCACGTATGCCTTGAACCTTGCCGAGGCAACCCGCGTGATCCAGGACGCCCTTGCCGACCGAGCGGGCAGTATGGAGCCCGAACCGACAGCTTCCGACATAATACCCCCCAAGGCGAAATCGCGCTCGAAACCCTTTTCCGTCGATCCGAACGCCGAGGTCATCGAGTCTTCGGCAAGACCGGAGCCCGCCGGCACCCGGACGGGATTGTCGCAGCCGCCACGGCGACGATCCCTGGCGGACACGTTGAGGATTTTGAGCGAGGGCCGTGCGTCGACCGGCACGCTCGGTTCGCTTTCGAGCGGCAGCCTGCCCGGTATCGCGAAACGCTGCCTTTCGCCCGTCATTCCCGAGGGCGCCGAATACATGGCCCGCACCTTCTCCTGTGCGGCAGGCACACGAGGCTACAAGCTCTATGTTCCGGCTTCCGCGCCGGGCCGGCCACACGGCCTCATCGTCATGCTGCACGGGTGCAAGCAGGATTCCGACGACTTCGCGATTGGAACCGGCATGAACGCCGTCGCCGAAGCGCAGGGCCTTCTGGTTGCCTATCCTGACCAGACCGGAGCGGACAATGCATCGTCCTGCTGGAACTGGTTCCGACCATCCGACCAGAGACGCGACGCTGGCGAGCCTGCGATCATCGCAGGCATCACGGAAGAGATCATCCGTGAATTCAACCTCGATCGTAGCCTGATCTTTGTCGCGGGCCTGTCTGCCGGCGGTGCCATGGCGGCGGTGATGGGCGAGACCTATCCTGATCTCTACGCAGCCGTGGGCATACATTCCGGGCTGGCCTACGGATCGGCTCACGACGTCGTCTCGGCGTTCGCCGCGATGCGTGAGAATGCCGGTTCCGCCTCTCGCCCAAAACCGCTCTCAGGTGCCGACCAGGCAGGCCGGGTCCGCACGATTGTCTTCCACGGCAACGCGGACCGGACGGTCCATCCCTGCAACGCGGATCGGATTGTCGCGGCAACAACCCCGTCTCGGCACGCTAGCCCGGTTCGCAATTCCGGCCGTTCCGCTGGCGGGCTCACCTATACGAGAACCCTTGTCGCGGACGAGACGGGACGCACGGCATTGGAATGCTGGCTGGTGGACGGAGCGGGCCATGCCTGGTTCGGCGGCCATACCCCTGGATCATATACCGATCCCCGGGGGCCTGACGCCACGACAGAAATGGTGCGTTTTTTCCTTGATCAGCGGTAAGGCCGGTCATGATCCGAATGAAGGACATCAGCATCGCGGAAAGTCCCTTGGGGTTGGCCAGCGCACAAGCGCAACATGGCGGAAAATATTTCCGTCCCAAACGTAAGCTTAGCCAAGGATAAAGAAAACCTTCCTCACATACGTGAGGTTTTCCCAAGTGCCTTTGAAACCGGCCGCCACGACGAAGCTGTCGCCCGCTGCGAAGGTTCGGGCGACGCCTCCGGCATCCGTCAGCCTCACCCTGCCCTCAAGGATATGGCACAGTTCGTCATAATCGCAATCGACGCGTTCAAGATGCGGCTCGGCCTCCCAGATACCGGCAAGCGCACCCTTGTCGGCTCGTTCGAAATGCCGCCAGCTGCAGGCCCGGTAAGGCTGATCGACCACGACGGGATCGGAGATTACGGTTTCTCTTGCGTCGATCGCGCCATCGTCAAAGGCGATGAGATGTCGGGGAGAAGGGTGCAACGTATGTCCTTTCAGGAATCGAAGCCGACGCCGAACGCGTCGAGGGTCTTGTTGAACAGGGAACGCCGGCCGGTTTCATCTTCACGGGCAAGGCCGTTCTGGGCAAGACGGATGCCGAGCCAGCGGAGCGGTTCCGGCGGGAACGGGAAGGGCGGGCGGCGGAGCATCGCCAGCCTGGTCCGCTCGGTATCGTGCCCTTGCAGAAGATCGAGCATGGTCAGGGCGGCGAACCTGCTTGCCGAGACCCCCTGTCCGGTAAATCCCATCGCATAGGCCACGCGACCGGCGTGTGCCGTGCCTGCGAAAAAGGTCGTGCGCGCCGAGGTGTCGATAATGCCGCCCCAGGCGTGGGTAATCGGCACATTGGCGAGGGTGGGCAGCGCCCGGGCCAAATTGGCGGCAAGGCGGGCGAAGCTGTCGCTTTCCCGAAGGAAGGCCTCGTCCCGGCGAGAACCGAAGTGATAGATCGCGTCATAGCCGCCCCAGAGGATGCGATTGTCGGCGGTCTTGCGGACATAGTGGAACTGGTTGCCGCAATCGGCGACGCCGTGCCGGCCGGCCCAGCCGATCGACGCGAGTTCGCCATGGCTGAGCGGCCGGGTGACGATCGCATAGTCGAAGATCGGGATGGCTGCGCTGCGAAGGCGCCTGAGCAGCGGCGGCGCCGCATTGGTGGCGAGAACGACCCTGGCCGCGCGAATGACGCCGCCCCGCGTTACCAGTTCGACACCGTGCGGGGTGTCCCGCACCTCGGTGACGCCTGTGTTTTCATGGATATCGATCGATTTTGACAGCGCGACGCGCCGCAGCTCCGCCACCATCTTTCCCGGGTTGAGCAGTGCGTAATTCGGTTCATAAAGGCCGGCGGTGTAGACCGGCGAGTTGAAATTTTCCCGCAGCGCGTCTCCGGTCAGATACGTGCAGTCGATGCCGAACCGGCGGTAGTTTTCAGCTTGCGCCTTCAGGCCCTCGATCTGCCAGGGTTTCTCCGCAACCGTCAGCTTGCCCTTGCGTTCGAAATCGACCTCCATGCCGAACTCGGCAAGGTCGGCTTCGAACGCATCCAGATTGGCGCGTCCGAGACGCACCAGAGCCTCGGCCTCCGCCGGCCAGCGCTTCACTGCATTGCCGACGCCATGCGAAATCGAGGGCGCGCAGAACCCGCCGTTGCGGCCCGACGCCGCGTTGCCGCAGCGCCCGCCATCCACGAGGACGATCCGCGCATCCGGCTGGCGGCGTCGGGCTTCGAGCGCGGTCCACAGGCCCGTGAACCCGCCGCCCACGATGGCGAGATCGCAGCTGGTGTCGGCGGCAAGGGGCGGACAGTCCGGTTGCGGCCCGACCGTGTCGTTCCAGAACGGTGCGCGAACGGCCTGGGCGGGGGTGTCGGACATGTCAGGCATCCTTGCGCTTGCGTTGCTCATTCCGGCGCATCGAGATACCAGCCCCAGCGTTCGCGGTGATCGAAACGGGTGATCTGCTTGGTCTCGAAACAGGCGTCGAAGCCCGCACGGCCGAGCTCGCGGCCGATGCCGGACATCTTGTAGCCGCCCCAGGGCACCTGCGTGAATGTCGGCTGCGAGCAGTTTATCCAGACGATGCCGGCCCGCAGCCTCGCGGCGACGCGTTCGCAGCGGTCGAGGTCGTCGGACATGACCGCCGCTGCAAGACCGTATTTGCTGTCGTTCGCGAGATCGAGCGCTTCTTGTTCCGTGTCGAACGCGTTGATGCAGACGACAGGGCCGAAGATTTCCTCCTGCCAGATCGCAGAGTCGGTGGGGGCATCGGCAAAGATCGTCGGGCGCAGAAAGTACCCGTGATCGAATCCCTCCGGACGGTCGCCACCGGTGACGAGCCGCGCTCCGGACCGCTTGCCGGCCTCTATGGCGTCGCGCACCTTGTCGTACTGGCCCTTGGAAACCAGCGGGCCGAGCTTGACGCCAGATGCTTCTCCCGAACCAATCTCGATCGCCTCCGTGGCGATCCGCAAGCGTTCGAGAAGCCGGTCGAAAATCCCGCGCTGCACCAGAACGCGCGAGGTTGCCGAGCAGACCTCGCCCTTGTTCCAGAAGATGCCGAACAGGATCCATTCGACGGCCTTGTCGATGTCGCAGTCGTCGAAGACGAGGAAGGGCGACTTGCCGCCGAGCTCGAGGGACACCGTGCGGATGCCGGCGCTGGCGGCCTGCATGACCTTGCGGCCGGTCGCGACCGAGCCGGTGAACGCCACCTTGTCGACCAGGGGGTGATCGGCAAGCGGCTGGCCGGCCTCCGGTCCGGTGCCGGTGACGAGGTTGAAGACGCCCGCCGGAACGCCGGCCGCATGGATAATCTCGGCGAGCACCTCGCAGGAGAGCGAGCAGAGCTCGGACGGCTTTAGTACCACCGTGCATCCGGCGGCAAGCGCCGGCGCGACCTTCCACACGGCCATCAGCAGCGGGAAGTTCCAGGGTGTGATGGCGCCGATGACACCCAGCGGTTCGCGCGAGATCGTCGCCTGGAAACGGGCGTCCCCGACATCGACGGTCTCCCGCGGACGCGTCGCATGCTCTTCGGCGAGATCGGCATAATAGTCGAAGCAGAAGGCGGCATCGGCCACGTCCCATTCGGCTTCGGGGACCGGCTTGCCGTTGTCGCGGACTTCGAGAAGCGCGATCTCCTTGAGCCGCGCGCGGATGCCCTCGGCAATGCGGCGAAGGATGCCGGCGCGCGCCCCGCCGTTCAGGCCCGGCCATTCGCCGGCATCGAATGCCCGGCGTGCCGCACGCACGGCCCGGTCGATATCGACCGCCTGTCCTGCCGCGACCTCCGCGAATGTTCCCTCAGTCGCGGGATTGATCGCCGGAAAGTACTGCTCGCCCTCGGGCGCGATGAACATGCCGTCAATATAGAGGCGGGTCCTGTGCATCGAATGCTCCTTGTCTTCTGCGTGCGGCGTCCGCTCTAAATCCCGGCGAGAATGCCGGCCTTCAGCGCCGCGACGTCGCGTTCCGCCCGTTCGCGGGCTTGCGGCATGTAGCCAAGCGGATCCTTCAGGCTTTCCGGCAGGCCGGCAAAACCTTCGATCGCCGAATGCACACTAAAGGCTGCATAGGCAGGATTGTAGCCACCTTCCTGCACGACAAGAAGCCGTCCAGAACAAAGTTCATCGGCCAGGGCACGGGCGCGCGACGCCAGGGCATGGAAGCCGGACATGGTGACGAGCTGCCGGCCGTTGGGATCGAACTGGCCGGCATCGACACCATTGGCGATGATCAGCAGGTTCGGCTTGAACGCGCGCACCTTCGGGGCGACGATCTCGTCAAAGGCACCGAGATAGGTCGTGTCCGACGATCCCATGGGCAGGGGTATGTTGAGGTTAAAGCCGAGGCCAGCGCCCATCCCTCTCTCGTCGATGCTGCCCGTTTCCGGGTGGGTCGGCCCCCATGCGCCGTGGTCCATATGCATGGAGACGGTCAGCACGTCGGCGCGGTCGTAGAAACCCGATTGCGTGCCGTTGCCGTGATGGACATCCCAATCGATGATGGCCACGCGGCCGATGCCGTTTGCCAGCGCGTCCTCCGCCGCGATGCCGACATGGTTGAAGAAGCAGTAGCCGTCAGCCATCGCGCGGCCGGCATGGTGGCCAGGCGGGCGGACAAGCGCGAAGGCGGGCGCTCCCGTTTCCCGAACATGACGGCCGGCGTCAAGCGTCGTGCCCGCCGCCGCAAGCAGCCCCGGCCAGGCGCCAGGCCGGAGCAGTGTCGTCGACGAGAACCGCCGGCCCTCGTGGGCCGCACGCTTTATCTCCGCCACATAGGCTTCATCGTGGAAGCGGACGATGTCCGCCTCCGACGCATGTGTTCCCCTATGCCAGCGCAGGCTCTGGGCGACCGGTCCGCGCTGCAGCACCGCCTTCATGTTGCGAATGCGGTCCGCGCTTTCCGGATGGACCATCTGGACCGAGAGAAGCGGGTTTTCCGGCGCTTCGAAAAAGCCGAACCCCGTGTCGTGGAACAGCACGTCGTCGTGCCAGAAGACATCCATGGCCGGTGCCTGCGTCATAATCGCCTCAATCCAGAATGGTCAGGGTCGGGGGCAGTTCGGAAAGGCTCTTCGAGCCGTTCGCCGAGCAGAGCACCGTATCGCCGAGCTTGAGGCCGAAGCCCTCGTCGTAGAGCGACAGGTTCGGCTCCATCGAGAAGGACATGTTGGGCTCGAACACATGGTCATCCGCCTCGTCCAGCATCATCGCTTCGAGCCAGGTCGGCGGATAGGCGAGGCCGAGGCTGTAGCCGATGCGGTGCACGCGGGTCTTTGCCAGATCCATGCGGTTCAGGACCTTGTTGCATGCCGTGTTGGAACCGCCGACCGGCAGGCCGGGCCTGGCCGCGTCGATCGCCGCGTGGAAGGATTCCGTCAGCAGATCGGACACTTCCTTCACGCGATCGGACGGGTTGCCCACAACCGCGCTGCGCATCAGGATGCTGTGGTAGCGGTTGCACACGCCGGCGAGCTCGATGATGACGACATCGCCGACGCTGACCACCTGGCGGTGCGGCATGGCGTGAGTCATCGTGCTGCGGCGGCCCGTCGCCACCATGGGCGAGATGGCGCTGTATTCGCTGCCGGCCTCGCCGAGCGCCATGGCGATCTCGCCGGCGATTTCCACTTCCGAGCGGCCCGGGCGGATCGCTTCGAACGCCCGCTTCATCGCATAGTCGGCCATGCGGGCGGCGGAGCGCTGATATTCGATTTCCTGCGGCGACTTGATGAGGCGCTCCTCGGCGACCGCCGTCGAAGCGTCGATGAGGGTCGCCTCCGGCAAGTATTTCTGCAGGCGCAGGAACTGGTCGGGCGAGAAGGTGAAGGCGTGGGTCTCGATGCCGATGCGCCCCTTGCCGTGGCCTGCCTCGATCAGCGCCTTGGCCACGAGCTCAAGCGGATCCTCGGTCGCGATGTTGTAGAAGACCGACTCCTCGATGGCCGAAAGCTCGTGCACGCAGGGCATCTCGGAAGTCCGTGTGAAGAACAGCGCCGGCTGTACTTTCTCCGAAATGATCAGCGCCTGGTACCAGAGGAAGCCGAGGCTGTCGAAACCGGTCAGGTAGTTGATGTTGTCCGGAAAGTTCACGATCAGCGCATCGAGCTCCTTGCCCTTGATGCGCTTGAGCAACTTTTTCTGGCGGTCCCGGTAGGTGGCCAACGAAAATGCAGTCAACATGGCAGTTCTCTCCTTGGTATGGATCAGGATTTTGTTTTGCGCATCGCCTGAACGATCAGGACGATGGTCGTCAGAAGGATCATCACGACCGAAACGGAGGCGATGACGGGGTTGATGTCGAAGCGCAGGCCGTCCCAGATGCGCTTCGGCAGCGTCATCACGTTGAGGCCCGAGATGAACAGCGTGACGGCCACCTCGTCCCACGAGATGACGAAGGACAGGAACGCCGCACCGAAGATGCCGGACTTCACGTTCGGCAGCAGCACGCGCCACAGCGTCGTCCAGGTGCCTGCGCCGAGCGAGCGCGAGGCGCGCTCCAGCGAACGGCTGAGCCGCGAGAACGCAACCAGCATGGCTATGACGGCATAAGGCAGCGCGACGACGCAGTGGCCGACGACAAGGCCGACATAGCTGTCGAGGATGCCGAGCCTCGCCTCGAGATAATAAACGATCATCGCCGAGACGACCTGCGGCGCCACGATGGGAAGGAGCGCGATCGTGATGAAGACGGGCGCGAGGCGCGTGTTGGTCAGCCAGAGGCCGCTCGCCATCGCAACCGACAGAAGCGTGCAGACGACGGCGCTGAGGGTCGCGACGATCAGGCTGTCGGCGGCAGAACCCATCCATTTGGGATCGGTGAACAGGGCCTCGTAATGCCGCAGGGAGAGGTCTCCCGCCGGGAACGACAGAAAGCTCGTCGGCGTGAGCGACAGCGGGATGATGACCACCAGCGGCATCAGCAGGAATGTGACGGCGACGGCGATGCCCGTCCAACTCGCGACCTGCTTCATGACGCGGTATCCATCAGCCGGCGGATGCCCACGATCCTGATGAGCAGCAGCATCAGCGCGACGACGATGAGCATCAGGATGGCGCTGAGCGCCGCACCGAGCCCCCAGTTGGAGAGCTGGAACATCTGCAGGTAGATATATTCCGCCACCATGACCACGCGCCCGCCACCGAGCACGGACGGTGTGACGAAGAAGCCGAGGCTGAAGACGAAGACGATGACGGTCGCCGCCAGCAGGCCGGAGCTGGAAAGCGGCAGGAGGATATCCTTGAAGCTTCTCCAGAAACTCGCCCCGAGACTGCGTGACGCCTGGAGGAGCCGGTCGTCGATATGCTGCAGCGACGAGAGGATCGGCAGCACCGCATAGGGCACCAGAAAATGGACCATGCCGATCATCACGCCGAGTTCGTTGCGCGCCAGCGCCAGCGGCTCTGAAATCGCACCCACGGATTGCAGGAACGTGTTTGCCAGACCATTCCCACGCAGGATCATCAGCCAGGCGAAAGCGCGGATGAGGGCGGAAAGCCAGAACGGGATCAGCACGCCGATCAGCAGGATCCGCTTCTTCAGAAGCGAGCCGAAGCGAAGATGATAGGCGAGGAAATAGGCGATCACGACGCTCACCAGCGTCACGACGGTACAGATCCGCAGCGTGCGCCAGAGGATGGAAAGGATGAGCGGGTCGGTCGCAATTTGCCGGTAGTGGCCGAAACCGATGCCAGCCGGCGTACTCACACTCCAGGCGAGCACGCCCGCGAGTGGCAGCAGGTAGGCCAGCACAAGCAATGTCGGCAACGGCAGGGCAAGCGAAAGCCCCAGCCAGTTCGCAGGATGTTTGAGCATCGATTCAAATCCGGAAAAGGGGGTGCCGGCGGGAGACCCGCCGGCGGTTTGGGTTCAGCCGGAGATCAGGGCGGTGTATTTGTCGAGGGCCTGACCGTAGTTTTCGGCATACCACTGGTTCTGCATCGACACCGAACGCTCGATATTCTCCGGCGCCGTCGGGCTGATCTTCTGAAGCTCGGGTGACAGGAGCGCGTTGGCCGCGGGGTTTACCGGCCCCATGCCGTAGACCTCCATGAGCTTCGCCTGGACCTCCGGCTCCTGCGTCATGCGAATGAAGCGCATGGCAGCATCGCGGCCAGCCGGGTTACCCTTCGGCACGAACCAGACCGACGGCGAGACTACGGCCTGATCGAACGTATAGTCGATCTGCCCCGACGTCTGCTTCTTCACCAGTTCCGCGCGTGTGTTCCAGACCTGGCCCATGACGATCTCGCCATCGCGCAGGAGCTGCTGGCTTTCCGCGCCGGTCTCCCAATGGGTGAGGATATGCGGCTTCAGCTCGGCGATCTTGGCGAGCGCCCGATCGAGGTCGAGCGGATAGAGTTCCTCCGGCTTGACACCGTCGGCGAGCAAAGCGATCTCGAGGTTGGCGCTCATCCACTTGTAGAGCGCGCGCTTGCCAGGATATTTCTTCACGTCCCAGAAATCGGCCCAGCTCTTCGGCGGATCACCACCGAACTTGGCAGCGTCGAAGGCGATGACATAGCTGTAGACATAGTTGGCAATGCCGAAATCGTGGACGTCGCCGAAGCCGACGAGGTTCTTGTCGATCACATTGAAGTCCAGCTTCTCGACAAGGTCCTCCTTGCCGAGGCGATAGGACGAATACATTTCGCCGTCGCAGACGTCCCAGCGCACCGCGCCACTGTCGACCTGCGTCTTGATGGCGCCTTCGCTCGGCCCGCCGCCGTCGACGACGAGCTTGCCGCTGTTCAGCTTGCCCCACGGTTCGGCGAAGGCCTGTTCAAAGGCTGTTACGGCGTCGCCGCCCCAGTTGGCGACGACGAGCTGGTCGGCGGCGAAGACCGAGCGCGGCATAAGGGCACCGGCCGCGGCTGCGGCGATGGCCGACAGGCCAAACTGGCGGCGTGTCATGGCCGGGAGGATGCGATCCGGTTTCATCACAGTCATTTCATTCCCCTTCTTTGTTGTGCTGATGCGGTTGGTCATGCAGGAACGAGATAGCCGGTACCCTTGGGCCAGCTCAGCCAGTAGTCCCGGCCGTCCTGAAGGCCGGTATGGCGGGCTCGCGTCGTCGTGAGGCGCACGCTGAAGAGCTTGCCGGCGGAATCTTCGAGCAGCGCTTCCACCCATCCGCCGAAATAGACCGAGCGAAGCAGCCGGACTTTGATGGCGTTGAGATCGGCGCTTGCGGGTGCGGAAGCATGCAGCTCGGCCTCTTCGGCTCGCACGCTGAGCTTGCCCGACCCAGCATGCGCCAGATGCTCCGGCCCCTTGCAGATGATTTCGACGTCTCCATAGCGGGCGCGATAGAGACCGTTGCCGTTGCCTGCCACGAGATCGGTGACGTCGAGAAGGTTCGTCTTGCCGACGAAGCCGGCGACGAATGTCGAGGCCGGCGCCTCGTAGATGTCGCTTGGCGATGCGACCTGCTCCATCTTCCCCTTGTTGAAGACGGCAATGCGGTCGGAGAGCGAAAGCGCCTCGTCTTGATCATGCGTCACGAAGACGAAGGCCGTGCCGAGTTCCTTGTGGATGCGCGCCAGCTCCGACTGCATCTCACCGCGCAGACTGCGGTCGAGGGCGGAGAACGGCTCGTCCAGAAGCAGGAGCTTCGGCCCGAAGATCAGCGCACGCGCAAGGGCGACGCGCTGCTGCTGGCCGCCGGAAAGGCCCAGGATGCGCCGATCCTCATAGCCGCCAAGGCCGACGGTCGACAGCATGGCCCGGATGTTCGCGTCACGCTCGGCCTTTGGGACTTTCCGGACGACCAGCGGGTAACCGACATTTTCGGCGACCGTCATGTGAGGAAAAAGCGCGTAGCCCTGGAAAACGACGCCGAGGCCACGCTTTTCGGGTGACAGGCGCGTGACGTCCTCGCCACGATAGAGGATGCGCCCGCGCGTCAGCGTCTCGAAGCCGGCAAGACACATGAGCGTGGTACTCTTGCCGGAACCGGAAGGTCCGAGGAGCGTGAGAAACTCTCCTTCGCGCACATCGATGCTGACGTCGCTCAAGGCCGTGAAGTTGCCGAATACCTTGTTGACGCCCTCCATGCGGATGAGAGCATCCCCGTCATCGGCAGCTGGTTGCTCGTGCATTCCCATGTTCGGTCGGATCTCGCGTCGTTGGTATGCCGCGAACCGTACATCCAATAATTAAATTGACGCAAATTAATAAATTTCGCATGTTACGTTAAATCAATTGACGCTTTGAGACCCGGATGAACCCAGAACTCTTGTATCTTACGTCGTTGCGGGCGTTCGTTTCCGTAGCAAAGCTGGGCGGCGTCCCTTTGGCCGCCAACGACCTCAACGTCACTCCCGGCGCGATCAGGCATCATCTGCGCGTGCTGGAAAAAGAGCTTGGAACGCAGCTCGTCGTCAGGAGCCGCAAGGAATTCAGCCTCACCCCATCCGGAGCAGCGCTCTTCGCGAAACTCAGTCGCTCCTTCGAGGAAATCCAGAGCGCCTGCCGGACCGCAGCAAGCGAGAGCTTCGAGGGAGAGCTGCGCGTCTCATGCGCACCTGCTCTTGCCGCCTTGCGCCTGATGCGGATCCTCGACAGGTTCGCCGAGCGGTTTCCCCTCGTCACGGTCCGGCTTTTCCCCATCGAGCAGGCCAGCGAGGCGATGGATGTGGTCATCTCCTACGGAGAGCGGCCAATCCATGGATCGCGCTACGCCATCCTCAAGAACGAACGGTATTTTGCAGTCTGCAGCCCGGACCTGTTTTATCGAAACGCCCTGCGGTCCGAGGCAGACCTGCAGAACCATGTCCTTCTGCACTCCGACAACGGAGAGGACTGGCAGCGGCTGATCAGCACCAGCACGGTGAGCCAGGCCGTCCCTCGTCAGCACATGTATTTTCCGAACGCCTTCCTTACTTTGCAAGGCGCGCGGGAGGGTTGCGGTTTGGCGGTGGGCAGTTCGATCCTCTGCGCCGACGATCTACGCCGGGGCTCGCTGATCAAGGTGCTGGACCTCGAGATCCCCGCACCCTACCCCTACTTCGTGATCCATCCCAGCGAGACCAAGCGCGCGGTCGCCGAGGTGTTTTCGGCGATCTTGATCGAGCAGCTGGAGAACTCCGGCTAGCAGGGTGCGGACGACGTTTGGGCGTAAAGCGGCCCCCGAACGAGCGTCGCAAACCCGTCATGCCGATATATCGCGGCGTATGCGGTTATTCCGGCACACATGACAGGTGCCGTCGTCGGCGGTCCGCATCATCGGCCAGGATTCCTTCAAGCTGGCATGGCGTGTGCAGGTCGCATCCAGAACAGTTCGGGAAGCGCCTTCGATGGCACACCAGAAGGGGCTCACGTTGACTGCTCGACGACCATGGCGACGATCCGGCGAACGATCGGCAATGCGAAAAGCAGCGTTGGGAACGCGACTATCCAGGAGGCTCCCCAAGCCCCTGGCCAGGCTGCGGCAAAGCTGGTTCCCGGCCCGATGCTTGTCAAGGTCGCCACCGCCGACACGATTGCCGACATAAAGATCGACAGGATCAGTGGCATCAATATCCGGGCGGAGCCCGGCGGGAGTTTTCTCAGTCCCGATCGTTTTTGATTTATTTTCATATTCCTACTTCATGACGGAATTGCTGGATTCGATGTCCTGCCGACGAGCCAGTTCGCGGATATACTGGCGCAGCGAACGCGGTTCGCGCCCCAACGCAGCGGTCAATGAGAGGCTGTTTCCTCCCAATCCGTATTTCCGGTAGTGATCGTGGACCTTCGAGAGAAGGTGAAGCTGTTGGTCGCTATAGGGCAGCCGGGCGCTATGCGCCCATTCGCTGAAGCTGGGCTCGAAGGCTTCTATCGGACGCCCGAGTTCGTCCGAGATTGCCGCAACAATGTCGTTGCGGCTGAACATCCCTGCCGACAACTCCAGTGTGGCGAACGCCAGCCTATCCTCCGTAAGAGCAATAGCTGCGGTCTCGGCAACGTCGCGATAGTCGACGCGAGCGATCCTTATGTCCTTGGGGAAGGGCTCCCCGAAACCGCCGTCACGAACGATCGATGGCCAGGCCATCCCGATGTTCTGCATGAAGTTCGCCGGATGCAGGATCGTGTATTCGAGCCGGGACGAGTAAAGCGCCTCCTCGACCGGAATCTTGCTCGCGTGGTTTTTCAGGCGCGTGTTCGTCGGCTGGATCACCGACGAGAAGGCGAACTTTTTGACGTCGTTTCGCTCCGCGGCCTCGACGAGGGCGACACCCATTGCCGCTTCGTCGGGAGTGAACGCCGGACCGATATGGAAGACGCCGTCCACGTTCCGGGTAGCCTCGGCAAGACTGTCCCTGTTGCGGAGGTCTCCAATGACGGTCTCGGCCACGCCCAGCGAGCGAGCAAGGTCGGCGCGTGCATCGTCGCGCACAAGCGCGCGGACCAAAGCATTCCGCCGCCGCAATTCGGGAACGACCAGGCGTGCGAATTTGCCCGTGGCTCCCACGACCAGAATGATGGGTTGGGTGGATCCCATGACCATTTCCTTTGTGCAGATAAATTGAACCGGGAGCACTTTAATTTCTCACGGAAAATGCAACAATCTTTGCTATAGTTGAATCTTAATCACTATCTGCGAGATAATATGAGCCGCCTTGAGGACCTTGAAGCATTCGTTCATATCGCCGACACGGGGAGCCTTACGGCGGCTGCGCGTCGTCTCGATCGCTCTTTGCAAGCGGTGAGCCGCTCTCTCGCATCACTTGAAGAGGGCCTTGGCGTTCAGCTTGTCCACCGAACCACACGGCGTTCAGTGCTCAGCGACGCCGGTCAGGCGTTCTATCGGCGCGTGAAGCCGGCGGTCCTGGAAATCAACGAGGCGCGGCTGGAAGTCGCGGATCGCCGGACGGAGCCATCGGGCATTTTGCGGGTGGGCGCGCCAATGCTGTTCGGCCCCGATTTCCTTGTTCCGATTATCGCGGAATACATGGAAACCTATCCGCAGATCGAGGTCGATCTTCAACTGACGGATAGCTTCGTGGACCTTGCAAGCGAAGGGCTCGATCTGGCTGTGCGCATCGCCGATCTGCCGGATTCCGGCTTGCAGGGAAAAAGGCTGGGCGCGCTACGGCGCGTGGTGTTCGGTGCGCCGTCCTATTTCGCCCGGCATGGTCGGCCGGCCCATCCCATGGACTTGCGCGAGCACGCCTGCATCGTCAGAACCGTCGACAGCCGACCGGGTCAATGGGCCTTTCAGATTGGGGGAAGAGGCGCATGGTGGGCGTCCGCGGTGCGTTTCGATCGAACACGATGGCAGCGATCTACTCGGCCGTGAGTGCCGGACTCGGCCTGGGGTACTCGCCGCTGTGGCAGATCAGGCACCTCGTGGAGGCCGGTGACGTGGAGATCGTCCTGAACGAATTCGAACCCAAGCCGGTGCCGATCCACGCACTGTGGCAAGAAAGCAGACTTCCGCCCGCCAAAGTTCGGGTCTTTGTCGATCTTCTGGCGAAACGGCTCAGGCTGGATGGCCTGTGATGCGAAGGCATCCGATAAGACCTTGACGGCCGAGCAGAGCCTTATTGAAGCCGGTGCCGGGGGATTTGCCGGCGCCCCAAGCTAAACTGCAGGCGCGTCAAGCAACTCTGCGACAACGCCCGAAATATCCTCGCCGCCATGGCCCTTGTCCACCCGAGCCGCCACGAGCTGCTGCATCGGCACCATCAGCGCAGGGCCGACCCCCAAGTCTCTGCTGGCCGCGACAATGTTGTTCAGGGCGATCGCCTGCATGGCCAGATTGGAGACGACGCCTGTGACGTGGTCGCCGCTGTCGACCTGCGCGGCCATCTCGTCCAGCGTCTCGATCATCGCGCCAAGCCATTGTTTGAGCAGCGGCGCCAGTTCGCCAGCAGGCCTGCCACTGGCTCGGAACATGGCAAAGGCGTGAGCCGCACCGGAGAACACGCCATACATGCCGGCCAGCAATGCCAGGTCATTCAGCGGCGCAAGGCGCAGATCGCCTCCCATGAACTGGGCCGACCCCAGCGCCATGAGTGTCGGCAGGTGGTCCTCATAAGCGTGTTGGTCGCCGCTATAGAGGATCAGGGCGTCGCTGGTGCCGATGATTGGCGGTACGGCCATGATGCCGCCGCTCAGCAATCGTGCGTTTTTCCGATCAAGACGCCCGGCGAACCCGATCGCCTCATCCGGCGTTCCATTGGTCAGGTTGACAACCACCTTGCCGGACATGTCGGGAAAGTCGGCCGCGATCTGACCAGCGGCCGTCTGATCGAGCACGCACAAGATGACAAGCTCTGCGGGCGCGACGGCCCTTGCGACGGTTGGACTCGCCACGATCCTGTCCGATGCCAGTGCCTGTGCCATGGCATGCGTCCGGTTCCACACGGTCAGGCTATGCCCATTCCGGCTTAGCGCGAGGGCGATTGAACGGCCCATGGCGCCCAAGCCGAGGACTGCGATCTTTGTCATGTCAAACTCCATTCTGATTCAAGCGTGTTGCCCTGCTCTTCATGGCGAGCGAAGCCAGTGCGGCGAGGAGGGCCAGGGCAGCACAGGCGGCACTTTGGGCGGCGAAACCGACATTGAAAGCCGATGTGGCAGCAGCCCGCAAAGTCTCCTGCGCAGGCTGGCCGAGGCCGCCTATTGCTGCGTGGAGCGTGCCCAGACTGTCGGCGGCCGCCACCCGCACCGTTTCGGGCAGACTTGCATCGAGCGCCGGCCCGATGGCACCGCGATAAACCGATATCGCCATGCTCCCCATAACCCCGATGCCGAGCGCGCCCCCCAGTTCTGAACTGGTTTCGGCAATGGCAGCGGCAGAACCGGCACGCGCGACCGGAACGGCTCCCACGATGAGGTCGGTCGAAAGCGTCAGGACGGGTCCGACGCCCAGCGCCATGAGAAAAGCCGCGGCCAGAACGGCTGGAAACAGCCCTGCCATAACGCTCCACGAGAGCATGGCAAACCCGGCGCTCGCAACCAGCAGACTGACCGGGATGACCCTCGTCGGGCCTGCCCGTTCGGCGAGTGCGGGAGCGCTCAACGAACCGATGAGAAACCCGGCCGCGGAGAACAAGGTCCACAACCCCGCTTCAAAGGGCGGCATTTCCAGGGCCAGCTGCAGATATTGGGCAAAGAGCAGGAGCGTGCCGAAGGACAGGAACAGCCCAGTGAAATAGATGCCGACGGGGATGGCGAACGAAGCCTGCGCGAACAGGCGGAAGTCGATCATCGGCCGGCCGGCGGCCAGTTGCCCGCGCACGAGCAAGGTGCCGAGCACGATGCCTGTGGCCAGGGCGACCATACCGGCAGGATCGAAACTCCCGACCAGAACCCGCTTGGCACCATAGACCAGGGCCAGCATGGCCGCGATCGAGAGGAGCGCGGTCCCCACCTCGACCCGCGCACCATCGGACTCCTTGAATTCGGGCAGCAGGCGCGGAGCCGCAACCAGCAATAATGCCATCACCGGGACAGCGATCAGGAAGACGGAACCCCACCAGAAATGTTCGAGCAGCGCTCCCCCGACCAGCGGTCCGATGGCGCCGCCGAGCGAAAAGCTCGCCATCCAGATGCCGATCGCCAGGCTGCGCTGCCCGGGGTCACGAAACATGGTGGAAATCAGCGATAGCGTGGATGGCGCCAACGTTGCGGCCGCCAGGCCGAGCAAGGCGCGGGCGACGATCAACAGCTCTGCCGTGGGCGAGAAGGCCGCAAGGATCGACGCGCTGCCGAAAGCAGCCGCGCCCCACATCAACAGCTTGCGCCGACCAATCCGATCGCCCAGCGCACCCATCGTTATCAGCGCGCCAGCGAGGACAAAGCCATAAATGTCCACGATCCAAAGCAACTGCGGACCACTCGGCTGCAGATCCGCGGTCAGGCTGGGAACGGCCAGATTGAGAACCGTCAGGTCCATCGAATAGAGGAGACAGGGCAGCGCGAGAATGGCCAGGCCCCACCAGTCACGTCTGCTGGCCCGCGCCGACAGTGCGGGTCGCTCCTGAAATGAGGACATCGTCATGGCCAGAACCGGCCGGCGGGTACGGAGGGAGACTTTGCTGGGCAATTCATGGCGGTCCTCGATCAATTCATCTGTTCTGATTGATCCTTGCTAAAATGATGGACAAACCATCTCAAGCAGGTGAAATTGCACCCCTGCGTCCACATTTGGAGACGATATGCTCAACCTCAACGACTTGCAGATGTTCGCGCGTGTCGTCGAAAGCGGCGGATTCACAGCCGCCTCGCGGCTCCTGGGCATACCCAAGCAGACCCTCAGCAAGCGTATTGCCGAGCTTGAGCGTGTAACCGGGGTGCGGTTGATCCAACGGAGTTCGCGCCGCTTTGTCGTCACCGATATCGGGCAGGAAATCTACGCGCACGCTTCGGCAATCGTGATCGAGGCCGACACGGTGCTAACGGTGATTGCGGGTCGCTTGGCCGAACCGACCGGGCTGGTCCGCATCACGGCTTCCGTGCCCACCGCCCAGCACCTGCTTGCCGATCTCCTGCCGCAGATCGCGCTATCCTACCCGCGCTTGCGCATCGCGCTCGACGCTTCCGATCGCTTCGTCGATATCGTCGGGGAGGGTTACGACATCGCCTTGCGCGACCATGTCCTGCCCCTGCCGGATTCCGACCTGATACAACGGACGCTGGGCGTCGACGAATTCTGGTTGGTCGCATCGCCGCATTATCTCGGCCCGGGCGGCACACCGGAAAACCCGGAAGATCTGGGTGGTCACAAAGGCATCGATTCCGGCCTGGGTGGAACCACCCTGGCATTGCGGCATCTTGACGGGCGTGAGGTGACTTGCGTGCTCGAAACCTGTTTTCACGCCAACGAGAGCACCACCCTGGTTGCGGCGGCCTGTGCCGGCTTGGGCATTGTGCGGCTACCCAGGTCCATTTGTCTCCAGCCTGTTGCTGCCGGTTCTCTCGTGCGTGTCTTGCCCGACTGGACTGCGGGCCTTGTCCAGACATCGCTCCTCATGCCGCATCGGCGCGGTCAGTTGCCCTCGGTCCGGACGGTCGCCGACATGATAGGACGACACTTCGCCACAGTGCTGATGCCAGCCTGATGCATGAGGGCGTGGAACACGCTTACCCGCTGAGTTTGCTCACGTCTTTAACGCCGCGGTCGACGAACCCCGCTCTTCATCCATCAAGATAACTGTGGTGTGGCGGCGACTTCTGCGGTGAGCAATTCGGCCGCGCGGCGAGTCAGGACTTCCAGGACTCGGCGGGTTGCCGCCAGGTCTTCGCTGGGCATTTCGGCGACAAGGCGGATGGTGATGTCACGCACACGGTCGCGAAGTGGGAGGAACACTCCGAACCCCAGTTCCGTCATGGAGAGTTCAGTTCCGCGCTCTACAATTCCCTTCTCGACCAACTCGTTCACGACATTCAGCTCTTCACCCGCAGCAACGACTCGGGCATCGGCAATGGCCGTGGCAAGTCTTGTGGAGCTGAGTGGGCCGCCAGACAGAACGGTCAGCGTAACCCATTGAGCAAAGGTCAATCCAGCCTGTTGGAGCTGTTGCTGCAACAGTGCCTGCAACGTGCGCTCCGTTTCGCCAATGAACCGGGTAATCGGCGGGGAATTCGTCATCTCGTTCTCCGTGGAATCATGGTTGGGACTGGTCGAGCAAATCGCGCAGTGCTGCGGCAAGGAGAAGCGTGCGCTCCCCGGATGGCCCGCCGAGCGGTTGGGTGAGGCGTTCATCGAGGGCTTTGACAACGGCGCGCGCCTCGACAATGACCTTGAAGCCTGTGGCGCTCAGCGCGAGGGCCACAGCGCGGGAATCGTCTCGATGCGTTTCGCGCACCAGATATCCAGCCGCTTCAAACGACATCGCGTTGGACGGTGCTCCTGAGAGCATCAAACCTCTGCTGCGAGCCGGTTTTCCATACGATGGAGAATAACGGCTGAGGCACTCGCAATAATGTCTTGGATTGCCGGGTAGGACGCAGCACAATTCGCACGTCCATTGGAACATCATATCACAAAACCCTTTGCAGGCGGAAAAACGGGGGGCAATCCGCTACAGTATGCAGCGGGCAGTGTGACCGGCCGAAATTTCGGTCATACCAGGCATCGCCGTATGGCATTTGGGGATAACCTTCGAGCAGCGCGGGGCGAAGGTGCAGCCTGGAGGCAGGTTCGCCAGATCAGGGGGCGAGCCGGGAATTGGATTGAGCCGGTCACCGCGCGTTCCGGCGTGCACAGTCGATCGAAGCAAACCTTCGCAATAGGGGTGCGATGGATTTTGAACGACGTCCTCGATCGACCCGTATTCGATAAAGCGACCGCCATACATGACCCCGACCTTGTCGGACACTTCGCAGGCGACACCGAGGTCATGGGTGACGATGATGGTGGCCATTCCAAGCTCGCGCTGCAACTCGCGCAGAAGCAACAAGATTTGGATCTGCACGGTGGCATCCAGCGCCGTCGTGGGCTCGTCCGCAAGAAGCAGTCTCGGCCGGCACGCCAGTGCCAGCGCAATCATCGCCCTTTGCCGCAAGCCACCCGACATTTCATGAGGATAGGCTGCAAGCCGCGACTTGGCGGAGGGAACCTGCACGAGCTCGAGAAGTTCGAGCGCACGCCGAACACTTTCGGCATGCGAGACGCCATCGTGATAGCGTACCGACTCCGCGATCTGCGTTCCGATGGTGAAGACTGGATCCAATGCCGTCATCGGCTCCTGGAAAATCATCGAGATCAGGCGCCCCCGGATTTTTCGCAATTCGCTTGGCCGTTGCTTGAGGATATCCACGCCGCCGACCACGATCGATCCCCCTATTCTCGCGGTGGGAGGAAAGAGACGCATGAGCGCGCGGATGGTGACGCTTTTTCCCGAGCCCGATTCACCGAGAAAGCACAGGGTCTCGCCGGCGTTCAGCTTGAAGCTCACGCCATTGACCACGCCAACGTCGAAATCCCGTGAGACAAAGCGGACCGTCAGATCCCTGACATCGACCAATGGCGCGGCAGTGGGCACCACAGAAATATCGTTCGATAGCATTTGGACTTGCATCGTCGTCTCCTCAACGAGATTAAGCGAGGCCGCGCCCGGAACTCGCATGACAGGCAACGAGGTGGCCGCCGTCTCGTGCGGAGAGGACGGGCTCCTTCTCCGAACAGATCTTTTCTGCAATCGGGCATCGTTTACGGAAACGACACCCCTGCTGTAGCTGGATCGGGTTGGGAGGATCGCCGGTCAGGGGAGGATTCGATACCCGCCGCTTCGGGTCCATCGACAAACGAGAGGCCAGGAGTGCACGCGTATAGGGATGGCGCGGCGTCTGATAGATGGCGTGAACCGGCCCGATCTCGACCACCGTACCCAGATACATGACGAGGACCCTATCGCTGATGTACTGGACGACATTGAGATCATGGGAAATGAAGAGATATGTCAGCTTCAGCTTGGCCTTCAGATCCTGCAGCAGATTCAGCACCTGGGCCTCGACGGATTTGTCGAGCGCCGAAACGGCCTCGTCGAGGATTGCCAAACGCGGATGCAATGCCAGTGCGCGCGCGATGTTGACCCGTTGGCGCTGCCCGCCGGAAAGTTCGTGCGGATAGCGCTGGGCGAACATCGACGGCGATAACCCGACCATGCCGAGCGTTTCGCGTGCCTGCTCCACGGCCGCGCGTCTGGGCATCTCGTTTGCCCTAAGCCCGAACACGATCGAATCTTCGATCGTCAGGCGCGGATTGAGCGTGGCATAACTGTCCTGAAAGACCATCTGCACCTGCCGTCGCAGGCCGCGGACACTTTCCGCAGACGAAAAGTCGACCGACCTGCCATCGATGCGGATGTCTCCGGCATCGGCATGCAGCAGATGAATGAGCAGTCGCGCCGTTGTGGACTTGCCGCAACCCGACTCCCCCACTATCCCCAAAGTCTCCCCTGCCGCGACGTCGAATGAAACACCGTCGACACTTCGCACATATTGCTTGCTGGAGCCGAAAAACCCTCCCCGACCGGGAAGTATTTCCGGAGATTGCGCGCAGACAGGAGCGGCGACGGATCCAGCGCGGTTGCAACGTTTTCGCTGCCTGATTCACGAGCGTCCATATCGATCATACCCTTACGTCCATTGCCGAGCGCAAACCGTCGCTGATCAGGTTGGTGCACATCGAGACGACAAAAATTAAAATCCCGGGGAGGATGCAGTTCAGCGGCGCAATATAGATCGCTTGCCGGAGCGTGTTCAGCATCAGCCCCCATTCGGCTTGCGGTGGCTGGATGCCGAGACCCAGGAAGCTCAGGCCCGACGCCAGCACGATCGATACGCTGACGAGGCTGGACGCGAAGATCAGGATGGGCGCGACCACGTTGCTCAGCACATGGACCAGCACGATCCTCGTCGCGGATGCGCCTGTCGCCCGCGCGGCCTCGATGTAATCCTGGCTCCGAACTTGTGTCGTCACACTTTCGGCAACGCGTGCAATCGGAGGAATGAAGACCAGCGTCAGAGAAACCAAGCTGTTCAGCAGCCCGGCACCGAGAACGCCCGATATGGCAACCGCGAGCAGGACCGACGGAAAAGCATAGAAAACGTCGATCGTCCGCATGATCATCATGTTGACACCGCCACCCGCGTAACCGGCGATGACACCAAGGCTGCCTCCGACCAACGCCGCGATTGTTGGTTTCCACGCAGAACTGAGCCGGTTTTTCCACCGAGAAGTGAGCCACCTCTGAGTATGGTTTTCTGATCAGGGTTTGGTCAAGGGATTGGCCTTTTCTCCTCTCTTCTGTGCTGCTGCGGCCGAGCTGGCCTTGAAGCGGAAGCTGTCGTTACCGGTTTCCAGGATGTGGCAACGGTGGGTCAGGCGATCGAGCAAAGCTGTCGTCATCTTGGCGTCGCCGAAGACGGTTGCCCATTCGCTGAAGCTGAGGTTGGTGGTGATGACGACGCTGGTGCGCTCATAGAGCTTGCTCAACAGGTGGAAGAGCAGCGCTCCGCCGGAAGCACTGAACGGAAGGTATCCTAGTTCATCGAGGATCAGCAGATCGAGACGGACCAGCGTCTCGGCGATCTGACCTGCCTTGCCCTTTGCCTTCTCCTGCTCGAGCGCATTGACCAATTCGATGGTCGAGAAGAAGCGGACCTTCCGGCGGTGATGCTCGATCGCCTGGACCCCAAGGGCAGTCGCGACATGTGTTTTTCCTGTGCCCGGCCCACCGACGAGCACGATATTCTGCGCCCCGTCCATGAACTCGCATCGGTGCAGTTGGCGCACCGTCGCTTCGTTGATTTCGCTGGCGGCGAAGTCGAACCCGGAGATGTCCTTATAGGCTGGGAAGCGAGCAGCCTTCATGTGATAGGCAATCGAGCGAACCTCACGTTCGGCCATCTCGGCTTTCAGCAACTGGGACAGGATCGGCACGGCCGCATCAAAAGCTGGAGCCCCTTGCTCAATCAGGTCTGTGACGGCTTGGGCCATGCCATACATCTTCAGGCTCCGCAGCATGATGACGACGGCGGCACTTGCGGGATCATGACGCATGGCGACCTCCCACGATCCGGACACGCAAGCCATCGTAGCGTTCGACGTTGGCCTTGGGTTCACGCAACAAGGTCAGCGCCTGTGGCGTGTCGATGTCGGGGCCGTCAGTCGTCTTCCCATCGATCAGACGATGCAGCAGGTTCAGCACATGCGTCTTGGTCGCGACGCCTTGATCCAGAGCCAGCTCCACAGCCCTGACGACGACCTGTTCGTCGTGATGAAGCACCAGAGCAAGGATATCGGCCATCTCACGATCGCCGCCCAGGCGACGCAGCATCTGGTCCTGCAACTGTCGAAAGGCCAGCGGCAATTCCAGGAAAGGCGCACCATTGCGCAAGGCACCGGGCTTGCGCTGAATGACGGCAAGGTAGTGTCGCCAGTCGTAAATCGTCCGCGGCGGTTTGTCGTGGCTGCGCTCAATCACCCTCGGATGTTCGCATAGGACATTACCCTCGGCCGCAACGACCAGTCGCTCGGGATAGATTCGCAAGCTGACAGGCCGGTTCGCAAACGATGCAGGCACGCTATAGCGGTTCCGCTCGAAGGTGATCAGGCATGTCGGAGAGACACGTTTGCCCTGCTCGACGAAGCCGTCAAACGCAGCGGGGAGCGCCATCAATGCTGGCTGTTCCGCGGACCAGACGTCCGCGATCGTGCCGGGCAAGGTGCCGTGTGCTGTGTCGCGCCACAGGTCCTGGCAATGCTGTTCCAGCCAGGCATTCAATGCCGCCAGATCAGGAAAGTCCGGCATCTGTTGCCACAGTCGCGGCCGGGCATCCTGGACATTCTTCTCGACCTGGCCCTTCTCCCAGCCCGCGGCAGGATTGCAAAACTCAGGCGCAAAGACGTAGTGGTTCGTCATCGCGAGGAAACGGATATTGACCTGTCGCTCCTTGCCACGACCGACGCGATCGACCGCGGTTTTCATGTTATCGTAAATGCCGCGAGCAGGGACGCCGCCGAACACACGGAAGCCGTGCCAATGGGCGTCAAACAGCATCTCGTGCGTCTGCAGCAGATACGCCCTGACCAAAAACGCGCGACTGTGCGATAGCTTGATATGCGCGACCTGCAGCTTTGTGCGCTCGCCGCCAATGACGGCATAGTCCTCACTCCAATCGAATTGGAATGCTTCGCCTGGGCGGAAAGACAGCGGAACAAATATGCCGCGGCCCGTCGTCTGCTGCTCACGTTGTCGTTCCGCTCGCCAATCACGGGCGAAGGCGGCAACCCGACCATAGGAGCCGGTAAAGCCGAGAGCCACCAGGTCGGCATGAACCTGCTTCAGTGTTCGTCGCTGTTTGCGCGACTTCCCGGCCTCGGTCTTCAGCCAGGCCGCCAGCTTGTCGGCAAACGGATCAAGCTTGCTCGGTCGTTCCGGTACGGTGAATGTTGGTTCGATTGTACCAGCGTTCAGATACTTCGCGATCGTGTTCCGCGACAGCCCTGTTCGCCGGCTGATCTCGCGGATCGACTGCTTCTCACGCAGCGCCATCCGACGAATGATATTTAAAAGTCCCATGTGGATCACTCCGTTGCCCCCGTCGCTCTCCGCGTTGGGGGAAGGTTCACATGGCTCAATTCTCAATGGAAATTATGCGCCTAACCGGCTCAGTTCTGCGTGGAAACCAACAGGTGTTGCGGAGATCATCCGGGGAGGACTGATGGCGATACCCAAAGGCCAGTTTGAATCCCCTATCGCATTGGGCATGACCCAAACCCAGGCGATGCGGCGCATTATTCTTCCCCAGGTCGCCCGGATCATCGTCCCCTCGATCACCAACGAGGCGATTGCGACCCTCAAGAATACGTCGCTTCTGTCTGCGATTACTGTAGTCGAGCTGACATTCCATTCGCAGATCGTCATCGCCCGTACATTCCAGCCTTTCCAGTTCTACATCCTGGCAGCGCTCTTCTACCTGGTCCTTACGACCATACTAACGCGTGTGTCGACGTCCATCGAGCGACGCAACGCACGCAACAGCTAGCACCGCCCGCAAAGAAACAAGGCAGATTCAACAGTTACCGTCCTCCTGGAAGCAAGGAGGAAGCGGGTCTTTTTGACTTGGAAAATAGACGGCTTGCAACTTCGTTTAAGACAATCGGGAGAAAAGCACATGAGCATTCCAACGCAAGTAATCACCCTCATCCTCGCGCTACCCATGATTCTTGTCTCGACCTTCGCGCCGGCCCGCGCGAATGAACTCGAGCTGGTGCTGCCCGGCCATCTGACTGTAGCGACCGAAGGGACCTACCCGCCATACAGCCTGCAGAACGAAAACGGTGAGCTCGATGGAATCGACGTGCGCCTGATGCGCGAAATCGCAAATCGTCTCGGCCTGGAATACAAACCGGTGCTGTTGAAATTCGACTCGCTCCTTGTCGGGCTTGAAGCCGGCCAGTTCGATGTCATCGGCTCGCCGCTCGACATAACCGCTGAACGCAAGCAACGGGTTACCTTCTCGGATGGCTGGATCGAATCCGGTGCCCGTCTGATCGTGCGGCAGGATTCCTCTGTTCAAAGCCCTACCGAAATCGCCGGCAAGATCATCGGCGTTCTCGCCGCGTCCACATGGGGTGACATGGCAACGCCGCTGAACCCCGCAGAACTGAAGACCTACAAATCCGAAACAGACGCCTTCCAGGATCTCGTCAATGGCAACATCGATGCAATCGTCACCGACGGCATCTCGGCGTCCTTTAACATCAAGCAGTCGAACCTGCCGTTACGGCTCGTCGATACACCTCTGAGTTCGCTGCAAAAGGCCTGGTCGATAAAGAAGGGTAAGCCGCACCTGGTGCGCGCCATCAACAAGGCGATCGCCGATATCGTTGCCGACGGAACCTACGTCAAATTGACGTCCGACTTCGTTGATTTTGACGCCGCGCCGAAAGAGCCGATCCGTAGCGAGTTTTGATCGGAATCTGGCGGAGGCGGGATTCAGTCCCGCCTCCATAAATTTATCGCACCGCACAGGATCCCTCCGTTTGCGGTCCAGCAGCCGTCAGCTTTCAGTTGCACAGATGATGTCTGACCGGCCAAGCCTTTCGCAGCCTGTTTCGGTAACGAGGAAGGTCTCTCCCGGCACAGCATTCGTCCCCTTGTCGGTGATGGACAGGAACATGAAAAAGATCATGCCGGGCTCTGCGATGATCGGATTGTCGCGATAGAGCATGGGCCAATCCATCCAGTTCGGCGAGAACGTCGCTCCAAGGCTGTATCCACATGCATTCAGGTTATTGTCAACGAAGCCGGCCTTGGTGAGCGTCCGCATATAGGCGTTGAAGACATTTCCAACAGGTTCGCCAGGCTTCAGCGCCTGCGCGCTGGCATCCAGCGCATCGAGTGCGTGCCGGTGCACGTCCCGTTGCCGCTCATTCGCCTTGCCGATCGTCAGAACGCGCATGAGACAGGCGTGGTAATGCCGAAAGACGCCGGCGAACTCCAAGGTCAGTTGCTCGCCGCTTGCCAGATGACGGCGGCCCGACGTGTAGCGCCCGAGATGCGAGCCCGGACCGGATTGAATGATGAACTCGTTGCCGGAATAGTCGCCATCGCCCCTGAAGACTGTTCCTTGCAGGGCGGCGAGTATGTCACCTTCAAAGGCTCCGGGAACCGCCAGTTCGAGACCCGCAGCAAGTGCCTTGTCTGCCAGCTCGGCGGCCTTGCGGACATAGGCGATTTCAGCAGGGCGCTTGACGACGCGCTGCCGGGTAATCAGGAGCGACGCATCCTCCAGGGTGCAGAACCCATCCAAAGCAGCAGAAAGCAGCCGCCCGTTTTGCGCGGTCAGGCCGTAGGCGTCCCATTCGACGCCGAGCTTGCGCCCGGCGCAGCGATGCTCGACCAGAATGGCCTTCAAATCAAGCGCGGGATTGGCGTCTGGTCCGTCGGCCCAGATACGGATATCATCGATGTTCGACGTGTATCGTGCGGCGCGCGCGTCGGGAGCGCGCGTCAGTAGCGTCATGCGCCCATCCGCACCAAGGTATAGGCACTGGAAGAAACAGTAGCCGAACGTGTCGTATCCGGTGAGATAGTACATGCTTTCCTGACGGAACATCAGAAGGCCGTCCATTCCCGATCGTTCCATGCCTGCAATGGTTTCGGCTTTCCGAGCGGCAAATTCCTGGTCTGTGAAGTGAAGCGGCATAGGGCCTCTCTCTCATTCAAATCGACTCGACTATCAATTTATTAGCAATTTTGTCAACAATCTGTTTGGCTATTTTTACAGCGGAGAAGATCTGCCGGGCAGCGAATTCATATGGGAATTGACATTGTTGTCCTTATTGCTGACAATCAAGAAAACGAATCCGCAGAAGTTTATCGTGGCAAGCAAGCTCATATCCATCATAGGTTTTGGCGAGGCGGGATCAATCTTCGGCGCAGAGCTGGCGAAACATGCTCCTGTCCACGCCTACGATATCCTTCAGGGAACACCCGCCTTTGAAGACAGGCTGCTCCCCTTTCGGGATATGGGTATCGTTTTTGCCGGTTCGGCCGCCGAGGCCATCAGCAATGGCCAGATTGTTCTTTCACTGGTGACGGCGACGGCGGCCGAACAGGTCGCGCGCCAAGCAGCATCGTATATGCGGCCAGGTCAGTTTTTCCTTGATCTAAACTCGGTTTCGCCAGGGACGAAGAATGCAAGCGCTGCGGCATTCGAAAGGTCGGGAGCGGCTTACATCGACGCAGCAGTCATGTCTCCAGTAACGCAAAACCTTTCCGCCGTTCCGATCCTGCTTGCTGGCAAGACAGCCCACCAGGTGGACATTGCGCTCAAGGCGTTCGGCTTGAACACGGAAGTTGTCTCCGACCATGTGGGCCCTGCCTCTGCGACCAAGATATGCAGAAGCGTGATCATAAAGGGTATCGAAGCGCTTTGTGTCGAAAGTTTTCTTGCGGCTCGTGCCCACGGTGTCGAGGCACGCGTCCTAGCATCCCTCTCGACGACGTTCCCCGGAACGGACTGGCACAGGTTTACCGGCTACCAGGTAAAGCGCACACTCGTTCATGGGCGCCGGCGCGCTGCCGAAATGCGCGAGGCGGCTGCTACGGTTCGTGAAGGTCACATCGAGCCCCTGATGGCCTTGGCAACTGCGCGTCGCCAGGATCTGTCCGCCGATTTCTCAGACATGAACCCCGAGTTGAAGACCAAATCTGAGGCGGCATGGCTCGAAATTCTTGATGGCATCTTGACTATGGCCTCTAGAGATGACGTCAAGAAAAGCGAAACTTGATTCACATTGGATCTTAGTTTGCCACCTGTAGCGCTCGGAACGATGACAATCGAAAGGTAAGATGGAAGTGGCACGCGCCAAGGAGAAGAAGGACCCGACCGAGACGTTGCGTAAGGCGATTGAGACGGGGCAATTGATGCCCAGCCAGCGGCTGATCGAAGCGGATTTGGCCGCATGGCTGGGCACCAACCGATCAAATGTGAAGTTGGCCCTCGGGAAGCTTCAGCAGGAAGGCCTCGTTGTTTCCGAGCCTAACCGGGGCGCGCGCGTTAGGGTGATCAGTGAGGAAGAGGCGCTCGAGATCCTGCAGGTCAGAAGCATGCTCGAATCTCTCATCGCCCGGCAGGCCGCGGCGAAAGCAACCTCGGCAGACCACAAGCGATTGCGCGAAATTCTAAAAACGCTTCGCGAAGCGATCGCGCAGGAAGATTTCACAGCATATTCAGGGCAGAATGGAGCTCTGCACGCGGAAATCCGCAGGATTTCCGGCCACCAGACCGCTAGCCGTCTGCTGGCGACCCTTAATTCGCAAATCGTTCGCTTTCAGTTTCGCACCATCCTGTTCCCAGGGCGAATTAACCAGTCCATCGGCGAGCATGCCGAAATCGTGGAAGCGATCTGCGAAGGCGATCAGGACCGCGCTGAAAAGGCGATGCGCGAACACCTCGCCCATGTCACGGAGACATTGCAGCGCAGCCTCGCCGCCCTTTCATCGCACGGCGTTTGAACCTTTTTTGAATGCGGCCCAGACGAACTGAAACGGGAGAGACAAGCGGAGATCCGTCGACAAAACCCTGGATTTACCACCGTGAAAGAGGAGGTTTTATGAAGATCCATGGCGACATGATCTCTCCCTACGTTCGTATGTGTTTTGTCGCGGCGCACGAGGCAGGCATCGTTGATCAGATCGAACTGATTGCGACGGAAGTGGCAATCGCCGAGGAAAACACGCAGCTTGCCTTGCTATCGCCAATCGCTCAGATTCCGGTGCTTGAGACAGCCGAAGGGGCCGTGCTGCACGACAGCCGGGTGATCGTTGAGTATATTTGCCACATGGCTGGACGGACGCAGATGACCGAAGGTGTCGGCGGGCGTTTTCGCACCTTGACGCTTCAGGCAATTGCGCAAGGAATCGCCGACGCCGCGGTCGCTCATCGGAACGAAAGCGCCCAGCGGCCAATGGAACTGCATTGGCGCCGCTGGCTCGACAGGCTGAGGCAAAGAGTGGAACGCGCGCTCGACGCCCTGGAGGCGCAATGGCACGCCGACCTGGCCAACGTAAACATCGGGTCCATCAGCGTAGCCGTGGTCCTGAGCTATTTGGACTTTCGCTTCAGCATATGGAACTGGCGGACGGCACGGCCGCGCCTGGCAGCCTTCCATGCCGAATTCAGCGCCCGCCCCTCGATGAGGGCGACGGCGCTGCCGACGGCATGACCCTCTTATTGACTTTCGCAATTGAACAGTGGGTCGACACCCTATGTAATACACTCTTTCGAGGAGACCAGAGGTCCGATGTCCAAGCAAAGTGAAGAACACGGCGATCATCCGGCAGACCCGCCACGTTGGAAACACGACGGGGTCAGGGTGATCAAGGGCGATCAGCTCGACTCGAATACGGCCCAGACACCCGGCATGTTCCGTCAAGCTGCCATAAACCACGCGCGGGTGGGCGCGCAGAAAATCTGGGCCGGCACGGTCGCCATAGAGCCGAACGCCAAGACCGGCGTCCATCATCACGGCGCTCTGGAAAGTGTGATCTATGTCATTCGGGGTAAGGCGCGTATGCGCTGGGGAGACCGACTGGAGTTCGTTGCCGAAGCCGGCCCGGGCGATTTCATTTTCGTGCCGCCTTATGTCCCGCACCAGGAAATAAATGCGGATCCGGATTCGGTACTGGAATGTGTATTGGTAAGGTCAGACAATGAAGCAGTCGTCGTCAATATTACAGACGTCGATCCCATTGAAACGCCTGAAGACGTTTACTGGGTTGATCCGATCCACAAACATCCATGACGGGACCCACTAGGCAGCCGACCCTCCTAGCGCTTTTCCATATCGGTTCGACGTTGCGTCATAAGAGGCTGCTGCCGCGGCAATGCGCCATACAACGGCGCCCGACGTCAATCGGCGTCTCGCGTGGGATAAAAGCGGGCAGTGAAAGCTACATAAGCCGACAGCCGTTAATTACGACTGTCGTCACGTAACAACTCTGATCGGCGAAAATTGGTGGCAACTTGCCTTTTGCTGATCACTTCATACTACCCGGCTCGCTTCGCATCTGGACATGCGGTGCTCGCTCGGCTGATCGGCAAACGAAGCGTGGTTCGCCAAACCAATAAGGCGATAGTGCTAAGGCCCGCACCGAGCATCGACACGCCGGACCATCCTGCTTGGTGGAGTGCACCCCGTTTCGCCGGACATGTCGGCTAGTTTGATTTAGCCCTGATGAACTGCCGTGGGGAAGCCATCTTGAGCGCGGAGTGGGGATGGATCTCGTTGTAATCCTCGATCCATCCGTCGATGAGCCGGAGCGCTGTTTCGGCGTCCGGTATAGTCGATATGCGGATGTAATCCCGCTTCAGGGTTTTGACGAACGCCTCGGACATACCATTCGACTGAGGGCTCGCGACAGGAGTGAAGCAGGGTGTCAGATTGAGCGCCTGGGCAAACAGCTTCGTGTCCCGTGCGGTGTAAGCCGAGCCATTGTCCGAGAGATGCTCAATTGCGTTCGGGGCTCGCGTCGCTGCGAACCGCTTCTCGACCGCCTCCAGCATCATGTCGCGCACGTCGGAGCCGGAGATGCCTGCATTCGCGACCGCAGTCCAGGCGATGATCTCCCGGTCGAAGGCATCGATGATGAAGGCGAGACGAATGACCTCGCCATTCCAGCAGGTGAACTCCAGCCCGTCGGAGCACCAGCGCAGGTTCGAGCGCATGACCATGACCTTGCCGTCATGGATGCGGCCCTTGCGAACGGCCGTATGCTTCTCCAGCAGCATGGCGTGGTTGCCCATGATGCGATGAACCCGCTTGGCGTTGACGACAGGCATATCGGCGGCTCGCCTCTCGCGATTGAGGAGCGCTGCGATCCGCCGATAGCCATAGGTTGGCCTTTGATCCACCAGCCTTCGAATGGTGGGCAGAAGCTCTGCATCCTCGGCCTTGTGATAGGCCCCGCGCGGCTTCGATCTGCCTTTCAGGCGCTCGACGAGGTTGGAACGGGAGACGCCCAGCGTGTCGGCGACGGTCTTCATCGGGAACCGTCCTTCGGCAACAAGATCGGCCGCGATATCCGTTTTTTTGAGTCTGCTTTGGATAATGCTTCGCGGAGGATTTCGACCTCCATCGTCTTGCGGCCGAGCATGCGCTCCAGCTCGCGAACGCGATCCTCCAGCTTCTTCACTTCCGAATTGCCGACAACCGGCTCGTCAGAACCCACGGCTGCAGCACCTCCCTCGCTTAAGAGCCTGCGCCACCGGTAAAGCAGATTGGGCGCAACGCCATGGCGGCGAGCGGTAGAAGACACCGTCTCGCCTGGTTCGAAACTCTGCTCAATGATTGTCAGCTTCTGCTCGGTTGTCCACCGCCTGCGGCGGACATCACCCGTCAGCAATTCAATATGTCGGTACTCGTTAGACATAAGCCTATACCCAAGCCTGTGCTTGAGCCTCTCTGCTTATGCCGACTGTCCGGTCGAAACGGGGGGCAGTTCACTTGGGCATAAGCCATCGTGGAACTGATGGCCCCGATGGCGCTGCCGATGGAGTAGAACGCCATGTAGCCGCCGACGAGACGGCTGCGTGCCTGCGGATGCCGGTCGAAGATGATGCTCTGATTGGTGACGTGGACCGCCTGCACCGCGAGGTCCAGCACGACGACACCGACGAGAAGGACAGGAATGGACCATGGCAGAAGGGCAATCAGCCCCCATGACGCCAGCAGAAGTATAAGCGAGATGCCCGTTGTCCATTGTCCGAGCCCCCGTTCCGCGAGCCGGCCTGCACCCGTCGCCGCGATGGCTCCAGCCATGCCGACCAGTCCGAACAAGCCGATCCGGGTGTGAGAATAGTCGAACGGTTCGGCGCTGAGCGGCAGCACCAGCGCGGTCCAGAACGTGCTGAACGACGCGAAGATCAACAGGGCGAGAATGCCGCGAACCAATAGTATCCGGTCGCTCAGGAACAGGACGGGAATAGAGCGTAGCGTGGCAAGGTAGCTGTCATCGCTATCCGGCGAATGCTGTCGCGGCAAGATACGCAGCAGCAAGCCGACCATTACCAGCGTAACAACTGCCGACGTCAGGTAGACAGCTCGCCAGCCACCCAGATCGGCGAGCACCCCGGCAACGAAGCGAGCGCCGAGAATGCCGATGACCACACCGCTTGTTACCCTGCCAACAGCCTTGCCCCGTTTGGCGGGCGTTGCCAGCGTCGCCGCAAACGAGACCAGCACCTGAACCACCACGGCGAGCAACCCTACCGCCGCCATGCTGGCGAACAGGATTGCCTCCGTCCTCGCCGTTGCGACAGCCACCAGTGCGATCGTCGACAAGATGCCCTGGCCGACGACGAGACGGCGGCGGTCAACCAGATCGCCGAGCGGCACGATGAAGATCAGGCCCAGACCATAGCCAACCTGCGTCAACGTCACGACAAGGCCGATGGCGGCGGGCGAGATATCGAAGTCCCGCGCTATCGAGTCGAGCAAGGGTTGGGCGTAATAGATGTTCGCAACGCTGAGGCCGGCGGCAACGGCGAAGACAAGTGTCGTGGCCCTCGACAATCCACCATCCGGTCGGTGCTGTGGCCCTGTTGTGCTTCCGTGCTGCATGGCGATCCCGTTCATGAAATTTAATCTGGTTTCATATTGAGACCACTTGTGTAAACGGAAATCCAGTTCTATTTTAGAACTAGAATCTGACGATGGAGATCGGCGATCATGGTCAAGCGGGTCAGCCTTTGGGATGCCGGATGCCCGGTCGCACGCGCGCTCGATGTCATCGGCGACTGGTGGTCGTTGCTCATCATCCGCGATGCTTTCGACGGCGTGCGGCGCTTCAGCGAGTTTCAGGCCGGCCTCGGCATTGCCAAGGGCATGCTGGCGACGCGGCTGCGAGATCTGACCGAACGCGGCATTCTGGAAACCGCGCCCGCCTCGGACGGCAGCGCCTATAAGGAATATGTCCTGACCGGGAAAGGGCGCGGCCTCTATCTCGTCATCATCGCGTTGCGCCAATGGGGCGAGGACCATCTCTATCGCCCTGATGAACCACGATCCTCGCTGGTCGACACCGAAACGGGTGCTCCGGTCGCCCGGCTGGAATTGCGCGCGGAGAACGGACGACCCCTGGGGTGGAACGATACCCAAGTGGTGAAGATCGATAGCAACTGATCGAAGGCCAGGATGGCAAAGGGAACGCACATGCAGGAACTCGAACTGTTGGCCGAAGCGGACGAGCGTGCGAGAGAGTATCTGACGGGAATCGAACAACGCCCGCCGTTCCCGGATCAGGCCGCGCGCGATGGTCTCGCTGTCTTTGCGGAAGCACTCTCCGACCATGGGCAGGACGCGGCCGAGACCCTGCGAATGCTCGACATCCACGGCTCGCCAGCGACGACGGCCTCGAACGGCCCGCGCTATTTCGGCTTCGTGATCGGGGCTGCCCTGCCGGCAGCGGCGGCAGCCGAGCGGTTGATGCTGGCGTGGGATCAATGCGCCTCGTCCTATGACAACTCGCCGGTCTCCGCGACAATCGAGAGGATCGCCGCGCTCTGGCTTCTCGATGTCCTCGACCTGCCGCGCGAGAGCGCCGTCGGTTTCGGCACCAGCGCAACGGCCTGCACGCTCGCCTGTCTTTCGGCAGCCCGTCGGGTGCTGCTGGCGCGTCAGGGTTGGGATTTTGACAGGGATGGTCTGTTCGGCGCCCCCGAGATCAAGGTCGTCGTCTCCGAAACCGTCCATATCACCGTGCGGAAAGCGCTTCGGCTTCTGGGGTTCGGAACCGCGCGCCTGATTGTCGTGCCGGTCGATGCACATGGCCGGATCGACGCAGACCGGCTCCCTTCGCTCGACGAAAAGACCATCCTCTGCCTGCAAGCCGGCGAAGTGAATACGGGCGAGTTCGATCCCTTTACCCCCCTTATCGAAGCGGCCGGAAAGGCAAATGCCTGGGTCCATGTGGACGGTGCATTCGGTCTGTGGGCGCGCGCCTCATCGCGCCGGGCGCTGACCGAAGGGATCGAAGGGGCGGATAGCTGGACGACGGACGGACACAAATGGCTGAACACACCCTATGATGGCGCGGTCGCCATCTGCCGTGATGCGGAAGCGCTGGCCCAGGCCATGAATGCCGATGCGGTTTATGCGACCGCTTCCGGCGACGCCCAAAAGAACCTGACGCTGGAGTTTTCGCGTCGGGCGCGCGGCATCCCGATCTGGGCGGCACTTAGAACACTCGGACGCGCGGGTGTCGCTGAACTGGTGGACCGTCATTGCGACGAAGCCGCATGGCTGGCGGACCGTCTCCGCAAGGGTGGCTTCGACGTCCTCAACCGCGTGGTGCTCAACCAGGTGCTGGTGCGCTGCGGTGACGATGAGCGCACCGCGCAAGTCCGCCAGACCGTTCTCGATACCGGTGCGGGCTGGTTCGGAAATACGGTCTGGCAAGGCCGCCCCGCATTCCGTATCAGCCTGTCGTCGTGGCGCACCAGGCATGAGGATGTCGCTCGCCTCGCAGACGCGCTGGTGGCGGCGGCAGGAGGTTAGGCTGCGCCTTCCAACGCGTCCACTCGGAGGCCAGAACCAGCGCAACCATATCAAGGCCTGAGAAGTATCGACATCCTGGCGACTGCTTCCAAGTACACCACATTTGCACTGATCGACCGCAATGAGGTCGTAGGCCGAAGGGCTGGCTTCGGTCGATTGCGCCCTGCTGTGTTGCGCCCACAATCGAGGGACGGACAAGCGATCTGGGCTCCGTGGTTGGCCATTGGATCATGTTCGGTTGGACGTTTGATCCTCGCGATCCTCCCAGCCACTGCGCAGCAACGTCGTCACATGTTCGATCGTTTGCCTTCCGTCAGCCATGCAACGGCTTCCGACGATACCTTCCAGCCGAACAGCGGCCCACGCCGCCAATGCATACCCTCCTCAACCGAGCGCAGTGCGGTCGCTAGGGTTCCGGCGTGACGGATTGATTCCGATGGCACATGGACGCCGCTTCTAATAACTAGACTTTCTCCGTCATGTTAATTAGACATTCAGCGAAGCGCCGCCCGTGGGACTGAACATGCCGAAAGCCAACTGGACATTGAAGGATGACATTCGCGAGTATTGGACGTCGCGCGCCGCGACGTTCGATCTCTCTCCAGGGCACGAAATCTTCGGCGACGACGAGCGCCGCGCCTGGCACGCGCTCATCGAAAGGCATCTCGGTGCCGGGGGCGGGCGCAAGGCATTGGACCTTGCAAGCGGCACGGGCGTCATTTCCCGCCTCTTGTGCGAGAACGGCTTTGCCGTGACGGGGCTCGACTTCTCCGAGGCGATGATCGAGCAGGCCCGGCTCAAGGCCGCAAAGCACAGCCTCGACGCGACCTATGTCCTCGGCGATGCAGAGGAGACCCGCCTGCCCGACGACGCCTTCGACGTCATCATGACGCGCCACCTGGTCTGGACCCTGCCCGACCCCGGAACCGCCTTCGCGGACTGGTTCCGCGTGCTGAAGCCCGGCGGGCGCGTCCTCATCGTCGACGCCGACACGACGGCAAGGAGCATGACGTCCAGGCTGCTGCAGAGGCTTGCCGCCGTCCTCAAGCGGTTCGCGCCGCCCTCCCCGACGCCGGGAATGGATATCGAGGTGCACAACCGGATCGTCTCGCAGGTGCACTTTTCCGGCGGCGCCCGCGCGGAGGACGTCGCTGCGCTGCTCGCCGGCGCGGGCTTCGAGACTGTCGTCATCGACCGCGATCACGGACGGATCCGCCGGGCGCAGGGCCGCCACATGCCGCTGCACCAGCGGCTGGGTCGTGCGAGCCAGGACCGCTACGCGATCCTCGCCACGAAGCCGGCAGCGATACCGGCAGCAATCGACGCCCGCTCCGGGCAGCACGCAGCATAGGCAAGGGAGAAAAGGATGCTTGTATTTCTGAACAGGGCGAGGCTCGCGCTCATACGCCCGCTCACCATGGTGTTCTACCTGCTTCTCGCCGTCACCGGTGCGGCCGGACTTGCCGGCGCTCAGGAAAAGATCACCGTCACCGATCTCGCCGGCCGCACGGTCGAGGTTCCGCACGGCGCGAAGAAGGTCATCCTCGGCGAGGGGCGGATGTTCTACGCGACGGTGGTCTTCGACAGGGAAAATCCCTTCGAGCAGCTTGCCGCCATCGGCGACGACCTGCCGAAGTTCGATCCCGACACCTGGAACAAGTATCTCGCGCGCTTCCCGCAGGCCAAGGACGTGCCGATGATCGGCGCGGCCGCCTCGGCGGACTTCAGCGTCGAAAAGGCCCTCGAACTCGATGTCGACGTGCTCGTCGTCACCCTCGGCTTCTACGACAAGATCAAGGAAAGCGGCATCATCGAGACGCTGGAGAAAGCTGGCGTGCCGACCGTGTTCGTCGATTTCCGCGAGCGGCCCACCCAGAACACCGTGCCCTCCATCCTCCTGCTCGGCCGCATTTTCGGCAAGGAAGCACAGGCCCAGGCGTTCGCCGATTACTACATGGCCCAGATGCGCCGGGTCTATATGGGGATTTCCGGCCTGAAGCCGGATGAACGGCCGGTCGTCTTTGCCGAGCGCGCCGCCGGGCTCGATCCCGCCGTCTGCTGCGACACGTTCGGAAACTTCAACTTCGGCGAGTTCATCGCGGAAGCGGGCGGCTTCAACCTCGGAACGAAATATCTGACGGGCGTCAGCGGCAGGCTCAATCCGGAAGCCGTGGTCGTCGAGAACCCGCCGTTCATCGTCGTCACCGGCGCCAACTGGTCGACCTCCAATCCCGGCAACACCGCCGTCTGGCTCGGTTACGAGACGGCCGAAGACAAGGCCCAGGAACAGCTCCGTGGCCTGATGCAGCGCCCCGGCTTCCCGGAAATCAAGGCCGTGAAGGACAACAATGTCCTGGCCGTCTACCACCAGTTCTACCAGAGCCCGTACCATTTCGTGGCCGTGCAGGCTCTCGCCAAGTGGCTTCACCCGGAACGGTTCGCGGATCTCGACCCGCATGCGACCTTCAAGGAACTGCATGAAAAGTTCCTGCCGATCGATGTCAGCGGCGTGTTCTGGACGACCCTGAAGTAACGGAGGGCGCTTCGGCGCCTCTCCTGCCGTTGGAAGAGACGATGGACCAGACGATCACGATGCGGGCCGGTGAACGATACCGCCGACGGATGATGCGCAACAGCCTGTTCGTGGGCGGCGCAATCCTGCTGCTGGTCCTGGCCATAGGGGTCGACGTCGGGGTGGGTCCCGGCTGGTACACGCCGGCCGAGGTTCTGACCGCCCTGCTTTTCCCGCAGGACGTGGCGCCGAAGCTCGCCATCATCGTCTGGGACGTGCGGCTGCCGGTGGCGGTGATGGCCGTCCTCATCGGCGCCATGCTCGGCATCGCCGGCGCCCAGATGCAGACGATCCTGCACAATCCACTCGCCGATCCGTTCACGCTCGGCATCTCCTCGGCGGCGAGCTTCGGGGCGGCGCTGGCGATCGCGCTCGGCATCGGCCTGTGGCCGGCGGGCGGCAACGTCTTCATCGCCCTCAACGCCTTCCTGTTCGCGCTCGGCACGTCGCTGGTGCTCTTCATGTTCACGCGCATGCGCGGTGTGACGGTGGAAACCTTCGTCCTGGTCGGCATCGCGCTCTTCTTCACGTTCAACGCGCTGCTGGCATTCATCCAGTATCAATCCTCCGAAGCGCAGCTTCAGCAGATCATATTCTGGATGATGGGGAGCCTGGCCCGGGCATCCTGGACAAAGATCGCCGTCTGCCTCGTCCTGCTCGCACTCGTCGTTCCGCTCTGCTGGGCGCGCAACGCGATGATGACCGCCCTGGCGATGGGCGACGACCGGGCGACCAGCCTCGGCGTGCCGGTCGCACGGCTGCGGCTGGAAATGCTGGCCTGCATTTCGCTGCTTGCGGCAACGGCGACCGCCTTCGTCGGCACCATCGGCTTCGTCGGCCTCGTCGGCCCCCATATCGCCCGCATGCTGGTCGGCGAGGACCAGCGGCATTTCATCCCGGTCTCGGCTGCCGCGGGCGCCGTCATCCTTTCGGTTTCATCAACCGCATCCAAGGCGATCACCCCCGGCGTTATCTACCCGATCGGCATCATCACCGCCCTCGTCGGCGTGCCATTCTTCCTGAGCCTGGTGATTTCGATCCGGCGGGAGACCTGGCGATGACCCTCGAAATAAGCGGCCTCCGTTTCGCCTACGGCACGAATGTCGTGTTCGACGCGCTACATGCAGCCCCGTTTCAGAAAGGCGAGCTGACGGCCTTGATAGGCCCCAATGGTGTCGGCAAGTCATCGTTGTTTCGATTGATGGCAGGCTTGCACAAACCTGCCGAAGGGAAAATCCTGCTGCATGGAACCGACACGTCGCTGTTGCCTGACAGACGTCGGTCAGAGAGCATCTTTCTCCTGACGCAGCATACTGCGATGAGGGCCGCGCTCGCCGTTTTTGACGTCGTCCTCCTCGCCAAGAGAGGATGGCAAGGTGGAAGAGCGACCAGCAGTGACATCGCTCACGTTGAAGAGACCCTGGATCTGCTCGGCATCGAATTCCTGTCCGATCGTCTTGTCACCGAATTGAGCGGCGGCCAGCAACAGCTTGTGGCCCTGTGCCAGGCCCTGGTACGCAACCCGCAAGTCCTGTTGCTCGACGAGCCGACGAGTGCGCTCGACCTCCGCCGTCAACTGGAAGTCCTGCGCTTGATACGAAACGTCACGCGGGAGCGCCAGATCATTACGTTCGCGGCCCTGCATGATCTCGCACTGGCAAGCCGCTTCGCCGATCGTTTCGTGCTGCTGCACGAAGGCCGTGTGGCGGTTGACGGCAATCCCGAAGAGGTTCTCCGCAACCCCCTTACTGGCAATGTCTATGGCGTACGTTTGGAGATCGACAGGAACGCCAATGGAAGCCTGGTCGTCAATGCGGATCTGACATCATAGGGAAGCTTGCCCTTCCACCATGCCACAACCGCTGCCTTGCCGACCTGCGCCTGATGGCATCACCCATGTCATGACCGACCGCGTTCCCATTCCGGCCCGTGCCGGCATCGCGCTTCTGGCCGTCTGGCGGCCGAACGGCCGTGAACCCGGTGGCATGGTTTCAGCTCTTCGGAAAAGCATGGATATCCACAAATGCTTGTCGCTTGGCGCCCATGCTTGCCAATGGAGCGTTCTTCGACAATTTCACGCCTATTCCCATCGACGACGAGGTGAGGATGATGCCATGTCGCAATAGCGCAGCGGTGATGGCGGAGATCGTCGTTTCCTTCAGGTGTCCCTCGCCCGTTTCATAGCGGCGAATGGTGGCACATGAAACGTCGGACTCCTGCGCGAGCTCATCCGCCGACCAGCCAAGCATCGCCCGCGCCGCGCGGAGCTGCTGCGGCTGCAGGACGGCATCGCCGTCGTTGAAGGAAACCGCATCCTCCAGGCGCCATGTCTCCTGGATCGTGCCCAGCCACTCGATCGGCTTTTCCCCTTCAAAGCGGACGGGCATGCCGCGCAAGGTCACCTGTCTTTATTCCCCGTCCCTGTAGCGCAGGCGATAGGAAACGGTATAAGGCGAGGCCGCGCCAATGGAGGACGACCATTCCTCGACGACGCGCTGCCGGTCCTCGGAGTGAATGGCTTCGGCCCATCCGCCGCCGCATATTTCTGCCTCGCTTTGGCCGGTAATCTCCTTCCATCCTTTGAGGTCGAGGATGGAGCCGCTCGCATCCGCCACCCAGAAGATTTCCCCGGTCATCCTCACCAGGGCCTCGAGCCGCGCGCGTTCGCGCACCACCGCGGCCCGCGACCTCCGTTCCCTGGTCACATCCTCCACGACGCCGACGACGAGATCCTGCGGACCGTCGTTCTGCTTCACCTGATCGATATCGACGCGTATCCAGCGAGAGGCGCGGTCCGCATGCACCAGCCGGACCTCCCGCGAGACCGGCATGCCCGTCCTGGCAAGCGGGAAAATCGATCGGAAGTCCTCCTGGTCATCGGGGTGAACAAGGGAAATCCAGGTCCCCAGGCTGAACCCTTCGTCCGGCGCGAGGCCCATGGCCTTGAAGAACCCCCGCGTCGCCCGGATCGCGCCGGTCGCCATATCGGCATTCCAGAAGCCGATGCTCGTGAACCGTTCCACCATCTCGATATAGTGGCGTGACGAAACAAAGTTCGGCGGTTTTGCCGGCATGGCTGTCCTCGTTTGCTTATATGTCGAGTGGCCTTCCATCGTCTCCCTCAGTGCACCGCCGCATACATGATCTTTTCCTCCGTCGCCTCCTCGATCGACATCTCCTCCACGATGCGCCCCTGCTTGGCGACGAGGATGCGATCGGAGATGGCAAAAATTTCCGGCAGGTAAGAGGAGATGACGACGACGGCGCCGCCGGCATCGGCGAGTTGCTGGATCATGGAGTGGATTTCTGCGATCGCACCGACATCGACGCCCCGCGTCGGCTCGTCGAAGATGATCAGCTCGGGGGCCTGGATGAGGCTTTTCGCGATCACGACCTTCTGCTGGTTGCCGCCCGAAAGCTCGACGACCTTCGCATCCTCCCGGATCGTCCGAATGTTCAGCCGCTCGACCCACTCCGCCGCCTCGCGGCGCGCCTGCGACAGGGTGACGACCGTCGCCGGGTTGGCACCCTTGAAGAGCTTGCCGAAAAAGATGTTCTGGGCGATCCCCGCCGTCTCGAACAGCCCGTCGAGCTTGCGGTCCTCGGTTATGTAGGCGACACCGCGGCTGATCGCATGCCGCGGCACGCCGAAACGAACGCTCCGGCCGTTCAACCGGACGCTTCCGCCGTGGAAGAAGTCGCGCTTGAGGATACCGGCAGCGATCTTCATCATTTCCGTCCGGCCCGCGCCGACCAGGCCGAACATGCCGGTCACCTGGCCGGCGAACACTGACATGGTGGCGCTGCGCACCGCCTTGCCCATGGAGACGTTTTCGAGCGCCAGCACCTTCCGGCCGGCCGGCCGCGCCCGGCGCCGGGAAGGGGAACCATAAAGCTCGTCCTTGAGTTTTCGGCCGACCATGGCCTGGATGATGCGGCCGCGGGTGAAGTTCTCCGCCTCGTCTGTGACGATGCATTCGCCGTCGCGCAGGATGCTGATACGGTCGGCGATCGCCAGCGCCTCCTCCAGGGCATGCGAGATGAAGACGATCGAGCAGCCTTCCGTCTTGAGACGCTCGATCAGCGCGAAGAAGTGCTGCTTTTCCTCGGGTGTCAGCGCAGCAGTCGGCTCGTCGAAGATGAGGACGCGGGCATGGCGCTGAAGCGCCCGGGCGATCTCCACCATCTGCTTCTTGGCCGCGCCGAGGGAGGAGACGAGCGCCGTCGGCTCGACATGGAAGCTCAGGCGCTGCAATTGCTGCTGCGCCCGGATATTGACGCCGCGCAACCGGTTGAAGAAGGCCTCCTCCCCGAGGAACAGGTTCTGCGCCACCGTCATCGACGGGATGAGATTGGTCTCCTGGAACACCATGGCGATGCCGTGCGCGAGCGCGTCTGCCGGCGAAGCGAACATCCGCGGCACGCCCTCCACCAGCATTTCCCCGGAGGTCAGCGGATAGAGGCCGGCGAGCACCTTGGTCAGCGTCGACTTGCCGGCACCGTTCTCGCCGAGCAGGGCATGCACCTCGCCGCGGCGCAGGGTGAAATCCACGTTGCGGAAGGCCGCGACGCCGCGAAACGCCTTGGTGGCATTCCTGAACGCGACGATATCGCTCATGCCGGCACCTCGCCGGCAAGATCGAGGCGAAGAAGCGTTCCGGCGCCGCGCGAGGCCGCGTAGAGCACGTCATCGACCTCGACGACGGAGGCGATGCCGTGCATCCTGCCGTCGGCGCGGGAGTGGTAGCTTTCAAGCGGCGCCATGGTCCGGTCGAGCCGCACGACCATGCCGTAGGAACGCGACGGCGCCCAGGGCTTCATGCTGCCCATCTGCCGCACGGAACCGGCCTGCAGCGGCAGCGACCCGTCATTCCCGCTGGAGAAATCCGGCCCGATCCAGGCCTCGGGCGGAATGGTCGCCATCATCTCGCGGCGATAGTCGCTTTCCCGCAGGACGAATTCGGTCAGTTGCCTGCGGGGCGCGAAGAGTGCAAGCCAGTAGCCGCCGTCGCCGGCGGGAGACAGACGGGCGGGATAGGCAGGCAGATCGTCAAGTTGCACCGCGCGCGATTGCGGTTCGACGATACGGTGGCGCCAGCTTTCCGACACGAGGAGATTGCCTCCCGCATCGAGGGCCAGGCCGTAGGGGAAGGCCAGGCCGTCGCAGAGGATATCCGTCGTCCCGGTCGGGATGCGATGGCGGATCACCGCGCCGCTCGCGCCATGGCTCATCAGGTCGCGTTTCCAGGCGGACATTGCATGCGCCTGCGATCCGACGGCCAGGGCGACGGTCTCCTCGTCCACGAAGAGGGCCGCGGTGATGCAGTCGGCATAGCGCTGCTCCAGCCGAAGCAGCCGCCAGCCGTTCCCCTCGCCGCCGATCTCGACGCCGATGCCCTCGACGGCCACGGCGAGCCTGCCGCGGGGCGAGCCCGCGACCGCGGTGATCGGGCGGCCGAAGCGGCGCAGGTTGTCGGCGCGCCCGGCCTGCAGGTCGATGCGCAGCAACCTGTCGGCGCTGCTGCAATGGAGTGCACCGGCCGCCAGGGCCAGGTTGTCGATGCCGGGCAGGTCGAGGATGCGCGTGGCATCATCGAGGCGGCTGTTCGGCTTGAACACGCCGTCCATCGGCGGCACACTCAGCCCGTCCTCGCCGCTACGGCCGAAGATGCGCGAGAGAAATCCCATCACGTCATCCCCCAGTAGTCGCGCTGCGCCGTCCAGGCGGGGTCCGTATCCGGAAGGCGGATGCGGCCGATGCGGTTGTTGGAAACGCCTCCGAGATAGAGGTAGCCCTTGTGCTCGCAGGTCGAGGTGATCGACGGATGGTTCTCGCCGGCCGCGTCCCACAGCACGTCGAGAACCGCGCCGTTTTCCGCGATCCGCATCACGCAGCCGCGGTTGACGTTCGGAAACAGCCATTCGTCGGCGGCGATCCGCCGCGCCATGCGCCGGCGAAAGGCCGGCTTGCGCATGGCAAGGTCGAATGTCGGCGTCCTCAGGCCGAGGAGCGCGATCCAGTAGGTGCCGTTCGCGCCGCGGTTGATGTTGTCCGGATAGCCGGGAAGATCGGCCAGGACGACCTCCCGCCGACCCTTGTGCGGCCCGTCGAACCAGTAGCGCGAGACCCGGCAGGCCCAGGTCTCGGCAAAAAGCAGGGACTGGCCGTCGCGACAGATGGTGATGCCGTTGGGGAAGATCAGGCCGCCGAGGACGGTCCGCGTCCGGCCCGTCGCCGGATCGTGGCAGATCAGGCGGCCGTTGCCGCGCCCTTCCAGCGCGTCGAGTATCCAGTCCGCCATTTCGTAGCGGATCGTCGCCTCGCTGAAGAAGATGCGTCCGTCCGGCGCGATGTCGAGATCGTCGGGCAACCTGAGCCGGGAATCGTCGATGACGGAGAACCAGCTCCGGTTGGTCTCGTCCGTGACGCAGGAGACGGCGCCTTCCGGATTGACCCTGTATACGCCCATGCCCCCGACGCATGCCAGAAGATCGCCGTTCTCGGCGAAGGCGAGGCCGAGCGGATGTCCGCCTATCCGCGCAAAGACCTCGCTTCTGACATAGTCGGGGGCAAGGAAACGCACGATCGTGCCATGCCGTGTCCCGGTGTAAAGATTGTCCTGCCCGTCGAGGACGACGTCCTCCGGTCCTTCTACCGCGCCGAGGCCGATCAGCTCGACGTCGCGAAGGCGATCGTTGAGCGCAAACGGGTCGTCCTTTGTCCGCGCCCGTTCGGGAAGGTCGAGATAGGCGGGAGAGACATAGACCTTGCTGAGGATCTTGCCGCGGTTCTTCACCCATTTGGCATCGAAGAGCACGGCCAGGATCAGGATCACGCCGAGCAGGAGCTGGTTGACCGACCCGGGCGTCGAAAGCCGGATGAGGCCGTTGGTCAGGATCAGCACGAGGGTCGCCCCGACGATCGCACCGCCGACGGAGCCGCGCCCGCCGCCGAGCGAAACGCCGCCCAGCACGACCGCCGTCAGCACGGCGATCTCCAGGCCGATGCCCGTATCGGCGCCGGTGCTGCCGAGGCGGGCGGAAAACAGGAAGGCCGCGATGGCGGTCAGCAGGCCGGAGGTGACATAGGCCAGGCACACCGTGCGCTTGACGTTTATGCCGGCATTGTAGGCCGATCGCCGGGCACCTCCGACGGCGCGCAGCCGCCAGCCCGGCCGCAGCCGCGAGAGCGTGACGTGGATCGCGACGGCGATCACGGCGAAAATCACGAAGGAGACGGGAAGGCCCTGGACCTTGCCGAAGCCGAGGTAATCCCAGGCCGCCGAATCCGGCGTGCTGCCGACGATCGCGCTCGCCAACCTTGGAAAGACGATGTCGTAGAGGGCCCGGAAGATGACGAGCGTCACGAGCGTGGTGATGAAGGCGCGCAGCCGCAGATAGCCGATCAGCACGCCGTTCAGCAGCCCGCAGGCACCCCCGGCGGCCAGCGTGATCGCAAGTGCCGCCGGAAACGGCAGGCCGAGCACGTTCATGCCGACCAGCGCGGCGAGAACGCACAGCGCGAACATCGAGCCCACGGACAGGTCGATGCCGCCGGACATGATGACGATCGTCAGCGCCAGCGCGATCAGGCCGAACTCGGCGAGCTGGCGCGCGAGGTCGGCGATGTGGCCCGCGCCCAGAAGGCCGGGGATCAGGAAGGACATGATGCCGATCGTCACCAGAAGGGCGACCACGGGGATTGCGGCATCGATCCAGCTCTTGGACAGGACCTCTCCCACCAGGCGGCCGGAGAGATATCTGTACCGGAAGCGGATCAACGCGTTCCTGCCTGCCATTGCCCCGTTCACCCTATTTCAGATCGTCGAGCGTCCAGCAATTGCGCTGGTTGACGTTGTCCTTGGTGATGAGCGTCAGCGGATTGAAATAGATGGCCTTGCTTTCCCCCGCCGCCCCCTCGGACATCAGCAGCCGCACGATTTCCTGGTTCAGGAGATCGCCCTGCAGCGGCACGTTATAGCTGATGTAGAGATTGAAGAGGCCCTTCTCGACATTCTCGCAACCGACGCTGTTGCCGCCGCCCGAGGTGACCAGAAAGACCTGGTCGCTCTTGCCGGCTTCCTTGATCGCTGATGCCGTGCCGGTATCCTGATTGTCCCAGATGCCGATCGCGCCGCACAGGTCCGGATGCTGCTGCAGCACGGTCGCCATGATCGAGCGCGCCTTTTCCGGATTGTATTCCGTCGCCTGCTGCGAGACGACCTGGATATCGGGATGGGCGTCCAGCACCTCGTAGATGCCGTCGAGTTGGAAGACGTCGGAGGCCGCCGTCGGCACGCCCGTATCGATCGCCACCTTGGTGGAAACGCCCTTGCCCGCGTCACATCTGGCGACCACCGCCTCGGCCGCCTTCCTGCCGATCTCCGTCCAGTCGGCTCCGACATAGGAATCGGTCGTGGTGTTGGATTCGAGATTGATCTGGACGATCTTGATGCCCTCGGCCTGCGCCTGCTTGAGAAGGCGCGCGTAGGACTGGATATCGGGATTGTGGATCACCATCAGGTCCGGCTTCTCGGTGATCAGCGACTGGATCGCCCGCGTGCCTGCATCCGTGCTCCAGGCCGGATCGCGGATCTCGAAGCCGTAGCCGAGCCGCTCGGCCTGCCTGCGCATCTGCGCCGCCCAGCCTTCCGTCAGGTCGAAGCCCATCGAGAGCGGCACGAACACCACCTTCTTGTCCTTGAGCGACGTATGGAACGCGGTGCTGCGCGGATTCTCCAGTCCCTTGTCCTGTGCCACCGCCCAGCCGAGGCCGGCGGCGAGTACCGCTGCGGCGAGCGCCGTTCTCTTCACAAATGCGCGTTGCATGATCTCCTCCCGGTTTGAACGTTCCATGGTTGGTGGTGCTACAGATCTCCTTGCTGCGACGTCTGCTCGTCGCGCGGATTGACGATGGAATCGACGACGATCGCAAGCAGCAGGACGATACCCTTGACGAGGTTCTGGACCGTGTAGTCGATGTTGAGGATGGTCATGCCGTTGAGCAGGATGCCGACGAATACTGTGCCGAGAACGACGTTGCGGACCGAGCCGTGGCCGCCGTTGAGGCCGATGCCGCCGAGCACCACGACCAGGAGGATGTCGTAGATCATCGTCGAATTGAAAAGGCGCGCGTTGATGGCCGCGGCCGACGACGCCAGGATCAGGCCGGCGAGATAGGCGACGAAGGCGCTGATCGCATATTGCGCGACCGTCATCGGCCGGAAGGGCACGCCCGTCACGCGCGCGGCATTGGGATTGCTGCCCATCGCATAGAGCATCCAGCCGAAGCGGGTGCGGCTGAGCACGAGGTGGAAAAGGCCGCACAGGGCGGCGAAAAAGACGACGGTCGTCGGAATGCCGAGGACGTTTCCCTGGCCGATGACGCTGAACCAGTCGGTGTCCGGCGGCACGTTCTGCATCTCCAGTGTGAAGAAGAACGTCCGGCCGGTGCCGTAGATCACCGACCCGGCGGCGAGCGTGGCGAAGATCGGCGGCACGTCGCCGAACGCGATCAGAACGCCGATGATCACCCCCGCAGCGATCGCGAAAACCGCGCCGATCAGAAGCGCGAGTTCGAAGGAATATCCGGCCCGCGTGATGACGAACGCCCAGGACACCGAGACCACCATGGTCGCGATCATCGAGACGTCGATGCCGCGGGCGATCACGACGAGCGCCATGCCGAGCGCGAGAATGCCGAGGATGGAGACGCTGCGAACCAGCACCAGGAGATTGCCGGTGCTGAGAAAGCCCGGCAGCAGGATCGCAAACAGCACGAAGGCGAGGACCGCCAGCGAGAAGACGATGCCCTCCTGGCTGCGTAGCAGCCTTGCGTGGAATGGCGGCCGGTCGTCCTTCCTGATGATCGCGGGCCTGGCCATCAGTTCGAAGCCCCCCCGTTTCGCATCGTTTCGAGCAGTTCCCGGGCACGGTCGACGCGGACGTCGTGAGCGGCCGCGAGCGCGGCTGCGACCGTGCCGATCTCGTCCCCGCTCGCACCGGCAACGATGGCGATGTTGCGGGCGTGCAGTGCCATATGCCCCTTCTGGATGCCCTCGCTCGCAAGCGCGCGAAGCGCCGCCATGTTCTGCGCCAGGCCAACGGCGACCGTCACCTCGGCCAGTTCCTGGGCGCTTTCGACCCCGAGAATCTTCAGGGCCGCGCGGGCGCCCGGATGGGTGCGGGTCGCGCCGCCAACGAGGCCCAGCGCCATCGGCATTTCAAGCGTGCCGACGAGGTTGCCCTTCGCATCGATTTCCCAGTTCGTCAGCGAGCGATACCGGCCGGAACGCGACGCCCAGGCATGGGCCCCGGCCTCGACCGCCCGCCAGTCGTTGCCGGTCGCGACCACCACGGCATCGACGCCGTTCATGATGCCCTTGTTGTGGGTCGCGGCGCGATAGGGATCAACCGCCGCGAAAGCGCTGGCCTCGACGATGCCCCGCGCCACCTGCCCGCCCTCATGGTCTTCCGTTTTCAGCGCATCCGGCGTCACCGCCACCATGGCGCGCGCCAGGCGCAGATCGGCGAAGTTGGAGAGAATCCGCAGCCGCACGACGGCGCCGGTAATGTCCTCGATCATCGGCGCGACGCTTTCGGCCATCGTGTTGACCGTATTGGCACCCATGGCGTCGCGCACGTCGACGATGAGATGAACGACGAGCATCGGGCCCACCGGCGTCTCTTCGAAGACATGGACTTCGACATCCTTGCAGCCGCCGCCGAGCGAAACGAGGACCTTGTCCCTGGCATTGGCCGCGGCGATGATGGCTTCGCGCTCCCGCAGGATGCGCATGCGGGCTCCATGGGGATCACCGACCCCGAGCACCTGGACCTGTGCCCGCATGACCGGCGCCGTGCTCGACGTGCGAAAGCCGCCGCAGGCGCGCACGATGCGCGCCATGTAGGACGCCGCCGCCACGACCGACGGTTCTTCGACACTCATCGGGATCAGATAGTCTCGGCCGTTGATGGTGAAATTGGTGGCGATGCCGAGCGGCAGCGTGAACGTGCCGATGACGTTCTCGATCATGCCGTTGGCGAGAGCGGACGGCAGGCCGCCCCCGCCGATCGCCTGCTTGTCGCACGCATCGAGCGGGACCTCGTCCGCCACGCGGTCGAGCCTTTCGGCAGGGGAAAGGTTTCGCAGGTTCTCCAGGCGCGAGTTGACGCCCGGATGTGTCCTGCTTTGTTTCCCTTCGACCAAGGTCGCTCCCTCCCGCGCCGCCGAATCCCATGTAATACTTATGAGCCTCTTGACACCTCAAATAAAAGGTACAGTTGTCCGATATTGTCCCAAACTGTACCAGTGGAGAGCAGCGTGGCAATCAAAGGCGTATCCGAAGCGCACGTTCCCACGCGCGTGACGTCCATCGCGGGAAAGCTGCGTGAGGAGATCGTCTCGGGCGTACGCGCGCCAGGCAGCCGGCTGCCGTCGATCCGCAAGGCGGCAGCGGAATTCGGCGTGTCGAAGAACACGGTCGTCGAGGTCTATGACAGGCTCGTCGCATCGGGCCATATCACCGCGCGGATGGGGTCGGGTTTCGTCGTGACTTTCGCAGACACTGCCGATCCGGCTTCGCGGCCGAGGCATGTCGCCGAAGCCGTCGACATCGCTTCGCTGCTGAACGCCCAGCTCGAACAGGATTTCCAGATTCGCGTGGGCGACGGCAGGCCGCCACCGTCCTGGGCCGAGCAATCCGAAATCAAGCGCTATCTTGGCTCCTATGGCAGGGCCCTGTCGGCGGATGCCGACAGCTACGGGTCCGCCCTGGGCTTCATGCCCCTGAGACAGCAACTCGCGCGTCGGCTAGGCTCCCAGCAGGTGCATGCCGCGGAAGACAACATCCTGCTGACATTCGGGGCAAACCACGCCCTCGACCTCGTCATCCGGGGCATGCTATCTCCCGGAGACACCGTGCTCGTCGACGAGCCCGGCTATTATCCGCTGTTTGCCAAGCTGAAGCTCGCCCAGGTCCGGGCCGTCGGCGTGCGCCGGACGCCGGACGGCCCGGACGTGGACGACTTCGCCGCAAAGCTTGCCACCGAGCGACCCAAGCTCTTCTTTACGCAATCCCTCGCTCACAATCCCACAGGCAGCTCCCTGACGGTCCCGGTTGCTCACGCCGTTCTTACCGCAGCCGGCAAATACGGCCTACCCATCGTTGAAGAGGATCCTTTCGCCGACCTGCCGACCACATCCGACAACAGGCTGGCCACGCTCGACCAGTTGAACCTGGTCATCTCGATCGGAACCTTTTCCAAGACGCTCTCGGCAAGCCTGCGATCAGGTTTCATCGCCGCCAGAACGGACAGGATCGCCGCGCTGGCGGAGCTCAAGATGCTGACCACGGTCAACAGCTCGGGGCATATCGAAAGGCTGCTGCACCGTGTGATCAGCGACGGACATTACGACCGGCATCTCAAGCGGTTGGGTCATCGCCTCACCGCCGCCTCCGACCTCGTTCAAACCAGACTGTCCCATGGCGGCCATCGGGTCTTCTCCAGCGCAAACGGCGGCTATTATCTCTATCTCCTCCTGCCGGAGGGGACCGACGACATCGAGTTGGCACGCGAGGGAGCCAAGGAAAGCATCTTCATCGCCCCCGGCAGCGTCTTCTGCATCGACAAGAACGCACCTCTTGCCAGAGGCATCCGGATCAATGTGGCGCGCGCCAACGATCCGCGATTTTACGATTTTCTTCTGCGCAAGCTTCGATAGGCGCTCCATCGGTTCGATCGCATGAGGTCTGAGGTCCCCCGTCGATCTTCAGTTTGTCCGGATGCTGGAGCGGGTCAATCTGTGCAGCAACAACGGCCAGGGCTCGACAGGTCACGAAACGCCAAGTGCAGATGCCGGGTTGCGAGCCTCTCGAGTGGCGAATATGCTCCGCCTGGGGCACAACGCCGCTCAGTTCACGAGCATAGCCATGGCGAAACGCACTCGCGTGAACCTAATGATGCATCCTCGTGCGATGCGAAACCAGGGTGGTCGAAAAGGATTTTTAGCAGCCCCATGGCAGCAACTCTCGACTTTCTCACGGTCATTGCAACTGCGCTGGCAATCCAGCCTGTCGATCTTCCGCACCTGATGCCCTTTGGCGTCTCCCAGAATGCACGGCCCTCGGAGTTCAGATGCGAGCCGCTTGCGGAAGGGCCGCCAGATGCTACGGGCCAATATGTGTGTCCAGCACTTCCCCGGCCCGCCCCTGATTACGAGGAGTACATCCTTGCCTTCGTCCGGAACGTCGGCGTTTGCAATCTGGTGGCCATCACACCCTACACCGAGGACGACGATCAGGGCACTTTCACACGCAATCTATTTGCCGGGATCACCGCCAAAATGACGGAGGAGCTTGGGGAGCCGGACGAAGAAGTTGACGTCGCACACACACCCGCCGCAGGTAGCGACCTCTTGTTCAAGCACACCGTCATGGCCGAGGAACGCCAGATATTCAATCAATGGAACGACCTTCGCGGGCGGTTTCAAGACCTGCAGTCCGCCAGCGTCGCCCTGGTCGGCGACGAGGAGTACGGGCTTGCCATCTATAGCGCCTATCGTTTCGTCGGAAACGATGATTGCATGCGCCAGATGGAAGAGACAACAGGTCTGTCGACCGATCGATAGTCGTCCTGGAAGAGCGATTTGCGAAGCATCCGCCCGCCGTCAGCGGCAACGGCCGGCCCTATAAGCCTCGTGCCGCCGGCACGGCCGCTGCGATGGCGGAGGAGGTGCGCGGAAGGCTCCAGCTTCAGGTCGAAAGTGCAAACATACAGATAACCGGTATGGACGGCTTGACCATCAAAACCGCCGCTTTCAAACTTGGCGAGACCAGCGGCCCGCGAGATTCCGTGAAATAGCCGCCGATCCGCAAGCAGGGAGAGTGCATGGAGAATATCGGTATCGCGCTGATCCTGCTGCTGGCGGTGGTCGTGAGCGGAACGCTCGCACGGCTCTCCCCGATCGCCATTCCCCTGCCGCTGGTGCAGATCGCGCTGGGCGCGGCGATTGCCGGCGTCACGGGATCCGGGGTGGCGCTCGAACCGCACATCTTCTTCCTGCTTTTTCTTCCGCCCCTTCTTTTTCTCGACGGCTGGCGCATCCCCAAGGAAGGATTGTTCCGCGACAAGGGCATGATCCTCGAACTCTCGCTCGGCCTCGTTGTCTTCACCGTGATCGGAATCGGCTTCCTCATCAACTGGATGATCCCGTCGATGCCGCTGCCGGTCGCCTTCGCGCTGGCGGCCATCGTTTCGCCCACGGACCCGATCGCGGTCTCGGCGATCACCGCCCGCGTGCCCATCCCGAACCGCCTGATGCATATCCTGGAAGGGGAATCCCTTTTGAACGATGCCTCGGGCCTCGTGTGCATGCGCTTTGCCGTTGCTGCCACCCTCACCGGGGTCTTTTCGCCCATTTCGGCGTTCGGCACCTTCCTTTGGCTTGCGCTCGGCGGCATCGTCATCGGCGCCGGCATGACCTGGATCGTGATGAAAGCCAAGGATACCCTCTCCCGAAAGCTCGGCGAGGAGCCGGGCTCGCAGATCCTCATCAGCCTGCTCATTCCCTTCGGCGCCTATCTGCTGGCGGAAGAGTTTCATTGCTCCGGCATCCTGGCGGCCGTCGCCGCCGGGATCACGATGAGCTATGCAGAACAGACCGGCCAGACCCTTGCCGTGACGCGTGTCCGCCGCACCGCCGTCTGGGATACGGTGCAATTCACCCTGAACGGCATCATCTTCGTCCTGCTCGGCGAACAGTTGCCGAGCATCGTCGCCGGAGCGGCGCAGGTCGTCATAGATACCGGCCACCATGAACCGATCTGGCTGGCGGTCTATGTCGTGGCGATCAACCTCGCCCTGGCGCTGCTACGCCTGCTCTGGGTCTGGATATCGCTGCGCTTCACCCTTTATCGCGCCGCAAGGCAGGGGCGAACGGTCGCCAGACCGGACTGGCGGCTTGTGGTGGCAATGTCGGTAGCCGGAGTGCGCGGCGCCATCACGCTGGCCGGCATCCTGACGCTGCCGCTCGTCCTCGATGACGGAACGCCGTTCCCGGCGCGCGATCTGGCCATTTTCCTGGCCGCGGGGGTCATCATCGCTTCGCTCGTGGCCGCCAGCATCGGGCTCCCGTTCCTGCTGCGTAATCTGGAACTGCCGCCGGAACCCGACCATCAGCGCGAGGAGGATGCCGCGCGCATCGCAGCGGCGGAAGCGGCGATCAGGATGATCGAGAGGTTGCAGCACGAACTGGGTGAAGGGCGAGGTAACGTCGACTTTTATGCCGATGTCGGAAGCCGGCTGATGGAACTCTACCGCCAAAGGATCGACACCCGCTCCAAGACCGGCGATGAGGCCGAGCAGGTGAAGCATCTCGAAGAGATCGAGCGGCGGCTGCGCCTTGCCGGTGTGAGGGCAGAGCGAGACGAAATCTACCGCCTTGGGCGCGCCCGCAAATTGTCCGACGAACTCGTGCGAAAGCTCGTACGCGAAGCTGATCTCATGGAAGCCCGCTATATATCCGCCGGATAAAGACCAGGACGTCGTTGCCGGTCTCCATGAACTGCCCGGGGAGGCAGAGATGGTGCAGCCCTCCATCAGCGCCGCGCGTATCTTGGTATTGCGCACGACCGCGGCGAGCTTGTGGACGATGCCGAGAGATCGGCCCGAAAGCGCGCGGGTCCGCGAGCTGCGACTTCAAAAGAAATGGACGATCGCGAGAGCCGATAAGCAGCGCTCATGTCCGCATGACACCTACTTATTTGCGCCGCAGCATGGCGCAACATAGGCTTTCCCCATAGCCCGCACACAAGACGGGCGCTGCGACGGGTCCATCAAATCTGTCTCCAGAGAGGAATTTTCCATGTTCAGGACACGCATGTTTCTGGCAGCGACGACGCTTGCCTATGGCCTGGCGCTCGGTGCGGCAGTCGCCGCCGAGCCGATTTCCGTCATGAGTTTCGGCGGCGCCTATCAGGAGGCCCAGCGAAAGGCGGTGTTCGGCGCCTATGCCGAGGAAACCGGCCGGCCGGTCTCCGAGCAGGAATACGGCGGCGAGATCGCCAAGATCAAGGCGATGATCGACAGTGGCAACACCACCATCGACGTGGTCGACGTCGATGCGCCGACCCTGCTGCAGGGCTGCGACGAGGGCATTTTCGAAACGATCGACTGGGAGAAGATCGGCCCGAAATCCGACTGGCTCGCCGGCACCACCTCGGAGTGCGGCGTCGGCACCATCGTCTATGCCACCATCCTTTCCTACGACGAGGACAAGCTGGCGACGCCGCCGACGAAGCTTGCCGATCTCTTCGACCTTGCGAATTTCCCCGGCAGGCGCGGCCTTTGGAAGAACCCCGCGACCAATCTCGAATTCGCGCTGCTGGCCGACGGCGTCGCCCCGCAGGACGTCTATGCGACGCTCGCCACGCCCGAGGGCCTCGACCGCGCCTTCGCCAAGCTCGACACGATCAAGAAGGAGATCGTCTGGTGGGAGGCGGGCGCGCAGGCCCCGCAGTTGCTCGCCTCCGGCGAGGTGGCCATGACGACGGCCTGGAACGGGCGCATCTTCAACGCCAACAAGGAGGGCCGCAATTTCGGCATCGTCTGGGACAACCAGATCCTCGATTCCAACTACTGGGTCATCCCCAAGGGCGCGAAGGACATGGAAGGCTCGCTCGCCTTCATCCGCTTCGCGGTCGAGCCGAAGGTGCTGGCGGGCATCGCGAAATACATTCCCTACGGCCCCGTCCGCACGACGGCCGCCGCGGAGGTCGCGCCGGAAGACGCGAAGAACCTGCCGACCAGCCCGGACAATCTGACGACCTCGCTCACCCTCGACAACGCCTTCTGGGCGGACCACGGCGACGAGATCCGCAAGCGCTTCACCACCTGGCTTTCCAACTGAGGAGCGGTCGGATGAACACGATGACGCTGGAAAGGGGGCGCCTCGACGAGGCGCCGCCGACCGCAGACGCGGCCGAGACCATGGTCGCCTTCGAGCGCGTGCAGAAGACCTATGACGGGCGCACGCTCGTCGTCGAGGACCTGAACCTCGCCGTGCGGCGCGGCGAGTTCCTCACCATGCTGGGCCCTTCCGGTTCCGGCAAGACGACGACGCTGATGATGCTCGGCGGCTTCGAGCAGCCGACGAGCGGGCGCATCCTGCTTGGGGGGCAGGCCGTGGAGCGCCTGCCGCCGGAGCGCCGCGACATCGGCTTCGTCTTCCAGAACTATGCGCTCTTCCCGCATATGACGGTCAGGGAAAATGTCGGCTTCCCGCTGCGCTATCGCGGCGTGAAGGGCGCCGAGGCGGGCCGGCGGATCGAGGAGGCGCTTGCGCTGGTCAAGCTCACCGGGCTTGGCGAGCGCCGTCCGGCACAGCTTTCCGGCGGCCAGCAGCAGCGCGTGGCGCTCGCCCGCGCCATGGTGTTCAACCCGAAACTCATCCTGATGGACGAGCCGCTCGGCGCGCTCGACAAGCAGTTGCGCGAGCACATGCAGGTCGAGATCCGGAAGATCCAGCAGCGCCTCGGCATCACCATGGTCTATGTGACGCACGACCAGTCGGAAGCCCTCACCATGTCCGACCGCATCGCCGTCTTCCACGAAGGGCGCATCCAGCAGCTTTCCGACCCGGTGACGCTCTACGACCGGCCGGAAAACCGCTTCGTCGCGGACTTCATCGGCGACAACAACACGCTTTCCTGCGAATTCGCCGGCACGGAGAACGGCCGCAGCGTCGTGCGGATGCCGGACGGAACACGGCTTCTTGCGACCGGGCCTTCCGGCCAGGCGCGATCCGACCTCACGGTCTCGTTGCGGCCCGAGCGGATCGGGCTCGACAGCCCGGACCGCAAGAACGCCGAAAACCGTATTGCGGCGCGCGTGCTCGACAGGACCTTCCTCGGCGACCGGGTGCGGCTGACGCTGGAGGCCTTCGGCAGCGAGCGGCTCGTTGCCTCGGTGCCCGCGGCCGAGGGCGCGGCGATCCTGCCGGGAAGCCGCATCGCGATGGCCTGTTTTGCCGCCGACTGCCGAACGCTGACGAGGTAGCCATGACTGAGACCCTGTCCCTTTCCGCCCCCGCCCCGCCCGCCGGCCTCGGCGCGGCGCTGCGCCGGGCCGAACGGCCGAACCGCCTCCGCGCCTTCGCCCTCGCGCTGCCGGCGCTTCTCTTCCTCGTCGTCACCTTCGCCGCGCCGATCGGCCTCTTCCTCACCACCGCCGTGCGCAATCCGGAGGTGCGCGCCGTCCTGCCGCAGACCATCGCCGCGCTGGACGGCTGGGACGGTCACTCGACGCCCGGCGAAGAGGCCTTCATCGCGCTTGCCGCCGACCTTGCCCGCGCGAAGGAGGACAACACGGCCGCCGCGCTCGGCAAGCGGCTCAACTACGAAAGCGCCGGCATGCGCAGCCGTATCATGTCCGTGGTCCGCCACCTCGGCAATTTCAAGGATGGCGCCCTCGCCCCGCAATTCGCAGCGCTCGATCCCGTCTGGGCCAGTCCCGACCTCTGGGCGGTCATCAAGCGCAATGCCAGCCCAATGACGCCCTATTACCTGCTGACATCCGTCGATCTCGGGCAAGACGCGTCCGGCGGCATCGCGCGGGTGGAGGAAAGCCAGGCGGTCTTCCTCGACATTCTCGGCCGGACGCTCTGGATCGCCGGGCTCGTCACGGTGGCGACGCTGGTCCTCGGCTTTCCCACGGCCTATGTCGTCTCGCTGGCGCCTTCGCGCATCGCCGGCTTCCTGCTCCTTCTGGTGCTGCTGCCGCTGTGGACCTCGCTTCTAGTGCGCACCACCGCCTGGGTCGTGCTTTTGCAGACGGACGGGGTGATCAACCAGGCGCTCCTGGCGCTCGGCCTCACCACGGAAAAACTCCAGCTCATGCTGACCCGCTTCGGCACCGTGACGGCGATGACGCATATCCAGCTACCCTTCACCATCCTGCCGATCCTCAGCGTCATGAAATCCATTCCGGAAGGCCAGATGCGGGCCGCACGCTCGCTCGGCGCACCGCCCTTCTTCGCCTTCTGGCGGGTCTACGCGCCGCAGACCCTGCCGGGCGTCGCCGCCGGCTGCCTGATGACCTTCATCCTGTCGCTCGGCTACTACATCACGCCGGCGCTGGTCGGCGGCCCGCGCGACCAGATGATGTCGAACTTCATCGCCACCTACATCAACCGCGACCTGAACTGGGGCATGGCCGCCGCGCTCGCCGGCCTGCTTCTCGTCATGACGCTTTCCATCTATCTCGTGTTCCTGCGCCTTGTCGGCGCGGAGCGCATCAAGCTCGGATGAGAACCATGTGGCTTCCAACTTACGCGACCCGCGGCGAAAGGCTCTGCCGCCTTGCCGTCGTCACCTTCGCCTTCGCCGTGCTCGCCTTCCTGATCGGGCCGCTCTTCATCGTCTTCCCGCTGTCCGTCTCGAAGGATCCGTTCTTCACCTTCCCCATCCAGGACTATTCCTGGCGCTGGTATGCGGATTTCTTCGAGAACCCACGCTGGACACAGAGCCTCGTCAACAGCCTCGTCGCAGCCTTTTTCAGCACGGCGCTCGCCACGCTGTTCGGCACGCTCGCCGCCCTCGGCATCAGCCGGCCGGGCTTTCCCGCCCGCAAGGCCGTCATGGCGCTGATGATCTCGCCGATGATCATGCCCGTCGTCATCGTCGCCGTCGGAGCCTACATGTTCTTCGGCGCGCTGGGGCTGACCAACACGCGCACCGGGCTGGTGCTCGCCCACTCGGCGCTTTCCATCCCCTTCGTCGTCGTTACGGTTCTTTCAGCGCTCTCGACCTACGACACCAATCTGACGCGGGCAGGCGCGAGCCTCGGCGCCGGCCCGGTCGGCGTGTTCTTCGCCGTCACGCTGCCGCTCATCCTGCCCGGAATCGTCTCCGGCGCGCTGCTCGCCTTCGCCGTCTCCTTCGACGAGGTGATTGTCGCCCTCTTCCTGACCGGCGCCGAGCAGCGGACCCTGCCGGTGCAGATGTTCTCGGGCATCCGCGACCAGATCAACCCGACGATCATGGCGGCGGCGAGCCTGCTCACCACCGTCTCCATCGCGCTGTTCGTGGTGCTGAACCTCATCCGTCGCGTGAAGCGGGCCTGATCACTCGCCCCGGCCGCTGGCGAGAAAGGCATCGGCGAAATGCGCCGCGAAGCTCTCCGCCACCGGAGAGCGCTTGCGGTCGGAACTGAGATAGATGCCGACGACGACGTCCGCGAGCCTGGGCAGGCCGAGGGCGTCGTCGAGCGTGGCAAGCTTTGCCGGCACGATGCGGCGTGCGAGCACCGTGTTGCCGAAGCCGGAGCCGACCGCAGCCTCCAGGCCCGCAAGGCTGGGGCTGGTATAGACGAGGTCGTAGCCCCGTCCGTCCCGTTGCAGGGCCGTCAGCATGGCCCGCCGGTAGAGGCAGCCTTCCGGGTAGCAGACGATGCGCAGGTTGGCGTTCCCATCCGTCACCAGCGAGGCCGCACTGTCGCCCACCCAGGCGAGCGGCTCCTTCCAGGTCATGAACGCGCCTTCCGCCGGCCCGTCCGGCGTCATCGCCACGACGAGGTCGTAGAGACCATTGCGCAACCCCTGGAGCAGGACATGCGAGAGGTCGCAGACGACCTCGAAGCGGAAATCATGGCCGCTTTGGGCAAGGCGCGGCATCAGCTTCGGCAGGAAATGGTCGGCATAGTCGTTGGGGATGCCGAGGCGGATCTTGCCCTGCTGGTCGCGCCGCGACAGGCGCAGCACCATCTCGTCGTTCAGCGTCAGCATCTGCCGGGCATAGCTTGCCACCAGTTCGCCCGCCTCGGTCGGCTGGGCGCTGGCATCCTTTGCGAAGAGGGAAACGTTGAGCAGTTCCTGCAGCTTCTTCATCTGCAGGCTTATGGCCGGCTGGGTGCGGCCGAGCTGCTCGGCGGCGCGCGTATGGCTGCGCAGGTCGATGACCGCGAGGAAGGTCCGAAGAAGGTCTGTCGGGATGTTTCTCACGAAGGCGGCACCGCTTCCAAAAGGAAACGGGCCGATCGGGCGGCCCGTTCCAAGTTGCCCGCGGACGGGTCAGGCGGGAAGGATATTATGCTCCGGACCGAAGGGGAAGCCCGTGATGTTCTCGCTGCCGGTTTCGGTCATCACGAGGATGTCGTGCTCGCGGTAACCGCCCGCCCCCGGCATGCCCTCCGGAATGGTCAGCATCGGCTCCATGGAAACGACCATGCCCGGCTGGAGCACGGTGTTGATGTCCTCGCGCAGCTCGACGCCCGCCTCGCGGCCGTAGTAGTGCGAGAGCACGCCGAAGGAGTGGCCGTAGCCGAAGGAGCGATAGCCGAGCAGGCCGTGCTCGCGATAGATCTCGTTCAGCTCCGTCGCGACATCGCCGCAGCGCGCGCCGGGCTTGAGCAGTTCGAGGCCGCGGCGGTGCACCGCGCAGTTGATCTCCCAGATGCGCAGGTGCTCGTCGCTGGCATGGTCGAGGAACAGCGTGCGCTCCAGCGCCGTATAGTAGCCTGATATCATCGGGAAGCAGTTCAGCGAGAGGATGTCGCCCTTCTGCACGCGCCGCGAGGTCACCGGATTGTGCGCGCCGTCCGTGTTGATGCCCGACTGGAACCAGACCCAGGTGTCCATCAGCTCGGCATGGGGAAAACGGCTCGCGATATGGCGGACCATGGCCTGCGTGCCGGCCAGCGCCACCTCGTATTCCGGCACGCCTTCGCGCACGGCCTTCGCCACGGCGGCGCCGCCGATATCGGCGGTCGCGGCGCCCTCCTTTATGAGAGCGATCTCCTCGGCCGATTTGATCGTGCGCAGCCACATGGTCGGCGAGCCGATGTCGACGAATTCGACATTCGGAAAGGCCTCTTCCAGAAGGCGCAGCAGGTCGAGATTGACCTGGTCGAACTCGATGCCGATGCGCGAGACCTTCGGCAGGAGCTGCTGCAGGGCATGGAAGAAGTTGTCGCGCTGCCAGTCCGTATAGGTGATGTTGTCGCCGAAGGTGCGGCGCCAGGGCTGGCCGGCATCGATGCCGGCGGAAACGGAGGTCGCCTTTTCCGGCGTGATGACGAAGGCGTAGCGCCGGCCGAAGGAGCAATAGAGGAAGTCGGAGAAGTAGCAGATATTGTGGTAGGAGGTCAGGACCGCCGCATCGAGCTTCAGCTCTTCAAGGATGCGGCGCATGGCATTCTGCCGCCGCTCCATCTCGCCCGCCGAGAAGGTCGGCTGCACCTTCTCGCCATTGTGCATTTCCTGCAGCCGCAGAAGCTGGTTCGGCATCCCCCGCGCAAACATGTTCATATGAACCTCCTTCACCGCGCCCATCGCGCTGTTTGACGAGGCTCAGCGTAGGAACGTTCGCGGCCGCTGGAAAATTAGAAGTTCCAATGCGGGCATAAGAGACACGAACCCCTGTGCGGATTGCCGATGCCGAAGCGTGGAACTGGATATGTCGTCACCGAAGCCTCGACGGTACCATCCTGACGCGGCGACCTGTATCGCAGCTCCTGCAGGCTTTTACGCGCGCCCCCGACTTCACGGCGGCTTCGAAAAGGCGATCGTCCGTCCCCTAGCGTGAGCGTAATCCGATCGACCCTGGTTTCCGCATCTCCGGATCGAGCGCGGACACCGGCTCGTCAAAGAGCATGATCTTCGGGTTCATGCAGAGCGAACGCGCAATCGCGGCGCGCTGCTGCTGCCTCCCGGAAATCTGCGAGGGATATTTGTGCGCGTCGTGCGAAATCCGCACACGCGCCAGATAGGTCATGGCGATTTCGGCGGCGGTCTTCTGGCTCATCGGAGATCGCCGCCGTCCCTGCAGCGACGCCTCTTGATGAACTAGATTACCTGTCCGCCCGACACCTCGATACGCTGACCGGTAATCCAGCGATTGTCGTCCGACAGGAGGCTCGCGATCATCGGACCGATGTCATCCGGCACGCCGACACGTCCAAGGGCCGTCATTCCGGCGAATGTCTTGTTGAGATCGGGCATGTCGCGCACGGCTCCCCCGAGGAAATCAGTCTCGATCGCACCAGGCGCGACCGTATTGGCGGTAATGCCCCGGCTGGCGAATTCCTTGGCCATGTAGAGCGTCAGGATTTCCACCGCGCCCTTGACGGCGGAATAAGCCGAAAATCCGGGATAGGAGATGCGGGTGAGGCCCGATGACAGATTGACGATACGGCCGCCCTCGGCGATCAGGGGCAGCAGGGCCTTGGTCAGGAAGAACACGCCCTTGAAATGCACGTTCACCAGCGCATCGAACTGTTCTTCCGTGGTGTCGGCGATCGTCGCCATGTCGCCATGCCCGGCATTGTTGACCAGATAGTCGAAGCGATCCCGTTGAAACGTTTCTCTCAGCACGGCTTCCACCTGCCCGGCAAATATGGCGATGCTGCGCAGCGTGCCGACATCGAGCTGGAGGGCCGCGGCTTTCCGGCCCCTGGCCTCGATGTCGCGAACGACTGCCTCGGCATCGGCGACATTGCTTTGGTAGGTGACGATGACGTCCACGCCCTTGCCGGCGATGTTGAGGGCGGTGTTGCGGCCGAGCCCGCGACTGGAGCCGGTGACGATGGCGATCTTGGACATTTGAAACTCCTTTGAAACAGGGATGCCGGACAATCGGGGCTTTTGTCCGAGGCCTGCACTCTGCGTCACGCCGCGCTTTTGGGGTTGCCGGAAACTCGCAGTTCCTTGCCTATTCCTACGGATGGGATTTACAGGTGACGGCGACCGCCGCTAGATGCGGCCATGAACGACACGCTTCTCGACATTGCGCTTCGCCATGCGGAAGGCCATGCCGACCGTGCGGGGATAGCGCCCTGCCCGATCGCCGGACTGAGCGTGATCCGCTCCACCCATGCGAGCGAGCTTCAGTATGCCGTGTCCCAGCCGCTCGTCGCACTCGTGCTGCAGGGTAGGAAGCGTGTGCGCATGGACAATGAGGTCTTCGATTTCGGCGTCGGCGACTCGCTGATCATCAGCGCCGACATCCCGACCGTCAGCCAGATCACGGAAGCCAGCGTCGGCGATCCGTATTGCTCCGTCGTGATGGAGCTCGACAAGGCGGTTCTCGCGGAGCTTGCCGTCGATATCAAGGCAGCACCGCTTGCCCATTATTCTCCGATACGCGTCGAGCCGACCGATGAGGAAGTCAAGGACGCGACGCATCGGATGATGAAACTCGTGGAGCGGCCGACATCGCTGCCGATCCTTGGAGGGCAGATGGTGCGCGAGTTCCATTATTGGCTCCTGTGCGGTCGCCATGGTCCGGCAATCCGGCGTCTGGGCTGGCCGAGCAGCCAGTCGCAGAAGATCGGACGGGCGATCAACCTGCTCCGACGCGACTTTTCCAAGCCCTTGAGGGTCGCTTCGCTCGCCGAGGCCGCGGGAATGAGCCCGTCGACCTTCCATCAGCATTTCAAGGCCATCACGTCCCTGTCCCCTGTCCAGTTTCAGAAGCAGTTGCGACTGATCGAGGCGCGGCGACAGATGCTCTCCGGGGAATGTCCTCCCACTATCGCGGCCTTCAACGTCGGATATGAGAGCGTGCCGCAGTTTACCCGCGAATACGCCCGCATGTTCGGACTGCCGCCAGCGCGAGACACACAGGCGGCGCTGGCGAGCATGCGCGCAGCGTAATGACCGCGAATGGCGCGAGGCTGCCATCATCTACGCTGACTCGAATGTCCGCTTTCGCCTGCATCGCGCAGTTTCTGTAACGACAACATCGTTACGGAAACTTGTAAAGATGATGTCGTTACACAGCGCCGTGGGACGAGACGTGATCCTCAGCGCTCCGACGCCGACCACCACGAGCTGGCCGAATTCAATTCCGGCATCCCTGAACTGGACGATTGGCTGCGTCGCCGCGCCCGCGCCAACCAGGCAAGCGGCGCATCGCGCACATTCGTCGCGTGCGAGGGCAGCCGCGTGATTGCCTATTACGCGCTCGCCTCCGGCGCAGTAAAGCAGCCGGAAGCACCCGGCCGTTTTCGACGCAACATGCCCGACCCGCTTCCGGTTGCCGTCCTCGGCCGCCTCGCCATCGATCGAAGCTTTCAGGGGCGCGGCCTCGGCCGGGCATTGGTGCGCGACGCGGGCCTGCGCATGCTCAATGCCGCTGAAATCCTCGGCATCCGCGGCATGCTGGTGCATGCGATTTCCGATGATGCGCGCGCCTTCTGCGAGGCGGTCGGCTTCCTATCTTCGCCATCCGACCCCATGATGCTGATGGTCGGGCTGCATGATCTCAGCCACGCGTTGGATCCCTGATCCTCGTCGTCAGCCCGCTTCCCTTATGTGAACCCGCGCCAGACCATGGTTTGAGACGCCGACGATCGTGCCGAGTGCAATGAATGAAAAGGGCGCCCCTTGCAGAGCCGATGGCCCGCCGGCTTTGCGCATCCCCACTCATTTTTGCCGGAAGAACACCATGCCACCGTGGTGGAGCGTGTCCGCATCGACGAACTCGCCATCGGCGGTAAAGCCGGTATCGTCCCAATAGTCTATGCGATTGCCGCTGACCTCATATCGGCCCTGATAGGCGCTTTGGCGGTTGCCACGGGCTTCGTCATAGCGCCCATTGGGCAGAAGCTCCTGGCGAATGTGCCCATCAGCGGTAATCCACATGCCGACATAGGGATGCTGCTGCATTTCAGTCTCCGTTTGATTGGCGAGGATCGGAACTTGCTGGGATCTGCGCGAGAGGTCGTCCGAGGGGCTGTCGTCCAGCGCGCCGGTGGTACTGAGAAGGGCCAGCAGGCCGAGTAGTGGTGCGGATATGATGGTATTCACCCGAAGGTTCCTCCAAGGCTTACCTGCGGCCCGTGACCGTCGTGCCGCCGAACATGAGCTGTTGCGCCATCGGCCGTGCCATGAAGCGCGCGGGGAAGATCGGTGCGAGCGCGCTGGCCCGGTCCAGCCGTTCGAGCTGTTCATCGGTGAAGACGATCCCCAGCGCGCCGAAATTGTCCTCGGCCTGGGCAAGCGTGCGTGCGCCCATGATCGGCGAGACCACGGCGGGATTGCGCAGTGTCCAGGCAAGCGCGACCTGGGAGCGCGTAGCGCCCATTTCCCCGGCGACGTCGCCAACCACATCGGCGATATCCAGCGCGCGACCGTTCAAATGGCCGGTCGAGGCGATGATGCCCTTGCGCTCCGACGAGACATTCGCCTCGTTCTCGTCCGTCAGATCCGAACGGCTGTACTTGCCCGTGAGGATGCCGCCGCCCAGCGGCGACCATGGCAGGACCCCGAGCCCCATCGCCTGCGCCATGGGCATCAGCTCATGTTCGACCGTCCGCTCGACGAGGCTGTATTCGATCTGCAGCGCGACGAAGGGCGACCAGCCGCGGAGATCTGCCAGGGTCTGCATCTCGGCGACGCGCCAGGCGGGCGTGTTGCAGATGCCGGCATAGAGAATCTTCCCGGCCCCGACGAGATCGTCGAGGGCGCGCATCACCTCTTCGGGCGTGGTCGTGAAATCCCACGCATGCACGTAGAGAAGGTCGATACGGTCGGTATCGAGCTGGCGCAGGCTCGCCTCGACCGAGCGCACGAGATTGAAGCGATGATTGCCGCCGGAATTGGGATTGCCGGGCTCGCGCGCCATGGTGAACTTGGTGGCGAGCACGATGCGATCGCGCTTGTCCCTGATGAGGCCGCCCAGGATTTTCTCGGACGTGCCGTTGGTATAGTTCACCGCCGTGTCGATGAAGTTGCCGCCGCGATCGACATAGGCATCGAATATCCGCCCGGCCTCGGCCTCGTCGGCTCCCCATCCCCAATCGGAACCGAAGGTCATTGTGCCGAGCGAAAGCGGCGAGACGCGCAGGCCGGAGCGTCCAAGCAGGCGATATCGGTCAAGTGCAGTGGTCTTCGACATGAAAGGGCTCTCTCCATGAAAGCGAACGCATCGCTGTTTCTCGCCCTCCTGTCTGACCGAACCCACCGCGTCGGCGGTAGACGATTTGTCCGAGATTCTTGCACGATTGTCCGAAGGCCGTCGTTTCCGTCTTTCCGACGTTCCGCCCGTGTGGGATAAGGGAGCATGGATCAACTTGCCGTTCTGACGGACATCATAGGGCGTCACGCCCCGCAAGACGGCACGCACCGGTGCCGGCTGCCCGGCGTGAAACTGATCCGTTCCTCGACGCCGACGATCCCGATGCCCGTCATCTACGCACCGACGCTTTGCCTTGTCGCGCAGGGCCGCAAGCGGGCGGTGCTGGGAACGACCGCTTTTATCTATGACCCGTCGAGCTACCTGGTTGCGTCGGTGGACCTGCCGGTCATGGGATCGGTCATCGCGGCGAGCGAGGACCGGCCCTATCTCTGCCTGCAGCTCGACCTCGACATGACGGCGCTGGGCGAGCTCGCAATCCGCCATCCGGCAAGGCGTTCCGAGACCGAGGGTCTTCCGGCCGGGCTTGCGCTGAACCGGACCACGCCCGCGCTGCTCGATGCCGCGATCCGCCTGGCGGGCCTGCTCGACACGCCGCAAGACGTCGAAGCGCTCGCGCCGCTGACGATCCGCGAAATCCTCTATCGCCTTTTGACCGGGGCGAGCGGGGCCACCATCCGGCAAATGGCGCAGGCAGACAGCCGTCTGAACCAGATCGCCAACGCGATCGTCTGGATCCGAACACATTTCCGGGACGCCTGCCCGATCGAGCGGGCGGCAGAGATCGCGGGCATGAGCCGCTCCACCTTCCATGCGCATTTCAAGGCGATCACCGCGATGAGCCCGCTCGAGTTCCGCACGCAGCTGCGCATGCAAGAGGCCCAGCGGCTGATGGTCGGCGACGCCATGGATGCGGCCAGCGCAGGCTTCAACGTGGGATACGGAAGTCCTTCGCAGTTCAGCCGCGACTATGCCCGCATCTTCGGGATGCCTCCCGCCAGACACGCCAGCCGCCTGCGCAACACGGCCGAAAGCCGGCCCGTCATGCAGGAACCAGAGGTCGCTGCGTGACAGCGCCTGTCCGGCTGGTGGCGCGTCCATCTCTGGCAGGTGTCTGATCGTCTTCCTCTCGGCAATCGCCCGCGCCGCAACCGTCATCTTTTCTCTTTGGCGATTGACGGAAAAAACTGGGCGGTGAATCCAGAGAGCCGGCACGACTGAAACGGGGTGAAAACTGACAGGCTGCTTTCGGGGGCGCAAATGGCCAAAGCTGCCGTTGGCGGCGCGGCTTCTTGGAACGGACCGCGTTTCGTTAAAAGCTCCGTCGGGGCGCACCGCGGCGGGAGGAATTGTCTGATCCAGCGAACTGATCTATAACTGCCGCCGTCGCGAAAAACGACCGCCGGCTCAGGGCGCGATATGCTCGCCGGGTTGTCGAATACATGTCAGCCATGCCGGGCATGGTTCGGCCAGCGTCTCCGAAAGCAACCGCCTGACGACCTGTCGGGCCGATGGCAGCCGTCAACGTCGATCGACGCTGACGCCTCAATTGGAGCGCTGAAATGCGAAACGAGATTACGATCATCGGTGCTGGCCTTGGCGGCCTCATGCTGGCGCGCGTCCTGCATGTGAACGGCATCCCCGCGACGGTCTATGAAGCCGAGGCGACGGCCGGCGCGAGGGCGCAGGGAGGTCTGCTCGACATCCACGTGAATAACGGCCAGCGGGCGATAAGGGACGCAGGCCTGTTCGATGCATTCGTGGGCCTCGTTCGCCCCGGCGAGGACGCCAAGCGCGTCGTCGACAAGGATGGCGTAATCCTGTTCGACAGCCCCGGCGATCACACCTCCACTCGCCCGGAAGTGGACAGGGGCGAGCTTCGGGATTTGCTGATCGGGTCGCTTCCGACCGGGATGATCAGATGGGGCCGGAAGGTCACGTCCATCGCGACCGAAGGCGGCCAACACGCGGTCACCTTTAACGACGGCGCGACGATCGCGGTTAATGTCCTTGTCGGGGCGGACGGCGCCTGGTCGAAGGTCCGGCCGCTGCTTTCGGATATCAAGCCCGTCTATACCGGCACCTGCTTCATCGAGATCGCGCTTCTCGATGGTGACACACGCCACAAGGCGTCCATCGACGCGATCGGCAGCGGCACGCTCATGGTGGTCGCTCCGGGCAAGGGCATCATGGTGCATCGCTATGCCGACAGGACCGTCCGCGGCTATGTGGCGCTGAACAGGCCGGAGGACTGGATTCGCTCCATCGACTTCGGCGACGCGCGGGCCGGCCTGGCGCATGTCGCGAGGCAATTCGAGGGATGGGCGCCGCACCTGACCGCGTTCATCACCGACAGCGAGATCGATCCGGTGCTTCGCCCGATCTACGCGCTGCCGGTCGGATACCGTTGGAATCCGGTACCGGGCCTCACCCTGGTCGGCGATCCGGTCCTGCCGCCTTCGATGCATCCGACATAGGCTGCGATCAAACGTTCCATGGACACTGGTGGCATCCCTGGAAAGAGGTGCCCGTAGGCGGTCACCGAGTCCTCTACGATGGTAGGGCTGACTACGTTGATCCGCTGATTGCGATCGAGTTCGATCGCCGCAGAAAGCACGAAACTGTGGAGGCCCCCACTGATGACCGCCCCGCCAGTCACGCCGCGCCACGGCTCGTCGGCGAATATGCCGCTGGTAAGGGTAAACGAGCCTCTCCCCGAGACGAATGGGCGTCCCAGAAGCACAAGGTTGATTTGACCGATCAGCTTGCCTTGCATGTTTTCAATCAGTTGTGCGTCGGTAAGGGTATCGAAGTCGTCCATCGCGCCCGACGCAGCAACGCAGACACATGCGTCTATTTCCCCAACGGCTTCGTACATACGCGCGATCGCATCGCGCGAGCGGATATCGACAAGGACGTCGCCGGAGGTGCGGCCGGCCCGAATGATGTCATGCCGGCGCTCCAATTCGAAACACAGTGGGCGGCCGATCGTGCCCGAAGCACCAACAACAAGAATGCGCATGCGAATTTCCTCAGTTACGGCCGGCAGCGTGGCATGGATGGCTCCTCTTCCGTTCTGACCGGGGTCAGGCCGCGTCGAAGATCGTATCGCGGGCAAGCGCCTCCCAGGTTGCGAGATCCTTGAGGAGCGTGGTGGAATGGTCTCGAACGGCGTCGACCGCGTCGGCACCCAGTTGCAGCCGCAGCGGCGTCTCGGGAGCATGGAGCGCTCTCTCGATAGCGGCTGCGGCCTTCAGCGGATCACCCGGCTGGGTGCCGTGCATGTCGTGTACGAACTGGCGCGTGCCGCCGACGACATCGCGATAGACATCCATCCGAGGCATATGGCGCATGCTCGGCCCGGCCAGATTGGTCCGGAACTGGCCGGGCTCGACGATCAACACCTTCACACCGAAGGGCTTCAGCTCCTGTGCCAGGGCTTCGCTTGCGCCCTCCAGGGCAAACTTCGCCGCCGAATAGGCGCTGAAGCCCGCGAAGGAGAGTTGTCCGCCAAGGCTGGAGATGTTGACGATGGCGCCGCTGCGCTGGGCACGCAATATCGGCAGCGCCACGCGGGTGACGTTCATCGCGCCGAAGAAGTTCGTTTCCATCAGCATCCGCAATTCGTCGTCCGGAGTCTCCTCGAATGCACCGACCACGCCGTATCCGGCATTGTTGATCAGCACGTCGATGCGACCGAAACGGGTGACGGCCGCATCGACGGCGGCTTGCGCGTCGTTCGTGCTGGCCACGTCGAGCGCAAGGGCCAATGCCCGTCCCGGTGCCTTGGCGACGATGTCCTCCAGCGAGGACACGCGCCGGGCGGTGGCGACGACATTGTGGCCCTGCTTCAGGGCATGGTCGGCGAAGGCGCGGCCGAAGCCGGAGGACGCGCCGGTGATGAACCAGGTCTGGGTCATGGAGATATCGATCCGATCAGTTGAAGACTGGCCGCATTTTGGCTTTCGGATGATCAGGCGGCTAGATGGTTCAAATCGACAGCGTTATTCGATATCATGCATGAATGGATCGCGACTTGCTGGCCCATTTTCCCGTTGTCCTGACCGTCGCCCGGCGCGGTGGCTTTGCCGCGGCTGCCGCTGCGCTCAACATGAGCCCGTCCGCCGTGAGCCATGCGGTGAGGTCCGTCGAGGAACGCCTTGGCCAGCCGCTTTTTGCGCGCACGACCCGCAGCGTGGCTTTGACCGAGGCCGGTGCCGATTTCGTCGCTTCCGTCGGCCCGGCACTGGCCACGGTCGAGGAAAGCGTTGAACGGGTTCGATCCGCCAAGGGTCAGGTGGCAGGTGTGCTTCGCATCAACGTTCCACGCCTCGCCCTGCCGCTCGCAATCACGCCGGCGATCATCGAGATGAGCCGGCTCTATCCGGACCTGACGATCGAGGTGACCTCCGACGAAGGACTGGTTGACATTGTCGCCGCCGGCTTCGATGCCGGCGTGCGGCTGGGCGAAATGATCGCGCAGGACATGGTGGCGGTCCGCCTGACGAAACCGTTCATGGCGATCATGGTCGCGTCGCCTGCCTATCTCGAGGAGCGAGGCGTACCGCACTCCATCGCCGATCTCTCCCGCCACAACTGCATCGGCTACCGGCTGATATCGTCTGCTGCCGCCTATGCTTGGGACTTGCAGGAGAAAGGGCAGGATGTCTCGGTCGAGGTCAGTGGCACCGTGCGTGTCACCGATTCCCTTCACGCGCGCGACCTGGCTCTGGAAAATATCGGCATCGCCTATCTCTTCGAGCCCCTTGTCCGGGAGGATCTTCGGACGGGTCGGCTCAGGCAGGTGCTTCCGGCGGCCAGCATCGAGGAGCCCGGTCTTTTCCTCTATTTTCCCCGATATGCCTCGCAGGCGCCCAAGCTCAGAGCCTTCATCGATGTGCTTCGAAGATCGTCGAAGTGAGAAGTGTCAAACCGACCCCTCCCGTTGTCAAAAGCAGCATCCAGGGCGGCACACCGCTTCATTGATGACGTCCGCTACTGCAAGTAGGCGCCCTCGTTGGGCGCCGATGCCTCTTCCCGCGATGACTGTCGCCGGCCTGACGCTTCGGCAAACCGCAGCGTTCCAGATTGGCAATCAGCCAGGGCCCTGTCGGCTGCCATCCCCGCTTCTTTCGGGACCAGACCGAGCAAGCAGGATGAGCGGATTCTTGCCCGTGTTTGAGAGCTGGACGTAGATGTTCTACGAATACCGCCATCGAGTTCCAAGGCGATACCATTTGCCGCCCGATTGTTCATCAAAAACAGCACAGCATGAACAATGTCTTCGACGCTGGCCAGACGTCGGGAAGGAGTGCGCGCTTTCATTGCGCCGATGGCTGGCTGACCTCCCTCGGCGGTGCGCCGAAGGATGCCGGCGAGCGAGGGATGAACCTCACACATGCTTGCGCCCCTCCGCGTCGAAGAACCAGTCGTCCGGATAGGGATACCACCAGCCCTGGATCACCGGTTTATGGTCGATGATGACCATTTTCGAGCGGCGGAAGGCATCGAGGCCGAGCTTTGAAAGCTCCCGTCCGAGGCCGGATTTCTTCCAGCCCCCGAAGGGCAACGCGTCGTTGTCGATCAGCGGGTTGTTGACCCAGACCATGCCGGCCTCAAGCCGGTCCGCCGCCTCCATCGCTTCTTCGAGTGAGGTGGTAAAGACAGAGGCGCCGAGGCCGAATTCGCTGTCATTGGCCCGTTCGATCGCCTCGTCGAAATCCTTGACGCGCATGATAGCGGCGACAGGACCGAAGCACTCTTCGTTCATGATCGCCATGTCGGGTGTGCAATTGACAAGGATGGTCGGCTCGTAGAACCAGCCGGTCGGCTCAGTGTCCGGGATCTTCCCGCCCAGCACCACCGTCGCTCCCATCGCCTTGGCATCCTCGACCAACCGGATGACCTTTGTACGCGCCGCCTCGCTGACAAGCGGACCTATTTCAGCGCGCGTGAGACCGTTGCCGATGCGCAGACGCTTCGTCTCGATAGCGAACTTTGCGACGAACGCGTCATGCACCGCATCGACGACGAAAAACCGCTCGGCCGAGGTGCAGACCTGGCCGGACATGTGAAAGGCGGCGGTGACGGCACCGGCCGCGGCCACATCGAGCGGCGCGTGGGCCGTGATGATCATCGGGTCCGAACCGCCCGCCTCGATGACAGCCGGCTTCATCTGCGCCGCGGCGGCCATCGCCACGGCCTTGCCGGCGGCAACTGAGCCAGTGAACGCAACGGCGTGAGTCTTCGGCGAGGCGATGAGCGCGCTGCTCAGCTCGACACCGCCCGGCAGGCAGGCGATCAGGCCATCCGGCAAGGCCTCGAAGACCCGCATGAATTCCAGCGTGGAGAGCGTCGTCGCGGGCGCCGGCTTGATGATGCACGCATTGCCCGAGGCGAGCGACGCAGCGACCGTCCAGCACATCAGGAGGACCGGGAAATTGAACGGCATGATATGCACGCTCACGCCGAGCGCCTCGTAGCGCGCATGTTGGAAGGAGCCGGCCTGCGTGGTGCCCGCCACCTTGCCGCCCTCGTCGCGCGCCATTTCCGCGAAATAGCGGAAGGCGCCCGCGCAGTTGGCCACCTCGCCGATCGCCTCCGGATAGGGCTTGCCCATCTCGCGCGACATCAGTTCAGCGCAGCGGCGCATGTCTGTTGCCTCGATGCGGTTGGCGATGCGGTGAAGGATGGTCGCGCGTGTCTTGGCGTCGAGCCGTTTCCAGTCCCGCTGCGCCACGGTGGCGGCATCGAGCACGGCCTCCATGTCGTCGAGCGCAGTGTCGGCGATGGTGCCGACGGTGGCGAGCGTTGCGGGATCGATCACGGCATGGCGGGCGCCCTTGCTCGGGACGTAGGCCGGGTGCCGGTAGAACACGGGTTCGGCGGGGTTGAACATGGCAATACTTCCTTGGTGTTCTGGAGAACCGGGCGACGGCCTCTCATCCGCCTGCCGGCACCTTCTCCCCGCAAGCGGGGAAAAGGGACAAGCCGCAGCGTTTCGTCTCGCTCTCCCCGCTTGCGGGGTGAGGGGAAAATATGCCTTCAGCGGATCATGTAGACCTTCTTCACGGTCTCATGGACCGTGCATTCACCCTTCCAGTCCTTCGGGAAGAAGGCGGCGGTATCCGGCGTGATCTCGATCACCTCACCGCTTTCATGGACATAGGTGCAGCGGCCTTCGAGGAAGTGGCAGAACTCGTCGCTGGTGACGTGGCAGAACCACTTTCCCGGCGTGCAAATCCATAGGCCGCTTTCGGATTCGCCGTTCGGGCCCTTGTAGATGACCTTGCCGGAGGTGCGGCTCTCGCCCTCGATCATGGTGGGAATCACGCCCCAGTCCTTGAGGTCGGTCTCTTCCAGCGGCTTGCGCATCAGGGGTGTCGCGGTCATGGGATATTTCCTTTCATTTTCTCTTTACGTCAGACCAGCATGTAGATGTTGCGCATGGTCTCGATGACGGTGCATTCGCCGGTCCAGCCGCCGGGGAACATAACGACCGTGCCCGGTTCGACCTCGACCACCTCGCCTTCGTCCGAGCGATACACCGCCCGGCCGGCCACGAAATGACAGAATTCGTCCCGTGGGATGGACAGCCGCCAGCGGCCGGGCGTGCAGACCCAGATGCCGGATTCCGGCTGGTTGTTCGGCCCCTTGAAGACGAGACGACCCGAGGAGTGAGACTGGCCCTCCAGGCTGTCCGGCTGGCCGCCCCAGTCGACGAGGTCGGAAAAGGTCGTCGCGTTATGGATGTGCGGGGCGGATGCTTTCGTCGTCTCAACCATTGTAGGCGCCCGTCTTCACGAGGTCGTCGAGAATGCCCGCGGCCTTCTTCGGGCCGTTGCGGGCCTGCATATGGGCGCTGGTGGCGGCAAGGCGCGTCTTCATGGTCGAATTGTTGATGCAGGCGTCGAGTTTTGCCGCAAGGCCGGCATCCGTCCAGTCGTAACGCGGCATCTTGAAGCCGTGGCCGGTCTCGTCGACGCGCGTCGCATTGTCGTGACCATCCCAGACATAGGGCATGATGATCGCCGGCTTGCCGAAATAGAGGCACTCCGTGAACGAATTGTTGCCGCCGTGGTGGATGGCCGCATCGACCTGCGGGATGACCGAAGGCTGCGGGAACCAACTGTCGACGATGACGTTGCCGGGCAGGTTCTCGTACTGATCCTTGTAGTCGCCGACATTGACGAGCGCGCGATAGGGCAGCTTGCCGATGGTCGTGATCAGGCGCTTCAGGAGGTCCGTATCCCCTGCCCCCAGCGAGCCGAAGGAAATGTAGATCAGCGGCTTGTCGTTGTTCTCGGCAAAGGTCGGCACCTCGTAGGGCTTCTCCTTGCGAACGCAGCCCTCGAGATACTGGAACTGTTTCGGATCGAGCGGATGCTCGCGCTCGAACTTCACCGGCTCCGGGTAAAGCAGCAGGTTCATGAAGGGCGAGGCTTCGAAAAACTGGCCGATCGGATAGGGCGCCTCGTTATTCTCGGCAAGGAAACCGTTGAAATCGTCATGGATCGGCTTGATGACGTCGTTGAAATGGTCGCGATAGGCGGCGTGGCAGGCGAAATCCTTCTCACCGCAGCCGGAAAGATGCGGCGGGATTTTCGGGTCCTCGATCTCGTTTTCCGAGCAGGAGATGATGCGCACCCAAGGCGTGCCGTATTGCTTGATCGCAGGGAAGAGGATGACGTTGTCGACGCAGATGAGGTCCGGCTTGATCTTCGCCAGCACGCCCGGCAGGTCTTTCTGCGCCCATTTTGCGCTGTCGACGATCGCCGTCCAGCAATCCTTCACGTAGTTGTCGACCTGGTCGTAGGGAGATTTACGAAAATTCGGGATGTGGCCGTTGATGAAATCCTCCCAGAACTTCGCCATCTGCTCCGGCGGCATGGGTTCGGAAAGGTTCACGGCATGTGCCTCGAAACCGTAGCCCTCATAGACCGAAACGAAGCCGGGGTCGGAGAGGAAGACGGCCTTGTGGCCGAGCGCTTCGACGGCCTGCGCGATGCCGACCGAGTTCAGCGCCGGGCCAAAGGCCGCTTCCGGGAAGAATGCGATGGTCTTGGACATGGTATTCCCCTCTTTATTCATTGGAAGAGCCGGCATCTCGCCGGATCGATCTTGAGGCTCAGCGCATCGCCGATCTTCCAGTTGCCCGCCCCGCTCGCGGGAATGCGGACCTGAAGCGGCGTTGCACTCGCGGTCGTCTTGACGTGCAGAACGCGGTCGAGGCCGTGATAGGCGATATCGACGACGGCGCCGGACACCGGCAGGTCGCCGGGCGGGCCGATGGCGATGTTTTCCGGTCGCACGGCGAGCGTCGCGGAGCCGGCATTGCCCGATGCCTTCACCTGCAGACCTTCCGCGACGAAGAGACCATCGACCCCGACCTTGCCGTCGATGAAATTCATGACGCCGATGAAGTTGGCGACGAAGCGGTCGGCGGGGCGCTCATAGACGTCCTCCGGCGCGCCGACCTGCAAGAGGCGGCCGTCCTTGAGGATCGCCATGCGGTCAGCCATGACGAGCGCTTCCTCCTGGTCGTGCGTGACGATGACGAAGGTGATGCCTACTTCGTTCTGCATGCGCTTGAGTTCAAGCTGCATCTTCTCGCGCAGCTTCTTGTCGAGCGCGCCGAGCGGTTCGTCGAGCAACAGCACTTTCGGGCGCTTCACCAGGGCGCGGGCGAGCGCAACACGCTGCTTCTGGCCGCCGGAAAGCTGTTCGGGCTTGCGGTCGGCAAATTGCGTGAGGTCCGTCGTGGCCATGGTCTCGTCGACGCGGCGGCGGATTTCCGTCCTGGCAAGCCGCTCCATTTCGAGGCCGTAGGAGAGGTTCTGCCTGACCGTCATATGCGGAAAGAGCGCATAGGACTGGAACATCAGGTTGAGCGGCCGCTTTTCCGGCGGCAACGGGGAAATATCCTTGCCCTCAAGCAGGATGCGGCCGGCATTCGGGCTCTCGAAGCCGGCGAGCATGCGCAGCAGCGTGGTCTTGCCGCAGCCGGAGGGGCCGAGCAGCGCGAAGAATTCGTTCTCGCGGATATCGAGCGTGACATCGTCGACGGCCGTCACCGGCCCGAACGCCTTGCCGACACCCTCGATGCGCAGGATCGGATTGCTGGATGCGTTCATGGGACCTGCTGTTGTCTGTTGAGCCATTGCGAGATCAGGAGCGCCGTCGCGCTGACGCCCATGACGATGGTGGCGAGCGCGTTGACCTCGGGCGTGATGCCGAAGCGGATCATCGAATAGATCTGCATGGGGAGGGTGATGGACGAGCGCCCGGCGCCGGCCGTGAAGAAGGCGATGATGAACTCGTCGACAGAAAGCGTGAAGGCGAGCAGCGCACCGGCGACGATGGACGGCAGCAGCACCGGGAAGGTGACGCGCCAGAAGGTCGTCCAGCCCGACGCCCCGAGATCGCGCGAGGCCTCGACGATGGAAAAATCGAAATGCTTCAGCCGGGCGCGCACGACCGAGCAGACGAAGGCGAGGTCGAAGATGACATGGCTGATGACGATGGTGTGCAAGCCCATCGTCAGGCCGAGACGCGAGAAGAAGGTGAGCAGCGCCACGGCGAGCACGATGTCGGGGATGACCATCGGCGCGAAGGCGAGCGCTTCGAGACCGTTGCTCTTGCGGCGCCGCGTCTCCATGCCGAGCGCCAAAAGCGTGCCGAGTACGGTGGAGATGACGGTCGCGAAGACGGCGACGATGAACGTGTTGCCAGCGGCGCGCAGGATGTCCGTGTTGGAAAGCAGCGCGCCGTACCAGCGGGTGGAGAAGCCGGACCACGAGGTCGGCAGGCCGCTGTCGTTGAAGGACAGCAGCACCAGCACGGCGATCGGCAGATAGAGGAAGCCGAAGACCAAGAGCAGCACGACGCGCCCCGGCAACTTGCTGGAAAGCGTCGCGTTCATTGCGCCGCCTCCCCTTTGCGCTCGCCGCTGGCATGGGCCGTGGCGCGGGCCTGCAACAGGAGCAGCACGATCATGGTGAGGATCAGCGCCGCGCCGAGGGCTGCGCCGAAGGGCCAGTCGTTCGCCGTCAGGAACTGGTCGTAGACGAGGTTGCCGACCATCTGGAACCGCCCGCCGCCGAGCAGCGCGGGCGTCACGAAATTGCCGATGGAGAGCACGAAGACGAAGACGCCGCCCGCCGCCACGCCGGGCAGGGTCAGCGGCAGCGTGACGCGCAGGAAGGTGCGGACGGGGCCGGCGCCGAGATCGCGCGACGCCTCCATCAGCTCCGGGTTCAGCCGCGACAGCGTGGAATAGATCGCGAGGATGACGAAGGGCAGATAATTGTAGACGAGACCGGTGATGACGGCGCTCTCGGTATAGAGCATCGACAGCGGCTCGCCTGTGTAGCCAAGCGAGCGCAGCAGGTTGTTGATCAGGCCCTCGCGGTTCAGCAGCACGATCCACGCATAGGTGCGGATCAGGTAATTGCTCCAGAAGGGCAGCACGGCGAAGAACAGCAGGATCGGCTGCGACATCCTTGGCGCCCGCGAAATCGCGTAAGCCGCCGGATAGGCGATGAGGATCGCCACCACCGTCGCCGTCAAGGCGATGCGCGCGGAATTGAGAAAGATCTTCGCATAGAGCGGATCGGCGACGCGGGCGAAATTCTCCAGTGTGAACGTGTATTCGACGCCGCCCCAGACGCCGCGCTCGAAGAAGGCATAGCTCAGCACCAGCAGGCACGGCACCACCATGAAGGCGACGAGCCAGGCGACACCGGGCGCGGCGAGCAGGGTCGGTCTGGTGGCATTGAAGGACAAGGCTTTACTCCCACGGGGGGCCGTCACAGCGTTCGCGCATAAAGGATTTCAGGAAGAAAATTGCCCGTGGCGGCGGGCCGCCTCCCAGTCGCCACGGGAAGGAGCCGCGTTCAGTTCGCGGCCTTGATCTCGCTCACGATGCGCGAATAGTCCTTCTGCGCTGTCCCGAGGTCGCGCAGCAGCTCGTATTTGACGAGGTCCGCAGGCGCCATGGCCATGTTCGGGTATTGCTCGGACAGCGCCTTGTCGAGGCTTTCCATCGCGGCCTTGTTCGGCACCTTGTAGAGGATGTTCTGCGCGGCCCAGGCGTGATTCTTGGCATCGAGGATGAAGTTGATGAACTTCATCGCCGCATCCTTCTTCTCCGAGCTTTTCAGGACGACGATCGTGTCGATCCAGAGGTCGGAGCCTTCCTTCGGCACGACGAACTTGATGTCCTTGTTCTCGCCGATGCCGTAGTTGCACCAGCCGTCCCAGGCATGCACCAGCGAGGCCTCGCCGGAAACGAGCTTGGAATAGAAGGTCGTGTCGTCATAGGCGAGCAGCGTCTTCTTCGCCTCGATGAGCAGGGTCTTCACCTCTTCGAGCCTGGCCGGATCCTTCTCGTTGACGGAAAACCCCTTGGCGAGCTCGCCCGCCGCCATCAGCCAGCGGTCGGTGGCGAGCATCGTCGTCTTGCCCTTCAGCGCATCCACCGGCTGGAGCAGGTTCAGCCAGCTGTCTGGCGTACCTTCCACGAGGTCGGAGCGGTAGCAGAGGCCCGTCGAGCCCCAGGTATAGGGCACGGAAAACGTGTTGCCCGGATCATAGGCGAGCGTCGTGGCTTCCGGATAGAGATTGGCGAGGTTCGGCACGGCCGCCTTGTCGATCGGCTCGGCGAGCCCTTGCCCGTTGAGGATTTCGGCGAAGGGTGAGGAGACGAAAACGACGTCGTAGCCCTTGCCGCCGCTCGCCATCAACTTGCCCATCACCTCTTCGTTGGTGGCGTGGTTGACCACCTCGATCTCCAGCCCGGTCGCGGCCTTGAATTGTTCGGCGATGTCAGGGGCCATGTAGCCATCCCAGTTCGAGATGACGAGATCGGCGGCGGAAGCCGCGCCCGTCGCAAGACATGCGGCGACAAGCGCCGCGGCCGCGCAGGTCGCAGTCAGTCGGTTCTTCACGGTCACGGAAGACTCCCTTGTTTTACGTTGTTCCAACCTCTTCGACGGGCGCGCCGGTTCTCCGGTCTCATTCCCTGTCGCATGGAAGTATTATTTATAAAAAAAATACGTCAATAGGGTGGATGCATTTTTGCGGTCCGCGCATTTCCGGACTTGCGCGACGAATGCTCAAAGGGCAGCATGCACGGCAATGGAGGGCAGAGGCGAGCCATGACCCCGGAGCCGAAACGGACCAATTTCCGCCATGTCGAACTGGCGCAAAAAATACTGGATGTCGCCGGCGAGCGCGGCATGGCGCCCGGCGAGCGGCTGGCCGAACAGGCGCTCGCCTCGCTCTGCAACGTCTCGAGAACCCCGATCCGCAAGGCTTTGCAGATTCTTGCCGAGCGAGAGCTTGTGACGGCGGATGCCGAGGGCGGCTATCTGCTCGCCGTCGATCCCGCCGCCATTGCGCGCCTTGAAGACACGGCAGAAGGCGATGGCGAGAGTGAAGTCTATGCCGCGATCCTGCGTGATCTCGCCGCCGGACGCATTGCCGAAAGCCAGACCGTCGCCGCGCTTCAGCGCCGCTATGACGTCTCACGCCAGACGGTACAAAATGCGTTTGTGAAACTGGCGGAGGAAAATCTGGCCGAACGCGGTGCCGGCCAGCAATGGCTGCTGAAGCACTTCGCCATCAGTGGCGATGCGGCGGCGAAAAGCTACGAGTTCCGCCTTGCGACCGAACCACTCGCGCTGACCCTGCCGGAGTTCAAGCGCGATATTCCGGCGATGACGGCGCTGCGCCAGTCAATGCTGATCCTGCGCGGGATGAACGAGACGAATTTCGACCGCAAACTTTTCGACCGCACGGACTACGATTTCCACCTGTTGATCGCGCGCTCCTGCGGCAATCCCTTCATGGCGGAGACGCTTACCAACCATCACCGCCGCCGCCGCGCCAGCCCGCCGGCCGGCCATGTCAACGCCTTCCGGCTGATGCAGTCCAACCTCGAGCATATCCAGATTCTCGAGCAGATCGAGCGCGGCCAGATGGAGCTTGCGGCCGATCTCATGCGTGTGCATATACAGCTCTCCCAATCGCAGCGCCCACGGCTGGCCGGCCGTGGCGTTCCTCCCGCCTTCAAGCTCGTCGTGCGTTGATCCTCCATGGCGCCAGCAAAGACCATCGCCCTCTTTCCGGAAGCAAGCTACGGCGCAGCGCTGAACTGTGTGGGTATCGCCCAGGAACTGAGGCGCATGGGCCACCGCCCCGTTTTCATTTGTCATCCCGGTTTCAGCGGCGTCTTTACCGAATACGGCTTTGGCGAATACCAGCTCGGCGACGATACGTCCGCACCCGCGACCGACTGGAACGATTTCATCGAGCGCCATCAGGACGCCTTCCGCCAGAGTCCGTTCGATCAATTGCAAAGCTATGTCGGCCCGACCTGGGATGCGATCGTCGATACGGCGATCCGGGTGGAAGAGCCGCTCAGGCAACTTGTGGCCCGGCTGAAGCCGGATGTGATCGTGCTCGATAATGTCGTGATGTTTCCGGCGATCGCCAATGCCGGCGTACCTTGGGTCCGCGTCGTCTCCTGCGCCGAAACCGAAATTCCCGATCCGCGCGTGCCGCCCTATCTCTCCGGCTGCAGCGAAACGCCGGGCGAGGAATGGGAGCGGTTTTCCGCGCGATACCGCGAGGTGACGGCTTCCGCCCACCGGCGGTTTTCCGCTTTTCTCGGCCAGTCGGGCTTGCGTCCACCGCCAACGTCAGTTTTTCTCGAGCCGTCGCCCTATCTCAACCTGCTGCTGGCGCCGAAAATCATTCGCCGCAAGCGCCGTAACGTGCTGGATGAGGAGCTTTTCGTCTTTCTCGACGGCTGCGTGCGGCATGAGGCGCCCTATGTCTCGCCCCGCTTCGCCAGCCACAATGAAGCGCCGCTGGCGCTCATCAGCTTCGGCTCGCTCGGCGCCATGGACGTGGCAATGATCAAGCGGATGATCGAGACCTTCTCGAAACTGCCCTACCGTTTTCTCATCAACGCCGGCCACTGGCGCGACGATTATCGCGATGTGCCGGACAATGTCTTCATCGACGACTGGTTTCCGCAGCCTTCCGTGGTCGAGCAGGCAAGCCTGTTCATCCACCACGGCGGCAACAACTCCTTCTGCGAGGCGCTTTATTTCGGCACGCCATCGATCATCATGCCCTATTGCTGGGATGGTCACGACAATGCCCGCCGCGCCGAAGAAACCGGCGTCGGCCTGCACCTCGACCGCTATGGCTGGAGCGAGAACGAGCTGGCAAGCGCCATCACCAGCCTGATGGATGATGCGGCGATGCGGGCGAGGCTAAAGGACAATGCGATCAGCATGCAGAAGGCCGCCGGCGTGAAGCGCGCGGCCGAAGCGATCCTGAAGGTGGCGACCACGATGCCAAGCACGGGACTATCGGTAAAAACATAAACCCGGTCGTCGTGCTCACGACGGGCTCGGCTACCTGCTCGGCTTCTTTGCGGCGAAGGCCATCGGCCTGACGCTTGCCAAGCGCAAGGCGATCGCCATCGAGGTCGGCATGCAGAATTCGGGCCTGGGCGCGGCGCTGGTCACCACCCATTTCTCGCGCTCGCCGCCGTTCCCAGCGCCATCTTCAGTGTCTGGCACGACATCTCGGGCGCGCTGCTGGCCAACTGGTTCGCCGGGCGAAAAGACGAGGCCGCAAGAGAGGCCCGAGCGGAAAGCTCAACAAGGATATTTCGAACAGAAGAAGACATGGGAGCCGCGCTTCGAGGGAGGGGCTCTTGCGTTGCATCCCCGTCAGCGAAAATGTGCGGCAGCGGCTCCGAATGCGTACGGTCGGCATCACCATGCGCGAGAACTGGTTGCCGGGCGGACTACAGTCGATGTTTCTGGAGCAATTCGCCGTGTCGCGGTGGAGATGGGATCCACGTAGACCTCCACCGCTCATGCCACCTGCCGAAGTCGTGTCAGTAGCCGAGTTCCCGCATTGCGATGTCGACCTGTTCGGTCGTCGAAAGCGCCACGTCGACGACCACGCCGTCTTCATCCGGGCCAAGCGGTTCGAGCGTCGCGAGCTGCGAGTCGAGCAGGGAGGCGGGGAAGAAATGCCCGGCGCGGTGCGAAAGCCGATCGGCCAGCACGGCGCGATCGCCGTGGACATGCACGAAGCGCACGCGTGGCGCGCCACTGCGCAGGATATCGCGATAGGCGCGCTTCAGCGCGGAGCATCCGAGCACGGAGGGCCGGCCGGCCGCCTCATCCCTGGCGATCTCCGCCGCCAGCGCCTTCAGCCATGGAATACGATCGTTGTCGTCGAGCGGAATGCCGGCCGACATCTTGGCCACGTTCTCCGGGGGATGGAAGCTGTCGCCCTCGATGAAACGCCAGCCGAGCCTTTCGGCAAGCGCTTCCCCGACAGTGGTCTTGCCGCTGCCGGAAACGCCCATCACCACGATATGATGCAGCTCTCCGCTCATAGTATCCACCATCCCACAAGGGCGAAGGCAAAGCCGATGATGCCGAGCAGGGTTTCCATCACGGTCCAGGTCTGGAGCGTGGTCCGTTCGTCCATCTGGAGGAAGCGGCCGACCAGCCAGAAGCCGGAATCGTTCACGTGGCTCAGCACCGTCGCGCCGCAGGCAATGGCTATGACGAGGAAGCACAGGTCGAAGGAGCTCAGCCCCGTCGTCGCGGCGACGGTGGGGGCGAGAAGGCCCGCCGTCGTGGTCAACGCCACGGTGGCCGAGCCTTGCGCCACGCGCAGCGCGGTGGAGATGAGGAAGGCGGCGACGATCAGCGGCATGCCGACAGCCTCCAGGCTGCCGGCGAGCGCCTGGCCGATGCCGCTTGCGCGCAGCACGCCGCCGAACATGCCACCGGCCCCGGTCACGAGGATGATGCCGCAGACCGGGCCGAGAGCCCCGTCCATCAGCTTTTCCATGTCCTTGAGCGTGCGCTGGCCGCTGAGCGTCCACATGCCGACGAGGACGGTGATGAGCAATGCGACCGGCGTTTGCCCGGCCATGCGCAGAATGTTCACCCACAGAGCATCGCCGTCGATCGCCTTGGCGGTCACCAGCGTGCCAAGGCCGGTGTTGAGGAAGATCAGCACGAGCGGCAGCAACAGCACAAGCATCACCGTGCCGAAGGACGGCGGCTCGCGGCGGTCATGCGCCGCCTCGCTGAGCGATCCGAGAAGTTCCGGGACCGGCAGTTGGAAGCGCTTGCCGGCCCACAGGCCGAAGAGGTAGCTGCCCAGATACCAGGTCGGCAGGGCGACGGCGAGGCCGACCAGCACCAGAAGGCCGATATCAGCCCCCAGCAGTTCGCCCGCAGCGACCGGGCCTGGATGGGGTGGCAGGAAAGCATGCATGACCGCGAAGGCACCCGCCGACGGCAGTGCATAAAGCAGCACTGAGCCGCCGAAACGATGGGCGACGCTGAAGATGATCGGCAGCATCACCACGAGCCCGGCGTCGAAGAAGATCGGAAAGCCGAACAGCAGCGAGGCGATGCCGAGGGCGAAGGGCGCGCGATCATGGCCGAACTGCCCGATCAGCCGGTCGGCAAGCACCTGCGCGCCGCCCGAGACCTCCAGCATCCGCCCGATCATCGCGCCGAAGCCGACCAGGAGCGCGACCGAGGCGAGCGTCGAGCCGAAGCCCTGCAAGAGCGTCGGAACCACGTCCTGGAAGGAGATGCCCGTGACCAGCGCGGTAAGCAGGCTGACCAGCACCAGCGCCACGAAAGCATGCAGGCGGAACCGCAGGATGAGCAGAAGAAGCAACGCGACGGCGGCAACGGCGATCAGCAGCAACGTCACCGTCCCGTAGACGGGCTCAGTCGAGGTCATGTGTCCTCCCGGGTCGAATCGCACCAAAGTCCATGTCTTCCATGGCCTTTCCCCGGCAAGCTAGGCTGAAAGGGAGGAGGCGCAAAGCGATTATGTCGACGGTTCACAGAAAGACGGCGCAGGCGCCATGCTGAACGGAATCGAGCTCGGCCTACCCGCAGTTGAAGGGCAAGATCGAGCACGCCGACGAGGCGCACAAGCAGCAGCCGGCTACCAGCGCGGCAGACGGCGGCCAAGAAGCGCACCGCCAACGGTCACGCCGGCAATGGCGATCATGTACCAGGTGGCAAGGAAAAGCGGGCTGTCGTCCGGGCAATGCCAAGCATAGATGGCCGCGGCAATCGCGCCGGCGGCAAGGCCCGCCGCCGTGGAGCTTTGCGTCCGTGTCGTTTTTTCTCTTCTGGTCGTTCAGCCACATGGTATCCGGTCTGGATGCATTACTCTTGCGGACTTTTCCATGTTCGATCTGACAGCCTACAAGCGTGAGTGGTTCTCGACTAGCGAGATCACGATTTCGCTTTTGTGAGTCATGACCTAAGCCGACCCTGAAACCGCGAAGTTTCGATCACATAGCCGATGCCGTTCAGTCCTCCGACACCCCATCGGGCACCTCCTAAATCAGGAGATCGACCTGCGGTCCCCAGGTGTCCGACAGCGCGAAACCGGCCGCGAACGGATCGTCGGAGGCGCGGCGCAGTTCCGAGCGGCCATAAACATAGCCGCGGCCGGTGATGCGCGGCAGCACGGCCCGGCGTCCGCCGACCTGCGTTTCGCCGATCGCCTCGGCCAGGAATTCTCCGCCGATGATGGAACGCGAGATACGGCCATCGCCCACCGAGATCTCGTTGCGTGCGAACAGCGTTGCGAGGTTTGCGGAACTGCCCGTGCCGCAGGGCGAGCGATCGACCCGGCCCGGCTGGAGCGTGGTGCAGGTGCGCACCGCGCCGTCCGGCTCATGGTCGCGGAACATGACATAGGCGATCTCGTCCACGCCGGGCAGTGTCGGGTGCCGCACCTTCACCTGATCGACGAGACGCTGCTTGAGCGCGATGCCGGCTTCGGCAAGCTGCCGGGCGCTTTCCGGGGCGATGGTCAGGCCGATCTGCCCGACATCGACCAGCGCATAATAGACGCCGCCGAAGGCGATATCGACCTTGATGCGGCCCCATGCCGGCGTGTCGATCTCGTGGTCGAGCAGTTCGGCGAAGCTCGGCACGTTGTCGAGGCTGACGGAAAGGCAGCGCCCGCCCTCGCACCGCGCCCGCGCCACGACGAGGCCGGCGGGCGTATCGAGGCGGACGACCGTTTCCGGCTCCCGCATCGCCACCCGGCCGCTTTCGAGAAGCGCGGTGACGACGCAGATGCAATTGCTGCCGGACATCGGATGGGCGCGGTCGGCCTGGAGCACGATGAAGCCGGCATCCGCATCCTTCCGCACCGGCGCAAGGAGCAGGTTCACCGACTGGGCGACATGGGCGCGCGGCTCGAAGGTGACGAAACGGCGCAGGCTGTCGTCCACCGTGTTGATGTGATTCATCTTGTCGAGCATGGTGTCACCCGGAATCTCCGGCGCGCCGTTCATCAGCACATGGCCAAGTTCGCCTTGGCAATGGACGAGCATGAGGTCGAGCGCGTTTTCGAAACGCATGGCGGCGGCTCCTAATTGATGTACCAGCCCCAGGGATCTTCGCTCACATATTTCGTGATCTGCTTGGTCTCCAGATAGTTGTCGAGACCCCAGCGGCCGAGTTCGCGGCCGATGCCGGATTCCTTGTAGCCGCCCCAGGGCGCCTCGGTGAAGGTGGGCTGCGAGCAGTTGATCCAGACGATGCCGGCGCGGAAGGCCTTGGCCACGCGCTCGGCGCGCGCATCGTCCGCCGACATGACGGCGGCGGCGAGGCCGAAGCGGGAATCGTTGGCAAGGGCGACGGCCTCCTCTTCCGTCCGGAAGGGGCGCACGCAGACGACCGGTCCGAAAATCTCCTCCGTCCAGGCGGCGCTATCGAGAGGCACATCGGCAAGAACCGTCGGGCGCAGGTAGTAACCCCTGTCGAAACCCTCCGGCCGGGTGCCGCCGCACGCGACCGTGGCGCCTGCCGCCTTCGCCGCCTCGATCGCGGCGACAACCTGCTCGTGCTGCTTCTTCGAGACCAGCGGGCCGAGCAGCACGCCGTCGTCGAGGCCGTTGCCGATGCGGATGCGGTTCGTCTCCTCGATGAGGCGCATCATCAGCGGCTCGTAGATCCCCTTCTGCACCAGCACACGCGAGGTGGCCGAGCAGACCTGGCCCTGGTTCCAGAAGATGCCGAACAGGATCCATTCGACGGCCTTCTCGATGTCGCTGTCGTCAAAGACGACGAAGGGCGACTTGCCGCCGAGTTCGAGGCTGACGCGCTTGATGTCGCGGGCGGCGGCGGCCATGATCTTCGAGCCGACCGGGCCGGAGCCGGTGAAGGCGAGCTTGTCGACGCCTTTGTGGTCGATGATCGCCTGCCCCGCGACGGGGCCTGCGCCGGTGACGATGTTGAGCACGCCCGGCGGCAGGCCGGCCTCCTCGGCGACGGCGGCGAGTTCCAGCGCGGTGAGCGAGGTGACTTCGGCGGGCTTCAGGACGACGGTGCAGCCGGCGGCAAGGGCGGGCGCGACTTTCCAGGAGGCCATCAGCAGCGGATAGTTCCAGGGAATGATGGCGCCGGCAACGCCGACCGGCTCGCGCACCGCCCTGGAGGTGAAGCGGTCGTCAGAGAGCGCGATCGGTTCTTCCGGATCGTTGTCGAGCTGCTCGGCAAGGCCGGCATAGAAATCGAAGCAGCCGGCGGCATCGGCGATGTCCCAATCGGCTTCCGGAAAAGGCTTGCCGTTGTCGATGACTTCAAGCCGCGCTATCTCGGCCTGCCGGGCGCGGATGCCGGCGGCGATGGCGCGCAGGTATCTTGCGCGTTGGGTGCCGGTCGTCTTCGGCCAGCCGCCCTCGTCGAAGGCGCGACGGGCGGCCTTCACGGCGAGATCGACGTCCTCGGCCGTGGCGGCGGCGATATGATGGACCACCTCCTCCGTTGCCGGGTTGATGACCTCGAAGGTCTTGCCGTCGCTAGAGGGTTTCCAAGTTCCGTCGATATAGAGTTCGCTTCGCATGGGCTTTCCTTTCAGAAACGGTCGACGCGATAGGGTTTGAGATCGATGGGCGGTCTTGCGCCTGTCACGAGGTCGGCGACCAACCGGCCGGTCGTCGCGGCATAGGTCAGGCCGAGATGGCCGTGGCCGGTGGCGTAGAAGACGTTCCTGCGCTTTGCCGATGGGCCGATGACCGGCACCGTATCGGGCAAGGCCGGGCGGTGGCCCATCCATTCGCTGGTGGCTTCGGCCTTGAGGTCCGGCAGCGCCTCCTTCGCCCGTTTCACCAGCACCCTGGCGCGGCGATAGTCCGGTGGGGCATCGAGCCCCGCCATCTCTACCGTGCCGCCGACACGGATGCCGCCGGCCGTCGGCGTCACCATGAAGGCGCGGGCGGGCCAGATGATGGAATGGTGCATGGAAATGCCCGGCGCCATGATCTGCGTGTGGTAGCCGCGCTCGGTTTCGAGCGGGATCGGCTCGCCGAGCAGCTTCGACAGCCGGCCGGTGAAGGCGCCCGCCGCCAGCACCACGCGATCGGCGGCAAGCCGGCGGCCATCGGCCAGCCGCAGGGCCGAAACATCGCCCCCGCCGTCTTCGAAGCCGACGACCTCGCCGGTCTCGACGGTGCCGCCGAGCGCCTGGAATTGCCCGGCAAGCGCCGTCACCAGCCGATAGGGATCGGCCACGGAGCGATTGTCCGGGAAAAGCACGGCCCTGGCGATCTTCGTCGTCAAGGCCGGTTCGAGATCGCGGATGGCGTTGCCGCCGAGAATGTCGTGGCGGAAGCCGAAGCGGTCGAGGATGTCGATATGGTCGCGGTCGGCGCGGAATTCCGCCTCGTCGGCATAAAGGCTGAGGCAGCCTTCGGCGCCCAGCATGTGGGCAAGGCCGGTCTCCTTCAGTAGCGCATCGAGATCTTCATGGGCGCGGCCGCAAAGGGCCGCGCCGGCGGCCTCCAGTTCGCGCAGCCTGGACGGGCGGCTGGCGGCGAGGAAGCGCAGGAACCACGGAACGAGCTTCGGCACATAGGCGGGGCGGATACGCACCGGGCCTTCCGGATCGAGCAGCCATTTGGGCATCTGCGCCCAGACGCCGGGCCGCGAGGCGGGCATGAATTCCGTGACCGCGATGCTGGCCATATTGCCGTAGGAGGCGCCCCGGCCTGGCCCGTCGCGGTCGACCAGCGTCACGGAAAGACCGCGGCGCTGGAGGGCGTAGGCAACGGTGACACCGATGACGCCGGCACCGACGACGGCGATGGATGACATGGGGCGCTCCTCCGAAAGTTTCTTCAGTTGAGGATGGGCGCGATGGCCGCGCGAAAATCCGTCTTTTCCTGCTCGGTGAGTTCGCCGAGCGGCGCGCGGCAGGTGCCGACGGGCGTCCCCTGGAGTTCGCAACCATATTTGATCTTCTGCACGAACTTGCCGCTTTCGAGGATGTTCATGGCGCGGTAGAGCACCGTCATCTTTTCACGCGCGGCGGCGAGATCGCCGGAACGGAAGGTGCGGTCGAGATCGACGCAGGCCTTCGCCATGCAGTTGGCCGGGCCGCAGATCCAGCAATCGGCGCCCCAGAACATGAAGTCGAGGGCGATGTCGTCCGAGCCGGAGACGAGGTCGATGCGGCCCTTGTAGCGGGCGTGGATATCGACCGCGCGCTGTAGCACGCCCGAGCTTTCCTTGATGCCGATGACGCGCGGATCGTCGGCAAGCGCATCCATCAGCTCGAAGCCGATCTCGACGCCGTCCTTCGGCGGGTAGTTGTAGAGCACGAGGTTGATGTCGGTGGCGTCGAGCACGGCGCGGTAATGGGCGAGCAGTTCCTCCTGCGTCGGGCGCGTGTAGAAAGGCGTGGCGAGCAGCACGGTGTCGTAACCGATCTCCCTGGCGCGCAGCGTGTTCTCGATCACCTCGCGGGTGGCCGGCGCGTTGGTGCCGGCGATCAGCGCCTCGCCTTCCTTCGCGAAATCCTTGACGAATGTCAGCACGTCCTCGCGCTCCTCGTTCGAGAGCGAAAAGTATTCGCCCGTCGAGCCCATCGGCACCCAGCCGGTGACACCGGCGGCGCGCAGGGCGGTGAGGTGCTTTTCGAAGGCCTTGAAGTCGACGCGGTTGTTGGCGTCGAAGGGGGTGACGAGGGCGGGCATGACGCCGGAAAGTTTCATGAGATGTCTCCTGTATTGTGGTCGCAGCAGCGCGGATTGATTTTGTCGTCTCCCTGTCGACTTGATTTACGATCATGTCGTCTTCGTGTCGACTGGTCAAGGTATTCGTGGCGAAGGCTGCCGCAGAGGGGACGCGGCAACCCGGAGTGTCGGGCGGGCGGGATCAATAGTCGGCGTATGGAAGATAGGAACGCCGCTCCACATCGGGGAAACGCTCGCCGGTACGCACGAACCGCGTGTGTTCCTCGATCGGGTTGGGATAGTGTTCCCAGCTACGCTGCTTGCCTTTTTGCATCGCCCTGTTGACGAACTGGCGCACGCGCTGGCTCTGCATGACCTCCGCGCGGAGCTTCGGCAGATCCCAGATCGCCTCGACCGCCTCCAGCAGCCGTTCGAGTTCCGGCTGGAAGGCAGGGTCGTCCGCCAGGTTGCGCGTTTCGCCAGGATCGGCGGCAAGGTCGTACAATTGCGTGGGATAGGCTTCCGACACCACGACCTTTCTGGCGCCGCGGCGCAGCATGACGCGGGGAGCCTTCGTTCCTCCGTCTATGTGTTCGGCCATGGTGACGCGCTGCGGATCGTCCTTGGCGAGCAGAGGAAGGAGGCTCCTGCCCTCGTGCGGCGTGACGAAAGACGCCGCGTCACCACCCCCGAGATCGACGAGGGTCGGCAGCAGGTCGAGAAGCGAGACGGGCGCGACGATCCTCGAGAGCCCCTTCTCATCCGGACGATAGACGACCAGCGGAACGCGGATGGCGGGATCGAAGAGGTTCTTCTTGAACCACAGGCCCCGTTCCCCGATCATGTCGCCATGGTCGGATGTGAAGATTATCACCGTCTCATCGGCGATGCCCGCATCCTCCAGCGTCTTGCGCAACTCGCCGAGCTTGCGGTCGACATAGCTGATCATGCCGTAATATCCGCGGCGCGCGCGCCGGTAGATCTCATCCGTCACCTCGAACTTGTCGAGGCTGTAGTGGAAATAGAGGGAGCGGCTATGCGGGTCCAACGCGTCGAGCGGAATCTTCGGGGTGCGCGGCGGGTCGATGCCCTCGTCCGTATAGAGGTCCCAGTATTCCCGCGTGATGACGTATGGATCATGCGGCTGCGTGAAGGAGACCGTCATGAACATCGGCCGGCCATCGCCGTAGCGCCGCCAGTCGAAAATGTGCTGCGCCGCCCGCCGTGCGACTTCGTCGTCATAGTCGATCTGCTGGGAGCGGGCGAGTGGGCCCGCGTCGGCGATCGTCTCGACACTGGAGACCCCGAACGGCACCTTGCCCTTCGCGACGATCTCCTCGTCCTCCAGCTCGTCATAGGTTTTCGGCGGCACCCAGCTAAAGTCGGCCGGGTAGATCTCGGTCGTCAGCCTGTCCTCATAGCCATGATGCTGATCGGGGCCGACGAAGTGCATCTTGCCGGAGATGCAGGTGTAGTAGCCCGCATCGCGCAGATAGTGCGCGATGGTCGGAACGGCCGCGGGGAATTCCGCGGCGTTGTCGAAGGCGCCGATCCGCGACGGAAGGCGCCCGCTCATCAGCGCGAAGCGCGACGGCGCGCAAAGCGGGTAATTGCAATAGGCATTTTCGAAGACCGAGCCCTGCTCCGCCAGGCGATCGATGTTCGGTGTCCTGCAGACCCTGTTGCCGTAGACGGAAAGCGCGATGGCCGTCAGCTGATCGCACATGACAAGCAGGATGTTCGGTTGCTTGCGACGCATGGTTTTCCCCTCAATGACCGAGAATCTGGCTCAGGAACAGTTTGGATCGTTCGTGTCGGGGATTGTCGAAGAAATCGGACGGAGCCGCCTCCTCGATGATCCGCCCCTTGTCCATGAACACGACCCGATCGGCGACCTTGCGGGCAAAGCCCATTTCGTGGGTCACGCAGAGCATCGTCATGCCGTCCTGCGCCAGTTCGACCATGACGTCGAGCACCTCCGAAATCATTTCCGGGTCGAGCGCCGAGGTCGGCTCGTCGAAGAGCATGATCTCCGGCCGCATGCACAAGGCCCGCGCAATGGCGACGCGCTGCTGCTGGCCGCCCGAGAGTTCGCCCGGATAGCTTCCGGCCTTCTGCGGGATCCTCACGCGCTCGAGATAAAGCATCGCCTGCTCCTCGGCGGTTCTCCGATCCTGCTTGCGCACCAGCATCGGTGCGAGGACGCAATTCTCCAGCACCGTCAGGTGCGGGAAAAGGTTGAAGTGCTGGAACACCATGCCGACGTCCCGGCGGATTTCGTTGATGTTGGCGAGGTCCTCGTTGAGTTCCGTGCCGAGCATCCTGATGGTGCCGGCCTGATGATCCTCGAGCTTGTTGAGGCACCGGATCAAGGTGGATTTCCCGGAACCGGAAGGACCGCAGATCACGATCTTCTCGCCGGCCGCCACGCTCAGGCTGACGTCGAACAGAACCTGATGGGCTCCATAGAACTTCGCGAGGCTTTTGACGTCGACGGCAATCTCACCGCTTTGTGTGTTCATCTCCGTGCCTTTCATCGGATCAATGACGCGCCACGTTCAACCGTCTCTCCAGATAGGCGCCGTATCGGGAAAGCGTGAAGGTGAACGCGAAGTAGATTGCGGCCACGAAGACGTAGACCTCGACATAGGTGGCGGACCACTCGGCCGTCGAAAACGCGGCGTTGCCGGAGGCCATGACCTCGAAGAAGCCGATGATGACGATCAGCGAGGTCTCCATGAACGTTATGACGACCTGGTTGATGGTCGGCGGCAGCGCATGGCGGAAGGCCTGCGGCAGGACGATGCGGGACATGGTCTGCCAGTAGTTGAGGCCGAGCGCATGGGCGGCCTCTTCCTGCCCCGCGGGAAGCGCCTGCATCCCGCCACGGATGATCTCCGCCTGGTAGACCGCGAAGAACAGCGAGAAACCGGCGATGACGCGGTAAAGCTTGTCGCCGACCAGGAAGTGCGGCAGCGCGTAGGGAATGATGATCGCCGCCGTGAACAGGATCGCAACGAGAGGGAGAGAGCGGATGCCGTCGATCAGGACCGCGACCGTCCGGGCGATGACGGGCAGGCGCGAACGCCTCAGCAGCGCAAGGCAGACCGCGAGCGGCATTCCCGTGACGACCACCGTGGAGAACACGAAGAGCGTCAGCGACAAGCCGCCCCACTGAGTCTCGAGCACGGTGGGAAGGCCGAGGAAGCCGCCGCGCATCAATCCGTAAAACACCCCGTAACCGGCGATCCAGACCAGCGGCAACCGCGTCGCGGACCAGGAGAAGGGAAAGCAGGACAGCGCCACGGTCGCCAGGATGGCTGCGCAGGCGAGCGCCGAGCGCCATTGCTCGTCATAGGGATAGAGCCCGAAGAAGATCAGCCGCCAGCGCGCGGCGATGACCGCCCAGCAGGCGCCTGTCGCTTGCTGGCACACCTCGGGTCCGCCGGAGGACCAGACGGCGTCGAGGACGGCCCATCGGAACACGGTCCAGACGGCCAGCGCGATCAGCGCGAGGCAGACGCTCGTCACGGCGGCCGCGCCGGGCGTGGCAAAATATCCCTTCCTCACGGCGGCGAGAAACGTGTCATGGCGCGGCGGCGGGATTTCGCCGGAAACGATCGCAACGTTCGACATGTCGGCGCCTTCCCTCCTAACGGACATTCTGGCCCCGCAGGGCGATTGCACGATTGACGGCGTTCAGGACCGCGGCGAGGGAGAAATTGATCGCCCAGAAACCGGCGATCAGGATGAAAATCAGCGAGAGCGTCTGGCCGGAATGGTTGATCGAATTGGCGACGATCATGAAGAAGTCGCTGAAGCCGATCGCAATCCCGATCGAGGTCGCCTTGACCAGCCAGACATACTGGTTGGTCAGGGTCGGAAGCATGATGCGGATGGCGAGCGGCAGCCTGATCTTCCAGAAGATCTGCGCGCCGGTGAGGCCGAGCGCGAGGCCCGCTTCGACCTTGCCGCGGGACACCGCAAGCAGGCCGGCACGGACGATCTCCGCAATGTAGGACGCGCCGAACAGAGATATCGCGATGACGGCGGCGCAGAATTCCGGCGCAAGCTCAAGTCCGCCAGCGATCCTCAGGCCACGCTGGACGGGCAGGTCGAACAGCGGCGTCTCAGCGATCCGGCCCGACGACAGGACGCCGGCGACGGCCGCGACGACGATGACGAACCCGGCCAGTTTCACAAAGCCGTCGTTGCGCCGGAGGAGGGAAAATCGCCGTGCCACATATCCGATGATCAAAAGCGCCAGGGCCGTCAGGACGGCAAGGCCGATCGCTCCGCGCTCGATATTGAGGCCGGGCAGGTAGAAACCGCGGTTCGAAAAGTAGGCCAATTCGCCGAGGTGATAGGCATTGCGCGCATTCGGGAGATGCGTGAAGACCGAATACCAGAAGAAGGCCTGCAAGATGAGAGGGATGTTCCGAAAGAACTGGACATAGACGAGCGCGATCTTGCTCAGCAGCCTGTGCGCGGAAAGCCGGGCGGTGCCGATGGCGCCCCCCAGGATCGTCGCCAGGAAAAGCGTCAGCGCCGCGAGCAGGAGCGTGTTCAGAAAACCCACCACCAAGGCACGCGCATAGCTCGAATTGATATCGTACGGTATCAGGCTGAAGGATATGGTCCAGCCGGTGGCGTAGTTCAGGAAATCCCATCCGACGGCAATGCCCTGGGCATCGAGGTTACGGCGGGTGATGATCACCGCGGACGCGAGAATTGCGACGATCACCCCGATGAACAGCACCTGAAGACCTATGTCCCGGTGCTTGCGATTCCTCAGCACGGCGAACATCCGGCGCCTCCCCAATTCCTGTTGCTAAAGCGAGGAGCGCCCGCGCGCGACGCGCGCCGGCGCCACTCGACGCTCAATCGAGGATCGGCGGGACGAACACGCCGCCCTTTTGCCAGGGCGCGTTCATGCCGCGCTCCAGCTTGTAGGGCGAATCCTTGCCGACATTGCGATCGTAGATCTCCTCGGCGTTGCCGATGACCTTGATGACATTGTAGGCCCAGTCGTCGGAAAGACCGAGGCGATTGCCAATGCCGGGGGTGACACCCAGCAGCTTCGCCACGGTGGCGCTCTTGGGATTTGCCTTCTGCTCGTCGATGTTCTTGCTTGTGATGCCGTTCTCCTCGGCGATCCGGCCCACGGCGATCACCCAGTTGACAAGATCGACCCAGGCATCGTCCCCTTGCCGCATCGCGGCCGCCTCTGGCTCCATCGCAAGGACATCCGGCAGAATGGCATGTTCGTCGGGGTTGGGAGCGGAGGCGCGCCGCGCCGCGAGCACCGGACCCCATTCGGCGAAGGAATCGCAGCGGTTGGCGAAATAGGCGGCCGAAGCCTCGGTGTTCTTCTCGAAGGAGACGAGCTTGATGTCGTAGTCGTTCGCCTTGATGTAGTCGGCGATCAGCCGTTCCGTGCTGGTGCCCCCGGCCGTGCAGATCGTCCCGCCGTCGAGGTCCTTCACGGAACCGGCATTGAGCTCCTTGTGGACCATGAACTGCGTGGCCCCGAGGAAGTAAGGGGTACTGAACTGCACGCCGAGTTCGGTGTCCCGGCTCATCGTCCAGCCGGTCGCCTTGATGACCAGGTCGAGATCGCCGGACTGAAGCGAGGGAAAGCGTTGTGCCCAACTGATCGGGACGAGCTTCACCTTCTCGTCGCTGCCGAAAATGGCGATGCCGACGGCGCGGCAATAGTCGATGTCGATGCCGTGCCATTTTCCCTTGTCGTCGATCTCGAAGAAGCCCTGGAAGTTGCCGTCGCCCGACGTGCAGTTGAGCTCGCCGCGCGCCTGCACGGTCTTCAGGGTATCGCCGGCGGCCGCATATGCGGCCATCGGCACAATCGCTGCCGTTCCGGCCAGCAGCACTGCGGTGGTAAGAGCCTTGACGTTCATTGAAATCTCCCGAGTTAGCCTGCGCCCTCGCGCCGTTCCCTGTCGCCATCGTCCGATCTTGTGCCGGCTCCGTGTCGACTAGATGAATTAGTCGTCTTCGTGTCGACAAAGTCAAGCGAAAAGTTTACATTGCCGTCATGCTATTTTTCTGGCCCAATGCCGGAAGCGGAAGGAAAGGTGCCCAAGTGTCTGAGGAAATTGAATCGAAACGTGTGCGCGGCACAGGCTGGAAGCACGTCTACGACACGTTGCGCAACGAGATCCTTGCCCTGACCCTGCAGCCCGGCCAACTCCTGGACGAGATGACGCTGGCCGAACGTTTCGACATGTCGCGTTCCCCGGTGCGTGAGGCATTGATCCGCCTGGCGGGCGAGGAACTGGTGGTGACGCTCTCCAATCGCAGCACCATCGTCGCGCCCATCGAGGTGGCGAGCTTTCCCAAATATGTCGAGGCGCTCGACGTCGCCCAGCGCATGAACACGCGCCTTGCGGCGGCCCTGCGCACCGAGGCGGACCTGAAGATCATCGCCAGGCGCCAGAAGGAATTCGAGGCGGCGGTGAAGACGGGCCAGCATTTGAAGATGTCGGAGGCCAACAAGCAGTTCCACATGGCGATTGCCCATGCCGGCAAGAACGCCTACCTCGCCTCCTTCTACGAGCGCCTGCTAAACCAGGGCCAGCGCATGCTGCACCTGCATTTCGAGTATCTGGAGCGGACGAACGACGGTTATCTCCTCACCGACGAGCACGAATTGATGCTGGAGGCGATCCGCGCCAAGAACGTCGATCTTGCCGACGAGCTGGCCCATGCCCACACGCGACAATTCCAGGACAATTTCATCGCCTTCCTGCGCGAGAACTACACGACCGACGTCTCCTTTGGCTCGCTCGCCGCCGCACAATAGGCTGCCGAAATTTGAACCGGGGTGAACTGCTGCTGGTTACAAGTCGCAAGCACATAACAAGCGGGAGAGCTTTCTGTTCGCAGCTCAAACGGGAGGTTAGGCCATCTCGACGGCAGACGACCTTTCGGGCGGAACGGCGGGCCGGGGATGCCTGTCGGTGGCCATGCGGTTTATCGGCGGCCACGACCATGTGCAAACTGACCGCACTAACGGTAGAGACGATCACAGTTCTGCACCGATAGAGCACTGCCGCCGCCCTACACCTCCACCCTGTCGCCCGTCGCCCGGTCGAAGAGGTGCAGCTTGTCCACCGCGAAATGCACGCTGACAGTCTCCCCGACGAGATGGCCGACACCATCCGAGGTGCGGGCGACGACGCGCCCCTCCGCGGTGGCGAGGAACCAGAGCTTTTCGTGCCCGAGGTTTTCGACGCCCTCGACCGTGCCGGCGATGGACGGCCCTTCGCCTGCGCCGAGGCGAACATGCTCCGGGCGGATGCCGACGGTCAGCGCAGCGGGAAGATGGCCAGCGCCCGGAAGGCTCAGCGCGCCGATGCGGATGCTGCTGCCCTCCGCCCGGCCCTCGAAGAAATTCATCGGCGGCGAGCCGATGAATTTGGCGACGAAGAGATTGGCGGGGCGGTGATAGACCTCCTCGGGCGTGCCGAACTGCATGAGGTTCGAGCGGCCCGCCTGCTTCAGGGGTGCAAGCACGGCGATGCGGTCGCCCATCGTCATCGCCTCGACCTGGTCGTGGGTGACGTAGATCATGGTCGAGCCGAGTTCGCGGTGCAGCCTGCTCAGCTCGTAGCGCATGGCGGCGCGGAATTCGGCGTCGAGGTTGGAGAGCGGCTCGTCGAACAGGAAGACGGCGGGCTTGCGCACGATGGCGCGGGCGAGCGCCACGCGCTGCCGCTGGCCGCCGGAGAGCGCGCCCGGCCGTTTGTGCAGGTGATCCTGCAGGCCGACCATGCGCGCCACGTCCGCAACGCTCGCCGCGATCTTCTCCTTCGCCTCGCCGCGCAGCCGCATGCCGAAGGAGATGTTGTCGGCGACCGACATGTGCGGAAAGAGCGCATAGTTCTGGAACACCATGGCGACATCGCGCCGGGCCGGGTCGACGTCGTTGACGACGCGGCCGCCGATGGAGATGTTGCCGGCGCGGCCCTCCTCCAGCCCGGCGATCAGGCGCAGCGTCGTCGACTTGCCGCAGCCGGACGGGCCGACGAAGACGACGAACTCGCCCGCCTTGATATCCAGATCGAGATTGCGCACGACATCGACGGAGCCGTAGGAGATATCGATGCCTTCCAGGGAAACGGCGGACATGGCTTTTTTCCTTGATTGATCGGGGCTTACTTGACCGCGCCGAGGCTGAGGCCCTGGACGATGCGCCGTTGCGCCAGAATGGCGAACAGGGCCATGGGCAGGATGATGATGATGGAGGCGGCCGACATCGCGCCCCAGTCGATGGAGGCGTAGCCGCGGAAGCCGGCGACGGCGAGCGTCACGGTCTGCGCCTTCTCGAAGGTGAGCGCCAGCGCGATGGTCAGCTCGTTCCACATCTTGATGGAATTGAGGATGACGGTGGCGGCGATGCCGGGCGCGGCGATCGGCACGTAGATCGTCCAGACGATGCGGAAGGTGCTCGCGCCCTCCAGCCGCGCGGCCTCGGCAAGGGCTTCCGGGATATCGGCAAAGAAGGCGCGCAGCAGCCAGATCGTGAAGGGCAGCGTGAAGACCTGGTAGATCAGCGCCAGCCCGATCACCGTGTCGTAGAGACCGATGGACTGGAAGAGCACGTACATAGGCACGATGAACAGGAATTCCGGCAGCATGTAGGAGATCAGCAGCCAGATCAGGATCGTGCGGCGTCCCGGCACATGCTTCTTGTTGAGGTAATAGGCGGCGGGAATGCCGGCGGCGAGCGCCAGCACGTTGCCGATGGCGCAGACGACGAGGCTGTTGAGGAAGGCACCGGAGAAACCCGTCGAGGACCAGGCCTTGCCGAAATTCTCCCAGACCGGCGAGAAGAACCAGACCGGCGGCATGGCGAAGGCGTCGACCTGGGTCTTCAGCGCGATGGTCAGGATCCAGAAGATCGGGAACAGCGAGACGGCGACGGCGAGGACGGCGACCGCATAGGGCCAGAGCGCGCGGCGGGCGGAAGCGGCGGCGGTCATGCCTTTTCTCCATCGTCGGTGTCGATCATCAGGTAGAGGATGCAAAGCGTCAGGATGATCAGCGAGAAGACGACGGCGATGGCCGCGGACTCGCCGAACCTGTAGGATTTGAAGGCCGTCTGGTAGGCGAGCATCTGGACGCTTTCGGTGGCGCGCAGCGGCCCGCCGCCGGTCGTGCCGAAAATGATGTCGAAGACCTTCAGCGTGTCGATGGTGCGGAAGATGATGACGGTGATCAGCACCGGCTTCAGCATCGGCAGGGTGACGTAGCGGAAGGTCTGGAAGGGCGTCGCGCCTTCCAGCCGTGCGGCCTCGAAAGGCTCGGCCGGCAGGCTCTTCAGCGCGGAGGAGAGGATGATGAAGGTGAAGGCCGTCTGCCACCAGGTATCGATCATGATGATCGAGGGCATGGCGGTCGGCACCGTGCCGAGCCAGGCGGGGCCGGGTATGCCGACGAGCGACAGCAGGTAGTTGACGATGCCGAGCGTCGGGTCGAGCATGACTTTCCAGATCAGCGAGACGGCGATGCCGGACACCATCAGCGGCAGGATCATCAGCGTGCGGATCAGGCCCGCGCCGATGCGGATGCGGTTGATGGCGAGCGCCAGGCCGAGGCCGAGCAGGGTCTCGATCACCACGGCGAAGACGGCGAAGTAGAAGGTGTTGAATAGCGCCTTCGGAAAACCGCTGCCCGACAGGATGCGCACGAAATTCCGCAGCCCGACGAACTTCGCCTCGGACCCCCAGTTCCACTGGAGGAGCGAGAGATAGCCGGCATAAATGACCGGATAGAGCGTTCCGGCGGCCAGCAGCAGCAAGGCCGGCGCGATCAGCCAACGGATATGTTTGTCTCGGCGCATGGTCGATACGATCCTGCTTTGGGGCCAGCTTTCGGAAGAAGCGGGGCCGGATGGGCCGGCCCCGCGGGGAAACGGCCTATTCGAGCGTGTCCTGGACATTGGTCTGGAGTTCGGCCACCGCATCCTCGGGCGACGTGCCCTGGTAGATCTGGTGGATGGCATCGACGATCAGCAGCACGACGTCGTTCCAGCCCTGGCGGAAGACCGAGGTCGGGCGGGTGTGCTGCATCTGCTCCTTGACCGCGGCGACATAGCCGGCGTCGAGCGCCTTGACATAGTCGGCATCGGCCCAGGAAGAATCGCGCGGCGCGCCGCCGGTCGCGACACCCAGCGCCGCCGTCATCTTCCTGTTCGTCGCCCACTGCACGAAGAGCCAGGCGGCGTCCTTCTTCTCGGAGTTCCTGGCGATCGAGATACCCCAGGACCAGTGGCCGCTATAGCCGATATCGCCCGTGGAGGCCGGCAGCGGCGCATAGCCGACCTTGCCGGCGATCGCCGAGGTCTTCGCATCCTCGAAGCCCGGGCCGAAGACCGAGGCGTCGACGAAGAAGGCGGCGTTGCCCTGCGAGAAGAAGCGGCTCGCATCCTCCCAGCCATAGGACAGCGCGCTCGGCGGACCGGCTTTCAGCAGGCCGGCATAGTAGGAGAGGCCCTTGGCGATGCGCGGATCGTCGAAGCGCGGCTTCGACCAGTCGCCGTCGAACCAGATGTTGTAGGGAAGGTCCGCCGGCTCGTTGCCCCAGGCATCGAGCACGATGCCCGTCATCGTATCGACCAGTTCGGCCGAGCGCTTGCCGCGCATCGAGGCGCCGAAGATCTTGCCTTCGCCCTTGGCGCTGATCTCGTTCGCCGCCGCGATCAGCGCGTCCATCGTCGCCGGCACCTTGCCGCCGAGATATTTTTCCACCAGCTCCTTGTTGTAGAAGAGCGTATAGGCCTCGAAGGAGATCGGGATCGCATAGAGCTGCGGATTGGCTTCCCCGACCGGGAAGGCCGCGCCGGCACGGAACCCTTCCGGGTAGTCGGCGAGGTCGTAGTCGGCATCCGTCTTGGCGGCATCATCAAGATAGGGCGTCAGCGGCTCGACGACGCCGGCTTCCCATTGCGTATAGAGCGCGGAGTCCATCTGGATCATGTAGACGTCGGCGACCGATTCCGCCGAGCGCACCGCCAGATTCATGCGGTCGGAATAAAGATCCTCCGCAAAGGCGTCGATCTTGACCTTGATGCCGGTCTCCGCCTCGAATTCCCCGACATGCTTGCGCAGTTCGGCCGTCCACGGATGCTCGCTCAGCAACACCGAGATTTCCTGTCCGGACTGCTGCTTCCAGTCGATGGCGAAAGCGCTCGTGGACAAGCCAGTGCTCAGGGCGGAGGCTGCGAGCGCCGCCGCTAACGTGATGAATCCCCTTCGTTTCATGGTTCTGCTCCCAGTTGATTGGACGACATGTAGATAAGTTGACCGCTTGACAACTTGTTACTACATGTTAAACAGTAGCTAACACAGGCTCAGATTGCTGTCCAGCCCCTCCCGGAAAACCCTCGAAACGAAGCGGCGAGGCGGGCAGGATGAGACGCAAACCCGGCCCACGCCATTCGGAGACATCAATGCCGATCACGTCCCAGGAATTCGACTATGTCATCGTCGGCGCCGGCTCGGCGGGCTGCGTGCTGGCGAACCGGCTGAGCGCGGACCCGGCCGTTTCCGTCTGCCTTGTCGAGGCCGGGCCGAGCGACCGCAGCATCTTCATCCAGATGCCGGCAGCGCTCACCTTCCCCATCGAAAGCGACCGCTACAACTGGAAGTTCGAGAGCGAGCCGGAGCCGGAACTTCATGGCCGCAGCATCGGCCAGGCACGCGGCCGCGGTCTCGGCGGCAGTTCCTCGATCAACGGCATGGTTTTCGTACGCGGCGCGAGAGAGGATTACGACGGCTGGCGCGATCTCGGCGTCGAGGGCTGGGATTTCGAGGATTGCCTGCCCTTTTTCAGGAAGCTGGAAAATTTCGAGGGTGGCCGCGACCCGATGCGCGGCGGTAGCGGCCCGATCAGCGTCGTGCGCAGCAAGGCCGACCACCCGCTCTACCGCACCTTCCTTACCGCCGGCCAGGAATATGGCCTGCGCGACGCCGGCGACTACAACAGCGGCGCGCAGGACGGCGTGCACATCACCCAGGCGACCATCCGCGGCGGCGTACGTTGCAGCACCAGCCTCGCCTACCTGACGCCAGCGAAGAACCGCCCGAACCTCACCGTCATGACCGGCTGCCTCGTCGAAAAGATTCTTCTCGACGGCCGCACCGCGACCGGCGTGACGCTCTCCCAACGCGGCGAGCGCAAGACGGTCCGCGCCGCCCGCGAAACCATCCTGTCGGCCGGCACGGTCGGTTCACCGCATCTCCTGATGCTCTCCGGCATCGGCGACCGTGACGCGCTGAAGGAGCACGGCATCGCCAGTGCCGCCCATTTGCCCGGCGTCGGCGCGGATTTGCAGGACCACGTCGTCGCCCCGCTGCGCTTCACCTCGCCGGGCGGCGTGTCCATCCGCCGGCAGCTCAACATGGTCGGCCGGCTGAAGCTCGGCGTGGAATGGCTGCTGTTCAAGCGCGGCCTCGGCGCGACGAATTTTTTCGAGGTCGGCGCCTTCTTCAAGAGCGGCGAGAGCGTTCCCTATTTCAACATGCAGCACGAATTCCTGCCGTTCCTCGCCGATTTCCAGTCCGGCAAGGTGACGATCTCCGACGGCTTCCAGTATTTCGTCAGCCAGATGCGGCCCTACAGCCGCGGCCGGATCGCGCTCAAATCCGCAAATCCCGCCGCAAAGCCGTCCATCCGCTTCAACTATCTCACCGACCGGCGCGACACGCTGGAAATGGTCGACGGCATCCGCAAGACGCTGGAAATGGCGCACCAGCCGGCCTGGAACCGCTATCGCGGCCAGCCGGTCGACACGCCCGACCTCAAGGCCCCGGACGCCGAGATCGAGGCCTGGCTGCGCACCGTCGCCAACACCGAGCACCACCCGACGAGCACCTGCCGCATGGGCGCGGACGACCATGCCGTCACCGATTCCGCCGGCCGGGTGCATGGCCTTGAAAAACTGCGCATCGTCGACGGCTCCATTCTCCCGCGCGTGCCCTCGGCCAACATCAATGCCCCGATCATCATGGCGGCGGAAAAGATCGCCGTGACCATGACGCGGCGCTGACGGTGAAAGGGAGTACTCTCAAGGGTGCGCTTGCCGACTTGTCTCGACATGTTAGAGACTATCGGTCTGATCGCCCTCACGAGAAAGGAAGACCGATGACCGAGACATGGCTGAAGAAGAAGCCGATCCGCAAGAACGGCGCTGTCCCCATGTATGCGCAGGTGGCCGAAATCCTCGATGGCGAGGTGAAGGCACGCAACGGCGCGCATTTTGCCCTTCCCTCCGAGGGCGAGCTGTCGCGCGAATTCGGCGTCTCCCGCGTCACCATCCGCCAGGCCCTCAAGCAGCTCGAAACCCGCGGCGTCATCTACAGCGAACACGGGCGCGGCTACTTCAGCACCGCCTCACGCATGAAGGGCGTCTCCGGCTTCCACAGTTTCACGACCGAGGTGCGCAAGCTCGGCGCCGAGCCCGGCTCGCTCGTCGTCGCCTATGAGGAGGGACAGGCCCTGTCGCCCGCCTTCCGCAAACATCTCCAGACCGAGGGCGAGAGCGGCCCGGATTTCCTCTTCCTGCGCCGGGTGCGCAGCATCGACGGCGATCCGGTCGCGCTGGAGGACGCCTACCTGCCCGCCGCCCTCTACCCTTCCGCGACGCGGGCCATGTTCGAGGGCGCTTCGCTCTATGCCGAGATGGCGGCGACCTGGGGCATCGTGCCCACCTGGACGGACGCGCTGTTCGAGCCGACCGCGGCCACCGCCGAGGAAGCCGGCCATCTCAGGATCGCGCCCGGCGCTCCGGTGCTGACCGTCTGGCGCGTCACCCTAACCGATACCGACCAGGCCGTCGAATATGTGAAGTCCGTCTACAAGGGCGACGGCTTCATGCTCAATGTCAACCGCTACCGCCTCTAGGAGCCGCCCCCGTGTCGCAACAGGACTTCGCAATCGGCCTCGACATCGGCGGCGGCAGCACGAAGATCGGCCTCGTCTCCGCCGGGGGCGAGATCGTCGAACGCCGGCGTGTGGTCATTGGCGACGCCGACGGTGCGGAGGCCATCGTCGGGCACTATGCCGGAGCGATCCGCGACATCCTGGCGGCGCATCCGGTGAAACTGCGGGGCATCGGCATCGGCTTTCCGGGCCGCATCCATCCGGACAACCTCTCCGGCGATCTCGGCAACATCCCCGCCCTCGACGATTTCCCGCTGGCCGAGCGCATCGGCGGACTGTTCTCCCTCCCGACCCGGATGGAAAACGACGGGACCGCGGCCGGTCTCGCGGAAGCGATGTTCGGCAAGGCCAGGGATGCCCGGCGCCTTCTGCTGATCGCGGCGGGAACCGGCATCGGCGTCGCGCTCACCGTCGACGGAAAACCCTTCCTCACCTCGGGCGGGGGCCTCGGCAACGCCGGGCAGCTCATCATCCACGGCAGCGACGGCCGGCCCTGTCGGCAGGGATGCGTCGGCTGCCTGGAGTCGCTGGCCTCGGGGGATGCCTTGAACGGCATCGCACGGCGCTATTGCGCCGAGGTCCCGCAAAGCCCGCTCGCCAAAAGGGCGCGTGATCTCGGGCGGGAAGCCGACGCCTCAGATGTCGTCGTGATGGCCCTGGAGGGCGACGCCGCCGCAAAGGCGATGCTGGCCGATGTTGGCCGCTGGCTCGGCCGGGGCGCGGCAACCTGGGCGCAGATCTTCGCCCCCGATGTCATCCTGCTCGGCGGCGGGCTGAGCGCTGCCGGCGATCTGTTGCTGGAGCCGCTCGAACGGGAAGCCCGGCTCTGCGGCCTCGACCTCTATCTCGCGCCCATCCGCTTCTCGCTCGCCTCGCTCGGCAACGATGCCGGCATCATCGGCGCGGCGGCGCAGATCTTTCTTACCCCCCAGCCCTGATGGAGTTTCCGTGTCCCAGTCCTATCTCGACGAAATCGCCGAACAGCCGGCGGCCATCCGCAAGCTCGCCCGTCTCATCACGCCGGCCCTCGCCACCGAAGCGCGTGCGATCCGCGCCGCGATCGACAAGGGAGACATCCGGCACGTCATCCTCACCGGCATGGGCGGCTCGCTGTTTTCCGCCTACGGCACCTGGCTGCGGCTCAGCCAGTCGCTGCCGGTTCCGGTCTCGCTCTGGGATACGTCCGAACTGATCCAGCAGGCGCCTGCCCTGCTGCGTGAGGGCACGATGGTCATCGCCATCTCGCAATCGGGCGAAAGCATCGAACTGTGCCGCATGACGGAGCTGGATGCCGGCGTCAGCGTCAGGATCGCGATCACCAACACGCGCGACAACACGCTGGCGCGCTGGGCCTCGCTGGCGCTGGCGACGGAAGTCGGCCCCGAACAGACCGTTTCGACCAAGACCTACACCGCCGGCCTCGCCACCCTCTATATCCTTGAGCGCTTGCTGATCGGCGACGGTGACACGCTGGCCGAAGACATCGCCACGCTCGCCGACGCCGTCGATACCCTGCTGGCCACCCTGCCCGCAAAACTGGACGAGATGCTGGCCTTCCTCGGCCACGACATGCCCCTGACCTTCATCGGCCGCGGCGCAAGCTATGCCAGCGCCATGATGGCGGCGCTGGTGACGGCGGAAGCGGCGAAGGCCCCGACCCAGGCGCTCTCCGGCGGCCAGTTCCGCCACGGCCCGCTGGAGCTGGCCCGCGACGATTTCCGCAGCATGCTGTTCCTCGGCGGCCCCGGCGCCACGCTCGACCTCAACCTGAAAACCGCCGCCGACATCGCCCGCTTCGGCGGCCGCTGCCTCGTCGTCGGCCCCGGGAACACGGCGAAGGCATATACTGCGAGCGGGCCGGCCCTGTCTTTGCCCGCGGTGGCCGAAGGGCTCCTGCCCGTCCTGGAAATCCTCCCCATCCAACTCCTGATGGTCCCCATGGCTGTTGCGCGCGGCTTCGAGCCGGCAAAATTCCTCAACGGCTCGAAGATCACCGTCATCGAATAGTGGTGGCACATGTCCACCCAGGTTGGAGTTGGGTCGACGGCTCTTGTCCTGAATTGATCTTGATGGCAGACGAACCAGCCACCGACAGCTTATCTTCTCAAGCGCCATGCAGGACGCGAAGAATACGTACTGTCGTCCCGGTGACGGCATAGGCCGCAGCGTACGGCGTGTCGTTGAAGCAACGGGGGGAAGCGATGAGCCAGCAAGGCAACGGTGCAGGTAGTGCGCAGAACCGCACGTCAGTCGAGCGCGGAGGGGACCGAGAAATCGTCGTAACACGGACATTCGATGCGCCGCCGAGCACGGTTTACAGGGCATGGAGCCAGCCCGAGCTGTTCCAGCGCTGGTGGATGCCAAAATCGGTATCCGGCGTTTCGCTCGTATCGTGCGACATGGACGTCCGTACCGGCGGAAGGTATCGGCTGGAATTCGGCTTCGGCGGTTCGGACACCATGGCCTTCTACGGCAAGTATCTCGAGGTGGTGCCGAACGAGCGCATCGTCTGGACCAATGACGAGGGCCAGGAGGGCGCGGTTACGACCGTGACCTTCGAGGACCAGGGCGGAAAGACGCTGCTGAATTTCCAAGAAGTCTATCCGTCCAGGGAGGCACTTGAGGAAGCGCTACAGGGCTCGGCGGCCGCACTGCCGGAGCAGATGGAACAGCTCGACGAATTGCTTTCCAGCAAAGGCGAGTAGCGCGGGCCTGGAAACCCGCCTTGGAGGAACGTCAGTTCCCGGGAAAAGCCTCCACCGGCCTTTCCGGCCGGAGCGACGGCGCGAAGACGTGGTTCAGGCCCGATGCCACATCCAGCGCCGCCGGATCAAATCTGCCCAAGGTCCTCATAGTTCACATGCAACGCCCAGTCCCCTGGAGAGAAGCGGCCCCGCGCAAAATTGTGCTGATGCCAATAGGGATAAAGGTAGGGCAGGCGGCTGACGGCATTGAGCCGGCCGAGCTCCTCCGGCGTCAACGTGATGCCGACCGCCGCGATATTGTCCTTGAACTGCTGCTCGCTGGTCCCGCCGACCACGAGGGTCGACACGGCGGGGCGGCTGAGCGTCCAGGCGAGGTTGATCTGCGCGGCGCTGACGCCGCGTTCGGCGGCGATGGCCTTGAGGACGTCGACGATGGCCCAGAGGCGATCCTCGTCGCGGATCGGCGGTTCGGTCCAGCCGCGCGCCTGGCGTGAATCGGGGGGCGTATGGCCGCGGCTATGGGCACCGGAGAGCAGTCCGGCGGCCATCGGGCTCCAGACCATGACGCCGAGCCCCTCCTCGACGGATATCGGCAGAAGTTCGTATTCCGCCTCGCGCGCTTCGAGCGTGTAGTGGATCTGCTGGGTGACGAAGCGCGGCAGGTTCTTCATCTCCGCGACGTGGAGCGACTTCATGACATGCCAACCCGAATAGTTCGAGCATCCGATGTACCGGATCTTGCCCTGCCGCTGAAGCGTGTCGAGGGCGGACAGCATCTCGTCGAGCGGCGTCGTTCCATCCCATTCATGCATGAAATAGATGTCGATATGATCCCGCTGCAGGCGCTTGAGGCTGCGTTCGCATTCGCGGATCAGGTGATAGCGCGACACGCCCTCGTCGTTTGGACCCTCGCCTATCTTCATCCGCGCCTTGGACGAGATCAGAACGTCGTTGCGCTTGTCGCCAAGGGCTTCACCGAGGATTTCCTCGGAGCGCCCGAGGGAATACATGTTGGCGGTGTCGAACAGGTTCACGCCGCCATCGATGCAGGTGTCGACGAGACGCCGGGCCTCCTTGACGCCGTGATTTGCGATCCTCGCAAAGGCACCGACGCCACCGAAAGAGAACGTCCCCATCGCGATGGCCGAGACTTTCAGGCCCGAGCGTCCAAGCGTCCTGTATTCCATGGTTTCCTCCCATCGTGGATTTGAAGAATTGATCAACAGAGGCCGGCAGCCACATCGAGATTCCGTTTCGGCGGTCTCCGCGCGTCACTCCGCCGTGACGCTTTCAGCCGCAGCCTTCGCGCCGCGCCGGTGCACGGTCCGCGCCGCACCCTTTTCATGGCTCGCCCGCAGGATGAGGTCGGCTCCCACGAGGATTTTCACAGGCGGCTGGGGCTCGTTCGCGCCGATGAGGTCATCGAGCACGGTGACGGCGAGATAACCGATCTTGCGTTTGGAGACTTCGATCGTGGTCAGGCCGGGATCCATGTTGGCGCTTTGCGGCAGGTTGTCGAAGCCGATGATCGAGACGTCGTCAGGAATGCTGACCCCGAATTCCCGTAGCGCCCGGATAAAGCCGTAGGCGATGATGTCGTTGGTGCAGAAATAGCATTCGGCAAGGTCGAGCCCGCCTTCGAGCAGGGCATGGGTATCGACATAGGCGCCGTCATAGGTCGATTCGACCGAGAGCACATCCTGCTCGCGGGCCTTGAGCCCGAGGCGCGCCATATTCTTGAAGAACGCATCCCGTCTCAGCCGGAAATTGGTGGTATCGACATGCGATGCGACGAAGCCGACGCGCTCATACCCCTGCTGCTTGAAGCGGGCCAGGACCTTGTAGACGGCGTCCTCGTTGTTCATGTCCACGAAGTTCGCGTCGAGCACGTCGTAGAACGTATCGATAAAGACAGTGGGAAGGCCCAGTCCCTGGATCAGCCTGATGTCAGCCTCGGAGAGCTCGGTGCCGAGCGCGATGACGCCGGATATGGGCGCCCCGGCCAGCGATTCTGCAACCGCGGTGATGGGCTGCCCCTCGAAGCTCACGACTTCCAGCGTGTAGTTCCGCCGTGTCGCTTCGGCTGACATGCCATCGATATAGTCGGAGATGAAAACGCTGTGGTCGCGGTTCACGGTATGGCCGTGCTTGGCGATCTTGAGGAAGCGGATCGTCTCGCCCGGTTCCGCGCTGCCCCTGGAGGCGCGCGGCACATACTTCAGGGCCGCCACCGCTTCCAACACCCGGGCGCGCGTTTCACCCGAGATTTCGCCCTTGCCGTTCAGGACAAGCGAAACTGTGGCAGGGGATACGCCGGCGGCGGTCGCAATATCGCGGATTGTTGGATTTGTCTTCCCCTTCATACGATCCCCGTTTGGCGCTCTCGAATGCTGCAGGTGCGAACACGTTTAGTAAACATGACCGGCACTTTTTGTGAGGGGTAAGACAAATCATGCGAAATCGCAACTAAAAAGCGCCGCAAATCCCGCTTGCAGAGACCGAGTACCTTTGCTACCTTTTACTAAAGCGAAAGTTTGTTTACTAAACATGGAGGGGAGGCCATGCGAGGAACCGGCGGTCAGCTTATTATGCTTTTGGCCATCAACGGCCTGTTGCTCGTCGCGGGAGCGATGATCTCGGGCGGTTCGTTCCTGTCGATCTTCAACCTCCAATCCATGGCCAGCCAGTTGCCCGAGATCGGGCTTCTGGCCATCGGCGTCATGCTCGCCATGTGCGCAGGCAATGGCGGCATAGACCTGTCCGGCATTGCGCTCGCCAATCTCTCCGGCGTCCTGTCCGCCGTCGTCGTGTCTTCGTTCCTGTCCGCAGGCGAGGCAGAGGCCGCCTTCAGCGTCGCTTTCATTGTCGGGGCCATCGGGATCGGCTTCCTCGGCGGCATCATCAACGGCGTCCTGATTTCCAAGCTCGATATCACGCCCATCCTCTGCACGCTCGGCACCCAGATGGCGTTCATGGGCCTCGCGGTCGTTGTGTCTGGCGGCAAGGCAGTGATGGTCGGCAGCCCGGCGCTGCTCTCCAGCATCGGCAACGATATGCTGTTCGAAGTGCCGATCAGTTTCCTGCTTTTCATTGCCGCGGCGGCGGCGATCGCGGCGGCGCTCAAGTTCACGCCCTATGGCCTCTGGCTGATGCTGATGGGCACCAACCCAAAGGCGGCGGTTTTTGCGGGATTTCCGAAAACGGGCGTCCTGGTTGCGACCTACGCGATCAGTGGAACCCTGTCCGGCCTTGCCGGCGTCATCATCGCGGCGCGCAACGTCAACGTCAAATACGACTACGGCAGCTCCTACCTGCTGATCGCGATCCTGATCGCGGTCATGGCGGGCGTGAAGCCGGAGGGCGGTTACGGCCGGGTCATCTGCGTCGTGCTCAGCGCGGTCGCCCTGCAACTGATGTCCAGCCTGCTCAATTTCGGCGGCCTTTCCAATTTCGTACGCGACTTCGCCTGGGGACTGCTGCTGCTCACCTTCCTTGCGGTCGGCCGTTACGACGTCGTCAGCTTCCTGTTCCCGGGAGGATCCAGGAAAAACCCTTCGTTGCCAATCCCTCAGGCGCCGAAGTGATCATTGGAGGGAACATGTTGTGGAGGAAAGCATGAAGACTATGTCCAAGAAAATGCTGGCATGCACGGCCATGGCCGCAGCAATGCTGACAGGCTCCGTCGGTGCGCTGGTGGCGCAGGAAAAGCCCGTCATCGCCACCGTGGTCAAAATCAGCGGCATTCCGTGGTTCGATCGCCTGGAGACCGGCGTGAAGGCGTTCCAGGAAGCCAACCCGGACGTTTCGGCCAGCCAGACCGGTCCGGCAACCGCCGACTCCGCGCAACAGCTCCAGATCGTCCAGGACCTAATCGCCAAGGGCGTCAACGCTCTGGCCGTGGTTCCCATGGATCCCGCAGTGCTCGAGGGAACGTTCAAGCGCGCCATGGAGCGCGGCATCGTCGTCGTGACCCATGAAGCCGACAACCAGACCAACACCCATGCCGATGTCGAGGCCTTCGACAATGACGACTACGGCGCGGCGCTGAATGCGCGTCTGGCCGAATGCATGGGCAACGCGGGCAAGTGGACGACCTTCGTCGGCTCGCTCGGCAGCCGTACCCATATCCAGTGGGTCACGGCCGGCGAGAACAACGCCAAGCAGCATCCCGACATGGTGCTCGTCGATCCCAACAATGAATCCTTCGACGATGCCAATGCGACCTATGAAAAGGCCAAGGAAATCCTGCGCAAGCACCCCGACATCAAGGGTTTCCAGACCTCGGCCGGCAACGACGTGCTCGGCGTCGGCCGTGCGATCGACGAAGCGGGCCTGACCGGCAAGGTCTGCCTCGTCGGCACCGGCCTGCCGAACCCGTCCGCCGACCTGCTCGAATCCGGCGCGATCACCGCGATCGGCTTCTGGGACCCGCAAAAGGCCGGCATGGCCATGAATGCGGTCGCCAAGCTGCTGTTGGAGAAGAAGGACGTCACCGACGGCATGGACCTCGGCGTTCCCGGATACGAAAAGGTCACCGTCAAGAAGGGTGCCGGCGAGGGCCTGCTGATCATCGGCAACGGCATGGTTCTCGCCGACAAGGCGACCTACAAGGAACACCTGTTCTGACCATCCTCCAGGGATCGGTCGGCCGGAGCGTTCACGCTCCGGCCGATCATGCCGCGCTTGAAGCGGCCGTCTGAATACTCAACAGGGATTGCGGCGTGTCGGTAACAGCAAGTCGTGAGCAGCGCTCTGCTCCGTTCCTCGAACTCAAGAACATCCGGAAATGGTTCGGCGGCGTGAACGCGCTGCGCGGCATCGATCTCACGCTCGATCTCGGCGAGGCCTATCACCTCCTCGGTGAGAACGGCTGCGGCAAGAGCACCGTCATCAAGATCATGTCCGGCGCGCTCGATCCAAGCGACGGCGAAATCATGCTCGACGGCGAGCGGTTCACCGCGCTCAGCCCGATCCAGTCGCTGAGTGCCGGGATAGAGACCGTCTATCAGGACCTGTCGCTGATCCCCAACCTGACCGTCGCGGAGAACGTGGCGCTCAGCGAGCAACTGGTCCGCTCCAAGGGCCGGCTCGTTCGGTTGTTCGACCGTGCGCGCCTGCGGCAAACCTCCGAGAAAGCGCTCGCCACGGTGGGGCTGCCCACCGACCGTGCCTTCCTCAACACCATTGTATCCGACCTGCCGCTGGCCGCCCGGCAACTGGTCGCGATCGCACGCGCCATCGCGACCCGCGCCAGGCTCGTCATCATGGACGAGCCGACGACCTCGCTGACCCGGCGAGAGGTCGACAACCTGGTCCGCGTCGTCGGGCGCCTTCGCTCCGAAAACGTCGCTGTCCTCTTCGTCACCCATAAGCTCGATGAGTGCTACCGCATCGGCGGGCATGCGATTGTGTTCCGCGATGGCCAGTGCGTGGCGAAGGGGCCGATCGAGCAATACAGCAAGAAGGCGCTCTCCGAGCTGATGACGGGCCGCTCCATCGGTTCGGAACGCTATCGAACCGGGACGCCATCAGGGTCCGAGCTGCTCCGTGTCGAGGGCCTCGCCTCCCCGGGCGTCAAGGAGGTCAGCTTTTCGCTCGGGCGCGGCGAAATCCTGGGCATCACGGGCCTTGCGGATTCCGGAAGGAACGAACTCGCCCAGGCGCTGACGGGCGTGGCTCCCGCCACTGCGGGCTCGATCACGCTCGACGGCACGACGCTCGCTGTCCGCAGCCCCGCCGACGCGATCGCCCACGGCATCGGCTATGTCCCGGAAGACAGGCTTGCCGAAGGCCTGTTCCTGGACAAATCCATCTTCGAGAACGAGATCGCGCTGGTCGTCCGGCAGCTCTGCAACGCTTTCGGCGTGATCGACAAGGAGAAGGGTCGCAGGCTCGCAGCCCGAATATCCGAGGAGATGCGCCTGAACACCAAGGATCTCGACCTCCCGGTCGGGTCGTTGTCGGGCGGCAACCAGCAGCGCGTTCTGATCGGCCGCTGGCTGAGCATCGCACCGAAGCTGCTGGTGCTGCACGGACCGACCGTCGGCGTCGATGTCGGGTCGAAGGACACAATTTATCGCGCGATCCAGTCGCTCGCGGAAGACGGCATGGCACTTGTCATCGTCAGCGATGACCTTCCCGAACTGCTGCAGAACGCCGACCGCATCCTGGTAATGAACAATGGGCGCATCGTCGCCGAATTCGAGGGTGAGAAAACGAGTGAAGATCAGCTCTACCAGGCCATGCTGACGTCCAAGACGGAGACCGTCCAATGAATGCGTCCCGGATCGAAGAACTCCAGGAGAGCCTGGCACAGCCCCGGCCCTTCAGCTTTGGCGAGCTTGTCCGCAGGCGGCCGGAGACCATTACGTTCGCGCTTCTCGTCGCGATCTGCGTTGCGGTCTCGATCGCCAATCCTGCTTTCCTCCAGCCCTCGACCTTGATCGACATCGGTCGGGCGAGCGTGGTCATGGGCCTGTTCGCGCTCGGCGTCTTCATCATCCTTGCTGCGGGCGGTATCGACGTCTCGTTCACGGCGATCGCCGCCTTCACCATGTATTCGCTGACGGTTCTCGTCCTCAATGTCTTTCCCGGCATGCCCATGGCGCTGATCGTGGTCGTCGCCATGGGCGGCGGAATGCTGCTCGGCGTTATCAATGGTCTGCTTGTCCATCACCTCCGCGTGCCGTCCCTGATCGTCACCATCGGCACCCAGTACCTGTTCCGCGGCTTCCTGCTGTCCTTCATCGGCACGGTCTGGATCATGTCGCTTCCCCCGCAGATGGGCGCGTTCGGCCGGATGCCCTTGTTCCAGTTCGAGACCGCCAACGGCGCGACGGTGACCCTGCCCTTCTACTTTCTCGTCCTGCCGATCGCTGCCATCGTCACCTGGTGGATGCTGAACCGGACGCTGATGGGCCGCGCGATCTTCGCGGTCGGCGGCAATGCCAATGTCGCAGAACGCCTCGGTTACAACCTGCGCACCGTTCACGTCTTCCTGTTCGGCTATGCCGGCGCGCTGGCCGGTCTCGCAGGCATCATCCATGTCTGCGCAAACCGCCAGGCCAACCCCTTCGACCTCGTCGGCACCGAGATCAACGTCATCGCCGCCGTCGTCCTCGGCGGCGCGCGGATCACCGGCGGGACCGGAACGGTGCTCGGCACGATCCTGGGTGTTCTCCTCGTCGTGGTCATCAACAGCGTGCTGGTGATGGTGGGCATCCCCAGCACC
>NZ_CP015737.1:0-620539 GCF_001652565.1 Shinella sp. HZN7 | reverse complement strand
CCGGATCGCCCGCGAGCGCCCTTCGACAGGCGGCGTCTCCGGCTGGACAGGCGCCGGCGAAGGCCGCGCCCGCGCCCCGCCTCATGCGCGGCATCCATGTCGGCCCGCGTCACCCGCCCGCCCTTGCCGGAGCCGTCTACCGTCGCAGGGTCGATGCCGTATTCCTCCGCCGCGCGCCGCACGGCCGGTGAACAATGGTCCGCGGCCGCCGGCATCTTCCCGGGTTCCGGCCGGGCGGCAGCGACAACGGGTTCGGAGGCACCGGCCTCTTCCTGCCGGATCCGGCCGAGCACGGCGCCGGGTTCGGCCTTTTCGCCGCCCTGCATCAGGATCTCGCTGAGGATGCCGGCAACGGGCGCGGGGATCTCCTGCGTCACCTTGTCGGTTTCGAGCTCCACGAGCGGATCGTCGGGCGCCACCTCTCGCCCACCGCCTTCAGCCAGTTGCGCACGACCGCCTTGGTGCCTTCCTGCTCGCAGGCGCGCGAGAACGTCGATCATCACCCCCGCCATCGTTCAGAAACTCCAGCAGGGCATCGATCTTGGCCCGGATCCGCCCCGCGAAGGCACCGCCCAGTCGAGCAGGACGGGATTGTGCGGGCTCGGTATGTCCGGCATCGTCAGCCGCGAGACGGGCGCATCGAGATCCATGAAGGCCTCGTCGGCGGACGACGGCGGCGATCTCCGCGCCGAAAGCCGGCGGTGCCGAGATCCTCGTGCACGATGAGGCAGCGGCGCGTGCGCCGGACGGAGGACAGCACGGCCTCCCTGTCCCACGGCATCAGGGTGCGCAGGTCGATGACATCGGCGGAAATGTCCTCCGCCGCGTCCTCGCAGCGATGCACCATGCGCCCCAGGTGACGAGCGTGATCGCCTCGCCGCGGCGCGTGAAAACTCGCCTTGCCGAAAGGGCAGTGCGAAATCGTCGCCCGGATAGGGCCGCCGCGCCCAGGCATGTCCAGCATGGCGCGGTGCTCGAAGAAGATCACCGGATCGTTGCCGCGAAGGCCGGTGCGCAGCAGCCGACCGCATCGGCGGCATTGGAGGGGACCGCCACCTTCCAGCCCGGTTGGTGCACGAAGGCCACCTCGTTCGTCTGCTGTGCCAGGGTCGCCGCATTTGAAATAGCCGCCGGGCATGCGCAGCACCATCGGCGCAGCAAAGCGGTTGTTGGTGCGCCAGCGGATCGTGCCGCAATCGTTGATCTGCTCGGTGGCGGGCTCGGCATATTGCGGAACTGGATCTCCGGGACCGGCATCAGCCCCGCCAGCGCCATGCCCACCGCCCGGCCGACGATGCCTTCCTCCGACAGCGACGTATCGAACACCCGCGCGCGCCGAACTTTTCCTGGAGGCCGAGCGTGACCGCATGCACGCCACCCTTGGGGCCGATATCCTCGCCGAACAGCACGACGCGCTCGTTGATCGAAAGCTCGTGGTCGAGCGTGCGGCGGATGGCCGTGACCATGTTGATGCGCTGGCCTTCCGATGCCGCCACTGCGGTGTTTTGCGGCGGCGTATAGCCATGGCGCACCTGCCCGCCCATCACCTGCACCTCGCCCTCGAAGAAGACATTGCCGCGTCACCGTCTCGGGAACGGCCGCCGGGCGTGCCTCGGCGGCGATGCGCGCGGTTTCCGCCGCCGCTCTTGCATCCGCATCGGCCGCCCCCATTCCGCCTCGCTGAGCACGGCCGGCACGATATGGTCCTTCAGGCGCGGCAACGGGTCCCGCGCCCATTCGCTGCGCACGACCGCCTCGCTCTTGTAGGCTTGCGTATCCTGGAAACTGTGCCCTGAAGGCGCGGCACGGGTAAGGCGCAGCAGCGCGGGCCGCGCGCGCCTCGCGCACATGCTCGACCGCAGCGGCGGTCAGCCGTGCGGCGGCGGCCGATCGGTGCCGTCGCCCTCGAAGATCGTCAGGTTCTGCCAGCCGGAAAGGTTGGCCGCGATATTGCCGCCGGGCGTCTGGATCGTCGAGGGAACGGAGATTCCGTAGCCGTTGTCCTCGATGGTAGAACAGCATCGCAGGGTCTGCGTGGTGGCGATGGTCAGCGCCGACCAGAAGCCGTTCGAGGCGACCGAGCGTCGCCGCCGAGCACCACGGCGATTGCTCCGTTCGTAGTCCGCCTTGCCCAGCGTCTCGGCATAATATTTCACCGCCTGCGCCCAGCCCGCCGTCGGCGTATACTGCGCCCGACGCCACCGCACATCGGCAGGGCGGAGGCGCCGTCGCGGTTCGGATGGTTGAAGACGACGCCGATGTCGCGCCCGTCGGAATAGCCACCGGCCCGGCCCATGGCGGAACCGAGCGCATCCGCGGATCGACGCCGAGCGACAGCAGCAGCGGCGGGAGCGATAATAGCCGCAGGTCGCGTCATGCCGGTCGGTCAGGAGACAGCCGAGCATGATCTGCGCCATGTCGTGGCCGCGCGCGGAAAACTGGTAGAGCACCTTCCTTTCCGGCACGAGGCGGGTTTCCTCCATCTCGTCGAGCGCGCGCGACAGATGCACGAGATAGGCGATGCGCTTCCAGTCGACGGTATCATCCGGCGCATTCCTGGCAGCGGACCTGACGACGGTTTTGAGTGCGACCTGCGCCATGGTTTCCTCCCGCAGATATATAGTGGTGGAAAGTATAGGCCGCCTCAGCCGAAAAATCGTTTCAAACAGGCGGTGTTTTGCGATAGGAATGAAACATACTCATCACATTCATGGGATTTTCGATGAATTCCATTCATCTAGACGCCATCGACAAGAGATCCTCAAGGTGCTGCAGCGGCGAGGCGACATCAGCCATGCGGCGCTCGCCGAAGAGGTGGGCGCCTCCAGCGCCTCCTGCTGGCGCGCATCAAGGCGCTGGAGGAAGCCGGCGTGCTCGGCCCGACCGTGCGGCTGCTCGATCCCGACCGCATCGCCGCGGCCTCAACGTCTTCTGCCAGGTGCGCATGAAATCGCACGATCCGGGGCCCGGCGCGATTTCGAGCGCTTCGTGCAGAACCCATGAGGAGGTGCTGGAATGTTATTCCATGTCCGGCGAATGGGACTACCTGATCCGCGTCGTGGTCAAGGACGTGCGGGACTACGAACAATTGCTGATGCAGGCGATCCTGACGCATGAGGCGGTGGCCAACTCCTCCTCGCATTTCGCGCTGAAGAGCGTGAAAATACACACGGAACTGCCGCTGTGACGGGCCGGCCGCTCAGGCGCGGCCGCGGCGCTTCAACTGCTGCTCGCGGAAGAAGATGAAGAGGCCCGAGGCGACGATGAAGCCGCGCCGACCAGCATGGCCGGCGCGGCGCATCGCCGAAGAACATCCAGCCGAAGATGACGGCCCAGAGCAGCAGCGAGTATTGCAGCGGCACGACGGTTGCCGCATCCGCCAGCTTCAGCGAGCGGTTGACCAGCATATGCGCGCCCATCGCACGATGCCGAGCAGGCTGAGGAGGCCGAAATCGACGCCGCTGACCGGCGCCCAGCCGGCCGGGTCGGCAAGGCACCAGACGCCGGCGAAGATCGCCGCGCCGCCACCTGCCAGAAGACCAGCGTCGTGTCCGGCGCCGCGCGCAGCGTGCGCCGAGCACCATGGCGAAGCTGAAGGCGAGGCTGCCGGCAAGCGCGATGAGGCCGGCAGGGTGAACGTGTCCTTCGACGGCTCCAGCGCGATCACCACGCCGACGAAGCCGACGATGATCGCCGTCCAGCGCCGCCAGCCACCTTTCTCGCCGAGCAGCAGCGGCGACATGGCGGCGACGTAGATCGGCGCGGCGAGCCAGTAGGTCATGGCGTCGGCAAGCGGCATGTAGGCGACGCGAAGTAGAAGCGGAGGCCTCGAAGGCGAAAGAGGCCGGACCGCAGGAGATGCAGCTTCGGCCGCTCCACGTCGATCAGCCGCCGCCAGCGACCTTCCAGAAGACGGCGCGAGCACCACCATCGCGGCGAGGCTGCGGATCAGCATGAGCTGGCCGACGAATAGGTCGCGACGAGCCATTTGCCGAGCACGTCGTTCAGCGAGAACATCACCATGCCGAGCAGCATCAGGAGCACGCCGAGGCGGGCGGTGCCCGTGGCGGGGGAGAGGCGTGATGTCGGTCATGGCGGAAAACCGGGAACTGAGATGGAAGGGCTGTGACACATTCCGCCCGGCCGATCCAGTCAGCAATATTGATAGCTGCATAAAGCAACGCACTGCATCGCCGGCCGGTTGATTGCACGACGCGGCGGTGGAAGAGTGCGGCTCGATATTCTTGACGAGGTTCATTTCATGACGGACGAAAAGACGGGCAAACGGCGGCTGCGTTCTCAGGACTGGTTCGACAACCGCGAGCATGTCGACATGCGGCGCTCTATCTCGAGCGCTTCATGAACTACGGCATCACGCCGGAGGAGCTGCGGTCCGCAAGCGGTGATCGGCATCGCCCAGAGCGGCAGCGACCTGACGCCCTGCAACCGCCACCATGTCGAACTCGCCGGCGCGTGCGCGACGGCATCCGCGATGCCGGCGGCATCCCGATCGAATTTCCGACCCATCCGATCTTCGAGAACTGCAAGCGGCGACGGCGGCACTCGACCGCAACCTCGCCTATCTCGGCCTCGTCGAGATCCTCTACGGCTACCCGCTCGACGGCGTCGTCCTGACACGGGTTGCGACAAGACCACGCCCTCGCACTGATGGCCGCCTCCACGGTCGATATTCCCGCCATCGTGCTCTCCGGCGGGCCGATGCTCGACGGCTGGCACGAGGGCGACCTCGTCGGTTCCGGCACGGTGATCTGGCGCGCGCGCCGTAAGCTCGCCGCCGGCACGATCGACGAGGAGGAATTCCTGCAGTCGGCGATGGATTCGGCGCCCTCCATCGGCCATTGCAACACAATGGGCACCGCCTCGACGATGAACGCGCTCGCCGAGGCGCTCGGCATGTCGCTGACCGGCTGCGCGGCCATTCCCGCCGCCTATCGCGAGCGCGGCAGATGGCCTATCGCACCGGCCGGCGCGCGGTGGAGCTCGTGCTGGAGGATATCCGCCCTCGTCGATCCTGACGCGGAAGGCCTTCCTCAACGCGATCCGCGTCAACTCGGCCATCGGCGGCTCGACCAACGCCCAGCCGCATCTGATGGCCATGGCGAAACATGCCGGCGTGGAGCTGGAACCCGAGGACTGGCAGGTGCACGGCTACGACATCCCGCTGCTTGCCGACGTGCAGCCGGCCGGCCGCTTCCTCGGCGAACGCTTCCATCGGGCCGGCGGCGTGCCGGCGATCATGCGCGAGCTGCTCGATGCCGGAAAGCTCGATGGCGACTGTCCGACCGTGACGGGGCGCAGCATGGCGGAAAACCTCGAAGGGCGCGGGCCAGCGACCGCGAGGTCATCCGCCCTATGGCGAACCGCTGAAGGAGCGGGCGGGCTTCCTCGTCCTGAAGGGCAATCTCTTCGACTTCGCCATCATGAAGACCTCGGTCATCTCGCAGGAATTCCGCGCGCGCTACCTGAGCGAGCCGGGCCGCGAGGGCATCTTCGAGGGAGGGCGGTCGTCTTCGACGGCTCGGAGGACTACCACAGGCGCATCAACGATCCGGCGCTCGGCATTGACGAGCGCACCATCCTCGTCATCCGCGGCGCGGGCCCGCTCGGCTGGCCGGGCTCGGCCGAGGTGGTCAACATGCAGCCGCCGGACCACCTGCTCAAGCGCGGCATCACCAGCCTGCCGACGATCGGCGACGGGCGCCAGTCCGGCACGGCCGACAGCCCGTCGATCCTCAACGCCTCACCGGAAAGCGCCGCCGGCGGCGGTCTCGCCTTCCTGCGTACCGGCGACGTCATCCGCATCGACCTCACGCAGGGGCGGTGCGACATGCTGGTGGAGGCGGCGGAGATCGAACGGCGCAAGGCGGACGGCATTCCGCCGGTGCCGGCCGATGCGACGCCCTGGCAGCGGATCTACCGCAGGACCGTCACCCAGCTCTCGGACGGCGCGGTCATCGACGGCGCGGCCGACTTCCGCGGGATCGCCGAGACGCCGCCGCGGCACAATCACTAACCATATCCGGTTACCGGACAGGCCGGAGGCCGAACGCTATCCGCGGCGAGCGACGAGGATGCCGGCAAGCACGATCGCCCGCCGACCGCCTGCATCGCGCCGACGGGCTCGGCGAGCAGGATCCAGGCGAGGATGGCGGCGACCACCGGCTGCAGCAGCAGCGTCAGCGAGGAAAAGGCCGTCGGGAGATAGGCGAGCGCATAGGTGACGAGGCCCTGCCCGCCGACATGGCTGATGAAGGCAAGGCCGAGCAGCATCGCCCAGCCGAAAAGCGTGGCAGGCACCATGTCGACCTCGAAGAACACAGCGACCGGCAGGATGCAGATAACCGCGGAAAGGGTCGTCCAGACCATGATGCGCAGCGTGGAGAACCGCGAGCGGACATGGCCGAGCGACAGCATGTAGCAGGCGTAGAAGAAGGCCGCGACGATGGACGTGGCATCGCCGGCGAGCTGCCCGCCGCCAAGCGCCGACGGCCCGCCCTTCAGGACGAGCACGCCGATCAGCGCCAGCCCGAGGCCCGCCAGGAAGACCGGCGTGATGCGCGTGCGGAAGAGCAGCCAGGAGCCGAGCGTCACGAAGACCGGCGCGAGATTGGCCAGGAGCGTCGCATTGGCGACGGAGGTCATGTGCAGCGACAGGTGCCAGGCGGCAAGGTCGGCGGCGAGGAACACGCCCGGCAGCAGCAGGAAGAAGTGGTCGCGCGGCCCCGCGGCCGCTCTTCGCCCTGCTTCGTCGCCCGCCAGAGCAGAAGGAACGGCAGCAGGGCCAGCGCGACGCGCCAGAACGCCGTCGCCATCGGCCCGATTTCGGAGAGGCGCACGAAGATCGGCGAACCGCCGATGGCGACCCCGCCGGCGAGGAGGGCGATCACGGCAAGGCGGCTTTTCGGGGAGGCGGTAATCGGCGACAAGGCAAAAGTCCGGATATCAGGTGTCGCAGCGAGCTATCAGACCGTCCCCGCTTCAACCAGCCGGGCAGCTCTAATTTAGAGGAAAAGTTTGGGGCATGTGAAAAGGCGACGCCCTTTCGGCACCCCGCCCCCCCAAAAAACTGCCAAAGCTACCCGCTCTCTCCGCCGGCAACACTCACCCAGCCTCTCCTCCGTCATGGTCGGGCTTGACCCGACCATCCACGCTCCGGTCACGCCGGTGGATCCTCGGGTCAAGCCCGAGGATGACGTCTTTCTTTGTGGGCGCCGCCTCGCGCCTCAGGCCGCGTCCGGCCGGTGCACGGTCTTCACCTCGAGGAAATCCTCCAGGCCGAAGAGACCGCCCTCGCGGCCGTTGCCGGACTGCTTGTAGCCGCCGAACGGGCTGCCGTAGCGGTGCGGCCCCCGTTGATGTGCACCATGCCGGCGCGAAGACGGGCGGCGACGCGCTCGGCACGCTCCGGATCGCCGGTCTGCAGATAGGCGGCAAGGCCGTAGGCGGTGTCGTTGGCGATCGCGATCGCCTCTTCTTCCGTGTCGAAGGGGATGATCGAGAGCACCGGGCCGAACACCTCCTCGCGCGCGATGCGCATGTCGTTGTTGACGTCGGCGAAGATCGTCGGCTTGACGAAGTAGCCGGTCTCAAAGCCCTCCGGCTTGCCCGGACCGCCGACCAGCACGCGCGCGCCCTCGGCCACGCCCGCCTCGATCAGCGCCTGCACGCGGCCGAACTGGATATGCGAGACGAGCGGGCCGATATGCTCGCCTTCTTCCTCCGGATTGCCGACGGTGGCTTCCTTCCCCGTACGCTCGGCGATCTCGACCACCTTGTCGTAGACCGAGCGCTCGACCAGCATGCGGGTCGGCGCGTCACAGGACTGGCCGGAATTGTTGAAGCATTCGCGCACGCTGCCGGCGACGCGGTCTTCGAGGTCCGCATCGGCGAAGACGAGGTTCGGCGACTTGCCGCCGAGCTCCAGCGTCACGCGCTTGACCGTGTCGGCCGCATCCTTGCTGACGGCGATGCCGGCGCGGGTGGAGCCGGTAAACGACATCATGTCGACGTCCTTGTGCCTGGAAAGCGCCGCGCCGCATTCGGGGCCGTCACCGTTGACGAGGTTGAACGTGCCAGCCGGGAAGCCCGCCTCATGCACCATCTCCGCATAGAGAAGGGCGTTGAGCGGGGTGAATTCGGACGGTTTCAGCACGCAGGTCGAGCCCGTCGCCAGCGCCGGCACCACCTTCAGCGCGATCTGGTTGATCGGCCAGTTCCACGGCGTGATGAGGCCGCAGACGCCGATCGGCTCGCGGCGCACCACGTCGCCATTCGCCAGCACCTCGCGGCTCTTCAGCCGCTTCAGCCCGTCGATGAAGCCCTGCAGGTGGCCGACGCCGACATCGGCCTGCTGCTCGGTGCTCATGGTGATCGGCGCACCCAGCTCCAGCGTGATGGTGCGCGCCATCTCCTCATAGCGGCGCTTGTAGATGTCCAGCAGCTTTTCGAGCAGCGCCAGGCGCTCCTCGACGCTGGTCTGGCTGTAGGTCGCGAAAGCCTTCTTGGCAGCGGCAACGGCGCGGTCGATATCGGCGGCGGTGCCCATGGAGATGACCGCGATCGGCTGTTCCGTCGCCGGGTTGATCACCGGAAGGTCGTTGGGCTTCAGCGGGTCCACCCACTGGCCGTCGATGTAGAACTTGCGCTTGTCGAGCATGCTTTTCTCCCGTCACTTCTGTTTTTCATCGAGCCAGCCCCGGATGAGCTGGCGGTAGCGATCGCCACCGAAACTTGGAAAATGGCCGCCATGCACCAGCCGCACCGGCAGGGTCAGGAGGCGCTCCATCGAGGCGAGATAGTCCGCCGCGTCGGAATGGTAGGTATCCTCGATCAGCGGGCCATCGTAGACGATGTCGCCCGAGAAGAGAATTTCGGTCGCCTTCTCATAGAGCGCAATACCACCCGGGGAGTGGCCCGGCGTGTGGATGACCTCGAACCGCCGGTCGCCGAGATCGATGACGTCGCCGTCCTCCAAGATGCGCGTCGCCGGCGCCTTCTTCACCGCGTAGCACTGCGAGCAATAGGGCTCGGGCGGCAGCGCATCGAAGATCTCGTCGGTGACATAGGGGTCTGCGAGCGTGTTCTGTCGCGTCGGATCGGCGAGGAGATCGGCCTCGGCGGCGTGCACGGCCCGGCACTCGAATTCGTGATGGCAGCCGATATGGTCGAAATGCGTGTGGCTCGCCACTGCGATCAGGTCGCGCTCGGTGACGAGGGGCACCCATTCGCGCAAGGAGACGACGCCCATGCCGCTGTCGACCAGCATGTCCCGGTCGCGGCCGCGCACATGCCAGACATTGCAGCGGTAGAATTCCTGGATATAGGGCTCGCTTATCGCGGTCACGCCGTCGTCGAGGCGACGCACGCTGTACCAATCCTCCGGGCGGATGCGCTGCATGTGATCCTCAAACTCCCGCTCCGTCCTGAAGCACGACGATGCTATCCGCCTTCAGCCGAAGGTCAAGCTCCGTGCCGACCTCCGGATTGTCCGTCTGCGGCAGGTGGGCGGTGAGCACCGTGCCGTCCGCCGCGACATGGCAGCGGTGATGCGTGCCGAAGAAGGCGCTGCCGGTGATGCGGCCGCGCCCGAGCGAGACGGTCGGCACCGATGCGCCGGCACCGCGGAAATGTTCCGGGCGGATGCAGAGCGTGACGTCGCGGCCTGCAGCCGGCACGCCGGACACGAAGGCCGACGCGGGCAGGGCGACCCGGCCGAGGGCGGTCTCCACCTCGGCCTCGTTTGCCGCCGTGCCGCGCATCCTGGCGGGCAGGAAATTCACCTCGCCCATGAAGCCGGCGGAAAACAGCGAGCGCGGCCGCATGTAGATCGAGGCGGGCGTGCCGACATCCTCGATGCGGCCCTTGTTCATCACGACGATGCGGTCGGCGATCGCCATCGCCTCCTCCTGGTCGTGGGTGACGTGCACGAAGGTGGTGCCGACGCGCTTCTGGATGGCCTTCAACTCGTCCTGCATCTGTCGGCGCAGCTTCAGGTCGAGCGCGCCGAGCGGCTCGTCGAGCAGCAGCACGTCGGGATCGACCGCCAGCGCCCGGGCGAGCGCCACGCGCTGCCGCTGGCCGCCCGACAGTTCGTGCGGCTTTTTTGCCGAGGAGGCTCTGAGGCCGACGAGGTCGAGATAGGAGAAGGCCTTCTCGTGCCGCTCGGCCCGCGCCATGCCGCGCATCCGAAGCCCGAAGCCGACATTGTCGCGCAGGCACATATGCGGGAAGAGCGCATAATCCTGGAACATGGTGGTCGTCGGGCGTTTCGCGGGGGAGACATGCGTCATGTCGCGCCCGCCGATCGCGATCGTGCCCGACGTCGGCTCGACGAAGCCGCCGAGGATGGACAGCAGGGTCGTCTTGCCGCAGCCGGAGGGGCCGAGCAGCACGATGAACTCGCCCGCGGCGATATCGAGCGAGACATCGTCGAGCGCGCGGAAAGCACCGAAGACCTTCGTGGCATTGCGGATGGAGACGTCGGCGGTCATGAGGATTTCCCGGTTTTACGGAAGACGGCGAGTTCCATGACGATGAGGAACGCGACCGAGATGAGGAAGACGACGGAGCCGATGGCATTGGTCCTGGGATCGAGGCCGGAGCGCAGCATGCTCCAGATCTCGACCGGCAGCGTCACATCGAAGCGCGACAGGAGGAAGGCGACGATGAACTCGTCCCAACTGAAGGTGACGGAGAGGAAGAAGGCCGCAAGGATCGACGGCAGCAGCATGGGGGCCGTGACGAGCAGCATGACCTGCCAGTCCCGCGCGCCGAGATCGCGCGCCGCCCGCTCGATGTTCACCTGGTGCCCGCCCATCGAGGCATAGATGATGGCAAAGCAGAGCGGCAGGTTGATCACCACATGGCCGATGCCGACCGTGACGAGCGAGAGGCGCAGGCCCGTGAGGTTCAGCACCGAGAGCAGGCCGAGGCCGATGATCAGCGTGCTCACCGTCATCGGCGCGACGATGAGGCCGCGCAGGAGGGCGGAGGCGGGGAGCGTGTAGCGCGCGAAGGCATAGGCGGCGAGGAAGCCGAGCAGGCAGGCGATCGCCGAGGAGACGACGGCAACGACGAGCGAGTTGCCGAGCGCGGCCATCAGCTTGCCGTCGGAAAAGACCGCCTCGTACCAGCGCAGCGTCAGGCCGTTCAGCGGCGGCACGGGCAGCGTGCCGTCCTGGAAGGAGAAGAGCACGAGCACGACGACGGGCAGGAAGATGAAGAGATAGAGGAGGCCGGCATAGAGCGCGGCAAGCGCGGTGGTGAGATGCCGCATGGTCAGGTCCTCTCCATCTTCAGCCAGCGGGCGCAGGCGATGTAGGCGAGCGTGACGACGACCATCAGCACCAGCGAGAGCGCGGCCGCCATCGGGAAATCCGCCCGCCGGCCGAGCTGCAGCATGATGACCTGCGGCAGGACCAGTTCGTTGTTGCCGCCGAGAATCTGCGGCGTGATGTAGTCGCCGATGCACAGGACGAAGGTGAGGAAGGCGCCGACCATGATGCCCGGCAGCGTCAGCGGCAGCACGACATGCCAGAACGTCTGGAAGGCGTTCGCGCCAAGGTCTGCCGCCGCGCGGCGATAGTTCGGCGAAAGCTGGATGAGGTTGGCATAGATCGTCAGCGTCAGCAGCATGACGAAGAAATGCACGAAGCCGATGATCGTGCCGGTGCGGTTCGCCGACAGTTCCAGCGGCTCGGCGATGATGCCGAGGGCGAGAAGCGCCTGGTTGACGACGCCGCCCTTGGAGAGCACCAGCAGCCAGGAATAGGAGCGCACGACATAGGAGGTCCAGAAGGGCAGGATCGCCATGACGAGGGCAAAACGCTGCCATTTCTTCGGCACCCGCTCGGCGATGATCCAGGCGAGCGGATAGGCGAGCAGGACGGAGATGACGGTGACGGCCGCCGTGATCTCCAGCGAGACGACCAGCCCCTTGAAGAGATGCGCCTTCTCGAAGAAGGCGATGTAATTGTCGAGCGTCCAGGTCGCGACGATCTCCCGCCCCTGCCGCGTCCACAGGCTGATCGCGGCCATGTAAACGAAGGGCACGAGGAAGAAGAAGCCCGTCCAGAGAAGCGCCGGCAGGGCAAAGGCCCAGGCCTTGCGGCGCTCCGCGCGTTCGAGGGCAGTGGCGGTCATGGGCGTGGTTCCTCGTTCAGGTCGCGCCGTGTGGTCTGGATCCTCGGGTCGAGCCCGAGGATGACGAAAGAAGAAGCGTGCGGAGGACCAAACGCAACGGATCGCTATGCCGCACTGTTCAATGAGCGCCGCAAACCGCGCCGTTCGGTGCGGCAGTGCATGCCGCGGCACTCGACACCGCATATGGCACGGCTCGATACGTCGCCGCATATGGTGGCGCCCGATGGGGCGGAAACCTCCTCCTCCCCACCGCCATCCTCGGGCTCGACCCGAGGATCCACCCATCCCCTCGACCTTTTACTGCTGCAGCATCTCCGTCCAGACATCCTGCATTGCCGCATCCATGTCGGCATCGGCGACCGGATAGAGCTGCGAGTTCTTCAGATAGTCCGGCTGCCGGTCCCAGCGCAGCGCCGTCTTCTGCTGTTCGGTCAGGTGCTCGCCCGCCTTGGCGTTCGCCGGCATCGCCCAGTAGCAGGAGGAGGTGGCAAGCCGTGCCTGCCCCTCGGGGCTGACGATGTACTGCACGAATTTCAGCGCGAGATCCTGCTTTCCGGAATCCTTGAAGACGCCGATCGACTGCGCCCAGCGCAGCGCGCCCTGCTTCGGGATCGTCCAGTCGAGGTCCGGCTTTTCCGCCGAAAGGCCGGCCGTCAGCCATTCACCGCCCCCGACGACGATGTCCACCTCGCCGGTCGCCAGCGCCGTCTGCGAGGCCACGACGTCGCTCACCTGGCGGGCGACCTTCTTCATCTCGAACAGCTTTTCCCTGATCGCCGGCAGGTCGTCCTGCGTCAGGTCCGCCGTCTTCTTTCCGATGCCGACGCCGGTGAGGCCGACCATCGGCAGGTAGTAGTCATAGAGCGCGATGCGGCCCTTGTATTTCTCCGACCAGATGACCGAGAGATCGTCCATGTCGGCGGGGTCGACCTTCGTCTTGTCGAAGGAGATCGTGTTGTAGCCGAATTTTTCGGTGACGGCGTAGACCTTGCCGTCCTTGGTGGTCGTCTCCTCCATGCGCACTTCCGGGAAGAGGTCGCCGAGCGGCAATTGATCGGCCGGCATCTCGCCGAGGATCTCCATGTCGATGGCACGCGGCACGTCGACGGCGTCGATGACCAGCACGTCCCAGTCCCCGGGACGGGACTGCTCGATGATCGAGATCGCCGCGCCCGTGCCCTCGTATTCCTTGAGGTTGACCTTGACGTTGTTGGCCTTCTCGAACGGCTCGACCAGCGCGGGATCGGTGTGGTCGCACCAGACGAGCGCGTTCAGCTCGTCCTGCGCCAGCGCGCCGGCCGGCGACAGCGTGATCGCGGCTGCGGTGGCAAGGAGCATGCGGCGGACGAGCCCGCCCGAAACGGTTGTCTTCATCGTCTTTCCCTCTGGCTGCAGGCTTTCGGCCTGGCGGATGACACTCATTTGCGATGCCTTGAGAAAAAGATTGAACGAGTTCATTTTTTAAGTCAATCTCATTTTTGAGGAGATTCCAACGGAGGTTCCATGGCCGGATTGCGCGCGAAACAGAAGGCGGACAGAACACGCCGCATCCTCGAAGCCGCGACGACGCTGTTCCGCCGCGAAGGCTATGACAGCGCGCGCATCGAGGACATCGCCGAGATGGCGGAGGTCTCCGTCGGCACACTCTACAACTATTACCAGAACAAGGGCGACATCCTGGTCGCCACCGTCGCCATGGAGGTGACGGAGGTGCTGGAGGGTGGCGCGCGCATCGTCGCCAATCCGCCGCTGAACGTGGCCGAGGCGCTGCGCACGCTGATCGAGCAGTATTACGACCACTCGCTCTACTATCTCTCCAAGGAGATGTGGCGCACCGCCATGGCGATCTCCATCCAGCAGCCCGACACGCCGCTCTCCCGGCGCTATACCGAGCTCGACGGCCAGCTCTGCGCGCAGGTCATCCGCCTCGTCGAGACATTGCAGGCCCGCGGCGTCGTCCAGGCCGGCGTCGACGCCAGGGCGATGGGCGAGGTGTTCTTCAACAATCTCAACATGATGTTCATCGAGTTCTGCAAGGTGGACGCCATGGCGCTGGAAGAACTGAAGGCCCGCGTCAACGCCCAGCACGAGCCCATCGCCGCCCTCATCAGCAGCATCAAGATCGTCTGAGCGACAGGAAGCCTCCCGCATGACCGAACCGCAATCCGCCGTCCTTGCCGCCGCCGACGCGCTGGTCGCCGCCTTCGCCCGGCACGACCGCAAGGCCTATTTCGCCGCCTTCGCCGAGGAGGCAAGCTTCCTCTTCTACAATCTCGACCGCCGCCTCGAAAGCCGCGCCGCCTACGAGGCCGAATGGACCCTCTGGGAGGAGCGCGACGGTTTCCGCGTGCTCGCCTGCCGCTCGACGGATCGCAACGTGCAATTCGCCGGCGACGCCGCGATCTTCACCCACGCCGTCGAGACCGACCTTTCCATCGGTGGCGAGACGGTGACGAACAACGAGCGCGAGACCATCATCTTCACCCGCGATCCCTCCGGCCGCTGGCTCGCGATCCACGAGCACCTGTCGCCCGCGGCCTGAGTCAGCAACATTTCTCCTCGGCCATGCCGGTAGCAAGCTGTTCGAGGATCGGGCAGTCCGGCCGGTCGTCGCCGTGGCAATGGGCGGAGAGGTGCTCCAGCGTGTGCACCATCTCCTGCAGCAGGCGCATCTTTTCCTTCATCTCCGCGACATGCTCGCTGGCGATGCGCTTGACGTCGCCGGAGGCGCGCGCCCGGTCCTGCCAGAGCGCCAGGAGGTCGCGGATCTGGGCGATGGAAAAGCCGAGATCGCGCGCCCGGCGGATGAAGGAGAGCGTCGAGAGGTCCTTCGGGCCGTAGACGCGGTAGCCCGCCCCCGTGCGGCCGGCCGCGCGAATGAGGCCGATCTGCTCGTAATGCCGGATCATCTTGGCGGTGACGCCCGTCGCCTCCGCCGCTTCGCCGATGTTCATGCGCGATCTCCCTTGCCGAAAGCGGGACGGAAGCGCATCAGGCGCAGCGCATCGGCGACGACGAACGCGCCCGGCGCCGTCTCGCGGGTCTCTCCCGCCCGGCGTCGCCAGGGCGCGCCATTCCTGTCCGCGATGGAAAGCGTGATCGTCCGCCGGTCTGCCGTGGTGAGCATGGTGCACCTTTCATCCTTTATCGGATAGATCGTGCACCTTCCCATCATGTCAAGGTCAAGGGCTTTTTGACGCTCAGGCGGCATCGACCGGCGAATAGCCCTCCGCCGCGATGACGGAGGCGACGGCGGCGCGGTCGCCGGCATTTTCGACCAAGACGCGCTGGGCGTCGAGATCGATCGCGACCCTGGCGGCCGGATAGGCGGAAAGAACGGCACCGGTGATCGCCTTGGCGCAATGACCGCAGGTCATGTCCGGAACGGTGAAGGCGAGGGGGGCATTGCCACGCATGAAGGAACTCCTGATTTGCTTTGCCAAGCAGAAACCTTCCCGCATGGCAAGGTCAAGCCTGCTCGTTCCGGGCGGCGCTCAGCCGAAAAGACGCGAGAGAAGGACGAGAAACTGGTCGCGCGCGCGGGTGCCGCCGAGCCGTTCCAGACAATCGGCCTCGAAATCCGCCTCGGCCTTGCGGGCATCGGCAAGCAGGCTGGCCCCGGCGGGCGTGATGTAGAGGGCATGGGACCGCCGGTCGTTCGGCGCATTGCGGCGCTCGATCAGGCTGCGCCCTTCGAGAACATTCGTCAGCGACACGAAATTCGCCCGCTGGACGCCCATCGCCGCCGCAATCTCCGATTGCTTTCGCCCGGGCACTTCCGCGATCAGGGCAAGGGCGGTGAACTCGCCCGGGCGCAGGTTCACGCGGGAAAAGTAGAAGAGGAAACGATGGGTGAACTGGCCATGCGCGCGCCGGAGCTGGTGCGCCACGCTTTGCGCCACCGCGCAGGCATCGAGGGTGTTCGAGGCCGGAGCTTCGTAAGTTTCGCTTATTTTTTCCATGGCTTGGCGCCCCCTGCCTGCGACCGGAAGGGTCCCGGCCCTCAGCACCTTCAGGACCATAGGAGCAACCGGGAAGGACGCAAGACCACGATTGCGTGATTGCGGCATTTTTCTCACGCAATCATGAGGCGAGGAATGGTTTTGCCGAATTCCAGGCGCCCATCGACGCCTGGGGTTTATATGAACACTCCATTACTCAACCAAAAATGTAGACGCCCCTTCAATCCAGGGCGAATCGGTCAAGGCGGTCCTGCAGCAGTCCGATCGTCGCCACATCGGCATTGGCGAAGGCGAAACGGAGATATCCTTCCTGCCGTGCGCCGAAATAGCTGCCGGGCAGGCAGAGGATGCCCGCCTCCTTGGCCAGCTTTTCGGCGACCCGCGCGGAGGGCGTTTCGCCGAAGGGGTGGCCGATGAAGGCGAAGTAGGCGCCGACCGCGCCGACACGCCAGGCCGGGGCGCCGGCCATGGCCGCAAGCAGCGCGTCCACCCGCCGGGCGATCTCCCGGCGGTTCTCCTCGCGCCAGCCGGCCAGGAGCGGCAGGGCCGTGGCGACGGCGGCCTGGGCGGAGCGCGGCGGGCAGATCTGCAGGTTGTCCATGATCTTCGCCACCTGCTCGACCACGCCGGCACCCGCCGTGATCGCGCCGAGGCGATGGCCGGGAATGCAGAAGGATTTCGAGAAGCTGTAGAGGCCGATCAGCGTGTCTTCCCAACCCGGCCGGCCGAACAGGTCGTGCGGCCGGCCGGCGCCCAACGGCAGGAAGTCGCGATAGGTCTCGTCGAGGATGAGCCAGATGCCGCGCGCGGCGCAGAGGTCGTAGATCCTCGCCAGCAGGTCCGCCGGATAGACGGCGCCGGTCGGGTTGTTCGGCGAGACGAGCGCAACGGCGCGCACGTCCGGCGTGATGGCGGAAGCCAGCGCCTCGACATCCGGCAGGAACCCATTGGCGGGGTCGCAGGCGGCAAACCGGGTCTTGATGCCCAGCATGGCGAGCGTCGTTTCCTGGTTGAAATAGTAGGGATCGGTCATCAGCACGGCATCGCCGGCCCCGGCGATCGCCATGGCGGCGCAGATGAAGGCCTGGTTGCAGCCGGACGTGATGTGGACGTTGCCGGCCGCGATCGCCGCGCCGTAGGTTTCCGCCACATGCTGCCCATAGGCCTTGCGCAGGCTGTCCTCGCCCTCGATCGGGCCGTAGCCGGTATAAGCACGCGAGGCGGCATATTCGCCGAGCAGGCGCAGCATGTCGGGATGCGGCGGATAGCCGGGCACGGCCTGCGACAGGTCGATCATCGGGCCGCTGCGGCCGTCATAGGCATTGCCCCAGGCGAAGACGGAGGGGATCGGCGGGGCGGCAAGGGTTTCGACGAGCGGATTGAAGCGGGGCATGGTCATTTCCGTGGCGGTCAGGCGCGGGTCTTGCGCTGGGGGTTGGAGGGCGTGCGGCGCTTGGCCGGGATTGCGGCCGAGTGGTGGTTTTCCCCCGTCCGGCCGCTGCGGCTGCGCAAAATCATGCGGGCGGAGGTCTGCGGCTCGGGCAGGCTCTCTTCGAGCGAGGCGAAGAGCCAGTCGATGAACACCTTGGCGATCGGCGCCTGGCGCACCGATTGCCGGCAGGCGACGTAGAAGGCGTCGTTCGCCGGCACCGTCAGGTCGAAGGGCACGACCAGTTCGCCGCGGGCGATGAGATGGCTCGCGGTGATCGTGTCGCCGAGGGCGACGCCCTGGCCATGCAGCGCCGCCTCGGTGGAAAGGCGGGCATCGCTCATGAAATGCTGGCGCCCGCGCACCACGTCGATCGCATCGGCCGCCGCCAGCCAGGTGTTCCATTCGCGCCCGTCGTCGCCGTGGAACAGCGTGTGGTCGGAAAGATCGCGCACCGAGCGCAGCGGCCGGCTGTTGAGCAGCGTGGGGCTGGCGACCGGAAAGAGCTTGAGATGCGACCAGAGCCGCGTCCAGCAGTCCGGCCAGTTGCCGTCGCCATAGAGCACGCTGACATCCGTGTCGAGCGACCGCAGATTGTCCGGATCGTTGGAGGCGATCAGCGTGACGCGCACGCCGGGAAACTGGTCGGTGAAGGTGTTGAGGCGCGGGATGAGCCAGAGCGACAAGAGGGCTGGCACGCAGGTGACGGTGAGGTCGCCGCGGGTCTCCGGCTGCTTCATCAGGGCTGTCGCGGCGGCGATCTCGCCGAAGGCATTGGTGACGGCCGGCAGCAGCAGCGCGCCCTGCGGCGTCAGCTTCAGCCGCTTGCCGCCGCGCTCGAAAAGCGCCGTGCCCAGCGATTCCTCCAGCGCCCGGATCTGGTGACTGACCGCGCCATGGGTGACGTTCAGCTCCCGCGCGGCAGCCGAAACCGCGCCCCGGCGGGCGGTCGCCTCGAAGGCGCGAAGCGGATTGAGCGGCGGCAGGCGCGAGGCCATGGAGGGCGGTTCCAATATGTGAGTTTTTCTCACGCAAACCGCTATAACAATGTCAATTGCTTTTCCAGCCGTTTTATTACGATACTGTGAAGAACGAGGGCAAAGCCCCGGGGGAACTTCACTTGGCTCGCTTCTGCTCCGGTCCCCGGTCTGCCCGCATTTCCGAAAGGTGAGGTAGAGACGATGGGCGACAGCAAACTCGACGAACTCAAGGCGAAATACGGCGCGAGCCACGGCGGCGAACTGTTCGACCCCGCCTTCCGCAAGGTCGCCGACAAGATCTTCACCAAGAGCGGCTCGCGCCTTGCCCCCTATGCCGGGGTGCCGACCTTCCTTTCCGCGCCCTACATGCCGGTCGATGCGGAAAACCCGGATTTCGGCAACCTCCAGGTCGCCATCACCGGCGTGCCGATGGATCTCGGCGTCACCAACCGCCCCGGCTCGCGCTTCGGGCCGCGCGCCATGCGCACCATCGAGCGCATCGGCCCCTACAACCACGTGCTCGACTGCGCCCCGGTGCAGGAGCTGCGCGTGGCCGATATCGGCGACGTGCCCTTCCAGAGCCGCTACCGCCTCGAACTCAGCCATGACGACATCGAGAAGCGCTTCAACCAGATCGTCGATGCCGGGGTGATCCCGCTCGCCGTCGGCGGCGACCACTCGATCACCCATCCGATCATGAAGGCCCTCGGCAAGAAAGAGCCGGTCGGCATGATCCATATCGACGCCCATTGCGATACCGGCGGCGCCTTCGATCAGACGAAGTTCCACCATGGCGGTCCGTTCCGCAACGCCGTGCTCGACGGCGTGCTCGACCCGACCCGCACGATCCAGATCGGCATCCGCGGCTCGTCGGAATATCTCTGGGAGTTCTCCTACGAGTCCGGCATGACCGTCATCCACGCCGAAGAGGTGAGCGGCCTCGGCATCCCGGCCATCATCGAGAAGGCGAAGGCGATCGTCGGCGACGGGCCGACCTATCTCTCCTTCGACATCGACAGCCTCGACCCGAGCTTTGCGCCCGGCACGGGCACGCCGGAGATCGGCGGCCTGACGAGCCGCGAGGTGCTGGAGCTGATCCGCGGCCTCAAGGGCATCAACCTCGTCGGCGGCGACGTCGTGGAGGTCGCCCCGCAATACGACGCGACGACCAACACCGCCCATGCCGGCGCGCAGGTGCTGTTCGAAATTCTGAGCCTGATGGTTTTCAGCCCTTCCGTGGCCCGGACCGCCTGACATACAATAGCAACAACGGGAACGCACCGGCCGGATCGATCGGCCGGTCTAACAGGAGAAAGATGACGATGCGTGACATCCTCAAGACCAATGTCAGCCGCCGCGCGGTGCTGGGCGCCGGCGTCGCCGGTGCCTCGCTGCTGGCCATGCCGGCCGTGCTGCGCGCCCAGGACAAGTCGCTGAAGGTCGGCGTCTACGGCGGCTACTTCAAGGATTCCTTCGACAAGAACATCTTTGCCGATTTCACCAAGGAGACGGGCATCGCCATCGAGTCGGTCGCCGAGCCGACCGGCGAGGCCTGGCTCGTGCAGCTCGAACAGGCCGCCAAGGCGGGCCAGGCGCCGGCCGACGTCTCGATGATGTCGCAGGTCGCCATGCTGAAGGGCCAGTCGACCGAGCTCTGGGCCGCCCTCGACACGGCCAAGATCCCGAATGCGACGAACCTCATCGACCATTTCGTCAACAAGTATCCGGATGGCCGCATCGCCGGCATCGGCGCCGTCGCCTGGTACATCACGCTCGTCACCAACACGGACGTCTACAAGGAAGCCCCTACCTCCTGGAATGCGCTGTGGGATCCGGCCAACGCCGACAAGCTCGGCCTGCTCGCGCTCGTCTCCAACTCCTTCCTGCTCGAAGTGACGGCCAAGACCCATTTCGGCGGCACCAACGCGCTCGACACCGAGGAAGGCCTCGTCAAGGCCTTCGAGAAGCTCGCCGAAGTCAAGCCGAACGTGCGCCTGTGGTATCGCGACGAGGCGCAGTTCGAGCAGTCGCTGAAGTCGGGCGAAATCCCGATGGGCCAGTATTACCACGACGTGACGGGCCTTGCCGCCGCCGATGGCCAGCCGGTCCGTTCCACCTTCCCGCAGGAAGGCGGCATCATGGATTCCGGCTGCTGGGCGCTGTCGCGCGCCTCGGAAAAGGTCGAGGAAGCCCATACCTTCATCAACTACATGTGCCAGCCGCAGATCCAGTCGCTGCTGTCGCGCAAGGTCGGCACCGCCCCGACCGTCAAGCGCGACCTTCTCGACCTGACGGCCGAGGAGTTCGCCGCGGTTTCCTCGGACATCGAGCCGATCATCCCGCGCTATGACCTCTACACGTCCAAGGCCGACTGGCTGAACCAGAAGTGGACGGAGATGATCGCCGGCTGAGCCGCGTCGTCCACCATTCGACCGGCCGGCTGGAACATCAGCCGGCCGGCCCCAAACCGTAAGCCGAGCGGAGCCCCAATGTCCGGATTGACCCTCCAGAATATCGTCAAGCAGTTCGGCACCTTCACCGCCGTCAGGAATGTCGAGCTGACCGTGCCGCACGGCACCTTCGTCTGCCTCCTCGGTCCTTCCGGCTGCGGCAAGACGACCTTGATGCGCATGGTCGCCGGCCTCGACCTTCCGACGAGCGGCGCGATCAGGCTCGACGGCAAGGACATCACCAATGTTCCCACCCACAAGCGCGATCTCGGCATGGTCTTCCAGTCGCTGGCGCTTTTCCCGCACCTGACGGTCGGCGAGAACATCGCCTATTCGCTGCGCATCCGCGGCGCGAGCAAGGAAGAACAGAAGAAGCGCGTCGACGAGCTGCTCGCGATGATCCATCTTGCCGGCTACGCCGACCGCCCGGTCGCAAAGCTCTCCGGCGGCCAGCGCCAGCGCGTCGCGATCGCCCGCGCGCTCGCCATCTCGCCGAAACTCTTCCTGCTCGACGAACCGCTCTCCGCGCTCGACGCCAAGCTGCGCGAGGCCATGCAGGTGGAGCTGCGCCAACTCCAGCAGCGTCTCGGCATCACCACCATCGTCGTCACCCACGACCAGCGCGAGGCCATGACCATGGCCGACACGGTCGTCGTGATGAACGGCGGCGAGATCCGTCAGGCCGCCCCGCCGGTGGAGATCTACCGCCGTCCGGCCGACACCTTCGTCGCCGATTTCATCGGCATGACCAACCTCATCGATTTTTCCGCGGACGGCACCGGTGCCAGCGTGCTCGGCGCCTCGGTGCCGGGCCTCGCCATTCCGGCAGGCCTCAAGTCCGGCATCCTCTCGGTGCGCCCGGAAGACGTGCATCTCACCGCGCCCGGCAATGCGCCGATATCCGGCACCGTCACCTTCGTGCGCGATCTCGGCGGCACGATCGAGACCTTCGTGGAAGCCGCCGGCAAGCAGGTCGTCGCCGTCTCCATGCCCAATGCCCGGCCGGATGTCGCCGTCGGCCAGACCGTCGGCCTCCAGCTCAACCCTGATGATTGCGTGGTGCTGAAGTCATGAGACGCGAGCCTCCGCAAAAACTCGCCGACTACGGCCCGCTGTTCTTCCCCGCGGGCATGCTGATCGTCTTCTTCGTCGTGCCCTTCGCGACGATGATCGCCGTCTCCTTCTTCCGTCGTGATCCGGCGGGCTTCTATTCGCCCGATTTCGTCTTCGACAACTATGCCCGGTTCCTGAGCCTGTTCTTCGGCAAGGTGCTCGGCTTCTCGCTGTTCCTCGCCGTCGCGGTCGCCATCTGCTGCGTCGTGCTCGCCGTGCCCTTCACCTACCTCCTCTCGCGCGCCAGGCGGAAGACCCAGGTGCTCTGGCTGGTGGCGCTGCTCTCCATCCTCTCGCTGTCGGAAGTCATCATCGGCTTTGCCTGGTCGACGCTGTTCTCGCGCACCGCCGGCATCACCAACCTCCTCGTGATGGTCGGCATCATGAACGAGGCGGTGGCGCTCAATCCGAGCTTCGGCGCGGTGCTGACCGCCATGGTCTACCAGGCGCTGCCCTATACCGTGCTGGTGCTCTATCCCGCCCTCGTGCGGCTCGACCCGACCCTGACGGAGGCCGCGCGGACGCTCGGCGCCTCGCCGGTCAAGGCCTTCTTCACCGTCGTCGTGCCGGCGCTCAGGAACACCATCGTCGCCACGCTGATCATGGTCTTCATCTTCGCGCTCGGCTCCTATCTCCTGCCGCAGATCCTCGGCCGGCCGCAGCACTGGACGCTCTCGGTGCTCATCACCGACCAGGCGATCTACCAGTCCAACATGCCGTTCGCCGCCGCCATGGCCGTGTTCCTGGTGCTCGTCACGCTCGGCCTCGTCGCACTCACGGTCTATGCCGGCCGCAAGGGAGAAGCCGCATGAACGCGCTGCTGCAGAAGGTCTATTTCGGCCTTGTCGGCCTCTTCCTGTCGCTGCCGATCATCGTCGTGGCCGGCGTCTCGGTCAACGAGAAGCAGACGCTCGCCTTCCCGCCGCAGGGCTTTTCGCTCGGCTGGTACGGCGAGATCTTCACCAATGCCGAGTGGCGCAACGCGCTCTTCGCCTCGATCACGCTGGCCGCCCTCTCGGCGGCGGTGGCGCTTCTCATCGCCCTGCCGCTCGCCTGGTTCCTCTGGCGGCGCCATGCCCCCTGGGCGAACATCTTCCAACTGCTCGGCGTCGCGCCCTTCACGCTGCCGCCGGTCATCACGGCGCTCGGCCTGCTCACCTTCTGGGCGACGACCGGCTTCTACGGCCAGCCGGCGACCGCGGTGATCAGCCATGCGATCTTCTTCGTGACGCTGCCGCTGGTGACGCTGTCGCTCGGCTTCTCCTCCATCGACCGTTCGCTTGTGGAAGCGGCCGCGACGATGGGCGCCGACGATCGCACGATCTTCCGCACGGTGGTCCTGCCGCTGATCCTGCCCTATCTGGTCTCCGGCTATGCGTTTGCCTTCGTCCTGTCGCTCAACGAATATATCGTGGCCTACATGACGGTCGGCTTCACGATGGAGACGCTGCCCATCAAGATCTTCAACGCCCTGCGCTACGGCTACACGCCGACCATGGCCTCGGTCACGATCCTCTTCGTCGCGATCGCCGCCACCATCTTCGGCCTCGTCGCCCGCTTCGGCGACCTTCCGAAGCTGCTCGGCGCCATGTCGTCGCGGGATTAGCAGCCGGCCCGGCGACGGTGTACTATAGCCGAGCGGAACGGCGCAAAACCAGACAGGAGCCCGCATGCGGATCGCCGCCCTCCAGATGCACGCCATTGCCGGCGACGGCGAGGCCAATATCGAGCGCATCGCCTCCGCGGCTGCGGATGCGGCATCGGGCGGCGCCAAGCTGCTCGTCGTGCCGGAGCTTGCCGTTCCCGGCTATGGGGCAGGGGAGGCGGCCTTCGGCCGGCTCGCTTCGCCCGCCACGGGAGACGTGGCCGCGCGGCTCGGCGCCATTGCGCGGGACAACACGCTTGCCATCGTCGCGGGTTTTGCCGAGCGGGAAGGCGCGCATGTCTATAACAGCGCGCTGTTCACCGACGGCATCGGCACCAATGCCGTCTATCGCAAGTCCCATCTCTACGGCGATTACGAACGCGCCACCTTCCGCGCCGCCGCGCCCGCCTCCATCATGGTGGAAATCGGCGGCATCCGGCTCGGCATGCTGATCTGCTACGACGTGGAGTTCCCGGAGAATGTCCGGCGCCTGGCGCTTGCCGGCGCCGATCTCGTCATCGTGCCCACGGCGCTGCCGAAGGGCGCGTCCGGCACCTTCATCGCCAACCACATGATCCAGGTGCGCGCCTTCGAGAACCAGGTCTTCGTCGCCTATGTCAACCATTGCGGCGCCGACGACCACTTCACCTATGCCGGCCTGTCGCGCATCGCAGCCCCCGACGGCAAGCTGCTCGCCGAGGCGGCGGCAGAGGGTGAAACCCTGCTCTTCGCGGAAATCCGCCCCGAGGACTATGCGAAGTCGCGGTCGGAGAACACCTATCTCGTGGATCTCGCCCGGCAGGGCTGACGGTGTCCGAATGGATCCTCGGGTCAAGCCCGAGGATGACGGCGGGGAGGAGAGGTTGCCCCAGCCATTGGTGCCGCGGCATTCGGCACCCTCGTTTCAGCCTCAAACCTCTCTTCTGTCGTCATCCTCGGGCTTGACCCGAGGACCCACGCCCTACGGCACGCCCTCACCAAAATTCCAGATACAAATCCCGCCAATCCGGATTCATCGCCTCGATCAATTCGACTTTCCATTGCCGATACCAGCGTTTCAGCGATTTCTCGCGCTGGATGGCCGTGCCGATGCTGTCATGCTCTTCATACCAGACCAGGCGAACGCAATCATGCTTCGAGGAGAATCCAGGCGTGATCTTCTCCCGGTGCTCATGAATGCGCCGTTCGAGATCGGCCGTCACGCCGATATAGAGCGTGCCGTTCTTCTGGTTGGTGACGATATAGACATATCCCGTCATACGGGAAATGTCGGCGATTATGGATCCTCGGGTCAAGCCCGAGGATGACGAAAGGAGAGAAGCGAAAGGAATACAAGGAACGGTGCCGCATGCCGCCCCGTTGAGAGGACAAAATCACACCTCCTCCTCTCTGTCATCCTCGGGCTTGACCCGAGGACCCACGCCCCACGGCACGCCCTCGCCACCAAAAAACACACCCCCGCATTTTCCCCGCCCGCTCAATCCATGCCTACAATCCCCCATCCCGCCGCGGATACACCGCAAGGCGTTGCGGCGAGGCGGGGTCGGCGCGGGGCGTGAGGGGGCGACGCAAACCTTGACGCACCGGGCGCGCGGAAAATGGTCTCCCTCCGGCGAAACGGGGGAAATGGCGGGGCGTCGGACCGGACCGCCGTTTTGCCCCGATCACGTCGCCGGGCGTGCCTGTGTGGCACACAACATGGCGGCTGCACCGTGCGGCGTCCGAGGGTTCGGGCCCGGCTCGTGCGGCGCAGTGGAAGACGGTGCCGACCGGCAGTCATGGCTGCGGCACCGTGAATCCTGAGGGCGTGCATGACCCTTTCTTCGGAAGGGCGCGCCACCGTTCCCACGCACCCCGCCATCGCAGAGAGGCCGAAGTCGCGGGCAAAAACCGCCGAACGGGGCGCTGGACGGTGCCACATACAAACATTCAGTCGAGGCAGCCTCCAGCGCCCCGTCCGAATGCTTCTTTGACAAAGCCACGGGCGGAAATTCCGCCGCGTGGGTTGCTCTGTTGCCCTTATCGCGGCCTCGGCCCGACCACCTTCAGGCCTGATAGGTGATGCGCCCGTCGCACAGGGTCGTGACGGGCCGGATCGCGGCGAGGTTCGCATGGTCCGCGGCCTCGACATTGCCGGACAGCACGACGATATCCGCGAGATACCCCGGCTTCAGCATGCCTTTGCGGTCTTCCATGAACTCGACCCAGGCGCCGTTCTTCGTATAGGCGGCCAGCGTCTCGGCGAGCGAAAGCCGCTCGTCCTTCAGGCCCTCCTTCCACAGGCCGCGCGTCATGGCGCATTGGATGCAGTGCATCGGATCGAGCGGGGAGACCGGCCAGTCCGTCGCAAAGACGATCTCAGCCCCGGCATCGACCAGCGTGCGCCAGGCGAAGGCATAGGGCCAGCGGTCTTCGCCGATATAGGAGAGGTAGGGCTCGACCGGCAGGCCGGCGCTGCCCGGCGGATGGGTCGGCTGCATCGAGGCGACGGTGCCCAGTTCCCTGAAGCGGGGAATATCGTCGGGATGCACGACCTCGATATGCTCGATGCGGTTGCGGCTGTCGCGCTTGCCGTTCGCGTTGATGGCGGCCTCGTAGCCGTTCAGCACCATGCGCACGGCGCCGTCGCCGATGGCGTGGACCGCGACCGGCAGGCCGAGCCTGTCGGCGGCAATGGCGATGCTGTCGAAATGCTCCTGCGAGAACAGCGGCTCGCCCTTCCAGCCCGGCTGGTGCGCATAGTCGTCGATGAAGACGGCGGTGCCCGATTCCGTGACGCCGTCCATGAAGAGCTTGACGAAATCGCAGCGCAGGCGATCCGTGTCGAAGCGCTCGCGCCAGGCGGCGGCCTTCGTCTCGAGGTCCGAGAGCGGCATGAAGTTCTTCATGTGGAAGGGCATGCGCACGCGCACCGGCAGGCCCACCGTGCGCTCGATCTCGTCGAGCATTTCGAGCTGGTAGAGGCTGCCGTCCATATTCTGCAGCGAGGTGATGCCGAGCGAGGCGACATAGGCAAGGCCCCGCTTGATGACCTCGATGTCGCCCGCGCGCTCCTCCGCCGTCACATGCTCCGGGTCGCCGCCGGTGCCGACGCCGAGCATTTCGCGCCCGCCGGTCTCGCCGAAGGCGGAAACCGGGCGGATGGCGTTGCTCTCGCGCAGTTCCCCGCTCGCAAGGCCGTCCTCGCCCATGACGATCTCGTTGCCGACGCCGACATCCCGGCCCTCCAGGATGCCGCCCATCGTGAGGGCCGTCGTGTTGGCCCAGGCCGTGTGGTGGTCGGGCGCGACGATCAGGAGCGCCCGATCCGGCAGGATGCGGTCGAGATGGTGGCGCGTCATGCGCTCGTCGTCGGACAGGATCGTGTAATCGGCCTGCTGCGCGATGAGGAGCCGGCGCTCCGGATATTCGGCCGCATAGGCCTTCACCGCCTTCTCCAGCGCGTCAAACCCCTTGATGCCGGCCAGCGACAGTTCGCTGAGCTCGGCCGAACCGCCGAAGATGTGCATATGCGCTTCGTTGAAGCCGGGCAGCACGGTGCCGCCGCGAGCGTCGATCACATGGGTGTCGGGTCCGGAAAAGGTGTCGATCTCGGCTTCCGAGCCGACGGCCAGGATTCGGTTTCCGGCAATGGCAACCGCGTTCGCCCGCGGGTTCGCCGCGTCCATCGTCAGCACCCGCGCGTTGCGGATGATGAAGCTCGCTTCCGTCTGCATGGCGTGTCCTCGAATCGCGTTCAGATTGCCCGGCGGCAGAGCGCCCGGAAGAAGGTGAAGACGTCCTGGTTCTCCTCGTCGCCCAGCGGTTCCGGCTGGGAGGAAAGCTTGACGATGACGGTCTCGGTGCTCGGATCGACATAGAGCCACTGGCCATGGATGCCGATCGCGCAGAAGGCGCCGTCGGCCTCGCCCGACTGGTACCATTGGCTGCGGTAGCGCCCGTTCGGCAGGTCGACATTGCGGCCCTCTCGCCAGGCTTCCCGGTCGCCGTTCTCCTGCATGTCGCGGATCCAGCCTTCCGGCACGATCTGCCGGCCGTTGCGCACGCCGTGGTTCCGCAGCAGTTCGCCGAGGCGGGCAAGGTCACGCGCCGTCATGGAAACGCCGCCCGCGGTGCGCGGCGTGCCGATCGCGTCCACCGTGATATCGGCATTGCCTTTCGCGCCCATCGGCTTCCAGAGCAAATCGGAGGCGAGGTCGGAAAAACGCGCGCCCGTGACGCGCTCGATGACGACGCCGAGCAGGTCGGCATTCGGTGAGGCATAGTAGAACGGCCCGCCATGCGGCCGCTCGGCCTTCTCAAGGGTGACGAGGAAAGAGGCGAGCGTCTCCGGCGCGATGTCCGGTTCCGGCGGGTTCCACAGCATGGCGCGGCGATAGCGCGCGAAGGCGCCGTGCGGGTCGAGATAGGCTTCCTCGAAATCGAGGCTGACGCGCATGTCGAGCACGTCGCGATAGGTGCAGTCGCCGTAGACGCTGCCCTTGGCCTCCGGCAGATAATCCGTCACCGGGCGGTCGGGATCGATCAGCCCCTCGGCCTCCAGGATGCCGGAGACGACGGCCGTCAGCGACTTCGAGATGGAGAAGACGAGATGCGGCGCATCCGGGTCGGCATGCGGGGCATAATATTCCGCGACGACCTCACCCCGGCGCATCATCACGAAGGCGTCCGTATGGGCAAAGTCGAGGAAGGCGCGGGCGCTCGCGGCGCCTGCAAGGCCGGTCTCCATCGCCGCATCGAGAAAGGCGTCGCTGGCGAGCGGCACTTCGGCGGCCGGCACCTCGGCCGCGATCACCGCCGTCGGCACGAGATCGCGGACATTCTGGAAGGTCCAGCGGCTATAGGGCGCGGTGCGCCAGTTGGCGAGCGTGATATCCGCACGGGCAAAGCCGTGCCTGTCCTTGAACGTCTTGATCATGGCATATCCAACCGAAGGCGCGGGAAGGCGCCAGGCCCTCCCGCGTACGGCCGTCCTCGTTTCCTTGCGGCCTTGCCGCTTACTTCTGCAGTTCGGTCCAGATCCTGGTATAGAGCTGCTGTACGTCGGGTTCGCAGCTTGCGAGGAACTCGCCCGCGGGCTGGAATTCAGCCGGCACGACCAGTTCCGGCGCATCCTGCATGTCGGCCGGCAGGAACTGCTCCGATCCCTTGACGCCGTTGGAATACTTGGCGAAGGCGGAGATCAGGGCCGCATTCTCCGGCTCCATGATGAAGTTCATGAACAGCTTGGCGTTCTCGGTGTTCTTTGCGTCCTTGAGGAGCGCGACGCTGTCCATGAAGTAGGGGAAGCCCTCCTTCGGGTAGCCGAACTTGATGTCCGCATTCTTGATGCGCGAGCGCATGATGGCGCCGTTCCAGTAGTAGACGGCGGCATAGTCGCCGGCCGGCAGCTTCTCGGTCACGCTGTAGTCCATGGCGAGCCATTTCGTCTTCGCTTCGACGAGCTTGTCGCGAACCTTGCGCAGGACGTCCTTGTCCGTCGTGCACCAGTCACCGCCGAAATACTTGATGGTGGCGAAGAGGACGTCGTTCATCTCCGGCGCGACGTTGATCTTGCCGGCCAGTTCCTCCGGCGGATCGAGGAAGATCGCCGAGGTGTTGATGTCGCCCTTGTAGACCGAGGTGTTGACACCGATGCCGGTCAGGCCCCACTGCCACGGAACGGTGTAGTGGCGGCCCGGATCCCACGGCACGTCGACCCAGCGCTCGTCGACATTCTTGAAGTTCTCCATCTGGTCCGGCCGGGCTTCCTGCAGCAGGCCTTCCTTGATCCAGATCTGCACGTAGTTCGCCGAGGGCACGACGACATCGAAACCGTGGCCGCCGGCGCGGACCTTGGCAAGCGCCGTGTCGTTCGAATCGTAGTCGGTGACCGTGACCTTGACGTCGAACTTCTCCTCGAACTTCTTGATCAGCTCCGGATTGGTGTAGTCGCCCCAGTTGTAGATGTTGAGCTGGCCGGCCGCCGAAGCGGCATTCGCCGCGAACAGCATGGCAATCGCCGCCGTTGCTGTCGTCGTCATCCATTTCGTTTTCATTCTCTGTTCCTCTCTGTCGTTGTTCGTCGAGATGATCACTGTTTTTTCCGGTTGATGAAGAAGAAGACCACGACGAGCGCCGTCGAAAGCGCCAGGAAGACCGTTGCGATGGCATTGATCTCGGGTGTCGTCTCGCGCCGGAGCTGTCCCAGCATATAGGTCGGCAGGGTGTCCTGTCCGCCGGATTTCACGAATTCCGTGATGACCACGTCATCCAGCGAGATGACGAAAGCCAGCATGAAGCCGGCGATGACCGCCGGGCGCAGCAGGGGCAGGGTCACGTGCCGGAAGGTCTGCCAGCGCGTGGCGTAGAGATCGGCCGCCGCCCGCTCCAGCGTCAGGTCCATGCTCTCCAGCCGGGCGCGGATGGGCAGGTAGGCGAAGGGAATGCAGAAGGCGGTGTGCGCGACGACCAGGTAACCGAGGCCCGAATAGCCGGTCCAGACCTTGATGCGCGAAAAGACGATGAGCAGCGCCACGGCCGTGACGATCTCCGGCACCATGAGCGGCTGGTTGATCAGCGCATATTTGAAGGTGAGGCCGCGATAGGGCGTCGTGCGTGTCGTCGCAAGGGCCGCCATGGTGGCGGCGATCGTGGCGAGGAAGGCCGCCCAGATCGCGATGACCAGCGACCGGATGGCCGCATCCTGAACGGCCGCGTTCTGCCAGGCCGCAACGAACCAGCGCGCGGAGAACCCATCCCAGCGCGACAGGGATTCCGCGCCGTTGAAGGAGTAGATGACCAGCGCGGCGATCGGCAGGTAGAGCGCGAAGAAGGTGAAGAGGGTGATGAGCCCGAAGCCGGGCTGGGAGCGGATGTCGAAATGCGACTTAAACATGGCTCGAACCTCCGCGCGAGGCGTTGCGCACGTAGAAGATCAGCGCGACCATCACCAGGGCCATCAGGGTGATCGACATGGCGGCGCCGAGCGGCCAGTTGCGGCCCGATCCGAACTGCATCTCGATGAGGTTCCCGAGCATCATGTTCTTGCCGCCGCCAAGCACGCGCGGAATGACATAAGCGCCGAGCGACGGGATGAAGACGAGGATGGAGCCGGCGATGATGCCGGGTTTGACAAGCGGGATCACGATACGGCGCAGGACCTGCAGGCGGCTCGCATAGAGGTCGTATCCCGCCTCCACCAGCCGGAAATCGAGCTTCTCGATCGAGGCATAGAGCGGCAGCACCATGAGCGGCAGGTAGACATAGGTCATGCCGAGCAGGTTGGCCGTGTCCGTATACATGATCTGCAGGGGCCTTTCGATCACGCCGAGCCAGATCAGTGCATTGTTCAGGAGGCCTTCGTTGCGGATGACCTGCTGCATGGCGAAGGTGCGGATCAGGAGGTTGGTCCAGAACGGGATCGTGACGAGGAAGACCCAGATCTCGCGGCTGTGCGGCGGCCGCGTCGCGATGAAATAGGCGGTCGGAAAACCGAGGATCAGGGTGAGGAGCGTCGTGAAGAACGACAGTTGGAGCGAGCGCCAAATGATCGACAGATGCGCATCCGCAAGGCCGAGCGTGTCGTCGAATATGTCGCGCTGGAAGAAGACCGAGACCCAGCCGTCGAGCGAGAACTCTCCGAACCTAACGTCGCCGTAATCGCCCTTCGCCATGAAGGAGTAAAGCAGCATCACGAGCAGCGGACCGACCGCCGCAAAGAAGATGATGAGCAGGGCCGGCGCGCTGAGCAGCCAGCGGGAGCGGATATCCTGTTTCTGCGCCGCCAGAGCGGCTTCCCGTGCGCCGCTCATCGTCAATCCCTCAGGATCTGGGCGACGTCGTCGCTGAGGCTGATGCCGACCGCGTCGTCCTTGGAAAAGCCGCAGGACCCGCTGCGGGCATTCTGCTGGCGCACGGTGAAGGTCGTGCCGTCCTCGAGGCGGATGTGGAAATGCGTGTCCGTGCCGAGATAGACGATCTCGCGGATGATGCCGCGCAGCACAGAGGCGGGAGAGGGCGTCCCGACCTGGGCATGTTCGGGACGGATGACGACCGTCACCTTGCCGCCCGGCGTCACGTCCGCCGGGAAGGTCGCCGGGATCTCCGCGCCGGAGGAGAGCCGCACGCGCGCCCGGTCGCCGGAAACCGCGACGACCTCGGCCTCCAGAAAATTCGTCTCGCCGATGAAGTCGGCCACGAAACGCTCGGCCGGGCGGTCGTAGATGTCCCAGGGCGAGCCCACCTGGCGCACCGTGCCCGTCGACATGACGGCGATGCGATCGGACATGGTGAGCGCCTCCTCCTGGTCGTGCGTGACGAAGACGAAGGTGATGCCGGTTTCGGTCTGGAGGCGCTTCAGCTCCATCTGCATGGACTTGCGCAATTTCAGGTCGAGCGCGGAAAGCGGCTCGTCGAGCAGGAGCACCTTCGGCCGCGGCGCCAGCGCCCGGGCGAGCGCCACGCGCTGCTGCTGGCCGCCGGAAAGCTGGGTGACCGGGTTGCCGCCGCGTCCCTCCAGATGCACGAGCTTCAGCATGTCCTTGACGACGCTGTCGATTTCCGAACGGGGCTTGCCGAGCATCTTGAGGCCGAAGCCGATGTTCTCGGCCACCGTCAGATGCGGGAAGAGGGCATAGTTCTGGAAGACCGTGTTGACCGGCCGCTGGTTCGGCAGAAGGCTGGAAATGTCCACACCGTCGAGCAGGACCTGCCCCTCGGTCGGCAGCTCGAAGCCGGCGATCATGCGCAGAAGCGTGGTCTTGCCACAGCCGGACGGGCCGAGAAGGGTGAAGAACTCGTTCGACCGGATATCCAGCGTCACGTCGTCGACAGCCTGGAAATTGCCGAACCATTTCTTGATGCCATGCATGCCGATGGCGCCGCCATGGGCCGCGGTCGTTCGGGTCTCAGTCATCGGTTCCCCGTTTATCGTCCGGCGTCCCGAGCTTCCTCCGCCCAGAGCGCCGGCTGTCCTCTGTCCGGCCGCTGATCACGGCTCTCATGTGATAGGCTTATCTTGCTTATGATCACAACAAATCATAATTTGATCAAATCTGTAAAGGGCCATTTTGAGCTTTGCGATTTTATCCGCCCTGCGTGCAAGGGCCGCAGAATTCAGCCCAGGGACGATAAACCGGCCTGGACCGGATCGACAGAGGGGAGGGTTTCAGCATGCTGGTTGCAGCCGGTCGCGAAGCGTCCGAATCCGCCAAGCAATGGGTCTACCGCGTGCTGCGGCGGGCCGTCATGACGGGCCAGTTCGAGCCGGGCGATCCGGTAACGATCAACGGGCTGGCCGAAACCCTCGGCGTCAGCGCCATGCCGGTGCGCGAGGCGCTGCACAGGCTGGTCGCCGACGGGGCCCTCGAACTGCTCGACAACCGCCGTGTGCGCGTGCCCGACCTCGACCCGCAACAGTTCGAGGAGGTGCTGGAGGCCCGCATCGCGCTCGAAACCCGCGCGGCGGAACGCGCCATGCCCTTCATCGACGAAGGGCGTCTCGTCCGACTTCGCGCCTTCGACCGGCAGGCCGACGAGGCGCTGGCACGGCGCGATTTCGGCCGTCTGGTAGAGGCGAATTTCGACTTTCACCGCTGCCTCTACGAGGCGCGGCCCGGCACCGTGATCCTGCCGCTGATCGAATCCCTCTGGCTGCGCCTCGCCCCCTTCATGTGCCGGGCGGGCGAGACCCTGTTCACGACCTACCAGATCGACCGCCATGCCGAAGCGCTCGACGCCATCGTCGCGCGCGATCCCGAGGCACTCAAGGCCGCGATCGCCGCGGATATCCGCGACGGCACGGGCCATCTCGGCCACAAGCATTTCGAACAGAGGGGCATCGCGAGGAGGGCGGGCTGACGGCAACGCGCCCGACGGGCGATCACATCCGCGTTCTTCTTCCGCAGGCGCTTGCCGAAAGGGGCAAATCGCCGGTAAAGCTCTCGGCGACTGCCACGCCTGCGCACCGGAGGATGCCATGAAGGACGACAATGTTCTGAAATTCGAACGCCGGAAGCCGCAGCAGGACGACAAGAACAAGCCGAAGACGCCGCCACCGAAGAAGGGCCTGATCTGGATCGCCGTCCTTGTCGCGATCGCGCTCGTGTGGGCCTACTACCAGTTCGTCGCGCCGCAGACGCTGTAGCCAGGCGGCTTCGATCCCTGGAGGAGGGCCGAGTGACACATGCGGGCGCCAAAGTCACATAAGCTGAATTATGGAACACAGATAATCGACGGCGCCCATTCTTGCCCCGGCCAGAGCCTGGGCGGCTGCGCCCCGGATTATCCGGGGCGCCAGGCGCCTCACGCGGCCTCGCGCTTGCGGAACGGCCCGTGCGGAATTTCCGGCGGGGCGAAACTCTCGGCACTGGCGCGGTCCCAGCGGGCATGCCAGTCGGCGAGCTCCGGAATTTCCCTGCCGGCGACAAGAAAGCCCTCGGGCAGATAGGGATAGGCTTCGTTGCCGTCGAGGAACTCGTTGTCCTTCTGGCGGAACATGAAGTGGTACGGCATGAAGTCGCTCGGATTGGCGAGGCCGGCCGCTCCGGCGATCTCTCCCAGAGCCCGCATGGTGTTGCGGTGGAAGCGCGCGACGCGGTCGCTCTTGTCGCCGAGGTCGATCGCACGCTGGCGTACCGGGTCCTGGGTGGCGATGCCGACCGGGCAGCGATTGGTGTGGCAGGACTGTGCCTGGATGCAGCCGATGGCGAACATGAAGCCGCGGGCGGCGTTGCACCAGTCCGCACCGAGGGCCAGCGTGCGGGCGATGTCGAAGGCGGAGACGATCTTGCCCGCGGCGCCGATGCGGACCTGATCGCGGATACCGGCGCCGCGCAACGTGTTGTGCACGAAGGTCAGCCCTTCGAGCATCGGCATCCCGACGCGGTTGGCGAATTCCACCGGGGCGGCGCCCGTCCCGCCTTCCGCACCGTCGACCACGATGAAATCGGGAACGATACCCGTCCGAAGCATGGCCTTGACCATGCTCATGAATTCACGCCGGTGGCCGATGCACAGCTTGAAGCCGACCGGCTTTCCGCCGGAAAGCTCGCGCAACTGCCCGACGAACTGCATCAGGCCGACCGGTGTCGAAAACGTGCTGTGCGCGGCTGGCGAGATGCAGTCGATACCCATCGGGATGCCGCGCGCTTCGGCGATTTCAGGCGAGATCTTCGAGGCCGGCAGCATGCCGCCATGGCCGGGTTTCGCCCCCTGGCTCAGCTTGATCTCGATCATCTTGATCTGCGGGTCGGCGGAAAGCCGGGCGAACTTTTCCGGCGAGAAGCGGCCATCCTCGCCGCGGCAACCGAAATAGCCGGACGCGACCTGGTAGATCAGGTCGCCGCCGCCCTGCCGGTGGTAGCGGCTGATGCTGCCCTCCCCCGTATCATGCGCGAACCCGCCCTTGCGCGCCCCGGTATTGAGGGCGAGGACGGCGTTGCCCGACAGCGAGCCGAAGCTCATGGCCGAGATATTGTAGAGGCTGGCATCGTAGGGCTGCCGGCAGGCCGGACCGCCGACGCGCACCCGGAAATCCGTGTCGGCGATGGTGACCGGCGTTGCCGAGTGGGTGAGCCAGGCATAGCCGGAGCCGTAGACATTCTCGATCGTGCCGAACGGCCGCTTGTCCTCCTCCCCCTTGGCGCGCTGGTAGACGAGGCCGCGATCCTGCCGGTTGAACGGAACCGCGTCATTGTCGCTTTCGATGATGTACTGGCGGATCTCCGGCCGGATGCTCTCCAGAAGGAAGCGCAGGTGCCCGACCACCGGATAGTTGCGCAGGATCGCGTGCCTGCGCTGGCGCAGGTCGTGAATGCCGAGAAGGAACAACGCGCCGCAGATCGCGGCGACGAGGAACAGCCAGCCGTTGTAGAGCAGGGCACCGCCGAGGGAGGCGAACGCGGCCACCCCGACGAGGAAGAACACAGCATAACGCTGATTGGAGACGAGGGCCTTTACCATGTTTCTGGTCCGAAAATCGCTGGTATCGTGGGAGATCGATGTGACCGGGCGTTCACTGGAGGGAATGCGGCGAACGACGCCACCGTGCCGGTACCACATCTTTGTGTCAGTAGATGTTTACCGGACGGTAAAAGCGGTCGTCCGCCGCACCCCATGCCAGTCGGCAATTCCGATGGAATGCGGTCCACCGGAATTGCCCTGGATATTTCATCCGACGCCGAAGCGGTGCCGCTGCGGCAGGACCTGCTCTAGAAGCTTGCGCCCACCAGTTTTTCCGTCAGCGCGTTGCGATCCTCGATGGATTGCAGGCGCACCGTCAGGGCCGTGCTCTTCACGGGAACCTGCGGCGGCAGGGAGAAGGCGATGCCCGGCAGGTTCTCGGCCGCCCATTGCCTGAAACGGGGCAGCTTGTTCGGGCCGCTGATGGGGAAGGTATGGCTGTATCGGAAGCTCATTTCGGCTCTTTCTGAACAGGGGCAAGGCGGCGGCGCAGAGATGCGGCCGGCCTTGCTCCGCAGGTTTTCATCTTGGATCGGGAGGCGATATCCTGGCGCCGCTCTTGCATTCGCAGTCAGCAGCGCCAGGCCGTCAGCAGTCGGCGCTGATCCTGTGAAAGAGACGGGCGGGAACGTGGCGGCGGGCCGGGCGGGGCGGAACCATCGCGCTACCTCACCGTCCACCGGCCAGCGGCTCGCCGGGCGGATGCTTCCATCCGCCGGACGGACCGAGCACCTGCGGCGCGGTGTCGAGCGTGCGCACGAAGGCGGCGAGCTCCGCGTCGTTGAGCCGGTCGGCCGCCGCGGCGAGGGAGAACCAGCGCCGCTGCCTCTGCCCCTTCTCGCGCCAGTGGCTCAGCGTGCCGCGCACCTTCATGCCGAACACCAGGACGCGGCAGGGAACCTGCGAGCCGTCGTCCAGCGCCTTCATGTAGCGGTAGCAGGTCACCGGCAACGGCGAGACGTCACCGATGACGCCGGCCTCCTCGAAGGCTTCCCGGGATGCCGCGGCGCCTGCCGGGCGGTCCTTCATCGGCCATCCCTTCGGCACGATCCATCGACCGCGCCGGCGCGAGGTGATGAGCAATATCTTCGGCTCGCCATCGCGCCGCAGGCGCCAGGGGAGCACCCCGACCTGCTGCAATTCGTCCGGACCATCTTGGACGGAGGGAGCGCCGGTGCACGCTGCGTTGTCCATCATCCCTTCCTCCCCTCGCCCGGCCGTAAGGAAACCATCGCGCCGCGCCCATGGCGGATGCCGGAAACGGCGCGTACGAGAACGGGCGCCTTGCACCAGGGGCAGCGGCTGGCCGCGCGCGGGAGATGCCGGTCGCAGGTGAGGCAGATTTTGGGGGAATGAGACAAGGACATGGAAATGCTCCATCGGAACGCCGCAAGGGCGAGACGACATGAACCGCACTGTTGGATCGTGTGGGTTCCCGGAGCGACGGGATCTGCGGCGGCGTTACAGGATCAAGACAGCCGGCTCCGGGTCAGGGAGCGCGCTTGATCGCGAAGCCTCGAAATTCTGACGGACGTTTCCATGCACATGACCTGCAATTGGCCGTTCAATGCGGCAATTTCAAGAGGGTGCGTCCTTCTGCTGCATGGTGCCGTTCGAGGCGCAGACGCTCCTGTCACCATGACAAGAACGGACATTCTCAAGCGGGCGGCGGCATTCTATGAGATGGCACCGCATCAGCCGAAAGCCTGCTCCATGACATCCATCGAAATGATCGTCGCCGCCAGATCCCGCCTGCAGGGCCATGCCCGGCGGACACCGCTCCTGTCCTCGCCCTTCCTGGACGAGATGGCGGGGCGGCGCGTCCTCGTGAAGGCGGAATGCCTGCAGCACACCGGCTCCTTCAAGTTCCGCGGCGGCTGGTCCGCCCTTTCGGGGCTGGCGCCGGAGGTGCGCACGCGCGGCGTGATCGCCTTTTCGTCGGGAAATCACGCCCAGGGCGTCGCCCTCGCCGCCACGCGCCACGGCGTTCCCTCGGTCATCATCATGCCCTCCGACGCGCCGACGCTGAAGATCGAGAACACCCGCGCCTTCGGGGCCGAGGTGGTTCTCTACGACCGCGGCACGGAAGACCGGGACGCCATCGGCGCGCGGCTGTCCGAAGAGCGCGGCCTGACGCTGATCCGGCCCTTCGACGAGCCATTGGTCATCGCCGGCCAGGGCACGACCGGCCTCGAAATCGCGGAACAGGCGGAAGAGGAAGGCATAAAGACAGCCGACGTGCTGGTGCCCTGCGGCGGCGGCGGGCTCAGCTCGGGCATCGCCCTTGCCCTCGAGGCCGCCGCTCCGGGCTTCACCATGCGCCCCTGCGAGCCGGAAGGTTTCGACGACACCACGCGCTCGCTGGCGGCCGGAGATATCGTGCGGAACGCCACGATGACGGGCTCGATCTGCGACGCGATCGTCACGCCGGAACCGGGCAGGATCACCTTTCCGATTCTGCAGCGTCTGGCCGGGGCCGGCATCGCCGTGACGGAGGAGGAGGTGCTCGGCGCCATGGCGCTCGCCTTCAAGCGGCTGAAGATCGTCGTGGAGCCCGGCGGAGCCGTCGCCCTTGCGGCGGCGCTGTTCCACGGTGCCGCGATCGAAGGCGATGCGGTGATTGCCGTGACCTCCGGCGGCAATGTCGATACGGACCTGTTCGCCGCGGCGCTCCGGCGCTTCGGCTGAGGGCGCAGCCTTCCTTCGGCTACACGCCGTCAGGGCCTGCCCTGTCCGTCTCGGCAAGGGGACGAACACCGCTCAGAAGCACCTCCGGGAGGGGGCGGGCCTCCCGTCGCGCGAGGTCGAAATAGACGGAGACGGCGATGAGCTCGGCACAAAGCTGGTCGTCCGCCTTGTTCGTCAGCCGGTGGCGGGTGGTGAGCGAGGTGCGCCCGACCTTCACGACGGCGCTGCGGACCTCGAACAGGCTGCCGACCGGCAGCTCCCGGCGGAAATCGATCTCGTAGCGGCGGTCCGCCCAGCCCTCCTGCCGCTCGGCAATCCACGTCGCCGAATAGCCCGCCGCGGCGATGAGATGCCAGAACGCCTGGTCGAAGGCAGCGATGTAGTATTGCACGTTCATATGCCCCATCGCATCGCACTGCGCGGGATAGACGACGCCCTGATAGGTCAGAAGCGGCACGGCGGATCTCCTTTGTCCGGTTGAACCCTTTGACGCCCGATAGGCGCATGCAATAGTTGCCGCCCGAAGCATAATTCCGGGGAATGCACATGGCGCGGCAAAGACGGCGTTTCGTCTGGGAAATCGACTGGAACCTGCTCAGGACCTTCATGGTGATCGTGCAGGAGCGCGGGCTGACGGCGGCGGGCGAAAAGCTCTCCCTGAAACAGCCGACCGTCAGCAATGCGCTGAAGCGGCTGGAAACCCATATGGGCTGCCGGCTCGTCGAGCGGAACGCCTCGCATTTCGCCGTCACGCCGGCCGGCCAGCGTCTGTTCAGCGAGTGCATCGCGCTGTTCGAGATCGTTTCCGGGCTGCCGCAGCAGATGGAGGAGCAGCCCGGCGACCTCACCGGTCATATCGAGATCGCGTTGGCCAGCCACGTCGTCTGCCCGTTCCTCGACGAGGTGCTGGCCGGCTTCCACACGACCTTTCCGCAGGTCACGCTGTCGCTCTCCGTCGCCTCCAGCCAGGAGGTGATGGCCGCCGTGCTCAACCGCGATGCCGGCTTCGGCGTCTGCCTGATGCAGGAGCGGCATCCGAAGCTCGAATATGACGTGCTCTACCGGGAGAGTTTCGGCTATTTCTGCGGCGCGCGGCATCCGCTGTTCGGCGTGGCGGACCTGCCGCTGCAGGCGCTGCGCCAGGAGCCCTACGTCTCCTTCAAGACGGACCAGATGTCCGGCGCGCTCTGGCCCGTGGCGCTGCTGCGCCAGCAGGAAGGATTCGAGGGCCAGACCGTCGGCACCTCCTCGCATCTGGAAGAGGTCAAGCGGCTGATCATCGCCGGCTTCGGCTTCGGGCCGCTGCCGATCCATGTGGTGGAGGAGGACGTGCGCGCCGGCCGCCTCTGGCGCCTGCCGCCCTATGAGGATCCGCCGGTCATCGACGTGCACCTCGTCTATGACGGCACGGCCCGCCGCAGCCGCGCCGAGACGATCCTGCTTGCCGAACTGCGCCAAGCGATCGCCACGATACCCTTCGCGCAAAGGACCTATCCCGCATAGAGTATTTCCGCTTTTCCTCGAATCGCGAAACCGCTCTATCTGTTTGTTTTTACGCAGTTCCGGACGCAAACCGCTTCGCACTTCTGCTGGAATTGCCCTAGCCGTTCTTCGCGCCGAAACCGGTGAGGAAGGACGTCAGGTTGTCGCCAAGCGCGTCGCAGAGATAACCGCCCTCCTGCACGACGACCGTCGGCAGGCGCAATGCCCCGATCACTTCCGCGATGCGCGCAAAACCCGGCGTCGAGACCGAGAGGCCGCCGAACGGATCCTTTTCGAAGGCATCGAGGCCGAGCGCCACGACGAGCGCGTCGGGCGAGAAGGCCTCGACCCGGCGGATGGCGGCGGCCAGCGCCTCCAGATAGACGTTATCGCCGGATTTGCGCGCCAGCGGCAGGTTGAGATTGTAGCCGAGGCCGAGCCGCTCCCCCCGCTCGTCGGCATGGCCCCAGAAGAAGGGGTAGAAGCGCACCGGATCGGCATGGATCGAAACCGTCAGCACGTCGGCGCGCTCGTAGAACATGCCCTGCGTGCCGTTGCCGTGGTGCAGGTCGACATCGAGGATGGCGACGCGTTTCGCCTGCCGCAGCAGGTGCTGGGCGGCGATGCCGGAATTGTTGAAGAAGCAGAAGCCGCCGGCGACATCCCGGAAGGCGTGGTGGCCCGGCGGGCGGCAGAGGGCGTAGGACCACCTCTCGCCGGCCATGACGGCCTCGGCGGCGGAAACGGCGGTGGAGGCGCTCCAGCGCGCGCTCTCGAAGGTGTGCTCGGAGATCGGGCAGGACGTATCGGCCATGTGATAGCCGGCCTGTCCGACCGCCGAGGCGGGATAGCTGCCGGTGCGGGCGATCGGGTGGATGTTGGGGATGACCTCGGCCGAGGCGCCCTCGATGCGCTGCCAGCGCTCGTGGATCCGGTTCAGGAAATCGATGTATTCCGGCGTGTGCACGGCGGAGACCGGCGCGAGGCCGTGGTCCTTCGGCCGCACGATCTCCATGCCCGCCGCCCGCGCGCCGGCCAGCAGGCGCTCGACGCGCTCGGGCTGCTCGGGGTTCGGCTGCGGCGCGCCGCTGGAGAGGAAGAAGCTCGGATCGTGGCGTTTCTGTTCCTCGGCAAAAAAGGTCTTCATGGCTCTCCCTCGGCGAATGCGTCGAAATCCGCGCCCTTGATCATGTGGATCTGCTCGCTGCGGGAATGGCGGATCCCGAGGCGATCGTAGAGGCCTTGCGCGCGGAGATTGTCCACATCGACCGACAGCCGCATGTAATGGGCGCCGCGCTCCCGGCCGCGCTGCGCGGTGGCGTGCAAAAGCCGCTCGGCGATCCGCCGTCCGCGAAAGGCATCGGCGACGAAGAGGTCCTGCACATAAAGGCCGGGCTCGCCCATCCAGGTGGAAAAGCTCGGAAAGCTCAGGCACAGGCCGGCAAACGCCGCCCCCGCCTCGGCGATCAGCACCTCGAAAGCCGGCGTCTCGCCAAAGCCGTGGCGGCGCACGTCCTCGACGGTCGAGACGAACTTCGCCTCCGCGCCCATGTCCACGGCCATCGTCTTCAGTGCCGCGTGAATGATCTCCGCGTCTTCCGCGACGGCCGGCCGGATCGTGATGTCGTCCTGCATATCCCCTCCTCAGAATGCGACGCGATCGCCGCCCTTGAGACCGAGCATGGCGCGCGCCTCGTCCGGCGTCGCGACCTCCAGCGAAAGGCCTTCGAGGATCGCGCGAATGCGTCGTACCTGATCGGCGTTCGAGGCCGCAAGCGCGCGGCCGTCGAAAAGGCTGTCCTCCAGGCCGACGCGCACGCTACCGCCCATGGTCGCGGCCATGGTGATCATCGGCATCTGCCTGCGCCCGGCGGCAAGCACCGAGAAGCGATAATCCTCGCCGAACAGCTTGTCGGCGATGCGCTTCATATGGACGAGGTTTTCCGGATCCGCACCGATGCCGCCGAGCACGCCGAAGACGAACTGCATGAAGGGCGTGCCGGGAACGAGCCCGCGGTCGCGGAAATGGGCGAGCGTGTAGAGATGCCCGACATCGTAGCATTCGAACTCGAAACGCGTGCCGCAGCCCTCGCCGAGACGTTTGAGGACCGTCTCGATATCGGCGAAGGTGTTGCGGAAGATCGTGCCGCGCGTCGCCTCCAGAAGCTCGGGCTCCCAGGCATGTTTCCACGCCCGCGGCCGGTCGAGCATCGGGTAGAGGCCGAAATTCATCGAGCCCATGTTGAGCGAGCACATTTCCGGCTCGGCGGCGAGCGCTGCCGCCAGCCGGTCCTCCAGCGTCATGACGGAGGAGCCGCCGGTGGTGATGTTGATCACCGCATCGCTCGCCTGCTTGATGACCGGCAGGAAGCGCATGAAGGCCTTCGGGTCTGCCGTCGGGCGGCCGTCTTCCGGGTCGCGGGCGTGCAGGTGCAGGATCGAGGCGCCCGCCTCCGCCGCCGCGATCGCCTCGGACGCGATGTCCTCAGGCTTGTAGGGCAGATGGGGCGACATGGAGGGCGTGTGCACCGAGCCCGTCACCGCGCAGGTGATGATGACCTTGTTCGATTTCATGGCCGGCTCCTATCTGCCGACCGGCAGCGAAAGTTCGCCGGCGAGCTGCGCCAGCGTCGCATCGAGGATCGTCACGATCTCGCCGACCTGAGCCTCGGTGGTGATCATCGGCGGGCAGACGAGGAAATGGTCGCCCTCGACGCCGCCGCGCGTGCGGCGCGAATAGATGATGAGGCCGCGCTCATAAGCGATATCGACGACGCGCTGGTGCGCCTCCAATGCCTTGGGCAACGGCGCCATGGTGTTGCGGTCGGAGACGAATTCGGCCGCGAGCAGCAGGCCCTTGCCGCGCACGTCGCCGATGAAGGGGTAACGTTCGGCAAGGCCCTCCAGTTCGGCCTTCAGAAGCGCGCCGATGCGGGTGGCGTTGCCGAGCAGATCCTGCCGTTCGATCTCGTCGAGCACGGCAAGGCCGGCGGCGCAGGCAAGCGGGTTGCCGGCATAGGTGTAGCCATGGGCGAAGCCGCCGCGGTCGAGCACCGGCTTCACCAGCCGGGAATGGGCGATCATCGCGCCCAGCGGGCAATAGCCGGCGCCGAGCCCCTTGGAGAGGGCGACGATATCCGGCCGGCAATTCCAATGGTCGCCGCCGAGATAACGACCGGTGCGGCCGGCCCCGCTCATCACCTCGTCGTGGATCAGCAGGATACCGTGCTTGTCACAAATCTCGCGGATGCGCGGATAGTAGCTGTCGGGCGCGACGAGCGCACCGGTGGAGGCGCCGCCGATCGGCTCCATGATGAAGGCGAGCACGCTTTCCGCCCCCTCCTCCAGGATCTTCTCCTCCAGCATGTCGGCATAGCGGATGCCGCGCTCCTCCATCGAGAGGTTGTCGCGGTCGAGATAGGCGGTGGGCGCCTTGATGTGCGGCATGTCGCGCAGCATCGGCAGGAACGGTTTCTTCAGCGCGTCATAACCGGTGACGGCGAGCGCGCCGAGGGTCGAACCGTGATAGGAGGGGAAGCGCGAGATCACCTTCCAGCGCTCCGGCTGGTCGGTGGCGAGCGCCCATTGCCGCGCGAGCTTCAGGCAGGATTCCACCGCCTCCGAGCCGCCGGAGACGAAGAACACCCGGTCGAGGCCCTCCGGCATGTAGCCGGAAAGGCGCCGCGCCAGGTCTTCCGCCGGCTGGTTCTCGAAATGCAGGCGATAGGCGAAGGTCGCCTTGTCCATCTGGCGCTTCATGGCGTCGAGCACGTTGCGGTTGGAATGGCCGATATTGACGACCATCGCCCCGCTGGACCCGTCGATGACCTTCCGGCCATGTTCGTCCCAGATGTAGATGCCCTCGGCCCGGTCGGCGAGCGGCCGGCGCATGCGGGACTGGTAGAAGAGGTGGGATGCCGGGCGTTCGCCCGTCGCGGTCTGGTGCTGGCTCATGATCGATCCATGACAGGAGGATGCGGTTTTCAGCGGCCGGAAAATTCTAGCCGTTGAGGAATTTCTTCAGGAAGCTGCGGGTGCGCTCCTGCTTCGGATTGCGGAAGAGCTCGGCCGGGCTGCCCTCCTCCACCACGGCGCCGTCGGCCATGAAGATCACCCGGTCGGCGACTTCGGCGGCAAAGCGCATCTCGTGCGTGACGATCACCATGGTCATGTGCTCGCTTGCAAGCTGCTTCATGACGAGATTGACCTCGTCCACCAGCTCCGGGTCGAGCGCCGAGGTCGCCTCGTCGAAGAGCATGACCTTCGGCTGCATGGCAAGCGCCCTCGCGATCGCCACGCGCTGCTTCTGCCCGCCCGAAAGGCGCGCCGGGAAGGCGTCGATCTTGTCGGCAAGGCCCACCTTGTCGAGCATCTTCAGGGCGAGCGCCCGCGCCTCGGCCTTCGCAATGCCCTTCAGCTTGATCGGGGCGATGGTGATGTTTTCCGCGACGCTGAGGTGCGGGAAGAGGTTGAAGTGCTGGAATACCATGCCCATCTGCTGGCGCACGCCGTTGATGTGCCGCTCGAAGGAACGACGGTCAAGCTTTTGATTGACCTGCACACCGTCGAGCCAGACCTCTCCACCGTCGAGCGTTTCGAGATGGTTGATCGAGCGCAGCAGCGTGCTCTTGCCCGAGCCGCTCGGGCCGATGACGGCGACGATCTGGCCGCGCGCCACGCTGAAATCGATGCCCTTCAGCACCTCCAGCGGCCCGAAGAACTTTTTGGCGCCGCGCACCTCGATCATCGGACGGGTATCGTTCATCGCGAAAGCTCCACTTTCCGTTCGATCCCCCTGAGGACCGCTTCGAGGATGAGATTGAGACCATAATAGAGGGCGGCGGCCGTCAGGTAGAATTCGAAGGGCCGGTAGGTCTCGCTGATGACGAGCTGGGCGCTGTGCACCAGTTCGGCGATACCGATCATCGAGACGATGGAGGATTCCTTCAGGAGCGCGATCATCATGTTGCCGACGGCGGGCACCGTACCCCGCACCGCCTGCGGCACGACGATGTAGATCCGCGTCCGCCAGGCGCCGAAGCCGAGCGAGCGCGCCGCCTCCGTCTGCCCCTTGTCGAGCGCGGCGATGCCGGCGCGAAAGATGTCGGCATTGTAGACGGCGAAATGCAGGCTGAGGGCGATGATGCCCGACCAGACGGCGGGAATGTCGATGCCGACCTGCACGAGGCCGAAATAGATGAGGAAGAGCTGCAGGAGCAGCGGCGTGCCCATGAAGAGCCACATGAAGAGGCGCACCGGATAGCGCACGACCGGCGAGGCATAGAGCACGAGAAGGGCAAAGCCGATGCCGGCGAGAACGCTGAGCACGGCGGAGGCGGTGGAGATGACGACGGTCCACCACAGGCCCTTGCCGATCAGCGGCCAGTATTCGGGGACGATGCTGAAATCGAGACCCTGCATCTTCACGCCTCCCCGGCATAGGCGCGGTCGAGACGGTCGACGAGGAGCGTCAGGCCGTAGACCATGATCATGTAGAGCACCGCCGTCACCGCGAAGATCTCGAAGGGCTTGTAGGTGGAGCCGATGAAGCGCTGCGCCGTATAGGTGAGCTCCACCACCGAGATGGTGGCGACGAGCGCCGTGCCCTTGACCAGCGCCACGGCATTCACGCCGAGCGGGCGGATCATCAGCTTGGCGGCCTGTGGCAGCACGATCCAGCGCATGGACTGGCCCTCGCCGAAACCGAGCGAGCGCGCCGCCTCCATCTGCCCGCGATCGACCGAGAGCACGCCGCCGCGGATCGATTCGGCCATATAGGCCGCGATGTTGAGGCCGAGCGCGATGGCGCCTGCGGCGAAGGGTTCGAGCTGGATGCCGACCTGCGGCCCACCGAAATAGAGCAGGAAGATCTGGATGAGCGCCGGCGTGCCGCGAAAGACGCTGACATAGGCCGCGCCGGCGAAGCGCAGGGCCGCGACATGCGAGAGGCGGAGCATCGCGACCAGCGCCGCCACGGCAAGGCCGAGGGCAAGCGACAGCAGGGAAAGCTCGACGGTCGTCCAGGCCGCCTGGACGAAGACTGGGACAATGCGGCCGATGAGAGCGATATCCATTGCCGGATCCTCGGCGATCGGTCAGCCGGCCGGCAGTCTCCTGCCGGGCCGGCCCTTTGACAGGCGGGGAGAGATCAGCGGATATCCGCGCCGATCCACTTCATGGCGATGGCCTCGTAGGTGCCGTCGGCCATCATATCGTCCAGCGCCTTCTGCATGGCGGCCTTCAGCTCCGGATTGCCCTTGCGGATGGCGATGCCGATCTGGTCCTCGGTCCCGGCGAATTCCGGCACGTCGAGCTTGGCGACCTTCTCGCCCGTCTCCTTGACGGCGATCGACACCGGCACGGCATCGACGATCATCGCCTGGATGCGGCCGGCCTTCAGCTCGAGGAAGAGTTCCGGCAGGCCCTTGTAGGTGCGGATTTCCCAGCCGCCGCGCTCGCGCGCCCATTTCTCGTGGGTCTCTCCGAGCGTCACGCCGATGGTCTTGTCCTTGAGATCGTCGATCGACCTGATCTCGGACCCTTCGGTGACGAAGACGCCGCGGCCCGACTTGTAATAGGGTCCGACGAAATCGACGGCCTTTTCGCGCTCCGGGGTGATGGTCATGCTGCCAATGACGGAATCGTACTTGCCGGCAAGCAGGCCGGCGATGATGCCGTCCCAGGCGGTGCTGACGCCGGCGCCCTTCACGCCAAGGCGCTTGGCGATCTCGTTGCCGATATCGACGTCGAAGCCGACGACCTGGTTGCTGTCGTCGACGAAGCTGAAGGGCGGATAGGCGCCGCTGTTGGCGAACTTGAATTCCCCCGCGGCCTTGATGGTTTCAAGGTCGTCGGCGCTTGCCGAAAGCGGCGTCGCGACCACGCAGAAGGCAAGGCCGGTGGCCGCGGCATAGGACAGAATGGTCTTCAACATGTTGGTTCCCCTTTTTGGTTCAGGACCATCGCGGCAGCAATGACGCCCTTGCCGGCAACTATGTCGGCAAGCCCATGCATTTCGCAAATAGATATATAAAATACACTTCATAGTTTTTGGAAATGATCTCGCTGGCTTTCACGCCCAGGGGCTTGGCGCAGGGTGGGGATGATGCGCTATACCCGGAACCAGCATCGTTCAGGAGGAGCCGGATGGCCGTCACCGATTTCGCGACCCGCACCTACGACCACAATTTCCGGCTCGACCCGATCGTGCGCAGCCTGCTCGACACGGATTTCTACAAGCTGCTGATGTTGCAGATGATCCGCCAGTTGCATCCGGATGTCGCGGCGACCTTCTCGCTGATCAACCGGACGAAGAGCGTGCGGCTTGCCGAGATCATCGACGAGGGGGAACTGCGCGCCCAGCTCGACCATGCCCGCGGGCTCCGCTTCACCAAGAAGGAGCTGATCTGGCTGGCCGGCAACAGCTTTTACGGCAAGGCGCGCATGTTCGGGCCCGACTTCATCGCCTGGCTCGCCGCCTTCCGCCTGCCCGACTACGACCTGCGCAAGGTGGACGGACAGTACGAACTGCATTTCGAGGGGCCGTGGACGCATACGAGCATGTGGGAAATCCCGGCGCTCGTCATCATCAACGAGCTGAAATCGCGCGCGGCGATGCGCGACAAGGGGCTCTTCGCGCTCGACGTGCTCTATGCTCGGGCCAAGGCGCGGCTGTGGGAGAAGGTGGAACGGCTGCGACACCTGCCCGATCTCGTCATCTCCGATTTCGGCACGCGCCGCCGGCATGGTTTTCTCTGGCAGCGCTGGTGCGTGGAGGCGCTGAAGGAAGGGCTCGATGAACGTTTCATCGGCACCTCCAACGTGCTGCTCGCCATGGACGCCGATCTCGAGGCGATCGGCACCAATGCACATGAGCTGCCGATGGTCGCCGCCGCGCTGGCTGAGAGCGATGAGGCGCTGGCCGCCGCGCCCTACCAGGTGCTGGAGGAATGGCGGCAGCATTATAACGGAAACCTGCTGATCGCGCTCCCCGACGCCTTCGGCACCACCGCCTTCCTGGCCGAGGCGCCCGACTGGGTGGCGGACTGGACCGGCTTCCGCCCGGACAGTGCTCCGCCGATCGCCGGCGGCGAGCAGATCATCCGCTGGTGGCAGGACAAGGGGCGCGATCCGCGGGAAAAGCTGCTGATCTTCTCCGACGGCATGGATGTCGACACGATCGAGGAAACGTACCGCCACTTCCACGGCCGCGTGCGCATGAGCTTCGGCTGGGGCACCAACCTCACCAACGATTTCCGCGGCTGCGATCCGGATGGCGGGACGGGGCTCGACCCGATCTCGCTCGTCTGCAAGGTGACGAGCGCCAATGGCCGGCCGGCGGTCAAGCTTTCGGACAATCCCCTGAAAGCAACCGGCGATCCCGCCGAAATCGAGCGGTATCGCCGGGTGTTTGGCACGAAGGCCGAGCATGCCCGGCCGGTCGAGGTCTAGGACCGATCGACATTCAGTCCGTGCCGGTCTGCAAATGGCGCTTTTCCGCGCTTCCGGTGCTCATGTACGTTCACCACGGCCTGAACTGAATGTCGATCGGTCCTAGGGTTCAACGCAATTCCGGACGCAAACCGCTGCGCGCTTTTGCTGGAATGGATTCAGCTTTCCATCGCCCGCGGTGCCTTGCCGGTCTCGCTGATGAGGCCAATGATGCGCTCCACCGCCGAGGGGATCGGCCCCAGCACGGGCTGGTCGAAGCGCGGGCGGAGCTTTTCTGCCGCCTGGCCGAGCGGGCCGCCGCCGATGATGACGGCTTCGGCGCCGTCCTCCTCGATGCAGGCCCGCACCGCCCCGGCCAGCGCCTCGCTGAGAAGCGCCGGATCGGCGGCAAGGGCAACGGGGTCGCCCTCGGTGCAGCGGATGCCCCGGTAGAGATGGGCAAGGCCGAGATCGTGTGCCCGCTGGTCGATGGCCTCGACCAGATCCGGCGTCGAGGTGGCGACGGCGAAGGCGCGGCCGCCCTGCGAGGCCTCGATCATCGAGGCCTCGCAGATGCCGAGCACGGGGACGGCGACCTTTCGGCGAAGCTCGGCAAGGCCGGGATCGCCGAAGGCGCTGACGATGATCCCCGCGCAATCCCGCCCGTGCGCGGTGCCGAGTTCCACCACTTCGGCGGCGGAGGCGGCCAGTTGCCCGGGGGTGACGATCATGCCCGGGGCACGGCGCGCGGTGACGGTCTTCACCGCCAGCCGCCCCGCCGCGGAGGCCAGCGCGATGGCGTGCATCATCTCGCTGGTGGCCTCGGAGCTGTTGGGATTGATCAACAGGATATGCGCGGTCATGCTCTTTTCAGGCTCCTGCTTTGGCGGGCTCGGCGACGAGGTTGTCGCTTGCCGTGGTGGCGTCCGCCCGCTGCGTGATGTCTTCCATCGACATGCCGTAGGTTTCCGGCCCGAGGCGGATGCAGATGGCAAAGATGGCGTACATGGCCGCGGCAAGGCCGAACACGCCGCCCATGCCGTAGCTGTCGAACAGGGCGCCCGAGATGGTCGGAACGAACGAGCCGGCGGCCGAGCCCGTCGCCAGGATGAAGGCGACGCCGAAGGCGCGGATGCGGGTCGGGAAGAGTTCCGGCGCATAGATCCAGATCGACGTGTTCAAGAGAAGCACGAAGAACTGGAAGAGCGCGCCGAAGAACAGCACCAGATGGATGGTGGTGCCGAGATACATGATGGCGAGCGCGGCAAGGCAGGCGCAGATGGCGCCGACGGTCAGGACGCGCTTGCGCGGGAAGTAGTAGCCGAACATCGAGGCCGCGATGGCGCCGAGAACGCTGCCGCTCTGGATGATCATGCTGTAGAGCAGGCTGCCCTGCAGCGTGTAGCCCATCGAGACGAAGATCACCGGCATCAGGGTCAGGACGGAGAGCTGGGCGCCATAGCTCATCAGGATGGCGATGGACACCGGGACGATGCGGCCGAGGAACGGCGCGCGGAAGAGCTCCTTCCAGGCACCCTTGGCGCGGGGCGCATCCTTTTCGTTCTCCTTCGAGAGATATTCCCGCACCACGAGGTTCTTCGGCCGGAGCGAACCGGATTCCAGCACCGAGAGCACCTTGTTCGCCTCGTCGATCCGTCCCTGCGCGGCAAGGAAACGCGGGGTTTCCGGCACGTAGCGGCGGTAGAAGACGACCAGCAGGGCCGGCAGCGCCAGCGAGGCGAAGAGCCAGCGCCAGCTATCCTCGCCCGGGAAGATGCTGAAGATCATCAGGCCGTAGACGGGGGCAAGGAAGTTGCCGAAACCGCCCGCGCCGACATTGACGAGCCCGGCCGCCGTTCCGCGGAACTTCGGCGAGCAGAATTCCGACAGCATGGTGACGGCGGTGGAAATCTCGCCGCCGACGCCGAAGCCGACGATGGCGCGGGCGATGCACAGGAACATGAAGTCCGGCGCCAGTGCGCAGGCCGCCGAACCCAGCGAGAACAGCAGCAGGTTGATAGTCAGCATGACGCGGCGGCCGTAGCGGTCGCCGAGGATGCCGGAAAGCAGGCGGCCGATGGCCGCGCTGCCGAAGGTGATCGTGTTCAGCAGGCCGATATCCGTGCCCGTCAGGCCCCAGTGCTCCCTCAGGAGCGGGCCGGACACGCCGATCGTGTTCTGCTCGAAACTGTCGAACAGGCAGCCGATCAGCACCAGCGCGATGATCTGCTTGTGCGCGCGCGTCACCCCGATGCGGGTGAGCGCGCCTTCCAGTTGCCGGATGGCCGGCGATGACGTGCCGGACTGCACCATACCTTCTGCTGCCATGGTCTCCTCCTCTTGGCATCAGCATGAAAATCTATTTTCTTATAATACACATATGAAATCTGTTTTTCAAGAAACTTTGTGTCCGTGTCCAAACGGCATTCTTGCGAAGTCCGGCAAGTCCGTTACAAGCTTGATTTCGAAGTGAAAGGCGGTGGTTCCGATGGGCTCTACGGATCGTTCGTTCCTGTTTCGCGTGCGTGATGCGCTCGACGACCTGCACCCGGCGGAGCGGCGGCTCGGCGATTTCGTCTGCGACTTCCCGGGGGAGCTGGCGAGCTATTCGGCCTCGGAGCTTGCCAAGCTGGCCCAGGTCTCCAATGCAACCGTGACGCGGTTCGTCCGCCGGCTCGGCTATGAGAACTACGAGGAAGCGCGTCGCCATGCGCGCGACGAGCGGGAGACCGGCTCGCGCCTGTTCCTGTCCACCTCCTCGGATGCGGCCGGCGCCCAATCCGTCGGCGCCCATGTCGCGCAGGGCATCGCCAATCTCGAAGGCACGTTTTCCACGATCACCGACGCACAGGTGGATGCGATCGCCGATGCGATCCTTGGCGCACGCAAGACCTGGGTTCTGGGCTTTCGCAGCAGCCACGCCTTTGCCGAATACCTGCAATGGCAGATGACGCAGGTGGTGGAGGACATCGTCGCCATTCCCGGCGCCGGCCAGACGCTCGGCGAACATCTCGTCAGCGTGACGGAGAAGGACGTCGCCATCGTCTTCGGCCTGCGCCGCCGCGTGGCGCAGATGGAAACGATCCTTACGGCGATCGAGAAGAGCGGCGCCAAGCTGCTCTATCTCACGGATGAAGGCGTCACCCACCGGGCGAGCGCCACCTGGCATTTCCGTTGTCAGACGCTGGCGCCGGGACCGCTGTTCAACCACGTCTCGGTCATGGCGGTCTGCCACCTCATCACGACGCGCGCCATCGAGCGCGCCGGCGCCGCCGGCCGCACGCGCCTGCGCGGCATCGAGCGCTTCGGCGATACGCTGGAAGAGCTGTAACGCCCCCTCACTGCGCGATGCGCTCGATCCGGCCGTCTTCCACGAGCACTTCCGCCGGGGCCGGATGGGAGAGGAAATTCCCCGGGCTCGCCGTCAGGCCGTAGGCGCCGGATTGCAGCACGGCCACGAGGTCCCCGGCGGCAAGCACCGGCAGGCCCGTGTCGCGCGCAAGCGTATCGAGCGGGGTGCAGAGCGGACCGACCACCGTGGCCGGCTGGTCCGGCGTGGCAGTCATATGCGCGGGCGCGACGACCGGATAGTTGCGCTTGATGACCTGGCCGAGATTGCCCGAGGCCGCCAGATGATGGTTCATGCCGCCTTCCAGCACGAGGAAGCGCACGCCGCGGGACGTCTTGACCGCGTTGATCTCGCTGACATAGAGGCCCGCCGGTCCGGCAAGGAAGCGTCCCGGCTCGACGACGGCGCGCGCCCCGGCCAGCAGCGGTTCGGAGCGCATCGATGCCGCAAGGTCGGGGATGGCGGCGGCAACGGCATCGAGGGCGAGCGGCCTGTCGCCCTCGTAGTAGGGGATGCCGAGGCCACCGCCGAGATCGATCGTGGCGAGCGGCCTTCCGATCGTGCGGGCAACGCGCGCGGCCAGCGTGATGGCGTGCCGCCAGCTTTCGATCAGCGCCGCCGCATCGAGGATCTGCGTGCCGCCATAGACATGGATGCCGACGAGCTCGATGTTCGGCACGGCCGCAACGGCGGCGATCGCCACATCGAGGTCTTCCTCGTCGAAGCCGAAGGCGGTCGCCTTGCCGCCCATGCGCATGGCGCCCACCTGGACGGCCGGGACCGGATTGATGCGCAGCGACGCACGGACGGGCCGGCCGATCGCGCGGAGCCGCGCGATCTCGTCCAGCCCCTCGATATGGATCTCGCCGATGCCGCCCTCGATCACCGCCGCAAGCTCCGCATGGCGCTTGCCAGGCCCGGCGAAGAGGATCTGCTCCGGCTTCGCGCCGGCGGCGATGGCCGCATGGTATTCGCCGAGCGAGGCGATCTCGACGCCGGCGCCCTCCTCGATGAACAGGCGAATGACGCCGCGGGCCGGATTGGCCTTGGCCGAATAGTAGATGGCGGCAAAACCATCGAGCACGGCGGCCAGCCGGCGATAGGCCCGGCGCATGACGGCGCCGTCATAGATATAGGCGGGCGAGCCCAGTTGCGAGACGATCTCGCGCACGGAAAGGCCGCCGACATGGAGGTCGTCGCCCCGCACCTGGAAAAGCTCGTCTGCAAGCGCATAGCCGTGGCGCGTCACCTTGACCGCGGGATCAGCCATTTTCCGTGCGCTCCCTCACAAGGTTCCGGTAGTCCACCTTGCCGTTCGGCGTCACCGGGAGAGCCTCGACCAGTTCCAGGTCCCGCGGCACCATATAGGCCGCGAGCATGCCCGCGACCGCCTGCAACACCGCCGCGACGTCGACATCCGGCTCCAGCGCCACGGCCACCGCATGGAGCTTCTGCCCGGCAAAGTCATCCGGCAGGCCGATGACGGCGACCTGGCGGAAGCGCCCGGTGCTCATGATCGCTTCCTCGACCTCGGACGGGCTGATGCGGTAGCCCGAGGACTTGATCATCGCATCGTTGCGGCCGATGAAGCTGAAGAAGCCGTCCTCGTCCTCCACCGCCAGATCGCCGGAATAGCAGACGATATCGCCGCCCTCGTCCCGCGACCGGAAGGGGTTCTGGCGAAGCACCCTTGCCGTTTCCTCGGGCCGGTTCCAGTAGCCGAGGGAAACGGTCGGCCCGCGGTGAACGAGAATACCGGGCTCGCCCGGCTTCGCGCGCCGGCCGTCCTCCGTCACGATGAAGATCTCGCATTCCGGGATCGCCTTGCCGATGGAGGTCGGGCGGCGGTCCAGCTCCTCCGGCGGCAGATAGGTCGAGCGGAAGGCTTCCGTCAGGCCGTACATCAGGACGACATTCGTCTGCGGCAGCATCCGCCTGAGATCGGCCACCGTCTGCGAGGGCACCGCGCCGCCGGAATTGGTGATGTAGCGCAGATGCGGCAAGGCGGTCCTGTGCAGAAGCGGCGCGGCCTTCGTCAGGATCGCCCAGATGGTCGGCACGCCGGCAAGGGCGGTGATCTCGTGGTCGCGCAGCGCGCGAACGATCTCGTCGCCGAAACGGAAGGTCAGGATGACGGTCGTCGCCCCCTGCTCCACCGCGGTCAGGAGCTGGTTGAGTCCGTAGTCGAAACTGAACGGCAGGAGGGAAAGGATGCGTTCCTCCGGCGTGATGGCAAGATAGGTGCGCACGATGCGCGCGCCGGCAAGGAGATTGCGGTGCGACACCATCACGCCCTTCGGCCGTCCGGTCGAGCCGGACGTGTAGAGGATCGCCGCGAGGTCCTCGCCGATATTGCCGTCCTTCAGCGGCACCGTCTCCGCCTCCGCCATCTCCTCGACGAGGAGAATGCGCGCGCCGCCTGCCTCTTCAAGGCATTCGGCAACCATCGGCGCAAGCGCGCGGCTGGTGATGACGAGGCGGGCGGCGCAATCGGCGACGATGTGGCTGATCTGCCGGCCCCGCAACAGCGGGTTGACCGGCACGAAGACACCCATGGCGCGGCTTACCGCGAAAAGAGCGATGCATTCCTCCATGCCGCGCGGCAGGAAGATCGCGGCGCGATCCCCGCGCTCGAGCCCTGCCGCAAGCAGCGCCGATGCGAAGCGATCCACCGCAATGTTAAAGCCCCGATAATCGAGCGTTCTTTCCCCGTGGACCAGCGCGCACCGCCCGCTTTCGGCATGGGGTACGAGGAGATGGTGCAGGAGGATGGGCGCCGCGGTCACATCCGCATCCGCGAAACGAAGCGGACGAGGCTTGCGGGTGTCGCCAGTTCCTGGAAATCGAAATCGTCGCCTTCGAGGGAAATGCCGAAACGCTCGCCGAGGAACATCACGAGCTCAAGAAAGCCGAGGGAATCGATCGCACCCTCGAGCAAGGGCGTATCGGGCGTCACCGGCACGAGCGCGGGAAAACGCGTGCCAAGATAGGCAAGGACTTCGGCCTCGATGTCGCTGGCGGGAGCACTTGTGCTCTGCATCTCAATTATCCTCCGTCAGGTCCCGGCACACTAGACTTTCAGCAGTACGCGCTCGGAATAAAGTTCATCGATCTTTCGGGCGTCCCACTCCCCCCTGACCTGGTAACACATGCCGTTCCTCAGAAGGACGGAGTGCGGCAGACTGGCGCCTTCATCGACCTGGAGCGTCATGAAAGGCACGCCGCGGAGCATCAGCATCCGGGATAGCCCGGCCAGATTATCCATCACGAGATCTGTACTTTCGGCGAAGACGACACGGGCAGTGGGTATGTGTTTGCGTGGCTTGATATCGAAGACAACCGGACAATAACGCCCGGCCGCCGCGACGATCGTCACGATACAGCCCAGTTCGCGATGCTTCGCGAGGTCGCGCATCAACTCTTCGTGAATTGCCCCGTGAGGCACGGCCTCAAGCGCCATGAGCCTGTTCCGGCGGCGGCCGACGATGGCCGTCCAGGGCAGGGCCAGAAGATGCACCTTGGTGTCGAAGGTGCGGAAACCGAATCGGGCATTGACCTCGGCCGCGGCCTGCGTCGGCGTCAGGTCCGTGTAAATCGTATCCTCGTCGCGTAGGGCTGCGATCATCAGGCGGGCTGCCGACCAGCGATGGGCTTCCTCCACGTACCAGCTCGAAAGGTTCACGATTCTGCGGCCTGTGACCGTATCCTGCCGGGGAATCGCAAGCAGAATTCCGACGGGTTTTTCCCCTGCCATGAGGAACGTGCCGACCGACGGCTCGCCCAAGGTCCTGTTGTGATCGGCTAGGCGACGCAGCCCACGCTGCCAGAAAGCAAGCGAACGGGAGGGGAACCCCTCCCGCAAGAGTTTCGCAGCCGCCTCCAGGCAGCCTTCATCTATAGAACGAAGCTTCAGCATGTTCCGCGCAGACACCCATCTTTATCAAATTGTTTCTATGGGTGAAATCTTCTGAAAGCGTAAATAGAGGCCTTCAGGTTACCGCAGCGACACGGCGCGGCGGCGGTACAAAACGACTTCCGGAAGGCTGTCAGGAAACTTTGAAGGATCGATCCGTCCGGAACATCTTGTGCTCCGCCGCGTCGAAAAACTTGTCGATATCCATTGATATCGGCTGCGATCCTTTCCTTGCGGAACACAAGATCCCGCGACGGCCCTGCACCGCCGCGACACGCCTCAATCGAAGCGATCCCCCATCAGCCGGCTCCAGTCCTCACCCACGAGCCCGTTGAAGAAGATGTCGCCGGCGCGGCAGGCCTCGACCAGGGCGGCCTCACGCGAGTGAACGACGGACGTCGCGGGAGGATAGGTGAAAAACATACGCCGGCCATACATCACTTCGACCAAGGCCGGCTGGGTCCGCCCGCGCAAACCGATCGCGCCCCTTCGTGCCGCATCATATGTCAGGCAATCGAGGACCGCACCGGCCTGGCCGGGCCGGGCCAGAACCTGCAGAACGCGGGCCACTCCACCCGGCCTCAGGTGAAACAGGAAAGCGCCGACCGGAACGCCGGCCGTCGTCGTCGCCTGGCAGAACACCACCTCGCCATAAAGGCTTTTGCGTTCGGCATCCGCCAGGATCGCGTCCAACTGCCCGTCCGCCCAATCCGGCCGAATCGTATAATGCCGCGTCAGAGGCTCGACCAGAGCGGCGAATTGCTCCCGACCGATCTGAGAGGCCGAGAGGCTGCCCTGGCGCGCCGGGACGAGTGCCGTATGCCGGCGAAGGATATGGTCGATGCCGCGTGCGACCGGCATGATGAAGCGCGCCGCTTTCACCGTCCGCGCCGCCTTGTCGGCAGCAAAGGATGCAGGCCTGATGATGCGGGTCCAGTCGAGACTGTAAAATGGCAACGTGACGCTGCGCAAGCTGCACCACATGCGCGTCGAGACCGCGTTCGCCGTTCCGCTGAGGGTCAGGTCCTGCGGACCCGCAAGGGCGGCCCTGAGCAGCCGCGCGCCCGCCATCGGAGCGGCTTCGTGGTCCTTCACCATGAGCGAGCCGCAGACCGCCGCGAGCAGGCTCCGTTCACGATAGCGCATCCGCAACATGTTCACGCCGATGAAGCCGGTGATCGCGCCGGCGTCGTCTTCATGCACGAGCGAGTGAACCTCCGGTTCGAAGCCCGGCATTTCCAGATAGAGCCGACGCAGATAGGACACCAGCCCCGGCGGCGGGGCCGATGCCGGGTCGCGAAAGACGGTTTGGAACAATTGGGCGACATTCCCGATGTCCTCGGGTCGAAGCGGGCGGATTTCTGCCATGGTCGATCGTTCGGGAGGCCAATTCAGGAGTGCATGTCTTGCGAACTATCGCCCAAATTCATTCCGATCCGGTAAACGTGTCATCGAACTGAAATACACGCGCCGTTCCTCCCTTGCGGGACATCTTGCGAAGCAGGGCATTTGCAGTTCTACTGGCGCGACTCGATTGTCGTTCGAGATTCGCCGCTCTCGTATCCGAGTCCATCGCCATCACCTCGAGTAAGCCATGAGCTATGCCAGATCCACGCCGGATCAATCGCCACCGCTGATCGCCTCCCGGCAGAACACACTGGTCATGGCGATCTTCCTGTGCGCCGCCTTCTTCTTCCAGTTGCGATTCAACGTGTCGCCCCATGTGATGAACCTGTTCGTCACCTATACCGATACGGGCGGCGCGATCTATGAAAAGCTGCATTTCGGATCGATCGGCATCTTCCTGCTCCTGCCGTTCGCCGTCGCGTCCCGGCCTTTCGTCCTGCGCGGCAGCGACATCGTCCTGTTCAGGTCGGCGCTGCTGTTTTCCTGCCTGATGCTGGCCTTGATCGTCTATCTCGGGGCGGTGGGGCGTTCGGGTTCGGTCGGCTTCGTGATCGACACCTATGTCGTGGCCGGATTCGCCTGCATGATCATGCTCACGCTTCCTCACGACATGCGCCGGCTGCTCGGCGACATCACGCTGGCGTTTCTGATCGCAAGCGCGGTCATAGGCTTCTTCGAGGCCATCGCGCAGGACCGCCTGCTTCCCTATCCTCCCATACGCGACGTCTTTCGGCCCATCGGCCTGACGGGACATCCGCTGACCCTCGGCGCCATGTCCGCGACCGCGATCGGCTTCGTCGCTGCGACACGCTGGCCGCTCTGGGTGCGGCTTCTCGCGATCTTCACGCTCTATGTGGGCGCCGCGATCTCGACGGCGAGAACGGCCTTCGTGCTCGCTTCGCTCGAACTGCTCCTGCTCCTGCTGTTCACGCGCTGGTCGAAACTGTCGAAACGCACCGAGCGCCGGGCGAAGGGCATCGTCCTTCTCCTCCTCATGCCGCTATGCGCCGTTCTCTTCGTCGTGCTCCTGGGGGCGGGCTTCATGGAGCGCTTCCGGGGCACGCTCTTCGACGACAGCTTCATGGCCCGCGTCACGATCTACCGGGTCTTCGACTATTTTAGCTGGTCGGAGATCATGATGGGCGTGCATATCGACCAGTTGATGTTCGTCGTGAACGAGAAGCTGGACCTGGAATTCATCGAAAGCGCTCCGGTCGTCTTGACGATGCTGTTCGGCCTGCCGGCCGCGCTCGTGTTCACCGTCGCGCTTTTCCGCCTCTTCTCGCGGCTCATCCGCGGTGCGGCCGGCTCGGCGCAACTCGGCGCCGCCGTCTTCATCATCGCGTCGCTGTCAAACAACACGTTCACTGAGAAGACATCCGTGGTCACCGCGATCTTCGTGTTGTTGCTCGCCTACCGGCGGCCTTTGCTGCCCGCGCCTTCCGAAGCCCCCACGCACGTGACCGAGCAGAAGCGTCCGGCCGCTCGCGCGCCAGGCGCAGCCACGGCTCGCCGGAAAGCCCGCACGGCGCAGATGTGACGGTTCGTGGCCAATGGCGCCCGGCGCCGTCAGCCGCAACTATCCACGACTTCCAGCCGTCCCTGGCGATTGAGCGTATGCGTGCCCGCACGGGCCCATGCCAGGCCAGGCCCTACCGGAACAACCGGGCCGAAGACCACCGCCGTCTCGTCCAGCCTTACGAGTTCCATGAGGCCGAGACCGCCTCCATATATCCGCGAACAGTCCTGCACCGGCAGGAACGTCCGTCCGTCCCGGCGAATGAACGCACCGCCCGGCCTCGCACCGGCCCGATCGATCGTTATGGGGTTGAGACGATGCGGCGTCCACGGCCCCTCAAGGGCACGCGCATGGTAGACGACCATCGTGTCCGACGGATTGCCCTTGCCGTACCGCTCGGTGCCGAACAGCCAATAGGTCCCTTCCGAGCGCAGGAGCGTCATGTCGTTCAGGTTCCGGCCCGCGATGAGGACGGCTTGGCGTTCCCAGAGATCGGGAAACCGGGCGGCGCGATAGAGGACGACTTCATGGGCCGAGCCGCTTTCCGGGATCATATATATCTCGCCGCCCTCGGCGACTATCTGGGGATAGGAGAGATGATGCGGCTCCTCCAGCACCACCTCGGGCACGCCGAAGCGGCCGTCCTCATCCAACACGGACACCGAGATGACCCCGCGCCCGGTACAGTAGGGGAACTCTTCGACAAAGAGATAGTGACGGCCGTCGTGCTCGAAGACGAAGGGATCCGCATAGAAGCGCGCACCGTCATCGGCGAGAACCGTATAGGCTGCGCCGTCCAGCCTGCCGGTCTCGGCGACGCCGGGACCATCGATCAGGCGATAGGCAACCTGCCAGTGGTTGGCGCGCTTTCGGCCGAGCCGGCTGGAAAGCGCGGCAGCGGCGAAAGGAAGATAGGCGCGAAGAATGCCGCTGCGGGGTCGCTGCTCCGCTGGCCGCTCCGCAACCGGTCCGAGCGTGCCGTCGAAGAAACGGTTCACGACCTGTATGATCAGCGAGATCGCGCCGACGAGCAGTTCGTCGAGGATGCGCGATACGCGCAACCCGCTCGAAACGGCGGGGCGCGCACGCCCCACGGCGACACCATCCAGCCGGGCGACGAACTCCGCCGATTGCCGCGCCGCTGCCGCATCGCAGATCCCGCCGGTGACATCGCCCGAACCGAAAACCTCCAGCCTGAGCACGGGCCTGTCCTGCCCACCGGCCGTTTCGGCAAGATCGATGATGAGATCGTACCCGTCACGGCCCGTCGTCGCCACCGGGGCGGCAAGATGCGCAAGCGAGGGACCGAAAAGACGACGTTCGACCGCCATGACGCGATCGAGCGCATGACGGGCAGCTCCTGCCCCTGCCACGGCCTTGACGGAAACATCATGGCCCTCTGCTTGAAGACGCGCGATGAGCTCGCAGTACCAGCGCCTCGACGACTTTTGATGGGTAAGGAGAAGGACTTTTCCCAACGTCAGATCTTCTTCATGTAAGGAGCCCTTCGTACCTGTCCGCGATGGCATTGATCTTGAACGCGTCGGCCCTTTGCCGGAGTGTCGCGGAATCGATGGGGTTTTCCAGCGATTTCTGCAACTGTACGGCGAAAGCCATCGGATCCGCAACAGGGACAAGGGGGCCAAATTGCCCGTCGTCAAGAATTTCGCGCGGGCCATGGGGCGCGTCGGTGGAGACGACAGGCACGCCATGGGCCATGGCCTCGATGAGGACGTTGCCGAAGCCCTCGCTGGTCGAGGACAGGGCAAGGAGATCGATGGCGGCGTAGCATGCGGCGGGATCGTTGACATAGCCGGCAAAGAGGACGTCGTCCGCGATGGCGAGCTCATCCGCCAGCGCCCGGGTCTCCGCCTCCAGGGGACCTTCCCCGAAGATCACGAGCCGGGCCTTTCTCTCGGCGCGCAGGATCGCAAAGGCGCGCAGAAGGGTGGCGTGGTCCTTGACGGGCACGAGGCGGCCGAGGGTGCCGATCACCGGGCCGTCGCCCATGGCCGCGAGCGCCTGCCGCCAGGGATGCGCGCCGGGCATGCGCACGCCTTCCGGCGGAAGCGGATTGTAGATGACGGCAATCTTTTCCGGCGGATAGCCGTTCTGCACGAGATCGCGGCCGACCCCCTTGGAAACGGCGATCGCGCGCGTCGCACGCGCGGCGACGAAGCCGGCGAGGCGGTCGGCAAGGATCGCACCGATCTTCTCCGACTTGAGGGCGGCAGCACCGTGGAAGCCCGGAAAGAAGCGTGCGCGGCTGCGGGCAAGAACGAGAGCGGCGGCCATGACGAGATTGGCGAAGTCCGGTGCGCTGAAAACGGCCTCCGGCCGGAGACGGCGCAGCATCCGCACGGTTCGGGCGAGGCCCTCCAGGGTCTTCGCCTTGCCGAACCCCTCGCCGCGCATGGGAAAGTGCAGGTCGACGAGTTCGACGGCAGGCGACAGCAGGTCCGCATTCGGCCCCTGCCCGTTCCATGCCAGCAGCGTCACGGCATGGCCGCGCGCGGCCATTTCATTGGCCACCAGCACGAGCACCCGCTCGGCACCACCGCCGGCCAGGCTGGGTGCATGGAAAAGAAGACGCCTTGCCATGCGGCTCAGGCGCGCTGTTCGGCGGCGGCCGGCTGGGGTTCCCGCAGTTCGCGCAGCATGCCGCGCGCCAGCGCCAGGAAGAGGCCGGCCGCAAGGCCGAGAATGGTTCCGGCGACGATGAGAAGGCTGGTGCGCGGCGGCCAGGAGCGGCTTTGCGGAGGCACAGCGGTCGAGATGACCCGCACGTTCGTGGTGTCGATCTGCTCGCGCTCGGTGATCTGGTGCGCACGCGCCAGGAAACTCTCATAGACCGCGGTCTTGGAGGCGGCGTCGCGTTCGAGTTCGCGCAAAGCGACCTGGACCTCATTGTCCGTGAAGACCGTGCCCGTCATGTCCTTCATCCTGGTGTCGAGAGCCTTGAAGGAGGCCTTCGCCTCCTCCAGGTTCGAGCGGGCCTTGGCGAGGATGCGCGACAGCTCGGTCTTGATCTGCCCGTTGGCGGCTTCGAGCTCGGCGCGCAGTTGCACCAGGCGCGGATAGCGCGGACCATAGGTCATCGACAGGCCGTCGAGTTCCTGCTGCAGGTTGCTGGCCCGGGTGCGCAGCGCGGCGAGCGAGGTCGAAGCGACGGAATCCTGGGTGGTGGCATTGGGACCGGCGGCAAGGACGGCGTCGTAGGCGGCCTGCGCGGCGATCACGCGGGACTGGGCGGTGATCATCTCGCTGTTGACCTGGGTCATGCTCTGCGAGCTGACGAGCTGCCCCTGGCTCGAGGCAAGATTGTTGGCGCGGCGATAGGCTTCCACCTTCGCCTCGGCTGCCTGGACATCCTGCTTGAGCTGGTCGAGCCGGTCGTCGATGGCACGGGCGGCCCGGCTGGCGCCGTCCGATTCGGCCTTGGCCAGCTCATCCTGGAAACCGGTCACCACGGCCTGCGAGATGCGGATGGCCTTGTCGACGGTTTCGGCGGAGACGGACAGGCTCGCGACAAACGAGGTCTCGTCGGCCTTGGTCTCTATCCGCTTGCTGAGCACTTCCAGCACCGCGGTCCGCGGATCCGAGGCGGCCGCGCCGGAGCCGGACAGGAAAGAGAACAAACCCGGCGAGGGATCGTTGAACTCGCTGTCGCGCGTCAGATCCAGCTCGTCCACGACGTGCAGCAAGACGTTGCGCGAGGTCAGCACGCGCAGCTTGCTGCGCACCGCCAGCACCTGGTTGTCCCCCTGGCTGGGCGCCGCGTAAAGGTCGTTGGCGACCACCTGGAGGTTGGAGGGGTTGATGAGGATATCGGTCCCGACGGTATAGAGGCGCTTGCTCAGCAGACCGTAGGCGCCGCCGGCAAGGCCGCCCAGAAGGGCAAGGACGATGGCGCCCTTCATCCCGGCGCGCAGCCATTCGGACACCCGGCGGAAATCGAATTCGAGGAATTCGCCGACCTTGTCGACCGCGGTGGAAGCGCCGGTTGCGACCGGCACCGGCTTCTGCCTTTCCACATGCGGCACATCCCTCGCCTTGATCTTGCGACCAAGGGGCTTGGCACGGTCGCGCGCGAACGTGCGCACGACCGGGCTACCCTTGGGGACGTCTGAAAACATCGACATGGGACCCACTCCTGGTAAACGGCATGCCCGATGGCTCAGCGGGCGCTCTCGCTGTGATTCCTTTTTTTAGAACGCAATGCTCAATAGAAACTTAAGATATGCATTGCGCACCGAAAGCGCGCCATTGGAGAACCCGCTCAGGTGGCCGGGCGCGACAGCCTCTGGCGGAATGTCGCCGCCAGACGCCTGGCCTCCTGCCAATGGAAGAGGGCATTGAGGCCAAGGAAGATCGCAAGCGCGCAAAGGCCGGCGGCCGCAAGGCGCAGGAAGAGAGGGAATGCGCTGAATGCATCGGCTGCAAGCCGGGCACCGAGACCGCAGGCAAGCGCAACCACCAGCGCAACCCCGATCGCGCGGTACGGCAACGGAACCGGCGTCAACCGCCGGGTGGCCGTGATGCCGGCCGCAAGCAGGGCAAGGGAGCCGCCGAGCAACGCCAGGGCCGCGCCGCGCTCGGCCATCTGGGGGATGAGAAGCAGCGACAGAACGATGCCGACGGCGGAGCCGAGGCCATAGACCGCCGTCAGCAGCCAGGGTCTCTTGTGGACATGCATCACGTTGGCATAGACCGTGTTGGTCAGGTTCGCGGCGATCACGCCTGCCACGATGAGGGGAAACAGCCCCACGATGCCGTCGAGATAGCTCGCCGGCAGGACAAGCGCGGTGATCTCCTCGGCCAGCACGACGAGCAGAGCGGCGGTCGGCAGACACAGGCGCAGCGTCAGAGCCATGAGATCCGTCAGGAACGTGGCGGCGGCCTGCTCGCCCTCGGTGTCGAAGCGGCTGACCAGTTCGGGAAAGGCCCCCATGTTGACGGCATTGGCCAGCGTATCGATGGGCTGGCGCGCCAGCGCATAGGCGGCAGCGAAGATCGCCACGGCGCTCGCGTCGTGCGACATCTTGAGAATGATCCGCTCGGCATCGGTGAGGCCGAAGGAGACCAGGGTCGTGACGACCATCGGCAGGCCGAGCGTCAGGAACTCGCGGTAGGTGAAGGTCGCTGGCCCGGCGACCAGGCGCGACGTCGCGAGGTGCAGCGAAACAAGCCCGGCCGCCAGCGTGGCAACGCTGGTGCCGAGCGAGACGACGAGGAAGGACGTACCGAAGAGCGGGATTGCCACGATCGGCAGGACGAGCTGCAGCACCGCGCGCAGGAACTCCAGCATCGCATAGGTCGAATGGCGCTGCTGCATCTGCAGCAGCGTCAAGCCGAAGCGGCTGACGGCGCCGGCGGCCAGATAGACCGAGACGGCCGTCGCGAAGGCCGTCCAGCGTTCGGGCGCGACGACCGCTGAGGCCGCGGCGGCGACAACGAGCGCCAGGACGGTCGTGCCGACCAGCACGCTCCGCGCCAGGCGCACGTTGCTGCGGCTGACATCGCCCTTCCCGCCGAGCCTGAGCAAAGATATGCGCAGCCAGCCGGTGACGGCGGCATCCGTCATCTCGCCGATGGTCACGACCAGCGTGAGCAGGCCGTATTCGCCCTGGTCGATGAGCCGCGTGGCGATGATCAACAGGAGAAGGGCCGACATGCGGGTCAAGAACACCGCGGGCGCGTAGGTAAGGGTCGAACGCAGCAGCAAGGGATATTCCTGGGACGCTTCCGCCCTACCTGGAGCCTTTCCGGAGGCAAAACCGCTTCGCGCTTTTGCGAGAGATGCTCTTAGCAAACCTGCCGCGAAAAAAGGAGGCAAACTTCGGTGAAAGGTAAATTTATCAATGCAGGAGCCCCAATGCCTGTAACATCCCGCGGTCGGCCACGGCCGGCCCCCAGGGCTCGATCAGGCTGATTCCGTGGGGATTGGTGTATTCCCAGACGGCCCACGGGATGCCCAGCCTTTCGGCCTCCAGCCGGACCGCGGCCAAGTAGCGTAGCCGGTCCTCGTCGCGGGCTCCCGAACGCCCGTCGGCCGACAGGCGGTAACAGCCGAACTCCCCCATGAACAGCCGGCCGGGCGGGATTCCATGCCTTTCAGCCCAGGCAACCGCCTCGCCGATGCGCGCCTGAACCTGCGGGAAACCCCAGTTCTCCGCAAAATACCGGGCAATCGGCTCGCCCGCGGCGGCAAGGTTTGCCGCCTGCTCCGCTTCGCCGAGCCCGGCTGCCGCCATGTATCCCTGCAGATGCGCGATGGCCCCGTCGGGCGATCCCATCGCCGCCGGCCAGGGCAGACCCGAATTGAACGGCTGCGTGGCAGCCGGCAGCTGATGGGTGAAGCTGTGCGGCTCGTACATGTGGAAACTGTAGTAGAGACGGGGATCGTCGAAGCCGGGATCAAGGTCGACGAGGCCGGTGACGCTGCCGCCGCAGGCGCCCGTCACGATGATCGTCAGGTCCTTGCTGATGGCGCGAATATCGACGACGGTCGCGGCCATGATGCGCTGCCAGTCCCCCGCGTCGGTCTCGTCGCACGGATAATATTCCGGCTCGTTGAACGGTTCGAGCGCGACCCGGCCGGTATCGAAACGCGTCAGCATGGCCGCGACGTGCCGGACCATCTCGCGATAGTGCGCGACGCCGAGACTATCGGCGCCGTCGCCGATCATGTCGATGCTGTAGGCGGGCACCTGGCGGGCCGCATGCAGATCGAACACGACCTTCAGGCCGGCGGAGGTCACGCGCGCGACGGCTCGTTCAAGCACCGCCAGCGCCTGCTCGCGCCGCTCTCCCCGACTGGCCAGGAGCGGGCCGGGATCGACGCTCAGCCGAACGAAATCGAAACCCATCGCGCGGATGCGCTGGAACTGGTCGAGCTGCGGCCAGTCGGAGATCGGACGTGCGGCCGTCATCCATTCCGTCTCGCTGCGATAGGGCGGCCAGCGATAGGAACCGTCAGGTTCGAGCGGAGACCAGTTCAGCCAGTCCTGCACGCTGATGCCGCGCTGAAGCGCCAGCGGAGCGGCATGCACCGCCGTTCCGAAAGCGAGAACGAAGAGAAGGGACAGGAGATTGAACAGCTTCATGGCGTTTGGTCGCAGGTCCCGTTTCGAGGAAGGAAGGCTACCCCCAGATCAAGCGCCGGACACGAAACCTGAAAGCCGCCCGCAAACATAGACCGGGCACGGCCTGTGTCATCGAGAATCGGGCGGAAAGGTAAATACGGGCATCGTCACGACTTGCGGCGAATGGATTCCAGGGCGACAGCGAGCACGAAGCGCGGCGCCAGAACCAGGTAACGGCGCCAGAGCCGCCGCGGCTCGCTGCTCAGCCGGTGCGCCCATTCGAGCCCGTTGTTGCGCATCCACCGGGGGGCGCGCCGTACCGCGCCGGAGTGGAAGTCGAAAGCGGCGCCGACGCCGATCAACACGCCGCGCGGCAGGTGCTCGGCCGCCTGCATCATCCAATATTCCTGCTTGGGGCTCGATATGCCGACCCAGATGAAGTCCGGATCGGCCTGCCTGATCCTCTCCAGCTCCACCAGCGCCTCCCCTTCCATCCGGAAGTCCGGGCCAATCGTGCGGAACGGCGGCGACAAGGTTCCGGCAATCACAAGGCCACGATGGCGCTCGGCAAGGCGCTTCGCCATCTCGTCGGCCACGCCCGGCTTGCCGCCGAAGAAATAATGCGATTGTCCGGTGGACAGCGAATGCTGGCAGACCGCATCCAGCAGGTCCGCCCCCGGCACGCGGCCAAGCTCGCTGCCGACGCCGCGCAACCGTCCCGTCCAGACGAGCGGGACACCGTCCGGCACCACCAGATCGGCCTTCTGGTGCAACGCGGCAAGGTAGGGCTCGTCCACGGCGGCCATCAGGCTCGCCACCTCGCGCACGAACACGGTTTTGGCACCACGCCCGCGCGCCCAACGGCTCACGAGATCTGCGCTGCGCTTCAGGTCGACGACACTGACCGGGATTCCCAGGATGGGGAACTGGCGAGGTTTGGGTGGCTCGTGCATATGCAAGGTTCTTGTTCCAGGCGGTACGGAAGAAAAATGAAAACGCAGGTTCTGCGCGGTTTGGCGGACAGGGCTCCCCGCCATTAAGACTATCCCTGTGTTTACCAGGCGGCTCTCTTTTACTTCGCAAAGGAAAATCGGCAGTTAACTATAGGAACCGGGGAGTGTTGTATCGCAAAAAATTCCGGGTAGTGTTGCGCCGATTGTTAGGGTGGCGCATCGACCATGTCGCCGTCCAGCCGATTGATTGATCTATTTGACAGACCGGGGACCCGATGGGCAAGCGCGTAGAAAGTAATGGCAAGGTGGCCCTCGTCACCGGCGTGACAGGACAGGATGGGGCTTACCTGTCCGAGCTGCTCCTCGACAAGGGCTACACGGTGCACGGCATCAAGAGGCGTTCCTCCTCTTTCAACACCGATCGCATCGAGCACCTCTACGAAGACCCGCATGTCGATGACCCGCGCTTCATCCTGCATTTCGGCGACATGACCGACAGCACCAACCTGATCCGTGTCGTGCAGGAAACCCAGCCGGACGAGATCTACAACCTGGCCGCCCAGAGCCACGTGCACGTCTCCTTCGAGACCCCCGAATACACCGCCAATGCCGACGGCATGGGCACGCTGCGCCTGCTGGAGGCCATCCGCCTGCTCGGCCTTACCGACAAGACCCGCTTCTACCAGGCTTCCACCTCCGAACTCTACGGCAAGGTACAGGAGGTTCCGCAGAGCGAGACGACCCCGTTCTACCCGCGATCCCCCTATGCCGCCGCCAAGCTCTACGCCTACTGGATCGTCGTCAATTATCGCGAAGCCTACGGCATGCATGCCTCCAACGGCATCCTGTTCAACCACGAGAGCCCCATTCGCGGCGAAACCTTCGTCACCCGCAAGATCACGCGCGCCGCCGCCGCCATCCGCCTCGGCCTCCAGGACAAGCTCTATCTCGGAAACCTCAATGCCAAGCGCGACTGGGGCCATGCCCGCGAATATGTTCGCGGCATGTGGCTGATGCTGCAGCAGGACACGCCCGACGACTACGTCCTGGCCACCGGCGAGACCCACACCGTCCGCTCCTTCGTCGAAAAGGCCTTTGCTAAACTCGACATCGCCATCGAATGGCGCGGCGAAGGCGTCGACGAAAAAGGCTACGACAAGGCGTCCGGACGCGTCCTCATAGAAATCGACCCGCGTTATTTCCGCCCCACCGAAGTCGAACTTCTCATCGGAAACCCGGCCAAGGCGCACAGCAAGCTCGGCTGGAAACACGAAGCCAATCTCGATCAGCTCGTCGGCGAAATGGTCGAGCAGGACTTCAAGTCGATGCAGAGCAAGGCCTTCAACGCCAAAAGCAGCCCGCATGCATGAGGTTGCCTATCGCCTAGCCGGCAAGAAGGTCTTTGTCGCCGGGCACCGCGGCATGGTCGGCGCGGCCATCGTCCGGCGCCTGGCGCAGGAGGGCTGCGACGTCCTCACGGCGACGCGCAAGGAGCTCGATCTCACGCGCCAGGCCGATGTCGAAGCCTGGATGGAGGACCGCCGCCCCGACGCCGTCTTCCTTGCCGCCGCGAAGGTCGGCGGCATCCTGGCGAACGACAGCTATCCGGCGGAGTTCCTCTACGACAACCTCATCCTTGAAGCCAACGTCATCCATGCCGCGCACAAGGTGAAGGTAGAGAAGCTGCTGTTCCTCGGCTCCTCCTGCATCTACCCGAAATTTGCCGCCCAGCCCATCGTGGAGGAGGCGCTTCTCACGGGCGAGCTGGAGCCGACCAACGAGTGGTATGCGATCGCCAAGATCGCCGGCATCAAGCTTTGCCAAGCCTATCGCAAGCAATATGGCGACGATTTCATCTCCGCCATGCCGACCAACCTCTACGGGCCGGGCGACAATTTCGATCTGACATCCAGCCATGTGGTGCCGGCTCTGATCCGCAAGGCCCACCAGGCGAAGATCGACGGCCTGCCGGAGCTGACCGTCTGGGGCACCGGAACGCCGCGCCGCGAATTCCTGCATGTCGATGACTGTGCCGACGCCTGCGTCCATCTGATGAAGACCTATTCGGGCGAGGGACATGTCAATGTCGGGCTCGGCGAGGATGTGACGATCCTGGAGCTGACGCAGCTCGTCTGCAGGATCGTCGGCTTCGAGGGCGCCATCGTGCACGACCTGTCCAAGCCGGACGGCACGCCGCGCAAGCTGATGAGCGCCGCGAAGCTGCGCGCGCTCGGCTGGAGCCCGAGGATCGGGCTGGAAGAAGGCATCGCCGACGCCTATCGGGCGTTTCTCGACGGGGAGTATGTCGAGCGCCTGCGGCCGGCGTCCTGACCGTATTCCAGGCCGAAGCCGGGGACCATTGGTGGATCGTCTTATACGTATTGCGCATTTCTCGCCTCTCGACGGCACGCGTGGAGGAATATCGACGGTGGTCTCCAACTACCGCGGATCCGAGCTTGCGCGCGAATTCGAGATGACGTTCGTGCAGACCCATGCGGACGGTTCCCGGGCGAAAAAACTCGCCGTTGCCGGCCGCGCCCTTCTTCAGGCCGTCGGCCTGGCCGTGCGCCGCCCGCCGGACATGATCCACGTCCATGTCGGCGACTTTCCCAGCCTTTATCGCAAGGCGGCCGTCATTGTGCCGCTGCTGATGCGGCGAACGAAGAGCATCCTTCACTTCCACGGCGCGAACTTCCTGGCCGAATATGCCGAACTGCCGCCCGGGCGCCGCCGGTTCGTGCAATGGTTCCTCCGGCAATTCGACGTCGTTCTGTGCCTGTCGGAAAGCTGGCGCCGGGACCTTTCCATGGAGTTCGGACTGTCCGAGGCCGTGGTGCTGCCGAATGCGGTGTCGATCCCGGGCCTGCGGGCGAAAGGCCGGGCATCGCCGGACGTGCCGTTGGAGCTGCTTTTCATGGGCCTGATCGGCGAGCGCAAGGGTGTCTTCGACCTCCTCGACGCGATGGAAACGGCCTGCCGGCGGGGCGTGGAAATCCGCCTTGCCATCGGCGGAAACGGCGATGTGGAGCGCCTGAAGGCGCGCTTGGCGGCCTCCCCCGCACTGGCGGCACGCGTCCGCTATCTCGGCTGGATAGAGGGCGAGGAACGCGAGCGGGCTTTCCTTTCCGCGCATGCCTATGTCCTGCCCTCGCGCGCGGAAGGCATGCCGATGTCCGTCCTGGAGGCCATGTCCTATGGCTTGCCGATCGTGAGCTGCCCGGTGGGCGGCATTCCGGAACTGGTGGACGACAGGTCGGCCATCCTGGTCCAGCCAGGCGACAAGGAGCGTCTTGCGGATGCCATCTGCCAGCTCGCGACGGATGAGACGTCGCGGCAGGCCAGGGCACAAGCGGCGGCAGATCGCGTGCGTACGCATTTCGACCTGCATGGCCACAACGCCCGGCTGGCCTCGGTCTACCGTGCCCTGCATTCGCGGTGAAACGCAGCCCCAGCCTCCACGGATAGCGGAACGGCTCGACCCGATCCTTCGATGAATGCGGGTTGCGACCTCCGCCGTTCTGAGCCATAAATCCCCTCCCACCTGTCCAGGGCCAGCCGTCATTTCGAGCGTTGTGGGCCGTGCGTGATCCTACGCCGCGGAAAGTCTCCCCCGCGCTCCGGTTTACCCCGGCGCAGAACAACAATGCAGAACGATCAGGAAGGAGAACGCATCATGGACGCAACGGGACATCTCGGCGCTGCCTGGCGTCAGCGCGACTATCATCGCCAGTGGCTCTGGCGGGAAGCCAACCGCCTCTTCGATTTCTTTCAGAACCGGACCTTCAATCCGGTCGGCGGCTTCCATGAACTGGATGTGGAAGGCCGGCCGCTCAACCCCGGCAATCCGGTGCGCGGCATCCATTCGACGGCGCGCATGGTGCACTGCTTCTCGATCGCCAGCCTGCTCGGCCGTCCCGGCGCCGACGACATCATCGACCACGGCATGAAATATCTCTGGGAACGGCATCGCGACGCAGAGCGCGGCGGTTACCATTGGTCGCTCGACAATTCCGGCCTGCTCGACGGCAGCAAGCAGGGTTACGGCCACGCCTTCGTGCTGCTCGCCGCATCGAGCGCCAAGCTGGCCGGCCACCCGGATGCCGACCGCATGCTGGCCGACGTCACCGAAGTGCTCGAAACGCGCTTCTGGGAGGCCAGGCACGGCGCAATCGCGGAAGAATTCGAGGCCGACTGGACCGCGATCCCCGGCTACCGGGGCCAAAACTCCAACATGCACCTGACCGAGGCCCTGATGGCGGCCTTCGAGGCGACGGGCGAAAAGGGCTATCTCGACAAGGCGGAAAGCATTGCCGACCTCATCATTCGCCGCCGCGCCGGGGAAAACGGTTTTCGCGTGCCGGAGCATTTCGACGAGAACTGGGTGCTCGACAAGGAGTATCGCGGCAACGAGATGTTCCGCCCGTCCGGCACCACGCCCGGCCACTGGCTGGAATGGGCCCGCCTCATCCTTCAGCTTCATGCACTCGGCGGAAAGCGGCATGGATGGATGCCGGAGGCGGCAAAGGCCCTCTTCGCCCAGTCCATCGCGCTCGGCTGGGACAAGGAGAAGGGTGGCTTCTTCTATACGCTCGACTGGAACGACGAGCCTGCCAAGCGCAGCAAGCTGTGGTGGCCGATGGCCGAAGGCGCGGGCGCGGCGGCATTCCTCTGCGAGCATCTGCCGAGCGATTTCCACGAGACCTGGTATCGCAGGATCTGGAACACGATCGCACGCCATTTCCTCGACCAGGACCGCGGCGGCTGGCATGAGGAACTGACGGAGGACCTCGTGCCGAGCTACACGCTGTTCGCCGGCAAGGGCGACATTTATCATGCGCTCCAGGCGTGCCTCATCCCGCTTTATCCGGCGACTGGCAGCCTGACGAAGGGCATCATCGAGGCAGGCGGCCGCTAGCGCGAAAGCGCGGGGCGGCCCTGCGTCCCGAATGGTTCGAAGCAGGACCGCCAGTCCCCGCTTCGAGCCGTCGGACAGGCGGTTGTGGCATGATCGACATACCGGACCAGATCTCCACGACAGGGATCGCCGCTTGCCTCGCGGCGTTCCTCATAAAACATCTGCTGGCGGATTTCATTCTGCAGACGGGCTGGATGGCCATGGGCAAGGAGCGCCCGGAGGGCTGGCTGTGGCCGCTCTCCGCCCATGCCGGCATGCATGGCGCGCTGACCGCCCTGCTCTTTCTGGCCGTCGCGCCCCCGCTCGCCTGGCTCGGCCTGGCCGACGCCGTGATCCACGGCGGCATCGACAGGCTGAAGGGCATCGCCGCCAACCGGGGCAAGCTCACGCCGCGGCAGACGGCCTTCTGGTGGCTATTCGGCGCGGACCAGACGCTGCACCATCTCACGCATCTCGGCCTTGCGATCCTTCTGGCAGCCGCAGGCTCGGCCTGAGCGCCTTATTGCGAGGCGATCACGACAACTCGGCCGGTGTTTTCTGCGGCGCGCGGCCTTCAAGCAGGCGACGGCCTATTCCGTGGGCAAGAAGCGCGAGCGAGCCGATAGCGTTGCCCGCCCCGACGACGGACCCCAGTTCGACGACTTGGGTGGCGAGCCTGTCCTTGAACGCCTCACCGCCGCAGAGCAGATCGACCATGGCGAGGCCGCGGTCGATCGACCATTGCACATAGTCGAAGATAAGGACCATGCCGGGGGAAGCCCGGGCGAAGTCCGGATCGTAGGTCGTCACCCAGGCCATCATCGTGTTGCGCTGGACAAAATTGACCGACACGGCGACCACGACGCCGTCGACTTCGATAACGAACAGGCGCAGGACGCCGGATCGCGCCATCACGTCGACCAGCGCCTTCAGGGCCGGTGCCTCGCCTTCGAAAAGCCCCGAGCTCTGCGCGTTTCTTTCGAGCCACTTCCGCTTCAAGGCGGCCAGCCGGTCGAGCACGGGCTCCAGCGGTTCATCGGGATCGAGCAGGCGAAACCTCACGGTGCCGGCTTCCTCGAGCATCTTGATGCCGCGGCGATAGTTCTGGCGCGTCTTTTTCGGATGGCTGGCCACCCATGCGGCCCCGTTCTGCCAATCGCCGGCGATGCGGGAACTGATCTCCCGCCGATGGGCCGGCTGCAGCCTGATCCTGCCGGCCGCCGAGCCCGCATCGATAAACCGCCGGGCCGCCGCATCGGGCAACAGGCGGTCGATCAAGACGAGATCGAAGCCGCCGGCATCGCACAGGTGCGTCCACAATCGGTGCAGGGCCGCATCCGGACATTCCGGTGCGCAAAGAACGTCGCCATAATCGGTATGGGCGCCCGCCGCCCATTCGAGAAAGCGGACCCCCTTGCGCCGGGTGATCGCCAGCGGAAGGACGGCGACAAGGCTGTCGCCCTTCCAGACCAAGCCTATCCGCAACGCGACCTGCTGCTGGTTCTTCAGGGTCCTCCACCAGGCCGAAATCCAGCCATGGCTCTGGAAGACAAGCGCATCGGAAGCGCGCCACAGGCGCGTCCACTGGTCCTCGATCGCCGCGAGGCGATCGGAAGAGTCGACGATCTCCAGGCGCTCGGCCTTCACAGCGTCCACCGACGCGCGCGCATTCATGACGATGACGTCTCCCTGGCTTGCGCGCCCTCCGGTTGGCGTCGCCACAAGCGCGAGGCTATGTGGCCCCACATCTTCCTGAGCGGCAGGATGTAGAGGCCCGCCAGCGACTGATAGTCCCTGACATCCCGGTCGACGAGGCCGAACTTCAGTTCCTCGTTCGGATCGGGAACGTACGACGTGCCGAAAAGCCGGTCCCAGAACGAAAAGAGCAGGCCGAAATTCTTGTCGTAATGGCGCGGATCGACGCTGTGATGCAACTGGTGCCAATGCGGAGAAAGAACGATCTTGTCCAGCGGCCCGAAGGAAATCGGAAGGTGGGTGTGCCGCACGAAGTCCATCATCAGGATGTTGCGCACGACATAGACATTCAGGCCGAAGACGACGACTTCCACGGGATCGAGCGCGACCACGCTCCAGATCCCGAAGCAGATTCCGGGAATGACCCCGTCCCACATGCGGTTCATGAGGTCGTCCAGCGGATGCACACGGTCCTTGGTGATGCCGACCATGACCTCGGCGGAATGGTGCACCTTGTGCAATTCCCACAGGAACGGGTAGCGATGCTGCGCGACGTGATAGAAATAGTAGGAAACATCATAGGCGAGCAGCATCGTCGCCGTGAAGATCACCAGCGTGATCGATCCGGGCGGGCCTTCCAGAAGGGTTCCCTCGATGCCGAAAACCCAGCTCACGGCCCGGTTCGTGGCATAGCCCACGGCGGTCACGAAGGTCGCACCTGCCGGGATAAGCAGGAACGGCATCATCAGCCGCTTGGTAATCCAGAAGGTGGCGTCGGCGCGGGCAGACGGGTGCAGGATGATTTCCTCGGGGAACAGGAAGTCGAAAAATCCCCGGATCGACTTGTCCTCCACCTTCCTGCAGTAGACAATCAGCGCGCAAACCAGCGCCATCCCCAAAATCAGGGCCGGCGTTGTATAATCGATATTATACAGTTTGTTTACGATCTTTGTGTAGATTTCGGAAAACATGGCGCTCACGAGTAGATCTGAAGTCTACCGTATCAGGCCGACAATGAACGCGGGGTTAAAGCCGGTCTTCTTGTCCACGCGGCATATTCACATAGCGCTAAACTATATACAACTAAAGATTGTTCATTTTAAATAAATCGCCTAAAAGCGCATGAAGGTAAATAGCGCGGCGGATTGGAAGCCGCAGTCCGGCCCTCCTAATTCGGAAAAAACCGTTTCGCTGCAAGCACCTCGCTGTCTTTTCGACAAGCTACCCGCTGAACCGCTTCAAAACTGCCCGACCTCCTGCGGCCGTGCTTGAAGCGTGTTTGGTTTTCGGATTTCTGGGCAGCTTACAGTAATTTTCCCCTCTTTACTGCTTCCACCGCGCATGAACGGTAGAATTCGATCGTTTCCATCAACACAGTCTTAACGGTGTGGAGATTGTTTCGGCGTGGCAGTGCGGTCGTCGCCGCTCTTTGGGTCGTCAGCCTTGCGGTGTCCGGGAACGGGGCCATGATCGCGACGCATCCCCTCCCGCCTCAAGGCGAAAGTCGGGTGAGCCGGAACCGGGACAAGACGATAAGCTGGTCAGCAGCACCGCATGGATCCGGGCCGGATCAGGCAATGGAATGACAGGCGCTCCATGGCGCTGGCGTTTCACGGAACCGGATGCCGGGATATCCTCCGAAATCGTATCGGAGGCCATCATGGGGCGCGGAAGTGCTTTAGCCGACGAAGCCGAAAATCACGGCGCTGACGAAGAGGAAGGCTCCGGCGACAGCGATATTGTTCACGAGAAGCTGTCGCTCTGCGCGGCGTGTTCTGCGATCGCTGACAGCCCCAAGAGGACCAAAGCTTGAACGGCCGCCGAGTTTCGCATTGCTCATTCACCATCATCCCTTGCTGTGGAGGCCGGATTTTCCGGTCTTCTCCGGGGCGGACATTCATACCCGCCCGTTCTCCGAGAATGATTTATATATTATCCCTATAAGATTGGTAGGGTATTTTTTCTCATTTTCGCCACACTGATGAATTCGCCTTTCACAATTGCTGTGCGTGACGGGCCCCGCGATACGAACGGGAGCCTTTCCGGGCCGGTGAACAGGTCGCGCTGTCCCAACAGGCCTGCGGCGATGCAGGCGGCAATCTCCAATCAGACCCGTGTCCTGGAAACCGGATGCCGTCGCACGTCCCTTCCTTGCTCAGGGGCGTGGCGGCTGGCATGAAGGGCGGAGGGACGATCTCGCGCCAGGCCCTGTTCGCCGGCAAGGAGGACATCTATCATGCGTTCCGGACCTGCCCGGTCCCGCTTCATCGGGCGGTGGGCAGCCTGGCGAAGGGCATCATCGAGACGGATGGCCGCCCGGGCGTTTCCGGCCGGGGCGGCGCGGCCGCCTTCGGGAATTGCATGGAAAGGGGCCGCCCCCTGCCTTACGGGCAGCGGGCAGACGGGAGCGGAATGATCGACATACCGGACCAGATCTCGACCGTTTGGATCGCTGCCGCCATGGCGGCGTTCCTCGTAAAACACTTTCTGGCCGATTTCGTCTTCCAGACGGACTGGATCGCCATGGGCAAGGAACGGCAGGAAGGCTGGTTGCTGCCGCTCGTGATCCATGCCGGCCTGCACGGCCTCCTCACCGCCCTGTTGTTTTCCATCGTCGCCCCGCCGCTCGCCTGGCTCGGCATCGCCGACGCCCTCGTGCACGGCACGATCGACCGGATGAAGGGCATTGCCGCCCGTCGCCAGGCGCTCACGCCCAGCAAGACGGGCTTCTGGTGGCTCCTGGGCGCGGACCAGACGCTGCATCACCTGACGCATCTGGTCCTTGCGGTCATTCTCGCCGCCGCCGGTTCGGCCGGATAGGTGGAAGTCAGGCCGGCGCGCCGGCGCGCCCTGCCGCCAGGGCCTCGCGCAGCAGAAGATCGGTCAGGGCGAACATGTCGGCAAACCAGCGGTCCGCCGCATGCCACATATTCGCCGTCAGGCGGATGTCGTGGCCGCCGCGCGTGGCGGCCGTCAAGAGCCCGGCGTCACGCGCCGCCTCGATGATGCGCCGGACATGGGTGCGCGACACGCCCGTCTGCATGGCAAGCCGCTGATAGCCGGAGCCGATGAGGCCATCACGGCCCTCGCGGCCGCCGCGCAGCAGGATGAGCAGGATCATGTAGCCGCAATCATGGGCGAAGAAGGGTGCAAGCGGCAGGTGGCGGCGGATGATCCGGCTGAGGCCCGGCAGGTGCGGCAACGTCGCGCGGCGCATGGCACGGTGCAGGTCCGGCGCAAGGGGACCCTTGTGACCGTCCGTCGGCGAAAGCCCGAATTCGGAAAGGCCGCTGACAAGCAGGCCGAGAATGCCGGCATCGCGCGCAAGAAGAGCGGCGCTGGGAACGAGCAGCCGCACGCGCCGGTCCGATGCATGGGTCTGCTGCGTCAGGAAACCGTATTTGCGCAGACAGGAGACCTGCGCCTCGACCCGGTTGCGGCTCGCCACGCCAAGTTCCGTCACCTCGCGCTGCAGCCGCCCGAGCGTCAGCCAGGTGGAGGATTGCGCCATGTCCTGACCGGCATGCAGCGAGAGCGCTGCGAGATAACAGAGGAACCGGCCTTCCTCCAGGATGAGCCGGTTGAACAGGTGGTTGCCCTCATAGAGCGCAAGCTTGCCGGCGATCAGACGGTCCCGCGCCGCGGCAAAACCCGGCGCATTCAGGAATTCGAACGGCGGCACCTGGAAGACCAGCGCGCTGTCGACAAAGGAAACCTGATCCATACCTCTTCCCCGATCCGGAACGATGCGCCCTCTGTTGTGGTTGTCGCGGCATCGCGGGCCTGAATGACCCTTTATTTTCCATGGGGTTGCAGCCCGATGAAACTGTCAATTGTATTACTAAGCCCAATCGGCATTATGAGACAGGAGGCCAAAAGAATGAGACACCGTGCCAAGCCGGCGAATTTCCGGGAACCTTCGTCCGTCCTTGCCTCTTGATCGGCAGGACCGCCCGTCATCGAACCGTCGCGAGAGAAAATGAGTCCCGTCGCCAAGCTGCCCTCCAACTCCGTCCTTGCCGAAGCCGGCGCGGATTGCCGTCGGGAAAGCCAGCTCTTCGCCGAGACGCTCGATCCCGTCTTCCGCACGACCATGGCGACGCCGGAGCGGCTCGACGATTTCCGGGCCAGCCTCGCCACCTATTTCATGGGGCCGGCCCTGTTCTTCGCGGCCGAAATGCTCGGCACGACCTATCGCTTCGCACGCGACCCCGGCCGCATCGCCCGCAGCGGCCTCGACCTCATCTTCGTGCAGGTGACGCTGGACGGCAGTGACATGCGCACGGTCAACGGCGAGACGATGCTGGTGGAGGCGGGCGACATCTCCCTCTTCGACCTGTCGCGCCCCATGCAGGCCGAGACCCAGCATTGCCGCAACCTCACCCTCGTGCTGCCGCGCCGCCTGCTCTTCGGCAAGGACGCGCAGACCGACGCCCTGCACGGCCTCCTCCTGAAACGCTCGACCAGCACCGCACGGCTGATCGGCAGCCACCTGCGCGCCCTGTTCGCGGATCTGACGGACATCACCCCGGACGAGGCGCCGGCCATCGTCACCGCCACGGCCAACCTCGTCAGCAATCTCGTCGCCCCCCAGATCGCCGAACGCAGCCTGCCCTCGCCCACGGTGCGCGGCGCCGTCCTCATGGAAATCCGCCGCTATATCGAGCAGAGCCTCGCCTTGCCCGATCTCGGGCCGGAGCATCTGTGCAAGGTGTTCGGCCTGTCGCGTGCCTCGCTCTACCGGTTGTTCGAGCCGATCGGCGGCGTCACCGACCATATCCGCAGCCGGCGCCTGCGCGCCGCCTTCGACATGCTGGTGGACGAGCGCAAGCGTACCGTCGGCGAGATCGCCTATGCCTGCGGCTTTTCCGACATCTCCGCCTTCTCGCGCGCCTTCCGGCACCAGTTCGGCATGAGCCCGCGCGAGGTGCGCGAGATGGGCGAGCGCGGGCCGCTCGCCCTCGGCTCCGCCGAAAAGCAGGCGGCTGCCTCCGTGCACGACTGGCTGCGCATCGTCAGCGCGCTTTAGCTCTTCCGGCAGGCATCTTGTCGTTTGACACTTGAAATCACATCAACCAATATGTGATCACATTTCTTGAGGATTTGCTGGAGAACGGGATGGAGAGGGCGAACCTGGAGGCGCGCGCCCGCGCGCTCATCGAGGCGGAGGCGGAGGTTTTTCGCGCGCGGCGGCCGCATTCGGCGGCGGCGCATGACGAGGCGACATCCGGTTTCTTCGACGGCGTGCCGCAGCACTGGATGCTCGACTGGCCGACGCCCTTCCCCCTCGTCGTCGACCAGGCCAGCGGCGCCGAACTCGTCGACATCGACGGCAACCGCATCGTCGACGTCTGCCTCGGCGACACCGGTGCCATGTTCGGCCATGGCCCCGCCCCGGTTCTCGAAGCCCTGAAGAATGCCGGCACGCGCGGCCTCACCACCATGTTGCCCTCTTCCGACGCCGCGGCGGTCGGTCGCCTGCTGGTGGAGCGCTTCGGCCTGCCGCGCTGGCAGCTCGGCGCCACCGCGAGCGACGCCAACCGCTTCGCCATCCGCGTCGCCCGCGCCGTCACCGGCCGGGCGAAACTCCTCGTCTTCGACGGCTGCTACCATGGCGCGGTGGACGACACGTTGGTGGACCTCGTCGACGGCAGGACCGTTTCCCGTCGCAACCTGCTCGGCCAGGTGCGCGATCTCGGCGAACTCACCGTCTCGATCCCCTTCAACGACGAGGCGGCGCTGGAAAAGGCGCTCGCCGGACACGACATCGCCTGCGTGCTCGCAGAGCCCGTCATGACGAATTGCGGCATGATCCCGCCCGCCCCCGGCTTCCATGCTGCGCTGCGGCGCCTGACGCGCGCGGCCGGCACGCTGCTGCTCATCGACGAGACGCACACCATCTCCACCGGCCTTGGCGGCTACAGCAAGGTGCACGGCCTTGAACCCGATCTCATGGTGATGGGCAAGCCGATCGGCGGCGGCGTACCGGTCAGCGTCTGGGGCATGACCCAGGCGATCTCCGACAGGCTGCACGTCATCCGCCGCGAGCAGAGCGGCCACGGCCATTCCGGCATCGGCACGACGCTGTCGGGCAGCGCGCTGCAGCTCGGCTGCCTGCGCGCCTGCCTCGAACAGGTGATGACCGAGGAGGCCTATCGCATCATGCAGGCGCGCGCCGACCGCATCGAGGCCGGTTTCAAGGCAGCCATCGCCGCCGCGGGCCTCGACTGGACCGTCGCACGCGTCGGTGCACGGCTGGAGGTCGTCTTCTCGCCGGTCCCCGTGCGCAACGCCGCGGAGGCGCGGGCCGCCGCGTCGGACACGATCGAGGCGGCCCTGCATCTTTCCATGCTGAACCTCGGTTATCTCCTGACGCCCTTCCACAACATGGTGCTCGTCAGCCCCGCCCTTTCGGAACAGCAGGCCGACGGGCTCGTGGCGGCCTTCGCGACCGTCACCGGACGCCTTGCGGAACGGAGGGCCGCCGCGTGAGCCGCGACCTCGCCACCCGCCCGCCGGAGGCCGCCGACATTTCGGAGGCCGAAGCGTTCCTCGCCGCCCATCCCGAAATCATCGCCTTCGACCTCGTCCTGATCGACCTCAACGGCATCGCGCGCGGCAAGATCATCCGGCGGCACGAGCTGCTGGCGATCTTCCGCTCCGGCCGGCACCTGCCCGGCTCGATCCTCGGCCTCGACGTGACGGGCGAGGACGTGGAGGAAACCGGCCTCGTCTGGTCGGATGGCGATGCAGACCGGCGTGCCTGGCCGGTTGCCGGCTCGCTCGTTCCGCTGCCCTGGACGTCCCCGCCGCGCGGCGAACTGCGCCTCGCCCTTTTCGAGCTCGACGGCACGCCAATGGCGGCCGACCCGCGCCATGCGCTGGCCCGCCAGGTGACGCATCTGGAGGCCGACGGTTTCCACCCCGTGCTCGCCTACGAGCTGGAATTCTACCTGCTCGACCGCGAGCGCGCGGCCGACGGCACCTTCCAGCCGCTGCGCCTGCCGCTTTCCGGCGAACGGCCGGATGGCATCCAGGTCTATGGCGTCACCGAGCTCGACCGGCTGGAGCCCTTCATCGACGCCGTCTATCGCGGCGCGGAGGCGCAGGGCCTGCCCGTCGAGACGATGATCTCGGAATATGCGCAGGGCCAGTTCGAGCTGACGTTGCGCCATGGCGCGGCGCTGCGCGCCGCCGACGACCTTGCCATGCTGAAGCGTCTCCTGCGCGCCCTCGCCGTGCGCCACGGCATGATGGCCTGCTTCATGGCAAAGCCCTTCGCCGGCCGTGCCGGCTCCGGCATGCATGTGCATGCGAGCCTTGCCGATGCCGGGGGCATCAATCGCTTCGCCGACCAGGACGAGGCGCTCTCGCCCCTCCTGAAACAGGCCGTCGCCGGCCTGCTGGAAACGATGCACGAATCCATGCTCGTCTTCGCCCCGCATCTCAATTCCTGGCGCCGCTTCTCCGCCCAGAGCTATGCGCCGACGACGCCGACCTGGGGCACCAACAACCGCAGCGTCGCGGTGCGTATCCCGGCCGGCTCGCCCGCCGGGCGCCATCTGGAACAGCGCGCCGCCGGCATCGATTCCAACCCCTATCTCGTCGGCGCCACCGTGCTTGCCGGCATGCGCAAGGGCATTCTCGACCGGGCCGACCCCGGCCCCGAAACGACGGCCTATGCGGAAAATGCCGGCGACGCGCTGCCGCCGGACTGGCGCAGCGCCATCGAGGCCGCAGCCCGCTCCGCCTTCCTCAAGGAGGCGCTCGGAGAGCGGCTGCACCACGTCTTCCTCGCCCTCAAGCGCGCCGAATACCGCCGCTTCGCCGCGGAAGTCACCGCGCTCGAACGCACGCTCTATGGTGAAGTCGTCTGATCATGAAAACCTTCTATACCGCCGACCATCACCTGCATCACAGCGGCATGGAACTGTCCTTCGGTCGCATCGTCGAGACCTTCGAGAAACCGGAGCGCGCCGAAATCGTTCTCAGGCGCGTCAAGGAGGTCGGTCTCGGCCCGGTGATCGAACCCGCCGCCTACGACCGCGCGGCCATCGAGCGTGTCCACACGCCGGACTATCTCGATTTCCTGCAGAACGTCTTTGCCGAATGGCGCGCCGCCGGCCGCGACGGCGAGGTCTGGCCCTATAGCTGGCGCCATCGCTCGATGCCGATGCTCGACGCCCCGCCGTCCGGCCTCGATGCGCGGCTTTCCTACTATTCCTTCGACATGGCGGGCTCGATCACCGGGACCACCTGGCAGGCCGCCAGGCGCGCCGCCGACACGGCGCTTGCCGGCGCCGATGCCGTGCTGTCCGGCGAGCGCGCCGCCTTCGCGCTCTGCCGCCCGCCCGGCCACCATGCCGGCCGCGATTTCTTCGGCGGCTACTGCTATCTCAACAATGCCGCCATCGCCGCCCAGCGCTTCCTCGACAACGGCCACGCCCGCGTCGCGATCTTCGACGTCGACTACCACCATGGCAACGGAACGCAGGAGATTTTCTACGACCGCGACGACGTTCTGCTGGCAAGCCTGCACGGCGACCCGGATTTCGAGTTTCCCTTCCACCTCGGCTATGCCCGCGAGCGCGGGGCCGGCCGGGGCGAGGGCTTCAACCTCAACTATCCCCTCCCCGCCGGCACCGGCTGGCTCGAATGGCAGGCCGCTTTCGAAGATGCGCATGCACGGATCGGCGCCTACGCCCCGACCGCCCTCGTCATCTCGCTCGGCGTCGATACATTCAAGGAAGACCCGATCTCGCAGTTCAAGCTGGAAAGCGAGCATTTCCTCGCCATCGGCCGCCGCATCGCCGACCTTGCCCTCCCGACACTCTTCGTCATGGAAGGCGGCTACGCGGTGGACGCCCTCGGCATCAACGCGGTGAACGTCCTGCAGGGTTTCGAGGGCGCCTGACGGTCAAAGAGTGTCTGGCCATTCCCGCGCGCCATGCTGCACGAAGAGAACGTCGATGCGGGTTTCCAGCACACGATAGGCGACGATATAGGGTGTTCCCGGCACGACGAGCTCTCGCGTTCCCGCGATCTCACCGGGTCGCCCGATGAAGGGATTGTCGGCCAGCAGGCGCCGGGTGCGACTGTGGATAGCCGTTACGATGCGCGCTGCAGCGGCAGGATTGCGCTCGGCGATATAGTCGCCTATCGCCTCAAGCTCCCGAAGATAACGACGGGTCCAGACGACTTTCGCCATCAACGATCAGCGCGCCGCATATTTGTTGAGGACGAGCGCGATCTCGTCCTCGCTCGCAAAGTCGCCGCGCTCCGCATCGGCAAGGCCTGCCTCGACGCCCTCGATCCATTTTTCCTGCCAGGCAAGCGAGCGACCATGCGCCAGCGCATCCTCGATGATCTGCCCGCGGGTCAATGACGACCGTGCCGCCAGCGCATCGATGCGGCGATCAAGGTCCTTGGAAATGTCGTCACGCTTGTCCATGCCGTATTCTCGCATGAACCCTGCTGCCCCGCCAGCCCCGCTCAAAGATCGGTATGCAGGTTCTTCCGCGACAGGTTCTTCACGTCGCGTTCACCGCAGAGCGCCAGGGTGACGTCGAGTTCCTTGCGGATGATCTCGAGCGCGCGGCGCACGCCGGCCTTGCCGCCGGCGCCGAGGCCGTAGAGGAAGGGGCGGCCGATATAGGTGCCCTTGGCGCCGTAGCAGAGCGCCTTGAGGACGTCCTGGCCGGAGCGGATGCCGCCGTCGAGATGAACCTCCATCCTGTCGCCGACGGCATCGACGATGCGCGGCAGCATGCTGATCGAGGAGGCGGCGCCGTCGAGCTGGCGGCCGCCATGGTTGGAGACGATGATGGCGTCGGCGCCGCTGTCGAGCGACATGCGCGCATCCTCCTCGTCGAGGATGCCCTTGAGGATGAGCTTGCCGCCCCAGCGGTCGCGGATCCATGCGATGTCCTTCCAGGACAGCTGCGGATCGAACTGTTCCGACGTCCAGGAGGAGAGCGAGGAGAGGTCCGTCACGCCCTTGGCGTGGCCGACGATATTGCCGAAGGTGCGGCGCTTCGTGCCGAGCATGTCGAGGCACCAGAAGGGCCGGGTCGCCATCTGCCAGACGTGTTTCGGCGTGAAGCGCGGCGGGGCGGAGAGGCCGTTGCGCAGGTCCTTGTGGCGCTGGCCGAGGATCTGGAGGTCGAGCGTCAGCACCAGCGCCGAGCAGCCGGCCGCCTTGGCCCGGTCGATGAGGTTGTGGACGAAATCCTTGTCCTGCATCACGTAGAGCTGGAACCAGAAGGGTTTCGACGTGACGGAGCGCACGTCCTCGATCGAGCAGATGCTCATGGTGGACAGCGTGAAGGGCACGCCGGCCTCCTCCGCCGCCTGCGCGGCGAGCATCTCGCCATCGGCATGCTGCATGCCGGTGAGCCCGGTCGGCGCGAGCGCGACGGGCATCGACACCGCCTCGCCGATCATCTCGCTGGCCAGCGAGCGGTTGGTCATGTCGACGAGCACGCGCTGGCGCAGCTTGACCTTGTGGAAATCGTCCTCGTTGGCCCGGTAGGTGCCCTCGGTCCAGGCGCCGGAATCCGCGTAGTCGAAGAACATCTTCGGCACGCGGCGGCGCGCCCGGTCCTTGAGGTCCGCGATCGTCAGGGCCTGGTCTACGCTCATGCTGTCTGTCCTCGCATCATCCGGCTTTTCGGGATCGCATCCTTTTACGAGGGGGCGCACAGGCCTGCAACGGCTTCCTGCCGGTTTCGGGAGGAAACATGCATCCTCATATGAATGAGATATTCAGAAATAAAGAATGATGCCACCGCGCTGTCAATGTGCATTTTCTGGCTGGCGGTCGATGCAGCGGAAAAGCGCCCTCCCGGCGGACCGCAGGACAATCGCATATGAAATGCAATCGTCGCCACGGCTCCCTTCTCCCCTCGGGGGAGAAGGGGCTGCGGCATCGTCCTGCCCCACATGCAATTGCCCTGCGGCAGTCCAGGAGGGCAATCGCCTTACTTGGTCGCGTAGAACTTCGCCATGTCGGGCAGGCGCTTCACGCGGATGCTGGAGGCCTTGCCGGCGGTGCGGAAGGCTTCGAAGCGCTCCTTGCAGACGTCCGCCATCAGGGCGGTCGCCGGCTTCAGGTAGTTGCGCGGGTCGAAATTGTCCGGCTTTTCCTTGAAGTTCTTGCGGATCGTGCCGGTCATGGCAAGGCGCAGGTCCGTGTCGATATTGACCTTGCGCACACCGAGCGGGATCGCCTTCTGGATTTCGGCGACCGGCACGCCCCAGGTCTGCTTCATCTCGCCGCCATAGGCGGTGAAGAGATCCTGCAGGTCCTGCGGAACCGAGGAGGAGCCGTGCATGACGAGATGCGTGTTCGGCAGCTTCTCGTTGATCTTCGCGATCGTATCGATCGACAGGATGTCGCCGTCCGGCGCGCGGGTGAACTTGTAGGCGCCGTGGCTGGTGCCGATGGCGACGGCCAGCGCGTCGACGCCGGTCCTGGAGACGAAGTCGAGCGCCTGGTCCGGATCGGTCAGCAGTTCCTCGCGGGAAAGCTTGCCCTCGAAGCCATGGCCGTCCTCCTTGTCGCCGGCGCCCGTTTCCAGGTTGCCGAGACAGCCAAGCTCACCTTCGACCGAAACGCCGGCCGCGTGCGCAATCTTCACGACCTCCGCCGTCACATCGACATTGTATTCGTAGCTGGCGACGGTCTTGCCATCGGCGAGCAGCGAACCATCCATCATGACGGAGGTGAAGCCGTTGGTGATGGCCGAGATGCAGGTGGAGGGCTGGTCGCCGTGGTCGAGGTGAAGGCAGACCGGGATATGCGGATATTCCTCTGCCGCACCGAGGATCAGGTGGCGCAGGAAAGCATCGCCCGCATAGGCGCGCGCACCGCGGCTCGCCTGCAGGATCACCGGAGAATCCGTCGCATCCGCCGCGCGCATGACCGCCTGGATATATTCCAGGTTGTTGACGTTGAATGCGGGCAGTGCGTAGTCATTCTCCGCTGCGTGATCGAGCAATTGCCGCATGGTGATCAATGCCATTCCTGTCCTCCTTGGGATGCTGGTTTCTCGGGTCGGCGGCACTATTCACAGATCGGTCCGCCATATGCAACAGGCCGGAAAGACCCCGTTCCAAGCCAAATCGATTAAATGGGACACGCGCAACGAATTTCCCGTGGACATGACGAAAATCCGGCCCGCGGTGGCGGGCCGGATCGAGAAATGCGTTCCGATTCAAACAAGTAGGACAAATGCCCGGCGGCTGGGCAATCGCCGCCGGCCCAATTGTCAATCGTCGTCGGTCGGCTCGGGCGCCTGGAAGCTGCCGCGCTCGCCGGAGATGATCTCGCGTTTGCCGACATGGTTGGCAGGACCGACGAGGCCTTCCTTCTCCATGCGCTCGACGAGGGAGGCGGCACGGTTGTAGCCGACGGCAAGGCGCCGCTGGATATAGGACGTCGAGCACTTGCGGTCGCGCATCACGACCTTGACGGCCTTCTCGTAGAGGTCGTCGCCGTCTTCTGCCGCGATATCGCCCTTGTCGAACACCGCACCGCCTGCCGCTGGCTTCTCGTCCTCTTCTTCCTCTTCCTCGGCCGTCACGGTCTCCAGATATTCCGGGCGACCCTGGGCCTTCAGGTGCAACACGACCTTTTCGACCTCCTCGTCGGAGACGAAGGGACCATGCACGCGGGAAATACGGCCGCCGCCGGCCATGTGCAGCATGTCGCCCTGGCCGAGGAGCTGTTCGGCGCCCTGCTCGCCGAGAATGGTGCGGCTGTCGATCTTCGACGTCACCTGGAAGGAGATGCGCGTCGGGAAGTTGGCCTTGATCGTGCCGGTGATGACGTCGACCGAGGGGCGCTGCGTCGCCATGATCAGGTGGATGCCGGCCGCGCGGGCCATCTGGGCGAGCCGCTGGATCGCGCCTTCGATCTCCTTGCCGGCGACCATCATCAGGTCGGCCATCTCGTCGACGATGACGACGATATAGGGCATCGGATCGAGGGCGAGCTCCTGCTCCTCGTGGATCGCCTCGCCGGTTCCCTTGTCGAAGCCGGTCTGGACGCTGATCGAGATCGTCTCGCCCTTGTCGCGTGCGGCGGCCACGCGGTTGTTGTAGCCGTCGATGTTGCGCACGCCGAGGCGGGACATCTTCCGGTAACGGTCCTCCATCTCGCGCACCGCCCATTTCAGCGCCATGACGGCCTTCTTGGGATCGGTGACGACGGGGGTCAGCAGGTGCGGGATGCCGTCATAGATCGACAGTTCCAGCATCTTGGGGTCGACCATGATCAGGCGGCACTCTTCCGGGCGGAAGCGATAGAGCAGCGACAGGATCATCGTATTGATGGCGACGGACTTGCCCGAGCCGGTGGTGCCGGCGACGAGCAGGTGCGGCATCTTGGCGAGTTCCGCGATGACGGGTTCGCCGCCGATCGTCTTGCCGAGGCAGATCGGCAGCTTGAAGCCGGTCTTGGCGAAATCCTGGCTCTCGATCATCTCGCGGAAATAGACCGTCTCGCGCGTCGCATTCGGCAGTTCGATGCCGATGACGTTGCGTCCGGGCACGACCGCGACACGCGCCGACAGCGCCGACATGGAGCGGGCGATATCGTCGGCAAGGCCGATGACGCGGGAGGATTTGACGCCGGGCGCGGGCTCGAATTCATAGAGCGTGACGACCGGGCCTGGGCGGACATGGATGATCTCGCCGCGCACGCCGAAATCTTCCAGCACGCTTTCGAGGAGGCCGGCATTCTGCTCCAGTTGTTCCTGGGTCAGAACGTAGCCGACGGTGCCCGGGGGCTCCTGCAGGAGTTCGCGCGGCGGATATTCGTAGGCATCGCCGGCCGGCGTCGCCATCATGACCTGGAACGGCCGGGCGCGCGACAGCACCGAGGACGGGGTTTCGCGCACGGGCTCGACAGCCGCAACCGGGGTGACGACCGGCGTGACGGCGACCGGGACGGGCTGGACCTCGGCGACGGCCGGGACGGGCTCCGCCACCGTCTCGACGGCCGGGGTCGCAACGACCGCCACAGGCTCCGCCTTGACCTCGGCAACGGGGGCGGCCTCGACCGCCGCAGTCCGGGCAACGGCCGGGCGGCATTCGACGACGCGGAAGAGCGAGGCGATGGAGGGCACGTCCTGGCGCACCTCGGGAACCGCGACCGGCTTCGGCACGGCAACGGCGGCCGGCGCGGGAACGGGCGCCGGCATGCGCACCACGGTGACGGCCGGCCTTGCCGGCCGCTCGACCGCATCCTCGTCCGGCACCAGCGTTTCCCAGAAGGCGTGGTCGGAGAGGTTGGCAAAACGGCTGATTGCGGTACGCACGTCGGTCTTCTCGGCTGGCTTTGTGATGGAAATGGCCGGTTTGGCGACGGGGACGACCGCCGCTGCGGCAACGGGTGCCGGCAGCGGGCCGGCCGGCTTGAACACGACGGCGGCATCGGCAGGCGTTCCGGTCGTGCCCGCGGCGACCACGGCCTGCACCAGCGGCGGCACCGGCTCGACAACGGTTGCCGCTGCGGCAGCCTCGGCCTGCTGTGCCTCGGAGCGGCGGCGGCGCTCCTCCAGTGCCTCGCGCAGGCGCTGCAGCAGTTCCGTCTGGGAAAGCTGCGCCATCTCGGCAGGCTGAGCCGCCGGCTGGACGACCTGCTCGACCATCGGGTCGGCCGGCTGCATCTCTTCCGCGGCCGCCTCCTCGATCCTGGCGGCGACCTTGTCGGGGGTGCGCGTGAAGCGGACGTTCGGCGCCATGTAGAAATGGCTCTCCCAGCTTCCGTCGGCATACTGGCCGGGATCGTAGCTCCTCAGCACCGGCGAGCGGAAACGCGGGCGATAGTCCTCGTCGTTGGCGACCGGCTCTCCGGCTGCATGCCAATCGTCGGCCTGCGGCAGGGATTCCGGCAAGGCATTGTTTTCGCGGGAATAATACGGCGCTTGTTCGCCGGCTCCCTCTTCGGTTTCAAGGATGGGGTAGAAGTTTGTTCTGGAAATACGCATGAACCTGCAAACTCGACGATCATTGCCGATAGGGATGCGTAGATGGTTAGGAAATGAAGGTTAACATTGTCTTTGGACGGGACCGAAATCGTGTTCACGATCCCGTTTCATTCCACCCGCTGGCCCTGCGTCCCGAAGAGGTGAAGCCGCTCCTGCGGCAGGTCGACGCGGACCGCCGGACCGGGATCCAGCATCGCCCGGTCGAGCGTGAAAATTTTCATCGGGACATCGTGGATGCTCACATGCATGATGATGCCGAAGCCCGTCGGCTCGATGAGGTCGACCTTCGCCTCCAGCGCGCCATGCGCATCGAGCACCACATGCTCGGGGCGGATGCCCAGCGTCGCCGTCGCGCCTGATTCGATGCCGGCCCGCCGCGGGACGGGCAAGGTCACCCCGTTCGCCAGCCGCAGGTCCGCGTGATCACCCGAAACGAGATAGCGCCCCTCGAAGAAGTTCATGCCCGGCGAACCGATGAAGCCCGCGACGAAGAGATTGGCCGGCCGGTCGTAGAGATCGAGCGGCGTGCCGACCTGCTGGACGACGCCGGCATGCATGGCGACGATCCGGTCCGCCAGCGTCATCGCCTCGATCTGGTCGTGGGTGACGTAGATGGAAGTCGCATGAAGATCGCCGTGCAGCTTCTTGATTTCAGCGCGCATCTGCTCACGCAGGCGGGCATCGAGGTTGGACAGCGGCTCGTCGAAGAGAAAGGCCTTCGGCTGGCGCACGATGGCGCGACCCATGGCGACACGCTGGCGCTGGCCGCCGGAAAGCGCGCGCGGGCGGCGCTCCAGCAGCGGATCGAGGCCGAGTTTCGCAGCGGCCCCGCCGACGGCGCTGGCGATCTTCTCCTTGGCGGTGCGACGGAGCTTCAGGCTGTAGCTCATATTGTCGGCGACGCTCATATGCGGGTAGAGCGCGTAGGACTGGAACACCATGGCGATGTCGCGATCCTTCGGGGCAAGGTCGTTGACCCGCTTGCCGTCAATGCGGATGTCGCCGGACGTGACGTCCTCCAGCCCGGCGATCATGCGCAGCAGCGTGGATTTCCCGCAGCCCGAGGGGCCGACCAGCACGATGAACTCGCCGTCTCGGATGGTGAGATCGACGCCGTGCAGCACGGAAAAGGCGCCGAAGCTCTTGCGGATGTCCTGGATGTCGATGGAAGCCATGGAAGACCCTTTCAGCCTTTGACCGCGCCGGCCGTCAGGCCCTGCACGAGGTAGCGCTGGATGAGGAGGAAGAAGAGGCAGGCCGGGATGAGCGCGAGAATGCCCGCCGCCATCATCTGCCCGAAATCGACCGAGAATTTCGAAACGAAGGTGAGAAGGCCGACCGGGAAGGTCGCCGCGTCGTTGCCGGAGATCAGCATCAGCGCGAAGAGCAGCTCGCTCCAGGCGGCCGTGAAGACGAAGCCGAGCGTCGCGGCGATGCCGGGCAGCGTCAGCGGCAGGATGATCTGGCGGAAGGCGACGAACTGCGTCGCCCCGTCGATCATCGCCGCCTCCTCCAGGTCCTTCGGGATGCCGTCGAAGAAGGACTGCATGAGGAAGGTGGCGAAGGGCACGTTGAAGGCGGTGTAGACGATGATAAGGCCGGTGAGGCTGTTGGTGAGGCCGAGCGGCGAGAGCATCTTGAAGATCGGCGCGACCAGCATGACCAGCGGGAACATTTGCGTGATCAGCATCAAGGCGACGATCCAGTATTTCGCCCGGAAACGGAAGCGCGACAGGGCGTAGCCGGCGAGCGAGGCGAGGATGGTAACCGCCACGGCCGTCGAGCCGGCAACGATCAGGCTGTTCTTGAAGAAGGTCGGAAAGGCGCTGTGGGCGATGACGAAGGTGTAGTGCTCGAAAGTGGCGCGCGAGGGCCACATCCGTACGCCTTCGCTGTAGAGCAGGTCGTTCGGCGTCACCGAGACCTTCAGCAGCCAGAACAGCGGAAAGAGCGCGACGACGATATAGGCGAGGATCGCGAGCCGGTGCGCCACGGTGAGGAAAGGCTTGCTTCTCATGGTCTCACCCCTTGTTCAGCAGCGTCTGGCGCAAAAGCACGATCAGCATCGAATAGGCCAGCAGCAGGACCAGCAGCACGAGGGCGATGGCCGAGGCGTAGCCGAAATCGAGGCGCCTGAAGGCCTGCGTGAAGATGTAGCTGGCGACGATCTGCGTGCGGTCGGCCGGCCCGCCATTCGTCATGACGACGATGAGGTCGGCGAAATTCGAGATCCAGACGGTGCGCAGCAGGATGGTGATGGCAATGGTGGGCGCGAGGAACGGCAGGGTGATCGAGAGGAAACGCTGCACCGGCCCTGCCCCGTCGATGCTGGCGGCCTCGTAGAGATCGCGCGGGATCGCCTGAAGCGCGGCGAGCAGGGTGATCGCGAAGAAGGGAATGCCCCACCAGACATTGGCGACGATCGGCCCCCACATGGCGAGGTGCGGATCGGAAAGAATGTTGTTCGGCGCGTCGAGAATGCCGAGCGCATGCATCCAGTGCGGCAGCGGGCCGATGACCGGGTTGAACAGCCAGGCCCAGTTGAGGCCGGCGAGGAAGCTCGGCACCGCCCAGGGCAGGAAGACCAGCGCCTGCGCGAGGCCGCGGCCGGCAAAGGGCTTGTCGAGCAGCAGCGCGAGGATGAGGCCAAAGAGGAATTGCAGGAAGACCGAGGCGCCAGTCCACCACAGCGTGTTGCGCAGCGCGCGGAAGAACGCCTGGTCCTCGCTGAGCGCGAGAAAATGATCGAGCCCGATGAAGCCGCCGGAAAGCGGGTTCAGCAGCTGGATATCGCGGAACGCATAGGAAATGCCGAGCACCAGCGGCACCAGCATGACGGCGATGATGAGGATCAGCGCCGGCGCACTGTAGAGATAGGGTTCCGATGCGTCGGCAATCCGCTTCCTGAGCGGCCGCACGGCGTGCGGATGGGCGGCAAGGGTCATCGTCTCGCTTCCGTTGAAGGTGGCGGGGCGTTCAAAATATATCTCCGGGCGGAGCCTCGTATCTCCGCCCGGAGCGTTCCTCAGCCTATTTCTTGGCGAGGAACTTTTGCTGGGCCTTGGTCAGGTAGTCTGCCCACTGGCCCGCAAGGTCCTCCGGCGTGATGTCGCCGAGAAGGGCTTCCTGCGAGGTCTTGATGACCAGCGAATCCTTGAAGAAGGCGAACTCCTCCAGATGCGTCGGCATCACGGTCGGCACGGCATCCTTGTCCTCCAGCTCGGCGAACCAGCCCTTGAACTGCTCGCTGGCATAGAACGGGTCCTTCTCCGCGGACGTGTGCACCGGCAGCGCGCCCGTGCGCTTGTTCCACTCGATATTGCCCTCCGGGCCTTCGAGCGTCCCGATCAGCTTCCAGGCGAGATCCTTGTTGGCGCTGGAGGCGAACATCGACCAGCCGGCGAAACCGATCGTCGGGAAGGTTTTCCCATCCGGTCCCTTCGGCATGGTCATGATGCCGTAGTCTTCCGCCTTCATGCGCTCGGCAATGGCGATGAGCGCGTCCGGGTCCTGGTCGAGGAAGGCGCAGGTGCCGGAGTAGAAGCCGGCGACGATCTCGTTGAAGCCCCAGTTGACGCTGTCCTTCGGGGCATAACCGTTCTTGTAGAGGTCGATCAGGAAGGTCAGGCCCTTCACCCAGCCTTCGCTGTTGAAGGTGGAGGTGCCGTCCTCGTTGAAGAATTTGTTGTCGCCGGCCATGGAGGCGCCGAACATCACCCAGCCGTTGAGCCCGCCCGGGCCGCCGCGCAGGCAATAGCCGTATTTGCCGGGCAGTGCCGAAACCTTCTTGGAGGCTTCGGCGAATTCGTCCAGCGTCTTCGGCGGCTCGGAGACGCCGGCTTCTTCGAGCAGTTTCTTGTTGTAGAACATGGCGCGCAGGTAGAAGCCGTAGGGCAGCATATAGGCCGTGTCGTCGATGTCACGGCCGAGTTCCAGCGCGCGGGCAGTCAGGCCGGACGTGTGCTCCCATTTGGCAAGATACGGCTCCAGGCTCTCCAGCATGCCGTTGTTGGCATAGAGCGACAGCCAGGTGTCGGGCATTTCCATGACATCGGGCACTTCGCCGGCCGAGACCATGGTGGCGAATTTCTGGAAGGCCTCGCCCCAGGGCAGCGAGATGATCTCGACCTTGGTGCCGGGGTTTTCCGCCTCGAACTTGCCGACGATGGATTTCAGCGTCTCCGTGCGCTCGGGGCTGGTGATCACCTCGACGAGCTTGAGCGTCGTATCGGCCAATGCGCTCGACGCCATCAGGGTGGTGATGAGTGCTGCAGTCAAAAGTCTCTTCATGGTCGTTCCCTCTTTTCTGGTTTTGCTTCGAAGTTTGACGTCAGGTTTCGGTCGCGGCGGTTATCGCCGCGTCCAGATCACTCCACAGGGCCTCGGTTCCCTCCAGGCCGACGTGGAGACGCACGGACCGCGCATCGATGCCGAAGGCATGCGCGGAATTGGGCTCGGCTTTCTGCTGAAGAACCACCTCGCCCGGCACGATCAGGCTCTCATGCCCGCCCCAGGAGACGCCGAGCTTGAAGAGCGTCAGGCGGTCGGCGAAGGCGCGGATGTCGATGCCCTCGCGGAAGGTGAAGGAGAAGAGGCCCGACGTGCCGGTCAATCCCGGCGGCAGGCGGTTGGCGAGCGCGGGGTGAAAGACCTTGTCGACGATGTCGAGCGCCTGAAGCCGTTTGGCGATTTCGAGTGCCGAAGCCTCGTGCGCCTTCATGCGGATCGGCAGCGTGCGCAGGCCCCGCACGAGCAGCCATGCGTCGAAGGGCGAGAGCTTGCCGCCGAGATAGGGATAGGCCTCCGAGCGGATGCGGCCGACCAGTTCCTTCGAGCCGGCGACGACACCGGCGACGACGTCGCTGTGGCCGCCGAGATATTTCGAGGCCGAGTGCAGCACGAGATCGACGCCGAGCGTCAACGGCCGCTGGAAGACGGGGCTCGCCCAGCTGTTGTCGATGACGCTGACGATGCCGTGGCGCCGGGCAAGAGCGGCGAGCGCGCCGACATCGTGCGCCTCCATCACCCAGCTCGTCGGGCTTTCGAGATAGAGCAGCCTGGCGCCCGGCAGGGCTTTTGCCACCGCCTCCTCGTCGCGCCCGTCGACATAGGTCACCTCGATCTTCATGCGCTTGAGATGCGTGCCGAACAGGCGGAAGGCATCCGGGTAGCAATGACGCACGGCGACGATGCGATCGCCCGGCTCGACGAAGGAAAGCACGGTGGAGGAGATCGCCGCCATGCCGCTCGCAAAGCCCAGCGCGTCCTCGCCGCCTTCGAGCTTGGCCAGCATCTCCTCGAAGGCGCGCACCGTCGGGTTGAGGCCGCGGGTATAGATCGGCCGCACGATCTCGCCGCGATAGGCGGCCACCATCTCGTCATAGCTGCCGAAGGTGAAGAGCGAGGTCTGCACGATGGGCGGCACCACCGCGTCGAAGGCGTTCGCCTCGTCATGGGCGACGGTGAGGGCGGCAAAGTCGAACGGATCGGCTCCGTTGATCATCGGGACATGTCCTTGATGTCTTCCTCGACGACGGCGAGGATCTTCAGGGTTTCCGTCCGCGCCGCCTCGGGATCCCGGGCGGCGACGGCGTTGAAAAGCGTGCGGTGGAACGGGAAGGAACGGCGGGCGAAGTCCGGCCGGTTGAACGGCTTTTCCCAGAATCGCTCGAAGGCGCCGCGCATCTGCTCCAGGAGCTGCTTGAACAGCGGATTGTGCGTGGCGTCATAGATGGCGAGGTGGAAGGCGAGGTCTTCCGGTCCGGAGGTACCCTTGGCGAGCTGAACGCGTTCCATCTCGTTCAGCTTCTCCTCGATGATGGCGACATCCTCATCCGTGCGCCGCCGCGCGGCGACCATGCCGGCTTCGCATTCGATGCCGCGGCGGACCTCCAGCGTCTGGAGCAGCACGTCGCGCAGATGCACCGCATCGAAGGAGAGCGGCATGTGCACCGTTGCCGTCGTGATCGGCTTCAGGAGATAGGTGCCGCTGCCCTTGCGGCTTTCGATGACGCCGAGCGCCTGGAAATGGCGGATCGCCTCGCGGATCGTCGAGCGGCCGACCGCCAGCGCCGCCATCAGCTCGCGCTCGGCCGGCAGCCGGTCGCCGGCCGCAAGGCTGGCGCGGTCGATATAGGAGGCGAGCGCCTCCGTCACCTGCCGCGCCCGGTCGATGGGCGGCAACGGCTCGATCTGCGGCCTGTCGCTCGGTTCGCCTGGCATGATGCCAATTCCCCTGTTTCGTGTCAGCTTCTCAAATTGGTCTGACATCTTAGCATTATGCGGCGAGCTTCGGCTGTCAAGCGCCAATCATCCATGAGCAGCTTCATCGCCCATGAAAAACGGGCCGATCAGAGATCGGCCCGTCCGGAAATGACGATGGAATGGAAGCCTCGCGGCTATTCGCCCGCGGCGGGCTGGCCCTCGGCCTCCCGCGGGAGCGGCGCCTCGGCCGGCACCTCGGGATTGCCCTCCGCCCGGTCGCGATGCAGGGCCGCGCGGGCGAGCAGCATCAGCGTGACGGGCGTCGTCACCGTCACGAAGATGCCGATCAGGATCTCGTGCACGACGGGGCGGGTGGCGAGCACGGTGAAGAAGATCATCGAGGCCATGACGATGCCGCCCGTGCCCCAGCTCGTGCCGAGCGTCGGTGCGTGGATGCGCTCGTAGAAGGACGGCAGACGGGCAAAGCCGATCGTGCCGATGAGCGTCAGGCCGGCGCCGACGACGAGGAAGAAGGAGACGGCAAGCGCCGCCCAGGCCGGCAGGTCGTCCGCATGCTCGATCACGCTCATTCGATCACCTCCCCGCGCATCAGGAACTTGGCAAGTGCGACCGTTGCCACGAAGCCGAGCATGCCGATGACCAGCGAAGCCTCGAAATAGATGACCCTGCCGGTGCGCATGCCGAAGACCATGAGCAGCAGCATGGAGTTCACATAGAGCGTGTCGAGCGCCAGCACGCGGTCCTGCGCGCGCGGGCCGCGGAACATGCGCAGCGCCGCAAGCGCCATGGCGATGGCGAGGAATACCTGCGCGATGGTGACGGACCAGGCGAGGATCGTGTGGCTCATTTGAAGATCTCCATCAGCAGCGCCTCGTAGCGGGTCTTGATCAGCACCTGCCACTCCGCTTCGTCGACGAGGTCGAGGACGTGGATCAGCACCGTCTTGCTGAGCGAATTGTATTCCAGCCAGGCCGTGCCCGGCGTGCTGGTGATGACGACGGCGAGCACGGCGAGTGCCGTCGGGTTTTCAAGATCGAGCGGCACGGTGATGAAGCCGGACTTGTGCTTGCGCCGGCCGCCGGTGATGAGGATCGAGGCGACGGCGAGGTTCGAGCGCAGGATATCGTAGAGCACGATGCCGATGAGTTTCGGCAGCAGATACCATTTCGGCAGGTGCGGCTTTACGGGTCGCAGGGCCGCCATGCCCCAGGAGGCGAAGACCGACACGATGCAGCCGAGGATGAGGTGGCCGAGCGTGAAGCCGTTGAGGGCGAGCCACATGATGACGAGCGAGGCGCTGAGCAGCGGATAGGGAAGCATGTCAGAGCCCTCCCCCGCCATCCGGCCCGCTCGGTTCGGCGACACCAGCGCGGCGCGCATTGATCACGGCATCGATATAGGCGGCCGGCTGCTGCAGATTGCGGATGGTCTCCTCCATGTACCCCATCGCCGGGCCGGCCTTGATGGTGAGCGCCAGCGTCAGCGCGATCAAGAGCATGACCGGGGCCATCTCCATGACGAGGACCCGCGGCACGGTGCCCTCCATCGAGGCCCAGAAGGTGCGGATGCCGGCGCGGGTCATCGAGATCAGCGCCGCCAGTCCCGACAGGATGAGCAGGGCGACGATCCACCACGCCGACGCGGCGATCGGCGCTTCGCTGTTCGCGCCCGTTCCGATCATGCCCGACAGCATGGCGAATTTCGCGACGAAGCCGGAGAGCGGCGGCAGGCCGGAGAGCAGGATGCCGCAGGCGGCAAAGCAGATGCCGAGCACGGCGATCGTGCCGGGCATGGTGACGCCGACCTCGACCTCCTCGTCCTCCTCGTCCGCATCGCCGTAGGCTTCCATGGTCACGGCGAGGACCGATGCGCCCGCATCCTGCCCGCGCTCGACGAGCTCGATCAGCAGGAAGAAGGCGGCGATCGTCAGCGTGGAACTGACCATGTAGAAGAGCGCGCCCGATGTCACCGTGCCGTTGTTGAGACCGAGGACCGCCAGCAGCGTGCCGGAGGAAACGAGCACGGAATAACTCGCCAGCCGCCCGAGCGCCTGCGAGGCGAGAACCCCGATCGTGCCGAAGGCGATGGTCGCCATGCCGCCGTAGAGCAGCACGTTGAGGCCGAGCCCGGCCGAATCCCCCTGCCCGAAGACGAGCAGCGAGAGGCGCAGGATGACATAGATGCCGACCTTGCTCATGATGGCGAAGATGCCGGCGACCGGCGCCGTCGCGGCGCTGTAGGCGCCCGGCAGCCAGAAGTTCAGCGGCCACATGCCGGCCTTGATGAGGAAGACGATGCCGAGGATGCCGGCACCGGCTTCCAGCAGCATGCGCCGCTCGCCCTCGATCTCGCCGATGCGCACGGCAAGGTCCGCCATGTTGAGCGTGCCGGCCGAGCCGTAGATGGCGCTGACGCCGATCAGGAAGCAGAGCGCGGCAGCGAGGTTGACGGCAATATAGTGCATGCCGGCCTTGACGCGCATCGAGCCGGAACCGTGCATCAGGAGGCCGTAGGACGCAGCCAGCATCACCTCGAAGAAGACGAAGAGGTTGAAGAGGTCGCCCGTGAGGAACGCGCCGTTGAGGCCCATCAGCAGGAACTGGAACAGCGAGTGGAAATGCGCGCCAGCGGTGTGCCAGCGGGCAAGCGCGAAGACGAGCGTCGGGATGGCGAGGATCGAGGCGAGGACGAGCATCAGCGCCGAGAGCCGGTCGACGACCAGCACGATGCCGAAGGGCGCCGGCCAGTTGCCGAGCAGGTAGACGCCCTCGAAACCGTCCGAGCCGTTGTTCGCAAGACGGAACAGGCTGATGGCGACCGCCGCGAGCGCAAGGCACGACACGACGCTGATCATTGCCTTGAGGACGCGCTCGCGCTCGTCGAAGAACAGCAGGAGCGCGCCCGCGACGAGCGGGATGACGATGGGCGCGATGATGAGGTGTTGCTGCCAGCCGCTCATTTCGGCTGCTCCCTGCCGTCGACATGGTCGGTGCCGGTGAGGCCGCGGGCCGCCAGCAGCACCACAAGGAAGAGCGCCGTCGTGGCAAAGCCGATGACGATGGCGGTGAGCACCAGCGCATGCGGCACCGGATCGGTCATCGTCGAGATGTCGACGCCCTCCTCCAGCAGCGGCGCGGCATTGGACTTCACGCCGCCGACCGCGAAGATGAAGAGGTTCACCGCATAGGAGAGCAGCGAGAGGCCGATGATGACCTGATAGGTGCGCGGGCGCAGGATGAGCCAGACGCCCGAGCCTGTCATGATGCCGATACCGAGCGAAAGAACGAGTTCCATCAGGCCTCCTCCGCCTTGGGGGCTTCGAGATTGCGAACCCGATGCATGCGTATGGACTGGTGCGCGAGCGCGATGAGGATCAGCACCGTCGCGCCGACAACGAGCGAGAAGACCCCGAGGTCGAAGAACAGCGCGCTCGCCGCGGGCACCTTGCCGATGAAGGGTATCTCGACATATTGCGAATGGCTGGTCAGGAACGGATAGCCGAACGCCCATGCGCCCATGCCGGTGATCGCGGCCAGCAGCAGGCCGACACCCATCCAGCGCAGCGGCAGGATGCGCAGCCGGTCCTCCGCCCAGCGCACGCCGCCGCCCAGATATTGCAGCAGGAAGGCGATCGCCATGGTGACCCCGCCGGCAAAGCCGCCGCCCGGCAGGTCATGGCCGCGCAGGAAGAGATAGATCGCAAACGTGATGATGACCGGGAACATCCACTGCATGATGACCGAGGGCACCAGCAGATAATCGCGCACCGTATCGCCCGCCGAGCGCTCGGGGCGTTCGGCGTCATAGGCGGCCTGGATGCGCTGCTGCTCCGGTTTCTCGATGCTGTCCGGCGCGGGGCGGAAACGACGCAGGAGAGCGAAGACCGTCAGCGCGACGATGGCCAGGACCGCGATCTCGCCCATCGTGTCGAAGCCGCGGAAATCGACGAGGATGACGTTGACGACGTTGCGCCCGCCCCCTTCGGCATAGGCCTTTTCGAGGAAGTAGCTGGCTATGGCGTCCGGCACCGGCTGGTTCATGATCGCGTAGGAGAAGACGAACATGCCGAGGCCGCAGGAGACCGCAAGCAGGAAGTCCCGGAAGCGGCGGCTGCGGGCCGACAGGGTGACGGAGTTGTCGATCTTCTCCGAGCGCTTGGGCAGCCAGCGCAGGCCGAGCAGCAGGAGGACCGTCGTGACGATTTCCACGACGAGCTGCGTGATGGCAAGATCCGGCGCGGAGAGCCAGACGAAGGTGATGCAGGTCGTAATGCCCGCGCCGCCGAGCAGGACGAGCGCGGCAAGGCGATGGTATTTCGCCTGGTAGGCGGCGCCCAGTGCGCAGAAGGCGCCGACGCACCAGATGGCGGCGAAGATGGGATCGATGTCGCCGAAGACCAGCGGCTTCGGCGCAAAGCCCGCCATGTAGAGCGGCACGACGCCCGCCAGCAATCCGGCGGCCGCGACGAGGCGCAACTGCGGCTGGAGATTGCGGGTGCTGAGACGGCTTTCAAGCCAGCGTGCCCATTTCCACGAGACCGTGACGAGCACGCGCTCGAAGATGCGCTGGCCGCCGAGATGGCGGAAGAGCGGCGGGCCGTCGTCGCACCTGGCAAGATAGTCCTTCAGCACCGCGTAGAGTGCGGCGCCGCCGATGAGCGCGATCATGCTCATGATGAGCGGGGTATTGATGCCGTGCCAGAAGGCGAGGCTGTATTCCGGCGTGCGCGTACCAAGCACCGAGACGACGGCCGAATGCAGGAACGGGCCGATCGAGAGCGACGGGATGATGCCGACGACGAGGCAGGCGAGCACCAGGAACTCGATGGGGAAGCGCATCCAGCGCGGCGGCTCGTGCGGCTTGGGCTTCGGCAGGTCGGTCGGCTCGGGGCCGAAGAAGACCATGTGGATGAAGCGGAGCGAATAGGCGACCGAGAAGGCGCCGGCAAGCGTGGCGACATAGGGCAGCATGCGGTCGAGCACGGAATCGGCATGCGTCTCCACCGCCTCGGCAAAGAACATTTCCTTGGAGATGAAGCCGTTGAGCAGCGGCACGCCGGCCATGGCCGCGCTCGCCACCATGGCGAGCGTGCCGGTTATCGGCAGGTATTTGAAGAGCCCGCTCAATCGTCGCATGTCGCGCGTGCCGGTCTCGTGGTCGATGATGCCGGCGGCCATGAAGAGCGAGGCCTTGAAGGTGGCATGGTTCATCATGTGAAAGATCGCCGCCACGGCGGCGACCGGGCTGCCGAGGCTGAGCAACGTGGTGATGAGACCGAGATGGCTGATGGTCGAATAGGCGAGCAGCCCCTTCAGGTCCTGCTGGAACATCGCGAAATAGGCGCCGAGGATCAGCGTGCAGACACCGGCAATGCCGACCAGCATGAACCATTCATAGGTGCCCGACAGCGCGGGCCAGAGCCGCACGAGCAGGAAGACGCCCGCCTTCACCATGGTCGCCGAATGCAGATAGGCCGAGACCGGCGTCGGCGCGGCCATGGCATTGGGCAGCCAGAAGTGGAACGGCACCTGCGCGCTCTTCGTCAGCGCGCCGATGAGGATCAGCACGAGCGCCGTCAGGTAGAGCGGATGCGCCTTGATCTGATCGCCGGACGAAAGCACCACGTCGAGATCGTAGCTGCCGACGATATGGCCGAGCACGAGCAGGCCGGCGAGCAGGCAGAAGCCGCCGATCCCGGTGATCGTCAGCGCCATGCGCGCGCCGTCGCGGGCAGCGGCATTGTGATGCCAGTAGCTGATCAGGAGGAAGGAGAAGATGCTGGTCAGCTCCCAGAACACCGAGAGCAGGATGATGTTGCCCGACAGCACGATGCCGAGCATCGAGCCCATGAAGGCGAGCAGGAAGGAGAAGAAGCGCGGAACCGGGTCCTCCTCCGACATGTAGTAGCGTGCATAGAGCACGATGAGGCAGCCGATGCCGGTGATGAGCATCGCAAAGAGCCAGGCAAAGCCATCCATGCGCAGCGTGACGTTGAGCCCGAGCTGCGGCAGCCATTCGAGGTCAATCCGGACCTTGCCGCCGTCGCGCACCGCGGGATAGAGCGCGGCGGTCAGTACCAGGCTCACAAAGGCCACGGCGCCGGACATGCGCGCGGCAAGCACCCTCGAATCGGTCCGCAGCAGAATGGTCGCGGCAAGGCTTCCCGCGAAGGGAAGGCAGACCAGCAGGACCAGAATCATTTCACCTGTCATCGTTTGATCGGTCGCTTTCGAACGTCAGAGCTTCTCACGCGCCGGCATGCCGGCAAAATCGGGAGACCGCACGCGACCGACGGGACGATCGGCGGCGGTCGTCAGGTGAAATTCAACGGAGGGGCACGCGCCCCGCGCATGTCCACATGCCCCGCGCCGGAGACCGAAGGCACGATGATGGCCATGGCGGTCACCATGCCCTCGAGGCCAAAGGCTTCCCGCGCCGGCAGGCAGGCAAGATCGCCTGTGCTGTCGAGCGGCGTCACTTTCCCGGCGACAATGCGCTTGCGGCATTCGGCATCGGGAAGCGCCGAGGGATGGCCCGCGGTCTTGTGGGTGCCGTAGCGAAGCATCTTCGAACCGGCACCGGCGGCAGACGGCGCCGAGAGCATCGATATCAGCAGCAAAAGACAGGCAAGCGCAGCACAGAAGAGGCAAAAAGCCCGACGAACAGGTCGATGCTGTTGCCCTGCCGCTACCAAACGCCCTGCCTTTCGATTCCATCGCCCGCGTTGAATATTCTCTCATGCGGACAATACGTTGGCGGGATTGGCGCTGTCCACCCGCAAGCATGAAACTTTTCCAAAATTACGCCGGTTTACCGCAGCCGGCAGCATGTTTTTCCTTTTCCGGCCGGCAAACGGTCATTCTGCCACATCCATGTCCGCTTGATGCCCCGTCGCTTTGGGCGCATTCTAGCCCGGCGAATCGCATGAAGCAGACCTGCTCCCGTGGGGCGATGCCCGGAGCGCATGGTGCCTGGTATCTGGACGTGCCGGTTAATGTCGTCCCGGCCATCCAGCGAGTTCCGTGTCCCGATCCTGCCTGCCTTTTTCTGCGGCAGCGGCGGCACGACGTCAGTTCACTCTGGAACGGGGATTAGCGATGACGGATGCGCGAAGGGAATGGATCAGCAAGCGGGCCTATACGCTCTGGGAAGAGGCGGGGCGGCCGCACGGCCATGACGCCGAGCACTGGGAACAGGCCGTGCAGGAGCGCGACGAATTCGAGCGCGTGGCACTTGCCCCGGAGGCGAGGCCGTCCGGCGCCAGGACGCCGCTGATCGAGATATCCAGGAAGGCGCAGGCGAAGAAGTCCGACCCGGCCAAGCCGCGCAAGAAGGCCGAAGCCGCGACGGAAAAGCCGATCGTCGCGAAGGCAAAATCCGTCAAGGCGACGGCGAACGGCAAGGAAGCCTGATCGCTGCGACACGGCAGAAACGGCCTGCCATAGCGGATATGCCATTCCGCGCTCCATGAGCCGGCCGCCTCAGGCAATCGGCCATAGAATGAAGGCGCCCGACACCATGCCTCTTCCTCCCCCGGGAAGAAGAGGCAAGAGCGAAGCCCTGCCTTCTCAGCCGGTCTTTACCAATTATTCCCGCCCTCCTGCGGCATCAATGCCCTTGGAGACGGCGACGCGACGCTCTATGTGAACGGTCGAACGCGGGCTGAAGCGAGGATACCCGGTGCGATCGATCTATATGGCGGCAGGCGTGCTGATGACGGCGATCGGCATTGTCGGCGTCTTCCTGCCGCTCCTGCCGACGACGCCGTTCCTGCTCGTCGCGGCCTGGTGCTTTTCCCGCTCCTCGCCGCGCCTCGAACACTGGCTGCTGAACCACCGCACCCTCGGCCCGCCGCTGGCGAACTGGCGGCGCGAGGGCGCGATCTCGGCGCGCGCGAAGACGATCGCCATCTGTCTCATCGTCGCGAGCTACGGTTTCTTCTATTACCGCACGGCGCCGTCGCCTCTTCTTGCGGTCGTGGTCGGTCTCGTCCTGTCGGCAAGCGCCCTTTTCATCCTGACCCGCCCCCTGCCGAAGAGGACGTGACGGCCCGATGGCAACGCACCAAGCCCCGGTCATCGTCTGGTTCCGCAAGGACCTGCGCATCGACGACAATGCGGCGCTGGCCGCCGCCGCGGATACCGGGCGCCCCGTCGTCCCGCTCTATGTCCTTGAGCCTGCGGAGGGTGGAACCGGCGCGCTCGGCGCCGCCCAGCGCTGGTGGCTGCACCACGCCCTCGAAGCGCTGGCCGGGAACCTCTCCGGGCTCGGCGCGCCGCTCGTCCTGCGCAGCGGGCCGGCCGATGCGGTCCTCGACGCGCTGATCGCCGAGACCGGCGCCGACACCGTCCACTGGAACCGCCGGCACGACCCGCCGGGCATGGCGATCGACCGCGCGATCAAGGCCGCGCTGAAGGCGCGCGGCCTTGCCGCCACCAGCTTCGCCGGCCAGTTGCTGCACGACCCGACCCGCCTGCTGACGGGAGAAAAGAAGCCCTTTCGCGTCTACACGCCCTTCTGGAAGGCGCTGGAACGGGCGGGCGAACCCCAGGAACCGATCGACCCGCCGGCACCGCTGGCCGCCCTCCCCGAACCCTTGACGTCGGAACGCCTGGAGGACTGGCGCCTCACGCCGGCAAGGCCCGACTGGGCCGCGTCCTTCCGGGAGGTATGGACACCGGGCGAAGCCGCCGCGCAGGAGCGTCTTGCAACCTTCGTGGACGGCGCGATCGACGGCTACGGCACCGACCGCGACCATCCCGCCCTCGACGCCACCTCGATGCTCTCGCCGTATCTGGCGCTCGGCGAAATCTCCCCGGCCCGCATCTGGCACGCCACGCGCGGGCTTGACGCGCCGACCGGCGATCTCGTCCATTTCCGCAAGGAACTGGCCTGGCGGGAATTCTGCTACCACCTCTACTTCCACTTTCCCGCCCTTGCGGAGAAGAACTGGAACGATCGGTTCGATGCCTTCCCCTGGGAAGAACGCGGCGAGGCCTTCACGCTGTGGACGCGCGGCCTGACGGGCTATCCGATCGTCGATGCCGGCATGCGCCAGCTCTGGCGGCACGGCTGGATGCACAACCGCGTGCGCATGATCACGGCCTCCTTCCTGATCAAGCACCTGATGATCGACTGGCGGCACGGCGAAAAATGGTTCCGCGACACGCTGGTGGACGCCGATGCGGCCTCGAATGCGGCGAACTGGCAATGGGTGGCCGGCTCCGGCGCAGACGCCTCGCCCTTCTTCCGCATCTTCAATCCCATCCTGCAGGGCGAGAAATTCGATCCGGACGGCACCTATGTGCGCCGCTTCGTGCCGGAACTGGAAAACCTGGATGCCGCCTGGATCCACAAGCCCTTCGCCGCCCCGGAGGCCGCGCTGAAGAGCGCCGGTATCGATCTCGGCAGGACCTATCCGAAACCCATCGTCGACCACGCCCGCGCCCGCGAACGGGCGCTTGCCGCCTTCAAGGCGCTGAAGGCGGACTGAGCCGGAGCCCTAATCGTCCCGCGCAAGGGCGGAGGCAAGCAGGCGCACGAGGGCATCACCTGCCTCTTCCAGCGCGCCGCTGTTGTCGATGACGACCGTATCGGCAGCGACGACGATCTCGGGCACGGCGCGGTCGAGCCGGCGGGCGATGGCCTCGGTGCTTTCCCGGCCGCGGGCGGCGAGGCGCGCGGCGAGGATGTCGGCGCGGGCGGTGATCAGCACGACCTTCAGCCGCTCGTAGGCCGCAGCGAAGGCGGGCAGCGCCGACCGGCTGCCATTGGCGACCAGCGTCATGCCCTCCGAAAGTTGGTCGAGGGTTTCGCGCGGAATGCCGTAGGAAAGGCCGTGCGCATCCCAGGAGACCGCAAAGGCGCCGGCGGCCGCCCGCGCCTGGAAACCGGCCGCATCGACCGCCTCATGCGCCTCCCCGCCGGCATCCGGCGGGCGGGTGATGACGCGGCGCACGAAGCCAAGGCGCGGCTCGCCGGCAAATTGCCGGGCGGCATAGGCCATCACGCTGTCCTTGCCCGCGCCGCTGGGGCCGACGACGACGACCATCGTGCCGGCCGCGACCGGCAGGGGCCGGGCCGTGACGATTTCGGCCTCCATGCTCAAGCGACCCGCCTGCCCTGCCGCCAGACCGAGCGCACGACCGGAACGCCGGAGGGACGGCGCACGCGCACGAGATCGGCGCGCAGGCCCCTGGCGATGGCGCCGCGATCGTCGAGGCCGACGGTGCGGGCCGGCGTGGTGGAGACCATGGCGATGGCGCGCGGCAGGTCGATGCCCTCGACCTCGTCGGCGAGGATGAAGGGCGCATGCATCAGGCTGAAGGGCACGTAGTCGGAGGAGAGCACGTCGAGCACGCCCATCGTCGCGAGGTCGCGGGCGGCGATGTTGCCGGAATGGGACTTGCCGCGCACGATGTTCGGCGCGCCCATCAGGACGCTCATGCCGGCGCCGTGCGAGGCTTTGGCGGCGTCAAAGCTGGTCGGGAACTCGGCAAGGCGGATGCCGTAGCCGATCGCCTCCTCGACATGTTCCAGCGTCGCATCGTCATGGCTGGCGACCGAGATGTCGCGGGCCGCGCAGGAGGCGGCGATGGCATCGCGGTGCGGCTTGGCATAGCGGGCGGAAAGGTCCTGCTGGCGCTTGCAGAAGGCGGAGAATTCGTCGTCGGTCAGGCCGCGCTTCTTCTTGTAGTAGAGGATGTACTGGTCCAGCGTCTGGAACTGGCGCTGCCCCGGCGCGTGGTCCATCAGCGAGACGAGGCGGACCAGCGGATCGTCCTCGAATTCCGCATAGTGGTCGAGCACGTTGTCGGTCGAGACCTCGCAGCGCAGGTGGATGAGGTGCTCGGCGCGCAGGCGGTCCTCGTCCTGCGCCTCGGCGATGGCATCGGCCATGGCGCGCATCTCGCCCTGCTCGAAGCCGCCGTCCTCGTCCGAGCCCATGCGCAGGCAGTCGAAGACGGTGGTGATGCCCGAGGTGACGACCTGGGCATCATGCGCCTGGATCGCCGCCGTCAGGCCCCAGCGCACGCCGGGGCGCGGCGAATAGTGGGCTTCGAGATGGTCGGTGTGCAGTTCGACGAGGCCGGGCAGGAGGAAGTCGCCTTCCATGTCCTCGCCAGCGGCGGAAGAACCTTCGGAAATGTCCGCGATCAGGCCATCACGGAGCACCAGCGTGCCATCGAGGATCCGGTCCTCAAGCACGATGCGGGCATTGGAAAGAACGGTTTCGCGGGTCATGTCAGGCGGTCTTTCTATTGGCTCCCGCTGCGAGCGGGAAAAGCGAATGGACGGTGAAATCGGCGCCGCGCGAGGGCTCGCGGAAGAGCGCGAGGCCCTCGATCGCCAGCGGGCGTTCATGGAAATCGGAAAAATGCGCAAGCAGCGCGGCCTCGACGGCCGCGCGGCGCTCCACGGGGACGCGCCCCGTCAGCGTCATATGGAAGCGGAACGTGTCGAAAACATAGGGATAGCCCCATTGCACGAGGTTCTGGCGCTCTTCGGCCGTGAGCTCGTCCGGTTTGCGGCGGGCAATGTCGGCGGAGGTGAGCGGGGCGCGAAAACGCTCGAAGCGGCGCACCACCTCGCCGGCAAAGGCCTGTAGCGGCTCGCAATCATCGCCGGGCACCAGCGCGAAGAAGGAGCCGAGGCGGCCGACGACAGCCCGCGGAATCTCGAAAGGCCCGACCTCGGAAGCGAAACGGCCGATTGCAGCCAGCAGCTCGGCTTCGCTGCGGCCCTCGGCAAGCGCGAAGGGCGCCTTCAGCGTGGCGTGGAAACCGTAGCGGCGCGGATCGGCCGTCAGGCCGGCGAGCGCGGCCGCATCGAAGCCGTTCACGGCCGGCTGTTCCAGCGCCGCCCCCGTAAACGCATTGCGCCCCAGCCAGCGCTGGGCGGCAAGGGTCAGCGGGTCGCTTGCGGGCGGGGTGAAATAGAGGGCGTAACGCAATGGTTCATTCCTGTGAAAGTCGTTCGACGCCGCCGGTCCGGCGGCGTCGGCACTTGAAGGGATTCGTGTGGCAGCATCATGCCGCCACGCCGGATCTTTCGCCGCTCAATGCGCCGGCTTGCCCATCAGGCGCGAGCGCAGCGCGTTCGAGATGCCGTCGAAGACGAAGACGACGATGAGGATCAGCAGCACCATATAGGCGACGTTCTCCCAGTCGGAATTCGTGCGCATCGCTTCCCAGAGCTTGAGGCCGATGCCGCCGGCGCCGACCGCGCCGATGATCGTGGCAGAACGGGTGTTCGATTCCCAGAAATAAAGCGCCTGGGAGGCAAACAGCGGCATGACCTGCGGCAGCACGCCGAAGCGCTGCACCGCGGCCGGCGCCGCGCCGACCGACTTCACGCCCTCGCGCTGCTTGTCGTCGATATTCTCCAGCGCCTCGGAATAGAGTTTTCCGAGCGTGCCCGTATCCGTGAAGAAGATCGCCGACATGCCGGCGAGCGGCCCCGGGCCGAAGGCACGGGTGAAGAACAGCGCCCAGATCAGCATGTCGACGGAGCGCAGGAAGTCGAAGAGGCGCTTCGTCACCTGGTTGGAGATCCAGCTCCGCGTGATGTTGCGCGCGGCGAGGAAGGAAAGCGGGAAGGCGAGCAGCATGGCGAACAGCGTGCCGACGAAGGCCATGACGATGGTCTGGAGCAGCTTCGTCCAGACGTCGAGATGCTGCCATTCCGCATTGTAGAGGATATTGTCCCAGGCAAGCGACAGGTTCGACTGCTTCGGGTCGATGCGCTCGCCCGACGTCACCAGCGAGAAGACCTCCGATAGCGGCTTGCCGTGGAAGGGCGAATTGGTGTCGAATAGGAAGTTCGCCCAGCCGAAGAAGCGCTTGCGGATCGAGATGTCGTCCGCCTCGATCTCGCCCCAGCCGGCGACACCGAAGGAAAGCGTGATCTTTTCGCCCGGCGCCTTCTGCGTCGCCCAGGCCGGCAGCGCGCCCTCGACCGTCATATCGGAGCCGGCGATCTCGACGAGCAGTGTCTCGCCGGAATGCTGCACGGTCACCCGCTCCGGCACGACCTCGACGCTCGTCGAGGAATTGAGCGTGATCTTCGCACGCTTGACCACCTCCTCCTCGCGGGTGGTCGCGGTCGCCATGGCATTCGCGGCAGTGGCCGAGCCGCCGATGGTACCGCCCGTTCCCATGAAGCCCATCGAGGCGGGCTTTTGGGCGGTGTCCGTCGCAGCGCCGGCGGAAGGCGTGGTGCGGGTCATCGTGCCGCGCTCGATCTCGACCCAGTCGGGCTCGGCATTCGGCCCGAGCGGCGAAAAGCGCGGATAGGTCAACTTCATCGCGCCGTCGGGATCGATCGTCACTTCCGGGCGCACCTCATAGGAGACCCAGTCGGCGAGATAGGTGCCGGCAATGTTCCAGTTCGCCGTGCCGAGCACATGGCCGATGGCGAAGAACCACCAACAATAGAGCGCGTAGAGCACGAAGCCGCCGGCGATGATGGCGACGCGGAAGCGCTGCCAGAACGAGCGGTGGAAGACGGCCGGATGGCGTGCCGCGATCTCATCCATCTGAGCGGGATTGAGGGTCGTCATGGCACTCTCCTATTGGGTCAGCCGGAAGGCGTGATCGCCGACGAGCCTGCGGCGCAGCCAGGCGGAAAACTGGTCGACGGCGATGATGGTAATGAGCAGCAGCAGCACGATGGCGAGCGTCTTGGCCTGGTGTCCCTGGCCGATGGACAGGCGCAGAAGCTCGCCGATGCCGCCACCGCCGACGGCGCCGATGATGGTCGAGGCGCGCACGTTGATTTCGAGGCGCAGCAGGAAATAGCTCATGAAATTCGGCAGCACCTGCGGCACGATGCCGAACCAGACGCGCTCCACCCAGCTTGCGCCGACCGCGCGAAGCCCTTCCTCCGCCTTCATGTCGGCATTCTCGACCACCTCGAAGAACAGTTTGCCGAGCGCCCCGACCGTGTGGATCGACACGGCGATGACGGCCGGCAGCGGGCCGAGCGACAGGATGGCGAGGAAGAAGCCGGCGAGCACGACTTCCGGGAAGGCGCGCAGGATCTCCATGAAGCGGCGCACGAAGGCGCGCAGCAGGCGGTTGGCGACGAGGTTCTTCGCCGCAAGGAAACAGAGCAGGAAACCGAAGACCATGCCGATGACGGTGGAGAAGATCGCGATGTTCAGCGTCTCCAGCATCTTGTGGAAATATTCCGGCACATAGAGGCTCTCGGTGATGTAGAGCCGCCCCTCCGGGTAATTGTACTTGAAGCTGCCGTCATCATAGGGCGACGGCAGGTCGAACAATGCGCGAAAGACCTCCAGCCCGTCACGCGGCACCATGTCGCCGACGAAATCGAAGAGATGCGGCAGCCGGTCGAAGAACTTTCCGGCATTGGTCTCGTTGGCGAACCAGAGCGAGCCGGTGAGCGCCATGGCGAGGATGGCAAGGCCGAGCCAGGTATAGAGCCGGCGGCGGGCGTTCAGCTCCTGCCAGTGCCGCTCGATGAGCGCACCCTTTTCGCTGAAGCCGTCGTGAAGCGTGTTCATGGCCATGGTCTGTCCGTCTCGGCAGAGTTCTGTGTGCGCAATCCTGATCGCCGACAAAGCGCCACGACCTCTCTTCCGTCATGGTCGGGCTTGACCCGAGGGTGACGTCGAGAGTGGAGTGGCGACGTCAGCAAAAGGCGCCGGCCGGGTTGCGGCCGGCGCCGGATGCTGTTTGGCGATCAACCGCCGATCGTTGCCTTGCGGGCGTCGATGATCGGCTTGTAGAAGTCGACGTTGACTTCCGTGAACGAGGTGAAGTCACCGCCCATGACAGCGGCAAAGCAGGCGGCGTCCTTCTGCGGCAGGTCGAGCATGAACTGCTTGAACTTCGCCTTCATGTCGCCTTCCATGGAGGAGCGGACGACGATCGGGCCGTTCGGGATCAGCGGCGACTTCCAGACTTCGACGAGGTCGTTCATGTCGAGAATGCCCTTCTCGACCATCTTGTGCAGGTTGCCGGAGGTGTAGCCGTCCTTCCACTCGCCGACGCCCGAACCGAAGGTCGTGCCGGCATCGAAGGTGCCCTTCATGACTTCGAGAACCAGGTTCTCATGGCCGCCGCCGAAGCCGGTTTCAGCGAAATATTCCTTGACCGGGCCGCCGATCGATTCCGGCAGCGTGACGAGCGGGATCAGGTAGCCGGAGGTGGAGTCCGGATCGGCGAAGCCGAGCTTCTTGCCCTTCAGGTCCTCCAGCTTGGTGATGCCGGAATCCTTGCGGGCGACCATGATCGAGTGGTAGCCGGTCGAGCCGTCCGTCTGGACGGTCGTCAGGATCGGCTCGACGGCGTCGGCCTTGGCGAGGTAGATCTTGGCAAAGCCGGAAGCGCCGAGTTCGGCATAGTCGAGCGTGCCGCCGAGCAGGCCCTGGATGACGCCGTCATAGTCGGCGGCCGGGAAGAACGAGACCTTCTCGAAGCCGAGCTCGGCCTTCAGATGATCGCCGAGGCACTGATAGTTGCGCAGGCGGTCGGCTTCGTTCTCGCCGCCGATGATGCCGACGCGGAATTCCTTGAGGTCTTCAGCCTGTACGTGGCCGGCGAGCGCGATGAGCGCGACGGCGCCGAGAAGAGCTTTCTTCAGCATGGTCTTTCTCCTGTTTGACCGGCTCTGCCGGGCTCTTGAAAAATGATGGCCCTTCACGCGGGCCAATCGATCCCGGTCGGCTCAAAGGCCGGCCAGTGCCAGCGGTGTCGGGCTGGCGGATTCCTTGATGTTGTCCTGGCGGGCCGGATTGCGGATCGCCGTGGAGGTGACGCTCTCGTCGATCTCCGCCCCATCGGCGCCCGTGCCGTAGATCGTGCGCACCGCCTCGGCATCCAGGTCACGCGCCGGTCCGTCGAAGACGACGCGGCCGCCGGACATGCCGATGATGCGCTCGCAATAGGCGCGCGCCGTATCCAGCGTGTGCAGGTTGGTGATGACGGTGATGCCCTCGCGCTCGTTGATGTCGCGCAGCGCGTCCATCACGATCTTGGCGTTCAGCGGGTCGAGCGAGGCGATCGGCTCGTCGGCGAGCAGCATCTTCGGGTTCTGCATCAGCGCCCTTGCGATCGCCACGCGCTGCTGCTGGCCGCCCGAGAGCGTGCCGGCCGGCTGCAGCGCGGTCTGCTCGATGCCGAGGCGCTCGAGCGCGGCAATCGCCATGATGCGCTCCTCGCGGGTGAAGAGGTTGAGGATGCTCAGCACGGCCGAACGATGGTTGAGGCGGCCGAGCAGCACGTTGGTGAGCACATCGAGGCGCGGCACGAGGTTGAACTGCTGGAAGATCATGGCGCAGTCGCGCTGCCAGTTGCGCAATGCCGCGCCGCGCAACGCGGAGACCTCGACGTCATTGAAGTGGATGGAACCCTCGCTCGGATCGGCAAGACGGTTGATCATGCGCAGCATGGTGGACTTGCCGGCGCCGGAGCGGCCGATGACGCCGACCATCTGGCCCTGCGGAATGTCGAAGGTCACGTCGTCGACCGCAACGCGCTCGCCGAACCGGCGGGTAACATTCTTCAGTCGAAACATGATGGATCCCTTTTGTCCTGTGTCGGATCGAGGTCGGGCCTCGTCGTTTTCGGGACTGGCTCTAAACGCTGTTGATGAAGGGGCGATGTCAGTTTCATGTCGGAAAAATAACAGTCCACAGGCCTGAATTTCCGGCATCGGAGAGGGCCTCCTCACCCGTCGTGACGGGCGAGGAAGGCTTCTGCGTCAAGTTTGCGAAAGTCGTCCAGAGCCGTGCGCAGCCGGGCGTGATCCCAGTCCCACCAGGCGAGTTTTTCCATGCGTTCGGCGATGGTTCGGGGGAAGCGTTCGCGGATGACTTTCGCCGCGACGCCGCCGACGATCATGTAGGGTTCGACGTCCTTTGTGACAACCGCGCCCGAGCCTATGACAGCGCCGTTGCCGATCGTGACACCCGGCAGGATGGTCGATCCGTGACCGATCCACACGTCATGGCCTATGGTGACGCGATGGTCGCGCCGCCAGGAGAAGAAGTCGGCCTCCTGGTCGGCATCCGGCCAGTAGTCGTTGGCACGGTAGGTGAAATGGTGCAGCGTCGCGCGCCACATCGGGTGGTTCGTCGCGTTGATGCGCACCGAGGCGGCGATGTTGGCGAACTTGCCGATCGTCGTGCACCAGACGGAGCCGCCGTTCATGATGTAGGAGTAGTCGCCGATCTCCGCTTCGCTGACGCGGCAGTTCTCGTCGATCTCCGTGTAGCGGCCGAGCACCGTGTCTGACACGACGGCGGTCGGATGGATCAGCGGCGTTTCGGACAGCCGGGTCATGCGACGGCCTTTCGCGGCGAGAAGGCAGAGACGTCGACGATGCGGTCGGCAACCTTCTCGCGCACGTCCTCGTCGTGGAAGATACCGAGAAGCGCGACCCCGGCGGCCTTCTTCTCCGCGATCATCTCGACGACGACGGCGCGGTTCTTCGCGTCGAGCGAGGCGGTCGGCTCGTCGAGCAGCAGGATGCGGTGATCGGTGATGAAGCCGCGGGCGATGTTGACGCGCTGCTGCTCGCCGCCGGAGAAGGTGGCCGGCGGCAGCTGCCAGAGTTCGCGCGGCAGGTTGAGCCGGGCGAGCATCGCCTCCGCCGTCGCCTTTGCCTCGGCCACATCGACACCGCGGGCGGTGAGCGGTTCGGCGACGACATCGACGGCCGCGACGCGCGGCACGGTACGCAGGAACTGGCTGACATAGCCGAGCGTGGCGCGGCGCACCGACAGGATCGTGCGCGGATCGGCGGCCGCCAGATCGAGCAGACGGCCGCCATGCTCGATGAGGATCTGGCCGCTGTCGACGGCGTAATTGCCGTAGACCATCTTGAGCAGCGAACTCTTGCCGATGCCGGACGGGCCGCCCAGCACGACGCATTCGCCCGCCTTCACCGAGAAGGCGACATTGGACATGACGGGCAGGCGGATGCCGTCGCGAAGATGCATGGTGAAGCTCTTCGCGACTTCGGAAACAACGAGCGGGGTCGGCATGGTCACACCTGAAGGATCGAGGAGACGAGGAGCTGGGTATAGGCTTCGCGCGGATCGTCGAGCACGCGGTCGGTGAGCCCCTGCTCGATGACGACGCCGTCCTTCATCACCATCATGCGGTGCGAGAGGAGGCGGGCGACGGCAAGGTCATGCGTGACGATGATCGCGGAAAGGCCGAGGTCCTGCACGAGGCCGCGCAACAGATCGAGCAGGCGGGCCTGCACCGAGACGTCGAGGCCGCCCGTCGGCTCGTCCATGAAGACGAGGCGGGGCGAGGTCACGAGATTGCGGGCGATCTGCAGGCGCTGGCGCATGCCGCCGGAGAAGGCGCGCGGCTGGTCGTCGATGCGGTCGACGCTGATCTCGACGCGGCCGAGCCAGTTGCCGGCCGTTTCGCGGATATTGCCGTAGTGTCGCTCGCCGACGGCCATCAGCCGCTCGCCGACATTGGCGCCGGCCGAGACCGCCATGCGCAGGCCGTCGGCCGGGTTCTGGTGCACGAAACCCCAGTCGGTGCGCATCAGGAAGCGGCGCTCCGCCTCGCTCATGCGGGACAGGTCGCGCATCCCGCCATCGCGCATGCGATATTCGACGGAGCCCGAGCTCGGCATCAGGCGGGTGGCGAGGCAGTTGAGCAGCGTCGTCTTGCCGGAGCCGGATTCGCCGACGATCGCCAGCACTTCACCCGGCCAGAGATCGAAGGAGACGTTCTGGCAGCCGATGCGCGCGCCGTAGAACTTCGAGATGTCGCGGACTTTGAGAAGCGGCGTGTCGGTCATTCGGCAGCCTCCTTGTCATAGGCGAGAGAGCCGCGATGGCCGCCCGCGCAGCGTTCTTCGCAATGATCGGTGTCCGAGCAGACGAACATCCGCCCGCCCTTGTCGTCGAGCACGACCTCGTCGAGGTAGACATTCTCCGCGCCGCACAGCGCGCAGGGCCTGTCGAAGGTCTGGATCTCGAAGGGATGGTCCTCGAAATCCAGGCTGACGACCTCGGTAAAGGGCGGCACGGCGTAGATGCGCTTTTCGCGTCCCGCGCCGAAAAGCTGGAGCGCTTCCGACATGTGCATCTTCGGATTGTCGAATTTCGGCGTCGGCGACGGGTCCATCACATAGCGGCCCTCCACCTTCACCGGATAGGCATAGGTCGTGGCGATATGGCCGTTGCGGGCGATGTCCTCGTAGAGCTTGACATGCATCAGGCCGTATTCTTCCAGCGCGTGCATCTTGCGCGTCTCGGTCTCGCGCGGTTCGAGGAAGCGCAAGGGTTCGGGGATCGGCACCTGGTAGACGAGCGTCTGCCCGGCCGTCAGCTTTTCCTCGGGAATGCGGTGGCGCGTCTGGATGATCGTCGCCTCGCGCGTCTTTGTCGTCACCGCCACATCGGCGACCTTCTGGAAGAAGGCGCGGATGGAGACGGCGTTGGTCGTGTCGTCCGCCCCCTGGTCGATGACCTTCAGCACATCCCTGGGGCCGAGGATCGCCGCCGTCACCTGCACGCCGCCGGTGCCCCAGCCATAGGGCATGGGCATTTCGCGCGAGGCGAAGGGCACCTGGTAGCCGGGAATGGCGATCGCTTTCAGGATCGCCCGGCGGATCATGCGTTTGGTCTGTTCGTCGAGATAGGCGAAATTGTAGGTCGCCAGGTCTGCCGTGCTCATTCTGCGGCCTCCGGAAGATCGATGTTCTGCGCGGCCTCGTATTCGCGCCGCATGCGGCGCACGAGATCGAGTTCGGCCTGGAAGTCCACGTAGTGCGGGAGCTTCAGGTGCTCGACGAAGCCGGTCGCCTGCACATTGTCGGAATGGGAGATGACGAATTCCTCATCCTGCGCCGGGGCGACGATATCCTCGCCGAATTCCTCCGCGCGCAGCGCCCGGTCGACCAGCGACATGGCCATGGCCTTGCGCTCGCTCTGGCCGAAGACGAGGCCGTAGCCGCGGGTGAACTGCGGCGGGTTCTTCGCCGATCCCTTGAACTGGGCGATCATCTGGCATTCGGTCACCTGGATGCGACCGAGCGAGACGGAAAAGCCGAGTTCCGGCATGTCCAACTCCACCTCGACCTCGCCGATGCGCACCTCGCCGACGAAGGGATGGGTGCGGGCATAGCCGCGCTGCGTGGAGTAGCCGAGCGCCAGCAGAAAGCCCTCGTCGCCGCGGGCGAGCGCCTGCAGGCGCAGGTCCCGCGCCATCGGGAATTCCAGCGGTTCGCGCGTCAGGTCGCCGGCGACGTGGCCGTCCGGCAGACTGCCGTCATCCTCGACGAGGCCCTCGCCGACCAGGATGTCGGAGACGCGCATCACCGGCTCGCCGGCCTCCTCGCGCTCCAGCGGCGCTTCGACCGCCTCGTCCGTCAGGAGCGACGGATCGAGCAGGCGGTGCGTATAATCGAAGGTGGGCCCGAGGAGCTGGCCACCCGGCAGGTCCTTGTAGGTCGCCGAGACGCGGCGCTCGACGCGCATGTCGCCCGTCTCGACCGGCCTGGAATAGCCGAAGCGCGGCAGCGTGGTGCGGTAGGCGCGCAGGATGAAGATCGCCTCGATCATGTCGCCCCGCGCCTGGCGGACGGCAAGCGCCGCGAGCGACCGGTCGTAGAGCGAGGCTTCGGCCATCACGCGGTCGACGGCAAGGCCGAGCTGCGCGACGATCTGCTCGATGCCGATGGCCGGCAGCGAACGGTCGCCGCGGCGGCGGTCGGCGAGGAGGCGGTGGGCGTTGGAGATGGCGGCTTCGCCACCCTTGACGGCAACGTACATGGTCTTACGCCTCCTTCACGCTGACAATGGTGGTGCGCGGCAGGCAGAGGATTTTTGCGCCCGCAACGAGGATCAGGTCGACGCCGCGCGGAAAATTCTGCCGGTTCTCCGACCAGAAATGCGGGAACATGTCGGGCAGGCCCGCCGGCGCGATCTCCGCCTCGGTGCGGATGCCCGGCCCCTTCAGCACGAGCGGCCGCCCGCCCTCGAAAGCATCGATCTCGACCACTAGGGTCGTCGAACGATCCGGATATTCCTGCGTGCCTTGCGCGAAGAGGCTGAGATTGGGCAGCATTGCACCCTTCTCCACGAAGGCGAAGCGCGCGTTCTGGCGCTCGTCGGTCACCGTCGCGCCGGCGTTGAAGGCGAGCCAGCCCGGCAGCGCCGAGCGGGAGAGCGCCGGGGTGAGCCAGACGGTGGTATCGTGGTCGCAGAGCGTCAGCGCGATGGCGCCGGCCGTCGCGTTCAGCGGCGCGGGCGGCACGACGGTCGCATCGATGCGGCCGATCGTGCCCGGGCGGGCCATGCAGTCCATCAACGTGCGGAACGCGGCCTGGGCCTCGAACACCGGCCGGTCGAAACCGCCGGCAAAGGCGAGCGTGTCTGTCGTCATCAGTCCTCTCCGCGAACCATGGTGAAGAAATCGACGCGGGTGGCGGCCGTCTGGCGCGCCTTTTCGGCGTCCTCGTCGGCAATGCGCGCGGCGACGGCGTCAAGCAGCGCCTCCACCCCGGCCCTGCGGGCCGGCTGCTGGAAGAGCGCGTCGAAGATCGCCGCAAGCCGCGCCTTGGCACTGTCGGTGCCGAGCGCCTGGCCGTGGCCGACCGTGCCGTCTTCGAGACGGACGCTCGCGCGGGTCACCGTCGCCTCGCCGAGATTGAACGGTGCCCCGCCGCCGCCGATGCGCCCGCGCACCATGACGAGGCCCGTTTCCGGGCCGCGCACCGGCTGGGCGGCCGGCTTGTCGCCGAGCGCGTCGAACGCCGCCTGCAGTTCGGCCCGGCTCGCCTTCGCGAGCAGACCCATCGCCCTCTGCCGTTCGCCCATCGCGGCGCTTTCGGCAGATTTCCGAATTGATGCCATTGCCTCATCTCCAAATGTCTATTAATCTAGACAACCGAACATCTAAGTCTCGTCTTAATCGGCCGGGATGACAAGGGTGTGACAGCGGGCTTCGCGGGGGCGGAAATGGTGGAACGGCAATCGGGCGTGGCGCTCTGGCGACAGATCGCGGATCGCATGCGCCTTGCGATCAACAATGGCGATTTCGACGAGACCGGCATGATGCCGCCGGAAGTGGTGCTGGCCGCCCGCTTCGGCGTGAACCGGCATACGGTGCGCAGCGCCATGGCGGCGCTGGCGGAGGAAGGCATCGTGCGCCCGATCCAGGGCATCGGCACACGCATCGAGCGGCGCGACCGCCTGCGCTTTCCCATCTCCCGCCGGACACGCTTCTCGCAGGGCCTCGGCAACCAGACGCGCAACCTGGAGGGAAGGCTGCTGGCGGCAGCAACGGAGGCCGCGCCCGCCACCGTCGCCGAGGCGCTCGGCCTTGCGCCCGGCACTCCCTGCATGCGGCTCGAAACCGTCAACAGCGCCGACAGGCGCCCCGTCTCCTGCGGGACACATTATTTCCCGGCCGGTCGTTTCGCGGGGATCGACGCGATCTACGACAGGACGCGCTCCATCACCGCCTCCTTCCGCGAACTCGGCGTGCCGGATTACGTCCGCCGCTCGACCGAAATCTCCGCGATCCACGCCGAGGGCGACGACATCCGCCACCTGAAGCTCTCGCCCGGGGCGATCATCCTCGTGGCGACGGCGGTCAACACCGACCTCGACGGCGTTCCGATCCAGTTCTCTCGTACGCGCTTTGCCGCCGACCGGGTCAAGCTGACGGTGGAGCCGGAGCCCGACGGCAGCAGAGGATGAAACGGCGGTAAAGCAGCGTCCGCAGCCGGTTGCGCAGGTCCGCCGTGCGGCGCTGGGCCTTTGCGATGGGCGCATGCGAGCCGACCGTCATGTCGCGAAAACCCGCCGCCTCCAGCAGCGGCAGCACGCGCTCGACGGTGAGCCCGTCGCCGAAGGGCAGGCGCTCCATGATGCTGGCGTGCCGTTCGCTCATCGCGCCGTCATAGTGCGGATCGGTGCCGACGACCTTGTCCAGCATGGCGATGGCCCGGCTTGCCAGCCGGCCGAGCCGGGTCGGCGCGGCCCAGTCGCCGTCGAAGAACAGAAGCAGGCCGCCGGACTTCAGCATGCGGTGCCATTCCGCAAAGGCCGTGGCCGGCGTCGTCAGTGTCCAGACGAGATGGCGGCAGACGATGGCGTCGTAGCTCTCGTCCGGCTCCATCGGGTTTTCCGCATCGGCGAGCAGGAAGCGAAGCCCCCTCGCCCCGGCGTGCTTTTTCCGTGCCACCGCCAGCATCGCCTCGGAGAAATCGAGCGCCGTCACCTCATGGCCGAGGGAAAGGAGCAGGCGCGTCACTTCCCCCGTGCCGCAGGCAAGCTCCAGCACGCGGCGCGGCTCGGGGCCGAGCCGCTCGCGGATCGCCGCCGCCCAGGCGTCGAATTCCGGCCCTTCGGGAATGCGGTGGCCGAAGGCGAGATCGAAGGTTTCGGAGCGACGCGACCAGTAGTCGCGGATGTCTTCCTTGAGATGGCTGTTGGGGCGCGGGCCGTGCATCACTGCCCCTCGCCCGCATCGATACGGGCAAAGATATCGTCGAAGCGCGGCCGGGCGCGGGCCGGGACCTCGACCTTGCGGATCGCCTCCGTCAGCTCCGCTGCGCCAACCTTGACCAGCATGACCATGCCCATGCCGAAATGCGGCGAGCACTTGATGCCGTAGTAGCCCGGCTGGTCGAAGGTCACCTCGATCTCCTCGTTGATCTTGCCCTTGAAGCCCGCATAGCCCTCGGAAACCATGCCGTCGATGCTTGCGGCATTGTGGCTCTTGTGGGTGGCGACGAACTTGATGCTGTCACCCGGTTTGATCGCCAGGAAATCCGGCTCGAAGACCATGGAGCCCCTTTCGCCGCGGTTGCGCATCTCGACGCGAAACGTTTCGGCCGCGGCGGGAACGGCATGGAGGAGGGCGGCGAAGGCCGCGGCGAGGAGGAGACCGGTTTTCATCATGCCTCTGCAACGAGCTTGAGTTTGGCAGGCCGCGGTTCCGGCCGGCGATAGCGGATGAAGCAGCCGCCGGTGCTGTCGCGCTCGACATCGACGGTGACGCCGAAGACGTCGGCGAGGCGCTGCGGCTCCAATACCTTGGCGGGCGTGCCGAGCGCGACGATGCGGCCGCCCTGCATGACGGCGATGCGGTCGCAGAACATGGCGGCGTGGTTGAGATCGTGCAGCGCGGCGACGACGGTCAGGTCCTGCTCGCGCACGAGCTGGAGCAGGCTGATCTGGTGGCCGATGTCGAGGTGGTTGGTCGGCTCGTCGAGGAGGAGGATCGGCGCCTGCTGGGCGAGCGCGCGGGCGATGTGCAGCCGCTGGCGCTCTCCGCCGGAGAGCGTGTGCCACAGCCGGCCGGAAAAGCGCGCCATGTCGACCTCCTCCAGCGCCCGGTCGACAATGGCATCATCGGTGCGCGACCAGGGCGTCAGGGCGCCGAGATGGGGCGTGCGGCCGAGCTCGACCGCCTGGCGCGCGGTGATGCGCTCGGTGGTCTCGGCCTGCTGCTCCACGAAGGCGATGCGGCGGGCGATCGCCTGCCGGCCATGGGCGGAGAGCGGCCTGCCGTCGAGCGTCACCACGCCGGCCTGCGGCCTGCGGATGCCGGCCATCAGCGCCATCAGGCTGGTCTTGCCGGAGCCGTTCGGGCCGATGATGCCCAGAAATTCGCCGGGGCGCACGTCGAGCGAGACGTCCGACAGGATGGTCGTGCCGCCGGCCGACCAGGAGAGGCCTTTTGCCGAAAGGGTCACAGGGCCGACCTCCGTTGGCTGAGGATGAGCGCGAAGGCCGGGGCGCCGAACAGCGCCGTGATGACGCCGATGGGCAGCACCTGGCCGGGAATGATGACGCGCGACAGCACGTCCGCGGCGATCATGAAGACCGCGCCGATCAGCGCCGAGGCCGGCAGCAGCAGCCCGTGCCGGACGCCGACGACCATGCGCGCGGCATGGGGAATGACGAGCCCGACGAAGCCGATCGACCCCACGATGGAGACCATCACGGCCGTCATCAGCGCCGAGACGGCGATCAGCACGACATAGACCCGCCGCACCGGAATGCCGAGCGAGGCCGCCGATTCCGTGCCGAAGGTGAAGGCATCGAGCGCGCGGGCATGCCAGAGGCAGACGACAAGGCCGAGAAGCGCGACCGGCAGCGCCAGCCAGACATCCGGCCAGCGCACGCCCGAGAGGTTGCCGAGCAGCCAGAACATGATGCCGCGCGCCTGCTCGGCATTGGCCGCCTTCGTCACGATGAAGGAGGTCAGCGCGTTGAAGAGCTGCGAGCCGGCGACACCCGCAAGGATGATCGCCCCCGTGCCGCGGCCCGCGCGCACCGCAAGCGCGCTGACGAGGCCGAAGGCGACGAGCGCCCCGAGAAAGGCGCCGATCGGCAGCGTCAGGATGCCGGCGCCGATGCCGAGGATCGCCACGGCCACCGCCCCGGTGGAGGCGCCGGCGGAAATGCCGAGAATGTAGGGATCGGCGAGCGCATTGCGCAGCAGCGACTGCAGGATCACGCCGCAGAGCGCGAGCGCCGAACCGCAGCAGGCGGCAACCACGGCCCGGCTCAGCCTATAGTTCCAGATGATGCCTTCGTCGATCGGTTCGATGGCGTGCCCCGCCTGCCAGAGACGGTTCGCCACGGTCTTCGCCACGACATCGAGCGGAATGGCGGTCTCGCCCACCGCCGCGCCCATACCGAGCGCGGCGACGAGCAGCACGAGCGCCGCGAAGGCGGCGCCCGTGCGCAGCAGGATGGGGCGATCCGCCGTCACTTTGCGAGGCCGGCTTTCTCGATGGCGTCGGCAAGCACCTCGATGCCCTCGATCGTGCGGATCGTCGGGTTCATCGCCTGGGCGTCCATGTCGACGACATGGCCGTTCTTCACGGCCGGCATCAGGCTCGCGACGGGATCGGTCTTGAGGAACTCGTGCTTGACCGCGACGTCATCGGCGGGGAAGCGGCGGCGCTCCATCTTGCCGGCGACGATGATCGTCGGGTCGGCCTTGGCGACGGTTTCCCAGCCGACCGTCGGCCATTCCTCGTCGCTCTCGATGACGTTCCGGATGCCGAGCGCCGACATGATGTAGCCCGGCGCGCCGTTGCGGCCGGCGACATAGGGGTCGATGTCGAGTTCGGCGCTGGAGAACCAGAAGACGGCAGAGAGCTTGCCATCCGCCGAGGCGATCTTCCTGCGGGCCGCCTCTTCGCGCGCCTTCAGGTCGGCGATGACCTTCCCGCCCTGGTCCTGCACATCAAAGATCTGCGCCAGCTCACTGATTTCCTTGTAGATCAGGTCCATGGTGAAGACCGTATTGCGCACGCCGTCGCCGCCACCGGAATTGTCCTTGCCGATGCAATCGGCAGGCGAGGTATAGACCGGGATGTTCAGCTCCTCGAACTGCTCGGGCGTCGCGACGATGCCCTCGGGGCCGACATGCCACTGGAACTGCGCCGTCACGAGATCCGGCTTCCTGGCGACGACGCTCTCGAAGCTCGGATCGTTGTCGGCAAGGCGCTCGACCTTGGCGTTGACGTCCTCGTAGCCCGACAGCACCGGGCCGATCCAGACCGCCGTGCCGACCATGCGCTCGCCGACGCCGAGGAGATAGAGGATTTCGGTCGAGCTCTGGCCCAGCGAAACGGCGCGCTCCGGTGCCTTTTCGAAGGTGACCTTGCGGCCGCAGTTTTCCAGCGTCAGCGGATACTGGGTCGCGGCCGCCTGGGCCGTGCCCGACGACAGGACGAGCACGGCGGCGCCGGCCAGGGCGAAAACGAGGGATGCGGCACGCGCGGCCGCAGGCAGAATGGTCATGGGTTTCTCCCGGATGAATGAAAGCGTGCGGGCTCAGCCGGTAAGCCGATGGAGGCGAACCGATTGCGGTCGGGAGAAAACGAGTGGAGTCCTGCCGTCTCCGGCAGCCAGGGTCGTCATGGCGTCTCCTGTTCCGGGCATCCCCGCCCGTGACTTGGATTGTTGCTCTGACGGCAGGTCTCCTGGCTCACGGATATCTGCTGCCTGTCTGCCTTCCCGCGGAAAACCGCAGTGGCATGACGCAAAACGCGTCCCAAGGACAGGCGGCAATCCGCCTACAGTTGCGGGGGCAGCCACGGAATGGGTCCCTGTTGGGTCGTCCGCACCGTGTTCCCTATTAATCCCCTGGGAGTCATCCTTCGGGGAACCGTCGATCCATCCTTAGTCCGCCGCGCTTGGCAGCGTCAAGGCGCTCAGCTCTCGAAATCCCCGAAGATGTCCTGGAGGCGGGTCAGCGTATCGACGCGCTCGCTGACCGCCTCGCCCATGACGACGATGATGTTGCTGAGCATGAGGTCCATGACGGCGGTCATGGTGGCCGCGCCGTCCCAGAGCGGCCCGTGCGAGCCCGGCACGATAAGGCAGATGTCGGAGACCTCAGGTCCCCACGGGCAGAACTCGTCGGTGAGCAGCACGACCTTCACGCCGGCCCGCCGCGCCTCCAGCGCAAGCGGCCGCGCCTTGGCGGCAAAGCGGCGCACGTCATGCAGGAAGAGCAGCCGTCCCTCGACGGAGCCGTCGAGAAGTTCCGAATAGGTGCCGTTGAGGCCATCGACGAACTGCACGCGCGGCCGCGTATAGGAAAGCTGGCTGGCGAAATACTGGGCGATGCCGCGCACGTTCTGATAGGCGGCGACATAGACTTCCGTTGCGCCGATCAGCGCGTCGATCGTCTGCTGCCATTCGGGCGCGCTGGTGATGGCGTAGATCTGGCCGAGATTGTCGATCTGCTGCTGGATGAGGCCGGCAAGAAGCTTTCCCTCCTTGCGGTCCTGCTCCAGCGAGGCGACCGGCCCCTTGACCTCCCAGGCCGGATTGGAGCCGCCGCGGCGCAGTTCGCTCTTCAGTTCGTCGAGCCCGTCGAACCCCATGCGGCGGAGATACCGGCCGATGGTCATGGGCGAGACCTGGAGGCGCTGGGCGATGGAGCGCGCCGTCTCGAAGGGCAGTTCGGCGATGTTGCGCTCGATATAGTGGGCGATCAGCCTGTCGGATTTGGAGCGCCGGAGGTCGTCGGACTGAACGAGCTTCAGAATGCGTTTCGACACGTCGCCCTCTCCCCAAAGTCCCGCCCGCCAGAAAGACGGGCGGGGATCCGGCGCGCTCACTGCGCCGTCTTGATGCGCGTCCAGACGCGATCGAGCTGGCGCAGTGCCGGGCCCAGGTCCTCGAAGATCTGGAGCCGCGCCATGGTCTCGGCCGGCGGATTGATCTCCTTGCTATTCTTGATCTTTTCCGGGGTCAATTCCCGCGCCGGCACGTTGGCCGTGCCGTTGGTCTGCTGCGCGACGTTGAGCGCGGCGATTTCCGGGCGGGTGTAGAATTGCAGGAATTTGATGGCGTTCTCCTTGTTGGGAGCCGTCTTCAAGACGCAGACGTCCTCCTGGTACATGGTCGCCCCCTCCTCGGGGATCACATAGCCAAGGTCCTTCTCGTCGCCGAAGACGTCGACCATCGCGCCGACGAAGAAATGGCCGGCTGCGACATCGCCGGATTGCACCATCGGCCGCGTGTCATAGGTGAAGGCCGCGACATGGGGCTTCATGGCGATGATCGTCTCGGCCGCCTGCTGCAACTCCGCCGGGTCGGTGGAGTTGATCTTGTGGCCGTTCAGCATGAGGCCGACCGCCAGCACCTCGCGCATGTCGTCGAGCAGGGTGAATTTCAGCCCCTTGGCCTCCACCGTCTCGATCAGGTCCTTCCAGCCGGTAACGTCCTTGCCGAGGATCGTGCGGTTGTAGAAGATGCCGACCGAGCCCCAGGCATAGGGCAGGCAATATTCGCCCTTCGGGTCGCTTTTCGCGCGCAGGAAGGCAGGATCGATGTTCTTGAAGCCCTCGAACGTGTTGATGTCGGTCTTTTCCAGAAGGTCGAGTTTGGCCATGATGTCGTGCATGTGCACGGAGGGGAAGACGATGTCGTAGCCTGTCGCGCCGCCCTGGATCTTCGCCAGCATTTCCTCGTTGGAGGAATAGGTCGAGAGGTTGACCTTGATCTGGGTCTCCTCCTCGAATTTCTTCAGAACCTCCGGATTGATGTATTCGCCCCAGTTGTAGATGTTGAGTTCGGCGGCGCTCGCCATGCCTGCCGTCGCCACGAGGGCGGCGAGCGAGAAGGCGGTGCGGCGCGTCCATGCCCCAAGGCCGGATGCGCCGGCGCGATAAGACTTCGTCATCGAATGATCTCCTCTGATGGTTTGGCCCGTCGTGGCCCCGGTGCTTTCCTTTGCACCGGATGTTCCCGTCCCGGCTTCTTTCGGCCGTTGACTTGGATGGCCAAATGGTATCCAACTATCGAAATCGCACAAGCGTTATTTTAATAACATTTTGGGGAACGACGATGCGAGATTCGATAGTCCGCCTGGAGAAGGCGGCGAAAGCCTTCGGCACGCCCGAAGGACAGACGGTGACGGCGCTCGACGCGATCGACCTTACCGTGCGCCGCAACGAATTCCTGACGCTGCTGGGCCCGTCCGGCTGCGGCAAGACCACCCTGCTCCAGGCGATCAGCGGCTTCGTGGAGCTCGATTCCGGCCGCATCCTGATCGACGGCGAGGACATCACGGACCGCCCGCCCTATCGCCGCCCGGTCAACACGGTGTTCCAGAACTACGCCCTCTTCCCGCATATGACGGTGGGGGAAAACACCGGCTATGCGCTGGAAGTGGCGGGCGTCGCGCGGCCGGAGCGGGCAAGGCGCGTCGCAGACGCGCTGCGCATGGTCGGCCTGGAAGGCATGGAGGGCCGCAAGCCGCGCCAGCTTTCCGGCGGCCAGCAGCAGCGCGTGGCGCTCGCCCGCGCCATCATCGCCCGTCCGAAACTGCTGCTGCTCGACGAACCGCTCTCCGCCCTCGACAAGAACCTGCGCCAGGCCATGCAGATCGAGCTGAAGACGCTCCAGCACGAGCTCGGCATCTCCTTCATCTTCGTCACGCATGACCAGCAGGAGGCGCTGACCATGTCGGACCGGGTGGCGGTCCTTTCGGGCGGCCGCATCCAGCAGCTCGATACGCCCCGCGCCATCTACGACCAGCCGAAGAACAGTTTCGTCGCCACTTTCGTCGGCGCGAGCAATCTCTTCGAGGGCCGGGCGGAGGGCGCGCGGCTCGTCACCGGCGACGGCCTTTCCATCGCCCATTCGACGGCCGGCACGAGCGGCACGGCGACCGCGCTCATCCGCCCGGAACAGTTCTTCATCGCCGAGGCCGGCGACACCGCTCCGGCCCTCGACGTCGACCTCGAACAGATCGTCTTCGTCGGCTCCACCTTCGAGCTTTTCGGCCGCACGGCGACCGGCCGGCGCGTCATCGCGGAAATCCCGGCGACGCGCCGCAACCTCGTCGGCGAGATCGAGCAGTCACGCCGTGCCCGCCTTGCCTACGATCCCGCGGCAGTCCACCTCATCCCGGCGGAGGCCGCCTGACATGTCGTCGATCGCCTTTCGCCGCCGCGCCCAGCTCGGCCTGCTGCTCGGGCCGGTCTCGCTGTTCCTCGCCGTCTTCTTCCTCGGCCCGCTCGCCATCATGATCGTGACGAGCTTTCTGGCGCCCGGCCTCTATGGCGGGGTGGAGTGGACCTGGTATCCGCACAATTACGGCCGCATCCTCGGCTTCGCCGATCCGATGTTCGAGGATTTCGATCCGGTCTATATCGCCATCTTCCTGCGCTCGCTGAAGATCGCGGCGCTCACCGTCGTCGCCACGCTCCTCGTCTGCTACCCGGCCGCCTTCTGTATCAGCCGGCTTTCGGAACGCTGGAAGAACTTTTGCCTGTTCCTCATCACCCTGCCCTTCTTCACCAGCCTGATCGTGCGGCTGTTCATCTGGGTGCTCATCCTGCGCCAGACCGGCCTCGTCAACGCGGTGCTGCTGAACACCGGCGTCGTCGCCCGGCCGCTGGAGCTGATCTATACGGACGGCGCGATCGTGCTTGGCATGGTCTATGTCTTCATCCCCTTCATGTTCATGCCGGTCTATGCCAGCGTCGAAAAACTCGACTGGACGCTGGTGCGCGCCTCGCTCGATCTCGGCGCCGGGCCGATCCGCACGTTCCTGCGCATCATCCTGCCGCTGACGGCGCCCGGCATTGCCGGCGGGGCGGTGATCGTCTTCATCCCGGCGCTCGGCAATTTCGTCGTGCCGGCCATCCTCGGCGGGGCGAAGGTGATGATGCTCGGCAACCTCATCGAACAGCAGTTCCTCGCCGCGCGCAACTGGCCCTTCGGCTCGGCGCTCGCCATGATGGTGATGAGCGTGATGCTCGTCCTGCTCTTCGCCTATGTCATCGTTTCCGGTCGCCGCGGCATCGATGCCGCGACCGGGCGCTGAGGAGGCTTTTCGATGAAGATCTTCGCCTCCCTCGCCCGCGGCAGCCTGATCGCCTATACCGCGCTGTTCTTCGCCTTCATTTACATTCCGCTGATGCTGATCGCGGTCTATTCGTTCAATTCCAACCCGATCAACATGATGACCTGGACCGGCTTCACCACCGAATGGTACGCCCAGGTCCTCGGCTTCAAGACGACGGTCTCGGAAAACGCGCTCTATATCGAATCGACCGACCAGCTCGTCCAGGCCGTCTGGAACAGCCTGATGATCGCCGCCTCGACGACGACGATCGCCACCGTGCTCGGCACGGCGATCGCCATCGCCCTCTACCGCTTCGACTTTTTTGGCAGGCGCTTCTACCGCGTCGTCATGTTCATGCCGATGCTGATGCCGGATATCGTTCTCGGCATCGCGCTCCTGATCTTCTTCGTCAATGCCGGCGTCAATCTCGGCCTGAAGACGATCATCATCGGTCAGTGCACCTTCCTGATCTCCTACGTCTTCATCGTCGTCTCCGCCCGGCTCGCCGGCATGGACCGCACGCTGGAGCACGCCTCGGCCGATCTCGGCGCAAACGAATGGACGACCTTCCGCAAGGTGGTGTTCCCGCAGCTCCTGCCGGGCATCGTCGGCGGCGCGCTGCTCGCCTTCATCATCTCGATGGACGATCTGGTGATCACCTATTTCATCGCCGGCGTCGACGTGACGACCCTGCCGATGTTCATCTTCGCCATGCTCCGGCGCGGCATCAAGCCGGAGATCAACGCCATCGCCGTGATGATGCTGACCTTCTCCTTCGTCGTCGCCTCGCTCGGCCTCTATCTCCGCTCCCGGCAGAAATGACCATGACCCAGACAGCAAAACCCCGCGCCCGCACCCTCGGCCTGCCCTTCACCGGCCGCACCGGCCCGTTCAACGCCATCACCGATGTGGAAGGCATCACCGTCGGCTTCCGCACCATTGTCGAGGAAACCCCACGCCCCGGCCGCAAACTCCCGGTGCGCACCGGCGTCACCGCCATCCTGCCCCATAGCGAGAGCCCGACGCCCGTCCCCGTCTATGCCGGCGTGCACCGCTTCAACGGCAATGGCGAGATGACCGGCACCCACTGGATCGAGGACGGCGGCACGTTCCTGGGGCCTGTCATGATCACCAACACCCACGGCGTCGGCATCACCCATCATGCAACGATCCGCTGGATGCTGGAGCGCTATGCCTCGACCTACGAGGTGGGCGATTTCCTCTGGCTGATGCCTGTCATCGCCGAGACCTATGACGGCGTGCTCAGCGACATCAATGCCATGCCGGTGACGGAGGCGGATGCCCGGGCAGCTCTGAAAAACCTCTCCTCCGGCCCCGTCGCGGAAGGCAATTGCGGCGGCGGCACGGGCATGATCGCCTATGGTTTCAAGGGCGGCACCGGCACCGCCTCCCGTGTCGTCACGGTCGGAGACAAGGACTATACGATCGGCACGCTGGTGCAGGCCAACCACGGCCAGCGCGACTGGCTGACGATCTGCGGTGTGCCGGTCGGAAAACATCTCCAGGACAACACGCCGCAAAGCCAGCTCAAGGAGCGCGGCTCGATCATCGTCGTCATCGCCACGGACCTGCCGATGGCCCCGCACCAGCTAAAGCGCCTCGCCCGCCGCGCCGCCATCGGCATCGGCCGCAACGGCACGCCCGGCGGCAACAATTCCGGCGACATCTTCCTCGCCTTCTCCACCGCCAATCCGCAGCCGATGGCCCATCGCGCACCGGCGCTGCTCGCCCTCGACATGGTCAACGACGAACAGCTCGATCCGGTCTATCTGGCGGCGGTGGAAAGCGTGGAGGAGGCCGTCGTCAATGCCATGCTGGCGGCGAAGGACAGCGGCGGCACGCCGCATGACCGTCTGCGCGTCGACGCCATCCGGCACGACGAACTGGTGGCGGTGATGAAGCGATATGGCCGGCACGCGGATGCGCCGGCCATGCCCTGATCCCCGGCGCGGTCAGTTGCCCGTGCCGTCGGGCGTCACGCGCTGGCTCTGTCCGCCGGTGCTGGAATCCGCATTGGGATCGCGATCCGTCGGAACGGTCTCGCCACCGCCGGGGACGCTATCGTCGATCGTATCCTGGGTCGGCGTCTGCGTGCCGTCGGAGGCGGAGGACGTCTGTTCCGTATCGACCGTGGGATCGGCGCTTTCGCCCCAGATCTCGACCGCCCCCCAGACGAGGAAGGCGAGCGCCAGGCTGATGCCGAGCACTTTCAGCACCGGCCGCCCGAGGCCGCCCTGTCGGGTTTCCCGCGCGGCATAGTCTTTCCGGGCGGGATCATGGGTGCGGGTCAGCGGATCGCCGCGTTCGTCTTGCTGATGGGTCATGGCGGTCACTCCCTGAAGATCGTGTCAGGAAGGGAACTGGCGGTGACGACGAAAGTTCCCCCGAACCGCCTCAGGCCTCCGCCGGGCCGTCCAGCCCGAGCGCTTCGAGAAGCCGCCGCTGGCGCAACAGGAGATGGGTGAGCGCAACGACGTCGCCGGCCGCCGGCTGGTGCGTCATGCCCTCGTCCACCGCCTCGACGATGGCTTCCAGCGTATCGAAGATTTCGCGCGAGACACCGTGCAGCTCGGAGAACCGCGGATCGGCGACGGCGGCGGCGAGCGTTGCGGTCGTGACGCGCCCGATGCCGTGCGGCACCTTCGCCCCGGCATCGACATAGCCCTCCGGCAGGTCGCCCTTGAGATTGCGGACGCGGCGATGGCGGATGACATCGATGATCTGGTCGACAGCCTGGCAGGCGCCGGCGACGCGCGAGGGATGGTCCGTATCGGCCGCCGCATGAGGCAGGAGTTCGAGTTTGCCGGGATGCCGGGCGGCGAGCGTCAGATAGGGCAGCATCGGCCCGCTGAGCGCGCCGCTCTGCGCATCCTTGAAAAGATCGGCGTCGATGGCGGCATGACGGAGCTGGCCGGAGGCGAGCGCCCGGTCGAGCGCGCCGGCATCCACCACCTCACCGCGGTCGTAGTTGACGACGACGGCACCGCGGTTCATCGCCGAGAGCACGGCGTCACCGACGATGCCGGCATTGGCATAGGCGCGCGTCACCGGATCGAGCCGGCCGAGGCCGACATGGACGGACAGCGCATCCGCCCCGCTCGCGGCCTCTGCCGGATAGCTGGCGTAGTCAAAGCCCTCCGCCTCGATCCATTGACGGTGCTTCGGACGCGCATGGATCGCCACCTGCATGCCGAAGGCGCGGGCGAGCCTGGCCACTTCACGGCCGATATTGCCATAGCCGATGACCGCCATGCGACGTCCCTCCAGCTTGGCGGTCGGGTAGGATTTGAGGTCGCGGCCCGTGTCGAAATCGCCGTTCGCCACGCGTTCGTGCAGAACATCGACCGGCAGGTCCGGCGTCACCTTCAAAAGCGCCTTCATCACCATCTGCGCCGTCGCGCGGCTGTTGATGCCGGGCGTATTCATGAGGGGCGCGATGCCGCCCTCGCCATTGCCACCGCCCCAGGAGAGCGAGCCCATATTGCCGGTGCCCGCGCCGATGCGCACGCCGCCGAGCGGAAAGACCGCCAGCCGCGGGATGAAGGTCGCGGCGGCGATGAGGGCGTCATATTGACCGCGCGACGTCTGCGCCAGGATCTCCACCTCGGTGCTGATATCCGGCTGGTAGAAGAAATGGATGCCGGGCGGCAGGGCCTCGCCCGCAAAGGCCGCATCGTGAAACGTGCCGCCTTTTTCCTCGATATACGCCGCGACCTCGCTGAAATCGGGCCGCCCCTCCGCGTCGAACCGCAGGCCGATCAAGTCGGCGATCAGGACACGATAGGCCCGCTCGGGATCGTCGAGCCGCACGTCCTCCCGCAAAGCCGCGTTTCGATCCTGCATGGCGCCCCTCCTGCGTGTCTCCTTCTTTCCGTATGACAGTTTTCCGGGCCTCGCAAGCCGAGGCGCTCTGGCGCATAAGCAGAGGCTTGCAGCTCAATGCATTCAAACGCGTCAGGTCGGGGCGCCAAAGCTCTCGCGCACATCCGCAGCGCTGCACGGCGCGTGACCGAAGTGATCGAGGGCCGTCGCGACTGTTTCGACAAGGTCGGCGTTGGAAGCGGCGAGGCTGCCGTCGGGCCTGAAGAGATTGTTCTCGAAGCCGACGCGGACATGGCCGCCGAGCAGGGCACCGGCAGTAACGCAGGCCGCCTCGTGGCGTCCGAAGGCGCAGACGCTCCAGTTCGAAAAGCGCGGCGCATCCGGTGCGAGGAAGGGCAGCAGGTCGACGGGCTGCGAGGTCTGGGACAGGGTATAGCGGCCGAGCACGTAGAGCACGGGGATATTCGGCCAGGGCACGAGGCCGCGGCGGATCATGCCTTCAAGGCGCATCGCCTCCGCCGGCTCGTAGAGGATGATCTGCGGCAGGACGTTTTCCCGTTTCATCCAGAAGAGCGCCTCGGCGAAGGCGGGTTCGGTGGCCGTATCCGGCGCGAGTTCCCGCAACGCCAGCGAGGCTGCTTCCGGCTTTACGGCCTTCAGCACGGCGATCTGCTCGGCCGGCGCATAAAGGCCGAGCGCTTCCGTGGTGATCTGGATGACCAGGCGATCGCCCACCGCCGCGCGGATGGCCGCAATCGCCGCGCCATAGGCATCGGCATCGAGGAGATGACGGCCATCCGGTCGGCGCACATGGACGTGGATCATGGCGGCGCCCGCGTCCAGGCATTCGGCTGCAGTGCGCGCCAGTTCGCCCGGTGTCAGGGGGATGGCGGGATGGTCCGCCTTGGTGCGGCGGCCGCCGTTCGGGGCCACGGTAATGGCCACGCGGCGCGGTTCGCGAGAATCTGTCATCGTGCATCCAGGATATGATTCATATGGATCATATATCTACATTAATGAAACAACTGTTGCAAAGCAATTTGGAAAGGTGTATTCGATCGCCATGCAAAACGGCCCTCTCGCAGACCAGATCGTCCAGGCCTTCGACACGATGTCGGAGCAGCTCCGGGCCGCCGCGCGCTATGTGCTGAACCAGCCGCGCGAGGTCGCGCTGTTGTCCATGCGCGAGCAGGCACGGCAGGCGGGCGTGCAGCCCGCCACCATGACGCGGCTTGCCAAGCATCTCGGCCTTGCCGGCTACGAGGACATCCGCCAGCTCCATGCGGACGCCATGCGCGGCGACGTGACGGGCTTTGCCGGCCGCGTCGGCGCGCAGGCGAAGAGCCAGAAGCTGAAGGGCGACCAGACGCTGGCAGCCGACATGCTGGGCGGCATCGCCGCGCAGGTCGGCCAACTCTCGCAGCCGCAATCGCTGGAAATGCTGGTGGAAGCCGCCCGCCGGCTCGGCGCCGCGCGGCGCATCTATTGCCTCGGCCTGCGCTCCAGCCATTCTCCGGCCTGGCACCTGCACTACATCCTGTCGCTCGCGGGAAAACACTCGATCATGCTGGATGCCGTCGGCGGCATCGGCGCCGATGCGCTCGGCAGCGCGAGCGGCGAGGACGTGATGGTCGCGGTCAGCGTGCTGCCCTATACGCGCCAGACGATCGAGATCGCCGATTATGCCGGCGAGGCGGGCGTGCCGTTGATCGCCATCACCGACAGCCTCGTCGCCCCCCTCGCCCAGCTTGCCGCCTGCACGCTGGTCGTGCCGACCGAAAGCCCGTCGTTCCTGCACACCATGTCGCCGGCCTTCGTCGTCGCCGAGGTGCTGGGCGCGCTGGTCGCCGGCCAGGCAGGGGATGCGGCAGGCGCCGCGCTTGCCGCCGTCGATCACCAATCGGCCGCCCTCAACACCCATCTCAAGACGAGGACGAAGCGCCCGTGACCCGCCTTCTGCATCGCGCCATCCATTCCCGCATGCCGGTCGCCGTGGGCGGCAGGGGCATCGAGCTGTTCGACGCCAAGGGCAAGGCCTATATCGACGCCTCGGGCGGCGCCGCCGTCTCCTGCCTCGGCCACGCCCATCCCGCCGTCCTTTCCGCCCTGCACGAACAGCTCGACCGGCTCGCCTATGCCCATACGGGCTTCTTCACCTCCGAGGCTGCCGAGGCGCTGGCGGAGTTGCTGATCGCGGATGCGCCGGCAGGGTTGAGCCACGCCTATCTCGTCAGCGGCGGCTCGGAAGCGGTCGAGGCGGCGCTGAAGATGGCGCGGCAATATTTCGTCGAGAAGGGCGAGCCGCAGCGCCGCCACATCATCGCGCGCCGCCAGAGCTATCACGGCAACACGCTCGGGGCGCTTGCCGCGGGCGGCAACGAGTGGCGGCGCGCGCAGTTCAAGCCGCTGCTCGTCGAAACCCACCATATCGACCCGTGCTATGCCTATCGCCTGCAGGAGACCGGTGAGAGCGACGAGGCCTATGCGGCCCGTGCCGCGCAGCAGCTCGAAGACAAGATCCTCGAACTCGGCGCGGACGAGGTCATCGCCTTCGTCGCCGAAACGGTCGTCGGCGCCACGGCCGGCGCGGTCCCGCCCGTCGCCGACTACCTGAAGCGCATCCGCGCCATCTGCGACCGTTACGGCGTGCTGCTCATCCTCGACGAGGTGATGTGCGGCATGGGCCGCACCGGGACGCTGCATGCCTGCGAACAGGACGGCGTCGCGCCGGACCTGATGACCATCGCCAAGGGGCTTGGCGGCGGCTACCAGCCGGTCGGCGCGGTGCTCCTCTCGGAGAAGATCTTCGAGGCCTTCGCCAGCGGCTCCGGCTTCTTCCAGCACGGACACACCTATATGGGCCATCCGATGGCCGCCGCCGCCGGCCTTGCGGTGCAGCAGGTCATCCGGCGCGAAAACCTTCTTGCCAACGTCGTTGCGATGGGCGCCGAGCTGGAAAGCCAGCTCGTCGAGCGCCTCGGCAACCACCACCATGTCGGCGACATCCGCGGGCGCGGCCTGTTCCGCGGGGTTGAACTGGTGGCCGATCGCGCCGGCAAGCAGCCCTTCGACCCGAAATTCAAGCTCAACGTCCTGATCAAGAAGGAAGCCATGGCGCGCGGCCTGATGGTCTATCCGATGGGCGGCACGATCGACGGTCGGCAGGGCGACCATGTGCTGATCGCCCCGCCCTTCATCGTCGAGCGCGCGGACATCACGCGCATCGTCGAGCGGCTGGGCGATGCGATCGATGCCGCCGTCAGCACACTTCCACACGCATAACCAAGCAAAAGGGGAACGACCATGAAACTGCGTACCATTCTATTTGCCGCCTTCGCATCGGCCCTCACCTTCGGCCAGGCCGCGCAGGCCGAGGACCTTGTGGTCGCCACCGACACGGCCTTCGTGCCCTTCGAATTCAAGGAAGGCGACAAATATGTCGGCTTCGACATAGACATGTGGGATGCCATCGCCAAGGAGATCGGCGTCACCTACACGCTGCAGCCGATGGACTTCAACGGCATCATCCCCGCGCTCCAGACCAAGCAGGTGGATGTCGCGCTCGCCGGCATCACCATCAAGGACGAGCGCAAGAAGGCGATCGATTTCTCCGACGGCTATTACGACAGCGGCTTCCTGCTGATGGTGCCGGCGGACAGCACGGTTACGAGCGCCGAGGACCTGAAGGGCAAGATCCTCGCCACCAAGACCGGCACCTCGGCGACGGACTACGCCAAGGAGCACTTCAAGGAGACGGAGCTGCGCCAGTTCCCCAACATCGACAATGCCTATCTCGAACTGCAGACCGGCCGCGTCGACGCCGCCATGCACGATACGCCGAACGTGCTCTACTACGTGAAGACCGCCGGCGGCGGCAAGGTGAAGGCCGTCGGCGAGCAGATGATGGCCCATCAATACGGCATCGGCTTCCCGAAGGGCAGCGAGCTCGTCGCCAAGGTGAACGCCGCCCTCGCCAACATGAAGAAGGACGGCCGCTACACCGAGATCTACAAGAAGTGGTTCGGCACCGAGCCGAAGCTCTGATGCCTTAGCCCCGGGCGCGCCGGCAGGCTGGCGCGCCCTCCTCACGCCGGGGAGCCTTTTATGGAATTCGACTGGTCCGTCATCGGCGAGGCCATGCCCGCCCTGTTGAGCGGCGCACGCCTTACCATCCTCATCACCCTTGCCGGCCTCGTGGGCGGCCTTGCCGTGGGCTTCGTCGCGGGCCTGATGCGCGCCTATGGCAATGCGTTCCTGAACGCCATCGCCTTTGCCTATATCGAGCTCATCCGCGGCACGCCGATCGTCGTGCAGGTGATGTTCATCTATTTCGCGCTGCCGGTTCTCGCCGATATCCGCGTCAATCCGATGACCGCCGCCGTCACGGCGATCGTCGTCAATGCCGGCGCCTATATCGCGGAGATCGTGCGCGGCTCCTTCCTCTCCGTGCACAGGGGATTGAAGGAGGCCGGCCTGGCGCTCGGCCTGCCGCTGTGGAAGGTACTGGTCTACATCATCGGCCCCGTCGCCTTCCGGCGGATGATCCCACCGCTCGGCAACCAGTTCATCGTCAGCCTCAAGGACACCTCGCTGTTCATCGTCATCGGCGTCGGCGAACTCACCCGCCAGGGCCAGGAGATCATGGCCGCCAACTTCCGCGCGGTCGAGATCTGGAGCGCGGTGGCGATCCTTTACCTCCTGATGACCGGAACCCTGACGCTGATCCTGCGCGTCACCGAAAAGAGGATGCGGATTCTGTGAGCATCGTGGAATTTCGAAACGTCACCAAGACCTTCGGCCCCGTCGTGGTGCTGCGCGAGGTCGACCTCAACATCGACAAGGGCGAGGTGGTCGTGCTGATCGGCCCGTCCGGCTCGGGAAAGTCGACGCTGCTTCGCTGCATCAACGCGCTGGAGGAGATCAACGGCGGGGATCTCGTCGTCGACAATATCAGCGTCAAGGCCGGCCGCTCGCAGGTTCGCCTCATCCGCCAGGAGGCCGGCATGGTCTTCCAGCAGTTCAACCTCTTCCCGCAGATGACGGCGCTGGAAAACGTCGCCTTCGGCCCCCGACGGGTGCGCGGCATCAGCCGTGCCGAGGCCGAGGAGCAGGCCAGGGCGCTGCTCGCCAAGGTCGGCCTTGCCGAGCGCGGCCACCACTATCCGGCCGAGCTTTCCGGCGGCCAGCAGCAGCGCGTGGCGATCGCCCGGGCGCTGGCCGTCAAGCCGAAGCTGATGCTGTTCGACGAGCCGACCTCCGCGCTCGACCCGGAACTGCGCCACGAGGTGCTGCGCGTCATGCAGGCGCTCGCCGAGGAGGGCATGACGATGATCGTGGTCACGCACGAAATGGCCTTTGCCCGCCAGGTCGGTACGCGGCTGATCTTCATGGAGGATGGCAAGATCTCCGTCGACGGCAAGCCGGCCGACCTGCTCGCCAATCCGGAAAATCCACGCCTGCGGGAGTTCTTGCAGCATGTCCACTGACAACCGGCTGGGTTACATCGAGATCGCCGGCATGCCGCGGGAGATCGGCCTCCAGCTCGGCCGTTTCGGCCGCGACATCGCCCATCGCCACCTCGTGCACGGCCATGCCTGGGCCTCGGTCCTCGCCTTTCGCGCGGATCCGCGCGTTGCCGCGATGCGCCGGATGGTGGAGGCCCGCTTCCCCGCCTGTTGGGCGGAACTGCAGGGCCTCGCCCTCGGCCTCGATCTTCCCTTCGACGACGTCTTCCTGTGGAACTGCCGCGGCGACCTCTGGGCCTTCGCGCCGGATGGCTGCACGACGGTGCAGATACCGGGTGCCGAACCGCTGCTCGCCCACAACGAGGACGGCGATCCCGGCTTTCGCGGCCATTGCGCGCTCGCCCATATCCGCCCCGAGGGCGGCACGGCCTTCACCAGCTTCGTCTACCCGGCCTCGATCCCCGGCCACACCTTTGCGGTGACGGCGACGGGTCTCGTCCAGACCGTCAACAACATCCGCTCGCGCGGTGTCGGCGCCGGCCTGCCGCGCATGGTGCTCGGGCGCGCCCTGCTGGATTGCCCGTCGATCGACGCGGCCGTCCGCCTGCTGGAGCGTTCGGAACGCGCCGGCGCGTTCCACATGACGCTCGGGCAAAGGGGCGATCCGCGGCTTGTCGGCGTGGAATTCACCCACGAGCACTGCTCCGCCGTCACGCTCGACCGCCCGCAATGCCACGCCAACCACCTCGTTCATGCCGGCATGGCCGGCGAACGACAGGTGATCACCGGCTCCTCCCGGTCCCGGCAGCAGCGCGGGGACCAAATCATCGCCGAGGGCGGGGAAGGCCTGCGGGATCCACACGCCATCCTGTGGGACAAGGCCGTATCGCCGCTGCCCATCTACCGCGCGCAGCCGGACGACCCGGACCACGAGAACACGCTGGCGACCGCCGTATTCCACATCGGCGCGAACGCCATCCGCTGGCAGGTCCATGATCGCCCGGAGGAGACGCCCCGCTTCGTGATGGACGGCACCCTCAAGCCCGTGTCCTGATATCCGCCTGTCGAAGGGGCGGCGGGGACAGCCGCCCCGCCCCTCGTCACCCGAACGTATAGGCCGCGATCGACTCCGGCTTCATCTCGATGGAGAAACCCGGCCGCGCGGGCGGCATATAGGCGGCGTTCTCGATGCGGCAGTGGTCGACGAAATGCTCGTGCAGGTGGTCGACATATTCGATCACCCTGCCCTCCTTCGTGCCGGACACGGCGATGTAGTCGATCATCGACAGATGCTGGACATATTCGCACAGGCCGACGCCGCCGGCATGCGGCCAGACCGGCAGGCCGTATTTCGCCGCCATCAGCAGCACGGCGAGCACTTCGTTGAGGCCGCCCATGCGGCAACTGTCGATCTGCACGATGTCGATCGCGCCGCCGGCGATCATCTGCTTGAAGATGATGCGGTTCTGGCACATCTCGCCCGTCGCCACCTTGACCGGATGAACGGCCTGCCGGATCGCCCTGTGGCCGGCGATGTCGTCCGGGCTCGTCGGCTCCTCGATGAAGAAGGGCTTGTAGGGTTTCAGCTCCGAAACCCAGTCGATCGCCTGCCCCACCTCCCAGATCTGGTTGGCGTCGATCATCATGGTGCGCTCGTCGCCGATCACCTCGCGGGCGATGCGCAGGCGCCGCTTGTCGTCTTCGAGGTCACGGCCGACCTTCATCTTGATATGGGTGAACCCCTGGTCGACGGCCTCCTGGCAAAGGCGGCGCAGCTTCTCGTCGTCATAGCCGAGCCAGCCCGCCGAGGTCGTGTAGCAGGGATACCCTTCCTTCTCCAGCGTCGCGATGCGCTCCGCCTTGCCGGCTTCCGCCTTCTCCAGGATGGCCAACGCCTCCTCCGGCGTCAGCGCATCCGTCAGGTAGCGGAAGTCGATGATCGAAAGGATCTCCTCCGGGCGCATCTCGGCGACGAGCCGCCAGACCGGCTTGCCCGCCTGCTTGGCCAGGAGGTCCCAGACGGCATTCACCACCGCGCCGGTCGCCAGATGCATCGCGCCCTTGTCCGGACCGATCCAGCGCAACTGGCTGTCGCTCGTGACATGGCGCCAGAAGCGGCCGGGATTTTCGCGCACCCAGGCAAGGTCGAGGCCGACCACCAGATGCTTCATCGCCTCGATCGCCAGGCAGCAGATCTCGTTGCCGCGGCCGATGGTGAAGGTAAGGCCATGGCCTTCGAGGCCGGGCGCATCCGTGCCGAGCACCACATAGGCGGCCGAATAGTCCGGATCCGGGTTCATGGCGTCCGAGCCGTCGAGGCTCTGCGAAGTGGGAAAGCGCAGGTCGATCGAGCGAAGGCTGGTGATCTTGGTCATGGTGCGGCCCTTGCAATGGCCGGCGCTCTGCCGGCTAAAAAATGTCTCAGATGGTCCAGCCGCCGTCGATGGCGTAGGCCTGTCCGGTCGTGTAGGTGGCGCTCGCGAGATAGACGGCGAGGTCGGCGATCTCTTCCGGCGTGCCGATGCGGCCGATCGGCTGGCGGGCGATGAAGGCCGCGCGCGCCGTCTCGTAGTCGCCCTGCGCGCGCAGGCGATCCTGCAGCGAGGGGCTTTCCACCGTGCCGGGGCAGATGCAGTTGCAGCGGATGCCCTCAGCCACGTAGTCGGCCGCCACCGACTTGGTAAGCCCGACGACCGCCGCCTTGGTGATGGTATAGGCCGCCCGGTTCGGCACGCCCTTCACGCTGGAGGCGACCGAGGCCATGTTGATGATCGCGCCGCCCTTCTTCTCCAGCATCGCCGGCAGCACGGCGCGAATGGTGCGCACCATGGCGCGGACATTGAGATCGAAGGCGAAGTCGAGGTCCTTGTCCGGCATGTCGAGGATCGTGCCGGCATGCACGAAGCCGGCGCAGTTGAAGAGCACGTCGAACGAGCCGGTCGCCGAGACCACGCGGTTGACGGCCTCCTCGCTCAGGACGTCGAGCACATAGGTCTCGATGCCTGCCTCGCCCGCAAGGCTTTTCAGCGCATCGGCATTGATATCGGTCGCGACGACCTTGGCGCCGGCGCGGGCGAAGGCGATGGCGCTCGCCTTGCCGATGCCCTGGCCTGCGGCGGTGATGAGGACGCGCTTGTCTTGAAGGGAAAGGCTCATGATGGCTCCTTGTGGTGCGTCAGGCGCCCGGGCGGCGCTCGACGACGTAGATATGGTCTGCGGCGAGAACGACCTCGCCCTTCTGGTTGACGACTTCCGTGCGCTCGATCACCCGGCCGAAGCCGGCGCGTTTCGGATCATCCTCCTTGCCTGATATCGTCACGCGGGTGTGGATCGTATCACCGATGAAGACCGGCCTGATGAAGCGCATGCGATCATAACCGTAGGAAAATGCAACAGGATTGATGACGCTCGCCGTCAGCCCGACACCGATCGCAAACACCATCGTGCCATGGGCGATGCGCTGGCCGAAAGGCTGCGTCTTCATGAATTCGGCATCCATGTGGTGCGGGAAGAAATCGCCCGTATGGCCGGCATGCACGACGAAATCGGTCTCGGTGATGGTGCGGCCGCTCGTCTTGCGCCCCTCGCCGATTTCATACTCTTCGAAATATTTGACCTGTTCCATGGCTGTTCCTGTCTAGGGCCGTGCGGCGAGCGGCGTCGCGGGCGCCGCGCTGGAGGCATAGGCCGCCTCGACGAGCGCCATGGTCATCCATGCATCCTCCACCGAGGAGACGAGTTCCGCATCCTCGCCCGACACGAAACGCTGAAGGTTCGCCATGCGGCCGACGAAGGCGTCCGGGAACCACGTTCCCTCCAGCGGCACCGGCACCCAGCCGTCGCCGCCCTTGGGATGGATCTCCAGAATGTCCGGTTCGCCGCGCGGATAATCGAGATTGACGCCGAGCTGGAGATAGGCCGCGCCCTGCGTGCCCGAGACGCGGAATTCGCAGGCCTGATGCCTGCGGCCGAATCGGTGATCGTGGTTGATCGAAAGGGCGCAGCGGACACGGTCGCCATAGTCGAGGATCGCCGTGGTGCGCGTCTGCGCCATCCCGTGGTTCGGGTGGCCGATCGACTTGGCGTGCACGCCCCCGGGATCGCCCAGCACCTGGCGGATCACATCCAGATAATGGATCGAGTGCATGGCGATCTCGATGCGCGGCAGGCCTTCGAGGAAGGACCAGAGCTGCCAGGGCGTATCGAGCGCCAGATGGACGTCGAAATCGACGACCTCGCCGAGCAGCCCCTTGGCGATGGCGTCCTTCAGCGCCAGCATCATCGGCGCGAAACGAAGCTGGAAATTGACGGCCGCCTTGAGCTTCCTGTCGCGGCAGATCGTCAGAATCTCCGTCGCAGCGGCAAGGTCGGCGCCCATCGGCTTCTGGATCAGCGCCGCCGCGCCCTCCGGCAGCACCGCCAGCACGTTCGCATGCGCGGCCGGGGGCGTCGCGAGATCGAAGATGGCGTTCTCGACGGACGCGGCTTCCTCCACGGTGCGGTAGGCCGTGACGCCCCACCTTTCGGCGAGCGCCTTCGCCTTGTCGTGGTCCGGATCATAGAGCCCGGCGATCGGGAAGCCGCCCTTGCGATAGGCCGGATAATGCGCGTCGCCGACGATCGAGCCGGCCCCGAAGGTGACGATGGGACGCGGGTTCGCCGGCAGCGGCCAGGATTGGGTGAGGGTTTCGGGGTCAAAGGTCATGGCTTCAGCTCCCGCAGCACACGTGCGCCCCTCATCCGGCTGCCGCCACCTTCTCCCCGCAAGCGGGGAGAAGGGGATGTCGCGCTGTTTTCAGCATATTGCGACCGGTCGCAGGGCACGTCTCCTCTCCCCGCGAGCGGGGAGAGGGTTGGGGTGAGGGGCGAGCGCGGAGATTCACGCATGAAAGAACACCTCTTCCATGCCCGCCCACCACTCGCCATCCTTCCGCGTCTCCAGTGGCGACTGGCAGGGCATGCAGACGGCCCACCATTCCTGCGTCTTCGGGTCGGCGGCCATCTTCGCCATGTCGGCGGCATAGTCGCCGCCGTGATATTCGAAGAAGGAGAAGAGCAGGTTCTCCGGCTCCTTCAGGAAGATCGAATAGTTCCTGATATTGCAGGCGGAAATCATCGCCAGCACCTCCGGCCAGACGGCGGCGTGCAGGCGCTTGTAGTCTTCGATCTTCTCCGGCTTCACGCCGATCACCATGCCGATGCGCTGCATGTCCTAGACCCTTTCCCGGATTTCGCGCTCGAATTCGGCAATCGAGCGGGCGCGGATCGCATCCCAGTCCCAGTCGATGCCGAGGCCGGGCGTCATGGGTGCGAGCGCCATGCCGTTCTCGATGGTCAAGCGCGAGGTGGTGATGTCGTCGAGCTGCGGAATGTATTCGACATATTTGCCGTTCTGCACCGCGCAGGTCAGGCTGACATGCAGTTCCATCAGGAAATGCGGGCAGACCGGCATATCGAAGGCCTCCGCCGCATGCGCCACCTTCAGCCAGGGCGTGATGCCGCCGATGCGGCCGGCATCGACCTGCACGATGGAGCACGCGCCTTTCTGCATGTATTCGCGGAAATGGCGGATCGAATAGAGCGATTCGCCGACGGCGATGGGCGTCGCCGTCGCGCGGTTGAGGCGGACATGGCCGTCGATGTCGTCCGCCGGCAACGGTTCCTCGATCCAGCCGAGATCGAGGTCGCGCAGGCGCTCGGCGCGGCGGATCGCCTCGTCGACTGAAAAACCCTGGTTGGCGTCCGTCATGATCTCGTAGCCGTCGCCGACCGCCTTGCGCACAGCGCAAAGGCGCGCAAGATCCTCGGACCCGTGCGACTTGCCGATCTTCACCTTGGAGCCGGAAAAACCCTTCGCCTTGGCGTCCAGCGCATCCTCGACGAGCGCCTCCACCGGAATGTGCAGCCAGCCGCCCTCGGTCGTGTAGAGCGGGCAGCGGTCCTTCGCGCCGCCGGCGAGCTTCCAGAGCGGCAGGTTCTGTTTTCGCGCGCGCAAATCCCAGAGCGCGGTATCGATGGCGGCGAGCGCGATCGAGGTGATCGCACCGATGGTCGTCGCGTGGGTCGCGAATTCCAGCTCGTGCCAGATCGCCTCGATCCGGTCGGCGTCGCGGCCGAGGAGGCGCGGCGCGAGATGATCGGCCAGAAGCCGCATGACGGAGGAGCCGCCGGTGCCGATCGTGTAGCTGTAGCCGGTGCCGACCGCCCCGTCGCTGTCGGTGATGGTGACGAGCGGCGTTTCCTGGGAAACGAAGCTCTGGATGGCGTCCGTGCGCTCGACCTTCGGGCGAAGGTCGACCATTTTCAGCTCGATGCGTTCGATCCTCGCCATGTCAGCCCCTGAGCGTCTTGCCGGTCTCACCGTCGAAGAGGTGAGCCTGGGAGAGATCGAAGCAGAAGGGCAGCGCTTCGCCGGACGCAAGGCGCCGCGGGTTCAGCATGCGGCCGACCCATTCCGCGCCGCCGAAATCGGAGAAGACGAGGGTTTCGTTGCCGAGCGGCTCGGTGAGGATGACGCGCAGGTCGTGCCTGTATACATCGGCATCCTCGCCGGAATGGATGCCGTGGCCGGCGGGATAGAGATCGTCCGGGCGCAGGCCGAAAGTCACCTTCTGGCCGGCCGTCACCCGGTCCCGGAAGCGGCACGGCAGCGGCAGGCGGTCGCCATTGGAAAAGACCACATGGCCATCGGCGATCTCGGCGTCCTTGAGGTTCATCGGCGGCGAACCGATGAAGCCGGCGACGAATTTCGAGTTCGGCCGCTGGAACACATCCTCCGGCGTGCCGACCTGCTCGATATGACCGTCGCGCATGATGACGATGCGGTCGGCGAGCGTCATCGCCTCCACCTGGTCGTGCGTGACGTAGATCACCGTCGACTGCACCTTGGCGTGCAGCTTCTTGATCTCGACGCGCATCTGGGTCCTCAGCTTCGCATCGAGGTTCGACAGCGGCTCGTCGAAGAGGAAGACTTCCGGCTGGCGCACGATGGCACGGCCCATGGCGACGCGCTGGCGCTGGCCGCCTGACAGTTGCGAGGGTCGGCGGTCGAGGAGATGCGTGAGGTCGAGCGTTTTTGCCGCCTCTTCGACGCGCGGGGCGATCTCCTCCGGCTTCTGGCCGGCGATCTTCAGCGAGAAGCCCATGTTCTCGCGCACGGTCATGTGCGGATAGAGCGCGTAGGACTGGAAGACCATGGCGAGATTTCGCGCGCGCGGCGGCAGGTCGTTGACGATCTTGCCGCCGATCCTGAGATTGCCGCCGGAGATCGGTTCCAGCCCGGCGATCATGCGCAGCGTCGTCGACTTGCCGCAGCCGGAGGGGCCGACGAGGGCGATGAACTCGCGGTCTGCGACGTCGAGATCGATGCCATGGACCACTTCGACCGCGCCGTAGCGCTTGACCAGCTTTTCGAGGGAAACGGTTGCCATGGATTATCCTTTGACTGCGCCGGAGGTGAGGCCGGACACCAGATGCTTCTGCACGATGAAGGTCAGCACGAGGGCGGGAATGATCATGATCACCGCCAGCGCGCACATACCGCGCCAGTCGATGGTGAACTCCGCCGTATAGTCGAGCAGGCCGACGGGCAGCGTCTTGGAATTGACGGAACGGGTGAGCTGCGAGGCGAGCGCGAACTCGTTCCACGAGGTGAGGAAGGCGAAGATGCCGGCCGACGCGATGCCGGGGCCGGCGAGCGGGAACTCCACCTGCCAGAAGGCCTGCCAGCGCGTGCACCCGTCGATCTGCGCGGCCTCGGCGAGATCCTTCGGCACCTGGCGGAAGAAACCGTCGATCAGCCAGATGGTGAAGGGCACGTTGAGCGCCACATAGGCCATGATCAGCCCGAAATGCGTGTCGATGATGCCGAGCTTCGAATAGACGAAGAACAGCGGCAGCGAGAGCGCGATGCCCGGCACCGTGCGCGTCAGCATCAGGCCGAGGAAGATCGACGACTTCGCCTTGAAGCGGAAGCGCGCGAAGGCATAACCGCCGGCCATGCCGATGGCGAGCGCGATCGCCGTCGAGGTGACGGAGATGATCAGCGAATTGCGGAAATATTCGATGACCGGAATGCCGCCCTGCCCGACGCCGGAGAACATCGCGACATAGGCATCGAAGGACAGGTCCTCGGGGATCCAGACCGGCGGCTTCGCCATGATCTCGACCGTCGGGCGGAAGGAGGCGAGCACGATCCACAGGCCCGGCAGGCAGATGACGGTCATCGCCAGGAAGAGGCCGATCTTGTGCGCGGCGGAGAGGAGAAGGCCGTTGAGACGGGCTTTCGTGTTCTCGTTCATCTTTACCACTCCCCCCTTACCATTCGGCCGCGATCTGGGTCCGCGCCGCCGCAAGCTTGCGGAAGAAATAGACGGTGAAGAGGATGGAAAGCAGGATCGCGACATAGGCCATGGCATTGGCGAGACCCATGCGGGCATCGGCATAGGCGGTGCGCGAGACGAGCGTCCACAGCAGCTCGGTGCGCTTGGCTGGCCCGCCGTCCGTCATGATCTTCACGATGTCATAAGCGCGCGCGACATCGAGCGAGCGGATGGTCATGGCGATATAGGCAAACGGCATGATGAACGGCCAGGTGACGTATCGGAAGGTCTGCCAGGGCGTGCAGCCGTCGACGCGCGCCGCCTCGATCGGCTCCTTCGGCATGGCGAGCAGGCCCGCGAGGATGAGGATGGCGAAGACCGAGGTGGACGACCAGATTTCGGCGATGAGGATCGCGGTGAAGGCGAGCGTGCCGTCGATCAGCCAGGGGATCGCCTGGTCCGTCAGGCCGAGCGATTGCAGGGCGTTGTTCACGAGGCCGATATTGTCGTTGAACATGAACTTGAACTGGAAGCCGACGAGGATCGGCGAGAACATCATTGGGAACATCATGATGGTTCTCAGCAGCCGCTGTCCGCTCGTCGCCTTCTCCACCAGCATGGCAAGGCCGAGGCCGAGCAGCATTTCGACATTCAGCGCGACGGTGAGCAAGAGCACGGTGCGGCCGAACGCCGTCCAGAATTCGAGATCCGTCAGGATGCGCGCATAATTGCGGAAGCCGACGAAGGTATAGAGCGAGGCGGGCTGCGTCAGCCGGAAGGGCGTGAAGCTCGAATAGAGCGACAGGATGAGCGGAATGATGACGACGGCCGCGAGCACCACGATGGCGGGCAGCAGAAGCAGAAACGGCGCCGGTGGCCTCCAGCCTTTCATGAATGCCTCTTGGATATGCTCTGGTCGGTCGCCCTTTCCGGACGCCGCCGTATTTCAAGAAGCGGCCGCTGGGGGCGGCCGCTGGTTTGTTTGCTTGGGGCGCGGTGCCGAGCCCACCCACCGGCATAGGGTGGATGGTCGGGTCAAGCCCGACCATGACGCAGGAGAGGTTGCGGATAAGGCATAGCCCCTCATCCGGCCTGCCGGCCACCTTCTCCCCGCAAGCGGGGCGAAGGGGATATGCCGTGCCGGTTTCCTCAACCAATGCCCGTTCGTGGGGCACGTCCCCTCTCCCCGCTTGCGGGGAGAGGGTTAGGGTGAGGGGCAAGCTTGCCTCAGAGCGCGCCCGCATCCTCAAGGATCTGCGTCGCCTTCTCGGCTGCCGCGTCCAGCGCTTCCTTAGAGGTCTTGTCGCCGAGGATGGCGGCCTGCAGCTCCGGATAGACGGCGTTGGAGATCTCGATCCAGGCCGGCGTCTGCGGCACGGCGAAGGCGTGCTTCGCCGCTTCCTGGAAGGCGATCAGGACTTCCTTGCGATAGGCATCGCTCTCCGCCTGCTGGATATTGTAATCCCAGACGGCCGTGCGCGTCGGCAGCGGACCGGCGGACGATTCCAGCTTCTGGCTGTCCTCGTTGGTGAGGAACCAGACGAGCGAGGCGGCGGCTTCCTTGTTGGCGCAGCTTTCCGTCACGGAAAAACCGTGGTGGCCGGACCAGCCGGTGCGCTTGCCGGAGGAGCCTGCCGGCTGCACCTTCACGCCGACATTGCCGGCGACCTTCGACGACTTCGGGTCGTTGAAGAAGCTCGCCCAGCCAGGCCAGTCGAGGTTGACGGCGATGGTGCCGGAGGCAAAGCCCTGGCCGAGGTCGTCCCACAGATAGTTGGTCGTGCCGACCGGCACGGCCTTCGCCTTGTAGAGGTTGACGAACCAGTCGAGCGCGCGAACGCCCGCTTCCGAGTTGAAGGCCGGCTTGCCGTCGGCGTCGAGATAGTCGCCGCCCTCGGCGACCAGCATCTCATAGAAGCGGCCGTTGATCGCCTCCTCCTTGCCGGCATATTGCGTGCCGTAGAAATCCGGCGGATTGGCGAAGAAGATCGCCTGGTCGGCGACCTGCTGCCAGGTGTCCGGCGGGGCGAGGTCGTAGCCGTATTTCTCCTTGAATGCCGCCTTCTTCGCGTCGTCCTCATAAAGGCTCTTCTGGTAGTAGAGCGCGGAAACGTCGAACTGCGCGCGCGGCAGCATCACCAGCTTGCCGTCGAGCGTCGAGGACGCGATGTTGGCCGGCACGAAGGCGTCGATCTCCTCCTTCGGCAGCAGCGCCGAAAGATCGGTGTAGATGTCGGGGTATTGCGGGGCGAAGGACGAATGGTTCGAGCCGACGCACCAGGTGATGTTGCCGGTCGCGATGTCCGACTTGATCTCCTTGTCCAGCTCGAAATGGTTCTTCTTGGAAAGAACGTTCACCTTCGCGCCGGTCGCCTTCTCCCATTCGGCGATGCGCGCATAGAGCGCTTCATACTGCTGGCCGCCGATGAGCTTCGCATCGACGGTCACACCCTCGAACTTTCCCGGCAGATCGGCGGCAAGCGCAGCGCCCGCCCAAGCGCAGATCACGGCACCGGCGGCCACGCCGGCTAGAAATCTCGTCATCTTCTCCTCCCATTGGCTTTTCGCCAGCCCTTACCAATAAGAGCTTCATTCATATACAAACTTACTATTCACATATCGTCAAGCGGAAATCGGCATCCCGGGATTGTCACGCCCTATTTCTGCGTATATGAATTTACTCATTCACTGGAGGAATTCGGGTGTCGGACGAGGAAAACGATCGCTACAGGGCGCCGGCGCTCGACAAGGGCCTCGACATCCTGGAGCTTCTCGCCGGCGTCGATGGCGGGCTCACCCAGGCGGAGATCGCCAAGCGGCTCGATCGCAGTCCGAACGAATTCTACCGCATGCTCGACCGGCTGGTGAAACGCGGCTACGTCACCCGCATCGACGGCGACCGCTTCTCGCTGACCCTGAAACTCTTCGGCCTCGCGCAACTGCACGCGCCGGTGCGCCGGCTCGTCTCCTTCGCCGTGCCGCTGATGCGCGAACTGGCCGAAGCCTCGCGCCAGGCCAACCAGCTCGTCGTCTTCGACCGCGGCAATCCCGTCGTCATCGCCCAGCAGGAGGCGCCCGGCTATTGGGGCATCTCGATCCGCGTCGGCTCGCGCATCGGCCTGTTCGACACGGGATCCGGCCACGCGCTGCTCGCCTTCCGCTCGCCGGAAGAGCGCCTGCGCATGATCGCCGAGCATGTGGGCGACGGCGGCACGGACATGCGCGTCACGCCGGAATTCCTGGCGCGGCTCGATCTCATCCGCTCGCGCGGCTACGAAATGATGCCGAGCGCCCAGACCGCGGGCGTCATCAACCTTTCGGCGCCCGTGCTCGGCGCGGACGGCCGGGCGATCGCCGCCCTGACGATCCCCTATATCACCCTGATCAACACGCCGGTCGCGCCGGATATCTCGACGACCATCCAGTTGCTGGGCGAGACGACGCGCAGGCTCTCGGAAATGGCAGGCGCCGGCTTCAATGCCGAGGAGCAACAGGCTTCGCATCTGAAGGCATGATTCGCCAGCGCGGCGAAGGCTCACCCGTCCCCCGCAAAACTTTTCAGGAAGAGCGCATTGAGGTCCGCAACGGCCTTTGCCGCCGGCTCGCGGCCCGTCACGGCCTGGTTGATGCGCTGCGAGGCGGCCTCCTGGAAGGGCATGTAGCCGGCGTGCCGGGGGCGCAGCCAGGCGCCCTCCAGCGTCCGGCGCGTGTTGCGATAGAAGCCGAGCGTCGCGGCATTGGCCGCCTCGTCCTCCCAGCCTGCCGCATGGCCGGGCTGGCCGCCGGCCTGCCAGTAGCGGCCCGCCTGCTGCGGCCCAGCCGCAATCCAATAAGCGAAATCCACGGCCGCCTCGCGCTGCGCCGAGAAGGCGGAGACGGCGATGCCCGTGCCGCCGAGTGCTGAGCCAACCGGCCCCTTGCTGCCGGCAACCGGCATGTCGGCAAAGGCGATGCGATTTGCCCGGAAGCCGGCGAGCGAGTAGCTGACATAACCGTAGATCAACGGCGAGAGACTGTAGCGCGATCCAGCCTCGCCCATCCGGTCCAGCACGGCGATGGGATCCATGCCGGTACAGGCAGGGTCGGCGAGCGTGGCAAGCTCCCGGATCATTTCGATCGCCTGCACGCCGATTTCGGCATCGACGAAGGGCTGATCCCGTTCCACCGCGCAGGGCCGGCCGAGATTGCCGCAGAGCGTGAAGAGGCACATCAGGGAATGCGGCGGGCGTAGCGGCAGCAGCATTTCACCGGCCTTTGCCAGATCCAGCACCTCCGCCCATGTGCCCGGTGCCCTGCCCAGCCGATCCAACCGGAAGGCGAGCACCTGGGTGGCCGCGTCGATCGGGAAGGCCCATTGGCGGCCCTGCCAGTTGTAGCTCGGGAACGAGAGGCCAACGCTGCCGCCAGCAAGGGCCGCGAAGGCCATCTCGCGGCCGGGCAGGTCCAGCGGCGTGAGGCAGCCTTCCGCCGTGATCTGCCCGACATGCGGATGATCGATGACGATGAGGTCGTAGCGGCGGGCGAGGTCCTCGACCGGAAAGCTCTCGAAATCCTGCAGCGAGCGCTTGTCCCATTCGATGGAGATGCCGGTTCTGGCGCGCCAGTCCTGCGCACAGGCCACCATCGGGTCGTAGCCGCGCGGATGGCTCCAGGTCATGCCCCTCAGCGTGATCGCGCCCATCACGCGAACTCCGCGCGGATCGCTGCCGAGTGCTCGCCGACGCGCGGCGCGGCGCGATGGCCGAGAGGGCGCCGGCCGTTCACGCGCACGGGGCAGCGGGTCGTGCCGATCGAAACCGCATCCTCGCGCGTTACCGTCTGCAGCATATCGAGGATGCGGAAACCGTCGCTGGCCAGAAGCTCCGGCCATTCCAGCACCTTCGAGCACCAGATGTCGGCAGGCTCCAGGATGGAGAGCCAATGCTCGACGGTCCCGGTCGCGATGCGGCCGGCGATGATCCGTTTGATCGCATCGCGCGCGGTGAACCAGGCCTTGCTGTCGTCGCGATAGGGCGCCAGCGCCTCGATCTGCAGCAGATCCTGCAGGTGGCCGAGCGGCGTCATGGCGATCGCGAGGTAGCCGTCCCTTGCCGGATAGACGCCGTAGGGCGCGGAGAGATAGGCATGCGCGCTGCGGAAATCCGAGCGCTTCGGCTTGCGGCCGCCGTCGTTGAGATGGGTGGTCAGCACCTCGAACTGGAAATCGATGAGGCTTTCGAGCAGGCTCGTCTGGATATGGGCACCCTTGCCGGACATGCCGCGGCGCACGAGGGCGGCAAGAATGCCCTGGCAGGCATTGGCGCCGGCGAGCATGTCGGCGACCGCAAGGCCGAAGGGCACCGGCCCCTGCGTCTCGTCGCCGTTCAGCCACATCAGGCCGGAGCGCGCCTGCGCCAGGAGATCCTGCCCCGGCCGCATGACCCAGGGACCATCCTCGCCATAGCCGCTGATCGAGGCATAGACGATCGCCGGGTTGATCGCCCTGACGGCCGCATGATCGAGCCCGAGGCGTTCGATGACCCCCGGGCGAAAATTCTGGATGAGCACGTCGGCCTTGCCGAGAAGCCTGCGCAGGAAGGCGAGGTCATCGGGGTTCTTCAGGTCGATGCCGAGGCTTTCCTTGCCGCGGTTGATGGCGTGGAAGAGCGTCGAATCGCCGCCGATCTCGGTGTCGCTGAGATAGAGCCGGCGGGAGAGATCGCCGCCATCCGGCCGCTCGATCTTGATGACGCGGGCGCCGAGATCGGCAAGCCGCAACGAACAATAGGGACCGGAGAGGAACTGGCTCATATCGACCACGGTCAGGCCGGCCAGAAGTCCCGTCTCATCCTGCATGCACATCTCCTCCTGCGCTCTCAAGGTCGCGCCAATGAAATTCTTATTTGAATTATTCTTTCATATATGGATTGCCGTTTCAAGCCTTGGAAACCCCGTCAGATGCTGCATTGACGGACGCTTCCCCCGCCGTGGCCACGCGATCAGCCCCGGCAACCATGTGGGCTGCCAGGGTGTGCAGGTCGGATGTCTTGCGAGGTCAGGCCGCCTTGTGCGGCGAAACGGCGATGCGGGTCCAGATATCCAGCCCCTCGCCGGGAGAAAGCACCTTCAGGCCGTAGGCGTCCGGCCGATCAGGCAGGTTGAAGGCATCGACGGGATGGCTCACCGGCTCGAAGCAGAAGAAATCGGCATCGGCTGCAGGCGAGAAGACCACATACTGATCCAGCGCCTCGCTTGCCTCGACCTCGGCCCGCAGTCCGCGCGCCGGCCAGTCGATACGCGCCTTGCCATCCCAGCCGTCGAACCAGTTGTTGATCCAGCGCGGCGGCAGGGACCGCGGCACGTTGAAATCCATATCCGGATGCCGGGCGATGGGCTCGTAAGCCTTCGGAAGGTGATCGGGCTGCTCCAGCCAGACGCCCTTCGACGGCGCGGCGAGCGTCGTATCCACATCGCGCACGAACCAGGGGTGGAAGCCGACGCCGTAGGGCAGCCGTGTTTCGGCGCGGTTGACAAGGCTCAGTTCCATCACGAGGCCGGTGCCTTCAAGGCGATAGCACATCGTCGCCTCGTAGCGGAACGGCCCCGGTCCGTCCGATGATAATGTCAGGGTGATGGAATCGTCGCTCCGGGAGGCCTCTGTCCATGCGGCGGAAAAGCCGTTGCCGTGGATCGGATAGGGCTCCGTCTCCATGTTGCGCGGCAGGGCGTGAAAGGCACCGTCGAAGGTAAAGCCGCCGCCGGAGACCCGGCCGGAAAACGGCACAAGAAGGATGTTGGACAGCGCGAAGGGATGGGCCGTGGCGGGACCGACCGTGCGGAAGACCGGCAGCCAGGCGCCGCCATGCCGGACATCGAAGCATGTCAGGCCGGCGCCGAGATCGGGCCGCACGCGGATGCGCGCCGCCCCGTTATCGAGTTCGAGCGCCATTACCAGCCGCCGTCGATCGCGATGTTCTGGCCGGAAATCATGTCGGAGGCCGGCGAGACGAGGAAATGCACGAGATCGGCGACATCCGCCGGCTGGATGCGCGCCTTCAGCGACTGGTTTTCAAGGATCCAGTCATTGTACTGCTGCAGGCGATCGGCGAAGACGCGGGCCTCCGCCTCGGACACCACCGCGCCCGGAGACACCGCGTTGACGCGCACGCCATGCGGCCCGAGTTCGCGCGCCAGCGATTTCGTCAGGCCCAGCATCGCGCCCTTCGAGGCGACATAGGGCACATAGCCGTCCCAGCGCCCGTTCAGGGTGACCGAGCAGAAATTGACGATCTTGCCGTAGCACTTTTCCTTCATCGCCGGCGCGACCGCCCGGACAAGCGCGAAGGCGGCGGAGGAATTGACACGGACCTGGTCCTCGTATTCCTCCAGCGAAAAATCCTCGAACGGCTTGTTGATGATCAGCGCCGCATTGTTGATGAGGATGTCGATGCCGCCATGCTCGCGCGAAAGCGATGCCGCCCGCCGCTCCGCCGCGGCAAGGTCGTTCAGGTCCTCGCCGACATAGGCTGCCTTCACATCATGTGTCGCGGCAATATCCGCCGCGAAGGCCGTGCCGCCCTCGGCCGCCGGGCGGTCGAGCAGCAGGAGGCTGGCGCCGGCCCGGGCGAGCCGCGCGGCCTGGGCGCGGCCGAGCGTGCCGAGCGCGCCGGTGATGAGGACGGTCTTTCCCGAAAGCTCTGTCATGGTCTCCTCACAGAAGGGCGTGGACCTCGTCGATCGAGGTCGCGGCGGTCGGCTTGTCGAAGACGATCTCGCCGCGCGCCATGGCGACGATGCGGTCGCAGGACTGGAAGACGTGCTGCATGTTGTGCGAGATGAAGATGCCGGTGAGGCCCTGTGCCTTCAGGCCGCGCACGAAGCCGATCACCTTGTCCGTCTCCTTGACGGAAAGATGGTTGGTCGGCTCGTCGAGGATCAGCACCTTCGACTTGAAATGCATGGCGCGGGCGATCGCCACGCCCTGCCGCTGGCCGCCGGACAGTTCGCCGACCAAGGCATCCGGCGAGCGAAGGTGCAGGTCGACATCGGCGATGGCCTGCACGCTTTCGGCGCGCATGCGCTTCTGGTCCATGAGGCCGAAGCCGAAGACCGACCATTTCAACGGCTCGCGGCCGATGAAGAGATTGCGGGCGATCGACATGGTCGGGACCATGGAATTGTACTGGTAGATCGTCTCCAGCCCGTGGCGCATCGCATCCTTCGGGCTGCGCAGGTCCACCTTCCTGCCCTCGATCAGCACCTCGCCGGAATCCTGGTGATGTACGCCGGAGAGGATCTTGATCAGCGTCGACTTGCCGGCGCCGTTGTCGCCGACGAGGCCGACGGTCTCGCCGGGATGGATGGTGAGGTTGACATTCTTCAGCGCGTGTACGCCGCTGTACCATTTCTGCAGGTTGCGGCATTCGATGACCGGTGTCGTCACTTGTGCGCCTCCACCTTGATCTTGCGGGACATCTTCCCCATCCAGGCATTGGCGATCACCGCGAACATGGTGAGCACGCCGATGGCGAACTTGAACCAGTTGGCATCGACGCGCGACAGCACGAGGCCGTTGTCGATGGTGCGGATGAGCAGCGTGCCGATGATGGCGCCGAAGACCGTGCCGATGCCGCCGGCAAGCGCCGTGCCGCCGATGACGGCCGCGGCGACCGCCTGTAGCTCCAGCCCCTCGCCGATCGAGGGCAGCGGCGAGCCGAGGCGCAGCACCTGGAGCAGGCCTGCAAAGCCGGCAAGCACCGAGCAGAGCATGAAGCAGATGATCTTCACGCGCTTGACGGGAATGCCCATCGAGGCCGCCGCCTCGTTGAAGCCGCCGGTGGCGCGGATCCAGTTGCCGAAATTGGTGAGCGACAGGAGCGCTGCGGCAAGAACGGCGATGCCGACGAACCAGACGAAGGACATGCGGAAGAGCGCGCCCTGCCAGATATAGTCCGTGAAGAGCCAGGTCGGCAGGTCGGAGGGCAGCAGCGGCGGAAAGCCGCCGGATATGACAATGGTGAGCGAGCGGGCGATGAACAGCATGCCGAGCGTGGTGATGAAGCTCGGGATCGAGAATTGCAGCGTCACATAGCCGTTGACGAAGCCGATCACCGCGCAGATCGCAAGGCCGAGCAGCACGGCGGCGGTGAAAGGCACGCCGGAATTGAGGATCACCGCCATCGACATCGGCATCAGCGCGAAGACGGAGCCGACCGACAGGTCGAACTCGCCGCAGATCATCAGGATCGTCACGCCGATGCCGACGAGCGCCATTTCCGGCAGGAGGCCCATGACGCCGCGCACGTTCTCGAAGGAGAGAAGCACGCCGTTCGACTTCACCTGGAAGACGGCAAGCAGGACGATCAGCAGGGCAAGGCCCGCAAGCTCCGGCTTGTCGAGATAGATTTTCAGAAACCGCTTCATGGGCTCCACTCGTGCTTCGGTGCCCCGCCCGAGCGGCAAGGCACCGGTTTCCCATAGGAGCGCCGGATCAGCGCAGGCCCTGCTTTGCCATTTCGAGGATCGTCGGCACGTCCTTGGGCGTGACGATGCCCTGCCCCGTGTCGATGTCCGACGGCGTCAGGCCGGCAGTCTTCCACAGGTAGGCCTGCATGACCGGCATGAAGCCCTGCATGTAGGGCTGCTGGTCGACCTGCACCTGCACATAGCCGGCTTCCATCTGCTGCAGGACCTCCGGCACGAGGTCGAAGCCGCCGAGCAGCACCTTGCCGGGCTCGATGCCGCGGTCCTTCAGCACCTTGGCGACGCCGGCATGCCAGTAGCCGGTGTCGAAATAGGCCGTGGTGTCCGGGTTGGCATTGAGATAGGCGCCGATGCGATCGGCGGTCAGCGCGAGATCGGTGGCCGAATCGATGCGCGTGATGGTGATCTCGCGGTCGGCATGCTCGGCCTTGTACTCTTCCAGGAACTTCATCACGCCGCCGGCGCGCTGCTCGGACCAGGTCTGGCCCGGCGCATTGACGCCGACCAGCAGGTTGAGCGGGCCTTCCTTGGGGAAATTCTCCGACTGCGCCTTGGCGAGAGAATAGCCGGCCGCGGTGAAGCCCTGGCCGATGAAGGCCTTGCGGGCATTGCCGTTGGCGCCGTCGCTGTCGTCCACGTTGACGGCGAGCACGAGGATGCCGGAATCGACGGCTTCCTTGATCACATTGTCATAGGCGTTGTTGTCGACGATCGCGACGAAGATCGCATCCGGCCTGGAGGCGATGGCCGCCTGAAGATTGGCGACGGCCTGCTCGACCGAACCTTCGGTCTGCGTGAGGATCAGCTGGCACGAGGCCCCGACCTTCCCGCAGGCATCGTCATAGCCCTTCTTGACCGATTGCCAGAAGGTGTTCGAGGCGGACGAATGGCTGATGAAGGCGATATTGAGACCTTCCGCGCTGGCGCCCGAGGCCATCAGCCCCAGCCCGAGAGCCGTTCCTGCAAGAAATTTCCGGATCGTCATGATGCGTACCTCCCGTTGAACATCAATCGTTGTCGTCCCGGCGTCATGCCACGCCGTCGAAGAATTCCGTGCGCGCCCGGGCGATCTCGGGCAGCGATTTGAGGATTTCGCGCAGATGCGTGCGCAACGCCGTCTCGGCCTTGCCGACGTCGCCGGCGGCGATCGCATCGACGATGCGTTCGTGCTGGTCGATCAGCCGGCCGATGTGGAGGTCGTCGACGCTGAGGAAGCGGACGCGGTCCATCTGCGCCTTGACGCTTTCGATGACGCTCCAGGCATAGGCGCGGCCGGCGGCCGCCGCGAGCGTGTGGTGGAAGAGTTCGTCGAGCCGCAGGAAGGCGGCGCGGTCGTCCTGCGGCACCTGCTTCTGCCTTGCGATCTGGTCGCGCAGCGCCCGCACGGTCTCGGCCGTGTGCTCGCCGGCGACCTGGCGCACGATATCGGCCTCGATCGCCTCGCGCACGAAGCGCACGTCCATCACGGAGGCGGTGGAAATCCGCGTCACATAGGTGCCGCGCTGCGGCAGGACCTGAACAAGGCCCTCCTCCGACAGCTTTATGAAGGCTTCGCGCACCGGCTGGCGGCTGATCGACAGGCTTTTGGCGATCTCGGCCTCGGAGATGCGCTCGCCCGGCGTCAGCTCGGCCTGGATGATCTGCTCGCGCAGGATGCGGTAGACCTGCGGCCCGACGGCTTCGGCGGCCGAAAGAACGCGCTGCGGTTTGATGTTCTGCATTCCGGCCTCCTCCATCCCGTTACAGGCTACTAGCCTACTACCATACAAGTCAAGCGGTCATCATGACGCAATTATTCCAGCGCCGAAGTCCGGCGCGAGACATCGAATTTCCGGTCGAGATCCGGCGCGAGATCGACGCCGTGGCCCGGCCCGGGGGGAACGGTGATCATGCCGTTCGCCACGGTCGGCAGCTGCGTCGTCAGATCGGCGTACCAGGTCTTGTAATAGGCGCGCACGCTTTCCTGCACGAGCGCGTTCGGCGCGTTCAGCGACAGGTGCGTCGAGGCGGCGAGCACGACGGGACCGGTGCAGTCATGCGGGGCGACCGGCAGGTGCCAGGCCTCCGCCATGGTGGCGATCTTCTTGGCCTCGGAGATCCCGCCGCACCAGGAAAGGTCGAGCATGACGACGCCGGCGGCATCCGTCTCCATCAGGTCGCGGAAGGCCCAGCGGGTGGCGAGCGTCTCCGAGGCGCAGAGCGGCGCGCGGCTGGCCGCCGCATAGCGCTTGAGGCTGGAGAGCGAATCCATCTTGATCGGGTCCTCGTGCCAGAAGGTGGCGTAGGGCTCGAGCGCCCGGGCGATCTGGATGGCCGGGGTGAGCTGCCACATGGAGTGGAACTCGACCATGATGTCCATGCGGTCGCCGACGCGCTTGCGGATCTTCTCGAAGGGTTCGAGCGCCTTGCGCAGGTCCGGGCCGGAAATGTACTGGCCGCCGCTCTTTTCCGCCGCGATGTCGAACGGCCAGATCTTCATGGCCGTGATGCCCTCCGACAGGAGGTCCTCGGCAAGCTCGTCCGCCCGCTCCAGGAAGCCGTTGAGGTCGTCATGGTCGCGCCGCGGGCCGCCGATGCCGTAATTGCCGGTCTGCTGGCCCTTCGCGTCGCGCATGTAGGTGTTGCCGGCGCAGGTGTTGTAGGTACGGATCTCGCGCCGCGAGAAGCCGCCGAGCAGTTGGGCGATCGGCTGGTTCGTCGCCTTGCCGAAAAGGTCCCACAGGCCGATATCCACCGCCGAATTGCCGCGCATCTCCGCCCCTGTCGAGCGGAAGCCGAGATAGCCGGTCAGGTCCTTCGAGATGCGGTCGATCTCCAGGGGATCGCGGCCGAGCAATTTCGGCGCAACGACCTCGTGGATATAGGCTTCCACCGTCGCGGCCATGAAGAAGGTCTCGCCGAGCCCGACAAGGCCCTCGTCGGTGTGGATGTGCACCCAGAGGATGTTGGGAAAGTCGCGGGCGCGGACGGTTTCAAAGGCTGTGATCTTCATGCTCAATACACTCCCGCCGCCAGCAGCGCCTTTACCGTCAGGTCGAAATGCTCGACCATCGCCTGTTCACCCGTCGTCGGGTCGCCATTGGCGATGGCCCGGGCGATGGTCATGTGACCGTCGATGCTTTCCTGCCGCGTCTCGTTGCTGGCGCGGCTTGCCCAGCCGATCGGCCAGGTCTGGCGCGTCACCACATGGAACGAGCCGACGATCAGCGAGAACATCGGATTGCGCGACGCCGCGCCGATCGCCTCGTGGAAGGCGATGTCGTGCTCCATCACCTTTTGCGGCGCGTCGAAATCGCGCTGCATCGCCTCGGCCAGCGCGACGATCGCGGCGGCCTCGCGGTCCGTGCGGCGCATCGCGGCGAGCACGACCGTCCGGCGCTCGACCGTGCGGCGGACATCGAAAATCTGCTGTATCGTCACCTGGTCGGTGTGCACGGCATGGTCTGTGACCAGCGCCAGCACGTCGGCCCTCGGCGCGGCCACCCGCGGGCGCCGGCCGTTGCCGATATCGATCAGCGTCAGCGCGGACAGCGAACGATAGGCCTCGCGCACGATGCCGCGGGAAACGCCGAGTTTTTCCGCAAAGGCGCCCTCGCTCGGCAGCCAGTCGCCGACCTGCAGGCCGTTTTCGCGGATGTGGATCCGGACGGCATCCATGACGCCGCCAAGCAGACCTTCGCCACCCTTCTGCCCGCCGGCCGCATCCGGTTCCGACTTCGATTCCATCCCGTCGCCTCCTACCTATCATATAGGTACCTAGTGACATTGAATTAGATTCACTCTCAGCTATTGTCAACGTGAATTTGGCAGATGCGGGAGGGCTGCGCGTGAAGGCAAGGATCGAATACGCCGCGGGCGACATCGTCGGCGAAAGCATCATCTGGTCCGGCGAGGAACAGGCGCTCTACTGGGTAGATATCGGCGGCAAGCGCATCCACCGCCACGTGCCGCGCAGCGGCGAGCATGCCACCTGGCCGGCACCGGATTTCCCGACGTCGATCGGCCTTCGCGCCTCCGGCGGCTTCATCGTCGGGCTGCGCCGCGAGGTCGCCTTCTGGCGGCCGGGCGAGGCCTTCGAGACCTTCGCTGTGCCCGAGCCGGACCTTGCCGACAACCGGCTGAACGAAGGCCGCGTCGCGCCCGACGGCTCCTTCTGGGTCGCCACCATGCAGAACAATCTCAACCCGGACGGCTCGCCCCGGGCGATGGACTGCAAGTCCGGCGCCATCTACCGGATCGACCCCACCGGCACCGTCACGCAGCTCACGCCACGCGAATACGGCATCACCAACACGATGGGCTGGACGCACGACGGCCGCTTCCTCTTCGCCGATACGCCGGAAAACGAAATCTACGCCTTCGCCTACGACCCCGTCGCAAGGACGATCAGCAACCGGCGCACCATCGTCAGCGGTTTCGAGCGCGGCCTGCCGGACGGCTCCTGCATGGATGCCGAGGACACGCTGTGGAACTGCCGGGTGGTCGGCGGCGCCTCAGTCGCGCGCTTTACCGCCGATGGCGCGCTGCTGGCGCTGGCGGAACTGCCCGTCACCTGGCCGACGAGCTGCACCTTCGGCGGCCCGGACTTTTCCACCCTCTACGTCACCTCCGCCCGCTTCACGATGACGGCCGAGCACCTTGCCGCAAATCCGGCGGAAGGCAGCCTCGTTGCGATCGACGGGGCCGGCACCGGTATTCCCGAACCGAAATTCGCCGGCTGACACTTCTGAGAAATGCCGGTTGACAATCTGGTATGGTAGAATGTTAGCTAGGAAGGATGTGGAGGAGAACGATCATGAGCGCGGATGAATTTTCCGGCAGGAGCATCATCGTGACCGGCGGCAGCCTCGGCATGGGCCGGGCCTGCGCGGAACGGTTCGCCGGTGCCGGCGGCAGGGTCCTCGTCGTCGCGAACGATGCCGCATCGGTGGACGAGGCCGTCGCGGCGATCGGGCCGAATGCCTCCGGCTTCGTCGGCGACGTGCGCCGGGCGGACGACATGGAGCGCGCCGTCGCCGCGGCCGTGGCGCGCCATGGCGGCCTCGACGTGCTCGCCTGCTGCGCCGGCATCCAGCGCTACGGCACGGTCGTCGACACGCCGGAAGATGTCTGGGACGACGTCTTCGACATCAATCTGAAGGGCATCTACCTCGCCTCCCGCTTCGCCATCCCTGAAATGCGCAAGCGCGGCGGGGGGGCGATCGTCGCCATCTCCTCCGTGCAGGCCTACGCCTCGCAGGCGGGCGTCGCGGCCTATACGGCCAGCAAGGGCGCGATCAATGCCCTGGTGCGCGCGATGGCGCTCGACCATGCGGCGGACAACATCACGGTCAACGCCGTCTGCCCCGCCTCCGTCGATACGCCCATGCTGCGCTGGGCGGCGGACCTGTGGAAGGGCGAGCACAGCCAGGACGAGACGATCGCGCTGTGGGGCAAGGGCCATCCGGTCGGCCGGGTGGGAAAGCCCTCCGAGATCGCCGATCTCGTCGCCTTCCTCGCCAGCGACAAGGCCCGCTTCATCACGGGCGCGGACATCAAGATCGATGGCGGCACGATGGCCAAGCTCGGCATCGTCCTGCCCGAATGAACGAGAACCGGAGACCCGCCATGAAACGGCCCGTCATCACCGACATCCGCGCCACCACCGTGACGGTGCCGCTCGAGGCGCCGCTGCGCCATTCCAACGGCGCCCATTGGGGACGCTTCGTGCGCACCATCGTGGAGGTCGAGACCGATGTCGGCCTCGTCGGGCTCGGCGAGATGGGCGGCGGCGGCGAAAGCGCCGAGGCCGCCTTCCGGGCGCTGAAGCCCTATCTCGTCGGCCACGATCCGTTCGAACTGGAGCAGCTCCGCTTCAAGATCTGCAATCCGACCGCCAGCCTCTACAACAACCGCACGCAGATGCATGCGGCCATCGAGTTCGCCTGCCTCGACATCATGGGCAAGTTCCTCGGCGTGCCGGTCTATGATCTTCTCGGCGGCAAGATGCGCGATGCGGTGGGCTTTGCCAGCTACCTGTTCTTCCGCCTGCCGAACAAGGAGACAGGCGCGGGCGAGATCCGCACTGCCGACCAGCTCATCGATCAGGCGCTCAACCTCAAGAAGTCGCACGGCTTCACCGCCCACAAGCTGAAGAGCGGCGTCTTTCCGCCGGATTACGAACTGGAGGTCTACCGGGCGCTGGCCAAGGCCGTCGGCACCGACAGCGTGCGCTACGACCCCAATGCCGCCTTCACCGTGGAGGAGGCGATCCGCTTCGCCAAGGGCATCGAGGACCTCAACAACGACTATTACGAGGACCCGACCTGGGGCCTCAACGGCATGCGCCGCGTGCGCGAGAACACGCATATACCGCTCGCCACCAACACGATCGTCGTCAATTTCGAGCAGCTTGCCACCAATGTTCTGGCGCCGGCCTGCGACGTCATCCTGCTCGACACGACCTTCTGGGGCGGCATCCGGCCCTGCGTCAAGGCGGCCGCCGTCTGCGAGACCTTCCAGCTCGGCATCGCCGTGCACTCCTCCGGCGAGCTCGGCATCCAGCTCGCCACCATGCTGCATCTCGGCGCGGTGCTGCCGAACCTCGTCTTCACGGGCGATGCGCACTATCACCAGCTCGTCGACGACGTGATCGTCGGCGGCCCGATGCGCTATGTCGACGGCAAGATCGCCGTGCCCACCGCCCCCGGCCTCGGCGTCACGCTCGACCACGACAAGCTCGGCCGGTATTCCGATCTCTACAAGTCGCTGGGCGGCTACGCCTATGACCGCGACCCCGCCCGCCCTGGCTGGTTCTCGACCGTGCCGAACACGCGCTGGGCCGACCCGGCCGACGACCGGATCGTGGATTACTGAGCCGGATCGTCCGCGAAACCACCAACCCTGCCGCCCTCAAGGTGGATGGTCCCTGACCGAGCGCAATCAAATGGAAGATGCCGAACGGGAACCCGTCGTACTCGATCTGAAGATCAGATGGGGAGCGACGGCCTGAGGCACCTCCAAGGCGCATTCCGCTTGTGGGGCTGCGTAACCGTGAGCTTTGTTGGCTTGACGCGCTCAGTTAAGGTCGAGGATGTCGCAATCGAGGGCCATGTCAAAGCCCCGCGACGCAGACATATTTGATTTCGAGGAAGCCCTCGATGCCGTATTTGGAGCCCTCGCGGCCGAGGCCAGACTGCTTGACGCCGCCGAAGGGCGCCATCTCGTTGGCGATCAGGCCGGAATTCACGCCGACGATGCCCGCCTCCAATGCCTCCGCGACGCGCCAGACCCGAGCCATGTCCTTCGCGTAGAAATACGAGGCAAGGCCGTATTCGCTGTCGTTCGCCATGGCGATGACCTCGTCCTCGTCCCTGAACGAAATGATCGGTGCCAACGGGGCGAAGGTCTCTTCCGCCGCCACCTTCATCGCCTGCGTGACGCCGGTGATGACCGTCGGCTCGTAGAAGGTGCCGCCGAGCACGCTGCGCTTGCCGCCCGCCACCAGCCGGCCGCCCTTCTCCAGCGCGTCCGCCACATGCTCCTCGATCTTGGCGACGGCCTTGTCGTCGATCAGCGGACCTTGCGTGATGCCGGCGTCCGTGCCCCGGCCGAGCGTGATCGCAGAAACCTTCGCCAGCAGCTTCTCCGTGAAGGCTTCGACGACGCTTTCCTGCACATAGATGCGGTTGGCGCACACGCAGGTCTGGCCCGCATTGCGGAACTTCGAGATCATCGCGCCGTCGACAGCCGCATCGAGGTCGGCGTCGTCGAAGACGATGAAGGGTGCGTTGCCACCGAGTTCCAGCGACAGGCGCTTGATGCCGTCGGCAGCCTCCTTCATCAGCCAACGCCCGACGCCGGTCGAGCCGGTGAAGGTGATCTTGGCGACCTTGGGGTTATGGCAGAACTCCGTGCCGATCGGCCGCGCCTCGCCGGTGACGACGGAGAAGACACCCGCCGGCACGCCGGCACGCTCGGCGAGAACGGCAAGCGCCAGCGCGGAGAGCGGTGTCTGCGAGGCGGGCTTCAGCAGCATGGAGCAGCCGGCGGCGAGCGCCGGGCCGGCCTTGCGGGTGATCATGCCGTTGGGAAAGTTCCAGGGCGTGATGGCGGCGCAGACACCGACCGGCTGCTTCAGCACCAGGATGCGCTGGCCGGCATTGGCGCCGGGGATGATATCGCCATCGATGCGCTTTGCCTCTTCGGCGAACCATTCGAGATAGGCGGCGTTGGCGATCACCTCGCCTTTCGCCTCGGCGAGCGGCTTTCCCTGTTCCGAGGTGAGGATGAGCGCGAGATCGTCGGCATTGTCGAGGATGAGCTGGAACCAGGTGTTCAGCACCTTGGCACGCTCCTTGGCGGTGCGCCTGGCCCAGAGCTTCTGTGCCGTCTCGGCGGCGTCGATGGCGGCGGAAACCTCCTCGCGCGAGAGCGAGGGAACCTCGGCGATCACGGAGCCGTCGAAGGGATCGGTGACGGGGAAGGTCCTGCCATCGGCGGCGCAAACCCAGCGGCCGGCGACGAAGGCCTTGTCGGCGAGCAGGCTTGCATCCTTGAGCGCGGTTTTCAGCGGGTGCGTCATGAGAGATCTCCGAAAAGCTTGAGGAAGGCGGGCGCGGCGAGCGACAGGCCGGACAGGAACAGAAGACAGAAGGCGACACGTCTCAGGCCCGTCGGCGTCAGCGGCGGCGGGTAGAGGCGGGCGAGCGCGGTGAAGGCCATGACGACCGGGATCGCAAGCAGGCCCCACCAGAAGGATGCGGACGGCATGTTGCCGGCCAGCCCCACCAGAAACAGGCGCAGGATGCCGTTGACGGCGAAGATGGCGACAAGCGTTTCGCGGATGGAAACCGGCCGCAGCGGCTGGCGGTAGAAATGATAGACGAGCGGCGGGCCGGCCGTGGAAAAAAGCCCGCCCATGACCCCGGCAATCGCCCCGAAGAAGACGAAGGAGCCCGGTCCCGACGGCTTTTCGTAGGGTGCGGGCCTGAGGAGCAGTTGGAGGCTGGAAAGGACGATGATCACCCCGAGCACCAGTTTCAACCAGTCGAGGGAGGCCGCGAGCAACAGGCCGAGCAACCAGTAACCGAGGACGAGGAAGGCGAGGCTGACGAAGATCACCAGCAGGAATTCGCGCCTTGCGATATCGCGCCAGCCCCTGGCGAGCACCTGTGCCGCATTGACGAGCCCGAGGATGCCGACGAGAACGGCCGCATCCGGCAGCGGCACGACGCCCGTCAGCCCCACGCCGCCCATCATCAGCAGGCCGAGGGCGAAGCCGGTCAGCGTCTGCACATAGGAGGCGCCCGCCGCGAGCAGCAGGAGGACGGCAAGGCTTGCCGTGTCCATGATCAGAGCGTCCCGATATCCGCGAACAATTTCTCGTGCGCCGCACCCGCGCGATAGAACACGGGCGGCTGACCGATCGGCGCCGCGACGGTCGCCTCGAAGCCGCCCTCATGTGCGGCGCCGCTCCAGACATGCACCCAGCGCGCGCCCTTCGGCAGGTAGACGGTCCGTTCCGTTTCGCCCGCTCGCCAGACCGGCGCGACGAGGAGATCCGCGCCGTAGAGATAGGCGTCCTGGATGGCATAGGTGGCGCGGTCGTCCTCGTGATGCAGGAAGAACGGGCGCTGGACGGGCAGGCCCGTTTCGGCCGCTTCCGCGGAAAGCACCTTCAGGTAGGGAGCGAGGTGCACATAGATCGTCGTCATGCGGGCGAAATGGGCGAGTACCACCTCGTCCTGGTCGATCTGCAGGTTGTCGCGCGGGCGATTGCCCTCGTGGCTGCGCATGACGGGCGTGAAGGCCGCCATCTCGGCCCAGCGCATCAGCAGCTCGGCCGTGCGGACATTGCCGAAGAGGCTGGTGTAACCGCCGATATCGGAATGGTGATAGGCATTGCCGAGGAGACCGGAAGAAAGCGCGCCGGAGATGACCGTCACAAGGCCGTCATGGCGGGAGAAATCCACCGACTGGTCGCCACCCCACAGAAGCGGACAATGGGCCTGCACGCCGGTATAACCGGCACGCATGAAAAACAGCGCCTCACCCGTCTTGCCGCGGCTTGCCACGGCCCTGGCGTTCACCTCGGCCCAGAGCGTCGGCCAGGCATTGTGCATCCGCTTGGCGTCAACACCGTTGGCAAGCTTCACGTCGATGGGCAGGTATTCGCCGAAATCCGCCATCCAGCCGGACAGGCCGTAATCCAGCATGTTCTCACCGATCACCCGCTCGGCGAACCAGGCCGCCGCATCGGGATTGGTGAAGTCCACCACGCCGCAATCGAATTCACCGAAATCGACCAGCGCGGTCTTGCCCTCGGCATCCGTCGCGAAATAGCCCTTGGCCTCGGCCTCCGGGAAGAGCGAGCCGTCGACGCACAGATAGGGGTTCACATAGCCGAGGAAGCGGATGTTCTCGTCGGCAAGCTCGGCGATCTTCTGGCGCAGATGCGGATAGCGCTCCTCGTTGCCCACCCAATCCCAGAAGAGGCGCGCGCCGAAGGAGGTGTGGCGCAGGCCCACCCAGTCTTCGCACCACAGGCCCGAGACCTTCACGCCGGCGGCGCGAATTTTTTCCAGTCGTTCGAACGACGTCTTGCCGTCCTTGAGGCCGATGATCGCGCCTCCATAGACCCATTCGGGCAACTGCGGCTGGCGGCCGAAGCGCAGCGAGAGCTTTCCGACGAGGTCGCGGAAGGTATCGGCGGCGAAGAATTCGATCTTTTCCGGCACTTCCCAGACTTCCACCTCGTGAAAGGTCTCGCGGCGGAAATCGAAGACGGCGTAGGCCGTGGTATCCACATGCAGCGCATAGCGCCGGGAGGAGATATAGGTCGGCTGGGGATAGTTGGTGTTGTAGTAGTCGCCGCCGGCCTTGCCCGTCACGTCGGACTGGAAGGTGATCTCGGTCGTCTTGTCGCGGCCGACGCCGGGCTCGGAGGTCCAGAGGGGGAAACGGCGGCCGCGCAGGTCGAAATAGGACATCTGCTCGCCGCCGCCCCAGACGTGCTCGTCCTTCCCGGCGACCGTGCGCAGCCAGAGGCGGTTGACGGAGGCGTCGGGCGCGGCAAGCAGCAGGCTGTCGCCCTCGACCGTCAGCACGAGGCGCACCGCTTGGCCGGGCGCGTTGGAAAGGCGGATCGTGTCGCCCTCAACCTCGGCATGGGCGAGCGCCACACGCTCGACCACATAGTCCTCGATATCGAAATTGCCGCGATACATGTCCATGCGCTCCTCGCCGCGGCCAGTGAAGAGGGCGGGATTGTCAGCCGCGTGGCGCAGGATTTCGCGGCCGTCGAGGGAGAGCGTGAAGCCGGTGGCGGTCTTTTCGAGGAGCATGGCGAAACCTTCAGTTCTGCGTGAGGCCGGCGTCGACGATGAAATTGGCGCCGGTGCAGCCGCTGCTTTCATCCGAGCCGAGGAAGAGCGCGAGGCGGGCGACATGGCCGGCGTCGAGACGGAATTTCAACGATTGCAGGTCGATGAACTTCTGGCTCTCCTCCGCACCCGCCCAGAGCGCCTTCTGCCGCTCCGTGACGATGGCACCCGGCACGATGCAGTTGACGCGGATGCCGTCGGGGCCGAGGTCGCGGGCGAGCGTGCGCGTCATGCCGTTGATCGCGGCCTTGGCCGTCGTATAACCGACCATCACCGGATTGCCGCGCATCCACGACACCGAGCCCATCATGACGATGGAGCCCCTGCCCTTCTCGCGCATGCCTTTGGCGACCGCTTGCGTCGCGAAGAACTGGTGGTCGAGGTTCAGCGCCAGCATGCGTCGCCAGTAGTCCGGCTCCACCTCGTCCATGCGGTGGCGGTCGTCCTTGCCGGCATTGTTGACGAGGACGTCGACCGCGCCGTGCCTAGCCTCGACCCTCGCCACCGCATCGCGCAAAGCCGGAATGTCCGTAAGGTCGCAGGCATGAAACTCCGCGCCCGTCGCTTCCGCCGTCGCCTTGCCCGCCTTCTCGTCGATATCGAGGAAGGCGACATGGGCGCCCTGCGCACGGAAGGCCATCACCATGGCCTCGCCGATGCCGGAGGCACCGCCGGTGATCAGCACGGTGCGGCCTTCGAGCGAATGGTAGCGTACGGTATCGTAGGTCATGGCATGCCTCAGCGGGCTGGGTTGAACAGGGGTCGGGCGAGGCCGGCGACAGCGGTGCGCATGGAGAAGAGCGCGCCGGAAAGCGGGTATTCGACAAGCTCTTCGTCGGGCCGGCCGATCGAGGCGCTGGTGCAATAGAGCGTCTTCATATCCGGCCCGCCGAAGGCGATCATGGTCGGGCATTTCGCCGGCACCGGGTATTCGGCCAGCAACCTGCCGTCCGGCGCATAGCGCTGCACGCGGCCACCCTCATAGAGCGCGGTCCAGTAGCAACCCTCAGCATCCACCGCCCCGCCATCCGGCCGGCCCTTGTCCCTCTCGCTACCGAAGCGGGCGAAAACCCGCCGGTTCGTCGCCTCGCCGGTCTCGGCATCGTAATCGCAGGCATAGAGCGTGTAGCGCAGCGTATCGGAATGATAGAACCGCTTGCCGTCCGGCGAGAAGGCGACGCCGTTGGAGGTGAGCAGCCCGCCGGCAAGGCGCGCCAGGCCGCGAGTATCATAGCGGTAGAGGCTGGCGATGCCCTTTTCGCGCGTCTCGTCCACCGTGCCGGCGATGAAGCGGCCGACGGGATCGACGCCGCCGTCGTTGAAGCGGCTGGTCGCCTGGTCCTCGGGATTGTCCGCGAGCTTCTTCCGGAGCGTGCCGTCCGCGTCGATAAGCCAGAGGCCGGAGCGCAGGCCCGCGACGAAGCCGCCGCCCTCGGCAAGGCCGATGCAGCCGACTTCCTCGGGCAGCTCCATCGCGTCGAGCGCGCCCGTCGCCGGATCGTAGCGGTGGATGCGGCAGCGCTTGATATCGACGAAATAGAGCGCCTGCTCCGCGACCGACCACAGCGGGCATTCACCGAGCGCGGCCTTGAAATCGAGGACGGGGGCAAAACCTTCTTCCACCGCGCCGCCCTCAGTAAGCCGCCATCGGCGTTGCGGGGGCCTTCTCGACGCCCTTCAACTGGCCGAGCCATTCGCTCGCCCGGCCGGTCATCAGGGCGATGTCGGAGGCGATGGCGGCGAAATCGTAGCCGTAGCCGATGAAACGCTTCACCATGTCCGGGTTGGGGCCGACGATGCCGACCGGCTTGCCGGCGGCGTGCGCGTCCTTCGCCGCCCTCTCGATCAGCGCCTGCACCTCGGGATGGGCGATATTGCCGATATGGCCCATGGCGGCGGAGAGATCGCCGGGACCGACGAACAGCGCATCGATGCCCTCGACGGCGGCGATCTCCGGCAGGCGCTCGATGGCTTCGGGCGTTTCGAGCTGGACGATGGTGCAGATGTCGTCATTGGCGGATTTCAGGTAGTTCGGGATCGTGCCGAAGCGCGAGCCGCGATGCACGGCGGCAACGCCGCGGATGCCGTGCGGCGGATAGCGCGTATAGGATGCGGCGGCCTTCGCCTCCTCCGCGTTCTGCACGAAGGGCAGCATGACGGTGCGCGCGCCGGCATCGAGCGCCCGCTTGACGAGAACCTGGTCGTTCCAGGCGAGCCGCACCACGGCGTCGGCCGGCGTGCAGCCGATGGCGCGCAGGATATGGGCGAGGTCGGTGAACTCGACCGGCACATGCTCCATGTCGACCACGAGGAAATCGAAGCCGCCATAGCCGAGCGCTTCGGCCGTCGCGGGCGCGGCAGCCATCAGCCAGGTGCCGAGCGGGGTGGCACGCGTCGTGTCGCCGAGCCAGGACTTGAAGGGGTTGTTGCTGCTCATGCTATCGGTCCTCAGTAGATCGGCGGTTCGGGCACGGGCTGCGTGCCGGTCAGGAAGTCGAAGTCGCAGCCCTCGTGCGCCTGACTGACATGGCGCTGGTAGAGGGCGGCGAAGGAGCGTTCGTAGATCGGCGCGGTCGGCTTCCACTCGGCGCGGCGGCGGGCCAGTTCCTCGTCGGAGACGCGCATGTTGATGGTCGCGGCGGCAACGTCGAGCTCGATGAGATCGCCGGTCCTGACCAGCGCCAGCGGCCCGCCGATGGCGGCTTCCGGCGAGACGTGCAAGATGCAGGTGCCGTAATGGGTGCCGCTCATGCGCCCGTCGCAGATGCGCACCATGTCGCGCACGCCCTGCTTTAGCAGCTTCTTCGGGATCGGCAGGTTGCCCCATTCCGGCATGCCCGGCGCGCCGACCGGGCCGGCATTGCGCAACACGATGACGGTATCCTCGGTAATGTCGAGGTCCGGGTCGTCCAGTGTCCTGTTCATCGTGCGCGGGTCGTCGAAGACGATGGCCGGGCCGACATGCTTCAGGAATTTCGGATTGGCGGCGGAGGATTTCATCACCGCGCCGTTCGGCGCGAGGTTGCCCCGCAGCACTTCCAGCGTCTTGCCGCGTGCGAGCGGCACGACGGGATTGTCCTCGCTGCGGATCACCTCGTCGTTCCAGCAATCAGCCGAGGCGATATTCTCGCCGAGCGTGCGGCCGTTGACGGTCGGCCGGTCGAGGTTGAGATGCCGCGAGAGCTTCCGTAGCAGCGCATTGATGCCGCCGGCGAAGTAGAAGTCTTCCATCAGATATTCGCCCGACGGGAAGACATTGGCGACGACCGGCACCTTGCCCGCCATTGCCGCCATGTCGTCCAGCGTCAGTGCCACGCCGACACGCTTCGCCATGGCGATGAGATGCACGGCCGCATTGGTCGAGCCGCCGAGCGCCATATAGGCAACGAGACCGTTCAAAAAGCTGTCGCGATTCAGGATATTCGACGGCTTCAGGTCCTCCCAGACCATTTCGACGATGCGCGACCCGCAGGCGGAGGCCATGCGCGTATGGCCGGAATCGACGGCGGGGATGGAGGAGGCGCCGGAGAGCGTCATGCCCATCGCATCGACGATGGAGGTCATGGTCGAGGCGGTGCCGATGGTGTTGCAGGTGCCGGGCGAGCGCGTCATGCGGCTTTCGAGGTCCACCCAGTCCTCGCGGGTGATGTTGCCGGCGCGCAGCTCGTCCCAGTATTTCTTGGTGTGGGTGCCCGCCCCGGTCTTCACGCCGCGCCACTGGCCGTTCGACATCGGTCCGGCGGGGCAGAAGATCACCGGGATATCCATCGAGAAGGCGCCCATCAGCAGCGCCGGAGTGGACTTGTCGCAACCACCGAGCAGCACCGCCCCGTCGATCGGATGGCAGCGCAGCAGCTCCTCGCATTCCATGGCCAAAAAATTGCGGTAGAGCATGGTGGTCGGCTTCACCATGACCTCGCCGACGGAGATCGCCGGCAGCTCGACGGGATAGCCGCCCATCTGCCAGACGCCGCGCTTGACGGCCTCGGCCCGGTCGCGCAGATGCGCGTGGCAGGGGCTCATCTCGCTCCAGGTGTTGATGATGCCGATCACCGGCCGGCCCATGAATTCTTCGCGGCGCATGCCCATCTGCTGGGTGCGCTGGCGGTGCGCGAAGGCCCGCATGTCGTCGGAGGCGAACCAGCGCTGGCTGCGCAGTTCGGAAAGCTCGCGCTTCGTCATCCCTTGATCCCCCGGCGGTGAGACCAGAGACGACGCGCTCCTGGAAGATGACGATCAGCACGGCGACCGGGACGATGCCGACGACGAGGGCTGCGGAGATGACCGGCCATGGGAAGGCGAACTCGCCCTGGTAGAGCTGGATGCCGACGGGCAGTGTGCGCAGCGACGGATTGGAATTGAAGGACAGCGCCAGCAGGAACTCGTCCCAGGCATTGACGAAGGCAAGGATGCCGGCGGTGAAGACGCCCGGCGCGCAGAGCGGCACGACCACCTTGAAGAGCGCCCCCATACGCGTGCAGCCGTCGATCATCGCCGCGTTTTCCAGATCGCGCGGAATGCCCTCGAAGAAGGAGACGAGCATCAGCGTGCAGACCGGCAGCGACAGCACGGTATAGGGCAGCACCAGCGCGACCCAGGTGTTGAGCAGGTTCAGCGTGCGCATGATCTCGAAGAGGGGCACGAGCAGCGTCACCAGCGGGAAGGTGGAGACGGCGATGATCAGCGACAGGATGAGGCCGCGATAGCGCAGGTTGAGCCGCGCCAGCGCATAGGCCGCCAGCACCGAGACCAGCAGCGTCAGGCAGGTCGACAGCAGCGCCACCATGAAGCTGTTGAACAGGAAGAGATGCAGCGGCTGGTCGGAGAAGGCCTGCATGTAGTTCGTGAGCGTCGGGGCGTGCGGGATCCAGGTGATCGGCTTGGCGGTGAGTTCGGCTTCCGTCTTCAGCGAGGTGAAGAGGATCCACAGCGCCGGGAACATGCCGTTGACGATCAGCGCGCCACCGGCGATGAAGCGCAGCGGACGGCCGGAGAGAAGCGAGGAGAATCCGGGATTGGCGACGGCGCTCATGGCTTACTCCTTGGTCCGGATGGCGCGGAGATAGACGGCGGTCACGCACATCGACAGGGCGAACATCACGACGGCGAGCGCCGAGCCGTAGCCGAGATCGAGGAAGGAGACCGTGTTCTGGTGGATGTACATGGCGAGCGTGGCGGTGGACGTGCCGGGGCCGCCGCCGGTCATCATGTAGGGGATGTCGAAGGTCTGCAGCGCCGTGATCGTGCGGAAGATCAGCGCGACGACGATGGAGGGCTTCAGGAGCGGCAGCGTGATCTCGAAGAACTGGCGGATGCGCCCGGCGCCGTCGACATCGGCGGCTTCATAGAGCGAGCGCGGGATCGTCTGCAGGCCGGCGAGGATGATCAGCGCCATGAAGGACGAGGTCTTCCAGATGATCGTCAGACAGATGGCGGCAAAGGCCCAGTTCGGCGAGTTGAACCAGATGATGCCCTCGAAGCCGAGGCGGTTCAGCACGTCGTTGACGACGCCGTATTCAGAATGGAAGAACCAGGCGAAGATCAGGCCGGCGAAGGAGAGCGGCAGCGCCCAGGGGATCAGCAGGGAAAGGCGCACCGGCCACTGCACGCCGAAGGGGAGATTGGCGAGCAGGGCCAGTGCCAGCCCGACCAGGAGGGCGCCGGGCACGGTGATGAGCGTGATGAGGATGGTGTTCCAGGTGGTTTCCCAGAAAACCGGATCCTCCAGCATCAGGCTGTAGTTTTCGAGGCCGACGAACTCCGCCGGCAGGCCTGACGTCAGCGACAGGCTGAAGAAGCTGGTATAGCCGAGGCGCAGTACCGGGTAGACGATGATCAGCGCGAGGAGGATCGCGGCGGGCGCGAGCAGGACCACGGCCAGCGCCCGGTCGCCGAGATCGAGCCAGCGCGTCCAGGCCGGCGGGCCGCGGTCGGCAGAGCTTGCCGCATTGAGGGTGGAGGTCGTCGACACGGGGGCAACTCCCGGCAATTCAGGTTGGGGAGGCGGAAGGGCGGGCAGGCCGCCCTGCCCTTCCGGCGATGGGTATCGCGATCAGCGCAGGATGCGCTTGAGGCGCGCCTCGATCTGGCTTGCGCCGTCCTCCGGCGTCGTGACGCCGGCGAGCACCGCGTTGACCGTGGTGCGGATGACCTCGCTCACCTCGTTGTAGCGCGGCGTGACCGGGCGGGCCTTGGCGGTCTCAACCACCTGGAGCGCGTCGGCGAACCACGGCACGGCGTTCAGCACCTCGTCGTTCTTGTAGGCGCCGGCATAGGTCGGCAGCAGCGAGCCGTTGGCGGCCATGAAGACGGAAACGTCTTCGCTCGACAGGTATTCGACAAGTTTCTTGGCCTCGTCCTGATGGGTGGAATAGGCCGAGACGCCCCATTCCCAGCCGCCGAGGCAGCTTGCCTGCTCGCCGGAGCCGAGCGCCGGCAGGCGCGTCACGCCGACATTGCCCTTGACGGCCGATTCCGCGCCCTGGAAATGCGTCCAGGCATAGGACCAGTTGACCGCGAAGAGCGCGCTGCCGGCCTGGAATTCCTTGCGGGTATCGTCGGTGGCGACTTCCGCGATGTTCTTCTTGGCCGTGCCGTCGTCGACAAAGCCCTTCCACAGCGACAGCGCCGTGACGGCGGCGTCATGGTCGAAGGTCAGCTTGCCGTTCTCGACCAGATTCTTGCCCTGGCTCCAGTAGGGCAGCAGGAAGGTGCAGACCGCGCCCTCGATGGCCTTGCCCTGGAAGGAAAGGCCCTGCAGGTCGGGGTTCTTCTCGCCCTCGGCGACCTTCTTGGCGGCGGCCGCCAGCTCGTCCCAGGTCTTCGGCGGCGTAATGCCGTATTTGTCGAGCAGGTCCTTGCGGTAGTAGAGGAACATGGCGTCGGCGAAGGCCGGCAGCGCGACGACCTTGCCGTCGACCGTATTCGCCTCGACATAGGCCGGCAGGTAGACCGACATGTCCTTGCCCTCGAAGGCGGAGGTCCAGCCGGCGGCGGCATATTGCGCCGGGCGGATGACGTCGAGCATCAGCACGTCGAGATTGGTGTCCTTGGCGGACATGACGGTATTGAGGTACTGCGCCTGCGCTTCCGAGGTGTTGCCGCCTGTCTCGATCGCCACCTTGACGCCCGGATTTTCGGCCTCGTACTTGTCGAGCACCTTGCGCCAGACATCCGGCTGGTGCTGGCTGGAAACGAAGATCTTCAGATCCGTGTCGGCAAAGGCCGGCGCGGCGAAGGCAAGCATGGCGGCAGTGGCGAGCGCACCCGCCAGGATCCTGGTGTTCATTCTATCCTCCCGTTGATGGAGCGCACAAAGCGCCTGGCATTCAGTTGATGACGCGTTCGCTTGCGGCATCGAAAAGATGGATTTTCGTGGGGTCGACGCCGATCCGGAATTCCGAGCCGGGCTCCGGCCGCATCTCCGGCGGCATGCGTGCGGTCAGCACGTCGCCGCCGACGGCAAAGTGCACCAGCGTGTCCGAGCCGAGCGGCTCGACGACCTGCACGCGGGCGACAAGCGCGGCCGCCGGATCGGCTGCCGTGCCAAAATGCTCCGGCCGGATGCCGACGACCACGTCGCGACCCTCCACACCGGTCTCGCGCCCGGCCCGCACGGCCTCCAGCCGCAGCTTGTTGCCGTCTGCAAAGGCAAGACAGCCCGCCTCGACCTTCGCCTTGGCGAAGTTCATCGCCGGCGAACCGACGAAGCCGCCGACGAAGACGCTTTGCGGCCGGTCATGGCCTCGACCTGGTCGTGCGTGACATAGATGATCGTCGTGCCGATCTGCTGGTGCAGACGCTTGATCTCGGTGCGCACCTGGCCGCGCAGCTTGGCGTCGAGATTGGACAGTGGCTCGTCGAACAGAAAGACCTTCGGCCGGCGCACGATGGCGCGCCCCATGGCGACGCGCTGGCGCTGGCCGCCGGAAAGCTGGCCGGGGCGGCGCTCGAGCAGATGGGAAATGCCGAGCATCTCCGCAGCTTCATTGATGCGGACATCCGCTTCGCGCGCCGGCACGCCATGAACCTTCAGGCTGAACCCCATGTTCTCGCGCACCGTCTTGTGCGGATAGAGCGCATAGTCCTGGAAGACCATGGCGATGTCGCGCTCGCGCGGCGGCAGGCGGTTGACCACCTTCTCGCCGATGCGGATCTCGCCGCCGCTGATGCTTTCGAGGCCGGCGACCATGCGCAGCGTCGTGGACTTGCCGCAGCCCGAGGGGCCGACGAAGACGACGAACTCGCCATCGGCGATTTCAAGGTCGACGCCCTTCACGATTCGCAGCGAACCGTAACTTTTTTCCAGCTTTCGCAGGCTGACAGAAGCCATTCCTCTCTCCCAAGCGCGGCCGGGCATCCGGCTCATCTCAGGCGATAATAGCGCTACGATTTATTTGATGCAAGACGGGCTTGAAAAATGTTTTTTGGTGCGAGGGAGAACGCAATTTCCATGAAATTTGACAAAAGTCTCTTTATTTTCAGAATATTACATATTCGCACACCTGCGATTGTCGTTGCGACATGATCAAAAGTGTGCTATTTATACAATAATAGCGCTATGGAGTTGACCGTGGACAACACAATGCGAAAGCCGCCGCGCCATCGCCGCAAGATGCAGTCCGTCACGATGTCCGACGTGGCCGAGCTCGCCAATGTCTCCCCCTCCACCGTGTCGCTCTTCCTGCGCAAGCCCGAGGCGGTTTCGGCGACTGCGAGCCAGGCGATCAGCCGGGCGATCGACAAGCTCAACTATGTGCCGAACCTCATGGCCGGCGGCCTGGCCGCTGCGTCCTCCCGCGCCGTCAGCATCCTCGTGCCTTCGGTGCGCAATGCCTTCTTCGCCGAGACGGTCTCTTCCATGCAGACGGCGCTCAAGAAGCAGCGCCTGCAGCTCATTCTCGGCCATACCGAATATGACGAGCAGGAAGAGGAGGAACTGGTCCGCATGGCGCTCTCCTGGGCGCCGGCGGCGATCGTCCTGACCGGCCTTTCGCACAGCGCGGCGACGCGCCGGCTGCTGGCCAATGTCGCCATCCCCGTCATCGAGATCTGGGAGCTGGGCGGCCCGCAGATCGACGCCGCCATCGGCTTCCACCACGATCAGGTCGGCATCGCGGCGGCGGAGCACCTGGTCCGGCAGGGCCGTCGCAACCTTCTCTTCCTCGGCGCGCGCATGCACCAGGACCGCCGCGCCAGGCAGCGCTGCAACGGCTTCCTGCAGGCGGCCAGGGTGACCGGAGCGGCTGCGAAAGTCGTCGAGCATCCCGACACGGCCTCCGCCGAAATCGGCTCGATGCTGCTGGCGGAAGCCTTGCGACTCCACCCCGAGACCGATGGCATCGCCTGCTCGAACGACCATATCGCGCTCGGCGTGCTCTTTGCCTGCGAGCGCCAGAAGATCGCCGTGCCGGACCGGCTCGCCGTGATCGGCTTTGGCGATCTCAGCTTCAGCGCCGCCTGCAACCCGCCGCTCACCACGATCCGTCCGTCCGGCGACCTGATCGGCCGGGAGGCTGCAAGGTTGATCGAAGAGCACCTGCACGGCGAAAAAGCGGACGCACATCGCACGATCGACACCCGCTTCACGCTGCAGCACCGCCGCAGCAGCTAGGGCATTTCCGGCGGGAGCGCAGGGTGCGGCTTGTCGCCGATTGCACGGAAACGAAGAGTTGCCCTTTGGGCGCGAACGGAGCGGGCTTCTCAACGGGGCAAGCGAAGGATCGGCGGCACCGCCGATCCTTCGCTTGCCGCCGCCATGCCCGTCAGTTCAGCGTCAGTCCGTCGATGGTGACGACGCGTTTTTCCTTGGCGGAACGTTCCGCCGCCAGCCCGATGGCAACCGCCTTCAGGCCGTCCTGCAACGTCACTTCGACCGGACCGGCACCCAGGATCGCCTTGCGGAATTTCTGGTGCGCGTAGAAGGTCGCGCCGTGGTGTGCGCCGGCATGCAGCACTTGCGCGTCCACCTCGACGATGCGGCGTTCGGGCTGGCGCTTTTCCTGCCGGAAGCTGATTTCGATTTCGGAATGCCTGCCGGCCTCCTCGCCGCGATGCCCCGGCACGAAGCATTCGACCCGGCCGAGCGAGCCGGTCGCGGCGAACTCCTCCTGCCAGAGAGCGCCTTCGGCGAACATGCAAAGATCGAGCGAGGCGCGGATTCCCGACTTGAAGTCGACCGTGACGAAGGCATTGTCGATGATGTCGGGCCGCTTCCCGTCCTCGCGCCGCTCGTCGGCATGGTTGACGTCGATGCCGGCGGAGGCATAGACGCGCACCGCCTCGTCCTCGGCGATCAGCCGCATGAGATCGAAGAAATGGCAGCACTTCTCGACGAGCGTGCCGCCCGTACGCGCCGCATAGCGGTTCCAGTTGCCAACCTTCTCCTTGAAGGGAAAGCGATGCTCGCGCAGCGCGATCATCCTGAGGTCGCCGACCGTTCCCTTGCGAACCTCTTCCACGAGTTCCGTAACCGGCGGCATGTAGCGATACTCCATGCCGATCCATAGCGGCGCCGTGTAGCCGGCAAGCGCCGTCGACATCCAGGTAAGTTGTTCGGCGGAGGTGCAGGCGGGCTTTTCCAGAAGGATCGGCAGGCTGAGGCCCCGGTCGAGGATCCTTGCCAGCACATCCGCATGCGTGTCATTCGGCGTTGCGATCACCAGGGCGTCAACGGCGTTACTGGCAAGGAGCGCATCGGCCGAGTCGAAAAGCTGGGCCGTTTCGGGAACGCATTCGGCGGCCAGCGCACGCGACCGGGCATCCGGATCCGCGATGGCCGTGATCCTGGAGCCCGGCGTCATCGCGATATTGCGAAGATGCTCGCGCCCCATCATGCCGGCCCCGATCAGGCCGTAGCGTATAAGGTCTGACAATCCCATTCCTCCTCTCGATTGCGCCCCGGCAGCACCGCCGCCATGGAGCCTCTGACCGAGGAAACGTTACGCAGCAAGGCGGGTAAAATCAAATAAAATCGTAGCGCTATTATAAGCGACCGCACCGATATTGTGATTATCTAGCTGATTTAACATACAAATATTGTGGAAATACGATCATTTTCCGAACTCGATTCACAGATTGACGCATCATTATGCAGCGCTATTATTAGCATGGGAGCAATTTGGAGGAGGAACCAAGCATGAAAAGCCCCATCATCGCCTGGACGGCGGCAGCGCTTGCCATCGGCTTGCAAGCGCCGGCCCATGCCGATACGACGCTGCGCATGTTCGTCTCGAGCCAGGGAAGTCCGGGCATCCACCGCAAGATCGCCGACCTGTACGAGCAGCGGAATCCCGGCATCAAGATCGAGATCGAACTCGGCGGCGCCACGTCGGAATTGCAGGCGCAATACCTCAACACGGTCCTGTCCAGCCGCGATCCGTCGCTGGACGTGCTGATCCTCGACATCATCCGCCCTGCGCAGTTCAGCGCTGCCGGCTGGATCTCTCCGCTCGGCGATGCGGCTGCAGCCGCGCCCATGCTCGAAGACTACATCAAGGCCTATGCCGACGCGAACACCGTCGACGGCAAGCTCATCGCCATGCCGGCACATGCCGACGCATTGCTTCTCTACTATCGCAAGGATCTGCTCGACAAATACGGGCTTCCCGTGCCCAAAACCTGGACGGAGCTTGCCGAAACAGCAAGGAAGATCCTGGCCGGCGAAGGCGACCCGAACCTGCAGGGCATGAGCTTCCAGGGCAAGGCCATCGAAGGCGCCGTCTGCACCTTCCTGCTGCCCTATTGGAGCGCCGGCCACGACCTGACGAAGAATGGCGAATTCTCCTTCGACAAGGACGGCGCGGTCGCGGCCTTCAACGTCTGGAAGAGCCTCGTCGACGAAGGCATCGCGAAGAAGAACATTTCGGAGGTCGGGACCGACGACACGCGCCGGGAATTCCAGGCCGGAAAGGCGGTGTTCGCGTCGCTATGGGGCTATGGCTGGAGCAACTTCCAGGGCGAGGATGCCGCTGTTCGGGGCAAGGTCGGCGTCGCGACCCTGCCCGCGGTCGACGGCGGCAAGGTCGTGAGTTGCCTCGGCGGCTGGGAATGGGCCGTTTCCGCCTATTCGCGCCATCAGGAGGAAGCAAAGAAGCTCGTCACCTTCCTGTCGGGAGCGGAAGCCACCAAGATCAAGGCCATCGAGGCCTCCTATCTCCCGCCGCGGACTGCACTGTACACCGACCCGGACGTACAGAACGCCATGCCCTGGGTTGAAAGCGCCCGTGCCGTCGTTGAAAGTGCAATCCCCAGGCCAGTGACGCCGCGGTATAACGAAGTGAGCGAGATCATCCGCACGCTCTTCAACGCGGTAATCGGAGGCTCGATGAGCCCTGAAGATGCAGCAGCGCAGATGGACGCGAGGCTGCGCCGTATTCTCCGATAGGCCAATACGAGGCCAAACTCATGAGCCCTACCGTTCTGGGCTCATGGGCTGGGGATTCAATCGCTGCAGTCGGTCTACGTCCGACGACAATATCGACCTGATGAATCCCGGTGATTTGTTCTCGCAGGCGCCCATATCTCACCGCGGAACCGACCCGTAAGACCTGCGGGGCGCAATCCTGGATTCCGCCGGTCATGCTGTCACGCCTCTTCATCAGATCCCCGTCGAGCCGGCTGGCGCCGCCGTTTCCTTGGTAGGTCGATCGCACAATTAACTTGACTATCATACTCATATATTGTGATCGTTCTCCGGTCGAAACACGCGTTCGCGGCATACCGCATCACGCCAGCCGCAACGCCTCCCTCTCCCCCGGAGAATGCCGTGGAGATCATCCGCGCCTGTGGCCTCAACATCTTCCTGGAGACCGCCACCGTGCGGCGGGAAACGGTCTGGGAAAGCATCACGCCGCCCGGCCATTGGCTCGGCACCCTGCTGGAAGGCAGCCTGTCCGTCCAGCAGGAGGGTTTCGGAGAGCACCTTTGGGAAAGCGGCGGCGGCACGATCTTCTCCACCAGCGAAAATGTCGCCACGCGCCATGTCGTTCAGCGCGACGGCAGTGTTGCGGCCGTCTTCGTGCAGATCGAGGCTGACATGGCCGAACCGCTGGTCGGCGGTGACACGCTCGCGCTGATCTCGCGCAAGACGCCGGATCCCCGCCTTGCCTTGCCGGAAGCCGCGCGCACCATCGCCTGGCAGATGCTCGGCTGCCCGCTGCAGGGCCCGGCCCGCCGTCTCTACATGACCGGCAAGGCGATGGAGATGGTCGCCCACGTCCTCGATGAGGCCAGCGCGCCCGACCGTACCGGCGCCGGCATCACGGCGGCATGGCCGGCGCGTGACATCGCCCGTCTGCACGAGGCGCGCAGCATCCTGCTCGCCGAGCTCGCCTCCCCGCCCAGCGTGCCCGAGCTCGCCCGCCGCGTCGGCACGAACGCCAAGAAGCTGGGCAGCGGCTTCCAGGCGCTGTTCGGCACCAGCGTCTACGGCTTCGTCAAGACAAGCCGGCTCGATGCCGCCCGGCTGCTGCTGGAGGGCGGCGAGACGTCGATCGCCCGCGTCGCCCGGCAGGTCGGCTACCAGCCGCAGCATTTCGCCACGGAATTCCGCCGCCGCTTCGGCGTCGCGCCCACCACCATCGCCGGCAGGGCGCGCTGAGCCCGATAGTCCGATTCCCGAACGTCTTTGCCGCGATCCCGAACGGCCATGCGATTGTCCGCCGGGCAGCCCCCATGCGAAGACCCTCGTAAATATGAGGGAATTCATCATGAATGGAAAACGCCACGCCGCCCTGCGCGCCGCAACCGTCCTTGCGGCCACGGGCCTCGTTCTCATCGACGCCGGTTCGCCTGCCGCGCAGGAGCAAGAGGCCGGCGGCAATACGTCCGGGGCAACCGTTCTCGAACAGATCGTCGTCACCGCGCGGCGGCGGGAGGAGAAGATCCAGGAGGCGCCCGTCGCCGTTACCGCCATCCCCGCCGAGGAGCTCGGCAAGGGCCGGACGGACACCATGGAGGACGCCGCCTTCAGGACCCCGAACGTGCTCTTCAACGGACAGGGCGGCCCCGTCAGCATTCGCGGCGTCACCTCGCTCGGCATTGCCGGCGGCGTCGACCGGCAGCCGGCCGTCGGCCTGTTCCTCGATGACGTCTACCTTGCCCGCCCGATGGGCTACCCCTTCATCCTCGAAGACCTGGAGCGCGTCGAGGTGGTGCGCGGCTCGCAGGCGACGCTCTACGGCAAGAACACGATCGGCGGCGCGATCAACCTGATCTCACGCGCACCCGGCGACACCCCCGGCGGCACGGTCTCCGCCACCATCGGCACCGACCTCGACACGCGCTTCAAGGCGGCTTTCGAGACGCCGATCGAGGGGACGGACTGGGCGGTGCGCGCCTCCGCCGCCTGGAGCGGCAATCGCGGCTATATCGAAAACCTCGTGACGGGCGAGGATGTCAGCGACACCGATCTCTTCTCCGGCCGCATCGTCGCCACCGGCGAGGTGGGCGACGGCACGACGGTCAGGATCATCGGCGACTACACGCGCGACCGCGGCGACGGCGGGCTCTGGTATGCGCCGCTGCCGCTCGCCTTCGACCACGAGGCGACCCACGACTTCGAGCCGGAAAACAGCGTCGACAGCGGCGGCCTTTCCGTGCGCATCGACCATGACTTCGAGACCGTGCGGCTGACCTCCATCACCGCGTTCCGCGGCCACCGGATGAAAAGCTATCTTGACGGCGACTTCACCGCCACGCCCTTCATCGGCCAGGCCCAGGAGGAGACGCAGCGCCAGTTCAGCCAGGAAATCCGCCTGTCCTCGCTGGATGACGACGTCCTGCGCTGGAGCGGCGGCCTTTTCTACATGCACGAGCGCTTCGAGGGCACGCAGTATTTCGACCTGGCGTCCTTCCCGCGCGATGTCTGGAGCCGGGACGTCTTCGAGCAATCGGCCGATACGGTTTCGGTCTTCGGCGAGGTCGGCTATTTCCTGACGCCGCAATGGGAGGTCTCGGCGGGCGGGCGCTACACCTACGACCGCAAGTCGACGACGAGCGAAATTTCCTCGCCGAGCGGCAGCTTCATGTTCGGCATGCCCGGCCGGGCCGAGGGCGACGTCTCCTTCTCCAATTTCTCGCCGGAGGCGGCCCTTACCTATCACGTCTCCGAAGGCAACATCGCCTATGCCAAGGTCAGCCGCGGCTACAAGTCCGGCGGCATCAGCCCCTATATCGAGGCGGACGGCAACGCGAACCGCTACGACCCGGAAACCACCACGTCCTACGAGCTCGGCGCCAAGGCGACATCCGACGACGGCCGGTTCACCCTGGCGGCCTCGCTGTTCTACATCGACTGGAAGGACCAGCAGGCGGTCATCTACACGACGCCCTTCACGCGCGTCTATCGCAATGCCGCGGCGGCGACGTCGAGGGGCCTGGAAATCGAGGCGACCGCGCAGATCACCGAGGAATTCGCGCTTCGGGCGGGCTACGGCTACACTCGTGCCCGGTACGACGATTTTGTCGATACGGTGATGGGCGCGGTCTATACCGGCAACGACCTGCCCTTCGCGCCGCGCCACAGCTTCAGCGCCGGCCTGCGCTTCGAGCGCGAACTCGACGCCGGCGCCGTGCTGAAGGCCGGCCTCGACTATACGTTCCGCAGTTCCTACGCCTTCACCGCCGACAACGCGTACCGGCAGGCGCCGACGCATCTGGTGGACGCCCATGTCGGCGTCGAGAAGGACGGCTGGAGCGCCAGCCTCTGGGCCAAGAACCTGACGGACGAGCGCTACCTGAAGAACTATTTCAGCTATAGCGGCACCGACATGGGCGTGGCCGCGCCCGGCCGGACGATCGGCATCACGCTTGCCAGGGTGTGGTGACATGAGCGGAACCGACAATGCCGTGCTCCTCGCCGCCTCCGACGCGCCCGCGCCGGCGCAAGCCGGCCGGCTGCGCTTCTTCCTTTTGATCGGCGCGCTCTACTTCACGCAAGGCTTGCCCATGGGGCTTGCCATGGAGGCCGTGCCCGTGCTCATGCGCCAGAGCGGCGTCTCCATGGACGTCATCGCGCTGGTGCCGCTCGCCGGCCTGCCCTGGATCGTCAAGTTCCTCTGGGCACCGACGGTCGACAACCGCTGGCGCGCAGGCCTCGGACGCCGCAAGAGCTGGATCGTGCCGATGCAGGCGATCCTTGCCGCCTGCCTCCTTCTGCTCGCCGTCCTTCCGCTCGATGGGGCCGGCCTCTGGATGGCGGTGACGGCGCTCATGATCGGCTCGATCGCCAGCGCCACGCAGGACACGGCGACGGACGGCCTGGCTGCCGAGCAGCTTGCAGGACGCGGACTTGCCTATGCCAATGCATTGCAGGTCGGCGGCATGATGGGCGGCTTCATGGTGGGCGGCGGCGGCGTGCTGATGGTCGCCGACAGGCTTGGCCAGCAGGGCATATTCCTGCTGCTCGCGCTGGCCCCGGTCCTGACCATCGCGCTCGCCCTCTCCTGGCGCGAGCCGCCGCGTCCCGCCACGGCACATGGCAGCGGCAAGGCCCGGCTCGCCGATACGTTCCGCCGCCCCGGCATCGCGCTGCTTCTGCTGCTCGCCTTCATCTATGGCGGCGCCCATGCGGGCGGGCTCAGCGTCAGCAGGATCTTCCTCGTCGACCAGGGCTGGTCGAACCAGGATACGGGTCTCGTCGCCACGTTCAGCGGCCTTGCGATGCTGGCGCTCGGCTGCCCGCTCGGCAGCGCGCTGACGGCCCGCAACCGCTGGCTCGCCATGGGGACGGGCATGACGCTCGCCGCCGTGTCCTTCGCCCTCTTCGGCCTCATCGCCGCGGGCATCCTGCCGACAGGCTGGTCTTCCGTCCTGCCGGCAATGGGCGTGCTGTCGGTCGCCAGCGGCTTCATCGCCGTCTCGGCGGCGACGATCATCATGGCCTTCGGCGGCGCGGGAAAACAGGCGGGCACGGATGTCACCGTGCTCCAGAGCGCCAACGTCCTCGGCGAGATGGCGATTGCCGGCCTCGTCGTCTGGGTGGCGGGGCGCACCGGCTATGTGCCCGCCTTCGCCGGCGCGGGCCTGGCGCTCGTCCTTGCCCTTCTCTTCGTCTCGCGCGCCGCGCGCGCCATCCCCGTGACCCGATAATCGAGGCCAGTCCATGCTGAAACTTTCCTCCACGATGGTCGACCGCATCGCGCGGCGGCCGGGTGGCCTTCTCGGCTACCTGCTCTACCGCTTTCCCCTCGGCCACAAGATCGGCTTCGATCTGGCGCTCCGGCGGCTTCCGCCGGAAAGGAACGATCTCGTCCTGGAGGTCGGTTGCGGCGGTGGCGTCTTCCTGCGCCGGCTGCTGAAAAGCGGCTGTCGCGCCGTCGCCATCGATCACAGCCCGGACATGGTGGCCAATTCCGGCCGGCTGAACGCCAGGGCGCTCGCCGGGGGGCGGCTGACATTGCACGAGGCCGATGCCGCGGCCCTGCCCGTCGCGAGCGGCACGATCGACAAGGTCTATTGCCTCAATGCCTTCTTCTTCTTTCCCCAGCCGTCCGAAAGCCTCAAGGAGATGGCGCGCGTGCTGAAACCCGGCGGCCAGCTGGCGCTCGTCACGTCCCCGCCCGCCTTCCGCCGGCAGATCGCCAGGGTTTCCGCCAGCATGGCGGAGACCATGCGCTTCGACGAGCCGGAGACGCTCGCGCGATGGGCGCATGATGCCGGGCTGGTGCCGGTCGAAACGCGCGACGTCGCCGGCGCCGGCTATCTCTTCATCGCCACCAGGGAGGAAGCGGCATGAGCGAGGAAACACGCATCGAGGCCCCCGGCTTTCGCGGCCGCATCACCGGAAGGCTCGGCGACATGCTGGTGATCGACGCTGCGGTGGAAGCCGACATCCCGTCCCATGCGGGAGAAACGGCCGAATTCGCCATCGTCGTCTCCGGCCGTTTCGAGCTGAGCATGAACGGCACCACGCTTTCCTGCGGGCCGGGCGACCATCTCGTGGTCGAGGCGGGCGTGGAACACGCCATCCGCGTCATCGAGCCCGGCCGCCTGGTCCTCATCGGCAAGATGTGACCGGCATGGCGTCCCTTGCGGGGCGCGCCGAAGCCGGCTTGCATCGCATCCCCCGGACGTGCATCAGCTCGAGCGCTGGATGAGCCAGATGCTGCCGATGACGAGGCTGGCGCCGGTGATCTGCAACACCGTCAGGGACTGTCCGAGGAACCCCCATCCGAACAGCATCGCTGTCAGGGGGCTAAGGAACAGGAGCGAGGAGACAACCGAAGGCGCCAGCCGTCCAATCCCGCGAAACCAGAGGACATAAGTCAAAGCTGCGCCGATCAGGCCAAGCCAGACAAGGCCCATGAGATTGGAAAGCGTTGGAACAGGGATGGAGCCATCGATCAGCACGACGACAGGAACCAAAAGGAGGCCACCGGCGGTCAACTGCCATGCCGTGAAGGTGAGCGGCGACACGGGTGGCTGCCACTTGCGCGCCAAAGTGACGCCCATGGCCATGGAGGTCGCGCCAGCCAGACCGGCTGCAATGCCGATGGGGTCGAGCGCAGCGTCCGGCGTCAGGACGAGCAAAGCAACCCCGATCATGCCCGCCAACGCGCCCAGGACCGCCAACGCGCGAAGCCGGGAAGACAACAGAAACGAAGCCAGGAAGACGACGATCAGCGGTTGGGCCGAGAGCACGGTGCCAGCGACACCGCCAGGAAGCCTATAAGCGGCGACGAACAACATGCTGAGGAAGATCGAGATGTTGAGCGCACCCAGGATGAAGGAGCGCAACCACCAGATGCCGGCCGGCAACTGGCGTACGATCGCCAGCAGGAATACGCCTGCCGGCAACGCACGCAGCATTGCGACCGTCATCGGCGAGAATCCCACGAGGAATTCCGTCGATACGATATAGGTGCTGCCCCAGACCATCGGTGCGAGGGCCGTCAGCGACAGGTCTGAAAGGTTCTGTTTCATGACAGTTGAAGGACCTCGGAAAGTGGACGGCGCGGCTTCTGGGGCCAGTTGCCCGGCGCTGCGCGACCGACAGGAAGAAGCATGACGGGGATCTCACCCCCGGCGAGACCGAACTCGCGAGAAACGGCGGCAGCGTCGAACCCGCTCACCGGGCCTGACGCGAGCCCCATGGCCTCGGCTGCGTAGATCAGCGTTGCCGTCCCGAGGGTTGCCGAGCGGATGGCTTCATCGCGACTCGCTTCGCTATCGGCGGCATATTTGGCACGGGCGGTTTCTTGCCATCCCGAAGCCATCGCTTCCGGCATCAGGCCGGTTTCGACAAAGGGCCGCAGTCGCTCGCCAAGGCTCTCGTGATCGGGCGACTGGCCGCAGATGATGAAGGTTACAGCGGCGTCGGAAACCTTGACCTGACCATAGGCGAGGTCTCGCAGTTTCGCTTTGGCCTCCGCTTTCCGGACGGCAATGAAACGCCAGTTCTGAAGGTTGAAGGCCGTGGGCGCGCGCGTTGCAAGCCGCACGAGGCCTTCGATCTCGGTGTTCGTCAGGGAATGTAATGGATCGAAGCGATTGGCGGAAACACGTCGCTCGATCAGGTCAATTGCTGGATGGTGCATTGGTATCTCCTGGCGAAATTTCTTTTCCATGGAGATAAAGAATTCCATACTGGATCATAATATGGTAATTTTGAAAGATATTCATATCCAATAGGAAAGAATAGAGTGGATCGGTATACGGCCTTGCAGGTGTTTCGGCATGTGGCCGAGTTGGGCAGCTTTGCCGAAGCGGGCCGGAAGCTCGGTCTTTCACCTCCCGCGGTGAGCAAGAACGTGGCAGAGCTGGAAGCGCATCTGGGCGTGCGGCTGATCAACCGGACCACGCGGCGCATGGCGCTGACCGAAGAGGGCAAGACCTACCTCGACCATGTCACGCGGGGCCTGGATGCCCTGATCGAAGCCGAAGCAGCGCTTTCGCCCGCGAAATCGTCGCCCGTCGGCACGCTGCGGGTCAGCGCCCCGATGACCGTCGCGCTAGTCCGCCTGTCAGAAGCGGTCCCCGAATTCCTCTCGCGCTATCCCGATCTCAGCCTTGAACTCCATCTCGATGACCGCCGCGTGGATATCGTCCGCGAAGGCTTCGATCTCGCCATTCGGGGTTATAGCAACCTTGAAGATTCAAGCCTGATCGCGAGGAAGCTCGGGGTAATGCCGCATGTGCTGTGCGCAGCTCCCGCTTATTTCGAAACGCACGGAAAACCGCAGACGCCTTCCGACCTCAAGGCTCTGCATCACATCCGCTTTCCCTATGGAGGCAACGCCGATGTCTGGGAGTTCACAAGGGACGGCCAGACCGAACGCATTCCGGTCAAGGCACGCTACTCGGTATCCTCCAGCCTTGCTGTGCGGGATGCGCTGCGCGCGGGCTTTGGCATCAGCCTGATCCCGCGTCCCTACGTCGAGAACGACATTCAGGAGGGGCGATTGGAAACGGTGCTGACTGACTGGGCGACGGCGGAGATCACGCATTTTGCAGTCTATCCCTCACGTCAGCACGTGGCTCCGAAAATCCGTGTCTTTCTCGATTTTCTCATTCAGCGTTTTGGGCGTGAGACGATCTCAAAGACCTGACGTCGCAGGCTCCCCGCAAAGCTGAGACTAAATCGCCTCAAGATGCCTTGTTCCCATCTGCAGGCCTTGGTTTTGCAGCTTGTCTGGAAGCCGGTCCGGTGGACGAACGTTCCACCAGATGGCAGGCAAGCTCCAGCCTTCGGGGCGGAAACGGCAGACTGGAAAGGCTGTCGCGCAGGAGGTCAAGGGCCGACGAGCCGATTTCCCGCATCGGAATGTGCATCGTCGTCAGGGGCGGGTTGAGGAATGCGGCCTGCGGCAGGTCGTCCATGCCCATCACCGAGACGTCGCGCGGCACGCCATAACCCATCTGCTGGATGCCCAGCATCGCGCCGACGGCAAGGCTGTCGCCGGCCGCAAGGACAGCGGTGAAATCCAGGCCGCGCTTCCCGATGCGGGAAACGATGGCCTGCGTCGCCAGTTCCGGCAACCAGTCATCGACCGGCACGACCAGATCGGGATCGACGGAAATGCCGCGATGGAGCAGCGCGTCCCGCCAGCCCTCGAAGCGGCGCTCGATGGTGCGCCGCCCGGGCCGCATGAGGAAGAGGATGCGCTGATGGCCAAGACCGATCAGATGGTCGGCGGCAAGCCGCGCGCTCGACCGGTTGCACGGTGTCACGCTCGACAGCCGCATGAACGGGTCGTCGCCGTTGAGCAGCACCACCGGTTTTTCGAAGCCGCGTGTGGCGGCAAGCAGCGCCTCGTCGTCGACGGTGAGGAACAGAAGGCCGAGGATTTCCGGATCGTCCTTCGCCTCCTTCAAGAGCGACAGTTCCTCGCTTTTGTCGGCGATGGGGCGGGTGATGATTTCCAGGCCGAGCGCCTGCGCCCGCTCCTTCAGGCCGTCGAGTACGTAAAGCGTGAACTGGTTGCGCACGTAGTCGATCATCGCGGCGCTGGAGGCGGCGAGGATGACCTTCTGCCCGGCCACTGCCGTCGGCATGACGTAGTTCGCCGTCTTGGCCGCCTCCAGCACCAGTTGGCGGATTTCCGGGCGGACGCCCTTTTCACCCGCAAGCGCCCGGGAAACCGTGCTGAGCGAGACGCCGCAGCGCTCGGCGATGTCCTCCAGCCGGACCTTCCTGCTCTTCTTTCCCCGTTTGCCGGGCAATGGTTTGACGGTCACCGCGCACCTCTCTTGCGCCTGATCATGAGAAAAATTTTCAGATTGCGCAAGAAAAATCACCATGCATTATCGACCCCAATTCGTCCATCGGTGACCGCAGGGAGGAGCGCCATGGGCCTTACGGGCCATGACATCAGCACCGGACTCGATCGCCTTGTCGCCGGCATGACCGGCCTCAAGCATAGCGGCCGTTTTCATGAACCGAACCTCGACGGCACGGCCGGCGACTATATCAGTTTCGACAGCTGGGAATGGCCGCAGGGCGTCGGTCTCTACGGCCTCGTGCGCCTCTGGCTGCTGACCGGGCGCGAAGACCTGCGTATGCGCGTCGAGGACTGGTATTCCTCCCAGATCGCCGCGGGGCTTCCGACCCTCAACGTCAACACGACCGCCCCGATGCTCGGTCTCTCGCTGCTCTGGGCCAGGACCCGCGACCCGCGCTGGCAGCCGGTGCTGGACGCCTGGGCGAACCGCGTGCTCTCCGAAATGGGCCGCACGCCGGAAGGCGGCTTCGAGCACCACGTCTCCGACAAGGTCAACGACAACGAACTGTGGGACGACACGCTCTACATGGTCGCGCTGTTCCTGGCCTCCTACGGACAGGCGAGCGGCCGGCGCGAACTGGTCGACGAAGCCTCCCGCCAGTTCCTCGTCCATGCGCGTTATCTCGCCGATCCCGAGACCGGCCTCTGGTTCCACGGCTGGACCTTCGACGGCCGGCACAATTTCGCCCGTGCCCGCTGGGCGCGCGGCAATGCCTGGATCACGGCCGGCGTGCTCGACCTCTTCGACCTTGCCGAACTCGACCGCCCGGTGCGGCAGTTCCTCGAAGGTGTCCTGGTCGCGCAGGTCGATGCGCTGCTCACCCTTCAGGCGCCTTCCGGCGCCTGGCGCACGCTGCTGGACGACGCTTCTTCCTACGAGGAAATCTCGGCGACCGCCGGCATCGGCTACGGCCTGCTCAAGGGCTATCGCCTCGGCCTCGGCACGCCGGCCTGGCGCGCGGCGGGCATGAAGGCGCTCGAAGCGGTGATGGACAATATCGATGAAAGCGGCACGGTGCTGAACGTCTCCTACGGCACGCGCATGGGCCACGATCTGCAATTCTACAAGGACATCCCGATCCAGCCGACCGGCTACGGCCAGGCGTTGGCCATCCTCTGCCTTGCCGAGGCACTGGAACATGTCGAGAAAGAAGGACAGGCAGCATGACGATGAAGGTACTCTACGGCGCGGCGCCGGATGACGTGAAGGGCTACGACACGCAGCGCCTGCGCGACGCGTTCCTGATGACGGACCTCTTTGCCGCCGACCGGGTCAACTTCGCCTATACCCATGTCGATCGCCTCATCCTTGGCGGCGCGATGCCGGTGGAAACCCGCCTTGCCTTCGGCTCCGGCGAGGATATCGGCACGCCTTACCTGCTCTCCGCCCGCGAGATGGGCATCGCCAATCTCGGCGGCACGGGCACCATCGCGGTGGACGGCGAGACCTTCACGCTGGAAAACCGCGACGTGCTCTATGTCGGCCGCGGTGCCCGGGAGATCGTCGTCTCCAGCCTGTCGGCGGATGTGCCGGCCCGTTTCTACATGAACTCCGTGCCCGCCGGCACCGATTTCCCGCACCGGCTGATCACCCGTAAGGAGGCGAAGCCGCTGGATCTTGGCGATACCAGGCGCTCCAACAAGCGCCGGCTCGCCATGTATATCCACCCGGAGGTCTCGCCCTCCTGCCTGCTCCTGATGGGCATCACCGATCTTGCCGAGGGCAGCGCGTGGAACACCATGCCGCCGCACCTGCACGAACGGCGCATGGAGGCCTATTGTTACTTCGACCTCGCCCCGGAAGACCGCGTCATGCACATGATGGGCCGGCCCGAGGAAACCCGTCACCTCGTCGTCGCCAATGGCGATGCGGTGCTCTCGCCCGCCTGGTCGATCCATATGGGCGCCGGCACCGGTCCCTATGCCTTCGTCTGGGGCATGACCGGCGAGAATCAGGAATACAACGACGTTTCCCCCGTAGCCGTGGCTGAGCTGAAATGACCGATACGACCTTCCATATGAGGAAGCCCCTCCTTGCGGGCGAGGCCATCCGCTACTGGCAGCTCGGCGCGATTGCCGAGGAGCGCTTCGACGTGCCGGACCAGCCGATGAAGGGCGAGATGGACCCCTTCTTCTTCCTGACCAAGCACAAGAACTTCATTCCGCACGAATATCCCTGCCGCACCGTCTTCGCCGAGCGCTATCGCGGCGCCCGGCCGGATGTGCGCGGCGCCTTCAACGCCGCCCGCTGGTGGCTGCCCTTCGGCTCGCCGCGGCTCGACCTCTCCGGCTTCTGGTTCCGCCCGACACGCCTTGCCACCTGGGCGCGGACCTTCATCGAGGCGGACACCGCCGGCACGGCCAAGGTGCGTCTCGGCACCTGCGGCGGCGCCGTCGTCTTCCTGAACGGCGCGGAAGCCGGCTGGATGGCGCCCTACAGCCGCAACCTCGAAGCCAAGGCCGAATTCGACCTGCCGCTGACGGCCGGCCTCAACGAGATCGTCCTGTTCTTCGACGATCTGGCCGAGCGTGACGCCCGCTACTTCATCCAGCTCGACTATCTCTCCGGCCCGAAGGCCGCTGTTGCCGTGCCGGTGCCCTGCGCCGGCCATGCCGTGGAGGTGGTGGAAGCCGCGCTCGACGGCATGCATTTCGACCGGCCGGCCTATTTCGACGGCGACATGACGCTGATCTTCGCCGCCCCCCTGCCGACGGACGTGCGCGTCGACGTCGCGGTCGAGGGCGATTTCATGTCCACGGAGCGCCTCGACTACGGTTTCACGCTGAAGGCCGGCGAGACCCATCTGCGTGTCGGCTCTTCAAGCGCCATGCCCGCCGACTTCCGCCATTTTCGCGTGACGCTCGATGCGAACGGCTTCGTCGCGGCGCGTTCGATCGGCGTGGAGATCTGCCACACGAAGCGCCAGGGCGAAGCGCCCGCCTCGCTTGCCGCCCGCATCGCGGAAACCCTCGACGAGATTTCGGAATTCTCCGAGCGCGACACGGTGCGCGCTTTCGCGCGCCTCGCGAGCGGCCGCGGCGGGGCGGATACGGATGCGATGATCGAGGAGATCCTGCCCTCCATCGAGGATTGCCACGACTGCGCCGACTTCTCGCTGGTGCCGCTGATCTGGTCGCGCACCACCTGGGGCAGCGCCATCGGCGCGGCGACCCGCGCGCGCATCGACCGCGCCATCCTCGGCTTCCGCTACTGGATGGACGAGCCGGGCAATGACGTGCAGTGGTATTTCTCCGAAAACCACGCGCTGCTCTTCCACACCTCGGCCTATCTTGCCGGCAACCTGCTGCCGGAAGAAACCTTCGTGCGCTCCGGCCGCAGGGGCTCGGAGCAGCGCGCCGTCGGTGCCGCGCGGGTGCGTGCCTGGCTTGATCATTTCGAGGTCTGGGAAATGGCGGAATTCAACTCCGCCCCCTATTTCCCGATCGACCTCAAGGGCCTGACGGCGCTTGCCGCCCTCGCCCCCGACGCCGACATCGCCGAACGCGCCCGCAAGGGCATCGTGCGGCTCTGCGAGATCATCGCGCGCTCGGCCCATCACGGCATGGTCACGGCGGCGCAGGGGCGCTCCTACGAACACACGCTCTGCGCCGGTCGCTCGCTGGAGCTTTCCGCGGTCGCGCGCCTGCTCTGGGGGCGCGGCTGGTACGGGCGGCGCGTCCATGCGCTGCCCCAGCTTGCCGTGTGCCTGCGCGACCATGGCCTCGTTGTGCCCGAGGCGTTCGCGGCAATCGCCAACCATCGCGGCGAAGAGCATCAGGAGTGGTGCTTCGCGCAGGGCGAGAACCGCTTTGCCACGCTCTATCACTACAAGGGCCGCGCCTTCGCCATGGGCTCGGCCGCCCATTACCGCTGGGACGAGTGGGGCTACCAGGAAACGGTGCTGCATCTTCGCATCGGCGAGCGACCGGAGGCCGCCGTCTGGATCAACCATCCCGGCGAGACGATCCAGTTCGGCTATGGCCGCCCGTCCTACTGGGGCGGCTGCGGCGCTGTCCCGCGTACCCACCAGTATCGCGGCCTCGCCGTGCTCGATTTCACCACGGTCGACGAACAGGCCGATTTCAGCCACGCCTGGTTCCCGGTCGCCGAATTCGACGAGAGCCGCGTTTCCGGCAATATCGCCCTTGCCCGCAGCGGCGGCGGCGCACTGTTCCTCAAGGGCAACGCGCCCTTCGAGAGCGTGAAGGAAGGTCCCTCGACCAATGCGGAACTGCGCCTGCATGGCCGCAGGACACGCTGGATCGTACGCGTCTGCGAGGCCCCGGGCCTTGCGGCCGTCGAGAACCGGTTCTCGGCGCTTCTCGTGCAGGAGGAGGCCGATGGCACGCTTGTCATCGAGGATCCCGACTATGGCACCGTGCGGTTCCGCGCCGACGGCTCGGCCGAGGCGGAAGGCCGCACCATCGTGCCCAAGACATTCACCGTCGCCGGCACGGCGACGATGTTATCGGCAGCTTAGCCGGCATACCCGCCTGCATGAGGCAGGCGGCTTCGAACGCAGCGGGCGGGAGGCCCGCTTTCAGGAGGAGAACGACCATGACGAAGACCAAGACCATTCTGGCGGCGCTGGCCGTCGGGCTTCTGGCATCCACGTCGGCGCTGGCCGGCGACGTGCGCATCATGTGGTATTCCGACGGCGTCGAAGGCGAGGTCCTGAAGGATCTCCTCGATCGCTTCATGCAGGAGAATCCGGGAATCAACGTCATCCTCGACAACGTTTCCTACAGCGTGGTGCGCGAGCAGCTTCCGGTGCAGCTCGAAGCGGGCGACGGTCCTGACATCGCGCGCGTCACCAACCTCAAGGCCCAGAGCCAGCACTGGCTCGACCTGCGCCCGCTCGTCGCCGACGCCGCCTACTGGGACGAGAATTTCGGTGCGCAGGCCGACTGGATGCGCCCTGACGGCTCCAACCAGATCTCCGGCTTCATGACGCAGATCACGCTCGCCGGCGGCTTTGCCAACAAGACGCTGTTCGAGCAGGCGGGCGTCGCCATTCCAGGCAAGGACGCCACCTGGGACGACTGGGCGAAGGCCGCCAAGCAGGTCGCCGAGAACCAGCAGGTGCCCTTCGCCATGGCGCTCGACCGCTCCGGCCACCGCCTGACCGGCCCGGTCCTTGCCTATGGCGCGAACTATATCGGCACCGACGGCAAGCCCGCTCTCCTCGACCAGGGCGCCAAGGACTTCCTGAAGACGTTCGTCGGCTGGATCGAGGACGGCACGATGAGCAAGGACGTCTGGGTCTCTGCGGCCGGCTCCACCTATCGCGCGGCCGCCGACGACTTCATCAACGGCCAGCTTGCCTATTACTATTCCGGCTCCTGGCAGGTGCCGAACTTCTCCACGAAGATCGGCTCGAACTTCGACTGGGTGGCAACGGGCAGCCCCTGCGGCCCTGTCAACTGCACCGGCATGCCGGGTGGCGCGGGCCTGGTGGCGATCAAGTACACCAGGAACCCGGCCGAAGTCGCCAAGGTCATGGACTACCTCGCCCGCGAAGACATCGTGAAGGAATTCTCCGAGCGCACGCTGTTCCTGCCCGCGCACAAGGGACTGCTCGCCAAGGGCCTCGACTTCAAGACCGACGACGCGCAGGCAAAGGAAGCGCTCAACGCCTTCGTCGCGGCGACCGGCTCGCTCTCCGAGCTCGCCCAGAAGCTGCCGGGCTGGTTCTGGTCCGATACGTTCTACGGGGCCATGGTGACGCGCATCAGCCAGGCGGCGGCCGGCGAAATGCCGGTGGAGGAAGCCTTCACCCGCATCGACGCCGATATCGCCGCCAAGGTGAAGGATTCCGGCCTCTAAGGGCCGGACCGCGCGCCGCCGGCAGGACAGGCGCGGAAACGCGATGCCGGCGGCATGAAGCCGCCATCTGCGGCGGGGCGCCTCCCCCGTCGCGCGCCGCAGATGGCGCCCGGCCCTGCCGGGCGGCGCCACCGGCATGGGAGGGACAGAATGAGAACGGACAATTCCGGCAAATCCGGCCTGGGCGCGATCGTGCTGGCGCCGATACATTTCCTCATGGGCATTCTCGATGCGCCGCTGCGCTGGCTGCAGCGCGTGAGCGGCATCGGCGGCATGGCGGCCTTCTTCCTGATGCCGAACATGCTGATCTTCGGCATTTTCGTGCTCCTGCCCTTCTTCATCAACTTCGCCTATTCGATGACCGGCGGCACCGCGCTCTTCCTGCCCGACCGCTCCTTCGTCGGGGCCGGGCAATATGCGCGCCTCTTCGATTGCGGCAGCTATCTGGAACCGGGCAGTTGCGTGGAGGACACGTTCTGGACCGCGGTGAAGAACACCGCCTGGTTCGTCGTGCTCCAGGTCACGCTGATGATCCTCGTCTCGCTCGTCACGGCCCTCATCCTCAACCGCGACCTTGCCGCGCGCAGCTTCTGGCGGGCGGTGTTCTTCTTCCCCGTGCTGCTCTCGCCCGTCGTCGTCGGTCTCATCTGGAAGTGGATCCTGCAGCGCCAGGGCCTCCTCAATTTCGGACTCTACAGCCTCGGCTTCGATCCCTATGTCTGGCTCAACGACCGCAACTGGGCCTTCGCCGCCACCATCGGCGTGTCGATCTGGGCGCATATGGGCTTCTACACGCTCATCCTGCTCGCCGGCCTGCAGGCGATCCCGAAGGACCTCTACGAGGCCGCCGAGATGGACGGCACCCGGCCGGCACGCGCCTTCTGGCGCATCACGCTGCCGCTCCTGATGCCCAACCTCCTCGTCGTCGTCGTGCTCGTTCTCATCCGCGCCGTACAGATCTTCGATGAGGTTTACGTCTTGACCGGCGGCGGGCCTGGCACCAGCACGCTCTATCTCACGCAGTACATCTACGAGACGGGTTTTGCCGCGCAACTGCGCAATCCCGGCCTTGCCGCCGCCGCCTCCATCCTCATGGGCGCCGTGCTCGTCGTGCTCACACTGCTCCAGCTCGGCCTCGGCCGCTCCGAAAAGAAGGGAGGCCGAAAATGAGCGGGATGATACGCTTCCTCACGCGCCGCAGGGGCGGCAAGGGCTGGCACTGGACCGATATCGTCACCTGGGCCTGGCTCATCGGCGGTCTTCTCATCATGTTCGGCCCCGCCGTCTGGCTGGTGGGCTCTTCCTTCAAGTCGCCGGCGGCCCTTGCCGAATTCCCGCCCACCATCCTGCCCTATGTCACGCAGAAGGTGACGGTCGAAGGTTACGACAAGCCGCTCGACCTCTACGAGGCGACGCTGGAGGACGGCTCGACGGCGGTGCTGGCGGAAGTGCGCCGCATCGGCGTCGTCAGCCAGATGGTCGATCCCAAGAACCCCGGCGAGATCGTCAAGGTCAACATCGCCAAGCGCATGCCGGTCCGGGAAATGTCCTTCGCCACGGACAACTACACCGAGCCCTTCACCCATTTCGATTTCGTGCGCTACCTCTGGAACTCCGTCTTCGTGACGGTGACGGCGACGCTGATCACGCTCGTCGTCAATTCCATGGCGGCCTTCGCACTCAGCAAATACGAGTTCCGCGGCCGCACGCTGGCGATGCTTTTGATCCTCGCCACGCTGATGGTGCCGCTCTCCGTCATCATGGTGCCACTCTATTCCATCGTGTCGGCGCTCGGTCTCTTCAACAATCTGTGGGGCGTGATCCTGCCGACGGTGGCGACGCCGACAGGCGTCTTCATCCTGCGCCAGTACATGCTCACCATACCGGACGAACTGGTCGACGCCGCGCGCATGGACAAGGCCTCCGAATGGCAGATCTACTGGCGCATCATCCTGCCGCTGACGGCGCCGGCGCTGGCGGTGCTCGCCATCTTCTCCGTCGTCTGGCGCTGGAACGACTTCCTGTGGCCGCTCATCGTGCTCTCGCGCAAGGAGCTCTACACGCTGCAGGTCGGCCTCAGCATCTATTCCGGCGAACTGAACGTGCAGTGGCACTTCATCCTCGCCATGACCGTCGTGACCATGATCCCGGTCGTGCTGGTCTTCATCTTCCTGCAGCGCTTCATCACCACCGGCATCGCCGGCACCGGGCTGAAATAAGGGGGGCACCATGGGCCATATCAAGCTCACCAACGTGAAGAAATCGTTCGGCGCCGTCGACGTCATCCACGATGTCAACCTGGAGATCGAGGACGGCGAGTTCGTCGTCTTCGTCGGCCCGTCGGGCTGCGGCAAGTCCACGCTGCTGCGCATGATCGCCGGCCTCGACCGGCCGACCAGCGGCGATCTCGCTATCGACGGCAAGGTGGTCAACACCGTGCCGGCCGCCGACCGCGGCCTTGCCATGGTCTTCCAGTCCTACGCGCTCTACCCGCATATGAGCGTGCGCCAGAACCTCGCCTTCGGCCTCGAAAACACCCGCATGCCGAAGGACGAGATCGCCGCGCGCATCGGGGAAGCCGCGCGCATGCTGGAGATCGAGGCCTATCTCGACCGCCGGCCGGGCCAGCTCTCGGGCGGCCAGCGCCAGCGCGTCGCCATCGGCCGCGCCATCGTGCGCCGTCCCGTCGCCTTCCTGCTCGACGAGCCGCTGTCGAACCTCGACGCGGAGCTGCGCGGCTCCACCCGCGCCGAGCTTGCCGCCCTCCACGCCCGCCTCTCCGCCACGATGATCTATGTCACCCACGACCAGGTCGAGGCCATGACGCTGGCGGACCGCATCGTCGTGCTGCGCGCCGGGCGCATCGAGCAGGTCGGCACGCCGCTCGACCTCTACAACCGCCCCGCCAACCGTTTCGTCGCCGGCTTCATCGGCTCGCCGCACATGAACTTCCTCGACGGCACGGTGGAGACATCGGGGGCGGGCCGGAGCGTCGTGGCGCTCGCCGGCGGCCAGAAGCTGGAACTGCCCTCGACCGGCATCGCCGGCAAGGCGGGTTCGCGCGTGACCGTCGGCGCGCGCCCGCACCACATCACGCTCGGCCGCAGCGAAAGCAGCCTTTCGGCAAAACTCACGCTCGTCGAGGCGCTCGGCGCCGAGACCGTGCTGCATGCCGATCTCGCCGGCCAGAAGATCCTCGTCGTCGCGCCGGGCCAGCATGACCTTGCGCCGGGCCAAAGCATCGAGCTGTCGCTCGCCGCAGCGCCGATCCACCTCTTCGACGAAAGGGGGCTGCGCCTTGAACACGCTGTTTGACCTCACCGGCAAGGTCGCGCTCGTCACCGGCGCGCGCACCGGCCTCGGCCAGGGCATGGCGCTGGCGCTTGCAAAAGCAGGCGCCGACATCGTCGCCCTCGGTTCTTCCGCCATGCCCGAGACGGCGGAACGGGTGGCCGCGATGGGCCGCCGCTTCCATGCCATGACGGTCGATCTTTCCAAACCGTTCGATGCCGGCGCCGTCCTCGTCGAGGCCGTCTCGACGGCCGGCGGCGTGGACATCCTCGTCAACAATGCCGGAATCATCCGCCGGGCCGACCTGCTCGAGTATTCGGAGGACGACTGGAACAGCGTCATCGACGTCAATCTGACGGCCGTCTTCCGGCTGTCGCAGGCCGCCGCCCGCCACATGGTGGCGACGAAACGGCCCGGCCGCATCGTCAACGTCGCCTCCATGCTCAGTTTCCAGGGCGGCATCCGCGTGCCCGCCTACACCGCCTCCAAACACGGCATTGCCGGCCTCACCAAGGCGATGGCGAACGAGCTTGCCCCGCACGGCATCACCGTCAACGCCATCGCGCCCGGCTACATGGCGACGGACAACACCGAGGCGCTGCGCGGCGACCCGGACCGCAACGCCCAGATTTCCGCCCGCATTCCCATGGGCCGCTGGGGCACGCCCGGCGATCTCGACGCGGCGGTGCTGTTCTTCGCCTCCCCCGCCGCCGGCTATGTCACCGGAACGGTGCTGCCCGTCGACGGCGGCTGGCTCATTCGGTAGGCACGCATCATGACGATCTCCTCCGAGCGGCTCCGGCTGCTCACCGGCTTTGCCGAAACCGAACTGCGGCTGGAGGAAAGCCTTGTCGAAACGCGCGAGGACCATGCTGTCGAGCGCCTGCGCTTCCGCCTGCCCGAAGGCACACCGGTACGCGGGCTTCTGACGCGGCCGCTTTCGCACGAAGGCACGCATCCCGCCATCCTCTACGCTCATGCCCATGGCAACAGATATGAGGTGGGCGCAAGCGAACTGACGGAGGGTCGCCCTGCCCTGCTCAATCCGCCGGGGCCGGTGCTGGCACGCGAGGGCTATGTGACGCTCTCCATCGACATGCCGACCTTTGGCGAGCGCGCAAACATCACGGAAAGCGCGGCGGTGAAGGCCGCGCTCTGGCAGGGGCGGACGCTGTGCGGCCAGATGCTCGGCGAACAGGCCGCCGCCCTTGCCTGGCTTGCGGCCCGACCAGATGTCGACCCCGCCCGCATCGGCATGACGGGCCTTTCCATGGGCGCAACGCTCGCCTATTTCCTCGCCGCCCTGGACACGCGCATCGCCGCCGTCGCCCATCTCTGCTGCTACACCGATTTCGCAACGCTCGTGGAAACCGGCGCGCACGACCTGCACGGCCACTATCTCACCATGCCCGGCCTCCTGGCGGAGACCTCCACCGGTGAAATCGCCGGCCTCGTGGCGCCGCGCCCGCAGCTCGTCTGCATCGGCTCGGAAGACCCGTTGACGCCGCCACTTGCCGTCGAACGTGCCTTCCGGCAGACGGCCGGCGCCTATTTTCGCGCTGCGGCCTCCGATCGGCTTGCGCTCCTCAGCGAAGCAGGTACCGGCCACCGGGAAACAGCGCATATGCGCAAGGCGGTGCTGGATTTCTTCAAGGAATATCTTTGAACGCGCAGGTGGAAAAGTCGCCGGGCCTCCATTGCCGGAAAACCCGGCTTCAGCGATCCAGAGCGTGACGCCGATCACCACCATTTGCGGCGGTGATCGGGAAATCGATGATGGACGTTATTGCGGTGTCAGATCGAAGCCGAACCACTTTTCCGACAGGCGCTTGATGGTGCCGTCGGCTATTGCCGCTTCGATGGCTCCGTCGAACCTGGCCTTGAGGGCAGTGTCTTCCTTGCGCAGGCCCACGGAGCTGCCGGCACCGAGCATGCCGCCCTGGAATCGCGGACCGGCGATGACCATGTCGGAATTGGTCGGCTTCTCGACTGCGGTCACCAGGTACCCCATCGAGGCCATGGTGAGATCGACACGGCCAGCGATCACGTCGAGATCATGTTGCTCGGTGGTCTTGTATTCGCGGACCTCGACCGCGTCCTTCAGGTATTCATTGATGAAGCGGGCGGCGATGGATGCGGTCTGCACGCCGATGACCTTGCCCTTGAGCAGCGGCTTCAGCTCCTCCGCGGCCTTGCGCGCGCCGGCTTCGTTGGTCGCCAGCGAGAAGAGTTCGCCCTTCATCGGCAGATCCGCGAGCGGGCTTCCCTTCAGCGTGGCGAACGACTGGCCGGTGCTGCCATAGGAAATGGAGAAGTCGATGATTTCCTTGCGCTTGTCGGTGGCGGACATGCCGGCCATGATGGCGTCGAACTTGCCGGCGGTGAGCGCCGGGATCATGCCGTCGAAGGCCTGGGCGACGAAGGTGCATTCGATCTTCATGCGGGCGCAAAGGTCGTTGCCCAGCTCGACGTCGTAGCCATCGAGCGTGCCGTCGGGACGCGTGAGATTGTAGGGTGGGAAGGCGCCCTCGGTGGCGATGGTGATCTTGTCCCCGGCCGATGCGGCCGGCGCAAAGGCGGCGGCGACGGCCAGCGTCGCTGCCAGGACGATTGCATGTTTGTGCATTGAATTCCCCTTTTCGTTTCGATGCAGTGATTGGTTATTTGCTGATGAACTGGCGGAAGCGCTCGGAACGGGCGTTGCCGAAGACATCCGCCGGCGTTCCCTGCTCCTCGATCTCGCCCTTGTGCAGGAACACGACGCGGCTCGAGACGTCCCGGGCGAACCCCATCTCGTGGGTGACGACCAGCATGGTGCGTCCCTCTTCGGCCAGAGCACGCATGACGCGCAGCACCTCGCCGACCAGCTCCGGGTCGAGCGCCGAGGTCGGCTCGTCGAACAGCATGACCTTCGGCCGCATGGCGAGCGCGCGGGCAATGGCGGCCCGCTGCTGCTGGCCGCCGGACAGATGCGCCGGATAGGCGTTCCGCTTCTCGGCGATGCCGACCTTCTCCAGGAGCGCCTCCGCCTCCTCGATGCATTCCGCACGCGCTCGCTTCTGCACATGGATCGGCGCTTCGATCAGGTTTTCGAGGACCGTCTTGTGGGTCCAAAGATTGAAGCTCTGGAACACCATTCCAAGACCGGTACGGATCCGGTCGACCTGCCGCTGGTCGGCGGGCCGGCTCCTGCCGTGCGCCGCCGGAACGAGGCGGATCGTCTCGCCCGCCACCGTGATGGTTCCCGCATCGGGCGTCTCCAGCATGTTGATGCAGCGAAGCAGCGTGGATTTGCCGGAGCCGGACGATCCGAGGATCGAGATCACCTCGCCCTGGTGTGCGTCGAGGGAGATGCCCTTCAACACCTTGACGGCGCCGAAGCTCTTGTGAAGGTCCTTCACGACCACCACGGGTTCGGACGGGATTTCGGACATGGTCATGGGCTGTCTCCAGTCTCCCGCAATCGGGTTGGCAGGGGCTGGCGCAGATGGCCGCTCAGCCGGTATTCGAGGAACGCGACGCAGCGCGTCAGGACGAAGTTGATGGCGAGATAGATGGCACCGGCGACAAGGAAGACCTCGATCGCCCGGTAGGTCTCGGAAATGATCCTGGCCGCCACGCCGGTGATCTCCATGATCGTGATGATCGAGGCGAGCGAAGTGGCCTTCACCATGGAGATCATCTCGTTGCCGTAGCCGGGCAGCGCCTGACGGATGGCGAGCGGCAGCACGATGCGCCGGAAGGCGAGGAACCGGGACATGCCGCAGGCCCGCGCCGCCTCGATCTGCCCCTGCGGAACCGAAAGCAGCCCACCGCGGATGATCTCGCCCGAATAGGCGGCCGTGTTCATCATCAGCGCGATGACGGCGCACCAGTAGGGCTCCCGCAGGATCGGCCAGACGACGCTGTGGCGCACTTCGGGGAACTGGCTGAGACCGTAGTAGATCAGGAAGATCTGCACCAGGAGCGGCGAACCGCGGAAGACGTAGATGTAGAAGCGCGCCGGCCAGTCGAGGATGCGCAGGCCGGACGTGCGGCAAAGCGCGAGCAGCAAGGCCAGCACGGCGCCGAGACCCACGGCCGTCACCGCCAGCCGGAGCGTCGTCGGCACGGCCGCGATGAGCTCCAGGAAGGTCTCCCACATGAAGACGAAGTTCATGACGCCCTCCCGGTTCCGCGCCGGCTGCGCTTTTCGGCCAGTTGCAGCGCGAGGCCCGAGAAGGTGGAGATCGCGAGATAGAGGGCGGCCGCGACGACGTAGAAATCGAACGGCCTTCCGGTCGAGCCGGCGCCGATCTGCGACTGGCGGAGCAGTTCCACGACGCCGGTGATGGAGACGAGGGCCGACTCCTTCAAAACGACCTGCCACACGTTGCCGAGGCCAGGCAGTGCGTGGCGCAGCGTGAGCGGGGCAACGATACGGCGGAACCGCAGCATCCGCGGCATGCCGCACGCGACCGCCGCCTCGATTTCGCCGGGATGGACCGCGCGAAAGGCGCCGCGAAACACTTCGGTGTGCTGCGCCCCCGACGTGACGCCGACGGCAAGGGCACCGGCGAGAAATCCGGGGAAGCTGATGAAGCCCTCGTTGCCGAACAGCCGCCCGACCGCCGAGATGGCGGCCGATCCTCCGAAATAGAAGAGGTAGATGACGAGCAGGTCCGGAATGCCGCGCAGGACGGTGGTGTAGGTGCCGGCGACGGCGCGGGCCGCCGGGCCACCGGCGATCTTCGCCCAGGCGCCGAAAATGCCGATGACGGCCCCGATCGCAAAGCCGGATACGGCGATCAGCACGGTCATCACGGCGCCGGCGGCAAGCGCGGCGCCCCAGCCGTCCGGCCCGAAGCCGAAGATCTCGAAAAAGCCAGGTGAATTCATGCGCGATCCTTCCGCACGCTGTCAGCGATCATTGAGGGGCCGCCCCGCGATGGCAGGGGCGGCGCGACCTCTCTACTGGTCAAAGGACGGCGTCAGGTCGAGCTTGCTCCATTTTTCCGAAAGGCTCCTGATGACCCCTTCGGCGGCCGCCTCCTTGATGGCGGCATCGAACTTTTCCTTGAGGTCGGTCTCGCCCTTGCGCAGACCCATGGCCACTTCCGTTGCCAGCATGGCGCCCTTCAGCAGCGGGCCGGCCATGGCGAGATCCTCGTTTCCGGGCTTGGCGAGCATCGAGGTGCCGTAGACGCCGCTGTCGAAGCCTGCGTCGATGCGGCCCGCCTTGAGATCGAGGTCGCGCTCGGCGGAATTCTTGTAGGTGCGAACCGTCACGCTCTCGCCGAAATAGGCGTTGATCAACTGTTCCTGGCTTGTCGACTGGACGACGCCGATGGTCTTGCCCTTCAGCATGGTCCCGATTTCGGCCATCACCGGATCGGCCGTCGCCTTGTCATTGAGGTTCAGCCGCTCGCCGGCCATGGGCAGCGCGGCGACAGGGCCATCCTTGAGGACGATGAAGGTGGCGACACCCGAGGCATAGGGCACGGTGAAGTCCACCACTTCCTTGCGCTTGGCATTGATGCCCAGCGTCATGATCAGGTCGAACTTGCCGGCGTTCAGGCTCGGGATCATCGCACTCCATTCGCCGGTGATGAGCTCGCATTCCACCTTGGCCCGGGCGCAGAGATCATCGATGACCTCGACGTCGAGACCCGTGAGAGCGCCCTTGGAGTCGAGCGCGTTCCATGGCGGGAAGGCGCCTTCGATGCCCACCTTGACATGGGTCCAGTCCTTCGCGCCTGCCGGTGCGACGGCTGCGGACAGGGCCATTGCGGTCACGGCCGCAAGAATTCCCAGCTTGGTCATTTCGAATTCCCCTTTCTTCGAACCGGCCTTCTGTCCGGTCCTGTTGAATCGCACTGGTGGCTAGAGTGCCGCCAGCGCGGCTTTGGCTTCCCGCAATGCGTATGCGGCAAGATTCCTGCATTGCCGTGCATGCACGGCATGAAAGAGCACGTCCTCGCCCGCCTCAGCGGCCGCCAGCGCGCGCAGCCCGTCGAGCGACGGCCAGGGCGCATGAGGCAGGGCGCTGTCGTGAACGAAGCGGTTGCCTTGCGTGTAGTTGAGCGGCACCAGCAGCCGGGCGACCCGCATCAGCGCCCGATTGATCGCGTGCGCTGCTGCGCCGGTCGCCGAGGCCGCTCGCACCCTGACCGCCTCGGTCAGCTCGCCGAGTCGCTGCGCCTCGGCGATCAGCGGCGTGACATCGAACCGGCCGGCGAGATCGGTGCCGATCCGTTCGAGTTCGCGCTGCAGCGACGCCGCGGTGGCGCCGTAGTCGAGCGGCAGCACCTCGTCCGTCAGCAGCCTGTCCAATACGCGCAGCACGATGCGCGTGTCGCGGACGAGATTGGCGGGATCGATATGCTCGGCGGTGTCTTGGGGCGTGTGCCACCACCAGCCGAGCGCCGTCGGCATCCTGACCGGCCCGGGCGGCTGATGGCTGAGACTGCCGAACATCGAGGGCAGGCCCACGCCCCAGAAGGACTGGTCGGCCGCCCGGCCGTGGCGCCGCCCTGCATGCACCTGACCGGTCTCCGCCAGCACGGCCTCGGCGGCAAGCGCCTTCAGCTCGTCGATGACGGCGGAATTGGTGAGGACGTCCGCACCTTCGCCGCCGGTGGAATCGACGTTGACATGCGCTACGCAGCGCCGGTCAAGTTCGTCCCAATATTCGTCCGCATACCAGGCCGACCCCGAATAGCGCCCATGGGAATGGCCCGACCAGAAGCAGAGGCGCAGGCCCCGGCGCCAGCGGCCCCGGCCTTCGGCCAGCAGCCGCGCCGCCTCCAGCATGGTGGCGTTGGCGCCGCCATTGTCCATGACGCCGAAATGCCAGGTATCGTGATGGCCGGAGAACAGGACGAAGGGCCGTTCGGCATCGGTCGTATCGAAGGCGTCGAGCTCCGCGACGAGGATCGGCGTCTTGCGCCAGCCCGTGTCGACGCTCGCCCACATGGTTGCGCTGACGGTCTCCCCGGACTTGCAGCGCTCCCGCAGAGCCGCGCCGGCTTCTGCGGCGATGGTGCAGATCACGGCGGCCGGCAGTTGATCGCGGGTGAGCTGCGAAGGACTGCCCCAGACCGGCGAGACGCACATCTCGTAGAGCAGTTCGTTCGGGCTGACATGAATAAGCCCCGCGGCACCGTGATCGCGCGCCTGCGCTGCGACCTCTTCGGTCGCAATCCCATCGACCAGAACGATCCGTCCCTGCGCGTCGAGGCGGGCGAAATCCACCGGGCCGCCGTCGCCGCCGTAGACGACCTCGGCCGTCAGGCCGTCGGCAGGGCTGGAGGCGGACATGGAATGGGTGATGCAGCGGATATCGCCGCCCTCGACCCTCAGCCGGGCCTCGCCGGGCAGGCTGATATAGGCATCGTGCTCGATGATCCGAGTCTCATAGCCATAGGAGGCCATCTGCCGCTGGAGATAGGCGAAGCTCTCGCGCTCCTGCGGCGTGCCGGAGAGTTTCACACGCCTGGCGAATTCTCCGATATGGGCCATCAGCCGGTCACGGTCCGGCTCGAAGGAACGCTCAGGCATCGGCCTTCTCCGGCAGTGGCGGATTGACGTCGTCGGGGATCGGATTGACGAAGGGCGTGCCTTCCAGCCGGGCGGCATGGTCGGCCTTGGCGGCGGCGATCTCCTGCGGATCGGCAAGGAGATCGACCGCCGTGCCGGCCATGACCTTGGCCGCGTGGATCATGCCCTTGTGCGCGGCCGGCAACTTGCCCTGGGCGACGAGCTGCCAGGAATGGCCCGGCGTTCCCACGGCATAGGTCGCACCACGCATCTGCACCGTCGGCACCACCCAGCTGACCGTGCCGACATCGGTCGAGCCGACCAGCGTTCCATCGCCGCTTTCCGGCGGGAAGATCACGTCGCAAAGGGGAACGCCCTTGCGCACCTTGAGGCCGAAACGGCCGAACGAAGCGGCGATATCGGCATCGCTGAACGTGCGCTGGAATTGCGCCGCGCGATCGCGGTCGGCATCGTCGAACTCCGGAGGCCCAAGGCGTTCGAGGTTGCGGTGCATCAGTTGCTCCAGCGGCGTGTTGCCGACCAGATTGGCATCGCCGCTCACCACCGCGTCGCTGACGGACGTTCCCGTCATCAGGGCGGCCCCCCGGGCGACGTCCTTCACCCGCTCCACGAGTTCGAGCAGTTCCGGCAGCGTCCGCGCCCGGACGAGATACCGCACGGACGCCCTGGCCTGCACGACATTCGGCGCATGGCCGCCGGTATCGGTGATGGCGTAGTGGATGCGCGCGGTGGACGGCATGTGTTCGCGCAGATAATTCACGCCGACATTCATGAGTTCGACGGCATCGAGCGCGCTGCGTCCCAGATGGGGAGAGGCTGATGCGTGCGATGCGCGTCCGATGAAGCGGAACACGATTTCGTTGCAGGCAAGCGACAGGGGATTGTTGACGCCGGCGAAAGCGGCGGGATGCCAGGAAATGGCGATGTCGACATCGTCGAAGACGCCGGCGCGGACCATGAAACCCTTGGAGGAACCGCCTTCTTCGGCCGGGCAGCCGTAATAGCGTACACGGCCCGGCAGGCCGTTCTTCTTCAGGTAGTCCTTGACGGCCGCCGCCGCCAGCATGGAGCCGGACCCCAGCAGATTGTGCCCGCAGCCGTGGCCGTTTCCACCGTCCACCATCGGCCGCTCTTCCGCGACGCCCGCTTCCTGGCTGAGGCCGGGCAGAGCGTCGAATTCGCCGAGGATGGCGATGACCGGACCGCCCTCGCCGGCCTCGCCCATGAGGGCGGTGGGCATGCCCGCGATGCCGCGCTCGACGCGGAAACCTTCCGCCTCCAGCATTGCGACCTGCTCGGCGCTCGAGCGGTACTCCTCGTAGTTCGTTTCAGGCGTGTCCCAGATGCGGTCGCTAAGAGCCGCAAAGGCCGGCCCCTTTTCGTCAACCAGCGCCCAAACCGCATCCGCATTCTTCATCGATCCGCCTCGATTTCAATGTTATCCAAAATTGGCACCAATTTATGCTCCGATTTTGGATTTACGCAAGAGCCTGCGCCGATTATATTTTCGCACGAAGCACATTGGGGCTCGACGCTATGGGAGATTGGGGCGGATGAAGACGATGAAGCCGAAGGAAAGCGAGGCGGTGCAGACCGTCGACGTGACGGACCTCATCCTCCACGACATCCAGACGGGCGTCCTTGCCCCGGGATCATGGCTGAAGCAGATCGATCTCGAGAGGCGGTACAGTTGCGGCAGGCCGGATGTTCGGCGCGCGCTGGACCGCTTGACGCAGAAAAGGATCGTGGAGCATGTCCCGAACAGGGGCTATCACGTCTTCGAGCCGGACGGGGATCGCGCGCGGCAGGTCAGCGAGATCCGCATATTGCTTGAAACCGGTGTTGCGGAAAAGATCGTCGAGAATGCCACCGCGGATGCGGTCGCGGAATTGCGACAGCTCGCCGACCGATTTGATTCCGTCATTCTGAATGGAACGACGATCGATCTTTATGAAGCCAACCTGGCGTTTCACCACACCTTGCTATCGCTTTGCGGCAATGTCGAGCTGGTGAACCTTATAGCCGAGATCCGGCAGCGCACGTCTTCCGCGCCGGTCTCGCAATGGATCACGCGCGCGCGAATCCAGCAGTCGAGCCTGGAACACTACGAGATGGTCGATGCCATCGCGATGAAGGACGTCGAGAAGCTGAAATCGGTAACCGTGCGGCATATTCGACAGATTTCCTGACATCACATCCGGTTGCATCTGCCCAGTTCCAGGACGCCGGTATGGTGAGGCCACCAAAGAAGACGGGCGGAACGATTGCCAGTGTCTTTAGACGACCATTTCGGGGCTGGCGCAGGGCACCTCGACCTTCCGGCTCCTTGCCGCGCAGAACCACGATGCTCTGCGCCCCGTATCCACGCTGGCCATATTGGTATGCCTATACCATCGCAGTGGACACTCACGCCGGGTCCGGTCCACGCTGCGTAGGTCGCCCTGACACGATCGCCATGACCATGGAACAAACATTGTTCGGTTCACATGAATGATGCTTGCCCACCCTATTCAGGGGCCGGGTCCGAATACGCGACCCCGGACGCGAGCCAGGCGTCGACCTGCTCGTTCGCATAGCCGAATTCCCGCAGGATCTCGCGGGTATGCTGGCCGACCAGCGGCGCCGGCCGGCGGATCGTCGCAGGCGTCTCGGAGTGGCGCACCGCGGGCGCTATGACCTTGACCGTGCCGGCGCGCGGATGCTCGTAGCTCGTCACCAGGCCCATGTGGCGCACCTGTGGGTCCTCGGCAGCCCGGAGGTGGGACTTCACCTCGCCGCACCAGATGTCGGCGGCCAGCAAGGCCTCCAGCAGCGCCGCCGTCGTCCATTTTCCGGTCTCCGCCGCCAGCCGGCGCCAGATCTCGTCGCGTTGCGCAAAGAGCTTTTCGGGATCGTCATAGACGAGAAGCTCGTCGTTGCCGAGCACGCCGACGAGCGTGCGGTAGGGGCTCATGGCGATCGTCACCCAGCCGTCCCGGGTCGGATAGGTGCCGAACGGCGCATCCATGCCGGGATGGCCGATGCCCGAACGCGGCCGCTGGAAATCCTCGTTGAAGTTCAGCGCCATCACCATTTCCTGGTTCTGGTGCGCGAGCATGCCGGCCAGGAGATTCACCTTGACCTCCTGCCCCTGTCCGGACTTCTCGCGCCAGTAAAGCGCCGAGAGAATGCCGTAGACCATGTTCATCGCGCCGATCTGGTCGGAAAAGCCGGCGCCGACGGGCGTCGGGGGTGCGTCGGCCTGCCCTGTCGCCGCCATGATGCCGGTAAGTCCCTGCACGAGCATGTCCTGGCCCGGCCGGTCGACATAGGGACCGTCCTCGCCGTACCCGGAACCGGAGCAATAGATGATCCGCGGATTGACCGCCCGGAAATCCTCGTATCCGTAGCCCATCGCCTTCATGACGCCGGGCCGGAAGTTCTGGACCACGATGTCGGCGCTCTTCGCCATCTCCATGAGGACGCCATGCACGTCCGGGGATTTGAGGTTCAGCGCGATCGAACGCTTGTTGCGGTTCCAGGCAAGAAAGTTCGGGCTCTCGCTGCCGCCCACCCATTTGTTGCGGAAGGTCAGCGAGCGGAAGAGATCGCCCTTGCCGGGACGCTCGACCTTGATGACGTCCGCCCCCATGTCGGCCAGAAGCTGCGTGGCGAAGGGGCCTTGCAGGAGGTGCGAGAAATCGAGGATGCGGATGCCTGCGAGGGCGGCGGGCGTGGACGTCTGGGTCTCGGTCATGGTGTCAGCCTTTTCGGTCGTCGAGATGGCCCCTCGCACCATGGCGCGCGCGGAGCCAGAGGGTGCGCAGGACGGCAAGGGTGGTTTCCGGTTCTTCCCGCCGCTCCAGCGCCAGGCGGATGCGTTCCGCCGCGGCCGTCTGGAAGGCGATGTATCCGTCGAAGCGGGGGCGCAGCAGCGCCGTTTCCACTGTTGCGAGCGTGTTGCGATAGAAATCGCCCCAGGCGGCGTTCGTCCCCGCATCCTGCCAGGCGGCCCGCGCCGAGGGCTGGCCGCCGAAGGCGGGGAAGATTTCGACCTGCGTCGGCGTAGAAAGCAGGGAGGCGACATGCGCCAGCAGCGCCGGCGTCGGCTTGCAGCGGCGGGAAAACGCAATGCCCGTGCCGCCGATGACGCCGCCCGCACCGCCTGCCTGGCACAGCGTGTCGGAAAAACGGATCACGTTGGGCGCATGGCCCGGCGCGGCATAGGTGACGTAGCCGAAGACCAGCGGCACGAGCGCGATGTCCCGGCCGCGCGCCATGGCCTCCAGAAGGCCGATCGGATTGAGCCTTTCGCTTGCCGCGGGCCGGCGGGCATAGAGGCGGTGCATGATCTCCAGCGCGGCCGCGCCTTCCGCATCGGGCAGGAAGTCCCCGCCCCCCACGCGGCCGCCCGCGCCCGCCACCATCGACATCAGGGTCAGCACCGCATGGGGGCCGGCGAGCGACTGCGCCACCGGCAGGCGCGCCGCCAGTGCCGAAACCTCGTCCCAGTCACGGGGCGGTTCGGCAATGAGGTCCGCGCGGCGGGCCATGACCTGGGTAGCGACGTCCAGCGGCAGCGCCCAGGTCCTGCCGTCCCAGCGGTAGCTCTCGGCGGAAGGGCCTATGCTGTCCCGCCGCCAGGTCGCAAGCTGTTCGGCGGAATAGAGTTCTTCGAGCGGGATGAAACAGTCCTCCGCGACCGCCTCCCCGATATGCGGATGGTCCATCACCAGGAGGTCGTTGCGTTCGGCGAGCGCGCGGATGGGCGCGCTTTCGAAGCCTTCGAGCGGCTGCCTGTTCCAGTGGATGAGCGGCTGCGCAAGACCCGCATTCACCCGGCGCGCGGTTTCGGCCAGGGCATCGTAGCCGCGGGGATGATCCCATGTGAGGCCGATAAAGGTCATGCCGTGGCCCTCCACAGCGGCGGCGCCCCGATGTCGCAGTCGATCGCCGCGATATGCCAACGGCCGAGATTGGCCGCGAAAAGCCGTGTGCCGTCGAAGGCGATGTTGGTGGGATGGCAGAGCACATGGGCCGTCGGATCCTCCGCCAGCGTGGCGACGGCGCCGTGCGCATCGACGCGCAGGATGCGCGAAGGCTCGTATAGCGCGACCAGCAGATTGCCGGCCCCGTCGAAGGCAAGCCCGTCCGGATAGCCGGGCAGGTCCGTGGAGAACGGAGTGATCGCGCCCGCGCCGCCATCCGCCGCGATCGCGATGCGCGACACGCGCCGGGCGAAGGTCTCACAGACGTAGAGCGCCTCCTCGCCCGGCCGCATGGCGAGCCCGTTGGCGAAGGTGAAGCCGGCATCGCACCAGAGGCTTCCAGCCCCGCCCGCAAGATCGAAGGACCAGATGCCCGGCCCCGGCTGGCCGGGATCATGGCTGTCCGAGACGAGAAGCCGGCCCCGCAGCCGATCGACCACCGGATAGTTGGGAATGCGCAGGCCCGGTGCGGCAAGCCGCCGGAGGGAGCCGGCGGCGAGGTCCAGCCGGAAGACGGCGGCGTGCTTGAGGTCACAGGCATAGAGCGCCCTGTCGCCATCGAAGGCAAGGCCGAGGATGAAGCCGTCCGTCCCCGCGACCCGCTCGATGCGGCTGCCATCCGGCGCGATGCGGCAGATCTCGCCGTCCTGGTTGCCGCACCAGACCCAGCCATCCGGGCCGACAGCCACGCCTTCGGGATGGCTGAGCCGCGGCTCGCTCCAGATCCCGTCGAAGAACACCCGCAGGCGATCCTGCGCGAGGAGAGGCACCGGCATCACACCTCCCCCCGGCGCAGGCCGGTCGCCGCATCGAAGAGATGCATGCGCCCGGGCTCGAAGTTCAGGGTGACGGGCGCACCGCGCTCCAGCCCCGCCTCCGGCGCAAGCTTTGCGGCGATCAGGGCATCGCCGGCTTTCACCGTCAGGATCGTGCAGTCGCCGAGCAGTTCGGACGAAAAGACCGTGCCGGAAAAATGACCGTTGCCCTCCGGCGCGATGCGCACATGCTCGGGCCGCACGCCCAAAAGGACGTCGCCGGCCGCATGCGCCAGCGGGAAACGCCCGCCCTCGCTGGAGAACCAGCCGTCCAGAAGCCGGCCCGGTAGGAGGTTCATCGGCGGCGAGCCGATGAAGCCGGCGACGAAGGTGTTGGCCGGGCGGGCATAGATTTCGGCCGGCGTGCCGATCTGCTGGATCGTCGCCTTGTTGAGCACGACGATCCGGTCGGCCAGCGTCATCGCCTCGACCTGGTCGTGGGTCACGTAGATGGTCGTGACGGCGAGGTCGCGCTGAAGGTTCTTCAGCTCGCCCCGCATCACCGTGCGCAGCTTCGCGTCGAGATTGGAGAGCGGCTCGTCCATCAGGAAGACCTGCGGACGGCGCACGATGGCGCGCGCCAGCGCCACGCGCTGGCGCTGGCCGCCGGACAGTTCGGCGGGGCGCCGGGTCAGGAGATGGCCCATGTCCACCCGCTCGGCGGCGGCGCGTACCAGCGCCTCCCGCTCAGGCCGCGCGATCTTTCGGATCTTCAGCGGATAGGCGATGTTCTCGCCGACCGTCATGTGCGGGTAGAGCGCGTAGTTCTGGAAGACCATGGCAAGGTCGCGGTCGCGTGCGGGCGTGTCGTTGACCCGCCGGCCGCCGATATGGATCTCGCCCGAGGTCGGCTCTTCCAGCCCCGCGACGATGCGCATCGTCGTCGACTTGCCGCAGCCCGAGGGGCCGAGCAGGACGAGGAACTCCCCGTCTCCGATGGAAAGATCCAGCCCCGCAAGGGCGGTATAGGCGCCGAAACTCTTGGTCAGCTTGCGCAGTTCGATTGCGGCCATGTCACTTGTGTCCTTTCAGGAAGTCGCGGCGCCAGGGCAGTTCGATCCGCCGCCCGGCACTGTCCGAGATCGCAAGCCGATCCCCCTCGACGGAAATGTTCGCGATATCGGCCCACCCCTCCGGAAGGGGCAACGCGCCCATCGCATGGCGGACGACATGGCTGCGCCCCGCGGCAAGCGGCAGGCCCGTCGCCACGCCCTCGGCGGCGACCGGATTGGCGGCCGCGGTCGCTGCTTCGCCGGCAGGCCCGGCGCAGCAGCCGTCCTCGATGCCCGTCACGCCGACGACCCGGCCGTTCCATGGCGCATGGTCGCGCCCGCCGTTCGAAAACCAGAGCATGGTGACCGGCAGGACGGACGGATCCTTGAGGAAGAAGACGATGTCGTCCTCATCCTCGCGGATCACCGCGGACCAGCCGAGCGCCGCATCCGGCGCCTCGACGAGGGTGACGAAATCCTCGTTGCGCCGGCCGATCGGCCAGCGCGACAGATCGACGGTCTTGCCCCCGGCGCCGGCCACCCGGCAAAGGTCAGTGCTGCGCGCCGGATAGGCAAGGCATGAACGGCCCGCCTCGAAAACCTCGGCAAAGGTGAGCGCGGCGCGCTTGCGCGAGGTGAAGAAGCGCCCGCGACCCGCCAGGTACAGCATCGGGTGATGGGCGACGGGCAGCACGCCCTGCCCCCCGTCGATCCTGTGCTCCTGGTAGAGCAGCGGCGCGTCCTTCGCGATTTCGAGGCGCTTCGTGATCCGCGCGCCGGATACGTCGCGCGCGAGAACGGAGCAGATGGCATGGGGTTCTTGCACCTCGACACGCCACGGGCTGTTGGCGGTCCAGCCATGGGCGGGAACGTCCGGATCGGCGGCGGCCGCGAACGGGGCGCAGAAGAAGTCTCCCGCAAGCCGGCGTTCGGCGGGCGAAAGACCGGGAAGCGTCCGCGTCGCCGGCTCCTCCCGCCAGGGCGCGGCATAGAGCGGTTCGAACGACCGGCCGGCCCAGTGGAAGCGCAGCCGCGGGATGTTGCCGACCGCGGGGTCGAACTGCAGCGTACCGCACGCCGTGCCGATGGACACGAGATCCTGCATCATTCGCCCCGGATGGCGAGGCCGCCGTCGCAGCGCACGATCTCGCCGGTGATGAAGCTCGCCTTGTCCGACGCCAGGAAGGCGATGAGTTCGGCGACCTCCATCGGCTGGCCGAAGCGGCCGATCGGATGCGCCCGGTTCCAGCTATCGATCAGGGCCTGCGCGTCCTCGGTCTCCTCGAAGATCTTCTCGTTCATCGGCGTCATGATGGTGCCGGGCGCGACCGCGTTGACGCGGATGCCCGCCTTGGCGAGATCGATCGCGCACTGGCGGGTCAGCGCGATGATCGCCCCCTTGGCGGCCGCATAGGCCGGCCAGCCCTGGAAGCCGATCAGCCCCTGGACCGAGGAGAGGTTGACCACGGCCCCGCCGCCGCGCCTGCGGAGCAGGGGCACGCAAGCCTTCATCGTGCGCCAGAAGCCGGTCAGGTTGGTGTCGATCACCGTCGTCCAGCGTTCCTCGTCGATCTCGTCGATCACGCCGTTGAGGGCGACGGCGGCATTGTTCACGATGATGTCGAGGCCGCCAAAGCGCGTTTCGGCAAGCCGCGCCATCGCCTCCATGTCCGCAAGACGGCGGACGTCGCCGCGCAGGAATGCAACGTCGTTCCCGAGCCTGTCCGCCAGCGCTGCACCGCTTGTCTCGTCGATGTCGGAAAAGACGACCTGCCCGCCCCGTGCCGCGAAAATCTCCACGCAGGAGCGGCCGATGCCCTTGGCGCCGCCCGTCACGACAATGACCTTGCCCTTGAATTCCATGATTATTCCATCCTGAACTGGGGATCGCGCTTTTCCAGGAAGGCATCGATCCCCTCCTGGCCGTCAGCCGTCGAATAGAGGCGGAACAGCACTTCCTGCTCGAGGCTCTTGGCCGTCTCGATGCCTGCGTCGTGCCCTTCGCGCAGCAGCCGCTTCATCTCGGCCGCGGCCAGCGGGGCAACCTTGAGACAGGCGCGCGCCCGCCGCAGGATCGCCTCGTCCATGCCCGCCGCCGGCACCACGTCGGCGGCGATGCCGAGCTCCAAGGCGCGCTGCGCCGAAAGCCGCCAGCCTGCGAGGAGAAGGTCGGAGGCCGCATATTTGCCGATCGCCCGGAGCAGCCGCTGCGTGCCCCCGCCGCCCGGGCAGAGGCCGAGCCGGCCCTCCGGCAGGCCGAGTTGCGCCGTCTCGGAGAGGATAAGGATGTCGCAGCACAGTGCGATCTCGAAACCGCCGCCGAGCGCAAAGCCGTCGATCGCGCAGATGACCGGCTTGCCGATGCGTTCGAGCCGGTCGAAGACACGGCGGGAGTTGAACTGGTAGGCAGTGAATTCCGCCCGCTTGTTGCCCTGGTATTCGGCGATGTCGGCGCCCGCGACGAAGGCCTTGCCGCCCGCCCCGCGCAGCACGATGACGCGCACGCCGGAATCGGCAGCGGCCGCATCCAGCGCGGTCTCGAATTCCCGCATCAGGGGCGTCGAGAGCGCGTTCAGCTTTTCCGGCCGGTTGAAGAGAATCTGGCGGATGCCGGGAGACAGATCCGACGGTTCGATCAGCGCCATGGCCTAACCTTTCACGGCACCGGCGGTGATGCCGGCGACGAAGTAGCGTTGCAGGAAGAAGAAGACGGCCATGACGGGCAGCGAGACCATGACCGAGGAGGCCATGAGTTCGCCGTAGCGGATACCGTACTGGCCGATGAAGTCGTTGAGGCCGACCGGCAGGGTGCGCATCTCCTTCGTCGAGGTGAAGGAAAGCGCGAAAAGGAATTCCTGCCAGGTCACGATCAGCACGTAGACCGAGGTCGCGATGAGGCCCGGCCGCGAGAGCGGCACGACGATGTCCCAGAACACCCGCATCGGCGTCGCGCCGTCCACGGCCGCCGATTCCTCCAGCGCCGCCGGAAGCTTCAGCAAGAACCCCCGCAGCATCCAGATCGCCACCGGCAGCGTCACCGACACATAGGCAAGGATCAGCGACCAGTAGGTATTGAGCAGATTGGCGCCGCGCATCATCTTGTAGATCGGGATGATGATCGCCGAATGGGGAAACATCTGGGCCAGGACTACCAGCCCGATCAGCGCCGAAATGGCGGCAAGCTGCCCGCGGGTGAAGCTGTAGGCGGCGAGCAGGCCGAGGCTGACCGTGATGGCGACCGTCGAAAGCGACACGACGAGCGAGTTGAGGAAGTAGGTCCGGAATTCGGGCCGGAACGCCGTGATGTAGTTGTCGATCGTCGGGTCGTCGGGCCAGAGCCGGGCCGGGATCGCGAAGGGCTCCGTCGGCGGCTTGAGGCTCACGGAGATCATCCAGAAGAACGGCAGGAGGACGACGGTCGCCAGCAGGAGCTGGAGCAGCATCAGTCCGAGGCGCGTCGCGCGGGTCTGGTTCATGCCGCGGCCCTCCGCCGGCTGGCCCCGCCCTGGACGACGGCGTAGAGCGCCACGAGCACGGACAAAACGAGGATCGAGAACACGCCGTAGGTCGCCGCCTCGCCGAAGCGGAACTGGCCGAAGCCCGTTTCGAAGATCTTGGTCGGGAAGATGTGGGTCGCCGATTGCGGACCACCCTTGGTCAGCACCCAGATGATGTCGAAATAGTTGAAGGTGAGGATCAGCGTCAGCACGATATTGACCACGATGACGTCCCGGATCGCCGGCAGCGTGACGTCGATCAGCCGGCGGACCGGCCCTGCCCCGTCGAGCATCGCCGCCTCGATCTGGCTCCTGTCGACATTCTGGAGTGCCGCCAGATAGATCAGCATGGAGAAGGGAAACCCTTTCCAGACGGCCGCGACGATCACGGAGGCCATGGCCATGCGGCTGTCGGCGAGCCAGGCGACACTGTTCTCGATGAGTCCCGCCGAAAGAAGCAGCGAGTTCACGAGGCCGAGCTGCGGATCGTACATGAAGCGCCACAGGATCGCGGCGACGACGCCCGGCAGGATGAAGGGCAGGAGCACGATGGCGCGCAAAGCGCCCTGCATCGGCAGGTTCTGGTTCAAGAGAAGCGCGGCGAGGAAGCCGAAAACATTCTGGAGCAGCACCACGCCGAGGGTCCAGACGATCGAATTGACGAGCACTTCCGCAAAGGTGCCGTCCGCAAGGACGCGCCGATAGAGCGCGAGGCCCGCGAATTTCGGATCCGGGTTCAGAAAGCTCGTCTCGTGAAAGCTCTCATAGACCGTACCGACCATCGGATAGTACAGCATGACCGCCATCAGAAGCAGGGCGGGTGCAAGAAGCAGCCAGTGAAGCCGGCGGTCTTGGCGCATCGGAAAAGCCTTGTCCTGTGCCGCATCCCGTTTCCGGGATGCGGCGGAAGATGGATTAGTTGAGGGCGTTGATGGTGTCGCAGGCCTTCGCCGCCGCATCGGCCGGCTTGCCGCCCGCATAGATGTCCTGGAACATCGCGACCTGCGCGTCGGCAAGCTCGAGATAGCGCGGCGAGAGCGGCCGGGCCTTGGCATTGTCGAGATGCGTCATGATCGTCTGCGGCTCCTGGCGGTTTTCCGCCAGGAAGGCTTCGGCAGCCTTCTTGTTGGCCGGGATAAGGTCGACGACGTCGCCGTTGACGTCCTCGCGCACCATGAACTGGATGAATTTCCAGGCCGCGTCCTTGTGCGCGGAGGTTTCGAAGACGGCGAGGTTCCAGCCGCCGAAGGTGCCGACCGGGGTCTTGCCCTCGGGCGCCGTGCCGTTCACGAAGCCCCAGCTGAGGCTGCTCTTCTGCAGGGTCGGCTGCTCCAGCGCGGGCCAGAACTCGATGGCCAGCGAGCCGTTCAGGAACAATTCGCGCATGTCGCCCGACGACGCGTTCAGGATGCCGCCGGGCGCGAACTTCGAAAGCTCCTGGAGATAGGTGAGCGCCTCGACGGCGGGCGCCTCGGTCAGGGCGCAGCTTCCGTCGTCGTTGAGGATCCGGCCGCCATTCGAGAAGATGAAGGAATCGCCGACGACGACCGTGTCCTCGCCCTTGTGGCCGAACAGGCCGACACCGAACTTGCCGTCGGCCGTGAGCTTCTCGGCCGCCGCCTTCAGGCCCTCGAAGGTGCCGAGGCTGGCCGGATCGACCTTGGCCGCATCGAGCAGCGCCTTGTTGTAATAGCTGAACTGCCAGACATCGACATTGAACGGAATGCCGTAGAGCTTGCCGTCCAGCACGGCCGAATCCCAGGCGCCGCCGAAGAAGCCGTCGCGGGAAAGGCCGGCTGCGGCAGCCTCTTCCGTCAGATCGGAAACCGCCCCCGCCTTGGCGAAGGCGCCGACCCAGATCTGGTCGAGCGTTGCGATATCGGGCGCATTGCCGCCCTGCACCGCCGTCAGCAGCCGCTGCTGGTATTCCGGATAGGGAACGGTCGTCACCTCGATCCGGATATCCGGGTTTTCCGTCATGAACCACTCGACCGCCGCCTTCTGCACATCGGAAAGGCCGCTTTCGGTCTGCTGGTTGTCCCAGAACTGCAGCGTCACCTGCTGGGCAAGCACCGGGCTTGCCGAAAGCAGGGCCGTTCCAAAAAATACGGTCGTCATCAGTGATCGCGCCATGGTTTCCTCCCTCGCGATTGGATTGTCTCAGGATTGATTTCGGTAGTTCCCGTCCGCCTCTGCCGTCGGCTCGGGATGGATTTCGCCCGCAATCAGCACGTCGATGCCGACCGAGCGGAAGCGTTGGCGATCCTCGGGCAAGGCGCCGTCGTCGGTGAGCACGGAGCGGATCTGCGAGATGCCGGCGATGCGATGGTTGGCGTCCGAGCCGAGCGCGACGCTGTCGGCGAGCACGATGCCCGCCTCCGCCGCATTGATGAACCGCAGCGCCGCCAGCGCCCGGCGCTCATCGAGCGAGGAGAGACCGAAGCCGGGCGTCACGCCGTCGGCGGCGATGAAGGCAAGGTGCGGGCGTACCCGCTCGAAGATCGCCCCGAGGCTCGGGCCGACCAGGCAGCGGTCCGCCTTCTGGTATTCTCCGGCGGTCAGGATCACCTTGATCGCGGCGACGTCCTCGAGCGCATGCAGCACATCGAAGGCGTTCGTCACGACCGTGACGCCCTGCATCTGCTCCGGCTTGCGCACGGCCAGGCTGCGCAGTTCCTCCGCAAGGAAGGTATTCGCCTGCCCCTCGTTCAGGGCGACGATCATTCCGGGACGAACGAGTTGGGCCGCGCTCTGTGCGATTTCGCGGCGCAGTCGGGCAATCTCCGCGGAAATGCCGTGATGCGGCGGCGATACGACAAGCGTGGCGCCATAGAGCTTGCAACGCACCTGCATGGCCGCCGCCATGCTGCGATACCAGTCGTGGGCCGGATAATGCGGCAGGAAACCGATCCGGCGCGTGCGAATAAGCTTCGCCTGGAAGCTGGGGCCGATATCGCCCAGCCGCTCAAGGACGTCTTCCCTCAGGCGCCAGCCTTGCACGCCCGTCTCGAAATAGTCGGCCAGGGTTTCCGGCGTGACGATGGCATGCGGCGTGACGGTATGCGGCGGACTTTGCCCGAGAATGCCGAGAACGGCCATATCGATGCCAAGGCGCCCGACGACCTCCGGAAACAAAGCGCCGACGGCCCGAAGCGGGCCCCGTTCGAGAAGCCGCGCCATGAACGCGGCGCTCTCTCCCCCCATCGAATAGACGGCGACCTTCCTGTCCAGGCGCTCCGCCGCCTCGATCCCCGCTATGGCGGCATGATCGTTCACCGCGAAGACCAGGTTGATCGTCTCGTCCGCGGCGAAAGCATCGTGGGCGACGCGCAGGCCGATCCGGTAGCTGCCCTGACCGTTGACCCGATGGACTGCCGCCGGCCTGACGCCAGCCTCGGCCAGGCCCGCCTCGAAACCCGCCACACGCTCGCGCGTGTTGGGCAATTCGGCGACGCCGATCACGAGCATCGACAGCGGCCTGTCGCCGACCTCGCGCGCTGCCAGCCGGCCGAGTTCCACCCCGGCGGCGAAGTTGTCCGGCCCGAGATAGGCCCCGCCCGGCTGGGATGCGCTTTCCGCGATGAAGGGAATGCCGCGGCGCACGATCTCCCGCCTCAGCACCTCGCTTCCCCGCCCGGAGATCGGCGGCAGGATGACTGCATTGAGCGAATCGAGATCGGAGGCGAGCGGGTTCGTTTCCGTGCCCGGCAGAGCGCCCTTGGAGCGTACGAGCGTATCGTCCGGCAACACCGCGCCACCATGACGGCGCCGAAGCGCGCCGAGCTCGTCCAGTTGGACAAGGTCGCGCCGGATCGTCACCGCGGCGACGCCGGGCATGAAGCGTTGCAATTCCTCCATGCTCACCACGCCCTGTTGGCGCAGCAGGGAAAGAATCCGCGCGTGTCGCTGCTCTTTGATCATTTGATCTCCTCCCCAGGCACAATCACCAAGACGTTGCAGCATATCAACGGGAAGACCGGCCGATCCGAGCAGAGAGGAAGATCATTCAGTAAAGAACGATCAAAAACGATCACGAAAGATCCGCCGGGTAGGCGCTGTCACCGAGAACATTGCCGGAGGGAGACCCAAAGCGGCCGCGCGGGCGCGTGGCGTAGAAAACAGGATATCGGGCGGCATCCGCCTATGCGAACGCCGGCAAGTCGGCGGGCTTCAGCCGGCGACATCAAATCACGCAGCCGTGTCGAAGGCCGGAGCGAAGAAAGGTCAGCAGCGTCACCGCCGGCAATGATCGCGCGGCTATGGACCGCCAGTGCCTCGACGGGCTGAAGGACCAGCCGGCCGATATAGACCGCGGCAATCGTTGCCAGCGCCGAGGCTACCACGCCGCAAAAAAGCAGGCCGATGACCGGGTTCTTCCATCGCGCGCCGAATATATCCAGCGGCTCGCCGACGACGGCTGTCCTTTGTTGACGCCCTTAACCTGGCGGCTGGCGGAAGCCTGCTTGATGACCGCTGCGATCCTTTCGAGAAAACCGCACTCACGCTTCCGATAGACTTGGTCGAGGCGAAGTCGGATGCCTTGTCGAACTCCACGCGATTGTACTCATCGAGGATGATCCCATACGGGAAGGACAGGCCCGCGCTGCGACGAATCCGATATTATCCATCCGCTTGAGCGCCATGGTTCCGATCTCTCTACTGTTGTTCCAATCCACAGGGCGTCGTTTGGTCGAACAACGGACGCTTCCGGCACCCCCCGATACCGACGGCCATCCGGACCTCGGGGACGCTGGATCGATGGAGGAGGCCCTCGCCGCAAATGACGTAGGCGTTCCCAGCGTCTTGTCGATCTCGACCGCCTGATGGTCGTTTTGACGATGCCGACGGACAGGTGTAATCTGGCGACCTATCGTCAGGAGCCTCATCCATGCGTCTCGGAGTGCTCGTAGCTGGCCTGGTCATGGCCTTGATCCCCACCCTGGCAGATGCTCACAACTGCAAATGCCGGAATCGCGGCGTCATGTTCGAGCTCGGTGAGACCTCTTGCCTGAGGGTCGATGGCGGCTCCTATCTCGCACGCTGCGAGATGAAACTGAACGTCTCCTCCTGGACCAAGATTCAGGAGGGCTGCCCCGTGACGGAACGCGCGCTGCCGCAGACGACGCACGTCAATTGATCCTTCGGACGTGGCCGCACGGCTGAACTGCTGATCAGGCCGCGGTCCGTTCTGCCGGCCGCGCTCCATGAGGCCACGGAGACAGCCTTCTCCGCCGATCTCCTCGCAAAACTCGGGATTTCTGCGCACGAGAATGGCAGCTTTCGACCGTAAGCGGTCTGACAGCTTCCAATGGAGCCGGCTATTATAGCGGACACGCGTTCGAACGCCGAGAAAGGAGCTACGGATGACTATCTCGAAAGGCGATGTGGAGCAGTTTTTTCATCGATATGCCATGGTGTTCAAGCACGGCTTGGAGGGCTCGCTCGATATGGAAACTCTCCGTTCCCTCTACTCTACCCAGTTCATTGCCGCGGGACCTCAAGGGGTCATGGCAGGCGACAACGATGATGCCTTCGGCGAACGTATGTCGAAAGAATATGAACAGTATCGCCAGATCGGAACAAAGGCGATGACCGTCACCGCCGTCGAGGTGCATCCAATCGACAAAACGCACTGTCTCGCTCACGTGGGCTGGAATAGCGAGTTCGAGAAGGATGGCAGGCATATCAATATCCCGTTCACCAACACCTATCTCCTTGAGCAGAACGACGGGAAGCTGAAGGCTTTTGGCTGGATCACTGGCGATGAAGTCCAACTGCTCAAGGACAATGGGCTGATGTGACACCTTGCCCTAGCGCCAATCAGCGCGTCTGCGTCTTTGTTCAGGGGCCGTGAATGTCTGCTTCCGGTAACCGCCTGCGTTGCTGCTGAACGTCTGCAATGAGGTCGGGAGCCGACGTCGGGGGACGCCAGATACATCGGATATGCGCGGGTATCCGTGGAGCCGGACATGCCCTTACGAACAGAAGGATCAGAACGAAGACCCTCGCCCCGTCATCGGCATCCGAAGGGCGATTGTCATGTAGGTTCTGATTGCGACAGGGGGGCGGAAGGAACGTCACCGGCATAGACTTTAGCCAAAGTGCCGACGATCTCCGCCATTCTGGCGCGAAGCTCTGGCGGCCCGACGACTTCGGCGTCGGTAGCGTCCGCGCAGATGGTGTAATTTCGGAGGCGCATTGAGGTGGAAACGGCGGTGGAGAATGGGCTGCCGTATTCGTTGAGCGCAAGGTGGGCACCGGGCCTGTCGGAGAAGGTGGAGTTGCAAAGCTTCAACCAGACCGAAAGGAACCCCGATGACCGACGATAGATTACCCCTTGCCGAGCTTGCCGCGAAGAGCGGCGACAGTGATTTTCTGCGAGCGATTGCCGAAAGCGTGCTGCAACTGATCATGGAAGCCGACGTTGACGGTCTGATCGGCGCTGGCCGCTATGAACGTGGTGACGGCCGCCAGACATGGCGCAACGGCTACCGCGACCGCTCGCTCGACACCCGGCTCGGCACGCTGAACCTGAAGATACCGAAGATGCGGCAGGGAGCCTACTTTCCCGGCTTCCTGGAGCCGAGGAAGATGGTGGAGAAGGCGCTGGTCGCCGTGATCCAGGAGGCGTGGATCAACGGTGTCTCGACGCGCAAGGTCGATGAACTGGTGCAGGCGATGGGCATGACGGGCATCTCCAAATCCTCCGTTTCCAAGCTCTGCAAGGACATCGACGAGCGGGTGAACGCCTTCCTCAAGCGCCCCCTTTCCGGCGACTGGCCATATCTATGGCTCGACGCCACCTATCTGAAGGTGCGCGAGGGCGGGCGCATTGTATCGGTGGCGGCGATAATCGCGGTGGCAGTCAACACGGACGGGAAAAGGGAAATCGTCGGCCTGCATATCGGCCCCTCCGAAGCCGAGCCGTTCTGGACGAGCTTCCTGCGCGATCTGGTGCGCCGGGGCCTCACCGGCGTCAAACTGGTGATCTCCGATGCTCATGAAGGGCTGAAGGCCGCCATCACCCGCATCCTCAGCGCGACATGGCAAAGGTGCCGCGTTCATGCAATGCGCAACGCGCTGGCCTACGTTCCCAAGGGCCAGCACACCATGGTCGCCGCCGCGATCCGCCAGGCCTTCATCCAGCCCGACCATGACAATGCCGTCCAGACCTGGCGGCATGTCGCCGACCAGCTCCGCGTCAGATGGCCCAGGCTCGGCACCTTCATGGACAACGCCGAGGCCGACGTGCTGGCCTACATGGCCTTCCCCGCGCAGCACCGCACGAAATTACATTCGACGAATCCGCTGGAGCGGCTGAACAAGGAGGTGAAGCGCCGCGCCGATGTCGTCGGCATCTTTCCCAACGAGGACAGCATCGTCCGGCTCATCGGCGCGGTCCTGCTCGAAGCCAACGACGAATGGCAGCTGCTCAGCCGATACATGCAGGTCGAGGCGATGGCCGAGCTGAATCCATCGACAGTCGAGGAGGAAACCACACTTCAAATTACACCCAGAGCCGCCTGATCATGACGGCCCGGAACCACACCCGAAATTACACCAACTTGACGGACGCGGCCTCGGCGTCTGCACCAAAGCGAAGGATCTCCATCGCGGCGTGATCCATGGAACCGACCGACAGAGTTACCCGCCGCCAGCCCCGCACGTCGGCCTCCCCGGAAATCACAGCCCCGGCGCGGACATAGGGCGGCAGAAGCTCCTCCATCATGCCGATGGCGCGGGACGAAAGCCGGATTTCAGCCCGGTTCGGATGAAGGTCCACTTCGTAGCGCCGGATGCTCTCGGCCCAATACGCTTCGAGGTCAAACGCCTTTGGATATTCAAAGCGTTCATCCAGCACCTCCATCTCTCTAATTCGAGAAATACGGAAGGTGCGGGCAGCCTTGTCGATTTGGGCGACCAGATACCAGGCACCACCTTTGAGGACGATTCCAAGAGGCTCGACACGCCGCTCCTTGTCTGCCTTCCGGCTCTGGTAGCGCATGCGGATAGGGCGCTGGTTCCACACGGCATCGGCAACGGCGGGCAGGTGGCTCAGGGTTTCGGCCTCGGCGAACCAGGCTGGCGCGTCGAAGTGGAAACGCGCCCGCATCGCGCCCGATCGCATGTCTTGCGGCAAGGCGGCCAGGAGCTTTGTGCGCGCGCTCGCAGCAACCGCCCCCAATCCCAGTTCGGCCGCCTCGCGCGTGAGGCCGGCCAGGAACAGCGCCTCGGCCTCGGTCGAGGACAAGCCGTTCAGGCGGACCCGGTAGCCGTCGAGCAGCCGATAGCCTCCGCTGCTGCCCTGCACGCTGTAGATCGGGATACCTGCTGCGCTGAGCGCATCCACATCGCGATAGATTGTGCGCAGCGAAACCTCGCACTCTGCGGCGAGCGCCTGGGCGGTGACGTGTCCCTTCGCTTGCAGGGTCGTCAGGATGGAAAGAAGGCGGCTTGCACGCATGCGGGAAGCGTAATCCAACCTGACACAAATTGACAGGTATGGCCGCTTAGAGTGCGTCGTCGGTCAGGAGCGGGCGACACGCCAATGCTCCCTCCGATCTTATCTCGGACCCCAGGGACCAGGAAAATCATGCCACGCGCAATCAAGCATCTGCTCATTGGAGGGCTAATCATCATGGGAATTTCCACTGCGGCGACAGCGAACGAGCTGACCATCGTCAACCCGCCGATTCTCGGCGATCCGACGCCGAACGGCTACAGCATGGCGGTCATCGTGCCTGCCGGTGCCAAAATTGCCTATATTTCCGGACAGGGCGGCCAGGACAGCACGGGAGCATTGTCACCCGACTTCGCGGCCCAGGTGAAACAAGCCTATGCAAATTTGCGCGCCGCCCTCGAAGCGCTCGGCGCCAAGCCGGACCAGGTCGCCAAACTCACCGTTTTCGTGGTGGATCACGATATGTCAAAGCTTGGGGTACTGACCCGGAACGTCACGGAAATGTTCGGTGACAGGCTGCCCGCGCAGACCTTGGTTCCAGTTCCCAAGCTGGCAATAGACCCCATGCTTTTCGAGGTGGAAGCCGTGGTCGTTCTGAACTAGCGGTCCCGCCACAGGGCCGCACGAGCGGCACGAACAGGCGCGCTTGCCGTTGCGAAACTCCCAAGACCGCGACGGCTTTCTTCGTCGCACGACAGGAATTTTCGCGACGGCTGCATGCGGTAGATGCCGGGCATGTCACCCAAAAGGAAGCCCTTGGGCCGTAGGCACATCTCGTAAATCGCCTCCCGGCCGGGGCGTGACACGATCCCAAAATGACTTGGGCCCTCTACGTGCCAGGTTCCCCTTTTTCAGGGGAGGAACGATACATCGCCGATCCAGGCCTCCAACGCTTCATCGGATGCTGGACATGCATCGATAACTTGAATACGAAGCTCATAATATCGGTTCCAAGGCATGTCGCACCATCTGTCAGCCCTCCGAAGCGCAAGGAAGCAAACCATGTTTAGCCGCCTGATAATCTCATCCGTATTGGCCGGGTCCGCTCTCATCTCAATGCCGGCCGCCTCTCAGGCGGAAAACGCCTTCGTCGATCATCGCGGCAAGACCATCACTTTCGCCAAGCCGCCGGAACGCGTCGTCACAATCGTTCGTTCGGCGCCGATCATCTATCGCGCCATCGATGAGAAGGCGGATCACATCATCGGCATGAACAAGGATTCTCTGGTGCGCTATTTCACCAAGGGGATCTACGCCGAGCTGCTTCCGGAAATGGCGAAGATCGACACCAGCGCCGCCCAGGATGGCTTCGTGCCGAATGTCGAGGCCATTCTTGCGCAGAAGCCCGACGCCGTTATCCAGTGGGCGCATGACGAAAAGATCATCGAGCCGCTGGAGCGTGTCGGCCTCACCGTCGTGGCCTGGAAGTGCTGCACGGAGCAGGATCGTCTCGACTATCTCACCCTGACCGGCCAGATGACCGGTCGCGATGACCGCGCGCAGGCCATTTTGAAGGCCCAGTCCGACACGCTGGCATCGCTCGATGCCAAGGTTGCGCAGCTCGATGCCGCCAAGCTCCCGACGGTGCTGCACATCGACAAGGTGGCCGACCAGATCCAGGTCATCGCGAATGGCTCGCAGAACCTGGCCCTTAGCGGCGTGACCAATCCCGCGGCCGACAATACCGGGGAATGGTGGCGGACGGTGGATTTCGAGCAACTGCTCGTCTGGAACCCCGACATCATCGTCATTCCGGCCTATGCCGACGATCTCAACCCGAGGGATTTCTTCGACAATCCGGTTCTGGCCAGCCTCAAGGCGGTCAAGGAAAAGCGCGTCTACAAGCAGCCGGTCTTCGCCCGCACGCCCGACGCGCCGGAAATCTTCCTGACCTCCGAATGGCTCGCCGCCATCGCCCACGGTGCCGATTTCGCGCCCGACTTCAAGACGCAGATCGCAAGCGTCTATGAACTGCTCTACGGGGCGAAGTTGACGGACGATCAGGTCAAGGCGATCCTCGAATCCGAACGCAACGCGCCCGCGGACAAATATGTCGACATATTCGGCTAGAATGCCCCAGCCAGCAACGAAAGGACGGAATCTCGGCGCGGTTTCCGTTCTCTCGATCCTCACCTGTCTGCTCGTCGCGGCGATCCTCTATTCGGTGACGATCGGGCGCTACGACCTCTCCGTGCGCGATGTCGCCTATATCCTGATCGACAACGTTCATCCCCTGGTCGTTCCCTACTGGGATCCGGTGCACGAAGTCGTGGTCGAGCAGGTACGCCTGCCGCGCATCATGGCCGCCGTCATCATCGGCTTTGGCCTTTCCGTGTCAGGCGCCGCCCTGCAGGGCCTCTTCCGCAATCCGCTCGTCGATCCCGGCGTCATCGGCGTGACGTCGGGCGCGGGTTTCGGCGGCACGCTCGCAATTCTCATGGGATTGCAGGGCTACATCCTGCTGGCCATGGCCTTTCTCTTCGGCATCGGCAGCGTGCTTCTGGTCAAGCTGCTCTCGACCGTCCGCGGCCGGACAAGCATGCTGACACTCGTCCTTGCCGGCGTGGTCATCTCGGCCTTCTTCTCGGCGGCGATCTCCATCGCCAAGCTCCTTGCCGATCCTTTCCAGAAACTGCCCGCCATCACCTACTGGCTGATGGGCAGCATCGCCTCGAGCAACTATCTCGACGTTCTGCTTCTGGTCGCGGCAGTCGGGCCATCCGCGGCCGCGATCTACCTCCTGCGCTTCCAGATCAACATCCTTTCGCTCGGCGAGGAGAAGGCACGGGCGCTCGGAACGAAGGTCGTGCTGGTGCAATGGATCATCCTTGTCGCCTCGGCCCTGATTTCGGCCGGTGTCGTCGCCACATCCGGCATCATCGGCTGGGTGGGCCTGGTCATTCCGCATGTCGGCCGTGCGCTTGTCGGCGCCTCCCACCAGCGCCTGCTGCCGGTCTGCGGCGTTCTGGGCGCCATCTACCTTCTGCTTGTCGACGATCTCGCGCGCACCGTGACGACCGCGGAAATCCCGCTCGGCATCATTACCGCACTGATCGGCGTTCCCGTCTTCGCGGTGATCCTGCGCCGCCTCCATGCCAGGGGAGGCTGGTCCAGTGATTGAGGCAAGCAACCTCACCGTCGAACGTGGCGGCAGAACCATCCTGCAGGATTACAGTATCACGCTCGATCGCGGGCGAACCCTCGCCGTGCTCGGCGCCAACGGCGTCGGCAAGACGACCCTCATCAGCACCCTGATCGGCGTGTTGAAGCCGAGGTCCGGCAGGCTGCGGATCGGCGGGCAGGTCGGTTTCGTGCCGCAGCTCTTCGAGGCACCCTTCTCCTACTCCGCGCTCGACATCGCGCTGATGGGGCGGGCGCGCCACCTTGGCCTTTTCGGTGCGCCGGGGCGGCGAGACTACGAGATCACACGCCATTATCTTGGCCTCCTCGGCATTCACCATCTGGAACCGCAGGCCTTCAATTCGCTGAGCGGCGGCCAGCGGCAACTCGTCATGATCGCCCAGGCGCTGGCGTCGGAGTGCGAATTGCTGGTGCTCGACGAGCCCTGCGCGGCGCTCGACTACAAGAACCAGGACAAGGTCCTTGGGCTCCTCGAACATCTCAGGCAAGCCCATGGAATGACGATCGTCTTCTCGACGCACATGCCCCAGCATGCGGTGGAAATCGCAAGCGACGTGCTGCTGATGACGAGCGGAAGCAGCTATATCTGTGGGCCGGCGGCTGACGCGCTCAGCGCCGGGAACCTCACCGTGCTCTACGATCTGCCGATCGCGCGGGCGGATTTTGCCGGCGTCGGCAAGCACACCTATGCGCCTCTGTTCCGTCATGATGGAGCACACCACGATGCTGGATAAAACCACGACCGGCAAGGGCATTGCCTATGTTCACTGGGGCAATAGCTGGCAGTTGAGAAGCTTCCAGGACTTCAATCACTATATCGACGACCTCGTCTACATCCACGACCTGCCGTCCGTCGACCTTTCGGCCTATGCGGCTGTCATCATGCCGGATGCGATGGACGCGGAGGCGCCGCGGCTCTACGCGCGGCAATTGAACGCCTATCTGCAGGGCGGCGGCTTCCTCATCGTGTGCCTGCAAGGCCATGCCGACTGGCTCGACATTCCGGAACTGACCTGGCAGCCCGGAAACTGCCGCGACTGGCTGTGGTGGACGAAGGGCGAGAAGCTGGAGGTGACGCTTTCCACCCCGCATCACCCGATCACCGAAAGCATGCCGCTCTCGCATATGAGCTGGCATTGGGGCGGCTCCTACAATGTACCGGACGGCGCAAGATCGATCGTCGAGATCGAGGGCGCCGGACGCAGCCTTTTCCTCGACTTCCCATCGCTTGCCGGCGGCGGTCGGCTGATGCTCGCGACGCTGGACCCGCACTCGCACAACGGCCAGCGCTTCATGCCCGCGACGACGCGCTTTCTGCAATCCTTCTACCCCTGGCTCAATCGCGAGCTTGGCATCGAGCGGCCGGCAAGAAACCGCTTCACCTACCTGCAATGCTCGCATGTTCCGTCGGAATGGCGTCCGGACTGGATCGAGGATGGCCTAAGCCGGGCAGGCTTCGAAGTCACCTTCGCGCCGCTCGACCGGCTCGGTCCGGACCTCTTGGAGACAACCGACACGCTCTACATTCCCAGCAGCCATGACGAGGTCTTCCTCAAGCGCCGATCAGCCGATCTCCTGGCGTTTCTGGCAGGCGGCGGCAACCTCATCATCTGCGCGGAGCCCTGCCAGCCCTGGCTCGACTTCATGGCGCCGTTCCACGCCGTTTCGCCGCGGCCGTTCACCAACATCAAGGTCCGCGTGCGCAACGACCGGTTTGGCATCTTCGGTGATCTCGGGGAGGATTTCGACGGTTGGCAGGGCGTCTTCGGCCAGTATGCCCGCGGTTGGACCGACCCGCCTCCCGGGGCGATCTGGCTGACGGACGTAGGCCCGCCAAACGACCCAAAACCGGCGGACTGGATCTGGCGCTATCCGACGACGGCGGGACGCGGTGGGTTCGTCTTCATGCACAATGGCGACAACATGACCCGCTATCCGGACCACGGACCCAAAAAGGAGGCGCTTGTGGCAAACATCGCTGTCGCGCTTCGGCGGCTTTCACTGGGGGAGTTGCTGTTTTAGAGCATTCCGCGGATGGAATGAGCTGCCGGCCGAACGGAACCGCTTTGATCATCGTCGGATCACGAGGATGGCACAAGGTCGAATGCCGAAGGAAGGTTGCGGCGCCAATCGACGCAGGGCTTAAAGGTCAGCCTCTGACAGGAAACATGTCTTCGCCATAGTGGTGAAGTCTCGTGTGATGCCGGCGGCATAACCACCGAACCTTCAAAGGCTCATCATATCGATCGTGATGAGCATCGACCGCTTCCGCCCCGCAAACCTCGCAGGTTTGCTTTGCCAGCTCGCCTGACTTCACCGCTCGCTGCACGGCGAGGTGTGCGTCGTATTTGCCGGGATTGGCACGACGCCAATTTGCTTGGCGGGTATCGGTTTTCAGCATCGCTGCGCTTTCACTCAAGGTTGGCCTGCCGTTCCAGGGTAGCCGATACCATGGCGGCGAGGATGTTGCCTCTCTCCCCACAATAGAGTTGGTCGTCGCGACGTCAACGCTTTGCGTCGTCAAGAGGCAGGCGACAGCACCAAGAGAGGTAAATGCTGCCCTCCTCCTCGTGGATTCGTCGATTCGTGATGTTCGCGCCATCGCGCCGGAACGAGACCGAAGGGATCACCCCTCGGCAGTCTGGCTCAAGTGCAAGGCGCTCTGCTGCGGCACTACTGTCGTGATCAAGCCTGCGGCCACAAGCCTCACCATTACAAGCGTGTTCGCCACAGGAAGCGCGCACCCTGCTCAAGGAGTTCATGCCTCATTGAACGGAATGGAAATGGCGGGGTTTTCGCTTGCGTCGAGGAATTCGCGCACCGTCGGGGGAAGCTGCCGCGAGCCCGGCTGCAGCACGCCGCAGCGGGACAGCAGCTGGCGCCGGTCGGTATCCGTGCCGAGGTGGCGCCAGATGACGCGCGAGGCATAGGGAAGGTTCTGCTTCCGCCAGGAAACACCCATCGTCATGCCCCTCAGATAGATGCGCTGGTGCGTTTCGAAGGGCGTCAGGATCGTCTGCGCGATCATCGGCTCAGGCCCGGTGCTGCGCTCGACGACGAAGATGCGGTTGCGGAGAAACGAGGCGAGGCCGACATATTTCGAGAACTGGCGGATTTCATGCGGCCGGTCCTGGATGCGTTCGATGGATTTCACGCGCACCGCACCTTCGTGCTCGTCCAGCCGGGCACAAGAGCAGACGATCATGCCCGGCCACGAGAGCGAGACGTGATAGGTCTGGTAGTAGCCGAGATGCCGGCGAAGCGACGGCAGGTTGCCGGGAAAGCAGGTATGCAGCACATCCGTGCCGAAGGCCCCGCCGGCCGCGCTCACGAGGCGCAGCTCGAACTGGGCCGGGTCGAGCGAAAAGTCGGCCGGCCTGACGCCGAAGAAGGCCGCGATCCGCGCCAGATTGTGCGGCGAGGGAACCGCCTCGCCGTTCACATAGCGGTTGAACTGCTGGCGGTTGACGCCGAGCTGGCGGCAGATTTCCGACACCGACTTGCGGGTGCTGCAGGCATGCCGGAGATTGATCGGGAAAGACGTCGGCTGCATGGTTCACTCCAGGAAACAAGAGCGTAAAGCAGCGTAAAATCGCGTCAAGTCGTGAAATTCTCACCAGCCCCCATCTTCGCTACGATTTCCTCGAAAGCTCCGGTGGATGTCCGGGGCCGCACAAAATGGGGAACCCACGACATGACGCGCATCTGGAAGCCTGATGTAAATTCCACCGGCGGCCTCAAGCGCCGCGAGTTCCTCGGCGGCGCAGCCGCCCTCGGCGTGCTCGCCGCAACAGCGGCGACCCTTGCATCGGGGCGCGCGCTCGCGCAGGAGCCGAAGCGCGGCGGGCATCTGAAGCTCGGCCTGAAGGGCGGCGCTGCGACGGATACGCTTGATCCGGCAGGCTACAGCGCCGGCGTCGCCTTCGTGACGGGCCGTTGCTGGGGCGATACGCTGGTCGAATCCCATCCCGATACCGGCGTTGCCGTCCCGGCCCTTGCCGAATCCTGGGAAGCCTCCGCCGATGCCGCGACCTGGACCTTCAAGATCCGCAAGGGCGTCACGTTCCACGACGGCAGCCCGATGACCATCGCCGACGTGCTCGCCACGCTGAAGCGGCACTCCGATGCCGGCTCCAAGTCGGGCGCGCTCGGGCTTCTCGGCTCGATCAGGTCCTTCGAGGACAAGGCGGGCGACCTGGTGATCACGCTCGCCGAAGGCAATGCCGACCTGCCGCTGATCCTCTCGGACTACCACCTGATCATCCAGCCGGGCGGCGGCGTGGAAAACCCCAATGCGGCGATCGGCACCGGCCCCTACAAGCTGGTCTCCTTCGAGGCGGGCGTGCGTACGACCTTCGAGAAGAACGCGAACGACTGGCGCTCCGACCGCGGCTTCGTCGACAGCGTCGAGATCATCGTCATGAACGACACGACCGCGCGCATCGCCGCGCTGTCGTCCGGTCAGGTCCACTTCATCAGCGCGGTGGAGCCCAAGACCGTCGAACTCCTGAAGCGCGCGCCGATCGTCGAAATCCTCCAGACCGGCGGCAAGGGCTTCTACAGTTTCCTGATGCATTGCGACACGGCACCGTTCGACAACAACGATCTGCGCCTCGCGCTGAAATACGCCATCGACCGCCAGGAGATCCTCGACCGGGCGCTCAGCGGCTACGGCACGCTCGGCAACGATTATCCGGTCAATGCGGCCTATGCCCTCGCCCCTGACGGTATCGAGCAGCGCGTCTTCGACCCGGACAAGGCCGCCTTCTACTACAAGAAATCCGGCCATTCCGGCCCGGTCCTCCTGCGCACCGCCGAAGCCGCCTTTCCCGGCGCGGTCGATGCCGCCGTGCTCTTCCAGGAGAGCGCCAAGAAGGCCGGCATCGCCATCGACGTCAAGCGCGAGCCGGATGACGGGGAACGTCCAGCCCTTCTCCGCGTCCTACTGGGGCGGTCGCCCGACGCAGGATTCGCGCTATTCCACCTCGTATGTCTCCAATGCCGAATGGAACGACACGCGCTTCAAGCGGCCGGATTTCGACAATCTCGTTCTCCAGGCAAGAGCCGAACTCGACGAAACCAAGCGCCGCGCGCTCTACAAGACCATGGCGCTCATCGTGCGCGACGAGGGCGGCCTGATCCTGCCGGTCTTCAACGACTACCTCAACGCCTGCTCCAAGCAGGTGAAGGGCTATGTCCACGACATCGGCAACGACGTCTCCAACGGCTATGTCGCAAGCCGGGTCTGGCTCGACGCCTGACCTTATGCCTCTATGTCCATGGCCGGGGGATGCAGCGCCGCGCGCTGCATCCCCCGGTCGAACCCGCCTCTCCCGCCAAACGGACGCCCGCCATGCCTCGCCCCTTCACCGTCATCGAAAACCAGTGGATCACGCTTGCCGACGGCACGCGGCTTGCCGCCCGCATCTGGATGCCGGACGGGGCCGACGCAGACCCCGTGCCCGCCGTCTTCGAATTCCTGCCCTACCGCAAGCGTGACGGCACGTGCATGCGCGATGAATCGACCTATCCCGTCTTCGCCGCCGCCGGCATTGCCGGCGTGCGCGTCGATATCCGCGGCTCGGGCGAATCCGGCGGCGTCATCGACGGCGAATATACGCCGCTGGAACTGGCGAATGCCTGCGAGCTCATCGGCTGGATCGCGGCACAGCCCTGGTCGAACGGGTCGGTCGGCATGATGGGCATCTCCTGGGGTGGCTTCAACTGCCTGCAGGTCGCCGCGCTGAAGCCACCGGCGCTGAAGGCGGTCATATCCATCGCCTCAACCGTCGACCGCTACAACGACGACATCCACTACAAGAACGGCACCCACCTTTCCGCCCAGCTCTCCTGGGCCGCCACCATGCTCGCCTACCAGTCCCGCTCGCCCGACCCCGATATCGTCGGCGAACGCTGGAAGGCCATGTGGCTGGAGCGGCTGGAGAACGAACCCTTCTTCATGGAAGAATGGCTGCAGCACCAGCGCCGCGACGCCTTCTGGAAACACGGCTCCATCTGCGAGGATTTCGCCGGCTTCCCCGTACCCGCCCTCATCATCGCCGGCTGGGCGGACGGCTATCGCAGCACGCCGCTCAAGGCCGTCGAGGGCCTTGGCGACAAGGCCAAGGCGCTGATCGGCCCCTGGGTCCACAAATACCCACACTTCGCCTGGCCGAAGCCACGCATGGATTTCCATGCCGAGGCCATCGCCTGGTGGAACCGCTGGCTGCGCGGCGAAGAGAACGGCGCGGAGGCAACGCCGCAGGTGCGCGCCTATATCCAGGACGCCGCCCGCCCGGCGCTGCGCCGCGAGGCCGATCCCGGCTTCTGGATCGCCAAGGATCGCTGGGAGGCGCCCGACATGGCGACCTTCTATGTCGAGCAATATGGCGCGCTGGCGCCCGGCATGCCGATCGCCGGCGCCAGCGGCCACGACCGCTATCTCAAATCGCCGCTCGACACCGGCATCATGGCCGGCGAATGGTTCACGCTGAAGCCGGACGCGGAAATGGCGCTCGACCAGCGCCTCGACGATGCCGGCTCGCTGGTGATCGAGACCGCGCCGCTCGTGGAAGCCCAGGACTTCCTCGGCCAGCCGGTGCTGGAGCTGGACATCGCGACGGACGCCGAAATCGGCAATCTCTGCGCCCGCCTCGTCGATATGCACCCGGACGGCACGGCGACGCGCGTCACCTTCGGCGTGCTCAACCTCGCCCATCGCGACGGCAACGCCGAACCGAAGGCGATGCCCAGGGGAGAGAAGGTCCGCATCCGCCTCGTGCTCGACGCCATGGGCTACCGCTTCCGCTCCGGCCACCGCATCCGCCTGTCGCTCTCGACGTCCTATTGGCCGATGGTGCTGCCGCCGCCGACGGATGCCGGCGTGACGATCGATCTCGCCTCGCTCGGCCTCGCCTTGCCGAAACTCGGCGCACACCGGGTCATCGCGCTCCCCGAGCCGGCCAATCCCGACCCGCTGCCGAAATACACCGAGCTTGCCCCGGCCGAGACCGCCCGTGGCGTCGAGCGCGACCTCACCAACGGCCTCACCGAATACACGATCTACGAGGACACCGGCCTCACCGAGCATCCCGGCACGGGCCTTGCCACCCGGCAGGTGCGCGACGAACTCTGGTCGATCGCCGGGAACGATCCGCTCTCGATGACCGGCACCGCCGTCTGGACCTGCGACATGCAGCGCCCCGGCTGGTTCGTGCGCACCGTCTCGACCGCGACCATCGCCTGCACCGCGACGGACTGGCTGATCTCGGCCAGCATACGCGCCTTCGAGGGCGAGGTGCAGATCTTCGAGAAGACGTTCGAGAAAGCGGTCCCGCGCGACTTCATGTAGAGGGAACGGCCTGTACGGCGCGGAAAAATCCCGCGCGATCCAGGAATTTGCGCGACGGTCCTAAAGCAATTCCGGCAAAAGTGCGAAGCGGTTTTGCGTCCGGAATTGCGTAAAACAAACAGACAGAGCGTTTTCGCGATTCGACGAAAAGCGGAAATGCTCTAATGGAAGTCGCGGGATTTGACGCGGATGGTCTGCACGGCCTCGCGGGTTTCCGGCTGCGCGGCGTCGCCGCGCCGGCCGATGGTGGCGAAGTCGGCGGAGAGATCGGTGAGGTGCTGCACGACGATATGCACCACCTCGCCCTCCCGTTGGATATAGCCTTTGACGCCGATCATCGGCGCGCCCATCACGATGGGGCGATAGGCGAGGAAGACCTTGCGCCAGACGACGAGGTTGGCGATGCCCGTCTCGTCCTCGATCGTCACGAAGATGACGCCCTTGGCCGAGCCCGGCTGCTGGCGGACGAGCACGATGCCGGCCGTCTCGACCTTCTGGCGATCGCGAAGTCGCGTCGCGTCGGCGCAGGAAAGCAGGCGGCGGCGGGCGAGGCCCTCCCGCAGGAAGCTCACCGGATGGGCCCGGAGCGTCAGGCCGACGCGGCCATAATCCTCCACCACCTCGCCGCCCGTCGCCATGGGCCGCAATGCCACCACTGGTTCCGTCAATTCCGGCAGGGCCGCTGCTTCCCGCTCGGCCGCCGCGGAAAACAGCGGCAGCGGCTCGTCCCGCAAACCGCGGATCGCCCATAGCGCCTCGCGGCGGGAGAGCCCGAGCGATGGCCGGAAGGCATCCGCCTCGGCAAGCCGCACCAGCGTGTCGGATGCGAGTTTCGTGCGGCGCCAGAGGTCATCGACCGAGGCAAACGGCGCCTCGCCCCTTGCTGCAAGAAAATCGCCCATCTCCTTGTTGTCGAGGCCCTTGACCATCCGCAGCCCGAGCCGCACGGCAAGCCGTCCCTCCTCGTCCGTCGGCTCCAGCGTGCAATCCCAGCGGCTGGCATTGATGCAGACCGGCCGCACCTCCACCCCGTGCTCGCGCGCATCGCGCACGATCTGTGCCGGGGCGTAGAACCCCATCGGCTGGGAATTGAGCAGGGCGGCGCAGAAGACGTCCGGGTGATGGCATTTCATCCAGGCCGAGGCATAGGCGATGATCGCGAAACTGTAGGCGTGGCTTTCCGGAAAACCGTAGGAGCCGAACCCTTCGAGCTGGCGGCAGATGCGTTCGGCAAATTCGCGGGTATATCCTTCGCCAACCATGCCCTCGGTCAATTCGTCCCGGAACTTGTCCACCCCTCCGGTCTGCTTGAACGTCGCCATGGCGCGGCGCAGCTGATCGGCCCGGCCCGGCTCGAAGCCTGCGCAGTCGATCGCCACCTGCATCGCCTGCTCCTGGAACAGTGGCACGCCGAGGGTCCTTTTCAGCACCTTCTCGAAGGCAGGCTTGGGGTATTCGACACTCTCCAATCCCTGCCGCCGCCGCAGATAGGGATGCACCATGTCGCCCTGGATCGGCCCCGGCCGGACGATCGCCACCTGGATGACGATATCATAAAACTCCTTCGGCTTGAGGCGCGGCAGCATGGACATCTGCGCCCGGCTCTCGATCTGGAAGGTGCCGATCGTGTCGGCCTTGGAGATCATCTCGTAGGTCGCCTCATCGCCCGGGGGGATAGTGGCAAGCGTACGGCTCTCTCCCTTGTGCTCCCGCAGGAAATCGAAGGCGCGGCGCATGCAGGTGAGCATGCCGAGCGCCAGCACGTCGACCTTCATGAAATTCAGGTACTCGATGTCGTCCTTGTCCCATTCGATCACCTGGCGGTCGTCCATCGCCGCCGGCTCGATCGGCACGAGATCGTCCAGCCGGTCGCGCGTCAAGACGAAACCGCCGGGGTGTTGCGAGAGATGACGCGGGGCGTTGATCAACTGGCGGGCAAGCTCGAACAGCAGCCGGATGCGGCGGTCGTCCACATTGAGCCCGGCCGCGTTCGCATGGCTTTGCGGAACGTCGTTGGACCAGCCCCAGACCTGCGAGGACAGTGCCTTCAACACATCCTCCGGCATGCCGAGCGCACGTCCGACATCCCGCATGGCCGCGCGCGAGCGATAGCGGATGACGGTGGCGCAGAGTGCCGCACGATCCTTGCCGTAGGTCTCGTAGATCCACTGGATCACCTCCTCCCGGCGCTCATGCTCGAAATCCACGTCGATATCGGGCGGCTCGCCGCGCTGCTCCGAGACGAAGCGCTCGAAGAGGAGGCTGCCATTCTCCATCGGGTCGATCGCCGTGATCTCAAGGACAAAGCAGACGGCGCTGTTTGCCGCCGATCCCCTGCCCTGGCAGAGGATGGGGACAGGCAGGTTGCGGGCATGGTGGACAATGGAATTCACGGTGAGGAAATATGGCGCGTATTTCATCTTCTCGATAAGCCGCAATTCGTAAACGAGCTTACTGCGCACCTCCTCGGGCACGCCGCCGGGATAGCGCCTGGCCGCTCCCTCCCACGTATATTTCTCCAGCGCCTCCTGCGGCGTGAGGTGCGCATATTCCTTCTCGTCCGGATACTGATACTTCAGCTCGTCCAGCGAGAACCGGCAGCGCTCGACGATCTCCAGCGTCCGCCGCAGCGCCTCCGGGTAACGCGCGAAGAGACGGTGCATTTCCTCCGGGGGCTTGAGGTAGCGGTCGGCGTGGCGTTCGCGCAGGAAGCCGGCATTGTCGATGGCGACGTTGTGACGGATGCAGGTGACGATGTCCTGCAGCATGCGCCGGGCGGGCGCATGGTAGAGCACGTCGTTGGTGACGACGGTGGGCACGCCATGGCGGGCGGCGAGATTGGAGAGGTCGAACAGCCGCAACTGGTCGTTTGGCCGGCGGCGGAGCGTGAGGGCGAGATAGCAGCGCTCCTTGAAATGCTCGCGCAGGCGGCGCAACTGGAAGACGGCGGTCTCGTCCGCCTCGTCGGGCACCAGCACGGCGAGAAGGCCCTCGCTCCATTCGACGACGTCGGACCAGTCGAGATGGCACCTGCCCTTGCCGGCCCTCTTCTTGCCGACGGTGAGCAGGCGGCAGAGACGGCCATAGGCGGCGCGGTCGGTCGGATAGACGAGCAGCGACATGCCATCGACAAGGTCGAGCCGGCAGCCGACCACCAGCCGCACCGACGGGGCATCCTCCGGAAGCTCCCGCGACGCCTTGAAGGCCTGGACGACGCCGGCAAGGCTGTTGCGATCGACGACGGCAAGGGCCTCGATGCCAAGGGCGCTCGCCTGCGCGAACAGGTCCGCACAGCTGCTCGCCCCGCGCAGGAACGAGAAATGGGACGTCACCTGAAGCTCGGCGTAGCGCGGTTTCATGCGAAAATCCCGTGCAGGAACCAGCGGCCGGCCCCGCTTGCCGCCTGCTCTTCATTGCCGGAACGGAAGAGCCAGAAGCGTTCCCCCTCGGCGTCCTCGACCTGGAAATAATCCCGCACGGCCGCCAGCTCGGCATCGCGCTTCCACCATTCGCCGAAGATACGCTCCGGCCCATCGGCCCGCTTGACCAGCCGTCGCACGCCGCGCCAGGTGAAGGAGGCGGGCGGATGATCCGGCAGGAGGGCCATGACCTCGACCGGCTCCGGCCGGGCCAGGAGACGGGCGGGACGCGGCCAGCGGCTTGGCCAGGTCGTGCCCGTCTCGGGCGAAAGCGGCGGAATGCGGCGGAAGGAGCGCTCCGGCACGTCGCTTTCGACCGGGGCGATGCGATAGAGGCGCGCGGCACCGATGCGGTTGACGATCACGTCGACGAGACCGGCAAGGTCCGCTTCCTCCGCCTCGATCAGGGAGGAGGCGGCCTGCTGCAGGACGAGCGGTTCGGCCAGCGTCGCGGTCAGGTCCATGATCTCGATGCCGAAGCCGGGATCGATCGTCTCGATGCGGTCCGTCAGGAGCCGGATGAGCTGTCTTTCGTCGCGCGCAGGCCGCGCCGTGCCGATGCGGATCGCCTGCAGGGAATTGTCGACACGGTGGAAGAGGAGATCGAGCCGGCGGGCGCCGAGGCCGCGTTTTTCCAGCGCCGCGCAGAGATCGTGCACGAGGCCGGCCGTGTAGCGCGCGATGGTCTCGGGGGCCCCGATCGGCTCGCCGAAAACCTTGCGGACCGTGACGAGCTCCGGGTCGCGCAGCGGATCGACGGGTTCGGAAATCCTGCCCTGGAGCTGGGCGAGCCGGCGGCCGAGAAGCGGGCCGAAGCGCAGGACGAGCGGTGCGCGCGGCACGGCCAGCACATCGCCGATCGTGGAGAAGCCGAGCACATGAAGGCCCGTCACGGTTTCCGGCGGTATCCGCAATCCCGCGACCGGCAGGGGCGACACGGCCTCGCCGGCCTTGCCCGGCGGGAGGACGCATACGGGATCGGCAAGGAAGCGGGCGGCGGCATGGGCCGCGCCCCAGCTGTCGGCGATGGCGGCACGGGCAAAGATGCCGGAGGCGGAAAGACGGTTGACGAGGCCGGTCAGCATGCGCGCCTCGCCGCCGTGCAGGTGATCGGCACCGGTCGTGTCGATGACGAGGCCATCGGGCGGGTCCGGGGCGACGATGGGCGCATAGTGCTGCAGGGCCCAGAGCGCGAGGCGGCCGAGGGCGGCGGCATCGGCCGCGGGGGCGGCGGGCATGGTGAGGACGCCCGGCAGCAGCGCATGGGCCTTGGTGAGCGGCATGCCGACGCGCAGGCCCGCCTGCTCGGCCGGCCGGCTCACCGCCGTCAGGATGCGACGCGCGCCGTCGCGGCCGACGAGCACGAGCCGGCTATCCGGCGGCGGCGCCGATGCGCCGAGCGCCCGCCGCAGGCGATCGATCGGCCAGCCGGGAAGAAAAAGCGATACGACCCTCGGCATCGGTGGCCTCCACGTCAAAGTCCGCCGCCTCGCCGGCCCGGCAGCGGGCCAGTTCCAGCAGCCATTGCGCCCGGCCGACACCCGGCACGGGAAGGGGAACGGAGGGCCGCACAGAGACCCGCCAGCGCGTCACCGCGGCAGAGGGCTGCGCAAGGGCATCCGCCTCCTTGCGGTGACGGAAACGGCGCAGGGCAAGGCCGAGCGTGCCGCCGGCCTCCGCGGCGAGCTGCAGGCGGCGCGAGGCGGTCGTCGACAGGCGCGCCACCTCGGCGACGACGGCGCCGAGCCCGCCATGGCGCAGCCCCTCCTCGAAACAGAGCAGCAGGCTCTTCTCGTCGGCCGCCTCCACATAGAGGACGCGGCCGGGCGCAAGCCCCGCCTGCGCCAGCGCCGGCGCGAAAAGATCGGGCCGCGTGAGGCACCAGAGCACCTGCCCCCTGGTGCGCGCGGCGATGCCGGCGGCAAAGAGCATGGCGGCGCTGGCCTCGACGGCATCGTTGCCGCCGCCGCAGATCTCGTGCAGGCTGGCCAGCGCCAGCCCGCCGCCCGGCAGCCGCTCGTCGATCTCCGGCACGCCGAAGGGCAGCACCGCCCGGTCGCGCTGGGCGCGGCCGTCGAACTGCCGGATGCGGTCGCGCAGATCGGCGACAACGGCATGCACGGAGGCGGACATCGGCTTGGCGGACTCCCTATTGAAAGACAGTATGTTCTTTATTTGTTCTCAAATTCCGCAAGAGTCAATCGCCCGGTCGCGTCGGAAAGATCACAGTTTGAATCATCGGCGGGAACCAAGTGGCGCGGCGAAAGTTCTCCTTTCGCCATTCCATCAAATCCAGGAGACATGTCCATGGCTGACGAAAAGAGCACCGGCAAACGCACGCTCGGCGTCGTTGAAGGGCGCGACAGCATTTCGGAAGATGCCAGCGCTGCGGCGGCAGAAGCAACGGTGAGCGAACAGATCGAGGCGCTGAAGGCGGAAATCAGCCGGCTGAAGGAATCCGCGGGGCTGATCGCCGAAGGCACCGGCCAACTGGCGGTCGCCAAGGCGGAATCGCTGCGTGACGAGGTACGCCAGACGATCCAGGCCAACCCGCTCGCCGCGCTGGCCGGCGCCGCCTTCATCGGCTATCTGTTCGGCCTTCGCCACCGGTGACATGCGCATCCCCGGGCCAGGCCCGGGGATACGGAGAAAATCAAGGAAACCTGCATCTTGCATCCGTTTCCTCACAGCATGAAAAAGCCCGGCAATGCCGGGCTTTCGTTTGCTCAGAACCAGCGCTGGCGGCGGGGCGGTTCGCTTTCGAGCGAGCCGAGCAGGTATCCGATGACGACGCCGGCAAGACCTGCGGTCAAGACGACCGTAGAAAGTGCCGCGGGATGCTCGCGCGCGGCCTGGGCGACGGCGGCGCCTTCGTTGCGCACATATTTCGTTGCCGAGCGGACGGCCGGCCCGGCAGCCTCCACGGCATTGCCGGCGCGATCGCGGATGGCCTCGTAGGCCTCGCTGCCGCGTTCGCCAAGATCCTTCTGGAGCTGGGCGATCTCTGCGCGCAGGGCGGAAATCTGGGATTGGACGTCGTTGCTTGCCATTGCGGTCTCCTTGTCAGCAATGGAGACCGAACGGTTTTCGCGCGGCTTGGTTCCCGGGGCCGGGCGATTTGCCCTCAGCCGGCCTGGCGGCGGCCGTCGCGGCGGATCTGCGAGGGCGTATCGCCGAAAGCGGCACGGAAGCGGCGGGTGAAGTGCGACAGGCTCTCGAAACCGGTCTCCAGCGCGATCTCGATCAGCGGCTTGTTGGTACGCATCACCATGGTGAGCGCCGCGGCCATGCGGATCTTCATGTAGATCGCGCTCGGCGAGGCGCCCATGTCGCCCTCGAACAGCCGCTCGAGCTGGCGGCGCGAGACGCCCGTCATGGTGGCGATGCTGTCGATCGACAGGAGGTCCTCGGTGTGCTGTTCCATCATCATGATGGCGAGGTGCACGCGGCGGTCGCGGGCCTCGAGGCCGAGCGGGTTGCGCGGCTGTACGTCGGTCGCATCGCGCCGGTGGCGGATCTGCAGGATTTCCAGCGCGTTGCGCTCGGCCGCCTCGCCGACATGGTGGCGCACGAGCGTCGCGGCGAGATCGGCGACGCTGCTGCCGCCGGCACAGGTGGCGACCTTGCCGTCGAAGCGGAAGATCTGTTCCGACGTCGCCTCGATATCGGGAAAACGGCCGCGGAAATCGCGGTGGTGCAGCCAGCTTACGCAGGCCGTGTGCCCCTTCAGAAGGCCCGCCTCGGCCAGGATGAAGCTGCCCGTACAGAGGCCGATCAGGCCGACGCCGGCCTGGGCGGCCTTGCGCAGATAGGCCTGGGCATAGCTGTCGATGGGTTCCTCCACCGACAGGAGGCCGCCGACGACGGCGATGTAGTCGAAACAGGCGGGATCGGCGAAGGGAGCGGTCGGGGCGACCTGGATGCCGCTCGACGACGTGATGAAGTTGCGCGTGCTGCTCAGCACGTCCCAGTCGCAGTGGACGCGGCGCGAACGGTCCTCGCTGTCGCTGGCCAGCCGCAGCGTATCGACGAACAGCGCGAAGGCCGACAGCGTGAAACTTTTCGACAGGATGAAGCCGACGCGCAGCGCCTTCGGCGCAAGGGCCCCGTTCATCTCCTTCGACGTGCGAACATCTGCCGCCATCCAGCTCTCCCAGGCCGTTCCGCCGGACACTATCGTCGAAGGCACGAACCGCTGGCAAGAGCCATAGCAGATTTCGCGCGCCGTCTCCATTCCCCGAACGCCGCCGGCTGCCGGTCCTGCGCAGGTCGGCCGGAATTGCCTTCCGCAAAACCGCTTCACACTTTTGCTGGAATTGCTTTAGCGGGCAAACTTGCGGGCGCCGGCCACGCAAAGCACGATGGCGAGCGTCGTGACCAGCATCAGCGGGCTCACGCGCTCATGCAGCAGGACGGCGGCGAGCAGGAGGCCGAAGAAGGGCTGGAGCAGTTGCAACTGGCCCACCGCCGCGATGCCGCCGAGCGCCAGGCCCCGATACCAGAAGACGAAGCCGATCAGCATGCTGAAGACCGAGACATAGGCGAGCCCCGCCCAGGCGCCGCCATCGATGCCGGCGAAGGTCCCGGGCAGCGAGACGAGCGCGATGATCGCCATCAGCGGCAGGGAGAGGATCAGCGCCCAGGAAATGACCTGCCAGCCGCCGAGCGTGCGCGAGAGCTTGGCGCCTTCCGCATAACCAAGGCCGCAGGCGACGATGGCCACGACCATCAGGAGATCGCCGAAGAGCGAGACTTCGCCGCCCGAATTCAGCGCGAAGCCCACCACCGTTGCGCTGCCGATGCCGGAGAACAGCCAGAACAGCGGCTTCGGCCGCTCCCCGCCGCGCAGCACGCCGAAGATGGCGGTCGCCAGCGGCAGAAGGCCGACAAAGACGATGGAATGGGCCGAGGTGACGTATTGCAGCGCCAGCGCCGTCAGCAGGGGAAAGCCGACGACGACGCCGAGCGCGACGATCGCCAGCGAAAGAAGCGTATCGCGCGACGGCCTCGGCTGGCGCAGGGCAAGGAGCAGCGCCGCGCCCAGCAGCGCGGCGATGACCGCGCGGGCCGACGTCAGGAACAGCGGCGAGAAATCCGCCACCGCCACGCGGGTCGCCGGCAGCGAGCCGCTGAAAATGATGACGCCGGCAAGCCCGCTGCCCCAGCCTTCCATGGATGTTTTCATTGGTCCTCGCATTCATCCCCTTTTTACGCCAGGAGGGCTGGCGAAGACAGGGGAGGAGCGATACAATTGAAAAGAACTGTACTGGTTCAATATACAATACAGATTGGGCAATTCTCCATGGGCAAGGCGGCCGCCCCTCACCCTAACCCTCTCCCCGCAAGCGGGGAGAGGGGACGTGCCTCATGAACGGCCATTGTTTGAGGAAAACGGCACGGCATATCCCCTTCGCCCCGCTTGCGGGGAGAAGGTGGCCGGCAGGCCGGATGAGAGGGACAAGCGCTTCATCAGCCCGCCTACCGCCCCTTCCAGGGAAGAATGCCGAATACGAAGAGCGAGGACATGACCGAAAGCACGAGCCGAATTTCCGAGGTCATGGCGGCGATCAACGGCCGCATCGCCGGCCGGGCGCTCGCGCCCGGCGACCGGCTGCCCTCCATCCGCCGCTTCGCCGCCGCCATGGGCGTTTCGCCCTCCACGGTGGTGGAGGCCTATGACCGGCTTGCGGCGGAGGGGCTGATCCGGGCGCAACGCGGCTCCGGCTTCTATGTCTCGCAAACCGCCCTGCCCCCGCTGAAGCTTGCCGAGGCGGAGACGCCGAAGGCGCGGGCGGTCGATCCGTTCTGGGTGTCGCGCCAGTCGCTCGACGCCGATGCCGCAGTGCTGAAACCCGGCTGCGGCTGGCTGCCGGCGGACTGGATGCCGGACGCGGCGCTGCGCCGCGCGATGCGCAGCCTGGCGAAGAGCGACGGCGACCTCCTGTCCTATTACGGCAGCACGCGCGGCTCCTCGTTCCTGCGGCGGCTGCTGCTCGGTCGCCTCACGGAGGAAGGCATTTCGGCCGCGCCGGAGCACCTGATGCTGACGAGCACGGGCACGCAGGCGCTCGACCTGATCGGCCGCTTCCTGCTGCGCCCCGGCGACACGGTGCTGGTGGACGATCCCTGCTACTTCAATTTCCAGGCGCTACTGAAGGCGCATCAGGTGACGGTCGTCGGCGTGCCCTATACGCCGTCCGGCCCCGACATCGCGGCCTTCGAGACCGTGCTCGCGGCAGAGCGTCCGAGGCTCTACGTGACCAATTCGGCCATCCACAACCCGACGGGCGCGACCCTGTCGCCGCAGGTGGCGCACCGCCTGCTCAACGCGGCCGCCGGCAGCGAGACGATCATCGTCGAGGATGACATCTTTGCCGATTTCGAGCCGGAGCCCTCCACCCGGCTTGCCGCACTCGACGGGCTCGACCGCGTCATCCGCATCGGCAGTTTCTCCAAGACGCTCTCCGCCTCCGCGCGCTGCGGCTATATCGCCGCGCGGCCGGATTGGGTCGACGGGCTGGTCGACCTGCAGATCGCCACCAATTTCGGCGGGCCGAGCCCGATCTCCAGCGAGATCATCGCCCATATGCTCGCCGGCGGCGGCTACCGCAAGCACATGGAGGAGCTGCGCCGCAAGCTGGTGCGCGCGCGGCGCGAGGTGGCGGAGCGGCTTTTTCGGCTCGGCATCACGCCCTGGCTCCAGCCACGCGGCGGCTTCAATCTCTGGTGCCGGCTGCCGGAGGGGCTGGATTCCGGCGAGGTCGCGCAGGCCGCCCTTGCCGAAGGCCTCGTGCTCGCCCCCGGCAACGTCTTCAGTGTGTCGCAGAGTGCGGCCGGCTTCATGCGCTTCAACGTGGCGCACATGCTGGAACCGCGCGTCTACCAGGTCCTCGCCGATGCGCTGAAGCGAACAGCCTAGCGCCGCTTCGCCAGCATGGAGCGCGACAGCACCACGATGAGGCCGATCACGACCGTCGCGACGATGAAGAGGAAGGCGGCGGCGGCGATGGCGGGGCTGATGTTCTCGCGGATGCTGGAAAACATCTGCCGGGCGAGCGTGCGCTGGTTGGGGCCGGCGACGAAGAGCGTCAGCACCACCTCGTCGAGCGACGTGGCGAAGGCGAGCACAGCGCCCGAGAGCACGCCCGGCATGGCGAGCGGCAGCGTCACGCGCCGGAAGACCGTGGCGGGCGGTGCGCCGAGGCTTTGGGCCGCAAGCTCCACCCGCTCGTCGATGCCGGCGAGCGCCCCGGTGACGCTGACCACCACGAAGGGCACGGCCACGACCGTATGGGCGATGATCACGCCGGCATAGCTGTTCGTCAGGCCGAAGCCGGCGAGCAGCACCTGCATGCCGACGCCGAGCACGACCGCCGGCACCACCATCGGCAGCAGGAAGAGCGTGCGCATGGAGCCGCGGAAGAAGAGGAGCCGGTTGCGCAGACCCAGCGAGGAGGCCGTGCCGAGCACCGTGGCCAGCAGCGTCGTGCCGGTGCCGATGATCAGGCTGTTGACGATCGCCCGCCGCCAGGCATCGGCGGTGAACAGCTCCTCGAACCAGCGCAGCGACCAGGAGGGGACCGGATAGGTGAGGATGACGCTCGAGGTGAAGGCGAGCGGCAGGATGGCGATGAGCGGCGCGACGAGGAACAGGATCGTCAGCGCGGCGAAGGCGGTCCTGGCGAGCTTCATCGGCATGGCCTATCGCCTCCCCGGTTCATCGGCGGAGAGCCGCGCATAGACACTGTAGAGCAGCAGCGTCGCGACGAGCAGCACGACGCCGAGCGCGCCGGCCATGCCCCAGTTCGCCGAGCCCGTGGCGTAGAAGGCGATGATGGACGAGATCATCTGGTCGCCCGGCCCGCCGATCAGCGCCGGCGTGATGTAGTAGCCGATCGCCGAAATGAAGACGAGCAGGCTGCCGGAGGCGACGCCGCGCAGGCTGAGCGGCAGAAGCACGCGCAGGAACGCCCGCCAGGGCGGCGCGCCGAGCGAGGCGGCGGCCGGCATCAGGTTCTTCGGAATGGTGATCAGCACGGAGTAGATCGGCAGCACCATGAAGGGCAGCAGCACATGGGTCATGGCGATGATGACGCCGGTGCGATTGAAGATCAGCGGCAGCGGCGCGTCGATGATACGCAGCCAGCGCAGGAGATCGTTGATCAGCCCCTGTTCCTGCAGGAGGATGAACCAGGCGGCGGTGCGCACCAGGAGCGAGGTCCACAGCGGCAACAGCACGGCGCCGAGCATCAGGTCGCGCTTCCAGCCGGTCAGCGAGGCGGCGATGATCGCATAGGGAAAGCCGATGCAGGCGCAGGCGAAGGTGACGAGCGCGGCGATCCAGAAGGTCCGCACGAGGATCACCCGGTTGACGGACTGGTCGGCCGGCAGGTGCTCGATGCTGCCCGCGGCATTGCGGCCGAGATCGACGGCAGCGAGCAGGTTGCGGTCGGTATAGGGCGAGAGCGCATCGGCGATCGCCAGCCAGAATTCCGGCCGCTCCCAGCGCTGGTCGATGGAGACGAGGTCGGCGGGCGGATTGGCCGTGTCTGCAAGCGCGCTCGTCGTCTTCGCCATCAGCGTGCGGAAGCCGGAGCGGGCGCTGTTGAGGCGGCGCACCATGTCGCCGAGCGCCTGGTCGTCGTCGACGGCCTTGAGGTCTTCGATCAGCGCGGCCTGCATGGGCATGGTCGGCGGCGAGGCGCGATCCCAGTCGGCCAGCACCGCGGCGCTGCGCGGCAGGAGGCGCAGCACGGCCGGATCCGACACGGCTTGCGACATCATGCTGATCAGCGGCCAGACGAAGAAGCCGACGAGGAAGAGAAGCAGCGGCGCCAGCAGGAGGAGCGACCGGCCGGTCCGGGAGGCGCCCGCGCTCATGGCGCGATGACCCGGCAGTCACCGGCCGAAAAGCCCGCATAGACCCGCGTGCCCGGCGGGAATTCACGCGACCGGCGGCCGAGCTTGGCGATCAGCGGATGGGCGGCGTTCTGCAATTGCACGCGCAGGTGATCGCCCTGATAGACGCTGTCGGTGACCTCCGTCTCCAGGCAGTTGCGCGCATCGCCCCGCGTCTCGCTGAGGTCGACCCGCTCCGGCCGGATGGAAAGGAAGACGGGCTGGCCGGAGGAGACGCTGCCGGAAACCGCCGAGACGATCTGCGCCCCGGACGGCAGGCGTACGGTCGCCTCCTCCCCCTCGACCGCCTCGACCACGCCCTCGACCAGGTTGGTCTCGCCGATGAACTCGGCGACGAAGCGCGTCGCCGGCTCGTCATAGACCTGCCGGGGCGTGCCGATCTGCTCGATCTTGCCCTTGTTGAAGACGGCGACGCGATCCGACATGGTCAGCGCCTCCGACTGGTCGTGCGTGACGAAGACGATCGTCAGGCCGAGGCGGCGGTGCAGGTCGCGGATATCGAGCTGCATCTGCTCGCGCAATTGTTTGTCGAGCGCGCCGAGCGGCTCGTCCATCAAGACGACGCGCGGCTCGAAGACCAGCGCGCGCGACAGCGCCACGCGCTGCTGCTGGCCGCCGGAAAGCTGCGAGGGACGCCGGTCGGCGAAGGCCGAAAGCTGCACCATGTCCAGCGCCCGCTTGACGCGCCCCTCGATCTCCGCCCTGCCCATGCCGCGCATCTGCAGCGGAAAGGCGACGTTCTCGCCGACCGACATGTGCGGGAAGAGCGCATAGCTCTGGAAGACGACGCCCATGTCCCGCCTGTGGGTCGGCACGTCGTTGATCGCGGTGCCGTCGAGCAGGATGTTGCCCGATGTCGGCTGCTCGAAACCGGCGAGCATCATCAGGAGCGTCGTCTTGCCGGAACCGGACGGGCCGAGCAGGCTGACGAACTCGCCCTTGTCGATGCCGAGATCGAGATTTTCGACCACGCAGAGCGGGCCGTAGAATTTGGTGATGCGGTCGAAACGGATGAATTCGGCCAAGATCATGACTCCATCGGAACGGTCGCTGGCGGGCAAGCGCCCCTCATCCGCCCGCCGGCACCGTCTCCCCGCAGGCGGAGAGACGGGGTGTTGCACCGTTTTCCTCAACATATGCCTGCAGGTCTGTTTGTGCCCGATCCTTGCCGGGATTGCCTTCTCCCCGTCTGCGGGGAGAAGGTCGCGGCAACGGGATGAGGGGCCGTTCCGCCCCGCAAGCAGCAGCCTTACTGTGCCAGCCAGGCGTTGAAGCGCTGGGTCAGCGTTTCCGCATTGTCGATCCAGAAATCGACATCGAGGGCGATCGAGTCCGTCAGGTTGGCCGGATCGGTCGGCAGGTCCTTGGCGAACTCGGCCGGAACCTTGGCCGCCGCTTCCTTGACCGGCAGGCCGTAGGCCACGAATTCCGGCAGCTTCGCCTGGTTGTCGGGCTCGCTGGCAAAGGCGATGAAGTCCTGCGCGGCGTCCTTGTTCTCCGCGTCCTTCAGCACGACCCAACTGTCGACGGCGTAGATGCTGCCCGGGAAGACGACCTTGAAGTTCTTGCCTTCCGTGCGGTTGATGCCGGTGATGCGGCCGTTATAGGCCGACGTCATCGCCACTTCGCCGGAGGCGAGGAACTGCAGCGGCTGGGCGCCCGATTCCCACCAGACGATGTTCGCCTTCAATTCGTCGAGCTTCTTGAAGGCGCGTTCGACGCCCTCTTCCGTGCCGAGCACGTCATAGAGCTCGTCCTTGGAGACGCCGTCGGCGAGCAGCGCGAATTCGAGCGTGTATTTCGGCCCCTTGCGCAGCGAGCGCTTGCCCGGGAACTTTTCGACGTTCCAGAAGTCCGCCCAGGACGCCGGGCCTTCCGCCAGCTTGTCGCCGTCATAGGCGATCGCCGTGGACCAGACGATCGCGCCGACGCCACAGTCATTGACCGCGCTGTCGAGGAACCTGTCCTTGCCGCCCATCTTGTCCCAGTCGATCTTCTCGTAGAGGCCGTCGGCACAGCCGAGTGCCAGTTCCTCCGCCTCGACCTGCACGGCATCCCAGTTCGGCGCGCCGGCCTTGACCTTCGACTGGATGACGCCGATGCCGCCGTCCCAGGCTTCGTCGAGCACCGGCTTGCCGGACTTTTCGGCGAAGGGCTTGAAGTAGATGTCGCGCTGCGCGTCCTGGTAGTTGCCGCCCCAGGAGACGATGGTGAGGTCGCGCGCGAGCGACGGCGCGGCAAGGCCTGCCGACAGCACGATGGCCGCGGCCGTGAGCATTCCGGATTGAAAGACAGTCTTCATTGCACTCCCCTTTTCTTCGTTTGTGAAGGAGCCGGATGGCCCGGTCCCCGATGACGATCCTTTCTCGGACTGCCGGCCCGCCCCGGCCTTTGGCCTGTCGGCGCTGCTTGCAGCCTCTCCGGTCGTCGCACCCTTTCCCCTGGGCGTTACGGCCGATTGATGCATTCCGGGTCTTCCCGGTCAACGGGATATTTTCCCCGCTTGACGGTCGTCAGACGTGCTGCCCTCCGTTGATGTGGATTTCCGCGCCGTTGATGTAGGAGGACGGCTCGGTGCAGAGGAAATAGATGGTTTCCGCGACTTCGCGCGGTTCGCCCAGCCGTCCCATCGGCACTTCCGCCGCAACCAGTTCGTCGGTTCCCGGCGAGAGGATCGAGGTCTCGATCTCCCCCGGCGCAATCGCATTGGCCCGCACGCCGCGGCGGCCGAATTCATGCGCCATCTCGCGCGTCAGCGAGGCCAGCGCCGCCTTGGAGGCGGCATAGGCGACGCCCGCGAAGGGATGCACGCGGGAACCGGCGATCGAGGTGACATTGACGATCGAGCCCTTCGCCGCTTCCAGCTCCGGCATCAGCGCACGGGCGATCAGCGCCGTCGAGACGAGGTTGACATTGAGCACCTGGGTCCAGACGTCGGCATCCGTATCGAGCACGCCGAGGCGGCTCCTGCCCGGCCCCTTGGGCGAAATGCCGGCATTGTTGACGAGCGCGTGCAGCCGGCCGTTCGGCAGCCGCTCGCGCACCGTCGCGGCCAGCCGGTCGATCTGCGAAAGGTCGGCAAGGTCCGCCTGGATATGGCTTTCACGGGCGGACGGCCAGGCGCATTCCTCGGAAAAGGGCTGGCGGGAGACGGTCAGGATGCGCCAGCCCTTCGCCTGGAAGAGTTTGACCGTCGCATGGCCGATGCCGCGGCTCGCTCCCGTCAGCAGCATGTAGCGGCGTTCTTCGGTCATGCGCGATCTCCATTGATGCTTGATACATCGTAATAGGCCATTTTCGAATTGCAAGCCCTCCCGCGTGAAAGGCTATGCCCGGCGCGCCTCCCGCTCCCCGACCCCCTCGATTCGCTCCAGGATCGGCTTGCCGCCGAGCAGGATATCGTCGACGATCGCCATCGAGGCTGCCGCCGGATCGTGGCGCTTCAGCGCTTCCACGACCGGATAGTGATGATCGATCATTGCCCGGCCGCCGGCGATGTAGGCGTCGGAAATGTGTGGCCCCATCTGCAGCCAGAGCCGCCGCAGGATGGTGGTCAGCACCGGAAGCCCGGCGATCTGCGGCAGCAGGAAGTGAAAGGCCTGGTTGAGCTGCGTGCCCTTCAACCGGTCCCCGGCCGCGATTGCCTGCTCGTTTTCCCGCAGGATCTGCTCCAGCGCCTGGATATCCGCGCTGGTCGCCACCTGCGCGGCGGTTTCCGCCGCCAGCCCCTCCAGACGGATGCGGATCGCCCGGATCTCCCGGTAGCGGCTTTCGCTGAGGCCCGGAATGCGGATGTCGCGCGGCGAGCGGAAGGTGATCGCCTCGTCATTGGCCAGCCGCAGGATGGCGTCGCGGATCGGCGTGACGCTGGTGCCGAACTGCTCGGCGAGATCGCGGATCTTCAGCCGGTCGCCGGGCTGGAACCTGCCCTGCATCAGCGCGTCGCACAGCGCGCCATAGACGACCCTGTTGAGGTTTTCGTGTTCCAGTGTCGTGAATTCAGCCATGGAACTGATCCGCAAAATCGAGTAATAAGATACTTGATGCATCTTTTTTGACGTGTTTCAAGTATCTCCTGCCGCGAGCATCATCCGCCAAACGCCGTACGGGGGCAATGTCACCGGCGCGACCATCGGCAGGCGACGCGGAAGGAGCGGCAAAACCAGCGGGAAACCGCGCCCGGAGCAATTCCAGCAAAAGTGCGAAGCGGTTTTGCGTCTGGAGTTGCGTAGAACAAACAGAGCATTTTCGCGATTCGAAGAAAGGCGGAAATGCTCCAGGGAGCAAGCATGACGCAGCCAGCGCCGGCAACCAAGAAGACGGATTCGATGTCGGCGACCTGGAACGCGACGGCACTTCCCGATGCCGAGGCCGCCGTCGCCGCGGTCTATGGGCTCTCCGGCGCGGTGAAACGGCTTTCCAGCGAACGGGACGAGACGTTCCTCTTCACAAGGGCGGACGGCACGGACTTCGTCCTGAAGATCGCCAACCCGGCGGAGGACCCCGCGGCGCTGGAATTCCAGGACGGTGCGCTGCTGCACCTTGCCGCCGCCGCCCCGGCCGTGCCCGTGCCGCGGCTCGTCCCCACGAAGGTGGGCGAGCCGAGCCATACGTTTGCCACCGCCGACGGCCCGCGCATCATGCGCCTCCTCACCTTCCTCGACGGCGAGTTGCAGTACCGCACGCCCGTCTCCGAGGCGCAGAGCCGCAATGTCGGCCGCGCGCTCGCCGAACTCGGTCTCGGCCTCGCGAACTACGACGGCCGCCCGCCGGCCGGAAAGCTGATGTGGGACATTTCCCACACGCTCGATCTTTGCGCGGTCGTCGACCATGTCGCGCCCGAACGGCGGGCGCAGGTGGAAACCGTGCTTGCCGAATTCGAGCGCGCCCTTCCCGCCATCACCGGCCTCACGCGGCGGCAGATCATCCACAACGACTTCAACCCGCACAACATCCTGCTCGATCCGGCGGAGCCGACACGGGTGGTGGGCATCATCGATTTCGGCGACATGGTGCATGCGCCTTTGGTCAACGACATCGCCGTCGCCCTCTCCTATCACCTGGCGACGGACAACTGGGCGGCGCGCACCGGCGCCTTCCTCGCCGGCTTCCTGTCGGCGCGCGCGCTGGAGCCCGGCGAGATCGAGCTGCTGCCGCTCCTGACGCGCAGCCGGCTGGCCATGTCGGTCATCATCGCCGAATGGCGCTCCGCCCGCTTCCCGGAAAACCGGGACTACATCATGCGCAACCACGCCACCGCCTGGCGCGGCCTGCAGAACATAGGCGATCTCACCCCCGCCGGGCTGAAGAGGCTCGTGCCCAACTTTTCCGAGGCCTGATCATGTCGATGGTGAATGCATTTTCGCGCGAGGATTTCGAACGGCTCAGCGAGGCCGAACGGGCGCTGATCGCCCGCCGGGAAAAGGTGCTCGGCCCCGCCTATCGCCTCTTCTACGAAAAGCCGCTGCACCTCGTGCGCGGCGAAGGCGTCTTCCTCTATGACGCTGCGGGCGAAAGATACCTCGACGCCTATAACAACGTCGCCTCGGTCGGCCATTGCCATCCACGCGTCGTGGAGGCGATCACCCGCCAGACCGCCGTGCTCAACACCCATACGCGCTACCTGCACGAAGGCATCGTCGACTATGCCGAGGCGCTGACCGCCACCTTCCCCGGCGACCTCAGCCAGGCCATGTTCACCTGTACGGGCAGCGAGGCGAACGACCTTGCCGTGCGCATCGCCCGCTTCGTCACCGGCGGCACCGGCATCATCGCGACGGAACTCGCCTATCACGGCCTGACGAGCGCGGTCGCCGAATTCTCGCCCTCGCTCGGCGAGGCCGTGACGCTCGGAGCCCATGTGCGCACCGTGCCGGCGCCGGACAGCTACCGCCATTCGCCGGAAGAGATGATGGAGAAATTCGGCCGCGACGTCAGCGCCGCCATCGCCGACCTGAAGCGCCACGGCATCAAGCCGGCCATGCTGATCACCGACACGATCTTTTCCAGCGACGGTATCTTCGCCGGTCCGAAAGGCTTCCTGAAGCCGGCGGTGGATGCGATCCATGCCGCAGGCGGCCTCTTCGTCGCCGACGAGGTGCAGCCCGGCTTCGGCCGCACCGGCGAGGCCATGTGGGGCTTCGAGCGCCACGGCGTCTCCCCCGACATGGTGACGATCGGCAAGCCGATGGGCAACGGCTACCCGATGGCCGGCATCGTGCTGCGCCCGGACGTGGTCGCCGAGTTCGGCCCCCGCGCCCGCTACTTCAACACCTTCGGCGGCAACCCGGTCGCCGCCGCCGCCGGCAAGGCCGTGCTCGACACGATCCGGACGGAAGGCCTGCAGCAGAACGCCCTGGAGGTCGGCCAGTACCTGATGGACGGTCTGAAAGGCCTCGCCCGCCTCCACCCGGCCCTCGGCGACATCCGCGGCTCCGGCCTCTTCATCGGCGTCGAGATCGTCGCCGACCCCGCGACGAAACAGCCCGACGCCGCCCTGACAACCCGCATCGTCAACGGCCTGCGCGAGCGCCGCGTCCTGATCAGTGCCTCCGGCCCCAACGCCAACATCCTGAAAATCCGTCCGCCCCTTGTCTTCTCCCGCGAGAATGCCGACATGCTGGTGGACGCTCTGGGCGACACCCTGAAGACGCTGTAACGAAAAAGCCGGGACTGCGTCGGCAGCCCCGGCTTTCACTTTTCGTCACAAGGCTCAGACGAGCGCGGTGACCTGGATTTCGACCAGCAGTTCCGGCGCGGCGAGGCGGGCCTCGACCGTTGCGCGGACCGGCAGGTTGTCCGGATCGACCCACTGGTCCCAGACGTCGTTCATCTGGGCGAAATGGGCGATGTCGCGCAGCCAGATGTTGGCGCTGATCAGCTTGGCCTTGGAAGTGCCGGCCTCGGCCAGAAGGCTGTCGATCGTGGCCAGGATGTCGCGGGTCTGGGCGACCGTGTCGGCACCGCTGCCGGTGACGCCGGCCGTGGTGACGACGCCGTTGACGACGACGGCCTGGCAGAAGCGCTTGCCGGGCTTGATACGCTGGATCATGAAAAATCTCCCATGGTGTTGATCACAGATTGGTTTTGCCGAAAGCCAACGGGATGAAGCCGGCGCATTCCGCGCCGATCGGCGATGGCAGCGCGGCATCAATGCCCGAAACGCCGGGCGAGCGCAACTTGCCGCTGAGCCTCGCCATTTCCAGAGCTAGCAAAGGCTCGCGCCGCCCTGCCACCAGCGGCCAGACACTACGTCCAGGCATAACGCACGATGTGAAAGAAGACGGGGGCGGCGAAGACGAGGCTGTCGGCGCGGTCGAGCATGCCGCCATGGCCCTCGATCATGTGGCCCCAGTCCTTCACCCCGCGGTCGCGCTTGATGGCGGAGGCGACGAGACCGCCGAAGAAGCCCATGATGCAGGCGAGCGCCGCAAGCGCGCCGGCTTCGAGCGGCGAGAACGGCGTCAGCCAGTAGAGCCCGGCACCGAGCAGCGAGGCGCTGGCAATGCCGCCGATCAGCCCCTCCCAGGTCTTCGACGGCGAGATGCTCGGCGCGACCTTGTGCCTGCCGAAGAGCTTTCCGAAAATGTACTGCAGCACGTCGCTGCCCTGCACGGTGGCGATGAGGAAGGCGATGAGCAGCAGGCCCCGCCCCTCGTTGCCGGGAATGGGCAGCGTCACCAGCGCCGGCACATGGCTGATGCAATAGACCGACAACATGATGCCCCACTGCTGCTCGCTGACCCGTTCGAGGAAGCGGGACGTGTCGCCGCGCATGGCCGTCAGCGCCGGCATGGCGAGGAAACAGTAGACGGGGATGAAGATCGAATAGAGCCCGTACCAGTCGATCCAGATCAGGTAGTACTGCGCCGGAACGATGATCAGGAACATGCCGAGCAGCGTCCAGCGGTCGGCATGGCGCGTGTTGGTGAGGGTGACGTATTCGCGCAGCGCCGCGAAGGAAACGAAGGCGAAGAGCAGGATCACGCCGCCCGCGCCGAACAGGAAGGCGAGGCTGATGCCCGCCACCATGATCCACCAGGCCTTGATGCGGGCATTCAGGTTTTCGAGCGTTGCCGGCAGCGGTTTCTCGCTGCGCCAGGAGATCACGCCGGCAACGAGGCTCGCGATGACGAGCACCGAGGCGAGGCCGAGGAAAAGACGCGTGTCGTCGCTCATCAGCGGGTTCCATCCTTTCGGGGCGCAAGGGCGAGAAGCGCCGCGCGGGCGCGCTCGAGGAAGGCTTTTCGCTCCTCCCCTTCCTCCAGCACCAGCGGGGCGCCGAAGACGACGCGGCAGAGCAGCGGGACCGGCAAGAGAGCCCCCTTCGGCAGGACGCGCGACATGTTCTCGATCCAGCAGGGCACCAGCTCGACATCCGGGCGAAGCGCCGCGAGATTGTAGAGGCCGGAGCGGAAGCGCAGGAGCGGCTCCTCCGTCATGTTGCGCGTGCCCTCGGGAAAGAAGATCAGGGACTGGCCTGCATCGAGCGCGGCCAGCATCACCTGCATCGGATCGGCGGTGCGCTCCACCCAGTTGCGCTCGACGAGCACCGTGTGCAGCATCCTGCCGGAAATGAAGCGGCGAATCGGGCCGGCATTCCAGTAGTCCGCCCCCGCGACGGCGGCCGTGCGGCGGCGTTCGGCGAAGGGCAGGCAGGTGGAAACCAGGATGAAATCGCCATGGCTCGCATGGTTGGCGAAATAGATGCGTTGCCGGCCGTAGGGCGCCGAGCCGGCCCAGATCGGCCGCACGCCGGTGACGGCGCGCGAAAGGCCGGCGAGCACTGCGCCGGATACCGTCTGCAACAAGGATGCGCCGTTCGCGCTCATGCCCCGCCTCCCTCCATCCCGTCGAGGAGCAGGATGAGGTAGAGCACGACGGCGACCGCCAATGCGATCCGCTGCAGCCAGAGCAGCCGCCGGCATCCCCGGAGGCGTTCCGGCAGCGTTGCCGAAACGGCGCCCATGGCGCGAAGTCCCATGCGCGCCAGAACGTCATCGATGGCCGCAAGCCCCGCCGCTTCCCCGTCATGGGAGGCCGCGAGCCGGAAGAGCGCGGCATCGAACAGGAGATGCAGCGAAAGCGCCAGCGGCACGAGGCAGAAGGCGAGCAGCAGCCCCCAGGCGAGCGGCCCGGAAAAACCATCGGCGCCGGCCGTCGGCGGCGCCGCGGCGAGGATCAGCAGCGCCGCCGCCCCGCCGGCAAGGCCGTTGCGCTTCAGGCGCCGGATGGCATCCGCGACGATCGTCCGCCAGTCGGTCATCGCGCCGCCTCCTCGATCGCGGCATAGGTTTCCAGCGCAAGATACACCGGCCGCCCCTTCGCCCGGATCTGGGCGACGGCCGCGGCGGCACTGGCCGCAAGCCCCGTCCGCATCAGGACGCAGGCGGCGACGAGCGCGCTGCGCTGGAAGCCGAGCGCGCAGCAGACGAGGACCGGCCCATGCCGTCCCGCTTCCTCGGCGGCAAGCGCCGCGTCGCGGATGCGGGCGGCGGAGAGTGGCAGCAGATCGAGCGTCGGGAAGGCGCGCCAGGAAAGGCCGGGAACGGCAAGGCCCGGCAGTTCCGCCGTCATGTCGATGACGGCGGCATAGGTCGAAAGGGCACGCCGCGTCGGCACCCGGCCGAGGAAGACGCCGTCGGCGATCTCGACGGCATCAGGCAGGCGCCGCGTCCACCACCAGGCATTCACCCGCGCCCCCAGCCTGTAGGGCATCAGCAGCCAGCGGCTTGCGAGGCTGATGCGGCCATCGCCCTGTTTCTGGAACACATCCGGCCCGACACCGGCATAGGCGAGCGCGACGATGGCGAGGGCAAGCGCCGGCCAGAGCAGCAGCAACCCCGCCCCGGAGCCGAACGTCGTCCACACCGTAAGGAACAGGAAGACCAGCGCACCGGCGGCATAATAGAGGGCGAGCCGCCGCGCCTTCCGATCGACCGTCAGGCGGAACCCTGCCAGCGGCGACGGCCGGCCGGCCGGGAACAGCCAGAGGGCGAAGAGGCCGAGCAGCGCGCCGGTCGGGATATCGATGCCGTGATGCTGCCAGGTGGTGAGGACGGAGACGCCGATCAGGACGCACCAGACATGCCAGACCGCCAGCATCGTTCCCCGTAGCCGCCCGCGCCAGTGATCCCAGATGATCACCAGCAGGGCGACATGCAGCGAAGGGGCCTGGTTGAACGGCTTGTCGAAGCCGCCGAGCACGTCGAACAGGAAACCCGGCAGCCCTTGCGTCTCCGGCCGCACGAAGATCGCCTGCAACGGAAAGGCGATGAAGCAGAGGACGGCGACGACCTGCGCCGTGAGGTAGCGCCGCGCCAGCCGGCCGACCTCCGCCGGCGTCTCGTTGACGAAGAGCGAGAGCGCATAGAAGGCGTTGATCGACCAGTAGGGCAGGATCGTCCAGGCGAGGAAGGGGATGTGCCGCTCCCAGCCGAAGGCAAGATTGGCCACGTCCGCCCGCTGCGCGGCCAGCCAGTTGGAAAAGCCGTAGGTCAGGTAGAAGAACGGCGCCAGGAAGACGAGCCACAGCGCCGCGGCGCGAAAAACCGCGCGGCGATCGACGGCAAGGACAGATGCGACGCCCTCCCCCATGGCCGCCTCAGATGCGCTCGGCCAGCGAGACAGTGAAGATGCCCCATTTGTCGATGCGCTGCTCGACCTTGCGGAAGCCGGCGGCCGCCACGAGCTGGTCCATCTCCTGCTGGCTGCGCCGGCGCATGATCCAGGCCTCGCCGTCACGATGCGAGGTCAGCGCCCGGGCGATCATTTCGAGCTGCGGATGCCAGGGCTGGCCGGTATAGAGGAGCAGCGCCCCCGGCTCCATCGCCCGCGCGAGGCCGGCCAGCGAGGCCTCGATCAGGGCATTGTCCGGGAAGAGCTCGTAGAGGCCGGAGACGATGGCGAGCGTCGGCCGCGGGGTGATCGCGGCAAGTCCCTCCGTGTCGAAGGCGTCCGCCCGGTGGAATTCCGCCACGGCCGAGAGGCCGCGCCCGGCGATCAGCGCCGTGCCCTTCTCCACGTTGATCGGCGAATAGTCCTGCAGGCGGATGCTCTCCGGCTTCGCCTCGGACGCCGCGACCGCATCGAGCACGTAGCGCCCGTGGCCGGCGGCGATGTCGAGCACGCGCAGCGGCCGTCCCTCGGCCTTCAGGCGTGCCAGCGCCTTGCCGATCAGTTCCTCCAGATGGACCTTGCGCTGGCGGATGCCGCGCCAGCCGATCGCGTCGAGGAACTGCCGGTCGATCAGCCGTCCGCCGGGGCCGAGGCCGCGGGCCTCGTCCTCATAGACATAGTCGAGCGTCGAGCCGGAATCGAAGCCGGTGCGCAAACCCGTCTCGATGCCCCCGGAGAAGAGGCCGCCGAGGCGGATCGAGGCGCGCGTCAGCGCCCAGTAGAGCCCGCGCGGGGAGAGCAGCGACAGCGGCGTCGCCAGCCGGTCGGCCTCGTCGCGGGTATGGCCGGAAAGATGCGCGCGCCGCAGGTCCGCCACGACGGGCGGCTCGGCGAAACGCTCAAGGAGGAAGCTCCGCACCTTTTCGAGCGCCTTCGCCCGGTCCCGCTCGCCGAGCGTGTCATGGTAGAAGCCGGGCAGCACATGGCGCTCCTTGATCGTGCTGCCGAGATTTTCGAAGAAGCGGTGCTGCGGCGCATGGCGCACGACGAAATCGCTGCCGGAGACAAGAAGCTGCGTCGGCACCGTGATGGCGCGTGCATCGGCGACCACCCGGTCCGCCGCCTCGTAGAGTTCCAGGAGGATGTTGGAGACGATGGGGCGGGTGATCAGCGGATCGGCCTCGAAGGAGGCGATGCGCTCCGGATCATGCGTCAGGAAACGGGCCTTGACGTAGGAATTGACGAAGAACGTGCCCTTGAGCTTCTGCCAGAGCGCAATGCCCTCCCTGGCGAAGGGCACGTAGAGCTTCACGTCGAAGGCGGGCGAGGCCAGCACCAGCGCACGGATATCCGGCGCATAGTCATGCACCCAGGTGGAGGCCAGCACGGCGCCGACGCTCTGGGCGACGACGGCGACCTGGTCCATGGAAAAGCCGCCGGTCTCGCTTATATGGCGGACGAAGCAGTCGAGATCGCGCACCGAATGGGCGAAGGACGGCGAATGGCCGCGCTCGCCGGGCGACCGGCCATGGCCGCGCGCATCCCAGGCGTAGAAGGCGAAGTCGTCGAGCCCGAGTTCCTCGGCGATATGCGCCACCCGGCCGCTGTGCTCATGGCCTCGGTGCAGCAGAACGACCGCGCCTTTCGCCGCGCCGGACCGGGCGGGCCAGGCACGGTAGAAAAGCTCCACGCCGTCATGGCTCGCAAAGGCGGATTCGATCATGCTGTCATCTCTCCTGCGGAAACCTCAGCACCTATACGGATGAGGACGCATGTTTGCAGTTGATTTCATGTCGATTGCATCCTCTTTTGTTGCACGCAATCGAGCGGATTCGAGCTGACATGTCGATCTATAAACTGAAATCGTCCTTCCAGAACCTGCTTCGCCCCCTGGTGGGACGGCTGGCGGCCATGGGCGTCACGGCCAACCAGGTGACGCTGATCGCCGCGCTCGTCTCGGTGGGGATCGGCGCGCTGCTCCTCGTCAATCCGGCGCCCGCCCTCTTCGCGCTCGTGCCTGTCTGGATGCTGCTGCGCATGGGGCTCAACGCCATCGACGGCATGCTCGCCCGCGAACACGGCCAGAAGAGCCCGCTTGGCGGCTATCTCAACGAGATCACCGATGTCGTCTCCGATGCCGCGCTCTACCTGCCCTTCGCGCTGGTGGCGCCCTTTTCCCTGCCGTGGTTCACCGCCATCGTCTTCCTCGCGGCGCTGACGGAGTTCGCCGGCGTGCTCGGCGTCGCCCATGGCAACGGCCGCAGCTACGAGGGGCCGATGGGCAAGAGCGACCGGGCCCTCCTCTTCGGCGCGCTCGGCGCCCTCGTCGCCGGTTTCGGCGCGCTGCCGGCCTGGACATGGCATATCCAGCCGATCGCCTGCGTGCTGCTCGCCTGGACGGTCGCCAACCGGGTGCGGGCGGGCCTTGCCGGGCCGTAGCCGTCAGCGCTTCTCGCCGAAGCGGCGCGGCGTCGGCCGGCCGGTGACCTGGTCCCAGTGCTCGTCGGCCCGCCGCTCGAAGGTCCCCGCCTCTCGGGCGTCGCTCTGGTAGAAGGCGCCGCGCGGCACGTCCGGCGCGTAGACCTGCTCGCTCCAGCCCCGCCCGTCGTCATGCGGGAAGGCATAGCCGACATGGCCGAGCGCCGCCGCGCCCTTGTAATGCGCATCGCGCAGATGCATCGGCACCGCCGACGGCGCCTCATTCGCCACATGGGCGAGCGCCAGCGAAATGCCGCGGCAGGCGGAGTTCGACTTCGGCGCCCGGGCGACGTGCAGGGCGGCATGGGCAAGGATGATCTGCGCCTCGGGATAGCCGATCTTCTCCACCGCATGCAGCGCGGCCACCGCCGTCTGCAGCGCCGTGTTGTCGGCAAGGCCGACATCCTCGGAGGCATGGATCATGATGCGGCGCGCGATGTAGCGCGGGTCCTCGCCGCCATGGATCAGCCGGGCAAGCCAGTAGAGCGTCGCATCGGGATCGGAGCCGCGCATCGATTTCACGAAGGCCGAGACCACGTCGTAATGCGCATCGCCCGACCGGTCGTGGTTGACGGGCGCGGCTGCATAGGCCTCCTCGACCATCGCCTCGGTGATGATGACGGGTTTTCCCGGCGCGTGCCCGACGGCAAGGCTTTCGAGAACCGTCAGCGCCCGCCGCGCGTCGCCGCCGGAGCGGCCCGCGATGCGGCGCAACTGGGCGGGCTCCAGTTCCACCGCGATGCCCCGCGCCGCCAGATGGCGAAGCCCCCGCCGCACCACCTCCTCCATCTCTTCCAGCGTCAGCGGCTCCAGCTTCAGGATGGTCGAACGGGAGATGAGCGCGGGCGTCAGCGTGTGGTAGGGATTGCCGGTCGTTGCGCCGATGAAGTCGGCGACGCCCTCCTCGCAGAGCGCAAGGAGATGGTCCTGCTGCGTCGCGCTGAAGCGATGCACCTCGTCCGCGAAGAGCAGGGTCGGCCGCATGCGCGCCTCGTCGGCGATCTTGCGGATGTCGGCCACGTTGTTGTGCGCGGCGTGCAGCGGGCGAAAGTTCTTGCCGAGCATGTTGCCGATGGCGCGCGCGATCGACGTCTTGCCGAGGCCGGGCGGGCCGTAGAGCACGATGCTGCCGAGCCGTCCGGCCGCGATGCGCCGGCGCAGCATGGTGCCCTCGCCGATGATCTTCTCCTGGCCGATCACGTCGTCCAGGCTCGCCGGGCGCAGCTCCGCGGCGAGCGGCATGGCGCCGGGGCGCGGCGCGGCGTCGAAAAGATCGGTCATGGCATCCTCCGGTCTTGAACGGTCCTGTCCAACCCGGCGGCCTGACGCAAAAGCCCGCCTGCCCGGCCGGATGACGTTCGTCTATCGGCCGGAGCAGGCGGGGTCAAAGGCAATCGTGCACGATCGCGGTCAGTGCAGGCCGAAGAGGGTCAGCAGTTCCTCGCGATGGCGCACGAATTCCGGCGCGCTGCGGTCGCGCGGGCGCGGCAGGTCGATCTCGATCAGCCGGGGCGCGGCGTTCTTCTCGCGCGGCAGGATGAGGATGCGGTCGGCAAGGTAGATCGCCTCCTCCAGGTCGTGCGTCACGAGGATGGTCGTCACGTCCTCGTCGCGCCAGATGCGCGTCAGCTCCTGCTGCATGCCGATCTTCGTCATGGCGTCGAGCGCGCCGAGCGGTTCGTCGAGCAGCAGGATCTCCGGCTGGACGGCAAGCGCCCGGGCAATGCCGACACGCTGCGCCATGCCTCCGGAAAGCTGGCGCGGATAGGCGTTCTCGAAGGATTGCAGGCCGACGAGCTGGACATAGCGCCGCGCGCGGGCTTTCGCCTCCTCGCGGGAAACACCGCGCGTATCGAGGCCGAAGGCGACGTTTTCGAGCACCGTCAGCCAGGGCAGCAGGCGCGGCTCCTGGAAGATGACCGCCCGTTCCGCGCCGACGCCCGAGACGGCCTTGCCGTCGATCAGCACCTCGCCGCCGTCGGCATCCTCCAGCCCGGCGAGGATGCGCAGCAGCGTCGTCTTGCCGGAGCCGCTGGCGCCGACGATGGCGAGGCTCTCGCCCGAGCGGATCTTCAGGTTGATGTTGTCGAGAACCGGCAGCGGCCGGCCATCGAGGGTGTAGGATTTCGAGAGGTGACGGATCGTCACCTCTCCACGGATCGTCGCGGGGGCAAGGCTCATTGTGGGCCTCAGTTCGTCGCCGCGTCGGGCGAATAGAGCACGTCCTTGGCCGCGAGCTGGCCTTCCTTCAGCTTGCCTTCGCGCACCAGCACGTCGATCCAGAACTGCACGTCGCGCTCGACCGGGAGACCGCCGGCACGAACGCCGTAACCACGGAAATACTGTGCGATGTCAGGGTTCTCGCCGCGCTCCTGCAAGGCCTTTGCCAGGATCTTGCGGGTTTCCTCGGGATGTTCGCGGGCATAGTCGAGCGCGCGGGCGGACTGTTCCACGAAGGTCTTCGCCGCCTCGGGATGCGCCTTGACGAAATCGCGGCGCAGCACCACGAAGCCGCCGGCGATCTCGCCGAGCACGTCCGTATCGCCGAAGATCGCGCGCAGGCCGCCGTTCTTGCTGGCCGCGCCCTCGAAGGTCGTCTGCCAGTAGCCGAAGGCCGAGATGTCGACCTGGCCGGAGCGCAGAACCTGCTCGAGCTGCGGGCCGGGCACGACGACCTGGTTGGCCGCATCCGTCGGCAGGCCGGCCGAATGCAGCGCCTCGCGGATCGTGTAGTCGAGATGGGCGCCGAGCGTGTTGACGGCGATGCTCTTGCCGGCAATGTCCTTGATCTCCTTGATCGGGCTGTCCTCCAGCACGTAGAAGATCGACTGGACCTCGGCATTGATGCCGTTCGAGGGATAGGCGGCGACGAAGTCGTTGCCGCTGATGATCGAGTTCAGCACGGCGGAGGTGGCCGCGCTGCCGAGCTCCACGTCGCCGGAGGCGAGCGCGATCAGCGAGGCCGGGCCGCCGGCCGCGTAACCGACATTTTCCAGCGTGATGCCGGTTCCCTCGAAATAGCCGAGTTCGGCGGCAAGCTCATGGGCGGTCAGGCCGCCCTGGCTGGCGAGGTAACGCAGGTTGACGTCTTCCGCGGAAGCCGCGCCGGCAAGGCCGAGCACGAAGGCGGCGGAGAGGAGAAGCTTCTTCGAATGGAAGGTCATGACGGTGTCCTTTGACAAAGAGAATGAGGAATTCAGGCGTTGGGCTGCGACCAGCGGCAGAGTTTCTTCTGGAGGAGGACCAGCACCGCATTGGCGATGAGGCCGAGCAGGGCGAGAAGCAGGATGGCGGCGAACATCAGCGGGATCTGGAAATTGTACTGGGCGTTCATCACCTGGAAGCCGATGCCCTTGTTGGCGCCGATCATCTCGGCGGCGATGAGGAGCAGCAGCGCCGTGGTGGCCGAGAGGCGCAGGCCGACGAAGATCGCGGGAACCGAGGCCGGCAGGATGACGCGGCGGAAGATCGTCAGCCGCCCTGCGCCATAGGTCCGCGCCATCTCGACAAGCTTGCCGTCAACCTCCTTCACGCCGCCGATCGTGGCGAGCAGGATCGGGAAGAGCGTCGCCCAGAAGATGACGAAGACCTTCGAGGTTTCGCCGAGCCCGAGCAGCAGGATAAAGACGGGATAGAGCGCGAGCGCCGAGGTCTGGCGGAAGAACTGCAGCAGCGGGTCGAGCGCCTGCTCGACGATCTTGGCCTGTCCCATGACGAGGCCGAGCGGGATGCCGATCGCGACGGCGGCGGCAAAGGCGATGCCGGAGCGCTGGAGGCTGATGGCGATGTCATCGAGCAGCGCGCCGCTGGCAAGGCTGTCCCAGAGGGCCACGACGATGGTGTGGAGCGGCGGGAAGACGGCAGGGTTGACCCAGCCCTGCGTGCTCGAAATCTGCCAGAGCGCCAGGAAGGCCAGAACCAGGCCATAGCGGGCGAGGAACGATGGCAAAAGCGCATTCAGCCGCGACGTCACCCTTGGCGCCGCCGGTGGCCGGCTGGCCAGGCGAAAATCCGCGCCGAGGGTAGAGTTGACGTTCTCATAGGACATGGTCGTCTCCTATTCGGCGGCCTGGACGGCGGCGCGTGCGCCGGCCCAGCGGTTGACGGGAAACGGCAGGCCGAGGTTTTCACGCAGCGTCGTGCCCTCGTAGGCGGTGCGGAACAGGCCGCGGCGCTGGAGCTCGGGAATGACCAGGTCGACGAAATCGTCGAGCGCGGTGGGCAGCCACGGCGGCAGGATGTTGAAGCCGTCGGCCGCCTCGTTCTCGAACCATTCCTGCAGCGTGTCGACGATCGTCTCGGGCGTGCCGACGATTGTGTAGTGGCCGCGGGCGGAGGCGATCCACTGGTAGAGCTGGCGGATGGTGAAGTTGTTCTCGTCGGCGATCTGGCGGATCAGCGCCTGGCGGCTCTTCATACCCTCGGTCGGCGGGGCGGGCGGCAGCGGGCCGTCGAGGTCGTAGCCCCTGAGGTCCAGCGTGCCTCCGGTGAGCCCGTTGAGGAGACCGATGCCGTCCTCTTCGACGATCAGCGCGGTCAGGCGGTCGTATTTCTCACGCGCCTCCTCCAGCGTGCGGCCGACGAAGGGCGAGACGCCGGGCATGACGAGGATATGGTCCGGATTGCGGCCGAGGCCGCGGGCGCGCGCCTTGATGTCACGGTAGAACTCCTGCGCCGTCCCGATATGCTGGTGGGCGGTGAAGATCACTTCCGCCGTGGCGGCGGCAAGCCCGCGGCCGTCATCCGACTGGCCGGCCTGCACGATGACCGGATGGCCCTGCGGCGAGCGGGAGACGTTGAGCGGTCCGCGCACCTGGAAATGCTCGCCGCGGTGGTCACTCTCATGCAGCTTTTCCGGATCGTAGAAGACGCCGCGCTCCTTGTCGCGCAGGAAGGCGTCGTCTTCGAAACTGTCCCAGAGCTTCTTGACCACCTCGACATGCTCGGCGGCACGGCGGTAGCGCGCGGCGTGGGGCAGTTGGGTCTCGCGGTTGAAGTTCTGCGCGGTCGGATCGCCCGTCGTGGTGACGACGTTCCAGCCGGCACGGCCGCCGGAAATGAGGTCGAGCGAAGCGAACTTGCGCGCCGTGTTATAGGGCTCCTCGTAGGTCGTCGAGGCGGTGGCGATGAAACCGAGATTCTTGGTGAAGGGTGCGAGCGCAGAAAACAGCGTCACCGGCTCGAAACCGGCAACGCGGGCATTGCCCCCTTCCCGCGCCCCACCGAAGCCGATGGCAAGGTTATCCGCCAGGAAATAGGCGTCGAACAGGCCGCGTTCGGCGGTCTGGGCGAGCTGCTTGTGGAACTCGAAGCTGGTGGCGCCGTCCGCCGGCTGGTCCGGGTGGCGCCAGGAAGCGACGTGCTGGCCGCCGCCGGGAAGGAATGCGCCAAGCCTGATCTTGCGTGTCATCGTGTTTCCTTTCATCGCATCTGGAAAGGGCCGCGTCGGCCACGGGGTCTCGATCCCGCCCGCGGCGGGGGATGGCAGTGCATGGATGGGGAAGTCGGTGCGGCGGGGCGCCGCTCAGCATGCGTCAGGACAGGGCATGGTAGCGGCCGTCCTGGTAGAGCAGCGAATGGCCGGCGCCGAGGCGGATCGCCAGAACCTTGCCGATGACGATGACGTGGCTGTGCCGTTCGATGGCTTCCTCCACGACGCAATCGATCGCCGCCACGGCATCGACCAGGAGCGGCGCGCCGCTGACGGCGGTGGTCCACTCCGCGCCGCGATAGCGATCGGCGCCGCGAAGGCCGCCGCGGCCGGCGAACTGGTTGGCGAGCGCCTCATGGGTGCTGCCGACGATGTTGATGCCGAGATGGCCGTAGCGCTCGACGACGGGCCAGGTGGAGGAGGAGCGGTTGAGGGATACCAGCATGCGCGCCGGCTCGACGGAAAGCGCCGTCGCCGAGGTGACGGTGGCGCCGGTGCGGGCCTCGCCCTCGCCGGCCGTGATGATGCTGACGCCGCCGCCGAGGGTGCGCAGCGCCGCCTTCAACGTGTCGGCATCGGCAGGCTGCTCGATCACCGACGTGCCGTGAAGGTTGAAATGCGTGTTTTCGACATGGGCATTCATCGTTCCCGCTCCGCTTGAGACCCTTGATGGTGATAGGGATAACAAGCGAAAGTCGGAGACAGCAGGCACGCCATTTCTTATTTCACTATTTTTATAGAAAATATGAATTTGGATTGCCCGGCGCCTGCAGGAGCATTTGCCGACGGGCGAAAAGGCAGCCGGACGCACCAGGAAGCAGGACGGTGCGTCCGGCATGAGCTCAGGCGCGCCTGCGCCGCGCCGCCATCGCCGTCACCTCGACGCGCATGCCGGGATCGGCGAGCGCGGCGACGCCCACGGCGCAGCGCACCGGATAAGGCTTCTTGAAATAGGCGCAGTAGACCTCGTTGAAGGCCGGGCGCTCGGCCATGTCGGTGAGGTAGATCGTCAGGTGGATCACGTCGGCAAGGCTGCTGCCGGCCTTTTCCAGCGAGGCCTTCAGGCTTTCCAGCGTCGCCACGCTCTGCGTCTTGATATCGCCGGTCTCCAGCGATCCGTCGGCGCGCAGCGGGATATGCGTGGTGACGAGAAGGTTGCCGAGGCCGGCGGTGTCGGAGGAGATCTCCGTCTCGTCGGTGTCCTCGATGAAGAAGGGGGCGTCGTTTTCAGCCATGGCCGATTCTCCTTGAATGCGTTTGCCTTTCAGCACGAGCGGCTTTGCCGCGCGCCGTCAACCGAAATCCCGCCTCACCAGACCGTGCCGCGCGCGGCGACGTCCTCCACGCGGGTGACGACGCCGCCGCGGTGGAAGACCATGCGGTCGAACAGGTTGCTGACGACGCAGGTGTGGTTCGGCACGATGCGCACCACGCTGCCGATGGCGGGGAATTCGTCCCGGCAATCCTTGAGGTCGACGACCGCATGCTCCTCCGAGAGCGAGACGATGCGGGCGCCCTCGTGGCCCTCGATCTCGCCATAGTCGCTGAAACCGAGCAGGTCGGAGGTCAGCGCCTTGGAGCCGGCATCCAGCACCGCGCGATCCTCCGCCGGGCGCGAGACGACGGTCGCAAGGATGTGCATGGCAAGATCCTGCCGCGTGCAATGGCCCGCGCGCACCATGCTGCGGTCGTTGTAGACATAGGTTCCCGCGCGGTGCTCGGTGGCGGAGGGCACGAGATGGGCCTTCCACAGGTCCGGCGAACCGCCACTGGAGCGCACCGGGCAATCGAGGCCACGGGCCGAAAGCAGGGCCATGGTCCCGGCCATGAAGGCCTCAACGGCGCTCGCCCCGCCGGTTGCCGGATAGGTGAGGATGCCGCCGAAGCGGAGGGCGGGCGCAGCGGCGATCCGGGCCGCCAGTTCCGCCGCCGCCTCGGGCGTCTGCACGCCGCAGCGGCGCCCGCCCGTATCGCATTCCACGAGCACGGTCAGCGGACGGGCGGCGTCGAAGGCGCCGGCAAGGCCGTCCACGGTCGCGGCGCTGTCGGCGACCACAGCAAGGCGCGGCACCCGCTCGTGCAGCGCGCGCAGGCGCTTGAGCTTTACCGCGCCGAGAATGTTGTAGGTGATCAGGATGTCCTCGAAACCGGCATCGGCGAAAACCTCGGCCTCGCTGATCTTCTGGCAGTTGAGGCCGACGGCGCCCGCCGCGCGCTGCGCCTCGGCGACCGCGACGATCTTGTGGGTCTTGATGTGCGGACGGAAGGCCTTGCCGAGCCCGTCGAAATAGGCCTGCGCGCGGGCGATGTTGGCGGCCAGCCGGTCCTCATCGATCACAGGCATGGGGGTGATGACGTCTTCGAGCGGCGTGCCGGCGTCGGGCCAGGGATATGTCATGGAAAACCTTCCAGTCTTGGCGCCTGCGGCGCCCGTTGGGGGTGCGGTCACTATGGTCAAAATGGCGGCGCGGTGAAACCGAAAATCCCGCGCCCGTCCTCGGCGGGGTTCAGGCCTTGCGCTCCTGGAGGATGTTGCCGCCGTCGACCACCAGCACCGCACCGTTGATATAGCTCGCCTTCTGCGAGGCGAGGAAGGCGACGGCCGCGGCGACCTCGTCCGGCCGGCCCGCGCGGCCGCAGGGCGTCGCCCTGGCGGCGCGGCGCTCCTCCTCCGTGGAGGCACCGGTGTCGATCCAGCCAGGCGCCACGGCATTGATGGTAACGCCATGCGGACCGGCTTCGAGGGCGAGCGCATGCGTCAGGCCCACCATGCCGGCCTTGGCGGCGGAATAGGCCGTCTCGCCGGGATTGGCGACATAGGGTCCCGTCACCGATGCCACATTGACGATGCGGCCGTAGCCGTCCGCCAGCATGTCCGGCAGATAGAGGCGGGTCGAAAGGAACGTCGTCTTGAGCGTGACGGAGATGCCGCGGTCCCAATCCGCCTCCTCCAGCATCGCGAAATCCCGCTGCAGCGCCGGCTGCGCGAGGCTGCCCATGCCGGCATTGTTGACGAGCACCGCGGCCGGTCCCGTCGCCTGCCGCAAGCGCTCGACTTCGGCCTTGACGGTAAGGTCGCAGACATGGCCGGTCGCGGAAAACCCGGCGCGCCTCAATTCCTCCGCGCGGGCAAAGATCCGTTCGCTCGTCGCCACGAGGTGGACGGCATGACCTTCCTCCGCCAGGCTCCGCGCGCAGGCGAAGCCGATGCCGTCCTCGGCCCCTGCTCCGGTGATGATCGCCGTCTTGCGCTGCATCCGTCCCTCCTCAATAACCGGCCGTCACGCCGAAATCGATGGAAAGCGCGGCCCCGGTGATGGCCGCGGCATCCGGCTCGCAGAGATAGGCGACCATGCGGGCGATCTCCTCCGGCCGGATGAAGCGCGCCGCCGCCTGCTGGGGATAGTTGGACAGGAGTTTCGCCTTGTAACCGTCCGGGTCTCCGCCGCCATAGCGCTCGGCCTGGAACTCGATCATCGGCGTCGCGACATCGCCGGGGCACACGGCGTTGACGCGGATCCGGCGCGGAGCGAGTTCCAGCGCCAGCGCCTTGGTCAGCAGCACCAGCCCACCCTTCGAGGCACAGTAGATCGAAGCGCCGTTGTTGCCGACGAGGCCGGCGTCCGAGGCGATGTTGACGATGGAGGCACCGTTTTCCAGATGCGGAATGGCGGCCTGGATCAGAAAGAACGCCCCCTTGAGATTGACGTCGAGGACGATGTCCCAGTCCTCTTCCGTCATCGCCTCGGCCGCGCCCTCGCGCCAGACGCCTGCGGCATTGACGACCACGTCGAGGCGCCCATGCCAGGCAAGCGCCTCCTCCACCGCAAAAGCACAGGAAGCGACCTTGCGCATGTCGAGCGGCACCGCAAGCGCCGCGCCGCCCCTGGCCCGCACCGCCTCCACCGCCGCCGTCAGACGTTCGGATTCGAGGTCCGCGAGAACGACGGCATAGCCATCGGCGGAAAGCCGTACGGCGATCGCCGCGCCCATGCCGCCGGCCCCGCCGGCAATGAGCGCTACTCGGATCTGGTCGGTCATGGTTGCCTCTGCCTCGATGCGATGTCCTCTTCGAAGAGGAGGGGCCGCGGCGACGATAGTCAACACCGCAATTCAGACAACCCACCGCTCAATGGCGACCGCCGCCGCCAGCTCCGCTAGGCCGCCGGCCACACGCTCTCCGGGTTCCTGGTTCCACGCATGTCGCTATCGCGAAACCGCCGCACATTCTTGCGCGACAAGCGTCAGAGCTGATGCAGCACGAAGGGTTTGTCCGCGATCGTTTCCACCCGCATGCGGAAGCCGAAGACGGCCTCCAATGTTTCCGGCGTCAGTATCTCCGCCGGCGTGCCATCAGCGACGACACGGCCGCCCTTCATCGCGACGATGCGGTCTGCATGGGCGCTTGCCTGGTTGATGTCGTGCAGCACGATGACGACCGTCTTGCCCTTGCCGTCGGCGACGCTGCGCAGCGAGCGCATCAGTTCGCGGGCGTAATACATGTCGAGATTGTTCAGCGGTTCGTCGAGCAGCAGGTAATCCGTGCCCTGCGCGAAGGCCATGGCGACCAGCGCGCGCTGGCGCTGGCCGCCGGACAGCGTCTCGATGAAGCGGTCGGCGAGATCGGCGAGGTCGAACTGGGCGATGGCCGCATCGATGATGGCGTGGTCGGCCTCGGTGAGGCGGCCGCGGCCATGGGGAAAACGGCCGAAGCCGACGAGCTCGCGCACCTTGAGACGGCTTGCCACCGTCGTGTCCTGCCGCAGGATGGCGATGACGCGGGCAAGCTCCCGGCCGGGCGTGGTATCCACCGGCAGGCCGTCGATGTCGATGGCGCCCGCCTGGAGCTGCTGCAGCCGTGCGACGAGCGAAAGAAGCGAGGACTTGCCCGCGCCGTTCGGCCCGATCAGCGCCACGACGCCGCCCTTCGGGATCGTCAGGCTGACATCCGTGAGGATCGGCGTCGTTCGATGCTTGAAGGAGACGTTTTCTATCCGGATCATTTGCGGCTCCCGAGGACCAGCAGCAGGAGGAAGACGAGCCCGCCGACGAATTCGATGACGACGCCGAGCGCGGTCGCGTTTCCGAGCGCGTGCTGGAACAGCGTCTGCCCGCCGACGAGCACGACGATGCCCGCAAGGGCGGCCGCCGGCAGCAGCACGCCGTGGCGGCGGGTATCGACGATGCGCTCGGCCAGCGCCGCCACGAGAAGCCCGAAGAAGGCGACCGGCCCGACGAGCGCCGTGGAGACGGCGACCAGAGCGGAGACGAGCAGCAGCAGGCCCGTCACCGTGCCCGCCCAGCCGACACCGAGGCCCGTTGCCGTATCCGGCCCAAGCGAGACGACGTCGAGCACGTGGCGCGCCCGCCAGGCGATGACGGCGGCGATGACCGTGACGATGGCGGCGAAGACCAGGAGGTCGGTGCGCACGGCATTGAAATTGGCGAAGCTCGCCGATTGCACGACGGAGAATTCGTTGGGGTCGATGAGGCGGGCGAGCAGCGAATGCAGGCTGCGGAACAGGACGCCGAAGACGACGCCGGCCAGCAGCATCAGCCCCATGTCGAGGCGGCTCTTCAGCATGGGCAGCAGCAGCGCAGAGGCGAGCGCCATCAGCACCAGCACCTCCAGGCCGAACTTCAGCTGCGGATCGAGCGCCACGTAACCGACCCCGCCGAGCAGGAAGACCATCAGCATCTGGCCGAAGAGATAAAGCGCATCGAGCCCCATGATCGACGGCGTCAGGATGCGGTTGCCGGTGACGGTCTGGAAGATCACGGTGGAAATGGCGATCGCCACGCCCACCTGCACCAGCGCCGCAAGCTTCAGCAGCCGCAATTCCAGCACGAAGGCGATATTGCCCTTGAGGCCGATCGCCAGGAACGCGACGGCAGCGGCCAGGGCCGCGGCGGCAAGGCCGAGAAGACGACGGTCAGGCATGGGCGCCACGCCGGAAGAGCAGCCAGAGGAAGATCGCGCCGCCGACCACGCCCATCACCGTGCCGACGGGGATTTCGTAAGGGTAGCGGATGAGGCGCCCGACGATGTCGCAGGCGAGAACCAGCCCCGCCCCGCCGGCGGCGACCCAGCCCAGCGTGCCGCGCACATTGTCGCCCATCAGGCGCGAGACGATGTTGGGCACGGCAAGGCCGACGAAGGGGATCATGCCGACGACCGCGACGGCCAGCGCCGTGATGACGGAGACGAGGACGAGGCCGATCTGCATCATGCGGGCATAGTCGATGCCGAGCCCGATGCTCGCCTCGCGCCCGAGCGCCATGATGGTCAGCCGGTCGGCGACGAACCAGGCGATGGCGACCATCACGGCCGAGATCCACAGCAGTTCGTAGCGCCCGCGCAGCACGCCGGAGAAGTCGCCGTTGGTCCAGACGGCGAGGAACTGCAGGAGATCCGCCTGCCAGGCCGCATAGGTCGCCGCCGCACCGATGACCCCGCCATAGACGATGCCGAAGAGCGGCACGAGGAAGGGCTGGGCGGGCGGCAGGCGATGGGCGGTCGCCAGGAAGATCGAGGTGCCGAGCAGGGCCGCGCCGCCGGCAACGAGCGTCTTCACCGGCAGGGCGGCGGCGGGAAAGAGCAGCGTGACGAGGAGGATGCCGAGTTCGGCACTCTGCGCCGTGCCGGCGGTCGCGGGCTCGACGAAGCGGTTGCGCGCCAGCGTCTGCATGATGAGGCCGGCGATCGCCAGCCCGGCGCCGCTGAGGATCGCGGCGAGCGTGCGCGGCAGGCGGCTGACGAGGAGAAGCTGGAGTGCTTCGGGATCGCTCAGCACCCGGCCGAGCGGCAGCGGGCTGACGCCGACGGCAAGGCTCAGCACGAAAAGGACCGCGAGCCCGAGGCCCGCGATCGTTCCGGTCCGCAAGGAGGGGTGCAGGACGCTGGCGCTCATTTCGCGGCGGAGAAGGCCTCCGTGATCGTCGCCAGCACGCGTTCGAGCGACTGCACGCCGCCGGCCGCGATGTAGAAATCCGGAGCCGGCAGGTAGACGACCTGGCCCTTCTTCCATGCCGTCGTCGCCGCGACGAGCTCGTTGTCGAGCGTCACCTTCGCGGCCTGTTCGCTGGAGCCGATGGCGGCGGCGCGGTCGAGGACCAGCAGCCAGTCCGGGTTCGCCTCGCGGATGAACTCGAAGGACACCGCCTCGCCATGGGTCGCCGTCTCGATCTCGGCGATCGCCGGCGGCAGGCCGAGCGCCGCATGCACCCAGCCGAAGCGCGAGCCGGGACCGTAGGAGGAGACCTTCGGCCCGTTGGTCATGACGATCAGCGCCTTGCCCTTGCCGGCGACCGCGGCCCTGGCGGCCGCAAGCTTCGCGTCGAGCTCGCCGGCAATCGCCTTTGCCTCTTCCACCTTGCCGAACAGGTCGCCATAGGTCTCAAGACGCAGCTTCGCCTGCCCGAACAGGTCGTCGCCGTCGATCGTCATGTCGATGGTCGGCGCGACCTTGACCGTGACGTCCGCCTTGGCGGCGGACCGGCCGCCGACGATGACAAGATCGGGACCGAGCGCGCTCAGCGCCTCAAGGTCAGGCTCGAACAACGTGCCGACCACCGTCGCGCCCGCCTTGATCGGCTCCAGCTCGGGAACGTAGAGCTTGTCCGGCACACCCGCCGGACGGATGCCGAGCCGGTCGAGCGTGTCGAGCGCGGCCATGTCGTAGACGGCAATGGTCTTCGGCACGCCGTCGACCGCGACCGTTCCCTGCGCCGTCGCCACGTCCATGGCGCTGGCCGGCAGGATGGAAAGGGCAAGGGCGGCGAAGGCCGCGAGCGGATGGAACTGTTTCATGGTCTACCTGTCATGCTGATGGGATGCGAAAGCTCAGACGGCCTTGTTCTGCCACTGCCAGTCGAGCGGCTGAAGCGCCTCGCGGAAGGCGAAGCGTGCAAGATGCGATTCGATGACCGATTGGGTCTGGGCAAGGTCCTCGCCGTTCCCGGCCCGAGCGGTCATGCGCAGGCCATCGTCATCGGCATCCAGAATGCCGAGGCCGCAGGCGAACCGGCACTCGCCGTGGTTTTCCGACGCGGTGACCTCGATCTTGTGCGCGAAATGCTTGCACAGTTGGGCCAGGTATTTCCGGCCGTGAGCGGTCTCCAGATAGGCGACGGATTCGAGCATGGCCTTCCCTTTCATCCTTGTTCGGCGACCGGCCTGCCTGCCGGCAGCACCGAAAACATAACGTCCTTACTCATGTTTTTCTGACAAGGGAAGCCGGCTGTCACAGCCGGTCCCCGCCGAAAAGCGCAATCAACCCGTCCGGGATGGCGCCCCGCCGGACCAGATCGTCGCGGCTGCCGGCAGGACCGCGACAGGGAACAGGCGTGGCAGACGGTCACGTTTCGCCGTTAAACTTGACCCGATAAATCATGTTAAGCTATGTCTCATGAATACACGGCCGCCGCCTGGGGCACGGCGATTCTGAAGGGTTGGAAATGGCGGCGACGCGCGGCGATGCCGAAAAGCGGACGGGAGAGGTTCTGGCATGCGGCCTGATGCGCCGGGGTCGTACCTCGCCCACGGCTTGCCGCAGGAGCTGCATCGAAAAGGCCGCGCCGTGAAGGAGGGAGATGCCACCTCGCTGCTCTACGCCGCCCACCGCCCTGCCCTCGTCCGCTATGCGACGCGGATCCTCGGCTCGCGCGAGGCGGCAGAGGACATCGTGCAGGATGCCTTCCTGCGCTTTTCGCCGGCCAACACCTATGGCGCCTCCGCCAGCCAGACGCTCGCCTATCTCTACCGCATCGTGCGCAATCTCTGCCTCGACCTCATCAAGCGGCGCAGGATCGAGATGAGGGAGCAGGACGGCGAGCCGCCGTTCTGGTCGATGCCCCGCGCCGTCGAGACGCCGGAGGAGACCGTGCTCGTCTCCGACGAGGTGCGGGCGATCACCGAAGTGCTCGACCGGTTTCCACTGGATGTGCGCGTGGCGGTGGAGATGCACCGCTTCGGCGGCTACACTCTGGAGGAGGTCGCGACCCATCTCGGCATTTCCGTCGCCACCGCCCACCGCCATGTGCGCGCCGCGCTTGTGGAGATCGCGCTTCGGCTCGGCAATGATGCCCCGTGAAAAAAATCCGCGCGCAAATCGTCCCTACGCAGCAATTTGATATTCGGCTAGAACGCCATGCGCGGCATGGGCAGCCGGGGCACGGGTAAGAACTTGATCCAGGACGACAACGAAAAGCGCCGCACGCTCGAAGAGGCGATGGACTGGCTGTTGCGGCTGAAGGCCGACCCCGATTGTCCGCAGGTCGCGCGGGACATCGAGCACTGGCTCGCACGCGCAGAAAGCAACCGCACCGCCTGGCGCGACGCGCTCAAGGCATGGGAGGCTCTCGGCGAAGTGCCCCCGCGCCACGCGGACCTGTGGCCGCCCCGCCCGGTCGCGGTGGCCGCCCCGCCCCGCCGCCGCAGCCGCAGGGCCTTTGCGACGGGCGCCGCGCTTGCCCTCGCCGCCGTGCTCCTCTTCATGCTCGCCGCCCCTGCCCTGATGATCTGGCTCCAGGCCGATTTCCGCACCGGCACCGGCGAAAGCCGGGTGGTGACGCTCGCCGATGGCAGCACCGTCAACCTTTCCGCCGACAGCGCCATCGATGTCGAGCTGACGCCCGAGGGCCGCCATGTGCGCCTTCTCTCCGGCCAGGCCTTCTTCGACGTGGCGCATGACGGCCAGCGCCCCTTCACCGTGGAGGCCGGCAATGCCCGCGTGGTCGTGCTCGGCACGGCCTTCGACGTGGCGCTCGACGATGCCGCGACGACGGTGCAGCTCGCCCGCGGCGTGGTCGGCATTTCCGGCGAGGGTGACGGGCAGTCCGTCGCCGAAATGGCGCCGGGCGACATGGCGACGGTCGATGGCGCGACCGGCGCGATCACCCGCGCGACGGTTCCGCTGGAGGAGATCGGCGCCTGGCGAAGCGGCCTGCTCTTCGTCAACGACGTCACCGTCGACAGCGTCGTCGCGCGCCTGCAACGCTACCATTCCGCCTGGATCAGCGTGCCGGATCGCACGCTCGGCCGCCAGCGCGTGACCGGCCTCTACGACCTCCGCGATCCCGACCGGGCGCTGAAGGCGCTCGTCAAACCCTATGGCGGCAAGGTGCGCTCGGTCTCCCCCTACGCGCGGATCGTCTCCCGTTATTGAGCCTTTCGAAAAGTTTTCCAAAAAATTCAGGAAATTTGCCGGGAGCGTGAAAAAGATTCCCGAGGCGATCGTCTCTGCACCGGGAATGCGCGCTTCAGGGGCGGCGCATCCCGAGGATATACCGGGGGTAAAATGCGTTTGCATATCGATCGATCGACCACGTCGCGCGCCGGGGCGCGCACGCGCACCGTCTTCATGGCCAGGCTGATGGTCTCCACCGCGGCCGCGCTCGTCTTCAGCCTGCCGCAGGCGGTCCTGCAGCCGGCAGCCGCCCAGGCGAAATCCGCCCGCGTCGGCACCATGGTATTCGATATTCCCGCGCAGCCGCTGGCGGGCGCGCTCAACGCCTTCGGCCGGCAATCCGGCCTGCAGGTCTCGCTTGCCGCCGCCACCTCGCGCGGGCTGACATCCCGGCCGGTCAAGGGCACGTTCACGCCACAGGAGGCGCTCTCCCGCCTTCTCGAAGGCACCGACACGCGCCATTCGGTCACCACCGACGGCACGGCGATCGTCACCGCCGCGCATCTCTCCCCGCTCGTCACCGGTTCCGTGGAAGACGGATCGACGACGCTCGACCGGATCACGGTCGAGGGCGAAAAGGTCGGCGATGGCGACGTCAGCGAGCTGAACATTTCCGCCAGGGACCTGGAACGCAAGAACCCCGCCACCATCCAGGACGTCTTCCGTGAGGAGCCGAGCGTCAAGGTGGGCTCCTCTCTGCCCATGTCGCAGAAGGTCTATGTCAACGGCATCGAGGAGACCAATCTTGCGATCTCCATCGATGGCAGCCGCCAGAACAACAAGGTCTTCCACCACAATGCGACGACGCTGATCGACCCGACGCTGCTGAAGGCCGTCAGCGTCGACGAGGGCGTGGCGCCGGCCGATGCCGGCCCGGGCGCGCTTGCGGGCTCCATCGTCTACGAAACCAAGGATGTCGGCGATTTCCTCGACGGCAACGGTTACGGCGGTTTCGTCAATTCCGGCTTCAACACCAACGGCAACATCTTCACCACGGGCCTTTCGACCTTCGGCAAGCAGGACGGTTTCGAATATCTCGGCTATTTCAACATCGGCCGCGGCCAGGAGTTTTCCGCCGGCAATGGCGACGAGGTGCTCGGCACGCGCACGCATTTCCAGAGCGGCCTCGGCAAAATCGCCTATGAATTCGAGAGCGGCGATCGCATCGAGCTGAGCCACGAGGCGATCAAGGACAATGCGCCGCGCCCGTTCCGCGCCAATATGGGCACGACGACCGGGGCAAAACCCTGGGAGCCGCTGGTGCGCGACTATGAACTCAACCGCACCAACACGGTCTTCACCTACACGGACGCGACGCCCGAGGGCTGGTGGGATCCGAAGCTGGTGCTCGCCTATGGCCAGACGGAGGTCGGCACGACCGTCTATCTCAAGCCCGGCAGCACGCCGGAAACCTATCCGGTCACCGGCATCACCGGCACGTTCAACGGCAAGTTCGAGAACCGCTTCCATTTCGACCTCGGCACGGTGACGGCCGGCGTCGACTTCTACAGCGACAAGGCGGAAGTGGAAGACCTCTACGAACCCGCTACCGAGAAGGCGCGCAATGTCGGCGCCTATGTGCAGGCGCGGCTGGAGCCCTTCGAGCGGGCGCGCCTCTCCTTCGGCGGTCGTGCGGACCGGCAATGGTTCACCGGCACCACCAGCGAGGAATGGGACAATTCCGGTCTCAGCGGCAACATTTCCGGCGAATACGACCTCATCGCGGATTTCCTGACCGCCAAGGCCGGCTACTCCCATGTCTGGGCCGGCATCCCGCTCGCCGAGAACTTCATCATGAACCCCGCCTGGGTCTATTCGCCCGAGCCGAAGCCGACGACGTCCGACAACTACACGGTCGGCCTCGTCGCGAAATATGCCGGCTTCTCGCTGGAGGGCTCGGTGTTCCGCACGGAAATGGAGAATGCCCGCGCGGCGCGCTACAAATATGCCTTCGAGAGGCGGCATGTGGAATCGGAGGGTTTTTCGATCGGCGCCGGCTATGACTGGACCGACGGCTACATCCGTGTGAAATACGCCAATATCGACACGCTGATCGACGGCAAGCCGGCCGATTCCGATACCGGCACCTACCTCACGACGCCGGTCGGCGAGATCATCACGGTCTCCGCCGCCCATACCTTCGCCGACTGGGGCCTCACCGTCGGCGGCGATATCGAGATCGCGCCGAAATACGACAAGGTCCCGGAGGGCAGCCCCGCCTTCAAGGCCTACCAGGTCGTCAACAGCTTCGTCGAATACAAGCCGCCGAGCCACCAGAACCTGACGCTGCGCGCCGAGGTGAAGAACATCTTCAACGAGACCTATGCCGACCGCGCCACCTACGGCCAGGAATTCGGCGAGGTGAAGCCGCTCTACCAGCCGGGCCGCGCGTTCCTGCTGAGCGTACGCGCCACGTTCTGACGACACGGCGCGGGCGGCACCCGGAGCATTCCACACTCGGGCGATTCCGCCCGAGTGTGTCAGTTCAGGCGCTGCTCCGTCTCCGCGTCGAAGACGTGGAAGGCGGCGGGCGCGACGGCAAGGGCGATCTCGTCGCCAGCCGCGATGCGGGCGGTCGCCGGCAGGGCGGCGACGAGGCGTTGGCTGCCCATCGCCGCCGTGACGACCAGCTCCGGCCCGGTCAGCTCCGCGACCTCGCAGCGCGCCGTGAGCGGCACGCCCGCACCCGACCGTTCGATCGCCTCCGGCCGGATGCCGAGGACGAGCCGGCGGCCCGGCGCGATACCGTCCAGATCAGGCACGGGCACGATGATGTCAGTGCCGTCGATCCGCAAGCCGCCCTCGCCCGCCGTCGCGGCCAGAAGGTTCATCGGCGGCGCGCCGACGAAGGTGGCGACGTAGAGCGTCGCCGGCCGGTTGTAGATGTTCTCCGGCGTGTCGAGCTGTTCGATCCGGCCGCCACGCATGACGGCGATGCGGGTGGCGAGCGTCATCGCCTCGATCTGGTCATGCGTGACATAGACGACGGTCGTCCTCGTCATCTGGTGCAGGCGCTTCAGCTCGGTGCGCATTTCCATGCGCAGCTTCGCATCGAGATTGGACAGCGGCTCGTCGAACAGGAAGATCTTCGGGTTGCGCACCAGCGCCCGGCCGATCGCCACGCGCTGGCGCTGGCCGCCGGAAAGCTGGCCGGGCTTGCGCTCCAGCAGGTTTTCGATCTGCAGCAGCTTCGCCGTCTCGCGCACGGCCCGGTCGCGTTCCGCCCTGTCCACCTTGCGCATTTCGAGGCCGAAACCGATGTTCCGGTGCACGGTGAGATTGGGATAGAGCGCGTAGGACTGGAACACCATGGCGATGTCCCTGTCCTTTGGATGCACGCCGACAATGGAGCGGTCGTCGATGCGGATGTCGCCGCTCGTCGGCTCGGCAAGGCCGGCGATGATGTTGAGCAGCGTGGACTTGCCGCAGCCGGAGGCGCCGAGCAGCACGAGGAATTCCCCGCTTTCGAGCGCGATGTCGATGCCCTTCAGCGTCTCGACGGCGCCGTAGCTCTTGCGGATGGCGTCAATGGTCAGCGTGCTCATGCCGGAACGTCCTGCGCGGTCGGTGCGTAGCTTCGGGGATGGGTGGAAATGGCGCGCGAGGCCACCGCCGTGCCGGCGGCAAGGCTCGCCTGCAGCGCCTCCCCGGCCGCATGGGCGGCGAGGAAGGTGGCGTTGAAGACGTCGCCCGCGCCGATCGTATCGACGACCCGCACGGAAGGCGCCGCAGCGCGGACAACCTGGTCGTCGGCATCCACGGCGATCGCCCCCTTCGGGCCGCACTTGACGACGACGATGCTTCCGTCCGGCATGCCCTGCCGCAGGATGCGCCCCGCCTCGGCGGGATCGGCAACGCCGGCCAGGCTGGTCGTCTCCACCTCGTTGAACAGCGCGATCCGGCAGCGCGACAGCCAGCCTTTCGCCGCCCGCCTGTTCGCTCCCGTCCAGCCGTCCAGCGGCCAGCCGGTATCAAGGGCGACGGTAATGTCGTGGCGATCCGCCCAGTCGAAGAACCGGTCGTAATCCTCCACCAGCTTCTCCGTCAGGAAGGAGCCGCACAGGAGCACGATGCCGCCGGCAAGCCGCGGCCCGTCGAGCACCGCGAAGACATCCTCCAGGCTGAACAGCGGCAGGTGCCCGCGCGTCGTGAAGAAGGTGCGCTCGCCGTCCGGATGGGTGATGCCGACGGAGAGCGTCGTGCTGTCGCCGTGCACCGGCCAGGTGCTTGCGCGCGCGCCGAAACTTTCCGCGAGCCAGCGGCCGAACTGGTCGCGGCCGATGCTGGCGGCGATCTCGAAGGGCGTGCCGAGCGCCATCCAGGCGAGCGCGGCATTGCCCGCCGAACCGCCGACGCGCAGCTCGTCATGGTCGACGATGCTTTCCGTGCCCGGCTGCGGCCAGGGCGCGGCCGGGCCCATGATCAGGTCGATATTGACGTTTCCGACGACGGCAAGCGGCTTCACTCATTCACTCCGGGTAATCTTCGTCGAGCGCACCGGCGTGCCGGCATCGGCGACGCGCGCGGCGGCGAAGGCGATCATCAGCCGCTGCGCCGTCGGCAGCATGGCGAAGACGGCGGCAAGCCCGGTCAGCGGCGGGAAGGCGATCGTCGCCGCGCCCTCGACCGGCGGGCGGCCGGACGCATCGAACATGACGAGCTTCGCACCCGCCTCGACCACGGAGGTCGCCATCGCCGTCACGAGATCCGTCGTCGCGTCGTCGCTGCGGAAGAGAACCACGCCCACATCGGGCGAGAGCATTTCCATCGGCCCGTGGCGCAACTGGCCGCCCTCCAGCGAGAAGCACGGCAGGCGCGACAGTTCCGTGAAGCCGAGCGCGATGGCCTCGGCGAGCCCCTGCAGCCGCCGCCCGGACGTCACGACGGAGCGCACACCGGAAAGTTCGGCCAGCGCCGCGTCGATGGCCGGTTCCCGCGGGTTCTCCAGGGCATGGATCGCCTGCGCGACGTCTTCGCCGAGGGCGGCGAGGATCGCCAGATGCAGCGAGAAGCTCACCGTCAGGCTGCGGGTCGCGGCGAAGGCCTGCTCCGTGCCGCCATGGCCGATGAGGCAGGGTGCGGTGCGGGCAAGGAAGGAGCCGCCTTCGAGCGTGAAGCCGAAGGTTTCGTCATTGCCGCCGGTCTCCTCGAACCAGCGCAGCACCTCGGCGCTTTCCCCGGACTGCGAGGTGACGAAGACCGTGCGCCCGTCGAGGGCGAGCGGCGCGCCGAGCTGCTCGGAGAGCGGCAGGGCAATCGCCTCGATGCCGAGGCGGCGGTAGAGCGGCTCGACGGCGCGGCCGACGGCCTGCGAGCCGCCCATGCCGAGCAGCAGCAGCCGGCCGGTGCGTTTCAGGCTGGCGGCGGCCCTTTCGGCCATCGCGCCGTTGTTGCGGAAGGAGGCGAGCGCATCGGCATGCTGGCGCGCCATTTCCCGATCGATCGCCCTGAGGCCTTCCGGCCGGGATGCAGTCGTGTTCATCGTCATCCTTTCACACCGCCGCTGGTAAGGCCCGAGATCAGGGCCCGTTGCATGATGAGGCCGACAAGGACCGGCGGTAGCGCGGCAAGCACGCCAGCCGTCGCGATCAGCCCGTAGTCGGAAACCCGGCCGCCCGCGAGATCGGCGATTGCGACCGTCAGCGTGCGGGCGCGCTGGTCCGAGGTGAAGAGCAGCGCATAGAAGAACTCGTCCCAGCCGAGCAGGAAGGCGAAGAGCGCCGCGGTGGCGACGATCGGCATGGCGAGCGGCAGGGTGATAATGCGCAGCGTGGCAAGAAGGCTCGCCCCGTCCATCATCGCCGCCTGCTCGATCTCGCGCGGAATGCCGTCGAAGCCGGACTTCATCAGCCAGGTGGTGAAGGGCGCGAGGATGGTGAGGTAGACGAGCGCCAGGCCGAAGACCGAATTGAGCAGCCCGAAGGCGGCGAGCGCCATGTAGAGCGGCACCGCGAGCGCGACGGGCGGCAGCATGTAGGTGGCGATGACCAGCGAGAGCGACCAGCCGACCGAGGGCGTGCGCGAGACCGCCCAGCCGGCCGGCACGGCAAGCAGGACGGCGGCGACCGTCGCCATGCCCGCCACGAGGATGCTGTTGAGAAGCGAGGCGACGAAATTGGCGCCCGCGCTGTTTGGGATGGTCGACAGCAGCGTGGCATAGCGCGAGAAATCGACCGTGCCCGGCCACCAGCGAAGCGGGCGCGCCACGAGATCGGCAGCCGGCGAAATGCTCATCACGAAGAGCCAGAAGATCGGCGCGACGATGACGGCGGCGAGCAGCAGCGCGGCGGCGTGGATGAGGATCGAGGCGAGAAGGCTGCGGCGTTCCATCAGGCGGCGCTCCCCGCGGTGCGGCGCACGAGCATGCCGTAGCCGACCGCCAGCACCGTCACGATGAGGGTGACGACGAGGGCGAGCGAGGCGCCGGAGCCGGCGCGCTGGAACGAGAAGGCCTCCTGGTAGACGAGGATCGACAGGGTGCGCGTCGAATTGGCCGGGCCGCCGCGCGTCATCACCCAGATGATGTCGAACACCTTGAAGGCTTCGATGGTGCGCAGCACCAGCGCCACCATCAGCGGACCGGCAAGATAAGGCAGGATGACGAAGCGGAAGCGCGCGAAGGGGCCGGCACCATCAACGAGCGAGGCGGACGTGATGTCGCGCGGCACGGCCTGGAGGGCGGCGAGCGCGATGAGGGCGACGAGCGGAAAATTCTTCCAGCAATCGGCGATGATCAGCGCCGTCATGGCGGTGCCAGGCTCGCCGAGCCAGGACCGGTAGCTGTCGAGAAGGCCGACCTGCGTCAGCGCCGCGTTCAGCGCGCCGTATTCCGGATTGTAGATGAGCCGCCAGAGCGTCGCGTTGACCACCGTCGGCAGCGCCCAGGGCAGGATCAGCAGCGCGCGCAGCACGGTCCGGCCATAGAACCGCTGGTTCAAAAGCAGGGCGGCCAGAACGCCGATCACCATCTCCGCCGTCACGGAGACCACGGCAAACCAGGTCGTGGCGTAGAGCGCCCGCTGGAAATTGTTGTTCGACAGCATTTTCAGATAGTTGTCGAAGCCGACGAAAGCGCCGCCGGAACCGATCAGCTTGGCGTCCGTAAAGGAAAGCCGCACGGTATCGACCATCGGCCAGCCGATCACGGCGAGCATGATCACCAGCAGCGGCAGCATGAGAAGCCATGCCCGGGTCGTCATCCAGGTGCTGGACATAGCGTCCTCTTCGTCGATTTCAGCAAGGGCGAGTGTGCGGGCGGCCGAAGCCGCCCGCAAGGCCGTACCTCAAAGGCCGCTGTTGTCCGTCGCCGACTTCAGCGCGTCCTCCGGCGTTGCCTGGTCGAGCAGAGCTTCCTGAATGGCCTGCTGGAGGGCGGTGGAGAGCTCCTGGTATTTCGGCGTGGTCGGCCGCGGATACATGGCGGCAAGACCGAGCTTTGCGGCGGCGATCAGCTCTTCCTGGCCGGCGGTGACGGCGGCATCCTCGTAGGACGACGCCCAGATCGGCAGGCTGAGCTTGGCATAGGCGTTCTGCGTCTCCTGCGAGGTCATGTGCACGATGTACTTCCAGGCCTCGTCCGGGCTCTTGCTGGTCGTGGTGATGCCGAGGCCCATCGAGCCGTTGACCGCCGAGACCTCGCTCTTGCCTTCGACGCCCGGCGCGGGCACGACGCCGACCTTGCCGGCGACCTTGCTGTCCGCTTCGCTATTGGCCATGTTGTACATATAGGTCCAATTGAGCGCGAAGGCCGCCTCGCCGTTCTGGAAGACGTTGCGCACGTCCTCTTCGAGGAACTCCTTGGAGTTCGGGTTGGTGAGGCCGGACTTGTAGCTGTCGACCATGTATGTCAGCGCATCGAGACCGCCGCCCTCGGCAAAGGCCGGCTTGCCGTCCTTCAGGAATTCGCCGCCATAGGCGCTGACGAGCGTGGTGTAGTCGCAGATGGCCGCCTCGGCCTGCGACCAGCTCCAGGCGATCGGCGTGGCCAGCAGGCCCTTGTCCTTGATGATCTTCGCCTGCTCGTTCAGCTCGGCCCAGGTCTTGGGCGGCGCCTGAATGCCGGCTTTTTCGAGGATTTCCTTGTTGTAGAACAGGTATTTGGTGTCGAGGATCCACGGCATGCCGTAGGACTTGCCGTCATAGTCGACGGTCGTCCAGGCGCCCGGCAGCACGCCCTTCTTCATCTCGTCGGTGATGCGGGACGAGACGTCGACCAAAACGTTGTTCGCCGCATATTCGGCGGGCCAGATCACGTCGAAGAGCACGACGTCATAACCGCTGCCGGAGCCCTGGGCGAGCACCGTCTTGTCGTGCAGGCCCTCATAGGGAACGAATTCCAGGTTCACCTTGATGTCCGGGTTCGCCTTGGTGAAGGCGTCCGTCATGGCGCGCACATCCGCCTCGCTATAGGCGGCCTGCGCCATGAAGAGTGCGTTGAGCGTCGTCTCCGCGAAGGCATGCGGGGCGGAAACGCCGGCAACCAGCGCCGCGCCGAGCAAGGTCTTCTTTATCGATTTCAACATGATTGCGTCCTCCTGTTTGGTTCATGCATCCGAAAGCGCCCTGCAGGCACCGCCGGTCGTTGCGGGTTCATCGTCGGATCATGGCGAAAGACCCGCCGCCGTTCCCCGGAGCTCTTCGGCTCCTTATTAAGTCAAACTTCTTGACTTAAATGTTCTGTATTATTCAAATGGTGTCAAGAGGGGATGTCGATGAACGAACTGCGGACGATCCGCGCCAAGAGCGGGACCAACCAGGAAGGCACCAGCGCCCATAACCGGCGCGTCATCATCGAGGCCATCCGGCTGAACGGACCGCTGTCGCGCGCCGATCTCGCCCGCGCCACGCGGCTGACCAAGCAGACCATTTCCAATCTCGTCGAAGGCCTCGAAGCGGACGGCCTCGTCGCCTCGGAGGAGGTGGTGCGCGGCGGCCGGGGCCAGCCCTCGACCCCCTACCGGCTCGTGCCGGAGGGCGCTTTCGCGCTCGGCGTGCAGATCGACCGGCACCTGACGCGTCTCGTCGCCGTCGACCTGATGGGACAGGAGGTCGCCCGGGCGGTGGCCAACCTTCCGCCGGGCGGGCCGGTCGAGGGCTGCAAGCTGATCCTTCGCCTCATCGAGACGATGCGCACCGACCTCACGCGGCGCATTCCCGAATCGGCGCACCGGCTGGCCGGGCTGGGCCTTGCCATGCCGGGGCCTTTCGGCCTTGCGCCCTCCGACGACGAGACCTGGATGATGGCCGAGTGGCAAGCCTTTCCGCTCGTCGAAACGCTGGCGGCCGGCACGGGGCTGGCCACCAGCCTGCAGAACGATGCGACCGCCTGCGCGGCGGCGGAGCGCATGAACGGCTCGGCCGACGGCCTCGACCACGCCGTCTGCATCTATTTCGGCTACGGCATCGGCGCCGGCCTCATCCTCGGCGGGGAACTCTATACGGGCAGCAACCGCAATGCCGGCGAGATCGGCATGGTGCTGTTCTCGCGCGGCGGCGCCCCGTCGCCGCTGGAGCATCGTTCGTCGCTCGCCTCGCTGTTCCAGCATCTCGGCCTCGATTCGGCGACCACGGAGGCCTATGCGGAGGTCGAGCGGCGGACGCTCGCGGACGACCCGCGCATCCTCGACTGGCTGGCGGGCGCGGCGGCCGACATGCGGCAGGCCGTGCACATGGTCGAGACCATCTTCGACCCGCAGACCGTGATCCTCTCCGGCAGCGCGCCGGAGCCGCTGGCAAAGCGGCTGTTCGACGCGATGTTCCCGCTCATCCCCTCCAATGCCGACCGGCCCGGCCGCACGTTGCCGCGCCTGCAACTCGGCATGATCGGCCCCTGGGCCGTCGCGCTGGGGGCGGCGGCCGAGCCGATCCGCCGCGCCTTCGACCCGCGCTTTTCCGCGATCCTGAAAACGGCGTCCTGAAGATTGCCTGTTTCGCAGGCAGTTTTCGCCCGCGCCGCGGCCAAAACGGCTGCATCTGCAGTTTATTTGCACGAGCGTACCGGAATCGCCGAATCAGACCTTCCCTGCGTTCCGGCAAAACCCTACTGGGATATCACTCGCGCAACCCGCGAGCTTCCCCGCGTCATTGGGAGCCAACCGTGGCGCTCGCTGCCCCGCTTCGTGCGGGGCCTCTTTTTTTCAGCCGCCGAAAAATCCGCCCGCTCAGGGGTGATGCAGCACGCTCATCCCGCCATCCACCGTCAGGCAGGTGGCGTTCATGAAGGGGCATTCGTCCGAGATCATGAAGAGCGCGGCCTTGGCGATCTCCTCCGGCGAGGCGATGCGCCCGCCGGGATGCAGCGTCATCGTCTGCGCCTCGGCGGCGACGGGATCGGGAAAGCTGTTCCAGTATTCCACGGCCTTCTGCGTGCGCACATAGCCGGGCGCCAGCGCATTCACGCGCACGCCCTGTCCGGCATATTCGAGGCCAAGGGCCTTGGTCATGCCGATCAATGCGTGTTTCGCCACCGGATAGGGGAAGGTGTGCGGGATGATGGTGAAGGCATGGGTCGAGGCGATGTTGAGGATGACGCCGCCGCCATCCTCGATCATGCCCGGCAGCACGGCCCTGCTGCAGTTCCACGCGCCCTTGAGGTTGATGTCGAAGCAGCGCTGCCAGTCGGCATCCGAAAGCGCCAGCGGCTCGAAGAAGACGTTGACGCCGGCATTGTTGACGAGCGCGTTCGGCCGGCCGATCTCGCCCGCTGCTGCAGCCACCGCCCGCGCGATGGCGTCGGCATCGGTGATATCGGCCGCCGCATGGCCGACCCGGCCGCCGTCGGCACGAAGCCGCCCGGCTTCCGCAGCAAGCAGGTCGCCGTCGCGGTCGATGAGGAAGAGGCTCGCCCCTTCGGCAAGGAAGCATTCGGCCATGGCAAGGCCGATGCCCTGCGCCGCGCCGGTGACGACGATCCGTTTTCCGTCAAGACGTCCAGCCATCTGCGTTCTCCTCACCACTCGGCCACGCTGCCGTCTTCATGACGCCAGACGGGATTGCGCCAGCGATGGCCTTCCTTCGCCCGCTCGATGACATAGGCCTCGTCCACCTCGATGCCGAGGCCCGGCCCCTGCGGGATCGACACGAAACCATCGGCGTAGTGGAACACTTCCTTGTTGGAGACGTAGTCGAGGATGTCGTTGCCCGTGTTGTAGTGGATGCCGAGGCTCTGTTCCTGGATGAAGGCATTGTAGGAGACGGCGTCCACCTGCAGGCAGGCGGCCAGCGCGATCGGACCCAGCGGGCAATGCGGCGCCAGCGCCACGTCATAGGCTTCCGCCATCGCCGCGATCTTGCGGCATTCCGTGATGCCGCCGGCATGGGAAAGGTCCGGCTGGAGAATGTCGACATAGCCGTCCGACAGCACCGACTTGAAGTCCCAGCGCGAATAGAGCCGTTCCCCGAGCGCGATCGGCGTCGAGCAATGGTTGGCGATCTCCTTCAGCGCCTCACGGTTCTCCGACAGCACCGGCTCCTCGATGAACATCAGGTTGTAGGGCTGAAGTTCCCTGGCCAGCACCTTCGCCATCGGCCGGTGCACGCGGCCGTGGAAATCGACGCCGATGCCGACATGCGGGCCGATCGCCTCGCGGATGACGGCGATGGTCTCCACCGCCTTCTCCACCTTGTCCCAACTGTCGACGATCTGCATCTCCTCGCAGCCGTTGAGCTTGATCGCCTTGAAGCCGCGGGAAACGACCTCGCGGGCATTGTTGGCGACGTCGGATGGCCGGTCGCCGCCGATCCAGGAATAGACCTTGATCCGGTCGCGCACCTGGCCGCCGAGCAGGGCATGGACGGGCTGGCCATAGGCCTTGCCCTTGATGTCCCACAGCGCCTGGTCGATGCCGGCGAGCGCCGACATGTGCACGGCGCCGCCGCGATAGAAGCCGGCGCGGTACATGACCTGCCAATGATCCTCGATGAGCAGCGGGTCCTTGCCGATGAGGTAATCGGAGAGTTCGTGCACGGCCGCTTCAACCGTCAGCGCGCGGCCTTCCACGACAGGCTCGCCCCAGCCGACGATGCCCTCGTCCGTCTCCACCTTCAGGAACAGCCAGCGCGGCGGCACGATATAGGTCGTAAGCTTCGTGATCTTCATGGACAGACTCGTCTGGGAACAGGAAAGGATATGGATCAGGCGCCGGATGGCGCCGGATGGTTCTTGACGGCGATCGCGAGATCGCGCGCGGCGAGATCGAGCATCTGGAGCGAGCATTCGCGTGCCGCCGTCTTGTCGCGCAGGCGTAGCGCCTCCACGAGGCGCTTGTGGATCTCCACCGCCTCGTCGCAGGCCGCGGCCGCCTCGTTCGAGGCATGCAGGGAGAATTCCAGCGCCGCCTGGATGATGCTGGCAAGCTGCATGAAGATCTGGTTGTGGCTGGCCTTCAGCAGCGCGGCATGGAAGGCGACGTCGGCCTGCGTGAAGGCTTCGAGATCGCCCGCCGCATCGCGCATGCGCTCCCAGGCCCGCTCGATTTCCGCCACGTCCTGCACGGTCGCGCGCTCGGCAGCGAATTCGGCAGCGAAGGGCTCGATGGCGCGGCGCGCATCGAGCACGCAGGTGAGCAGATCGAGCTCGAAGATGCGCGGGCCGATCCATTCCAGCACCTGCTGGTCGAGGATGTTCCACTCCTCCTTGGGGCAGACCACCGTGCCGACCCGCGAGCGACCGCGCACCAAACCCTTGGATTCGAGAATCTTCAGCGATTCGCGGATGACGGTGCGGCTGACTCCGTAGCGCAGGCAAAGCTCGTTTTCCGTCGGCAGGAAACCGCCGATGGGAAAGACGTCGGCGCAGATATCCGAGGCGATCGCCCGCGTGACATTCTTCTGCACCCGGGGACGCCGCACGCCCCCCTCGCCATCGGGTCCGCCCGAGCGTTCGTCCTGTTCCTGCACGATCATTCTCCACCCCATTCCGTCCGCGATGCATATCCGGTTTCGCACCCGATGGCGACGGCCGGTCTCGCCTCGTTGCGGCGCCACTATCATACACTGATATTTCATTCATCATACAAAGGCAATTGACGAATATGATGAAAGACACTACACCAAGGCCCACTGCAGGCGCAGTTAACTTGGGAGAGAGACAATGGGCTTTATCAAAGCAGCCATCCTGGCTGGCACCGTCGCCGTATTCGCCGCAACCTCCGCCTATGCTGCCGACGTGAAGATCGGCTTCATCGTGAAGCAGCCGGAAGAGCCTTGGTTCCAGGATGAATGGAAGTTCGCCGACATCGCGGCCCAGGAGAAGGGCTTCACCCTCGTCAAGATCGGCGCCGAGGACGGCGAGAAGGTCCAGTCGGCCATCGACAATCTCGGCGCGCAGGGCGCCCAGGGCTTCATCATCTGCACGCCCGACGTGAAGCTCGGCCCCGGCATCGTCGCCAAGGCCGCCGCCAACGACCTCAAGCTGATGACCGTCGACGACCGCCTGGTCAACGCGGATGGCAGCCCGATCGAGGACGTGCCGCATATGGGCATCTCGGCCACCAAGATCGGCGAGGCCGTCGGCGAGACGATCGTCGAGGAGATCAAGAAGCGCGGCTGGGACATGAAGGACGTCGGCGCGATCCGCGTCTCCTACGACCAGCTGCCGACCGCCGTCGACCGCGTCGAAGGCGCGCTCTCGGTGCTGAAGGCCGCCGGCTTCCCGGAAGCCAACATCTTCGACGCCCCGCAGGCCAAGACCGACACGGAAGCGGCGCTCAACGCCTCCACCGTCGTGCTCAACAAGAATGCCGGCATCAAGCACTGGGTCGCCGTCGGCCTCAATGACGAAGCCGTGCTCGGCGCGGTGCGCGCCACCGAAAGCGTCGGCATTGCCGCCGACAGCATGATCGGCGTCGGCATCGGTGGCGCGGATTCGGCGATCAACGAGTTCAAGAAGCCCGCGGCCACCGGCTTCTTCGGCACCGTGATCATCTCGCCGAAGCGCCACGGCTACGAGACCGCGCTCAACATGTTCGAGTGGGTCGCCAACGACAAGGAGCCGGAAAAGCTGATCCTGACCGCCGGCCAGGTCGCACTGCGCGACAATTACGAGCAGGTTCGCAAGGACCTCGGCATCGAATAATCATCCTCCCAGGATGATGTCAGCCCGGCGGCGCTCCGCCGCCGGGCCTCTTTTCGGGGCGGAGAGATGCAGGACTTCCTTCAATTCAAGGCGATATCCAAGGGATATCCCGGCGTGCAGGCGCTCGCCGACGTTTCCTTCTCGGTGAAGAAGGGCGCGGTGCACGGCCTGATGGGTGAAAACGGCGCGGGCAAGTCGACCCTCATCCGCGTGCTCTCGGGCGACCAGTCCGCCGATACCGGCGAGATCCTGATCGACGGCAAGGCGCAGAACTATCGCTCGGTGCGCGACGCCTTCGAGGCCGGCGTCATCGTCATCCACCAGGAATTGCAGCTCGTGCCCGAGCTGACGGTCGCCGAGAACCTCTGGCTCGGCCGCTTCCCCGGCAAGGCCGGCGTCATAGACCGCACGCGCCTCGTCGGCGTGGTGAAGCAGAAGCTCAAGGATATCGGCATCGACATCGATCCGGCCGCCAAGGTCGCCTCGCTGTCGATCGGCGAGCGCCAGATGGTCGAGATCGCCAAGGCCGTGATGGCCGATGCGCGCGTCATCGCCCTCGACGAGCCGACCTCCTCGCTCTCCTCGCGCGAAAGCGAGATCCTTTTCGCGCTGATCGATCGCCTGCGCGCCGAAGGCAAGATCATCCTCTACGTCTCGCACCGCCTCGACGAGATTTTTCGCCTGTGCGACAGCCTTACGGTGCTGCGCGACGGCAAGCTTGCCGCCCACCATCCTGATATATCCAAGGTGACGCGCGACCAGATCATCTCCGAAATGGTCGGCCGCGAGATCGCCAATATCTGGGGTTTCCGCCCCGCGAGCGCGGCGCCGTGCGGCTGGAGGTGAAGGACCTCGCCGGCCGCAAGCTGCGCACGCCGATCAGCTTTTCCGTGCGACAGGGCGAGATTCTCGGCTTCTTCGGCCTCATCGGCGCCGGCCGCAGCGAGATGGCGCGCCTCGTCTACGGCGCGGACAGCCGCTCGCAGGGCACGGTGAGCGTGGACGGCAAGGCCGTCGCGCCGGACAGCCCGCCGCAATCGATCCGCTCCGGCATCGTGCTCTGCCCGGAGGACCGCAAGTTCGACGGCATCGTGCAGGGTCGCAACATCGAGGAGAACATGGCGATTTCCTCGCGCCGGCATTTCTCCCCCTTCGGCATCCTCCAGCCGAAGAAGGAGGCCGAGCTTGCCGACCGCTTCATCGCCAGGCTGCGCGTGCGCACGCCCTCGCGCAAGCAGGAGATCGTCAACCTCTCGGGCGGCAACCAGCAGAAGGTCATTCTCGGCCGCTGGCTGTCCGAGCAGGGCGTCAAGGTCCTCATCATCGACGAGCCGACGCGCGGCATCGATGTCGGCGCCAAGTCGGAAATCTACGAGATCCTCTATGAGCTCGCCGGCCAGGGCATGGCGATCGTCGTCATCTCCAGCGAACTGCCCGAGGTGATGGGCATCACAGACCGCATCATGGTCATGTGCGAAGGCCGGGTCGCTGCGGATATCGAGCGGGCCGATTTCGACGAGCGCCGCATCCTCGCCGCCGCCCTTCCCGATGTAGCCAATGCCAGCGAACTCTCCAACCAGCAGGTCAAGTCCCGATGACGTCCTTGAAAAAACTCCTCCTCGGCGAACAGGGTCTGGTCGTCATCTTCGCCGTCGCCTTCGCCATCGTGGCCCTGACGGTGCCCAACTTCCTGACCGAGCGCAACATGCTCGGCCTGCTGCAGTCGGTTGTCACCATCGGCATCGTCGCCTGCACCATGATGTTCTGCCTCGCCTCGCGTGACTTCGACCTGTCGGTCGGCTCCACCGTCGCCTTTTCCGGCATGGTCGCCGTCATGGCCTCGAACGCCTCGGGCTCGATCCTCGTCGGCCTTGTCGCGGCGCTGATCTGCGGCGGCGCCGTCGGCCTCGTCAATGGCGTGGTGATCGCCCGCTTCCGCATCAATGCACTGATCACGACGCTCGCCACCATGCAAATTGTGCGCGGCTTCGCGCTGATCGCCTCGGACGGCCGCGCCGTCGGCATCAACGATCCCGGCTTCTACCAGCTCGCCTTGTCGAAATTCCTCGGCATCCCGACGCCGATCTGGGTCATGGTCGTCTTCTTCATCGTCTTCGGCTTCGTGCTGAACCGCACCGTCTTCGGCAAGAACACGCTGGCGATCGGCGGCAATCCGGAAGCCTCGCGCCTTGCCGGCGTCAATGTCTCGAACATGCGTATCTGGATTTTCACGCTGCAGGGCCTCGTCTGCGCCGTCGCCGGCGTGCTGCTGGCCTCGCGCATCACCTCCGGCCAGCCGAATGCCGCGACGGGCCTCGAACTCTCGGTCATCTCGGCCTGCGTGCTCGGCGGCGTGTCGCTGGCCGGCGGGCGCGCGGCCATGACGGGCGTCATCGTCGGCGTGCTCATCATGGGCATCGCCGAGAACGTCATGAACCTCCTCAACATCCAGGCCTTCTACCAATATGTCGTGCGCGGCCTGATCCTGCTGCTCGCCGTGCTGCTCGACAACCTGCGCTCGGCCGCGGCCGGCCGGCGCACCTAGGCGGTCCCCGGCCAGGCAGCAACGCCAGGGCCGCCCTTTGCATATCACCGAAGCAGGTTCGGTCGGGATCGAGCAGATCCCGGCCGTCCTTGCCGTCCGGCCGCGTGAAAGACCCAGTTTTGGGCAGCGCGCATATTGACTTTGCCCGGCTTGTCGCTTTCCATGAAGACTTGCTAATTTCGGGTGGACACGGCCATGACCAGGTTCGTAATAGCAAGGTGGACTTCCCTCGCGGCTCTCCTGTCGACGGCTGTTTTACTGAGTGGCTGCGAGACGAGTGCCGGTAAACCCACGGTCTGTACGGTCAAGGGCAAGCCGGCGCCGTGCAAAGTCGCCAAGAAGACACAGATGGATACGTCGAGCGCCACGCGCGGGGCCAGGAATTATTGATCCTATCCCTTGATGCGGGACAGATCCGGTCTTCGGCCCGGTCCTCTGCTGCCGGCAGGCGCTATGCCGAGGCGGTCCTGCGGGTCGCCGGGGATATCCACGCCTCTCCCCTGCTTGAACTGGAGCGGGAGGACGGACGCGACGTCATCCTTCCGACAAGCCGCAAGCTGTTCGACCGTGTCGCGACGCTGGCCGTCGCCGATTGCCTGGTCGGCGGCAGCGCCTTTCGCCGGCGGGCGATCCGAGAGCTGCTGAACGCCGCCGCCTTTGCCGACTGGAATCCTGCGCATTTCCTCGACACCGCCGAGATGACGGCCGGCATGGCGCTCGGCCTTTGCTGGACCCGCCCGCTGCTGACCCGCACCGAGCACGACACGATCGTCACGGCAATTGTCGAAAAGGGGCTTTCTCCCGGCCTTGCCGCCGCCGCGGCCGGCGTGCCCTGGATGACGGTCTGCAACAACTGGAACATCGTCTGCTGCACCGGCATGATCGCCGGCGCCGCAGCGATGGACGACATCGACAAGGCTCTCTCACGGGATGCCCTGGCATGCTTCCTGCCGGCGTTGCAGCACGGGCTTTCCGCCTTTGGGGCCGATGGTGGCTATGGAGAAGGCCCGGACTATTGGGAATATGCCACCCGCTACGCCGTACTCGCCCACGCCCTCCTCGACGGTCTCGGACTTGCAGCAGTTGTGCCAGCCGCGCTCGCGCGCACCTGGCGGTACGGCCGCGATCTCACCGGCCCGAGCGGCCGGGTGTTCAATTTCGGCGACGCGACGGAGCGGCCGCGCCGCGCGCCCGTGCTCGGCTGGCTCGCCCACATCGCGGGCGACCCGGGTGCCATGGCCTGGCAGCACGCCGCGCCCGGCGACCCGCACCCTTTCGACCTCCTGTGGTGCGCGCCGGAGACGGAGCCCCTGCCGAACGACGACGCACTGTCGGCCTATGAACCGGCGGGCCTTGCCGTACTGCGCGCCGGCACGACCTGGCTGGTGCTGAAAGGCGGGCGCAACGACGTCAACCACGCCCATCTCGACCTCGGCACCTTCGTGCTGGAAATGGCCGGACGGCGTTTCGTCAGCGAGCTCGGCCGGGAAAACTACGCCCTCCCCGGCTATTTCGAGCCCGAGCGGCGGTTCGGCTATTTTCGCACGCAGACCGCGGCCCACAGCACTTTGCTGATCGATGGCACGCCGCAGTCGACCGCGGCCTTCGCACGGCTCCTCGGCACGGGACGGGAAGCTTGCCGTCGCTTTGCCGCCTATGCGATCGGCGATGACGGATGGCCGGTCGGCTGGCGTCGCGGCGTCGTTCTTGAGGACCCGGGCACCGTCTTCATCGTCGATGAACTGGAGCAGGAGGGCGCTGCCACCCCGGCAAGCACCTGGCAGGCCTACACGGAAGCCTCGGCAGCCCTCGACGGCCCCCGTGCCCTGCTCACCCTCGACGGCGCGAACGTGGCGGTGGAGATCCTGGCGCCGGCCGGTCTCGGCTGGTCGTTCGAGCCCGCCCCTTCCCCCGCCGGCGAAAGCAGCAATGCCGCCTTCGGCCGGCTGTTCTTCGCCGTGCCCGCGGCGGCCGGAACGCAATCCGTCATTGTCCGGTTCGCCGCCGGCCGGTCTTCGCAATGGCATCCCTCCGCCATCGCCGACTGGCCGCTCGACGCCTGATCCCGCGCCCCCCGCATTTTCCGCCTGCCCTTCGTTGACAGCGTGCAATCCCGGCAATAGCCTTGATCCATCGGCGCTTTCAGGCCCGCCCCGGCGGGATCGAGGGGGAGGCGAAATGGGGATCTTCGGCTGGTTGCCGCACCGCGGCCCTAAGCCCGCCACACCGGACGACGCGCCGGAGCAAACCCTCGCCATCTACACCTCTCAGCCCGCGCAGACCGCGATCATCGTCACGCTCATCGGCATCGAGGCCGAGCAGATCGACGAGATCATCGACGTGACCGCCCGCCGCTTCGGCAAGAAGCACAAGATCGTCTACCTCACCGACAGCCTCGACTTCATGCGGTTCCGCGACAGGAACGCCATCTTCGAATACTTGCCCTCCGCCCTCGAACAGAAGCTGCATGCCGCCGAGATCTGCTGGAACGCCTATCTCGCCAGGCGCTGGCGCCTCCTCCTGTCGAAATGGCAGCCGGTGCATGTCATCAGCTACGGCCGGAACATCGACGCCTTCCTTGCCGCAGCGCCCCCGATGACGGTGCGGACCGATCGATGAGCGCGGCCCTCGATGTCCTCTTCGTTGCGGATGTGCGCTTCGAGGGAGGAACGTCGACGGCGCTCGCCGTGGAAATCCGCACGGCGGCGCGGGCGGGCCTGCGTACGGGGCTGCTCGCCATCAAGGGGCCGCTGCTCGGCCTGCCCTTCCCCATGCATCCGGACCTGCGGCGCCTGATCGACGAGGGGCTGACCGAGCGCATCGACCCCGACATGCGCCTTCATGCCCACCTCGTGCTGATCCATCATCCGACGATCATCGAGAACCGCCCGACGCGACCGCTCTCGATCACCGCGGACAAACTGCTGGTCGTCCTGCACCACCCGATGTACGACGGATGCGGCCGCCGGCAATACGATCTCGACCGCGTCGTCGCCCATGCCTGCGACGCCTTCGGCAGCGACGTGTTCCTGGCGCCGGTCAGCGCCGTCGTGCGCGACAGCCTTCCGCAGCGCCTGCCACCCTATGCGCACATGCTGGAGGAGGACTGGGGCAATCTCATCGACCTCGACGACTGGGCGGCGAAACCGGCCCGCCAGCCCGCCTATCCCGTTGTCATCGGGCGGCATTCGCGCCCCGACCCGCTGAAATGGCCGACCGCCGAGGAGGTGCTGCTCGCCTATCCGGCCGACGGCGCGCGGTTTCGCGTGCGCGCGCTTGGCGCCGATGCCTTCCTTGCGGAAAAATACGGCGCGATCCCGCCCAACTGGGAGCTGGTGCCCTTCACCTGGGACGATGTCCCGGCCTTCCTCGGCACGCTCGATTTCTACGTTTATTTCCATGATCCGGCCTGGTCGGAGGCCTTCGGGCGGACGATCCTCGAAGCGCTCGCGACCGGCCTCGTCGTCATCCTGCCCCCGCATTTCGCGCTGCTGTTCGGCAAGGCCGCGGTCTATGGCGAGCCGGCCGATGTCGAGCGCCTCATCGACGGCTTCGTGCGCGACCCGGAGCGCTACCGGTCACAAAGCGAGCAGGCCCGCCGCTTCGTCGAGAACAACCACGACGCGGCGATCTACGCCGATCGCCTCGCCCGCATCATGGCGGCACCGGACCAGGCGGTAGTGCCGCAGGGCGGCGGGCTTTTCCCCGCCCTGCCGCAGCGCAACGTGCTCTTCGCCTCCAGCAACGGCATCGGCGTCGGGCACCTTGCCCAGCAGCTCGCCGTCGCGAAGCGGCTGCCGCCAGGCCTGACGCCGGTCTTCGCCACCATGTCCTATTCCATGAAGGCGGCCGTGCAGCAGGGCTACCAGGCGCATTTCCTGCCGCACCACCGCATCCTCGACGCCGACCCCGAGGACTGGAACACCTGTCTTGCCGAGGAACTGTTCGAGCTCATCGCCCATCTGCGCCCCGCCGTCTTCGCCTATGATGCGACGGCGGTCTTCGAGGGCGTCACCCGGGCGCTCGGCGCGTTTCCCGATATCTTCAAGATCTGGGTGCGCCGGCCGCTCTGGCGGGAATCCCACCGGGTGTTCCTCGACTTCTCCGACCGCTTCGATGCCGTGATCGAACCGGGCGAATTGGCGGAGACCTTCGACCATGGCCCGACGGCGGCCTGCCGCAAGGAAACCTTCCTCGTGCCACCCGTCCTGCATCTCGATCCGGCCGAGCGCATGGCGCGCCAAAGCGCGCGCGCCGCCCTCGACCTGCCCGAGGGCATGACCGTCGTCGCCGTCCAGCTCGGCTCGGGCGCCAATTTCGACATGCGGGACCTACGCAATGCGCTGCTTGCCGAAGTGCTGCGCCGTCCCGACACGATCGCGCTCGAAATCCGCTCGCCGATCACGCCCGAGGCCGCCGGCCTCGAAAGGCTGGGCGAGCGGCACCGGGTCGTCGAGCTCTTCCCGAGCTTCCGCTTCAGCAACGCCTTCGACGCGGCGATCACGGCGGCGGGCTACAACACGTTCCACGAACAGGTGCTCGGCGCCATCCCGACGCTGTTCGTGCCCAACGAGGCCGACGAGATGGACCTGCAGGCGAGCCGCGCCCGCTGGGCGGAACTCACCGGCCGCGGCTGGCTGATGCGTCGCGACTACGACCTCGGCTTCGCCGCCGCCCATGTGGAGCGCCTGCTGGACCCCGTCGAGCGGGAGAACGTGGTGCGCCGCTGCCGGTCGATCGCCTGGACCAATGGCGCGCGGGACATCGCCCGCTATGTCGAGGACCACGCCCGCATCGTCCGGACCGACTGGGACATCACCAAACTCGGCAGCCTGTGAGGACGATGGTGGCCCGGCCAACCTGCAACATCTGCGGCAGTTCGGTCTTCGGGGATACCTATGGCGAGAAGGACAGCGCCTTCCTGCGCCGGAACGCGCGCTGCGAGGGCTGCGGCTCGCTGGAGCGTCACCGGCTGATCTTCGAGGTGCTGCGCCTGCGGGGCCTCCTGTCGGGAAACCGCCGCATCCTGCACCTCGCCCCCGAGGAGTGCCTCGCCACCCTTTTCCGAAGCCGCTTCGGCAGCCGCTATCTCGGCGCCGACATCGACCCGGGCCAGTTCCCCTTCGCCGTCACCCGCCTCGATCTCTGCCGCGATCTTCCGACCCTCGCGCCGGCCTCCTTCGACATCGTTCTACACAACCATGTGCTCGAACATGTCGCCTGCGACTACCGCGCCGTCGCCGCCGGCCTCCACCGGCTGGTGAAGCCCGGCGGCCTGCACATCTTCAGCATCCCCTTCCTCGAAGGCGGCTTCCGGGAGGCGCTGGACGGGCAGACCGGCGCCGAGCGCACGGCGCGCTTCGGCCAGGCGGATCACATGCGCATCTTCTCGCCGGGGGATCTCGCCGCCACGCTCGGCTCGGTCCTGCCGCTGCCCGCAGACTATGATGCAACCCGCCTCGTTCCGGCAGAACGGCTCCGCGCCATCAACGTGCCGGAAGCGGCCTGGCGCGGCTTCAACAACAATGCTGTCTTCCTCATCGAAAGGCAGGAGGACGGGCAGGCCCTGGAGGCCCCGACCCCGGCAACGCAACCCGCAAGCCCCGCCCCCCGTCCCCCTCGCCCCGACGGCGTCCTGTTCGTCTCGGCAAACGGCATCGGCCAGGGCCACCTCACGCGCCAGCTTGCCGTCGCGCGCCGGCTGAAGCACCGCCCGTCCGCCTTCCTGACCATGAGCTACAGCGCCGCCATCGTGCGCGACCTCGGCTTTCCCGTACATTTCGTGCCGCATCACGGCCTGACGGGCGAGGAACCCGCCGCCTGGAACGACCGTCTCGCCGCGGAAATCGACCTGCTGCTCGAAGCCCATCACGCGACCACCCTCGTCTACGACGTCAACTTCGTCTTCGACGGGGTGATCAAGGCCCTCGGCGAGCATAGCGGCGTGCAGGCCGTCTGGATCCGACGCGGCATGTGGCCGGCCCACCATGCCGGCTATATCGGCGCCGGCGCGCATTTCCCCATCGTCATCGAGCCGGGCGACTATGCCGGCGAATGCGACGGCGGGCCGACCGTGGCAGACCGGGCGAAGACCCGGCTGGTGCCGCCGATGCTGCTGATCGACCCGTCCGAGCGCCTGGAACGGGCCGCGGCCCGACAGGCGCTCGGCCTGCCACAGGAGGCGACCGTCATCCTCCTCGACCTCTCCCGCTCCGCCAATCCAGACCTCGCACGCCTTCACGCCCGCCTGCTGGACGATCTTCTCGCCCGGCCGGACCTGCATGTGGTGGAATTGCAGTCGCCGCTGACCGGAAGCACCGCCGCACGCCATCCCGAACGGCACCACCGGGTCACGCTCCACCCGGCCTATGCCAATAGCCGCGCCTGGGATGCGGCCATCGTGCGGGCGGGCTACAACACCTTCCACGAAAACATCGCCGGCGGCATTCCGACCCTCTTCGTGCCGGACGAAAGCCCGGACATGGACCGCCAGGTCGACCGGGCCCGCTGGGCCGAGAGCCGCGGCGCTGCCTTGCTGCACCGGATCGGCGACGGGGAAGCGCAACGCGCCGCCGCCCTCGACCGATTGCTTCGCCTTGACATTCGCGCCGGGCTGACCGCCTCTTGCGCCGCCATCGCCGGCGCCGGGGATGGCTGGCGGAACGGCGCGGAAACGCTGGCGCGCATGCTGGAAGGCAGTTTCGACGAGGGCGGCGTAGAATAACAGCGGGCTGCATCCCGTCTTGTCCAGTATCGGGCCACGGGACTATGCTAACGTCCCGCCGGGATCTTCATGGGGTGGCGATGCTCATGCAAAGATTGTTTCTCTGTCTCGCGCTTCTTCTTTCGATGGCGACCGCGGCCTTCGCCGCCGGGGACAACCGCGTCGCGCTGGTGATCGGCAACGGCAAATATGCCGATCTTCCGCACCTGCCCAATGCGCAGAGCGATGCGAAGCTGATGGAGAAGGCGCTTTCCGCGGCGGGCTTCAAGATCGTCTCGGTCATCGACGGCGACCGCCAGCAGATGGTCCGCGCGATGAAGAGCCTGGCCGAGGCACTGACGCCGGAAACCAATGTCGTCGTCTACTATGCCGGCCACGGCATCCAGTTCGCCGACGAGAACTACCTGATCCCGACGGACAGCCAGCTCACCTCCTCCTCCGACCTGCCGCTCGAAGCCTTCAGCCTGAAGATGATCACCGAGCAGATCGAGCGCGTGCGCCCGCGCATCGCCGTGTTCATCATCGATGCCTGCCGCAACAATCCTCTGGAGACGAGCCGTTCGGCGGGCGCAGCAGCCAATGACGGCGCCACGCGCGGCCTTGCGCGCGCCACCGGCCCGCTCGGCACCTTCATCGCCTTCGCCACGGCGCCGGGAAAGGTCGCGACGGACGGCACGAAGGGCAACAGCCCCTTCACGCGGGCGCTTGCCGACTTCATCACCGCGCCGGGCCTGCCCATCGAGCAGGTCTTCAAGCGGGTGCGCGAGCGCGTGGTCGAGGAGACCGGCGGCGAGCAGGTGCCGTGGGACAATTCCTCGCTGACCAAGGACTTCTTCTTCACCGAAGCCCTGCCGGACGTGCCGAAATTCTCCGCGGAAGCGACGAAGGATGCGGAAGCCTGGCAGGCCGCATCCGATGGCGATACGACCGCAAGCTACCAGTCCTATCTTGCCGCCTTCCCGCAGGGCCTCTTCGCCGACATCGCCGAAATGCGCGTCGAAGCGCTGGCGGAGGCGAACAGGCCGAAGGAGGAGAAGGAACAGGAGGTGGCGGCCCTGCCGGTCGACCGCAGCATCAATGCCGCCGAGGACCTCCTGATGTGGAACGGCATCCAGGCGAACGGCACCGCCGACCAGTATCGCGGCTATCTCGAAAAATTCCCCGAGGGCGTCTTCGCCAAACTCGCCCGGCTGCGGCTGGAAGATGCGACGAAGGGCTCCGACGAGACCGTGCCGGCGATCTCCGGCCGCGTGACGGCGAACTATGAGGAATTCGCCCAGAACCCGCTCTACCCCGAGATCACCGATTGCGACCGCGAGGCCGGCCATGTGCAGGAGATCGCGGACCCCGCCGTCGGCGTCTATTTCAAGCAGATCAGGCCGGAAACCGCGGTCCCGGCCTGCATGACGGCACTGAAGCAGTTTCCCGACAGCTTGCGCATCCTGATGAACTACGGCCGCGCCATCGATGCCGCCGGCCGGCATGACGAGGCGCGGGAAATCTACCGTACCGGCGCCAGCGCCGGCTTTCCGATCGCCTACCGCTCGCTGGGGGACGTCTATCGCGACGGCCGCGGCATCGAGAAGAACCTGACGGAAGCCCGCTACTGGTATGTGCTGGGGGCGGCGAAGAAGAACGTCTTTGCCGAATTCAACCTCGCCCTGATCTACGAGAACGGCCTCGGCGTGACGGCCGATCCACAGAAGGCGGCCTACTGGCTCTGGCGCGCGGCCAAGCAGGGATTCGCGCCGGCCATGGAGAAGCTCTCGGCCTATTATCTCGACGGCAAAGCCGTGCCGAGGGACGTCGCCCAGGCGGAGATCCTGCTGACGGGCGCGGCGGAGATGGGCCATATCTATGCCGAGCTCCGGCTCGGCGACCTCTATCTCGACGGCAGCGCCCTGAAGAAGGACCCCGCCGCGGGCGCACAGTGGATCTCGAAGGCCGCCCGGCAGGGCTACAACGAGGCGCAGTTCCGCCTTGCCACGCTCTATCTCGACGGCAACGGCCTCAAGAAGGATGCCGGGCAGGCGCTCAACTGGTTCACGCTGGCAAAGGCCAACGGCGTCGAGCGGGCAGGCGAGATGGTGGCGACGCTCGGCGAAAAGCTCGGCGGCAAGGCCGTCAGGAACGCCGAAAAATTCGCCGCCGACTTCCAGCCCGTCGCCGTCAAATAGACGGCAGGCAGAGGGGTTCTTCAGGGGCGCTTGCCCTACGAGGCGAGGGAGTAGCGGGTGCGCATCGTGCGCGCGTCCCGGCCGTCGATGCGGATCGCGCCTTGCTCGGCCAGCGCGTTCAACTCCCGCAGCACGAGGGCATGGGCAAGGCCGAGGCGGCGGGCGAAGGTGCGGCTGTCGCCTGCGACGCCTGTGCGCACAGCCACGACGAGCGCGGCCTGGATGTCCGTCAGCCGCGGATCCTCGCCCTGCAACCGGGCGACGAGCGCCAGGAAATCTCCGGCCTCCTCCGCTTCGTCGCTCACGCGGCCTCGCGCTTGCGGAACGAGACCATGATCGATTTCGAGGTCGGCGTATCGCTTTGCTCGCCGGCGCTGGAGAGCGGCACCAGCACGTTCAGTTCCGGATAGTAGCCGGCGATGCTGCCGCGCGGGACATCGTAGGGCACGAAGCGGAAGTCGTGCGCCACGCGCTCGATCCCGTCGTCATGGGCGCCGATGACGTCCACCCGGTCGCCGGCCTCCGCCGCCATCGCCTTCAGGTCCTCGGGATGGATGAAGATGACCTGCCGTTCGCCGTAGACGCCGCGATAGCGGTCGTCGAGGCCGTAGACCGTCGTGTTGTACTGGTCGTGCGAGCGGAACGTCTGCAGCGCGAAACGCCCGCCGGCCTTGCGCGCCCGCTGGTGCACGGTCTCCTCCGGCAGCGGGCCGGAGAAGAAGGTGGCCTTGCCGGCCGGCGTATCCCATTCCCGGTGCGCGGCGGCATTGCGCAGGAGGAAGCCGCGCGGCTTGCGCAGCCGCGTGTTGTAATCCGCAAAACCCGGAATGGTCGCCTCGATATGGTCGCGGATGCGGTCATAGTCCTCCGCAAGCGCGCTCCAGCGCACGATCCCGCTGCCGACCGTCGCCTCGGCGATGCCGGCGATGATCGCCACTTCCGAGAGCAGATGCGGCGAGGCGGGCCGGTTGATGCCGGCCGAGCCATGCACCATGCTCATCGAATCCTCGACGCTGATCAGTTGCGAATTGCCGTTGGGCGCAAGGTCCATCTCCGTGCGGCCGAGGCAGGGCAGGATGAAGGACACCTCCCCCGGCATCAGGTGCGAGTGGTTGGGCTTCGTGGCGATGTTCACCGTCAGCTTGAGGCGGCGCAGCGCCGTTTCCACCAGCGCGCTGTCCGGCGTCGCGCGGGCGAAATTGCCGCCGAGGCCGATGAAGGCTTCCGCCGAACCATCCAGCATGGCGCCGATGGCCGACAGCACATTGTGCCCGTGCCTGCGCGGCGGGGAGAAGCCGAACTCCCGCTCCAGCGCATCGAGGAAGGCTTCCGGCGGCTTCTCGTTGATGCCGACCGTGCGGTCGCCCTGCACGTTGGAATGGCCGCGCACCGGGCAGAGGCCCGCCCCCGGGCGACCGATATTGCCGCGCAGGAACATGAAGTTGGCGATCTCGCGGATCGTCGCGACGGAATGCACATGCTGCGTCACGCCCATCGCCCAGGTGCAGATGACGCGCTCGGCCTGCATGTAGACCGCCGCCGCGCGCTCGATCTCGGCCCGCGTCAGGCCGGACTGGTCCTCGATCTCGGCCCAGCCGGTCGCCTCGACCGCGGCACGGTAGGCGGCAAAATCCACGCAATGTTCGGCAAGGAAGGCATGGTCGAGCACCGGCGGCAGGCCAGCCGCCACCGCCGCATCCTCCGCCGCGAGCACCGCCTTCGCCATGCCCCGCACGGCTGCCATGTCGCCGCCGAGCTGTGGCTGGAAATAGTGGCTGGCAATGTCGGTCGAGCCGCCGCGCAGCATCTCGATCTTGTCCTGCGGGTCGGAGAAACGCTCCAGGCCGCGCTCGCGGATCGGATTGAAGACGACGATGCGCGCGCCGCGCAATGCCGCCCGGCGCAGGTCGCCCAGCATGCGCGGATGATTGGTGCCGGGGTTCTGGCCGATCACGAAGATCGCATCCGCCGCCTCGAAGTCCTCGAGCAGCACCGTGCCCTTGCCGACGCCGATCGCCTGGCGCAGCGCCACGCCGCTCGCCTCGTGGCACATGTTCGAGCAATCGGGAAAATTGTTCGTGCCGTAGAGGCGCACGAAGAGCTGGTAGAGATAGGCCGCCTCGTTGCTGGCGCGGCCGGACGTGTAGAATTCCGCGCGATCGGGATTGTCGAGGCTCTTCAGGATGTTGCCGATTTCCCTGAAAGCATCGTCCCAGGCGACCGGCAGATAACGGTCGCTCGCCGCGTCATAGCGCATCGGATGGGTGAGACGGCCGTGGAGCTCCAGCTCGTAGTCGGTCAGCTCGCGCAGTTCCGAGACGGTATGGGCGGCGAAGAAGGCGGGCGAGGCACGCTTTTCCGTTGCCTCCCAGGCGACCGCCTTCACGCCGTTCTCGCAGAATTCGAAGGAGGAGCCGTGCTCGGGATCACCCCAGGCGCAGCCCGGGCAATCGAACCCGTCCGGCTGGTTCGCCTTCAGCATGGTCATGGCACCCGACAGCGGCGTGCCGCTCTCCAGAAGCCTTTTGCCACAGCTCTTCAACGCCCCCCAGCCACCGGCCGCAGAGGATTTCTTTCCGATAAAACGCGTATCCATGGGTCATGGTATTTGCCATTCGTCAGGATTGATCAAGGGGCCAGTTCGAATGGCTTGATAGAGAATCCCTATCAATGCCGGCCGCGTGAGAACCTGACGGACGGCGGGACGGCGCCGCCTCGCAGCCCCTGTCTTTCGGCCGTCGCCGAAACCGGCTGGACCCAGCCGGAACATACATCCCGGAGGCGTTCCAAGGCCTCTTCCGGCCTCTTTGCGGGTGCTCCATGCCGCCCGTGGAACGGCCTGCGGAGGAGCCTCTTCCTCCGCCGTCCTGCGCGCGAAAACACCTCGCTATCCCGCGGAAATCCCGGCTTTCCGGCCCGGCCTGCAGGTACAGGTTCAGGCAAGCTCGCCGCTGTATCGAAAATCAGCCGAATGGTGAATTTGCTGTTCTTCCGATTCCATACTTCAGGACTTTGCCCATGACGTCGATCGTACCCTCCCTGAGCATCGCCCAGATCAAGCAACTCTCCACTTCCGCGATCCTGGCCTGGACGACCGAAGACGTCGCCTCGCTCTCCACCAGCCAGCTCAACGCCTTCTCCGCCAAGCAGATCGCGGCGCTGGAGGTGGAGGACATCGAGGTTCTCAACACGCGGCAACTGAGCGCCATCTCGCAGAGCGCCATCATCGGCCTGTCGCTCGACCAGCTCGGCGCCCTCGACAAATATGCCATCGAAAGCCTGGCGCCCTCCCAGGTCGCCGCCCTCACCACGTCCCAGGTGAAGGGCCTGTCGTCGGAGCAGGCGGAGGCGTTGACGGTCTCGCAGGTCCGCATGCTGAGCGCCGCGCAGCTTGCCGCCCTCGACCCGGAGGATATCGCGACCTTCTCCACCGACGACATGGCGGCCATCAGCTACAAGGCCGTGCAGCTCCTGCGCACAGCGGCCATCGCCGCCCTTTCGCCCGAGCAGATCGGCGCCCTGACGCCGCTCGCCATCGCCGGCTTCACGCCCGCCCAGACCACCGCGCTGACCCCGGAGCAGATCGCAGCGCTCACGACGGCACAGGTCGCGCTCCTCAAGCCGGCGCAGATCGCGGCACTCAGCGCCCAGGCGGTCGCCGCCTTCGGCGAGGCCCAGATCGCCGCGCTCAGCACCAGCGCCCTGACCGGCCTCAAGCCGACCCAGATCAACGCGATGAGCACCGCGCAGATCGAGGCGCTGACCCCGACGCAGGTCCGCGCGCTCAGCGGCCAGCAGCTCACGGCCATGGGGTCGTCCGGCCTTGCCACCTTCTCCAGCCAGGATATCGCCGCGATCTCCAGCCGCGCGATCCCCGCCCTCGGCATCGGCGTCATCGCGGCGCTTTCCGCCGAGCAGATCGAGGCCCTCAGCCCGTCCGCCATCCAGGCCCTGACGGTGATGCAGGTCAACGCCCTCCGCCCCGACCAGATCGGGCTCTTCTCCTCCGCCCAGGTGCGCGGGATGAACATGGCGCAGATCGGCGCGCTCGGCGCCGACGACATCGCAGCGCTCTCCAGCGACGCCCTTGCCGCCATCAGCAATGCCGCGCTGAAGGGGCTCAACACCACCGCCATCGCCGCCCTTTCGCAGGAGCAGATCGAGGCACTGTCGACGAGCCAGATCAACGCGCTTTCCGCAAAGCAGATCGCCGCGCTCGGCGCCGCCGGCATCGCCGTGTTCTCCACGCTCCAGATCGCTGCCGTCAGCAGCAGCGCCGTTCCCGGCCTGACGACCGCCCAGATCGCCGCCCTCGATCTCGACCAGGTCGAGGCGTTCTCTCCGCTGCAGGCCAAGGCGCTCACCGCGGCACAGATCGCCGCGCTCGAGGCCGACGACCTCGCGGTGTTCTCGGCCGCCGACATCGCCGCCCTCTCGGCAAGCGCGGTGGCCGGCCTCACCACCGACACGATCGCCAGCTTCTCCACCGACCAGATCGCCGCGCTCAACGTGAAGTCGATCCCCGGCCTCACGACGCAGCAGATCGCCGCCCTCGACGCCGCGCAGGCCGAGGCGTTCACCGTCGCACAGGTCAAGGCGCTGACGGCCCGGCAGGTCGGCGTCCTCTCTCCCGAGGCGCTGGAAACCTTCTCCACCGCCGATATCGCCGCCCTTTCGGTCAGCGCGCTTGCCAGCCTCGGCAGCGATGCCATCGCCAGCCTCTCCCCCGAGCAGATCGCGGCGCTGACGACCGGCCAGATCGCGGCCCTCAAGTCATCGCAGCTCGCCGCGCTCACCACCGAGCAGGTCGAGGCCTTCACCCCCAGCCAGGTCCGCGTCATGAGCGCCGCCCAGCTCGCCGCGCTGGCGCCGGATGCGGTCGCCACCTTCTCGACCGCGGACATGGCGGCGATCAGCAACCGCGGCATTTCCGGCCTCAGCACCGCCGCGATCGCGACCCTTTCCACCGAGCAGATCGCCGCCCTCAGCGCCAGCGCGCTCGGCAGCCTGACGGGCGCGCAGATCCGCGCCCTCGACGCAGAGCAGATCGAGGCGCTGTCCACGGCCCAGATCGCGGCCCTCGGCGCAACGCAGATCGCAGCCCTCGGCCCCGAGGACATGGCTGTTCTCACCGAGGCGCATATCGCCGCGATCAACGCCAAGGCCATATCCGGCCTCAACAGCGACGCCATCGCCGCGCTCTCCACCGACCAGATCGTCGCCCTCGGCACCAGCGCCATCGCCGCCCTGAAGGCCACGCAGATCGCCGCCCTTTCCCCCGAGCAGGTCGAGGCCTTCTCACCCGTGCAGGTCCGCGTGCTCAGCGCGCAGCAGATCGCGGCCCTCGGCGCGGATGATCTCGCCACCTTCTCCACGGAGGACATGGCGGCGATCAACGCCAAGGCGATGCAGGGCATCACCGCCGATGCCTTTACCGGGCTTTCGGACGAACAGGTCGGCGCACTCTCGACCGCGCAGATCGCCGGCCTCACCGCCAAGCAGTTCTCCACGATGGACGGCGCGTTCCTCGCCTTGCTCACCACCGACCAGATCGCGGCCCTCAGCGCCAGCGTCATCGCCATTCTCTCGCCCGGCCAGATCGAGGCGCTGAGCGCGGAGCAGATCGAGGCCTTCACCCCGGCGCAGGTCAAGGTGCTGACCGCCAACCAGCTTTCCGCATTGACCGCGGAAGACATCGCCACCTTCTCCAGCGCCGACCTCGCGGCGATCAGCAGCCGGGCGATTTCCGGGCTCGACACCGACGTCCTGTCCGGTCTTTCGGCCAGCCAGATCGCCGCCCTCGACCGCTATACGATCGCGGGCATGAGCGCCCGGCAGATCGAGGCCCTCTCCTCCGCCCAGATCGCCGCGCTCACCACCGCGCAGATCGCCAGCCTCACGCCCACCCAGGCCGGGGCCCTCGAGGCGGAAGACATCCGCGCGCTTTCGACCGCCCAGATCGCCGCCCTTTCCTTCCGGGCCATTTCCGGCCTTGGCGCGGGAACCGTCACCGCGCTCTCCTCCGATCAACTCGCCGCCCTCAGCACGAGCAGCATGACGGGTCTCACCAGCAGCCAGCTCGATGCGCTGACCTCCGCACAGGTGAGCCAGCTTTCCACCGCCCAGCTCCGGGCCCTCAGCGCCGCGCAGCTCGCCGGGCTTTCCGACGATATCGATGTGCTCTCCACCGCGCAGATCGCCAGCCTCAACCCGGCTTCGATCAGCGGCCTCACCACGGGCCAGATGGCGTCGCTCTCTGCCGACCAGGTCGCGGCCCTGACGACGGCGCAGATCGCAGGGCTCAACGCAGGACAGGTCGGCGCGCTCAGCGTCGCCGACATCGCCTCGCTGACGACCGCGCAGATCAATGCGCTCAGCGGGGTCGGCATTTCCGGCCTGACCGCAAGCCAGATGGCGGCGCTGACCACGGCCCAGGTCAACGCCCTCAACAACCGCCAGATGGCGGCATTGTCCTCCGCGCAGATCGCGGCGCTCGGAACCGACAAGGTCGCAGCGCTCACCACGGCGCAGATCGCCGCCCTCAATGCCGGCAGCATCGCGGGCTTCACCTCCCAGCAACTCGCGGCCCTCAGCACCGCCCAGGCCGAAGCCCTGACAAGCGCGCAGGTCGGCTCCCTCAAATCCGACCAGATCAGCGAACTCGGTACCGACGACATCGCCACCTTCTCGCTGAAGGATATCGGCATGATCAGCTCCAGCGCCGTCGCCGGCCTGTCGCCGGCGGTGCTCGCCGCGCTCTCGACCGCGCAGATCGCCGCCTTCAGCACCGCCGCCATCGGCGCGATGAGCGCCCAGCAGCTCGCCGCGCTTTCCACCGCGCAGGCCGAGGCGCTGACCAGCCAGCAGGTCGCCGCTCTGAACTCCACCCAGCTCGGCGCCTTCGGTGCCGATGACCTCGCCACCTTCTCGACGCGGGATATCGCGGCGATCGGCTCGAACGCCATTGCCGGCCTCTCCACCGAAACGCTCGCGGCCCTTTCGACCGCCCAGATCGCCGCCTTCAGCGCCGCCGGCATCGGCGGCATGACGGCACGGCAGTTCGAGGCGCTCAGCGTCGCCCAGGCCGAGGCGCTCACCAGCACCCAGATCGGCGCGATGAGCTCGGCACAGCTTGCGGCACTCGGGGCAGACGATATCGCCACCTTCTCGACCCGCGAGATCGCCGCCATCGGCGCAAACGCCGTTTCCGGCCTTTCGACGGCCGCGATTGCCAACCTCTCCACGGCGCAGATCGCCGCCCTCAGCACCGCCGCCATCGGCGGCCTTGCGACCCGGCAGATCCAGGCCTTCACCAGCGCCCAGCTCGGCGCCCTGTCGTCCGCCCAGGTCCGCGCGCTCGATGCCCGGCAGATCGCGATGCTCGGCACGGAGTATATCGCCGGGCTCTCGACGGATCAGGTCGCCGCCCTCAGCACGGCCGCCATTGCCGGCCTTTCCACCGACCAGATCGCGGCGCTCTCCACCGCCCAGGCCGAGGCGCTGACCAGCCAGCAGGTCGGCGCCCTCACCTCGCGCCAGATCGCGGCCCTCGACCTCGAAGACCTCGACACGTTCTCCGTCGCCGACATGGCGGCGATCAGCTCCAGCGCCATGTCGGGCCTGTCGACCGACATGCTCGCCTCGCTGAGGACGAGCCAGATCGCCGCCCTCGGCCCGGCCGGCCTTGCCGGCATGACGAGCAGCCAGATCGCCGCCCTTTCCACCGACCAGGTTGGCGCGCTCACCACGGCCCAGCTTGCCGCCCTCGGCTCGCGGCAGACCGCGGCGCTCAGCACGGACGACATCGCCGCCCTTTCGCCGGCGCAGATCGCCGCGCTCGGCTCGGCCGGCGTCGCCGGCCTCACCACGAGCCAGATCGCCGCTCTTTCCACCGGCCAGGCCGAAGCGCTGACCAGCACCCAGATCGCCGCGCTGAGCTCCACCCAGATCGCCGCCTTTGGCGCCGATACGCTGGGAACCTTCACTAACGCCGAGATGGCCGTGATCACCTCCGGCGCGGTCTCCGGCCTGTCGCCGGCGACCATCGCCGCCCTGACGACGGCCCAGATCGCCGCGCTGAACGGCGCGGGCCTGACATCCACGCAGATCAATGCCTTCAGCAGCGACCAACTGGAGGCGCTGACCAAGACCCAGCTCGCCGCCTTCGGCTCGGCGCAGGTCGGCGCGCTCGGCACGGACGACATCGCCGTGCTCTCGCCCGAGCAGATCGCCGCCCTCGGCACCGCCGGCATCGCCGCCCTCTCCACCGCGCAGATCGCGGCGCTTTCCAGCAGCCAGGCCGAGGCTTTGACCAGCAAACAGGTCGCCGTGCTGAATTCACACCAGATCGCGGCGCTGGAGGCCGAGGACCTCGAGCTGTTCTCGACCGCCGATCTCGCCGCGATCAATTCGCGGGCCATTTCGGGCCTATCGACGGCGATGCTCGCCACGCTCAGCCCCGAGCAGATCGCCGCCTTCAGCCCCTCCGGCATTTCCGGCCTGTCGAGCGCGCAGATCGGGGCGCTTACCGCCGATCAGGTCGAGGCGCTGACGAGCGCCCAGGTGGGCGCCCTGACCTCGCAGCAGATCGCCGCGCTCGATGCGGACGACCTCGCGCTGTTCTCGACGGCCGACATGGCCGCGATCGGCTCCAGCGCGATTGCCGGCCTGTCGCCGGCCGTGCTCGCCGGCTTCTCGGCCAGCCAGATCGCCGCGCTCAGCGCCGCCGGGATCGGCGGGCTCACCACCAGCCAGGTCGCCGCCCTTACATCGGCGCAGGTCGCCGGCCTTTCCACCCAGCAGCTTGGTGCGCTCAGCTCGAAACAGGTGGCCGCGCTCGATGCCATCGACGTCAGCGCGCTGACACCCGCCCAGATCGCGGCGCTCAGCACGAGCGGCGTTGCCGGGCTCACCAGCACGCAGACCGCCGGCCTGACGCTGGAACAGGTCGAGGCCCTCACCACGAGCCAGATCGCCGCTCTCGGTTCGTCGGCCCTTGCCGGCCTTTCGACCGAAGCGCTCGACACGTTCTCGCACGGCAAGCTCGCCGCCATCAGCGCCAGCGCGATCAAGGGCCTGCCGCCGGGCTACATGGCAACGCTCTCCGAGAGCGAGATCGCCGCCCTCAGCACGGCGGCGATCACCGGCCTCAGCAGCGCCCAGATCGCCGCGCTCAGCACCGCGCAGGTGGAAGCCTTCTCGCTTGCCCAGATCGGCGCGCTGAGCCTGCCGGGCATTGCCGGCCTCACCTCCGCGCAGATGCAGACCATCTCCACCGAGGAGCTGGCGGCGATCGGCACGGCGGCCATCCGCGGGCTTTCGAGCGGCACGATCGGCGCGCTGTCGACGGCCTCGATCGCCGCCCTGTCGACGGCCCAGGTCGCCGCCCTCACCTATGGCCAGATGTCGGCGCTCGGTCCCCAGCAGGTGGGGGCGCTCTCGTCCGACCAGATCGGTGCCCTGACGGCGACGCAGGCCGCGGCCCTCGGGGCCGACGATCTCGCCACCTTCTCGACCGAGGACATCATCTCGCTGAGTTCGAACGCGATTTCCGGCCTCAGCACGGCAACGCTCGCCGGTCTTACGCCCGAGCAGGCCGCCGCCTTCACGCCCGGCCAGCTTGCCGCCATGACCTCCGCGCAGATCAATGCCCTGCCGCAGGGCGGCGGTGCGGGCGTGCAGAGCTTCGCCTTCTCCGCCATGGGCGGCGAACCGGCACCGGTCGCGGAAGACACCGGAACAGGCGAGCCGCAGGCCGAGAGCGACGCGCAATCCGAGATCGCGTCGATCATCTCGTCCTACCTCGCGGTCTGACCGATCTGCCGGGCCTGAAAACGCGTTCGCCCCGGCAAGCCGGGGCGAAATGCATTTCCACCGACTGTTCGGGTCGCTGCAGTGGCCGTGACGGCCTTCGTCGCGCGGATTCGCGCCCTCTTCTCGCCGGAGCTTTTGGGGATCACGTCAGCTCAACGCCATGGAAGGTCTTCAGCCGCGCCCGAACGGCGGCGATCTCATCGGCGCGGCGGGCCGCGTCCCAGCCGAGCGCCTCGCTTGCCTGGAGGGCGAGCGCCTCGACCAGCCGGGCCGTCAGGCGGCCGGTCACGGCCAGCGTCGTACGGCGGAAGGCAAGGTCCGCAAGGGAACCGACCTGCTCGTGGCGCAGCAGATAGTCCACCTCGCCGGTGCTGTAGTCCGCAGCGTCGGGAAGCGGCGCGTCGGCGGGAGACGCCGCGACATGCGCCGCGACGATCCGCGCCGTCGTGCCGTAGTGGGCGAAAAGGTCCGCGATGCGCTTTTCCGCAAGCCCCGTTTCCTGCGCGAGACCGGAAATCCACACCTGCCTTGCCGCCTCGGTCTTCGGGTAATCACGCCCGCCGCCGATGGCGAGGTCGCGGGTGGAGACCCTGCGGCTGGCGGACAGGCGCTTCAGCAGCATGTCCGCCACCTCTTCCGCATAACCGCGGAAGGTCGTCCACTTGCCGCCGACGAGCGAATAGACCGGATAGGGCCGGCCGGCGGTAGGTTCGAGGACCGGCGTCGCATGGTCACGGGTGATGAGGCCCGGATCCTTCGCATCGGAAGCCGGCAGCGGACGGATGCCGCTATAGACATAGACGATCTGGTCGCGGGAAAAGCGAAGCTTCGGCAGGAGCCTGCGCAGGCTTTCGAGCAGGTATTCCACCTCGTCGGGCTCGCAGCGCACCGTGTCGGGATCGGCGGCCTTGATATCGGTGGAGCCGGCAAGGGCGCGGCCGAGATATTCGAAGACCAGGCAGATGCGCCCGTCATCCGCCTCGAAATAGATCATCCGCCCCTTCAATTCCTTCAGCAGGTCCGGATGGTCGAGCAGGATATGCGACCCCTTGGTGCCGCCGATCATGCGCGACGGTTCGCCGAGGATGGCATTCACCTCGTCGATCCAGGGGCCGGCTGCATTGACGACGATCTTCGGCCGCACGGTCGCCGCCGCCTCGCCGGCAAGGCTCTTCACCGTCAGCGCGCCATCCGCGGCGCGTTCCAGCCGGACATGGTTGAGAGCGGCGGAGCGCGGACTGTCGGCAAGGCCGTCGCGCACGAGTTCGAGGATCAGGCGCTCGGGATGGGTGACGGTGGCATCGTAATAGGTGCCCGTCGCCACGATGTCAGGCGTCAGCGCCGGCAGGTCGCGCAGCGAGGCGGCCCGGCTCGCCGTCGAGTGCCGCGGCATGACGCGGTGGCGCGCGCCGTAGAAGTCGTAGAGCATCAGGCCGATCTTGACGAGCAGCGCGCCGCGGCTGCGCGGGGCGCTCTTCGAGCCGAACAGCGTGCGCAGCGCCGCGCCGATGCCCTTCGTCCAGGAGAAGATCGGGATCAGCGTCGGCAGCGGCTTGACGTAATGCGGCGCGTTGGCGAGCAGCAGGTTGCGCTCCAGCGTCGACTGCGCGACGAGGCGGAATTCGCCCGTCTCGAGATATTTCAGCCCGCCATGGATGAGGCGGGAAGGCGCGGCGCTGGTGCCGGCGGCATAATCGTTCTTCTCGACCAGCAGGCAGTCGAGCCCCTGCGCCGTCAGGTCGCGGAAAAGCCCCGCGCCGTTGACCCCCGCCCCGACGATGAGCACGTCGAGCGTGCCGCGCGCCTCCATCGCCGCCATTCGTTCGCCCATGCCGCCGGGAAAGGCGGCGGCGCCTGCCGCATTCGCATTCATGTACTCTTGCCCATTTTTACGATTTCGAGATTGACGCCGGCGTCCTTCAGGCGCGCCCTCACCGCTTCATCGACCCGGTCCGTCGTCAGAACGACGTCGAAGGCGACAAGGTCGCCCAGGACGTTGAGGGCGACCTTGCCGAATTTCGAGGAATCGACGAGCAGGATCTTGCGGCTCGACGAGGCCATCATCGCCTGCTTGACCTTGGTGACCTGGGCGTCCTGGATGAAGGCCGTCCCGCCGTCGATGGCGGAGGCGGAACAGAAGAGGACGTTCGCCCGAAGGCTTGCCACCGCCTTCTCGCAGGTGATGCCGATATAGGCGTTGTAGTTGCGGTGGTACTTGCCGCCGAGGCTGATCAGCTCCACCTCCTCGGCCTTGATCAGCTTGCCGGCCGAGATGTAGCTGTTGGTGATGACGGTGAGCGGACGGGCCTCCGGCAGGAGGCCCGCGAGCGCGCAGGCCGTCGAGGAATCGTCCAGCATCACCGCCTGCCCGGCCTCGACATAGGCCATGGCGGCGCGGGCGAGCGCCTCCTTCTCCGTCCTGCCCACCGTCTCGCGGTAGCGGAACGTGCTCTCGTAGAGGCCGGAGGGCTGGACGGTGACCATGCCGTGCAGCTTGCGCAGCACGCCCTGCTGGGCAAGCGCATCGATATGCCGGTGGATGGTCATGCGCGAGACGCCGAAATGCTCGACGAGATCCTCGATGCGCGCCTGGCCGGCCCGCATGATGTACTCGGCAATCTCCTCTCGTCGTGCTTCCGCCTTCATCCGTCCGCTTCCCTCGACCGTTTTGCGAGATCCTCGATGGCCTGCCAATGTGGCGCCAAGCCGTCTGCAAGCCGTCTATAGAGATCGTAGCGCCCGGCGAGCTGCGCGCTCCGCACCCCGTCCGGCCGGTAGGAGCGCAGGATCCGGGTCGTCGCCGCCGCGCCGGCTTCCGGGCTTGCATAAAGCCCCACCGCGGCACCGGCGACGAGCGCCGCGCCCCAGGCAGCCGCCTCGTCGGCGGAAGAGACGTCGACGACGAGCCCCGTCGCATCGGCGAACATCTGCGCCAGAACCGGGCTGCGCGCCCCGCCGCCGCTGATGCGCATGCGCTCCACCGGCACGCGGGACAGGAGGTCGTCGATATGGACCTTGTGGTTGAAGACGATGCCTTCCAGCACGGCCTTCAGGAGATCGCCCCGCTCGTGCCAGCCGTGCACGCCGAAGAAGCCGGCGCTCGCACCGCTGCCGAAGGGCGAGCCGAAGAGGAAGGGATGGAAGACGATATCCGACGGCTTTTCCAGCGCCCGGTCGAGCTCCGGCCGCAGCAGCGCGTGGATGTCGGCCCCCTCGCGCTCGGCCCTTTCGGTAAGATCCCGGCAGAAATTGTCGAGGAACCAGTCGTAGTTCGCGGTGGAGGCCGGCGAGATGGCCATGGAGTTCCACCAGCCCATGCGGATGCCGTTGCGGCAAAACCAGCGCGGATCGACCATCGGCTCTTCGGTGACCAGCTCGTTGATCGAATAGGTGCCGGCGACGACTGCAAGCAGGCCCGGCGCATGGCCGCCGATGCCGAGCGCCGAGGCCGTCACGTCATGCAGGCCCGCGGCAACGGGCGTGCCCTCGATGAGGCCCGTCGCTGCCGCCGCGTCGCGCGTCACCGTGCCGATGATCTCGTCCGGCCGGGCGACTGGCGGAAGGGCGGGCCAGAGGTCACCGAGGCCGAAGACCTCCAGCGCCGCCTTGTCGAAGGCCTGCGTGCGCACATTGGTGAAGCTCGTGCTCGCCTCGGTGAGATCCGTGCCGACGACGCCGGTCAGGCAGAAGCGCAACCAGTCCTTGCAGGTGAAGACATGGCCGATGGCGCGGTAGCGCTCCGGCTCGTGCTGCCGGATATGGGCGAGCAGGGCCGAGGGCGCGGAAGCGTGGGCGGTCTGGCCGGTCAGCGCCAGCGCGCGCTGCGCCACGCCGTCCTTCCCCCAGGCTTCGACGATCGCGCCGGCGCGGCTGTCGAGCGAGAGGATGCCGGCGCCGAGCGGGCGTTTCGCGCTATCGAGCAGGTAGAGGCCGTCGCCATGGGCGGTCGCCGCGACGGCCTTGATGTCGCCCGCCGGGCGGCCGCTCTTCTCGATCGCCTCGCGGATCGCCTCGGCGGTCGCGGTCCACAGGCCCGCCATTTCGCGCTCGACATGGCGCGGCTCGGGAAAGGATTGCGGCACGCGCCGCCGCGCGACGGCGATCGGCGTGCCGTCCTCCTCGAAAATCACCGCCTTGGTGACCGTCAGGCCGTTGTCGATGCCCAGAAGCAGCGCCATGGTTCTCTCCGTCCGTTCCGGCTTGCGCGCAGGGTGAAACGGTCCTGCAGGCGACTTGTAACGTATTCTATTGTTATTATATCGTCAATAAATGTTACAAAGGGGCCGCACCTTGCCCCGCGTTACCACCCTGAAGCGCATTCTTGACCTTTTCTTCACACTCCTCGCGTAAGCAGGGCGGGACGAGGCCCGGAATGGGGGGCCGGGTGGGTATCGATGTCGAGCGTGCGTTCGTTTGAAGCGGGGGATGTGGATGCGGTCGCAGACCTGTTCCAGCGCCTGCTGCGCAAGACAGCCGAGCCGGCGAACGACGACCTGAAAACCTATCTGCGCACCCTCTTCATCGATTTCCCCGCTGCCGAACCGGATTTGCGCTCGCGCGTGCATGTGCGCACGGATGGCAGCGTTTCGGGTTTCCTCGGCGTGCTGCCGGTGGAGATGGAGTTCGAGGGACGCCGCCTGAAGGCGGCCAATTGCGGCACATTCGCCTGCGACGACCGCGAGGAAGACCCCTTCGCCGGCGCCCGCCTCCTGCGCGATGTGCTTGCCGGTCCGCAGGACCTCTCCTTCACCGAGACCTCGAACGATGTTTCCACGGATATGTGGCGCTCGATGCGCGCCACGGTCCTCGGCCCTCACAGCCTCGAATGGCTGCGCATGATAAAGCCGGCTTCCTTCGCCCTGAAGGCCGCCGCGGGGCGGCTGTCCGCCTTGAGACTGTTCAATCCCCTGGCTCGCGCCGCGGATGCGATCCTCTGCCGGCGTGGCGAAAAACAGAACTGGTCGCACTATATCCCGCTTGCCGGCAAGGCCGATGCCTTCGTCGACGAGGCGGTGAGCGATGCGGAATTTGCCGACCTGTGCCGGCAGTTCGTGCGCCATTTCCCGCTGCGCCCCGCATGGGACACGCCCGTATTGGAAACCATGCTCGGCCATGCCACCCGCAAGGCGCTGCATGGCGAGCGCATCCAGCATGTCGTCAAGACGCGGACCGGCAAGGCGGTCGGCCTCTATCTCTACTACGGCAATCCCGGCGACATCGGCCGCACGGTGCAGATCATGGCCGCGCCCGGCCAGGAGGCCATCGTCATCGACCGCCTGATGCGCGATGCCCATGCGCGCGGCCTCGTCGCCATTCGCGGACGCACGCAGCCAACCCTGCTGCAGGCGATGATCGGCAAGAAATGCGCCTTCCTGCACACGTCCTCGACCATCGTGCATTCGCGCGACCCCGCGCTGCTCGACGCGATGGCGAACGGCAGGGTGTTCCTCAACGGTCTTGCCGGTGAAGGCTGGACACGCCTCATCGGCGATCGGTTCGGATAAGGCCATGTGCGGGATCGCCGGATATTTCGGGGGAAACATCGCGCCGGAACGGGGCGCGGACCATCTGCGCCGCATGGTCGCCGCGCTTCGCCATCGCGGGCCGGACGGTGAAGGCATCCTCCTGCGCGCCGATGCGGGCCTTGCCCATACCCGCCTTTCCATCGTCGGCCTTGCCGACGGCGCCCAGCCGATGGCGACGGAGGACGAGGCGCTCGCACTGTCCTTCAACGGTGAGATCTTCAACTATGTGGAACTGCGCGACGACCTGACGGCGCGCGGCCGCAGCTTCCGCACCACGTCGGATACCGAGGTGCTGCTCGCGGCCTTTGCGGAAAGAGGCCCTGCCTGCCTGCCGGATTTCAACGGCGACTTCGCCTTCGCCATCCATGATGCGAAGAACCGCCGGCTGGTGCTTGCCCGCGACCGCATGGGCGTGCGCCCGCTGTTCTATACACAGCACGAAGGCGCGCTGTTCTTCGCCTCCGAGATCGCGGCGCTGCTGGCCCTGCCCGGCATGGTGGCCGAAATCGACCCCGTGGCGCTCGACCAGATCTTCACGCTCTGGTGCCCGATCCCGCCGCGCACCGCCTACCGCAACATCTTCGAACTGCCGCCCGGCCATCTGATGACCGTTGAGGACGGCCGCCAGACGGTTCGCCCCTGGTGGCAGCTCTCCTTCCCCGATCGCGGCGACATCCAGCCGGCCGGACGGTTCGAAAGCCGGGTCGAGGAGTTGCGCGCGCTGCTTGCCGATGCCACGCGCCTTCGCCTGCGCGCCGACGTGCCCGTCGGGTCCTATCTGTCGGGCGGCATCGATTCCTCCGTCATCGCCGCCCTTGCCGCACGCACCGTGACGCGCGGCCTGCGAACCTTTTCCCTGACCTTCCGCAGCGAGGAGCACGACGAAAGCGCCTGGCAGCGGCAGATGGCGGCGACGCTCGATGCGCAGGCCGACAGCGTCGAATGCACGGCGGAGGCGATCGCGCACCACCTGCCCGCGGTGATGGGCCATGTCGAGCGGCCGATCCTGCGCACCGCGCCCGTGCCGCTCCACCTGCTCGCCGCCAGAGTGCGCGAGCGCGGCATGAAGGTCGTGCTGACCGGCGAAGGCGCGGACGAGATCTTCGCCGGCTACGATCTTTTCCGCGAGGCCCGCGTCCGGCGCTTCTGCGGCCGGCAACCGGCCTCCGTCCACCGCCCCCGCCTCTTCCAGCGGCTCTATCCCTATCTTCCCGGCCTCAAGCAGCAGACGCCGGAATATCTCGCGCGCTTCTTCGCCTTCGGCTCGGAGGCGCTTGACGATCCGCTCTATTCCCACCGCCCGCGCTTCCGCTCCACCGCCGCGGCGAAACTGTTCTTCTCTCCCGGCCTCAAGGAGGCGCTGGGCGACTACGACGCCGCCGAGGACCTTGCGGCACAACTGCCCGCCGACTTCCGCCGCTGGCATCCCCTGCACCAGGCGCAGTATCTCGAAACGGCCTTCCTCCTGCCGGGCTACATCCTGTCCAGCCAGGGCGACCGGGTGATGATGGCCAATGCCGTCGAGGGGCGGTTCCCCTTCCTCGATCCCCGGGTCGTCTCCTTCGCCGCCGGACTTGCCCCGGATGCCAAGCTGCTCGGCCTTCGCGAAAAGCACATCCTCAAGGAAGCCGCCCGCGGCCTCGTGCCGGCGGCCATCATCGACCGCCCGAAACAGCCCTACCGCGCGCCGGACAGCGAGAGTTTCGCCGCCCCGCACACGCCTGCCTATCTCGACGCCGTGCTGTCGCCGGAACGCCTTATCGATAGCGGCCTGTTCAATGTCCCGGCCGTCGGCAAGCTGAAGGAGAAGGTCCTCAAGGGACAGGTCTCCGGTTTCCGCGACAACGCGGCCTTCATCGGCATCCTGTCGACCCAGCTCCTGCGCGGCACCGACGCCACACGATCCACAGAAACTGCATCCAGCATTAGGATAAGCTGACCATGTCCGACGAGACCAAAGCCGCAATCCGTACCTTCATCGTGGAAAACTTCCTGTTCGGCGACGACAGCCATCCGCTGCCCGCCGACCTGTCGCTGATCGACAACGACCTCATCGATTCCACCGGCATCCTGGAGCTGGTCGGCTTCCTCGAAGAACGCTTCGGCGTGCAGGTCGCCGATGCCGACATCGTGCCGACCAATCTCGACACGATCGAGCGCATCGCCGGCTTCATCGCCCGCAAGCAGGCGGCCTGACGGCAGGCCGGCCATGCGGATCGAGCGTTACCTCCAGGACAGCGCAGCCCGCGACGGCGCCCGGACGGCGATCGTCTCCGGCGAGGTGCGGCTGGACTATGCCCGTTTCCTCGATCTTGCCACCCGCATGGCCACGACGCTGCGCATGCGCGGCGTCGGACGCGGCGACCGCGTTCTCGTCCTCCTCGACAATGGCTGGCAAACGGCCGTCGCCGTCTTTGCCACCTGGATCGCGGGCGCCGTCATCTGCCCCGTCAATCCGGCGACCAGAAGCGCACGGCTCGCGCAGATCGCGCGCGACTGCACCCCTGTGCTGGTCTTCGTGGAGAGCCGCCTTGAGAGGCTGCTCGACGAAACGTCCGAGCTCGCCGCGACACCGCGCATCGTGACAGGCGGCAGCTTCGAGGCCGCGATCGACACCGCGCCGCTCGCAGCCGAGCCCCTGCCCGACACCGATCTCGCCGCGCTGATCTACACATCCGGCTCGACGGGCGAACCGAAGGGCGTGATGCTCGCCCATGACAACGTGGACGCCGCCGCCCGCGCGATTACCGCCTATCTCGAAAACACCGCCGCCGACACCATCCTCGTCGTGCTGCCCATGTCCTTCGGCTATGGGCTCAACCAGCTTGTCACCGCCGCGCGCTGCGGCGCGACGCTGATCATCGAGAAATCCTTCGCCTTCCCGCAGGCGATCTTCGAGAGGATCCGCGACGAGCGCGTCACCGGCTTCCCGCTCGTGCCGGCCATGGCGGCCATGATGATGCAGGCACGCGACCTCGACGCGTCGCTCTTTGCGAGCCTGCGCTACGTGACCAGCGCCGCCGCGCCCATGCCGCTCGCCCATCTCGACTGGCTGCGCGCCTTCCTGCCGCAGGCGAAGCTCTATTCCATGTACGGCCAGACCGAATGCACCCGCGCCAGTTGGCTGCCGCCGGGCGAGATCGATGCCCGGCGCGGCTCGGTCGGCATCGCCATACCGGGCGGCCGGGCCGAGGTCGTCGACGAGGCGGGCGAGACGGTGGCACCCGGCACAATGGGCGAGCTGGTGATCAGCGGGCCGCATGTCATGCGCGGCTACTGGCAGAACGAGGCCGCGACGCGCCGCGCGCTGCGGCCCGATCCGCGCACGGGGATCCTGCGCCTCCACACCGGCGACCTCTTCACCGCGGATGCGGACGGTTATCTCACCTTCGTCTCGCGCATGGACGACATCATCAAGTCGCGCGGCGAGAAGGTCGCGCCCAAGGCCGTGGAGGACGTTCTCTGCCGCATGCCGGGCGTGGCGGAAGCGCTCGTCGTCGGCATCGCCCACGAGGTGCTCGGACAGGCCGTCAAGGCGGTGATCGTCGCCTCGGACCCGGCCCTCACCGAGCGCGACGTGCTGCGCTTCTGCGCCCGCCATCTCGAGGACCACATGGTCCCCAAGCAAGTCGAATTCCGGGAATTCCTTCCCAAGACCGATTCCGGCAAGGCAAGCCGCCGGCTCGCCGCCGAACCCGCCACCACGACTGGCCAAAAGACAGGATCGCCTGCATGACCACGCCGAAGTCCCACACGCCCTCCTTCGCCCCGCTCGTACTCGATCCCGCCGCGGAGGTGGAGCGCATCACCGGCTGGATGCGCGACCGGCTGCGCCTCGACCTGCGCAAGCGCGGCCTGGTGCTCGGCCTTTCCGGCGGCATCGATTCCAGCCTCTGCGCGGCGCTGGCCGTCAAGGCGCTCGGCGCGAAGAACGTCTTCGCGCTCTTCATGCCGGAAAACGATTCCGACCCGGAAAGCCTGCGGCTCGGGCGCAGCGTCGCCGAGACCTTCGGCATCGAGAGCATCGTTGAGGATATCGGCCCCTCGCTCGCCGCCATGGGCTGCTACGAGCGCCGCGATGCCTTCATCCGCGAGGCCGTTCCGGAATACGAGGCCGGCTGGGCCTCCAAGATCGTCTTCGACAACCCGATGACCACAGGCGGCTACAACATCTCCTCGCTCGTCGTGCGCTCGCCCGACGGCGAGATGCGCAAGGTGCGGCTTTCGGCGGGCGCCTATCTCGGCATCGTCGCGGCGACGAACATGAAGCAGCGCACCCGCAAGCAGCTCGAATACTACCATGCGGACCGGTTGAACTTCGCCGTGCTCGGCACGCCGAACCGACTGGAATACGATCAGGGCTTCTTCGTCAAGAACGGTGACGGCGCCGCCGACATCAAGCCGATCGCCCATCTCTACAAGTCGCAGGTCTTCCAGCTCGCCGCCCATCTCGGCGTGCCGGCCGACATCCTCTCGCGCCCGCCCACCACCGACACCTATTCCCTGCCGCAGACGCAGGAGGAGTTCTACTTCGCCCTGCCCTACGACAAGATGGACATCTGCCTCTACGGGCTGGAGAACGCCGTGCCGGCGGCCGAGATCGCCACGGCCACGGGCCTCAAGGCAAGCGACGTCGAGCTGGTCTGGACGGACATCGCCGCCAAGCGCAAGGTCGCCCGCTACCTGCATTGCCCCCCGCTCGTCTTCGACGGGGCGTAACCGGTATCTGATCCCGGCTTTGATGGTGCATTGATCTGTCCGACCTGGAAGGGTGCGGCCGCGCCAGAACGACGGAATCAACCGCCGGCCTGACGGGATGCCGGCGGCCGCGGAGGAGGCTGTCATCGTCGCTTTCCGGCGACATACGCTACCGCCGCTCGCTGATCGCCCCGCAGCCGGCGACCCCGTTCTCCGTCCGATCCCGCACCATGACCGGCCGGCGCGACAGCCGGACCTCCAACCGCAACTTTCAAAGCGTGTGCCTCCCTGACCGACCGAAGGAAGGTAGAGCTCCGTCCTTGCGCAATCCTCTGCCTCCCGCTGAGGCGGGGCGAACCTTCTCGTTCGCCCGCATCGGACAGATCGCGGCGTGGTCGAACCTGGTCATAAAGGGCCGTCCAAGCCATGGTCGTTCGGGTCGGGCTTGGGCCGCAGGAACCTTCGTCACGGCATTCCTTCCATTGTCCACCGCATTCTCTTAGCCTGCTTTACTTTACCGACCAGACGGTATAGTAATCCTCCGTGCTTAACGCGGTGTGGGAGGAAACACAGTGCAGCTCAATGGATTTCTGAGAACGACGGCCCTTGTCGGCGCCGTCCTGTGGGGCGGCTCGGCGGCAGCGGCGGAGGTATCGATCTTCTGCAGCTCGGCCGGCGCCGAGCTCGAGCTTTGCCAGTCGGCCTCCGAGGCCTGGGCGAAGGAGACCGGCAACACGGTCAAGATCAACAAGATGCCGGCGAACTGGGGCGAGGCCCTGCCGCTCTACCAGCAGCTTCTCGCCGGCAAGTCGGGCGACATCGACGTGCTGACGCTCGACAATATCTGGGTCGGCGCGCTCGCCGCCCACCTCGTCGACCTCAAGGAGAAGGTGCCGGCGGAGGAGCTTTCGGCGCATTTCGAGGCGGCGCTCGCCGACAGCACCATCGAGGGCAAGCTGCTCGCCATGCCCTGGTTCGTCGATGCCGGCCTGATGTTCTACCGCAAGGACCTGCTCGAAAAATACGGCAAGGCCGAACCGAAGACCTGGGTGGAACTGACCGAGACGGCAAAGTCCATCCAGGACCAGGAGCGCGCCGCCGGCAACAAGGACATGTGGGGCTATGTCTGGCAGGGCCGCGCCTATGAGGGGCTGACCTGCGATGCGCTCGAATGGGTCGCCTCCTATGGCGGCGGCACCTTCATCTCGCCGGACGGCGAGATCACCGCGAACAATCCGAAGGCCGTCGAGGCGCTGGAGCTCGCCCGCACCTGGATCGGCGGCATCAGCCCGGAAGGCGTGCTCAACTATGACGAGGAAGGCTCGCGCGGCGTCTTCGAGGCCGGCAACTCCATCTTCCACCGCAACTGGGGTTACGTCTGGGGCACCAGCCAGGCGGAGGGCTCCTCGCTGCTCGGCAAGGTCGGCGTGATGGCGCTGCCGGTCGGGGCGGAAGGCGAGAAATCGAGCGGCTGCTACGGCGCCGGCCTTCTGGGTGTGTCGAAATATGCCGACGACGTCGATGCCGCCGTCAGCCTCGTGCAGTACCTCACCAGCGCCAGCGAGCAGAAGCGCCGCGCCTTGCAGGGCTACAGCCCGACGCTGAAAGCGCTCTATCAGGACGCCGAGATCCTCGAAGAGAACCCCTCACTGCGCTTTGCCGAGAAGGCCTATGCGGAAAGCGCCTCGCGACCGTCGCAGGTCACGGGCGCCTCCTACAACCGCGTCTCGCAGCGCATCTTCAACGGTGTGCACAACGTTCTGAGCGGCAAGGAAAGCGCCGCCGACGCGCTCGCCAAGGTGAGCGGCGATCTGGAGCGGCTGAAGAAGCGCGGCTGGTAACGGTCCGGACGCCTTTCCCGGGAAAGCCGGGAAGGCGCCGTCTCTGTTTTATGTGGCTCCGGAAGCGAGATTGCCGCCGGGACTGTTCTGGAAACTCAAGGAAAAGACAGTGAATATCGCGATCGCACCGTGCTGCTGGGGCATCTACTGGCCCACCGGCAACGACCTCGGCTGGACCGACTACCTCGACCGCATCGTCGCGGCCGGATACCGGCATACCGAGCTCGGCCCCTACGGCTACTTCTCCACCGATCCCAAGGTGCTTTCGCACGAACTGAACCGCCGCGGCCTCTCCGTGGTCGCGGCGGCCCATGTCCACACGCTGGCGGATGCCACCACCGCGGACGCTCTGGGCGAACGGACGCACCAGATCTGCACGCTGCTTTCGGCCGTCGGCGGCACGCATTTCATCCTGATGGACGAGTCGGAATTCTACCCGAAGGATCGGATGGGCATCGTCGACGAGGACGGCTGGCGCGCCGTCGTCGAGCAGACCCTGCTGTCCGCCCGGATCGTACGCGACTACGGCCTGCACTTCAGTTTCCACCCGCATGTCGGCACCTGCGTCGAGCATGAGGACCAGATCGAACGGCTTCTCGCGGAGACCGATCCGGATCTCGTCGGCCTCTGCCTCGATACCGGCCACCACGCCTATTGGAAGGCCGATCCGAAGGCATTCTTCCTGCGCCACAAGGCGCGCATCAACGCCATCCATCTCAAGAACGTCGACGGCGCCTTCCGCGAGAAGGTGCTGGCGCAGAACATCCATTGCGACCGTGCCTTCGAGGAGGGCATCATGACGGATCTCGACCGCGGCGCCGTCGACATCGCCGATTTCATGCGGACGCTGCTGGCGAGCGGTTATGACGGCCCGCTGGTCGTCGAACAGGACCTTGCGCCGAACCATCCCGAGACGCCGGAGGCGATCGCCGCGCGGAACTTCGCGTTCGTCTCGGCTTTGCTTGCAGAGCAGGCCGGCCGATGAAGACCATGATCCACGACACGCCCGAGGCGATCGGCACGCATCTCGCGACCCGCATCCTCGCGGAAATCGGCGCCGCCAATGCCGCCGGCCGGCCCTATGTGCTCGGCTGCCCGGGCGGGCGCAGCCCGATGCCGGTCTACCAGGCTCTGGAGCGCCAGCTAACCGCCGCTCCCGTCGATTGCTCCCGCCTCGTCATCGCGATGATGGACGAATACCTGCTATCGGGCGGCGATGGCCTCAGTCCGCCCGCCGCCTCCGCGCATTACTCCTGCCGCGGCTTCGGCGCGCGCGAGATCGTCGAGCGTATCAACCGGGCACTGCCGGATGCCCTGCGCATGCCCGAGACGAATTTCCGCATGCCCTCCCTCACCGATCCCGCGGCCTATGACGGCGAGCTCGCGGCCCTTGGCGGCATCGACCTGTTCCTGCTCGCGTCCGGCGCCGGCGACGGCCATATCGCCTTCAACCCGCCGGGTTCCGCCCGCGACAGCCGCACGCGCATCGTCACGCTCGCCGAGCAGACGCGGCGCGACAACCTTGCGACCTTTCCGGATTTCCGCGGGATCGAAGAGGTGCCGACCCACGGCCTCACCATCGGCATCGGCTCCATCGCCACGCTGTCGAAGGCCGTCGCGATGATCGTCTGGGGCGACGGCAAGCGCGACGCCTTCCGCCGCCTTTCGGCCGCGACGGCCTACGACCCGTCCTGGCCGGCGACCATTCTTGCCGAATGCCGGAACCGCGAGCTCCATGCCGACGCGGCCGCCGGGGCGCGGCCATGACACGGCACGCGATCGGCATCGATGTCGGCGGCACCAAGACGAAGGCCTGCATCATCAGGCTTTCGGACGGCGCGGTCGTCGCCGAGCGCACGGAGGCGACGCTTTGCCAGAACGGCGGCGGCGCCGTGCTCGACCTCGTCTGCAATCTCGCGGCGGCCATGCAGGATCGCGCGAACGCGCAAGACCTCGACATCGCAGCCCTCGGCATCTGCCTGCCGGAACTCGTGACGCGGGAGGGCGAGCCGGCCTCGGCCTGGAATTTCGACTGGCGCGGCCTCGATTACCGCGCCCGCCTTGGCGCCTTCGCCCCCTTGCACATCGACAGCGACGTGCGCGCCGCCGCTTTCGCCGAGGGCTGGATGGGCGCCGGCAGGGGTGTCGATCCCTTCGTCTACGCCACCATCTCCACCGGCCTTTCCCATTCGCTGGTCATCGGCGGCGCGCCCTATGAAGGTGCCCGCGGCTTCGCCATCCATTTCTCAGGCAGCGATATCGTCGCCTTCGACGGCGAGGGCCGCGCGGTGCGGCACAATCTGGAGCTCTTCGCCGGCGGCAAGGCGCTCGGCGAGCGCTACGGCGCGCTCACCGGCCGCCCCGACGCCTCGGCGCGCGCGCTGTTCGAGGCGGAGGCGACGGACCCGCGGGCGGCAGCGATGGTCGCCGATGCGCTCCTTTCGCTCGCCTCCTATCTCGGTCAGCTCGTCAACACGCTCGACCCCGCCATGCTCGTCCTCGGCGGCGGCATCGGCAGCGACCCCAAGGTGACGCCGCGGCTGGCGGCGCTGACGCGCGGCTTCATCTGGGCGGAGGGAGCGCGGGACATGCCGATCGTGCCGAGCCTCATCGGCGATACGGCCTGCGCCATCGGCGTTGCGGCGCTCGCGGCCCGGGCGAACGGCACGATCGCGGAAAAGACAATCAGCAAGATGGAACGGCCATGAGCGGTATAGATCTCATCAATGTCGTCAAACGGTTCGGCGCGCTGACGGTCATCGACGGCGTGGACCTTGCGATTGCCGAGGGCGAGTTCGTCGTCTTCGTCGGTCCTTCGGGCTGCGGCAAGTCCACGCTGCTGCGCATGATCGCAGGGCTGGAGGAGATTTCCGACGGCGAGCTGCGCATCGCCGGCAGCCGCATGAACGAGACGCCGCCGGCAAAACGCAACATCGCCATGGTCTTCCAGTCCTACGCGCTCTATCCGCACATGAATGTCGAGCGCAATCTCGGCTTCGCGCTGGAGACAGCCCGTCTTCCCGCCGCCGAAATCCGCGAGCGCGTGACGAAGGCGGCGAAATTCCTCAAGATCGACCACCTGCTCGACCGCCGCCCGGCGCAGCTTTCCGGCGGCCAGCAGCAGCGGGTCGCCATCGGCCGCGCCCTCGTGCGCCAGCAGAAGCTCTTCCTGTTCGACGAGCCGCTGTCCAACCTCGATGCGGACCTGCGCATGGAGATGCGCGTGGAGATCGCCCGCATCCACCGCGAGGTGAAGGCCACCACCGTCTACGTCACGCACGACCAGATGGAGGCGATGACACTCGCCGACCGCATCGTCGTGCTGAAGGACGGCCGCATCGCGCAGGTCGGCACGCCGATGGAACTCTACGAGCGCCCGGCAAACCGCTTCGTCGCGGGCTTCATCGGCTCGCCGCGCATGAATTTCCTGCCGGGCATGCTGGTGCGCGAGGGCGAGGAGAGCGTGCTGTCGCTTGCCGGCGGTCGCCATCGCCTCTCCGCCCACGACTATGCGGGCGATGTCAGCCTCGGCATCCGGCCGGAAGACCTGATCCTCGGCGGGGGCGAAGCAACGCTGGAGGCCGAGGTCCTGCTCGTCGAGCCGCTGGGCGGCGAATCCCTCGTCCATCTCAATGTCGGCGACGGCCGCTCGATCGTCGCCAAGGCGCAGGGCAGGCCGGAGATCCGGCCGGGCGCCACCACGGTCGTCGGCTGGAACCACGCGCGCGCGCATCTCTTCGACAAGGACGAGCGCGCCCTCAACCCGAGGGGTGCATGACATGGCGACGGCAGCGATACGCATCGGCCTCAATGCCAAGCGGGCGCGCACGGCCTGGCTGTTCCTCGCGCCGAGCCTTCTCGTGCTCTTCGCCGTGGCGCTCTGGCCGCTCGGGCGGACCTTCCTCTTCTCCTTCACCGACGCCTTCCTCACCGAGCCCGACATCTACGCCTATATCGGCCTCGAGAACTATTTCACGCTGTTCGAGGATCCGCTGTGGTGGCAGTCGGTCCGCAACACACTCTATTTCACGGTCGTCTCGGTCTCCATCGAGACGGCGCTGGGGCTTGCCATCGCGCTGCTGCTGAACGCCCACATGTCCGGCCGCGGTTTCATGCGCGCGGTCATTCTCATTCCCTGGTCCATTCCCGTCGTCGTCAGCGCGCGCATGTGGCAGTGGATGCTGCACGACCAGTTCGGCATCCTCAACCATGTGCTGAAGCTCATGGGCGTCATCGACCACGGCATCGCCTGGACGGCCAATTCCGATCTCGTCATGCCCGTCATCATCGCCGTCGACGTCTGGATCACCACGCCCTTCATGGTGCTGCTCATCCTCGCCGGCCTGCAGATGCTGCCGAAGAGCATCTACGAGGCCGCCTCGATCGACGGCGTGTCGGAATGGCGGCAGTTCACCGCGCTCACCCTGCCACTGCTTGCCCCCAGCATCGCCGTCGCCGTGCTCTTCCGGCTGCTCGATGCGCTGCGCATGTTCGATCTCAGCTTCGTGCTGTCCTCGAACAGCGATGACACGAAGACCGTGTCGATCTATGCCCGCGAGGTGCTGGTCAATTTCCAGGACATGGGCGTCGGCTCGGCGGCGAGCGCCGCGATCTTCCTGATGATTGCCGTGGTGACGGCGATCTACGTGACCGTCTTCCGGCTCAACCGCAAGCTCCTGGGGGTGTGACATGGTGCGCAGTGCAACGGGCAGGCGCCTTCACCGCATCGCGATCTACGGGCTCTTCGCCGTGGTCGCGCTCTACACGCTGTTTCCCTTCTACTGGATGATCGCCTCCTCGCTGAAATCCGGCCAGGCGATCTTCGACGTCACCTTCCTGCCGGACCTGAAGTTCAACAATTACGAGGCGATCCTGTCGGACGGCGTGTTCCTGCGCAGCCTCCTGAATTCCCTTGTCGTCGCCGCTTCCGTCGTGGCGCTCTCGCTGGGGCTGGCGATCGCGGCGGCCTATGCGCTCGGCCGCATCGATTTTCGCGGCCGCTCGCCGATCATGTTCCTCTTCCTCGCCGTCTCGATGTTCCCGCAGATCGCGCTGCTCTCCGGCCTCTTCGAGATGATCCGCTGGCTCGGCCTCTACAACACGCTCGGCTCGCTGATCTTCGCCTACATGATCTTCACGCTGCCCTTCAACATCTGGGTGCTGACCACCTTCATGCGCAACCTGCCGCGGCAGATCGAGGAAGCGGCGATCATGGACGGCTGCTCGCCGCTGCGAATCGTGCGCTACATCTTCCTGCCGATGATGGGGCCGGCGCTGATCTCGACGGGCCTGCTCGCCTTCATCGCCTCGTGGAACGAGTTCCTCTTCGCGCTCACCTTCATCCTGACGGACGAGAACCGCACGGTGCCGGTCGCGATCGCCCTCATCTCCGGCTCCAGCCGCTACGAGTTCCCCTATGGCGCGATCATGGCCGCGTCGACCATCGTCACCGTGCCGCTGATCGTGATGGCGCTGCTCTTCCAGAAATACATCGTCTCCGGCCTCACCGCCGGGGCGGTCAAGGGTTAGGCCCCGTGCGGGGCAGAAAGGTCTTTTCCATGCGTATTGTCCGTGCCGGCCTCATCGGCCTTGGCGAGGTGAGCCAGCTCATGCACCTGCCGATCCTTGCCGATCACCGCCACCTCTTCGAGGTCGCCGGCGTCTTCGACGTCTCGCCGAGCCTCGCCGCCCATTGCGCCGGCCGCTATCCGGGCGCGCGCGCCTATGAGAGCGCGGAAGCGCTGCTCGCGGCGTCCGATATCGACGCCGTCTTCATCCTGACGCCCGACCAGACGCACCGCCACTATCTCGCCCTGGCGCTGAAGGCCGGCAAGGACGTCTTCCTCGAAAAGCCCGCCTGCCTGACGCTCGGCGAGATCGACGACGTCCTGCCGCTCGCCGAAAAATCCGGTCGCCTCGTCTTCGTCGCCTATATGCGGCGCTATTCGGCAAGCTTCCTGAAGGCAAAGGAGATGATGCCGGCGCAGGAGGCGCTGCGCTATGTGCGCGTGCGCGACCTCATCTGCGAAGGCCCGTTCTTCATCCGCCAGACGCGCAACATCTTCTATCCTGATGATCTCGACGGCGCCTTCCTCGCGCAGTCCCGCGCCGAGACCGAGGCGCTGCTGCGCGACGTCGCCGGCAAGGACGCCTCGCCCAGCCTGATGCGCGCCTACCAGGTACTGACCGGCCTCTCCTCGCACAGCCTCTCGGCCATGCGCGAGCTGATCGGCCTGCCGCAGCGGGTCATCGCCGCCCACCACAAGCAGAACGGCGAGCAGATCGTCGCGCTCTTCGACTACGGCCATTTCACCGCGATCTACGAGGCGCTGATCGACAATGTCGCGCGCTTCGATGCCCGCATCGAGGTCTATTCCGACCGCCGCCGCCTCAGCTTCGGCTACGACACGCCTTACATCCGCAACCTGCCGACCACGCTTGAGGTCACGGATTCAAACGACACCGAGACCGAGACCCGCACCTTCGGCCCGAACTACACCGATCCCTTCGCCATCGAGCTGCGCGCCTTCCACGACCATCTGGTGAACGGCACGACGCCGAAGACGACGCTCGACGACTCCCGCCAGGACCTCGCCCTGATGGCCGAAATCGTCGGTCGCCTGCGCGAAAGTTCGTCGCTATAGCGGGAAGACCAGCAACAGCATCGGGGTTCGACATGGCAAGACGTGGCACCGCACGGGAACGCATCCTCAGCGCCGCCGAGGAGATCGTCGTCAACGAGGGCGTCTCCTCGCTCACCTTCGACAAGGTGGCGGAGGTGACAGGGCTCTCCAAGGGCGGCATCCTCTACCACTTCGCCAGCAAGGATGCGCTGGTGCGCGCCATGGTCGAGCGCTTCGTCTATCGCTTCGAGACGGGTCTTTCCGGCATCGAGGGCGAGGACGAGGAGCCGCATGGCCGCTACACCCGCGCCTATGTGAAGGCGACAATGGGCGGGGCCGCCAGCACCGGCGACCAGTACGACCGGCTCGGCGCGAGCATCACGGCGGCGCTGTCGAACTTTCCCGATCTGCTCGAAATCGTCCACCAGCAGAACATCCGCTGCCAGGCCGCCGTCGAGACGGACGGCCTCGACCCCGTCGAAGCCACGATCATCCGCCTCGCCATCGAGGGCATGTGGATGGCCGAGGTGTTCAACGTCATGCATCTCGACCCCGCCATGAAGCAGGCCGTCATCGACCGGCTGATCGCGCGCACCCGTCCCGCGGGCGCCGCTCCCTAGCTTGCCATCATCTGAAAAGGAGCTTTCCATGGGCTACAAGCCATCCCCCCGCCCCGTCTTCGACCGACCGAGTCACATTCCCTATGCCGGCGTGACGCGCCATCTGTGGGGCGAGGAGAATGCCGGCCTCGTCGACGACTGGATCTATGCTTCCACGGAAAACATCCACCAGATCGTCTTCGGCATGCAGCCGGGCGGCTGCTTCAAGCACACCGATGCCTTCCGCACCATCTTCGGCGCGGACGAGCTGCTTTACGTGATCAGCGGCACGCTCGGCCTTGCCAATCCGGAAACGGGCGAGGTCTGCATCGCCAAGCCCGGCGAGGCGCTGTTCTTCCGCAAGGACACCTGGCACCATGGCTTCAACCTCGGCGAGGAACAGGTGCGCGTGCTCGAATTCTTCGCCCCGCCGCCGGCCAAGGGCACGTCCGGCCCCTACGCCCGCACCAAGCCGCTGCTTTCGGAAAACCGCTACATCCAGGACGAATTCCTCGGCCGCTGGCCGATGGAGGCGGCGGCACAGGAAAAGGCCCGCACCATCCATCCCAAGCGGGATGCGGACATGCTCTGGAGCCTCGATGCCGAGACACAGGGCGCCTATACCGGCTTCTACTGCGCAACGGACCAGCTGACAGTCGGCAAGACGACGGTGCTCGGCGGCAAGCGCACCCGCATCGAGCGCCACAAGGGCGACGAATGCCTCTATGTCGTCTCCGGCGTGCTCAACATCCACATCCCGGATGCCGAGGGCCAGGCCTGGTTCGAGCTCAATCCACGCGACGGCTTCTACATCCCCGCCGGCTTCGACCACCAGTATTTCAACATGTCGCACACGCCCTGCGAATTCGTCTTCGGCGTGGCGCCGGATTTTTGATTGTAAAGTGGGCTCTCGAAGACCGAGAGCCGTCAACTCGATGATAAACATCTCCCCAAGCACTCCGTCATCCTCGGGCTCGCCCCGAGGATCCACGCGGCACCCGCGGCTGTGGATGGTCGGGTCAAGCCCGACCATGGCGGAGGAGAGGTATGCGGGTTTCGTCCCTGACAGGCTGCCGAAAACCGGGAGCCGGCATCCAATCAGCCTTCGAACACCATCAGCACGTCGCCGGCCTGGACGTAGTCGCCTTCCTTCACGCGCAAGCGGAGCCGGCCGGCCTTGGGGGCGAGGACCTGTGTCTCCATCTTCATCGCCTCCATGACGGCCACGAGGTCGCCTTCCACGACGGTGGCGCCGTCGGCGATCTTGAAGGCCTGCAGCGTGCCGGAAACCGGGGCCGTTATGCCGTCCTCGGCGGGCCCTCCGCCCTTGCCCGCGGCCGATGCGCTGCCCTGCCCCGCCGCGCCGAGGCCGGCGAGCAGCAGGCTCGGCAGGGCGAGCGACACGCGCCTGCCGTCGATTTCGAGATGGGTGCGGACCAGCGTCGGATCGTCGATCGGCTCCGGCCGGTCCATAGCCTCGGGCATGGCGGCGAAATCGGTCTCGATCCAGCGGGTATGCACCTTGAAGCCGTCCGTGCCGATGAAATCCGCCGTGTCGATGGCGGCGCGGTGGAACGGCAGAACCGTCGCCACGCCCTCGATGCGGAACTCCTTCAGCGCGCGGCGGGCGCGGCGCAGGGCCTCCTCGCGCGTCGCGCCGGTCACGATCAGCTTGGCGACCAGCGAATCGAAGACGCCGGGCACGGTGGAGCCTGTAACGACGCCGCTGTCGAGGCGCACGCCCGGGCCGGAGGGCGGATCGAACACGGTGATGGCGCCGGGCGTCGGCAGGAAGCCGCGGCCGGGGTCTTCCGCGTTGATGCGGAACTCGATGGAATGGCCGCGCGGTTCCGGCGTTTCCAGCACGCGCAGCGGCAGGCCCTCGGCGATGCGGAACTGCTCGATGACGAGGTCGATGCCGGTCGTCTCCTCCGTGACGGGATGCTCGACCTGCAGGCGGGTGTTCACCTCCAGGAAGGAGATCGTGCCGTCGACGCCGAGCAGGAACTCCACCGTCCCGGCGCCCGAATAGCCGGCGGCCGCGCAGATGGCCCTGGCGGCGGCGTGGATCTTCCGGCGCTGCTCGTCCGAGAGGAAGGGCGCCGGGGCCTCCTCGATGAGCTTCTGGTTGCGGCGCTGGGCCGAGCAGTCGCGGGTGCCGAGCACCAGCACGTTGCCGTGCTTGTCGGCGATCACCTGCGCCTCGATATGGCGCGGCCGGTCGAGGAAGCGCTCGAGGAAACATTCGCCACGGCCGAAGGCCGCCGTCGCCTCGCGCACGGCGGATTCATAGAGGTCCGCGACCTCCTCCATCTTCCAGGCCACCTTGAGGCCGCGTCCGCCGCCGCCATGCGCCGCCTTGATGGCGACCGGCAGGCCGTGGCTTTCCGCAAAGGCGACGACCTCGGCCGCCGAGGACACCGGGCCGTCGCTGCCGGCGACCAGCGGCGCGCCGACGCCCTGCGCGATGCGCCGCGCCTCGACCTTGTCGCCGAGCGCTTCGATGACATCCGGATCGGGGCCGATCCAGATGAGGCCGGCGTCCTGCACGGCGCGCGCGAATTCGGCACGCTCGGAAAGGAAGCCGTAGCCCGGATGCACCGCATCCGCGCCGGCGCGCCTTGCGACGGCGATCAGCTTCTCGATGTCGAGGTAGGTTTCCGCCGGGCGCACGCCGCCGAGGCCGTAGGCTTCGTCGGCAAGGCGCACGAACAGCGCGTCCGCATCCGGATCCGCATAGACGGCGACCGACTGGAGGCCGTAATCACGGCAGGCGCGCACGATGCGCACGGCGATCTCGCCACGATTGGCAATCAGCACTTTCTTCATGGCAGTCCTCCTAGCGGGTCGCGGCGATGTCGGCGAAGGGGCCGATCGGGCGGAAACGGATTTTTGCATTGATCGGGATCTGGCCGGCAAGGTCCAGATGGTATTCGGCGACGGCGCCGATGACGGGATAGCCGCCGGTCAGCGGGTGGTCGGCCAGGAAGAGCACCGGCTGGCCGCTGTGCGGCACCTGGATGGCGCCCGTCGCCGTGCCTTCGCTCGGCAGTTCCGCGTTGTCCTTGCGCTCCAGCGGCACCTCGCCGGCAAGGCGGATGCCAACGCGGCTCGATTGCGGCGTGACCTGCCAGAGCTGGCTTGTCAGCGTCTCGATGCCCGTCTGCGTGAACCAGTCCGTGCGGGGGCCGAGCACCACGTCGAGCGTCACCACGTCGCCGGCCGAGGGCAGGTCGAAGGCGGGGAGTTCATCCGGCGAGACGCTCGCAAGCCCCGCCTTCCGGCCGCTCAGCGCCAGCACCGTCCCGGCCGTGACCGGCTCGGGGCCGACGACGGCCAGCGTATCGGTCGCCGCGCTGCCGAGGACCGGCGCGACATCGAAGCCGCCGCGCACGGCAAGATAGGCGCGCATGCCCGCCTTCGGATGGCCGATCGTCACGACGTCGCCCGGCTCCAGCGCGATGGGCTGCAGGATCGAAAAGTCGCGGCTGCGGCCGTCCGCATCACGAACCGTCACGGGACAGGCGGCACCGGCAAGGCCGATCACGGCGCGCGCCGTGCTTTCGAAGGAGAAGCCGCCGAGGGTGAGTTCGAGCGCCGGCGTGTTGGCCGGATTGCCGACGATGCGACCCGCGGCATTGAAGGCGGCGCGATCCAGCGCGCCGGAGGCCGAAACGCCCTGCCCCGTCTGGCCGAAACGGCCGAGATCCTGGAAGACCGCCGGCATGGGCGCGGCCAGCACCTTGAACTGCGGCGCATCCGCCGCGACGATACGATCCGCCTTGACGGCCGGTTCGGGAATGCTGACCGTCCGGCCCGCGGCCTCCATGTCGAAGAAGCGCACGCGATAGCCGGGCTGGAACAGCGCGCCGGGCTCGCGGTCGATATCCCACATCCTGACCGGCGTCGTGCCGATGATCTGCCAGCCGCCGGGACTCGCCTGCGGGTAGACGCCGCTGAAGGCGCCCGCAAGGGCGACCGAACCGGCCGGAATGCGGGTGCGCGGGCTCTTGCGCCGCGGCACAGCGAGGGCCGGATCGCCGCCGACGAGATAGCCGAAGCCCGGCGCAAAACCGCAGAAGGCCACGGTGAATTCGCTTTCCGTGTGCCGGCGCACGACCTCCTTGACGCTGAGGCCGGTCAGGTCGGCGACATCGCGAAGGTCCTCGCCGTCATAGCGCACGGGAATTTCGACCAGATGCTCCGACGGGGCGATCTTCGCCGAAAGGTCGCGGATGCGTATCCGGGCCGCCAGATCCGCGGCCGTCACCTTTTCGGGACGGAAGCGGATCATCAGCGTGCGTGCGGCCGGCACCATCTCCTCGATACCGTCGATGGGATCGGCCTGCAACGCGGCGAAGAGGGCGAGCGTCTCGTCGAGATCGGCAAGCTCGACGAGGATGGTGGTCAGGCTGACGGGAAGAAAGCGCATCGGACCCTCACGCGTGATAGGCGGAATCGGGGATATCGGTGATGAACATGTGGCCCGGCGCATGGGTGATGGCGAAGGGCACGCCGGACGCCATCACGGCCGCCTGCGGGGTGACGCCGCAGGCCCAGAAGACCGGCACCTCGCCGGGCTCGATGCGCACCGCATCGCCGAAATCAGGCTTTGCGAGATCGGCAATACCGATTTCCTCGGGCGCCCCGACATGGACCGGCGCGCCATGCACGGCCGGGAAGCGGCCGGAAATGGTGGCGGCGTCGGCGACGCGCGAGGCCGGGATCGGCCGCATGGAGACGACCATGTTGCCCTTGAGCCGGCCGGCGGGCCGGCAGGCCCTGTTGGTCAGGTACATCGGCACATTGGTCTTGTCCGTCATGTGGCGGATCTCGATGCCCGCCTCGACCATCGGCGTCTCGAAGGTGAAGGAGCAGCCGATCAGGAAGGCGACGAGATCGTCGCGCTCCGCCCAGACGGCTGACGCGTCCGGGGTTTCCTCGGTGAGCCTGCCGTCGCGCCAGATGCGGTAGAGCGGCAGGTCGGTGCGCAGGTCCGCGCCGGGCGCAAGCAGCGTCGTCGGCGAGCCGGGATCGGAGACGTCGAGCACCGGGCAGGGTTTCGGGTTGCGCTGCGCATAGAGCAGGAAATCGAAGGCCCAGTCGCGCGGCAGCACGATCATGTTGGCCTGGGTGAAGCCCGGCGCGATGCCGGAGGTGGGCGCGACGAGCCCACCCCGATAATCGGCCCGCGCCTTGCGGGCGGCCGTGGCGTCGGCGTGGTCCAGGAAGGCGGTGGGGATCGTCATGGCGCGCCCTTACGACTTGTCGGCGAAGGAGCGGATGGCGATGCCTTCCACCTCGAACCGGCGGCGGATCCCCTCTGCGATGGCGACCGCGCCGGGACTGTCGCCGTGCACGCAGATCGACTGTGCCTCGATGCGGATCGTGCTGCCGTCGATCGCTTCGAGCGTGCCCTCGCGGGCAAGCTGCACCATGCGGTCGGCGATCTTCGCCGCGTCGTGCAGCACCGCGCCGGGCTCACGGCGCGAGACGAGCTCGCCCTTCGGCGTGTAGGCGCGGTCGGCGAAAGCCTCGGCGACGACGGCAAGGCCAGCCTTGCGGGCGAGGTCGAGGATCGGCGCATTGGCAAGGCCCATCAGGACCAGCGCGGGATCGACCGCCTTGATGCCGTCGATGACGGCCTGGCCCTGTCTGGCGTCATAGGCGATGCGGTTGTAGAGCGCGCCGTGCGGCTTGACGTAGCGCACCGTCGTTCCCGCCGCAGCGGCTACGCCCTTGATCGCGCCGATCTGGTAGATCACGTCGGCAATCAGCTCCTCCGACGTGGCGTCGAGATCGCGCCGGCCGAAGCCGACACGGTCCGGATAGGAGACATGGGCGCCGATGACGACGCCGTTCTTCGCGGCCGCCTGGACCGTGCGGTAGATGCCGGCCGGATCGCCCGCATGGAAACCGCAGGCGATGTTGGCGGAGGAGACGACGGCGAGCATCGCCGCATCGTCGCCCATGCGCCAGGCGCCGTAGCTTTCGCCGAGATCGCTGTTGAGATCGATCGCTGCCATTGTTCCCTCCCCTTTTCCTTAGAGACCGAGCAGGCCGAAGATCGTGCCGGCCGACTTGTAGCCCATATACCATGTCAGCGCGCAGACCAGGACGCCAAGGCCGAGCAGCCAGCGTGGATAGTGGTAGCCACCCATCAGGTCCTCGCGCTTCCAGGCGGCGAAGAGGAAGATGCTGAGGCCGATCGGCAGGATGAGACCGTTGAGACCGCCGACGAAGACCAGCATGGCGGCGGGCGGCGTGGTGATCAGAAGGTAGGAGACCAGCGAGATGGCGATGAAGACGACCGTCGCCATGTTGCGGGCGTGTTCGCTGATGTCCTGCTTGAAGACGGTGATGAAGGAGATCGAGGTATAGGCCGCGCCGATGACGCTGGTGATGGCCGCCGCCCAGAAGATGATGCCGAAGAGGCGCAGGCCGACATCGCCGGCAGCGGCCTGGAAGGCCTGGGCGGCCGGGTTCGCCGCCTGGCTCGCCGTGTCGATGACGACGCCGCTGGCAACGACGCCGAGGATGGCGAGGAAGAGCACGTACCGCATCAGGCCAGTCACGGCGATACCGGTGAGGGCCGCGCGGGAGACCGCCGGCAGGTGCTCCTGGCCGACCATGCCGCGGTCGAGCAGGCGGTGCGCGCCGGAATAGGTGATGTAGCCGCCGACCGTGCCGCCGACGATGGTGGTGATCGTGGCGAAGTCGATCGTATCGGGCAGGACGGTCTGGAACAGCGCGTCACCCACCGGCGGGCCGGACACGAAGGCGACGTAGAGCGTCAGCACGATCATCAGGATGCCTGCGAAGACGATGAAGCGGTCGACCGCAAGGCCGGCGCGCTTCGACAGGAAGATGCCGATCGAGAACACCGCGCTGATCGCCCCGCCGATCTTCGGATCGAGGCCGAAGACCGCATTGAGGCCGAGGCCGGTGCCGCCGATATTGCCGATGTTGAAGAACAGGCCGCCGACGATGACGAGAACGGCCAGTAGGTAGCCTGAGCCGGGAATGGCGGCATTGGCGACGTCCGAAGCGCGCATGCGCGTCAGCGTGACGATGCGCCAGATGTTCAACTGGACGACGAAGTCGATGAGGATGGAGGCGAGGATGCCGAAGGCGAAGGCGGCGCCGAGCTTGGTGGTGAAGGTCGCCGTCTGCGTGATGAAGCCCGGGCCGATGGCGGAGGTCGCCATCAGGAAGATCGCGGCGACCAGCGCCGAACGACGGGATTTGACGGTGTGGATGCCCTGCGCGATCACGCCCGTGCCGGCAGGCACAGCTGCATTCTGTTCCATGAGATTTCTCCGCTCTCACACACCCGCCCCTCGCGAGTGATGCATCGTCAAATGATGAACCGTCACACAAAAATGTCAATATTGTTCAACAATATTTCTATATCGTTCCTTATTATTGCCGTTTTACCAATCACATAGCGCGAGATTCGCCACACTTTTCAGCCCATTGCTCACCCATTCGTGCTATGGCCAGCCTGGAAAGAGGGCACCCGAGGAAACGGAATCGGGCCGGGGAGAAGACGATGACGGATGACGGAGAAGGCCTGCCGCTGGCGGATCGATTGGCACGGCGCATTCGCACGCTTCTGATCTCGGGAGAGCTTTCTCCCGGCCAGCGCCTGTCGGAAGCCGCCTTCAGCGATCGTTTCGACGTCTCGCGCAATTCGCTGCGCGAGGCCTTCCGCCTGCTCACCAAGGACGGGCTGCTGCGCCACGAGGCCAATCGCGGCGTCTTCGTCGCCGTGCCCTCCATGGCCTCGATCATCGACATCTACCGCGTGCGGCGCATGCTCGAATGCGGCGCGCTGCGCCAGGCCTGGCAGCAGCACCCGGCGATCCGGGCGATGCGCACGGCGGTGGAGATGGCCCGCGAGCGGCGTGCCGAAGGCGACTGGATCGGCGTCGGCAGCGCCAACATGATGTTCCACACCGCCGTCATCGACCTTTCCGACAGCGCGCGGCTCAACGAATTCTACGAGCGCATCTCGGCGGAACTGCGCCTCTGCTTCGGGCTGCTCAACGACCCGGAGCACCTGCACTCCCCCTTCGTCGACATGAACGACGCCATCACGACGCTCGTCGAGACGAACCGGCCGCATGAGGCCGCGGCCCAGATGGAGACCTATCTCAACCTCGCCGAGCGCACGATGCTGAAGGCGCTGGAGCGGGCATCCGAGCTGGCCTGAGCCTGCCGGCTACGCGGCGCCGACACGGCGGAGCGGCGCGGCAAGGCCTGTCGTTTCCGGCAGGAAAGGCTCCGGCCGGCTGAGAAAATAGCCTTGCACATAGTCGACGCCGATCGTCTGCAACGCCGCAAGAATCTCCGCGTTTTCAACAAATTCGGCGATCGTCCTGCGGCCGGCGAGATGGGAGATCTGGTTGATCATCTCGACGGTCATCCAATCCGCCTTGTCCGTCAGCATGTCGCGCACGAAGCTGCCGTCGATCTTCACATAATCGACCGGCAGGCGCTTGAGGTAGGTCAGCGACGACATGCCGACGCCGAAATCGTCGAGCGCGAAGCGGCACCCCATCGCGCGCATCGCGTTCATGAAGGCGATGGCCTCGTCGAGGTTCTCGATCGCGCTGGTTTCGGTGATCTCGAAGCAGAGCGCCCCGGCCGGCACGCGGCTGTGGCGCAGCGCCTCGCGCAGGAACGGCAGGAAGGTCTCGTCCTTCAGCGTCAGGCCGCTGAGATTGATGGAATAGGTGCCGGCAGCCGCGCCCTTGCGCCGGCTGATGATCTCGAGCGCATGGCGCACCACCCAGCGATCGAGCGCCGGCATGAGGCCGAAGCGTTCGGCCGCCGGAATGAAGGCGCCGGGCGACAGCAGCGTGCCGTCTTCTTCGAGCCGCAGCAGGATTTCGCGATGCTCGCCCGTCTCGCCATCCTGCCGGACGGTGGCAATGGCCTGGGAGAACAGCCGGAAGCGATCCTCCTCCAGCGCGCGGTGCAGGCGCTGCACCCAGTTGAGGTTGGCGGTGAACTGGGTCTGCGCCACGTCGGTCGTCTCGTAGACATGCACGCGGTTGCGGCCCTTCTCCTTGGCCATGTAGCAGGCGATGTCGGCCGCGCGCAGCGCTTCCTGGAGCGTGTAGCTGCGCCCGGCGAGGTGCACCACGCCGATGCTGGCGCTGATCGAATAGCGATGCCCGTTCCAGACGAAATCGATAGCCTCGGTGATCTCGCGAAGACGCATGGCGATCCGCAGCGCATCCTCCGGCGCGCAGTTCGGCAGGACGATGCCGAATTCGTCGCCGCCGAGCCTTGCGAGAAGATCCGTGCCGCGGATCGCGTTGGCGAGATCGCGCGAGACACGGCGCAACAGTTCGTCGCCGGCCGCATGGCCGCCATTGTCGTTGACGGCCTTGAACTGGTCGAGATCGATGAACATCAGCGCATGGCGGGTTTTCGGCCCCGCCAGCATGCGCTCCAATTCGTCTTCGAAGAGCCGACGGTTCGCAAGGCCCGTCAGGTCGTCGTGATTGGCGCTGAAGGACAGTTGCTCCTCGATCTTGCGCCGGTGGGTGAGGAAGCTGTCGAGCCGCCAGACCGTCAGCACGATGAAGAGCAGCGCCATCGCCACATTGGCCGCGAGAAGCACGTCCTGGACCTGCCGCGTCCCCGCGCCGAGGCGATCGGAGAAGCGCTTGGTGAGCGGCGTGACCAGCGCGTTGATCTCGTCGAGCTGGCGCGTGATGTCACGGCGGTCGATTTCGCTGATATGGCGGGACGCATCGATCGCCTCGCCAATCGGCAGCAATTGCAGCAGCACCCCTTCCGCCGTGCGCCAGTCGCGCAAGCAGGCCTCCATCACCGGAAGCCAGCGGAAGTAGCGGAACAGCCAGATCACGTTCGGAATGTCGTCCGGATGATTACCGCCCTCAAGGAAACCCTGATAGGCAGCCTGGATATCCGGCGGGTCGGCCTCGAGCGCAAGCCGCGCCGCACGGTCGCCCAGCGGGACCAGCATCGCCTGACGATAACGATCGACGAAGGAACGGTTGCCGGTGTCGGCATAGCGATTGAGGTAGTAGAGCGCGTCGTGCTGCCCCTTGGACCACAGGCTTTCGCCCGTCACGAAGGCGCGCAGCGAGGTGCTGACCTGCAGGCTGAACGTGGCAAGCGCAGTCTGCAGGAGAACGATCAGGACGAAGGGCCAGGCGACGGAGATCAGGCGAAGCGTGCTTCGAGGGTATCGCATCATGGCCGGCACCGTGCCGCCCGGTTCACCCCGAAGCATGTCGTCTCCACCCCGATGCGGCATTCCCCGTCACTCGCGATCGCTGTGGTCCTGTTCAAAGGCCGCACCCGTCTCACCACGCCTGCCCCCTGCGCGCAGACAGCCGGAAACCGGCAACCGCACCATCGCTTCGGTACGGACGAGTGGAGCACAAGAGTGTGAGAAAACCCCTAATGCAACCATGAGATTGCATTCCATCGGCACGTTTGCGCCCCGGTTCGGAACGCTAGAACGCCCAGGGATCGACGAGCTCGATGCCGGTACCGGTAAAATCGCGGGTGTTGCGGGTCGCAAGCCGGCCGCCGTTGACGCGGACGATCGCGGCGATCATGCCGTCGGGCGCCGACATCGGGCGCCCCTCCCGCACCGCCTGGCCCATGATCTCGCCATAAACAAGCGCTGCCGCCTCCGTCAGGCCGAAAATCCGTCCGGCAAAACGGCGCCGCCATTCGGCCAGGCCCTGTGCCAGCCGGTCTGCCCGCTCGTCCGGCCTGATCCTCTGGATGCCGAAGGCGATTTCGGCAATCGTCACCGTCGGTAGCGCCAGTTCGGCATCGAAACGCACGAGCCAGGCGAGCACGTTTTCCGAAGGCGCCTTCTTCAGCGTCTCCGACACGACATTCGTATCGAGGAAGATCACAGGTCGAGGCCCGTATGGGGCGTGCGGTGTTCGCGGATCGTGGCCTCCAGATCGACCTCCGCGCCGAAATCGGCGGCAAGTCGCTGGTAGAAGCGAGCCGCCGGCTCGCTGCCGGCCTCCCGCACCTCATAGGCCTCCAGCGCCCGCTCGACGATATCGGCGATCGTGCGGTTTTCCCGCCGCGCGAGGCGATGGGCGAGATCGCGCGCGCGGGCGCTGCGGACGGAAAGCTGCGGTTCTGCCATGGCGGCCTCCTTCAAGGGAAATATAGTCCCTCCCGATCCTGCCATCAAGATGGCATCTGATGGCAAGCCATCACCCCTTCGCCAATATAGCCTCCGCCGCCTTCTCCGCGATCATGATAACAGGCGAATTGGTGTTGCCGGAGACGATGGTCGGCATGATCGAGGCGTCGACGACGCGCAGCCGGTTCAGGCCGTGCACGGCGAGCTTCGTGTCCACCACCGCCATCGGGTCGCTGCCCATCCTGCAGGTGCCCACCGGGTGGAAGATGGTGGTGGCGATGTCGCCGGCCCGGCGGATCAGATCCTCCTCGCTCTCGTATTCCTGGCCGGGCAACATTTCCTGCGGGCGGAAGGGCGCGATGGCCCTCGTCTGCATGAGGCTGCGGGCATGGCGGATGGATTTCGCCGCAAGCAGCCGGTCGCCGGCCGTCGAGAGGTAGTTCGGGCGGATTTCCGGTGCCTCGGCAAGGTCGCGGGTCGTCACATGCACCGTGCCGCGGCTTTCGGGCCGGAGGTTGCAGACCGAAACGGTGACCGCCGGATAGCGGTGCAGCGGCTCGCCGAGCCGGTCGGTGCTGAGCGGCTGGACGTGATATTCGAGGTCAGGCGTCGCGACGGCGGGATCGCTCCTGGCGAAGATGCCGAGCTGGCTCGGCGCCATGGAGAGCGGGCCGGAGCGGGAGAACGCATATTGCAGCCCCATGCCGGCCCGGCTGAGGAGGTTGTGGTAAAGCTGGTTCAGCGTGCGCGCGCCCTCGATCCGGAAGACCGTACGGATCTGCAGGTGGTCCTGCAGGTTCTCGCCGACGCCGTTCAGTTCATGGCGCACAGGAATGCCGAGGGCGGAGAGCAGGTCCGGCCGGCCGATGCCAGACAGTTCCAGGATTTTCGGCGAGTTGATCGCGCCGGCCGACAGCACCACCTCGCGCGTGGCGCGGGCAAGGCAGATGCGGCCCCGCAGGCGAAAGCGCACGCCGGTCACCGTCCTGCCGTCGAATTCCAGCCGCTCGGTCTCCGCTCCGGTCAGGACACGCAGGTTCGGCCTTTTCATGGCCGGCCGCAGGAAGGCCTTCGTGGTGTTCCAGCGCAGGCCGCCGCGCTGGTTGACCTCGAAATAGCCGGAGCCTTCGTTGTCGCCGTCGTTGAAATCGTCGGTCTTCGGAATGCCGAGCTCCTCGGCCGCATCGCGGAAGGCGTCGAGGATCGGCCAGGAGAGGCGCTGGCGCTCGACGCGCCATTCGCCGCCGGCCCCGTGCAGGGCGGATTTTCCGCGGTAGTTGTCCTCCGACTTCAGGAACCAGGGCAGCACGTCGTCCCAGCCCCAGCCGACATTGCCCGCCTGCCGCCAGCCGTCATAGTCGGCGGCCTGGCCGCGCATGTAGATCATGCCGTTGATCGACGAGCAGCCGCCGAGCACCTTTCCGCGCGGGTAGTTGAGCGCGCGGCCGTTGAGGCCGGCTTCCGCGGCCGTCTTCATCATCCAGTCGGTGCGCGGATTGCCCATGCAATAGAGATAGCCGATCGGGATATGGATCCAGTGGTAACGATCCGATCCGCCCGCCTCCAGCAGCAGCACGCGGTTCTTCGGATCGGCCGAAAGCCGGTTCGCCAGAACGCAGCCGGCCGAGCCGGCGCCGACGACGATGAAGTCGTAGCTGCCCTCGTCCGCCGCCATTTCCTGTCCATCGACGGTCACGCTGCAACTCCTGCTGCCATGTCCCGAGACGCCGAGAGCCGCCGCCACAGCGGCGCCATCGCCTCGCCGATATCCCTGTAGAGCGCGTAGCGCCGGTCGTAATGCGCCGAAAGCGCGCCGTTCGGCCTGTAGTGCCGGTCGGTCCGCACCATGGCATTGGCGCCGTCGGTGAAATCGGAAAAGAGGCCGACCCCGGTGCCTGCCGCGATCGCCGCGCCGAGCGCGCCCGTCTCGCGCGAGACGGCGACGGAGACCGGCACGCCGAGCACGTCGGCGAAGATCTGCGGCCACAGCTTGCTGCGCGAGCCCCCGCCCGAAAGGACCGCCTCCTCGAAGCTCGCGCCGGCCTTGCGGATCGCCTCGACATGCTGGCGGTGGCCGAAGGCGACGCCTTCGAGCAGGGCGCGGACCAGATGGCCCCTGGTGTGCCAGCCGGCAATGCCGTAGAAGCCCGCCCGCGCATGGCCGTCCTGCTGGGCGCCGTAGAGATAGGGGTGGTAGAGCGGATCGTCCGCCGAGGGCTCCACCGCCGCGGCATGCGCGCAGCACGCGTCGAAGGGCGAGATTTCCGCCGCGTGGTCGCCCTCGAAGAACTCCCGCACCAGCCATTCGAGATTGGCCGCCGAGGTGGCGCTGTTCTCCATCGCCATGTAGCGGGTCCGGTCGAAGGTCGAGGACATGAAGACGGGACCATCGAGATCCGGGCCTTCGATGACGACCTGGTTGATGCTCCAGGTGCCGGCGATGATCGAGGCGCTGCCAGTGCGCGAGACGCCCGAGCCGAGCGCCGAGGCGACGACGTCGAAGAGCCCGCCGATGACGGGCGTGCCGGCGGCAAGGCCGGTCTCTGCCGCCACCGCCGCCGTCACCCGCCCGGCAATGTCGGCGCTTTCGATGAGCGGCGGCAGGAGATCCATGCAGTCGCCAAGGCCATAGGCCTCCATCAACGCCTTGTCGTAGCGGCGGGCGGCAAGGTCGATGAGGCCGGCGCCGGACATGTCCGAGACCTCGCTGACACGCTGGCCGGTCAGGCGGTTGACGACGAAATCCTTGGAGAAGAACACCGTGCCGATGCGCTGGAAGAGCTCCGGCCGGTAACGCTTCAGCCAGGCGAGCAGGGTCGGCGTCTGCGACGGCCAGGGACGCTGGCGGGCGATCGGATAGGTCCGTTCGCCGACGCCCTCGGCCAGCCAGGTCTCGACGAGGCCGGTCGCCCGCGTGTCGAGCGACTGGATGCCGATGAGCGGTTCGCCCGCCCGGTCGAGCGCATAGAGCCCGTTGCCGTGGCCGGCGCAGCCGATGGCGGCGATGTCGCCGGCCGCAATGCCCGCCTTGTCAAGGCAGGTGCGGATGACGTGTCGCGCATTGGCCCAGAGCTCGCCGAGATCGCGCTCGACATGGCCGGGGCTCGGCATGCGGCTATGGCCCTCCTCGCCCGCGTGCGCCAGCTCCCGGCCCGTCCGGTCGAAGATCACCGCCTTGATCACGGTGTTTCCGGCATCGAGCCCCAACAGATAATCCTGCATGCTGAACCCCTCCCAAGGTTCGTTTCATCCTATCCCTGCTGGTAAAGCGCGAAAGCCTCTTCGCCGCTCGCATCCGCATGGATGATCGCCATCAGGCCCCGCACCACGGCGCTTGGATTGGCGTGCTGGTAGATGTTGCGTCCATAGACCATGCCCACCGCGCCCTGCCGCATCAAGGCCGCGGACTTGTCGAAGACCGCGCGAAGGTCCTCCTTGCCGCCGCCGCGCACGAGGACGGGGCAGCGCGCCGCCTCGATGACGCGGTGGAAATCCTCCGCATTGGTGGTCGGGTCCGCCTTGACGATATCGGCGCCCATCTCGCGGGCAAGCCGCGTCAGGGTCACGATCTTCTCCGCATCGCCATCGACCATATAGCCGCCGCGCTCCGTGACGGGCTGCATGACGAGCGGCTCGATCATCAGCGGCATGCCGTACTTCTCGCAATCCGCCCGGACGCGCGCGATGTTCTGCACGCACTGGCGGAAGAGATCCGGCTCGTCCGGCAGCATGAAGAGATTGACCACCACGCAGGCCGCATCCATCTCCAGCGCGCCGATGAGCGGCTCCGCCTCGTTCTGCAGCACGGCCCACATGTCGCGATGGCGGATGCGGTTATAGGGATTGCCCATGTCGATGCGCATGACGAGGGCGGGCTTGTCCTTGCCGGGAAGCCCCTGCAACAGGTCGGCCTGGCCGTAGTTCATCTGGATCGCGTCGGGCCTCGCATCGACCAGCGCCTTCACCACGGCCGGCATGTCCTCCAGCCCGTCGAGGAAGGACGGCTCGTTGCACACGCCGTGATCGATCGCCACGTCCAGGCAACGGCCGTTGCCGAACAGCCGGTTCATCCGGACCTTGCGGTTGTCTCGCATACATTACTCCTTTGTTCGTTCCTTGCGGAAAGGGTTTCCTCCGTAACGCCGTGGCGCTCGTGCAGGAGGGTCAGAAAACGGGTGCGCTCCTCGGCCCTGCGCGCCGCAGGCCAGCCTTTTTCGGCGGCCAGCACATCGAGCGCGGCCTCGGTCATGGCGAGCGAGAGCTCGCCGGTAATGGCAAGCGCGGTGCGGCGCAGGAGCAAATCGTCCAGATGCTCGACCGCTTCGGAGCGGATGAGGCAGAGAAGTTCGCGGGCGCTGTAGGCCGGATGGGGCATGAGGTGATCCGGCCCGGCGGCGATGAAAAGGGCGATGTCACGCGCATCCGTGCCGTAGCGGGCAAACAGCGTCACGGCCCGTTCCGGGGAAAGGCCCGTCGAGGCCGAGAGCGCCCGCACCCAGCCGTCGCCGTCCTCCGGATAGTCCCGCCCGCCGCCGAGCGGGCGATCCGCCGTGTCGATGCGGCGCGGCAGGCCGAGCCGGTCGAGCGCCATGTCGGCGGACAGTTCGCCGAAGGAGCGGAACGTCGTCCATTTGCCGCCGATCATGCAGAGCACCGGCGGCCCGCCGTCGCGCCCTTCGAGAACGGTGCAGAAGTGGTCGCGCGGGATGCGGCCGGTAAAACTGTCCTTGCTCGCCGGCAGCGGGCGCACGCCGGAAAACTGGAAGACGATCTCCTCCGGGCGGATGCGGATGCCCGGCAGCACGAAGGCGAGCGATTGCAGGATGTAGTCCCGCTCATCCGCCTCGCAGCGCACCGTGCCGGGATCATCAACGCGGATATCCGTCGAACCGACCAGCACCTTGCCGAGATAGGGGAAGAGGATGCAGATGCGCCCGTCCTCGTTCTCGTAATAGATCATGTGGCCGTCGAGCATGTCGCGCAGCGCCGGATTGTCGATGATGAGATGCGAGCCCTTCGTGCCGCCCATCAGCGGTTCGGGCCGGCCATCCGCAGGAAAGAGGCTGGCATTGGCGATGTCGACCCAGCCGCCGGTCGCGTTGATGATGAGCCGCGGCTGGAGGTCCAGTGCCTCGCCGGTGAGGCCGTCGTGCAGCCGGTAGCGCCCGCCGCCGGCCGCCTCGATCGTCGCATAGTTGAGCGCCCGGGCCTGCTCCCCGCCGGAAAGGCCGTCGCGCAGCACCTCGATGCCGAGGCGCTCGGGATGGCTGACCCAGGCGTCGTAATAGGTCGCCGAATTGCGGATCGCCGGGTTGAGCGCTGGCCATTTTTCGAGTGTCGCCCTGCGGCTGCGGAACTGGTGCTTCGGCATCAGCGCCCGCTTGCGCGTGAGGAAATCATAGATGCCGAGCCCCGTCTTGATGGCGATCGCGCCGCGGCGGCTGGGGCGGCGGGTGAGGCCGAGGAAGCGGACGATGCCGTTGGCAAGGCCGGAGAAGATGTCGAAGATCGGCACCGCGGTCGGCAGCGGCGCAACATAGTGCGGCGCATTGCGCAAGAGGCGGTCGCGCTCGACGAGGGATTCCCTGACGAGGCTGAACTCGCCGTTTTCGAGATAGCGCAAGCCCCCATGCACCATGCGCGAGAGGGCGGCGCTCGCACCGGAACAGTAGTCGGCCTTCTCGACGACGAGCACGTCGACGCCCTGCAGCGCCAGCTCGCGGAAGACGCTGAGCCCGTTGATGCCGCCGCCGAGGACGCACACGTCCACCTTCGGGCTCCGGCGGAGCCCGTCCAATGTCTGTTTCCGGTTCATGATGGCAGTCCGTTATCCGTCCATGGAGACGAGGTGCGCCGTAATGGCGGCGTCGATGGCCGCCAGATCGTCCGCCGTAAGCCGCAGCGTGCCGGCCCGCGCATTGTCGAGCGCCTGTGCCGGGTTCCTGGCGCCGCAGAGCGCGAAGGTCACGCCCGTCTGCGCCAGCGTCCAGGCGATCACGACCTGGGCGATGCTCGCGCCATGGCGCTCGGCGACGGGGCGGATCGCATCGGAAAAGGCCTTCGCCTTCTGCCGGTTGGCGACGGAGAAGCGTGGATTGTCCTTGCGCTGGTCGTCGCCGGAGAAGACGCGGTCCGGGCCGATCGTGCCGGAGAGCAGGCCGAGTGCCAGCGAGGAATAGCTGAGCGTCGCCACGCCGTTTCGAACGGTGAGCGGCAGCAGGTCCGCCTCGATCTTGCGATCAATCATGCTGAACCGCTCCTGGATCGCGTCGAGCGACCCGGTCTCTATATACTGTTCGAGCTCCGACCGATTGACATTGCTCGCGCCGATGGCGCGGATCTTGCCGGCCGTCTTCAGCTCTTCCAGCGCCGCGACCGTCTCCCCGATCGGCGTCGTCGCGTCCTGCCAGTGGGTGATGTAGAGGTCGATATAGTCCGTGCCGAGCCGGCGCAGGCTCTCCTCCACCTCGTGGACGATCGCGTCCCGGCCGAGATAGCGATGGACCGGTCTGCCGTCCTGGTCGAAGAAATGGCTGCCCTTCCGCGTGTGCCAGACGAGGCCGCATTTCGTGGCGATGACAGCCTTGTCGCGGCGCCCGGCAATGGCCTTGCCGACGATCTCCTCCGCGCGGCCGAGGCCATAGGCGGGCGCCGTGTCGATGAGCGTCACGCCGGCGTCGAGCGAGGCCTCTATGGCGGCGATGGATTGCGCCTCGTCCGTGCCGCCCCACATCCAGCCGCCGATCGCCCAGGTGCCGAGGCCGACGGCCGAGGCCTTGACGCCGGAGCGCCCGATGTCGCGGATCAATTGTTCGCCGCTCATGCGGAAATTCCTTCTTCGGATGCCAGTTCAAGAATGCGCGCGCCGGTCGCCTCGTCGGTGACGAGCGTGTCGAGATGATCGCCGCGCAGGACGCTGAGGATGGAGCCTGCCTTGTTGAAGCCGCTCGCGACGCCGATCTTCGTCGGGATCGAGGCGAATTCCGAAAGCGTCAGCGAGACCAGCGCGCGGTTGAGGCTGTAGTCGCAGAGCCGGCCTTCGCCATCCAGGAGATGGGCGAGAAGCTCCGAGCTCGCGCCGGAATGTTCGATGGCCTTGCGGTCCTCGCTCGACGAGGGGTGCAGGTCGTAATAGGTCGAGTCCGGGCTGAGGATCGAGCCGATGCCGACGACGGCCACCTTCGCCTCGCGCGCCCGCTGGAAGACGTCGGCGACGGAGCGCATGTTCATCAGCATTTCCCGCTGCTCGGCATCGTCGGCGAAAAGCGGCGCGTGGATCTGGTAGGAGCGCCCGCCGAGCCGTTCGGCCATCAGCGTCGAGACATGGTTGACGTCCGTATAGTGTTTTCCCTGCACGCAGCCCGTCGCGGGAATGACCTCGACATCAAAGCGGCGCGGCGCCTGCAGGCCAGCGACGACGGCGCTGACGCCCTTGCCGCCGGTGATGCAGATCGTGTCGCCGTCGGCGATCTCCTTAAGCAGCAGGCGGGCTGCCGCTTCGCCGACGGCCTGGAGCGCCGTCTGCGGATTGTCGGAGACGGTCGGCACCACGACGGCGCGGCGGATGCCGCCGAGTGCCAGGAGCCGCTCCTCCATGTCGACCAGCGGCTCGACCGGCGACTTGATCTTGATCTCGACGAGGCCGAGCTGGCGGCCGCGCTTGATGAGGCGGTTGACGGTGGCGTGCGACAGGCCGAGCTGGTCGGCGATCTGCGCCTGCGTCAGGCCTTCCAGGAAGTGCAGCACGAGCGCCTGGTGCATCTGTCGGGCAATCACGATCTCTTCGCGCGGCGCCGTGGTCTTGGGTTTCAGCTTGGCGATCGGCATGTCAGGCGGCCTTCCGCTTGTGCAGGAAATGGTCGATCGAGACGGCGGCGAGCAGGATGCAGCCCTTGATCATGTCCTGCCAGTAGACCGAGACATTGAGCAGGATCAGCGAGGAGGTGACGACCGAGAGCAGCGCAATGCCGAGGATGGCGCCGAGGATGGTGCCCGAGCCGCCATTGAGCGAGGCCCCGCCGATCACCGCTGCCGCGATGATGTTGAGCTCCATGCCGACGCCGAAGGTGGGGGTCGCGGCGCCGAAGCGGGACATGTAGATGACGCCTGCGACACCGGCGAGCGTCGAGCACAGCACCGTCACCCAGAACTTCACCTGGTTGGTCTTGATGCCGGAATAGAGCGCGGCCTTTTCGTTGCTGCCGGTATAGAAGACCTTGCGGAAGGCGGTCGCCCGGCGCAGCAGGAAATCGAACAGGATGACGACGGCGACGAAGATCAGGATGACATAGGGCACGCCGTAGAAGGTGCCCTGCCCCACGGCCTTGAAGCCGGCCGGCAGCGTGAAGAGCGAGAGCGGCGTGCCCTTGGTGATGATGAGGCAGAGGCCGCGCACGATCACCATGGCTGCCAGAGACGTGATGAAGTGGTTGAGGCCGACGACCGTCACGAAGAAGCCCATGGCGGCGCCGATGGCGCCCGAGGCGAGGATGCCGATCAGAGAGGCCGTCCACGGATCGAGCCCGGCGAGGAACAGCGAGCCGGACAGCACCATCGCGAAGCAGACGACGGAGCCGACCGCAAGGTCGATGCCGCCGACGATCAAGAGGATCGTCATGCCGACGACGACGATGCCTTCCACCGAAAAGCTCATCAGCATGGCGCGGAAGTTGCCGAGCGTCAGGAAGTGCGGCGAGGCGAAGCTCATGATCACGCAGAGCGCGAGGATGATCGCGATCAGCCCGGCCTCGCGCATGGTGCCGATGCGCCTGAAGGACGATGTCTTCGGCGTGCCTGCCGCCATCGTGTCGATTGCCATTCCCGTCTCTCCCAGTTTCTTCTCACGCGGCATGGTTTGCCGCCCTTGCCGTGCCCAGGCCCGAAGCGAGCCGGATCACGGCCTCCTCCGTCATTTCCCTTGCGCCGAGTTCCCCCGCGATGCGTCCCTCCCGGACGACGAGCACGCGGTCGCAGAGCCCGAGCAGCTCCGGCATTTCCGAGGATATGACGAGGATGCCGATGCCCGCGCGCGCAAGCTCGCGCAGCAGGCGATGAATTTCGGTCTTCGCGCCGACATCGATGCCGCGCGTCGGCTCGTCCATCAGGATGACCTTCGGCTTGACGGCGAGTTGCTTGGCGATGGCAACCTTCTGCTGGTTGCCACCCGAGAGCGATTTTACCGGCGCATCGATACCGCCCATGCGCACCGCGAGGCGCTTCGCAAAGTCCTCCGCCAGCGCCGCCTCGGCGCGGCCGTTGAGCAGGCCAAGCGGGCTCGTCAGCGACTTGAGGTCCAGGACGGAGATGTTCTGCGCGATGGAAAGGTCGAGGAAGACGCCGGATCCCTTGCGGTCCTCGGAGAGGTAGACGATGCCGGCCTTCACCGCATCCGCATAGGAGCGGATCGCCTGCGCCGCGCCGTGCAGGCGCACCGTGCCGGCGGTGTGCGGCCGCAGCCCGCAGATGCCCTCGGCGATCTCCGTGCGGCCGGAGCCGATGAGGCCGCCGATGCCGAGGATCTCGCCCTTGCGCAGGGTGAAGCCGACGTCGTGGAAACGGTCGCCGTCACCGAGGTGATCGACTTCGAGGATCGTCGCGCCCGGCTCCGTGTCGAGCTTGTCCGGATAGAGCTGCGTGATCTCGCGTCCCACCATGCGGCGCACGACATCGTCAGGCGTGATGTCGGCGATGCGGTCGGTACAGACATAGCGCCCGTCGCGGAAAACGGTCACGCGGTCGCAGAGCGAGAAAATCTCGGCCATGCGGTGGCTGATATAGATGATCGAGATGCCGTTCGCCTTGAGGTCGCGGATGATGGAGAAGAGCTGCTGCGCCTCGGTTTCGGTAAGCGCGGCAGTCGGCTCGTCGAGGATCAGCACGCGGCAGTCGAGCGTCAGCGCCTTGGCGATCTCGACGAGCTGCTGGCTGGAAATCGGCAGGTCCGCCACCTTGCGGCGGACGTCGATGGCGGCAAGGCGGTTCATCACGGCCTGCGCATCGCGCTCCAGGGCGCGGTAGTTCATGAAGGGCGAGCGACGACGGTTGGTGGCGGCCATGAACATGTTTTCCGCCACGCTCGCATCCGGGCAGAGCGCGATCTCCTGGTGGACGAGGCCGATGCCGAGCGCCTGGGCGGCGGCAGGGGATGCGATGCGCACGGCCTTGCCGTCGACGCGGATCTCCCCCTCGGTCGGCTGCAGGACGCCGGCGATGATGTTCATCAGCGTCGACTTGCCGGCGCCGTTCTCGCCGCAGAGCGCATGGACCTCGCCGCGTTCCAGGGTGAAGTCGACCTCGGTCAACGCCTTCACCGCCCCGAAATGCTTGGTCACGCCATGAATGGTGAGCACCGGCTCCGCCATCGTCTTTCCTTCCAAATCGTCGTCCATAGCTCCCCCCTCTGCCCGGCAGGGCAGAGAGGGGAAGCCACAGTGGAAGCGGCCAAAGGCATGAGCCGCCGATACTACTCCTCGATGCCCTTGGTGCCGCGACGCTTCAGGTACTTGTCCCAGTAGAAGTCGTCGGCATTTTCCGCCGTCACGATGGACAGGCCATTGTCGACGACCGGGATGCTCATCGGGTTGAAGCCCGAGCGCTTGGCATCGTTCATCGGGTCGATCAGTTCCGGATGCTTGGCGAGCCACAGCAGCATGAAGCCCATATAGCCCTGCATGCCCTGGTTCGGGTTGATCGAGCCGAACACCTCGCCGGCCTTGATCATGTCGAGGATGTTGGCGTTGACGTCCGCGCACATGACGAGGACGTTGCCGCCGGCCTCCTTGTTGGCCTGCGCCGCGCCGATGGCGGAGTTGGCTTCCGGCATGAAGACCGCGCCGAGATTCGGATTGGCCTGGATGATGCTGGAAAGTCCCTGATAGGCCTTGGTCGGATCCTGGTTGGAGGCGGCGCGGCCGACCAGCTTCATGTCCGGCCACTTCTCCTCCATACGGGCGATGAAGGCGGCGATGCGCTTGTCGTGGTTGTCCTGGCCGGGGTTTTCGAGCACCGCATATTCGCCCTTGCCGCCCATCTTCTCGGCAATCGCATCGGCCGCATAGGTGCCTTCGCGGGTGTTGTCGGAGGTGATGAAGGACACGCGCTTGGAAAGCGGCGAGTCGGCGGCGAAGGTCACGACCGCCGTGCCCTGGTCGATGGCGCGGTTGATCGGCTCGATGAACGGATCGGAGTTCATCGGATGGACGAGGATGCCGGCCGGGTTCTGCGCCAGCGCCTGGTCGAAGGTGGCGATCTGCTTGTTGACGTCATATTCCGGCGTGCCGGTATATTCCGTCTCGCAGCCGAGCTGCTGGCCGGCCTGCTTGAACATCTCATAGACCGGGAACCAGTATTCGACGCCCGAGACCATGACATTCATGACGTATTTCTCGCCCGGCTTGCAGCGGAACGGGTTCTCCGTCTCGGCCGCCGCGGAACCGGCAAAAAGCGTCGTCGCAAGGACCGCCAACGCGGTCGTCGTCAGAAAAGTGCGCAAGTATCCTCCTCCGGGGCGAAAGCCCCTCCCAAAAAGCCCGTGGGCGTCGTTCCGACGCCGGTGATCTCCGTGAAGACCGGAATTCCTCCTCGAAGTCCGGTATGGGCAGCTAATCGCAAAGCAGAGGGAGTGTCAATATAATTCAGACAATGAAATATATTTCATATCCAAATCATGAAATCAAGCCCGACGGCTGAAATATCTTTCATCCCTTCGCGACGGCCGCCACCGACGCGGCAAAGACCGGATCGGCCATCAGCGCGCGGCAGCGGGCAAAGCGCTCGTCCGCATAGGCCCGGAAATCGGCGGCCGGGTTGCCGTTCGCAAGTTGGATCAGCCCCCAGAGCGTCCAGAGCAGGTCGCACATCGCCTTGTAGATGACGATGCGGCCGCGCTCGGCCGGTTTCGGCTCGCCGCCGAAATAGGCGCGGATCATCGCCTCCTCCTGCTCGCGGTCGAACTCCGCCTCGACCGAGAGATCGCCGAGGTCCCACATCGGGTCGTTCATGCCGGAATATTCCCAGTCGACGATCCACATACGGTCTCCCGTATCGAGGAAGTTCTCGCAGAGCGGATCGCAATGGCAGGCGACGACGGGCAGCGGATGGGCGGCGAGCGCGGCGCGCACCGTTTCCGCCTCGCGCAGCCCGTCGTGATAGCCTTCCGGCAGGGCGACATCCTTGGTGGAGAGCACCGCAAGATAATCGTCGATCATCTGGAAGAGCTCGAAGCGCGCCGGAAAGACCGCGCCGCTGCCGTGCAGGCGCCGGAAGGCCTCGCCTGCCCGCGCCGGCGCGCCGGCAACGGCCTTGAAGCCCTCCGGCGTCATCGTCGTCGCGCCGGGAATGAAACGGGTGACCATCAATCCGCTCGCCGCATCCGCGTGAAAGACCTCCGGCCCCACGCCGACCCGCGCCGCTTCCCGCGCCGCAACGGCCTCGTTGCCGCGGTCGATATATTCCTCCGTGCCCCTGCCGGGCACGCGCAGGCACCAGTCGCGGACGCGGAAGACGAGATTGGTGAGGCCGCCGAGCCGTTCCACCGGGCCGTCATACCCTTCCAGAAGGGGAATTTTCGCGATTGCATCCAGGGCCTGCCGCTCTTCGCTCATGAACACCTCCTTTTGGCCGTCCGCGACGGTTTCACAGATTTCAGCCTTTCGCTATCATCATCAAAACATGAGGGAAGGCCATGGCAAACGGACATCATGAGGGTGCACTCGGCGCGGTCTACAATGCAAGCGGCACGGAGGAGGTCGCGGCCCTCTACGACGGCTGGGCGGAGACCTACGACGCCGACATGGCGAGCGCCGGCTACCGCCATCCATCGATCTGCGTCGCGCTCCTCGCGCGCCACCTGCCGCGCGGCGCCGCGCCCCTGCTCGATGCGGGCGCCGGCACCGGGCTCATCGGCGAATGGCTGGCGATCCTCGGCTATGCCCATGTCGAGGGCCTCGACATTTCCGAGGGCATGCTCCAGCGGGCGGCGGCGAAGGCCGTCTATGCCGCCCTGCACCGCGCCGCCCTCGGCAATCCCCTGCCCTTTCCGGACGGGCATTTCGCCGGCATCGTCTCGGCCGGCGTCTTCACGTCGGGCCATGTCGGCGTCGAGGGCCTGCCGGAACTCATCCGCATCACGCGGCCGGGCGGCGTCCTCGTCCTGACGGTGAAGAACACGCTGTGGAACGACGGCTTTTCCGACCGGCTGGCGGCCCTGGAGCGCGAAGGCATCCTCGCGCGGGCCGAGGAGACCGCGCCCTATGTCTCGATGCCCGGCGAGACGGGCACCGTGCCGAGCCGCGGCGTGGTGCTGAAGGTACTGCGCCACGCCTGAGGCAGCGCCGCCGGTCAGGCCGGCTGCACCTCGACCGTCACATGCGACAGCCCGCCGAGATGGGCAAGCCGTGCCTTGTAGTCGGACGGCGCCTTCGGGTGCGGGGATGAGAGCGAGACGATCGCCGCGTGATGGCCGGGGCCGACCTGCCAGACATGCAGGTCGGTGATGTGCTCGTCGCCGCGTTCCAGCACCGTGCGGATATCCTCCGCCAGCGCCCCGCCCTCCGGCACCGCGTCGATCAGCACGCCGCCAGCCTCGCGGACGAGGCTCCACGACCAGCGGGCGATGACCAGCGCCCCGACGACACCCATCACCGGATCGGCCCAGAGCCAGCCGTAGCTCCGGCCGAGCAGCAGCGCAACAATGGCAAGGATGGAGGTCAGCGCATCCGCCAGCACATGCAGGTAGGCGGCGCGCAGGTTGTTGTCGCGCGCCGAATGCGGGTGGTGGTGCGCATGGTGGTGATCGTGGCCGTCATGGTGATGATGGTCATCGTGGTTATGATGATGGCCGCCGTGAGCGTGATAGCCGTGATGGTGATGCGCATGGTCGTCCCGCAGCAGCCAGGCGCTGACAAGGTTCACCGCAAGGCCGGCGACGGCCACGGCGATCGCCTGACCGAAATGGATCTCGACCGGATCGGCAAGGCGCAGGACGCTTTTCCAGCCGATGAGCAGGGCGATGAAGGCCAGGACGATGGCGCTGGCAAAGCCCGCGAGATCGCCGAGCTTGCCCGTGCCGAAGGTGAAGCGCGGATCGCGCGCATGCCGCCGCGCATAGGAGTAGGCGAGCGCCGCGATCAGCATGGCGCCGGCATGGGTGGACATGTGCCAGCCGTCCGCCACCAGCGCCATCGAGCCGTAGATCGTGCCCGCGACGATTTCCGCCACCATCATGCCGGCCGTCAGCGCGATGACGAGCCAGACCCTGCGCTCGTTGCGGCTGTGGTCGGCGCCGAGGAAGATGTGGTCATGGGTGGGCCTTGCCGTCGTATCGTTTGCCATGGGACTCCCTTTCGTTGCGGCAGGCGGGACCGAATGCCCTCGGCAGCGCCCGCGGCAAGGCTGCTTCGCCCTGCTGCGGGACCTGGGCTATTTCATGTAGGTCCGGATGACCCCGATCAGCTCCTCGCCGCCCTGAAGACAGTCCGCCTTCGTCTCAGCCTCCATCACATGATGGCGCAGATGATCCTCCATCACCTCCGCCGTCAGGCCGCCGAGCGCGCCGCGCACGGAGGCGAGCTGGCGCATGATCTCCGCACAGCCCGCCTCGCCTTCCAGCGCGCGTTCGATGCCCTCGATCTGGCCGCGGATGCGGCGCACCCGGGCGATCAGCTTGTCCTTCTGCTGGATGGTGTGGCTCATGCGGGGTCGCCTTTCGAATCCATAGTATAGAGGGGTATACTATAGGTTGGCCGATCCGGAAAGGCCCGGAGGCCTCCCCTGCCGCAGGATCAGGCTTTCACGCGCGCACCGGCCGGGTCGTAGAGCGGTTCGAGGTGGATCTTCGCCGGCGTGCGTTCCATGGCGACGACGAGCTCGTAGTCGCCGCCCGTCAGGAAATCGTCGTCCACACCCTCGGCGCGGCGCACATAGCCGTAGCCGACATTCTTGCCGAGTGTATAGCCGTAGCCGCCGCTGGTGAGGTAACCGACGGGCTCGCCGTTGCGCAGGATCGTCTCGCGGCCGACGAGCACGATGTCCGGATTGTCGACCGTGAAGCCGGCCAGCGCCTTCTTGCGCTTTTCACCCTGCAGCGCCTCCAGCGCCCGGCGGCCGAGGAAATCGGTGTTCTTGCGCAGCTTCACCGCCCAGCCGAGGCCGGCATCGAAGGGCGTGTCGTTCGGCGTGATGTCAGACCCCCAGGCGCGGTAACCCTTTTCGAGACGCAGCGATTCCAGCGCGCGATAGCCGACCGGACGGATACCGAACGGGGCGCCCGCCGTCATCAGCGCATCGAAGACCGTGCCGATGGCCTCGATCGGCACATGCAGCTCCCAGCCGAGCTCGCCGACATAGGTGACACGCAGCGCCCGCACGACATGGCCGGCAAGCACGATCTCCCGCACATGACCGAAGGGGAAGCCGGCATTGGAGACATCGGTGTCGGCAAGTGCAGCCAGCACCTCGCGCGCCTTCGGCCCCATCAGCGACAGCGTGCCGAAATCTTCCGTCACGTCGCGAAGCGTCACGTCGAGGCCGCCGGGAAGATGATCGGCGATCCAGCCGAGGTCATGGGTGCGGAAGCCCGTGCCGGTCACGATGTAGAATTTCTCCTCGGCGAGCCGCGCCACCGTCAGGTCCGCCTCGATGCCGCCGCGGGTGTTGAGAAGCTGCGTGTAGGTCAGCCGCCCCACCGGCTTGCCGACATCGTTGGCGCAGATCCAGTCGAGCGCCTTCAGCGCGTCCGGCCCCGTCATCTCGTATTTGGCGAAGGAGGACTGGTCGAAGATGCCGACGGCCTCGCGCACATGGCGGTGCTCGTCGCCGACCGTCGAGAACCAGTTCTGCCTTCCCATCGAATAGACGTCGCGCGCCTCCATGCCCTTCGGCGCGAACCAGTTCGGCCGTTCCCAGCCGAGCTTGGAGCCGAACACCGCGCCATGCGCCTTCAGCCGCTCGTAGAGCGGCGAGACGACGCGCGGGCGGCCGCTCTCGTATTCCTCGTGCGGAAAGCCGATCGTATAGTGCTTGCCATAGGCCTCCAGCGTGCGGTCGAGCACCCATTGGCGGTCGCGGTGCATGCCGGCAAAGCGGCGGATATCGACCACCCAGAGGTCGAGCGGCGCCTCGCCGTCGACGACCCATTGCGCCAGCACCCAGCCCGCCCCGCCGCCGGACGCGATGCCGAAGGCGTTGAAGCCCGCGCCGACGAACATGTTGCTGCATTCCGGCGCCACGCCGAGGATGAAGTTGCCGTCGGGCGTGAAACTCTCCGGCCCGTTGATCATCTGCTTGACGCCGACCTTCTCCAGCGCCGGCACGCGGGCGATCGCCTCCACCATATGCTGCTCGAAATGGTCGAAATCGTCGTCGAAGAGCCGGTAGGCCCACTCGTCGGGCACGTCGCCGGTCGTCCAGGGCTGCGGGTTCGGCTCGTAGCCGCCCATGACGAGCCCGCCGACCTCCTCCTTGAAATAGGTGCGGCGATCGGGATCTCGGATCGTCGGCGCATCGGTGGCGAGCCCCGGCACGGTTTCCGTGATGATATACTGGTGCTTGACCGGCTGCAGCGGCACGTTGATGCCGGCCATCGCGCCGACCTGCCGCGCCCACTGGCCGGCGCAGTTGACCACCTTGTCGCAGGCGATGTCGCCCAGCGTCGTGCGCACGCGGCGAATGCGGCCGTCCTCGATGTCGAAGCCCGTGACGCGCACGTTCTCGACAATCTTCGCGCCGTGCATGCGCGTGCCCCTTGCGAGCGACTGGGTGATGTCCGAAGGGCTTGCCTGGCCGTCCGTCGGCAGCCAGCTCGCGCCCACGAGGTCGCCGACCTCCATCAGCGGCCACATGGCCTTGACCTCCTGCGGCGTCAAAAGCTGCATGTCCATGCCGAAGCTCTTCGCCGTGGTGGCGAGGCGGCGGAACTCCGTCCAGCGGTCCTGGTTGGTGGCGAGCCGCAGGCATCCCGTCATCTTCCAGCCGGTCGCAAGGCCCGTCTCGGCTTCGAGGCCCTTGTAGAGATCGACGGAATATTTCAGCACCCGGGTGATCGACGCCGAGGAGCGGAGCTGGCCGACGAGGCCGGCCGCATGCCAGGTCGAGCCCGAGGTCAGCGTGCCCTGCTCCAGGAGGATCACGTCCGCCTTGTGGTCGCGGGCGAGATGATAGGCCGTCGAGCAGCCGATGATGCCGCCGCCGATGACAACGATCTCAGCATGGGATGGCAGGGTCATTTGGTGTGTTTCCCGTATTTTGTTCTGTAATGGTCGAGCGCCCCGTCGAGACGATCGAGATTTTCGGCCGTGTAGCCGACATAGTCGGCGCCGGGCGCTGCAAGATGGAGTTCGGAGACCATGCTCCACATCGCCTCGCGCAAGAGCGAGGCGCATTGCATGGCGGCATGCGAGCGAAGGATCGCCGGGTCGGGCGCGCCGGCGAAATAGGCGGCGAGGAAATCCTCCGCCTCGTCGGGCGAAAGCCCGGCATTGGAGGTGGCGCCGGCAAGGTCGAACATGGCGGTGGAGAAGCCGGCATATTCGAAGTCGATCAGCCAGAGCCGCGCGCCGTCGTCGAGAATGTTGGCCGGCAGCAGGTCGTTGTGCGCGAAGACGATGGGCAGCGGCGCCTGTGCCACCTCCAGTTCCTCGGCAAGCGCCAGATAGCCCGGAAGGTGCGGCTTCATGCGGCTGCCGCCCTCCCGCAGCGTGCGGGCATAGTCGCGCACCACATGGAAGGGCCAGAAAAGGAAGGCGGCGCCGCTCACCTCCTGCGGCATCTCGTCGTGGAACCGGCGCAGCAGGTCCGCCACCCGCCGCCGCTCGGCGGCAACGTCTTCCGCGCCAAAAGTCTTCGCGCCGAGGAAGGCCGAGACCATGACACCGGGCTCGGCGTAGCGCACCTCCGGGCCGAAGCCGGCCGCATGGGCCGCCCGCGCCGTCATCAGCTCCCGCTCGCGGAAGACATGGTGGAAGGGATAGTCCCGGCCGAAGCGCACGACATGGCGCCCCGCCGCATCGTTGACGAGATAGCTCTCGTTGCTGATGCCGCCCTTCAGCGGCGCGATCTCGATGCGGCCCGCCCAGCAGGGCAGAGCGCGGATGCGGTCCTCGACGGCGCGGCTGGGCTCGACATGGCCCTCCATCAGCTCACCCTCTCGCGGATGCGGTTCGCGCCGGCGGAAATCAGCCGGTCGGCGATGATGGCGATGAAGGCGATCGAAAGGCCGGCGACGAGGCCGCGGCCCGTATCGGCCTTGGTGAGCGCGATATAAACCTCCTGCCCGAGGTCGCGCGTGCCGACCAGTGCGGTGATGACCAGCATGGAGAGGGCGAACATGATCGTCTGGTTGAGACCGAGCAGGATTTCCGGCAGCGCCAGCTTCAGCTTGATCTTGGCGAGGATCTGCCTCTGCGTGCAGCCCATGGCGCGGCCCGCCTCCACCACGCGCGGATCGACGCGCTGGAGCCCCAGCACCGTGTAGCGGATCGCCGGCACGACGGCGTAGGCGACGACGGCGATCATCGCGGTGAAATCGCCGACGCGGAACAGCATGACGACGGGCATGAGATAGACGAAGGAGGGCAGTGTCTGCAGCGTGTCGATGACGAGCTGGAGCCAGCGCCACAGCCGTTCGCGCTCGGCCGCCAGGATGCCGAGCGGCACGCCGATGAGGCAGGCGAAGACGACGGAGATGCCGCAGAGATAGACGGTGATCATCGCCTTCTCCCATTGCCCGGTCGCCGCGATCAGGAAGGAAAGCACGCCGACCAGCGCGGCAAGGCGCAGGCCGCCCAGCCGGTAGCCCGAAAGCGCCAGCAGCGCGACGACCCCGGCCCAGGGCAGGTCGCCGAGCAGCCGCTTCAGCGGCACGAGGATGTTCAGGAGGATGACGTTGCGGATCGCCTCCAGCGTGTCGAAGAAGTTGACGTTGATCCAGCGCACCACCTCGGACCAGAAGGTGCCGGTGGAGACCTGCCAGCTTTCCGGGAAACTCTGGAGCGCGGGCACGGCAAGCCCGGCGAGGAAGGTCGCAACAACGATGGCGAGCGCGGCGAGGAGATAGGGGTGTCGGGACACGAGGCCGCCGCTTGCCGGGAGACCGGCCGCGGGCCGGCCGGCCTTTTCCGCATAGGCCTGGCTCAACCGGTCGAGCGCCACGGCGAGCGCGACGATGGCGAGCCCCGCTTCGAGGCCCGCACCGATATCGAGGCGGCGCAGCGCGGCGAGCACGTCGAAGCCGAGGCCGCCGGCGCCGATCATCGAGGCGATGATGACCATGTTGAGCGAAAGCATGATGACCTGGTTGACGCCGACCATCAGGCTGTCCTTGGCAGACGGCACCATGACCTTCCAGGTCATCTGCCGCCGGCTGCAGCCGACCATGTTGCCGAGGTCGCGGATCTCCGCCGGCACGGAGCGCATGGCGAGGATGGTGACGCGCGCCATCGGCGGCAGGGCATAGATCAGCGTCGCGACGATTGCCGCCGTCGGGCCGAAGCCGAAGAAGACGAGCACGGGCACGAGATAGGCGAAGACCGGGATCGTCTGCATGAGGTCGAGAACGGGAACCAGCATCCGCTCGAAGAAAGGCCAGCGCCAGGCGGCAAGGCCGAGCAAGAGGCCGGCCACCACGCCGATCGGCACGGCGACGACGATGGAGGCGAGCGTCACCATGGCGCTCGTCCACTGGCCGAAGATGACGAGGAAGCCGAAGCAGGCCGTGACGAGCGCGGCGAGCCGCGCGCCGCCGGCATGGTGGCCGATCAGCGCGACGATGGCGAGCACCGCGAGCCAGGAGAGCGGCGGCAGGTGCTGCACGGCGCTCGAGCCCTGCCCCGACAGGAGGCCGCTCGACAGGAGGCCGAGCGCCACCCGGTAGGGAACGTCGATGATCTCGGCGAGGAAACGGGTAAGGTCCGTAAAGGTGAAGAGGCCGAAGCTCGCCTCGTCCACCAGCCATTTCGTCGCCCTGCCGATCCAGCGCGCCGCCGGGATCTCGAAGGCGCGCGGATAGGAGAAGGCCCATTTCGCAAAGTCCTCGCCGAACTGCCAGAAGAGGACGAAGAGGGCGAGGGCGAGCGGCCACGGCCAGCGCGCCCGCGCCGCACCGCGCGCGGCCGGGTTTTCCGGGATCGGCTCGGAGACGGGCTGGAGGACGGGGAAGGACGCGCCCATGTCGTCAGCCCCGCATCATCACATCGACGACCGCCGCGCGGTCGATGAGGCCCACGGGCGTTCCCGCCCCGTCGAGGGCGGCCAGCGTCTCCGCGCCTTGCGAGAAGAGCGGCGCGGCCTCGGCCACCGGCGCGCTCGCGCGGATCGAGGTCGGCGGCAGCGTGCCGTTCAGCGGCCGCATCAGGGCGGCGACCTTGACGACCTTGGCACGGGCGACGCTGCGGGTGAACTCCGCCACATAGGGCGTCGCCGGATTCAGCACGAGATCCTCGGGCGTGCCCGCCTGCACGATCTCGCCGTCCTTCATGATGGCGATACGGTCGGCAAGGCGGATCGCCTCGTCGAAATCGTGGGTGATGAAGACGATGGTCTTCTTCAGCACCGATTGCAGGCGCAGGAACTCGTCCTGCATCTCGCGGCGGATCAGCGGGTCGAGCGCGGAAAAGGGCTCATCGAGGAACCAGAGCTCCGGCTCGGCGGCGAGCGAGCGGGCAATGCCGACGCGCTGCTGCTGGCCGCCGGACAGCTCGCGCGGGAAGGCGTTCTCGCGGCCGGAAAGGCCGACGAGGTCGATCATGCGCCGCGCCCGCTCCTCGCGCGCTGCCCGCTCGATGCCCTGGATCTCCAGCGGAAAGGCGACATTCGCCAGCACGGTAAGATGCGGCAGCAGGGCGAAATGCTGGAAGACCATGCCCATCTGGTGGCGGCGGATCTCGATCATCCGCGCCTCGCTTGCCGCCAGGAGGTTCTCGCCGTTGAAGAGGATGTCGCCGGAGGTCGGCTCAATGAGGCGCGAGAGGCAGCGCACCAGCGTCGACTTGCCCGAGCCGGACAGGCCCATGATGACGAAGATCTCGCCCTCGCGCACCTCGATATTGACGTCGCGCACCGCGCCGACGGCGCCGGCCGCGCGCAGCTCCGCGCTCGTCAGCCGCGCGGCCGAAGGGCCGGCCAGGGATCTGCCGCCTGCGCCAAAGATCTTCCAGACGCCACGGCAGACAAGTTTCGGTTCGCTAGAGGCCATCGTCATTCCGGTCGCGTGATCGAAACGCGGTCCCTATGGGACCGCACAAAAGGCGCCCGGCCTCCCCTGCTGGCGGAGGGCCGGGCCTTGCGCGCTACTTCTTGATCCAGCCGGACCAGCGCGCTTCGTTCGCCGCCATCCACTCGGCGACCACCTCGGAGACCTTCTTGCCGTCGAGGTCCACCTTGGTGATCATCGCCCCCATCTCGTCATTGTTGACATTGAACGCCTTGATGGCGGCATAGGCGCCCGGCCACTTGTCCTTGAGGCCGGACCAGCCGACCTTCCAGATCGGGCCGAAGGGCTTGCCGCAGTCATAGGCGGCATCGGGGTTCACGCCGGCCGCCGGGTCCTCGTAGCATTCCTTCGAATAGGGCGGGAACTCGACCCACTCGCCCTGGTACTTGGCCGGCGCCCAGTGCGGCGCATAGATCCACAGCAGGATCGGCGCCTGGCGCTGGTAGGCGCTTTCCAGCTCCGCGAAGAGCGCGGCGTCCGTGCCGGCGTGGATCACCTCGAAGGGCAGGTCCAGCGCCTCGACGCGCTCGTCGTCGAAACCGCCCCAGGTGACGGGGCCGCCGAGATAACGGCCCTTCGGCGCGGTCTCGGGGATCGAGAAGGCTTCCGCGCAGGCTTCGCTCTTCAGCGCTTCCCAGTTCGGCAGGCCGGGGCATTTCTCCTTCATATAGGCCGGATACCACCACTCTTCCTTGGCCTGCATGCCGGTCTCGCCGAAATTCTCGACCTTGCCGGTGGCCGTCGCGGCGTCCATCGCGTCACGGCCGGTGGTCTCCCACATCTCCATGGCGACGTGCAGGTCGCCGGTCTCCAGGCCCGCGAACTGCGCGAGATAGTCGGCCTGAACATAGTCGACGGAATAACCGGCCTTCTTCAGCACCTCGCCCATGATTTCCGTGGTGATGAGCTGGCCCGTCCAGTCGTGCAGCGTCAGCTTGATCGGATCGGTGGATTCCTGCGCCGCCGCGGGCGCAATCGTGAAGGCCGCGGACAGGCACAGCGTCGCGGCGAACAGTCCTGACAGGCGAATAGGTTGAAACATGCGTGATCTCCCGGTCGCACTTTGAAGTCGATGCTTTCTGATGCGCCGGATGCCGTTCCCCGTACTTTTGTATCTGTCGGCCTGCGCATGGTGCCGATCACACGCTGGATGAAAGCGGCTGTCAATCCTGAAATGTGGCTTTTTCTGCCTTTGTGACCGAATTTGCGGCTTTCTTGCCAGATGATCCGTCTAGGATTATGAAGCAGGAAACGCATGCGGACACGACGACGATGAACCACTCCAAACGCCACAACGACATTCTGAGGCTGCTCCAGCAGGACGGCACGGTGACGATCGCCGACCTCGCCAAGAAACTCGACGTTTCGCTGGAAACCGTGCGGCGGGACATCAAGCCGCTGACGACGAACGGCACCGTGCTGAAGATGCACGGCGCCGTGGCGCTGCCTTCCGTGGTGGGCGAAGCGCCCTTCGAAAAGCGCATGCGCGAGAACAGCGAGGCGAAGAAGGCGATCGCCGTCGCCATGGCCGCGACGATCCGCGACGGTGATTCGATCATGCTCGATACGGGCACGACGACGAGCTACCTCGCCCGCGAGTTGCTCGGCCACCGGCGGCTGACGGTCGTCACCAACTCCTCCGACATCGCGCGCACGCTTTCGACGGTCAACGACAACCGCGTCTACATGGCGGGCGGCGAGTTGCGCAGCGACAATGGCGCGGCCTTCGGCGTCTCGGCGATCGAGTTCATCAACCATTTCACCGTCGGCCATGCGGTCATTTCCACGGGCGCGATCGATGCCGCGATCGGCGTGATGGACTACGACCTGGAGGAAGCGGAATTCGCGCGCGCCGTGGTCACGCGCGGCAAACGGGCCGTCGTCGTCACCGACCACACGAAGTTCGGCCGGCAGGGGCTGGTGCGCGTCTGCGAATTCAGCATGCTGACCGATCTCTTCACCGACAAGGCGCCGCCCCGCGATGTCTCCGCCTCGCTGAAGGCGGCCGGCGTCAACGTCACGCTGGCGCGCTGACGAAAAAGCGGCCCGGCGAACATTTCGCCGAACCGCTTTGGATCCTGCCGAGAGGCGGGACGATCAGTTCATCGTCGACCACTGGCTTTCGACTTCCTGTGCGTCCTTGTTCAGATGCACATGGGCGTCGACATGATCGACCCAGTCGAGGGGGATCAGGTGGTGCTGGCCGTCCTTCGAATCGCTCCGGGTGAGCTTGATGCGGCTGTCGCCTTCCATGTGGTCGACGGTGCCGACATGGCTGCCATCGGCGGCGCGGACTTCCATATGTTCACGAATTTCGCTTGCAGCGACCATGGAAATTCTCCTTTCAGGTCAAATTCACCCGAAAGGAACGCGGGGAGCCGTGCGTGGTTCCCCGCGCCCAAGGACCTTGTGGCTAGTAGGCGCTTTCGTAGGCGGCGCAGATCTCCGCCTGCGTCTTGCCCGAGAGATAGGCGATCTCGCCTTCCTTGTGCTTGACATAGACGTCGGCAAAGCCCTCGGGGAACCAGCCGCAGACCGTCGCATTGCCGCGGAACCGCTGGAGCGCGGCCTCCAGCGTCTGCGGCAGGCGCACATAGCCGCGCGCGGCCAGCGCCTCAACGCCCAGCAGCGACAGGTCCTCCTGCGTCGCCTCCGGCACGGCCAGCCCCTCCTCGATGCCCTGCACGCCGGCATGCACGATGGCGGCGAGCGCGAGATGCGGGTTGGCCGCGCCGTCCGCAGCGCGGAACTCGAAGTTGAACTGGGCCGCGCGGGCGATGTCGCTGATGTCGGAAACCGGGCAGATGCGCACCGAGGCCTCGCGATCGCGAAAACCGAGATTGTTGAAGGCGGCGCTCCAGCGATGCGGGGTGAGGCGCAGGTAGGAGACGACGCTCGGCGCCGTGATGGCGATGATCGAATCGAGATATTTCAGGATGCCGGCAACGAATTTTCCGGCGACATCGGAGAGCTCGTGCTTGCCGTCCGGATCATGGGTGACCGGATTGCCGGCTGCATCCAGCATGCTCATATGCACATGCACGCCGTTGCCGACGCCCGCGGGATCGCGGATCGGCGTGAAGGTCGGGTCGTAGCCGAGCTCGCGGGCGACGAGGCCGACGAGTTCGCGGGTGATCAGCGAATGGTCCGCGATGGTGACGCCCTTCTGCGGACCCATCGTCACCTCGAACTGGCCGGCGCCGAACTCCTTGAGGATGGTGTCGGGCGTGACGCCCGCCTCCCGCATCGCCGCGATGATCGCCTCGCAGAAATGCCGCTCCTCCTGAAACCCGCCGAGCGTGAAGGCCTTGCCGATATCGGAGACGAGGTGCTTGATCTGGAACTCGTGCTCGAAGGCGCCGTAGAGCGTGACGCCCGCCACCCTTTGCAGATGATCGAGCGCCGTTTCGAGGATCGAGCGCGTGCAGAACTCCCACGGTCGGCCATCGGTATAGCGGATGTTGCCGATGACGAAATTCTCGTTCGGCGCCCCCTCCTCGCTCTCGATGCTGACGCGTGTCGCGGGATCGGGAATGAGCACGAGGTCGCCGAGCGAACCGAACGGGCTTTCGGCGATGTTGTCGAAGCAGGTGATCTGCACGTTGGTCGGCGTCCAGCCGACGCCGCGCTTCAGGCGTTTGTCCATCTGCGCCAGCGGAAAGGCCTTGCCGCGCACCTTGCCCGAAAGGTCGCCGCAGCAGGCGACCATCATTTCCTCACGTTTCATCGGCGTCCCCGTTGATCTGGTCATAACCCGGCATCGAAAAGCGGATGCCGTCCCAATCCTTGATGCGTTTCTGCGTCGCCTCCCAGTCGGCCTCCGAGACGCGCACGATCAGCGCCTCGACCAACGCCATGGCGGCGGCCACCGTATCCCAGGCCGTGCCGGCATCGATCGGCAGCGCGACGATATGATCGGCGCTGCGCGCGGCCGGCGACATCCACTTGTCGGTGACGACGACGATGGTCGCGCCGCGCTTCTTGGCGATCGTCTCGGCAAGGCGCGCGAGGCTGAGCTGGTAGCGACGGAAATCGAACAGCAGCACGACGTCCTTCTTGCGCATGCGCAAGACGTGCTCCGGCCACATTTCCGGATTGTCGGACATGTGGTAGATGCCGCTGCGGATCTGGCGCAGGTGGATCGACAGGAACGCGGCGACATTGTCGCTGACGCGCCCGCCGAGCAGGAAGATGTTGCGCGAGGGATCGGCGAGCAGGTCGGCGAGAATGTCGAACTGTGCCTGCGACACCGTCGCCGTCATCTCCTGCATGACCGCCGAGACGCGCGCCACATATTCCGACAGGAACTCCGAATGGCCGACCGGCTTCTGGCTCGATTTCAGGTCGAGCGGCGAGCGCTGCCCTTCCTTCAATTCGGTGATCAACTGGCGCTGCAGGTCTTGGAAGCCGCCGCAGCCGATCTTGCTGACGAAGCGGGTGATCGAGGGTGCGCTGACCCCGGTCTTGGCCGCCAGTTCCTGGATGCTTTCGAGGCCCGTGAAGGGATAATCGGCAAGAATGGCATTGGCGATCTTGCGCTCGCTGGCGGTCAGTTGCGCTGCGGCATCGCGGATCCTCGTGCGGATCGTCGTCGACGATTTCCCATCGCTCATTGGCGTTCGTTCCCCTGATTGGTTCGGATATTCGCGCCATGAAAAAAATTAGTCAAACGGAAAAATGCAATTGACTATGATCGAAAAATTTCCTTGACTGCCTGTCAGGAAAAGCCCGACCCGCCGGGCCCGTGACGGATCCCATTCCATGCTCAGGTTCGCAGACCGCGACACGACCAGATTGCTGCAGACGGGCGACCCGGAGCCGGTGGAACGGATCAACCCTGCCGGCGCCTCGTCGATCTTCCTGACCTGCGAACATGCCGGCCGCGCCATCCCGGCTGCGCTCGGCGATCTCGGCATTCCCGCCGCGGAGATGGATCGCCACATCGCCTATGACGTCGGCGCGGAGGGCGTCGCCCGCGGCCTGGCCGAGCGCCTCGACGCCGCGCTCATCCTGCAGCGCTACAGCCGCCTCGTCATCGACTGCAACCGGCCCTTCGAGGCGAAGGATTGCGTCGTCGAAGAGAGCGACGGCACGCCGGTGCCGGCAAATGCCGATATCAGCGATCTCGACCGCCGCTGCCGCTTCGTGGAAATCCACCAGCCGCTGCATGAGGCGATCGCCGCAGCGCTCGACCAGCGCCAGGCGAGCGGAAAGCCGCTCGTCCTCGTCTCGGTGCACAGTTTCACGCCGGTCATGCGCGCGACGGGCGCGACGCGGGACTTCGAGCTCGGCCTGCTCTACAACCGCGACGCCCGCCTTGCCGAGCGGCTTGCGCAGACGTTCCGCGCCGCCAATCCGGACGTCACCGTCAAGCTCAACGCACCCTATCACGTCGACGACATCTCCGACTACACGATCCCGGTGCACGGCGAGCGGCGCGGCATAGCGCATGTGCTTCTGGAAGTGCGCAACGACCTCATCAACGATGCCCGCGGGCAAGAGGAATGGGCAGGCCGCCTCGCCGGCCCCCTCCGCCTTGCGGCAGACAGCCTCGAAGGAAACGCCTGATGGCCGCTGACCATCCGACCACCCGCGACGTGCCGCTCGATCCGGCCGCCTCCGCCATCCTCTTCATCGACGTGCAGAACTTTTCCGTGCGCCGCGAGGGCGGCGAGTTCAAGGATGTTTCCGACGCCGATATCGCGGGAAAATACGGCTATTATTTCAAGCGCATCCACGAGGTCGCGATCCCGAACATGCAGCGCCTGCTGGAAGGCTTCCGCAAGGCCGGCATCGAGGTGCTGCACACCACGATCGAGAGCCTCACCAGGGACGGCCGCGACCGCAGCCTGGACTACAAGATCACCGGCTTCAACGTGCCGAAGGGCTCGTGGGACGGCAAGGTCATCGACGAGCTGGCGCCGCTGGAGGACGAGATCGTCTTCCCGAAGAGCTCGTCCAGCGTCTTCGTCTCCACCCATATCGACTACATCCTGCGCAATCTCGGCGTAAAACAACTCGTGCTGTGTGGACTTCTGACCGACCAGTGCGTGGAATCGGCCGTGCGCGATGCCTGCGACCTCAACTATCTCGTGACGCTGGTGCCCGATGCCTGCGGCACCTATTCGCAGGAGCGCCACGACACCTCGCTGAGCGCCATCAAGGGCTATTGCCGGCAGGTCTCGACCGATGCACTGCTGAAGGAGATCGGGCAGTAAGGCCCGCAGACGAACCGACGGGACGGAAACGAGGAGCATCCGAAAGCGGGCCGCAGAACACAACAAAAGGCCGGGCCGCGCGACATTTCACTGCCGAAAGGCATCAAAAAGGGGAACGACCATGATGAAGACTTCCAAACTGCTTCTGGCGGCCGCAAGCCTTGCGCTCGCCGCCTCCGCGGCCTTTGCCGAGGACGACAAGATCGTCATCGGCGGCGCGCTCTCGATGACGGGCATCCAGGCCCCGCTCGACACGCCCGGCTACAACGGCGCGCAGGTTGCGGTGAAATATCTCAACGACAATGGCGGCGTGCTCGGCAAGCAGGTCGAGTTCATCAACATCGACGGCAAGTCCGATCCGGTGACGGTCGGCAACGTCGCCGTCGAGCTGATCGACAAGGGCGCGCAAGTCATCGTCGCGCCCTGCGATTTCGACTTCGGCTCGCCGGCGAGCCGCGAGGCGCAGTCGGCCGGCCTCGTCGGCATCTCGACCTGCGCCTCCGATCCGCTCTACTCTTCCTGGTCGCTCGGCGACAAGCAGTTCACGCTCTCGATGTGGAACACCACGATGGGCGCGACGGCAGCCGATTTCGCCTTCAAGGAGAAGGGCTGGAAGACGGCCTATGTCGTCACCGATCAGTTCATCGCCTACACCAAGTCGCTCTCCAAGTATTTCGTCGAGCAGTTCAAGGCCGATGGCGGCGAGATCATCCTGGAAGACACCTATACGAACGGCGACAACAACTTTTCCGCCCAGCTCGCGCGTCTCCAGGCGCTCGGCAAGAAGCCGGACGTGATCTTCGTCTCGTCCTACGGCACGGATATCGGCGTGATCATCCGCGCACTGCGCGAAGTCGGCTATGACGCGCCGATCCTCGGCGGCGATGCCTATGACGACCCGGCGATGCACGAGGCGCTCGGCGAAAAGTTCGGCAACGACGTCTATTTCGTCACCCATACCTGGATGGGAACGGGAGCGGATCCGGAAATGGAGAAATTCATCGGTCTCTACAAGGAGATGTTCGGCAACGAGCCGGACACGTCCTTCGTCTCGACGGGCTGGGACACGATCATGATGATCGCCGAGGCGATCAAGGCGGCCGGCACGACGGAAGGCGGCGCGCTCGCCAAGGCGCTGGAAGACGGCCAGTTCAAGCTGCTGACCGGCGACCTCGACTACGGCACGGCCGAAGAGGGCCACGTTCCGAACAAGGCGGCGGCGCTCATCGAGCTGAAGGGCGGCAAGCCGACCTTCGTGGGCTGGCGCAAGCCGGAATCCCTGCCGAAGCCCTGATCGTACTTTACGGGCCGGCCGCCAAAGCCGGCCCATCACCTTCGGAAAAGCCATGTCTGAAACGCGCCTCGCGGTAAACGACGTGTCGGTGGAATTCACCGGCCTCCGCGCCCTCGACCATGTGTCGCTCTCCGTTCTCACCGGCGAGGTCGTCGGCCTGATCGGTCCGAACGGCTCGGGCAAGACGACGCTCATCAACGCCATCACCGGCCAGGTAAAGCTGGCGGGCGGCACGATCACCGCCGGCGACATAACCCTTTCCGGCCTCTCGCCGCGTAAGATCGCCCTTGCCGGCGTCAGCCGCTCCTTCCAGATCGTGCGCCTTTTCAACACGATGACGGTGCTGGAGAATGTCGAGGCGGCAGCCCTGGCGAAGGGCGCTTCCCGCGGGGTCGCCACCGAGCGCGCGAAAAACCTTCTCGACGAACTCGGCCTTTCGGCGAAGGCGGATGAGCTGGGCGAAAGCCTCAGCTACGGCGACAAGCGCCGCGTCGAGATCGCAAGGGCGCTCGCCGCCGAACCGCGCTTCCTGCTGCTCGACGAACCCGCCGCCGGCATGAACGACGCGGAGACGGAAACCCTGCTGCACACCCTCTCCGAACTGCCGAGGAAACGCGGCCTCGGCCTTCTCATCATCGATCACGACATGGGCCTCATCATGCGCCTCTGCCACCGGCTGCATGTGCTCGCCTCCGGACGCACCATCGCGGAAGGGGACGCCGCCCATGTCCGCAGCCATCCTGATGTCATCGAAGCCTATCTCGGCAAGGGGGCGGCCCATGCTTGAGATCACCGGCCTCTCCGTCATTTACGGCACGATCCGCGCGGTGCGCGGCATCAGCCTCACCGTCGCCAGGGGCGAGCTGGTGAGCCTGCTCGGCGCGAACGGCGCGGGCAAATCCTCGACCATCAAATGCATCGCCGGCGCGCTGAAGGCGGCGGGCGGCTCGATCGTGCTCGAAGGCCGGGACATCACCGCGGCCAATCCCGAGCAGGTCATCCGCGCCGGCCTTGCCACCGTGCCGGAAACCCGCGACGTCTTCCCGGACCTGACGGTCGCCGAAAACCTCATGCTCGGCGCCTACATCCACCGCCGCGACCAGGCCGGCAACCGGCAGAACCTCGAAAGGCTGCACACGCTCTTCCCGCGCCTCGCCGAGCGGTCGAGCCAGCCGGCCGGCACGCTTTCGGGCGGCGAGCAGCAGATGCTCGTCATCGCCCGCGCGCTGATGGCGCGGCCGCGCGTCCTCCTCCTCGACGAGCCCTCGCTGGGTCTCGCGCCCGCGATCGTCGAGCGCATCTTCGAGATGATCGAGACACTCAAAAAGTCCGGCCTCACCATCCTGCTCGTCGAGCAGAACGTGAACCAGGCGCTCGCCGTCGCCGACCGCGCCTATGTCATGCGGCTCGGTGCCATCGTCGCATCCGGCACCGCCGAGGAGATCCGCTCGGGAAGCGATCTCAGCGCACATTATCTGGGAGGCTGATTCCGATGGCTTTTGCGATCCAGTTCGTCATCGACGTCCTCAGCCTCGGCGGGGCCTATGCCCTCATGGCGCTCGGCCTCGTCATCATCTACGGCATCCTGCGGCTGGTGAATTTCGCCTATGGCGAACTCATCATGGTCGCCGGCTACACCATGTATCTTTCCAGCGGCTCGGGCCTGCCCTGGCTCGTCATGGCCGCACTCGCCGTCGCCATGGCGGTGCTCTTCGGCATCCTCACCGACTATGCCGCCTTCCGCCCGGTGCGCGCCAAATCGGTGACGGCGGTGCTGATCACCTCCTTCGCCTTCTCCAACCTGTTGCAGAACGCCGCCCTCCTCTTCATCTCGCCGCGCCCGCGCAACGTGCCCCTGCCGGACATCTTCTCGCAGACCGTCTCGATCGGCGGCGCGATCACGCCGGTGCGCAACCTCATCACCATCGCCGCCTCCATCGTGCTGCTCGCCGCCGTCGCCTTCCTGATGCGCAGGACGACGCTCGGCATCGCCATGCGCGCGGCGGCGACCAACTTCACCATGGCCCGCATGCTCGGCGTGCCGGCGAACCTCATCATCTCCTCGGCCTTCGCCCTCTCCGGCTTCCTCGCCGGCGTCGTCGGCATCCTGTGGATCGGCCGCATCGGCACGGTCGTGCCGGGCGTCGGGCTGGAGCCGCTGCTCGTCGCCTTCATCGCCACCGTGATCGGCGGCATGCGCAGCCTTCCGGGCGCCGTCGTCGGCGGCTTCCTCTTGGCGCTGATCGATACGACGCTCAACTACACCCTGTCGCAGGATCTCCTGAAGTTCCGCGACGCCTTCACCTTCAGCCTCGTCATCCTGATCCTGCTCTGGCGCCCGCAGGGCCTCATCAAGGGCCCGGCGAGCGGGCAGCGGACCTGAGGAGCGGAGACCATGAAACATTCCTATCTCACCGCCCTCATCCTCATCGCCGTCATCGCCGCCATCGCCATCGGCAGCCAGCTCATCGGCATCCGCCTCTACGACCGGATCGCCACCAACCTGCTGATCTCGCTGGTCCTCGTCGTCGGCCTGCAGACCTTCATGGGCAATTCGGGCCTGCTCTCCTTCGCCCATATCGGCTTCATGGGCCTCGGCGCCTACACCTCCGCCGTGCTGACCATCCCGGCCCAGATGAAGGGCATGGCGCTGCCGGACCTCTACGACTTCATGAAGGTGGTGGAGATCTCGCCGCTTCTGGCCATGCTGGCTGCGGGCGTGCTTGCCGCGGTCGTGGCGGCCGTCGTCGCCTATCCGCTGATGCGGCTTTCGGATGCGGCCTCCGTCATCACCTCCTTTGCGCTGCTCGTGGTGCTCTACACCGTCATGAACAACTGGAGCGCCTTCACCAACGGCCCGCGCACGCTGTTCGGCCTGCCGAAGACGACGGACTTGCCGATCGCCGCCATCGTCGCGGCCGTCGTCGTGATCGTCGCGCTGCTCTTCAAGGAATCGCGCACCGGCAAGCTGCTCCGTGCCTCCCGAGAGGACGAGGTCGCCGCCGCCGCGCTCGGCGCGAACATCCCGCACCTGCGCTGGCGGGCCTTCATCCTCGCCGCCTTCATCGCCGGCATCGGCGGCGCTCTCTGGGGCCATTTCATCACCTCCTTCGCGCCGAAGGCCTTCTACCTGAAGGAGACCTTCCTCATCATCACCATGCTGGTGATCGGCGGGGCGAACACGGTGACCGGCGCCGTCGCCGGCACGATCCTCATCACGTTTGCCTATGAAGGCCTTCGCGGCACCGAAAGCGCGCTGAACGCCACCGCCATCGGCGCCGGCCAGGTCGTCGGCCTCACCGAGATCGTGCTGGCGCTCGCCATGATCGCCGTGATGATCGTCAAGCCCGGCGGCCTCTTCCCGAACCGCGAGATCGGCCACATCCTCACCCGCGCCCGCCGCAAGAAGGAGACAGTTGCATGAGCTGGAAGACCGCCTACCGTTCCTTCTACTACGCCAACGCAGAGGCGCCGGACGACATCGTGCTCGATCCGCAGACGACCGCGCTGCTCGTCATCGACATCCAGAACACCTATCTCGACCCGAAGGACACGCCGGAAGAGACCGCCCGCTGGCAGCCCTTCTATGATCGCATGCGCAAAACGGTGATCCCGAACACCGCACGGCTGATCGAGGAATGCCGCAAGCGCAAGGTGGAGGTCATCTTCGCCCGCATCGCCTGCCTGAAGCCGGACGGCCGCGACCGCTCGCTGAGCCAGAAGAAGCCCGGCTTCAACTACCTGCTTCTGCCGAAGGACCTGCCCGAGGGCCAGGTCGTGCCGGAACTCGAACCGCGTCCCGACGAGATCGTCATCACCAAGACGACCGACAGCGCGCTGACCGGCACGAACCTCCGCCTGATCCTCCACAATATGGGCATCAAGGACGTCATCTGCTGCGGCATCTTCACCGACCAGTGCGTCTCCTCCACCGTGCGCAGCCTGGCGGACGAAAGCTTCGGCGTGGTCGTCGTCGACGATTGCGGCGCGGCGGCGACGGACGAGCTGCACCGGCGGGAGCTGGAGATCATCAACATGATCTATTGCCACGTCGTCCAGCTTGACGAGGTCCTGACCTTCTTCAAGGAATCGGGAGAGCGACATGTCCGGCCTCTACGCCCGTGAAAGCCGATCGGTCTCGACGATGGCGCATCTGCGGTTCTTTCCGCAGGCGGTGGTCGGCGGAAGCGGCGCATACCTCACCGGCGACGACGGGCGCAAACTCCTCGACTTCGCCGCCTCCTGGGGCGCGGCGAGCCTCGGCCATTCGCATCCCGCCATCCGCGAGGCGGTGAACCGCGCGCTTTCCGACCAGGCGGGCGCAAGCTATCTCTCCACGGCCAACGAACCCTCGGTGCTGCTCGCCGAAAAGCTGCTCTCCCTCGTACCGGAACGCGCCCGCGGCCGCGTCTGGTTCGGCCATTCCGGCTCGGACGCCAACGAGACGGTCGCCCGCATGGTCGTCGCCGCCACCGGCCGGCCGCGCATCCTTGCCTTTAACGGCGCCTATCACGGCGGCACCGTCGGTTCCATGGCCGTCTCCGGCCACCCCGCCCAGCAGGGTGCGCGGGCGAAGGGCCTGACGCTGGTGCCCTACCCCAACAGCTACGCCGCCGGCGGCCCCGACGCCGCGAAGGACGCCGCCCTCGCTTATCTCGAAACCCTTTTCGCCACCGAGGTCCCGCCGCAAGAGATCGCTGCCTTCTTCATAGAGCCGATCCAGTCGGACGGCGGCATGCTGGTGCCGCCGGACGGGTTTTTCAAGGACGTGGAAGCGCTCTGCCGCACACACGGCATCCTCATCGTCTCAGACGAGGTGAAGGTCGGCCTCGGCCGCACCGGGCGCTTCAACGCCTTCGAGCACGCCGGCATCGAGCCCGACATCGTCGTCTTCGGCAAGGGCCTCGGCGGTGGGCTGCCGGTCTCGGCGGTGGTCGGCCCGGAGGCCATCCTGAACCACGCCGTCGCCTTCTCGCTGCAGACCGTGCACGGCAATCCGGTCTGCGCCGCCGCGGCGCTCGCCGTGCTGCAGACCATCGAGCGCGACAATCTCGTCGCCAATGCGGAACGGACAGGACGCATGCTGCGCGAGACGCTCGACCGCCTCGCCACCCGCCATGCCCTGATCGGCAATGTGCGCGGCCGGGGCCTCGCCCTCGGCGTCGAGCTTGTTGCGGATGGCGCACCGGCCCTGCGGCAGACGGCGTTGGCGGTCTACCGCGCCTTCCAGCTCGGCCTCGTGCTCTACTATGTCGGCGTCAACTCCAACGTGCTGGAATTCACGCCGCCGCTGACCCTGACGGAGGCGGAAGCCCAGGAGGGTGTCGCCATCCTGGACCAGGCGCTCGCCGATGTCGCGGCGGGCCGGGTCGACGAGGCGCTGCTTGCCGATTTCGCCGGCTGGTAGGTTTCAGGCGGCCGAAAGACGAAGCGCCACGCCCAGCAGGGTGCGCGCACCGGCGATGATATGCGCGTCGGAAACGAACTCCGCCTCGTTGTGGCTGATGCCGTTGCGGCAGGGCACGAAGATCATCGCCGCCGGGGCGAGCCGGCCCACGAAGAGCGCATCGTGAAAGGCGCCCGACACCATCGGCCGGCTGCGGATCGCGAGCGCCCGGCACGTCTCCTCGATCGCCGCCGTCACCTCCGGGGCGAACCGGCCGGGAGCCATGTCGACGCGCAGTTCGATGGCCGTTTCGCAGCCCCACCGCGCGCCCGCGGCCTCGCATTCCTCCCTCACGCGCCGGTCCATCGCCGCAAGCGCCGCCGCGTCCGGATGGCGGATGTCGACGGTAAAGGAGACGCGGCTCGGGATGACGTTGATGGAGCCCGGCTCGGCGGCGATGCGGCCGACCGTCAGCCGCGCCTCGGGATCGGCGGGCATGATGTCGTCCTGGATGCGCGCGATGGCCGCCGCCGCCGCGCCCATCGGATCCTTGCGGAATTCCAGCGGCGTGGTCCCGGCATGGGCCGCCTCGCCGGAAAAGGCGATCTCCAGCCATTTCGTGCCCTGAACGGCGGTGACCACGCCGATCGGCACGTCCTCGCGTTCGAGAACGGGGCCTTGCTCGATATGCAGCTCGACGAAAGCGGAGATGGCGTGCCCGATGGGCCGCATGCGGGCTTCCGGCAGCGCTTGCAGCGTCGCCGCCAGTTCGTCGGCGAGCAGCGCGCCGTCCGTCGCCCGCGCCCGGCGCCAATCCGAAAGGTTACCCGCGCCGGCGAAGGCCATGGAGCCCATGCAGCCCGGCGAGAAGCGGCTGCCCTCCTCGTTGGTGAAGGCGACGACCTCGATGGTGCGGTCGGTCTCGACGCCCGCATCGGCGAGCGCTTCCAGCACCTCGAAGGCGCTGAGCGTGCCGAGCGCGCCGTCGTAGCGGCCGCCGGTCGGCTGGCTGTCGAGATGGCTGCCGATGAGGAGCGGCGGCAGCGTCGCATCCCGGCCGTCGCGGCGGAGGAAAAGATTGGCCGCCTCATCCTGGAAGACGGTGAAGCCCCGCGCGAAAGCGCGCTCGGCCAGCAAGCGGCGGGCGGTACGGTCTTCGACGCTCAGGGCCTGCCGGTTGACGCCGCCGGCGGGCGTCGCGCCGATGGCCGCGAAATCGGCGATGGATGTGAGGAGGCGCGCGGGATTGACCTCCGGCATTGTGCTCATCGGCCGAGGCCTGCGATGAAGCGCTTCACCCGGTCCGGATCGACCGCGTTCCACCAGACGCCGTCATATTTGAGGGCGCTGGCGATGATCACGCCGTCGGCGACGGCGAGGATGTCGTTGGCATTGTCATGGGTGACGCCGCTGCCGACCAGCGTCGGCAGCGAGGCGGCCTCCTTGATCATGCGGATATAGCCGAGATCGGCCGTATGGCCGGTGCGCTGGCCGGTGGCGATGACGACGTCGGCATCGAAGAAGACGAGGTCCTTGACCTGCTCCTCGACCGGCCGGTCGGAAACGATGGCGTGCGCGCCGTGCTTGACATGGGCGTCGGCGAAGATGCGGATGCCTCTGGCACGCAGTTGCGCCCGGTAGCGCATGGCGCGGGCGGATTCGCCCTCCACGAAGCCCTCATTGGCGACATAGGCATTGGCCCACTGATTGACGCGGATGAACGAGGCCGAGGAGGCCGAGGCGATGGCAAGCGCCGGGATCGCCGCATTGGCAAGCACGTTGATGCCGATCGGGCGGCCGAGCTCGCGGCGGATGCGGTCGGCGATGACGGCCATGTGGGCGGAGGTCTCGTGGCCGATCTGGTCCGGCTTCGAGAACGGCACATCGCCGTGGTTCTCGACGATCAGCGCGTCGCAGCCGCCGGAAAGATAGGCGCGCGCATCCGAAAGGCCGCGCTCGTAGATCGCCTCCACGCCCTCGTCGTCATAACGCGGTGCGCCCGGCAGCGGGAGCAGGTGCACCACGCCGATCACCGGCTTGTCGCGCCCGAAAAGCGTCTTCAGCGTATCCTTGTCCTGCCGTCCGATGGGGTTGCTCATGGCGATCACACGTTTTCCAGTTTCAGTGTCTTGGTGAGGGCGGCGATTTCCGCCGGCGTGGGGAAGGAGGCGAGCGTGCCGGGACGAGCGACCGCGATGGCTGCCGCCCGGGTTGCCAGCCGCGCGGCATCGGGGAGCGATGCCCCCTGCGCCAGCAGGCCGGCAAGCGTGCCGGCGAAACAATCGCCCGCGCCGCTGGCATCGACGGCCTCCACATCGGAGGGCGGGAGGCGGACGGCGGACGAAGTGCCTGCCTCAAGAAGCAGGGCGCCCGCGCTGCCGAGCGTGACGATGGCGCTATCTGCACCCATCGCCAGCAAGCGGCGCGCTGCACGCTCGGCATCGGCCTCGCCGGTCAGGGCCTCCGCCTCCGGCCGGTTGACGACGATGAGCGACACGGCCGCAAGGTCGAGCGGATCGGCGGAAAGCGGGCTCGGATTGAGTATCGTGACGAGGCCTGCCGCCCGCGCCGCCGCCAGGCAGGCCATCGTCGCGGCCGTCGAAAGGTTCCCCTGCATCAGCAGCATGTCGCCGGCCGCCCATGTGTCGCCGAGGGTGGTCATGGCGAGCGGGTCGAAGGCCTCCGCGCAGGCCGCGGCGGTGATGATGACATTCTCGCCGGCGCGGTCGATCATGATCACCGAGCGGTCGCAGGGCAGGTCGAGATGCACGAGGCGGAGATCCGGGATCTCGGCGGCGATCACCCCCTCGACCCAGTCGCTCGCCGCATCCCGGCCGACCGGCGCCCACAGCGCCACCGCAGCCCCCGTACGGGCCGCGGCAACCGCCTGGTTGGCGCCCTTGCCACCTGGACCGTCGCCGGCAGCGGCCGCATTCAGCGTTTCGCCGGGCAGCGGCAGCCGCGCCAGGCGAAAGCTCGTATCGACGCAGACATTGCCGACGACGTGGATGGTCATGGGGCTGTTTCCTGGAACCTCCGGTCAGTCCGTCGCCCAGGCGAGCATCTGCTCGAACAGGGTCTTGTAGCCGGGCCAGGCGATGAATTCCGGCGGCAGCCAGTGCGGGCCGACATCCGACGTCCAGACCACCGTGCGGCCCTCGCCATAGGTGCCGGTGACGAGCAGCGGCAGCGAACCATATTCGGAGGAAACGGTCATCAACTGGTTGGCGCCGTCCTTCAGCGTCACCTCGTTGAAGCCGAGCAGATAGGGGAATTCGCCGGAAATGCCCGACAGGATCGGGTGCGACGCATCGCCCGAGACGACGGGCGTAAAGCCTTCCGGCACTTCCACGCGGTCGTCGACCGAGAGGCACGCGACGGGCAGGACCTCTTCGACGGCCGTATTGCGGAAACGCGCGCCGCCGTTGATGCCCTGGAAGGAATAGTAGCCGCCGAACATCAGGAGCGCGCCGCCCTTGGCGACATAGTCGCGCAGCAGCTTCAGGCGGTTCGGCGTGCGGCGGGAGTGGATCCAGGTGTCGGGATGCAGCAGCAGCGTGTTGGCGCCGATATCCGAGAGCACGATGGCGTCATAGGTCTGAAGGCCCTCCAGCGTGCTCGGAAACTCCTTCTGTGCCTCGTGCGCCGGCATGAAGGTGACGTCGAAGGGGCTGTCCTTCAGCGCCTTCAGGAGTTCGTCGGCTCCGGTATGGTAGGTGACGGTCGGAAACTGGTCGAAGCCCTTGATGTGGGTCGCGGTCGAAACCCAGGATTCGCCGGCCAGCAGCACTTTCTTCTTGGTCATGGTAGCTCCTTGAACGGTTGGCCGGCGCTCAGTGCGCGGCAGAGAAGACGGATTTCGGATTGTCGATCAGCATGCGGTCGATGGCCGCCTGCTCGACGCCGTGCCGCTTCAGGCGCGGCAGGAAATGCTTGAGGATGTAGCCATAGCCAAAGCCGCCGTAGCGGGTGAGCATGATCTTGAGGAACACGTCCTGCGACAGCAGCAGCCGGTCGGCAAAGCCCCTGTCGACAAGGGCCGCGATGGCGCGGGCATTCTCCTCGTCGGACGGCGACTGGGCGTCCTGGTCGGCATAATAATAATCCATGCCGATCATGTCGTATTCCAGGAAGGCACCGCGCCTTGCGAGCGCCATCTGGTAGTCGGGATCGCTGTGGCTCGGGTTCATGTGGCAGAGCACGGTATGCGCCGGATCGGCGCCCTCCTCCTCCACCACGTCGAGCACGCGGTGGGCGAGGCGTTCCCAGCCCGGCAAATGGATGGAGAGCGGCAGGCCGGTGATGCGCGCCGCCCGCGCCGAGGCGCGCAGCGACTTTTCCTCTTCAGTGGTGAAGTTGCGGCTGACGCCGACCTCGCCGATGATGCCTGCCATGATCTCCGGCTGGCTCTCGCCGCCGCCGACATCCTCGACGATGAACTGCGTCACCTCCTCCACATCCATCGCCTTCAGCCAGTCGGGATGGGTGTGTTCGAGATAGAAGCCGGTGCCCATGATGATCCGGAGACCGGACATGCGGGCGATGCGGGCCAGGCCGGCCGCATCGCGGCCGATGCCGAAATTCGTCGTCTCCACCACGGTGCAGCCGCCCAGCGCCTGGAAGCGCTTCAACTCGCTGAGCGCCAGGTCCCCGTCGTCGAGCGAGACGTTGTCCCGGTTCATGTAGGGGTTCATCCGCAGCTCGCCGACGATCTCGATATTGACCTTCTGCTCGGCGATCGCCTTCTCATCGGGATGGCAGGGGCAGATCCAGCTGCGCGCACCATCGAGGAAGATATGCTCGTGCATCAGCGTCACGCCGAGATCTTCGATCGGGACCGGTCCCGTCACGGTCATCGCGGTGCCGGACCTGACGCCGATCGGATGGCGTTTCCGCGGCTCCTCGGCAAAGAGGTGATCGAGCATGTCAGCGCCCCCTCGCCCCGCCCTTGAAGAGGCGGAAGTTGAGCCAGATCGCGACCAGGATGATGAGACCGGTGACGATGGGCGTGAAGAAGGGCGAGAGATGCGACAGGATGAGGCCGTTCGCCAGCACCGCGACCGTCAGCGCCCCGAGGATCGTGCCGACCAGCGAGCCGCGCCCGCCGAAGAGACTGGTGCCGCCGAGCACCACGGCCGCGATGACGTCGAGTTCGAACCCCTGCCCCGCATTCGAGGAGCCGGAACCGAGACGGGCGGAGAGGATGACGCCGGCCGCTGCCGAGGCCGTGCCCGACAGGATGTAGACCCACAGGATGATGCGCCGCGTGTTGACGCCGGCCCGGCGCGTGGCCTCCGCATTGGCGCCGACGCCGGTGACGTAGCGGCCGAAATGGGTCTCGTTGAAGGCGATATAGGCGACAATCAGCACGACGATGGCGATGAGCGCCGGCGCCGGAATGCCGAGGATCCAGGCCCGGCCGATCGTGACGAACGGGCTCGTCGGCTCGATCGGGATCGAATAGCCGCCGGTGATCAGGAGCGCGAAGCCGCGGATGACGGAGAGGCCGGCCAGCGTGACGATGAAGGCGGGGATGCGCTCATAGGCGATGAAATAACCCTGGATCAGCCCCACCACGCCGCCGAGCGCGAGCATCAGCAGGATGGCGAGCGGCCAGGGAACGCCGGCCTGCAGGGCGGCGGCGGAGAGCGTCGCGGTCAGCGCCAGGACGGAGCCGACGGAAAGGTCGATGCCGCCCGTCGTGATGACGAAGGTCATGGCGGCCGCGACGATCAGCAGCGGCGCGGACTGGCGGATGATGTTCAGGAGGTTCGGTGCCGTGAGGAAGGCATCCGTCGTCACCGCGAAGAAGAGGCAGCAGACGATGAAGAACAGCGCGATCGACATGACGCCGCCATTGGCGACGACCTTGTCGAGGATGGTCGCATCCCGCAGGCGCGGCGGATGGCTGGAATAGGCGTTGGGCTCGGAGCTCATGCGGAGGCGCCTCGTTCCTGGTGGTTGTGGCCGGCGGAACGGGCGGTGAACTTCCGCCCGACGATGAGATTGACGACGTCCTCGATATTGGTGTCCTCGATGCGCCGCTCGGCGACGTTGCGGCCTTCGTACATGACCTGGATGCGATCGCAGACGAGGAAGAGGTCCTGCAGCCGGTGCGTGATAAGGATGACGGAGACCCCGCGCTTCGAGACGGTGCGGATGAGTTCGAGCACGGCCTCCACCTCGGCGACCGCAAGGGCGGCCGTCGGCTCGTCCATGATCAGAACGGAGGGATTGAAGGAGGCGGCGCGGCCGATCGCGATCGACTGGCGCTGGCCGCCGGAAAGGTTCTCCACCTTCATGCGCGTATCGGGAATGACGATGCCGAGATTGGAGAGCATGTCGCGCGCCCGCTCGTGCATCGTCTTCTTGTCGAGCAGCGGCACGCCGGCGAGGCGCCGCTTCGGCTCGCGGCCGAGGAAGAGGTTGCCGGCGACGTCGATCGTGTCACAGAGCGCGAGGTCCTGGTAGACCATCTCGATGCGTGCGGCGCGCGCCTCGGCAGGCGAGGTGAAGGACACCGGCCGGCCGTCGATCTCGATCGTGCCGGCGTCGGGGATGACGGCGCCCGAGAGCACCTTGCTCATGGTGGATTTTCCCGCGCCGTTGTCGCCCACCAGCCCGAGCACTTCGCCCGGCATGAGGTTGAGCGAGGCGTTGTCGAGCGATTGCAGCGCGCCATAGCGCTTGGATATGCCGGTCATCCGGACGCGGCTGACGTCAGTGTCGGTCATGTTCGATGGCCCCTGGAGGAGGTTCCGGCTGCCCGGCCCGCTTGCGCGGACAGGGCAGCGGCGGTTCGGCTTACTTGAACATGTCGCGATACTGGTCGACGTTCTCCTTGGTGACGATCGTCACCGGCACGTTGATGATCGGCTCGATAGTCTCGCCCTTCTTCACCTTGACGAGCGCTTCGACGGCGGCCTTGCCTTCACCGGCCGGGTCCTGCTGGATGACGGCGGTGACAAAACCCTGGTCGATGCCGTCGATGGCGGATTTCGTCAGGTCCCAACCGAAGACCTTGATGCTGTCGCCGCGACCCTGGCTGGCGACGGCCGAGACCGCGCCGAGCAGCGCCGGCTCGCCGGTGGCGTAGAGCGCCGTCATGTCCGGGTTGGCGGTCATCAGGTTTTCGGCGGCCGCAAGCGCCACGTCCTGCACGTTCTGGCCGTCGACGGTGTTGAGGAATTCGACGTTCTGGCCGCCCTCTGTCACCGCCGCCTTGAAGCCGTCGAGGCGCTGGTTCTGGATGAAGGAGTTGAGCGCGCCGACGACGCCGACCTTGGCGGTGCCGCCCATGTCGCTCTTCACATAGTCAGAGAAGAACTTGCCGATCTCGCCGCCCGCCGCCGTGTTGTCGACGCCGACGAAGGCGATGTTGTCGCCATCAGGGATCTGCGCGTCGATGGCGATGACGGGAATGCCGGCATTCTTGGCGGCGGTGATGGCGGGCTTCACGCCGTTGACATCGATGGCGACCAGAATGATGCCGTCGACCTTCTGGGTGATGTAGGTCTCGATCGCGTCGTTCTGGGCGGAGGGCACGTTGTTGGCGTTGAAGATGACGAGCTCGGCGCCGGCCTCCTTGGCCGCCGCGCTGGCGCCGTCATTGATCTGGTTGAAGAAGAGCGCCTGCTGGTTGATGGTGACGAGCGCGAACGTATCGGCGAAGGCGTTTGCGGCGCCTATGGAAAGCGTCATGGCGACGGCTGCAGCGCAGCCGAGGAGATATTTGGTCCGACCCATTTTGATGTTCCCCTTGTTTGATGCCGTTGGCGGCAACCGGAATTTACGAGAGGCATTATTCAAGTGACTTGAATTCTTGTCAAGAGACTTGAATGGCGCTGCCGCTGAATCCGCTGAGGGAATTTTTAAAAGAAATATCAAAAGGTTGGCGGTGTATTCACCCAGAAGATCGAAGCACGCTCGGCCCCTACATTGCGATACCAGTGCGCAAGCTCGGAATTGAACACGAAACTGTCGCCGGCCGAAAGCCGAAAGGTCTTGTCGCCGATCATCAATTCGATTTCGCCGACCAGCACGTAGCCCACCTCTTCGCCGATATGCTGGATCGGCCCGGCGCTCTGGCCGCCGGCATCGATGTGGTGGATGTTGCACTGGAGAAGATGGCCGGCCGAATAGGGAATGATGCGTTCGAGCGAAATGCCCTCGCCGCGCCGAAGGGGATCGAGCGCGATGAGCGGGCGGGTCCCGGCACGGAAGACCACGCCCTCCTCGCCGTCGGTCTCCTCGAACATCCAGCCGATATTGGAATCGAGCGCGCGCACCAGCCGGTGCAGCATGGGCAGCGAGGGCGAGGCCTTGCCGTTCTCGATCTTGGAAAGCAGGCTTTCGGAACACTCCGCCGCCTGCGCCAGCGCCTTCAGCGTCAGGCCGCGCGTCTGGCGGGCGAGCTTCAGGCGTGCGCCGAGCCGCACCGGATTCGACTGGATCCTGTCCTCCCGGCTGCCGTCAGACGGCGAAGGCGGCTTGAGCATGTTCATGATATGAGTATCGCATTGATCGAGACCATAATCATAAATCCTTCGATCGACGGCTGTCCAGAGACCGCCGGCCGTTGACCCGGCACCGTCGCCCGGACGGTGACGTCGCGCGCCGAGACCGCCTCGTCGGCGATGACGAAGCGCGGCCGGCCGGCAGAGGGGGTGCCGCGGACCGCATGCGCCGCGACATCCGTCCCGTCCCAAAGCCGTAGAAATCGCCCGTCGTCGCGTATATCGAAGGAAGACGAATTCCTGAGATGGACGGGCAATGAACCTGCGCTTCGTCGAGACATTTGTGTGGGTGGCCCGGCTCGGAAGCTTCCGCGCCGCGGCCGACCGGCTGAACGCCACCCAGGCCGCCGTTTCCAACCGCATCGCCAGCCTGGAGGCGGAGATGGGGTGCGAGCTCTTCGAGCGGGTGCCGGGCGGCGTTCGGCTGTCGGCCGTCGGCCAGCGCGCCATGCAGCCCGCCGAGGAGCTGCTGAAGGCGGCCACCAGCTTCAAGATGGCGGTCGGCAGCCCGCAGCACCTGCGCGCTACCGTGTCGATCGGCACCATCGATTCCATCGTGCATGCCTGGCTGCCGAATTTCATCGAGCGGGTGAAGGAACGCTTTCCCGCGCTCGGCCTCGACCTCAACGTGGACACGTCGCTGGCGATCGGCCGCGACATCAGCGAGAGGCGGCTCGATCTCGCGCTGCTGATGGGGCCGGTTCTCACTCCCGGCCTCAAGAACATCGACCTCGGCACGATGGAATGCGCCTGGGTCGCCGCCCCCGCCTTCCGGTTCGGCGGCCGGGAGTTGCGCCTGCAGGACCTGTCCGCCTATCCCGTGCTCACCTTCTCGCGCAACAGCGTGCCGCATATCTGGCTGCTGCGGCAGTTCGAGGAGCTGGGCGTGCAGCCGCCGGTCATTTCCAACTCCAACTCGCTTTCCGCCATGCTGCGGCTCGCCCGGGACGGCATCGGCATCGCGCTGCTGCCGGTGCCCATGGTGGCGCCGATGATCGCCGACGGCACGCTGGAGGCGCTTGCGATCACGCCGCGCTTCCCGGCCCTGAAGCTCCACGCCGTCTATGCCGACGACCCGGAAAACCTAATCCCGTCAATACTTTCGGTGATCGCCCGGGAGGCCTCGCTCGACACGACGGGCATCACCGCCTAGCGTTTTCGCCACAAGTTTTTTCTATCGTGAACGACAATTCTTTATCGTTTGTCATTCCCGTCGCAAGGCCCGACGATGCCTCCACTGAGACTTGGAGGACTTCGATGAAGATCAGTGTTGTGCAAATGAATTCCGGTTCCGACAAAGCCAAGAACCTCGACGACGCCGAGCGCATGGTGCGCGACGTGGTGGCCGGGGAGAAGCCGGACCTCGTCGTGCTGCCGGAATATTTCGCCTTTCTCGGCGAGGGACGCGACGCCGTGCACGGCAGCGGCGAGAGCTTCCCGGACGGCAGCACCTACCAGCGCTTCGCCGCGCTTGCCAGGGAGCTCGGCGTGACGCTGCATTGCGGCTCGATGGTCGAGAAGGCCGGCAACAACCACTACAACGCCTCGGTCGTCTTCGGCCCCGAAGGCAAGGAAATCGCAAAGTACCGCAAGATCCACCTCTTCGACGTGGACACGCCCGGCGGCGTCTCCTACCGCGAATCCGACACGATCGGCCGCGGCGAGGACGTGGTGACCTACAAGGTCGGCGACACGACCGTCGGCTGCGCCATCTGCTACGACATCCGCTTCCCCGAGCTCTTCCGGGCGCTGCGCGACAAGGGCGCCGACGTCATCGTGCTTCCCGCCGCCTTCACGCTGATGACCGGCAAGGACCACTGGGAAGTGCTCGCCCGGGCCCGCGCCATCGAGACGCAGACCTATTTCGTCGCCGTCGGCCAGGCCGGCGCCCATGCGGACGGCAAGAAATGGTGCTGGGGCCATTCCATGGTCATCGACCCCTGGGGCCACATGGTCGCGCAGTGCTCGGACGGCGTCGGCGCCGCCACGGCCAGGATCGACCTCAGCCGCATCGGCGCCGTGCGCCGCGACGTGCCGGTCGCCCAGCACCACGTCCTCTAGGACATCCCGGCCCTTCCAGCCGGAAAAATCCATCTCTTTGTTTTTGTGCAGGTCCGGACGCAAAAGTGTTACGCATTTTTGCCGGAACTGCCTTATGGAGCAATTCCTGTCATGTTCGTCGTCAATCCCATGCCGCAGCAGATCGCCCCGGCCCTCATCAAGAAGATGGAACAGGTCGAGACCGCCACGGTCGGCCATTTCCTGCATTCCGGCTTCATGAGCCGCGAGCTTCGCGCCGTGCTGCCCGAAAAGCGCATTGCCGGCACCGCGGTCACCGTGCGCCTGCCCCATGCCGACTCGACCATCCTGCACTACCTGACCAAGCTGGTGCGGCCGGGCGACTTCATCGTCGTCGACCGCTGCGGCGACGACAAGCATGCCTGCTGGGGCGGCGTCGTGACCCACTCCATGAAGCTCGGCGGCATCGTCGGCGCAGTCATCGACGGCCCGGCGACGGACTTTTCCGAGATCCGCCGCGTCGACCTGCCGATGTGGTGCCGCGGCCCCTCGCCGATCACCACGAAGATCCTCGGCCTCGAAGGGGCGATCAACGTGCCCGTCTCGGTGGGTGGCCAGACGGTGAACCCGGGCGACGCCATCATTGCCGACGAGAGCGGCGTCCTGGTGCTCGACCCTTCCAAGGCCGAATGGGCCGTGGACAAGGCGCTCGGCATGCAGGAAAGCGAACTCGTCCTGCTCGAGCGACTGCGCAACGGCGAAAAGCTGCCCGACATTTCCGGCGCCACGAAAATCGTGGAAGCCTCGGCCGCCTAAAGCGGCTCAATACGATAAAGCGAATGGGAACAATCGGTTCAAGAGCGGAGGAAAACTCATGACCGCAATGAAGAACGCAACCCGCGCCGGCCTTGCCGCGCTTGCAATGGCTCTCGCCACATCCGTGGCGATGGCCGATACGGTGGTGCTGACCGCCTATTCCGGCATCTTCCAGGAAAACTACGTGAAGGCCGTCGTCGAGCCCTTCATGAAGGCCAATCCCGACATCACCGTGGAATTCTACGGCATGCCGAACTCCGCCCAGATGCTGGGCACGCTGCGCGCCCAGGCAAGCGCGCCGCAGATCGACATCGCCATCATGGACGTCTCGGTCGCCAAGGCCGCGACCGACGAGGGCATCTTCGCCCCGATGGACGAGACGGTGACGAAGCATCTCGCCGACCTCTATCCCCAGGCACGCTACGAGGGCGTCAACGCCGCCGGCGTCACCTTCGACAACCTCATCCTGCTCTACAACACCGACAAGGTGCAGCAGGCGCCGACCTCCTGGAACGCGCTGTGGGACGCGCAATATGCCAAGCAGGTCTCCATTCCGGCCGTGCCGGACATCCAGGGCACGACGCTGACCATCATCACCGACAAGATGGCCGGCGGCACGAACTATATCGAGAGCGTCGAGGCCGGCATCAAGCGGCTGGAGGAACTTGCGCCCCTCGTCCAGACCTGGGAGCCGCGGCCCGACGTCTACCAGCCGATCTCCAGCGGCACGGCGGCGATCGGCATCGGCTGGAACGCCCGCGCGCAGGTCTATGCCGACCTGTCGGACGGCAAGCTCGGCGTGGTTCTGCCTGAGGAAGGCAGCGGCTTCCAGATCAACGTGATCGGCCTCGTCAAGGGCGGGCCGGCCAGCGAAAGCGCGAAGAAATTCATCGACTATGCGCTGAGCCCCGAGGCGCAGGCCGCCTTCACCGAGCAGATGTTCTACGCGCCCACCAACGCCAAGGCCGCGGCGCTCATCTCGGAGAAGGCGCTGCAGCGCACGGCGGCCGGCGCCATGGACAGGATGATCGACATCAACTGGCTCGAGGTCGCCAAGGTCCGCGACGCCATCACCGAGCAGTGGCGCCGCCGCGTCATTCCGCTCAGCCGCTGATGCCGGCCGGAAGCGTTTCCGTTTTCTCCGATCACGGAAACGCTTTATCTGTCTGTCTTTCCGCAGTTCCGCCCTTGGACAGGCCGCGTTCCCTGCAGGAATTGCCCCAGGAGTTCCCCATGCCCACGACTTCCGCTCCCGACGAGCATCTCAGACTGGAGGGGATCGGCGTCAGCTTCGGCGCCGTCAACGTGATCCCCTCGCTCGATCTTTCCGTCCGCAAGGGCGAGATGGTCGCCTTCCTCGGCCCCTCGGGATGCGGAAAGACCACGACGCTCCGGATCATCGCCGGCCTCAACAAACCCTCCCGGGGCAGCATCATGGTGGGAGGGCGCGACATCACGCACCTTCCCATCCATGATCGCGACATGGGCATGGTCTTCCAGAGCTACGCCCTCTTCCCGCACATGGACGTTTCACACAACGTCCAGTTCGGGCTGCAGATGCGCAACGTCCCCGCCCGCGAGGCGGAAAAGCGGGCGGCGCAGGCGCTGGAAATGGTCCAGCTCGGCCACCTCGCCCATCGCAAGCCGAAGGAGCTGTCGGGCGGCCAGCAGCAGCGCGTGGCGCTCGCCCGCGCCCTCGTCATCGAACCGTCGATCCTGCTGCTCGACGAGCCGCTGTCCAATCTCGATGCCAAGCTGCGCGACGAGATGCGCGTGCAGATCCGCGCCCTCCAACAGCAGAGCGGCATCACCGCCGTCTTCGTCACCCACGACCAGGTCGAGGCGCTGTCGATGTGCGACCGCGTGGTCGTCATGCGCGGCGGCCATGTCGAGCAGTTCGGCACGCCGACCGAGGTCTACGAGCGCCCGGCGACGGCCTTCGTCGCCAATTTCGTCGGCCGCACGAACCGCCTCAAGGGCGTGGTAACCGCGGAAGGCACCCTCACGGGGGCCGGCCAGCAGCTCCGCTCCGCCACGCGCCTGCCCGCCGGCGCCGTCGACATCCTCGTCCGCCCGCACCGCATCCGCCTCCAGGAGACGGGTGAGGCCGACAACAAGGTCGAGGGCACCGTATCGACCATCACCTTCATCGGCGACCTCGTGCAATACGGCGTCAGCGTCGGCGGCGAGGAGATCGTCGTCGAGGAAGCGACGCGGCGGGGCCGCAGCCCGCTTGCCGCCGGCGACAGCGTCACGCTCGGCTGGTCGGCCGAGGACACGCTCATCTATCCGGCGGGCGAGAAATGAGCGCCGCCCCCGCCCTTCCGCGCGCCTGGCGCGACGGCCAGCTCGCCGTCCTCCTGCTGCTCCCCATCGCGCTCATCAACGCGATCGGCTTCATCCTGCCGGTGCTGAACCTCGCCCGCTATTCCTTCAACCGGTCGCGCATCGGCGGCGGCATCGAGCAGGTCTTCACCTGGGAGAACTGGGCGGGCCTGCTCAGCGATCCCTTCTATCTGGAGCTGGTGCTCAATTCCGTCTGGATCAGCCTCGCCATCACGCTGACGACGCTCGTCGTCTCCTACCCGATCGCGCTCTACCTGCATCGCGCCTCCGGCTCCTGGCGGACGTTCCTCACCGTCCTCGTCATCTCGCCGCTGCTCACCTCCGCCGTGGTGCGCACCTATGGCTGGATCGCGATCCTGACCGACGACGGCCCGGTGGTCAGCGCCATCAAGGCGCTCGGCCTGCCGGCGCCGAGCCTGATGTTCAACATCAAGGGCGTCTTCATCGGCCTCACCGAAATCCTGATGCCCTACATGATCCTGGCGCTGATGGCCGGTTTCGGCCGGCTCGATCCGCGGGTGGAGGAAGCCGCGCGCACGCTCGGCGCGACGCCGGCGCGCACCTTCCGCAAGGTGATCCTGCCGCTGACGCTGCCCGGCATCGCGCTCGGCTGCCTGCTCTGCTTCGTTCTGGCCGTCTCGTCCTTCATCACGCCCAAGCTGATGGGCGGCGGGCGGGTCTTCCTGCTGGCGACCGAGATCTACGACCAGGCGATCGTGACGCTCAACTGGCCGCTCGCCTCCACCCTCTCGATCCTCGTGCTCATCGTGTTCGGCGCCGCGCTCTGGGCCTATTCCGCCGTGCTGCGGCGTCTCGACTAGGAGGTAAATCCATGGAAATCCACAAGACCTCCTGGCCGATGCGCATCCTCGTCTTCGTGCTGTTCGTCTATCTGCTGGCGCCGGTCATTCTCGTCTTCCCGCTGTCGTTTTCCGGCGACCAGGTGCTGCGCTTCCCGCCCTCCTTCTGGTCGACGCGGTGGTATTCGGCGCTCTTCGCCAACAGCCAGATGCTGAAGGCCTTCTGGACCAGCCTGTCGCTGGCGGCGATCGTCACGGCGCTCTCGATCGTCATCGCCGTGCCGGCCGCCTGGGTGATGACCCGGCTGAAATTCACCGGACGGGATCTGCTGTTCAACCTCTTCACCGCGCCGCTGCTTTTGCCCACCATCGTGCTCGGCCTTGCCATCCTCATCGTCTTCGCTTCCTTCGGGCTGCTCGCGACGATGCAGGGCCTCGTCTTCGCCCATCTGGTGGTGACGCTGCCCTATGCGCTGCGCGTCCTCGCCGTCTCGCTCAGCACGCAGGACCGCGCCTGCGAGGAGGCGGCGCGCACGCTCGGCGCAAAGCCGCTCACCGTGTTCTTCCGCGTCACCGTGCCGATGCTGACGCCCGGCATCGTCGCCGCCGCCGCGCTCTGCTTCCTCGTCTCCTTCGACGAGGTGGTGATCACGCTCTTCCTCACCGGCCCGCGCATCAGCACGCTCCCGGTCGAGCTCTACAACTATGTCTACAACCAGGCCGACCCGCTCGTCGCCGCCGCCTCGGCGCTGCTGATCCTGCTGACGCTCGCCGTGATCATGATCGTCGAGCGCGCGATGGGCCTCGGCAAGGCCTTCGTCAAATAGGCGGCGGCACGACACGACTGCCCAGGCATGCCAAAGTCATGGCTGCCTGCGGACAGCGGTCTGATCGAAAATACCGGGCGTTCTCCGCCCGTTTCCCGAGCCCCCTTGCACGCCCGCCTGGTCGTGCAAGGGAGGGGGTTGTCACACCCGGAATGCCCGCGTCAGCGCTTCTAGATTGCCGGCCGTCACCTGGAGGATATCGGGCTTGTCCGCCCCGACGGTCGCAAGCAGGACGGGCCTCACCGCCTTCATGGCCACCGAGAGCTCCGGTCAGGGCGCGGCATCGAGCAGCACGACGGAGACGCTGTTGGCTTTGAGCCATGCGGCAATTTTTTCGACGCGCGCTGTGGTCCATTCGCCGGGAGCTGCGGTGAGGGTGCCCCGTCTCCATCGCACAGGTGCAGTAGGGTAATGCACCTGTGCGGGCGAAGCGATCGCTGCGGCCAGCGCGGCGACGCGCCAGAGATTCCGTTTTCTCATTGCGCTTCTTCGCGCTGCTTCTGCCACGCGATGGTGGCGGGTGATGCTTCGTTTAGAGGAATGGCCACCTGGTGCACGGTGTCATCCCAGCCCTCGACGGTCAGCCACAGGGCGTCGTCAGGCCTGGCGCGCTGCGGGATCGGCACATCGGCCATCTGTCGATAGGGAGCTCCCGACAGGACGACGCCGGCGGCACGCAGTGAGCGCGGCTTGCCGATCTTGAAATAGCTCGCCTTGATATGATTAGCGTCTTCAGGGTTCCAGCGGATGGCGAAGGTCTTCATATGACCGGCAAGGCCCTGGTCGATCGGCGTATCTGCCATGTATTCGGCAACGCTGACATGCCAGGGGCCGATGGCCATCTCACCCAGTTCGCGCTGGCCGAGGCCGGAATCGCCGAAGAACAACGCCTCCTCGCGGAGGAATTTCGGAGCAAGCGCAATCGGAATGATGAGCAGCAGGACACTGAGATGAAAGCGCCACCGATGCCGCCCGCCGGGCAGACCGGCATGGGGATTGGTCTTTACCTTCGCCGTGCTCATTCCGCCGCCTCCCGCGCACGGCCCACCGACGGCGCGGCACGCTCGGCCCTGACATCGCGCACCAGCTTGGCGGTCGCCTGCGCCGTGCGCTTCAGCCAGATCATCATGCCGGAGAACACCATCATGGTGAGCAGCAGCCCGAAGACGAAATAGACGAGCTTCAGCCAGAGACCGGCGAAGTCGCCGGTATGCAGCGGGCGCATGCTCTCGGTCACGAGTTCGAGCGCCGACCGGTCGGAGACCCGGCGCGTCCATTCGACCTTGCCGTTGTAGGGATTGACGTTGGCGGTTTCGAAGATCAGCGGATAGGCCCCACGCCCGCCGACGACGATATGGCTGAAGGCATTGCCGGGCAGCGAGACGAAATCCGGGCTCAGATCCGGAAATTTCTCGCGGACCAGCTCGCCGGCCCGGTCGAGCGAAATCCACGGCGCCTTCGCTCCGCTCCCGGCCGGTATGTCCTCTCGTGCCACGACCGGGGGCACGCCGGCGGTCGAAACGGTGATGCTGTTGTCCGCGAGAATCTGCTGAATCAGGAACCAGCCCGCCGTCACCGCCATGATGGCGATGAACGGAACGGACCAGATGCCTGCCAGCCGATGGAAATCGCCCCAGAAGATGCGCGCACCGTTGCGCAGACGCAGGCGCGGGTTGAGATAGCCGCGCCAGAATTTCTTGTAGACGAGAAGCCCCGTGACGAGCGAGCCAAGCATGGGGATCGACAAGGCCGACACGAGATACCAGCCCCAGCTCGTCGCCCCGACAAAGGGCACGAGCAGCCAGCCGTGCAGCGCGCGCATGAAGTAGCGGAAGTCGAACACGCCGCCGACGCCCTGGATGGCGCCCGTATACGGGTTGACGTAGAGCGAACGTGTCCGCCCGTCCGGATAGGTCACGAAGACATCCAGCGCGAAGATCGACTTCACCGGGCGCGCGATGGAGTTCACCGCGATACCGGGCTCGGCCTGCTCCACGGCGGCAAGGACCGCATCGTAGCCGAGCGGCACGGCATCCGGCGCCGGGCGGTTCGCCCGAACCTCCGGCTTTGCCAGCCACACGAGCTCCTGGCTGACGGTCGCAATCGTTCCCGTCAGGCAGACGAAGAAGATCAGGACCCACAGCGGCAAGGTCAGCCAGCTATGAACGATCAGCCACAAACGGGACGTCTTCTTCTTTTCCTTCGCGGGCCGCATCGCTTCCAACAATTCCAAACTTCCAAAACGCCGGGACAATGGCTCTACTGTCCAGGACGAACGACGCTGCCCGGCGTCTCACCCCTCAAAGTGAAATATTTTTCCAAGTTGGTGCCGGCCGGCGTCCCGCCCGCCTGTCTTCGTTCCCCGGAGGTGCTGCGGAGCGGCAGGAGGAAGTTTCGCGGTCCGCATGACACGCGATGCCGGCAGAGCCGAGAAGGGCGACGTTTCACAACCCGCTATGAACGCGGGACGGTCCACGTCAAAGGCTCATCCATCTCCTCGCCGCGACGATAGGGATGCAGCGCATGCCGATCCGGCGTGGTGCAATTCCGGCAAACGCGCGACGCGTTCTCGCGATTCGAGGAAACGCGCTAATAGGCGGAGCGATACAGTGACAGCGCATCCGCTTCACTCAATGGCACCGGATTGTTGGCGAGAAGCCGGGTCTGCAACATCGCGTCGGCCGCAAGCGTTGGAAGCATGTCTTCCACCACGCCGGCGTCGCGCAGCCGGCGCGGCGCACCGGAAGCATCCATAAGCTCCAGCATGCGATCGAGAAAGCGGCGGGCGCAGTCCATTTCGCTTTTCGCACCGACGAGATCTGCGCCGACGGGCACGGCAAGCCGGGCGTAAAGCGGCGCTGCGGCCTTCAGGTTGAAATCGAGCACCGGTCCGAGCATGAGCGCATTGGCGAGGCCGTGCGGGATGTGGCAGCGGCCGCCGAGCGGATAGGCCAGAGCGTGGACCGCGGCCACAGGCGCATTCGCGAAGGCCTGCCCGGCCAGCGTCGCGCCGAGAAGCATCGCCTCGCGCGCCGTGCGGTCACTGCCGTTGCGGCATGCGGCAACCAGGTGGGTGGACAGAAGCCGCAACGCCTCGCAGGCGAGAAGGTCGGATATGGGGTTCTTCCTGTGCCGCGACGTATAGGCTTCGATCGCATGCACCATGGCGTCGATGCCGGTTGCGGCCGTGTGGAGCGGCGGCAGGCCGCAGGTGAGCGCCCCGTCGAGCAGCACCCGGTCGGCATAGAGCTGGTCGGCGACCACGCCCATCTTCGTCGTCTCGCCCGTGGTCAGGATCGTGATGTTGGTCACCTCCGATCCCGTGCCGGCCGTGGTCGGGACCTGCACGAGCGGCAGGCGCCCGCCCTCGACCTTGCCGATGCCGTAGAGGCTGGCAAGGCTTTGCCCGGACCGGATGAGAACGGCGGCGAGCTTCGCCACGTCCATGGACGAGCCGCCGCCGAAGCCGAGCACGATGTCGGCCTGCGCGGCCCTGGCGCGCGCGACACAATCGAGAAGCACGCTTTCGGGCGGGTCGGCAACGACGGCGTCGAACACGGTGACGGCGAAGCCGCTCGCCTGAAGCGAGGCAAGCGCGGGGTCCAGAACGCCCGAGGCCGTGAGGCCGCCATCCGTGACGAGCAGGAGGTTGCGCGCGGCAAACCAGGCACCCAGCCTCTCGCCGATATGGGCCGCTCCGCCCCATTCGACGGCAAGGCTCGGAACGGTGTTGAACTGGAACGGCTGCATGGGATCAGGCCGCCAGATAGCCGCCGTCGACGGGCACGATGGCGCCGTGGACATAGGAAGCATCTTCCGACAGGAGGAACGCCACGACCCGTGCGATCTCCACCGTGGCGGCCCACCGGCCGATGGGAATGCGCGCGTCGATCCGGGCGCGCCGCGCCGCATCCGCCCGCGCCCCTTCCGAAATGCGCGTCTCCACCCAGCCGGGCGCCACCGCGTTGACGCGGATGCCGCTCGCGCCCCAGGCGACGGCCAGCGAACGCGTCAGCGCCGCGACGGCCCCCTTGCTGGTGCCGTAGGCGGGCGCGACGGGGTTGCCGAACCAGCTCCACATCGAGGCGATGTTGACGACCGCGCCGCCGCCGCGCTGGAGCGCGTCGCGGGCCGCGGTGCAGGAGGAAAGGACGCCGGTGACGTTCACCGCCATGACCTTCTCGAAAACCGCTTCGTCCCACTCCCTGTCATACTGGATGGTGCCTGCGCAGGTCACGAGCCCGCCGAGCGTCTCGATCCCCTCGAAGACTTTGGCCAGCGAGGCGGCATCGGTGACGTCGCATTCGACGAAGCGGGCGGCATCGGGAAAGCCGTCTTCCCGCTCCAGGCCCGCAGCCGTCACCTGCCAACCGCGCTCGACGAGCACCTGGGTCGTCGCCAGCCCGATGCCGGTCCCTCCCCCGGTAACCACCACGTTTCGTGTCTCTCCCATCGTCAGTTCCTTTCGTCGAGGCTCCGCATCGCGCGCACGAGATCGCCGGCATCGAGTTTCCGATAATAGTTCGGCGCATAGGGCGCGGCGAGCCCGATCTCGGCCATGCGCCGGAAATCGGCCTCTGCCGTAATGCCGAACGCCTTGAAGCCGGTGGGCAGGCCGATGCGGCGGAAGAAACCGGCAAGCGCGCGGATCTCCTCCGCGCTGCCCTGCCCGGCGGCGAGCTGCGTCAGCGTGCCGAGCGCGACCATTTCGCCGTGCAGCAGGCCGCCCAGTGCCGGCATGACCGACAGTCCGCGCACCATGGCGTGGGCGATGGAAAGGCCGCCGCTTTCAAAGGCGAGGCCGCTCAGGAGCACCGCCGCCTCGACGACGCGCTCGAAGGCCTCGTCGGGCCCGGCCGCCGCCATGGCGGCCTCGCTGTCGGCGAGAAGGATCTCCCGGGCGCGGGAGACGATCGCCTGCGTCAGCTCCGTCGGCCGGCCCGAGAAGAAGTTGAGTCCGCCGCCGGCCAGCGCGCCGGCAAGCTCGTAGGGCTTCGACATCGCATCACCGATGCCGGCGGCGAGGAACCGGCGCGGCGCCCCGGCGATGACGGCGGTGTCGACCAGCACCAGCACGGGATTGGTCTTCATGCGGCGCACGCCCTCGACGGCGTGGTCCGGCGTATAGACGACCGCGATGTGGCTGGTGGGGCTGTCGTTGGAGGCGATCGTCGGCACGATGGCGACCGGCAGGCTGCGCTCGATCGCGGCCCCCTTCGCGGTGTCGATCGCCTTGCCGCCGCCGACGCCGATGAGAAGCTGGGCATCGCCCGCCTCCGCGGCGCGCGCGGCGATTTCCGCCGCGGTGCATTCGCCGCCGAATTCCATGAGGCGGGCATCGGGCAACTGGCGGAGGATACGTTCGCCAAGAAGGGTGCGGGCAACCGGATCGATGACCACGGCCACCGGCCCGCCCCCGACGATCGCCACCTCTTCCGCCAGCCGGTCGATGGCGCCCGGCCCCTGCACATAGCGCAGCGGCGCCCCCAGGATACGCATGGTCATGGCATCACCCTTTCACGGCGCCGGCCGTCAGGCCCTGGACGAAGTAGCGCGACAGCGCCAGGAAGGCGGCGAAGAGCGGCAGGGCGATCAGCGTCGAGCCCGCCATCACGTCGCCCCAGCGCAGGTCGAAGGCGCCGATCATCGAGGCAAGGCCGAGCGGCACGGTCTTGTTGGCGTCCGAGCCGATCATGACGAGTGCGAAGGTATAGTCCGTCCACGAGAGCAGGAAGGCGAAGATCGCGACCGTCACGAGGCCGGGAACCGAGAGCGGCAGCACCACGCGCAGGAACGCGCCGAGCCGGGTGCAGCCGTCGACCATCGCCGCCTCCTCCAGCTCGAAGGGCATGGTCTTGAAGAAGCCCCAGAGGAACCAGACGCCGAGCGGCATGGTGATCGTCAGATGCGAGATGACGAGCGAGAGCAGCGTGTCGTTGAGCCCGACGACCGAGAACATCGCATAGAGCGGGATGGCGAGCAGCAGCGGCGGGAACATGTAGGCATAGAGCATGCCGGCGATGATCATCTGCTTGCCGCGGATACGCTGGCGCGTGACGCCATAGGCGATCATCACCGACAGGACCATCGTCAGCGCCACCGTGGTCACCGCGACGATCAGGCTGTTGAGGAACTGTCGCGGATAGTCGGTCTGCGCCAGCAGGCTGGTATAGTATTCCAGCGTCCAGCGTTGCGGCACCAGCGACGGGTTCATCAGCATTTCCTGCGTGGGGCGCAGGGAGGAGACGATCATCCAGTAGATCGGGAAGGCGCTGTAGACGGCGAGCACGATCGCCGCGAAGTAGAGCCCCATGCGGCCGGCGATCCGCCGGGGTCGGATTTGCCCGCTCATTTGCCTTGCTCCATCGGGAATACGCGGAAGTAGATCGCCACGGCGACCATGAGGACGAAGAAGGAGAGCGTCGCGATGGCCGCACCGCTTCCGATGTCGTAGAGCGCGAAGGCCTCCCGGTAGGACAGGACCGGCAGATGCTCCGTGGCCCCCAGCGGCCCGCCGCCCGTCGCCAGCCAGACGACATCGAACTTGTTGAACATCCACACGCCGCGCAGAAGGATGATGACGGTCAGGATCGGCCGCAGCGACGGCAGCGTGACATGGAAGAACTGCCGGATCGGCCCGGCGCCATCGACGCGCGCCGCCTCGTAGAGCTGGCCCGGCACCGTCTGCAGGCCGGCGAGGAACGTCGTGGTGACGAACGGCGTCCACAGCCAGACCGAGATCAGGATGACGGAGACCATCGAGGCCGTTTCCGTTTCGAACCAGTAGATCGGCGGCAGGCCCCAGTCGTCCATCAGGATCGTCACGATGCCGAGCGAGCCGTCCACCATCCACTTGAACACCAGCACGGCGACGACCGTCGGCAGGAGATAGGGCAGGAAGGCGAGCCCCCGCAGCAGCGACCGGCCGATGAAGTTCTGGTTCAAGAGCAGCGCGAAGCCGATGCCGAGCACCACCTGCAGCACGATCGCAAGCCCGGCATAGACGATGCCGTTCCACAGGGCGTTCCAGAAGGCGGCGCTCGCCAGGACCTGGGCGTATTTTGCAAAACCGACCCAGACCGGATCGGCCGTCAGCGACGGCATGTCGTAGAAGCTGAGGGATACCGCGTACAACGCGGGGCCGACGATCAGCAAAAGGGTCGCAAGGACCCCGACGCCGAGAAAGCCGGGCAGCAGCCAGCGGGTCATTCGAAAACTCCTGTGGGAACGGGCCAGGGGAGAGGCGCGCCCTCCCCCGGCATCTCGTCACTTGATGACGTCGCGCATCTTGGCCGCAGCCTGCGCCACCGCCTCGGCCGAGTCCATCTCGCGCAGGATCTTGTTCTGCAGCATTTCCGGCATGACGAAGGATTCGAACACCTTGCCCGGCCGCACGTCCGGCCGCGGGCCCTGCGTGTCGATCGAGGTCAGGATGACCGATCCGTCGGTGACGAGGTTGCGCATCTGGTCGATCTCCGCGCCGAACTGCTTGATCAGCGCATTGTCGCGCCAGCGCTGGTCGTCGTAGATGTCGAGCCGGGCCGGCTGGAAGTGCACGGGCGCGCTGTGCAGGAAGTCGACCATGCGGTCGGTCGTCAGCCAGCGCATGAACTCCATGGCATTGCCGGTATTGTCGGTCTTCAGCACGACCCAGCCGTCATAGCCGTGGCTGACCGCCGTCTGCTTTCCGGCGCTGTCCATGTAGGGCATGATGCCGAGGCGCCCGCCCATGTCGGGATTGTCTCGCGCCGCGGCCTCGTAGACGCGCCCCGCATAGGCGCCATGCGCGACCGTGCCGGCAACGAGGTTCGACAGCACGTCCGAATAGCCGGCCTGAAGCGCGCCGGGCGGCATGGTGGCGTAGAGCCGCGCCATGAAGTCGAGATAGGCGGCGGCCTTCGGCTTCATCTCGTCATTGTCGATGATGACGTTCCACTCGTCGTCGAAGAGCTTGACGCCCTCGGCCCACAGGAAGGCGAAGGACATCCAGTTGGCCGCGCCGTTGGAGCCGATGGGGAACAGGCACCCCTTCTGGCGGCCCTCAACCAGCGCCTCGCAATTGCCGGCGAAGGCATCCCAGGTGTTCGGCACCGAGAGGCCCTTCGCCTCGTAGAGGTCCTTACGATAGTAGATGAGCGCGAGGTTGTAGTCGAAGGGATACCAGTAGACCTTGCCGTCGATGGGGAAAAGGATGTTGTTGCCCCATTTGAACTCGTCGGTGAGCTCGTTCAGCGGCACGATCTGCTCCTCTTCGGCGAGGAGAAGGACCTGGCCGATGAAGCCGACATTGGCGACGTCATAGGGCGTGCCGGAGCGGATGCCGTTGGTGATCTTGGTGAAGGCCTCGTCGAGCGGCACCGAATCGACGATGACCTCGACGCCGGCCTTCTCCTTGTATTCCGTGGCCATCCTGGCGAAGAAGGCGAGCGTATCCTTGCCCGTCTCGCAGTTCAGAAAGCGGATGGGGCGTTTTTCCTGCGCGCGCAGCGCAGGCGCGGCCAGCCCCGACAGCGCAAGGCCCATGCCGAGCGCGCCCGCGCCCTTGAGGGCCTGCCGCCGGGTCCACACGCCACCCTTGGTTTTTTCGTATGTCATGTCTTCTCCTCCCATGATCCGCCCCTTGTGCGGACGCTCCCGATGCGTTGGCCGTTACCGGCCGGTGGTAAGCCTTTCGCCGCTTTCGCGGTCGAAGAGATGGATCGCCGCCTCCGGCACGGCGATCCTCATGCCGCTGCCGAGCGCCACGCCGTCGCGGCGGCCGGTCATGACGCGCAGGCGGCGTCCCGCCAGCTCGCCGATGAACAGGGTCTGCGAGCCGAGCTGCTCAATGCCCCGGATGGTGAATGGCAGCCCCTCCCCGGCCGGCGCGATCGCCTCCGGCCGCATGCCGACCGTCACGCGCCCCTCCCGGCGCGCCAGGCCCGGCGGGGCAGGAAGCGAAACGCCCTCGCCGAGCACCAGCCGCCCGTCGGCAAGGTCCGCGTCGATGAGGTTCATCTCGGGCGAGCCGATGAAACCGGCGACGAAGGCGTTGGCCGGGCGGTCGTAGACCTCCAGGGGCGAACCGATCTGCTGCACCCGCCCGTCCCGCATGATGACGATGCGGTCGGCGAGCGTCATCGCCTCGGTCTGGTCGTGCGTGACATAGAGCATCGCCTTGCCGATGCGCCTTTGCAGCAGGGCGATCTCCTCGCGCATGCGCGAGCGCAGCTTGGCGTCGAGATTGGACAGCGGCTCGTCGAGCAGGAAGACGGCCGGATCGCGCACCAGCGCGCGGCCGAGCGCCACGCGCTGCATCTGGCCGCCCGAGAGCTGGCCGGGCTTGCGGTCCAGCAGATGCGTGATGTCCAACATCTCGGCCGCCGCATCGACCCGCTTCGTGATCTCCGCCGTGCCGGTGCCCCGCATCTTCAGGCCGAAGGACATGTTTCCCCGGATCGTCTTGTGCGGGTAGAGCGCATAGTTCTGGAACACCATCGCGATATCGCGATCCTTCGGCTCCAGCGCCGTGACGTCGCGCCCGCCGATATGCAGCTTGCCGTCGCTGATCGTCTCGAGGCCTGCGACCATGCGCAGCGTGGTCGACTTGCCGCAACCCGAGGGGCCGAGCAGCACGATCAGCTCGCCCTTGGCGATTTCGAGATCGACGCCCTCCACCGCGACCACCGGGCCATAGGTCTTGCGCAGCTTGCGCAGACTGACTTCCGCCATCACTTCGCCTCCCTGATTGCCCGGACCGTCTCATGATTGACCGGGGTCAGCGCCTCCTTGGCCGCCCGGAAGCGGGCAAAGCCCGCATCGTAGACCCCGGCGACGCCTGCGGCCGGGGTCAGGGTTTCGGCCACCTTGATGACGCGGGCCGCGTCCGCCGTGTCGGCAAAGACACCGGCGCCGATGCCGGCGATGAGGGCCGCGCCGTAGGATGCATCGCCTTCCGCCGGCACCTCGATCGTGAGGCCCGTGACATCGGCGATGATCTGGCGCCACAGGGCGCTGCGCGTGCCGCCGCCGACGAGGCGCGCGGTCGTGAAGCCCACGCCGCGGGCGTGCAGCACCGTCAGGCAATCGCGCAGCGTGTAGGCGATGCCTTCGTAGAGCGCGCGGCAGATGTGCGGTGCCCCGTGCTGGAAGCCGAGCCCCACGAAAGAGGCCCGCAGGTCCGGATCCCAATAGGGGCTCCGCTCGCCGTTGAGATAGGGATGGAAGAGCAGGCCTTCCGACCCCGCCGGCGCTTCCCGCGCCTTCTCGTCCATGCCGTCGAAGCCGATCTGCGAAAACAGCGCATCGCGCAGCCAGCGGTGGGCGGAAGCGCAGGAATTGGTGCCGAGGATGGCGTAGTGATGGCCCGGAACGAGATGCGGGTAATGGATGACGTCGTCGGAGAAGACCGGCGCGGCGGTGAGCGTGGAGACCGTGCCCGCCGTCGCCAGCTTCAGCGCGCCGATGCCCGGCCGCGTCATGCCGGCCGCATAGGTTTCCGCATTGGTATCGGACGTGCCGCAGACGACGGGCGTTCCCGCCCGCAGCCCCGTCTCGGCGGCGGCCGCCGCCGTCACGGTCCCGGTCGTTGCGGTCGATCCGACGATCTGCGGCAGCACGCCGGGCTCCAGCCCGGCCATCGCGCACAATTCGGCCGACCAGCCGTCGCGCTGCGCGTCGGCCAGCATCAGGCCCCAGGCATCCGTGACATCCGTGGCATCGCTGCCGTCGAGACGGCGGCGCAGCCAGTCCTTGGCGGGCCGCAGGCGGCGGATGCGGGCATGGACCTCCGGCTCCTCCTCCCGCAACCAGACGAGCTGCGGCAGGGTCCAGGTCGGGCTGATCCGGTTGCCGGAAAGTTCGAGGATGCGCGGGCCGCGGGCGGCCCTTTCCCGCGCGACCTGCGGGCCGGAACGCTGATCGTTCCACATGATGGCCGGGCGCAGGGTCCTGCCCGTTTCGTCCTCCAGGACATGCGTATGGGCGCCCGCCGTCACGGAGACGGCGGCGACGCGGCCGGGATCGATGCCGGCCTGCCAGATCGTCCGGAGCGACTGCACCAGGGCGGACCACCAGCCTTCCGGGTCCTGCTCGCTGAAGCCGGGTTTCGGCGTCAGCGTTTCGACCGGAACGGAGGCGGTGGCAAGGACCTTCCCGTCGCCGGCAATGACCGTCGACTTGAGCGATCCTGCGCCGAGATCGATCCCGAGCAAGAGGATGTCAGACATTGGCACCCCTGTCGCGGTAGGGATCGACGGCGCCGGCGCGGGGCGGGAAGCCGAGCTTGCCGGGATTGAACAGGTTCTGCGGATCGACGGACGCCTTGATGCGGCGCAGGAGATCCATCCCGACGCCATGCTCGCCATCCATCCACGGCCCGCGGAAGAGGCCGCTGCCATGATGATGCGCGATGGAGCCGCCATGGACCAGGGTCTCGCCGGTCGCGATCTCCCACATCTTCTGATGCAGTGGCAGCGCCGCGGCCTGGTCCATGGGCGGCAGGCGCAGGGTCATGTACTGGCAGACGCCTTCCGGATAGACATGCGACCAGTGGGCGCTGAAATGCGCGTCCTGCGACACTTCCGCCGCGATGCGCGCGGCGATCGTGTCATAGAGCGCGGTCGCATTGCTCCAGTTCACCGTCACCTCGATCGTGTCGTTGTAGTAGCCGCGGTCGAGCCATTGCTTGGTGATCGAGTGATAGCGCTTCGCCCGCCACTCGTCGAAGGGACGCGTTTCGGTCTCGACGGCGTCGACCTCCTGCGCAAAGCCGCGCACGAGCGCCGCCTCGGCGGCCACGATGGCCGGCTCGCCGCAGACGACGATATTGGCCATGACCGGGCGCGTCCGGTAAGCATCGATGCCTTCCGTGCGCAGCGCGGTTTCCTTTTCGTCGTAGAGACGGACGATCCGCGGGTGCAGGCCCGCCTGCATGATGCGCTTGGCAAGCCCCAGCGCGGCGGCCCGGTCCGGCAGGGCCAGCACGATCGCCTCTTCCGCCGCCGGCAGCGTCCAGATGCGCATGGTCAGTTCCGTGATGACGGCGAGCGTGCCCTCGCTTCCCACGATGACATCGAGCACGGAAGGACCGGAGGCGCGCTTGGGCAGCGGGCGGACTTCCAGCACGCGCCCGTCGGGCATGACGGCCTTCAGGCCGACGACGATGTTCTCGATCTTGCCGAAGCGGCTCGATTCCTGGCCGCCGCCGCGGCAGGCGGCCCAGCCGCCGACCGTCGAGATGGCGAGCGACTGCGGCAGGTGGCCGGAGGTGTAGCCTTCGGCATTCAGCGCGTCCTCGAAGGCTTCGCCGTTCATGCCGGCCTCGACCGTCACGAGGTTGTTCTCGCGGTCGATGCCGAGGATGCGGTTCATGCGCTGCATGTCGAGCATCAGCTCCTCGCCGAGCGGAATGATCCCGCCGAGGACGCCGGAACCGCTGCCATAGGGGATGAGCGGCTTGTCGACCTCGCCGGCCTTGCGGACGATCGCCGAGACGTCCTCGGTGCTGGCCGGGCGCAACACCAGACCGGGCAGCGTGCCGACCAGCGCGCCTTCCCGCGCACGGAAGTTCGCATAGGGCAGACGGTCATGTGCGTAACCGGCACGCGCGGCCTCGTCCACCAGGACGTTTTCCGCGCCGATCAGCTCCGAAAGCTCGGAGACGAGATCACGTTCTTTCAACGGCTTTTCCTCCTCTATGTCCTGCGAAACCCTCGATCTCACTTTGGACAAACGTTTGCTCAAGCAATAAACAAGCTATTTCGCGCAGGATGTCAACCCTAATTCCAGATTTTTCAGAGCGCGGTCACGGAGGCCCGGACGATGAGTTCGTCGGGGGGCAGAAGAAGATTGCCGGTGGGTTGCGTGCCATCAGGCGTTACCCCCTGGATGAGGTCGATCAGCCGGCGCGCGGCCACGCGGCCCATCTCCTGCGACGGCAATGCGACGGTCGTCACCTGCGGATAGACGACACGTGCGAGCAGGTCATCATGCATGGTGACGACCGACACCTCCTCGGGTACGCGGACATCCCGCTCGTGCAGCCGCGCGATGGCGGCGGCAGCCGTCAGCAGCGTCGCGGCGTGGATCGCCGTCACGCCGACAGCGAGGAGCTTGTCCACGGCCGCCGGCACCTCGTCAGGACTGTAGCCCGCCTGCGCGACGAGATCATCGCCATGATCAAGCCCCGCCGCGGCCATCGCCTCTTCCCAGCCGCGCCGGCGCATGTCGCCGTTGAAACGCCCGAGCCGGCCGGCAAGGTGCCCGATGCGGCGGTGCCCCATCGCGATCAGATGCTCCACCCCCATGCGCGCGGCAAGCCGCGTGTCGATGGCGACGCAGTTCTCGTCACCGGACAGGTGCCGGTTGAGGACGACATGCGGCAGATCGGTGCTTTTCAGCACCTGACGCAGCCGGTCGTCGTCATCGAAGCTGGCGATGATGACGCCCTCGATGATGCTGGAACGGGAGATGTCGGAGATGATCTCGCGCCCGTCCCCCTTGTCATAGGAAACGAGCAGGGCGAACCCCCTGCTGCGCGCCTCGATCTCCGCCCCGATGATGGCGGAGGCGAAAATCGGGTTTTCGATCTGCGGCACCACCATGAGCACGGTCGAGGATTTTGCGGTCTTCAGGGCGCGCGCGACCGGGTTGCCGTGATAGCCGAGGCGCTCGGCTGTTTCGAGAATGCGCGTTCGCGTTTCTTCCGAAACACGCCCCTTGTTCTGCAGCACGCGCGAAATGGTCGAGACGTCGACTCCCGTCGCAGCCGCGACGTCACGCAGGGTGACGGACGAATTCCTGTTGTTCATACAATCCTCCCGCGCCCATCCTAAAGGTCAACAGACCGAGAAGGGAACTGCAGAAAATCGCTTTACCCGGAATCCGACTGTAGCTCCTGAACGGATAGGAACCAACGGCCCCGTGATGTGAGCGCCCCACACGCACCGTGTTGATTTGCGCTGAGAGCTTACCCGCACGCAGGCGATCCCCCGGCATTGCCAAGCGTGCGGTGCATCCTCGCTACCGTTTTGCGAGCAGGTCCGTGATCTTGCGCCTCGTCGCCACGAAATCGGGATCGTCGCGGTGGCGCGGCCTTCTGCTGGTGATATCGAAAGTCGCGGCGATGCGCCCGGGCCTCGGCTCCATGACGACGACGCGGTCGGAAAGATAGATCGCTTCCTCCACATCATGCGTCACCATTACCACCGTGCTCTTTTCCCGCTCCCGGATCGCCAGGAGCTCGTCCTGAAGATAGCTGCGCGTCAGGGAATCGAGCGCGCCGAGTGGCTCGTCGAGCAGCAGCAGCGGCGGCCGCGGTGCAAGCCCGCGGGCAATGGCGGCGCGCTGCGACATGCCGCCGGACAATTCGTGCGGAAAGGCCTTCTCGAAACCGGTCAAGCCCACGAGATCGATGAGGGACTGCACCCTCTCCTTCTTCGCGGACGGTGCGCCGGCAAGGCTGCGAAGGCTGAGCGCGACGTTTTCCTCCACGTTGAGCCAGGGAAGCAGGCGGTGATCCTGGAAGACGATGCCGCGCTTGAGGCTCGGCCGGTCGACCACCTCGCCATCCACCGTGATCCGGCCGCCGTCCGGCCTGTCCAGGCCGGCGAGGAAACGCAGCAGCGTGGATTTCCCGCAGCCGCTCGGCCCGACGATGCTGATGAATTCGCCCGATGCGATCGCAAGCGACACGTCGTCGAGCGCATGCACCGTCCGGTTCTCGACGTAAAAGGTCTTCGATACATCCTGGATGGTCACCGCGCCGGCATCCCTTGCGACCGGTCGGGAAAGCGTCAGGGCGTCCGCCATGATACGAGCCTCCTTGAAAATCCGAGAACAAACCTGTCGAGGCCGATGCCGATCAGCGCGAGGAACAGGACCCCGAGAAGGACCTGGTCCATGCGGGCATGCTCACGCGCCGCCGCGAGATAAGCCCCGAGCCCGTCGCCCATGCCGTTGATGTAGCCCGTGCCGATCAGGTATTCGGCGCCGAAGGTGCCGAGCCAGGCGATATTGAGGGAAAGTTCCAGTCCCGCCAGGATCGACGGCAGGGCCGCGGGAATGATGATCGTGGTGATCGTCGCGCGACGATCGAGCTCCAGCACCCTGCCGACCTCGCGAAACGGCGCCGGAACGTTCTGGCAGCCCGCCTGGGTGCCGAGCGCCATGGGAAAGAATGCGCCGAGCGCTATCAGCGTGATCTTCATCGCTTCGCCGTTTCCCAGCCAGGCACTGAGCAGCGGGATCCAGGCGAACAGGGCGATCTGCCGCAGGCTGGAAATCGAGGGATCGAACAGGTTGCGCGCGATGCCGGACAAGCCGAGGGCAAGGCCGAAGACGAGCCCGGCAAACGCGCCGATGGCCCAGCCGGTCAGTGCCCGCAGCAAGGTCGCAAGCGCCGCGCCCGGCAACGAGCCGTCGGCAAATCCCTCATGGGCCGTCGCGAAAACCTGTGACGGCGACACCACGATCCCCTCCTTCAGGACACCGAGGGCGTCCAGCAGCACCCAGAGGAGGAGAAGCGCGACCGGCAGCACCAGGGCGCGTGCGACGATGCCGGACCGCGACGCGGCGGAAAAATCCATCGCCGCCATGTCAGGCCGCCTTGAACGACCAGGCGGTCGCCCGGTGCTGGAAGCGTGTCAGGGCATGATCGAGCGCCCAGCCGACCAGGCCGATGACGATCATGGTCGCGAAGACGACGTCGAGCTGGAAGGCCTTGCGCCCCCACATCATCAGGTAGCCGAGGCCGGCGGCCGACGCGATCATCTCGACGAGGATGAGCACCTTCCAGCCGCGGCTGAGCGCCTGGCGTACGCCCGTCAGGATGGAGGGCAGAATGGACGGCCAGACCACCAGCCGCACGCGCGAGAACCACGAGAGTTCGAGGGCGCTGGCCACCTCGTCATACTTGCGCGGCCGGCTGCGCAGCCCCTCATAGGCCCCCACCATCAGCGGCAGGAAGCAGGTCTTGGCGATGAGGACGAGCTTCAGCGTTTCACCGATGCCGAAGACGAGCATGAAGAACGGAAGCCAGCCCAGCGACGGAACGAGGCAGAAGGCACGGACCGTCGGCGCGACATAGAGGTCGAGCGTGCGGAAGAGCCCGAAGGCGAGCCCGAACAGAAGGCCGAGCCCGCCGCCGATCGCAAGGCCTGCCCCGACGCGGGCAAGACTGACCAAGAGTTCGTCGGCAAGCTGGCCGGTCAGCAGCAGGTCGCGCGTCGTTTCATAGACGAGAAGCGGCGCGGGCAGGATCTGCTCCGCCAGCCATTCCTGCCGGACGGCATAGGACCACAGGGCCAGCAGCGCGAGCGGAGGCACGAGGCCCAGGAGCACCCTGGTGGCCGCATCGGACAGCCACGGCCGAGCCCACGAGCGCGCCGCCCCCTCTCCTGCACCGGCCCGCTGAGGCCGGCGATCGCTGATGATGACGGGCGCCTTGAAGGTGACGTCGGACATGCTCTCTCCTTTCCTTCACCGGAAATCCGGTGAAAGCTGGCGGTCGAAAAATCGGGACAGGCCGGAAGCGTCAGAACTGGACGGCATTGCCCTTGCTGTCGCGCGGGGTCCAGACGTTCTCGTAACCGTAGTCCTTGAGGGCCTTTTTCAGGTAGCTGTCGTCCACCCATTCATTGACGTCGAACGGCTTGCGGATCAGCTTCTGGCTGACGGCGAAATCGACACCGGCCGTGACGTTTGCCCGATAGAAATCGTCGAGAAGCGGGCTCTGGCGATCCTTCAGCACCTCGTCGGCATAGTCCTTCTCGAAGGTGGACCGCGGCGAGCCGGTCAGCGCCCAGATATCGAACAGGGCCTCGCGGTTCTTCTCGTCGGAAGCGAAGTAGGATGCTTCCACGAACTTGTTGACGACCCGCTGCGTCAGGTCCGGATAGGCCTCGCGGAACGCATCCGTGACGACGAAGGACCCGAAATTGCTGCCGGGGGCGGGGCTGCCCTTCGTGGTGAAGACGACCGTGGCGATGTTCTGTTCGACGAGCTGAAGCACGCTGCTGCCCCCGCCGACGACCGCATCGATGTCACCCGAGGTGATCGCGGCGATCTGGTCGGCGGTCTGCAGGTCGAAGAACTGGATGTCGTCCGGCGTCAGGCCTGCCTGCTCCAGGATGCGGAAGAGGCTGAGCTCGTTGATCGTGCCGCGCGATGTCGCGACCTTCTTTCCCTTGAGATCGGCGATCGAGGCGATCTTGGCATCCGGCCGCGCCACGACATAGCTCGGGCTGACGCCATAGGACGAGACGACCTTGGTCTTGAGGCCGGCACCGCGCCCGACGATATTCGGCAGGCCGCCGTAATAGGCAAAGTCAAGCTGGCCGTTTGCGATGGCCTCGTTGATCGCGGGGCCGGTTCCGCGCGGGAACTGCCATTCGATCGAAATGCCGTCGGCGGCAAATTCCTTTTCCAGCAGTTCCTGCGCCCGCAGGACCCCGATCGCCCCCGTGCCATAGGGCTTGCCGGCGGGGTTGCCGAAGGAGGCGAGGCGGATCACGCTCGGCTTTTCCGCCGCCAGCGCCGGCAAGGGCGCGGCCTGCACGGCCGCGAACCCGATGACGGCCGTCAGCGCGGCCACGAACATTCTGCGATTGATAGACATTCAAATCCCCATTCGTTCCAATTGCGGTTCATATTTCGAGGCTCGCAGCCGGCCCGCCTTCAGCGGTGCTCCAGTCGCTGCATGATTTCCGGCGCCGGCCGGGGCCGGCCGCCCCTGATCCAGCCGATCGACTTGCGGTAGCTTCCGAAGAGGTCCCGCGCCTCCAACTCCGCGACCGTCACATGGGTGATCTCGGTCGCGTGGGGCGCCACGTAGAGCGCGTCGTCCGGACAATAGACCTCGCACATGAAGCACGTCTGGCAGTCATCCTGGCGCGCGATGACCGGGATGCCATCGGCGACCGGAGCGAAGACATTGGTCGGACAGACATTGACGCAGATGTTGCAGCCCGTGCAGCGATCCTCACTGATGACCTCGATCATGCCGCGAGCACCTCCACCTCGGGCGAGGGTGCACGCTCGTGCCCGATCCAGATCTCGTCGAGGCCGCCGCTCGTCGTGTAGTGAAGCTGGTTGTCGTCCTTGTCGGGAAAATCCTCGCGCTTGTGCATGCCGCGGCTTTCCGTCCGCGACAGGGCGCTGCGGTACATCCACCGGGACGTCGCCAGCATCGCCACGCCTTCGCGGGTGCGCTGCGCCTCGTCGAGGGACGCGGCCTGCGCCGTGCGCGCGCCGCTCCAGAGACCGTCGAGACGGCCGAGCGAATCGGTCAGCCGCTCGCCGGAGCGGAGATAGTTGCGGTCATACGGCCAGACCTCGTCCTGCACCGCCCGGGTGAGCGCCGCGGCGTCGATCGCCCGGCCCGGCCCATCGGCAACGCCAACGCCGCCGGCGCGCAGAACCGTCCGGTTGCGGCCGCGCAGATGACAGCCATGCTCGCCCGCCGCGCTGCCGGCCCAGTAGCCGGACGACATCGCCCAGGCGGCATTGTGGCTGCCGCCGCCGGTGAAGGCGCCGCAAACCAGCTCGCGGGTCGCCGCGTCGCCGGCTGCATAAAGGCCCGGAACGGTCGTAGCGCAGGTGCTGTCGACGATCCGCAGCCCGCCGGTGCCGCGCACCGTGCCTTCCAGGAGCAGCGTCACCGGGAAGCGCTGCCGGAACGGGTCGATCCCCACGCGGTCGAGCGGCAGGAAGAAGTTCGGCTGGGCATAACGCATCGCCTGCTCCGTCTCCGCGTCGGCCTTGTCGAGCTGGGCGAAGACGCGCCGCGACTGCAGCACGCGTGCGATCACCGACCGGCCGCCCTTCGAGGCCGCGCCCGGAATCGGCGAACCGTCCTCGAAGGTGAAGGTCGCCCAATCGTAGAAGCGCGTCTTGGTGACCGAGCCGCCTTCGAGCGCCATGGCATAGGCGGTCGAGAACTCCATTCCCGAAAGCTCGGCGCCAAGCTCGGCAGCGAACAGAAGGCCGTCGCCGGTGAGCACATTGCAGCCGAGCGCCTTGCTGAGGAAGGCACAGCCGCCTGTCGCGATGACCACCGCATTGGCCCTCACCAGCCAGGTGTCCGCCTTCTGACGCCGGACGCCCGCGGCTCCCGCCACCGCGCCGCTGTCATCGCGCAGCAATTCGAGCGCGGGACTGTGATCGAGGATTTTCACGCCCGCGGCCTTCGTGCGCTTGCGCATCAGCCGCATGTAGTCCGGGCCGTCGAGGCCGTTGCGGATCGAGCGGCCCTCGGCGTCGTCGCTGAACGGGTAGCCCCATTCGGCAAGCTGGTTCACATTGTCATAGGTCCGGTCCAGCACCCGCCGCATCCAGGCCGGATCCGCCAGCCGGCCGCCGAGATCCCAGCGGCTGTTCATCGCCTTCGCGCGGCGCGCGGGATCCGGCGGCACATACCAGACACCCGTGCCAGAAGGCGCAGTCGCCCCGGACGAGCCGCAAAAGCCCTTGTCGGCGAGGATGACCTTCGCGCCCCTCGCGGCGGCGGCAATGGCCGCCCAGGTCCCTGCCGGCCCGCCGCCGATCACGAGCACATCGGCGTCGAGTTCGAGCGAGGCAGTGGGAACGGTCGATGCGGCGGTGGGTGGAAATGCCATGATATTTCTCCGATGCACGCTGAAGGCGGCCAACCAGAATGTCGGAACCGGATATGGCACCGCGACGTCGGCCAATGACGCACCGATATTATCTATTAAAACTATAGATTAAAGGGATATTGATGCGCCTGATGACGCCGAAGAGAAAAATGCTCCCCGCAAATCAGCCGCACGCCGAAGCGGACCGCAAACCGCCAGGGCAGTCGCTCCACCCATCATGAGGCGATGAATAAACCCGGCATCCGCCGCACAAGAGAACAGATTCGCATCAGCGGCTATTGTGTCGGAGCGGAAGTTCCGTCGATATGGAGAGGGGATTTCGTAACGTTGGAGGGAGGAAAGATGAAGCGTCTTTGCCGATGGATGTCGTTCCTGGCGGCCTTCGTCTCGTCCTACTCGTCTGTCGCTCCCGCTCATGCAGAAGAGATTGCCGCGCGGATCGACCTGACACACCATTTCGCCGGCTATCTGGCCCTCCTGATCTTCTTCATCGCCTACGGGTTCGTGGCTGTCGAGAAGGCCATCCAGTTGCGCAAGTCGAAGCCCGTCATGCTGGCATCGGGCCTCATCTGGGCACTTCTCGGCCTCGTCTACGCCCTGAATGGCCAGAGTGCCGCGCTGGAGGCCGCCGCCAAGCACGTGATCCTCGACTATGGCGAGTTGATGCTGTTCCTGGTGGTGGCCATAACCTATGTGAATACGATGCAGGAACGGCGCGTCTTCGACACGCTGAGGACCAGGCTCGTCAGCCTGCAGCTCTCCTACCGCCAGCTTTTCTGGCTGGTCGGAGGGCTCGCGTTCGTTTTCGGCCCCATCATCGACAATCTGACCACGGCCCTCGTCATGGGCGCCGTGGTGGTCTCCGTCGGGGTCGGCAACTACCGGTTCATCGTCATGGGCTGCATCATCATCGTGGTGGCCGCCAATGCGGGCGGCGTCTTCTCACCCTTCGGCGACATCACCTCGCTGATGGTCTGGCAGAAAGGCAAGCTGGGCTTCTTCGAGTTCTTCCATCTCTTCCTTCCCTCGCTGGTGAATTTCCTCGTGCCGGCGACATTCATGCATTTCAGCGTGCCGAAAGGCACGCCGGAAGCGACGGGCGCCGTCAGGAAGCTCAAGCCCGGCGGGATCGTGGTCATCTGGCTGTTCGTCGCGACCCTCGTCACCGCGGTCTCCTTCAAGAGTCTGTTCGGGCTGCCGCCCGCACTCGGCATGATGCTGGGCCTGGGATACCTGCAGATGTACAGCTATCTCCTCCAGCACATCGGGCGCCGCCTGAACAACCAGGACATGCTGGCATTCGATTCCCTGCGGGAAATGAGGCATGTGGAGTGGGATACGCTGCTGTTCTTCTTCGGCATCATCTTCGCCGTCGCCGGGCTCGGCGTGGCCGGCTACCTCGCCCAGTTGTCGAATTATCTCTACGATGATCTGGGAGCGACCTTCGCCAATATCGCCATCGGCGTTCTGGGCGCCGCATTCGACAACATACCGCTCATGTTCGCGGTGCTGACGATGAATCCCGACATGTCGAGCGGCCAGTGGATGCTGGTCACGCTCAGCACAGGGGTCGGCGGCAGCCTGGTCTCCATAGGCTCGGCGGCGGGCGTGGTGCTGATGGGGCTCGTGCGCAACCACTATACGTTTCTCAACCATCTTCGATGGGCCTGGGCCATCGGGTTGGGCTACATAGCGAGCATCCTCACCCACCTTTGGATCAATGCCGCCTTCATCTGAAGCCGGCCCTGCATCCCGATGGCTCCGGCAGGTTCCAAGCTGAGGCCATATGCGGGCCGGGGCCGGGCCCCGGACCGGCCTCCTACTGGAAGTCGTCCCTCTGTGGCGTGAAGGTGTCGATCAGGAGACCGGCTGTCAGCGCGACCACGCCGTGGACAAGGTTCGGCGCGACGATAAAGCTGCTTCCCGGGCCAAGCCGCGTGGTGACGCCGTCGACGGTGACGTCGAACGTGCCTTCGGCGACGTAGCTGACCTGCGTATGCGGATGGGAATGCAAGGCGCCGACGGCGCCCTCCTCGAAGCGGAAGGCAACAAGCATGAGCTCCGGGCGATGGCTCAGCACGGCGCGGCGATTGCCGGGTGCGACTTCGGTCCAGACCGTGTCTTCAGGCAAGGTATAATGCTGCATGGATCCTCTCATCGGGCAAGCCATCCGCCGTCGACCGGCAGAATGGCGCCATGTACGTAATCGGATGCCGAAGCCGCGAGGAAGACCGCGGCGCCGGCCATGTCCTCCGGCCGCGCCCAGCGGCCGGCGGGAATGCGCTTCAGGATATCCGCGTTGCGTTCCGCATCGGCCCTCAGCGCCGTCGTGTTGTTCGTCTCCACGTAACCGGGAGCGATGGCATTGACGTTGATGCCGCGCACCGCCCATTCATTCGCCATCAGCTTCGTCAGGCCCGCAAGACCGCTCTTGGCTGCCGTATAGGACGGCACGCGGATACCGCCCTGGAAGGAGAGCAGGGAGGCGATGTTGATGATCTTGGCCTTTCGCTCCGCCGCGATCGCCGCTTTCGCAAAAGCCTGGCACAGGAAGAAGGCGGACTTCAGGTTGGTGTCGAGCACCGCATCCCAATCCTCTTCGGTGAAATCCAGCGCATCGGCCCGGCGGATGATACCGGCATTGTTGACGAGGATATCCGGCGTTGCGCCGGCTGCCAGCGCCTCGGCGACGACCTTGCCCGCCGCACCCGGCTTCGAAAGATCGGCCGCGACGGCAACGAAGTTCCGGCCGGCCGCAATGACGTCCGCCGCGGTCTCCGTCATGGCGGAGCGCCCGACACCGACGATATCGGCACCGGCCTCGGCAAGACCGACGGCAATGGCCCGGCCAATGCCGGTATTGGCGCCGGTGACGATCGCCCACCGGCCGGTGAGATCGAAAAGGCTCATCGCAGCGATTCCATCGGCACCTTGTCCATGTCGGTGAAGCTCATGTTATCCCCGGCCATGGCCCAGATGAAAGCATAGCGCCCGGTGCCCGCGCCGGAATGGATCGACCAGCCCGGCGACAGGACCGCCTCGTGGTTCTTCAACACCACATGCCGTGTCTCGCCGGGCTCGCCCATGAAATGGAAGATGCGCGTCGCCGCCTGCATGCCGAAATAGAGATAGACCTCCATGCGCCGGTCATGCACATGCGCCGGCATGGTGTTCCACACAGAGCCCGGTTCGAACATCGTCAGCCCGACGAGCAGTTGGCAGCTCTCGCAAACATCAGGATGGACATATTGATTGATGGTGCGGGCGTTGGATTCCTCCGCCGAGCCAAGATGCACCTTCTTCGCCATGTCGCGGGTGATGTGCACCGTCGGGCAGGCGCGGTGCGCCGGTGCGCTCAGGAGATAGAACAACGCCGGCGCGGCCGGATCGTCGCTCGTGAAGCCGAGCGGGCCCTCGCCCATGCCGACATAGATCGCCTCCTGGAAGCCGAGCGCATAATCCCGCCCGCCGACGCTGACCACACCGCTTCCGCCGATATTGACGACGGCGGCCTCGCGACGGTCGAGAAAACGCTCCGTGCCGGTCTCGGTGATGCCGTCGATGACGAGCCTTTCGCCCGTCGGCACGATGCCGCCCACGATCATGCGGTCGAGATGGCTGTAGGTGAGATTGACCTCGCCCGGCTGGAACATCGCCTCGATGACGAAGCCCTCGCGCAAGCCCTTCGTGTCGCGCCTTGCGGCGTCCTCAGGCCCGACGACCTGGCGTACGGATACGGAAACTGTCACGGCATCTGCCTCTTGCTTTCAGGAATGGAAATCAGGTGAGCACGACATATTCGGTCAGCTGGTTGATCGTCGTGTCGGCCTTGGCGACGTCGAAGACCTTCGTGCCGTGGCTCATGATCACGAACCGGTCGCAGACCTGGTAGGCGTGGTAGATATTGTGCGTCACCAGCACGCTGGAGACGTTCTCCGCCTTCAGCTTCAGCACCTGGTTCAGCAGCGCCTCCGTCTCGCGTACGGAGAGCGCCGAGGTCGGCTCGTCGAGCAGCAACACGCGTTTCTTGAAGTAGACCGCGCGGGCGATGGCGACGGCCTGCTTCTGGCCGCCCGAGAGGTTGCCGACCAGCGTATCCGGTGAATCGATGCCGGAGATGTGGACGGCGTTCTGCAGCACCTCCATGGCGATATCGCGCATCTCGGCCTGCCGGAGAAAGCCGAAGCGGTCCGTCAGCTCCCGCCCCATGAAGATGTTGCGGGTGATCGAGAGACTGTCGACCAGCGCGGTGTGCTGGTAGATGGTCTCGATACCGGCGTCCGCCGAATCCGAGCGGCAGGTGAAGAGCGTCTTCTTGCCGTCGACGCTCAGATAGCCGTCTGTCGGCTTGTGGATGCCCGAGATGAGGTTGACCGTCGTCGACTTGCCGGCGCCATTGTCGCCGAGCAGGCCCACCACCTCGCCCTCACCGATGTGGAAGCTGAGGTTGCGGAGCGCGGTCAGCGCGCCGAAGTTTTTGGAAATGTTATGGAGTTCGAGGAGATTGGACATCACGCAATGCCTCGCCGCTCGATGAGATGGTTGAAGATGGCGGCCAGCACGATCAGCGTCGCGATGAACATGTCGAGATAGAAACCGGGCGCGCGCAGAAGCAGCAGCACGTCGGTGATGGTGTGGATCAGCAGCACGCCGAGGAAGATGCCGATGATCGATCCGCGGCCGCCCCGCAGAGACAGGCCGCCGATGACGCAGGCGGCGATCGCCTGCAGTTCGAGGCCGGCGCCCTGCCCCGGCTGCACGCTGCCGACGCGGGCCGTGGCGAGAATGCCTGCGACCGCCGCCATGCCGCCGGCGATGGCGAAGGCGATGAGCTTCACGCGGGCCGTGTTGATGCCGATCGCCTCGGCCGCGCCGCGATTGCCGCCCGTCGCGAAGACGTGGTTGCCGAAGCGGTGGCGGTGCAGCAGGAAGTGAAAGCCGACGACGAAGAGGACGATCCAGATGAAGGCGGCGTTGATGCCGAGCAGCGTGCCGGAAAACAGGCTCGTGAAGATCGGCTCGGGGTCGAAACGCACTTGCACCGCGCCGTTATAGAGCAGCACGGCGCCGCGCCAGAACAGGAGGCCGCCGAGCGTCACGATGAAGGACGGCAGGCCGAAGCGCAACGTGATGTGGCCGTTCAGAAGCCCGATCAACAAGCCGACCACGATGCCGAGCGGCGCGGCGAGGAAGGCGCTCACGCCGGCGCCGACGAGGCTCGCCATCAGCACGGCCGTGAAGGTGTAGACGGAGCCGATGGAGAGGTCGAACTCGCCGGCGATCATCAGGACGCCCGCACCGAGCGCCAGGCACCCGAGCACGGGGATCGCCTTCATCAGGATTGTCAGGTTCTGCGGCGAGAGGTAGCGGAACTCGTTCGGATAGAGCAGCGCGCCGGCGATGCAGACGACCTGCAACGTCATGAAGACGAGGAAGATCGCCCCCGCAGGCATGCCCATGATCTGCTTGAGGAGGGATTGTCTTTGCGTGCGCGAACGGGGCCCGGCACTGTCGGCGAGGATAGGTGTCACGGTCTGGCACTCGATCGTTTCTGGGAACGGGGAACCCGCCGCTCATGGCGGGCTCCCTCTGGACACGATTAGCGGAAGCTGCCGATCAGCGGCTTGACCGAGCTGATGCGCGACTTGTCGAGGAAGGCGCCCTGCCCGGTGTCGATGTCGGTCGGGGTCAGTCCGTACTTCTTGGACAGCGCGATCTGGGCGATCGGATAGTAGCCCTGAAGATAGGGCTGCTGGTCCATGGTCGCGAACATCGCGCCTGACTCCACCGCATTGACGATCTCGACCGCCAGGTCGAAGCCGCCGAAGGGGATGTCGACGCCAGCATCCTTGATCGCGCCCGCACCGACCGTCGAGGTCACCGAGCCCGTGCCGAACAGCGCCTTCACGTCCGGATTGGCGATGAGGAACTGCGCCATGATGTTCTGCGCCTCCGCCGGGTCGAGGCCGGCGCGCACCGTCTCCACCTTGATGCCGGCTTCCGCCATCGCCTTTTCGATGCCGCCGCCGCGCGCCACCGCGAAGCTCGCCTCGGGAATTTCGCGCGGGTTGAAGACGACGTCGCCGGACTTCAGGCCGAATTCCTTGATCATGCGGTTGCCGAGTTCATAGCCCGAGGCAAACTCGTTCATGCCGACATAGGCCTGGCGGCAATTGCCCTTGGCACCCTCCAGATCGTCATTGTTGAAACCGATGACGACAATGCCGGCCTTGACCGCCGCGCAGATGCTCTCGTCGAAGGCGTCCGAAGAGGAGATCGCGACGGCGATGCCGTCGACGCCGCTCGCCGTCGCGCTTTCGATCAGGTCGTTCTGGCGCACCGGATCGTTGTTGGCGTATTGCACGTCGAGATCGACGCCGAACTGGGCGGCCGCGTCTTGCGCGCCTTTCACCACGGGATTAAAGAACTGGACACTCGGATCGAGGTAGATGATCATCGTGGCCTTGACGTCTGCGGCAAGCGCCGTCGACGTCATCATGGTGGCAAGGCCCGCTGCCAGGGCGGCGGTTCTCAACCTGGTCAATTTCATTTGCGTATCCTCCCTTTGGATGTGCAATGCGGGTCCAAAAGACCCAAGTCTCGGCTGGCGGGCTCCGACCAAAGATCACGCCGGCCGAGATTTTCCTCCTCATGACTGCCCGACGGGCAGCCGGTTATGCGAACCACGGCGCAGGGCGCCCGAGCGTGACGTGCACGCCCTTGAACTGGGAATATTCGTCGAAGCCGTAGCGGCCGAGTTCCCGGCCGAGACCGCTCTTCTTGTAGCCGCCGATCGGCAGTTCCGGCGTGCCGTCGATCACGCTGTTGATCCAGCAGCGGCCGGCGCGGATGCGGCGGATGCTCTGCAGCGCGTTTTCGAGATTGGTCGACCAGACGCAGGCCGACAGGCCGAATTCGGTGGCGTTCGCCAGCGCCACGGCCTCGTCCGCCGTCTTGAAGGTCAAAGTCGAAAGCACCGGCCCGAAAATCTCCTCGCGGGCGATCGACATGTCGGGCGTGACGCCGGCGAAGACGGTCGGCGCGTAGTAGAGCCCGGCCTCCCTGCCGACCCTTTCACCGCCGAGCAACAGTTCTGCGCCAGAGGCGACGCCGGCCTCTACGTAGGAATGCACCTTTTGCGCATGCGCCTCCGAGATCATCGCGCCGATCTTGGTGCGCTCGTTCAGCGGATCGCCGAAGGTGACCTTGCGGGAAATATCGAGCAGCCGCTCCATCAAGGCATCGCGGATACCTTCCTCGACCAGCAGGCGGCTGCCGGAAATGCAGCACTGGCCGGCATTGTGGTAGACGCCGTAGGCGATGCCGTCCGCCGCCGCGTCGAGATCCGCATCGGCGAAGACGATCTGCGGTCCCTTGCCGCCGAGCTCCAGCCCGACGCGCTTGACGCTGCGCGCCGCGATCTCGCCGAGCTTCGTGCCGACCCGCACCGAGCCGGTGAAGGCGACCATGTCGACACCGGGATCTTCCGCCAGCACTTGCCCTGCCGGATCGCCATAGCCGGTGACGACGTTGAACACACCGTCGGGAATGCCGGCCTCGCGCGCCAGCTCCGCCATGCGGATCGACGTCCCGGACGTGAATTCCGACGGCTTCAGCACCACCGTGCAGCCGGCGCCGATCGCCCACGGCACGCGCTCGGAGGCGATGATGAAGGGGAAGTTCCAGGGCGTGATGATGCCGACGACGCCGACCGGCTCGCGCAGCACGAGGCCGAGGCGATCATCGCCGATATTGTTGTGGCTCTGGCCTTCCAGCGCGCGGGCCTGGCCGGCCGCATAGGACCAGAGGTCGGCGCAGAAACCGATCTCGCCGCGGGCCTGGGCGATCGGCTTGCCGACTTCCAGGCTCTCGGCGAGGGCGAGCTCTTCCTGATGGGCGAGGATCAGGTCCGCCACCTTGAACATCAGGCGCGAGCGCTCGGCACCCGACATGCGTGGCCAGGGGCCGGTGTCGAAGGCCCGGCGCGCCGCCGCGACCGCGAGGCGCACGTCATCTGCGGAAGCCTCCGGCCAGGTCCCGACAATTACACCCGCATGGCCAGGGCTCACGCGGTCGATCGTCTTGCCGGATGCGGCGTCGACGGACTTGCCATCGACAAGCATCTGATAGCGGGATTTAATATTCAGCCGCGGGTCACGGGAATCGGGTGCAATGAAATTGGACAGCAATATCGTCTTCCGGCCGGCAAGATGGCGCCAGCCCCTCCCTGTTGATCCGGTTTTGAGGCCACCGGATTTTTGTTGCGCATGAATTGTATGGTACTGTATGGTGGCTTCAAATGGATGTCAACGCATGACGGCGGTAAAAGACGTGAACCTTGAATCCCTGAAGATCGACACCGGCGAAACCGCGGCCGCGCAGGTGGAACGGGACCTGCGCGAATCCATCATCCGCCTGGAGCTCGCCCCCGGCATGCGGCTGTCCGAGCAGGAGATCGCAACCCGCATGGGCGTCTCGCGCCAGCCGGTGCGCGAGGCGCTGATCGCGCTCGGCAAGTCCAAGCTGGTCGATATCCGACCGAACCGCGGCACCGTCGTTGTCAGGATTTCCGCACGGCAGATGATGGAGGCCCGCTTCGTACGCGAGGCCATCGAGACCGCCGTCGCCCGGCGCGCCAGCGAAACCTTCGATGCCTGGACGCGGCGCAAGATCGACACGATCCTGGCCCGCCAGAAGGCGGCGATGGACGCGCACGACCACAATGCCTTCCGCCGCGAGGACGAGCAGTTCCATATCGCGATCGCGGAAGGCGCCGGCTGCGGCCTTGCCTGGAACGCCATCTCGGACATCAAGGCCCACATGGACCGCGTCTGCAACCTCCAGCTCCGCCATCCCGATTCCATGACGCGGCTGATTGCCGAGCACGAGGCGATCATCGCCGCCATCGACATGCGCAATGCCGACGCCGCCGCAACCGCCATGCGCAATCATCTCAACGGGATCCTCGCCGACCTGCCGCAGATCGAGGCCGACAACCCCGACCTTTTCGAATAGAGCAATCGGAGCATTTCCGCTTTTCCTCGAATCGAGAAAACGCTCCAACTCTTCGTTTCAACGCAATTCCGGACGCAAAACCGCTTCGCACTTTTGCTGGAATTGCCTTAGCGCCTGTCGACGGTCGCCGTTGTCTCGCGCACCACCAGCGGCCCATCGACCTTGATGGTCATGGGGCGCGTGTGCTTGCCGTGGATTGCCATGTCGATGAGGATTTCCGCAGCCTTCTGGCCCATCTCGTAGTTGGGCAGCACCAGTGTCGAGAGCGGCGGATGGGTGTAGCGCGCCAGCTCCTGGTCGTCGTAACCCATGACGGACAGGTCCTGCGGCACCCGAAGCCCTCTTTCCTGCGCCGCCTCCATGACGCCGATCGCCATCAGGTCGTTGCCGCAGAAGATCGCCGTCGGCGGATTGTCCATGGCAAGCAGGTCGAGGCCGGCCTCGTAGCCGCGTAGCGGCAGCCAGTCGCCGTCGCGCACAAGGCTCTCGTCGAAGGCGATGTCGGCCGTGGCGAGCGCCTGCTTGTAACCCTTCAGGCGGTCCATCGCAGCGTCCATCCAGGGCTCGCCGTTGATGAAGCCGATGCGCTTGTGGCCGAGCGCTGTCAGGTGCGCCGTCGCCGCAAAGCCTCCCGCCACCTCGCCCGGCACGATCGCCACATGCTGGCGCGGTTCGCAGTAGCAGTTGAGAAGCACGGTCGGGATGGATTTGAGCGCGGGCGGAACGGAAACCTTGCGCGTGAAGATCGTCGCGTAGATGACGCCGGCAATCGCGGGATCGCGCAGCACCGAGCGCAGCACCGCCTCTTCGAGATCGGGATTCGAACGCGTGGCGTGCGCGGAGACGAGCAGCCCCTGCTCGAACGCATAGTCGCGGATGCCGTCGAGGCTGACGACCGGATGCGGACTGGTGGAGATTTCGTCGACGATGAAGGCGATCGTGTCCTTCTCGACCGTGGGGGCGGCAGCCACCGGGCCGCGTGTCGCAGGCAGTTTATAACCTATTTTATGAGCAGCCTCGCGCACCTTCTGCTGCGTTTCCTGCGAGATGCGCGAACCGGACATAGCGTTGAGCACAAGCGAGACGCTGGACTGGGAGACCCCCGCAATGCGGGCGACATCCGTCATTGTCGGACGTCCGCTGCCCTGCTTGTCCGAATTGCGCCCGTTTCCCTTGGCCATGCGTCGTTCCTCGCCCCTCGGCGTGCTTTGCATCGCACGCGGATTTTTTGCAAGTGCTCATAATTTTGGCTCTTGACTGCTCATATTATTAGCGCAAGATTTGCCCATGTGAAGCAGGAATTTGCTCACGTCCGGTAGAGGAGCACCGGCCAGAACCTGGGAGGAGAACCCGCTCATGACCATGATTTCCCGTCGCACCTTCATGCTTGCGGCAACGGCCGTCGGCGCGCTTGCCGTGGCAGGCGCCGCGATCGCCGAGGTGCCCAAGCTGGCGCAGAAGGACACCTACAAGGTCGGCTTCGCGCAGACCGAATCCAACAATCCCTGGCGCATCGCCCAGACCAACAGCATGAAGGCCGAGGCCGAAAAACTCGGCTTCCAGCTCGTCTATACCGATGCTGCCGGCTCGGCCGCCAAGCAGGTTGCCGACGTCAACTCGATGATCGCCCAGGGCGTCGACGTCATCTTCCTGGCACCGCGCGAGGAAAAACCGCTGATCCCGGCCGTCATGGCCGCCAAGAAGGCCGGGATTCCGGTCATCCTGCTCGACCGCTCGGTCGACCCGTCGCTCGCCAAGGCCGGCGAGGATTACCTGACCTTCATCGGCTCGAACTTCGTCGAGGAAGGCAGGCGCATCGCCGAATGGCTGGTGAAGAACGCCAACGGCAAGTCGAAGATCATCGAACTGGAAGGCACGACCGGTTCCTCGCCCGCCAACGACCGCAAGAAGGGCTTCGACGAGGCGATCCAGGCCGCCGGCGGCTTCGAGATCGTCGCCTCGCAGACCGGCGACTTCGCCCGCGACAAGGGCCGCCAGGTCGCCGAAGCCCTGCTCCAGGCGCACCCGGATGCCGACATCATCTACGCGCACAACGACGAAATGGCGATGGGCGCCATCGCCGCGCTGGAAGCGGCAGGCAAGGTGCCGGGCAAGGATGTGCTCGTGCTCTCCATCGACGGCGGCAAGGAAGCCGTCCAAGCGGTCGTCGACGGCAAGATCGCCGCGGTTGTCGAGTGCAACCCGCGCTTCGGGCCCAAGGCTTTCGAGACGATGATACGCTACGCCAAGGGCGAGGCGATCGATCCGATCCTCGTCAACGAAGACAAGTTCTACGACGCGTCCAACGCGGCCGCAGAACTCGCCAACGCCTACTGATCGCATCTCCCAAGCACTTTGCGGCCGGGGCGGCTCTACCGTCTCGGCCGTTTTTTGAACGGGCCTGACCTTGCGCTTGTTCAGGTGTAGGCTTGGAAGGCCCGCCCGAAGGGCGGATAGAGGAGGACCCCATGCTTCTGTCCATGCAGGGCATTTCCAAGGCGTTTGCCGGCGTGGCGGCGCTGAACGCCGCCTCGATCGAGGTCGAGCCGGCGGAGGTCATGGCGCTTGTCGGCCAGAACGGCGCGGGCAAGTCGACGCTGATCAAGATCCTCACCGGCGTCTACCGCCGCGACGAAGGCAGCATCGCCTTCGCCGGCAAGGAGGTCGATTTCGCCATGCCGGCCGAAGCGCAGGCCGCCGGCATCGCGACGATCTATCAGGAGATCAATCTCGCGCCGCAGCGTTCCGTGGCGGAGAACATCCACCTGTCGCGCGAGCCGAAACGCTTCGGCATGATCGACCATGCCGCCATGCGACGCGGCGCCGAAGCGGTGCTGGCGACCTTCAACCTGTCCATCGACGTCGACCGCCCCGTCGCGCATTTCGATGCCGCAACCCGGCAGATGGTGGCCATCGCCCGCGCGGCGACGCAGAACGCCCGTCTCGTCATCATGGACGAGCCGACCTCCTCGCTCGACGAGCGCGAGGTCGCGGTGCTCTTCGAGACGATCCGCACGCTGAAGCGTTCGGGCGTCGCCGTCATTTTCATCGGCCACCGGCTCGACGAACTCTATGCGATCTGCGACCGCGTGACGATCATGCGGGACGGCCAGACGGTGGCGAAGAGCCCGATGGCGGACATGCCGAAGATGGCCCTGGTGCGCCACATGCTCGGCAAGGAGCTCGCCGCCTTACAGGCGCTGGCACCCGACCGGGAAACACCGGAAAGGCCCGTTCGCCTCGCAATCGAAAACGCCGGCGCCGGCGTGCGCGTGCGCGACGTCAGCCTCACGGTGCGCGAAGGCGAGATATCCGGCCTTGCCGGCCTGCTCGGTTCCGGTCGCACGGAGACGGCGCGCCTCATCTTCGGTGCGGACAAGATGCAGCGCGGCACCCTGCGCATGGAGGGCCGGGAGCGCAGCTACCGCGAGCCGGCGGATGCCATCGCCGATGGCATCGGCCTCGTCTCCGAGGACCGCAAGATAGACGGTATCGTGCCGGATATGAGCATCCGCGAGAACATGACGCTCGCCCTTCTGCCAAAGCTGAAGAAGGCCGGCATCGTCGACCGCGCCCGGCAGGACGAAATCGTCACGCGGTACATCCGGGCGCTCGGCATCAAATGCGCCTCGCCCGACCAGCCGATCAAGGAGCTCTCGGGCGGCAACCAGCAAAAGGTTCTGCTCGCCCGGTGGCTGGCGACGGACCCGCGCGTGCTCATCGTCGACGAGCCGACCCGCGGCATCGACATCGGCGCCAAGTCGGAAATCCTCAAGCTCCTGCGCCGCCTTGCCGACGAGGGATTGAGCGTGCTGATGATCTCCTCGGAACTCGAAGAGCTTCTTGCCGCCGCAGACCGGGTGACGGTGCTCAGCGACGGCACGTCGGTGGCGGCCCTGCCGCGCAAGGACTTGACCGAGGCGGCGCTGCTTTCCGCCATGGCCCATCAGGTGGAATGACATGACGACGATCGAGACTCCCGTTCCCCAGCCCTCCGGCACGCTTTCGCCCGGCAGCCGGCTGTTCACGCTGGCGAGCCGCTACGGCACCTTCGTCGCCTTCCTGGCGCTCATCGCCTTCAATATCGCGGTGACGCCGAACTTCCTGTCCCTGCAGACGCTCAACGTGAACCTCACGCAGGTAGCCACCATCGTCATCGTGGCGACCGGCATGACGCTCGTCATCGCCACCGGCGGCATCGATCTTTCGGTCGGTTCGCTGATGGCGATCTCGGGAGCATTGGCGCCGATGATCTTCATGGGCCAGTTCTGGCAGGTCGAGAACATGGCCTTCGCCGTGGCGCTCGCCATCCTCATCCCGGTCGCGGTCGCCAGCCTGTTCGGTCTGTTCAACGGGCTGCTGGTCACGCGCTTTTCCATCCAGCCGATCATCGCGACACTTGTGCTGTTCATCGCCGGGCGCGGCATCGCGCAGGTCATGACCAACGGCAATCTTCAGGTCTTCAAGAACGAAGGCTTCCAGTTCATCGCCATGGGCCGCATCGCCGGCATTCCGGCGCAGGTCGTGCTGATGATCCTCATCGTCATCCTCGCCTCCGCCATGATCCGCTACACCGTCATCGGCCGCCAGATCATCGCCGTCGGCGGCAACGAGAAGGCGGCGCGGCTGACCGGTGTGCCAGTCAAGCGCGTCAAGCTTCTCGTCTACATGATCAGTGGGGCGCTGGCCGGCCTCGCCGGCCTCGTCGTGGTCGCGCGCAATTCGGCGAGCGACGCCAATCTCGTCGGCCTCGGCATGGAACTCGACGCCATCGCCGCCGTCGCGGTGGGCGGAACCCTCCTGACAGGCGGACGGGCCAACATCGTCGGCACCGTGCTCGGCGCCTTCGTCATCCAGCTCGTGCGCTACACGCTGCTGGCCAATGGCGTGCCGGATGCGGCAGCGCTCATCGTCAAGGCGGGGCTGATCGTGCTCGCCGTCTTCATCCAGCAGCGCGCCGACAAGCGTTGAGGAGACCATCCATGTCCACGCTCCTGCGCCCGTTCGCCATCAAGTCCTCCGGTGATCTCGCCCGGCTCGGCGTCATCCTCGCGCTGTTCGGCCTTATCCTCTTCGGGGCGCTGCGCTACGACAATTTCGTGTCGTCCTACAACATCCTCTCGTTCCTGCGCTACAACTCCATGTTCGCGCTGATCGCGCTCGGCATGGCCTTCGTCATCATCACCGGCGGCATCGACCTTTCCGTCGGCGGCACGGCGGCGATGGCGAGCGTGGTTGCCGCCCTGTGCTCCCCCTATCACTGGGCAGCCGGGCTTCTCGGCGGCATCGCGGCGGGTCTTGCCGTCGGCGCGCTCAACGGCTTCATCATCACGAAGATGCGCATCCAGCCTTTCATCGCCACGCTGGCGACGATGCTGGCCGCCTACGGCACCGGGCTGCTGCTCGCCAACAACCAGTCGGTCTCCGTCTCCTATGACACCGGCTTTACCGTGATCGGCCAGGACGATTTCCTCGGCTTTCCCATTCCCGCCTGGATCGCGCTCGCCGTCTACGTCCTCGGCTGGCTGGTGCTCGAAAAACTGCCCGTCGGGCGCCACATCCTGGCGATCGGAGACGGCGAGGCCACGGCCGGGCTGATGGGCCTCAAGGTCGAGCGCACGCTCGCCGCCGTCTATCTCGCCTCCGGCGCGCTCGCCGGCCTCGCCGGCGTCATCCTCGCCTCGCAGTTCGGCGCCGGCCAGCCGACGGAGGGCGTGGGCTGGGAGCTCTTCGCCATCGCTTCCGTCGTGGTGGGCGGCACGCTGCTGACGGGCGGCTCGGGCTCCGTCGGCGCGACGCTCGCCGGCGCCCTCCTGCTCGCCATGGTCTTCAACATCCTGAACTTCGAAAATGGCCTCGGCTGGATCTCGCTGTCCGCCTACTGGCAGTCCGTCATCCGCGGCACGTTCCTGCTCATCGTGGTGGTTCTGCAGGCGAAGCTGATGGCACGGCACAACGCCCCCTGATGCCGGTACCGGCAGACACATGAAAGCGGGGGCATGGCACGAGCGGCGCTTCCGGCGCCGTCCTGACGGCCGGTCGCCTTTCACGCATGGTCGAGGGCGTTCCCCCTGTGGGCGGCGATGTGGTCGGTCTTGTCGCTCTTGATCTCGTATTGCGGATCGTCGGGCGTGGCGCGGTGGGTGTGGCCCTTGTAGTCGAAGTCGCTGGTGTGGATGGCGATGATGGTGCCCGACACATGGCCGGCCTCCGAATTCCAGGTGACGTGATCGCCGATTGCAAAGCGTCTGCTCATTGCGGTCTCCTTTCCTGCCGTTCAACGCCGGTGCCGGTGATCAGGCGGGCACTGCGCTGGCCGGTCGAATAGATCCACAGCCAGCTAAGGGCGACGGCGAGACGGTTGCGCAAGCCGATCAGGAAGTAGACATGGGCGATGCCCCAGGTCCACCAGGCAAGCCGGCCCTTGAGCTTGATCCAGCCGAGGTCGACGATGGCGGCCCACTTGCCGATGGTGGCGAGATTGCCGTCGTTGCGATAGGCGAAGGGCTTTGGCGGCGGCTTTCCCTCGCGGCGCGCGCGGATGACGCCGGCCACGTAGCGGCCTTCCTGCTTCGCCGCAGGCGCAATGCCCGGCACCGTCCTGCCCTCCCCGACCGACACATGGGCCGTATCGCCGATCGCAAAGATATCCGGAAAGCCCGGGACGGAGAGGTCCGGCGCGACGATGACCCGCCCGGCGCGGTCGGCCGGCGCCTGCAACCATTCGGCGGCCGGCGAAGCGGCAACGCCCGCCGCCCACAGGATGGTCGCGGCAGGCAGGAACTCGCCGCCGAGCGCGATGCCGTCCGCGCTGCATTCGGAGACGGCGTGGCCCGTGCGCACCTCGACGCCGAGACGGGCGAGCGCCTGCTCGGCATAGGCCGAAAGGTCCTCGGTGAAGGCCGAGAGGATACGCGGCCCGGCCTCGACGAGCACCACGCGCGCCTCGCGCGTGTCGATATGGCGGAAATCGCGGCGCAGCGTCTCGTGGGCCAGCTCGGCGATGGTGCCGGCGAGTTCCACGCCGGTCGGGCCGGCACCGATGATGGCGAAGGTCAGGAGGCGGCGGCGCTCCTCGGCGTCCGTCTGCCATTCCGCCCGCTCGAAGGCGGAGAGGATGCGCCGGCGGATCGTCGTCGCGTCCTCCAGCGTCTTGAGCCCCGGCGCATGGGGCTCCCACTCGTCATGGCCGAAATAGGCATGGCGTGCGCCGGTGGCGAGGATCAGCGTGTCGTAGGAAACCCGCCGCCCGTCCTCAAGCAGCACGGCCTTTCCCGCCGCATCGACGCCGGTGGCCGCGCCCAGCAGCGTGGTCGCGTTCCGGTAGCGCCGCAGAAGCGAGCGGATCGGCCAGGCGATCTCCGAAAGGGCGAGCGAGGCCGTCGCCGCCTGGTAGAGCAAGGGCTGGAACAGGTGATGGTTGCGCCGGTCGAGCACCGTGATACGGAACGGACCAGCCGCCAGATGGCGCGCCGCCTCCAGCCCGCCGAAACCGCCACCGACGATGACGACGTGGTGATCGTCGCTTGCCGCCACGCCAACCTCCTTTCGTCCTGTCACTCCGGCGAAAGCGCCACGGCCGCTTCCGTCGTCAGCGTGCGGAAGGTGAAGCTCTCCTGCACGTAGAGGTCGACGGTGGTCGCGGAATGGCCGAGATAGCCGATGGAAAAATCCTGACCGACGGTCAGTTCGAAATCGCCGCCGCGCAACGACAGGACGAGGCCGCCCTCGATGGCCGGCGCCCAGATGATGCCGCCGTCGACGATGCGCTCGATATGGTGGAAGACCGGATAGCCGTCGTCGCTGCCCCCGCTCGCGGCCATGTAGGCATCGCCGCCGAGCACGAGCGCATAAGGGCCTTCGACGCCGGCAAGCCGGAGCCGGCCGACCGCGCGCGCCACCGCGTCCGAATAGCGCTTCACGCCTTGCGGCAACGGTACGGCAGGATTGCTCGCCGCAGCGCGGATGCCCTCGATGCCGGCGGCCGCATAGCCGTCGAACACGGCGCGGTCCTCGGCGAAGGCGATCTTCTGCATCGCCTCCTTGACGGGCGACCAGTCGCTGTCGAGCGCGCCGCGCTCCACATCGTCGACTGCGTTGCGCGAGAGCTGGAAGGGCACACGCAGCTCGACGAGCGCCTTGACATCGCGCCTCACCGACTGCACGCCTTCGGCCGGCGGCGCGATCGGCATGACATGACCGGTGCCGACCGCCGAAAGGCCGAGGCCCGCCGGGCCGACCATGTCGACGACCCGCCGGGCGGCAAGATGGCGCTTGAGCGTGCGCGCCGCCTCTTCCTCGATTTCCGTCCAGGCTGCCTCGGAAACGGGCGCGAGTTCACGGTGCAGGTTATTCATGGGTAACCCCTTTCCTGAGAGAGCCTATGCCGAGCGATCCGTCGCTGCGCGATGGCGGCTGGTCCGTCGCCGCAGGCGCCGCCGCTGCGGTATCGGACGTCACCGCGTCGAGGAACGAGGCGGAGGGAACGAAGAACAGCGTTCCGGTGACGGCGCGGCTGAAGTCGAGCAGCCGGTCGTAATTGCCCGGCGGGCGGCCGATGAACATGTTCTCCAGCATCATCTCGATGCGCCGCGGCGAGCGCGCATAGCCGATGAAATAGGTGCCGAACTCGCCCTTACCGACATCGCCGAAGGGCATGTTGTCGCGCAGGATCTCCAACGGCTCGCCGTTCTCCTCGATGGAGGTGAGGACATTATGGGCATAGCTCGGCTTGGCGGCGTCGTCGAGCTCGATGTCGGAAAGCTTCTCGCGACCGATGATCCTCTCCTGCTCGGCGACCGGCACGCGGTTCCAGGCCGCAAGGTCGTGCAGGTATTTCTGCACGATCACATAGCTGCCGCCGGTAAAATCCGGATCTTCCGCACCGATGATCGTGGCGGCCGCGGCGGCCGCATCCACGGGATTTTCCGTGCCGTCGACGAAGCCGATGAGATCGCGGTCGTCGAAATAGCTGAAGCCGTGCACCTCGTCCTCGGTCGCAACGAAGCCCGCCAGCCGGCGCATGATCTGGGTCGCCAGCTCGAAGCAGAGGTCCATGCGCGTGGCGCGGATATGGAAGAGGAGATCGCCGGGCGTGGCGACGGCATGGTGCTGCCCGCGGATTTCGCGGAAAGGATGGAGATCCTTCGGGCGCGGCGTGCCGAAGAGACGGTCCCAGGCATCCGAACCGATGCCGAGCACGCAGGAAAGCCCGCCTTCGAGATCGCGGAAGCCGACGGCACGCAAGAGGCCGGAAAGATCGGCGCAGAGCGTTTTCACCGCGCCCTCGGCTTCGCGGCCGGGCGCAAGCGTCACGACAAGGAAGATGGCCGCGCGCGTCAGCCGCGCCGCGACCGGCTGCGGGACGACGGAGGGTAAGACTGCATCCATGCTCAATCCATGTCGCGGAAGGCGTGCCCGTTCGCCTCGACGGCCTTCACCACGTCGGAAGGTAGCGAGTCTTTTTCCGCCGTGCCATCGAAAATCCAGTCCTTCGCATCGGCAATGTCGGGCAGACCCGCACCGGCGCGCACATAGAGGCCGATCGCCGGCTTCTCGGGATTGAGATAGAGGTCGTAGTTTTCCATGGCAGGCACCTTGCGCTGAAGGAGAAACGGGCCGGCTGGAGGAGAGCCGGCCCGTTGCCGGTCAGAGGTCGACCGGACGGCCGGATTTTTCCTCTTCCAGCGTGACGGCGATATCGGCATTGGCCGACAGGCGCACCTTGTCGCCCTCGACGCCCGCCACGAAGCCCATCTCGATATAGTGGTGGTGGCCTTCATGACGGCCGAAGCTGTCGCTCTTCTTCAATTTGATGCGGTTGCCTTCCACGCGGTCGACAGTGCCCACATGCACGCCGTCGGCGCCGATGACTTCCATGTTTTCCCTGACCTTGTCGCTCATGCTGCTTCTCCCTTGGGTTGAAGTGGGTCAAACCGTGTCGAACGCGTCCTCAACGACGAATTCCGGTTTCCTGCCGTTGAAGGTGATGTCGCCGTCGGCGGCGGAGGTTGCAGATGCCGGGCTCGTCGACGACCAGGATCGAGGCCTGGGCCAGCCATGGCCCGAATTCCGCAAGGCCGGGCGGTTCCGTCGTGCTTCGGTTCTGCCCCATCATCCTGTCCTTTCCGTTTTGCATGACGATCCGCCGTCAGACGTCCGCCTTGCCCATTTCCCGCCGCAGCTCCGCGAGCGCCCGGCGCATGCCGTGCAACTGGTCCATGAGATGCAGGATCACGTCGATGCCCGCCTCGTTCGCGCCGATGCCGGACTGCAGCTCGCCGATCAGCCGCGCCCGGGCGACGTCGATCTCCCGGAAGCGCAGGCCGGACGGCGTCCTCTCCGGCACCAGCCATTCCTGCTCGATCCACAACTCCAGCACCTGCATCTTGAGGCCGGAGGATTTCAGGAATTCCTCTCTGGTCATGGCCATGATCAGCCCTCCTCGCGCGGATTGAACGACTTGCCCTTTTCCCAGCCGGCAACAAAGGCTTCAAGCTCGGGATCGGGCTTGTTCGGCAGGACGACCTTCAGCTTGACGAACTGGTCGCCGAAACCGCCGCCGCGTTTCGGGGCACCCTTGCCCTTCAGCCGCAGCGTCGTGCCGGTGTTGGAGCCCTTCGGCACGGCCATGGTCACGGCACCGGTCGCCGTCGGAACACGCACGCGCCCGCCGAGCACCGCCTCGCTCAGGGAGACGGGCAGCTCGATCGTGATGTCGTCGCCATCGCGGGCAAAGCGCGGATCGGGCAGGACCTCCACCTCGATCAGCGCGTCGCCCGGCCCGCCGGTGCCGAAGCCCGGCGCGCCCTTGCCCTTGAGGCGGATCGTCTGGCCGCTGACGAGGCCCGGCGGGATCTTCACGTCCAGCGTGCCGCCATCCGGCAGGGTGATGCGCCGCGTCGCCCCGGCGATGGAATCGGCAAAGCCGATCTCCAGCCGGTAGTGCATGTCCTCGCCGCGACGGTTCGCCCGCCCCCTCTGGCTGCGGCGCAGGAGGTCGGCGAAGATGTCGTCGCTGTCCATGAAGTCGGCATAGCCGGAGGCATCCGCGTAAGGGTGCTCCGCCTGCGCGCCGGCATAGTCGCGGTAGTAGTTCTGGCGCGGCGGACGTTCGGCGCCGGAGGCATCGATCTCACCGGCATCGAAGCGCTTGCGCTTGTCGGCATCGCCAAGAAGATCGTAGGCGCCAGCGACCTCCTTGAACTTTTCCTCCGCCGCCTTGTCGCCCGGGTTGAGGTCCGGGTGCAGTTTCTTGGCGAGCTTTCGGTAGGCACTCTGTATCTCGGCCGCCGTCGCGGTGGACGGCACGCCGAGAACCTCATAGGGATTTTTCACGACGGGCTCCGGAAATCATTGAACTGCAATATATATGTGGCTGCGACCGGTATCCGGCAACGCGGCTTCATGCCCCGTTGCCGAATTTTCGCTGCGGCCCTCCGTCTTCCGTCGGCGCGGACGCCGCAGCACCGGGAGAGACGGAAGACTGCGCCAATGCCGCGGCCTTCTCCTCCAGCGCCGTTGCCTTCTTACGGATCACGGCGGCATCCTCGCCGCCCGGCGCATCGCGCACGGCCGCCGCTGCGTTTTCATCCAGCGGCGATCAGAGCCTCGACCGTTTCTTTTGCGCCCTGAGGCGCGGGTTGGGCAACCGGACTACCGGTTGCGGCGAGGACCTCGGCGAAAGCCTTATTTTAAGCCGAACCCTTATGCTGCTGACTTCAGCTTGACCGAACCTGAGCCGGTACCGAGATGGTATCCTGTTGCTTTGCAATACCAACCAGCCATTTGTGGAACCTCTGGCCGAACGGCTTTTCGAGGGCGGTCCTGTCCCACGCCAGATAGTAGCTTTCGGGCAGCTTCATGCGAATATCGAACGGAACCACCAGACTGCCGGCAGCGACCTCGTCCTGCACCATGGAAACTTGTGCGAGAACGAATCCCCTGCCATTGGCGGCGGCGTCGATGGCACTGCTCGACAAGGTGAAGGAAAGGCCGGAAAACGTCTGCCGGCCATCGGCATCGATCAAGCTGGCCCAGTCCTTCCATTGCGGGGAAGCCTTGTAGTCCGCTTCCCATTCCACATTGAGCAGCGGGAACTTGAGGATGTCCTGCGGACAGTCGAGAACGCGATTTGCGATGAGCGCGGGCGAACAGACCGGCACGACCCAGTCGGTGAACAGAGTGGCGACGTGTTCGTGGGCATAAGAGCGCCGACCATAGGTGATGCGGAAATCCACCTGCTCAATGCCGATACGCGGCTCTTCGTCCTGCCCGAGGATGCGTACATTCGATTCCGGACAGAGGGACTGCCAGTCGAAGATTTTGCGGCTGACCCACCTGCTGGCAACCGACGTCAAGGCGCTGAGGACGATGCCGGTCTCGTTCCTCGCACGCGTCAGAACGTTGGCGGCATGGGAAAGCTGCTGAAAACCCTTCGCCACCTCGCGGTAATACAGCCGCCCCCATGACGACAGCTCGACGCGCCGCCCCCGCCGCTCCAGGAGCGTCAAGCCGAGACATTGCTCCAGGTTTCGCACCAACTGGCTGACCGCCCCGGGCGATACTCCGAGATCGGCAGCAGCGGCGCTGACCGAGCCACATCGCCCGATCGCCTCAAAGGCTTGCAGGCCGCGCAAGGACGGGTTCGGCATGGCAGGTCCCTCCAGGACAGGTCGTTCCAATTTAGAATTTCTAAAAAAGAACGCAGGCGCTGGCAACTTGTTGGCACGCGAAAAACGACAAACACTCGCTTAGCAAAACGCAAGGAGAGCGAGATGTTTCTCAAGAATGCCTGGTACGTCGCAGCCTGGGACCATGAGGTCGACCGCGCGCTGAAACCCGTCACGATCCTCGGCGAAAACATCGTCCTTTACCGCAAGCAGGACGGAGGCGCGGCGGCGCTCGAAGATGCCTGTCCCCATCGCAAGCTGCCGCTCTCCATGGGCCGCATCAAGGGCGACGACGTGGAATGCGGCTATCACGGCCTGACCTTCGACTGTTCCGGCACCTGCACGCGGGTTCCCGGCGCCGAGCGCATCCCCCATGTCGCCAGGGTGCGTTCCTATCCCGTCCACGAGCGCTACGGCCTGCTCTGGATCTGGATGGGGGATGCCGACAAGGCGGACCCGAAGGACATTTTCGAGGTCGAGTATTTCGACGACCCGTCCTGGGGCATCAATCGCGGCGAGTCCATGACGCTCAACTGCAACTACCTCTACATGACGGACAACCTGCTCGATCCCTCGCATGTCGCCTGGGTCCACCAGTCCTCCTTCGCAAGCTCCGCCTGCGAGGAAACGCCGCTCCAGACGACCGTGAAGGACGACGGCGTGACCGTCTGGCGCTGGATGATCGATTCGGAGCCGGCACCGTTCTACGCGCCCTTCCTGCAGTTCGAGGGCAACACCGACCGCAAGCAGCACTACGAGGTGCGCTATCCGAGCAACGCCATCATCAAGGCGATCTTCGCACCCGCCCATACCGGCGGCGAAGGCCGCGTGCTGCCGGAAAACACATTCCTCATGGACAGCTACAACTTCATGACGCCGGTCGATGAGAACCGGACGAAGTACTACTGGTTCCAGATGCGCAACTTCGCGCCCGACGATGCCAAAGTTTCGGAAAGCTTCGCCAAATCCGTCCGCGGCGCCTTCGAGGAGGACCGCATCGTGCTGGAGGCGGTCCATCAGGGGATGGCCAACATGCAGACGCCGAACCTCGACCTGAAGATCGACGTCGGCCCGATGCGCTTCCGCCGCAAGCTGGCCCAGCTGATTGCCGCCGAGGCGCAGACCGGCACGACCAGCGAAGCGGCCGAATAAGGATCGATCCAGATGCTCGATGCCGCGGCCTCGCGCTTCCGCCCCTTCGCAATCGTCTCGAAGGTGCGCGAAAGCGCCACCATCACGTCTTTCCGCCTCGCCCCTCTGGAGCGGCAGCATTGGCGGCCGTTCGAGGCGGGACAGTTCCTCACGATGCGCGTTCCCGACCGCAAGGGAGGACATGTCCTGCGCAACTACACGGTCTCCTCCTCCCCGCGCGAGGCGGGCACGTACCGGATCACCGTGAAGCGCGAGGCCGCGCCGGCGCAGGACGTTCCGCAGGGCCTGAGCTCCTGCTGGCTGCATGACGAGATCGAGCCCGGCGCCATCGTCGAGATCGACCCGCCGCGCGGCGCCTTCAAGCTCGATGTCGCAAGCGGCCGGCCCGTCGTGCTGCTGTCGGGCGGTGTCGGGCTGACGCCGACGGTCTCGATGCTGGATGTGCTGGCGCGGGAAAGCGACCGACCCGTCTGGTTCATCCATGCCTGCGACAGCGCGGCGGTCCATGCGCTGCGCGAGGAGGTCGAGCACCTGGCGAGCCTCAGGCCCGGCATTGCCGTGCACTTCTGCTACCGTTTCGCGGCGGACGACGATCTCGATGCGATGCGGTGCCATTCGGCGGGCTTCCTGACGCGCGCCACGCTCCAGCGTCTCCTGCCGCTCGACGACTACGACATCTACATGTGCGGCCCACCTCCCTTCATGCAGGCGCTCTACGGCATCCTAACCGGCCTCGGCGTGCGCAAGGAGCGCATCGCCTACGAATTCTTCGGCCCGGCGAGCCTGTTGTCGGAGGCCGGGCAGCCGGCGCCGCGCCCCGTGGCGCCGCCCGTCGCCGGCCATGCCGCCGAAGGGGACGGCTTGCGCATCGTCCTCCAGAAGTCCGGGCGAAGCCTTGCCTGGGACGGAACGAGCCAATCCATCCTCGCCTTCCTGGAGGCGCAGGGCATCGAGCCCGAATTCTCCTGCCGGGCGGGGGTTTGCGGGACCTGCGAGCACGGCCTCGTCTCGGGCGAGGTCGATTATTTCGAGGAGCCGCTCGACGTGATGCCGGACGATCGGGTGCTGCTGTGCTGTACCCGGCCGAAATCCTCGATCGTGCTCGATCTCTGAGCGCTGCGAACAAGAGGCTGCGGCCTGAACCAGGGGTGCCCAGTCCCCCGAAGGAGAACCCGTGACGAAAATGCCCCGTGACGCAATCCCGCTCGATCCGCATATCGCCGGCCTCGATCCCTCGCGCTACGGCGACCCGGCCTGCACGGCCCTGCGCGCGGCGCTCGGCGTTCCGCCTGCGGCGTCCCTCGAACCGAAACGAACAGGGGCCGGACAACGGTCCCGCGGGAGCGAACAATGAGCGCCAATGCCAGCCTGCACAAAGCCAACCGGGAGCCCCCTCGCATGTCGCCTTCAACGCCGTCCGGTCTCTTCGCCGGTGATTTTTCCGCCCTGCGCGCCCGGTTCCTTGCCACCGCGCGCACCGCGGGGGCCAGCCTGGTCGAATACCTGCACCCGCTGCACGGGCCTGATGGCGAGCGGCTCGCCACCGACGTCGCCTATCTCGGGCGCAACGACGCCCGCAAGCTCATGGTGCTGATTTCCGGCACGCACGGCGTCGAAGGTCCCTTCGGCTCGGCCTGCCAGACCGCATGGCTTTGCCAGAACGCTCCCTGGCAGCTCCCCGACGACACGGCCGTCCTCGCGATCCATCTCATCAACCCCTGGGGGACCGCCTGGTCGCGCCGGGTGAACGAGGACAATGTCGACCTCAACCGCAACTTCATCGACTGGCAGCAGGCCCCGCCGAGGAACGAGCGCTATGCCGCCCTGCACGACGCGCTCGTCTGTCCGGCCCTCGACGGTGCGGAGCGCGACGCGGCGACGGAGCGCTACGAGGCGGCCAAGCAGCGGTCCGGCGGCTATGCCGGCCTCGCCCCGGTCATCGAAGCCGGGCAGTACGATTTTCCCGACGGCCTGTTCTATGGCGGCGCCGGCCCCGTCTGGTCCAACCGCACGCTTGTCGACATCCTCTCCACCTTCGCGCAGCAGGCCGCCGAGGTCGTCGTCTTCGACCTACATACGGGGGCCGGTCCCTACGGCTATCCCGCGCTGCTCTCGGTCGCCGAAAGCGAGCATGCCGGGCTGGACTGGGGGCGGCGCATCTTCGGCCCCGCCCTCTCGGTCGTCGTCACCGACGCGAATGCGACGACGGATACCGGCATCGCCGCGACGGCGACCGGCTATGTCTCGGCTGCCGTGCGAAAGGCGCTGCCGAATGCCCGCATCCTGCCGCTCGTGGTCGAATGCGGAACGCTCGACGGCGCCGCCGTCTCCGATGCGGTCCAGGCGGACAACTGGCTCCACCTTTACGGCAAGGTCGATACGCCGCTCGGCGGCAGGATCAAGCAGACCCTGCGCGCCGCCTTCATCCCCGAAGATGCGGACTGGCAGCGCACCTGCCTGGAAACCGCTCTGCGCCACTTCGACCGCGCCTTCGCCGACCTCAAGGCCATCGGCGGGGTGGGGGTGGAAAAGCCGGTCCCCGCCGCCGCGGCCATTGCCGTCGTCGCCCATCGGGATGCCGTCGGCCCGAGGCTCCACGAGCGGCCGGCGATCGAGGTCCACGACATCCACAAGCGCTTCGGTCCGCTTGCCGTGCTCAATGGCGTCAGCGTCTCCGCACAGCCGGGCGAGGTCGTGTCGATGATCGGCTCCTCCGGCTCGGGCAAGAGCACGTTCCTGCGCTGCATCAACCTGCTCGAACAGCCGAACGACGGGCGCATCGTCATCGACGGCGAGGAGATCCGCATGAAGAAGGCGGCGGACGGCAGCGCCGTGCCGGCCGACATGCGGCAGGTCGAGCGCATCCGCTCGCGCGTCGGCATGGTGTTCCAGAACTTCAACCTCTGGCCGCACATGACCGTGCTCGAGAACATCATCGAGGCGCCGCTGCATGTGCTGAAGGAGGGGCGGCAGGCGGCCATCGACCACGCCCACGCCCTCCTGAAGAAGGTCGGCCTCTCCGAAAAGCACGCCCAGTATCCCGGCCAGCTCTCGGGCGGCCAGCAGCAGCGGGCCGCGATCGCCCGCACGCTCGCCATGCGCCCGAAGCTCATCCTGCTGGACGAACCGACCTCCGCGCTCGATCCCGAGCTCGTCGGCGAGGTCCTGCGGGTGATCCGGCAACTGGCCGAAGAAGGAAACACGATGATCCTCGTGACGCACGAAATGCAGTTCGCGCGCGAGGTCTCGCACAAGATCCTCCTCCTCCACCAGGGAAAGGTGGAGGAGGAGGGTGCCCCGGCGGATGTCTTCACCAATCCGCGCTCCGAACGCATGCGCCAGTTCCTGGCCCGGACGTTCTGACGGCCGCCGGCTCGACCCGCTCAATAACGATGCTCAACATGGGGAACCAAAACATGAAGCTGAAAAGTCTGCTGCTCACCACCTTCTTCGCCGCCGGCCTCACGGCGGCCCAGGCCGCCGAGGGCGAATTGTCGATCGGAACAGAGGGCGCCTATCCGCCGTGGAGCATGGCCGATGCGGCCGGCAACGTCACCGGCTTCGACGCCGATGTCGGAAACCTGCTCTGTGCCAAGCTGGAATTGAAGTGCCGGTTCGTCGTCCAGGCCTTCGACGGCCTCATCCCCGCCCTGAAGGCCACGCGCTTCGACGTCATCATCTCGGGCATGTCGATCACCGAGGACCGCAGGAAGGAGATAGACTTCTCCATCGGCTATGCCGAGCTTGCCAACATGTTCGTCGCGCCGAAGGGCTCCGATCTCGCCGGCATCGAGGACTTCGACAGCCTGATCAAGGCGCTCGACGGCAGGAAGGTCGGCGTGCAGGCCGGCACGACCCATGCCCATTACCTCGAGAAGAACGCGCCGAATGCCGACCTGAAGACCTACGACACGCTCGACCAGATGCAGATCGACCTGGCCAGCGGTCGTGTCGAGACGGCGTTTTCCGACGTCTCCGCCCTCGACGACTTTCTCGCCAAGCCCGAAGGCAAGGATTTCCAGCTTGTCGACGTCAAGATCGCCAGCTCTTCCGATCCGACGCTCGGCGAAGGCATCGGCGTGGGCATCGCTAAGGAAAACACCGACCTGAAGGCCCGCGTCGACAAGGCACTTTGTGAACTGGTCGCCGACGGCTCGATCGGCAAGGCGAGCGAGACCTGGTTCAAGACGGACATCTCCCGTCCCTGCCAGTAGCGCCGACACGGCGTCTCCCGGACGAGGACGGACGCAAGGCCGCTTCTTTCCGGGAGACGCCCCTCTGACAGGACAACAGACAGGTTTGGGCTGGTTCGATGGAACTTGGATTATGGCAGGTATGGGAGGGCGGCTGGATCGCCGCGATCCTGCGCGGCGCGGCGGTCACCATCGCCCTCGGGGTCGCGAGCATGGCCTTCGGCATCGTCATCGGCGTTGCCTGCGGCCTCATCAAGTGGGCGCGACTCTTTCCGCTGACGCTGGCCGTGGATTTCTACACGTCGATCGTGCGCGGCGTGCCGGAACTGCTGATCATCTATCTTCTCTTCTTTTCCTCCGTGGAGTTCGTGGCACAGGTCGCCGCCGCCTTCGGCTATGAGGGGCTGGCCGGCAACGGCTATGCCTTCGTCATCGCCGTCATCGCGATCGCGGCCATATCGGGCGCCTATTCGACCGAGGTCGTGCGCGGCGCGCTCGCCGCCATTCCCGGCGGCCATGTCGAGGCGGCGCGGGCGCTCGGCATTCCGGGCGGGCGCATCTTCCGCCGCATCATCGCGCCGCAGATGCTGCGCATCGCCGTGCCCGGCATGAACAATGTCTGGCAGACGACCATCAAGGACACGGCCCTCGTCTCCGTCGTCGGCCTGCAGGAACTGATGCGCGCCGCCTCCGTCGGGGCCGGATCCACCCGCAGCCCCTTCGTCTTCTACTTCATCGCCGCCGTCGTCTACCTCGCCATCACGCTGGTCAGCCAGGGTGGTTTCGACTGGATCGAGCGCCTTCTGCGCCCCCGTACGAGGAAATAGGCCATGGATCTGGACTTCATCCGCCTCGCCGTGCCGACCCTCGCCAAGGGATTGGGGCTGACCGCCCTCCTGACCCTCGCCTCGGTCGCCATCGGCTTCAATCTCGGGCTCGCGCTCGCCGTCATGCGCCTGTCGAAGAATCGCCTGGTCAGCGGCTTTGCCAAGGGCTACAGCACCGTCTTCCGGGGCACGCCGCTGCTGGTCCAGCTCTTCCTCTTCTACTACGGCCTCGGCCAGCTCGCCTTCGTGCGCGACAACCCCGTCCTCTGGTGGATCGTCGGCGACGGCGTCCATTGCGCCGTCATGGCGCTGGCACTCAACACGGCGGCCTACACGTCGGAGATCCTGCGCGGCGGCCTCATGTCCATCCCGGGCGGGCTCGTCGAGGCGGCGCAGGCCTGCGGCATGTCGCGGCTCCTCTGCTTTCGCCGGATCACGTTCCCCCTCGCCATAAGGCAGGCCCTGCCGGCCTATGGCAACGAACTCGTCCTCGTCGTCAAGGGAACGAGCCTCGCCTCCACGATCACCGTGCTGGAAATCACCGGCCACGCAAAGCGCCTGATGAGCCAGACCTTTGCGATCCTGGAGGTCTTCGCCATCGCCGGCGTGCTCTATCTGCTGATCAACCTCGTGCTGATCACCCTCGTCCGGCTCCTCGAAGCCCATCTCACGCGCTACCTGCCCCGGTAGGCCGAACATCCCGAACCACAGGACATTCCGGAAGGAACGCCTCATGGACCTACGCGCCCTGAACATCCTGCCGCAAGCCTTCTCGCCGTTCCCGCCTCCATCGACAGGAAACATCGAATGCCTCGACTGCCGCCCGATTTCACCGCCGAGATCCGCAAAATCGTCGGCGAACGGTATCTCAGGGAAGGCGAGGCCATTTCCGCGATCGACCACGGAATCGCCGCCGAAAACCTTGGAGCGGGCCTTGTCGTGTTTCCGGGAACGACCAAGGAGGTTGCGGCCGTCGTCAGGTGTTGCCTTGCCGGCGGGGTTCCGCTCGTTCCCCAGGGAGGACGAACCGGGCTCGTTGGCGGGGCGATCTCGCGGCCGGGCGACCTGGTGCTTTCGACCGCCCGCCTCGATCGCATTCACATTTCACCCGTCGAACGCGTTGCTGTCGTGGAGGCCGGCGTGACGCTGCAGGCGCTGCAGACGGCCGCCGCGGAACATCGCCTCGAAACCGGGATCGACCTGCCGTCGCGCGGCTCGGCGACGATCGGCGGCATGGCCTCGACGAATGCCGGGGGCATCGCGGCCTTCCGGTTCGGCGTCATGCGGCATCGCATTCTCGGCCTGGAAGCCGTGCTCGCGGATGGCTCGATCTATTCCGACCTGACCCGGGTGGTGAAAAACGCCGCGGGCTATGACCTGAAACATCTCTTCGTGGGGGCGGAAGGCACGCTCGGCATCATAACCCGCCTTGCCGTCAAGCTCGAACCCCAGCCCGCCGCCACGGCGACGGCCCTGTTCGGCTTGCCGTCGGTCGATGCCGCGCTCGCAACGGTCCACCACGGGCTCGATGCCGAATATGGTCATCTGCGCGCGGCCGAGGCGATCTGGAGGACCTATTTCCGCCTGACCTCCGGCCATCATCGATGGCCGGCCGGGGGGTACGAGACCGGCCATCCGGTCAACCTCCTGGTCACGCTCGGCGGCGCCGAGGAGGCCGCGCTGCAATCGGAGCTTGGCCGCATCTACGAGGACGTTGCGGCAGCCCACCCTGACGCCTCGGCCGTGATTGCCCTTTCCGGCGCGCAGGAGGCCGACCTCTGGCGGCTTCGCGAAGACACGGACCTCATCTACCGCAAATATCCCAACGCGCCGTCCTACGACGTCTCGGTCCCCCTTTCCGAGATTGCGCCCTATCTCGACCGCTGCCTTGCGGAGCTGAAGGCGGTGGACGCCGCCATTGATCCCTATGTCTTCGGCCACCTTGCCGACGGGAACCTCCACATCGTCCTCAACATGGCCGGCGGCGACATTGCCGCCGAAAAGGCGGCGGCCCTTGAGAGGGCGGTGTACAGGGGTATCCCCGCGATGGGGGGATCCTTCTCTGCCGAGCACGGCATCGGCACCAAGCGCGTGGAGGCGCTGTCGGCCGTGTCGGACCCGGTGAAGATGGCGCTGATGCACGGGATCAAGGCCGCGCTCGACGCGTCGGCGCTCCTCAACCCCGGAAAGGTGTTGCGCAGGGGCTCCTCATAGCCGCGGGCTTTCGGGCACCGTCAAGGGTTCGACATTTCCGACAGCTCGCGGCGCGTCGCCTCCGCCTGCTGCTTCAGCCATTCGCGCAGGCGGGAGAAACCGTCGAGGCGACTTGAGGCCTTCGGTGCGATGAGGCTGTAGCCCGCACCGGCATCGAGCCGGACCGGATGGGCCTGCACCAGCAACCCGCCGCGCACCGCGGCACCGACCAGCGCAAGATCGGCGAGCGCAAGGCCCTGGCCCTGCTGGGCGGCCGTCACCGCGAGATCCAGCGTGTCGAACACCAGATGCCGTGCCCCGGCAAGGGAGATCTGCGCCCGTTCGGCCCAGCGTTCCCAGGTCTCGTGGTTCCGGTCCATGTGCAGAAGCACGAGGCCGTCGAGGCTCCCGCGGCTTGCCAGATCGTCGACAAGGCCCGGCCGGCAGACCGGCGTCAAATGCTCCTCCCACAGCCGGTCCTCGGTGAGATTGGGCCATGAGCCGACCCCGTATTCGATCATGCCTTCGATCCCCTCGAGTTCGAAGTCGGGCCTGCGGCTCCAGGCGGTATCGAGGTTGACGCGCACATGGGGATGCTCGCGGTAGAACTCCGGCAGGCGCGGCATCAGCCAGCGGATGGCAAGGGAGGGATGGACGCGCAGGGTCACGCTCTGCGGCTGCTGCATCACGACCTGATCGGCCTGGAGCAGCAAGGCGACCAGTTGCTCGATATAGGGCAGAAGCCGCTGCCCGGCATCGGTGAGGACGACACGGCGCGTGGTGCGCAGGAAAAGCGTGGTGCGAAAGTGGTTTTCCAGTTGCAGGATCTGCCGGCTGATCGAGCTCTGGCTGATGTGCAGGACCTCGGACGCCTGGCTGAAGGACGTGGTTCGCGCCACGGCCAGAAAGGCCTGCAAGCCGGCCAGCGGAGGGAATCGCCTGGACATCGGCCGACCTTATTTATCCGTTTTCCGGATAAATCTGTTGCACAATGGACATTGGATTGTCCAGCGCCGACTTGCCATAGTCCGTTTCGGCAGGCCGGTGGCCAGCCCCTCCGATCCCCTTCGACAATCAGGACACAGGCTTGCCATGAGCGCCATCGCCGAGACCGGCATCCAGCCGGAAACCAGTTCCCTTGCCCTGCCGCAGCGCGCCGACGTCGTGATCGTCGGCGCGGGCATCATGGGCTGCGCCACGGCCTATTATCTTGCCAGGCGAGGCATCAAGGCCGTCGTCCTCGACAAATCGCGCATCGCCGGGCAGCAATCGACCCGCGCATGGGGCTTCGTGCGCCAGCAGGGGCGCGATCCCTCCGAGATGCCGCTTGCGATTGCCGGCAACCGCCTGTGGCTCACCCTCCAGGAAGAGCTTCAGACGGATATCGGATGGAGGCAGGGCGGCTGCCTCTATGTCGGGCACGACGCCGTACAGATGGCGCGGTACGAGGCCTGCCTGGAAACGTCCAGGCAGCACGGGGTCGACACCCGCCTTCTTTCGGCGGGCGAGGTGCGGGCGCTGGTGCCCGGTTTCGAGGCGCCGCAGATCGGCGGGCTCTTCACGCCGAGCGACGGCCAGGCCGAACCACGCGTGGTGGCGCCGGCCTTTGCCCGCAGGGCGGCCGAAATGGGGGCCCGGTTCATCGAGGGATGCGGCCTGACCGGCATCGACGTGGCCGGCGGCAAGGTGGTCGCGGCGCGAACCGAACGTGGCGAGATCCGCAGCGACCGCATCATCTGCACCGCGGGCGCCGCGAGCTGGCGCGTGTTGAAGTCCCTCGGCATCACCCTGCCGCAGCACCAGGTGCGGGGAACGGTGGCACGGACATCGCCGGGCCCGGCCGTGGGCGCGGTCGCCTGCATCGGCGGCGGGATCGGCTGGCGCCAGCGCAGCGACGGCAGCTTCAACCTGGCCAACGACGCGCGCGTCGACGTCGATGTCACGCTGGGCCATCTGCGCGCCCTGGAATGGTATATGGGACCGCTGCTGAAGCACTACCGGTCCTTCAATTTCAAGCTGAACGGTGCCCTTCTCGACGATATCCGGCAGCGGCTGCCGGGGTCGGAAACGCGGGCGAACGGCCATCTGGTGGGCGTCCGCGACCCGCTCCTGTCCGCCAACGACGCCGATATCCGCGTTTGCATCGCCCGGCTGAAAAAGGCCCTGCCCTCGCAGAGGAACGTGCAGATCGTGGAGCGCTGGGCCGGGGGCATCGATGTCCTGCCGGACGGCATCCCGGTGCTGGACGCGCCGGCCGCCCCGAGCGGCCTGATGATCGCGACCGGCTTCTGCGGCCACGGTTTCGCGCTGGGCCCGATCGTCGGCAAGACCCTGGCGGACTGGCTTGCCACCGGCCAGCCGCCGATGGACCTCCACGACCTGCGCCTGTCGCGCTATGCGGAAGGCGACGTCAAGCCGCCGCATTCGCTTTTCTGAACCATACCCGACGGCGCACGGGATGTGCCGAGCTGGCCAAGGAAAGCGCGACGTGCTGCGCCATCCGAAGCCGCCAACTCCGGGGGGTGCGCATCGATGATGTCCCATGCGTCGCTGTGCGCCTCATCGAAGGCAGAGTCCGCCGTCTCGTTGGAGGCGAACGCGTCGACCTCGATCAGCATTCCGACCTCTACGCCAGGTTCGGTCGAACGTGCAGTCCTGAAGGGATATGACCCACCGCTCCTAGTTCTGATAACCGGATCGTAGCTCGGACATTGCCAGGATCGCCGCCAGCAGGTCGGAGCGGTCGAGCAGGCCGATCACCACGCTGTCGCGCATGACGGGATAGACGCGGTGCGAACGGGCAAGGAATTCCTCGGCCGCCGAGACGAAGTCCAGGTCGTGCGGCAGCGTCCGCACCGCGTCGCTCATATAGTCGGCAACGCTGCCGCTCCATTGCTGGTAGTAGCTCGCATTGAGCATCGGGCGGAAGCAGTCCTTCTCCGTGAGGATGCCGACAAGGGCGCCCCGGTCGTCGATCACGGGCGCGGCCGACACCAGCGCGCGCGCCAGCACGGCGACCGCCTCGCGGATCGGCATGGCGGGCGAAAGCCGGGGGAAATCGGTCTGCATGATATGCGCGACGGCAGCGTTCGGGTTCATCGCTTTTCCTCGCCATGCGGGCAGCCGTCGCAGCGCGTGCCGCCGATGCAGGCCAGCCCCTCGCAGCCTCTGGCGAGCGGCCGGCGGCCGAGGAGAAGGCCGACGGCCAGCCCGCCGGCCGAGAGACACACGATCACGATTGCAAAAAGCGCTTCCATCGTCCTCACCTCACACCAGATGCCGTTCGAATGCGCCGGTCGTCACGCGCCGGAGCGTTCCGCCGGCGCGGAACAGGAAAAGCGCGGCGATGTCCCGCTCTCGCGCAAGCGCCGGCCCCGCGGCACCGGCCGCCATCAGAGCCGTCGCCCAGCCGTCGGCGTGAAGCGCGGCCGGCATGAGGACGGAGACCGAGGCGAGAGCACCCGCGACGGGCTCCCGGGTCGACGGGTCGATGATGTGGCTGTAGCGGCGGCCGGCGAGGTCGTAGCCGTTCCGCCGGTCGCCGGAGGTGGCGACGGCCATGCCGTCGAGCCCGAGCACGCCTTCCACGCCGTCCGCATCCGGCAGCGGGGTCTCGATCCCCGCATGCCAGGCACGGCCCGACGGGTGCCGCCCCCGCGCGGCAAGCTCGCCGCCGAGATCGACGAGGAAGTCCCCGTGGCCGGCGTCGAGCAGGTCCGCCGTCATCCTGTCGAGCGCATATCCCTTGGCGATGCCGCAGAAATCGAGCGTGAGGCCGGGCGAAGCGCGCGCGACATGGCCGTTCTCCGCCCGGATTTCCCGCCATCCGTCAGGCCGCATCTCGCCCCTGTCGATCGGGCCGAACCCCCAGCGCGCAACCATCGGCCCCACGGTCGGGTCGAAACGCCCGCCGCTCGCCTCGGCGATGGCGAGCGCCGCACGCGTGACGCCGACGACCGCGTCGGACACGGCCGCCTCCCCGGCATCGCCCCGGTTGAACCGGCCGATCACGCTGTCGCCGCGCCAGGGCGAGAAGGCGCGATCGATCGCATCGAGCGTGCCGTCCAATCGGTCCTTGAGGCCGGACGTGTCCGCATCGTCGCGCAGCACGACGCGCCAGCCCGTGCCGAAGGCGGCGCCGGACAGCGCCTTCACCGGCGCCGCCCCCGCGCGAGCGCCGGAGCCTTGGCAAGCAGCAGCGCGGCACCGCCGAGGGTGAGGAAGCGGCGACGGCCGGACGGATCTGGTCTGAAGGTCATGGGATCAGCCTCCGAAATCGTCGTTGAAGATGGAATGCGGCTCGACGCCGAGGCGTTCGAGCGTGGCGAGCACGGCCGAGATCATCACCGGCGGGCCGCAGAGATAATATTCGCATTCGTCGGGCGCAGGATGCGCGGCGAGCGCGGCGCGGACCGTCTCGTGGATGAAGCCGGTGGCGCCCGTCCACCGGTCGCCGGGCGCGGGATCGGAGAGCGCGGGCGTCCAGGTGAAGTTCGGGTGCTTTTCCGCGATCTGCCGGAACTCCTCCACATAGAACAGGTCGGCCGCCGTGCGCGCGCCGTAGAAATAGGCCATGCGGCGCGTCGTGCCGAGGCCGATCTGCTCGTGGATCATGGCCCGCAGCGGCGCCATCCCGACCCCGCCGCCGATGAAGACCATGTCCCGGCCGGTCGGCTGCACATGGAACTCGCCGAAGGGACCGCCGGCCTCCACCGTGTCGCCCGGCCGCAGCGAGAACAGGTAGGACGAGACCACGCCGGGCGGGATGTCGTGCTCGTGGCCGGCGGGCGGCACGGCGAGGCGGATGTTGAAGACGATGCGCCCAGCATCCTCCGGCCGGCTCGCGATGGAATAGGCGCGCACCACGGGCCTTGGCGAGACCGATTTCAGCGCCGGCCAGCCGGCGATCTCCCATGCCCGCGCATGGGCGGGGTCGATGTCGAGCGAGGCGAAATCGAGGCTGTAGGCGGGGGCGGTAAGCTGCGCGAAGCCGCCGGCGCGGAAGCGGAAGTCGCGGCCCTCGGGCAATTCCAGCACCAGCTCGCGGATCAGCGGCGCCAGCATGCGGTTGGAGAGAACCCGGCAGGGGAAGGATTCGGCGGCCAGCACCTCCGCCGCCACCGTCACCTCGACCGGGCCGCGCAGCCGCGTCTGGCAGGCAAGGCGCACATGGGCGCGGCGTTCGGCCGGCGAGAGGAGGCCCCGCTCGGTGGCCTGCAATTCGCCCGCCCCCTCCCCCTCGACGGTGACGCGGCAGAGGCCGCAGGTGCCGCTGCCGCCGCAGGCCGCGGGAATGGCGATCCCGGCCTCGTGCAGCACCGAGAGCAACTGGTCGCCCCGCGCCGCGTCGATGCGCTTGCCGCCGTTCACGGTGACGGCGACGATGCCTTGCGGCAGCAGCCGGCTCCGTGCGGCGATCAGCGCCAGCGTCAGGCCGACGACGAGAAGCGTGATGAAGGCGGTGCCGAGCGCGATCTCCGTCATGGCGCCGCCATCTGCGCGAAGGAGGAGAAACCGAGCGACATCATGCCCGCCAGCACGAAGGCGATGCCGAGGCCGCGAAGGCCGACGGGCAGATCGGCATAGGCGAGCCGCGTGCGGATCGCGCCGAGCATGACGACGGCAAGCGCGAAGCCCGCCCCGCTGCCGAGGCCGTAGACCGTCGCCTCAGCCAGATCGTAGCGCCGCTCCACCATGAAGAGGCTGCCGCCGAGGATGGCGCAATGGATGGTGAGCAGCGGCAGGAACGCGCCGAAGGACGCCTGCACGCGCGGCAGGTAGCGCTCCAGCACCATTTCGAGGAGCTGCACGCTGGCGGCGACCACGCCGATGAAGGTGAGGAGCGCGAGATAGGAGAGGTCGAGATCCGGCATGCCGATCCAGGCCCAGGCGCCGGGCGCCAGCATGGCCGAATAGATGAGCTGGTTGGCCGGCACCGTCACGCCCATGACGGCGATGACCGCGACGCCGAGGCCGAAGGCGGTCTCCGTGCGCCGCGACAGCGCCAGGAAGGTGCAGAGGCCGAGAAAATAGGTGAGCGGCATGTTCTCGACGAACACGGCCCTGAGGAACAGCGCGCCGAGATCGGCCATCAGCGCTCCTCCCCGAGATCATGAGCCGGGAATTCCGGCGCCTCCGCCTGCTCCGGCCAGAGGCTGCGGATCGCCCAGACCAGCCCGCCGAGCAGGAAGAAGGCGCTGGGGGCGAGCAGCATCAGGGAAAGCGGCGTGAACCAGCCGCCCTGGTCGGCCAGCGGAAAGACCTGAAGGCCGAGCAGCGTTCCGCTGCCGAACAGCTCGCGGCAGCTTCCGATCGCCACCAGCACGAGCGAATAGCCGAGCCCGCTGCCGAGGGCGTCGACCATCGAGGGCAAGGGCGGGTTGCTGCGCGAGAAGGACTCGGTCCGGCCGAGCACGATGCAGTTCGTCGCGATCAGGCTGACGAAGACCGACAGGCGCTGGCTCAGCTCGAAGAACCAGGCCTGCAGCGCCTGGTCGATGACGATGACCATCGAGGCGATGATGATGATCTGCACGATCAGGCGGATCGAGGCGGGGATGTGCCGGCCGATGGCGCTGATGACGCCCGCCGCCAGCACCACCACGACCGTCAGCGAGATCGACATGGTGAGTGCGGTGTCAAGGGAGGTGGTGACGGCGAGCGCGGAGCAGATGCCGAGAATCTGCAGCGTCACCGGGTTCTGCCGGATGAGCGGGGCGGTCAGCGTGTTCCAGAGCCCTTCCGTGGCGGCCATCGGCTAGAACTCCCCGCGGCGGATCGCCGCCATGAGCGGTCCGTAGCCCTTCGGGCCGGTCCAGAACCGCACCATATGGGTGATCGCATTGCCGGTGCGCGTCGCCCCGGTGATGCCGTCCACCTCGTGCTCGCCGCCCGCCTTGCCGCGCGCGACCGCGAAGCGGACGGCGCCGGTATCGTCGGCGATGCGCTTGCCGGCAAAGCCCTGCTGCCAGAGCGGTTCGGCGATGCGCGCGCCAAGGCCCGGCGTCTCGGCCTGTTCCGTCACCGCGACGCCGGCGAGCGTGCGCATGTCGCCGCGCAGCGCGATCAGCGCCTGGATGCGCCCGTTATAGCCCGTCCCGACGACCGGCAGGATGGCGAGAGAGACGGCCTCGCCGTCGCGCAGCAGGTAGATCTGGACGTAATCCGGCCGGGTGCCGATGCCGGCAATGTCCTCGGCGGCCGACAGCGTCGTCCAGTTCGCCGGCTCGGCGAGCGCGGCCTGAAGCGTTTCGGGCGTGACCTCCCTCGCGGCGGCGCCGGCATCAAGATCGATGACGACGGTCGAGAGCGCGGCGCCGCCCGATTGCGCGATGAGGTCCGAGATGCCCGGAACGGCCGCGATCAGTGCCTCCAGGCGCGCCTGCTGCTCGGCCGCCCGGTTCTGCGCCTGGATCGGCCGAAGCATGACGGTGGCGACCGTGACCAGCACCGCGCAGACGGCGGAGACGAGGAAGGCGACGGCCAGCGTCTTCGTCCGGCTTTCGTTCGGCAACGTCAGGAAGCGGCGCCAGAGGGAGACGGGGTTGAGATCAGCCAAGGCGTTTCCTCCACGCGAGCCAAAGGCTTATGGCGATTTCGTCGAGAAGCGGCGCGGCGAGCGAGGCGATGAGCGCCGCCGAGACCGCGGCCTGGACCGGCGGCGCGCCATCCCAGCCGACGGCGAAGAGGAGCACCAGCGCGCCGTAGAGCAGGCCGTAGAGCCAGCGCCCGAGCGTCGTGCCGGCGCTCGCCACCGGATCGCAGACCAAAAGGACCAGCACCACCGCCGCCGCCGTCAGCACCGGCATTTCGAGCGCGAGGCCCCAGCAGCCGGCTGCCAGCACGACAGCGGCCGCGGCGACGACCCGCCACGACATCACGCCCGTGACGCCGCCGATCGCGGCGACGGCCGCGACTGACCAGCCGAGCTGCACCGGCAGGTCCGGCCAGGATGCGGCGGGAAAGCCGAAGCCGAGAAAGGTGATGGCGACCGTCGCAGGATTGACCACGTTGCGCCCCCAGCCGCCGAAGGCCAGCTCGCCCGCGACGACGCCGAAGCTGATGCCGAGGAGCATCGGCACGAGGCCGAGGTCGACGGGTGCCAGCACCGTAATCGCCAGCGCCGTGAAGGCGCCGGAGAAGGACGGCGGCTGGGCACGCGCCAGCATGAAGGCGAGATGCCAGAGCCCGGCGGCGACCAGCACGAAGATGAGGCGCACGAGCCCGGCCGTGCCCGTCGCCAGCAGCCAGGTGACGACGAGCGGCATGGCCGCCGCCAGCAGCATCAGCGCCACCGTCTCCCGGTCCCACAGACCCCGCGTCACGCCGCTTCCTCCGCCGCGATGCGGTCGAGCATGCCGCGCAGCATGGCCGACAGGCGGGGCGAGGCGCCGGTGACGTAGTCGGCGAGCGCCATGTCCTCCTCGGTGAGCGACAATGCCCCGAGCCGGGTCGCGGTCTCGGCGTCGTTGGATGCGATGGCGCGCACCAGCGGGGCGGCCGGCAGCACGCCGCCGAAAGCCTGGTCGAGCGCGGCGGTCGGGATGATCGGCAGCGGCCGCCGCGCGCGGTGCAGGGCAGCGGAGAACCAGTGCAGGCGGTCGTCGCGCGAGGCCTCCGCGATGCCCGTCACCTGCCGGTGCCAGCGGCCGAGCCAGCGGCTTTCGACGCCGTCGAGCATGGAGCCCGACAGGAGCCGGTGGGGGCCGGGCCGGGCGATGTCGTAGCTCAGCGCGCGCAGATCCGCCCCCGGCTGGCAGCGGACCAGCCGCCGCTCCCGCAGGGCCGATCCCGCGACGGAGACGAGCCGGGTCTCCGGCACCAGGCCGGTGCGCAGCAGCGCGCCGATGCCGGCGACATCTTCGGCATGGATGTCCCAGACGGTGCGTTCCGGCCCGGCCGGGTGACAGGCGGCAAGCTGGAATCCCGCAAGGCCGTGCGGATGGACCGGCGCGACCTTTCTGATGTGGCATCGTACGCCGAGGCCGGCCATGCCGCCGATATCAGGGCCCTGGTCCTGGCAGACGACGACGGGCCCCTCCGTCAGCCCGGCAAGCGCCCACAACCCGGTCGCAAGATCCTCCTCGCGCCCGTCGAGGGCAAGCCGCGGGGACGGCGCGTCCGGCCGGGTATCGAGCGCCATGACGAAGATGGCCGCCGGCGTTTCGCCCGGCGCGGGGATGCGGCCGAAGGGGCGGGAGCGGAACGACGGCCAGAGACCCGCGGAAAGCAGCAGCGCCCGCACCGCCGCCGCATCGCCCCCTCCGGCGGCGGCAACGTCGTGTTGGTGGCGCCCGGCCTCCGGCACATGGAAGAACAGCACCCGCGACAGCCGCCGGCCAGGCCCGAGATCGATGGCCGCAACTTCGCCGGCGACGGGGGCGACAAGGGTCAGTTCGGGATGCCTGCGCGAGCGCAGGACGGGCATGCCCTGCGCGACCCGCGCGCCGCGCGCGACCAGGACCTCCACGCGGAAATCGTCGTCCGGCTGCGCGAAGAGCGCGCACTGATCCGTGATCTCGGTCTCTATGGTCGGGCCCGCCTTTTCCTCTTTCGATCCGGATGCAAGGAAATCCAATGTTTCGTCCTCCGTCCTTGACTTCGATCAAGGCAGCAACGTTGTGCGAACGGGTATAAGCGATTAGCCTCGGCTGTCAGAGGCCGCACATCCCCAGCCCGTTGTGAGGTACGATGCGCCGATTCCTGATACCAGCCGCCGTTGTGTTCGCGCTCACGCCCGTCGCGGGCGCGCTTTTGCACCATACGACAACGGTACAGGCGCAGTCGGCGAACGACAATGCGGGCAACGTCCCGATCTTCGTCATACCGAAACCGGGACCGTTCTCGCCGGAGCGGATCGCCATTCCGCAGAGCGACTATATCGCCGCATGGGCGCGCTCGGGCCATTCGGATTCCGCATCGGTCTCGTTTTCCTACTGGAACGAGGCCGGCGTCATTCCCCCGGTCTGTTCCGTCTGTCATTCCGGCGCGGGGTTCCGCTCGTTCCACGGCCTCGACGGCAGCGAGCCCGGCCTGCCTGCGCACCCCGTGCCGGTCGGCGGCGTGGTCGACTGCGAGACCTGCCACAATACGGGCCTGGCATCGATCGCCGAGATCGCCCTGCCGAGCGGCATCAGGCATCCCGTCAATGCCGGCGAGGTGCCGTGCATGACCTGTCATCAGGGACGCTCGGCCGGTGCGACCGTCGGCAAGGCCATCGAGGGCAAGCCCGACGACACGCCCGATCCCGCGCTCACCTTCATCAACCCGCACTATGCCACGGCCGCGGCGGCCCTGCTCGGCGGCTACGGCGGCAGCGGCTACCACTATGCCGGCAAGACCTATTCCGGCCGCTTCCTGCATGCCAGGCCCGTGGAGACCTGCGTCTCCTGCCATGATCCGCACAGCCTTCAGGTGGCGGAAGAGACCTGCCTGACCTGTCATACGTCAGGCACGGCCGCCGATATCCGCATCTCGCGCATCAGCTTCGACGGCACCGGCGACCTGAAGAAGGGCATCCGCCACGACATTGCGGAAAACGCCCGGCGGCTGAAGGGCATGCTGGAGGATTATGCAAGCAAGGTGGCGGGCGTACCGATGCTCTACGACGGCAGCCACCATCCCTATTTCTTCACCGACGCCAACGGCGACGGCGTGGCGGACCAGGCCGACGGCAAGGCGGTGCCCTACAACGCCTGGACGCCGCGCCTGCTGAAGGCCGCCTATAACTGGAAATTCGTCGGCTCCGACAAGGGCATCCACGTGCATAACCCGCACTATGCGCTGGAACTGCTCCACGATTCGACGGAAGACCTGGCCGGCCCGCTCGGCGTCGATTTCAGCGCGTTCGGACTTGCGCGCTAATCCTCCCACGGCCTCCCGGCCAACTGTTCGGGTGAAAGGCGAAAAGGGCAGCGTACGCTGCCCGCCACTTCAGCCCATCAAATCGAGCGGCAGGTGCAGATAAGGGATGACAATGCCCGGGAGATGGCACGCGTCGCCGCCATATCCAAGCAAGGCCGGTGGCTCCCGCAGGTGGATTGCAATCCGCCTGCGGGAGTTTTCGCGCTTGCGCGCTGGGAACGGAACTGAAGGATCACGGTGCGGTTTAGCTTGCCTCATGCCGGGACGACCCGGGTGAGGAAGGCAGGAACCGGCCGAGCTCCTTGCGCACGAACGCCGGGTCGGAATCCCGCAAGGTGGGCAGGTTTCGACGCGCATCGATGACATTCGTTATGTCGAGCCTTGCAAGCACGAGTTCCGGCTGTTCGCCGGCGCGGGCAAGTTCGCGGCCATTCTGGTCCAGGATACGGGAGCCGCCCCAGAAATCCAGGCCTCCCCGCTTTCCGCAGTGGTTCACCATGATCGTGGGCAGGCTGTATGTCATGGCCGTGTGGCGCAGATTGATATCCCATCCCGTCGGATTGTCGAACCCTCCGTCCACCACGCCCCTTGCCGAACCGATGGGCTGGATCAGGAGATCGGCGCCGTGGAGGGCGGCGAGCCAAGGCAAGGCGGGCGACCAGCTATCGGCGCAGATAAGCGTTGCGGCTTTCCAGTTCCCGGACAATTCGGCCAAGGTCAGTGCACCGCCCTTGCGATAGAATTTGCCTTCCTGAAGCCGCCCGTAGTTCGGAATGTTTATCTTGCGGTGGGCGTGCCGCAACTCGCCCTCCGAAAACAGGGCCTGCGTATTGTAGACAAGGCCATCCGTCCCGCGTTCGATAAAGCCAAAGGATACGGCGATCCCCCGGGAGGCCGCGGCGATTTCCGCTATCTCCTTCGCGTCAACCATGCGGGCGAGTTCCTGCACGTCCGGCGAGGAGAGATAGTCCGTCAGGGAGAGCTCGGGAAACACGACCAGATCGGCACCGCGGTTGCGCGCCTCCTTAATCGCTTCGAGATGGAGCGCCAGATTGGCTTGAATATCGCCCGCAACGCATCGGATCTGAGCGGCGGCAACCGTGAGGAATGGCATCGTGTCCAACCTGTTCCTGAAGGTGCGTTCCGGCCGGGGCCGGAACGCACAGCCTGCTTTGCGTTACTGGAGGAAACCCTCGGAGGTCAGGAAGCCCGTTGCGACCTCCTCGACGGAACGCTTGTCGACATCGACGGAGGCGTTGAGCTTGGCCATGATCGTGTCGTCAAGCTTGGCGGAAAGGCCATTCAGGATATCGGCAAGCTCCGGAGAAGCGTCGAGGACCTCCTTGCGGATGACCGGCGTCAGCGCGTAGTCCGGGAAATAGCCCTTGTCATCCTTGAGGACGACGAAATCGAATGCGGGAATGCGGCCGTCGGTCGCGAACACGAGACCCGTGTCGATCTGGGAATCCCGCAGGGCCTGGTAGACGAGACCGGTGTCCATGCGCTTGACATTCTCGCGGCCGAATTCGAAGCCATAGGCCTGTTCGAGCGGCTTGAGGCCGTCGACGCGCGCATAGAATTCCGCATTGCATCCGAAGGAGAGCGTTTCGCCCGCGCCGATTTTCGCCGCCAGATCGGAGAGCGTCGAAATCCCCTTGGCCGCCGCATCGTCCTTCCGCATGGCGATGCCGTAGGTGTTGTTCGCCCGGGACGGATCCAGCCAGACGAGGCCCTTGGCCGCATCGAGTTCCTTGATTCTGGCGTAGGTGGCCGCCGGATCGAGCTTCTCGGTGATCTTGTTGAACGTGATCAGCGACGTGCCGGTATATTCCCAGTAGACGTCGATCTGTCCTGCTTCCTGGGCCTGACGCAGGGGCGCGGTTCCAAGTCCGCTGCGCTTGTCGACCGTGAACCCCTTTGCCTGCAGCAACTGGCCGGTCATCTCCGCGATGATCTGCTGCTCGGTGAAATTCTTGCCGCCGACGACGATGTCTTTTGCCGCAGCCGCACCGGCCGCAAGCGCAATGGCGATGCCGGCGACGAGGCCCTTCAATCCAGGTTTCTTCATAGTCTCACTCCCCTTTTGCTCGATTGGTTGGTTAACGAAGCGGGTTGACCCCTCTGGGGATCAGCCAGTACTGGCACTGGCCGATTGCAAAATCCGCCACGATGGCCAGCATGGCCGTGGGGATCGCACCCGCCAGAAGCATCGATGTGTCCATCAGGTCGATGCCGGTGAAAATCAGCTCTCCCAGGCCGCCGCCGCCGACGAGGAACGCCAGCGGCGCCGTGCCGACATTGATCGCAATGGCCGTCCGAACGCCGGCGAGGATGACGAAAAGCGCATTCGGCAACTCGACCCGGAACAGGATCTGCCGGTCCGTCATCCCCATTCCCGTAGCCGCTTCCACAAGGTAGCGGGGCACCATGCTCAGGCCCGCGATCGTATTCAGCACGATGGGCAGAAGCGTCAGCACGGTGAGGCCGAAGATCGCCGAAGGCGCGCCGATGCCGAGAAAGGACATGGCAAGCGCGAGAACGGCGAGCGTCGGGATCGTGGTGCCGAGATTGATGACCTGCGTTATCGCGTCCGCGTGATAGCGCAGGGGCTTGCGCGTCAGAGCGATCCCGAGCGGCAGGCCGATGGCAAGCGCCAAGGCGCTGGAATAGGCGACCAGCATCAGATGCTGGCCGGCCAGATAGAGGATGTCCTCGCGATAGCCCAGGATCGTGCCGAGAAGACCGGATGACGCGGCCCACGCTCCGAGCGCGACCAGCGCGAGCGAAGACACGATGCTGGTGTAGGATGAGGCTGGGGAAGAGGACGTCGTCATTCGCGGTAACTCGCACCAAGGAGCTGGCTTATTCCGCGCTGCGTCACGTAGCCTTTGTAAAAGCCTTCATCATCGACGCAGGCAAGCCAGGTCACGCCATGGGAAAACATCGCGGAAACCGCGTTTCTGAGGTCGTCGTTGACGTTGATCAGCCCCGGCAAGGTCTCCACATGATCGCCGACGACACCTCCCTTGCCACGGATGTCGTTGAGGTGAAGGAAGCCGCGGGCCCGGCCGCGGGGGCCGACCATGACGATGGTCGTATGGTTGTTCGCCTCCATCCGCGCCACGGCCGTTTCCAGACTGTCGCCTGCCACGACGCTGACCGGCGCGACCTGCATGGCATCGGCCACCTTTACCAGCCGCAGCCGCTTCAGCGTCCGGTCGCCGCCGACGAAATCCGCAACGAAATTGTCGATCGGGTTCGCCAGGATATGATCGGGCTTGTCGAACTGGATCAGCTTGCCGTCGCGGAAAATGGCGATGTGGCTGGCCATCTTGACCGCCTCGTCGATATCGTGGCTGACGAAGACGACGGTTTTCTTCAGCTCCGCCTGGAGCTTCATGAACTCGTCCTGGATGACCTCGCGGTTGATCGGGTCGATCGCGCCGAAAGGTTCGTCCATGAGCAGGACCGGCGGATCGGCGGCAAGCGCCCGCACCACGCCGACGCGCTGCTGCTGGCCACCCGACAACTCCTTGGGATAGCGCCGCAGGAAGACCGACGGGTCGAGGTTCACCAGTTCCAGAAGTTCGGCCGCGCGCTTGCGCGATTTCTTGCGGTCCCATCCGAGCAGGTCGGGGACCACGCAGATATTGTCTTCGATGGTCTTGTTCGGGAAAAGGCCGATCTGCTGGATGACGTAGCCGATGGAGCGCCGCAAGGTCACGGCGTCGAGCGTGGAGGTGTCGCGCCCGTCGATGAAGATCTTGCCGGACGTCGGCGTGATCAACCGGTTGATCATTTTCATCGTTGTCGTCTTGCCGCAGCCCGACGGGCCGAGGAGAACACAGACCGCGCCCGACGGCACGTCCATGGTGACGCCGTCGACGGCGGTTACGGAACCAAAAGCTTTGGTGAGGCGATCAAGTCTAATCATGGATTTGTCCGAAGGCCTGGAGATGTCAGATACCGTCTCAGGGCGAGAAGGGAGAAGTCTGCGACAATGGCAAGGACGCTTACGGCTATCGCGCCCGTCAGCAGCTGGCGCGGGTCGGTCTGGCTGATCCCGCGGGATATGAACGTGCCCAGACCGCCGGCGCCGATATAGGTCGCGATGGCGGCGACGGCGATGTTGAGGACGACGGCATTCCGTACCCCGTTGATGATCACGGGAAGGGCGATCGGCAGCTCGACATGGCGCAGACGCTGGAGGAAGGTCATGCCCATGCCGACCGCTGCCTCGCGCAGGGACGGATCGACATTCATGATCGCGGTATAGGTGTTCCGGATGATGGGCAGTTGGGCGTAGATCACCAGCGCGATCACGGCCGGGAGAAATCCGATGCCCTGGCCGATCTTGGACAGGACCGGAATGAGCAGGCCGAACAGCGCGATGGACGGGATCGTCATGACGGCCGCCGCAACGTAGAGTACCCGGTCGGCAAGCGCACGGCTTCGCGTGATCAGGATGCCGATCGGAACGCCCGTGCAAATCGCGATGACGATCGAGATGCCGACCAGCCAGATGTGTTCCAGCGTCCGCGTCCAGATCAGCGGCAGATTCTCGCCGATGAATTGAAATGTTCCCATTTTATCCTCCCCCTACCTCGCTAGAGGATGTCCCGATCCTAGGGAATGAAGAGGAAAGTTCGAACCGAATGTCCGACGGGAAGTATCAAAAATCCGCCATGCGGAAGACGCTCATTTGATAAGGCACGGGCGAAGCACAATAATGACCATTCTGGATCAGACGCTGTCGGATCTTCGACGCTCGTCACTGGGACTGTTGCCATATCGGCGCCGATAGGCGCTGCCGAGATGGGACGCCGAAACGAATCCGCAGCGAAGCGCGATGGCGGCAATGGTTTCGGAACTCTCCTTCGCCAGCCGGCGCGCCTCGTTCAACCGCACATTGAGGTAGAACCGCTGTGGGGTCATCTCGAAATGCTGATGCCAGAGGCGTTCCAGTTGGCGGATGGAAAGGCCGCTTCTCTTGGCAACCTCATCGATCGGAACGACGTATTCGAGATTCTGCTCCATGATGGCGATCGCCGCGGCAAGTCTGGCGTCGTGGATGCCATAGCGCCACTGGATCGCCATCCGCTGATGTTCTTCAGGCCCCGAATGCGGGTATGCAGAAATTGCTCTGCCGTGTCGGCGGCGAGCTTGGCGCCGTAATCGCCGGAAATCTGGGCGAGCATCAGATCGATGGCGGCGGTGCCACCGGCGCAGGTCCATCGATTGTCATCCCGGACATACAGTTCGCGCGTGACCTCGATTTCAGGGAATTCCTCGGCAAACTGGGGAAGCGATTCCCAATGCAGCGTGCACCGCTTGCCCGCAAGCAGTCCCGCACGGGCGAGCAGGAATGTCCCGGTGCTCAAGGCACCGACAGGCTTTCCGCTCACCGCCTGCCTGCGAAGGAACTGAAGGATCGGCTTGGGCCGCTTGCTCTCGATATCGAGGCTGGCGACGACGAACAGCCGATCGAGATGGGGAGCATCGTCTATCGAAACCGTGCGCGTCTCAAAGCCGCTGCTGGAGCTGATCTCGCCGCCCTCCTGCGAAAGGAGGCACCAATCGTAGAGCTTGCGGCCGGAAAGCCTGTTGGCCGCGCGCAGGGGCTCGCTCGCGGAGGCCAGCGCCATCATCGAAAACTGCGGAAGGAGCAGCAACCCGACGCTGATCGGACGCCCCTCTTCGATCCGTTGCTGCATCATTCCTGTCGGCCGCGGCCCCTTCGATCCTGGAACATATGGGCCGGAAAGTATCCGACGGTCGCTCAAAAAGGAATCGGGATTTCAGGAGGGCGGGACCGTCCGGCCGGCGGCGGCCTCCGGCGCGCCGAACTCGGCCAGCAGCGCCTCGATCGGGTGCTTCAGCCTCACGCCGTCGATGCTCGCGGCCTGCGCCCGGCACGAGAAACCGTCGGCAAGCAGGGGCGCCGCATCACGCCGCGCCACCTGAAGTGCCCAGCTCTGGGAATAGATGCGTTCGGACAGTTCCCGATGCTCGGCCTCGTGCCCGAAGGTGCCCGCCATGCCGCAGCATCCGGTCGCCTCGACCGTCAGGTCGAGCCCGCACGACGCGAAGACCGACCGCCACGCCGAGACGGCCGCCGCGGCGGTGCTCCGCTCCGTGCAATGGGGAATGAAGCGGTACGTGCGCCCGCCGGCCCGCTGCGGAAGAAGGTCGGCGCGCACGTTCAGCCATTCCTGGATCAACCGGACCTTCGGCAGCCTCTGCCCGGGCAGTGCCGCCCGATATTCCGAGCGATAGGTGAGCGTCATCGACGGATCGACGCCGATCAACGCCACGCCCGTATCCTCAAGCGCCAGAAGCAGGTCCGCATTCCGCTGCGCGACACGCGCAAACCGCCCCAGGAAACCGTGGACATGCAGAGGCTTGCCATTCTGCCGGAAAGGCGCAAGCCAGGGACGCATGCCGATGAGCTTGAGAAAATCGACCAGGGCCAGCAGCACCTGCGGATCGTAATATGCGATGAAGGCGTCCGGCACGATGACGACGCTTGAAGCGCGCTCGTCCTTGCCGAGAGCGGACAGGGCCGCGGGCGTCGCGGTCGCCACGGCACGCGCCTTTAGCGCCTTGGCAAGCCGCAGGCGCGGCAATCGGGGCGTGTGGACGAGGCCGATGGCCCGCAGCAGGCCGGATCCCGACGCCGCATTGACGATCCCGGGAAACCGGGCGAGGAAGGGCAACATCGCTTCGAGGCTCGCCATCACATGATGGCGGAGCGGGCGCAGGTAGCGCCCATGGTAGAGTTCGAGGAACTTGGCCCGGAAGGTCGGCACGTCGACCTTGATCGGGCACTGGCCGGAGCAGGACTTGCAGGCGAGACAGCCGGACATCGCCTCGTGGACCTGATGCGAAAAATCCTGCGGATCCCGCCGAAGCGTCGCCAGCAGACGGGCTGCAAAACCGCGCCAGGGCGGCGCCTCCCGCAGCCGTCTCGCCTCGTCGAGCGGATCGACGCCCTGCGCGGCCAGCCGGCGGAGCCATTCCCGCATGAGCTGCGCGCGTCCTTTCGGCGAGTGACGCCGCTGCCTCGTCCCCTTCCAGGACGGGCACATGGCCTCATCCGGGTTCCAGGAGAAACACGCGCCGTTCCCGTTGCAATGCAGCGCCTCGTCGAAACCGGCGCGGATCACGGGCGGGATCTGGCGGTCGTGCGCGCCCTTCGTAGGCGGACCGTCGATCCGCACGAGCGGCTGGCCGGGCGGCGCGGCGATCTTGCCGGGATTGAACTGGTTTCCCGGATCGAAGATCGTCTTCACCTCCTGGAGCAGCGGGTAAAGGGGGCCGAAGACCCGGGGGAGAATTCCGACCGCATGCCCTTGCCATGTTCGCCCCAGAGCAGCCCGCCGAAGCGGAGCGTCAGCGCCACGACCTCCTCGGTGATTTCCCGGATCAGATGCCCGGCCCCGTCCGACTTCATGTCGATGGCAGGGCGGACATGCAGCACGCCGGCATCCACATGTCCAAACATGCCGTATTCCAGACCGTGACGATCCAGCACCGCACGGAATTCAGCGATGTAGTCGGCGAGGTTTTCGGGCGGCACGGCCGTATCCTCGACAAAGGCGATCGGGCGGCTGTCGCCCTTCATGTTGCCCAGAAGGCCGACGGCCTTCTTGCGCATATCCCATAGTCTGTGGACCTGCGGCGCTCCACGGGCGAGGGTATAGCCGCGCCGTCCCATCCGGCCCGGCTCACGATCGAGCTCGGCGGTCAGAAGCGCCAGCGCCGCCTCGACGTCTTCACCGCGCATCCCGACGAATTCGATCAGGTTGACGCCGCGAACGGGATCCGGCCCCGCGTCCGGGAAAAACGCCTTCACGTCGTCCCAGACCGGATCGCCTTGCGCGAGTGCCAGCACCTTCGAATCGATGGTCTCGATCGACGCGGGAGCAAACCCCATCAGCGCTTGCGCATCCCGCAACGCCGCATCGAAGCTGTCATAGCGTTGCACCACCAGGGCCTCATGCGTCGGAATCGGCATGAGATTGAGAACCGCTTCTGCCAGGAAGCCGAGCGTTCCCTCCGATCCGCACAGAACCGAATTCAGGTCGAACGCGCCGTCGTCCCGCCGGATATGGGCAAGGTCGTAGCCGGTCAGGCTGCGGTTCAGCTTCGGGAAGCGGGCGGCGATCTCCTCCGCGTTATCGCGGTGCAACTGCAAGACCCGCCGATGGATCGTGCCGGCAAGATCGTCCTGCACAACGACGCGTTCCAGCGCGGCTTCATCCAGCGGGGCAGAGCGCCAGACGGAGCCATCGCAAAGAACCGTCGTGAGCTCCAGGACATGATCGCGCGTTTTACCATAGAGGCACGACCCCTGGCCGCAGGCGTCGGTGGAAATCATGCCGCCAATGGTGGCGCGGTTCGACGTCGACAACTCCGGTGCGAAGAACAGGCCGTAGGGCTTCAGCGCCGCGTTCAGTTGATCCTTGACCACGCCCGTCTGCACCCGCGCAGTGCGTTTGACCGGATCGATCTCAAGAATATGGTTCATGTGGCGGGAAAGGTCGACGACGACCCCGGAACCCAGCGACTGGCCATTCGTCCCGGTGCCGCCGCCGCGCGGCGAGACGACCACGTCGGCAAAGCGCGGATCGCGAAGGACCTTGGCGATCCGCACCAGATCGTCGCGATCCCGCGGAAAAGCGACGGCCTCGGGCATCACCTGATAGATCGAATTGTCCGTGGCGAGCACCGTCCGGTCGGCGGCGCTCGTCGTCAGGTCTCCGGCAAACCCCCTGGCCTGAAGCTCAGCGAAGAAAGCGGCGTAAAGCGGCAATGGATCGGGCGGGGAAGCGAGGCTCGGGATCATGGCGATAATTCGGTCCCGTACGGCCGGCCGGACGGGACCGTCTGCATCAGGCGGTACGGATCGCCCGATCGATCTGCTCGATCAGATGATGGAAGATCGGGCTTTCGACCTGGTTCTGCTGGCCGTGCATCATGCCCTCGATGATGAGCGGCTTGTCACCTGCGCGGCCCGGATAGGCCTTGTGCAGGCGGATCGACTCCGCGGGCATGTGCAGCGTGTTGTCGGCGCCGTGCACGATGAGAGCCGGCGGGAAGCCGTCTGCGCCCGCAATATCCTTCTCGGGATCGAAGTCCACATATTCCTTGTAGGATTTCGCGGTCACATGGCTGCAGCCGGGCCAGCGGTCGACGCCGCCGACCTCCGTGTAGCCGCCGAGCTGGCGGTCGACATAGTCCTGCGTATCCGGATCGAGCGGATAGTAGCCGAGCCTGGTCGCCTCGGTTCCGGTGTCGAACGGCGGGATCGCCGCATCATCCGCCAGCGCCTTGATCGCGGCGTCCGCGCCCGTCTTGTCGGCACGCAGGTCCTGAAGGGTGGCGATGCGGGTATAGCTCATCGGAATCCAGAACGCGATCTGCTCCTTGCCCTGGCGCGCCAGCGCAACGATGGCGGCGAGACTGGCAAGCGACCCCATGGCCCAGGAGGCCACGGCAGGCATCGTGCCGAAACGTTCCTTCGCCCAGCGAACCGCGGCAAGCACTTCGTCCGTCTGGTCCACGAGGCTGACATTGGTGACAGTGACGCCATCCTTCTGTGCGGTGTTGCGCACATCCTTGTTGGTGAAGAAGCCGGCGACGTCGTAGGTCATCACGCGGTAGCCGCGCCCCGCCAGCGCCCGGCCGAACAGTTGGCCGTACATGGAAACGCCGCCCGTGAAACCGGAATTGAAGACCACCGGCGGGAGGGCCTTGTCCGGAGAGGCCGGGCGAAACACCCTGCCGGCAAGGTCGAGCGTCGCGTCACCGTAGGCGACAGGAAAGGTGATGTCTTCGATGATGATGTCCGTCATGGCTTCGCTTTCTGCTGGACAGGGAAAAGATCGTCCGCGGCCGCGCTCAGCAGCCGGCGGGCGGGGATGCCGGTGACGGCGCCTGCGGCCGAGGCGACCGCCTCGCAGAACGCGAACGCCGACATGGTATTGAAGTGGCTTGCAAAGCCGAGGCCCTGGCTATCGCCGCCCACATGGGGAGCATCGCTGGCCGACAGAAGCACCCGGTCGGCTCCCACTGCCGCGACGATGGCCGCCACGAAGGGCACGACGTCGCCGACGGTCGTCGAGGTTCGATATCCAGGCCCCTTGAACCATACGTTTCCTCTGCGCCCGGCTTCGTCGAGCAAAGCGCGATAGCTCGGCTCGGCAGCGCCGCGCTCGACATGGCATGTTCCAAGATGATCGATGACGACGCGCACATGGTCCGGAAGCTGACGCAACACCCTCAGATTCGTCTCCGCCTCCTTGACATAGACGTGGACATGCTGGTCGGCCCGCAGCCTTGCAAGGAGGGCGGCCCAGGCATCGCCGCGATAGGCCTGATCCGGGATGCTTTCCGGTGGAGCGTCGTGAAGGACGATCCGGATGCCCACGACCTGGGGATGGGACAGCCGTTCGGCCGTGGCATAGGCGGGATCGGCCTTGATCGTTCCGACCAGCCGGATATCGCCGTAGCGTTCAGGCCATTGAGCCCGGAGCGCCTCCATCTCCTCGAAGGAAGCGAAGACGTTGGAGGAATCGGGAAGAATGCTCAGATGGACGTTGTTGAGGAGCCTTGGGACCGTCCCGGCTTTCGACAGCTCTGCGAGATAGTCGGAAAGCGAGTGAGGAGCCGGCAGCGCATAGGGAAGCTGCCCTGCCACGGCCGCGAGGTCGGAGGCCGTGAAGAAATGGACGTGACCGTCCAAAGACATACTATCCGCAGCCATGCTCTTGCTCCTCCTTGTGTGGAGCAAGATAGCGTCACGGACTTCGGCAACGTCCTGACCAGTCGACAGCTTATATCAAAACTTCGCCATCGGTGCGCAATTTCAAGAGATCCGGTATTTCAAGCCTGCAAGATCAGGACGCGGCTTTTCATCAGGTGATTTCTCGACGGAAACATGCGTTTCACGCCAACCGGGCGCCGCCGCAGATGATTTGCGGCGGCGATATCGGGTTTCAATCGACGATGGCCGCAAGCACGCTGACACAGTCGCCGGATTTGACGAGGCCGGGGAAGTGGCGGGCGGCGAGGATGCCGTCCATCTTCGCCTTCACCTCCAGCGGCGCCACGCCGGTGCGGCCGACGGGATGGATGCGGGCGACGACGGCCCCGGCCCTGACCTCGTCGCCGAGGTCATGAAGCGGCTCGATGAGCCCGCCGTCCTCGGCGAAGGAGAAGCAGTTGCCGTCGGGCATGTCGAGCCAGGTCGTGTCGGACGCCTCGACCGCGCCTTTCAGGATGCCCGCCGCCTTCAGCACGTTCGCTACACCCCGCTTCGCGATGCCGGCGCTTCTCGCCGTCGCCGTGCCGCCGCCGCCGAGTTCCGTGGTGATGAAGACCTTGCCCATTTCCTCGGCCGCCGTGTCGTACATGCCGACCGCGTCGATCTCCAGCATCTTCATCGACCAGGGCGCGCCGAAGGCCCGCACGAGTTCGAACGCCTTCGCCTCCTGCACCTTGTCGGGCAGGATATGGGCGGCGCAGAAGGGCAGGAAGTCGAGCGTCTTGCCGCCGGAATGGAAGTCGAGCACGATGTCGGCGAGCGGCAGCAGCGTGCGCTGGAAGTAATCCGCGATCTTCGGCGTGACCGTGCCGTCCGGCGCGCCCGGAAAGCTGCGGTTCATGTTGCCCTTGTCGATCGGCGAGGTGCGCGTGCCGGCAAGGAAGGCCGGATAGTTCATCGCGGGAACGATGATGACGCGCCCCGAAACATCCTCCGCCCTCAGCGAGCGGGCGAGATCGAAGAGCGCGATCGGGCCCTCATATTCGTCGCCGTGGTTGCCGCCGGTAAGGAGCGCCGTCGGGCCCTCCCCGTTCTTGACGACCGTCACCGGGATCATCACCGAGCCCCAGGCGGAATCGTCCCGGCTGTAGGGCAGGCGCAGGAAACCGTGCTGCACGCCCTCGGCCGAGAAATCGACCGTGGGGCTGATCGGCGACGGACGGAGCGTGCGGTCCGCCATGGGCTCAGTCCTTCACGAGAAGCTTGCGCGGCACATCGGCGAGGCACTCGACGCCGCTCTCGGTGATGAGGATGCTCTCCGTCGTCTCGAAGCCCATATCCTCCAACCAGAGACCGGTCATGAAGTGGAAGGTCATGCCCGGCTGCAGCTCCGTCCTGTCGCCGGGGCGAAGGCTCATCGTGCGCTCGCCCCAGTCCGGCGGATAGGAAACGCCGATCGGATAGCCCGTGCGGTTGTCCTTGACGATGCCGTATTTCTTGAGGACGCCGAAGAAGGCATTGGCGATATCCTCGCAGGTATTGCCGGGCTTCGCCACGGCAAGGCCGGCCTCCATGCCCTCCAGCGTCGCCTTCTCCGCATCGATGAAGGCCTGTGTCGGCTTGCCGAGGAAGACGGTACGCGACAGCGGCAGGTGATAGCGGTTGTAGCAGCCGGCGATCTCGAAGAAGGTACCCTCGCCCGATTTCATCGGCCGGTCGTCCCAGGTGAGGTGCGGCGCGGAGGCCTCGACGCCCGAGGGCAGCAGCGGCACGATGGCCGGATAATCGCCGCCGATGCCATCCGTGCCGCGGATGCCGGCGTCGTAGATTTCGGCCACGAGATCGCATTTGCGCATGCCGACCTCGATCCTGTCGAAGATGCGCTGGTGCATCTTTTCCACGATGCGCGCGGCATTGCGCATGTATTTGATTTCCGTCTCGCTCTTCACCGCGCGCTGCCAGTTGACGAGCGCCGTGGCGTCGACGAAGCGGGCATTCGGCAGGTGCTTCTGCAGCGAGGCGAAGGCCGCGGCGGAAAACCAGTAATTGTCCATCTCGACGCCGATGGTCAGCCTGTCGAGGCCGCGCTCGGCAAGCTTGGCCGAGAGATAGTCCATCGGGTGGCGCTCGGTGGACTGCACGTAGTTGTCGGGATAGCCGATGATGTTCTCGTGGCTGAGATAGGCGGTGAACTTCGCCCCGTTGGCATCCTGCCCGCGGCCGTACCAGATCGGCTCGCCCGTCGGCGGCACGACGACGCACTGGTGCACGTAGAAGGACCAGCCGTCATAGCCCGTCAGCCAGTTCATGTTGGAGGGATCGCTGCAGATCAGGACATCGATGCCCTTGGCTTCCATGGCCCTGCGCGTTTTCTCAAGGCGCGCCTCATACTCCGGAAGTGAGAACTTCAGGTTCGCTTGTTTCATCGGTTTTTCCTCTATACCCGGCGAAAAGCCGGTCTCAACTCTCGAAGGCCGTGCCGGCGCCCGTCGCTGCCGCGCGGGCGGCAGCAAGCGTGGCGATGGCCGTATCCTGAATGCCCGTGCCGGTCAGGTCCGCCACGGTGATCTCTTCGGGGCCGCTGCGGCCCGGTTTGCGCCCGGCGATGATCTCGCCGAGTTCGGGGAAGCCCGTGCCCTCCGTCACGAGCCCCGCCGCGATGGCGTGGTGCAGTTCGCCGAGCCGGCGGGTCTGTTTCAGGCTGTCGGCAACATAGAGACCCGCGCCCGTGATGACGGCCGGCTCGATTTCGTTCTTGTGCTCGGCATCCGAGCCCATCGCGGTGACGTGCTGGCCCGGCTGGAGCCATTCGGCCCTGAGGACCGGCGTTTCGGATGGCGTGGTGGTGACGATGATATCCGCACCATCGACCGCCGCCCGGCCATCGGCCTCGGCGCGGACGGGCAAGCCGAGCTTTGCCGTCAGCTCCAGGGCAGCCGCCTCCGCTTTCTTTCCGTCGCGCGCCCAGAGGCGGGCTTCACGGATCGGCCGGACGAGGCACAAGGCCTCCAGTTGCAGCTTCGCCTGCATGCCGGCGCCGAAGATGGCGGCGACCGCGGCGTCCGGCCTTGAGAGATGCCGGGCGGCGACGGCACCGGCGGCGGCGGTACGCACATCCGTCAGGTAGCCGTTGTCGAGCAGCACCGCCTCGACGAGGCCGGTCGTCGCCGAGAACAGCACCATCAGGCCGTTGGTGCTCGGCAGGCCGATCTTCGGATTGTCGAAGAAGCCCGGGCTGATCTTGATGGCGAACCCGGAGAGGCCGGGCACATAGGCGGTCTTCACGTCCACCTCGCCGCGGTGCTCGGGAATGTCGAGCCGAAGGATCGGCGGCATGGCGACGGCCCTGGTCGCCAGCGCATGGAAGGCCTCCTCCACGCAGGCGATGGCTTCAAGGTCGAGCGGTACGATGCGCCGCAGCTCCGCTTCCGTCAGTATCTTCATCCGCGTCACGTCCTGTCCTCCGCAAGGGGATCGGCCACGCCGTCAAGGACCCGCTTGTGCAGGCCCATGTCCACGTTCCGGCCGGAAAGGATGACGGCCACCGGGCCATCCAGCCGGTCAAGCCGGCCGGAAAGCAGCGCCGCGATGCCGACCGCCGCCGCCCCTTCGATCACCTCGCGCTCCTCGCCATAGGCATGGCGCATGCCGGCCGCGATCTCCGCTTCCGACAGGAGGATCACCTCGTCGAGCAGCGCGCGGCACATTTGAAAGGTCACGGCATTGTCGAGGCCGATGCCGCCGCCGAGCGAATCGGCAAGGCTCGCCACCTCCTCGACCGCGACCGGCCGCCCCGCATCGAGGCTCGCCTTCATCGCCGCGCCGCGCTCCATGGTGAGGCCGATGACGCGCGCCTTCGGCACGCGTCCCTTCACCGCCGCGGCAACGCCTGCCGCCAGCCCGCCGCCCGACAGCGGCACGAGAATGGTCGCGACATCCGGCATCGTTTCGACGATCTCAAGGCCGAGCGTGCCCTGCCCCGCCACGACCGCCGCATTGTCGAAGGGCGGGACCATGACCAGGCCGGCCTCGGTGACCAGCCGGTCCACCTCGACCTGCGCCTCGTCCTGCGACCGGCCGACAATGCGCACGTCCGCACCGAGCCGGCGGATCTCCGCGACCTTGTTCTCAGGCACGAGCCGCGACATGCAGATCGTCGCGACCGATCCCTCGGCCTTCGCGGCATAGGCAAGCGCCCGGCCATGATTGCCCGTCGAGGCCGCCACGACGCCGCGCGCCCGCTGGTCCGTCGAAAGCGACAGCACGGCATTCGTCGCACCGCGCAGTTTGAAGCTGCCCGTCGTCTGGTGGTGTTCGAGCTTCAGGCCGACCGGCACGCCGCAGCGTTCGGTCAGCGAAGCCGACAGGACGAAGGGCGTGCGCAGCACACGGCCGTCGATGCGTCGGGCAGCCTGTTCGATATCCGCCAATGTCACGGGAAGGTTTGTCTTCGTCATGTGTCACCGTCCCGGGTAGGCGCGCGTCATCAGCCGGCCGAGCGCCGGCCGAGCCGCTTCGTCGCCGCAAAGGCGCAGGCACGCCCAGGCGGTGGCGAGGTTGCTGGTGACGACCGGCCTGCCGATGGCCGCCTCGATCTGCGCCGCCACGCCCGCCGCGCGCACGGCGGTGCAGGAGATGAAGAGCGCATCGCAATCCGGCGCCGTCGCCTCCTTCGCGAAGGCGACGATCTCTTCCGGGGAAATCCGCGCCATCTCCCGATCATCGGAAAGACCGAGGCAGGTGAATCGGGCGATGTCGAAGCCGAGCGCCAGGAAATAGTCGGCCATCGGCCGGCTGATTTCGAGCGTATAGGGCGTCAGGACGGAAATCCGCTTCGCGCCGAGCGCCTTCAGGCCGGAAACCGCGGCGGCGGTGGGCGTCACCACGGCAGCGCCCGGCTTTGCCGCCTTGACCGCAGCCGTCACCGCCGCGTCGCCGATGACGACGGAGGCCGAGGTGCAGGAATACATCACGACATCCAGCGGCTCGTCCGGCAGGATGAGCGCCGCGCCCGCCGTCAGCGAGGGCTGCATGGCGGCGAGGTTCTCCGGCGTCACCGGATTGGCATAGGGGATGCGGGTGGCGTAGACGCCGATCCGCGCGTTCGCCACCATGCGCTGGAAATCGACTTCCGTCGTGTGGTCGGTCGCCAGGATGATCAGGCCGACGCGCTTTTCCAGCGGGCGGTCGTCCAGTTTCGGCGCGCGGGAGGCAAGGCAAAGGTCGAGCGTCCGCATCAGCGTTCCTCCACCCGGGCGTAGCGCTCTTCCAGCCAGCGCAGGAAGACGACGGAGATCAGGCTCATGATCAGGAAGAACACGCCGACCAGCGTCATCGGCTCGATATAGCGATAGCTGCTGTTGGCGACGCTCTTCGCCTGGTTCATCAGTTCAAGCACCGTGATGGCTGACAGCAGCGGCGTCTCCTTGAACATGGCGATCAGGTAGTTGGCGAGCGCCGGGATCATCGGCGGGATCGCCTGCGGCAGGATGACGTGGATCCAGGTCTGGCGACCGGTGAGGTTCGTCGCCTTCGCTGCCTCCCACTGCCCGCGCGGCACGTTCTCGATACCGGCGCGATAGACCTCCGCCGCGTAGGTGCCATAGTGCAGGCCAAGGCCGATGACGCCGGCGAGCAGCGCCGGCAGGCGGATGCCGATATCCGGCAGCACGTAGAAGATGAAATAGAGCTGCACGAGCAGCGGCGTGCCGCGGATGAACTCCACGACGAAACCCGTGGCCCTGGCGATCGGCTTCGGCGCCGTCATGCGCAGGATCGCGAAGACGAGGCCGATGACGGCGGCGACGGCGGCGCCGAGCACGGTCGCCAGCAAGGTGATCTTCAGGCCCTGGAGCAGGGTCGGCATGATCTCCCAGACGAAATTCCAGTCCCATTCCATCGTCAGGTCCTCACACCATCAAGGCCGCGGGTGACGCGCCGTTCCAGCCAGCGCATGGTGGTGGAGATGGCGAGCGCCATCAGGAAGTAGAGAACGAGGATGACGGCGAAGGGGATCAGCGTGTTGCCGGTCTGCGCGCGCACCACCTGGGCCTGGAAGGTCATGTCGGTGAGCGAGATCAGCGAGACGACGGCCGTGCCCTTCAGAAGCTCGATCGCATTGTTGCAGAAGGTCGGCAGCATGAGCGGCAGCGCCTGCGGCAGGATGACGTGGCGCATCGCCTGGCCGCGCGTCAGGTTGAGCGCGATGCAGGCCTCGCGCTGCTCCCGGCCGATCGCCTTGACCGCGCCGCGCACCACCTCCGCCCCGTAGGCCCCGACATTGAGGCCCAGCGCCAGGACGCCCGCCTGCAGCGGCGAGAGCGTCACGCCGGCAAAGGGCAGCACGAAATAGACCCAGAAGAGCTGCACGAAGATCGAGGTGCCGCGGAAGAACTCGATATAGGTGGTGGCAAGCGCCCGGACCGTCATGAAACGGCTGACGCGCCCGAGCCCGGCGACGAACGCCATGACGAGGGCGAGCGCCGAGCCCATCACGGTGAGCTGAAGCGTCACCAGCGCGCCTTGCAGGATCAAGCCTATATAGCCGGACCAATCGGTCATGGTGTGTTCCACGTTAACGTCAACGGAGCGGCGCCCCTCATCCGCCTGCCGGCACCTTCTCCCCGCAAGCGGGGAGAAGGGGGAACAGGAACCGGCTTCCCGTCCATCAAAGCACGCGATGACGGGAAAGCCTGGCCACCAGCCCCTTCTCCCCGTTTACGGGGAGAAGGTCGCGGCAGCGGGATGAGGGGCAGATTCACCATTCCTACTGCGCCGCGCAGAGCTTTTCGCGCGTCGTCGACATGGCCGCGGCGGCAGAGAAGCCGTAGGGCTCGATGATCTTGGCGAATTCACCGGATTCCTTCAGCTTGGCGAGCTCGACGTCGAAGGCATCGCGCAGCGCCTCGTCGCCCTTGCGGAAGGCCGCGCCGTCGCAATAGACCGGGGCGCCCTCGACCGGCGCGACGACCTCGATGTTCGGGTCGTTCGCCTTGGAGACGAGGTCGTTGATCGACAGGACCGGCAGCGAATAGACGTCGATACGGCCGTCCTGCAGCATCTTCAGGCCGCTCTGGCCGTCCGGCACGACGATGACGCGGTCACGCGGCACGCCGGCTTCAAGCGCCAGCTTCTCTTCCGTGCCGCCGCCCGGCGCGCCGATCTTGGCATCCGGATTGTCGGCGATGTCCTTGTAGCTCTTGAGGCCGAGCGGATTGCCCTTCTTCAGCGCGAAGGCCTCGGCATCGCACAGGATCGGCTCGGAATAGGCGACGGCGGCGCACCGCTCCGGCTTCATGAAGAGGCCGGCGGTGATGACGTCGTGGCGGCCGGCCTGCAGGCCGGGGATCATCGCGCCATATTCCGAGATCGAGGCGACGATGTCATCGACGCCGAGGTGCTTGAAGACCTCGCGGGCGACATCGGGCGCGGCGCCCGAAACCTTGCCGTCGGCGGCAACCGCCGTGAACGGCGGCTCGTTGGCGATGGCGACGCGGGCAAAGCCCTGCCCCTTCAGTTCCTCCAGCTTGCCGTCGTCGGCCTGGGCCGGCATGGCGGCGGCGATTGCCATCAGCGCGCTTGCGCCGGCGGCCATGGTCAAAAACGTCCTGATCTTCATCGTTCCGAACTCCTCTGGCTGTCCTTGGTTGTTGCTTGGGGCATGTCTCCGAGGAAAAACCCTCAGACGCGGTGCCCTGCCGCGATGATCTTGCGCAGGAAGGTCTGCGTGCGTTCCTGCCTGGGATTGCGGAAAATCTCGTCCGGCTTGCCCTCCTCGACGATCTTGCCGCGATCGAAGAAGAGGATGCGGTCGGCGAAATCGTGGGCGAAGCCCATCTCGTGCGTGACGAGCAGCATGGTCATGTCGGTCTCGGAGGCGAGCTTGCGCATGACGTTCAGCACCTCCTCGACCAGTTCCGGGTCGAGCGCCGAGGTCACCTCGTCGAACAGCATGATCTTCGGCGAGAGCGCGAGGGCGCGGGCGATGGCGACACGCTGCTTCTGTCCGCCGGACAGCTGGGCGGGCATGTTCCTCGCCTTGTCGGCAAGGCCCACCATGTCGAGAAGCTCCATCGCCCGCTTCTCGGCCGCGGCCTTCGCCACGCCCTTGGTCAGCATCGGCGCCAGCGTGACATTGTCGAGCACGCATTTGTGCGGGAAGAGATTGAAGTGCTGGAAGACCATGCCGATCTTCTCGCGCATCCTGTGCAGGTGGCGATCGTCCGCCGGCACGAGGCCGCCGTTCTTCGGCATATGGTAGAGCTGGTCGCCATCGACCTCGATATGGCCGTCGCTGATCGTCTCCAGCGTCATCAGGATGCGCAGGATCGTCGTCTTGCCGGAGCCGGAGGGGCCGATGAGGGCGAGCTTCTCGCCCGGCAGCACCTCCATCGACAACCCGTCGAGCACGGTCAAGGGACCGTAGCGCTTCACGATATTGTCGATGCGGATGATGGGTGCGGCCATGCATGTCTCTCCCTGTCGAGACCGTGATGACCTAACGATGCGCGGCGATCTAAATCATGTCAATGTAGATAATAATCTCATGACAATTATTGTTTCGACGCCCATTTGGCAGGCATCCGCACTCAAATCGCGAGCAGCAGCGCCTCCGGGTTCCCGCTGGCCAGCGAAGCCAGAATGCCGAGGCCCGTGCGAAGTTCCTGCTCCGTCGTCGAGCCGAGGGAGATGCGCACCGCCGGCTGCCAGCCCTGGTCGGCGGTGCGGAAGGAGGAGCCGGGCGCGATGGCGACGCCGCGCAGGCGGGCCTGCGAGACGAAGCCCTCCTCGGTGTGCCCTTCCGGCAGCGGCAGCCAGACATGCAGGCTCTGCGGATGCGAGCGATAGGGCAGGCCCGCGAAGATCTCCTCCGCGATGGCGTGGCGTGCCGCCAGCGCTCGGCGCTGCCAGGTGACGAGCTCCATCGCCGTGCCGTCGCCGACCCAGCGCGTGGCGATCTCGGCGATCGAGGGCGTCGCCATCCAGCTCGAGACGAGATGCCTGTTGGCGACGGCCGCGACATAGCGGTCGGGCGCGGCGAGATAGCCGATGCGCAGGCCCGGCACCGTGATCTTGGTGAAACTCGTCACGTAGAGCGTGCGCTCCGGCGCATAGGCGGCGAGCGGCGGCGCCCTCTCCTCGACGAGCGGCCCCAGAATGTCGTTCTCGATGATCGCGATGTCGTGGCGCCGCGCCACCTCGGCCAGCGCCTGCCGGCGCTCTCCGCTCATCAGCGTCGCGGTCGGGTTGATGACGGAGGGCTGCAGGAACACGGCACGGATGACGCCCTTGCGGCAGGCTTCGTCCAGCGCCTCGGGGATCATGCCGTCGCGGTCGATCGGCAGGCCTTCGAGATGGAGGCCAAGATAGGTGGAGAGCGGCACCAGCGTGTGGTGGCTGATCGCCTCCGTGGCGACGGTCGCGCCGGGCGGGGCGACGCTCATCAGCGCCACCGTCATGCCCGACGTCGCGCCATTGGTGAGGCTGATGTTGAGCGGCGAAATGTCGAGCCCGCAGCGCGCCAGCCATTCGGCCGCGACGGCCCGGTGGCGCGGGAAAACCATGTTGGGGCGGAAGGACAGAGCCGAGCTCGACGGCAGGTTTTCCGCAAGCCACCCGAAGGCCTCGCGCATGCGCTCCAGGTGGATCTGCTCGCAGACGGGTTTCAGGATCGACAGGTCGACCAGCTCGCCGAGCCGCTCGGGCAGATAGGGCGGCTCCGGCTCCTTCGGCCGCGTCTGCACGAAGGAACCACGGCCGATCTCGCCGGAAATCAGGCCGCGGCGGATCAGTTCGTCATAGGCGCGGCTGACGGTCTGCACGGAAAGTTTCAGGTCGTCGGCAAGCTTGCGGTGTGGCAGAAGGCGTGTACCGTTGGGCAGCAGTCCTTCCTGGATGGCGCGGGCGATCTGCTCGGCGAGAGAAAGGTAGGCCGGCCGGCGCAATTGGGATATATCGGGTCGCCAATTTGTCATGATTTCAACAGTGCTCAAATTCAGTTCAATTGACAACGCCAAAATGCCTTTCCATGGTCTTTTTCTCGGCTTTGACATGATATCCGCCCGGAGGGCGACCGCATGAAACTCGACGCCATCGACCTGCGCATCCTGGAGGCGATCCAGGAGAACGGGCGCATCACCAAGCTGGCGCTGGCGGAAAAGGCGGGCCTTTCCCCGACGCCCTGCTGGCTGCGCCTGCGCAAGCTGGAAAAGGCGGGCATCGTGACGGGCTATCATGCGCGCGTCGCGGTGCGGCGCCTGGCCCCGGTCGCCAGCGTCATGATGGAGGTGACACTCGCCAACCACCGGCAGGCCGATTTCGACCGCTTCGAGCGTGCGGTGGCGGCAACGCCGGAGATCGTCGCCTGCTGGTCGGTCGGCGGCGGCGTCGATTACATCCTGAAGATCATGGCCCCCGACATCGACGCCTACCAGCGGCTGGTGGACGACCTGCTCGACCGCGAACTCGGCATCGACCGCTACTTCACCTACATTGTCACCAAGACGGTGAAGGAGGAGACCGCGCTGCCGCTGACGACGCTGCTGCCGGCCCCGGACTGATATCGACGTAGAGAGATTGTCTATGGCCGACGGCCGGTTTGGCCAAAGTCTCTGCGGCCGAGCCCGGCAATAGACAATCTGTCGCCGCGCCTCTGGCAGACTCACCGTCGACACAGCCAGAGGAGGCCGACATGACCGCCCTATTCGCCCGGACCGTTTTTCACGAAGCGCTCGCCCGCCTGAGCGATCCTCACCTGCTGCGCGAACTCTCCTATGTCGGCGGCCGCTGGGTGGCCGGCCACAACGGTGACAGCTTCGCCGTGACGGACCCCGCCTCCGGCGCGACGCTCGCCTGGGTCGCCGCCCTCGATGCCGGCCAGACGACGGAGGCGGTCTCGGCCGCCGCGCAGGCCTTTCCCGTCTGGCGGGACCTGCTGCCGCAGCAGCGCGCCGCGATCCTGCGCAAATGGCACGGGCTGATCCTCGAAGCGCGCGAGGATCTCGCGCTGCTGATGACGCTGGAACAGGGAAAGCCACTCGCCGAATCCCGCGGCGAGATCGACTATGCCGCCTCCTTCATCGAGTGGTATGCCGAGGAGGGCAAGCGCCTCAATGCCGAGAGCGTGACGAGCCACCTGCCCGGCGCCGAGATGATCGTGCGCCGTGAGGCGCTCGGCGTCGTCGGCATCGTGACGCCGTGGAACTTCCCCTCCGCCATGATTACCCGCAAGGCCGCCGCCGCGCTTGCCGCCGGCTGCACCGTGGTCGCCCATCCCTCCAGCGAAACGCCGCTTTCCGCCCTCGCACTTGCCGAGCTCGGCGAGCGGGCCGGCCTCCCGGCAGGCGTCTTCAACGTCGTGACGGGCGATGCCGCCACCATCGTCGGCTGTATGAACGCCGACGCCCGCGTGCGCGCCATGAGCTTCACCGGCTCGACGGAGATCGGCAGGCTGATCGCCGGCCAGTGCGCGCCGACCATGAAGCGCCTCGTCATGGAGCTCGGCGGCCATGCGCCCCTGATCGTCTTTGCCGACGCCGATATCGAGAAGGCGGCCGACATCGCCGTCAACGCCAAGTTCGCCACATCGGGGCAGGATTGCCTTGCCGCCAACCGCATCTATGTCGAGCGCCCCGTCCTTGCCGCCTTCACCAAGGCCTTCATGGCCCGCATCGCGGCGCTGAAAGTCGGTGCCGGGCTGGACGCGGATGTCGAGATCGGGCCGCTGATGCACGAGCGCGCCATCGCCAAGGCGGAGGAGCAGGTGGCCGACGCCGTCAAACACGGCGCGAAGGTCCTCACCGGCGGCAGGCGCCACAAGGCCGGCCCGCTGTTCTACGAACCGACGCTTCTGACCGAGGTTTCCGACGATGCGCTGATCATGCGCGAGGAGACCTTCGGCCCCGTCGCCGCCGTTACGGCCTTCGACAGCGAGGCGGAGGTGATCGCCCGCGCCAACGACACCGAATACGGCCTCGTCGCCTATGTCGTCACCGAAAACGGCGCACGCCAGATGCGGCTTGCCCGCGCGCTGGAATACGGCATGGTGGCGGTCAACCGCGTGAAGATCACCGGCGGGCCGATCCCCTTCGGCGGCTGGAAACAATCCGGCCTCGGCCGCGAGGGCTCGCGCCACGGCATGGAGGCCTTCACGGAACTGAAATATCTCTGCATCGACACGGCTGCTTGATCCCGGGCGCGCCTCCACCGGCTTGGTTCCGGGCACCTGCTCCGGGCGCCCGACCCCGGGGTGCCCAACCTCTCGATCGTCATCCTCGGGCTTGACCCGAGGATCCATGTGCCACCGAGATTGTGGATCCTCGGGTCAAGCCCGAGGATGACGGAGGGAGAGTGAGGATGACGATGGGAAAAAGGGAATGACGGTGAAAATATCGGACAACCGTGCCCCAGAACTCTAAGAACAACCGACTTCGAAAGGAAAAGACCATGCTCGACCGACGCAACGAACTCACCGCCTGGGACCGCGACCACTTCTTCCACCCCTCCACCCATATGGGCATGCACGCCCGCGGCGAGACGCCGACGCGCGTGATCGGCGGCGGCGAGGGCGTCTACATCACCGATACGAACGGCAAGACGAGCCTCGACGCCTTTGCCGGCCTCTATTGCGTCAATGTCGGCTACGGCCGCACGAAGATCGCCGACGCGATTGCAGAGCAGGCGAAGAACCTCGCCTACTACCACGCCTATGTCGGCCACGGCACGGAAGCCTCGATCACGCTTTCCAAGATGATCATCGACCGCGCACCCGAGGGCATGAGCCGCGTCTATTTCGGGCTTTCCGGCTCGGATGCCAACGAGACGAACATCAAGCTCGTCTGGTATTACAACAACATCCTCGGCCGGCCGGAGAAGAAGAAGATCATCTCGCGCTGGCGCGGCTATCACGGCTCCGGCGTCATGACCGGCTCGCTGACCGGCCTTCACCTCTTCCACAATGCCTTCGACCTGCCGCGCGCGCCGATCCTGCACACGGAGGCCCCCTACTTCTTCCGTCGTCCGGACCGGTCGATGGACGAGGAACAGTTCTCGCAATATTGCGCCGACAAGCTGGAGGAGATGATCCTTGCCGAAGGCCCGGACACCGTCGCCGCCTTCATCGGCGAGCCGATCCTCGGCACCGGCGGCATCGTGCCGCCGCCGAAGGGTTACTGGCAGAAGATCCAGGCCGTGCTCGACAAGTACGACATCCTGCTGATCGCCGACGAGGTCGTCACCGGCTTCGGCCGCCTCGGCACGATGTTCGGCTCCGACCACTACGGCATGAAGCCCGCCCTCATCACCATCGCCAAGGGCCTCACCTCCGCCTATGCGCCTCTGTCAGGCACCATCGTCTCGGACAAGGTCTGGGAGGTGCTGGTGAAGGGCTCGGATGAACTCGGCCCCATCGGCCACGGCTGGACCTATTCCTCGCACCCGATCTGCGCCGCCGCCGGCGTCGCCAATCTGGAACTCATCGACGAGCTCGGCCTCGTGGAAAATGCCGGCTCCACCGGCGCCTATTTCCGCAGCGAACTCGCCAAGGCCGTCGGCGACCACAAGCATGTCGGCGAGGTGCGCGGCGACGGCCTGATGGCGGCGGTCGAATTCGTCGAGGACAAGGACGACCGCGCCTTCTTCGATCCGGGCAGGAAGATCGGCCCGCAGGTCTCCGCCGCCCTCCTGGAACGCGGCGTCATCGGCCGTGCCATGCCGCAGGGCGATATTCTGGGCTTCGCCCCGCCGCTGTGCCTGACGAGGGAAGAAGCGGACATCGTCGTGAAGGCGACGGCCGATGCGGTGAAGGCGGTTCTCAGCTGAGCCGGCCGGCAATCCATATCGGCACGAACCCATCGAGGGCGGGTGGCGCAACGCCGCCCGCCCTCGGCGCGCCGGCCTACTTCCGATGATGCACCGGTTGGAGGGCGTAGACCGGCGTCGGGATGCCTTCCATGCGCGCCTTGAGCTGCAGGGCGAGATATTGCGAATAGTGGCGCGACTGGTGCAGGTTGCCGCCGTGGAACCACAGCGCCTCCTGCTGCGTCGGCTTCCACATGTTGCGCTGCTCACCCTCCCAGGGACCCGGATCCTTCGGCGTATCCGAACCGAGACCCCAGACCTTGCCGACCTTGTCGGCGGTCTCCTGGTCGATGAGATCGGCGACCCAGCCGTTCATCGAGCCGTAGCCCGTCGCATAGACGATGACGTCGGCAGGGATTTCCTTGCCATCGGAAAGCCTGATGGCGTTTTCCGTGATCTCCTCCACCTGCCCCGCGGCAAGCTTCACCTTGCCGTCGATGATCAGTTGCGAGGCGCCGATGTCGATATAGTAGCCGGAGCCGCGGCGCAGGTACTTCATGAAGAGGCCTGAACCGTCCGCACCCCAGTCGAGCTGGAACCCGGCCTTTTCCAGCGCCGCGTAGAAATCGGCGTCGCGCTCGCGCATCTTGTCGTAGAGCGGGATCTGGAACTCGTGCATGATCCGGTAGGGCAGCGAGGCGAAGATGAGATCGGCTTTCGCCGTCGTCACGCCGTTCGCCAGCGCCTGCTCCGAATAGAGCGAACCGAGGCCGATATCCATCAGCGTGTCGGAGCGCACGATATGGGTCGTCGAGCGCTGGATCATGGTGGCGTCGACGCCGGCCTCGTAGAGCGCGGCGCAGATGTCATGCGCCGAATTGTTCGAGCCGATGACCACGACCTTCCTGCCCTTGTAACCGTCCGGACCCGGATGCTGCGAGGAATGGTGCTGCTCGCCCTTGAACCGCTCGCGGCCCTTGAAATCCGGGATGTTCGCCTTGCCGGACATGCCGGTCGCAAAGACAAGCTGCTTCGGCCGCAGCACCACCTCCTCGCCGTCGCGGTCGACGACGACGGTCCATTCCCTGGCGGCCTCGTCCCATTTCGCCGATTTGGCGGCGGAGCGTGTCCAGTAGTTCAGCTCCATGACCTTGGTGTAGAATTCCAGCCAGTCGCCGATCTTGTCCTTCGGCGCGAAGACCGGCCAGTTCTTCGGGAAATCGATATAGGGCAGGTGGTCGTACCAGACGGGATCGTGCAGGCAGAGCGACTTGTAGCGCTTGCGCCAGCTATCGCCGGGCCGGTCGTTCTTTTCCAGGATGATCGTCGGCACGCCGAGCTGGCGCAGCCGCGCGCCGAGCGCGATGCCGCCCTGCCCGCCGCCGATGATGACGGTATAGGGCTGCTTCTCATAGCCGAGCGTGCGTTCCTCCTCCTCGCGCTCCTCCTTCCAGGTCTTGGCGCCGACATTCTGGCCATGCCTGGCGCCGAGCGGGCGGGTGAAGCCGGATTTCTCCTCGTGGCCCTTCAGTTCGGACAGCACCGTCAGCAGCGTCCAGATGAGGCCGTTCTTGAAGCGTACGAGGCCATAACCGCGCCCGACCGCCGTCTCGAACGAGATCCAGCTTTCCAGAACGCCATCCGCCTCCGTCGCCGCCTCGCCGTCGGCGACGCGCCAGTTGGAAGGCTTGGCGGTGGAGAGCTGGGATTGCAGCATGTCGCGCACCTGATCGCGCCCCTCGACGGTCTTGAGGTTCCAGGTGAAGGCGACGAGGTCGCGCCAGTAGCATTCCTCGGCGAAGAGGGCGACGGCATCGTCGATCCGGCCAGCTTCAAGGGCCGCGCCGAACGTGTCGAGAAGCGTCTGGACGCGGGTGGTGGGGGTTTTGTCGAGCATATGTTTCTCCTCCTGCTCAGGTGAAAGACGGGACGGCTCCTCAACCGACCCGCAAGACGGACCGGCCTAACGGGAAAGGTCGATCAGGATTTTCAGGTGCTTGCCGGCCGGGTCGAGCAACTGGTCGAACCCTTCCGAAACGGCCTCGCGGAGCGAGACATATTTCGTGACGATGCGGCTTGCCGGGATCTGGCCGCTGGCGACCAGCCGGGCGACGCGCGGCCAGTAGTGGGTCGGATAGGCCCAGGAGCCGCGGATATCGATGTCCTTGAAGGTGACGTCGAACCAGTTCAGCGGGTTCTCGCCGGGGTGAAGCCCGGTCTGCACGACGACGCCCTGCTTGTGCACCGCATCGGCGCAGTTCTTCAGCGCATGCTCGTTGCCGACGCATTCGATGGCGACATCGCAGCCGACGCCGCCCTCCGTCTCGGCGCGGATGACGTCGCCCACCTTTTCCGTCTTCGGATTGATGGTGCGCACCGTGCCCAGCGCCTCGCGCGCCAGCGCCAGCCGCGTGTCGTTGAGATCGGAGAGAAAGAGCTGCGAGGCGCCCGCGGCACGCGCCGCCATGGCGACGAGAATGCCGATCGGCCCGGCGCCGGTGACGAGCACGCTGTTGCCGGCCGTCACGCCGCCGCGATCGCAGGCATAGACGGCGACCGCCGTCGGCTCGATGAGCGCGGCCTCCTCATCGCTCAGGGCATCCGGAATGGGCTGGACATTGTAGTCGTTGAGAAGGGCGGCCTCGGCCATGCCGCCGGAATGCCAGGACAAGCCGGCAAGCGCGAGGTTGCCGCTGAGATGAAAGAGGCCGCGATCGGCATAGTAGTCGCCCTGGCGGGGCATGATGAGCGGCTGGATCGACACCCGGTCTCCGGGCTTCACATGTGCGACGCCTGCGCCGACCGCCTTGACGACGCCGCCGAATTCGTGGCCGAGGATCTGCGGCCCGTGCGCGCCGGTGAAGGGATGCGGCTCCTTCGGCACGAAGATCGGGCCATAGGCATATTCATGCAGGTCCGTGCCGCAGATGCCGCAGAAGCGGTTCTCGACCAGCACCTCGCCCGGGCCGGGCGACGGCGGGGCATCGACCTCCTCGATGCGCAGATCCTTGGCGGCGTGAAAGCGCAGAGCTTTCATTGTGTTTCCTCCTGTTGTTCTTGCACAGGAAGGTCAGCAAGCGCCGTGCCAGAATGGCAGAGCGCATGATTTCACTGTCTTTTCAAATGATTGCGAGGAAGGGGATTTCGCCGCCGGGCGAAATGCAACAGGTGGCGTGCAACAGGTGTTGCAGGCGCCGCATCAGTTGAGGCGCTTCAGCCGGCGGTGGATGGTGGAGCGGTTGACGCCGAGTTTGCGGGCAAGCGCAGAGACATTGTTACCGCAATCGCTGAGCGCCTGGCGCAGTTCGCCGTCATCGTCGGGCGGGGCGGCCACAGGCCCGGCGAAGAGATGGTCCGGCAGGCAGTCGACATCGATGACGCCGCCCTCGGAGAGCGCCGCGGCGACGCGCAGCGCATTGGAAAGCTCACGCAGATTGCCCGGCCAGGCATGGGCGAACAGGGCGGCCTGCGCCGCCTTATCGATGCGGTAGGTCTCGCCGTTCTCCTTTTCGATGCGGGCGAGAAGCTGGTCGATCAGCCAGCCGAGGTCCTCCCGCTCGCGCAGGGCCGGCAGGCTGAGCGTCGCCGCGTTCAGGCGATAATAGAGGTCCTGCCGGAAGCGACCCTCCTTCACCAGGTCGGCAAGGTCGCGGTGCGAGGCGGAGAGCACGCGCAGGCGCACCGGGCGCGCCTTCAGCGCGCCGACCGGCTGCACCTCGTTTTCCGAAAGCACGCGCAGCAGCCGGCTTTGCAGCGTAAGCGGCATGTCGCCGATCTCGTCGAGGAAGAGCGTTCCGCCATTCGCCTCCTCGATCAGGCCGCGCTTGCCCTTCTGGCTGGCGCCGGTGAAGGCACCGGGCGTGTAGCCGAACAGTTCGGATTCGATGAGGTGTTCGGGGATCGCCGCGCAATTGACGGCGACGAAATTGCCGCTGCCGCCGCAGCTATCATGAATCGCGCGGGCGAGGAATTCCTTGCCGCTGCCGGTCTCGCCCTGGATGAGGATCGGGATGTCGCGCGCCGCAAGCTTCGCCGCCCGCGCCTGCACCCGCTGCATCGCCGCGTCGCCCTGGCTGAGGTCGCGCAACGCCCGCGGCAGGCGCGGCGCCGGCATGTTCGGCGCGCGCAGGCTGACGGCGGGCGCGATGGCGCTGGCGAAGAGCACGAGGCCGTTTTTCGCGCGCAGCAGGCGTTCGCCATTCGGCCGGCCGCGCATGAAACGCGGCAGGTCGTCCACATCCATGTCGAAGACCTCGGATATCCGCAGGCCAAGGAAATCGCGCGTCGCCAGGCCACGCATGTTCATCGAGCGGGCGAGCGCGCCGAAACCGCCATGGGTCATGCCGGTGATGCGGCCGGACCCGTCGAGCGCGATGGCGGCGTCCGGATCGACGTCCAGGAACTCCGGCGAACGGGCAAGGCGCAGCACCCAGTCGTTGCGGGTGCGGGTCATGAGGTTGGCAAGCTCGATGCGCCGCGCGGTGGAGGCGACGAGGTGCAGCGCCAGCTGCTGGCTGGCCTTGGCGGTCGGCGAGCGGAGCTGGGAAATGTCGAGCACCGCGGTGAGGTCGCCCAGCGTGTCGAAGACCGGCGCGGCCGTGCAGGTCAGCCCGATATGGCTGGCGTCGAAATGATCGTCCTGGTGGATGATGACCGGCTCGCCGGAGACGATGCAGGCACCGACGGCGCAGGTGCCCGCGCGTTTTTCCGACCATTCCGAGCCGAGATAGAGCCCCGCCTTGCGAAGCTGGTTGTCGAAGGTCGGATCGCCCATGAAATCGACGGTGACGCCGCGCGCATCGGACAGCAGCAGCACATAGTTCTGCCCGGCGACTTGGTTGAACAAGCCTTCGAGGCCGGAGCGGCCGATGCGGATCAGTTCCTCCGCCTGCTCGCGATGCTCGCGCAGCTTCAGTTCGGGAACGATATAGGCTTCCTGCGCGATGGTCGGGTCGAGCTTGTAGTCGTTGAGGCAGCGCAGCCAGGATTTGACGACGGGCGCATCGCGCGGGCTGACGGCGCCCATGCCGACGCGTTCGATCTCCCGTATGTGCGACAGCGTCGACACCATAAGACATCCTCCCACCCGCATGGTCGCACAGGAGCCGCCGCGGGACAATCGCCCATAGGTCGGATGCGAAAGGCGCCCGCGGGCGGTCAAACCGTCGATGCCAGCCGCACGCGATGGCCGGGGGCGATCTCGACCAGCGCGGAGGGCACCGGCGGCGTGAAGACATCCGGCGCCGCGCTGCCATCGGACACGAAGCGGCGCCCATCGGGCAGGGTCGCATCCGGCGCGAAAGCGGCCGCGACCGGGTTCAGCGCCGCATCCGGATCGGGAATGGCAGCGATCAGCCGGCGGGTATAGGGATGGGTCGGCGTCTCGAAGATCTGCCGCCAGCCGCCCTCCTCCACCACCTCGCCGAAGAACATCACCAGCACCCGGTCGCTCATGTGCTCGACGACGCTGAGGTCGTGACTGATCATGATATAGGAAAGGCCGAGCTTTTCCTGGAGATCGAGCAGCAGGTTGATGATCTGGGCGCGGATCGAGACGTCGAGGGCAGAGACCGGCTCGTCGAGCACGACGATCTCCGGCTCCAGGATCAGTGCGCGGGCGATGCCGATGCGCTGGCGTTGTCCGCCGGAGAACTCGTGCGGATAGCGGCGCGCCTGCTCGGGCGTCAGGCCGACATTCTTCAGCATGGCCTCGATCCGGCCCTCGATTTCCGACGCGGCGGTGATGCCGTGCAGCTTCAGCGGCGCGGCGAGCGAAGTGCGCACGCACTGGCGCGGATTCAGCGAGGCATAGGGATCCTGGAAGACCATCTGCACCGCCTTGGCGCGCTGCATGCGCCCCGGCGCGCCGGGACCGGCGAGCGGCTGGCCGCGATAACGGATCGTGCCTTCCGTCGGCTCCTGGAGGCCGAGGATGGAGAGCGCCGTCGTGGACTTGCCGCAGCCCGATTCGCCGACGATCGACAGGCACTCGCCCTTGGCGAGGTCGAAGCTGATGCCGTTGACGGCGTGCAGCATGCGCCGCCCCGTGCCGAACAGGCCGCCGCCGGAAATCGGGAAGCGGACGTGGAGGTCGTCCACCTGCAACAGGGGTGCTGTCATGGCTGGCCCCCTTCCGGCCCGCGCGGCGCGATGAAGCGGGTTTCCGTCAGCGTCGAGCGGTCGGCGATGATGCTGTCGATATCGACGAGGCGCTGGCGACCGTGCGCGCGGCGGCTGCCGAGGCGCGGCAGGGCGCCGAGCAGGCCGCGCGTATAGGCGTGGCGGGGATTCTCGAAAAGCGCCCGCGTCTCGTTCTCTTCCACGAGGCAGCCGGCATACATGACGCCGACGCGCTGGCAGATGCTGGCGATGACGCCGAGATCGTGGCTGATGAAGAGCACGGCCGTGCCGCGCGCGGCGCAAAGCTCCTTGATCAGCCGCAGCACCTCGGCCTGCACGGTGACGTCGAGCGCCGTGGTCGGCTCGTCGGCGATCAGGAGATCCGGGTTGCAGGCGAGCGCCATGGCGATCATCACGCGCTGGCGCAGGCCGCCGGACATCTGGTGCGGATAGTTTTTCGCACGGCGGTCGGGATTGGGCACGCGCACATTGCCGAGCGCCTCGACGGCCAGCCTTTCCGCCTCGCCCCAGCTCTTGCCCTGATGCAGCACGAACATTTCGGCGATCTGCCGGCCGACCGTCGAGAGCGGGTTCAGCGCCGTCATCGGCTCCTGGAAGATCATGGCGATGCGGTTGCCGCGCAGGCGCCGTATCTCGCGCTTCGGCAGGGACAGCAGGTTCTGGCCCTTGAACAGGATCTCGCCACTGGTGACGGCAAGCGGTTTCTTCAAAAGCCCCATGACGGCGAGCGAGGTTATCGACTTGCCGGAACCGGATTCGCCGACGAGCCCATAGGCCTCGCCCGGCATGATCTGGAAGGTGACGTCCTTCAGAAGCGGATGGTGGGCGGAGCGGCCGAGCGCGACGCCGAGGCGAAGGTTCCGGATGTCGAGAAGCGGCGCGGTCATGGCTTGCGCGTCCTCATATGCGGGTCGAGGCTGTCGCGCAGGCCGTCCCCCAGAAGGTTGAAGCCGAGCACGGAGAGGAAGATGGCAAGGCCCGGGAAGATCGCCACCCAGGGCGCGAGCTGGATGAGCTGGCGCGCATCCGTCAGCATCGAGCCCCAGCTCGGGAACGGCGGCTGGATGCCGAGGCCGAGGAAGGAGAGCGCGGCCTCGGAGAGGACGGCCGAGCCCATGCCGAGCGTCGCCATGACGAGGATCGGTCCCATCATGTTGGGCAGGATCTGCGTGAACATGATGCGCAGGTCCCCGTAGCCGAGCGTCTGCGCCGCCTGCACATAGCCCTGCGATTTCAAGGAGAGCGTCGAGGAGCGGGCGATGCGGCAGGTCCAGCTCCAGTTGGTGAGGCCGAGCGCGACGAGGAGCGACGGCAGGCCGGGGCCGAGCACGGCCATGACGGCGAGCGCGAAGATCAGCGAGGGGATGGCGAGCATGACGTTGGTGAGGCCGTTGACGAGATCGTCCCACCAGCCGCCCCAGTAGCCGGCGGTCATGCCGAGCGTGATGCCGATGACCGAATTGATGACCTGCGAGACGATGCCGACCGTCAGCGAGATCTGCGCGCCGTAGAGGATGCGGGTATAGACGTCGCGGCCCTGCCCGTCCGTGCCGAACCAGAAGGTGGCGTCGGGCGGCAGTTCGGAACTCATCAGGTCCGCGTCGAGCACCGGGTCGAAGGGCGCGATCCACGGCGCCAGCACGCCGGCGAGGATGACCAGCGCCGTCAGGCTGGCGCCGAGCCAGAAGTTGAAGCCGAGGCGCATTCCCGTCACTCCTGCTTGATGCGCGGATCGATCGCGGCATAGATCAGATCGACGGCCGTGTTGATGACGAGGAACCACAGCACGATGACGAGGATCGTGCCCTGCACCACAGGAATGTCGCGGATGGCGACGCTGTCGACCAGCAGCGAGCCGATGCCGGGCCAGGCGAACAGCTTCTCGATGACGACGGCCTGGCCGATCAGCGAGCCGAATTGCAGGCCGACCGTGGTGACGATCAGCACCAGCGCGTTGCGCGCCACATGCCAGCGCACCACCTTCGCCTCGCTCATGCCCTTGGAATGGGCGGTGCGAATGAAATCGGCATTGAGCACGTCGAGCACGCCCGCCCGCGTGGTGCGTGCGAGGAGCGCCAGCGGCGTGACGCCGAGCGTGACGGCGGGCAGGATGAGATTGCGGAACGAGCCGTCGCCATAGCCGAAGCTGGGCAGCCAGTTCAGTTGCAGGGCGAAGAGATACATCATCAACAGGCCCAGCCAGAACTGCGGCATGGACAGGCCCGAGACCGCACCGATCATCGTCACCGTATCGAGCACGGAGCCGGGCCGGAGCGCCGCCAGGAAGCCGAGCGGCACGCCGACGACGAGTGCGAAGACCATGGCGGCGATGGCGAGTTGCAGCGAGGCCCCCATGCGGTCGTTGATGAGGTCGATCACCGGCTGGCGGGTGCGGAAACTGGTGCCGAGATCGAACTGCGCGAGGTCCGTGACATAGGCCACGAAGCGTTCCAGCAGCGGCTTGTTGAGGCCGAACTCCTCGTTGAGGCGGGCGATCATCTGCGGATCGGCGGCGCGCTTGCCATCGGCAAAGAGGCTGGCGGCGAAGGTGCCGGGCACGACGGAGAAGATGACGAAGATCAGCAGCGCCACCACGACGACCGTCGGAATGATCTGGAAGATGCGGCGCAGGGTGAAACGAAGCATAAGCGGTTCCGTGTTGGCCGCCCGGACGGGCGCGACAATCGATGCGGGGGCGGCTTTGACGCCGCCCCCGAACCCCTCAAGGCTTTACTTGCGCGAGTCCGGCGCGGTCTCGTCGATCCAAATCTCGTCATAGGGCTGGACCGCCAGTTCCGTCGCGTTGGGAACGAGGCCGTGGATCCACGGCTGGTAGGCCATGACCGCCTTGTTATAGTTGAAGAACCAGACGGGCGCGTCGTCCTGCACGATGTTGTTGGCCTGGCGCAGGAGGTCGTTCTGCTTGGCGGGATCACGCTCCTGCTGGGCCGCGTCGTAGAGCTTGTCGAAGTCCGCGCTCGCATAGCTCGTATAGTTGCAGGCCGATTGCGCCGTCTTGGAATGGTAGCAGCGCAGCGCGTTCAGCGGGTCGGGACCGGAGAGGTTCGACCAGATGAAGGCCTGGAAGTTGTTGGTCGTCACCGCCTCGCCGAGCGCCGAGCTTTCCACCGGCTTCGGCTTCACGGTAATGCCGACCTTCTGCAGCATCGGCAGGATGGCCTCGACGATCGGCACGCCCCAGCTCTCGTTCGGGCTCGCCGTCACCTCGAACTCGAAGCCGTCGGCATAGCCGGCCTCCGCCAGCAGGGCCTTGGCCTTTTCCGGATCGAAGGCATAGGCCGGCTTGTCCTTGTCGAAGGCCGGCGAGGAGATCGGCAGCCAGCCGGAGGCCGGATAGGCCTTGTTCTTGACGAGGCGTTCGATGATCAGCGGCGCGTTGATGGCATGGTTGATCGCCTGGCGCACCCTTTTGTCCTTGAAGGGCTCGAAGGCCGGATTGAAGCCGATATTGCGGGTATAGACCTCGGCGACTTCCAGCAGGTGATCCTTCAGCGCGTCCTCGCCCTGATAGGCCTGGTACTGCGTCGGGCCGAGGATCGAGACGTCGATCTCCTTGTTGCGGAAGGCGACGTCGCGCGCGGCGTCCTCGGCCATCAGCACGATGTTGATGCGGTCGAGATAGGGCTTGCCCTCCTCGTAATACTTGTCGAACTTCTCGACGACGACCTGCGAGCCCGGCACATGCTCCTTGAAGGTGAAGGCGCCGAGGCCGACGGGGGACTTGCCGAAGCTCGATTCATCCTCGACATTCGACGGATAGATGACCGTCGTGTTCTGCATCAGCGGGAAGCCGGGATTGATCGGGCCGGTATAGGTGATCTCCAGCGTGTTGTCGTCGATCTTCTTAAGGCCGGAAATCTCCTCGGCCTTGCCGGCGATATAGTCGTCCGCGCCCTTGATGTTGGCGATGAAGCTTGCGCCCGGGAAAGCGTTCTTCGGATTGGCGATGCGCTTGTAGCTGTAGATGAAGTCGTCGGCCGTCAGCGGCTTGCCGTTGTGGAAAACGGCATTCTTGCGCAGGTGATAGGTATGGACCGTGCCGTCCTCGGAAACATCCTCGGAATCCGCCAGTTCCAGCACCGGCTTGTTCTGGATCGAGTCCCAGCTATAGAGCGCGCGGTGGATCGCCTGGGTGATGAACTCTTCCTGCGTGTTGGGGCTCGCCTGCACGTCGAGCGTGGCGAAGCTCGATCCGTAGGGTGCGGTGAAGACGAGCGTTCCGCCCTGGCGTTCACCCGCGGCGAGCGCCCCGGAAGCCACGCCGAGGCTGAGCATTGCGGCCAGTGTCAGTGTCTTGAGCATGTCGTTCTCCCTCTCGTGCCGTTTTCGGCATCGTTTCAGTTCAGTCCGGCAGGCGTTTACCGCGCATCATGCACGACACGGCCTGCAAGCAGGGTCAGCAGGCAGCGCGTGCCTGAGAGAATGGTTTTCGGCTCCGCCGTAAGAAGATCGTTGTCGAAGACCGCGATATCGGCCCATTGGCCGGGCACGAGCCGCCCCTTCACGCCCTCGGCCTTCTGGGAATAGGCGCCGTATTCCGTATAGGCCTGCAGCGCCTCTTCCGGGCTCAGCCGTTCGGACGCGTCCATCACCGTGCCCTTGCCGGTCTGGCGCGTGATCATCGCGTAGAGATTCGGGAAGGGATCGGGCGAGCAGACCGGCGAATCCGAACCGGTCGAGGGGTTGAGGCCCATGCGCATCCAGGTGCCGATCGGGTAGGACGGCTTGCCGCGCGACTCCCCGAGCACGGAAATGTAGCTGTCGCCGAAATCGTGGATGAAGGCCATCTGCGGCGCGGGCAGGATGCCGGCGGCCTGCATGCGCGCATGCTGTGCGGGCGTGGAAAAGCCGCAATGCTCGATGCGGTGGCGGCGGTCGGGATCCGGGTTGGCGGCGAGCGCCTTTTCGTAAGCCGTGATGAGCTGTTCGATCGCCCCGTCGCCGATGGCATGGCAGACCATCTGGTAGCCGCGATCGTGGCAATCGCGAACGACCGCCTCGACCGTCTCGTCCGGCAGCATCTGCACGCCGATATTGTCGGGTTCGCCCTCATAGGGCTTCGTCATCCAGGCGGTGCGCCCGCCGGCCGAACCGTCGAGGAAGACCTTCACGCCGCCGACGCGCAGCATGTCGTCGCCGGCACCCGACAGCAGCCCTGCCCGCCAGGCATCCTCGACGATGGACACGCCGGGATCGCCGAGCAGCGTCAGCCAGACGCGCACCGGCAGGCGGCCGGACAGTTTTGCCATCTCATAGGCCTGGATCTCGGAGAACCCGGCGACATGGCCGACCGCCGCATCCATGCAGCTCGTAATGCCGAAGGAAAGCAGATGCCGCCCGGCCCGCTCGATGCCGTCGATCAGCTCCTCGGTGGTCGCCGGCGGCATGACGGCCTTGACGAGGTTCTGGGCGTTCTCCGCGAGAAAACCGTTGAGCTTCCCGTCGGTGACGCCGATCACGCCGCCATCGGGCACCGGCGTCGCCTCGCTGATGCCGGCAAGTTCCAGCGCGCGGGAATTGGCGATGGAGACATGGCCGCAGGCGCGCGTCAGCAGGACGGGGTGGTCGGGCGCAGCGCGGTCGAGATCGTCCCGCGTCGGATGCCGGCCGGTGTCGAGCTTGACCTGGTCGTAGCCGCGGGCGCGCACCCAGCCGCCCTTCGGCGTCGAAGCCGCGCGCTCGGCAATGCCCTTCATCAGGGCAGCCAGCGTCGGCGCGGCTGCGGGCGTCGCATCGACGAAGCCCATGGCGATGCCGGTAGCGATGAGATGCAGGTGGTTGTCGATGAGGCCTGGCGTCGCAAAACGCCCCGCAAGATCGATCACCTCGGTCGCCGGCCCCTTCAGGCTCAGCATGTCGGCCGTGCTGCCGGTCGCCAGCACCTTGCCCTGCCAGACGGCCAGGGCCTCGCTGATGTCCTCCTCCCGACCCCGCCAGATGCGGCCATTGGTCAGGATAAGATCGGCTTCAATTCCGAATGCCATGCACGGCTCCCCCCTGTCGGCACCGGCCAACCGGCGCCCTTTTTCTCCACCCGCAACGTGAAAGGTTGCGGCGGGCTTGGCCAATTCGGTTTTGGCACGACCCTATGCGAAATCGGCATACCCATTTCGATTGAATGACTTATGATCGCCTTCGCCGCGCAGAAGGCACCGGAGGGACGCGCAAATGGAGATCAAGTGGCTGGAGGATTTCGTGACGCTGGCCGACACGTCCAGCTTTTCGCGCGCCGCCGAATTGCGCAATGTCACCCAGCCGGCTTTCAGCCGCCGGATCAAGCAGCTCGAAGGTTGGCTCGGCGCCACGCTGATCAGCCGCGCCACCATGCCGGCCGAACTCACGCCCGCAGGGCGCAATTTCCTGCCCGTCGCGCAGGAGGCGATCCGCACCTTCTATGCGGCGCGGGAAGCGTTGCGCCCCGCGCATGAGCCTGGCCTCATCCGCTTTGCCGCCCTGCACACGCTGACGGTCACCTTCTTCCCGCGCTGGCTGAAGACGCTGGAAGGCGCGGGCGGCGCCTTCAGCACCTCGCTCATTCCCGACCGCGGCGGCATCGAGGCCAATCTCGACGCCCTTGTCGGCGACGAGGCGGATTTCTTCCTCACCTATGCCCATCCGGAGGTACCGTTCCATCTCGATCGCGGGCAATTCGCCTCGTTGACGGTCGGGCACGACCGGCTGGTCCCGCTTGTGTCGGCGGAGATCGCGGTTTCGGGCCAGTTGCAGCCCGGGCGCAATCTTCTCGACCGCGCCGTCGCGCAGCCGCGGCTTGCCATTCCCTATCTCAGCTACGGCTTCAATTCGTTCTTCGGCGTCGCGCTGTCGCGCCTCCTCCTGCGCCGCCCGCCCTTTCGCCGGCGCACGACCCATGAAAACACCATCAGCGCCGGGCTGATGAACATGGCGGTGACGGGCGCGGGCGTCTGCTGGCTGCCGGAGAGCCTTGCGCGCGAAGAAATGGAGGCGGGGCGCCTCGTGCCGGCCTCCGTGGACGAGGGCTGGAACCTCGACCTCGAAGTCCGCCTCTACCGCCATGCGGCGAGCCGGACCGGCAAGGTCGAGGATTTCTGGCGCACGGCGCGGCAGCTTCTCGAACGCGCACCGCCTGGTATCAGACTTTCAGGAAGAGCAGCGCCCTGAGGATCTCGGAGAAATCCCTGTGCTCGAAGGCGACGGCGCGGGGACCATGCGCCTTCGCACCGGGATACCACGCGGCCCGGTAGGCCTCGGTCGGCGTGCTGAACTCGATCACCACCTCGTAGTGATCCGCCTTTGCAGGAAGCGCCTGCGCGAAGTCGCCCGACAGCGCCGCCGCCACGCCTTCGCGGATGAGACGGCGCGACCAGGCGGGCGAGATGGATGTCGAGGCGCGGCCCCTGCCATCCAGCGTTTCCACCGTCGCAAGGCCGGGCACCATCACCCGCGCCTCCGCGCAGATGCCCACGTCCCCGGCGAGGAAGACCGACGGCACGCCATAGCCGGCCGCGCAGAGCGCGTTGAAGGTGAACTCGGACGCCACCTCGCCATTCAGCAGGAGCCGCGAGATGCGCAGGTTGGAGGTGTGTGCCAGCGGATTGCCCTCCGTGCCGGCCTTGGAATGGTAGCCCGTATAGATCGCGGCGGCAAAGCCGGCATCGATGCCGAACATCATCTCGTCCGGATGGCCGGACCAGCCGCGCACGATGCGGGCATAATCGGGCATACGGTCGAGGATGAGATTGCGGCCGCTGTCATGGGCATCCTTGATCACCACTTCCGTGGCGCCGGCGGCGCGCGCGCCCTCGCAGGCGGCGACCACCTCGCCCGTCATCAGCGCGCGGAACTCGGCCCAGTCCGGGTGGGTGCGCTCGGCCTCGTTCCAATGGGCGATGCCGGCCGTGCCTTCGATGTCGGCGGAGATGAAGACTTTCATGGGATGGGGCTCTCCTTCAGCCAGTCCGTGAGGGCGGGATAGATGCGGCCGCTGCGCGCCGGCGTGGCGGGGGCCGCGCAGAGCGCGTTCAGCACCGCCTCCTGTGTGGTCTCGGCGGCCGCGCGGAAGGCGATGTCGATATAGCTGTCGGACAGCCGCTGCTGCGTGGCGACGGGCGCAGGCGGATCGTGCTCGACCGGATCGGCCGTTGTGAAACAAAGGACGACGTCGCCGCTGCCATGGCCCCAGAAGGCGCCGAGCCGGGCAAGCCCCGCACCGCCGCGCCGGGCCACGCGCTGCAATTGCCGGTCGCCCAGCGGCAGGTCCGTCGCCATGACGACGATGACCGAGCCGCGCTCGGGGCTTGCCGGCCCCCGCGGATCGGGCCGGCGGCCGTCCGGCAGGACGAGATCGCCCGCCGCGCCGAAATTGGCGAGCACCAGCGTGCCGAGCGTATAATCGCGCTTGCCGATGCGCATCAGCCGCGAGGCGGTGCCGATGCCGGCCTTGAAGCCGAAGGCGGTCATGCCGGATCCGGCACCGACCGCGCCCTGCTCGACCGGTCCCGGATGCGCGGCATCGAGGGCCGCCTCGGCATCCGCGGGCGTCACGCCGAGCGCCTGGATATCGTTGATGCTGCCGTCGTTGCACTCGAAGACCAGCGCATTGACCGTCGAGGTCTTCCGTCCGATCGCCGGATTGGCGGCGATGGCGCGGCGGATCAGGGCCTCGGTGCAGGCGGCGACGCCAAAGGTGTTGGTGAGGAGGATGGGCGTCTCGATCGTGCCGAGCTCGGCCACCTGCATCAGCCCGGCCGACTTGCCGAAGCCGTTGACGACTTCGACCGCCGCCCGCGGCTTGACGCGGAAGAGATCGCCGGGATGCGGCACGATGGCCGTCACGCCGGTGAAGAGGCCTTCGCCGCGCAGCGAGCGATGGCCGACGGCGACCCCGGCAACATCGGTGATGGCATTGCCCGGCCCCGGCTCCAGCCGCCCCTCAGGGATCAGGCCCAGTTCACGCGCCGTCTTCATATCCGCCCCTTCCGGCATTCCAATCCTTGAAAAGATGACCTTTTCCGAGCGAGCCGCCTCGCCGGAAATGCTCTGGATTCTTGCTTTTACCGCATTATCCGACGCCGAAGCGACTTCGCTTTGGCTGGAAATGCTCTAGACCGAAACGCCGGCCGCTTCCAGATAGAGCGCCTGCAGCGCCCGCGTCCGGGGCCCGGGTTTTCCATCGCCGATCACCCGGTCGCCGATGCGCACGACGGGCGTGACCAGGCTGGAGGCGGAAGTCTGGAAGGCCTCCGCCGCATCCTGTGCTTCGGTGGGCGTGAAGGCGCGCTCCTCGATGTGCAGGCCCTCGGCGGCGCAGAGCCGCGCAAGGGCGCGCTGGGTACAGCCCGGCAGCGTGGCCTGCGAGGCGGCGCGGGTGAGGATGCGGCCGTCAGCGGTGATGAGGTGCGCGGTCGAGGAGGCCCCCTCCGTCACCAGCCCGCCCTCCACCAGCCAGACATCGTCGAAACCGCGGGCGCGCGCCGCCTGCTTGGCCATCACCTGGCCAAGCAGCATGGCGGTCTTGATGTCGCGCCGCTGCCAGCGCGGATCGGCGGCAAGGTCGACCGCAATGCCGTTCTGCTGCGCCTTGGTGCCGGTGAGGGACTTGGCCTGCGTGAAGCCGACGAGCCGCGGCGCCAGCGTGGCGGGATAGAAGAAGTCGCGGTCCGCCTCGCCGCGCGAGACCTGCAGATAGACGGTGCCGTCCTGCAGGGCGTTGCGGGCGATCAGTTCCGTCTGGACGGCCACGATTTCCGGCCGGCCGAGCGCCAGGGGGATGTCCAGCTCCTTCAGCGAACGTTCGAGCCGGGCGAGATGCAGGTCGTTGTCGATCATCCGCCCGGCGATCACCGCCGTCACCTCGTAGACGGCATCGCCGAACAGGAAGCCGCGATCGAACAACCCGATCCTGGCCTCCTCCTCCGGCACGAATTGACCGTGGACGTAGACGATCCTGCCCATCTGTTCCCCTTGCTGCGCCTGTGGCTCCTCGCGCCGAACATTGGTGCGACTTGCCGCGGCTGACCAATTCAATTTGGGCAGAATCCTATGCAAAAATCGCCTGAGGCTTTGTTTTGCAATGATTTAGGTGTTGTCATCGCACCGGGCATAGCGGATCCCACGGGCCAGCCAGCAGCCGAGCGTCAGGCCGGTGATATGTCCAGCCGCATCGCGCTCGGCCACCAGCGTCCAGTCCCCCGGCGCCGGCGCGTCCATCGAGCGGCGCGTCACGACGATCCAGATGTCGGGCCCGGCCGGCTGGACGATCTCGGGCCGGCCCGTGCCGAGGAAACCCTCGGCCCAGAGATAGGTCCCGCCGTCGCGGCATTCGATGACGATATCCGCCTCCAGCTCGGCGGAGCGGTAGCGGCCCGCAAGGCGCCTATCGCCGGCCGCCGGCGACGGTGCGACCGGCGCCAGCCTCTCGGCGTAATTTTCCTGCGCGCGCTGCATCAGGAGGTCTTCGCCCGCGCGGGATACCGTGACGGACGAGGAGGCAAGGCCGCCATCCTCCATCTGCGAAAGGCTTTCCGGCGACGTGCCGAAGCGCAGGATCGCCGCATCGAGGCCGGGCTCCAGCCGCGCGAGAAGTCCGGTCTCGCGGCTCATCCACTGCCCGCCCCAGCGCTCGCCGAGCGGCTGCGGGGCGGGGTGCGGCAGGCCGAGCGCGGTGCGCAGCAGCCGGTGTGCCGCACCATGCGCATCGCCGTGATGGTTGAACATCACCACGACCGAGAGCCGCGCTTCGGCCGAATAGGCCCGGTAGGCCCGGAAGCCGCGCAGGGCGCCGCTATGGCCGGTAAAGGCGACATCGCCGACGCGCGAATGCTGCAGGCCGAAACCATAGGCCGCGGCCGTACCGTCGCGGAAGGTCTGCGGCACCGCGATCCGGTAGAGGCTGTCCGGATCCCCACGCGTGGCATCGATCCAGCATTCATAGGCGATCATGTCGTCGAGCGAGGCGGAGATGCCGGCATCGCCCCGCCAGTAGATGCCGTTGTCCGCCGGAAGGTAGCCGGTGGCGTCATTGCCCTCGTAGCCGACCACGCCGTCTTCCGGCTGGCGGGTATCGGCGGTCAGCACCGCGCCGGCCATGCCGGCCGGCTCCCAGATGTACCGCGCATAGAGCGCCTCCAGCGTTTCGGCGGAGAACGCCTCCAGAAGATCGGAGACAAGGCGGAAATTGCCGTTGCTGTAGGAATAGCGCGTGCCGGGCGCAAAGTGCCCACTGCGCATGCGCTGGAACACCGATGCCGCGTCGTCGCGCGAAAAGGCCTGCTCGGCCCTGGCGCCGTGCAGCACGGTCAGCGCCCAGTAGTCGCGCAGGCCCGACTGGTTGTTGCAGAGATCGCGCACGCGCGGCAGCGGGCCTTCGAAATTCGGCAGGTGCACGGCAAGCCGGCCATCGAGTGCTTCCGGCGCACCACAGGCGGCGAGCATGGCCGCGCAGGTGAACTGCTTGGAGACCGAGCAGATCGGCAGCCGCGTCCCCGCCGTCATGGCCCGACGCGTGTCGAGATCGGAGAAACCCCAGGCACGAAGGGCGACGACCCGCCCTTCGCTGACCACGCCGGCGACGCCGCCCGGCCCCGGAAACCGCACAGCAAGCGCATCCATCTCCGCTTCGAGCCGTTTGCCGTCGATCATGCCCTGCCTGCCTTCCATCCTTGCCCCGCCCGGCGCTTGTCCTGCGGGGGATTGCTGCGAATCTCACCGGCGGCCATTGTTGCCATCCGCGGCGGCTTCGCAACTCGGCAAATCTGGCCGGCAGGGCATGCGCCGGTCAGTCGATGCCGTTGGCCCGCTGCATCTCGCGCACATAGGCGATGACGTTCCGGAGGTCGGCCCGCGTCATCGCCGGCTGGGGCGGCATGTCGCCGAACGTCCAGTGATGCGCCCGCACGCCGTTGACGACGGCCACCGCGAAGGCCTGGTCGCCGTGGTGCGAGGGCTCGTAGATCTCATGCACCAGCGGCGGCCCGGCCTCGGTTCCCGCGGCATTGGCGCCGTGGCAGGCGGCACAGACGGCGTTGAACGCCTTCTCCCCCATCTTCGCCGCCTCCGAGAGAGTGGCGGGAAGGGTGACCGCGACCATCACGCCTTTGCCGGTCGCTGCTTCGGTCGCCGGCGCCTCCCCGTCCCGGCGCGTCCAGATGGCGGCGGCGGCAATACCCACCGCAAGGATGGCGATGACGGCAATCTTCCCCTTGTTCATCCCGCCGGCCGAAGCCCGCTTTTCCGGTGCGCCGGGCGCAATTTTCGAATGTCCGCGCTGTTGATCGTTTCGTGTCATGGTTCCTGTCCTGATAGGAAGCCGGTCGCGGCAATCGCCGCCCGGCAAAGAGCTGTTTCCTGACGGGCAGGCCGATCGGCCACCGGGGCCGCCCCGCCGGCAATGCACGCCGCCTTCACGCCTCGACCCGGAACTCGGTCATCATGCCGGTCGCAAGGTGCGGCATGTGGTGGCAATGCAGCATCCAGCGCGCGGTCTCCCCCGCATCCAGCGCCACCGTGACCATCGACATCGGCGGCACGTAGACCGTGTCGCGCCGCGCGCCGGCAAAGCGGCGGGCATTGATCCCGACCACCTGGAAGGCATGGCCGTGCAGGTGCATCGGATGGCCCATCATCGACATGTTGTGGAAGGCGAGTTCCACCCGCTCGCCGCTTTTTGCGGCGATGGGGCGATGCTGGCCCGAGACCGCCCCGTCGATGGTCCAGGCATAGGGCTGCATCGCGCCGCCCAGCATGATCATGTGGCGGCGCCCGACCGGCCTTTCGGGCAGGGCGTCGATGCCGACAAGGCTCGCCTCCTGCGCAAGGTCGGTATCGAAGGCCGGCGCCACCCTTTCGGCGAGGGCGTCGAGCCTGGCGATCGTCGCGCCGGGCGTGGCAAGGACGATGCCGGTCCGCTCGCGGGCACCCTCGCGAAGGGCGAGCACCGGCCAGGCGCCGCCCTCGTTCGGCAGGTCGATCTCGATGTCGAGGCGCTGCCCCATGGCGACGCCGAAACGGGAACCCGCAAGCGGGCGCACCGGGTGACCGTCCACCGCGACGAGCTGCCCTTCCACCGTGCCGGTGTCGATCCAGAAGACCGTTGCGGCGGCGGCATTGATGACACGCAGCCGAACCCGCCCACCGCGCTCGACCGATACGACCTCGGGATCGGAAAGCGTGCGGTCGTTGGCGAGATAGGCATCCCAGTCGTAGTCGTTGAGGTCCATGGCCATGCCGCCCATGGTGCCCATTTCCATCGGCATCGCCATCGATCCCGCGGTTCCGGCACCGCCATGCATGCCGCCGTGGCCCATGCCCTGCATCGCGCCGGAGGCCGCGGTGCCGTGTCCGCCGGTGATCTCCGCCAGCACCTCTTCCGGCGCCTTGAAGGAGAAATCATGCAGGAAGAGCACCACCTCCTGCCGGTCGGCGGCGACGTCCTCCGGCCGGCGCACGACCAGCGGGGCGGCAAGCAACTGCATTTCCTGGATGGGAACGTGGCTGTGCATCCAGTGCGTGCCGGAAAGCGGGGCGAAATCGAAGCTGCGCGTCTCGCCGGGCGCAAGCAGCGGCTGCGGCATGTCGGGCACGCCGTCCTGCGCATTCGGCGGGATCTGGCCGTGCCAGTGCACGATGGCCGGGACGGGCAGGTCGTTGTCGAGGTCGACCCGGAAGCGCTGGCCGGGATCGAGGACAAGGCCTTGCCCGCCGGGACCGGCAAGGCCGAAGACGGTGGCGGCGCGGCCGTCGATATCGAGCGTGCGGCGCGTGGCGGCAAGCCGCAGCGGCGCGGCCGCCTGGCCGAAGGCGCGGATCGGGAACTGGGTTGCAGCGAGCGTCGCTGCGCCGGCGGCCAGGAAGCCGCGTCGGGAAAAGCATGTCATGGCATCACCTCGGGACGGACGTCCCGCTCAAAAACCTGGGAAATACGGCAGGCGCGGCCTGCCGCGGCTTCAGAGGCGGTGCGCTATGGGAGGTCGGTCGTTAAGGGCCGGCGGTGTCGAGACAAGGGCCGCGTCGGGATGGCGGCGATAGGTTTCACGCGGCATGGCAAGGCCTGCCGACATCCGCCCGGCCGGCAGGAACACGCCGACGCCCATGCAGACGAGATCGCACAGGCCGGGATCCATCTTGCAGGTCCTGTCGTCGGCACAGGACGCCTTTGCCATGGCGCCATGGTCCATCGGCTGCGTGTGGCTGGCCAGTTCCGTCGAGACGATCATGCCGGTCTCGTGCGCCGAGGCCGTGAAGGACACGACCGCGAACAGACACGCCGAAACGATGAGCACCAGATACCGCAGCATGACGCGAAAATAGGTGCCCGGCCCGGCTTTGTCCATCGGCGAGGCCGCGGGCAAAGTGCCGCGTGGCGTCCGACCCGGCGACAGACACTGCGGCGGCCCGGCCACGGCGATGGATTTAAGGGCAAAAGGCCTTTAATCCTCGCAGGCGACGGCCCGCAGCCGTGTCTTCCGACGGCCGGACCTTGCCGCTCGTCCGGATCGAGAACGAACCTATGAGGCCAGGCCAGGGAGTGCGCAGATGCTCGTCGGAATTACGATCTTGCTTGTTTTCCAGTTGATCGGCGAAGTGACCGCCTATTTTCTCGGCGGCTTCGTGCCGGGGCCGGTCATCGGCATGGCGATGATCGCCGTGGTCCTCACGCTGACCGGCGGCAAGCCGGTCCTCGAACCCGCCCACCGGCAGACCCTCGATACGTCGAGGGCGATCCTCGCCAATCTCGGCATCCTCTTCGTGCCGGCCGGGGTCGGCATCATCCAGCACCTCGACCTCATCCGCGACCGCGGCCTGGCGCTGCTCGCCATCGTGCTGCTCTCGACCGTCATCACGCTCGCCGTTACCGTCTGGATCTTCATCCTGGTGAAGCGGCTTTCCGGAGGCTATGGGAATGACTGACGGGCTCTGGGTCTATCTCGCCGCCTCGCCCCTGCTCTGGCTCGCCGCCACGCTGGTCGTCTGGCTGGCGGCCACCGGCCTTGCCGGGCTCAGCCCGGGAAATCCTTTGCTCAACCCGATCCTCTTCTCCATCGCCGCGATCGCGACGGTGCTCTGCGTCACCGGGATCGACTACGCCGCCTATTTCGAGGGCGCCCAGTTCATCCACTTCCTGCTGGGCCCGGCGACCGTGGCGCTCGGCATCCCGCTCTACGAGAAACTGTCGCTGGTGAAGAGCAACCTCCTGCCGCTGCTTGCCGCCCTCTTCGTCGGCAGCCTCACGGCGGTCGGCTCGACGGTGTTCTTCAGCCGGCTGTTCGGCTTCACGCCCGAGGTCGTCGCCTCGCTCGCCCCGAAATCCACGACTGCGGCGGTCGCCATGGCCATTTCGTCGGGCCTTGCGGGGGACCCGGCCCTCACCGCGGCCGTCGTCGTCCTCACCGGCATCTGCGGCGCGATCGTCGTGACGCCGATGATGAACGCCATGCGCATCAAGGACTACAGCGCCCGCGGCTTTGCCGTCGGCCTCGCCTCGCACGGCATCGGCACGGCGCGCGCCTATTCCGTGGATCCGGTCGCAGGCCTGTTTTCGGGGATCGCGATGGGGTTGAACGCGGTGCTCACGTCGCTCATCGTCCATCTCTTCCTGTGATCGCTCAGACGATGGCGATGATTTCGAGTTCCTGCGCGCCGACGGTCACGAGGTCACCGACGGCCTTGCCCATGAGGATACGGGCCACCGGCGCCACATAGGAGATCGAGCCGGCCTTGGGGTCGGCCTCGTCCTCGCCGACGATGCGATAGGTCTGCACCCGTCCGTCGGCGCGGCTGAAGGTAACCGTGCTGCCGAAGGAAACGACATCGTTGGAGGTCGGGGCGGCAACAAGCTCGGCGGTGCGGACCCGCTCGGCGAGATAGCGCAGGTCCCGCCCCGGACCGGCCGCCTGCCGCCGGCGCTCGTTGACGTCCTCGATGGCGTTCGCCGCCGCATAGGCCTCGCGGGCCTCCTGGAGTTGCGCCTCCAGCGCCTTCAGCCCGGCCTCCGTCACGAGATTGGGGTGCGGGGAAATCGCCCGTTCGGGCAGCAGGGTTTCCGCTGCCGTCTCGGCGCTTTCTTCCTTCATGAAGGCAACGCTCACACTCGAACTCCATCCTGGCGCGGTGGGCTCGCAAGCCCAGGCGCGCGTCAATTCCTGTTTGCGGGAAGAGGGCTTTCACCCCGGTCCTGCCGCGGCAGCGGTCATGCCTGCCGACCGCCCATGGCCCGGCGGCCTCGCGCACTGGAATCTACCCATCACCCGGGGACGGGTCAATTCCTCAAGGGGCAAGCCCTGCCCGGGGAGGCCATGCGCGAGAGGATCAGGGATGCGCCGAATGCGTCGTCGGATGCGCAATGGCGGATTCGGCGGCCGATATCGCCGGAGGCGAAGGTATGAGCATGCGCGCCTTCGCCGCGCTGTCCACCCCCGCATCCCCCGCAATCTCCACGCGGTTGCGGCCGTTCGACTTGGCACGGTAGAGCGCATTGTCGGCCCGGCGCAGGATGTCGTCGTAGCCTGCATCACCCGCGTGCAGGGAGGCGAGGCCGGCCGAGATGGTGATGCCGATTCTGCCGCCGTCGACGATGAAATCGCTTTGCTCCACCGCTGCGCGCATCCGTTCGGCAATGGCGAAGGCCTCCACCATGGCGAGATGGGGGAACAGCACGACGAATTCCTCGCCACCCGTGCGGGCGATCGTGTCGGGCGGGCGGATTTCGCGCAGCCGCTTGGCGACGTGGACGAGCGCCCGGTCGCCGGCATCGTGACCGTAGGTGTCGTTGATCGCCTTGAACTTGTCGATGTCGAAGACGGCGACGGCAAGGTCGCTGTTGTCGGCCCTTGCGGCAAGGAAGGCCGTGGCGCCGAGGCCGGCGAGGCTACGCCGGTTGGGAAGGCCCGTCAGGTAGTCCGTCGCCGCCGCCCGTTCGAGGCCCCGCCGCAGCCGGTCGGAACACATCAGGAGGAACGCCGTCGTACCCATGACGGGCAGCAGCGGCATCAGCATGGCGGACACGACATTCAGCCAGTTCCCGCCCGTCTCGACGGCGAAATCATCGGGGATGTCCGTGCCCAGATAGAGCACACCACGAACGGCCGAGTAGAGGGAAACGAAAAGGAACATGGCACCGAGGATCGTACGGGCCAGCGAGGCGTCACCGCGCCGCCTGCCCATGAGCACCCGCACGCACATCAGCATCAGCAAGGTCCACGCGATGGAAACGGCCACGATGCGAACGCGGAAATCCGGCGTGACGGACGAAAACCACAGCACACAGAGCGTCGCGACCGTCGCGGGGAGGAAATGCCAGGCCCGGACCTCCAGCCGGTGGAACATGCAGATCGCGACATAATAGGCCGTCAGGCCGAAAGCGAAGCCCGCATTGGCGATGGACAGCATGATCGGACGGGGCAGCGGCTGGCCGAAGGCGAAAACGATGCATCCAAGAGCGATGAGCAGCGTTCCAAGGCACCATTGGCTGGCAGACCCGCGCAGCCTTGCCGGCAGGTCGCGATGGATGACGGCCAGGATTGCGCCATTGGCCAGCACCATCACCGATACCGTCGTGAATATGGTTTTCGCATCCATCATGAACGCGCTTCCCCCAATCCGGAGATCATTGACCGTCGTCGCAGCAGGCGGCGCGGACGTTCGGCACCGAGCACCGCACATCGCGCGCACCCTATCCGCGAGGCCCTAAGAGCGCGTTTCGAGACGAGACCAACAGACCGTTAAGATGGCACCTCCATTTTTACGGCAACTGCCTGTCGCGGATGGATCGTCACGCCTCGGCATGCGCGTCCCGCGCCCGGTGGTGGCTCGCCCGGAACAGGGTGCGGGTATAGTCGTGGCACATGTCGCCGGCGCGAAGCTGCGCACGCGTCAGCGTTTCCACCGCCCGGGCATTCTGCATCACCATCAGCCGGTCGCACATGTAGGAGATGACCGCAAGGTCATGGCTGACGATGACGAAGGTCAGCTTCAGCTCCTGGCGCAACCGGTTGAGCAGGTTGAGGATTTCGGCCTGCACCGAAACGTCGAGCGCCGAGGTCGGCTCGTCGAGCAGCAGCACCCTGGGGGCGAGCGACAGGGCGCGGGCGATCGCCACGCGCTGGCGCTGGCCGCCGGAAAGCTCGTGCGGAAAGCGGAAGCGATGCGCCGCCGTCAGCCCGATCATCTCCAGGAGCTCGACCGTTCGGGCATCCACGTCGGGCATGCGGTTGATCAGCATCGGCTCGGCGATGGCCTGGCCGATCGTGTAGCGCGGATGCAGTGAGGCATAGGGATCCTGGAACACCATCTGCGCCACGCGCACGAGATCCTTCCGCCGCCCCTGGCGCAGGTCGATACCGGCGATGCGGATATCGCCGGTCCACTGGCGGTTGAGCCCCATGACGGTGCGCAGCACCGTCGACTTGCCCGAACCGCTTTCCCCGACCAGCCCGAAGCTCTCGCCGTTCTCCACGGCAAGGCTGACATCCTGCACGGCGACGGCGTTGCCGAAACGGACGCCGAGATTGTCGATACGGATCATGGGCGGGCCTCTCCCCAGCTTGCCTCGCGCGCAAGGGTCGGCAGCGGCGTCAGCGGTCCGTCGATGGCGGGCAGGCAGGCGAGCAGGCCCCGCGTATAGGGATGCACCGCCTCGTGCATGCGCCGCGCATCCAGCGTCTCGACGATCCGGCCGGCATACATGACCAGCACCCGGTCGCAGAAGCGCGAGACGAGGTTGAGGTCGTGGCTGATGAAGACGAGGCCCATGCCGCGGCGCTTGACCAGTTCGTCCATGATCTCCAGCACCTGCACCTGCACGGTGACGTCGAGGGCGGAGGTGGGTTCGTCGGCGATCAGCAGTTCCGGCTCGCGCACCACCATCATGGCGATCATCACCCGCTGGCCCATGCCGCCGGAGAGTTCGTGCGGATAGAGATCGTAGACGCGCTCCGGCACGCGGATATGTACCGCCTCCAGCACGTCTAACACTTTCCGGCGCACCTTCGCGCTCGGCAGCGAGCGATCGCCGAGCCGGATCGCCTCGGCGATCTGCGCGCCGACGCGCATGACGGGGTTGAGCGAGAATTTCGGGTCCTGCAGGATCATGCCCATGCGGTTGCCGCGCAGTTGCCGGCGCAGGCGGGGAGATGCCGTCAGGAGGTCGATGCCGGCGAAGGACATGGCGTCGGCGGTGACGTCGGCATGGCCCGGCAGCACGCCCATCAGCGCGCGGCTGGAAAGGCTCTTGCCCGAGCCGCTTTCGCCGACGATGCCGAGCTTTTCCCGGCCGATCTCGAAGGAGACACCCTTGACCGCCTCGATCGTCGCGCCGCCCTCGCCGGCAAAGGCGATGCGCAGGTTCTTCACGGTGACGAGCGGGTCGCTCATGCGCGCCTCCTCAGATGCGGGTCGAGCAGGTCGCGCATGGCGTCGCCCAGAAGGTTGAAGCCGAGGCTGACGATGAAGATCGCAAGGCCGGGCATGGTCGCCACCCACCACTGGTCGAAGATGAACTTGCGGCCGGTCGAGATCATCGCGCCCCATTCCGGCAGCGGGGGCTGGGCGCCGAGGCCGATGAAGCCGAGGCCAGCAGCCGTCAGGATGATGCCGGCCATGTCGAGCGTCATGCGCACGATCACCGAGGACAGGCACATGGGCATGATATGGCGGAAGACGATGCGGAATTCCGAGCCGCCGGCAAGGCGAACGGCATTGACATAGTCGCTGTCGCGCACGATCAGCGCCTCGGCACGCGCCAGCCGCGCATAGGGCGGCCAGGCGGTGAGCGTGATCGCCAGCGCCGCATTGACGATGCCCGGCCCGAGCGCGGCGACGAAGGCGAGCGCCAGCAGGAGCTTCGGGACCGCCAGGAAGACATCGGTGATGCGCATGAAGACCGCATCGAGCCAGCCACCCGCCGTTCCCGCCACCGCGCCGACGACGAGGCCGATCGGCGCCGACGTCGCCACGACCAGCCCGACGATGAGCAGGGTCAGCCGGGCGCCGTGGAGGATGCGGGAGAAGATGTCGCGGCCGAGTTCGTCCGTGCCGAGCCAGTTCTGCGCGCCCGGCGGCGAGAGGCGGCGCACGAGATCGGGAAGATAGGGATCATGCGGCGCCAGCAGCGGGGCAAGGATCGCGCACGCCAGCAGCACGCCGAGAATGGCAAGGCCGATCATGCCGAGCGGGTTGCGGGCAAAGCAGCGGGCGAACCTGCCGAACTCGCCGAGGCGCGCGCGCCGGAGCTGGCGGCGGCTTTCGGCATGGGTGAGGTTGGCGACGGTCATGGCGGCCTCCTACCGGCGGCGAAGGTTGGAGCGCGGATCGAGCATCTGGTAGACGACGTCCGAGACCATGTTGAGCAGGATGAACACGGCGCCGACCAGCACCGTGCCGCCGAGCACGGCATTGATGTCGGCCCGGAAGAGCGAGGAGGCGATGTAGTTGCCGATGCCCGGCCAGGCGAAGACCGTCTCGACGAGCACCGAGCCTTCCAGCAGGCCGCCATAGGACAGCGCGATGACCGTGACGAGAGGGATCGCGGCATTGCGCAGGGCATGCAGCATCACTGCCCGGTACTCCGTCGCCCCCTTGAGGCGGGCCGTCAGCACATATTCGCGCGAGAGCTGGTCGAGCATCATGGAGCGCGTCATGCGCGAGATATAGGCAAGGCTGTAATAGCCGAGCAGCGCGGCCGGCAGCACGATATGACTGAGGGCGTTGCCGAACACCTCCCCTTCGCCGGCTACCAAGGAATCGATCAGCAGCGACCCCGTCACCGGCGTGACGATGCCCTGGAAGAAGACGTCTATCTGGCCCGGGCCGGAGATCCAGTCGAGCCGGGAATAGAAGATGAAAAGGCCGACCAGACCGAGCCAGAAGATCGGCACGGAATAACCGATGAGACCGATGAAGCGGATGAGATAGTCCGGCCAGCGGTCATGCCAGTAGGCGGCCGCGACACCGGCCGGCACGCCGACCAGCGTGCCGATCAGGAGGCCGAGCGTCGCCAGTTCCAGCGTGGCGGGAAAGAAGCCGGCAAGGTCCGACAGAACCGGCCGGTTGGTGACGAAGGAGGTGCCGAAATCGCCCTGCACCAGCTTGCCGGCATAGAGCAGGAACTGCTGCCAGAGCGGCTTGTCCAGTCCCATTTCGAGGAAGACGCGCTGATAGACCTCCTCGCTCGCCTTCTGCCCCACCACGGAGAGCACCGGATCGATCGGCACCAGGCGGCCGATGCAGAAAGTGAGCGCGACGAGGCCGAGGAGCGTGATGCCCACGGTCAGGAACAGGGTGACGATCCGCCCGGTAAAGCCGAGGACCCTCTGGAAAAGAACTGCCGGCACGAACCCCTCCGGTTTGCTTGCCCTGGACCTGCCTTCGGCCGCGACCGGACCGAAGCCCCGTCGCGGCCGAAACCTGGACCTTACGCCTACTTGCTGACGTTCCAGTAGCGGTCGTCGGAGAAGGTCTGGCCGAGGACCAGGCCCTTGACGGAACTCTTCACCCCGACCTTGCGCACCTGCTGGAACATGTAGAGGAAGGGCGAGGTATCGGTATGGGTCTTCTGCAGGGCCTCGTACATCGCCCGGCGCTTGTCCGTGTCCTGCTCGCGCACCGCGGCCATCGCGTCCTGCGACAGTTTTCCGGCATCCCAGCCGAAGCGGTCGGCAAGCCCGGTGGACCCGTCCGGCGCGTCCTTCTGGTTGACGGCGAAGGCCTTGCCGTTGGAATGCGGATCCGGATAATCCGGCCCCCACAGGCCGAACCAGATGTCGAGGCTCGCCGAACGGTAGCGCTCCAGCCATTGCTGGCCGTCGACCACTTCCAGGTTCAGCTTGACGCCGGCCTGCGCCATGGTCGCCTGGATGGCCTGGGCGAAATCCGTATAGGGCGGCGTGTTCCAGACGACGGAATCCAGCGTGAATTCGCCGGAGACGCCGGCCTCGCCGAGCAGCGCCCTGGCCTTCTCGATGTCGAGCTTGTAGGGCTTGTAGTCGATCGCCCCGAGGAAGCCCTTCGGCACCAGCGTCTGGTGCACCTCCATCGTGCCGCGCGAGATCGTATCGGCGATGCCCTGGTAGTCGACGAGATATTTCAGCGCCTCGACGACCTTCGGCCTGGCGAGGTACTCGTTCCGCACGTTGAGGCCCATATAGTAGATGGTGCCCGAAACGCCCTCGACGAAGCCGATATCCGGATTGCCTTCCAGCGCCCCGAAATCGTCCGGGCCGAGCTTGTTGGCGATGTCGATGTCACCCTTTTCCAGCAGCAGGCGCTGGGCAGCGCTTTCGGGGATGTGCTGGAGGAAGATGCGCTCCAGGCCGCCGCTCTCGCCGGTATAGTTGGGGTTGCGGGTCAGCATGATCGACTGTTTGGGCTCCCAGCGCGTCAGCACATAGGGGCCGGAGCCGGCGGAATTCTCCGCCTTCAGCCAGGCATTGCCGAAGTCGCCGTTCACCTCGTGCGCCTGCACCAGCTTGGAATCGACGATGCCGCCGACATAGGAGGAGAGGCAGTAGTAGAGGAAGGACGGCGCATAGGTGTCGCCGATTTCGATGATCAGCGTCATGTCGTCGGTCGCCCTGATGCGCTCCTCGACGTTTTCCGGCGAGAAGCCGAACTGGGTGAGAATGAACGCCGAGCGCGACTTCATCGCGACGACGCGGCGCAGCGAATATTCCGCGTCCTTCGCCGTCACCGGATTGCCGGAGGCGAATTTCAGCCCCGGGCGCATCTTGAACGTATAGGTCTTGCCGTCCTCGGAGGCCGTCCAGGTCTCGGCGAGCACGCCGATGATCTTGCTGGAATCGTCGGGCGCCACGCTCACCAGCGGCTGGTAGATCTGGTTCGCCGCCAGCACGCCGCCCACTTCCGAGACCTCGCCCGGATCCAGCGTGATGATATCGTCGATGGCGTCGGCCACGACGAGCGTGTTCTTCGGCGTTTCGGCAAGAACGCTGGTCGATGCCAGCGCCAGCGCGATCATCGCGCCGCCTATCAGTCTTTCTACGCGCATGTTTCCTCCTCCGGCCGGGCAGGATCTCCTGCTGCCGGCCGCTCCCGCGTTGCCGTTCGTGAAATGCCTCCCGCCCCATGATCCGGTCCGCGCGCCTCGGGCACGGAACCGGCAGGGCGGCCCCAGATCGAGCGACCTCCACCGCGCCCTTCCAGAACTTTAGCTATACTAAAGTTCTGGAAGGGCGCTTGTCAATCGGTTTTGCAGGCGCTTCCGACAAACGATCGAAAGCACCCGCCGTCAGCGTTCCGGGATGATGCGCGTCGTGCCGACCCAGAGCTCCCGCGCCTCGACGGTGCCGACATTGCGCGCCCGGTGCGGCAGGGACGAGGGAAAATGCAGCGTATCGCCCGCCTTCAGCAGATAGTCCCGGCCGCCGACCTCGTAGAGCATCTCGCCCTCGATGAGATAGAGGAAGTCCTCGCCCTCGTGGCGCGTCAGTTCCGAGACATAACCGGGCGGCATGTGGGTGATGCAGCTATTCAGCCGGGCATCGGGAAAGCCGCGCTGCAGGATCTGGTAGACCCGCTCCTCGGCATCGATGCTGCAGCCGCGCCGCTCGCTGGCCCTGGAGACCATGGAATGGGCGGGCTGGGGACCTTGCGGCAGGAAGGCCTCCACGCTGATGCCGAGCGTGTTGGCGACATTGTAGAGCGAGATCAGCGAGGGCGTGGAGAGCCCGCGCTCGATCTGGCTGATGAAGCCTTCGCTGAGCCCGGCCTCCTGCGCCACCTCCTTCATCGTCTTGCCGATCGCCTTGCGCCGCTGGCGCAGCGCGCGCCCGAGCGAGGTCGCGGAGGGCGGTTGGGTCGGGGAACCGGCGCCCGCCGCCCGCGCCTCCCGTTCATCGAAACTCATGCCGTCTTTCCGCGCTGTGCTGCCTGACCAGGATACTTTAGTATTGCTAAAGTTAATTGTGCAAGCGGGAAAATGATGAAGAAGGTGACCGGAGGGGCGCAGGCCCTCAGGGTGCCTCGAACTTCACCATCGTGCCGCCGCCGGTCGCCTGATCGGTCGGGAAGACCTCGACGCGGGCGACATCGACATGGGCAGGCAGCGCGATCACGTCGTGGACGATCTGCGCGATGTTTTCCGGCTGGATGGGGCGGTAGCCGTCATAGAGCACGGCATTCGCCTGGTCGCCGGGAAGGGAGGTGCGGTAGAGCGCCGTCTGGACGCGGCCGGGCACGATCTCGCTCACCCGCACGCCGGTGCCGAGGAGGTCGCAGCGCAGGTTGTCGCAAAACAGGCTGAGACCCGCCTTCGAGGCACCATAGGCACCCATGTTCGGATAGGGCGCCCGGCCGCCGCTCGAGCCGACATAGAGGAGATGGCCGCGCTTGCGCGCCACCATGCCGGGCAGGAAGACCCGCGTCAGATGCATCGGCGCCTTGAGATTGACGTCGATCATCGCGTCGATCTCGGCGGGGTCTATGTCCTGGAAGGCCGCGCGGGTCGACAGGATGCCGGCATTGTTGACGAGGATGTCGACCGCGACGCCCGCCAGCGCCTCGGCGATGCGCGCCGTATCGCGCACGTCCGCCTCGACGGGGATCGCCCCGCAGCGTTCCGCCAACCCGGCAAGCGCCGCCGCGTTGCGGCCGACGGCGTAGACCGCCAGTCCCCGCCCCCGCAGCATCGGCACGATGGCCTCGCCGATGCCGCTGGTCGCCCCCGTGACGACGGCGACGCGGTTTGCGTCAGACATAGATGTAGCCCCCGCTGACCACGACATTCTCGCCCGTCGCATAGGTGTTGCGACTGGAAGCCATCATGACGATCCACTCGGCCATTTCCACCGGCTCAGCCGCGCGGCCGAGCGCGCTTGCCCTGGCAAGCTCGGGCAGGAAGCCGAGTTCCCTGGCACGGTCCGTGGCAAAGCCGGCCGGCGCGACGGAGTTCACGAGGATCTGGTCCTTGGCGCATTCCTGGGCGAAGGACTTGGTGAGGCTGACGACCGCGGCCTTGGTGGCGGCATAGTGAGCGTTTTGCGGATGCGCCTTGAAGGCATCGACCGAGGTGACGTTGACGATGCGGCCGGTCACCTCCGGCGGGGTCACGAAACGGCGCATGTGGCGCACCGCCGCGACCATCATGTGATAGGTACCCTTGATGTTGATGGCGTTCTCCAGGTCCCAGTCCTCGTCGGTGATGTCAAGGATCGGCTTGCGCGGATAGATGGCGGCGCTGTTGACGAGGGCATGGACGCGGCCGAGCTTTTCCGCAACCGTCGCGAACCCGCCATGGGCCGTCTCGGCCCGGGAAATGTCGGCAACGGCGGTCGCCACCTCGGCGCCCATCGCCGAGAGCGCCGCCGCGGAGGAGGCGAGCAGCGTTTCGTTGCGGTCGATAAGGCCGATCTTCGCAGCGCCCCGTTCCACCATCAGCCGGGCCGTGACGAGACCGAGCCCCGAAGCGCCGCCGACGATGACAACAGACTGGTCCTGCATGCTCCATCTCCTCCGCGATTTTCGCGGCAACACCATATTGGTATGTTATCACTTATATGCTAACTTTGCCGAAAAGCAAGCTGCCTCCCGAAGGCCGCCCGCCGGCGTCCTTCCTCTGGAGAAGCCGGCTGTGTATGATATGTGATAAATGAAAACCCGGGAAAGGCTGGATCGGCATGTCGATCATCACGCAGCGCGGCAACCTCGCGGAGATCGTCGTCGCCAGGCTCGCCGAGCGGATCGACTCGGGCCTCTATCCACCCGGTGAGAAGATCCCGTCGAGCGCCCAGCTATGCGAGGAATTCGGCGTCTCCCGCACCGTCATCCGCGAGGCGCTGGCCTCGCTCAAGGTGGCCGGCCGCGTCATCGCACGGCAGGGCGCGGGCGTCTATGTCACGGAGAAGGATGCGCGGGCGCTGAACTTCGAGATCAGCCGCATCGACGACATCCGCTCGGCCATGCAGATCCTCGAACTGCGGCTCGGCGTCGAAATGCAGGCGGTGGCACTGGCCGCCCAGCGCCGCACCCCGGAAGCCCTCGCCGAGATCGCCCGCGCCTTCGACCATATCGAGACGCTCGACACGAACAATGCCGAGATCGAGGCGCGCGCCGATTTCGAGTTCCACCTCGCCATCGCCAAGGCGACGCGCAACCCGCATTTCCCGCGCTTCCTCGAAGCCGTGATGGGCGAGATCAATCTCGACCTGGTTCTCAAGCACCGCCAGTCCGGCCCCGCCTCGAAGACCTATCTGAAGAAGATCAACCGCGAGCACGCCGCCATCCTCGCCGCCATCACCCAGGGCGACCCGAAGGCCGCCAAGCAGGCGCTGGCCGCCCATCTGGAGGAAAGCCTCGACCGCTACCGCACCCTCCTGGACGAGCCGGCGGGCAGCGAAGGGGACGATTGAGGGGCCGGCGCGCGCATCGTCAGATGACGGCGTCCTCCAGGAAGGGCCGGTTCGCGGCGATACGCTCGTAGCCGAAGGGCGAGAGGTCGAGCGTGCGGAAGCCGCCATAGGTTATCAGTTCGCAAAGCCCGCGCCCCATGGCCGGCGACTGCTGCAGGCCGTGGCCGGAAAAGCCGTTGGCGAAGAGGAAATTCCTCACCTCGGCATGCGGGCCGAGGATGACGTTGTGGTCGAGCGTGCAGTAGTCATAGTGTCCCGCCCAGCTATTGACGACCTTGACCGCCTCGAAGGCCGGCACGCGGTTTGCCAGCGTCGGCCAGATCTCCGTCTCGAATTCGTCGTGCATGACGGCAAAATCGGCCGGGTCGACCTCCGGATCATGCCTGGGAGCGGTGCCCATCAGGTAGAATTTGCCTTCCGGGCGGAAGAAGACGCCGGTCGGGTCGATGGTGAGGCCGACGCCGGGGCCGAGCGACGCGCGGCAATCGACGACGAAGATCGAACGACGACGCGGCTCGACGGGAATGTCGAGGCCCGCCATGCGCGCCATGACCTTGCCGTTGGTGCCCGACGTGTTGACCAGCATGCCGCAGGCGATCACCTGTCCGCCCCTGGTCGTCACCGAGACGATGCGGTCGCCTTCGCGGTTGATCGCGACGACCTCGTCCTCGATATATTCGACGCCGAGCGAACGCGCCTTCTTGCGGAAGCCCTGCAGGAGACCGACGCTGTCGAACCAGCCCTCGCCGCGCTCGCCCTTGCTGCCGAGGGTGAGACCTTCCGTGTTCAGCCAGGCAAAGCGCTTGCCCAAACCGTCCGGGTCGAGCAGCGAGACCTCCGCGCCGCAGGCGACCTGTGTTTCGTGGTTGCGGCGAAGCACGTCCGCACCCCGCTCGTCGCCCGCCAGGAAGAGATAGCCGTTCTCGTGGAAGCCGATCTCCGGCGTGTCGGCGTCGACCGCGATATTCTCCTTGAAATTGCGGATGAATTCCGTTCCGAACTGCGAGATCTTCACATTGATCGCGTTGGAGAATTGGTGGCGGATCGAGCTGGAGGAGAGCGCGGTCGCCGAGCGCTGGTAGGTCCAGTCCTTCTCGATCACCAGCACGGTCCCGGTGAAATCCGGATTGGTCGCCAGGAAATAGGCCGTCGCGCTGCCGACCACCGCGCCGCCGACGATGACCACATCATAGGATGTCCGCGAAGCCTGCATCATTTGTCCTCGAAATGGCCGGCCGCGCAGAAGCTGCCGCCCTGGTAGCGCACCGCCGGATCGTTCGGGTCACCCTGCCTGGTCGCGGCAAAAATCTTGTCCGCATAGTCGTCGGCGCTGTCTTGCGGCCTGTAGCCGAGCGAGGCTGCCGTGCGGTTGTCCCAGAAGGCGCGGCTGTTGTTCGACATGCCATAGGCGACCATGAAGCCGACGCGCTCCGCCGACAGGCATTTTTCGACGAGCTGGCGGCAATCGCGGTAGGAGAGCCAGGTGATGAGATGGCGCCGGTCGGTCGGCTCCGGGAAGCAGGAGCCGATGCGGATGCTGACACTCTCGATGCCGAACTTGTCGAAATAGTAGCGGCCGAGATTTTCGACAAAGGTCTTCGAAACGCCGTAGAGGCTGTCCGGCCGCGTCGGCACGTTGCCGTCGATCGTTTCCGTGCGCTCGTAATAGCCGATGGCATGCACGGAGCTGGCATAGACGATGCGCTTGACGCCATGGCGGCGTGCGGCCTCGTAGATGTGGTAGCCGCCTGAAATGTTGCTGTCGAGGATCGTCTTCCATTCGGCCTCGAGCGGCTGGCCGCCGAGATGCACGATGGCATCGCAGCCGTTCACCGCCGCGCAGACCGCATCGAAATCGGCAAGATCGAGCGTGAAATCCTCCTCGTGGGAGGCGAGGTTTTCGCAGGGCCGGCGGTCGGAAAGCCGCACGACCTTGCCGAGCCGCGTGCCCGACTGGCGCAGCGCCGTGCCGACGCTCCCGGCCGCGCCCGTCAACAGAACCCTTTGAAAGTGCGACATGGTCTTTCCTTCAGCAAAACCGGCCGATCCACAGGTGATGCGCCCGATGGCCGGCATGAGCGTATCCATACGAGGGAGAGAGCACGCTTGCGGCCGGCCACCGGACTTCCGCGATTGTCTACGGGACGCATCGTCTCATGCTTTCCCTTCCGCCTCACCATAGAGCGCGGCCTGTTCCTCTGTGATGTAACCGTGCCTGACGTCATGGGCGACGGCCTCTGCCGGGCGCCCGGACGGATCGCCATAACCGCCGCCACCCGGCAGCGAGAGCACGAGGCGGCGCCCCTCCGGCACGAATTGCAGGCCCTTGCCCTTCAGCACCGTGCCGTCGTCCAGCGCGACGCCGCCGGGCGCGCCGTCAAGGCCGCCGTCACGACCACGGGCGGGATGGCCGAGGCGGTCGAACATGGCGGAGAAGCGGAAGGAAAAGCCTTCGGCCGCTTCGATCTCGATCATCTGGCCGAGGCCGCCGCGCTGCGCACCGGCACCACCGGACCCCTCGCGCAGTTCCTTGCGCCAGACGATGACCGGGCCGACATTTTCCGTCGCCTCGATCGGCATGGTATGCACACCGCTCGGGAAGGCCGTGGCATTGAGGCCGTCGAGACTGGCGCGCGCGCCCGAACCGCCGGAATTGAACATCAGGATTTCCGCACCCTTGCCGCCGATCTGGTCGGAAACCGGGCGCACGCTCATATGCAGGTTCCACAGCGCGCTGGCCCCTTCCGCCGGCACCTGGCCGGGCAGCGCCTGGTGCAGCGCGCCGAGCACGAGGTCCGGCACGAAATGGCCGAGCACATGGCGCACGGCGACGGGGGCCGGGCGTTTGGCATTGAGGATGCAGCCTTCCGGCGCGGTGACGTCGAAGGGCGCGAGCGAGGCGGCATTGTTCGGGATTTCCGGCGCCACCACGCATTTGATGCCGTAGCAGGCATAGGCTTTCGCATAGACCAGCGGCACGTTGATGCCGAACCGGCTCATGCCCGAGGTGCCATCGAAATCGACCAGCACGTTGTCCGGGCCGATGGTCAGCGTTGCGGCAAGATGCACCGGCTCGTCATAGCCGTCGAGATCGAGGCTGTAGGACCAGCTTCCATGCGGCAGGTTCTTGAGGCGCTCCAGCGTCGCCTCGCGGCTATGCTTGAGGATGAAGCCGCCGATCAGCGACAGGTCTTCCAGGTTGAATTCCGTCAGCATGTCGACGAGACGGCGGTGGCCGGTCTCGTTGCAGGCGGCGAGCGCATGGAAATCGCCGACCACCTTGTCGCTCTCGCGCACATTGTTGCGCACGATATGGATGAGCGTGCGGTTCAATTCGCCGCGCTCGAAGAACTTCATGATCGGGATGAAGAGGCCTTCTTCATAGACCTCGCGCGCATCCGGCCCGAAGCCGCGCCCGCCGATATCGACCACATGGGCGGTGGAGGCGAAATAGCCGACCAGCACGCCATGATGAAAGGAGGGCGTGACGACGGTGATGTCGTGCAGGTGCCCGGTGCCCTTCCACGGGTCGTTGGTAATGTAGACATCGCCTTCGAAGATGTTCTCCGGGCCGATGTCGCGGATGAAATGGGCGACGGATTCGGCCATGGCGTTGACATGGCCCGGCGTGCCGGTGACGGCCTGCGCCAGCATGCGGCCTTCGAGGTCGAACACGCCGGCCGAGAGATCGCCCGCCTCGCGTACCGAGGTGGAGAAGGCCGTGCGGATCAGCGTCTGCGCCTGCTCCTCTACGACGGAGATCAGGCGGTTCCACATGACCTGCATGTGAATATCGATCATCGACTGGTTCATGCCTTCGATCCTCGATCAGGTCCGGGTGACGAGCAGGCAGCCGTCGCTCTGCACGACGGCCCTGAATGCGGCGGTGAGCACGGTGGAGGTCTCGCGCTCGACGATGACGGCCGGCCCCTTGACGACATCGCCGGGCCTCAGGCTCTCGCGCTCATGGATGCCGGCGTCGAGGAAAGCGCCTTGGGCGGCTTCGAACAGTCGGCGGGTTTTTACGGGCGTCACCGCCGCGCCTTCCGCGATGGCGGCGACGCGCGCGACCGGCGGCAGCGGAGAGCTTGCCTTGACCGACCAACTCACGATCTCGATATCCAGCCCCTCGATGGCGCGGCCGAAAAAGCGCTCGTATTCCATTTCGAACAGCGCGGCGATCTTCTGCGCGCTTCCCCCATCGAAGCGGCTGGCGACAAGCGGCACGGGAATGTCCCAGCCCTGCCCGGCATAGCGCATGAAGAGCGTGCGTTCGATGACGGGTTCGCCGGTGTCCAACCCGCCCTCGACGAAGCCGAGCGCCTCCACCTCCATGGATTCCACCAGCCGGTTCGCCTCCGCCACGTCGAAGCCCGCGAGGCTGAAGACGGCGCTGCGCACGGATTCATACCCGAATGGCGCGCGCAAAAAACCGATGGCGGAGCCGACGCCGGCGCCCGGCGGCACCAGGAAGGTGGAGATGCCCATCTTCTCGCAGAGCCGCGCGGCATGCAGCGGACCGGCGCCGCCGAAGGTGATCATGGTGAAATCGGCGATGTTCTTGCCGTTTTCGACCGTGTGGACGCGGCCGGCATTGGCCATGTTCTCGTCCACCATCTCGCAGGTGCCGAAGGCGGCGGCCTCCGGATCGAGGCCGATGACGGCGCCGATATCGTCGGCCATGGCCTTCCGGCTCGCCTCCAGCGAAAGCGGGATGGCGCCGCCGGCGAAATTGTCGGGATCGAGCTTGCCGAGGATGAGGTCGGCATCCGTCACGGTCGGGTTCCTGCCGCCGCGCTGGTAACAGGCAGGGCCGGGCTCGGAGGCGGCGGAATGCGGCCCGACGCGGATCTGGCGCATGCCGTCGACCGAGGCGATGGAGCCGCCGCCGGCGCCGATCTCCACCATCTCGACGACCGGAATGGAGATCGGCATGCCGGAGCCCTTGCGGAACCGGTAGGTGCGGGCGACCTCGAAGGTCTTGGCGGTCTTCGGCACCTGGTTCTCGATCAGGCAGATTTTTGCCGTCGTGCCGCCCATGTCGAAGGAGAGTACCGTGTCGAGGCCGTGGCGCCGCGCGATGTCGGCGGCGAAGATCGCCCCGCCCGCGGGGCCGGATTCGACGAGGCGGACGGGGAATTCCGCGGCGCTTTCGACCGAAACGATGCCGCCGCCGGAATGGATCATGAAGACCGGGCAGGAAACGCCGATTTCCTTCAGCGAGACGACGAGGCGGTCGAGATAGGATTTGATCGCGGGCTTCACATAAGCGTTGGCGCAGACCGTGTTGAAGCGCTCGAACTCCCGCATCTGCGGCGAGACCTCCGAGGAGATCGACACGGAGACATGCGGCAGGTGTTTCACGATGGCATCGCGCACCGCGGCCTCGTGTGCGCCGTTGGCATAGGCGTGGATGAAGCCGATGGCGACGCTTTCATAGCCGCCTGCCGCGATGGCCGAGACGACGGCGGAGACCGAGGCCTCGTCGAGCGGCAGCAGAACCTTGCCGGCCGCATTCATGCGCTCGCGCACGGTAAAGCGGTCGGCGCGGGCGATCAGTGCCGGCGGCAGGGTGATGTTGAGATCATACTGCTCGAAGCGGTTTTCCGTTCGCATTTCCAGCGTGTCGCGAAAGCCCTCGGTGGTGACGAAGGCGGTCTTCGCGCCGCGCCGCTCGATCAGCGCATTGGTGGCGAGCGTCGTGCCATGGATCAGCAGGCCGATTTCCGAGAGCGCGATGCCGGCGAGCTCGGCGACGGCGGCGACCCCCTTGAGGATCGCCCGCTCGGGCGCCGCATAATCGGTCAGCACCTTCGTGGAATGGAAGACCCCGTCGAGGTCGAGCGCGATGTCGGTAAACGTGCCGCCGATATCGACGCCGACCCGGCAGTTCCGCGGGCTGTCCTTCACCATCGCACTCTCCACAGCCGATTTCCTCGCTGCGCTCGCCCCTCCGACCATCTGGTCTTATGCAGGCTCATTCACCAATAAAATTGGATATATCACTTATCATACATGTGTCAACTTGTGCCACCCTTGCCGCACCGCCTTCCCCACGCAACAACCAGCGCCGATGCAGGTGCCGGGCCACACGATGACAGGCTTTCGTATCGAACACGAGTCGCCGCCGGCAGCAAGCCCTGCCGGTATGCGGCGGGACGTAAGTGCAGCGCTTCTTGGAAAACGCACAAGGGGCATGGAAAACGAGCCTTATGGCGGCCGTACGGCGATACCGCGCAGATCGAGGCTGAACGCCTCGGCGGCGCGATAATGCGGTTGTCAGGACCTCGGTCACGACAGGTCGCTTCCCCTCTCGCCGGGCCTGCTTCAGGGCGACAGGCCCGGCGATCGGAGCAGGCCGCTAGTCCTGCACCGGGGCACCGGCAGGGCGTCCGCCCCGCGGTCAATACGGGCGGTCACCCCTCCCGCAAGGCCTCTTGCGGATTGGCGCCGGCCTGCACCACCGTGACGGCGATCATGTGGAAGACGTCGTCGGCATTGCAGCCGCGCGAAAGGTCGTTGGCGGGCTTGGCAAGGCCCTGCAGGATCGGGCCGATGGCGGTGGCGCCGCCGATGCGCTGGGCGATCTTGTAGCCGATATTGGCGGCATCGAGGTTCGGGAAGACGAAGACATTGGCCGCGCCGTTGAGCGCCGACTGCGGCGCCTTGGCGGCGCTGACGGCCTCGACGAAGGCGGTATCGAACTGCAGCTCGCCGTCGATGACGAGGCCGGGCGCGGCGTCCTGCGCGAGCCGCGTCGCCTCCACCACCTTGGAGACGCGCTCATGCGCGGCGCTGCCGGCCGTCGAGAAGGAAAGCATCGCCACCTTCGCCGGCTTGCCGGCCAGCGCCTCGAAGGAGCGCGCCGAGGTGACGGCGATATCGGCAAGGCCCGCCGCGTCGGGATCGACCACGAGGCCGCAATCGGCAAAGACGAAGGCCCCCTTCTTCACATGGTGCGAGGCGCACAGCATCATCAGGAAGAAACTCGACACCAGGCTGACGCCCGGCGCACGCCCGATGGTCTGGAGCGCAGCACGCACCGTATCGGCGGTGGTCGCGACCGCCCCGCCCACCGTGCCGTCCGCCTCATCCTCGCGCACCATCATGGCGGCGAAGACGAGCGGCGTGCACACCGCCTCGGCCGCCGCGGCCTCGTCGACGCCCTTGCTCCTGCGAAGCGCATGATAGGCGGCGGCGAGACGCGGCCTTAGCGGAGACGTCGCCGGGTCCTCGATGCGGATCTCCTCCGTCGCAGCACCGGCCGCCGCCAGCCGCTCCTCGACGGCTTTCCGATTGCCGACGAGCGTGATCGTGGCGATACCCGCACGCACGGCCCGCAAGGCCGCCTCGACGACGCGCGGATCCTCCCCCTCGGCGAGCACGATGTGGCGCGGCGCGGCTTTCGCGGCTTCGAGAATGCGGTCGAGCGGTTTCATCAGGCGTGTCCCAGATAGTGAATGCCGACGAGGATGAAGAGGGCGATGAAGACGGTCTCGGCGACGATGAGCGCGACGGCATCGCCGCCGACATCGAGCACCCGGCGCAGCGACGTGCGCATGCCGACCGCCACGATGCCGGCGAGCAACGCCCAGCGCGAGGTCTCCATGCCGGCCGCCGCGACCAGTTCGGGCACGAGGCCGAAGGAGTTGAGCGCGGCGAAGACCAGGAAGGCGACGACGAAGCCGGGCAAGAGCGGCGGACGTTTTCCAGCCTCGCCCTCCGGCTGCGGCACGCTGCGCAGCGAGAGCGAATAGACCAGCACGACCGGCGCCAGCATGGTGACGCGGATCAGCTTGACCAGGGTCGCGGTCTCCCCCGCTTCCGGCGAGACGGAAAAGCCGGCGCCGACGACCTGCGCCACGTCATGGATGGTGCCGCCGAAGAAGATGCCGGTCGCCCGCGCATCGAGCCCCATGGTCTGGGCGATGATCGGATAGGCGATCATGGCGAGCGTCGAGAGCACGGTGACGGAAAGCACGGTGAAGATCAGATTGCGCTCGGAGAACTCGTTCTTCGGCAGCACGGCGGCAATCGCCATCGCCGCGGAAGCGCCGCAGATCGCGACGGAGCCGCTGGTCAGCAGCGCCAGCCGCCAGCCGCGGCCGAGCAGTTTCGCCGCAAGCAGGCCGAAGCCGATGGTGGCGACGAGCGCCGAGACGAGCAACAGGATGGTGCCGGCGCCGAGCCCGATCAGGAGATCGACGCTGATGCGCATGCCGAGCAGCGCGACGCCGATGCGCAGCACATGCTTGGCGCAGAAATCGATGCCCGCGACGCAGCGCCCCTCCTCCGAGAGGAAGTGAAAGGCGATGCCGAGCAGGAGCGCCATGAGCATGGCCGGTGCGCCGTAATGGTCGGACAGGAACTGCGCGGCCACGGCCACGGCGGCGGTAACGGCAAAGCCCGGCCAGTAGGTGGAAAATCCGGCGGGCATGCCGCGGAAACGGTCTTGGACGGAGGCGGCGAAGGTCATGGTGTCGTTCCGTTCGCTTGCGGAAACCTTGCCCGCCCGGATTTTCCGGGCGGGACATGGATCATCGGGCGATCAGGCCCGCGGCTGGGGACGCATGTCGGCGCGGTCGATGCCGGCGACCGGCACCGGCTTCTTCATGGCGTCGCGGCGGAAGGGTTCGCCGAGTTCCTGGTTGAGGATGACCTCGACGAAGGTCGTCACGCCCTTCTTCTGGTCGGCGATGGCATTCGACAGCGCCTCGGTAAGCGCGGCCGGCGTATCGACGGCGACGCCCTTCAGCCCGCAGCCCTCGGCCACCTTGGCGTAGCTGAGATTGGGGTTGAGCTCCGTGCCGACGAAATTGTTGGCGTACCACAGCGTCGTGTTGCGCTTTTCCGCACCCCACTGGTAATTGCGGAAGATCACCATGGTGATCGCCGGCCAGCCCTCGCGGCCGATCGAGCCCATCTCGTTCATCGAGATGCCGAAGGCGCCGTCGCCGGCAAAGCCGACGACCGGCACGTCCGGGCAGCCGATCTTGGCGCCGACGATCGACGGGAAACCGTAGCCGCAGGGGCCGAACATGCCGGGCGCGAGATACTTCCGGCCCTGTTCGAAGGTCGGGTAGGCATTGCCGATCGCGCAATTGTTGCCGATGTCGGTGGAGATGATCGCCTCCTTCGGCAGCGCGGCCTGGATCGCCCGCCAGGCCTGGCGCGGCGACATGCGGTTCGGCTCGCGGTTGCGGGCGCTCTCGTTCCATTCGGTGCCGACGTCGTCGTCCTCGTGGTCCATCGAGGAGAGCTGCTGCTGCCAGGCCGAGCGGGTCTGGTGGATCGCCGCCTTGCGCTCCTCACGGCCGGCATCGCCGGCGGAGGGGGAGAGCTGTTCGAGGATCTGGCCGGCGACCTGTTTCGCGTCGCCGCAGATGCCGACCGTCACCTTCTTGGTGAGACCGATGCGGTCGGCGTTGATGTCGACCTGGATGATCGCGGCATCCTTCGGCCAGTAGTCGATGCCGTAGCCCGGCAGGGTGGAGAAGGGATTGAGCCGTGTGCCGAGCGCCAGCACGACATCGGCCCTGGAGATCAGCTCCATCGCCGCCTTGGAGCCGTTGTAGCCGAGCGGGCCGACCGCGAGGCGATGGCTGCCCGGGAAGGCGTCGTTGTGCTGGTAGCCGCAGCAGACCGGCGCGTCGAGCCGTTCGGCGAGCTTCATCGACGCACCGATCGCCCCGCCGATAACGACGCCGGCCCCGTTGAGGATGACCGGGAACTTCGCCTCCGATAGCAGCTTCGCCGCTTCGGCGATCGCCTGCGGGCCGCCGGCCGGGCGTTCGAAACGCACGATGGAGGGCAGGTCGACGTCGATCACCTGGGTCCAGTAGTCACGCGGGATGTTGATCTGCGCCGGGGCACAGCCGCGCCAGGCCTTCTCGATGACGCGGTTCAGCACTTCGGGAATGCGCGAGGGATCGCGCACCTCCTCCTGGTAGCAGACCATCTCCTCGAACATTGCCATCTGGTCGACTTCCTGGAAGCCGCCCTGGCCGATCGTCTTGTTGGCGGCCTGGGGCGTCACCATCAGGAGCGGCGTGTGGTTCCAGTAGGCGGTCTTGATCGCCGTGATGAAGCCGGTGACGCCCGGGCCGTTCTGGCCGATGGCGATCGACATCGTGCCCGTCGCGCGGCTGAAGCCGTCGGCCATCATGCCGGCATTGGTCTCGTGCGCGCAGTCCCAGAATGTGATGCCGGCCTTGGGGAAGAGGTCCGACACCGGCATCATGGCCGAGCCGATGATGCCGAAGGCATGTTCGAGCCCATGCATCTGGAGAACTTTGACGAAGGCTTCCTCGGTGGTCATTTTCATGGCTGCTTCCTTTCCTTCGGAATTGGTTTCAATGGGTTAGAGGATTTCGTCGCGCAGGTAGTACCAGCGGTACATGCCCCACTGGCCGAGCCGGCGGAACGGCGTCAGGAGCCCGTGGCTCGGCAGCGGCGAGGTGAAGATGGGAAGGTCGAGGCCGGCACCCTTGCCGGCGACCATTTGCGCCATGCGGCGTCCGGCCTGCGCCGAATACATGACGCCGTTGCCGCCATAGCCCATGGCGTAGAACAGCGTCTGGGACGGATCCGGCTGGAAGATGCGGGGCATCATGTCGTGGCTGACATCCACCCAGCCCCACCAGGAGTAATCGATCTCGATGCCGCGCAGGATCGGGAACTTGCGATAGAGCCCGTCGAGCAGCAGCGCGAGGTGTTTCGGGTTTGCGGCGTCGCGCCCGGTGATGGCGCTGCGGCTGCCGATCTGCACCCGGCCATCCGGCAGCATGCGATAGTAGTGGCGCAGCGTGCGCGTGTCGGTGAGCGGAATGCGCGCCCTGAAGTTCAGCGCCTGCTGCTCGCTCTCTGTCAGCGGCCGGGTGACGACCGAGTTCGACAGGATCGGCATCAGCCGGCGCCGGGTCAGCACGTTCATGCCGGGGGACGTGTAGCCGGCCGTGGCGATGCAGACGGCGCGGGCGCGCACCGTGCCGCCGGGCGTGCGGAGATAATGCATGCCGCCCTTCGCCGTGCAGTCGAGCACCGGGCTCGACGTGTGCACCCTCGCGCCGAGCCGCCGCGCCAGGCGGAGATAGCCGAAGGCCAGCTTTGCGGCGTGGATGCCTATACCATCAGGCTCGTACATGGCGCCGCGCGCCTCCGCATCGCGCACGAAATCGCTGTGGATCTCCCCGCGCGAGACCATGCGGGCGCGGTAGCCGAAGGTCTCGTTGAGGACGCGGACCTCGCTTTCCAGCGCCGGCAGCACCTTGTCGCGATGGGCGATATAGAGATGGCCGCCGTCCTGCGGGTCACAGTCGATCCCGGGCTCACGGATCAGCGACCGGAACAGGTCGAACCCCTCGGCGATTTCCGCATGCATCCTGCGCGCGACGTCGACGCCCCAGCGGGCGATCCATTGCGAGCGCTTCAGGCGGCCGGCGGAAATCTGCGCCTGCCCGCCATTGCGGGTGCTGCATCCCCAGGCAACCCCGTTGGCCTCCAGCACCGTCGCCTTGATGCCGTGCTCGCGGGCGAGATGGATGGCGCAGGAAAGACCCGTATAGCCGGAGCCGATGATCGCGACGTCGACGTCCATGTCGCGCATGACGGGGCCGTCGTCCTCCGGCTCGGGGCCGGCCGTACCGATCCAGTAGGTCGGGGCGTAGTCCTTGCCGGTGCCCGGGGTCGGAGCCGTTTCCGGATCATAGGCGGGATCGAACGGCGCCCTGCCGGTCTTGGGAGGAATGGTGCGCAATTGCATGGCCGTGCTCCGAGCGTTCAGTACCGGGGTTGCAGGACCGGCCGGTTCTTCCGGAACGCCTGCTTGCGGACGATCTTGCCGTTCGCGAAGGTGAAGAGGTCGCAGCCTTCCGCCTCGATGCGGCTGCCGTCGGCCGCCGTGCCGCGGAAGGTCCATTCGGAGACACCCCGGTCGCCGGCCGTAAAATGGCTGTGATCGGCCCATTCGGCATCCGGCATCGCCGTCCAGACGCCGCTGAAGGCCTCGGCGATCGCCCTGGCGCCCTCGATGCGGTTGCCGTGGACGTCCGGGCCACCGACCGCGTTGAACACGCAGTCCTCGGCGAAGAAGTGCATGATCCCATCGATGTCATGCCGGTTGAAGGCGTCGAACAGGGTTTTGAGATCGGTTGCGCTGAGTGTCATCGTTCGGGTCCTCTGGCTTGTCGCAAGGCATGGCTCCGCCGGAGACGGGAAAGGCCGTCTTGAAGGGCCGCCGGGGCCGGGTCGTTGGAGTGTCGGGCTGTCCGCCGCCGGTTAGATGCGTCCCTTCCAGGGGATCAGCGTCTTTTCGAGGTAGCGGATCAGGAGATCGAAGGCGAAGGCGAAGAGGCCGATGATGAAGATACCCATGATCACCGTATCGCTTTCGAGGTTTTCGGCGGCGTTCAGCACCATGAAGCCGAGACCGCGGTTCGCGGCGACCATTTCGGCTGCCACCAGCGTCGTCCAGCCGACGCCGATGCCGATGCGCATGCCGGTGAAGATCTCCGGCAGGGCCGCCTTCATGATGACCTGGCCGATGACCTGGCCGCGGGTGGCGCCCATCGCATAGGCGGCGTGGATCTGCTCCGTCGAGACCGAGCGCACCCCGGCCCTCGCGGCGATCGCCATCGGCGCGAAGATCGCCAGATAGATCAGGAACACCTTCGGAAACTCGCCGATGCCGAGCCAGATGATGACGAGCGGCAGGTAGGCGAGCGGCGGCAGCGGGCGGTAGAACTCGATGATGGGATCGAAGAGGCCGCGCACGAAGCGGTTGACGCCCATCAGGATGCCGATCGGCACCGCCGTGACGAGGGCCAGCAGGAAGGCGCCGAAGACGCGGCCGATGCTGGCCATCGTGTGCTGCATCAGCGTGGAGTTCGAGACCCCTTCCGTCATCGCCAGCCAGAACTTCTCCCAGACTGAGAGCGGCGAGGGCAGGAAGAGCGGCTTGACCCAGCCGGATTCCGTCACGAGGAACCACAGTGCGACGAGCACGGTCGCCGTCACGAGGCTGATCAGGCCGCTGCTGCCGTCACCGGGAGCCCCGAAGATCTTGCCGGCCTTGGCGGGCTTGGCGCGTGTCACTCTGTCAAGCATGGGCCACCTCCGGGTTGCCGGACGCACGTTCGTCGCCGTAGATGATGCCGAGCACTTCCTCGCGCATGCGGATGAATTCCGGGCTCGACTTGATCGCGCGGGCATTGCCTTCGGCAAGGAAGCGGCGGTTGAAGTCGAGGTCGTAGGTATGGGTGATGCGGCCGGGGCGCGGCGACATGACGATCAGCCGCGAGCCGAGGAACAGCGCCTCCTCGACGCTGTGCGTGATGAAGAAGAACATCTTGTTGGTGAGCTGCCAGACTTCCAGAAGGAGCTCCTGGATGGTTTCGCGCGTCAGCGCGTCGAGCGCCGCCATCGGCTCGTCCATCAGGAGCATGGCGGGGTCGCAGGTCAGCGCCCGCGCGATGCCGACGCGCTGCTGCATGCCACCCGAAAGGTGGTAGATCATGTGGCGGTGGAAATCCTGCAGACCGACGAGGGCGAGGTTCTTCGTGGCGATCTCCCGCCGCGTCGCCTTGTCGACGCCGCGCAGCTTGAGGCCGAATTCGGTGTTCTCGATGACGTTGAGCCAGGGCAGGAGCGCATGCTTCTGGAAGACCACGCCGCGCTCGGCGCCCGGCCCGTTGACCCGGTGGTTGCCGAGCGAGATATCGCCTTCCGAGGGGGCCATGAAGCCCGCCATCAGGTTGAGCAGCGTGGTCTTCCCGCAGCCCGAAGCGCCGAGCGCGACGACGAAATCACCGCTCTTGATGGTAAGGTTGACGCCTTTCAGGGCGATCACCGCCTGGTCCGAATACAAGCCCGGATAGGTCAGACTGATGTTCCTGACGCTGAGTGTTTCCATGAGAAATGCCTCCCTGCACCTCGGTCACGGGTCTGGTGGACGCACCGGCCGCGAAAGGCGGCCGGTGTAAGCAGCAACAATATGCTATTTCGCAGCCGCCTCGGCGAAGCTCGCATTCACGAAGGGCGCATAGTCGTCCAGCGACTTGCCGATCTGCTTCTGCTCGACGAGGAATTTCGCGCTCTCGGTAAGCGCACGGGTCGCCCCGCCGCCGAGCCATGTATCGGAGGCCTGCTCGTCCGCGTTCGGGAAGGAGAGCAGTTCCAGCGCCTCCACCGTGCTCGGGCCGTCGCCGCCGATGAGCTTGACGATACCCTGCACTTCGGGCGAATCCACGGTCCAGGCGGCCTTGTTGGCATTGTAGTCGGCGTAGGATTCGGCGAGAACCCTGGTGAAGGCCTCCATCAGCTTGGGGTTCTCCGCGGCCCAGGCCGTGTCGACCACCAGCCCGTCGAAGGTCGGCACGCTGGCGGCGCCGATGACCTCGGAATCGGAGATCACCTTGCCGGTCTTCAGGATTTCCGACAGGGCCGGCGGCCAGACATAGGCAGCGTCGATATCGCCGCGCTGCCAGGCCGCGACGATCTGCGGTGGCTTCAGGTTGAGGATCTCCACCTCGCGCGGATCGATGTTCCACACCTTGTTCATGCCAACGAGCAGGTGGAAATGCGAGGTCGAGACGAAGGGCACGGCGACCTTCTTTCCCTTGAGGTCCGCCGGTGTCTCGATGCCCGAACCGTCACGGGCGACCAGCGCCTCGGACTTGCCGATATTGTCGAGGATCCAGAACAGTTGCAGCTCGACGCCGCGGGTCGCGGCAGCCGCCGTGCCGGTCGAGCCGATCACGCCGATCGGCACGTCGCCCGAGGCGAGCGCCGTCGTGATGTCGCCGGCCGAACTGAACTGGCGCCAGTCGATCGTATAACCGGCCTCCTTGGCGGCCGCGTCGAAGCGGCCATCGGCGATGGCGGCGACGAACGGGCCGACGATCTGCTGATAGCCGACGACCAGGCTGGTTTGTGCGTAAGCGGCGCCTGACGCAAGAAGGCCTGCCAGAAGGCCCGCAGTCGTGGCCAGACGATTGAAATTCTTGAAAAGCATCATCGTTCTCCTCATCGATTGGTGCTTGAGCCGGTTGCCCCGGTCTTCTTGACAAAAGTGATAAATGCGGTGCCCCGCTTGCGTTATATCCAGTTTGGAAGTTGAATAAATCCAGATTGCGATCACACGGCCAGAAATCCATGCGCACCAATGTTTCCGAGACCATCTTCTTCATCGACCGGGAGAGCGGGCTGGGTTTGCAGGCCCAGTTGCGCGAGACCGTGGTCTCGGCCGTGCTTGCGGGGCGCGTGCAGCCCGGCGCGCACCTGCCCTCGACACGCAAGCTCTCGGAATACCTTAATATTTCCCGCATCACGGTGACGCTCGCCTATCAGGAGCTGGTGTCCCAGGGCTATGTGGAGGCGGCCAACCGCAGCTCCTACCGCATCGCCGGCAATCCGCCCGGCCGGGGCGTGGAAGGCGACCGGCCCGCCGCCGGCGCCACCCCGGTCGACTGGACCGGCAAGATGAAGATGCGCTTCGAGGTCGTGCGCCAGATTCCAAAACCGCTCGACTGGCGGCGCTATCCCTATCCGTTCCTCTATGGCCAGATGGACCCCTCGCTGTTCGACCTCAACGCCTGGCGCGACTGTGCCCGCCGGGCTCTGGCGCGGGAGGATTTCATCCTGATGGCGAGCGACTTCGCTGCCGCCGACGACGTCAGGCTCGTCAACTACATCTGTTCGCGTACCCTGCCCCGGCGTGGCATCCATGCGAACCCGGACGAGGTGCTCATCACGGTCGGCGCGCAGAATGCGCTGTGGATCGTCACGCGGCTCATCCTGGAAAAGGGCTCCAGCGCGGTGTGCGAGAACCCCTGCCACCCGGATATCAGCGCCTCGCTGCTGCTCAGCGGCGCGAAGGTCACGACCGTCGACGTCGATGGCGAGGGATTGCCGCCCGACGGCCTGCCCGACGATACCGATGCGGTCTTTGTCACGCCCAGCCATCACTCACCGACGGGCGCGACCATGCCGATCGACCGGCGCACGCGGCTGTTGCAGGCCGCCGCGGAGAAGGATTTCGTCATCGTCGAAGACGACTACGAATTCGAGATCAGCTATCTCGCACCGCCTTCCCCGGCGCTGAAGGCCTTCGATTCCACCGGGCGCGTGCTCTATATCGGCAGCTTCTCGAAATCGCTGTTTCCCGGCCTTCGCCTCGGCTATCTCGTCGCCCCCGCGCCCTTCATCCGCGAGGCGCGCGCGCTGCGTTCACTGATGCTGCGCCACCCGCCCGGCCACCTGCAGCGCACCGCCGCCTATTTCCTGGCACTCGGCCATTATGACGTGGTGCTGCATCGCATGCGCACGGAGTATCACAAGCGCCACGTCCTCATGGCCGAGGCCCTGCAGCACGAGGGGCTGACGGTCGCCGGCTCCTCGGCCTTCGGCGGCACGTCCTTCTGGATGGAGGGGCCGCAGGGGCTTGATGCCGACAGGCTGGTCACCGAGCTTCGCCAGGACGGCGTGCTCGTCGAATCCGGCTCGCCCTTCTTCCCGAGGAACGACGAGCCGTGCCGCTATTTCCGCATGGGCTATTCCTCGATCCCGCGCACCAACATCGTCGAGGGCGTTTCACGCGTCAGGGCGGGTATCGATCGTCTCATGGACGCGTGATCCGCCCCGCCTTTGCCGGAAGGCGCCGGCCGGTCTGCCCGCCATGCCTCAATCGAGCACGTCGAGATCCCGGCTGTGCCGCCAGAACATGCGCGGTGTTTCCAGCGCATGACGCAAACCCAGCCGGTCGATCATGCGTTCGGCCTCGCGCTGCGCCGCGTCGAGCACGGCATCCTGATCGACATGGACGGGCGTACGGTCGCGCAGCAGCACCCTGCCGCCGACGAGGACGGTGTGCACGTCATTGCCATTGGCGAAACAGGTGACGCGGAATTCCGGCATATGGGCGGGGTAGAGGTGCGGGCGGCGCAGGTCGACGAGGATGACATCGGCCTTCTTGCCCGGCTCCAGCGAGCCGATCTCCGCGTCGAGGCCGAGCACGCGGGCCGCGTCGATGGTGCACATTTCCAGCGCCTTGCCCGGCGGCAGCCAGCTCGGATCGTGAAAATGGGTGCGGTGGTAGTGCATGCATTGCTGCATGTGGCGGAACATGTCGGCCGAGCGGTCCGGCGCCGTGGCGTCCGAACCGATGGCGACGGTGACGCCGGCATCCAGCAGTTCCGGCACCGGGCAACGCGCCAGGATGGCAGCGACGGCGCTCGGATTGTGCACGATGGTCGTACCGGTCTCGGCGCAGATCGCGATCTCCTCCGCATCGAGGCCCGTGGCGTGCGACAACAGCGTCCTCGGGCCGAGAAGGCCGATCTCATGGGCGATGCGCACGCTGCCGCTGGTGTGGCCGTCCTGGGTGAAGACGAGGCCGCGCTCCTCGGCATAGCGCTTGACGGTGCGCGACTGGGCGACGGCGTCCTGTGCCCCGGCAGCCTCCCGATACCCCTGATGCAGCGTCGGCGTCAGCAAGGCGAGGTGCAGGCGGCCGCCATTGCTGCCGTGCCAACGGTCGATGAGCGCCTTGCAGGTGGAAAACTGCTGGTCGAAGGAAACGGGGTAGTCGGTGCGCGTCTCGCCGTTCCAGCGGGCATAGGTCAAGGGATGGGGCGGGCGCGTCGTGCCCACGGCCACCACCGAGCGCGTGCCGATGCCGAGCACGCCTTCCATATGGGCATCGCCGTATTGCGGCTCGTCGGTGCGCATGACGGAATCACCGCCGCCGAGCAGCGAGACGCCGGTCGTGACGCCGAAGCGCAGGCGCTCCAGCGCGGCGAGTTGCGCTTCGGCATACCAGAAGTCCGGCGTCGAGCCGACGGTATAGGCGCCGCGGCAGGCCTGATACCACGGGTCGCTCCTGCCGCCGCCGAGCGTCTTGATCAGGCCGTGGCCGGCATGGGCGTGGGCGTCGACGAGGCCCGGCATGATCGCCATGCCGCGCGCATCGATGACCTCGCGGGCCGGATGGGCGGCTTCCACCGCCTCCGTCGGGCCGACGGCGACAATGCGGTCGCCGACGATCGCCACCGCCCCGTCGGGGATGATCCGGCGATCCGGGTCGATGGCGATGACGACGCCGTTCTTGATGAGGATATCGGCCATGGCTGGTCTCCTGTCTTCAGGTCACTCCGCGGCCTGCCGCGAAAGGATGCGATCGAGCGAGGGCGCCAGGCGCAGCAGTTCCCTGGTGTAGTCGTGCCTCGGCGCGGTGAACAGCGTCTCGGTCTCCGCCAGCTCGACGATCTCGCCCGACTTCATCACCGCGATGCGGTCGCACATCTGACGGATCACCGCGAGATCGTGGCTGATGAACAGCATGGACAGGCCGGCAAGGTCGCGCAGGTCCTTCAGGAGGTTGAGGAGCTGCGCCTGGACGGAGACGTCGAGCGCGGAGGTCGGCTCGTCGCAGATGAGCAGCGACGGGCGCGGCCCGAGCGCGCGGGCAATGGCGATGCGCTGGCGCTGGCCGCCGGAAAAGGCATGCGAGAAACGGCCGCCGGCATCGGCGGGCAGCCCCACCGCTTCAAGCAGCGTCCTTGCATCCTGCCGGGCCTCCTCGGCATTGGACGCGAGCTTGTAGAACAGGATCGGCTCGGCAATGGCGGAATTGATGCGCAGGCGCGGATTGAGCGCCGAATAGGGATCCTGGAACACCATCTGCAGCGACTTACGGACGGACTTTTCGCGTTGCGCGCCCAGCGCCGTGCCCTCGAAGTCTATGCTGCCGGCGCTTTGGGCGACTAGCCCGGCAATGGTGTTGGCGACGGTGGTCTTGCCGCAGCCGGATTCGCCGACGAGCCCGAAGATCTCGCCGCGGCGGACATCGAAGGAAACGCCCTTCACCGCCTTGAAGACACTCGCCTTGCGCCCGGGGATCAGCGAACGGCCGCCATATTCCACCGCAAGGTCGCGCACGGACAGCACCACGTCATCGCGGCTGCCCGTCCCGCTCCTCGTGCTCTTGCTGCGCACGGCAGCGCGCGCATCGAGCGTCACCTGCGTTTCCTCGCTCGGCACCGGCAGACGGTCGAGCCGGACTTCGATCGGCGGCACGGCGGCGATCAGCGTGCGGGCATAGGGCGCCTTCGGCGCGGTCAGCACCGCACGCGCCGAGCCGCTTTCCACGACAGCGCCGTTCTGCATGATAGTGACGCGGTCGGCGATCTCGGCGACGACGCCCATATTGTGCGTGACGAGCAGCACGCCGACGCCGCGCTGGTCCGCGAGGTCGCGGATCAGTTTCAGGATCTGCGCCTGCACGGACACGTCGAGCGCGGTCGTCGGCTCGTCGGCGACGATGAGCTGAGGGCCGCAGGCAAGCGCCGTGGCGATGACCACGCGCTGGCGCTGGCCGCCGGAAAGCTGGTGCGGATAGGAGCCGAGCCGGCGTTCGGGCTCGGGAATGCCGACCGCCTTCATCAGGTCCAGCGCACGGGCCTTCGCCTCGGCGCGGGAAAGCTTCAGATGCGTCAGCATGCCCTCGCAAAGCTGGCTTTCCACGGTGAAGAGCGGATTGAGGCTCGTCATCGGGTCCTGGAAGATCGCGCCGACATCGCGGCCGGGCACGATGCCCTCGGTGCGGCCGGTGCGCAGGTCGATCGGCTTGCCGGCGATAGCGATGGAGCCGGAAACGATCTTGCCCGGCGCCTGCAGGAGGCCCATCAGCGCATTGCCGACGGTGGTTTTGCCCGCGCCGGATTCGCCGACGAGGGCATGGATCTCGCCGGGGCGGATGAGGAGGTCGATGTCCTTGACGGCGACGAGCGTGTCGCCATTGGCCAGCGGATATTCGACGCGCAGCTTGCGGATGTCGAGGACGGGGGTTTTCGCGGCAAGTGTCTCGTTGGGCATCTCAGCGGGCCATCAGTTTCGGGTTGAAGCGGTCGCGCAGATAGTCGCCGATCACGTTGACGGCGAGCACGAGGATGACGAGAACCGCCGCCGGCATCACGGCGATCCACCAGAGGCCGGAGAACAGGAACTGGTTGCCGATGCGGATCAGCGTGCCGAGCGAGGGATAGGTCGGCGGCATGCCGGCGCCAAGGAAGGAGAGCGTCGCCTCCGTCAGGATCGCCCCGGCAAGGTTGATGGTGGCGATGACCATGACCGAGCTCATGACGTTCGGCAGGATGTGCCGGCCCATGATGCGGCCGGCGGGCAGGCCGATGACCTTGGCGGCACGCACGTAATCGCGGGCGACTTCCACCATGGTCGAGGCGCGCACCGTGCGGGCATATTGCACCCATTCGTTGACGGCGATCGAGAAGATCAGCACCAGCGGCGCCCAGGCGAGCATCGTATCGGCGCTGAGCTGGGCGCGGGCGATGCCGCTGATGAGCAGCGCGACGAGGATGGTCGGGAAACTCACCAGCACGTCGGCGATGCGCATGACGACGCCGTCCACCAGGCCGCCGAAGAAGCCGGCGACGAGGCCGAGCACCACGCCGAGCGCCGCGGCGAACAGCACCGCGCCGAGGCCGATGACGACCGAGATGCGCAGCCCGAACAGGATGACCGAGACGAGGTCGCGGCCCTGGTTGTCCGTGCCGAGCAGGAAGCGCGGGTCGCCGCCGTCCATGAAGGCGGGCGGGATTTCCATGTCGATCAGCGAATAGGAGGAGACATCGCGCGGATCCATCGGCGCGATCAGCGGGGCGAAGAGGACGAGCACCAGCATGATGGCAAGCACCAGGCCGGCGATCATCACGGAAACCGGCGGCAGCCGGCGCATCAGGGTTTGCGTGGCCATTATCGTGTCCTCAGGCGCGGATCGATGAAGGTGTAGAGAATGTCGACCGCCATGTTGATCATGACGAAGAGGAAGCCGACGAAGAGCAGGTAGGCGGCAAGGACCGGCACATCGGGATAACCGACGGCATTGGTGAAGAGCAGGCCCATGCCCGGCCACTGGAACACCGTCTCGGTGACGATGGCAAAGGCGATGAGCTGGCCGATCTGCAGGCCCGTGACGGTGACAACAGGCATCAGCGCGTTGCGCAGCGCCAGGCGTCCGTAAATATGGGCGCGCGGCAGGCCGCGGGCGAAGGCGAAACGGATATAGTCGGAGGACAGGACGTCGATCATCTCCGACCGCACCAGCCGCATGATCAGCGTGAGCTGGAAGAGCGCCAGCGTGATCGACGGCAGGATCAGCGATTTCAATCCGGAAAGACTGAGGAACCCCGTCTGCCAGAAGCCGAGATCGACAAGATCGCCGCGGCCGGAGGACGGCAGCCAGCGCAGGTTGACGGCGAAGACCAGGATCAGCAGCAGGCCGGTGACGAAGGTGGGCATGGAAATGCCGACCAGCGTCGTCGCCTGGGTGAGCCGGGAGAACACGGAATTCGGCTTCAGCGCGCAGAGCACGCCGAGCGGAATGCCGACGGCGAGCGCGAGGACGGTCGCGACGATCACCAGTTCCAGCGTCGCCGGCAGGCGGCTCATCAGAAGGCTCACCACGGGTTGCTGGTAGCGGAAACTCGTGCCGAGATCGCCGGTCAGCACCTGGCCGACGAAATCGACGAACTGCGTGAGGATCGGCTTGTCGAGGCCGAGCGCCATGCGCAGCGCCTCCTTCTCCGCCTGGGTCGCGCCTTCGCGCACCATGGCGGCGACGGGATCGCCGACGAAGCGGAACATGACGAAGGCGATGGCAGTGACGGCGACCATCACCAGGATCGCCTGGAAGAGCCGCACCGAAAGAAGTCTGAGCATCGTAATCATCCTTGCGGGGGGAGCGCCCAAGCCCGAGAGCCATTCCGGCAGACGCGCGGGACACGCCCTCTGCGCTGGAACTGCATCAAACAGAGCCTGCGAAAAAACCGGGCCGTTCGCTCCATCGTCCCTGCGCCGTCGGCTGCGGAGAGTCGGCCGGATTCTACGCGTGGTCCCGGCCGGCCGCAGCCTGCCGGGACCACGTCTCGGGAGAAACCCGTTACTTCTTCACCTGCGCGAACCACGGGCGCACATATTCGTCCGGGAACTGCGGGATATCGACCTTGTCGCTCATGGCCCAGGCGACCGGCTGCTGGTGCAGCGGAATGAACAGCGCCTCGTCATGGGTGATGCGGAAGGCTTCCTTCAGCATGTCGACACGCTTGGCCTCGTCGAGTTCGATCGCCGCCGAACGGGCGAGCGCATCGATGCGCGGATCGGACAGGCCGTTCGGGTTGCTGCCGCCATAGGTGCCGTCATTGGTGGCGAGCAGCGCCTGGAGCACGCTGAAACCGTCCATCGGCGGCAGCGAGGCCCAGCCGAGCATGTAGACGTCGAGTTCGCCATTATCCATGCGCGGGAAATAGGTCGTCTTGCTCTCGACGCTGAGGTCGACCTGAACGCCGATCTTCGCCCACATGGAGGAGATGGCAAGGCAGATCTGCTCGTCGGCGATATAGCGGTCGTTCGAGCAGGAAAGGCCGGTCTTGAAACCGTCGGGATAGCCGGCTTCCGCCAGCAGTGCCTTGGCCTTGTCGATATCGTAGTCCAGCGGCACGTCGATCGCCTCGTCATGGCCGGTGACGGCGGGGGCGACGAGCATGGCGGCGACGCGCGATTTGCCGCGCATCAGGCGCTTCTGGATCGTGTCGAGGTCGATGGCGTGCCAGAGCGCCTGGCGCACCTTGACGTCAAGCATCGGGTTGGCGACGCCGGGCGCGGCGTGCAGCTCCTTCTTGAAGTTCAGCGCCAGCATGATGGTGCGCAGCGACGGGTTCTCCACCACCTTCAGCCCTTCGGTCGCGGCAATGCGGTCGACATCCTGAAGCGGAACCGGCACGACCATGTCGACTTCGCCCGACAGCAGCGCCGCCACGCGCGTGGCGTCGGAGGCGATGGGGCGGAACTCCACTTCCGTCAGGTTATGCTCGGGCTTGTCCCACCAGTCCTTGTTCACTTCGAAGACCGAACGGGAATCCGGCTCGTAGCTCTTCAGCTTGAAGGCGCCGGTGCCATTGGCGTGGTTGCTCGCATAGGTGACGACGCCCGTTGCGGTGTTGCCCGGCTTCAGCGCGTCGTGCTCTTCCATCCACGGCTTGCTCAGGATGTAGATGGCGGCAAGGTCGTTGAGCAGCAGCGGATAGGGGCCACGCAGGATGAGGTCGACCGTATGGTCGTCCACCTTCTCGACGCCGGTGACGGCGGAGAGGTTTTCGCGGTTGCGCGCGCCCGGATCGATCTGGCGCTCTATCGTCGCGACCACGTCGTCGGCGTTGAAGGGCTGACCCTCATGGAACGTCACGCCCTCACGCAGCTTGAAACGCCAGCGGGTCGGCTCGATGATTTCCCAGGAGGTGGCGAGCGCCGGCTCCAGTTTCAGCTCCTTGTTGCGGCGGACCAGCGGATCGAACACGATGTGCTGCACGCTCTGGGTAAAACTGTCGACCTGCGCATTCGGATCGTAGGAAATGACATCGCCGGACGCGGCCCAGCGCAGCGTCTCGGCAAAGGCGGGGGCGGAAAGCGGCGCCAGCACGGCAAGCCCCGCCAACAGGGTCTTCATATAGGTCTTCACACGGGCTCTCCCAGATTTGTATGCATATGTCGGAAAATTTTGCATACGATCACTCCGGATATGACTGTACATAATGAAAACGTAATATCAAGATACCAGAACTAGAATTTGCACACACAATCTGCAAAAATTGTATCCAATAATTGCGGGAGAGTTCGAATGACCACGACAATGCTGATCGAGAACGGCGTGATCCTCACCATGGATGCCGGCCGGCGGGTGCTGGATGGGGCGTCGGTGCTGGTGCACGAAGGGCGGATCGCCGCCATCGGTACGGAGGCGCCGGGCGCTTCGCCCGAAACGCTGCGCATCGACGCCGCCGGCATGGTCGTCATGCCGGGGCTGATCGACACCCATGCCCATGCCGGACATACGCTGACCAAGGGCCTAGGCGGGGATTCGGAAGACTGGATGACGATCACCGGCCGGATCTATGCCGAGGCAACGGATCCGGAATTCTGGGCGGCGGAAGCCGCGCTTTCGGCCGCCGAACGCATCAGATGCGGCACCACCACCGCAGCGCTGCTCTTCGGCGGCGGGCCGGATATCATGCGCACCGAGGCGCCGGAGGCCGCCGAGGCCCATCTTGCCACCATCGCCGAAATGGGGCTGCGCGAGGTGCTCGCGGTCGGCCCCAACCGGCCGTCGGCCAACAGCGTGTACCGCAGGCACCAGGGTGGATCGTATGACGAAATAGCCGTATCACCGGATACACAAATGGCCGTCTGCGCCGCGCTGATCGACGCATGGGCCGGTCGCGACGAGCGCTTGCAGCTCGCCCTCTCCCTTCCCGTCTTCAATACCGGCGAACTGGAAGACGAGACGGTGCTCGCCCTTTCGCGCCGGGCGCGGGACCTTGCGCGGGAAAAGGGCGTGCTCCTGGTGCAGGACGGCCATCGCGACGGCTCGATCGCCGCCAACGACGCCCGGCTTGGCCTGTTCGACGGGCGCTCGCTGCTCGCCCACTGCATCGACCTCACCGCGGAAGATCGCGCCGTGCTGAGGCGCAGCGGCGCAAAGGTGGCGCACAACCCGAGCGCGCTGATGTCCGTCTATGGGCGCTGCCCCGCACCGGAACTGATGAAGGACGGCGTCACCGTCTCGCTCGGCACGGATGCCGCCGCGCCCGACCGCTCCTTCGACATGTTCCGCAACATGTTCCAGGCGCACCGCTACCATGCCCGGCATTTTTGCGACGATGCCGTGCTGCCGCCGCTCCAGCTTCTCGAAATGGCGACGATCGCGGGCGCCCGCGCGCTTTGCATGGAAGAGGAGATCGGCTCGCTGGAGGTCGGCAAGCGCGCCGACATCCTGCTCGTCGACATGCGCCAGCCGCATCTGTGGCCGCCGGCCGATCCGGTACAGCGTCTCGCGCGCTTCGCCAACGGGGCGGATGTGGACACGACCATCGTCGGCGGCCGGGTGCTGATGCGCGGGCGAAAACTGGTGCATGCCGAAGAGGGTGCCATTCTCGACCGCGCGGAAAAGGCCTTCCGCCTCGCAATGCGCCGCGCCGGCCTCGCCTGATGCCGAAATGGAGATTGCCATGACCAAGGACCTTCTCATCCGCAACGCCCGCCCCTTCGGCGGCGAACCGGTGAACCTCGTCATCCGCGGCGGCCGTTTCAGTGCAGCGGGTGGCGAACCGCCGGCAGAGGCGATCGATGCGGCGGGCCATATCGCGCTGCCCGGCCTCGTCGAGGCGCATACCCATCTCGACAAGACGCTGATCGGCATGGACTGGTTCGAGAACGGCATCGGCCCGACCCGCAACGAACGCATCCTCGCCGACCGCAAGGCCAAGCGCGACCTCGGCATCGACGCCCGCCGCCAATCCGCCCGCCAGATTGCCCAGACGCTGAAACATGGCGTGCTGCACATCCGCAGCCATGTCGATGTCGACACCGAGATCGGCCTTGCCAATATCGAGGGCGTGATCGAGACCCGCGCGGCGCTGCGCGACCTCGTGGACGTGCAGGTCGTCGCCTTTCCCAGAGCGGCATGCTGCCGCGCGCAGGCACGCTGGAACTGATGGATGCGGCGATGAAGGCCGGGGCCGATATCGTCGGCGGCATCGATCCCGCCACGATCGAGCGCGATCCGGTGCGCCATCTCGATGCGATCTTCGCGCTCGCCGACCGCCACGCCAAGCCCATCGACATCCACCTGCACGAACTCGGCGATCTCGGCGCCTTCTGCCTCGAACTGATCGTCGAGCGCACCCGTGCCCTCGCCTTGCAGGGCCGCGTCATGATCAGCCACGCCTATTGCCTCGGCATGCTGGACCCGGCCCGCCAGCGCGCGCTGATCGAGGCGCTGGCGGCGGAGCGCATTTCGGTGATGACGGTCGGCAGCCCCGCCGCCCCGGCCCTGCCGCTCCGCCTGATGCGCGAATGCGGCCTTGTCGTCGCCTCCGGGTCGGACGGCATCCAGGGCACCTGGGAGCCCTGGGGCAATGGCGACATGCTGGAGCGGGCGAAATATCTCGCCCAGCGCAACGGCATGACCAACGATGCCGACCTTGCCGAGACCGCGCGCATCTGCACGTTCGGCGGCGCGGAAGGCCTCGGCCTTTCCGGCTACGGTTTTGCCGAGGGCGATTTCGGCGATCTCGTGCTGGTGCCGGCCCGCACGCTCGCCGAGGCCGTGGCGCTGACACCGCAAAAGCGCACCGTCATCCGCCGCGGCCGCGTGCTCGTGCACGACGGTGTGCCGGCGGCAGATCTTCCCTCCATAGAATGATCGTTCGGGAAGCTCGACCCGACACGTTTCGCTCTATGACAGCACAGGCCGTGCACCATCCCGCTGGCCGGCGCGGACCTTCTCACGGAATTCGCCCGGCGGCATGCCGAACTCGGCCTTGAAGACGCGGGAGAACTGCGTCTGGTCGCCGAAACCCCAGCGATAGGCGATCTCCGCCGCCGTCTGGAAATTGCCGGGATCTTCGAGCGCCTCCCGGCAGGCCATCAGCCGCTGGTCGCGGATCCAGCTCCGGACCGTCTGGCCCGTATCGCGGAACAGTTCGTGCAGGTATCGGGTGGAGATGCCGCAGGCCCGGGCGATGCGCTCCGGATCGAGCCGGAAATCCTGGAGATTGGCGCGCATATAGGCCTCGATGCGGGCGAGATGGGCGCCGCGCACGGTGGAATTGCCCGAGGTCAGCACCCGGTCGTCCGCCTTGATCGCCAGCACGAGCAGGTCGACGAGCTGGCGGCCGACGGTCACGCGCGCCTCCTGCGTCATGCCGTCGAACCGGGCGGGCAGGAGATGCAGCATGTCGGTGAAGAGGCCGCCCGCCCCGTTGTTCGCCTCGAATTGCAGGGTGCAGAAGCGATCGGGCGCGCGCATGCGGCCGGCGAGCGCATCGGCCTCCACCTTCAGCACCCACATGTCCGCCGGCTCGGCATGGCTGAACTGGTAGGGCTCGCTGCTGCGTTCCAGGAAGAAGCCGCCGGGCGGGCACTTGATGTCCTTGCCGCACTGGGAAAAGAACACTTCCGCCTTGGCCGGCACCGTGACCAGGAATTCCTCTTCGCGCGCGGCGCGGAAGTGATGCGGCAGGCGATGGTACTGCAAGGCGTCCGACGTGAGGCGCGAGATCGACACGTCGCCGAACTGCCAGGTCGTCAGGTCGCCGGAAAACCGGTCGGCATCGCGAAAGCGCAGGTCGAGCGGAAAATAGGCCGAGGCGATGGCCTCGTGCCAGTGGCGGCTGCGGTCCGGCGCGCGTGTCGCGCTTGTGGTGATGCTCGTCTTCATGCGGCTTCCCCTCTTCGAACAAAGGTACGCACATGATTTTCGCCAGGCAACGAAAATGACAGCTTGTGCGCCCGCGCGCAATTCGTCGTTCCCGCGCTGCAAAGACCGGAGCGGAAAACTCTGCCTAGATTGACCCCGGCTTCAACGGTGCGACAGATACCGGCGGCTCAAGGGAACAGTCACATCAGCACTTCCAGCGGTTTCCAGGCCGTCGGTTCTCGCCCTCAACCAGCGTGAACACGATGAACCATACCCAGACTTCAAAGGTCGACCCGATCACCCTTTCGGTCGTGCGCGGCATGCTCGAGACCACCCAGCGCGAAATGACGCTCGCGCTCGAAAAGACGGCGCGCTCATCGGTCTTCAACCTGGCGCACGACTATTCGACGGCGCTGTTCAACGCCCGTCCGGAGATGATCCTGCAGGGCCAGGACATTCCGATCCATCTCGGCTCGCTCATCCCCGCCATGAAGGCGGTCGCCGCCTTCTTCGGCGACGACATCCACGAGGGCGACCTGTTCCTGCACAACGACCCGGCCTTCGGCGGCAGCCACGCCATCGACACCTGCATGTACAAACCGGTCTTCTACAAGGGCGAACTCGTCTACTGGACCGTCTGCAAGGGCCATCTCACCGACATCGGCGGTCCCGTTCCCGCCGGCTACAACCCCAACGCCACCGAGATCTACGCCGAGTGCCTGCGCATCCCGCCGGTCAAGATCTGGGACCGCGGCACGCCGCGCAACGACGTGCTCAACATGATCCTCACCAACATGCGCGCCCGCCGCGACCAGGAAGGCGATTTCCGGGCGCTGATCGGCGCCTGCCAGGTCGGCGAGCGCAACCTCATCGCCATGCTCGACAAATACGGCAAGGAGCAGGTGGACGCCTGCGTCGACACCTTGCTCGACATGGCCGACCGGCATATGCGCGCGCTGATCGCCACCGTGCCCGACGGCACCTACGAGGGCTCCGCCATTCTGGAGGACGCCGGCCACGGTTTCGGCGATTTCGAAATCAAGGCGACGGTGACGGTCACGGGCGATAGCTGCCACATCGCCATCGCCAGCCCGCCGCAGATCCCCTATTTCATCAATTCCTACGAGGGCAATTCCCATTCCGGCGTCTATCTCGGCCTGATGATGTTCGCCGCCCTGCCTCCGCCCTACAACGAGGGCCTCTATCGCTGCGTCAGCCTCGATTTCGGGCCGAAGGGCACACTCTGCAATGCGCAGGAACCCGCCCCGCACATGAACTGCACGACGACGCCGATGGAAACGCTGACCGACGCGGTGCGCCTCGCCTTCGAGAAGGCCATGCCGTCGAAGGTCTCCGCCTCCTGGGGCCATGCCAACGGCCTCAACATCGCCGGCCGCGATTCCCGCACCAACGAGGAATTCGTCACCATGGTGCTCGCCACCATCATCTCCGGCGGCGGCGCGACGCCCAAGCAGGACGGCTGGCATGCCGTCGGCCCGGAATGCTGCTTCGGCGCGCTCACCTCCGGCGACGTCGAACTGCTCGAATATTCCTACCCCATCGTCATCCACCGCTATTCGCTGATGACCGATTCCGGCGGCGCGGGGAAATTCCGCGGCGGCTCGGGCACCGCCTGGGAGGTCGAGCCGCTCAACGGCGACATGCTGTGCATCGGTTTCGGCGAGGGCCGGCGCATTCCGGCGATGGGCGCGGCGGGCGCAAAATCGGCGATGGTCGACACCAAGGTCGGCCGCGTGGAGCTGCGCCGCGACGGCAAGCTCGAGGTCGAGCGCAAGAACATCATTGAGACCATCAGGCCGGGCGAGACCATCACCAACCTCAATCCGGGCGGCGGCGGCTACGGCAATCCCTTCGAGCGGCCGGTGGAGAAGGTCGTGTGGGACGTGCGCAACCGCCTCGTCTCCATCGAAGGCGCGCGCGCCGATTACGGCGTCGCCATCGCCAATCCGGAAACCCTCGCCGTCGACGTCGCCGAGACCGCGCGGCTGCGCGCCAGTGAATAAAGGAAGACCAGACATGACCATGCATTCCTATCGTCTCGGCATCGACGCCGGCGGCACCTTCACCGACTTCGTCATCGCCGACCGCACCAGCGGGGAGGTCAAGCTGTTCAAGGCGCTCTCCACGCCCACCGACCCGACCAAGGCCATCGAGAATGGCCTCGGCCTCATTGCCGCCGATCTCAGGAAGCCGATCGAAGAGATCATCGCGAGCTGCGACCTCTGCATCAACGGCACGACCGTCGGCCTCAACGCGCTGATCACCCATCGCGGCGGCAAGACGGGGCTGATCTGCACCGCCGGCCACGAGGATTCCATCGAGATCCGCAACGGCCACAAGGAGGACGGTTTCCGCTACGACCCGGACTATCCGGCGGCGACCATGCTCGTGCCGCGCTATCTCCGGCGCGGCGTGCGCGAGCGTATCCTGTCCGACGGCTCCGTGCGCACGCCGCTGCACGAGGAGGACGTGCGCGAAGCCTGCCGCCTGTTCCTGAAGGAGGGCGTCGAGACCGTGGCCATCTCCTTCGTCTGGTCGGTGCTCGACCCGAGCCATGAGCGGCGCGCGGCGGAAATCGTGCGCGAGATGATGCCGGAGGCGATCCTCACCGTCGGCGGCGAGCTTTACCCGCAGGTGCGCGAATACACCCGCACCTCCACCGCCGTCACCAACGCTTATCTCGCCCCCGTCATGCGCCGCTACGTCGCCGCCGTCGACGCCTATTTCCGCACGCTCGGCGCCAAGCAGCCGGTGCGCTACTTCCAGTCGAACGGGGGCCTTGCGGTCGGCCAGGTGATGACCGACCGCTCCGTCTACGCCATCAATTCCGGCCCGGCCTCCGCGCCGCAGGCGGGGCTCTATGCCGGCGCGCCCTTCGACCATAAGAACGTCATCACCGTCGACATGGGCGGCACCTCCTTCGACATCACGCTGACCCGCAACGGCCAGACCAACCTCAACAAGAACATCGACTTCCTGCGCTACCGCATCGGCGTGCCGATGATCCAGGTCGAGACGCTGGGCGCCGGCGGCGGCTCCATCGGCTGGATCGATCCGCTCGGCCTCTTGCAGGTCGGCCCGCAATCGGCGGGCTCCGAGCCCGGCCCCGCCTGCTACGGCCGCGGCGGCACGGAGCCGACCACCTCGGACGCCAATCTCGTGCTCGGCTACCTCAACCCGGAGGGCCTGCTCGGCGGCAAGCTGCCGCTCGATACCGAGAAGGCGCGCGCGGCGGTGGCGCGCGTCGCCGGACCGCTCGGCATCTCCGTCGAGCAGGCGGCCTACGGCATGTTCGCCATCGTCAACAACAGCATGGTCAACGGCATCCGCCGCGTCTCCGTCGAGCGCGGCTACGATCCGCGCGATTTCGTGCTGGTCGGCGCGGGCGGGGCGACGGCGGCGCATATCACGGCGCTGGCGGGCGAGATGGGCATCGACACGATCATCCTGCCGAAACTCGCCTCCGGCCTCTGCGCCTTCGGCCAGATCATCTCCGACGTCAAATACAACTACATGGCTCCCGCCCCGGTGCGCCTCGACAATGCGAGCGCCTACCAGCGCATCGACAGCCTGTTCCGCGAGATCGAGGAGAAGGGCGTCGCGCATCTGAAGGCAGACGGTTTTGCCGACGACGCGATCGCCATCAAGCGCTCCATCGACATGCGCTATGTCGGCCAGGTGCATGAATGCACGGTCGATATCGGCACGTTCCCGATCGACGAGACGACCATCGAAAAGGTCAAGGACGCCTTCCACGCCCGCCACGAGGAACTCTACACCTATGCCGAACGCCACAGCGCGGTCGAGGTGGTGAACCTCGAATCCACCGTCTACGGCCTCATCGAAAAGGTCCGTCCGCCGAAACTCGCCGAAGGCGGCGATGCGAAGGCGGCGCTCAAGGGTTACCGCGAGGCGATCTTCGACCAGTCCGGCACGGCGATCTCCACGCCGATCTATGACGGCGCGAAACTTGGCGCGGGCGCCCGCATCGCGGGGCCGGCGATCATCGAGGAGGTGACGACGACCATCGTCATCGAGCCCGGCTGGACGAGCGTGCTGCATGAAAGCGGCAGCTACCTGCTGACGCGCAACTGAGCCAATGGCCCCGCCGCCACCGGCAGGGCCGCATCACCTGCAACAATCGAGGGGAACAAGATGGCAGGCAACGTATCGGCCACCGAAGCCGACAATTCGGATTTTTCCAACGTGGCGGTCCCGCCGCATGCCCGCATGCCAAAGGGTGCCTTGACCATGGCCTGGTGGGCGGTGTGCAGCGCCGTCTTCTATATCGTCGTCGGCGCGGCGATGGCGCTGAATTTCGGCACGCGCAACGCCATCATCGGCATCGTGCTGTCTGTCGTCGCCTACGGCGTCGTCAATGCGGTGCTGAGCCGCTTCGCCATCCGCACCGGGCTTTCCGTGGCGCTGTTCTCGCGCGTCCTCTTCGGCAATGTCGGGGCGGGGCTGGCGACGCTGATCTTCTGCGCCACGGCGATCTACTACGCCGTCTTCGAGGGCTCGGTCATCGCCGTCGGCATCAACACCGTGCTGCCGTCGATCTCCTATCCGCTCGCAGCCCTGATCGTCGTGCTCTACAGCGTGCCTCTGATCTTCGGCAGCATCCAGACCTGGCTCGACAAGTTCAACGGCGTGCTGCTGCCCTTCTATATCCTCGGCCTGATCGTCGCCGTCGCGCTCGCCATCGGCGAATACGGCTACAGCGACAAGTGGCTGAACCTCGGCCCCGAAACCGGCGCGCCGGCCGGCGGCTGGTGGTCCTGCTTCGTCTATTACATGGGCGTCTGGGTGCTGATGATGTTCACCTTCGACTATGCCCGCTTCGGCCGCCAGGAGGACGCCGGCTATCACGCCTGGTTCAACTTCGGCACGCCTTTCTATGCCGTCGCCTTCCTGGTCAGCGGGCTCTTCGGCATGTTCATGATCGGCACCGTGCCGGATCTCGGCGCGCTTTCGGAGGTCAGCGTGCTGCTGGCGCTCCTGAAGCTCATGGGCATCTGGGGCCTCGCCTTCGTCTGGGTCACCCAGACGCGCATCAACACGGCGAACTACTACCTTGCCGCCGTCAACCTCGAAGCGCTGGTGCAACTCTTCGGCCGCCTGCCCTTCGGACGCGTCGGCTGGGCGATCGCGGTCGGCGTCATCGTCTATCTCCTGATGCTGGCCGACGTCTTCGCCTACCTGCTGCAGGCCCTCGCCTACCAGGGCATCTTCGTCGTCGCCTGGGTCGCCGTCGCCATGGCGCATATCCTGATCGACCGCTACAGCACGCTGGTGGGACCTGCCATCGAATACCGCTCCAGCCATGTGCCGGCCTTCAACCCGCTCGGCATCAGCGCCTGGTTCATCGCCGCAGCTGTCGGCATCGCTCTGCATGTCTGGGGTGGCGCCTATGCGGAGCTCTCGGCGCCGGCGACCGCGGTCCTCGCCTTCTCCATCTATGCCGCGGGGCTGATGCAGGCGCGCCGCTCCTGGTTCCTGGTGGCGGGCTGAGCCCAACGGCCGTGCCTCCTTCTTGCGGGGCACGGTCCCTTATTCGCCCGGCCGGCTGCCGGACGCTGCAGCGACCTGCTACCGGCCGCCCTGCATCCCCAGCAGTCGCTGCGCAACGCCTGCGAACAGCGCCACGCCGGTTTCCAGTGACGCCTCGTCGATATCGAAATCGGCGGCATGGTGCACGGCAGGAATGTCGCTGCCGATGATGCAATAGGCGGCCGAGCCGCCGTTCTCCCGCACGCGGCGGATCATCAGGCAGGCATCGTCGCCGCCGCCGATCGACCATTCCGGCAGCACCTCGGTTACGCCGGGCAGGCCCCGGGCGACCGCGGCGATGAGCTCGGCGGCGTCCCGGCTGTTCTCGTTGCCGGGCATATGGCTCTTGCGCACGATCTCCACGTCGCATTGCTGCATGGTGGCGGCGCCCTCGATGACCGCGCGGAGCCGCCCGACCATGTAGTCATGCGCCGCGCGGTCGTCGGCCCGCACCTCCACCAGCATCTGGCAGGTATCGGCAACGATGTTGAAGGCCGTGCCGGCGGTGAGCATGCCGACATTGACGAAGGTCTGCGCGCCGGCAAAACGCGAAATGCCGTGCAGGCCGAGCGCTGCCGCAGCACCCGCCAGCAGCGCGTTGCGCCCCTCCTGCGGGCCCATCGCCGCATGGGCGACGGCGCCGCGGAACGTGACGACGAAGCGGCTCGAGACCAGGAAGCCGACGGCGCTGGCGCCGATCTTGCCGGAGGGCAGCAGGCAGCCGAGATGACCGACGAAGAGATGGTCGACCCCTTCGACCGCGCCGCCCGCCACCATGGGCGCGGCACCGCGCGCACTCTCCTCGGCCGGCTGGAAGATCAGGCGCAGGGTGCCGGAAAGCCCCTTTTCCCGGCTGAGCCGGCGGGCAACGGCAAGGCCGATGCCGACATGCCCGTCATGGCCACAGGCATGCATGCGCCCGGCAAAGCGGGAGCGGAAATCCTCCGCGTTCGGCCGGTGCTCCGCCGCCTCGGTCTCGCTGACCGGCAGGGCATCCATGTCGAAGCGGAAGGCGACGACGGGACCTTCGCCAAAACGGTAGTCGGCAACAACGCCCGTCAGGCCGTCCGGCATGCGCTCCATCCAGGCGGGGTCCCCGCCCGCGGCGAGCGCCGCCCGCCTCGCCTCCGCCACCTGCCCGGCCGGCGGCGGATCGATGACGGCGTCGTAGTCCATCACCTCGCGGCCGGTGCGCACGGCAAAGCCGAGATGGTCGAGATAGGCCGCGATGCGCGAGGCGGTGCGGTATTCGAGGAAGGCGGTTTCCGGATGGCGATGCAGGTCGCGGCGCACGAGCACGGCGGGCGCATTGCTGGCGGCGATCATCTCGGCGAGGGTCATGGTGGTTCCTGTCGGTTTAGCCGCGGCTGGCGAGGGAGACGCCGAGCGTCGCGATGCAAAGCCCGGCGATCTGGACGATGGTCAGGCTTTCGCCGAAACCGATCCAGGCCATCAGGGCCGAGACGCCGGGCACGAGGAAGAAGAGCGAGGACACTTTCGACAGCGCCCCGCGGCGGATCATGTGCAGGAGCAGCAGGATCGCCCCGAGCGACATGCCGAAGACCGACCAGGCAAGGCCGATCCACAGCGGCACCGCCGCCGTATCGAAGCCCGGTCCGCCGACGAAGGGCACGAGGACGGCCGTCGGAACCAGCGCGCCGATATATTGCACGGCCGTGTTGGTCAGCGGATCGGCGGTGATCTTCGTGCGTTTCACCAGAATGGAGCCGCTGGTGATGGCAAGCACCCCGGCAAGGCAGACGAGAAGCGGCACGAGGGGAATGCCGCCGGCATCCGTCGCGCCGAGCTTCGGCGCCAGCGTGACCAGCGTGCCGAGGGCGCCGACGGCGATGCCGATGGCACCGCGCCGCGACATGCGCTCGCCGAGCAGCCGCCCCGCCAGGAGCGTCACGAGCAGCGGCTGCATGCCCGCCATCAGCGCGGAGATCGCCGTCGGCAGGCCGTTCGCCACCGACCAGAAGACGCCGCCGAGATAAAGGCCATGGATCAGCACGCCGGCCAGCAGCGCCTGCCGCCATTCCCGCGCCGCGCGCGGCCAGGCCGCGCCCTTCCACAGGGCAATGGCAGCAAGCGCCAGGAAGGCGAGGAAGAAGCGCACGGCAAGGAAGGTCAGGGGCTCTGCATGGGGCGCGACGAGCCGCGCCAGCACGAAGCCGCTCGACCAGAGCGGCACGAAGACCGCCGGCAGCAGCAGACCGGTGCTGGCCGATGGGACGGTGGCGTTGGCAGGCGTGCTCACGAGAGGCCCCGGATGCTCAGGACCGGGCTTTCGAGCAGCACGCCGGTCGTGCCGTCGGCGATGCCGCGGTCGGTCTGGTGCGGGCCGGCATTGCAGGCGAGCGTCGCGCCGAAGACGGCCTTGAACACGAGATAGGGCGGCTGCCAGTCGACGATACCGTCTGCCGCGGCGCGCAGCGCCGAGAAGGCACCGGCCACATCCTCGAGCGGCGCATCCGAGATCAGGCCGGAAAGCGGCAGCGCGAGCAGCGCCAAAACCTTCCCATCGGCCGCGACGGCCATGCCGCCGCCAGCCGCGATCACCGCATTGGCGGCGACGGCCATGTCCCGCGCATTGCCGCCGAAGACCGTAAGGTTGTGGCTGTCATGCGAGACGGTGGTGGCAAGCGCGCCGCGCCATTCGCCCCAGCCCGAGAGGAAGCCGACGCGCGGGCGCGCATCCACCTTGCCGTGCCGGTGCACCACGGCAATGAGCGTCGCGCCGGCGGGAGGGACGACGAAACCGTCCTCGACCCGTGCGACGGCCTCGGCCCATTCGGTGAAGCGCGGTCTTGCGATGAGGGCGACGGTCGCCTCGCCGCCCGCGCAGGGAATGCGGAAATCATTTTCCGCAAGCGGCGAGAGATGCATGGAACCGCGGAGCGGCGCCGCATCGACTTCCTCCGCCGCTTCGATGAGCGCACCGTCGCGGGCGACGAGACGGCCGCTGCAAAAGACCAGCTTCGCGTGGAAATCGGCAAGGTCCCGGAAAAGCACGATGTCGGCGCGGCGGCCGGGGGCGATGAGGCCGAGATCGGCGCGGCCGATGCGGCGGGCGGCGTTCAGCGTTGCGGCCTGCAGGGCCCATTCCGGCTTCATTCCGTAGCGCACGAGGCGGCGCACCACGTCATCGAGGCCGCCGGCATGGAAAAGATCGTCCGGGAAGACGTCGTCGGTGCACAGCGTCACCGTCTGCGGGAACTGCGGCAGCACGTTGAGGGCGGCGACGCATTCGGGCAGCAGGTGATCGTGCGAGCCGCGCAGTTCGATGGTGAGGCCGGCACGCAGCTTCTGCAGCAGGTCCTCGCCGGAGACGATCTCGTGATCGGAGCTGATGCCCGCCGTGACGAAAGCCTGCAGGTCGGCGCCTTCCAGGCTGCGGGCATGGCCGTGGATCGGCTTGCCGGCGCGGCGGCCGGCGGCGAGGATGGCGCTCATACGCGCCCGCCCCTCGATGACGGCGCGCATGTCCATGACCTCGGCAATACCTCCGATCTCCGGGCGGGCGAGCAGCGCGGCGATCGTTTCGGCCGGAAAATCGGCACCGGCCAGTTCCAGGCCCGGCGCCGACGGCACACAGGAGGGCGCGAGCAGCACATGGCGCTGCGCCAGCACGCGCGCCGCCTCCGCCGCCCAGTCGATACCGGCGACGCCGTGCACATTGCCGAGCTCGTGCGGATCCCAGACGAGCGTCGTGACGCCGCGCGGCAGGGTCGCCGCGGCATAGCGAGCGGGCGTGATCATCGAGCTTTCGACATGCATATGCGTGTCGATGAGGCCGGGCGAGACGAAAAGCCCTGCGGCATCGATCGTTTCCGCGGCATCTCGCCTGGCATCCGGCACGTGGACGCTGGCGATCAGCGGACCGACGAGGCCGATATCGGCGGGGCGCCGCTCGCCCGTCACCATGTCGACCAGCATGCCGCCGCGGATGAGGATGTCGAAGGCGCGGTCGCCGCGGGCGGCCGCGACGGCGTTTTCCCTCAAGGTTTCGTCGTCGAGATCGCGGGCGTCGGTCCGGCCGGTCATCGCCGCGCCTCCGCGATCAGCGCGCCGAGGATGAGGGCACGGGCAGCGTCCACGTCGATATCGGAGGCGAAGGCGGCGTTGCGCCTTTCCTCGGGCGCACGGAGATCCACCACGGTGCGGCCCCGGGTCAGCACGCCGGAAAGCTCCGCGTCGATGCGGGCCGCGGTGAAGGTCACGGCCGCCGGCCGCACGAAGGCGACAGCGGCGCAAGGGTCGTAGATCGCCATGCCGGGGCGGCCGCGACTCGTCCCTATGGAGGTGTAGCCGGCGAGAAGGTCGGCCAGCAGCTCGGCATTCCGGCCACCCGCGGCACGGACGGGCGCGGCGTCGTCCGGATAGGCGATGACCTTGCGGCAGAGATCGAGATCGACCATGCGCAACGGCAGGCCGTGGGCGAGCACGATGGCGAGCGCTTCCGGGTCGGCGAAGGCATTGAATTCGGCAGAGGCCGTGTGGTTTCCGGCGGTGACGCCGCCGCCCATCCAGGTGAGATCGTCGATCTTCTTCGCAAGGTCCGGCCGCGCGAGCGCCAGGGCGGCGATGTTGGTGAGCGGTCCGAGGGCGAGGATGCGGCGCGGGCTTTCCGCCGTCTCCAGCCAATGGCAGAGGGCGGCGAAGGCATCGCTTTCCGGCAACAACGGGGCGGCGGGCAGGCTGCGGCCGGCGGTCAGCATGCCGGCTTCGGAGAGGATGTTCTCCGCGGTTTCGAGACGGCCCAGGACCGGCAGGGCGCGGCCGTCGTGGATGGGAAAGGTCCAGCCGAAGGCAGCGGCGGCCGAGGCCGCGTTCTGGCGCACCCGCGCAAAACCGGAATTGCCGAAGACCAGCGAAACGCCGTCGACGGGTTCCCTCGCATGCGCCACCACGAGGATGGCGGCGATGTCGTCGAAACCCATGTCCGTATCGATCCAGACGCCCATGGCGGTCACGCGAAGCGCTGGAGCGGCGCGGCCGCCTTCAGCGGCAGGTCGAAGGAAAGTTCCGTGCCGAGTTCATGGACCGGCAGCGCGGCGCTGACTTCGGCGGTGATAGGCCCGAGCGGCGTGTCGAGCAGGTATTCGCGGAGATTCCCGGTGAAGGAAACGCTCTTCACCCGGCCCTTGAACGGGCCCGTATCCAGCGCCACGCCGGCGGGACGCCAGGCAAAGCCGGCGGCGTTCCGGGGCAGGGTCTCGTGGAGGGCGACCGCGCCGGCGGGGGTGGCGAGCTTGCCATCGGACAGCGCGAAGACGTTCTCGAAGCCGACGAAATCGGCGACGAAGGAGGAGACGGGATTGTTGTAGATCTCCTCCGGCGTGCCGATCTGCTCGATCAGGCCCTCGCGCATGACCACGATGCGGTCGGCGAGCGACAGGGCCTCGGCCTGGTCGTGCGTGACGAAGATCATGGTCACGCCGGTCTCCTTCTGCACACGCTGCAGTTCGGCACGCATCTCGACGCGCAGGCGCGCATCGAGGTTGGAGAGGGGCTCGTCGAGCAAGAGTACCTTCGGCTCCATCACCATGGAGCGGGCGAGCGCCACGCGCTGCTGCTGGCCGCCGGAGAGTTCGGCAGGCTTGCGGCCGGAGAAGGCGGAAAGGCCGACGGATTTCAGACCGGCGGTGACGCGCGCCTCGATATCGGCGGCCGGCATGCGCTTCAAACGCAGGCCGAAGGCGACGTTCTCGAAGACCGTCAGGTGCGGGAAGAGCGCGTAGGACTGGAAGACCAGCCCGACATTGCGCTTGTTGGCGGAAACGCGGGTGATGTCCGTGCCGTCGAGCGTGATGCGGCCGGAGGTCGGCGCGAGAAGGCCGGCGATCGAGCGCATGGTCGTCGTCTTGCCGCAGCCGGAGGGGCCGAGGAAGGCGACGAGCTCGCCCTTGCGGATATCCAGGTTGAATTTGTCCACGGCGATCGAGTTGCCGTAGGAGAGCGTCAGGTTTTCAAGCGAGAGGAAGGCGCGATCAGACATAGCGGGAGAATCCAAGGAAGCGTTCTGCGAGGAAGACGATGCCGATCGACATCAGGGCGAGAAGCGCCGACAGCGCAGCAACGGAGGGATCGTAGGTGGTTTCCATGTAGGAGAGCATGTCGATGGGCAGCGTGCGCACGCCGGGACCCGAGAGGAACAGCGAGACGGGCACCTGGTTGAAGCTCGTCACGAAGCCGAGGATGAAGGCGGCAAGGATGCCCGCCCGGATATTCGGCAGCACCACCATGAAGAACGCGCCGAGACGGGTGGCGCCGAGCAGCACCGCCGCCTCTTCCATGTCGGAGCGCAGGTTGTTGAAGGAAGAAGAGACGACGCGCACCGTATAGGGCAGCACGAGGGCCGTATGGGCAAGGAACAGCGCTACCCCGATCGAGAAGCTGAAGGGCACGACGAGGTAGCGCAGGAGCGCGAGGCCGACGATGATGCCCGGCACGATGATCGGCAGGGTGACGACGGTGCTCACCACCTCGCCGAAGGGCAGCTTGTAGCGCGACAGCGCGTAGGCCGCCGGCACGCCGAGCAGGAGCGCGACGAAGGTGCCGCCGACCGCAAGGATCATCGACATGATGAAGCTGTCGCGGAAGCTCTCGACGGTGAAGACCTTGACGATCCATCGCAGCGACAGGCCCTGCGGCGGGAAGGCGAGCGTATCGCCGGCCGAAAGCGAGGCGGCGACGATGATCAGGAACGGGCCGATCAGGAAGACGATCAGCGCGGTGAGGATGGAGAAGGAAAGCGTGCGGTTCATCGCTTGTTCCTCGCGGTGGCGAGCCGTTTCAGGAGAAGGTTCGCGGCAAAGCACATGGCGATCAGGATGAAGGCGATGACGCTTGCAGAGACGAAATCGTTGGCGACGGTGACGCGCTGGAAGAGCAGCGTCTCCAGCATCAGGACCTTGGAGCCGCCGAGTATGGCAGGCGTGATATAGGCCGTCAGCGAGCCGGTGAAGACCAGGGTGCCGCCGACGACGAGGCCTTCGCGCGTCAAGGGCAGGATGACCTTCCAGAACACCTGGAACCAGTTGGCGCCGAGCACCCGGGCGGCGAGGATGGCATCCTTGGGCATGTTTTCCAGCGCGCTGATCAGCGACAGGATCATCAGCGGGAGGAAGAGCTGCAGGAGGCCGATGAAGACCGCCGTCTCGGTGAAGAGCAGGCGGATCGGCTCGTCGCTGAGGCCGACGGCCTGCAGCGCCTGGTTGACGATGCCGGTGCGGCCGAGGATGACGATCCAGGCATAGGTGCGCGCGACCGGCGAGATCATCAGCGGCAGCGAGATGAGGCCGATCATGCGGCCCTTGCCGGACGCGCTGAGATTGACGATGGCGAAGGCCGCGGCATAGCCGATGATGGCGGACACCACCGTCACGGCGATGCCGAGCTTGAACGTGCGCACCAGCACGAGCCGGTTCAGCGGCTCGGAGAAGAAGTTGGTGTAGGCCGAGAAGGTCCAGCCGGCCGGGCTGCGGAAGCCCTCTGCCAGCACGATGACGACCGGCACCAGGAAGATGACGGTGGCGAAGACGGCGGCCGGCAAGGCCAGCGCCAGGGCTTCAGCGCGATTTTGAAACATGCGTGCTCCTGCCGAAAGGGGGCAGCGTTCGGGGTGGTGGGAAGCGCAGGAACGATCGCATGTGGAGATTGCCCGTCATCCGGCCTGCCGGCCACTTTCTTCCCGCAGGCGGGGCGAAGGAGATATGCCGTACCGGTTTCCCCAGTTCCTCAACGGTTCATGGGGCATGTCCCCTCTCCCCGCTTGCGGGGAGAGGGTTAGGGTGAGGGGCAATTTGATGCGATCGCCTTCGGTTCAGGACGCCTTTACTGCGCGACCGCCGTGTTCCACTCGGCGAGCCACTTCTCGCGGTAGTCGAGGGTCGTCGCGGCCGGCAGGAAGGTCAGCTTGTTGGCGACGTCGGCGCCGTAGGTGAGCTTCTCGGCGATTTCCGGCGCGACCACGACTTCCTTGTTCGCCGGGCTGTCGATCAGCATTTCGGCGATCTTGGTCTGCATCGGCGTCGAGAGCCAGAAGTCCATGAACTTCAGCGCCAGTTCCTGGTTCTTCGAGCCCTTGACGAGCACCATGGCGTTCATGTCGCCCGCATCGCCTTCCTTGGTGGCGGCCCAGCCGATCGGCAGGTCCAGCTTGGAAATGCCGGCCCAGGAGAAGTGACCCATCGGCGCGGCCCAGATCTCTTCCTGCTGCATGAGCTGCACGAGCTGCGAGCTCTTGACGTAGAAGGTGACGAACGCGTCGCGCTTCTCGCCGACGGCGGCCATGGCCTCCTTCAGGTCCGGCGATTCCTTGCCGAGCGCCTTGCCGATCATGTTCAGCACCGGCCCGCCCTGGTTGGTGGTGATGTTCGGCAGGGCGACGTGATCGGCATATTCGTCCTTCAGCAGGTCCGCCCAGGATTCCACCGTCATCTTGTCGGTGCGATAGGCGATGCCGGTCTTGTAGATGGTGTAGCCGACGCTCATGCCGTCGCCGTTCGGGTCCTTGGCGAAATCGTAGAGCTTGTCGTAGTTGGAGAGCTTCGCCGTATCGATCTTGTCGGTCAGGCCCTTGCGCGCGGCGGAAAGCGCGTCGGCGAGCGAGAAGACGGCCATGTCGATGACCGGGGCATCCTTGTTGGCTTCGAGCTTGGCAAGGCGCTCGATGCTGTTGCCCGTCTCCACGACCAGCTTGCAGCCGCATTCCGCCTCGAAGGGCTTGTAGAGCGCCTCGGTGAATTCCTCCTGGACGAAGCCATAGACGGAAATGGTCAGCGTCTGCTCCTCGGCGGATGCGAGCGCACCGCTCATGAGCCAGAAGACGCTGGCGGCCAGTACTTTCTTATGCATGCGGGGACTCCTCCTGGGAAAAACCGGCAGATGGCGCGGGACCACTGGAACGGCGGATGACAAGCTCCATCGGCACGGCGGCCCTTCGAGCGGTGACGGGCGGGCTCGGCGTGTCGTCCGAGGCCTCGCGGGACTGGATCGCCTCGACCAGCGCATCGAGCGCCAGCGTCGCGATTTCCGGCATGTTCATCTTCACGGTCGTCAGTGGCGGCGAGATGAAGGACGACCATTGCAGATTGTCGAAGCCGGTAATGCTGGCCTCCGCCGGAATGGCGATGCCGGCCGATTGCAGCTCCGTGAGCGCGCGTAGCGCGTGGGGATCGGAAACGCAGGCGAAGGCGGTAAAGCCCCGCTTGCGCCAGTCCGCAAGCCCGAGCGCGCAGCCCTTGCCGTGCCGGGCCTCAAGCTCGACGATCCAGATGGTCTCGGTCTCGATGCCCGACAGCTTCGAGCGCATGCCGTTGATGCGGGCGTTCTGCACGTTCGAGCTCGGATCGTCGCCGATCAGAAGGATCCTGCCGTGCCCGAGCGCCGCAAGGTGGCCGGCGACCTCGGCGCCGCCGGCGAAATGATCCGCCGAGACGGTGTTGCGCGGCGTCGTCGGCGTGTCGATGATGGCGATGGGGCAGCGCGTTTCCGGCACCTTCGTGCCGCGGCGGGGAACGATGACGATGCCGTCGACGCCGCGCTCGATGAGCTGGAAGATCGCCTTGTCCTGTGCGGCGATCTCGTCGCGCGAATTGGCGATCAGCACGCCGTAGCCCGCCCCCGTCGCCACGCGCTCGATCTCCTGCGCGATCTCCGGATAGAGCGGATTGCCGATATCGGGCAGGACGAGGCCGAGCACGCCGCTGCGACCGGTGCGCAGCGCCCTGCCCGCCTGGCTCGGCACATAGCCGAGCGTGTCCGCCGCATCGCGGATGCGCCTGGCGAGGTCCGGCGACAGGCGCCCCTTGCCCGACAGCGCATTCGATACCGTCGCGATCGACACTCCGAGGTGGCGCGCCAGTTCCGAAAGGTTGGGTCGCGAAGGCTTCACGGCTGCTCATCGATGTGATTAAACGTTTAATCACATTAGCACAGTTTAAAACATTGTCAATCACCGCTGTTTCCTGCCGGTGGAAAACAATCTGCGCCGGCGCCCTTCCAGGCGCGGGCCACCGACGTATGGCTGGGGCCTCAGGCTGCCCCCGTCACTGCAAAACCTTCAGGATCCAGCGGAAAAACCGGGCGGCGAAGATGGGTATAGGTCCGGCGCGCCAGATCCGGCGAGCTCAGCCCGCCGGCATCCGTCACGATCATGCGCGCGGCGATCGGCCCGAAGGCGCCCTTGAAGTGCTGCATGGATTTCACCGCGAGGATCGCCCTTTCGGTCGGCTCGATGCCGACGGCGCGGAAGATGTTCTTGTCCAGCATCTGCATGCGCTCGGAAACGATCATGACGTCGAGCCCGCCGACGCGCAGGCAAACGCTCCTGCCGCAGGTGCCGGGCAGGCCGGTGAACATCGGCCCCTCGAAGACGAACCTGCCGTCGGTGACCGCCATCACCGTGCCGGTTACCGTCAGGGGACCGCCGCCGACCGCCGGATCCGTGCGCCCGCCGATCGTCACCGTGACCTCGGCCCCGACGCCGGCCGCCGCGATCTTACGCACCGCCTCGGGATCGAGCAGCGCCCCGGCGGCGGCATGGGTCAGCCTCGCTTCCAGCATGGCGGCGATCAGCGCCGTGCAGTCGCTATAGGCGCCCGACCCGGGATTGTCGGAAAAATCCGCCACCACGACAATGCCGTCCCTGGGATCGGCGGCCTTCAGCGCCGCGATGCATTCGGCCAGCGGCACCGGTTGCGTCCATTCGTTGCGGAAGGACCAGATGGCCGCGCAGAGCCTTTCGCCGACGCCCTCCGCCGCCACGGCCGGCACGGCCGCGCTGTCATAGGTGACGACGACGCTCGGCCCGGCGGCCCAGACATCGGCATCGGTGAAACCGGCATTGATCGAGACGGCGAGCATGCCCGGCACGGCCGCTTCCGCCGCGGCCCTTTCCAGGAGGCGGCACATCGGCCCGTTGTCCGTCGTGCGCCCGTCGTCGCAGCCGAGCAGCATGGGCGGGCGGCGGATGGCGAGCTTCGGCGCGATCTCGCCGGCCATCGCCCGGTGCAGCAGGTCGCAGGCCTCGACGCCGACCTCCCGCATGTCGACATGCGGATAGGTGCGGAAGGAGACGGCGATCTGCGCGAGATCGGCCAGCTCGTCGAAGATGTTGGCATGCAGGTCCAGCGTGATGGCGACCGGCACCGCATACCCGACCACCGCGCGGATTTCGCGCAGGAACTGGCAGTCGCCGTCCTCGTCCGTCTCCGTCACCATCGCACCGTGCAGCGCCACGAAGATCCCGTCGAACGGTCCGCTTTCCTTCAGCCGGCGCAGGCATTCCCGGGTGATCTCGGTGCGCGCCGCTTCAAGGATGATGCCGTTCGGCTCGGCATGGGCGGCGACGATATAGACCGGCGTCCACCCCCTGGCACGGGCAACCTCGATTGCCCCGCCCACTTCCGATCCCGTGCCCTCGAAATTCAGCGGGATTTCGTCGCCCTTGAAATAATGCGAGGCATGGAAATCGCCGATCCCGGTCCGCTTCCGCGTGAAGGTGTTGGATTCGTTGATGAACTCGATGATAGCGACACGATAGGACATGAATACCCTTCCCGCCCTCGCCGGGCGGGCAATGAAAGAGACGGGAGAGAGCGGATCATGCCCCGAGCCGGGCAGGCGAGACGACGGACGAGGCCCGCTGGCAGACCTCGTCCTTTCAGAGCCGGTTATCCGCCGAAGAGCACGCTCGCATTCTTCGGCTTCTCGCGGATGTCGAAGTCGAAATACGCCTTGCGGATCGTCTCATAGGTGCCGTTGCGCACCAGTTCGGCAAGGGCGGCATTCACCCGCTCGCGCAGGGCATCGTCGTCCTTGCGGAAGGCGAGGCCCGCGCCGAGCGTGCCATCCTGCAGGAACTCCTCCCCGACGAAGACGCAGCAATCCTCGCCATCGGCCAGCCAGTCGGCGATGGCGATCTTCGATTCGACCAGGAGATCGAGGCGGCTGGTCCTCATGTCGAGGAAGGCTTCGCCGAGCGTCGGATAGAGCTTGACCTCGTTGTCGGGGAAGAAGTCCTTCAGCATGTCGGTGGCGATCGAGCCGGACTGCGTGCCGATCACCAGGTCCTTGACGGCATCGGGCTTGACCTCCTCAAGGTTCAGCTCCTTCAGGGCGACGAAACGCATGGCGTTGAAATAGTAGGGATCGGAAAAGCTCACCTGCTCCATGCGCGTCTTGGTGATCGCCATGGAAGAAGCAATGATATCGAACTTGCCGGCCTGGAGCGCCGGTATGATGCCGTCCCACTCGTTGGTGCTCCATTCGCATTCGGCCTTCAGCTCGGCGCAGATCGCATTGCCGATATCGATGTCGAAGCCCTTGAGCTGGCCGTCCTCGGCGACGTAGTTGAAGGGCGGATAGGCCCCCTCCGCGCCCATGCGGATCGTCTCGGCCGCGGCCGAGACCGCTCCCGACAGGACGATCGCGGCCGCCGTGCACGCATGGAGCGCCATTTTTCTCATCATCGTTCCCTCATCGTGTTGTGTCGCCGGCTTGCCTCGCCCACAGCCCCTCCCTCCGGCGCAAAACGCCAAGGCAAAAGAAACAACCTGAATTTCCTGGGTCTTGGCGAACGATGCATCCGGTCGGTTTCGTTCTGCCCGTGTAGGATTACCGTTGAGCCGGCGGCACAACAATGCAAAAGATATATTCCCAATCATTAGTTTTCTTCATGGTTCGATGACAGACCGGCACCATCGTCGACACTTGGCCAATCTGCGCGCGCTGCGCGCCTTCGAGGCCGTGGGCCACCACCGGAGCTTCACGGCGGCGGCGAGCGAGCTCGCCGTCAGCCAGGGCGCCGTCAGTCATCAGATCAAGCAGCTCGAGGAGCGGCTCGGCCGGCGCCTGCTGGAGCGCAATTCGCGCGGCGTCAGCCTCACCGCGGAAGGCAGCCTGCTGCTCGACGCCTGCGCCCGCGCCTTCGATGATGTCGCCAACGTACTCTCGCTCATCGGCCAGGAGACGGAGACGAAGGTCCTGCGCATCCGCACCGGCCCCTTCTTCGCCATGGAGGTGCTGGTGCCCCGCATGGCCGGCTTCCTCGAACAGAACCCCGGCATCCAGCTCCATCTCAGCAATCTGGAGGCGCGCAGCGGCGCGGTCGAGCGCGAGGACGCGCAGATCAAGTACTGTATCCATCCGCCGGCGGGAGACTACGCCGTCGAGGTGCTGCGCGAGCGCCTCGTCCCGGTGTGCAGCCCGGCGCTGCTCGCCAGCGTGAAGCAGGCCAGCGACCTGCTCTTCAGCCGCAGCGTCGCGCGCCTGCACTATCGCAATGCCGATGACTGGAAGAACTGGCTGACCCACAACAACCTGCAGGAAACGCAGACGAACGCCAACCTGTTCTTCGACGACCAGCACACGCTGCTTGCCGCCGCGCGCTCCGGCCATGGCATCGGCTTCTCGCACCGCGCCTTCGTCGAGGCGGACATTGCGCGCGGCACCCTGTGCGTGCTTTCGGAAGAAACCTTCCAGCCGGAGGAATCCTACAAGTTCCTCTGCCCGAAGGAAAGCATGGAGGCAAACCCCGCCCTCGCCCGGTTCCGCGACTGGCTGCTCCGGGAAATCGAAACCGTGCGCTGACGTCAGAAGCTGGGCGGGCTGATCGCCCAGAGCACGACGGCATCCCGGCTTCCCGGATTGCGATAGCGATGCGGCTCGCCGGCGGAGTAGGAGAAGCTGTCGCCCTCGCGCAGGTGGAAGTGTCGTTCGCCCACCCATATTTCGAGCTCGCCGGCCATGACGATCCCCACGGCGTCGCCGGCATGGCTATAGCTCTCCGCGCTCTCGCTGCCCGGCGGCAGGCGGGTGTGGATCATCTCGACCTGAAGGCTCATCTTCGGCGTCAGCAGCTCGTCGACGATGCCGCCGTCGTACTGGATGCGCAGGCGGTTGCCGTAGCGGATGACATAGCCCTGCTCGGCCTGCGGCACCGGCGCCGCGCCGCCGAAGAACCACTGCACGGTGACCCCGAGGCTGCGGGCGATACCGACCAGCGCGGGAATGGACGGATAGGCAAGGTTGCGCTCGATCTGGCTGATATAGCCCGTCGAGAGGTCGCAGCTTTCGGCGAGTTGGGCGAGCGTCATCCCGCGCCGCTTGCGCAGGCCGCGGATGCGCTCGCCGAGCACCGGATCCTCACCGGCCGCGGCCCCGCCGCCATGCGCCCCCGAAACGTTCTCGTCCGCCATCGCCGCCTTCCTTCCCGCGCCGCGCTGGCGCATCGGCTCACAAGGTTGTCCAGAATGCGCTTCATGGCAACAGATTTTGCCTTTAGTAAAAAAATACGTCGATTTTTTACTTTGAATAAAATATAACCACCTCGTTTCGCTCGCTCGGGATGGGAGGACTGAATGATCGGGATCGTGCAGATCAGGCATGCCATGCGCCACTGTCGCAACACCGGGAGCGCCGCATGAGCGCGCCCGCCGCCTTCCCGCACCTGTTCCAGCCCCTCACGATCCGCGGCGTGCGGCTGAAGAACCGCATCATGTCGACCGGCCACGACACGACGCTGCCGACGGACGGGCGCGTCAACGAGGCCCTTGTCGCCTATCACGCGGCGCGGGCGAAGGGCGGCGTCGGCCTCATCATCAGCCAGGTGGCCGGCGTGCACGAGACGGCCCGCTATACCTCGCACATGCTGATGGCGACGGACGACGGCTGCATCGACGGCTACCGCACGCTGGCGGAAACCTGCCATGCCCATGGCTGCGCGCTCTTCTCGCAGCTCTTCCATCCGGGCCGAGAGATCATGGAAGGCGGCGACGGGCTGCTGACGGTCGCCTATGCGCCCTCCGTCACGCCCAACGAGCGGTTTCGCGTCATGCCGCGCGCGCTCGACCAGGCGATGATCGACGAGATCGTCGCCGGCTACGGCGCGGCGGCCCGGCGCATGCATGAAGCCGGTGTCGACGGCGTGGAGCTGGTGGCGAGCCACGGTTATCTGCCGGCCCAGTTCCTGAACCCGCGCGTCAACCGGCGGACGGACGGCTATGGCGGATCGCTGGAGAACCGGCTGCGTTTTGCCGCGGAAGCGCTGAAGGCGATCCGTGCGGCGACATCGGAGGATTTCGTCGTCGGCCTGCGCATCAGCGCCGGGGACCGCGACGAGAACGGCCTCACGCCTGACGAGGCGCTGGAGGGTTGCCGCCTGCTCGAACCGCTGGTCGACTATGTCAATGTCACGGCCGGCACCTCCGCCTCGCTCGGCGGCGCGGTGCATATCGTGCCGCCCATGGCCTATCGCAACGCCTACCTTTCCAGCGACGCCGCCCGCTTCCGCCAAGCGCTGAAGGTGCCGGTCTTCGTCGCCGGCCGCATCAACCAGCCGCACGAGGCCGAGGCGGTCATCGCCGCGGGCGCGGCCGATGTCTGCGGCATGACCCGCGCGCTGATCTGCGATCCCGAGATGCCGGCTAAGGCCGAGGAAGGCCGCACCGACGACATCCGCGCCTGCATCGCCTGCAACCAGGCCTGCATCGGCCATTTTCACCGCGGCGTGCCGATCTCCTGCATCCAGCATCCGGAAACCGGCCGCGAGCTTGCCTTCGGTACGCTGGTGCCGGCGGCCGCACCGAAGAAGGTCATGGTGATCGGCGGCGGGCCGGGCGGCATGAAGGCGGCCGCGACCGCCGCCGCCCGCGGCCATCAGGTGACACTTTACGAAGCCGCGAACCAGCTCGGCGGACAGGCGCTGCTCGCCCAGCAATTGCCGCGCCGCGCCGAATTCGGCGGCATCATCACCAATCTTTCGCGTGAACTGGAGCTGGCGCAGGTGCGCGTGGTCAAGGGCGTTCGGGTCGATGCGGCCCTCGTCGAGCGCGAAAAGCCCGATGCCGTCGTGCTCGCGACCGGCGCCACGCCCTACATGCCCGAAATCCCCGCCGACGACAGCGTCCAGGTGGTCGACGCCTGGCAGGTGCTGCGCCGGGAGGTCAAGACCGGCGGCCGCGTCGTCGTCGCCGACTGGCGCTGCGACTGGATCGGCCCGGGCATCGCCGAGCTGCTCGTCGACAACGGCTGCAGCGTCGAGCTCGCCGTCAACGGCACCCATCCCGGCGAGCTTTTGCCGCTCTACGTGCGCGACAACATCGCCGCCGAACTGCACGGGAAGGGTGTCGGCATCACGCCCTATGCCCGGCTCTACGGCTGCGACAGCGGCACCGTCTACCTGCAGCACACCGTCAGCGAGCAGCCGATCGTCTTCGAAGGCATCGATACGCTCGTGCTCTGTCTCGGGCATACGCCGGCGGACGAGCTGCGGACGATGCTTGCCGGGCTGGTGCCGGAGGTCCATCTCATCGGCGACTGCCTGGCGCCACGAACAGCGGAAGAAGCGGTCTATGACGGGCTGAAGGTGGGCACCGCCCTGTAGGGCGCCCTCAGCTTGCCGGGGGTGGATCCGGCGCGGCCACAGAAAAATCGTCGCCCGTCGATTTTAGCGGTTGCCAAAATGCCGTTCACTTAATACCTTGTTAAGTGAGGAGCGAGGCCATGGACGACATCGCGGTTGCGACGAAGAATCAGGCTGCCGTCGGCGAGAAGGTGAAGGCCTTCCGCACCGCCCGCCGCATGTCCCTGCGCACGCTGGGCGAGGCCACCGGCACGACCGCGAGCTTCCTGAGCCAGCTGGAACGGGGGCTCAGCGGCGTCAATATCAGCACGCTGATGCGCATTGCCGGCGCGCTCGGCATCAGCCTGACGGACCTCTTCGAGGAAGCGGCCCCGCCCGTCGGCCGCGTGCTGCGCAAGCATGAACGCCCGGCGCTGCCGCCGGCCGAGGGCTATCGAAAGATGCTTTTGTCGCGACGACCGATCCGCGACATGGAAGTCTATATCGGCGAATTCGATCCGGGCGGCTCGACGGGGGAAAAGCCCTACAGCCATGGGGATTCGCACGAACTCTTCTTCGTCCTGCGCGGTGAGGTGGAACTCACGCTCGGCGAGGAGCGCCATGTGCTGTCGGCCGGCGACAGCATCGAATATCCGACCTCGGTTCCGCACAAGACCGTGAATATCGGCGCGGAACCGGCCGAAGTCCTGTGGATGATCGCGCCGCCGACAAGCGTCGCCGACGACCTCGACAAATACCTGCCACGGGCGGGCTCGTAACCGCGGCAGGAACAACGCACGCGAGCGCTACTGGGAGTATCAACGATGAGGAATTTTGCGGGGGCTTTGGCCCTGACGATGACGTGCGCCCTGGCCTTGCCGGTATTCGCACAGGAAACGCCGGTCGCCGGCGCGGTAAAGGAAGGCTCCCTTGAGGGCAAGACGCTGACCTTCGTCTCCTACGGCGGCATCTACCAGGACGGCCAGGTGGCTGCCCTCCAGGAATTCGTGGAGAAATCCGGCGTGACGCTGCTCAATGACGGCCCGACGGAAATCGCCAAGCTGAAGGCGCAGGTCGATGCCGGCAACGTCACCTGGGACGTGGTCGACACCGCCGACCTGCCGCCCTACGTCCATTGCGGCACGCTGTTCCAGAAACTCGACTTTTCCAAGCTCGACGTCTCGAAGATCCCGCCCGGACAGGTCGGCGAATGCTCGGTCCCGGCGATGAACTATGGCGTCATCTTCATGTACAAGACCGAGACCTACAAGGACAATCCGCCGCAGAACTGGGTGGACTTCTTCGATACGGAGAAATTCCCCGGCTCGCGCGCCATCGACGGCAGCGGCGATCCGACCGGCGGCCTGATCGAGCAGGCCTTCAAGGCGGCCGGCGGCGACCCGAAGGCGATAACGCCTGACGACATCGAGAAAGGCATCCAGAAGCTGCGCGACCTCGGCCCCGACACGATCTACTGGAAGACCGGCGCCGAATCCCAGCAGCTCGCCGAATCCGGCGAGGCCGACATGATCATGATGTGGACCGGCCGCGCGATGACCGCCGCGAAGAACGGCGCGGCCTATACCCCCGTCTGGCAGGACTGGCTGGTCGTCATGGACCAGATGACCATCCCGGTCGGCGTCAAGGACACGGATGCGGCCTATGCGCTGCTCAACGCCTATCTCGGCCAGCGTTCGCAGGAGATCCTGACCGAGAAGACCTCCTACACGCCGATCCACATGGACGCCAAGCCGCAGGTCGACGAGATCACCGCGTCGTTCCTCACCTCGACGCCCGAACGCATCGCACAGGGCTATCAGCAGAACATCCCGTTCTGGGTGGAGAACTTCGACCTCGCAGCCGAGAAGTGGAACGCGCTGCTTTCCGGCAATTGAGGCTGAATCGTCTTTGGATTTGCCCCTCACCCTAACCCTCTCCCCGCAAGCGGGGAGAGGGGACCTGCCAGACCGGACGTTCGGGACGGAGGAAAACGGCGCGGCATAACCCTTCTCCCCGCTTGCGGGGAGAAGGTGGCGGTAGCCGGATGAGGGGCCGAACCCAGGAATCTTCGAACCGGATGCAGAAACCCAACCGAGCCACAGGAGACGACCTTGACCGATACGCCTGACAGGCCCGCTCTCCTCACGCGATGGCGCCCGCGCGGCGCAGTGTGGCTCGCGGCGCCCGCCGTGCTGGTGCTGCTCCTCGCGCTTGCCTATCCGCTGGCGATCGTCGTGGTGCGCAGCTTCACCGATCCCGCCCCCGGCCTCGACAATTACGTCTGGTTCTTCCAGTCCGCGGTAAACCGCACCGTCTTGCAACGCACCTTCGTCGTCGCCGCCTGGGTGACGCTCGTCTCGCTCATCTGCGCCTATCCTTACGCCTATGCCATGACCATCGTCGGCAGGAACCTGCGGCTGGCGCTCATCCTCTGCGTGCTCGTACCCTTCTGGCTGAGCGGCGTGGTGCGCACGCTCGCCTGGGTCATCCTGTTGCAGGATTCCGGCGTCATCAATTCCTTCCTGCGCGGCCTCGGCCTGCCGCCCGTCAAGCTGATCCGCACGCTCCCCGGCGTCGTCATCGGCATGACGCAGGTGCTGCTGCCCTTCATGATCCTGCCGATCTATTCCGTGATGAAGGGCATCGACACACGCCTTCTCCAGGCCGCCCGCAGCCTCGGCGCAAAACCCTGGAGAGCCTTCCTGCAGATCTACGTGCCGCTGTCGCTGCCCGGCGTCTATGCCGGCGCGATCATCGTCTTCATCCTGTCGCTCGGCTTCTACATCACGCCGGCCCTGCTCGGCGGTCCGCGCAGCATCCTGCTCTCCTCGCTGGTGCAGAACCAGGTGCTGAGCCTGCTCAACTGGGGCCGTGGCGGCGCGATGGGCGTCGTCCTCCTCGTCGCAACCTTCGTGCTTCTCGCCATCGCCGCCCCGCTGATGCGCCAGAAACATTCCTCGACCCGCAGGGAGGCGTAAAAATGCCCTCCTTCCCCCGCATCCTTCTCGGCCTGTTCTGCCTGCTCGTCGCGGTGCTTTTGCTCGCGCCGACGCTGGTCGTCATCCCGATGTCGTTCAACGGCAACAAGTCGCTCGCCTTCCCGCCGGTGGGCTTCTCCTGGCAATGGTACGACAACTTCTTCCGCAATCCCGACTGGACGACGAGCTTTTCCAATTCGCTGGTCATCGCGCTCATCGTCGCGGTCGTCGCGACGGTGGTCGGCACGCTCGCCGCCTTCGGCGTCTCCCGCGCAGCGGCGCGTACCGGCGGCCTGCTGCGCGCCCTCCTCATCACGCCGATGGTCGTGCCCGGCGTGGTGCTGGCGATCGGCATCTACGCGGTCTATCTCGATACGCATCTGGTGGGCACGGTCACCGGCTTCGTGCTGGCGCACACCATGCTCGCCATCCCCTTCGTGCTGATCGCCGTGCAGGCGAGCCTGGAGGTCTTCGACCGACGGCTGGAGACCGCCGCCGCCAGCCTCGGCGCGGGCCGGCTGACCGTCTTCCGCACCGTGACGCTGCCGCTCATCCTGCCCGGCATCCTCTCCGGCGCGCTCTTCGCCTTCATCACCTCGTTCGACGAGATCATCGTGGCGCTGTTCATCACCAGCCCCTATCTCAAGACGCTGCCGGTGCAGATCTACACCTCGATCACCCGCGACGCCGACCCGACCGTCGCCGCCGTCGGCACGCTGCTGTTCCTCGCGACCTCGCTCATCATCATCGCCGGCCTGCTTCTCGGCATGCGCCGCGCAAGGACCTGACCCATGACCGCATCCGCTGGCGCCGCCATCGAAATCCGCAAGGCCTCCAAGCGCTATGGCGCCTTCACCGCCCTCAACGACATCGACCTCCATATCCGCCCCGGCGAGTTCATGACGCTGCTCGGCCCCTCCGGCTCCGGCAAGACGACGACGCTGAACCTCATCGCCGGCTTTACCGACATCAGCTCCGGCACGCTCGAGATCGGCGGCAGGAGCGTCACCGGCCTGCCCTCGCACAAGCGCAACATCGGCGTCGTCTTCCAGCACTACGCCCTCTTCCCGCACATGACGGTCGGAAAGAACGTCGCCTATCCCCTGATGCTGCGCGGCATCAAGGGCGACGACCGCGAGAAGCGGGTGAAACGCGCCCTCGACATGGTGAAGATGGCGGATTTCGCCCATCGCTACCCGAACGAACTCTCCGGCGGCCAGCAGCAGCGCGTGGCGCTCGCCCGCGCCCTCGTCTTCGATCCGCCGCTCCTCCTGATGGACGAGCCGCTCGGCGCACTCGACAAGAAGCTGCGCGAATGGCTGCAGCTCGAAATCAAGCGCATCCACCGCGAGCTCGGCACCACCTTCGTCTACGTCACCCACGACCAGGAGGAAGCGCTCGTCCTCTCCGACCGCATCGCCGTCTTCAACGGCGGGCGCATCGAGCAGATCGGCACGGGCCGCGAACTCTACGATCATCCCGCGACCCTCTTCGTCGGCCGCTTCATCGGCGATTCCACCGTCCTGCGCGGCAAGTCCGAAGCCGCCGGCGACGGCACGGTGATGACCATCGGCGGCCAGAGGATCTTCGCCCAGGGCCGCCTTCCCGGCGAGGCCCGCCCGGTCATCCTGCTCCGGCCCGAGCGCGTGGGGCTGAAGCGCCCCGGCGCGGACGCCTTGACGGGCGAAAACCGCCTTTCCGGCACGGTCACCGAGGCGATCTATCTCGGCTCCGGCTCGAAATACGAGGTGCGGCTGGCAGACGGAACGATCGCCGTGGTGCGCAGCCCCCTCGGCGCGACCGATTTTGCGATCGGCGATACCGCCGACATCGCCTTCCTGCCCACCGATCTCACCCTTCTTCCCGATGATGCCAGCGCCGACGTGACGCTGACCTGAACCCCGAAAGCCTTTCCCATGGACGTCAAGACCAACGGTGACATTTCCTTCTGGTATGCCGATATCGGCGGCATACCGCAAAAGCGCCCTCCCCTGCCCGGCGACCGCGAGGCGGATGTCTGCATCATCGGCGCGGGCTATACCGGCCTGTGGACGGCCTACTACCTGAAGAAGGCGGACCCTTCGCTCAACATCGTCGTGCTCGAACGGGAGTTCGCCGGCTTCGGCGCCTCCGGGCGCAACGGTGGCTGGCTTTCCGGCGGCTTCAGTTGGTCGCGGGAAAAATACGAGAAGACCTCCAGCCGCGGCGCGGTCGTCGATCTGCAGAATGCCATGGCGGGCACGGTCGACGAGGTCGAGCGCGTCACCCGGGCCGAAGGCATCGACGCGGACCTCATCCGCGTCGACAAGCTCGTCGTCGCCACCAATGCGGCCCAGCTCGAAAGGGTGCGCGAGGAATACCGGTTCGGCCTCGACTGGCAGATTCCGCCGGAGCGTCTGCAACTGCTCTCGGCGGAGGATGCCGCAAAGCGCATCCGCATCGCCGATCTCAAGGGCGCCGTGCTCTACCGCAACATGGCGCGCGTCCAGCCAGCCAAGCTGGTGCGCGGCCTCGCCAGGGTGGTCGAAGGCCTCGGCGTGTCGATCTACGAGGGCACGACCGTCATCCGCTTCGAACAGGGCCGCGTTACAACCGACCGCGGCATAGTGCGTGCGCCAAAAATCATCCGCGCCACGGAGGGGTTTTCCGCCGGCCTGCCCGGCTTCGAGCGGACCTGGCTGGCGCTGAACAGCGCGCAGATCGTCACCGAACCCGTGCCGGACGCGGTGTGGAAGGAGATCGGCTGGGAAGGCCACGAACTGCTCGGCGATGCGGCGCATGCCTATTGCTACGCCCAGCGCACCCGCGAGGGCCGCATCACCATGGGCGGACGCGGTGTGCCCTATCGCTACGGCTCGGCGACGGACGTCAACGGACGGACGCAGCAGGCGACGATCGACGCGCTCCATGGCATCCTGACTCGCCTCCTGCCGCAGACGAAAGCGCTGAAGATCGACCATGCCTGGTGCGGCGTGCTCGGCGTGCCGCGCGACTGGTGCACGACGGCGGGCTTCGACCGAGCGACGGGCATCGGCTGGGCCGGCGGCTATGTCGGCCTCGGCGTCTCCAGCTCGAACCTTGCCGGCCGCACGCTCTGCGACCTGGTGCTGGATCGCAAGACGGAGCTGACCGGCCTGCCCTGGGTCAACCGCACGGTGCGCAAATGGGAGCCGGAGCCCTTCCGCTGGCTCGGCGTGCATTCGATGTACCAGCTCTACCGCATGGCGGACGACCGGGAGTTTTCCGGCCTGTCGCGCACCTCCAAACTCGCGGCGCTCGCCGACAGCATCACCGGCCACTGAGCCAGATACGGGACAGACCATGATCAGCTTCGAAAATTTCGGTGACCTCCTCCAACGCGATATCGGCGCCTTCGCGCCGAAGCCGACCTCCATCGAGGGCGATCAGCAGGAGGCCACCCTGCCCCTCTGGACGAGCCCGGACGGCAAGATGGAAACCGGCATCTGGGAATGCACGCCCGGCCGCTTCACCGCCGACCGCAGCGAGATCGCGGAGATCTGCCATATCCTTTCCGGCCGCGTGACGCTGCACAACGGCGACGGCACGAGCCGTCGGATCGGCCCGGGCGAGATGTTCGTCCTGCCGCTCGGCTGGCGCGGCGAATGGACGATCCACGAGCAGACCCGCAAGATCTATACGATGGTGGCAAGGGGCGTCTGAAGGCGCCTGACCTGAATTTTCCCTGTAGTATCCCCTTAGTACCCGCTCGCCCGCCAGTCTTGCTAAACTCCTCCCATTGGTTTTGGGAGGAACAGATGCCAGCTTCGAAAATCCTGATGATCACCGGCGACTTCACCGAGGACTATGAAACCATGGTCCCGTTCCAGACGCTGCTTGCCTGCGGCTATACCGTGCATGCCGCCTGCCCCGGCAAGAATGCCGGCCAGACCGTCGCGACCGCCATCCATGACTTCGAGGGCGACCAGACCTATTCCGAAAAGCGCGGCCACAATTTCACGCTCAACGCCACCTTCTCCAGCATCCGCGCGGAGGATTACGACGCGCTTGTCATCCCCGGCGGCCGGGCGCCCGAATATCTGCGCCTCAACCCGGATGTCCTCAAGGCCGTGCGGCACTTCTTCGAGGCCGGCAAGCCGGTGGCGGCCATCTGCCACGGCGCGCAGCTTCTCGCGGCGGCCGGCGTCCTCAAGGGCCGCACCTGCTCGGCCTATCCCGCCTGCCGCCCCGAAGTGGAGCTTGCCGGCGGCATCTATGCGGATATCGCCATCGATGATGCGGTCTCGGACGGCAATCTGGTCACCGCGCCCGCATGGCCGGCGCACCCCTCCTGGCTGCGCCAGTTCATGGCTGTGCTGGACGCCGCATCTCTGCTACAAACGGACGCCGCCTGAGGAGACGGACAAGGGAGGCCGGGATGTGCGAACTGTTCATCAAGGCGGATGCGCGGCTCTGGGAGAGCACCACGCGTTCGCTGCGGATCGACGGCATGGTCACGAGCGTGCGGCTGGAGAATTTCTTCTGGTCGAAACTCGAGGAGATCGCGCGCCGCGATCGCATGAACGTCACCCAGTTGATCACCAAGCTGCACCATGAATCGATCGACGCAGGCCACGACCTCGGCAACTTCACGTCCTTCCTGCGGGTCTGCTGCGCGCGCTATCTCGATCTCCAGTTGACCGGCGACATTCCGGCGGACGTCAACCAACCGATCGCCGGGCTGAACGCACCGGCGATCCTCGTGCGCGAGCGGGAAAAGTATCACTGAGCCGCCCGATCGCATCCGCCTGCCGCAGATGTGCATCAAATCGCCCGGGCCGCCATGCGTAGCGCCACGCAGCCGCATGGAGATTGACCGCGGCCTATGCCTCCGAGTTCTATGACAAAGGGCAACCAAAAGGGGCGTCCCACTGTAGCCGGCTGCAGGGATGTGCAGTTTTCCCCCATTGAAACGACAAAACCGCACAGGACGCAGAGAGTTTCTTTCGAGCCTTTGATGAGGCCATTTTTCCTTACATCCGGGACCGTTGACGCATGTGACGTGGCTGAGCAAGCTATAGCCTTTCGCCAGCGTGCAAACATGCCAAACGGTGAACGCTGCGTTCTCGTTCCGCACCTTTCCAAGCCCTGTCCGATACCCCATCTTCGCTGGCGACACCCATCCCAACGGACGCTCCGGCGTCGAGGCAAAGATCCATGAAGAAAATCGGTTTCCTTTCCTTCGGGCATTGGACCCCCTCCCCGCAATCCGAGACCCGCTCGGCCGGCGATACGCTGCTCCAGTCGATCGACCTTGCCGTCGCGGCCGAAGAGCTCGGCGCCGACGGCGCCTATTTCCGGGTGCATCATTTCGCCCGGCAGCTCGCCTCCCCCTTCCCGCTCCTCGCCGCCACCGGCGCGAGGACGAAGTCGATCGAGATCGGCACGGCCGTCATCGACATGCGCTACGAGAACCCGCTCTATATGGCCGAGGATGCAGGCGCCGCCGATCTCATCTCCGGCGGGCGCCTGCAGCTCGGCATCAGCCGTGGCTCGCCCGAGCAGGTCATCGACGGTTGGCGCTATTTCGGCTACCAGCCGCAGGAAGGCCAGAGCGACGCCGATATGGGCCGCCGGCATGCCGAGGTGTTCCTGGGCGTGCTGAAGGGCGAAGGCTTCGCGCAGCCCAACCCGCGCCCGATGTTCCCCAACCCGCCCGGCCTGCTGCGCCTCGAACCCCATTCGGAGGGCCTGCGCGAGCGCATCTGGTGGGGCGCGAGCTCCAACGCCACGGCCGTCTGGGCCGCGAAGCTCGGCATGAACCTGCAGAGCTCGACGCTGAAGGACGACGAGACGGGCGAGCCTTTCCACATCCAGCAGGCCGCGCAGATCCGCGCCTATCGCGAGGCCTGGAAGGAGGCCGGCCACAGCCGCACGCCGCGTGTTTCGGTCAGCCGCAGCATCTTCGCGCTCGTCGACGACCGCGACCGGGCCTATTTCGGCCGCGGCGGCAAGGAAGCGGATTCGATCGGCTTCATCGACGACAAGACGCGGGCGATCTTCGGCCGTTCCTATGCCGACGAGCCGGACAAGCTCATCGAGCAGCTTGCCGCCGACGAGGCGATCCGGGAGGCCGATACGCTGCTCCTGACCGTGCCGAACCAGTTGGGCGTCGAATACAACGCCCATGTCATCGAGGCGATCCTGAAGCACATCGCACCGGCCCTGGGCTGGCGCTAGGCGCGTTTTCTACTGCCAACGCCACGCGTCGCGCAAAAACGAGAAAAGCGCGCCAGGGACGCCCCGGCGCGCTTTTTGTCTATATTCCTCAGGCAGGATCAAAAGGACGTGCTTGCCTTCAGCATGAACGTGCGCCCCGCGCCGTAGCCGCAGGAGTTCGCGCCCTGGCAGGTCGCAACATACTCCTTGTCGAACAGGTTGGAGACGTTCAGCGCGACACCCCAGTTGTCCTTCTCGTAGCGGATGGCCGCATCGACCAGCGTGGCGGAAGGAACGCGGAGCGTGTTCTCGCGGTCCGCCCAGGACTTGCCGATGTGGCGTACGCCCGCTGCAACGCTCACGCCCTGAAGCATATCGTTCTGGAACGAATAGTCCGCCCAGAGCGAAGCCGTCAGCTCCGGAACCTGGATCGGCGTGTTGCCGGCAGGCGTGCCGTCGAACGCGCCGCCGGTCGCCTTGGTGACCTCCATGTCGAGATAGGTCAGCGCGCCGATGAGCTTCAGCCCCTCCGTGACGTTTGCCTGGATCGAAGTTTCGAAGCCGCGGGCCTCCACCTCGCCGATAGCGGCCGTCTGGGGAATGCCGTTGACCGTGATCGTGCTGGGCACGTTCTCGCGCGTTATATCGAAATAGGCGGCCGTGATGAGGGCATCCATGAAGTCGGGCTGGTACTTGACGCCGACTTCCCACTGCTTTGCCGTTTCCGACTTCAACAGGTTGCCGTCATTGTCCGTCGAGGTCGTCGGATTGAACGAGGTCGAGTAGCTGACATAGGGCGTCAAGCCGTTTGCGAATTCATAGGCGAGTGCCGCACGCCAGGTGAATTCGCCTTCGTCGCTCTCGGTGGAGTTGGCAGCGTTGATATTGTCGTCGAGCTCGGTCTTCACGAAATCGTAACGGCCGTTGAGCGTGGCAATCCATCCGCCGCCGAACTTGATCTGGTCCTGTGCATAAATGCCGAGCTGGTCGCGGCGCAGGTTCTGGTCCAGGTACGGATTTCCGAGCGCCGGAATATCGACACCGTAAACCGGGTTAAGCGGATCGAGATCCAGGTTGCCGAAGCCGACGGCCTGGGCCTGGTCGATCGAGTAGTATCGATAATCCAGTCCAAGAAGAAGATTGTGATCCAGCGCCCCTGTCGCAAATTCCCCTTCGAGCTGGTTGTCGACCGTGAAGATATCGACATCCGTGTCATGCGCGAAGCGATAGCGGGCCAGCTTCGTGGGATCGGCCAGTGACCATCCGTTGGCATAGAGCGCGTCTTCCTTAAGCGAGACGCTCGCGTAGCGCAGGTTCTGGCGAACCGTCCAGTTGTTGTCGAACGTATGTTCGAACTCGTAGCCGATCATGGCTTGCTGGCGATCGTATTCGTCAAGGCTCTTATCGCCGTAGAACAGGTCGGCCGGGATCCGTCCCACGCCGGGCGCATCGACGACCGTGCCGAGATACGGCAGGAAACCCGTGCTGGTGTGCGTCAGGTCGATATGCTGGTAGGAGCTGAGGATGGTAAGGCTCGTGCCCTCATCCGGCTTCCATGTCAGGCTGGGCGCGATCGTGCCGCGAAAATCCTCAGACTTGTCCGTCTCCCATCCGCCACCGGAGATCTTCCCTGTCAGACGGTAGTTAAGGACGTCATCGCTGCCGAGCTTGTCGCCGAAATCCAGGCCCAGATACCCGTTGCCGAAGCTGTTGATGCCCGTCTCGACATAACGCAGCGGCTCATCGGTGGGGCGCTTGCTGACGAAATTGACGAAGCCGCCCGGATTGGCGCCGCCGTAGAGCGCGGAGCTCGGCCCCTTGATGACTTCGATGCGCTCCAGGAAGAACGGATCAACGAGGAACGTCCCGAAACCGGTCTGGAAAAGCGAAAGCCCGTCGAGGAAGACGCCGGTCTGCTCGGCCTGGAAACCGCGAATGAAGAGCCAGTCGGTGTCGGAATCGGTTCCGTATGTCGAGGCATTCACCCCGGCGACGTAGCGCAGCGCTTCATCGATCTTCTGGGGGCTCTGATCGTCCATCTGTTCGCGCCCGACGACGGAGACCGATTGCGGGATCTCGTTGAGGTCCGTCGCGGCCTTGCTGCCGGTGCGCGTCGATTTTGCGACGATGCCGCGCACGGGTTCGACGCCGGTGTTGGCGGCCGCATTGGGATCGCCCTGCTCGACCCGGACCTCTTCCAGCCGTGTCGCGCCTTCCGCGTCCTGTGCGAACGTGGAAAACGGTGCCAACAGTCCGATTGCCGCCGTACCGCACGCAAGCGCCAACCTCGACGGCCGCCGGTTCTTCGACTTCATCATCATCTGCGCATACCCCACTCGTCCCGCTCGCCTGCCTGAGCGGCCTTCCAACAATAAGGTGAGTGCTTAACTCAGTTTTAACGATCGGGCTTGTCGCATTCCGCGAAAATTGTACGTTCTTGGGCAATTTTCCGTGCGATGAACAATCGCCCGTTCGCCGGCGTCAGGCGAGCTGCGCCTTCTGCCAATGGGCCGGCGTCGTGCCGAAATTCTTGCGAAAGACGCGGGTGAAATGCGCCTGGTCGGCAAATCCGGTCTCGACGGCGATCTCCGTCAAGGGCTGATCGCCCTTCAAAAGCAATTGCTTGGCCCGGCGCAGCCGGGCATTCACCTGCCATTGATGGGGCGCGACGCCGGTCGAGGCCTTGAAAGCGTGGCTGAAATGGGATTGCGACAGGCCGATGAGGTTGGCGAGCTCTTCGAGCCGGATGTTGCGCAAGCAGTTTTCTTCAATGAAATCGGTCGCGCGGCGCAACTGCCAGGCGGCCAGCTTGCCGCGCTTGCGACCCGGCGCCTTTCCGAGCTTCATGACGTCGATGATCAGCGCCAGCGCCAGGCCGTCGCCGTAGAGGTCGTGCAGCGGCTGCGGATTGGTGCACTCGGCGGCAATGAGCTGCGCCAACGAGAGCAGGCGGTTATCGGAGAAGAACAGCTGCGGGGTGGCGAGCCGCTCCGGGTCGAGGTCCTCCGCCAGCCGTCGGCTGACCGTCTCCACGTCGAAATGCAGATCGAGATGGCGCAGGAACTGGTGATCGGCCAGGTCCGCCCAGAGTTCGAAATTCGCGGGGATATAGGCGATCGGGCAATGCCGCCAGTCCTCGACGGACTCCGCCCCGCCCGGTGCCAGGCGGATGCGGGAATCGCCCGGCCCCCGCTTGTCGAGCAGGATGAAGAGCCGCGGGTCCCGCCCGACATAATAACCGCCGGCACGGGCCGCGCATTCCACGTCCCAGACATCGGCGATAATGCCGTTCCAATGCCGGCGGTTGAGACCGCCGACGACGGAGAAGCCCTCGATCCTGTTCTGCATGCGCGGCTGGAACGTCATCTTGCCCTGCGACTATTCCTTCTATTTTTTGTCAAGTTTTACCCCGATTTCCGCCGCAATGCAATATCACTAAAATAAGGGAGGAGCGGCTCATCCCCGCTCCTCCCCTCCCCCGCAGGTTTTCCTGTTTTCAGTCTTCTTCTTGGAAAACCTCTTCACGCTTCCTCTTGACCGAAGGCAGGAAGACGATGATGAGGACCGCCAGCGCCAGTGCCAGCAGGAACGCGCTGATCGGGCGCGTGACGAAGGTGGACGGATCGCCACGCGACAGGATCATGGCGCGGCGCAGGTTCTCCTCCAGCAGCGGCCCGAGCACGAAACCGAGCAGCAGCGGCGCCGGCTCGCAACGCAGCTTCACCAGCAGGTAGCCGCCGAGGCCGAACAGCGCGACCGCATAGAGGTCGTAGACATTCGAGTTCACGCTGTAGACGCCGATCGAGCAGAAGGCCATGATGATCGGGAAGAGCACGTAATAGGGCACCGTCAGCAGCTTCACCCAGAGGCCGATCAGCGGCAGGTTCAGCACGACGAGCATCAGGTTGCCGATCCACATCGAGGCGATGATGCCCCAGAACAGCGTCGGCTGTTCGGTCGCGACATTCGGCCCGGGTACGATGCCCTGGATGATCATCGCCCCGACCATCAGCGCCATGACCGGATTGGCCGGGATGCCGAGCGTCAACAGCGGGATGAACGAGGTCTGCGCGCCCGCATTGTTGGCCGATTCCGGCCCCGCGACACCGGCGATCGCCCCCTGGCCGAACTCCCCCGGATTGTCCGAGACACGCTTTTCCACCGTGTAGGAGGCGAAGGCGGCGAGGATCGCCCCTCCCCCCGGCAGGATGCCGAGCGCCGAGCCGATGGCCGTGCCGCGCAGCACCGGGCCTGCCATGCGCCGGAAATCGTCCCTGGTCGGCCAGAGGCCGGAGACCTTGGCCATGAGCAGGCTGCGCGTCTTCTCGCCTTCAAGGTTGCGCAGGATCTCGGCGATGCCGAAGACCCCGACGGCGACCGCGACGAAGTTGAGCCCGTCGGCATATTCGCGGATGCCGAGGGTGAAGCGCGGCGTGCCGGTATAGATGTCCGTGCCGACGAGGCCGAGCAGGAGGCCCAGCGCCACCATGGCCAGCGCCTTGACGATCGAGCCATGGGCGAGCGCGATGGACGAGACGAGACCGACGACCATCAGCGAGAAATACTCGGCCGCGCCGAACTTGAGCGCGATGGCCGTCAGGGGAATGGCGAAGATCGCGACGAGGAAGGTGGAGACCGTGCCGGCGAAGAAGGAGCCGAGCGCGGCGATGGAAAGCGCCGCCCCCGCCCTGCCCTTGCGCGCCATCTGGTAGCCGTCGATGGCGGTCACGGCGGAGGAGGATTCGCCCGGCATGTTGATCAGGATCGCCGTGGTCGAGCCGCCATATTGCGCGCCGTAATAGATGCCGGCGAGCATGATCAGCGAGGAGACCGGCTCCAGCTTGAAGGTGATCGGCAGGAGCATGGCGATGGTCGCCGTCGCGCCGATGCCGGGCAGCACGCCGATCAGCGTTCCAAGCAGCACGCCGATGAGGCAAAAGGCAAGGTTCTCCGGCGAGAGCGCCGTGGAGAAGCCGAGCGCGAGATTGCTGACAAGATCCATGTCCGCCTCCTAAAGCCGGGTCCAGGGACCGAAGCGTTCGAACGGCAGCCCGAGGGCATAGCTGAACACCAGGACGGAAAAAAGCGTGATCGCCCCGGCCAGCACCACCGCCAAGAGCGGCTTCATGCGCGAGGATGCGAAGGCGGCGATGAGCGCGGCGAAGAACAGCGACGGCACGAAGCCGAGCCCACGCACCGTAAGCCCGAAGAAGACCGGCGCCGGCAGGATGAACAGCATGCCGCGCAGCGCCAGCGGCCCCATGGGCTCGCCCCGCACCCGCGTCGCCTGAACGAGCACGACGACGCCGAGCAGCGTCAGGATCGCGGCGAGGATCAGCGGGAAATAGCCCGGCCCCATGCGGAAGGCCGTGCCGAGATCCAGGTTAAGGCATTGATAGATGAAGAAGCCGCCGAGCGCGATAAAGGTCAGGCCGCAGATCGCATTGGTGCTGTCGAACTGTAGTTGTTTCATGGGTTCCCCTCTTCCAGCGGCCGGGACGGGCCGCGCGGGCGGTCAGGACTCATGGCGGCAGCCAATGCCGCCATGAGCCGGTCCGTGCGCCGGCGGGCTGTTTCCGCCGTTATCGGCGGAAACGCCGCGCAGCGTTTGCGGGTTGACCTCAGTCAGCGTACTGGCCGGCGGCCTCGATGACGGGCTTCCAGCGCGCGATCTCGCCTTCGAGCTTCGCCTTGAGGGCGGCCGGCGTCGCCTCTTCTTCCGCTGACGGCGCCGTGCCGAGTTCGGCAAAGCGGGCGACGACGTTGGGATCCTTCAGGGCGACCTGCAGCGACCTGGAAAGCCGCTCCGTCACCTCTGCCGGCGTGCCCTTCGGCGCATAGATGCCGTGCCAGATGCCGACCTGGAAGCCGGCGAGACCGGCTTCTTCCGCCGTCGGAACGTCCGGCAGGTTGTCGAGACGGGCAGGGGACGTCACCGCATAGGCCTTGATCGTGCCGCCCTGGATCTGCTTCGTCGTGTTGGTCGTCTGGTCGCACATGACGTCGACCTGGCCGCCGAGCAGGTCGGTCATCGCCGGGCCGGTGCCCTTGTAGGGAACGGTGACGAACTGCGTCTCCATGGCGCTCATCAAGAGCATGCCGCACAGATGCGAGGCCGCGCCGATGCCGGCATTGGCGACGGTCACCGTGTCCTTGTTCGCCTTCATGTAGTCGATCAGGCCCTTGAGATCGGTCGGCTCGAGGTCCTTGCGGGCGACGATGGTCATCGGCACGTCGGTGACGAGGCCGACATATTCGAAGCCGTCGAGCGTGTCATAGGCGAGCTTGCGGTAGAGCGTCGCGCTGGTCGCCATGCCGATATGGTGGAGCAGCAGCGTATAGCCGTCCGGGTCGGCACTCGCGACGCGGCCGGCGCCCAGCGTACCGCCGGCGCCGCCGACATTCTCGACGACGATCTGCTGACCGAGGTCCTTCGACATGGATTCGGCAACAAGACGGGTCACCGTATCGGTCGGGCCGCCGGCGGCGAAGGGCACGACCATGGTGATGGTGCGCTCCGGATAGGTCTGGCCGAGCGCAGAGGTTGCGAGTAGCGATACGGCAAGAGCCGCCGAAACGCCAAACAGGGCTTTCAAGGTCTTCATCAAATCCTCCCGATGAAATGCCCGGCCGGCGTGGCTCCTCCCGCGCCGGTCCTGGATGCCCCAAAGGGCGCTCGCGGAGACGAGTCGGCAAGCGGCGAGGGGACTTTGCGGGTGAGTTTACGGCGGTAAACTCGGCGAGATGGGTGGAGACGGGAACAAAGCGGCATGGCGATGGGTGGAAATCCACCCATCTGCTCCTTAAAAATCGTCTTGAAGCAGGCCGGAACCCAGATTTTTATCCAGCCCGTACTTCTGCATCTTCTCGTATAGCGTCTTGCGGGAGACGCCGAGCTGCTCGTAGACGGGCTTCAGACTGCCGCCGTGGGCGGCCAGCGCCGAGGCGATCAGCCCCCGCTCATAGGCGGCGACCTTGTCGGCGAGGCGTTGCGGACCTGTTTCCGGCCCGGCTTCATCCGGCGCGGTGTCGAGCCCCAGCACCAGCCGGTCGGCGAAGTTGCGCAGCTCCCGTACATTGCCCGGCCAGCTCCGGCCGGCAATGTCTGCCGTCAACTCCGGCGGCACGTCCATGTCGCTGCGGCCATACCGCGCCGCGGCCTCGCGCACGAGCTGGAGGAAAAGGAGGGGGATATCCGCCCGGCGCTGTGCCAGCGCGGGCACATGCAGCGTCGCGACATTGAGCCGGTAGAGCAGATCCGCCCGGAAGCGCCCGGCCGCCACCTCCACCGCAAGGTCCACCTTGCTGGTCGCGATGAAGCGCACATCGAGCGCAACGGGCTCGTTGGAGCCGAGACGGGTGATGACGCGTTCCTGTAGCACGCGCAGGAACTTCGCCTGCAGGTCGAAGGGCATGGAGCCGATCTCGTCGAGCAGGATCGTGCCGCCGCGCCCGTGCTCGAACTTGCCGAAGCGCGGCCGCAGGGCGCCGGGAAACGCCCCCGCCTCATGGCCGAAAAGCTCGCTCTCGATCAGGTTCTCCGGCAGGGCAGCGCAGTTGATGGCGATGAAGGGACGGTTCGCCCGGGCGCTGATATCGTGCAGCGCGCGCGCCACCACCTCCTTGCCCACCCCGGTCTCGCCGATGATAAGCGTATCGGCATCCGTCGCACCGATCGCCCGCAGCCTGTAGCGCAGGTCCACCATGACCTGCGTGCGCCCCGGCAGCCGGGCCTCGATATCATCCCGCTTGCCGGCAACCGCGCGCAGGCGGCGGTTCTCCAGCACCAGGCTGCGACGGTCCATCGCGCGGCGGATGATGCCGGCGAGATGCTGGGCCGTGAACGGCTTTTCAAGGAAATCGTAGACGCCGGCCCGCATGGCGCTGACCGCAAGCTGCACATCCGCATGCCCGGTCACCAGAATGACCGGCACTTCCGGGTCCACCTCGCGGATGCGCTGCAGCAGCGTCATGCCGTCCATGCCCGGCATGCGGATATCGCTGACCACCACGCCATCAAAGGCGTAGCCTATGAGCTCCAGCACCGGCTCCGCACTGGCGAAGGTATCCACCGTCAGGTCGAACAGCTCCAGCGCTTGCGCCGAGGAACGCCGCATCTCCTCTTCATCGTCGATCAGCAGGATGCGCGGCCCGCTCATTCCGCCGCCTCCTGCGCACGGGCCGCCACATCGAGCACGATCCGGAAGACGGCACCACCACCGGGATGGTTCATGACGGAGAGATTTCCGCCGAAGTCCTTGATAATATTATAGGAAATAGAAAGACCGAGGCCCAGCCCCTTGCCGACGCCCTTGGTCGTGAAGAAGGGATCGAAGATGCGGTCGGCAATCGCGGCCGGCACGCCCGGCCCGTGATCACGCACCTCGATGACGACGAGATCGCCCTCGCGACGCGCGGAAAGCCGGACCCGCCGGTCATCCAGCCCCTCGACGGCATCGGCCGCGTTGCTGATGATGTTGACAAGCACCTGCTGCAGGCGGACCGGGCCGGCCTTCACGACGAGGGCCTGCTCACCCAGTTCGATCACCAGCTTCGCATCCGCCGCCTTCAGCCGCGGCGTGACGATCTCCATCGTGTCGGCGATGACATCGGGCAGGGGAACCGCGCCGAGCTTCTCGTTCGGCTTGCGGGCGAAATTGCGTAAGTGACGGCTTATCGACGCCATGCGATCGACAAGGGCGGAAATGCGGCGGACATTGTCCTGCGCTTCGGGCACGCGGCCGCGATCGATCAGCAGGGCCGCGCTGTCCGCATAGGTTTTCGCCGCGGCGAGCGGCTGGTTGAACTCATGGGAGAGGGCGGCCGACATCTGGCCGAGACCGGCGAGCTTGCCGGCCTGGATGAGATCCGCCTGCGTCTTGCGCAGTTCCTGCTCGGTCAGCCGCCGCTCGGCGATTTCAAGTTCGATCTGCTCGTTGACACGGGCAAGGTCGGCGGTGCGCTCCTCGACGCGGCGTTCCAGCTCGTTGCGGGCCTCTTCCTGCAGCCGCAACCGCTCCACGACCCGGGCGCGGCGCTGCCAGAGCACGGCAAGACCCAGGCCGGCAAGGCAGATGAACAGCAGGATGGCGATAAGGGCGGTGCGGGCCTGCGTGCGCACCGAGGCCGTGTCGAGCAGCACGTTCACGGTCCAGTCCGCCTCGGGCATGTAGTGCGAGAGCCGGAGATATTCCCGCGTCGTGCCCTCACCGGCGATCCGCATCAACTGTTGACCGTAGTAAACACTCTCCGTGACAGGAAGGGGCTTCAATTCCGCTTCGGCATAACGCCGCGAAGCCTGGGTGCGGGCGAGGCGAGGGGCGTCGAGCGGCAGGATGCCGTTGTAGAGCCAGGCCTCGTTTCCCGTCATGAAGATGATGCCTTCAGGGTCGGCGACGAAGATCTCGTATTCGCCGCCGCGCCACGAGGCCTCGATGGTGTCGATGTCCACCTTGAAGACGATGACGCCGAGGATCGCGCCGCCGACCTCGACCGGTGAGGAGAAATAATAGCCCCGCTTCAGCGACGTCGTGCCGAGCGCGTAGAACCGCGCCTGCCGGCCCGCAATCGCATCCTGGAAATAGGGACGATAGTCGAAATTCTGGCCGACGAAGGTGCCCGGCGTCTCATAGTTGCTGGCCGCGATCGTGTTGCCGTCCGGCGTCATGACATAGATATCTGACGATTCCAGCAGGCCGTTGATTTCCTTGAGATATTGATTGGCGGTCCGGCGCAGCTCCGCATCCGACGGCGCCTGGAGCAGGGCTTCTATATCGTCGTGATCGGCGATCAGCGCGGGCAGGGGCTCGTAGCGGCTGAGATGCCCGCCAAGCGCAGCCACCGCAAGGCGAAGCGTCGTGCCGGCCTGCAAGGAGGCTTCGTCCATGTAGCTGCGGGTCAGCAGCGCGCCGCCTTGCAGGATGGTGAGCACCACGACGATCGGCAGGATCACGAAGGCCAGGGCATGACGCAATTTCACGGAACGACGGCTCCTCTCCGCTTCCTTGCGGCCGGATGGCCGCGGCCCATCCTACTGAGCCGGGTCCATCTTTCCTAGAGGGGAGGGGACGCTAGTCCGGCAGCCTGCTGTCGCCAAGGTCGATGTTCAGGAAGCCGGCGATCGCGTCGCTGACGATGGCATGATCGATACGCTGCGGCACGCCCGAAACGGTGACCGCCCCGACACAGCCGAGGTCGGCGACGAAGAGCGGGAAACTGCCGCCATGCACCGCGAAGTCGGCATGCGGAAGATTGTGCGCCTCCTCCTGGTCGCGGCCGATCAGGGCAAGGCGCCGCCCGACGAGATAGGAGGAGTGCCAGAGCCGCAGCACGGTGTTGCGCTTGCGGCGGATCCACTCGACATTGTCGGTCGAGGTGCCGGGGAGGGCGCAATGAAACAGGGGCCGGTCGCGCAGGGAAATGTCGATCGCAACACCGGCGCCGCGGGCCAATGCCGTTTCGCGCACCCGGTTGCCGAGCGCCCAGGCATCGTCCGGGCTGAACCGGCTGAACCGGAGAAGACGCTCCTGCTCCTCCAGCCGGCGAATGTCGTCCGCGATCGTCTCCGTCATCGTTTTCTCCCTCGCGTGTTTCGCAGCGATCCTTACCGGGAGTTCGCCTGCGAAGGAAGATGCCGTCGCTCTTGACGGAGATCAAGGCCGCGGTGCAGGAAGACCCTAGGGTGGAACCGTTCAGATCCTTCCGACCCGTGGAACACTCATGCCGGACAGCCTTTTCATCGTCGCCATCCTTGCGCTGCTGCTCACGCCCGGACCGACCAACACCCTGCTGACGGTCGGCGCCGCCGCGCGCGGATTCCGGTCGAGCCTTCCGCTTCTCATCGGCGAACTTGCGGGCTATCTCGCGGTCGTCGTGCCGCTGGCGACGATCGCCGCCTCTCTGCTGGAAGGACGCCCGGCACTTGCCAGCGCTCTTCGCCTTGCGGCCGCCTTGTGGGTGCTGTTCCTCGCCATCCGGCTTTGGCGGGTTTCGGCCATTCAGAAGAACCTGGGCAGCGCTTCGGCGGTGACGGTCGGTCAGGTCTTCCTGACGACCCTTCTCAACCCGAAGGCGCCGATCATCGGGCTCGTCATCATGCCGCATGGTCCGCTCGCGCAGATCGCACCGGCCATCGGGCTGTTCAGCCTCCTGGTCGCCGGCGCCGGCACGAGCTTCCTCGTTCTTGGCAGTCTCATCGGCCGCGCGCCGGTCCTGTCGCCGCAACTGGTCTATCGCGTTGCGGCGGTCTGCCTCGGCGTCTTCTCGCTCGGCCTCGCCGGAAGCGCCTCCGGCCTTATCTGAAATCAGGCCTCGTCGGCCTGGTGCAGCCGCATGAGTTCCTGCTGCACTTCGTCCTGAAAGGCGAAGACGGCGGCCCGCGCCTGGTTTTCGCTCGATCCGAGCTTCTGCAGTTCGGCTGCCAGTTCACGGCACACCTTCAACCAATATAACCGGGCATCCTCACCGTGCAGGCCGTCCAGTTCACCCGCGCAGCGGCGAACATGGGCCGTCCGACGTTCGGCGGGAAACGGGACGACCGGTCCATTCTCATTGGCAACAGAACGGCGGCGCGGCTGGATCGCGGCATATGGTGGCATTGATTCGGGCTTCCTTGTCTTCCCCCCATGATTAGGGAAGCCATGGTTAATGCCCGGTTTCCAAAGTGAATTTCCTGTGCCGCCATGGCATCGTCACCCTGCCTGCCGCGCCGGTTTCTCATTTGCCCGGACGAGCGCCATCAGCATCGGCCCGAGGGAAAATTCGCCGCGTTCCGCCCGCCGGGTGAGATCGCGCAGATAACCGCCCGCCGAGTTGATGTGCCCGGCCCGCTCGAGAATGCAGGCGATGACCGTCGCTGCATTCTCCGGCCCGAGGATCGCGCAGGCATTCTCATAGGCCGATGCGCTGACCGCCAGCATCGAGCGCACCACCACGGCCGCCGTCATCAGATCGCGCCAGCTCGAAATCGCGCCGCCGGGACCAAAAGCGACGATTTCCGGGCAGGCTTGCAGCACAAGGCCCAGCGGATAGGGTTTGAGCGCATCCGAAACATTCGCCGGCTGTGGGTGAACCCCTTTTGCCGGGGTCGGCAGGTCGACGGGCCATTGCGAATAGCGCCCGTCCGTCTTTTCATCTCCATCATCGTGCCGCACAGCCATCCGCTCCCCTTCTGCCTCGGCATCGCTGCCCTGCTTCGTTTCGAAGCGAGGTTCAAAGTCAGAGGATGAGTCGGGTTTTGAATTCTGTTTGTGCCGCTCAGTTTGGTCGGCATTGCCCGCCGCTTTTTGCAAAATAACTTGCTCTTCCAGGCACTTGAGGATTTCCACGCGCAGCGTTTCCAGACATGCGAGGATCGGCGACAGGGTGTCGGGTGTCGGGACGCGCGGCAAGACCCGGATCTGCTGGCGATATTCCGCCTCGTAGCGCATCCAGTCCCCGGAAAGCCCATCTTCCAGGGCCGTCTCGATCAGCTTGGCGATATCGCGACGAACGAGGGTCACACGCTCCCGCAAACGCTGCAGCAACAGGCGCTCGGCAACGACCTGCGCGGCGAGGTTCTCGATCTCCCCCGCCCGGGCAAGCAAGGGCGCGAGCGAGAAGCCGAAGGCCTCGTCGATCGACCCCTGCTGGTCGCGCCGCACATAGCGCTTGCCGTTCGGGCTGTCGCGCCGCGTCAGCAGGCCGCCTTCCACCAGCGCGGCGAGGTGCCGACGCAGCGTGGTTTCCGCCATGCCATGCGTGCGCAGCGAAAGCTGGGCGTTCGAGGGGAACACCACCATGCCGTCACCACCGGAAAGCTCGGTTTTCGGGTAGAAGCTCATCAGCGCATTCAGCACCGAAAGCGCCCGGTCACTGATGCCCAGCTTCGGCCGCGCTTCGCAGAGCCAGCGGTACAGCTTCCACTTGTCCACGCTCGCATCCGGCGGGACCGTCTTTGCGATCGCCTGGCTTGCGAGCATGCCAAGCGTCATCGCCCGCCGCCCGAAGGGCGTCGTTATGCCGTCCGTCTCCATGTCTCTTCACCTTTCAACAGGCAAAAGAGACCCCATCACCGGAACCGGCGCCAAAAAGGCTTGACTGTGATTCGGGGAAGTGCGATTCTCAGGCTGCTAAACGATGAGAAGGGCTTCCGCGACGGTAACGTTGAGGGGGCCTTTTTCTTTTGCGGATCAATCTCCTGATTTCTGTGCATTTTCCGTCCGGAACGCCTCGTAGAGACGGTCCAGGTTCTGGGTGATGTAGGCGCCGAACGCCGCGGCATCCGCGGATTTCAACGCAATCGTGTACTGGCGGCCGGTGGTCTTGATGCTGGCGCGCACGGGACCATCTTTGCGCACCCATTCGGCCGGCGCGGGCCTGGCAACGGCCTCCGGAGCCTCCTTGCGGGCGAGATGGCTGCTGACGAGGTTGAAGCGGTCCTCCGGCGCCCGGGTCTTCACCCGCTCGCGTGCCAGGAATTCCACCGCCTTGTCCTCGTTTTCGGGCGTGTCGAAGCGGGTGGCCAGCTCATGCCAGCGGTCACGGCCGATGGCGAGCGCCGGGCCGATTCCGGCCCGCACCGCCTTGGGAATGCGGTTCACCACCGAGAGCATCTTGGACACGGTCGTCTTGTCCGCGCTCAGCGCCGCCATGATCGTCTCGCGGTCGAAGCCGCGCGCCTCCAGTTCGCCGGCAAAGGTCGCCCGTTCGAGGAAGGAGAGATCGGCGCGCGCACTGTTTTCCTGGCCCTGCGCGATGACGTGGTCACGGTCGGTCAGCGCCTTGACGACGGCGCGGACGGGCCGCCCGAGCAGGCGGGCTGCCTTGGCGCGGCGGTGGCCGAAGGCGATCTGGTAGATGCCGCTCTTCGTCGGGTGCGGGCGCACGAGGATCGGCGAATCCTGCCCGCGCACGCGCATGGCCTCGACCAGCTCGCGGAACTGCTCGTCCGAATGGGCGAGACGGTCGGAGATGAAGGATTCCTCGATCTGGTCCGGTTCGAGCTCGATGACGACCTCGCCGGCCGTCAGCTTCGCCTCGATCTCCTTCGCCGCATCCGCCTTGGCGGCCAGCGCATCGATGCTGCGCGTAACGGCGCCGAGCGCGCCGATGCCCTTGTAGGTCACATGCTGGCGCGGCTCGTCATTGACGGGGTTTACCGGCGTCAACTTCTCCGAGGCCGGCGACATCAGGTTGGAAAGAACGTTCTTGCGCGCCATGGTCAACGCCCCCATGCCTTGTGGATCAGTTCGACGATTTCCGCATTGACCGCCTCCAGGGATTCGAGCGCTCGGTCATAGGTGGCACGCGTGAACTGGCTCCGGTCGACCTCGTAGAGCGTCTGGTTGGTCAGCGCCGCATCGGCGATGGCAACGCTTCGCACCATCGGATTGGTCAGGACATGCTGCTTGAACAGCGAGCGCATGAAGGCGACCATCTGGGTCTGCGGCCCGTCGGCCGGGTCATAGCGGGTGACGAGGTAGCGCAGCCAGTCGAGGTTCATGTTGCCGCCCGCGCTCTTCAGCGTGTTCAGCACCTCGCCCAGCATCTGCAGGAACTGGCACATGGACATGACGTCCAGCATCTGCGGATGCACGGTGATCAGAACCGCCGTCGCGCCGCAGATCGCGCTCATCGTCAGGAAGCCGAGCTGCGGCGGGCAGTCGATCACCACCACGTCATAGTCGTCGGCAACGGACGACAGCGCCTCGTCGAGACGTGCAAAGAAGATGCGGCCGTAGTCGCTCCGGTCGCCCTGGGCGAGAACCCGCGGCGTATCGTGCTCGAACTCCATCAGCTCGAGATTGCCCGGCACGATGTCGAGGCCCGGGAAGTTCGTCTTGCGGATGATCTCCTTCAGCGGCCGCCGCTGGTCGTCGTAGCGGATGGCGCCGTAGAGCGTCTCGTTCTCGCTGACGTCGAATTCCGGCTGGAAACCGTGCACCGCAGAAAGGCTCGCCTGCGGATCGAGATCGACCGCGAGGACCCGGTGTCCGGTGAGCGCGAGATGCTGGGCAAGGTGCGCTGTCGTCGTCGTCTTGCCGGAACCGCCCTTGAAGTTGACGACCGCGATGACCTGAAGGTGCTCGCCGCCGCGCCGGCGCGGCACGTAACGCTGGCCGGCGCGCCCGTTCTGCTCCAGATATTCCCGCATCTCCTGCAACTGCTCGGCCGAATAGGACCGGCGGCCGGAGGGCGTGACCTGCGGCAGCGGCCCCTTGGATTCCAGCGAGAGATTGCGCAGGTAGCCGCTGGTGACGCCCAGGAACCGGGCGGCCTCGCTCAGCTGGAACTGGCGCAGGCTCTTCTGCGCGACGGGAGGGAACATCTCCAGCCGGTGCTGCTTCAGTTTGTCTGACAGTTCGTGCGCCTGTCCGATGATCAGTTGATCGACCTCGGAAATTGCCCGTCCGAACGTTGCGGCCATATTCATGTCGAGAATCTCAAAATGCGATTTCAAACCCATTTGCAGGTTTAAATCGCATTTAGACGCGATTCTGATTCGAGGGCAAGGCAAAAAGGGTTAACGCGCCCGTCGCGGGACGGGGCTGCCACCAGATAAACCGGACTTTAGCCTATTGACCATTCGCCGCCTATCGGTCTCGCTCGATTCGGCTGGGGAAAACCCGAGAAATTTGCGTTTTTGCCCATAGGTGGCCGCTCAGGCCTCGACATAGCCCCGCCTGCGCCGAAGCGCGACCTGCCGCGCGAGCACCGTTTCCGCCTCCGCCAGGGTGGGATAGAGGCTCAACGCCTGCCGGCCGCGAGTGCCGAGCGCCCCCAGTGGCGCAGCACCGCGACCTCCCCGAAAAGCGTCGGCTCCAGCGACAGCATATAGAAGCGCGCCATGTTGCGCATCGCATCGATGCGGCGAAAACGATAGGCAGGCAAGGAAGGCAGGGTCGACATGGACACGAGTCTGCCGAAGCGGCGAATCACCGTCCAACGAAAGATATGAATCGATCCCGCCCGATCGTTTCACGGGATTGATAGATCATCAGTCTTTTGGCGCGCGACGGCGTGCCGGTGCCGCCAGCTTCGCCTCGATGGCGGCAAGGCCCGCCTCCAACTGCTTCAGGCCGCCGGTGCCGAGAAGCCCGGCGAGCTCCCGCTCGTAATCACGCGCCAGCACGACCATCTCGCCATAGATGCGCCGTCCCGCCGGCGTCAGTTCCAGATGCTCGATCCGGCGGTCGTCCAGGTCCTCGCTGCGCTTCAGCCAGCGCTTTTCCTCCAGCGCCCGCACGGCGCGCGACACCTTCGTCTTGTGCATGCTGGAATTGGCGCCGATCTCCGTCGCCGTCATGCGCCCGTAGGAACCGAGCGCGGCGAGCGCCCGCCATTCCGGCCGCGTCATGCGGTAGCGCGCGCGGTATTGCGCGGCAAAACGCTGGCTGACCAGCTCGGCCGCCAGGTTGAGCCGGTAGGGCAGGAACGTCTCGAGCTTGAAGTCCATGGCGCGCCTTGATGGTTACAAAATGGACAGTTACATCTGCAACCACCTGACGACAAGCGCTTTGCGAAGAGGAGGCCAAGCCATGCCGGATCACGCCGCCAACAGCCTGAAATACATGCCGGGCTTCGGCAACGATTTCGAGACGGAAGCGCTCCCCGGCGCCCTGCCGCAAGGCCAGAACAGCCCGCAGAAATGCAACTACGGCCTCTATGCGGAACAGCTCTCGGGATCGCCCTTCACCGCCCCGCGCGGCACCAACGAACGCTCCTGGCTCTACCGCATCCGCCCGAGCGTGCGCCACACCCGTCGCTTCTCCCATGTCAGCTACCCGCACTGGAAGACGGCGCCCTGCCTCGACGACCATTCCCTGCCGCTCGGCCAGTTGCGCTGGAACCCGCTGCCGGCGCCGGACGAGACGCAGACCTTCCTTCAGGGCATGCGCACCATGACGACGGCCGGCGACGTGCTGACCCAGGTCGGCATGGCCGCGCACGCCTATACGTTCAATGCCGACATGGTGGACGACTACTTCTTCAATGCCGATGGCGAGCTTCTGGTCGTGCCGCAGCTCGGCGCCGTCCGCGTCTTCACCGAGATGGGCATCATGGATGTCGAGCCGCTGGAGATCTGCCTCATCCCGCGCGGCATGATGTTCAAGGTCTCGCGCATCGGCGAGGGCGACATCTGGCGCGGCTATGTCTGCGAGAACTACGGCGCGAAATTCACCCTGCCGGACCGCGGGCCGATCGGCGCCAACTGCCTTGCCAATCCGCGCGACTTCAAGACGCCCGTCGCCGCCTACGAGGACAAGGAGACGCCCTGCCGGGTCCATGTCAAATGGTGCGGCAAGTTCTATGTCACCGAGATCGGCCATTCCCCGCTCGACGTCGTCGCCTGGCACGGCAACTACACGCCGTTCAAATATGACCTCAGGACCTATTCGCCGGTCGGCGCGATCCTCTTCGACCATCCCGACCCGTCGATCTTCACCGTGCTGACGGCGCCGACCGAGGAGGCCGGCACGGCGAATATCGATTTCGTCATCTTCCCGCCGCGCTGGATGGTGGCCGAACACACCTTCCGCCCGCCCTGGTATCACCGCAATATCATGAGCGAATTCATGGGGTTGATCCATGGTCAGTACGACGCCAAGGAAGAGGGCTTCGTGCCCGGCGGCATGAGCCTGCACAACATGATGCTGCCGCACGGGCCGGATGCGACGGGTTTCGACAAGGCCTCGAACAGCGAGCTGAAGCCCGTGAAGCTCGATCACACCATGGCCTTCATGTTCGAGACGCGCTTTCCCCAGCAGCTCACGAAATTCGCGGCCGAACTGGAGACCCTGCAGGACAACTATCTCGAATGCTGGGATGGGCTGGAGCGCAAGTTCGACGGCACGCCTGGCATCAAATGACGTCACCCGCCCTGCCAGGCCTTCACCGCCTCCAGCGGCCAGACGAGCATCAGGATGTTGAGCGCCAGGCCATCACGGATGAGCCAGGTGGTTATCGCCTCGAAGACGATGATGATCGCGACGCTGGCCCAGACGGGCAGGCGCGCGGCGAGGAAGAAGCCGACCACCATGGCGAGGATGTCCGCGCTCGAATTGATCACGCTGTCGCCGAAATAGTCGAGCGAGATCGTCGATTCGCGATAGCGATTGATGATCATGTCGGTGTTTTCGAGAATCTCCCAGGCGCATTCCAGCACCAGCGAGAGGGCGAGGCGCAGGTTGAGGCTCGCCTTCCTCAGGATCAGCGTGAAGAGGCCGAAGAACAGGATGCCGTGGATGATATGGCTCGGCGTGTACCAGTCGGACAGGTGCTGCGAGTTTTCCGAAGAAATCACCACGCCATGCCAGAGTTTGACATATCCGCACTTGCAGATGAGCGGCTGACCCATCGTATAAAGGATGATGGCCGTCGCGCCGATGAAGCCGGCGGCCAGCAGCAGGGAATTCAGCACCGTACGGTTCAAGACGGGATTTCCTCGGAAATGCGATGCGTCGGCACGACCGGCGCACGAGGGTGGAGACAGGCCGGTAGATGACACGATCGCACGGCCGGAAACAAGATCGGGAGTAGGACGCATGAAGCTTGCGACACTGAAAAATTCCACCCGCGACGGCCGCCTGGTCGTCGTCTCGCGCGACCTGACGCGCTGCTCGGAAGTGGGACACATCGCCCGCACCCTGCAGGATGCGCTGGATGACTGGGAGCACGTCGCGCCGCGGCTGGAAAGGGTCGCCGAAGGGCTGGAGACCGGCTCGCAGCCGGCCACCCGCTTCCACGAGCACGACGCAGCCGCGCCGCTGCCGCGCGCCTATCAGTGGGCGGACGGCTCGGCCTATGTCAACCATGTCGAACTGGTGCGCAAGGCGCGCAATGCCGAGATGCCGGAAAGCTTCTGGACCGATCCGCTGATGTACCAGGGCGGCTCCGACAGCTTCCTCGGACCGCGAGACCCGATCCTTGCGGCGGACGAGGCCTTCGGCATCGACATGGAGGGCGAGATCGCCGTCATCGTCGACGACGTGCCGATGGGGGCGAGCGTCGAGGAGGCGCGGCAGGCGATCAAGCTCGTCATGCTCGTCAACGACGTGTCGCTGCGCGGCCTCATCCCGGGCGAGCTCGCCAAGGGCTTCGGCTTCTTCCAGTCGAAACCCTCCTCGGCCTTCTCACCGGTCGCGGTCACGCCCGACGAACTGGGCGAGGCCTGGGACGGCGGCAGGCTGCACCTGCCGCTTCTCGTCTCGCTGAACGGCAAGCCCTTCGGCAAGGCCAATGCCGGCGTCGACATGACCTTCGATTTCGCCGAGCTCGTTGCCCATGCCGCCAGGACCCGGCCGCTCGTCGCCGGCTCGATCATCGGCTCCGGCACCGTTTCCAACAAGCTCGACGGCGGCCCCGGCAAGCCGGTCGCCGAGGGCGGGGCGGGCTATTCCTGCATCGCCGAAATCCGCACCATCGAGACGATTACGTCCGGCGCACCCAAGACCCCCTTCATGAAGTTCGGCGACACCGTGCGCATCGAGATGAAGGATAAGGCGGGCCATTCGATCTTCGGCGCGATCGAGCAGACCGTCGAGCGGCACGAAAAGGACTGAGCCGGTGCAGGACGAGATCATCCTCTACGACTACTGGCGGTCCTCCGCCAGCTATCGCGTGCGCATCGCGCTGGAAAGCCTCGGTCTTCCCTATCGGCGCGAGTCCATCGACCTTCTGGCCGGGCAGCAACGGTCGCCGGAACACCGCGCCCGCAACCCGCAGGGCCTCGTGCCGGCGCTGTCGATCGACGGACACACGCTGACGCAGTCGCTGGCGATCATCGAATACCTCGCCGAAACGCGCCCCGAGGCGCGTTTCCTGCCCGCCGATCCGCTCGGCCGGCAGCGGGTGCGCACGCTCTCCTATGCCATCGCCATGGAAATCCACGCCGTCTGCAACACGGGCGTCATCGGCCATGTCATGACGATCACGGGGGGAGGGGAGGAGACCCGCGTCGACTGGATGAGGAAATTCATCGGCGAGGGCCTTCTCGCCGTCGAAAAACTCCTTGCCGTCCCGGCGACCGGGACCTTCTGCCATGGCGACACGCCCACCATGGCGGATTTCTGCCTCGTCCCGCAGGTCTACAATGCCGAACGCTGGGGCGCCGACCTGACGGATCTCGAACGGGTGCGGCGCATCGCCGAAACCTGCCGCGCCCTCCCGGCCTTTTGGGCGGCGCATCCTGACGCGGTGAAGCCGGCCTGATCTTTCAGGCAAGGTGCCGGCATGGTATATATACCTTCGAACGAGGAAGGATATACCATGCCGCTCTACGTGAAGGACCAGGAGGTCGACCGGCTTGCCGAACGGCTGTCCACGCTGCGCAAGGTCAGCAAGACCGAGGCGGTACGGCAGGCGCTGGTGCATGAGTTGCAGCGCGCGGAAAGCGAGCCGACGCTGGTCGAGAAGGCCGTTGCCATGACACGGGAACTCAACAGGAAGTACGCGCCTACTGGCCTCAAGGCTGACAAGGCCTTCATCGACAGTCTCTACGAGGACTGATGTTTCTCGACGCTTCAGCCATCGTCGCCATGATGACAAACGAAAGCGATGCCGAAGTGCTTTCGGCACGCCTGGCGACCGCGCGTTCGCGGGTAACCTCGGCCATGGCGCTTTGGGAAGCGTCAGTCGCATATAGCCGTATTTTCCGGCTTGAGCCCAACGCTGCCCTGCGCGAGGTGGAGGCCTATATCCGGCTGTTTGAAGTCCAGGTCATTGCCATCGAGTCGACAATCGCAGCAGCAGCCGTCGACGCCCACCAACGCTTCGGCAAGGGCCGCCACCCAGCAGGCCTCAATTTCGGCGACTGCTTTGCCTATGCCTGCGCAAGGCAACTCAATATGCCGCTGCTCTACAAGGGCGACGATTTTCCGCAGACGGATATCGACGCCGCATGAGGACCGCCCCGCTAACGCGGGGCAATCTCGGTGTGGTCAGGCGACGTCGCCCATGCAGACATATTTCAGTTCGAGATAATCGTCGGCGCCATGGGCGGAGCCCTCGCGGCCGAGACCGGACTGCTTGATGCCGCCGAAGGGCGCGGCCTCGGAGGAGATGAGGCCGGTATTGACGCCGACCATGCCGTATTCGAGCGCTTCCGCCACCTTCCAGACCTTCTTGAGGTCACCGGCGAAGAAGTAGGCGGCAAGGCCGAATTCGGTGTCGTTCGCCTGCTCGATCACGTCCTCGACGGTATCGAAGCGGAAGAGCGGGGCGACCGGGCCAAAGGTCTCCTCGCGGGCGACCGTCATGCCGCGGGCGACGTTCTTCAGCACGGTCGGCTGGAAGAATGTGCCCTTGCCCTCGACGCGTTTGCCGCCGGCCACCACCGAGGCGCCCTTGGAGACGGCATCGGCGATATGCGCCTCGACCTTGTCGATCGCGGCTTCCTCGATCAGCGGGCCGATGGTCGTGCCCTTGTCGAAGCCGTCGCCGACCGAGAGTTCGGCGACCTTCTTCGCCAGTTTCTCGGCAAAGGCGTCATAGACGTTCGACTGCACGTAGAGACGGTTGGCGCAGACGCAGGTCTGGCCCGCATTGCGATATTTCGAGGCCATGGCCCCTTCCACGGCCGCGTCGATATTGGCGTCGTCGAAGACGATGAAGGGCGCATTGCCACCGAGCTCCAGGCTCACCTTCTTGATCTGGTCGGAGCACTGGCGCATCAGGATGCGGCCGACCTCCGTCGAGCCCGTGAAGGAGATCTTCCGGACCTTCGGATTGTAGCAGAGCTCCTTGCCGATACCCGGGCCGTCCGTACCGAGGATGATGTTGAAGACGCCTGCGGGAAGGCCGGCCTTTTCGGCGAGCACGGCAAGGGCGATGGCCGAAAGCGGCGTCTGCTCGGCCGGCTTGGAGACCACCGTGCAGCCGACGGCGAGCGCCGGCGCCACCTTGCGGGCGATCATCGCAGCAGGGAAGTTCCACGGCGTGATCGTGCCGACGACGCCGACCGGCTGCTTGATGACCAGCATGCGCTTGTCGACCGACGGGGCGGGGATCGTCTCGCCGTTGATGCGCTTGGCCTCTTCCGCATACCATTCGACATAGGAGGCAGCGTAGAGGATCTCGCCCTTGGCTTCCGGCAGCGGCTTGCCCATTTCGGCGGTGAGGATCGCGGCCAACTCGTCGGCGTTCGCCACGATGAGATCGAACCATTTGCGCAGCAGCACGCTGCGGTCCTTGGCGGGGCGGGCAGCCCAGAGCGGCTGCGCCTCATAGGCGGCGTCGATCGCCGCGGCGGTCTCGGTCGCCCCCATTTCGGGCAGCGTCGCGAGCTTTTCGCCGGTCGCGGGGTTGAAGACATCGAAGGTTTCGGCGCCGTTCCCGCCGATCCAGTTGCCGTTGACATAACCTGCATCACGCAGGAGTTCGGACGACTTCAGGTGCCTGTTGAGGGCATCGTAGAAGGCCATGATTTCGTTCCTTTCGGACGTGGACGGCCGTTCACCCGGAGCAGATGCTCCGGGTGTTGCCTTGGGAGGATGTGGTTCTAACGTGTGCGGCGCCGGTCAGGCGGCGCGGGCTTCGATCATTGCGCTTTCGAGAATGTCGAGCGCCTCGGCGAACACCTCGTCCTGGATGGTGATCGGCGCGAGGAAGCGGATGACATTGCCGTGCACGCCGCAGGTGAGCAGGATCAGGCCTTTTTCGAGGGCCTTCAGACGCACCTTGTTGGCGAACTCGGCGCTCGGCTGCTTCGTCGAAACGTCGTTGAACTCGACGGCGTTCATGAAGCCCGGGCCGCGTATGTCGACGATCTCGGGAACCTTGTCCTGCAGCGAGGCGAGGCGCTGCTTGAGGCGGGCGCCGAGGTTTTCGGCACGGTTGCAGAGGTCCTCGTCCTTGATGACGTCGAGAACGGCATGGGCCGCCGCAACGCCGATCGGGCTGCCGGCATAGGTGCCGCCGAGGCCGCCCGGGCCGGGCGCGTCCATGATCTCCGCGCGGCCGGTGACGGCCGCGATCGGGAAGCCGCCGCCGAGGCCCTTGGCCATGGTCATGATGTCGGCCGCGATGCCGTAGTGCTCCATGGCGAACAGCTTGCCGGTCCGGGCAAAGCCGGTCTGCACCTCATCGGCGATGAGGAGGATGCCGTGCTGGTCGCAGATCTCGCGCAGCGCCTTCATGAAATTGACGGGAACCGGATAGAAGCCACCTTCGCCCTGCACCGGCTCGACGATGATCGCCGCGACGCGGTTCGGGTCGACATCGGCGGCAAAGAGCTTCTTCAGCACGCCGAGCGACTGCTCGACGGTCGTGCCGTGCATCTCGACCGGGAAGGGCGCATGGAAGACGTCGCCCGGCATGGCGCCGAAGCCGACCTTGTACGGCACAACCTTGCCGGTCAGGGCCATGCCCATGAAGGTGCGGCCGTGGAAGCTGCCGGTGAAGGCGATGACGGCCTGGCGGCCGGTGGCGGCGCGGGCGATCTTCACGGCATTCTCGACGGCTTCCGCGCCGGTCGTGACAAAGATCGTCTTCTTGGCGAAGTTGCCGGGGGTGATGGCGTTCAGGCGCTCGGCGAGCTCGACATAGTTCTCGTAGGGCACGACCTGGTGGCAGGTGTGGGTGAAGCGATCGAGCTGGTTCTTGACGGCCTCGATGACGCGCGGATGGCGGTGACCGGTGTTGACGACGGCGATGCCGGCAGCAAAGTCGATGTAGCGGTTGCCTTCCTTGTCCCAGATCTCCGCATTCTCCGCACGGTCGGCGTAGATCTGCGTGGTCATGCCGACGCCGCGCGAGATGGCGGCGTTCTTGCGGTCTGTGAGGGGCATTGCGGTCATGGCGCTATCCTGAATCTGGAGGCTTCTGATAATGGAGCATTCGCGCAGTTCCGGATGCAAAACCGCGCTGCGCTTTTGCCGGAACCGCATTAACTTGCATTTTTTCTGCAAGTCTCAAGTAGAATTCCTACATTTTTTCTGCAAGAATGCAACGGGCATTTTACGGCGGCGACACAGCGGTTTTTCGAGCCGGCGACCGCCGCCGGAATGCTATAGAGAACACTACACAGAATCAGGGATTGGCGCGATGGGTTCGCAAGAACCGGTGCACTACAAGGTGGCGGAGGCCGCGCGGCTCGCCGGCGTTTCGGCCTCCACGCTCAGGCTTTGGGAAACGCAGGGGCTCGTCGTGCCGGGGCGCTCCGAAACCGGCCACCGCCAGTACAGCGCCGACGACGTGGCGCGGCTGAAGCGCATCGCCTGGTACAGGACCGAGCGCGGCCTCAACCCGGCCGCCATCCGCGAGGCGCTCGAGGCCGAGGAACCCGCCAACGATGCCCCCTCCGCCGAGGGCGAGGCGCACCAGGGCGTCGGGCGCAAGCTGCGAAGCCTGCGCCATGCCGCCGGCAAGACGCTCGACCAGGTGGCGGGCGATATCGGCATCGCGACGTCGGTGCTCTCCACCTTCGAGCGCACCTCGCAGGGCGTGACCTTTCGCGTGCTGCACGACCTTGCCGATTATTACGGCACGACCGTCTCGAAACTCTCCGGCGAGGAGGAGCAGCAGAACCGCTCGGTCGTGCGGGCAGGGGAGTGGAAGTTCTGGCCCGAGACCTCCCCCGGCGTCACCATCCAGGTGCTGGCCGACGGGCGCAACATGATGGATTGCCACCGCTTCGTGCTCGCGCCCGGCGCCTCCTCCGACGGAGCCTACAAGCATGAGGGCGAGGAATTCGTCCACGTCCTTTCCGGCCGCATCGAAATGGTCCTCGACGGCCACGAATTCCACGATCTCGGCCCCGGCGACAGCCTCTATTTCGAAAGCTGCCGCCGCCACGCCTGGCGCAACCGCCACGACGGCGAAACCGTGCTGATCTGGATCAACACGCCGCCAACCTTCTAGGCTGCGTTCGGCATCCGGCATAGTTCACAATTTCAGTAGAAAATATTTTCCGCCCCGCCGTGATATCCGGGAGCGAAAATTCCGTTTCCGCCTGCCCAATAAACCGCCATTCGTTGTCCACAAAAGCGGCATTTGCGATTTTACCGGCAGAAACAACGATGTTTCGCAGTCGATCCTCCCAATCGCGAAAGCAGGCCAGCATGTCGAAAACCAACAAGAAGCTCCTCGCAAGCACTCTCTTCACCCGCCGCGCCGCCCTTGCCGCCCTTGCGGTGGCAGCCGCCGCCGTCTCCACCTTCTCGCTTCCCGCACCCGGCCTTGCCGAGGACAAGAAGGACCTGAAGGTCGGCATCATCTCCGGCGAGGACGAGGACGTCTGGCGCGTCGTGATCGCTGAAGCCGCCAAGAAGGGCCTCACCGTCGAGGCGGTCGTCTTCAACGACTATACCCAGCCGAACGAGGCGCTTGCCCGCGGCGAGATCGACGCGAACGCCTTCCAGCATCTTCCCTATCTGGAAAACCAGGTGCAGCAGCACGGCTACAAGATCGTCCCGGTCGGCTACACGGCCGTCTGGCCGATCGGCCTCTACTCCAAGAAGCACGCCAAGGTCGCCGACCTTCCGGACGGCGCCGCCATCGGCGTGCCGAACGACCCGTCCAACGAGGGCCGGGCGCTGCGCGTTCTCCAGAACGAAGGCCTGATCAAGCTGAAGGACGGCACCGGCATCCTCGCCACGATCGCCGACATCGCCGAAAACCCGAAGAACCTGGAAATCAAGGAACTCGACGCCGGCATCGTCGGCCGTTCGGTCGATGACCTCGACGCGGCGATCGTCAACACGGACTGGGCGCTGAAGAGCGGCCTCACCCCGGAAAACCGCATCGCGCAGGAGCCGGTCGACGACAACCCGTACCGCAACTTCATCGCCGTGCGCGAGGAATCGAAGGACGAGCCCTGGGTCAAGCCGCTGGTCGAAGCCTACCAGAACGATGTCGTGAAGGCGGAGTTCGACCGGGTTTACAAGGGCACGGGCATCAGCGCCTACTAAGGCCACCATCCAACCAGCAGGACAGCTCGCGATGCGCCCCCGCCATCGCGGGCTGTCTCGTCGTTTCCGGAAGGGAACCGCAAATGAACACCCATGTGACAAGCCAGGTCGCCGAGCCGGCCGTCCGGGAGGACGATGTCGTCCGTCTTGCCGACGTGCGCCGCCGCTTCGGCGCGACCGCGGCGCTGGACGGCGTTTCGCTCACGGTGCGCCGCGGCGAGATCCTCGGCATCATCGGCCGCAGCGGCGCGGGCAAGTCGACGCTCATCCGCTGCCTCAACGGCCTCGAACGGCCGGACAGCGGCAGCATCGCAATCGAAGGCCGCGAGATCACCGGCCTTGGCGAGGCCGAGCTGCAGCCGCTGCGCCGCCGCATCGGCATGATCTTCCAGCATTTCAACCTGCTCTCGGCCAAGACCGTCGAGGAGAATGTCGCCCTGCCGCTGAAGATCGAGGGCTGGCCGAAGGCGAAGCGCCTGGCGCGCGCGGCCGAACTCATCGACCTCGTCGGCCTCAGGGGCAAGGCGAAGGCCTATCCGTCGGAGCTTTCCGGCGGCCAGAAACAGCGCGTCGGCATTGCCCGGGCGCTCGCCGCAAGTCCGGCGCTGCTGCTTTCCGACGAGGCGACCTCCGCGCTCGATCCGGAAACGACCCGCGCGATCCTCACGCTGCTGAAGGACATCAACCGCAAGCTCGGCCTCACCATCCTGCTCATCACCCACGAGATGGAGGTGGTGCGCTCCATCGCCGACCGCGTGACGGTGCTCGATGCCGGCCGCATCGTCGAGGAGGGGCCGGTCTGGCAGGTCTTCGCGACGCCGCAGGCGCAGACGACGAAGAGCCTGCTCAGCGGCATCCGCCCGCAACTGCCCGCCCATATCACCCAGAAGCTTGTCGCGGACGTAACAGGCGAGGCCATCCTTGGCGTCGACATTGCCGGCCCCGCGGCCACGGGCCCGCTCTTCCAGCAGCTTTCCGCCGAATTTCCGGATGGCTACCGGCTGATCCACGGCGGCGTCGACCATATTCAGGAACAGGCGGTCGGCCGTTTCTTCATCGCCGTGCCGGCCGAGGCCGCCGCGCGTTTCGCAACCCTGGCAGAGCGCTTCGGCGCGCAGGTGGAGGTCCTCGGCCATGTCGCCGGTCATGCTTGAACTTCTCGTCCGCTCGCTATGGGAAACCGTCGTGATGACGGCCGCCTCCGGCGTCATCTCGCTCGTCTTCGGCCTGCCGCTCGGCCTTGCGCTGGTCGCCACCGCGCGCGGCGGCATTGCGGAAAACCTCTGGATCAACCGCGTGCTCGGCGCCGTCATCAACGGCTTCCGCTCCGTGCCCTTCATCATCCTGCTGGTGGCGCTCATTCCGGTCACACGTTTCATCGTCGGCACGTCGATCGGCACCTGGGCGGCCATCGTGCCGCTCGCCATCGCCGCGACGCCCTATTATGCGCGCATCGCCGAGGTTTCCCTGCGGGAAGTCGATCGCGGCCTGATCGAGGCGGTGCGGGCGATGGGCGGCAACCGCTGGACCATCGTGCGCGAGGTGCTGATCCCCGAGGCGCTGCCCGGCATCGTTGCGGGCTTCACCGTCACGCTCGTCACGCTGATCGGCGCCTCCGCCATGGCCGGCGCCATCGGCGCGGGCGGCCTCGGCGACCTTGCCATCCGCTACGGCTACCAGCGCTTCGAGACCTCGGTGATGGTGGCGGTGGTCGCCGTGCTGATCGTGCTCGTCTGCGGCATCCAGTGGCTGGGCGACCGCCTGACGGCCCGTCTCGATCATCGCGGATGAGGCCAGAGGGCGGCCAAGTCCTCCTCCGTCATCCTCGGGCTTGACCCGAGGAGCCATGCCACAAACTCAACATGTACCGTGACGCGTGGATCCTCGGGTCAGGCCCGAGGATGACGATTGGCGGATGGGGCGATGCTTGTCACCAAACCGGCGGCACCCCTTCCAAATCACGAAGCGGCCGTCTCGATTTCGTGCCTCGCCCGATCCCTCAGCGATGCGCCGCCCAGGGCACCAGCCGCCGCTCGATCTGCCGGGCGACATATTCCAGGAGGATGGCGATCAGCGCGATGACGATGATGCCGGCGATCACGATGTCGGTGACGAGGAACTGCGCCGCCGACTGGATCATGAAGCCTATGCCGCTCGTCGCGGCCACCAGTTCGGCCGCCACCAGCGTCGTCCAGCCGGCGCCGAGCGCAATGCGCACGCCGGTGAGGATCGACGGCACGGCGCTCGGCAGCACCACCTCGCGCAGCACCTGCCGACGGCTCGCCCCGAGCGAGCGCGCGGCATTGACATGATCCTTCGATACCCCGCGCACGCCGGCGGAGGTCGACAGGATGATCGACGGCAGCATGGAAAGCGCGATCACCGTGATCTTCGAGGCCTCGCCGATGCCGACCCAGATGATGATCAGCGGCAGGTAGGCGAGCGGCGGCAGCGGCCGCAGGAATTCCACGATCGGATCGAGAATGCCGCGGCCGAGGCGGCTCGTGCCGATGGCGATGCCGGCGGGAATGCCGATGAGGATGGAGGCGATGAGGGCGCCGAAGATACGGTAGAGGCTGGCGCCGACATGCTCGGCCAGCGTCGCATCGACGAAGCCCGTGACGATAAGATTGTAGAGGGCGAGCACGACCTGTCGCGGCGAGGGCAGGAAGACCGGTGAAACGAGGGCATAGGCGGAGGCGAGCCCCCAGGCGGCGATGATCACGCCGATCGTGATGGCCGAGATGATGGCGACCGGCAGCGGCCGCGCTTTCAGCGGGCGTTCCGCCTCCCCCGTTTCCGCCACCTGCGGCAGGGTATCGATGTCGGTCGAAAGTGTCATGCGGCGATCTCCTCTTCCGCGGAGGCGTGGATAAGGCCGGTCAGGCCGGCATGCATGCGCTTGAAGATCGGCGAGGCCTTCACGGCGGCGACCGAGGCGCCGTTCAGCACCTCTGCGTTGAAGCCCGCCTCGATCTCGGCGGTCAGGCGGCCCGGATTGGGCGACAGCACGACGATGCGCGTGCCGAGCAGCAGCGCCTCCTCGATGCTGTGCGTGATGAGCAGGGCGCCCGCCCCGCTTTCCGCCTTGATGCGCAGCAGGAACTCCTGCATGCGCGTGCGGGTGAGGGCGTCGAGCGCGCCGAGCGGCTCGTCGAGCAGCAGGAAACGCGGCTCGGCGGCGAGCGCCCGGGCAATGCCGACCCGCTGGCGCATGCCGCCGGAAAGCTCCCAGATCCGCCGGTCGCCGGCATCCGCAAGGCCGACGCGGGCGAGAAGCTGCTCCGCCCGCGCGCGGCGCTCGGCAAGCGGCACGCCCTTCAGCTTGAAGGGCAGGGCGATGTTGTCCCGCGCGTCGAGCCAGGGATAGAGCGCATCGTCCTGGAAGACGACCGCCCGGTCGGCGCTCGGCCCCTCGATCGGCACGCCGTCGACGGTGATGGTGCCGGCGGTCGGTTCCAGGAAACCGGCGGCGAGATTGAGCAGGCTCGTCTTGCCGGAGCCGGAGCGCCCGATGATGGCGACCAGCTCGTGCGAGGCGACCTGCAGGTCGATGCCGTCGAGGACCAGCTTTTCGCCGACACCGGCGCGCGCCGCCCTCGGCGGATAGCGCAGCGAAACACTGCGGAATGTCAGGGTGCTCATGAAACCTCCGGGAGCAGGACCGCCTGGAGTTCTTTCGCTCTTCTCCGAATCGCGAAAACGCTCCAACCTTTGTTTCTCCGCAATTCCGGACGCAAAACCGCTGCGCACTTTTGCTGGAATTGCTCCATCGGGCGATGGCCCGACAGCGCATCCGCGCTGCCGGGCCCTTCCGCCGCAGGATTGTTTCGTCGGATCAGTAGGCGAGCTTCGTCGCGTCCGTCACCCAGCGGGTGGAGACGTAGGGCGTATAGTCGGAGAGCGCCGCCGGGATCTTGCCCTGCTCCAGCAGGAAGGCCGAGGTATCGGCCACCGCCTTCACCGTGCCGCCGCCGAGCAGCGCCTCGCCGGCCTGCTCTTCCAGCGTCGGGAAGATGTAGCCCTTTAGGAGCGCCGGCACCTCGTCCTGCTTGGCGCCGGTCAGGCGCGCGATCTTCTCGGCTTCCGGCGAGGTGGCGTTCCAGGCCTCCGGATCGGCGCGATAGGCCGCCGTCGCATCGCCCGTCACCTTCACGAAGGCCGTCACGACATCGGGATGCGCCTCGGCGAATTTCTTGCTGACGATCCAGGCGTCGAAGGTCGGGCCGCCCCATTCGGCGACATCCGCCGAGGTGGCGAGCACCGTGCCGCTCTTCTTCAGTTGTGCCAGCACCGGATCCCAGACATAGGCGCCGTCGATGTCGCCGCGTTCCCAGGCGGCCGCGATTTCCGGCGGACGCAGGTTGAGGATTTCCACCGACTTGGGATCGACCTTCCAGTGCTTCAGCGCCGTCAGCAGGCTGTAATGCGCGGTGGAGACGAAAGGCGTCGCGATCTTCTTGCCGGCCAGGTCCTCCGGCTTCTCGATGGATTTCACGGCAAGCGCCTCAGCCTCGCTGATGAGACCGACGACGAAGATCGTCTCGATCGGCAGTTCGCGGCTGGAGGCGGCAGCCAGCGGCGAGGAGCCGACATAACCGATATCCAGCGAACCCGATGCGATGGCGGCGATCACGTCGGCGCCGCCGTCGAACTTCTGCCAGTTGATCTTGGCGCCGGTCACCTTCTCATAGGTGCCGTCGGCCTGCGGCACGCGGGAGGGCTCGACGATCGGCTGGTAACCGATGTTGAGCGTCACCTCCTCGGCAAAAGCGGTGGCGAAGGATGCGGTAAGGGCAAGGGCGGCCGTCGCGGCAAGCAGGGTCCTGCGGGTCGTGGTCATGGGTCTCTCCTCAAAAATCCGTCGCCCGGGATCTGCCGCGGGCCGGTGATTCAAGGCTATATATTCAATAAATTTAGTAGAGAAATATTTGCCTCAATTTAGCGGTTCCTTCGCAATTGGTTTTGCGTTTTCCGGCGGTGCAACTGGAACGAGTCGTGCGCCCCGTGAAGGGCCGCACAGGGCACCGCGCGACGAAGGACGCGCGCAAAGGACCGGCCGGAGCGGAAAATGATGCCAAATGAGCACGCTCCGACGGAAAATCCGCATAAGCACTTGGCAAAAATGCCAATTTCCTTGCAGGATCGCTGAAAAATAAATTATATTGTTTTTATATGTTTTTCGCACTTCGGTGCCAAGAATGAGCCAGAATCACCCGTCATGGGTGAGCCGATCGATCTTCCCGAGGACGACGAACGGAAACCGAGCGGGACGCGATGCGCGCGTCCGCGCTGCCGGGTATATCCGGTGATGCACATATGCTGATGGAAAGCAGGCCGACATGTTGACGAAAAAGGGAAAATACGGACTGAAGGCCCTGGTGGACCTGGCCCGGCTGGCGCCTGGCGAAACCGCTTTCGTCAGCGAGATCGCGCTTCGCAACAACATTCCGAAGAAGTTCCTCGACACGATCCTCCTGGAACTGCGCAATGCCGGCATGCTGCGCTCCAAGAAGGGCCCGGGCGGCGGCTACTCGCTTTCGCATCCCGCGTCGGAGATCCGCATCGGCCACGCCATCCGCGTGCTCGACGGCCCGCTGGCGCCGATCCGCTGCGCCAGCCGCACGGCCTATGAGGCCTGCGAGGACTGCGCGGATCCGGAAGCCTGTCAGGTCCGCCGCGCCATGACCGACGTGCGCGACGCCATCGCCGCCATCCTCGACACGATGACCCTCGAACAGTTCGTCGCCGTGCCCGGCGCCAGCGCGATGATCGAAGAGGAAGAATTGGAAAAGCGCGTCGGATAAGCCGGGCGCTTTCACCCTCCTCTTCCCGGGGGCATGCCGCCGCATCAGCGGCAGGGCGGGCGCCCGGCCGTAGCATGCGCACAAACCGCCACGCACCCCGCTGACGGCCGGTTTCCTATCCACGCTGCAAAAGCTGCCGCCTGAGCAGCGCCTCCAGCCAGTCTGCAAAGACCTGCAACCGGCGGGAGAGGTGCTGGCGGTGGGGATAGAGCAAGGTCATGGGCATCGGCGCGGCAAGGTGGCGGGGCATCACCTCGACCAGTTCTTCCGCTTCGAGATGCTCCCTGACGTCATAGGCCGGAATCTGGATCAGCCCGAGGCCTGCGAGGCAGCAGGCGATATAGGCCTCGGCGCTGTTGACGGTGACGCGTCCCTGCAGCCGCGCCCTGTGCAGCGTCCCGTTCTCGACCCATTCCCAATCCTCGACCCGGCCGCTGGACGGCGAGGCATAGTTGACCGCCCGGTGATGGCCCAGATCCTCCGGCACGCGCGGCGTCCCGTGACGCGCCAGATAGGCGGGGCTGGCGACATTGATCAGCGGCAGTTCGCCGATCGGCCGCGCGATCAGGCCCGAATCGCCGAGCGGGCCGACACGCAGCACGCAATCGATGCCGTCTTCGACCAGGTTCACCGCGCGGTCGGTGACGCCGAGGTCGATGTCGATCCCGGGATAGTCGTCGAGGAAGCCGGGCAAGGCCGGCGTGATGATCAGGCGCCCGATCCGGCCCGGCACGTCAACCCGCAGCTTGCCCGACGGCCGGGCCGCCGTCTGCCGGAACAGGTTCTCCGTGTCCTCGACGTCGGCGATGACCCGCTGGCAGCGTTCGTAAAAGGCGATCCCATCCTGGGTCGGGGAGACCTTGCGGGTGGTGCGGTAGAGCAGCCGCGCGCCCACGCGTGCCTCCAGTTCCTGCACGGCCGCCGACACGGAGGAACGGGGCACCCCCAGCGTATCGGCGGCGCGGGTGAAGCTCGCCTGTTCGACGACACGCGCGAAGATACGGAAGAGATCGATGCGGTCCATGGGTCCTGCCTCTCCGATTGCGCGAAATTTCTGACAAGTGATGTCAGAATGGCCGTCTTTATCGGCCAGCTCTAGACGATATGGTCCCTGAACGGAAGCGGTCGCGGTACGATCGCACGCTGGCAAAGGAGGCCGCCCATGCCCGATCACAGCATCAAAGGCAAAATCGTCATCATCGCCGGAGGCGCCAAAAATCTCGGCGGGCTGGTCGCCCGCGATCTTGCCGCGCAGGGCGCAAGGGCGATCGCGATCCACTACAACAGCGCGGCCACCAGGGCGGAGGCCGACGCCACCGTGGCCGCCGTCAAGGCTGCAGGCGCCGAGGCCGTCGCCTTCCAGGCGGACCTGACCACAGCCGGCGCCGTCGAAAAACTGTTCGCCGACGCGGTCGCTGCCATCGGCCGGCCGGACATCGCCATCAACACCGTCGGCAAGGTGCTGAAGAAGCCCATCGTCGAGATCAGTGAGGCCGAATATGACGAGATGAGCGCCGTCAACGCCAAGACGGCCTTCTTCTTCATCAAGGAGGCGGGAAAGCATCTCAACGACAACGGCAAGCTGGTGACGCTTGTCACCTCGCTGCTCGGCGCCTTTACGCCCTTCTACGCGAGCTATGCCGGCACCAAGGCGCCGGTCGAACATTTCACGCGGGCGGCATCGAAGGAATTCGGCGAACGCGGCATCTCGGTGACGGCGATCGGGCCAGGCCCGATGGACACGCCCTTCTTCTATCCGGCCGAGGGTGCGGACGCGGTCGCCTACCACAAGACCGCCGCGGCGCTGTCGGGCTTCTCGAAGACCGGTCTCACCGATATCGAGGACATCGTCCCCCATATCCGCTTCCTGGTCTCCGACGGCTGGTGGATGACCGGCCAGACCATCCTCGTCAACGGCGGCTACACCACGAAGTAGGGTCGAGAGGCGGCCTTCTTCCCACGGGATGGGCCGCCTTTTCTCCGCCGGAATGGCCGCGAAGGCACATTCCGCTTTTCAGGATCGCACCAGGCTCCCGGCGGGAGCCGTGCTCTCGCGGACGACGATTTCGACCGGCAGGATGGTCTCCATGGGGATATCTTCGGCCTTGTCGCCATTCATCAGTTGCAGCAGCACCGTGGCGGCAGTCTGGCCGGCGCTGTGCTGGAGGATGCGGACGGTCGTCAGCCGGGGGCGGATCAGGTCGAGGAACGGCATGTCGTTGAAGCCGGTGACGGAGACCTCGCGGGGGCAGTCGATGCCATGCTCGCGCAGCTCGTCGATCACGCCCAGCGCGAGACGGTCGTTGGCGCAGAGGACGGCGGTGAATGTCCGGCCCGATGCCAGGAGGTCCCGGATGCCGCGCGCGCCCTCCTGCTCGTCGAAGCGCCGGGCCGTCGCCACGAGGTCCGGCCGGAATTCAAGCGACAGAGTCGCGGCGGCATTGCGGAAGGCGGCCAGGCGAAGCTGGCCCGTCGACAGGTCCTGCGGGCCGGCGAGGTGCGCGATGTCGCGGTGCCCGAGATCGCGCAGATGGCGCAGCATCTCGCAGATGCCGGCATCCTCGTCATTGATGATGTAGGGAATCTGCGAGTTCTCGACCATCCGGTTCAGCGTCACCACCGGAAGCCCTTCGGCCGCTGCCCTCGCAATGGACGGATCGCTCCTCAGCACCGCCGCGTGAATGATGCCGTCGACGCCGCGGTCGCGCAGCACGTCGACGAGGCGGCTTTCCCGATCCCGTTCGCTGTCGGTGTTGACGATGATCGACGCATAGCCCAGCGGCTCCAGGACGCTTTCGATGCCGCGCAGGATCGGCGGGAAGATGACGTTGGTGATGTCCGGAATCATCACGCCCACGGTCATCGTGCGATTGGTCCGAAGGCCGGCGGCGATGCGGTTCGGCCGATAGCCCAGCGCATCCGCCGCCGCCTGGATGCGGCTGGCGACTTCTTCCGTGATCGACTTGCGCTCGACCGGATCCAGCGCCCGGGAGACGGTGGATACGTGCACGCCCGTCTCCCGGGCGATGTCCTTCAGCGTGATCCGTTTCTGCCGCATCTGATCTCCTCTGATTTGCACATATTAGCAGATCGTGGGCGCCGCACGCAATCGATTGCAAAAATCCTTGACCAAACGCAAGTGCCGTGATACCTCATCCTCGCAATCGATTGCACGAAGGCTTGGAGGAGCGCTTGTGCGTCGAGCAAGGGCCGGGTCGTCATGGAGGACGGCCAGGCAAATACCCTCAATGATCCCGGACGGGAATGCGGGAAAGCCGCAGGCCCCCGTTTGCCGGGCACGGAGTTCAGCCGGGCGTCCCGAGAGGGGTGCCTGGTCGCGGATGCAATCGATCGCTAACGGGAGGAAGGCGTATGAGATTGAATACTTTGCTCGCGGCAACGGCCGCGGCGGCGATAACCGCAGGCGCGGCGCAGGCCGAGACCTTGAAGATCGGGGCCTCGCTGCCGATCACGGGCGGACTGTCGGTCAGCGGCGAGAAACACAAGCGGGGCTACGAGCTCTGCACGAAGCTGATCAACGACGCGGGCGGCATTCTCGGCCGGCAGGTCGAGCTGATCGTCAGCGACAACCGGTCGGACACGGCGACCGCGATCAACCAGTATGAGCGCTTCATCAATGTCGACAAGGTCGACGCCGTCTACGGCACCTTTTCGAGCCGGCTGACCTTCCCGGTCGCCAGCATCCTTTCGAAATACAACATGGTGCACGCCATTCCCTCGGGCGGCGCCTTGCGCATCTACGAACAGGGCTACAAGAACCTGTTCTACTTCCAGGTCAACGCCGCCGAATATACCGGCAAGGACGTGGCCGCGGTGATCAAGCAGCTCATCCCGGCGGGCGAGGCGCCGAAGAGCGCGGCCGTGGTCTCGGCCGACGACTTCTTCGCCAATGCGATCGAGGCGGGCCTACTCGGACAGAAGGTGAAGGATCCGGCGACCGACAAGGAGATCGCCGACCTGGCGCCCGGCTATCTTTCCGATGCGGGCATCGAGGTGCTGATGCAGGAGAAGTGGCCGGAGGAAGGCTTCAACGACTGGCTGAACCTTGCCAATTCAATCAAGCGCTCCGGCGCCGAGATGGTCATCGGCCTGACGGCCTCGGCGGAAGAGGCCGTGCAACTGACGCGCAGCCTCAAGACCGTCGGCGCCACGCCCAAGCTGGTCTATCTCAGCCAGGGCGCGCAGACGGAGTTCGTCGAGGGCGTCGGCAAGGAAGCGGCCGATGGCGTTCTGATCCACACCACCTGGCACAAGGACGTGCCGTTCGACAGCACGCTGGCCGGCAAGCCGTTCAGCAATGCCGACTTCGTCAAGGCCTTCACCGCCGAATACAATGTCGAGCCGGACGAGGACAGCGCCATTCCGTTCGCCGTCTGCCAGGGCATCGAGCAGGCGATCCTCGGGGCGGGCACCACCGACAATGCCAAGATGGGCGAATGGCTGCACGCGCGCACCAAGGACGATCCCGTCCGCACGGTGCTCGGCCGCTTCTCCTGGGATGAGGTCGGCCTGCCGGTGGAGAAATCCCACATCATGACGCAGTGGCAGAACGGCGACCTGACATTCGTCTACCCGACCGGCGAATTCGAAGGCGTGTCGCCCTTCAGCTACCCCAAGAACGGGTTCTGAGAAGACAGGCGGCGGAAGGGTGCCCGTCCCGGGCGTCCTTCCCGCCGCCGGCCATGATCAGCGCAACTCGGAAGAGGATATGGCGCATGCTTGAAGTGAAGAACCTCTGTAAGCATTTCGGCGGCATCAAGGCCGTCGACGGTGCCACGTTCACGGTCGAGAAGGGCGCGATCACCGCCCTGATCGGCCCGAACGGCGCCGGAAAGACGACCGCGTTCAATTGCATCAGCCGGACGGCGGCGCCGACATCGGGCGAGGTCTGGCTCGACGGCGAGCGGATCGACCACCTCCGGCCGCACAAGATCACGGCCAAGGGCCTCAGCCGGACCTTCCAGATCTCGCGCAATCTCGGCGACATGACGGTGATCGAGAACGTCATCGTCCAGTCCAGGGTCGATGGTCTGCGCGGCCTGTTCCGCCCGGCCATGTCGCGGGAGGAAAAGGACAAGGCGATGTCGATCCTCGACTTCCTCGGCATCACCCGCATTGCCCACGAGGATGGCCACAATCTCTCCTACGGCCAGAAGAAGCTCATGGACCTCGCCGCGCTGCTGATGTCCGACCCCAAGATCATCCTGCTCGACGAACCGGCCGGCGGGGTCAACCCGTCGCTGATGGAGGAGATCGTCGGCCATATCCGCGCGCTCAACGACAAGGGCCTGACGGTGCTGATCGTCGAGCACAACATGGACCTGATCATGCGGCTCTCGCACAAGGTCGTGGTCATGGCGCACGGCAAGGTCATCTGCGCCGGCACGCCCGATGTGGTGCGCAAGGATCCCCACGTGCTCGATGCCTATCTCGGCGGCGTCCTGGAAGACGAGGCAGCCTGATGACGAAGCTTCTGGAGGTCACCAACATCACCGCCGGCTACGGCGACGGCCCCGCCATCATCGATGGGGCGCACCTGACCGTCGAGCCCGGCAAGGTCCATTGCATTATCGGCCCGAACGGCGCCGGAAAGTCGACGCTGCTCAAGGCGATCTGCGGCATGCTGTCCATCCGCAAGGGCGACGTCGTGTTCAAGGGCGAGCGGCTGAACGGGCTTCGCCCCGACCAGATCCTGCGCAAGGGCATCTGTTTCGTGCCGCAGGAGCGCGCACTGTTTGCGAAGATGACCGTGCGCGAGAACCTGCGCATGGGCGGCTTCATCCTCGATGACAAGAAGGAGCTGGAGCGCCGCATCGAGGGCATCCTGGAACGCTTCCCGATCCTTCGCGAGCGGGCCGACCAGCATGCCGGCACCATGTCCGGCGGCCAGCAGCAGACGCTCGCCATGGCCCGCACGCTCATCATCAAGCCCGACATCGTCATGCTCGACGAACCGTCCCTCGGCCTTGCGCCGAAGGTCGTCCAGGAGATGTTCGACATCATGAAGATGATGTCGGCGGAAGGCGTCACCGTCCTCCTGGTCGAGCAGAACGCGCTGATGGGGCTCAAGAACGCCGACTGGGGCGTCGTGCTCGATCTCGGCCGCACGCTGTTCGAGGGCCCGGCCGCCACGGTGCTGGCCGATCCGCGCATCCAGGAACTTTACCTCGGCGGCAAGAAGGCCGCCTGACGAGGAGCAGACATGGCAGAGATATTGCAGATACTGATTCTGGGCCTGGCGCTCGGCGGCGTCATCGCCCTGATGGGCTCCGGCCTGTCGCTGGTCTTCGGCGTGATGCGCATCGTCAATCTCGCCCATCCCGCGCTGATCATCGGCGGCGCCTACATCACCTATCTGGCGTTCAAGGCCTTCGACATCGATCCGATCGCCATGCTGCCCGTCGCAGCCGTCACCATGGCGGCCGTCGGCGTGGTGCTCTACCGGCTGCTGTTCCAGCGCGAGGCCAGGAGCGCCAAATATTCCGAGATGACGGTGCTGCTCACCTTCGCGCTGGCGATGATGGTGGAAGGGCTGCTCGGCAGCCTCTTCACCAACACCCAGCGGGTGACGTCGCCCGACTACGCCACCGCCGCCTTCTTCATCGGTGATGTCTTCATCCCCAAGGGGCAGCTCTATGCCGGCCTCGTCTCGCTGGCGATCATCGCGGGGCTCTCCCTGTTCCTCAAATATTCGCGGCTCGGCTATGCCATCCGTGCCACCACGCAGAACCGCGAGGCGGCGGAACTGCTGGGCGTCAACGTGCAGTTCATCAGCGTGCTCGCCTTCGCCATAGGCATCGGCCTTGCCGGCGCTGCCGGATCGCTGGTCAGCTTCGTTTTCAGCTTCTTCCCGGCCAAGCACTGGGAATGGATCGCCATGCTGATGTCGGTGGTGGTGCTCGGCGGCATGGGCAGCATCCTCGGCACGGTGGTCGGCGCGCTCATCCTGTCCGTGGTCGCCGCCTTTGTCGGCACCTGGATCGGTGCGACCTGGTCGACGCTGACCTTCTTCCTCGCTCTTTTCATCATTCTGCTGGTCCGGCCCCAGGGGCTGTTCGGCGAAAAACCGGAGATGGCATGATGACCGTCACCCTTCAGGACTCCAGCGCCAGCGCCGTCATCGAGGCCCGCCGCACATACAACGAGAAACTGTCGCGCAAGACCGACCAGACCCGGGCGACCTGGTTCCCGCTCGCTTTGCTTGCTTTGCTCGCCGCGCTGCCGCTGCTGCAATTCGTCGGCAACTACAATTACGTGCTGCATCTGGTGCTCTTTACCGCCTCCTATGTGGCAATGGCATCGAGCTGGAACATCCTCGGCGGCTTTGCCGGCTATGTCTCGCTCGGCCATGCCGTGTTCTTCGGCGTCGGGGGATACTTTTCCGGCATGCTCCTGGCGCGCTACGGCATTTCCACGCTGATCACCGCGCCGCTTGCCGGCCTCGTCGCGGCGGCCATCGGCTATGGCGTGGGCCTGGTCACGCTCAAGGTGCGCGGCCCGAGCTTCATCATCTCGTCGATCGCCCTTCTGATGATCGCCCGCATCCTGTTCGACAACTGGCACTTCATCGGCGGCGCCAACGGCCTCACCCTGCCGCCGAACGACCTGACGGTGCAGTGGGCCAAGCTGCCCTACTACTATGCGATGCTGGCGATTGCGGCCTTCACCGTCTGGTCGGCCTACAAGATCAAGCACTCGAAGTTCGGCCTCGGCCTGCGCGCTCTTTCCAAGGACGAGATCAAGGCGGAAAGCGCCGGCATCGACACGCGCTTCTACAAGGTCGCGGCCTTCGCGCTCTCGGCCTTCTTCGTCGGCATGGCCGGCGCGGTGTGGGGCGAGTACCTGACCTATCTGCGGCCGAACATCTTCCTGCTCATCCTGGTCTCGGCCAACATGGTGCTGATGTGCATCCTCGGCGGCAAGGGCACGATCGCCGGACCGGTGATCGGCGCGATCCTGATCGTCGCGCTCAACGAGCTCTTCGTCGCCACGATGGGGGCCTCCGAAATCAACATCCTCGGCACCGGCCTGGTGATGGCGATCGGCCTGATGTTCTTCCCGCTCGGATTGGTCGGAACCCTGGCCAGAAGCGGAAAGCTGCCCCGCATCCTCAACTGGGACTAGCAGGACGCGCCCGCCCCGCCATCAGAGAACACGGCTCGTACGGTCAACGAGAGGAAAACGACATGCCGGAATTCGTGCTCTACAACGCGCCGCAGTCCACATGCAGCCAGCGCGTCCGCTATGTCCTTCACGCCAAGGGCAGGGTCTTCGAGGAACACCGGCTCGATCTCTTCAAGGGAGATCAGCTCAAGCCCGAATACCTCGCGATCAACCCGAACGGCGTGGTCCCGACCCTCTTGCACGATGGCGCCCCGGTCACCGATTCCGCCGTCATCATGGAATATCTGGAGGACATTTTCGGTGACGTGGCGCCGCTGAGGCCCGGCGATCCGCTCAAGGTGGCGCAGATGCGCGCGATGCTGCGCTTCATCGACGAGGTGCCGACGCCGGCAATCCGCGTGCCGTCCTACAACCTCGCCTTCCTGCCGCACTTCCAGGCGATGGACGACGAGGCGTTCCAGGCGCTGTGCGACAGCAAGCCCCTGCGCCGCGAATTCCTCATGAAGATGGGGCGCACCGGGTTCCCGAAGGCCGAGATGGACGAGGCCCTGGCGCGCCTGCAGCGCGGCATGGACCGCATGGCAACATGGCTTGCCGCCAGCGGCGGGCCCTGGCTGATGGGCGCGGATCTCAGCCTTGCCGATATCGCGATCATGCCCGTCATCGTGCGGATGGACGACATCCGGCTTGCCGGAATGTGGCGCGAAGCGCCCGCCATCGGCCGCTGGCTCGAAAGGATCCGGCAAACGCCCGCCTTCTCCGCGACCTACTATCACGGCTCGCTGTTGACCGAGAAATACCCGCATCTCGCCGCCGCCGCCAGGCGGCCCGAACCCATGGACGCATGAACGCAGTGGAGGATGAAATGGACTATGTCAGCACCCCGCCCAAGCTCATCACGAAGGAAGCCGACGTGACGCCCACCGTTCTTGCGGCGATGGCGAACACCGACAATCCCCGGCTGAAGGAAATCATGACCGTGCTGGTGGACCACCTCCACCAGTTCATCCTCAAGACGCGCCCGACGGAGGAGGAATTCGAGTATGCGCTGCGCTGGATCGTCGAGATCGGCCAGCGGACGAACGAATTCCACAACGAGGTGGTGCTCGCCGCCGACGTGCTCGGCGCGTCCACGCTGATCGACCTCATCAACAATAACGGCATGCAGGGCGAGACGATGTCGGCGCTGCTCGGGCCGTTCTACCGCGGCGATGCGCCGGTCTGCGCGAACGGCGACTGTATCGCCCGCTCGCAAACGCCCGGCGCCACGCTTTTCTTCTCCGGCAGGGTGATCGGCACCGACGGCGCGCCGATCGCCGGGGCCATGCTCGATGTGTGGCAGGCGTCGCCCGTCGGCCTCTACGAGAACCAGGATGAAACCCAGGAGGATTGCAACCTTCGCGGCAAGTTCATCGGCGCGGCCGATGGCCGGTATCATTTCCGCTCGGTCAAGCCCGCCGGTTATCCCGTGCCGACCGACGGTCCCGTCGGCGTGCTGCTGCGGGCCCAGAACCGCGAGCCGATGCGGCCGGCGCACGTCCATTTCATCGTGTCCGCGCCGGGACACAAGACCCTGATCACGCAGATCTTCTCCGACACGCCCGAGGCGCTGGCGGCGGATGTCGTGTTCGGCGCCAAGCAGCAGATCGTCGGCAACTTCGTCATGCATACCGAGCCGCATCCCGATTATCCGGATGCGAGCCTGCCTTTCTACACCTGCGAATACGATTTCAAGCTGGTGCCCGGCACATCGACGCTCCCCGTCCCGCCGATTTCGGGAAAGAAGAGCTGAGCCATGGCTGCACAAGACTCCCGTCATCCGCTTGTGGGCAAGGTGGCCGTCGTCGTTGGGGGCTCCGGCGGCATCGGTCGCGAGACCTGCCGGATGCTTGCCGCCGCCGGTGCCACCGTCGTCGTCGGCTACCGTTCGGGCAGGCAGAAGGCGGAGGAGATCGTCGGCGAACTGGCCGGCAAAGGCCATGTCGCGCTGCCGGTCTCCATCGAGGAGACCGCGACGATCGAGGCGTTCCGGGATGGAGTGCTGGAAAGGCTCGGCCGGGTGGACATCCTGGTCAACACGGCCGGCGTCACCGAACCGGTGGCGCATGGCGACCTCGATGCCCTGACCGACGCGATGATCGACCGCATCTTCATCAACAACTGGCGCGGCGTCTTCGCCACGATCCGCGCCTTCGCACCGGCGCTGAAAGCAAGTGGCGACGGCCTCATCGTCAACGTCTCGTCGATCGCCGCCTTCACCGGCATCGGCTCGAATGTCGCCTATTGCGGCGCCAAGGCGGGCCTCGACATCATGGCGAATTCGCTCGGCCGGGCGCTCGCCCCCGAGATCCGCGTCATGGTGGTCTCGCCCGGGGCGGTCGATACGCAATTCGTACCCGGCCGCGGCAAGGAATTTGCCGACAAGGTCGCCGCGACCACCCCGCTCAAGCGGATCACCAGCCCGCTGGACGTCGCCGAGGCGATCGTCTCCTGCGCCACGCATCTGAAGTTTTCGACCGGCAGCCGGATCGTCGTCGATGGAGGAAGGCACCTGTAATGCAGCCGAAAGTCATCATCACCTGCGCCGTGACCGGCAACCTGACAACACGGGAAAACCACCCCGGCCTGCCGGTGACGCCGGAAGAGATCGCCAATGCCTGCCTCGAAGCGGCGGATGCCGGGGCCGCCATCGCCCACATCCATGTGCGCGATCCCGAAACGGCGAGGCCCTCGATGGAGTTGAAACACTACCGCGAGGTGGTCGAGAGGATCCGCGCGAAGAACAGTGCCCTGATCCTCAACGTGACCACGGGACCGGGAGGGCGCTATCACCCGAGCGATGAAAACCCGGCGGTGGCCGGCCCGCGCACGACGCTGATGCGGCCGGAAAAGCGCGTCGAGCACATCACCGCGCTGAAGCCCGACATCGCCACGCTCGACCTCAACACCATGACCTTCGGCAACGAGGTGGTGATCAACACCCCCGGCAATGTGAAGATCATGGCCGACCTCATCAACGCGGCCGGCTCCAAGCCGGAGCTCGAAGTCTTCGATACCGGCCATATCGTGCTCGCGCAGGACCTGATGAAGGCCGGCGTGCTGAAGTCGCCGGCGATGTTCACCATCGTCACCGGCGTCAAATACGGCTTTCCCTCCACCACCGACGTCATGGCCACCGCCGCGCGCATGCTGCCGCGCGATGCCGTCTGGACGGGCTTCGGCGTCGGCCGGATGTCATTCCCGATGGCGATGCAGGCCTATCTGCTCGGCGGGCATGTCCGCGTCGGCCTTGAGGACAATTCCTACATCGCCAAGGGCGTGCTGGCGAAGGGCAATGGCGAGCTCGTGGAGCGCGCCCGCGACCTCATCGAGAAACTCGGCGGGCAGATTGCCGGTCCGTCGGAGGCCAGGGAAATCTTGGGGCTTGCGGCCTGAGCGGCGCAGCTGGAGCAAAGGAGACGAAGACATGAACATTCAAGCGAGCGCCAAAGCCGGCAATGCCCTCAGGGTTTCCCAGAAGTCGCCGGATCTCGACAACCTTCTGATCGATGTCGTCGAGGTGGCCGTACCGCGCCCCGGCCCCGGACAGGTGCTGGTCGAGATCGTGGCGGCGGGGGTCAATCCCAGCGACGTCAAGGCCTCGCTCGGCCACATGCCGCATGCCATCTGGCCGCGCATACCGGGCCGCGACTTCGGCGGCATCGTGCGCGAGGGACCGTCGCAGATGATCGGCATGGAAGTCTGGGGCGGCGGCGGTGAGCTCGGCATCAGCCAGGATGGCAGCCATGGCAAATGGATGGTGCTCGACCAGAAGGCGGTGCGCGCCAAGCCGAAGAATTTCTCCATGGAAGAGGCCGGCTCGGTCGGCGTGCCGTTCATCACCGCCTATGAGGGCCTGCGCGAGGCGGGCGGCGCCCAGCCGACCGACGTCGTCCTCGTCTGCGGCGGCAACGGCAAGGTCGGGCAGGCGGCGATCCAGCTCGCCACGATGGCCGGGGCGAAGGTCTTCGCCGTCGAATACAACGCGCAGCCCTTGATGGGCCACGCCAACGGCCCGGTCACGATGCTGAACAGCGCCGTCGACGATGTCGCCGCCATCGTTCGCGACATGACCGACGGCCACGGCGCCGATATCGTCTTCAACACCGTGGGCAGCCCCTATTTCGAGATCGCCAACAAGGCGATGGCCAAGCAGGCGCGGCAGATCTTCATCTCGACCTTCGACCGCGCCGTGCCCTTCGATATCTTCAACTTCTTCCGCGGCCGCCACAAATATATCGGCATCGACACGCTGGCGCTGTCCTCCGTCGATGGCGCGCGGATCTTCGACAGGCTGAAGCTGAAGTTCGAGGAGGGCCTGCTCAAGCCGTTCCCGATCAACCCCGACTGCTGCTACGACCTCAAGGACGCTGCGAAGGCCTACGCCTCGGTGCTGCGCGGAACGCCCGAGCGCGTGCTGCTCAAGCCGTAAGGAGGCACCATGCAGGTCACCCGCTACAGCGAGGCGAAGCCTTACGAGGCTCCCGAACATTACGACATGCGCTGCCTGCGCCTGCAGGGCAAGGAGGCGACGGCGACGGATACGATCTGGATCGGCCTGTCGCATCTCCTGCCGGGCGGGCGCACCTCGCTCAAGGCGGCGGCGGTGGAGAAGATCTACATCGTCGTCGCCGGTGAGGTGACGGTCGAAACCGTCGATGCCGTCGTCACGCTCGGCGTGCTCGACAGTTGCCGGCTGGCGCCGGGCGAGGCGCGCGCGCTGGTCAACCGCACCAATGCGCCGGCCTCGATCCTTCTCGCGATGCCGACCTGAAATCGAATGAACGGGCCGAAAGCCATGACAAATCCGACCCTGTACCGGCTCGGCGACCGGGCGCCGAGCCTGCCGGCAGACGGTGAATTCTATATCGCCCCGGGCGCCGTCGTCATCGGCGACGTGCGCCTCGCCCGGGGCGTCAGCATCTGGTTCAACGCGGTCCTGCGCGGCGACAACGAACCGATCACCGTGGGTGCCGGCTCGAATGTCCAGGACGGCTGCGTCATCCACACGGATCCGGGGTTCCCGGTCGAGATCGGCGCGGACGTTACCATCGGCCACAATGCGATCGTTCACGGCTGCAGCATCGGCAAGGGCAGCCTGATCGGCATGGGCGCGACCATCCTCAACGGCGCGAGGATCGGCGAGCGGTGCCTGGTCGGGGCGAATTCGCTCGTGCGCGAGGGCATGGTCGTGCCTGATGGTTCGCTCGTCATCGGCGTTCCGGCCAAAATCGTCAGGACGCTCGACGGGGATGCGGCGGAAAACCTGTCACGCGGGGCGGAAAGATACCGCGCGAAAGCGGAGTCCTATCCGCGTGACCTCGAAGCATTTGATCCCTGAAAATGGACATATCCGGCAACCCTGGAAGGACAAGAGAATGAGCGAGACGGAAAACAGGTTGCTGAGCGTGGTGGAACACTGGCTGCCGCGCATGGAGGTCGCCGGCATCCCCTCGGCAACGGCAAAGGCGGTGATCGACAGTGCCGGCGTCTGGGAGAACTGGCTTGCGGCCTGGAGCGCCGAAGGCGACCGCCATGCCGGGATGGGCGAGGCGGCCCTTGCGCGGGGCCGCAGGGTCACTGCCGGCGAGGCATTCGCCCGCGCCAGCCTGTTCTACCACTTCGGCCAGTTCATGGCTTTTGACGACCTTGACGCGAAGGAGCGTGTCGCGGCGCTGAAGGTGGCGACATTCCGCAAGGCCGCGCCGCTGCTGGAGCTGCCCGGCGAACCGGTCGAGGTGCCGTTCGAAGGCGGCGTGCTGCGCGGCTATCTCCGCCGACCGACAGGGCAGGGGCCGCACCCGCTGGCGCTCATCATCCCCGGCTCGGATTCCACCAAGGAGGAGTTTCCCGCGTTCGAGCGGCATTTTCTCCTGCGCGGCATGGCGACGCTGTCGCTCGACGGTCCGGGACAGGGCGAGGGCCGGTCGCATGGGCATCTGCGGGCCGATATCGCGCCGGCCGTCGCCGCGACGATCGAGGCGATCCGCGACCGGCCGGATCTTACGGGCGCCGTCGGCCTGGTCGGCATGGCCTTTGGCGGCTTCCTGGCGCTCCGGGCGGCGGCGACACTGGAAAGGCTCGCCGCCGTCGTCTCCATCAACGGTTTTTATGACCTCGGGGCGCTCTGGCCGACCCTGCCGAAGGTCTACCAGGATAACATGACCTTCGCGCTGGGTGGTGACGACGTCATCGAAAGCGCCCGTCGTTTCACCCTGGCGGGTATCGAAGGGCCGGCGGTGCCCGCGCTCATCCTGCATGGCGGCCGCGACAGGATCTTTCCGCCGTCCGAAGCGCAGAAATGCGCCGATATCTGCCGGGCCGGTGCGGAACTGCACGTCTTTCCCACCGGAAACCACGTCTGCAACAACATCCCCTGGATGTACCGGCCGCTCGTCGCCGACTGGCTCGCGGAGCGGCTGAAGGCCGAGCGCAGTCGGTCGTAGCGGTAGGGCGCGGGGCCGGATGGCAGGTCGATCGGGCGGGTACGAAACAGGAAAAGTCCACTTGGAATTGGACGATTATCCACCACAAGCGGACACCACCGCCTGACCCGGCATCCCGGGCGCTGATACCAATGACGGCATAGCGGAAGACCAGACAGCCGACCGCTTTGTACTCAAGGGGAGCGAAGATGATACACGCCGATGACGGGATATTGTCCCAGGAACAGCGCCTGATGCGCGACAGTTGCCGATCGTTTGTCGACGATGTGGTGACGCCGTTCATCCGGTCGAACTGGCAGCGCGAATGGGACATGAGCCCGGGCGAACGGCTGCCGGGCTCGATCCTCGAAGGCGCCGAGGCGATCGGCATCCGCACCCTCGGCGTGCCGGAGGAATTCGGCGGCATCGACCTTGACCGGGAGACTGAGGTACGGACCTTCGCCCTGATCGCCGAGGAGATCGCCCGCGGCGATTCGGGCCTTGCCGACAAGCTGGTGCAGAACTGGAAGGTCTCCATCGTCATCCGCCAGTTCGCCGCGAAACACCTGCAGGAAAAGTGGTTCCCGCGCCTGCTGGAGGACCCGAAGTTCCTCCTGGCGCATTGTCTCACCGAACCCAGGGGCGCCTCCGACCGCTGGCTGCCCTACAATGTCCCGGAAGCCTCCATGCACACCAGGGCGGTGCTGGACGGCGACCACTGGGTCATCAACGGCCGCAAGCAGTTCATCTCGAACGGTTTCGACGCCAGCCTCTATGTCGTCTATGCCAACACCGATCCTTCCGTCGGCATGCTGCAGGGCACGTCGAGCTTCCTGGTTCCCCGCGAAACGCCGGGCCTGACCGTCACCAAGTGCAACGAGACGATGGGCTGCCGCTTCATGAACAACGGCGAGCTGGTCTTCGAGGATTGCCGCATCCCGGCCGACCACCTGCTCGTCAAGAGCACGGCGCTGGCCTCCGCCGGCCAGTATTTCCGCGCCGGCAAGATCATCCAGGCGGCCAAGAATCTCGGCGTCGGCGTCGCCTGTTTCGAGCGCACGGCGGACTATGTCCAGAACTATGTCCAGGGCGGGCGCATCCTCATCAAGCATCAGGCCGTGGCGCTGCGGCTCGCCGACATGGCGACGCGCATCGAGGCCGTGCGCTCGCTGGTGGAGCGGGCGTCGAAGGCGGTGGACGAAGCGCATCCGGATGCCGACATCCTGTGCAACATGGCCAAGGTCTACGCGTCGGAGGAGATCATGAAGGTCGCGACCCATGCGCTGGAGCTTCACGGCGGCAACGGCGCGATGCTCGAATTCGGCATCGAAAAGCTGTTCCGCGATGCCGCGATCTTCCTGCACATGGATGCGACGGTCGACGTCAGCCGCATGAAGATCATCAAGAACATGTTCCCCGCCACCGCCGGCAAATATGCCGGTCCGGAAACCTGAAGCGAAGCGGGCGGGCGGGCGGCAGGGCCGGAGGACCCTGCCGCCTGTCCTGGCCAAGGGAGGAGCACAGATGAAGATACTGGTTGCGGTGAAGCGGGTTGCCGATCCCAATGTGAAGGTGCGTGCCCTGGCGGACGGTTCGGGCGTCGACCTTGCGAATGTCAAGATGACGATGAACCCGTTCGACGAGATCGCCGTCGAGGAGGCGGTCCGCCTGAAGGAGGCCGGGCGGGCGAACGAGATCGTCGTCGTGTCGATCGGCCCGGAAAAATCGGCCGAAACCCTGCGCACGGCCCTCGCGATGGGAGCGGATCGCGGCCTGCTGGTCCGCATGGAGGCGACGGTCGAGCCGCTCGCCGTCGCCAAGATCCTGAAGGCCGTCGCCGAGGCCGAAAAGCCCGACGTCATCATTACCGGCAAGCAGGCGATCGACGACGACGCCAACCAGACCGGCCAGATGCTGTCGGCGCTGCTGGGATGGGGCCAGGGCACGTTCGCCTCGAAGCTCGTCGTCGGCGACAAGGCGATCGAGGTCACCCGCGAGATCGACGGCGGCCTGCAGACGGTCAGCCTGGCGCTCCCCGCGCTGGTCACGGCCGACCTGAGGCTGAACGAGCCGCGATACGCCTCGCTGCCCAACATCATGAAGGCGAAGAAGAAGCCGATCGACGAACGGACGACCGCCGACTACGGCGTGGCCGTCGAGCCGCGGCTGACGGTCGTGCGGGTGCACGAGCCGGCAACCCGCAAGGCCGGCATCAAGGTCGGCTCGGTCGGTGAGCTTGTCGAACGGTTGCGCATGGAAGCAGGAGTTCTCTGATGACCATTCTTGTTCTGGCAGAGCATCACGATACGCAGCTCGACGAGGCCACCGCCAAGGCGGTCTCCGCCGCAGGGCGGATGGGCGGCGAGGTCCACGTCCTCGTCGCGGGGTCCGGCTGCCGGGCAGCGGCCGAAGCGGCGGCGGGCCTTGCGGGCGTCGCCCGGGTCCTCCTTGCGGACGCCCCCTCCCTGTCGAACCGGCTCGCGGAGCCGGTGGCGGCCCTGGTCGTCGGCCTTGCGAGCGGCTACGACGCCATCCTCGCGCCCTCGACCACCAGCGGCAGGAACATCCTGCCGCGCGTCGCCGCGCTGCTCGACGTGATGCAGATATCCGACGTCATCGCGGTCGACGGGCCGGACCTGTTCCAGCGCCCGATCTATGCGGGCAACGTGATCCAGACCGTGCAGTCCACGGACGCGAAAAAGGTGCTGACCGTCCGCGCATCGTCCTTCCCCGCCGCCTCCGTCGCCGCGGCGGCAGCCCCGATCGAAACCGTCGCAATCCCGGAAGACCCCGGGCGCTCGACCTTCGTGCGGAGCGAATTGTCGCGGTCCGAGCGTCCGGAACTGGCGGGGGCGCGGATCGTCGTGTCGGGCGGGCGGGCGCTGGCCTCCGCCGAAAACTTCGAGACCGTGCTGGCGCCGCTGGCCGATACGCTGGGCGCGGCGATCGGCGCGAGCCGCGCGGCCGTCGATGCCGGCTATGTCTCGAACGATCTTCAGGTCGGCCAGACGGGCAAGATCATTGCGCCAGACCTCTACATTGCCTGTGGCATTTCCGGGGCGATCCAGCATCTTGCAGGCATGAAGGATTCCAGGGTGATCGTCGCGATCAACAAGGATCCCGATGCGCCGATCTTCCAGGTCGCCGATTATGGCCTGGTGGCGGATCTGTTCGAGGCCGTGCCGGAGCTTCACACGGCGGTTGTCGCGGAGGCGAGGACTTAGATCGGGACCGCCGGACTCTCGATAGAGCGCAGGACAGGAGCGAACATGGCCAAGGCAGTGAACAAGAAGACGGCGCCTCCTCTACCGGATCCGGCCGAGGAGGAGGATCGCGCCAGCGCTGCCCCGTTCCGCTCCTACGCGCTCGACAGGTCCGACAGCCCGCGCTTCCACATCCGGCTGGTGGAGAACACCCAGCGGCTCTATCCCGCCCACAAGCACGACTACTTCCAGATCCTCTATTTCCTGTCGGATTCGCCGGCGATCCGGATCGGGTTGACGTCGCACAAGCCCAAGGCCGGCTCCATCTATTTCATCGCGCCGATGGTGCCGCACCAGATCCGGTTCGACTACGCGACACGCTGCATCGTCGCCTATTTCGACCTCGATTTCCTCCGCCCCGGCATCACCCGGTCCTATCCGATGGCAGAGCTGGTGCGGCTGGCGCCGGAACTGACCCCCTTCGCCTGGCAGAACCATGTGAACTTCGATCTCGATGCGGCACAGAGCGAGCGGACGGAGCGGGCGATCGGCGCGATGATCGACCAGCACCGATCCGAACGCATCGGCGCGACAGAGATCGTGCGTGCCGAGCTGACGCTGATGCTCGCCACCCTCTGCCAGGATTACGAGGCCGACTTCGCCGAACTGTCGCGGACGCTGCCGGTTGTCGGCCGCGACAGCGGCCACATGCGCCGCATCGCCGAGTTCATCGGCGAGAACTACACGCGCGGCCCGAGCCTCGACGAGGCCTCCGCCGCCGTGTGTCTTTCCAAGAGCCGGCTCTGCGCACTGATCCGCCAGTATACCGGGACGAGCTTCCAGGTGCTGATCCGCGAAATGCGCATCGAGGATGCGCGCGAGCGCCTGGTGCTGACCGACGACACGATCGGCCAGATCGCGTACCGCGTCGGCTACAACGACGAGAAGTATTTCCTCCGGGCGTTCAAGAGTTCGGCGGGGATGACGCCGAGTGCCTACAGGCTGAAACGGGCCACGGAAAACCGGGCCTCTCCCGAGACCGCAACGGGACGCAAGTCATGAGCTCGTCCATCGCATTCCAGCTCAACGGATCGGCGGCGCAGGTGGATGATGCCGGCGACGAACCGCTTCTGTTCGTGCTGCGCAACCGGCTCGACCTCAAGGCGACCCATTTCGGCTGCGGGCTGGAGCAGTGCGGCGCATGCGTGGTCAGCGTCGACGGGCAGGCGCGCTATTCCTGCACGCTGCCGATGTCCGCGCTGGCCGGGGCGGAGGTCACGACCCCCGAGGCGTTGCGTGACGATCCCGTCGGGGTGGCGCTGCTCGAAGCCTTCGAGGCGGAACAGGCCGGCCAGTGCGGCTATTGCATCTCCGGCATCCTGATGCGCATCCACGCATTGTTCAAGACGGAGCGCCGGCCCGGCCGCGCGACGATCCTCGCCGCGCTCGACAAGCATCTGTGTCGCTGCGGGGCGCATGGCAGCATCCTGCGCGCCGTCGAGCGCGCCGCGGCCCGTCTCGGCGGGGAGGCGTGAGCGTGGACAACGTGCTTCCGAAGAGCCTCCAGGACAATCCCGAACTGGGCCGCTGGATTTCCCTCGACGCGCCGGGGGTCGTCGGCATCCGTTCGGGCAAGGTCGAGCTCGGCCAGGGCATCCTCACCGCCCTTGCCCAGATCGCGGCCGATGAACTCGCGGTCGATCCCGCGCTGGTCGCGCTTGCCACCTGCGATACCGACCGGTCGCCGGACGAGGGCATCACCGCCGGCAGCCAGTCCGTCGAGGTCTCGGGCGCATCGATCCGCATGGCGGCGGCGCAGGCGCGCGCTGCCCTCCTCGACGCTGCGGCGGTCCGCCTCGGCGTCGACACCGCCGGCCTGTCCTGCCGGGACGGGAGCATCCTTCTCGACGGCGCACCGACGGGGCTCGACCTCTGGTCGCTCGCCCCCGATGTCGACTGGCGGCAGCCTGTCAGCGGCAACGTGCCCGTGCGATCCGTCGGCGCCTATTCCGCCGTCGGCGCCAGCCATCCGCGCCTCGACATGGCGCCGAAGCGCGGCGGCGCCGGCTTCATCCACGACATTGCCCTGCCGGGGCTCCTGCATGCCCGGGTCGTCCGCCAGCCGTTCCGGCTTGCCCGCCTCGCCCATGTCGATGACGCATGGCTGCAGCGCCGCCATCCCGACATCACGGTCCTGCGGAAGAAAGATTTCCTCGCCCTCGCAGGACCGGACGAATATGGCGTTCACGCCGCGCATGCCGAAGCGGACAGGTTCACCACCTGGGAAGAGGTGCCCGGCCTCTGGCGGCCGGCGGAAACGGCGGGGGAGAAGGTCATCCGGCTCGGCGCGGCAACGCCGTCCGTCGGGACGGGCGGCATCGACGTGCGCTATTCGCGGGCGCATGTCGCCCATGCGTCGATCGGTCCGTCCTGCGCACTTGCCCGGTTCGATGCCGGCCGCTTGACGGTGTGGAGCCATTCGCAGGGCATTTTCCCGCTCCGCGCGCAGATAGCCGGATGCCTCGGGCTTCAACCGTCCGCGGTGCGCGTCATTCATGCGCATGGCGCCGGCTGCTACGGCCACAACGGCGCCGACGACGCGGCGCTCGATGCGGCCATCGTCGCGCTGGAGCTGCCGGGCCGGCCGGTGCGCATAATGTGGTCGCGCGAGGACGAGCTCAGCCGTGGCCCGCTGGGGGCCGCCATGTCGACCGGGATCGAGGCCGGGATCGACGCGGCCGGCAGGGTGGCGTCTTGGCGGCTGTCGGTGCTGAGCGAACCGCATGCCCAGCGGCCGGGTTTCGGTGGCCATGTCAATCTCAGTTCGGCCGAAGCGCTCGACAGCGCCCGCCTGCCCGGCAAGGTCGAGGACCTGCCCGATGCCGCCGGCGGCGGCGCTGCGCGAAACGCGGTGGCGATCTACGATTTCCCGGACCAGCAGGTGACCGTGCGGCTTGATACGCGCAGCCGTATCCGCACCTCCTCGCTGCGATCGCTGGGTGCGCATCTCAATGTCTTTGCCATCGAATCCGCCATGGACGAGCTGGCGGACCTTGCCGGTGCCGATCCGCTGGATTTTCGCCTGCGCCATCTGAAGGATGAACGCTGCCGCGCCGTTCTCCAGGGCGCGGCGGAGATGAGCGGCTGGCCCGGCAGCCAGCCGGCAGGCGAGGGCCGGGCGCTCGGGATCGCTGCCGCCCGCTACAAGAACAAGGGCGCCTGGCTTGCCGCCGTTGCCGAGGTCTCGGTGGACGAGGAGGTCAGGCTGGAGCGGCTGTGGCTTTGCGTCGATGTCGGCCTCGTCATCAACCCGCAAGGCGCTCTCAGCCAGATCGAGGGCGGCGCCATCCAGGCGGCGAGCTGGACCCTCAAGGAGGAGGTGAAGGTCGAGGACGACCGGGTGCCGGCCTTCGACTGGAGCGCCTATCCGATCCTGAAATTCTCCGAACTGCCGGAAATCGAGACGCGGTTCATCGTCGATCCGACACGGCCGCCCCTCGGCGCGGGCGAGGCCTCCCAGGGGCCTGTGGCCGCCGCCATCGGAAACGCCGCATCCCGCGCGCTCGGCCTGAGGATGCGCGACCTGCCGCTGACGCGGGAGCGGCTGGTCGAGGCGCTGATGAGCGCCTGACCGGGATTCCAGCCCGTTTTCCCTGGTCTGTTATGAGGGGAATGATGAGCGAAATCGAACGCGACGGCATGGAATTCGACGTGGCCATCGCCGGGTCCCGCCTCCCGAACGGTTCGCAGAAAAGCAGGCCTCGCGGCCCGGACAGCGGGCCGACGGGAGCGGTGCTCAACGGCTAGCCTTCCTGCTCCGGCGGATGAGGATGCCCCTCGCGCCGCAGCCGGCCGCTTTCCCGCAGGGCGGCGACCAGGGATGGCGGCAGGGTTGCCGGCGGCGCATTCCGGTCCACCGCCATGCGCACATGGCCCGCAGCCTCGTGCGCCACCGCAAGAGCGGCCGTGGCGGCGAGGAAGGCGTTCGTCCGGTGCTGGTCCGCAAGGCCGATCTGGGCCGCGTCGATGGCGCGGCCGGCGTCGGCCATCATGGCCTGCGCGGCGGCGAGGCGGGCGGACAGCAGGCCGGTTTCGAGGGGATCGCCATGGTCGGCGGCCAGCCGGCGCTCGAATGCACGCCAGCCCGCGTCGAGCTGCCGGGCGGCTTCCAGAAGAAGCTCCAGCGACTGGGGCACCGCCGCCTCGACGGGCGGGTGCAGCACCGCGTCGGCATCGACGGCGACGTCCTTGAAGAGAACATGCTCGGCGGACGGGGCGGTCCTGTCCACCGGCTCGCAACTGTTGGCGACATAGTGCAGGCCCTCGATGCGCGTCGCCAGCAGGACGCCCGCGATCCGGCCGCCGTCGCTGCGCGCCGGCACGAGCAGCCAGTCCGCATGGCGGGTGCAGGGCGTACAGAGCGCTTCGCCGCTCAAGCGCCAGGCAAGGCCGCTTGCGGCAAGCGGCAGGGCATCGGCATCCTGCCCGTTGCGGCGGGCGGTCGCCCGGCAGAGCCGGGCGCCGGCAAGGGCGGCGGAAAACACCACGGAGCGGTGGCCGTCCGTGCCGTAGCTGCGCAGATGCTCCAGCGCCACGAAATGGGCGGCCAGGATATCGGCCAGCGTCGCCGACTGCGCGGCAGCGGCCGCACAGACATCCGCCAGCACGGTGTTGGAAACGTCGATGCCACCGTGCTCGGTCGGCACGGAGATGCCGAACAGGCCGGAACGGGAAAGGAGATCGAGACGGGCCTGCGCCGTCTGCGCCGCATCCCCGTTCGCGAAAATGCCGGCAATCGTGCCGGCAACGGTCAACGCCTCGTCTTCGCTGCCGATGACGGCGGCGGTTCGCGACGGACGGTCGAGCGCTGATGAAATCATACCCATGTCGTCTGCTCCTCGCGGATTGGCGTTTCAGGGCGCACAGGCTTAACCGGTCAAAAAGATCACATTCTATAGAGATTGTATAGATTGATTTTCACGCGACGATCCCGTCGGCAGACCGTACGGTATCACGAACCAAGGCGATCGCCTCCCGAAAATTTATCGCCCCGCCGGCAAGGGCCGCGTCACCCCTCAGCGATGGATGGCGGCCCCGAAAAAGCCGAGGGCGGCCTCCTTGACCGCCTCGCTGTGCGTCGGGTGGGCGTGGCAGGTATAGGCGATATCCTCCGCCGTCGCACCGAACTCCATCGCCTGGGCGACCTCGGCGATCATCGTGCCGGCCACCGTCCCGACCATATGGGCGCCGAGCACGACGCCGCTCGCCTCCTCCGCCAGCAGCTTGACGAACCCCTCCGTGCCGCCATTCGCCTTCGCCCGACTGTTGGCGCTCATCGGGAAGGTCGAGGCGCGGTAGGCGATCCCCTCCGCCGTCAGCATCTGCTCGGTCCGACCGACGGACGCCACCTCCGGATCGGTGTAGACGACCACCGGGACGATGGCGGGATTGACCATGCCGGGCCGGCCGGCAAGCCGCTCGGCGACGGCGATGCCCTCGTCCTCCGCCCGGTGCGCCAGCATGGGCCCGCGCGTCACGTCGCCGATCGCGTGGATCCCGTCCGTTTCCGTCCGCCCCTGCGCATCGACCGGTATGAAACCGCCCGCGTCCAGGGTGATGCCGGCCGTCTCCAGCCCGAGATCGCCCGTGTTCGGCCGCCGCCCCGTGGCGACCAGCACGACGTCGGCCGCCAGCTCCGACGCCGTGCCGTCCGCTCCCTTCAGCCGCAGGGTGGCGCCGTCCTCGCGGATATCGGCACCGGCAACGGCGGTCGAGGCGAGGATCGTCATGCCCTGGCGCGCCAGGAGCTGTGTCATCGTCGCGCGGATATCTGCATCCATGCCGGGCAGGATGCCGTCGGCCACTTCGACGACAGTCACTTGAGCGCCAAGACGCCGCCAGACCGAGCCCAGCTCAAAGCCGATCACCCCGCCGCCGATGACGGCGAGCCGTTCGGGTATGCGGGGGAGGGACAGCGCGCCGGACGAATCGACCACGACCCCGGCGGCGTTGTCCACCGGCACGCCGGCCAGCGCCGCCGGCAGCGAGCCCGTGGCCACGACGATCGATTTCGCGGCGAACATCCTGCCGCCGATATCGACATGCCCCGGCCCGGCAAGGCGCGCGCGCCCCGACAGGCGGGCGACGCCGTTCTTGCGGAACAGGAAGTCGATTCCGCCCGCCAGCGAGGCGACGGTCGCCTCCTTGCGCGCCATCAGCCGTGCGAGGTCGATGGAGACCGGCCCGGTGTCGATGCCGAAGCCGGCCATATGGCCGTCGCGGGCGAGCTCCAGCAGATGCGTCGCATGCAGCAGCGTCTTGGAGGGAATGCAGCCGACATTGAGGCAGGTGCCGCCGAGCGTCGGCCGCGCCTCGACACAGGCCGTCTTCAGGCCGAGTTGCGCAGCACGGATCGCACAGGCATAGCCGCCGGGACCGCCGCCGATCACCAGCACGTCATAGTCGCCGGAAACATTCATTGCGGCCAGCCTTCCAGCGCCGCGACGAAGCGGGTGAGCCATGCATTGGTCTGGTGGCCGTCGAGCGCGCGGTGGTCGATGGTCAGCGAGACATAGGCCATGGGCCGGATCTGGATCGTATCGACGCCGTCGACCTCGCGCACCACCACGCGCTTTTCCAGCTTGCCGACGCCGAGGATCGCCGATTGCGGCTGGTTGATGATGATGGGCGTGGCGAGAAGCGAGCCGGAGACGCCGTGGTTGGAGATGGTGAAGGTGCCGCCGCGCATGTCGGCCGGCGTCAGCGTCTTCGCCCGGGCGCGGGCCGTGAGGTCCTGCAGCCGCGCGGCGATGCCGGAAAGCGAAAGGTCCTGCGCCGCGCGGATGACGGGCACCACCAGCCCGTCATTGCCGAGCGCCGTGCCGATGCCGATATTGACGTCGTCGAACACCTCCAGGCGGTCATCGAACCAGCGGCTGTTGACCTCAGGCACCGCCTTCATCGCCGCCACGCAGGCCGAGACGATATAGGCCGTATAGGAGAGCGACACGCCGGACGCGGCGAAGGCCTGCCGGTGCGTCTCGCGGTGTCGCATGACAGCGGTGAAATCCGCCTCGAACACCGCCGTGACATGCGGCGCGGTCGAGACGGACATCTGCATGTGCTCGGCGATGGCAAGCCGCATCGGCGAATGC